>CAWEZH010000003.1:0-1031809 GCA_963813535.1 uncultured Chloroflexia bacterium | reverse complement strand
CCTGGGTCAGCCGGACCCCCAAGATCTCGGGGGCCGGCGACCGTCAGTGGTTCGTCGGCTGCGTGCCGGAGAGGATGCCTTCGGGTGGCGTGGCCAGACCGAATACCTGATCCAGGAGCGTGGTGACGCACCAATCCACCCAGTCGTCGTGAGGCCAGCCGTACGTCCCGACGAGGAAGTGGTAGGTGTCCTCTCCAACATAGAAGAGCAGCAGGTGCGCTGCTCTCTCCGGGTCGAGCCCATCGCGCAGCGGTGCCTTCTTCCGAAGGATCTCGAGGATGACCCGGTAGCCATCGGCCCGCCAGGCCTCCGATTCGGCCATGACCCTGGCCAGGTCGGGATCGTCACTCGCCCGCGCCGCGAGATTGAGCGGGATCACCCTTGGCATGATCGAGCCGACACCGGTCACCAGGTGGCGAACCGCCTCGGCGATCCCCGAGGCATCGGTCATCGCCAGGTACCACGGCTGCTCCTCAGGAGGACGCGGGTCATCCCGGCCCATCACGGCGAAGTCGATGGCCCGCGCGAGCAGGGCGGGCTTCGTGTGGAACACGAAGTAGACCGTCTGGACGGCGACGCCGGCAGCCTCGGCGACCTGCGCCATCGTCGTGGCGGCATAGCCCTGGGTCGAGAACAGGCGGTGCGATGCCTCGACGATCTTCCAGTGGGTGGCGCGGGACCGCTCCCGTCGGGTCAGGCTGGCCATGCGGAACCTCTTGACATCCCTCGCGAAGGCGATACTATCCGACCTCTCACTAGAGTGCATACTAGTGATACCGCTAGTCACTGGGGAAGGGGCCTACGGATGATCAGCGTGGAGACACGGATCGAGATCGGGCGGCCGGCCGCCGACGTGTTCGCGTTCGTCAGCGACCAGACGAACGCGCCGCGCTGGCAGTCCGGGCTCGACGAGGTCCATCGCCTTACACCGGGTCCTATCCGGGTAGGGTCAGAGCACAGCTTCGTTCGCCGGTTCGCCGGTCGGCGGATCGAGTCGCGGAACAAGTTCGTCGCGTTCGAGCCCGGTCGCTTCGTCGCCTTCGACATCCCGCCCGGGGGCGGAGTGACCGGAGAGGCGTCCTACCTCGTCGAGCCGACCAGCGCCTCCACCAGCGCGTTGACCAGTCGCGTCCAACTCCGCTTCTCCGGACTGGGTCGGCTCATCGAGCCGTTTATGGGACGTGTGCTGCGCCGCGACGTCGACCGGGATGATCAGGTGCTAAGGGCCCTGCTGGAAGCGGAGGCGTAGGCCAGGACATGACCGGAGTTCGTGTGGATCGGGATCGCCCTGGGGCTGCGGACCCCGTGACCGCGACAGCGGCGGTCCCCGGTGTCGCGCGTGGTGCAGCGGTGGTGTGCTGGGTGTACGCGGCCGGATACGGGCTGCCCGCGTTGCCGATCGCGGCTTATGCACTCCGGGAACGGGAGCTGCCGTGGCTCGGCGACCTGTTCCCGATGTATGGCGGCCCGTGGTGGGGCCCGTTGAGTCCCGAGGCGTTCGCCGCGACACTCGTCGGATACGCGGGTGTCACCGCAGCGGTCGCGTGGGGCGGGTGGTTGATGTGGCGGGGACGCCGCGCTGGAGCCGTGCTTGCCGTCGCCATGATCCCGATCGAGGCAGTCTTCTGGTACGGCTACGCCCTGCCGATCCCGCCCGCCCTGGCGCTCCTGCGGGTCGGCCTGATCGCCGCAGCCTGGCCCCGCCTCCGCCGTTGATCGACCCGGACGCGAAGCAGGTGCGTGCTGTCCACGACCGTCACGCATGCCGCCCGCGAGTTCGACGCAGCTCGCGGATTGCCGCTCATCCCTGCCCGTCGATCGCCACCGGCTGGTGTAGTCGAGCCGAGGGCCGTACGACCGATGCCATGGTCACGTCATCCAGCGCGATGCCGGCGACCTGGGCGAGCACAGGGCCCTCCCACGTCGCATCGCCGAGGCAAGCCTTGCGACCCCACGCCTCACACGGCTTGGCGTGCTGCTTGCGGTGGCGGCCATCAGCAAACGTGCCGTCGTTGCGGAGCTGCCGACCACATACGCATGCGAGGGAGGCCGCCCAGCAAGTCGACGCGGTTCCAGTTCTTCGGTCCGCCGCCGCGGGTCTTGGCGCGCCGAACCTCCTCGACCCGCGCCCACAGCTCGTCCGAGACCGGCGGTGTCGCCCGCCATGGTGCCGGGCGGCGCGTCTCGTTCTTGCCGCGGTGTCGTCGGATCCAGCCGTTTGTAGAGCGGGTTCATCAGGATCATCCGGAGCCAGAGGCATGGCTGGAGGTCGCTGCCGCTCCTTGGACAGATATGGCCGCTGCCGCGGCGACTTGGCTGGGGTTCTCGACCCCGGCGGCGCGGGGGCTTAGCTGGGATCCGGCTCGGCCGTCACGCGGGCCAGCAATGCGTCGGCGCCCAGTGGGCCGAACGGCTCGAGCGAGAAGATCGCCTCGAGCGGCAGGTCAAAGAAGCGCGCGATGCGCAAGGCGAGGTGGAGGCTCGGCGCGTACTCGCCGCGCTCGATGTAGCCGATCGTCTGGTAGTGGATCCCGAGCTCTTCTGCGAGCGCCGTGCGCGAAAGGCCGCGGTTCGCGCGCAGCAAGGGCAGTCGGTTGTGGACGAGCTCCCGCTCTGCGCTGGCCTTCGACGAAGCCGCCATATCAGGCCCCGACGTCGGCGGGCAGATCGGGTTCGATCCAGGCCAGGGCGGCGAACGGCAACAGCGCCAGGGACAGGACAGCCGCGATGAGCACTGGCGCGACGGTCGTCGATTGGATGACCAGCGGACCCTGGAGTGCAGCGCCCAGAAGCGCGCCGAGCGCCAGCCCTACCGCGATCGACGAGACCCGGTAGCTGAGCACAAGCGCTCGGTCGCGTGTCGCTCGTTGCCGCTCATCGAGCGGGTGCGTGGGGTAGCCCATCCGTCCTTGGCCGTAGCCGTAGACGGCGATGTGGCCGACAAGCGTGAGCGCGCCCAGGCCGACGGCGATCGCGGCCCAGACCGTCGTCGAGAGGCGGCCGGGTTCAACGACGACGAGAAATCCCAGGACCAACAGCAGCAAGCCACCGAACGCGGCGACCACGGCGGCCCGCCGCAAGGGGCGCGCTAGGAGCGGCAGTCGGCGATAGATCGATAGTGGTGTAGCCATCACGGGAGCACTCCGAGTAGTGGGTATATGAGACAGAATATAGCAATACTACTATGTCTTGTCAATCACGTGGATCGACGACCCGCGGACCGCGCCCTCGGCCCGACCGGTCCACCGCCCGAGCGCATGGCCCAATCGGCCGAAACGGATAACGGCGGCCACTGGCGCGCAGCCTTGGCGCATGACAGCGTGCTGGGCTGGGCCGGATGCGAGCTGGCGGATTGCGCGGTTCCACTGCCGGTCCATCAGCTTGTCGTGCGGAGTCGGTCAAGTCCGTCGAGGATGAGTTCGAGTCCAAAAGCAAACTCGAAGTCGTCGAGCGCTCAACTGCCGGACCAGCTTCCATCCGACAGCAAAGGTGGAAGACGACGAGCACCAGGATGACAACCACTGCGACGTCGGAGGCACCGCCGACCGTGGCGACGGCCGCAGCGGGGTCGACGGTGTCGCTCAGCACCGGCACTCCGGGCCGATCGCGCCCTGCGCTCGGGCGAGCTGCGGTGTTGTTCTCGGTTGCCGCGGTGAGCGTCAGGCTCGGCGCAGACACTTTCCGTGCCTGCGTCGAGCACCGATGGCTCAGGCGTGGGCTTGCTGTTGCAGTCGGTCGGCCGTCGCGACATCCGCAGCGTTGGAGTGCGTTCGGGGCCAGGTCCAGGCGGAGCGCAGGATGATGGCCAGGATCAGCACCTCGATTCCGATGGAGAGGCCGTAGAAGGAGGCCCAGTCCCAGGACGCCCCTGCCGCGTTGAACACCGTGACGGGGATGTAGAGCGATGCCACGACGAGGTTCGTGGCACGGTTCACACGGGCGGGCAGCGTCATAGAGAGCAGCACCATCAGGGCCGGGATCCCTATGAGCGCGAGGAAGATGGTCAACAATGTCCCGCTGATGCCGAACTCAAAGATGACGCCACCCCGGATTTGGTCGATGGCGCCGGGCTTGTAGAGGTGGAAGTAGTCGACGTAGATGTAGAAGAACATGAAGCTGGTCCAGGCTGCCGCGAGCTTCGCCTGCACCGGGATACCCGGGTCTTGCAGGGTGCTGATGCTGTTCGTTTCCTTGCTCATCGTCTTGCTCCTTCGCTCGGTTGTGAGGTCCGGTTCTTAGCCGTGGCGGCTGGACCGGGGTGTGGGTGAGACGGAGTTGTCCGTTGCCTTGGATCCCGTCGCTCAGACGGTGACGACGACCTTCCCTCGGGTGTGGCCGGCCCCGACGTAGCGGAGGGCCTCGGCCGCCTCGGTCAGCGGGTAGGTGCGGTCGATGACCGGCGTGAGTCGCCCCGTCTCGAGAAGTTCTGCCAGCTCAAGCAGGTCTTGGCGCTTCCCGACTGAGGTGAACGGCCGCAGGGTCTGGCGGGTGAACAGCGACCGCGCGCGCGCCTTGACGATCCGGCCCAGAGGTCCGACCCACAGGCCGCCTCGTCCGCTGTTGGGGATGAGGGTGCCGGTGGGTGTGAGCGCCCGGCGGACCTCCGACAGGGACTGCGCTTCCACGCTGTCGAAGGTGACGTCGTAGCGCAGCCCCGTGCGGGTGAAGTCCGTGCGCGTGTAGTCGATGACGTGGTCGGCGCCCACCGACCGGACCAGCTCCATGTTGCGGGTGCTGCACACTCCGGTCACCTCTGCCCCGAGCGCCTTGGCGATCTGGACGGCAAACGTCCCGACGCCGCCCGATGCGCCGGTGATCAGCACCGCCTGCCCCGGCTGCACGTGCGCGATGTCCCGCAGCGCCTGCAACGCGGTGAGGCCAGACGTGGGCACCGCGGCGGCCTGGCCCGCGGAGAGGTTGGCCGGTGTGCGCACGAGTTGGTCCGCCGGGCACGCACGCGTACTCGGCGAGCGTGCCGGTGGTGCTCCAGCCGAACACCTCATTGCCCGGTTGCAGATCAGTGACGTCCTTGCCGACGGCCGCCACCACGCCGGCCAGGTCTCTGCCAGGGATGGGATGGCGCGGCCGATGCAGACCGAACGCCAGCCGCACGATGCTCGGCACGCCGGTCATCACGAAGTAGTCGCCGGGGTGGACCGAAGCGGCGCGGACGCCGACCAGGACGTCGCCGTCCCCCACGACCGGCCGGCCCACATCGGTGTACTCGAGCACCTCGGGAGGCCCGTAGCGGCGTTGCACGACAGCCTTCATCACCGCCTCGGCCGGCAAGGCGTCGCCGACCAGGGCTTGGTCGCGGTCACGGGTTGTTCCCATTGTCATCTCTAGCTCCTTGACTTCGAATGAAGGTTGGGTCGGTCGGTAGGGGATCGACGGTATGGGCGCATTGGGCTGGCGTCGCCGCCCTGAGGAACGGTCAGCCACCCCCGGAAGGTGGACATCCGGGCGAGGAGGATCGAGAGCCCTCCCCCGTGAGGCGGAGGACCAATTCCGCCAGGAGGGGTGCCCGCGTCGGGCGCCATGGCCTACGGTGGTGGTCGACTCGATCGGTGCCACCGCTCAAGCCACCGGAACCGGGATTGCTGCTCCGGGTGTGCTCGAGGCGATCGGCCGAAGTCTGTCGGCTTCGAGGGTCGCCCGGGCCGGCACGCGCTCGTCGGCGACGATCACGCCGTCCCGCATCCTGATGATGCGGTCGCAGGTGGCGCCGACTTCGGCGTCGTGCGTGACGAGCAGTACCGTCTGGCCTCGCTCCCGGTTGAACGTCCGAAGTAGCGCCAGCACCTCCGCAGCGCGTGCGGAGTCGAGGTTGCCGGTCGGCTCGTCACCGAGAACGATCGTCGGATTGTTGACCAGGGCTCGCGCGATGGCTGCCCGCTGCTGTTCGCCACCAGAGAGCTCCATCGGCCGGTGTGTCGGCCCGATCCGCGAGACCGACCGACGCGAGTGCCTCCCGGGCAGCGACTCGCGCCTGCTCCGCGACGTCCCCGCGTACTCCGCCGCCAGCGCCACGTTCTCTTCCGCCGTCAGCGTCGGCACCAGGTTGAACGACTGGAACACGAACCCCATGGAGCGCGCCCTGATCCGCGTTCGCTCGCGGTCTGACAGGCTCGTGACATCGATCCCGTTGAACCGAAGGCCCGGCGCGAGACCGCCGTCACGGTCCGGTGCGTGGAGCAGACCCGAGGACGTGCATCAAGGTGCTCTTGCCCGAGCCCGACGGCCCCATGATCGCGACCATCTCGCCGGCGGCGATGCTGACGTCGACGCCGCGCAGGGCGTCGACGCTCGTCCGTCGAGACATTCGGTAGGTCTTGCGCAGGTTCGTACCCTCGAGGAGGGTCATGGCTGGCTCCTTCATCACTCGTATCGCAGGGCCGCGACCGGGTCGAGCCGGGCCGCGCTCCAGGCCGGGATGATTCCGGCCAGCATTCCGAGGATCGTGCTGAAGCCGACGGCGAACGCGGCGGTCGTCGGCGTCAGGTCGAAGAGGACCGTCCCGCGCGGCCCGCGTCATCTCGTTGACGAGCACGACGACCAGGCGCACCGAGACCGAGGCCGATCAGCCCGCCGAGCAGTCCGATGACACCGGCCTCGGCGACGAGCTCGCGAACGATCCGGCTGCGGGAACCACCGATGGCGCGCTTGATGCCGATCTCGCGGGTCCGCTCGGCGACGCTCATCGCCATCGTGTTGATGACCGACAGGCCGCCGACGATCAGGCTGATGGCGGCGACGCCGATGATGATCGCGTTGAAGATCATCGTCGTGGCGCCGACGGTCTCCTCGAACTCGGCACCGGTCATGGTGGCGCTGTTCTCGACGGCCGCCTCGATCGCCGATGCAACGGCTGCGATGTCCGCGCCGGCAGCCGGATAAGCGATCGACCTGGTTGACGATCTCGGCTGCGTTCAATGACTCGGCCACGAGCGGCGGGAGGTCAGTGAGATACAGCGCCTGTGCCGTCGCCAGTGGGACATAGCCTGTCGTTGTCAGGGGCGGTGAGCGTCTGCTGCAGCGTGCCGATCACCTCGAAGGCCCGGTCCCGGATGTCGATCGAGTCACCCGCCACCACGTTGTGCTCGCGAGCCAGGTCCGACCCGAGGACCACGACGTCGCCGGCGTCATCGACAGTCAGCATTCGTCCGGTGGCGAGCTCGAGCTCGAAGCTCTCGTAGCCTGCGTCGGCTCCCGGGATCAGTCCGTTGATCGTGTCGGGAACGCTGAATCCGACGGCCGGGTCGCTTTCCCAGAACACTTCCACCCTCGGGTCCGCCGCTGCAACCCCGGCGACGGAAGCGATGGCGTCGGCATCCGTGAGTCGCATCGGCGACGTCCCGAAGGCAACCGCCGTCGGTGACCGTGATCTTGTCGGCGTAGAACTCGGAGCCCATGCCGACGAGGCCGTTGATCTGGTTGGCCATCGAGCTGAAGACGACGAGCGCCCAGATGCCGATGGTGATGCCGCTGATGGTCAGCGTCGTCCGCAGCTTGCGCCGCGACAGCTCACGAAGCAGGCGCATGGTCAGGATCCCTCCTCTCCCGGGTGATGAGCACCTCCGGCCCGCCGTACCGGTCCTGGACAAATGCCTGCATCGATCTTTCCTCGTGTTCGTCGTCCTTCGCTTATGTCATAAGCTTATGGCATAAGCTATCAATGGCGTCAAGGGCACTCGAGGAGAACACTGATGACACGCTGCACGACTCAGAAGCGAGCGCCGCTCACCCGGGACCGGGTGCTGCGCGCTGCGCTGGAGCTCGCCGACGAGGGCGGCACCGCGGCGCTGACGATGCAGCGGATCGGGCGGCGGCTCGGCGTGGAGGCGATGTCGCTCTACCGACACGTTCGCAACAAGGACGACATCCTCGACGGGATCGTCGACCTCGTCTTCGCCGAGATCGAGGTGCCGGCAGATCGCTCGAACTGGCGAACGGTGCTCCGTGCCCAATCGATCTCGACCCGCGCGGCCCTGCGCCGGCATCCTTGGGCGATCGCGCTCATGGAATTGCGGATGACGCCCGGCCCGGCCAATCTCCGCACACACGAGGACACCATCACCGTCCTGCTCGACGCCGGGTGCTCGGCGGTCATGGCGATCCACGCCTACAACCTCGTCGACAGCTACGTGCTCGGGTTCGCGCTGCAGGAGGTGAACTTCCCGTTCAGCAACGCCGAGGAGCTGGCAGCCATGAGCGAGGAGGTGCTCGCCAACCTGCAGGCGGACGAGTACCCGAACTCTGCGCGCGTCGCGAGGGAGCTCCTCACGTCCGGCTTCGACTACGCCGACGAGTTCGAGTTTGGGCTCGACCTCATCCTCGACGCCATCGGGCCGGTCCTGCCGGAAGCCTGATCGCCGGGCGACCGGTCAAGCGGGCCGGGCCCACGGCGGGTCCCAGCCTGCGCCGACGGACGGCTACTCCGACGTCTTGCCGTTATCGAGCGGAGTCGCGCAGCGGTTCGCGATGACAGTGGTATGCGCCGACGTCCTCCGGGGATCGAGCCACCGACCGCCTGTGCGTCACGCTACACGCCAATGGACATCAGCGTCCGATGACGTACCTGACACGGTCGCCCGATCGGCGGCGGCTCATCGTCGCCTCGGTCCTGCTTGGTCTTGGCCTCGGCGGGTTCTTCGACGGCATCGTCCTTCACCAGATCCTGCAGTGGCATCACATGGTCAGTACGCCGACGCCACCCGACACCCTTGAGAACCTTCAGATCAACACCTTGGGCGACGGGATCTTCCACGCGGCTACGTGGGTCCTGACGGTGGCCGGCGTGTTCGTCCTCATGTCCTCGAACGGCGCACGACACGAGCCAGGCGGTACCCCGACGCTCATCGGTGGGATGCTCGCCGGCTGGGGCCTGTTCAACACCGTGGAGGGGGTGGTCGACCACCACCTCCTCCAACTCCACCACGTTCGCCCGGGACCGGACGAGGTGCTCTACGACCTCGGGTTCCTCATGTGGGGCGTCGTGATGCTCGTCCTCGGACTTGCGATGGTTCGGAACGCCGGCCGCCGGTAGAGAAGGGCGCCCGTGCGTCCCGGCTTCCGATCCGAAATGTCACGAGCTCACACAAGTCATGCTGTGCGAGCGCGCGCGCTAGTTCGAGAGGGTATCGCTCGCCGGCGAACAGGCCTTGCTTCCGACTGCACTGGGAGCGACTGAATGACACGGACCCAGGTGACACTCCTAACGGTCGGCGATCCAAGCCGCGTGACGGGCGGCTACTTGTTCCACCGGCGCCTCGCGGAGCGCGCGCCGGACCACGGCGCTGAGCTCCGGTTCGTCTCGATCCCCGACCTGCCGCTGCCTTGGGCGACGGCGGCCGGACCCGCGTGGCTGCTCGCGCGTGCGACCCGCAGAGCCGACGTGCTCGTTCTGGACAGCATCGCGGCGAGCGCCGCCGCCCCCTGGCTCCGCCGTGTCCGGGCGCCGATCGTCGGGATGCTGCATCAGCCGCCCGGCGGGATCGGCGCGCCTCGCGTCCTGCGTCGGTTCCGGGCCACCTTCGACCGGCACGCCTACCGCGCCTGCAACGTCCTCATGGTGGCCAGCGACTGGCTCGCGGCCGAGCTCGTGGTCGCCGGTTTCCCCGGCGACAGGATCCGGGTCGTCGAGCCCGGCAAGGACCTGGACGTTGCAACGGGCGGTCGGACCGACGCGCACCAGATCGGCTGGCGTCGATCGGGCCAGCCTCCGACAAGGCCGTCTGATGGCCGCCCTCTGCGTCGCGAACTGGCAACCGTGGAAGGGGATCATCGAACTCCTCGAGGCCGTCGCGTGCCTGCCCGACGACGTGGCCACCCTCCACCTCGTCGGCGATACGGCCACGCGCGGCGGGTACGCAGCTCGTGTGCACGAGCGCATCGAGCGCCCCGACCTCCGTGATCGGGTCGTGGTGCACGGCCTCATCCACCCCGCGGCCGTGCTTCAGATGTACCAGGCGGTCGACGCGTTCCTGCTGCCAAGCTTCGAGGAGACGTACGGAACAGTTTGGGGAGAGGCGATGGCGATGGGGCTCCCGGTGGTCGGCTGGCGCGCCGGGAACCTGCCGTTCCTGGCCGATCACGGTCGCGACGGCATGCTCGTGGCCGTGGGCGACGTCCCGGCGCTTACGTGATGCGATCGAAGTCGCTGGCCCGCGACCCAGCGCTTCGAGAGCGGCTGGGACGCGCGGCCCAGCATCGCGGGCGGCGGCGCGTCCGACATGGGACGAGACGGCGGCACGCTTCTTCGCGATCATCGACGAGGTGTTGTCAGCCGATCACGACCGATCGCCGACCGTTCGGTCGACGGACGCCCAGGCGTCAGTTGACTCGTAGACGGTGACGCGGAGACTGGCGAGCGCCGGCGCGCTGAGCCAGACCGTCCCGGACATGGGTCCAGACGTGCTCGGCGACCGTCTCGACCGTGGTATTCCGGCCCGCGAAGGCGGCTCAGGCTTCCGAGATCCACGGAGTCGAGCTCGGCGAGGCACTCCGACAACGCCGCCCCGAGTAGGTCGAGGTCGACGAGCATGGCATTCTCGTCGAGATGGTCGCCCCGCGCGACAACCTCGGCACGGTAGTCGTGATCGTGTTCGCCGCTCGCGACCGGATCGTCGGCCTCGAGTTGGTGGAGCGCATGGAACGTCCGCGCGACGCCGACCTCAAACATAGTCCAGCACCACCTGCAGGCACTCGTCCAGCATGCTGGTCGAGCAGCTCGTACGCCGCGGCCGCCTGGGCCAAAGGGAACCGGTGAGTGATCAGCTCGTTCAACGGCAACTCGCTTCAGCAGCTCCGACACCAGGTCCGATACGTCGAGCTCGATCCCAGCGTGGCGCGAGGGCCGGATCGAGCGTCGACACCTGCGAGCTGACGACCCGCAGGCGACGGCGATGGAAGCGGCCACCGAGGCTCAAGTTGGCGTCGCGAGTCCCGTACCACGATGCGACGACGACGGTCCCGGCGAACGCCGTCGCGTCGATGCAGGCCTGGAGAGCGGCGGGGCTCCCGCTGACCTCGATCGCGACGTCCACGCCGCGCCCATCGGTGAGTTCGAGCACGGCGTCGACTAGGTCGACGTCCACGCCAAGTGCGTGGGTCGCGCCCGCGGCGGCGGATGCGGCCCGACGTCGCTCGTGCAGATCAGCGGTCACGATCGGATTCGCTCCGGCTCTCCGGAGGAGCATCGTGACCAGCAGCCCAACGACGCCCTGGCCAGTCACGAGGACCGCTTCTCCGATGCGCGGATGGGCGTCGAGCCCTACCGTCACGGCCGTCTCGAGGTTCGCGGCGAACACCCCGACGTCGGCCGGGAGACCTTCGGGCAGCCGGATCGGAGCGTCAGCCGGCACGACGTATTCGGTCTGATGCGGATGGTGCACGAACACGACGTCATCGACCGCCGGCCGGCTGACGTTCGAGCCGACCTCGATCACGCGCCCAACGCTCGCGTAGGCGAACTTGATCGGGAAGCCGAAGTCGCCGCTGACGGTGGGGAGATCGGGCTGTGACTCGGGCGGGGCACTGCCGCGATAGACGAGGAGCTCGCTCCCGGCACTGATCCCCGAGACAAGTGCGCGGACCCGGACGTCGTCGGGCCCGACGGGGGCGTCGGGTTCCGGCCGGATCTCCACGCGCTGCGGTCCGCCGAACCAGACGGCCTCAGGCATCACCTTCGCTCCGGGGTTCCAGCTCGCCGTCGAAGATCACGTCCGGACCTAGCTGGGAGAACGCCGCGCGACGGAATGTCAGGGCGTCGCGCAGCCGCAGGATGTCAAGGTCACCGACGGCCTCGATCCCCTTGCCCAGGACCAGCGGCGCGATCGACACGACCAGCCGACTCACTCGGCGTTCGCGGATCATCGCCGTGATCACGCTGGCTCCTCCCTCCACGAGCAGCGTGGCCGTGCCTCTGGCCCCCAGCTCGTCCAGGAGCGACCCGAGGTCCACCCGACCGTCCGGCGTGGACGGGAGAACGAGGACCTCGACGGCGCGCCGCCCGAACATCCGGCGCCGGTCGACGGGCGCCAGCTCTGTTGTCGCCAGGATCGTCGGCGCGGCGCCGTCAGCAACGACATTGGCGTCGGGCGAAAGGCGTAGCTTGCTGTCCAGGACCACGCGGATCGGCGAGGGACCTTCAACGAGTCGGGAGGTCAGCCGCGGATCGTCGGCGGCCACGGTGCCAGCGCCGACGAGCACGGCCGCGTGCGATGCGCGCAATGCGTGCGCCATCACCAGGGACTCCTGGCCGCTGATCCACTGCGAATCGCCAGTTCGCGTCGCGAGACGCCCGTCGATCGTCTGGGCGTAGTGCACGGTGACTGAGGGCCGAGCGGCCATGTGGGGCTGGAGGTGTCCGAGGCGGGCGGCTTTCGTCTCGAGATACGGCTGATCCACCGGGTTCGGAAGCGCCACGAGCGGTACGCGATCGACGCGGATATCGTGTCCTTCGAGCGCCGCCACCTTGTCGGGGTTGTTGGTCATCAGCCGCACCCGCTCCAGTCCCAGATCGGCGAGGATGGCGGCGGCGGCACCGTACTCACGGTCGTCGACCGGGAGGCCGAGTGCGGCGTTGGCGGAGACGGTGTCGAGCCCGCCGTCCTGGAGCGCGTACGCTCGCAGCTTGTTCGCCAGCCCGATCCCCCGACCCTCCTGCCTGAGATAGAGGAGCACGCCCGCGCCCTCGGCGACGATGGCGGTCAGAGCGCGGCCGAGCTGCTCGCCGCAGTCGCATCGAAGGGAGCCCAGCACGTCGCCAGTCCAGCACTCGGAATGGAGCCGCACGAGCGGTGCGTCTCGCCCGGCGAGGTCGCCGTGAACGAGGGCGACAGGCTCGGTCCCGGTACGCGCATCCGAGTAGGCGAACGCATCGAACGTCCCGATGCGGGTAGGCAGCCGAGCGTGACTGACACGGCGGACGCGACCGTTCGGAGCGTGCTTGCTTTTGGTGAGCATGCGGCACATCGACCAGAGGTGACTTTGCCTAGCCTATCGCCGACGGCGAGCGCGGCGACGACGCAGACGGACCCTTCGACGCCAAGTTGGAGAGCGGGGTCGCATGGCCCACGGTGTCACGGCAGGTGGCAGATCCCAGACGACAGGGTGGCCAACAACCGTGGCAGAACCATCTCAGGGAATCGGCATCCGTCGTTTCGCGGCCGGCGTTGACGCTCCGGTCGCGAGGTCATGCCGTCATCTCAGCGGCCCGCGTCGTGCCCACAAGCCTCCTGAGGGAGTGGCTTCGATCGACCCCGACTGGCTCGCCGCCGGGGTTGCGGGATGTGATAGTTCGGCCGACCGGATGACTCTCGTAACGCGGGCGTACCGTCCTAGCGCGCAGTTGTGGGAGGACCGAAGGGAACACGACTGCATCCTATTGAGCCCTTACGGATCCCTCGAGGAGGGCGCGCATGCCAGCATGGAAGCGAGAGCGGATCGATAGCGGCAGGGACAAGCACTCCGTCGCACGACGGCCAAGGCCAGTTCATGACGGACCATGTCGACGTCGGGAGATCGTCCTGCTGCGGACCAGCGGTAGGCCGCCAACAGGATCATCGAGCCGCGTTCGCCGACTTGAGCGACGACAAGCCCTCGGGAAAGCGTAGTCACGCCATGACGGACGAGATCCTGGTCCTGATCGTCGTCGCGACGCTGGCGCTGGCGGTCATCGTCATGCTTCGAGCACTCCCCGAGCGGTAGTCGAGGGAGACCTGTGCCGAACCGCCGGCGTCTGGTCATCGCCGCCGTCCTGTTGGGTGTCGCGCTCGGCGGCTTCTTCGATGGCATCGTCCTGCACCAAATCCTGCAGTGGCACCACATGGTGAGCACGCCCATACCGCCGGACACGATCGCCAACCTACAGCTCAACACCCTGGGCGACGGCGTCTTCCACGGCGCCACTTGGGTCCTGACCGTCGCGGGCATCTTCGTCCTCATGACCTCGAATGGCGCCCGCCACGAAGACGGCGGCAGCCAGACACTCGTCGCCGGAATGCTCATCGGTTGGGGTGTTTTCAACATTGCCGAGGGCATCGTTGATCACTACCTGCTGAACCTGCATCACGTGCGACCCGGACCCGACGAAGTGCTCTACGACCTCGCGTTCCTCGTATGGGGAGTGATCTTGATCGCGGTCGGGTATGCGCTGATGAGGGGTCGGCAGAGGCAGGCCGCCTGATCCCCGCCCGGGGTCAGACAGGTCGCGCCTCAGATCTGCTCGCGACCGGATTTACGGCGTGGCGATATGGTCGTTCGGACCGTCGGTCGGCGATTTCGTTCGGCAGGCACATGGTCCTCGAGCATCTCGTGACCAGTCAGGGAGTCGAGCGAATCAGGAAGCCGTCGACAAACGGGCAAGCGCGCCGGAGCGTGCCTCAAGGGAGTGCGCCTTGCCGCGGACCCACACACGGTCGAGGTTGATCGCTCGCCAGCCATCAGGTAACCGGACGGGATGGAGCGACCAGGAATCCGGGCTCCCGGGATTGATCTGCAGGCCTGTGAAACCGTAGAGGACGCTCGTGAGATAGCCGCTGAGATTCGCGAACATGGGCGAGGCTCGTGGCCGATCGTCGCGTGATCTCGGATATTCGTCCGGCTCGAGGAACGGGTCGTTGATGAATTCGCCGTAGCCAGTTTCGAGGAGGTCGCGGGCCAAAGCGGACTCGCCGGCCCGCGCCGCGAAGACCGGCAACAGGGCGCTTAGCATCGGTGCGCCCACATACAGGGGTGCCTGTTCGACTGCGGCATATCGATACGTCGCGAGCGCTGTCGCGGGGTCCACTCGATACCCGACCGGAAAGAGCCCGGCCGCTCCCTCGGGGACACCGCCCTGCGACTCCCGAAGGGTCGCGCCGTCATGGTTGAGGATGGCACCCCGCCGACGATCGCGGGGCACGGCGAGTCCGTCGGCGATGTCTCGCCAAAGGTCTGACCCGGGTTCGTTGATCATCTCGGCGCAATCGAGGGCCGCCCTGAGGCTCATCGCGGCCGACATGTTCGTGTAGGCGTTGTTGTCGACCGGCGTGTACACCTCGCGCGGACCGACCGTGCCGAGGATCTCGTAGCCCCGCCTGGAGCGGGCAACCCGGGAGACGACCAGCTCGGCGACGGACCGCAGCACCGGCCAGGCCACACGCCGCGCGTAATCGGCGTCGCCGGTGGCGTTGACGTAGCCCGCGAACGCCAGCGCGACATCCGCGCTCACGTGGTCTTCCGTGTAGGGTCGAGCGCCAGGCGTCGATTCCTCGCCGTGCTCGGGGCAGCTCTCCCATGGGTACATCGCGCCGCGCCAGCCATGCATCGCTGCGTTGTGATGGGCGGCGGTCAGATGACGAAACCGGTAGTCGAGGAGAGCGTGAGCAGCGTCCGGCGCAAGAAGCAGCAAGGGCGGAACGGTGAAAGTCTCGATGTCCCACATTACGTGGCCGTGGTAGTAGTGGTAGTTCGGCCAGTACGCGAGGCCGAATAACGACGTGCTGGCCAACGACGCCGAATGGGTCGAGGTCAGCAGGTAGAAGAGGCTCGCATCCGTGATCGCCTGCCAACGTCGATCCGCGCCATCGATGACGATGCGGCCTCGCCACAGCTCATCCCACTCGGCGCGGTTCTCGCGACGCAGGCCATCGAATGTTCGTTTGGCCCCGACCGCCGCGACGCGACCGGCCTGCTCATCCGGCCTGGCATGCGAGAGCTCGGGGACGATCGCCGTGAGGAGGCTGAGGCGGTAGCGTCGATCCGCCCGTACGCGCAGTCGGTATGTCGTCGAAAATCGTCCGCGCTCGTCCTTCATGGCAGTCGTGCGCTCCGCGGATGAGTCTCCCGAGAACGCGGTCGTGTAGGCGATGCCGACCGTCGAGATGTCGCCTCCCGAGTGCCAGCGCAGACGCCCATCGACCCCTTCGTTCGGTCCTTGGTCCTGCGGCTGCGCTTGGTTGTCGCCGAATCCCGGCACGTCTGACGGATCGACCCCGCCGGCGATGGCCAGATCGGCGGGCTGGTCCAGGCGGACGGTCATGTCGACCGCACCGATGCTCGGGACCGACCTGGGACAGAACGCCACCGTCTCGATGGTTGCCGTCGCTCCGCGTGCTCGGAACGTCCAGCACGTCTGGAGCTCCCCCCTCGCGAAATCGTAGCGTTGATCGATGAGCCGGCACCACTCTGGCGCCAAGGATGCCCATACCCCATTGAGCTGGATGTCGGTGGCAAGCCCATATGGCGCCTGAGCAAAGCCTTCGACCCCGTCAGGCGACAGCCCGGCAAAACCGCCGACCATCGTGGTACCGGGCAAGCCCGGGAACGAGGCCATTCGAATGCCGAGGATCCCATTCGAAAGGTATGGCGGAAGCCGACCCGGCACGTGCTCCGTGACGGGATCAGGGCTCAGCGGCGCGGGCATGCTAGCCGCGCGCGTCGATTGCGCCCGCCGTCGCTGGCTGCCGGTCCCCGCGATCCGAGCGCCGTTCGGCTCGCCCACCGCCGGCTACAGCAGTGAGCGGCTCGGCGTCGAGCTTGACCTCCAAGGGGATCGGTGTGGAGGCTCTGACAAGGCTGCGATAGACCCGCTCGTATTCATCGAGCATCCGCTCCGCTGAGAACCGTTCCAAGACGTCGCGACGGACGGCTCTCCGATCGACGGTGCTGGCGCGCTCGACCGCGAGAACTGCCTCCTGAAGGTCGTCCACGAGGAACCCCGTCTGACCCTGCTGGACGATCTCCGGCAGCGCCCCCGCCCGACGCGCGATGACCGGGGTCCCGGTCGCCATCGACTCGATCGCGACCAAGCCGAATGGCTCCGGCCAAGCCCCGAGCATCACGGTCGCCAGGGCGCCGGCGTAGACCTCGTCGCGCTCCCTCGGACCGACCTCGCCGAGGTACTCGACTACGCCATCAGCCACGGCGGGCGCGACGACCCGATCGAACAGCTCACGCTCGCGATCGTCATACACCTTGGCTCCGATCCGCAGTCGGAGGCCAGTCGCGCGTGCAAGAGCGACGGCATCCACCACGCCCTTCTCCGGAGCGATCCGACCGATGAACGCGAGATAGTCGCCGGGGGTCGAGCCGAAGGGCGCGCCGGTGAGCTCCAGTCCGTGGTGGATCGTCGCCACCCAGTTGGCGCGGGGAGACCAGCGGCGCTGGCTTTCGCTGATCGCGACGAGCGGCACGTCCTCGAATTCATCGAGCAGTGCGGGATGACCCGCGCCGTCAAGGCGGCCATGCAATGTAGAAACGACCGGTGTCGCGCACCAGCGGGCGAACGGCAGGCCGAAGGTATCGATGTTCGAGTGGATGATGTCGAATTCGTCCGCCATCGCCCAGGCCTTGCCGACCGTGATGCCTAGATAGGCCGACAGATCACCGCGGTACCCCGTGGACCACAGGCTCCGGGGCACGGTCGGGACGAGTCTGCAGTCGACCTGTGAGTCCCCCGGGCCAAAGAGCGTCACCTCGTGCCCTCGGCGGTGCAAGCCCTGGGCTAGGGTCGCGACGATCCGTTCCGTTCCCGCGTATCGCGCGGGTGGGACCGGTAACATCGGCGGTGATAGGACTCCGATCCGAAACCGATCGGTCGACCGGGGCGGGGCGTCCACCCCAGGGCGCGGTGACACGTGATCCTCCTCTGAAGCTTGGTCCCGACCGTTTCCCCGTAAGGACGGCCGGACGACCGGGGCGATCCGGATCGCGCCGTCGGACCTGACTGGGTTGCGGTCGGTCCTAGCGTGTCGGAGTCGACTCGCCGGCATCGGATCGCGAAGCCTGATCGCCATCCGGGCCGTTCGATGACCCTTCGTCGGCCGCCTGGCCCGCATCGCGGAGGCGATCAAACTCTGACCGCCCGTCAGGCCGACCTGCGGGAGCGTTCGGCTCGCCCGGCACGCCAGGAGCGGCGTCGTGGGCGGCGACACGCTCGTCGCCGGGCTTCAGCCCGCCCGGGATGGTCTCTTCCTCCAGCTCGGGCTCCTGCCCGATATAGGCGCCCGGATCAAGCGGCTCGCTCATGACGGCGCGTTGGCGATCTGGACCGCGTAGCCGGCAAGCTCGGTGGCCAGATCCTTCGAGGTCGTCTTCTGTGCGCTCTCGAATTCCTTCGCGGCGTCGCGCAGCTTCGTGTCCTTCTGGTCGCGGGCGATCTTGAGCATGCCGCCGGCCGAGTCCATCTGCTTGCGCTTGAGGTTAAGCAGCACCGCGTGGGCCTCGTAGTAATCGCTGTCCGCGCCCTCGGTCTGCGCAGTCTCGAGGGTTTGCTCCATGAGCGACTTGAGCCCGCCGGCGACGTCCTCGATCTCACCCGTCGCGCCGTGCTTCGCGCCGAGCGTCTGCAGCTCCTTGAGGTAGCTCGTGTCGCGCCGCAGGCTTTGCTTGATAGCCGTCTTGGCGGACGCTACCGGGTGCGTCTCGGCCAGCGCCGTCTCAGCGTCCACGATCGACTGCTGGACCGCGATCGCCTCGTCGAACTCGTGCTTGATGAATTCCTCGCCCCTCTTGGCAGACATGTCCGGGCCTCCTCCTCGTTGATCTGGTGTTCCCCCGTCGCAGCCATGGTTGCGGCACGAACGCTGCTGCGAGTTCATCCATAGGGGGCGTGACCGCAACAAGCACATTGCGACTGGCGAAGCGGGCAGGCGGAGCAGCCGGCCGGGCACTTTGCGGCTAGGCCAGGCGCTCCGCTGGTCTAGCGCGGCAGGGCGTCGGCCATCTTCGACTGGGCGATTTCGATCGAGACGGTCCCGATCACCCGGAGGTCCGTGACCATCCCGGGGATCCTCGATCGTTGGTCCGAGAACACGACGATGTTGAACCGGTCCGGTTGGTCAAGCGACCCAGCGCTCGGCACGATCAGGACGTCACACACTCCGGAGCGGCGCAGCCACTGGGGCACCTGCCGAGTCGCCTCCCGATCGAGGACCCAGTCGAGATCCTCCAGGAGCGACAAAGCGACGCGTACTTCCCGGTCGCGCAGGTCGACGACCAGGGAACGCGGAGGTCCGCCTGGAACAGGCGGATGCGGCCTTCCAAGTCATCCGGATGACGCCCCGATTCCACGAGCGCCAAGCCCGGGTCACCGCTCAGGTAGACCGTCGGTTCGCCCTCGATGTTCCACCGGTTCGGCTTGTCGTAGATAAGGTCGAGGCCGGAGTCCGACGGCAGGCTCTGGCCCCTGCATGCGAAGCCGATCGTGCCGAGCGAACGAGTCTTCGCATGGGGCGCGACGCTCCTTCCACCGTGGATCCCTGGCGGCGAGGTTTGATCACGTCACGTCCGGCCAGGGGAAGGTCCCGTCGCGATAGACGTACCAGGTGGGCGTCCGGAGCCCGCTGAGCTCGCTCGGCCGCACCAGGGCCGAAGGATACGTCTGCCGAAGAGCCGCCTGCAGATCGGTCGGTTCCCGCAGGTCCGGACGCACTGTCATCAGCGCCTCGACATGCGCACCGAACTGGCGATCGCGGGATGGCAGACATACCAGGCGCGGCCGCCCAATTGGATGCATCCATCGAGCGTATGGAGGATCGTCGAGTGGCATGCCACACCGGTCGCGCAGCCTGTTTCAGTCGGGTTGCGGATCGGTGCGTGTGGCTCGTCGGACGGGCAGTCGTTGAAACGGGTCGCGACCTGGGGCATCGAGGCTACGGGTGCTCGCCTCGGCCTGGCGCGAGCAGCGGAACGAGTTCCGTCACGATCCCGTCGGCGGGAGAGCGGATCCCGAGTTGGGCGATCAGCTCAAGGCTCTCCATCGACGGTTCCACATCCTCGCGCTGACCGAGGGGACCATACCGCGGGAGCACTCAAGTCGGTGACCGTGGAAGCCGGCTGAACAGACTGGCAAGCTGGCGCGCCCGGCCCTACGGGATGCGAGCGAACCAGAGGAGCGAGCCGGCGGCGGCGACTGCTGCCGCCACGAGCGCCGCGAGAGCCAGGCCGTCGGTGATCTCCCGCGGCTCCGTGCGGGTGCCGACCCCCTGGCCCAGGTCCTCGAACACCGACACGACCTCCTCGGCCGATTCGGCCTCGAACGCCTTGCCACCCGTGGTCTCGGCGATGTCGCGTAGCGCGTCCCGGTCGACCGGCACCGGGACCGGCAGGAAGTCGACCACCACCGACCCATGGTCGGTGCCGAAGGCGACGGTGCTGACCTTGACGCCGCGGCGCTCCGCGTCACGGGCGGCGTCCCCCTCCGGTCGTCCGGTCGTCGTGTCGCCGTCGGACATCAGCACGATCGATCCCGCGCCGGCGGCCTCCGCATCGGCGGGCACGTCCGACTCGAGCAGGTCCAGAGACGTGTAGATCGCTTCGCCGATCGCCGTTCCCTGACCCAGGGACAGCCGATCGATCGCTCGGTCGAGGACCAGCTTCGACGTCGTCGGCGGGATGACGACCCGTGCCGTCTGGTCGAACGCGACCAGGCCGACCCGGACGCCTGCGGGGACGACCTCGATGAACCGGTGAGCCGCGTCGCGTGCCGCCACGATGCGGCTCGGAGCGACATCCGTCGCCTCCATCGACAGCGACGTGTCGAACGCGAGGACGACGGTCGGCTCGTTCGCCACCTCGGTCGCCAGGGCGGGGCGAGCAGCCGCGACGACGATCAGGGCCGTCGACGCCAGGTAGACCGCGGCGATGAGATGGCGCCGAAGGCCCGGGCGTCGGGGCGCCACCGCGTCGATCAGGGCAAGGTCCGTGTAGCGGACCACGTAGGCACGGCGCCGGCGCTGCCTGACGACGTAGAGTGCCGCGAACACGAGCGGCACCAGGAGGAGTGCGAACCGCTCGGGCGACAGGAACATCAGATCGGGCGCGAACGGCATCATCGGGCAGCTCCGGTCGTTGGATGGGACGCCACGTGTCGACCTATCGATCGCGTGCGTCGGCGTCCGTCGAGACAGGCGGCGAGTGGACCGGTCCACTCCTGGTCCGTCCGAAGTCGCAGGTGTGTGGCGCCCGCGCGCCGGATCGCGGTCGACCTCGTGGCGCGACGACGCTCGGCGAGGTCGACCAGTCGCTCGCGGAACCGTTCGTCGCTGGTGTCGATCGTCCGCTGGCGGCCGGTCTCGGGGTCCTCGACCACCAGCAGGCCGACGTCGGGCAGTCTGATCTCGCGCGGGTCGAGGACCTCGATGGCGATGATCTCGCTACGGCGTCCGAGCCGGGCAAGCGCGGGGCTCCAGGTCTCGGGAGCCGCGATGAAGTCCGAGATCACGATCGCGAGGCCGCCGCGTCGCATGAGGCGTCCGAGACCGTCGATGGCGCGACCGAGATCGACCTCGCCCCCGAGCGGTGATCGCGCGATGCTGCCGACGAGACCCGTCAGATGCCGGCGACCCCCGCGGATCGGCACGATGCGTGGCCCTCCGGCGGTCGCGACGACCGCCCCGATCCGGTCACCGCCTTGGACCGCGAGCCCCGACACGGCCGATGCGACGTTGAGAGCCAGGTCGGCCTTCCGCCACCCGACGGTCCCGAAGTCGAGGCTGCCGGAACGGTCGATGAGGACGGCGACGTCGAGGTCGCGCTCCTGGATCGCGTCCCGGACATGCGGTTCGCCGGTCCGGGCCAGGATCGCCCAGTCCATCCGGCGGACGTCGTCGCCTGGCTCGTAGGGTCGCGCCTCACCCGACTCGACGCCGTGGCCGAGCACGACCGAGGCATGCCGACCGTCTCGGCGGCCGACCACCTTGCGGCCGACCGCGAGCTCGATGCGGCGGAGGCGTGCCGGCAGGTCGAGACCGGCACGCGGTTCTGATGTCACCGCGCGGCCGGCGGATCGCCCGGCAGGACGATCGGTGGCGTCGGCGCGGCCCATGCGGTCACGTACCGAGAGGTATCCGAGTCAGCGGTAGCCACCTGCGTCGGAGCCACCGGCGCCGGCGTCGGCCATGCGGTCACACCCGGGGCCGGGACCGTCGTCAACAGCTCGACGAGGACGTCGTCGATCGTGAACCCCTCGGCCAGCGCTCGGTAGGACAGCGCGAGTCGCGCATTCAGGATGTCGTAGGCGACGTCGTAGACGTCCTGCGCCACCGCACGCTGGCGTCCACGCAGGAGGGCCATGGCTCGGGCGCTCCGGACGAGCCCCAGCGACGCTCGCGGACTCGCGCCGTACTCGAGCAGCCCGACCAGCTTGGGAAGCAAGTGCGCCGCCGGATCGCGGGTGGCGAGCACCAGCCGGATCGCGTAGTCGGTCGCTGCCTCGTCGATCACGACTCGCCGTGCCGCGAGCTGCAGGTCGACGACGTCCGCAGCATCGAGCAGGCGGGCCGCCTGCGGTGGCTCGTCCGCCATCCGCGCGACGATCGCTCGCTCCTCGTTCGGTGTCGGGTAGTCGACGGGGATGCGCATGAGGAATTGGTCGCGCTGGGCCTCCGCGAGCGGATAGACGCCCTCCGATTCGACGGGGTTCTGGGTGGCGACCACGAGGAACGGCCGCGGCATCGCGAAGGTGCGACCGCCGACCGTGACCTGCCGCTCTGCCATCGCCTCGAGCAGCGCCGACTGGACGCGCGCGGGGGCGCGGTTGATCTCGTCGACAAGGACGATGTTGGCGATGATCGGCCCGGGTTCGACGTCGAACGATTCCGACGATGGCCGGAAGATCCGGGTCCCGACGATGTCGGACGGGATCAGGTCCGGCGTGAACTGGATGCGGTTGAATGAGCCGCCCAGGATCCGCGCAAGGGTCGCAAGCAGCAGCGTCTTTCCCAGGCCGGGCGCGCCTTCGAGCAGGACGTGCCCGTCGGCCAGCACGGCCACGAGGAGTCGATCGACGACCCGATCCTGGCCGACGATGACCTGGCCCAGCTCGTGCCGGACGTGTGCGAGGCGTGTGGTCGCGAGGTCGATCACGGTCATGCTCCCTGGCTGTCGGCGCCCTGATCGGGGGCGAATGGATCCGATGTCCCGTCCGGGTTCAGCCCCTGGCGGAGCTCGTCCAGGAACTGCCGCATCAGGCCGTCCAGGGCGCCGGCGACCGGGTCATCCGCACCGTTCGGCGCGGGCGTCGTCTCCGGACCCGGTGCGGGCTGTGGAGCCGGGGCTCCCGGGGCGAGCTCCCGCTGGAGTTCGCGCATGAACATGTCGAGCATCTGCTGGAGCATCCGGTCGGCCATGTCCGAACCACCGGAAGGGCCGTTCGGTGGCTGCGATCCGCCGGGCCCACCGAACAGATCGCGCAGGCCGTCCAGCCCGTCCGGACCGAGGAACTCGTCGAACATCCCACCGAGCGGGTCCATCGAGTCGGCCGGGTCGTTGTCCTCGGCCTTCCACGTGCCGTCCTTGACCTTGTCCAGGATCCTGGCGGCCTGGTCGACCGGCACGGCGAAGCCGATGCCGTCGCTGCCGCCCGAGGCGCTCGCGATGGCGGTGTTGATACCGATCGCTCGACCCTCCCGGTCAGCCAAGGGACCGCCCGAGTTGCCGGAGTTGATCGCTGCATCCGTTTGGATCAGGTCGTGCAGCTCGCCCATCGGCGTGGGCACCGTGCGGCCGAGCGCGCTCACGATGCCGGTGGTCACCGTCTGGCTCAGGCCGAACGGGCTCCCGACCGCGATCGTCATCTCGCCCACCTGCACATCGGCGAGGGCGCCGAGGACGAACGGCTTCAGGCCGGCAGCGGCCCCCTCCTCGGCCCGGATGACCGCGGTGTCGATCGACTTGTCGACCGCAACCACGTCGCCGGAGACGCTCGTGCCGTCGTGGAGCCGGAGCGTGACGCTGTCCGATCCACCGACGACATGTGACGCGGTGAGGATGAGTCCGCCTTCGGCGGCAACGAACCCGGAACCGACCCCTGCACCGGCCTCGATCTGCACGACCGAGGGCAGGAGCCTTGCGGCCGTATCCGCGAGCGGCTCATCGCTCGGCGGGATCGCCGCTGCCGCCTTGTCGGGCGCGGCCGGACCACCGGCCATGGCGAGGGACGACTGCAGCGCCCCGAGGCGGTCGCCGATGGCGAGCATCCCGGTGCCGACAAGGGCGATCGCCCCGACGAGCAGGGCGGTGCCGACGACGAACCGGCGCCGGGGCCGTCTCGCGCCTCTGGCTGCGGGCAGCGGCAGTGCCGCGGCACCGGCCGTCATGCTCGCGAATGCGGGTGCTGTGGTGGGCCAGACGAGGGGTGGGGTCGGCGGCAGGTCGCGCCAGCTCTTGTGCTGACGCTCGTCGCCGGCGAAGGGATCGTCCACGTGGGCGGGCCTCCGGATCCTGTGCGGTCGCTTGCAGTCGGACCGATGCCGGTCCGGCCAGTGATCCGGAGGCTAGGAGATGGGTGATAACGAGGGCGTTCGGGCGATGTAAGGACGACCTAAAGAGTCGGTCAGGAGGCCGCGTCCACCGTCCACAGCGGATCGGCCATCGCTCGGAGGTCGATCGCCGGCACCGCCCCGGCACCGCCCCGTCGGTCCGGCAGCCACACGACGAAGCTCGCGCCGTGCCCCGGGACAGAGGCCACGCTCACGGTACCGCCGTGCGCCTCGCAGATCTGCCGGACGAGGGCCAGACCCAGGCCGTGCCCGCCGCCGTCCGCCGCGGGAGCCCCGTCGCGCCAAGCCCGGCGAAAGACGAGGGCCTGCTCGTCGGGAGCGATGCCGCGTCCGACGTCGCGGACGCCGAACCACAGCCATCCCCCGGCACGACCGGCGCGGCAATGGACCACCGAGCCTGGGGGAGCGACACGGAGCGCGTTCGAGACGAGGTTCGCCTGGGCTCGCCTCAGCGCGGACCGGTCCCCGTCGACGACCAGACCGGACGGGGCTAGCCGCGACAGCCGGACGCCACGGGTCGAGGCCACGGCGTCGTACTCCTGGGCGACCTCGGCCACGATCTCGGCGAGGTCGACCGGGACCCGTCGCTCGGGTTGGACGCTCGTCCGGCCGTACGCCAGGAGCTCGTCGACCGTGGCCGACATCCGGTCGGCGGTCCGACGGGCCACCTCGGCCGCGCGGCGCAGGCCCTCGGTGTCGTCCGGCTCCGAGAGCGCGACGTCGAGCGTCGTGCGGATGACCGCCAGTGGGTTCCGCAGCTCGTGCGATGCATCCTCCACGAAGCGGCGCTGTGTCTGCACGCCGTGATCGAGCCGGTCGAGCATCGCGTCGAACGTGTCCGCGAGGTCGCGCATCTCGTCGGGTGGTCCGCCGAGGCGGATCCGACGCGAGAGATCGGTCGCCTCGATCTCCCGGGCGACGCTGGCGATCGTGCCGACGGGCCGTACGACCCGGCCCGCGACGGCCCAACCGATCGCGAGGCCGACCGGGACCAGCACGATGAGCGCCGCGATCGATAGGGTGCGAACCAGTTGGAGGGTCTGATCGCGGACGGCCTGTTCCACGTTCAGGAGTGCGTCCGTCGCGCCGGTGCCGCCGGCCCCATCGAGCTCCGCGAAGCTCATGCCGAGGATCCGCAGCAGTTCCTCCTCGAGCGACGTGGCCTGCTCCACCGGGCTCGTTGCGACCACCGTGTCGAGGGCCAGGTTCATGCCCAGCACGAGCACACCCGCCGTAACGATCAGGGCCGTGGTCACCAGCATCGCCAGCCGGAAGCGGACCGATCGAACGGACCCGGCGAGGCGGCGGAGCGGTGAGCGACTCAAGCGATGACCTCCACCAGCCGATAGCCCACGCCGACGACGGTCTCGATCGGCTGTCCGCTCCCCGCCTCGGCGAGCTTGCGACGGAGGTTGCTCACCGTGACGCGAACCGTATTCGTGAACGGGTCCGCGCGGTCGTCCCATACGTGCTCGAGCAGGCGCTCCGGTGTCAGGACCTCGCTCGGATGGAGCATGAAGTAGCGCAGGAGCGCGAACTCCTTCGGCGTCAGGTCAAGCCGTCGGTCGCTTCGATGGGCCTCGTGCCGCGCGGCGTCGAGCTCGAGGCTCCCCAGCCGGATCGTGGCCCCGCCGTTCGTCGTCGGACGCCGGGCGAGAGCGCGTACCCGTGCTGCGAGCTCCACGAAGCTGAACGGCTTGACCAGGTAGTCGTCGGCACCGTCGTCGAGTCCCCCCACCCGATCGTCGAGATGGTCTCGGGCGGTCAACATCAGGACGCGCGGCGGCGTGGCGTCCGGCAGCACCAGCTCGCCGGAGCGCAGCTCACGGCAGACGTCGCGACCGTCGCCGTCGGGCAACCCGAGGTCCAGGCACACGACGTCGTACGGCGTGTCCTGGAGGCGCTCGCGTGCCTCGGCGGCATTCGCGGCGGTGTCGGTCGCATAGCCTTCGCGGCGCAACCCGGTAGCAAGAGCGGTGGCGAGGTCGACCTCGTCCTCGACGATGAGCAGTCGCACAGCCGACGGAGGATAGCGTGGTCTCGCGAAACCGTCAGGGCGCCACGCCGCCCCGACGGCGGCCCGCGGGTGAGACCCGGTTCAGACTCCCGTCAGACCCGCCTGCTCCATCCGGACCGGTGCATCGGCGCAGCTGCACTCGTTCGCGGCCGCCTGGTCGGGACGGGTGTGCAGCCACATCGCCACGACCATCGGGACGAACACGGCCAGGTTGTAGAGCAGGTGAAGCTCCGGTCGTGGGACGAACACCTGGAGGAAGCTGGTGGGCACCGGGGATCCGAACAGGTTCTGACCCGCGAGCGCCTGTAGTTGAAGGGTCGTGTGTTCCACGAGGTGCCAGGTCTGGATGGCCAGGGACGCCGTCCACCATCCTCGAGCAGCGCCCCGGAAGCCGGGTCGGAGCAGGACGAGTCCGGCGAGCATGACCACGGCGTACGTGAAGTGCATCACCTCGGACTTCACCAGCCAGGGGAACACATAGCCGAGCGCACCGAGGGCCTCGGGACGCGGCATCCCGAGGATCCAGATCTGGGCGGCCTGGAAGAGGTGCTCGACCCAATGGAGGATCACGATGGCGAGGTAGACCCACAGGGCTCGCTCGTGCCACGGTCCGTTGAGCCTGTCGAGGAATCCCTGCTTGGTCGCGGTCGTCGTCCCTGTCACGCTCGAACCCCTCCGTTCGCTATCCGGTGGCTCCACTCGGTCGGGCCGCTAGTCGTCGCCAGGCGCGGGCGGTCCTTGCCACCACCCAGCACGCGGTACCGGCCGTCAGAAAGATGGAAAGGTAGATCAATTCCTGCATGGGAAGCATCGAGGTCGGCGCCGGGGGCACGACCACGGGATCGAGATCCCACGCCTGGCTGCCGTCGGAGATGGTGACCTTGACCACGTCCCCTTCGGCGATGCCGTCGGTGGTTTCCCATCCGTTGGACGTCGTGTTCGACGGCCGCACCTCCATCGGGGTCGAGTTCACGGTGACCGTGACGTCAGGCGCCGGCAGAGCAGCCGCTTCGCCGTCGAACATCACGATCAGGTGCGGTGTCATCGCCGCCCCGACATCGGGATAGACCTGCCACAGGGAGATGATGTACGGCCCCGCCTCAAGGTGACGCACCAGCGGCCGTGCGTCGTGGTCACCGTGGGCCCAGACAGGTGAGGCCAGCGCGACCATCGAGATGGTCGCAGCGAACGCTCCCGACAACAGTCGCCGTTTCATCAGCGCCACGGTAGTCGGGCGACGGCCCGGATTTCAACCCGTCCTCTCCCTGGTCACGCAGGGACGACGGCGATCGCATCGATCTCGACGAGGAAGTCGGGGTGGGCTAGGCCTGCGACGACCGCGGCGGTGATCACCGGAGGATCGGGTCGGTCGCCCCACACTCGCTGGAACGCCGCGTAGCCGGAGCGGAAATCCTGGCCGTCGACGATGAAGACGGTCCACTTGATGACGTGTTCCGGCCCGGCACCCGCTGCCGTCAGAGCCGTGCGCACGTTGCGCAGGGCCTGCTCCGTCTGTGCCGCGATGTCGCCGACGCCGACGATGTTCCCCTCGGCATCGATCGGGTCCTGGCCGCCCACGTAGATCGTGCGGACGCTGCCCGAGACCACGGCGACGTTGCTGAACGCCGGGTTGCGGTGGATGCCATCGGGGTTGAGGAATTCCATTCGACCGTCCACGGCCGTCGAGTCCCGTGTCATCTCGAGTCACTCTCCCTCGACCGCGATCATCACCTCGGTGGACTTGATGATGGCCACGACCCGGACACCTTCGGCAAGCGCCAGGCGACGTCCGGATTCGGCCGTGATGGCGGCCACCACCTCCTCGCCGCCCTCAAGCTGGACGACCACCTCGCTCATCACTGCACCCTCGGTGACCGTTTTGATGGTGCCGGCCAGCTGATTTCGAGCCGAGATCTTCCATGCCGTTCCTCCTTTGCCTGCCATCAACCGAGGCTCCTCACGTCAAGGACTCGGCCCCAGTGGAAGAGCCGTGCCGAGAGAAGGACCCCGAGCGCAGCCAGGACGAGCATCGCCGCGGCCGCTACGGAGGCGTCGAGCTCGCCTGCCTGGAACTCCGAGTAGACCACCAGCGGAAGGGTCTGCGTCCGCCCCTCGACGCTGCCGGCGAACATGATCGTCGCCCCGAACTCGCCGAGTGCCCGCGCCCAACTCATCACGAGGCCCGCCGCGAGCGCGGCGCCTGCCAGCGGCACCGTGATCCGCCGGAACAACTGGCGCTCGGAGGCCCCGTCCACCCTTGCCGCATCCTCGAGGTCGCGGTCCACGCCGGCGAGCCCTGAGCGGGCCGCACGGACGAAGAATGGCGCCGACACGAAGGTCTGCGCGAGGACGACCGCGACGACGGTGAAGGCGATGTCGACGCCTGCCGCTTGCATCGGTCCCGCGAGCAGGCCGCGCCGGCCGAAGACCAGCAGCAGCGCGAGGCCGGCGACCGCGGGGGGAAGCACGATCGGAAGGTCGACGACCGCCTCGACCAGCCACTTGCCCCGGAACGACCGCCGAGCCAGCACGACTGCCAGCGGCAGCCCGAAGATCACTGTCAGGACGAGGCTCACCGCTGTCGTGGTCAGGCTCAGGGCCAACGCGGCGACGACAGCCGACGAGCCCACGATCTCCCGAAGCGACCCATCGATGACGGACCGGACGACGAGCGTGATGACGGGCAGCGCAAGGAAGGCCGTGAAGATGCCGGCGAGGGCGAGCACCGAGATCCCGCCCCACGAGATGCGCGATCGCGTCCGCCGCTGCGGTGCGTCGATCGGCGCCATGCGCTCGCCGACCGCGTCGGTCATGACGCCGGTGGCAGGAATCCGAACTCGGCGAGGATCGCCTGACCGTCCGGCCCGGCGAACCAGTCGAGGAAGGCGTGGGCGGCCTCGGTATTCGACGACGCCATGACGACGACCCCGGCGTAGGTGGCCGGGACGTTGGCCGACTCGGGCACGTCGATCGTCGCGACCTTGTCGGAGGCCTTGGCATCGGTGACGTACACGATCGCGGCGTCGCCCTCGCCGACTTCGATCTTCGCGCGAACGGCGGCGACGTTGTCCTCCTTCGAGACGATGTTGGCCGCGTAGGCGGCGGCAAAGTCCGCCGGCGCCCCGGCCTCCCCGGCGAGGTTGTCGACGAGTTGGGTGGCGTACTTCGTGATCGGCACCGCGTCGCCCGCCGCGACCACCCTGATCCCCGCCTTGCCGATGTCCAATGGACCCGCGAGGCCGCCTGGGTTGTCGGTCGGCGTGATGATCGTCAGCTTGTTGCCCGCGAACACGACGGCATCGCCGTCGGCGAGCCCCCCATCGACCAGCTTCTGCGGGTTGGTCGTGTCGGCCGACAGGAACACGTCGGCGGGCGCGCCCTGCTCGATCTGCGTCTCGAGCGCCGCAGACGAGTCCGTGGAGATCGTCAACGTCGTCCCGGGCGTGGCGGACTCGTAGGTAGCCTTGGCCTGATCCAGCGCCTTGGTGAGCGATGCGGCACCGAAGATGGTCACGTCTGCTGCTGCGACCGATGGTGCGACCGATGCCGGGGACGCGCTCGCGGGACTCGCTTGCGCGCTGGACGCGGATGGCGACGCGACCCCGCCAGGGCTCGTGCAGGCCCCGAGCGCGACGAGCGTCAGGATGACCAGCACGAGCCGAGTGCTCATGCGCGGGGCTCTTTCTTCTGGGGAACTTCGACGATGACGTTGGTGGCCTTCACGATGCAGACGGCCTCGTCGCCCACCCGCAAGCCCAGTTCATCGACAGCCTCCGCGGTCATCAGGCTGACCATCCGGTGCGGCCCGGCGATGACCTCGACGACGGCTGCCACGCGGTCCTTCTCGATCCGGGTGACGATGCCGGGGAACCGATTGCGGGCGGACGCGGCAACGATCGGGCGTTCCGTGGCTTGCGTTCGTCGCTCTGCGAGGAATCGGGTCACTTCCTCCAACGGCACGATCCGCTGGCCTCCAGCCGACCGAGCCATCCGCAGACGCCCTGTCGATTCCCATCGGCGCAGCGTCTCGATCGAGACCTGGAGCATCTCCGCGGCCTGCCCGACCCGAAGCGACGGCCCGCGGTCGGCTGCGTCCACACCCATACCGATGGTCCCTGGCGCTCCATTGCTCGAAACCACAGGTATCTCGCCTCCGTCACCTAGGTACCCAGAGTTTAGGGAGGCGATGGTAGCCCAAATGACGGCGCTTGGCAGGTCGGCCTTCGCCCGTGACGACGTCCGCGTGATGACGTCATCGAGTCGCCACAGTCCAGCCCTATGCTTGCCCCCATGAGTGACATGAAGACCACGGCCCCGGCCACCAAGTCGGATGCCGAATGGCGCGCACAACTGACGCCCGAGCAATACCGGGTCCTCCGCCAGAAGGGGACCGAACGAGCCTTTAGCGGGCACCTCTGGGATGAGCATCGAGCCGGCACGTACCGGTGTGCAGGATGCGGGGCCGAGCTCTTCGAGTCCGACGCGAAGTTCGAGTCGGGCACGGGCTGGCCCAGCTTCTTCGCGCCGGTGGATCCGGCGGCCGTCGCGACCGGCACGGACCGCTCGTTCTTCATGACCCGCACAGAGGCGATGTGCGCGTCGTGCGGTGGGCATCTCGGGCACGTCTTCGACGACGGACCCGATCCGACAGGCCTCCGTTACTGCATCAACTCAGCCGCCTTGAAGCACGAGCCCGAAGGCTGATTGCGGCGCGGCGTCGCTGCAATGCGCGTCGCAAGGTCCACGTAGCAGGATTGACTTCGGAGCAGGCCCCGGGGGACGGAATCATCTCGGGGGGCGTTCATCGGACTGAGTCCGCGGGCCTGCTCCTTTTTTGTTGCCCGCGAACGCCCGCTCAGTCGATCCAGACGCGGTCCTGGTTCTCCGGATCGTCGATCGGCGACGAGATGAACAGGACCTGCGGTGCGTCCTCGAATTCGCCGCCGTGCGGCGTATTCGCCGGGATGACCCAGACGTCGCCCTTCTTGACGGGGCGAGTCACGCCACCGACCGTCACGGAGCCGGTGCCTTCCAGGACGTAGCCGATCTCGTCGTGCGTCTCGTGGACGTGCGTCCGGAACGGACCGGGATGACCCTGGAACACGAACACGCTCGACTGCGACCCGTGGCCCAGGTACGTCCGTTTGAACGTCTCGGCGTCGGTCAGCTTGTCGGCCTCGACGGCCGAGGCGACATCGACAACATCGACCTTGGTCAGGTGCGACAGATCCTTGGGGCCTTCGTGATGGCTCACGCTCGATCCTCCCGTAGGCGGTCGCGCCGAGCGACCGTGGCTTCGAACAGGAAGTGGTAGACCTCGGTGTGGCGCTTGGCGTCGAGCACGTCGTCGCCCCAGATGTAGGCGCCGTGGTCGCGAACGATGACCGCACGCGCCGTCGCGAACCGCGGGTCGGCGAAGGCCGCCTCGAGCTGGCTGACCAGCTCCGGCTCGCGGGGGGTGTTGCGGATCACCGGCACCAGGTGGACATCCGTGTTCGTCACGCCAGGGATGCCCTTCAGCATCTCGAGATCGGCGATCGAGATGTGGTCGTCATCGGTGGCCGCGGCGACGTCACCGGCGAGCACGGCCGACAGCGCGTGTGAGTGGACGACGCTCCACGCTCCGCGCGCACGATGGGCAAGACAGAAGATCGAGTTGCACTCGCTCGGCCGCAGATCCGTCCGCTCCGGCGTCCGAAGGACGCGACCGTCAGCCGGGTCGACCGTGAAGAACTCGTCGGGCTGGACGCGCTCCTTGTGGACGCCGCTCGGTGCCAGGAGGAGACCGCCGTCGTGGGACGGGCCGCAGATCCCACCGCCCGTGCCTGACACCCAACCCCGCCGGTGGAAGTCGCGCAGCAGCTCGACGAGGAGCTCGCGCGTGTCCCGCTCGTCGGTCGCCGGTGGACGTGAGGCCATCGCCCGAGTGTAGACAGGAGCGCCGGTGGCGTCAGTGCCGCTGGCGGTGGCCCCGCATGCCTGTGCGATGCTCGTCGGGATGCCGAAGGAGCCTGGCGCGCTCACGCTCAGCGAGGACGACCGACGCGTGCTGGCGGCGTGGGCTGCAGATCGCGCTGAGCACGTCCTGGCGCTCTTCGAAGCCGCGGCACCGGACGACGCGCGGCCGCGGGCGGCGATCGCGGGCGCTCGTTCGTTCGCGCGCGGAGACCTTCGCGTCGGCCCTGCCCGTGCGCTGGCCGTCGCCGCCCATGCCGCAGCACGCGACCTTGACGACCCGGCCGCGGTCGCGGCAGCTCGGGCGGCAGGCCACGCCGTAGCGACCGCCCACATGGCCTCGCACGCCCGCGGCGCGCCGGGCTACGCGGCGGCTGCCAGGGCCGCCGCGGCGCCACACGACCCGGCGGCGGCACAGGACGAGGTGACCGAGGCCATACGCGGAGCCTCCCCTGCTGTACGGGAGGTCCTGCAGCGATTGCCGCCTCCGGTTCGCGCCGGAGGCGTACTCGGCGAGGCGATCCAGGCGCTCGATGCGTCGATCAGGGACGGCGGGTGACCGGCCGGCCACGCCTCAGCGCATCAGCCAGCGCAACCGCGAATACATCGCCGGTGCCATCGCGGCCGAGAAGGTGTTCGTCAGGTGGTGCGCATCGCGGTACCGAAGGACTCGCCCCGATGTGACCGGCCAGCAGCGGGTTGGCTGGCAGAGGCGATCCGTCAGGTCGGTGGCGCGCACCCAGGGATAGGCTGCATCGACGGCCGTCTCCGCCTGCCAATGTGGTGTCGACAACGCACTCGACCTGGCTCGTGAGCACGGCTCGGTCCGCCCGCCATGGCCTGCCAGGCAGCTCGGCACGACCGTCGAGAACACGGGCGTGTCCCGCAGGATCGCGACGCGGCGAACCTGACCGGCCAGCCGGTCGACCGTCCGCCGATAGCCCGCCTGCCATTCGGCGCGCTTGGCCGCCGAATCGCTGATGACCGCTCCGTTGGTGCGTCGCAGCAGGGTGGACTGGGTCGAGCCGGCCATGACCAGCAAGTCGACGCGGGCGAGACCACGGACCTTGGCGAGGACGTTCCGCCGCCACGTGTTGCAGGCGGCGTATGGAGCGCCGCTGCTCCGCACGGTGACGTCGGCGGCGGGGCAGGCGGTCTTGGTCATCCACGTCACGCGCCAGCCACCCTTTCGAGCCGCGCCATCGATGGCCGCCCACCATTGGGCAGCGATCGAGTCCCCGATGACGACGACGCGTGTCGTGCCGTCACGGCGACCATAGGTGCAGTGCGTCGGCCGCGTGGAGGGATTGGCGACGTGACAGCCATCGTCATAGACGGGCGCTGAAATCGTCCTCCGCCGCGGCGATGCGCGGGCGCAGAGTCGAGAGCGACACGCGCGTGGGGTCGTCCGCCGGATCGGGTGTCGCAGCAAGGGCCGGCTGCGCGGCGACCACGAGCAACGTCGCGAAGAGGACGAGGCTGCCGAGCGCGTCACGGCGGATCATCGGTGATCGAGCCTACATCGGCTCGGGTCATCACGCCCGATCCAGGAGCAGGCCGTCGAACGAGGCTAGACCTCGACGGGGACGGGCGCGGTCGGCACCGGGGCTGGCTCCGGCGCTACTGGCGGCTGCTTTCCGAGCGGGATCCCGATCGATTCGAGCCACCGGCGGAGGTTCCGATAGATGGCCGGGGCACCAAGCGGGACCGGCTCGTCAAGCTCCCAGTCGGCGGGATGCAGGATGAATGGCCGCGTCTGGTAGCCACCGAGACCGCCATGCGATCCGATGAGCTCCTCGAAAGCGGCCACTTCCCCCATGTCCGGGTTGTACTCGCTGAGCAGCAGGAGGTCGGGAACATGCGTCATCGCGTTCTCCCGCTTGAGGCTCATGACGGCGTGTTCGCCGAAGATCGCGGTCGGATCCTCGCCTTCCACGCGATCCTCGTCGAGGTAGCGGATGCCGCGCGGTCCGAAGACCACCGCGCCGCGCTCTGACGAACGCATCATCAGCAGGCCGACGCCGGGATGGGCCGCCAGCGTGGCGACCAGGTTCGGGTGGAGTTCCTCGAGTTCCTCGACCGTCAGCCTGTGGTCAAAGCCGGTGAACCACACAAGCCCGAGGTTGCCCGAGCCGACCACGGCGATCGTCGATTCGTCGGCAGGCAGGGTCACCTCTTCGTGGTCCAGGTCGACCACGCCATCCGTGGTCGAATCAGCAAGGGCGGCTCGCGCGACGGTCGGTCCGATCCCTTTGCTGCGGGTGATCTCCGACAGGAAGGAGTTCACGAAGGTCGAGCCTTCGCCGGCCGTTTTCTGCTGGAATACCTTTGCCCGCCCGCTCATGAGGTCGCGGACGACCTCGCCCAGGCTCTGGCCATAGCGCTGTTTGAATGTCGCGCCAAGGCTCTGCCCGTGGTCGGACAGGACCACGAATCGGTATGGCCGTGGCGCGTCCTCGGCCGCTTTGGCGAGGTTGGCGATGGCGGCATCGACACCGTCGAGGGCCTGGAGGGATTCGACGCGCTCGGGGCCGCAGTGGTGGGCCAGCTCGTCGTAGTCGGTGAAGTCGCAATAGATGACGTTCGCGCCGCGGTACATCTCCTCGATGATCAGCGAGGTGTTCACGTCGCGCAGTAGCACGTTGCTCGCCGCGCGCATGCCCGCGTACTTCATGCCGCGGTGCATCTGTGGCTGGATTCCGGACCGACGTGTGCGTCTCGCCTGGAACCGCTCTTTGGCGAACTCGCCGAGGAACATGGAGAACGAACGGAGATAGCCGCTCGGACTGAAGAAGAAGCCGAGGAACGCCTGGCTGTCGCCGAGCCCCTGCGACTCGTCCTTGATCGCAGCGGTCGTCACGTACGCTCGTGTCGCATCGCCGGTCATGAGATTGCAGATGCTGACGCCATCGTTCGAGAGCAGCCCCTCGCCGTTCGACAGGCGCCGCACGATCTCCGCCGCGTCGTCGGGATTGGACGAAACCATCAGCTTCTGCCGGTCACGCTCGTACCAGCGGAAGGCGGGGATCCCATCGTTCGTGCCATGCAGGATCCCGGCCTGGCTCGCCGACGTCATCGACGGGAGGATGGCCTCCCAACGCGAGAGCTTGTGGGTGCCATCGCGGACCCAACTCGCCATCGTGTTCACTGACCCGGCGCGTATCCGCGCGGCAAGGATGGGGTGGGCGAGCCCGTCGATCTGGATGATCACGAGGCCGGGTCGATCAGTCTTCTCTGCGGCCCGCTTCGCCAGGAGGCTGGAGACGAGCAGACCGAAATACGAGCCACCACGATCCACACCGAGGAGGGCCGTCAGCGCTGTGTTGATCGCGGCATACACGAACGATGCGATCAGTGCCGAAGGGAAGCCATCGACCTGCACGCCGTTGGCCAACGGCACGATCACCAGGAACGTGAGGACCTGGAGCACGAGTACGAGAACGCCCAGAAGCACGAGCGATCTCGGAGCGACGAAGGTCAGCAGCACGGGACGGACCATCGAGTTGAACAGCGCCATCAGGGCCACTGCGATCGCCGCATCGATCACTCGCCCGATGGCCACGCCCGGGACGATCGCGGCGGTCATCAGCAGCGCGAACGTGGATACGAGCAAGGTGATCACGAGACGCTTCAGAAGAGCCCATGGGCCGCCTCGCCACTCCCACAGGATGCGGGCTTGCGTGCCGTAGAAGTCGATGAGTGTGCTCATTCGTGACCCTAGGTGCCGGCCGCGGGCCCGCTGGCGGGTTCCGGCGTGATGGGCACCGGAGGGGTGGTTGCGCTGTTCCGCTTCCCGAGCTCAGCCGCGAAGGGGAACAGGATCGCCATGCCGATCAGTCCAGCCCCGGCCAGGTAGACGAGGACGTTCGGTTGTTCGGCGAAGTTCGCGGTCGCCACGAGGAACGCAGCGGCCAGATTCCGTTGTCCGGTCCCGAGCGCCAAGACCTGGCGGGTGTCGCTGGCCGGGCCTCCCAGCAGGTAGCCGGACACGATGGCGACCGCGAGCAGGATCACGGTCGCCGCCAGCGCTCCGCTCCCGAAGAGTCCGATCACGTTTTCTATATTCAGGCCGAGCATGAGCACCAACAACAACACGAGGCTCAAGCTCGCGACCTGGGCGATCGGCGGTGAGATCTGGGCCGCGCCTTCTGGGAATCGCCGGCGGACGAGAAGGCCGATCCCCAACGGGACCAGCATCTCGCCGAAGAGCATGACCGCCATCGAGCCGGCGTCGACGCTGACTCCCGGGAGGACCAGCGGCAGGAGGATCGGCAGGAAGGCGACGGTCACGACGATGAGCAGGGCCATCAGACCGACCGAGAAGCCCACGCTGGCCTTGGCGATCTGGGCGAGCTTCGGCAGGAAGGGTGCTCCGGCGGCCGACCCGAACAGGATGACGCCGATCTGGAGTTGCTCGTCCATGGGGATCAGCCGGCTGAGCGCGATCGCCACGGCGGGGACGATGACGAAATTCGCGACGAGGGCCACCACGACAAGACGCGCATTCCGAAGTGGCTGCAGGATCTGGTCGAGGGTCAGCGCGAGACCCATGCCCAGCATGCTCGACACGACGAACGCGAACGTGAAGAGATTCTGGAGCGTGGTCAGGGTCTCGCTCACGGTGCCTCCCGCGTACTAGAGGGACCGGGCGATGCTCGGCCGGGGCGACACCCTCCGACAATGGGGCGGGCCGGTCGATGCGCGAGTGGCGGCTACAGCCTCGGCATCAGACCCGGCACGCCGGACGCAGATGTCTGCCCCCAGGCGACAGGAGCGTCGCGGCGTGCCGGTGGAAGCGGGACCTTCTCATGACTGGACCGGGATCTCGCCACGGATCCGCGTACCCATGCCCGGTCGGGAGTCGATGCTGTAGCGCCCGCGCATCGACGCCACCCGGTCGGCCAGGTTGTCCAGCCCATCGCCGTGCTTGATGCGCGCCGGGTCGAAACCTACACCGGAATCCTCGACCTCGAAGACGACGCTGGTCGCGGTTCCGAACAGCCGGATCCGCGCCTTGGCCGTCGAGCCGCCGTGCTTCACGGCGTTCTGGAGTGCCTCCAGACAGCAGAAGTAGACGTTGCGTTCGATCGACTCCGGGTACCGACCGAACCCGTCAGCGTCGACCGTAACCGGGATCGGAGAGCGCCTCGTCGCCGAGCGCAGGCTCGGGGCGAGTCCCCGCAGGCGGAGCATCTGCGGATACTCGTTTCTGGTCACGGCTCCGATCTCCGCGAGGGCCGTGTCGAGCTCCTGGCCGAGCTGGTCGATGCTCGCGCGATCCGCGGACCGATCGGATTCTTCCGCAAGCAAGCCGAGGTGGACCCGGACGCTGACGAGCCGCTGTTGGGCGCTGTCGTGCAGGTCGCGCTGGATGCGCAGCCGCTCGTTGTCGCGGGCATCGAGCAACGCGACTCGGGCCGACCGCAGCTCACGATCGCTGGCACGGCCCTCGAGGTAGAGGTCGACCATGAGCCCCAGCGAGACCGCGAAGACCAGGGCGATGAGCGGGGGGCGGCCCGCCGTCAACCATCCAGGCGCGACGAGGAACATCGCGGCGACGGCGATGAACGCCAGGCACGCGGCAACCATCCAGCGGGCGGCCGTCCGGTGGCGCCGCGAGACGGCTTGACCGGACAGCAGCAAGCGCCGCGCGCGGGTCTGGACTGGGTGGTCGGTGAACATGTCGCCCGGGTCCTGCCTCCAAGGAACCGGCGTCCCGCGACGTGACGGGTCGCGTAGCTACCCCCTAGGCCGATCGCGATCGGTTCGTGATATGTCCTCTACCGGATAGTGTGGAACGTGTTGTCTGTCGCGTCACCCCTTCGAATGGGTTTTCACCCGGGTGATTCCGTCCATTCCTCCCAACATGGCGGCGATCAGCCCAGCAGTCCCTGCTTGCGCGCTCGGTCGATCGCGTCCGCCCGGGACGTCACCCCGAGTTTTCGGTAGATCGCCCGGACATGGGAGTGCACCGTGTTGTACGACACGAACAGCCTCTCCCCCGCCTCGCGCTTGGATAGGCCGTCGGCGAGCAGCCGCAGGACATCGAGCTCTCGAGCGGACAGAGGTTCGCCGAGCGCTTGCGACGGTCCGAAGAGCTCCCGAGCGAGCTCCCGTCGAGTGATCGTCAGGTACCCCGGATCGGCCATGCCGTCGATGATCGCGTCGGCCTCCTCGAACGATCGGACCGCCGCCTCTCGTTGGCCGAGGAGGCACCGAACCCGCGTCAGCTCCAGGAGGGTATCGGCGAGCGACAACGGCTCGCGGAAGGTGCGCACCGCAGCCATCGTCGCCTCGAGGAGTCCTGCTCCCTCCGAGGCGTTGCCCATCTCCGCCAGGAGCCCACCGAGGACGACGCGAGCGAATGCCCCGGACGCTGTCGGGGAGACGCCGTGCGCGTCGGCCAGGTCGACGGCCTCCCGTGCGTACCGCTCGGCAGACGACGGATCCCCGGCGTGCATGGCGACGCGCCCCCGCAAGGCTCGTGCCCCGACCGCGTCCATCCAGGAGTCGGATCGGATCGCGAGCTCGGATCCGAGCTCGAGGTAGCGCTCGGCCTCGGCGAAGGATCCGTCCCGAACCAGGGCGAACCCTAGCAGTACATGGACAGTCGTCCGCCACGGGGATGGGGGTCTGGACTCGAGCTCGAAGGCGCGTCGCGCGTTGGCCAGCATCGATCCGACATCGCCGGCGGGGAACGCCGCGCCCATGAGCGCGGCGCTGGCCTCGACCGAGCTCGCACCGTCGGGCAGGACACCGACGTAGGACGACGCCATGGCGTCGGCAAGGGCGGCAGCCCCATCGGCGTGGAGACCGAGGAAGTGCATCACCCACGCCTTCACGATCGAGAGTCGGGCATCCGCCTTGATGCGCTCGTCCCCGATGCGTTCGAGCCATCCCACGACGGACTCGATCCGCCCCCATTCGAGCGCCTGGAGATAGGAGGCACTGATCAACCGTGCGGCACGCTCGGCGTCGTCGCCGTCGATGGCATGCTGGATGGCCCGATCGGCGTCGCGCGCCTGCTCGAACCAGGTCGCCGCCCGGATGTGGAGATCGTGATGCATTTCTGGCGTCGTCTTCGCAAGCTCGAGGCGGAGGAGCTCGAGCAACAGGTGGTGATAGCGGTACCACTCGCGGCGGTCGTCGAGTGGGGTGATGAACACATTCGCGCGTTCGAGATCGACCAATCGCGCAGCCGAGCCTTCTGTGCCGGTCAACGCGTCGGCCAACGGGCCGTTCACCTCATCGACGACCGACGTCACCAGCATGAAGTCGCGCTCGGCGGGCCCGAGCGCGGTCAGGACCTGCTCGGTGAGGTACTCGCCGACGAGACGGTTCTTCCCTCCGAAGCCGGAGATGAACGCGGCCCGGTCCTTCGTCCTGCGGATGGACAGGTAGGCGAGATACAGGCCGGCCGGCCAGCCCTCAGTCCGTTCCGTGAGCGTGACGACCGAACCGTCATCGAGCCCGAGGGCCAGCGACCCATTCAGAAAGGCGTCGCTTTCCTCGGTCGTGAAACGGAGATCACCCGACCCGATCTCGATGAGGGCACCGTTCGCACGGCGGCGCGCCAGCGGGAGTGGCACTGCGGTCCGGGATGAGATCGCGACTTGCAGGTTGGCTGGCGCGAGCTCGATGAAGCGCAGCACGGACTCATGGCACGCCTCGCTCTCGATGGCGTGGTAGTCGTCGAGGACCAAGACCATCTCCTGGTCGGTCCTCAAGTGGGCGATGACGACGCCGACCGGATCGGGCACCCTGGCGATCGCCGAGAGCTCGTCGCTGGTCCACGACATACCCCCGGCGGCTGTCAGGGCCGCGGCGATGTAGGCCCACAACACCATGCGATCGTTGTCCGCCGTGCCGAGCGAGAGCCAGGCAAACGGTCGCCCGTCGATCTCGGCCCAGTCGGCCAGGATGGACGTCTTGCCGAAACCCGCCGGGGCCACCACGAGCACCGAGGACGGTCGGGCGGCGCGCAGCACGTCCGTCAATCGTGTCCGGTGGATGGTGTCCCGGTGGCGGCGGGGGGCATGGATCTTCGTCCCGCGCAACGGCGGGGATTCGCGGGGTGACTCTTCGTCGGAGCCCGACCCCGGGGCGTCCGTTCCCGTCTCTCGCGACACCTTTTCCTCTTTCGCGCGGCGGAACCGGTTCGGTCCAGCGCATGGTACGTCGCAAGCCACCCCGTCCGCGGTCGTGATCCTTCGGATCCGCGGCCGAACCAAGGTCGGGGCGACGTTCATCCAGATCGTCGACCGCTATGCCGGCCGCCTTGCGTCGGTGGTGGACGGCTCTACCTGGGCCGTGTCGACGAGCATGTCCGCGTCCAGCTCGTGCGCAGTGGGAAGCTCGATCTCGGCGCACAGGTCTGGCTGGAGAGCGTGATCCCGATCTTGGGCGAATCCACGCGACGCGCGATCGGCGCCGCCGAGACATGGCTCGTCACCTCGGTGCCCGACGCCGGCGCAGAGGACTCGGACACCGCGGTCACCGAAGCGCCGGATCGCGAGTGACGGCCCCCGTGGGGCAGTCGCGTCCGCCCCATTGCTGGCCCCGCTGCGGCCGGTCAGGCTCCGGCCGAGGGACCGTGGTTCAAGGAGCGGCACGACGTGGTTCCCGCCTCGACGAGCACCTGGTACACGGAGGTCAGTAGCGTGGGCCGGGACGGAGTAGAAGGCGTGACACCGTCGGCCTGGAGCGCCACAACGGCCGATCACGAACTGCTACCCACAGCCCAGCGCGAGGGTCAGATGGTGGTCAGGGTCCTCACCGTCGACGACCACGAGTCGTTCCGGCGTGCCGTGCATGCCGTCACAGAAGCGACGGACGGCTTCGAGGAGGTTGGGACGGCCTGCACGGGCGAAGCGGCCATCAGCGCCGCGACGCAACTCGCCCCTGACCTGGTCCTGATGGATGTCCATCTGCCCGGGATCGACGGTTGTGACGCGAGCCGGGCCATCGTGGACCGACTCCCGGACACCGTCGTCGTCCTGACCTCATCGACCGGGGACGGGCTTCAGGGCAGAAGCCCTGCCTCGTGCTCCGCAGCGGCATTCGTCCGAAAGGACGAACTTCGTCCGCGCGTCCTCAACGACCTGTGGGAGACGCACCGGCGTGACCGCTGAGGCCACGGTCGACGGATCCGGAGCGCCGCCTGCAAAGGACATGGCCTGGATCCCTGGTGGCTCGTTCCTCATGGGCTCCGACGACCACTATGCCGAGGAGCGACCAGTCCACGACGCCGCTGTTGACGGGTTCTGGATCGACCTCCACCAGGTCACGGTCGCGGAGTTCCGCCGTTTCGTGAAGGACTCCGGCTACGTCACCCTCGCCGAGCGGCCGCTCGATCCTGCGGACTACCCGGACGCGGACCCGAACATGCTTGTGCCCGGATCGCTGGTCTTCCAGCGCACCCGGGGCCCCGTCCCTCTCGACGATTACCGGAATTGGTGGCGGTACGTGCCCGGCGCGGACTGGCGTCACCCGGAAGGACCCGGGAGCACCTTGAACGGGCGAGAGCGGCACCCGGTCACGCACGTCGCGTGGGAGGACGTCGAAGCCTATGCGACCTGGACGGATAAGGCCCTGCCCACCGAGGCAGAGTGGGAGTTCGCCGCGCGAGGCGGTCTCGAGGGCAAGATGTTCACATGGGGCGACGAGTTCAAACCGCGGGGCCGGATGATGGCCAACACGTGGCAGGGCGAATTCCCGTGGCAGAACACGCTCGAGGATCGCTACGAGGGGACCTCGCCGGTAGCCACCTTCCCGCCGAACGGCTACGGCTTGTACGACATGGCAGGCAACGTCTGGGAGTGGACGACCGACTTCTATACGCCGCATCACGACGAAGAGCCGCGTCATGCCTGCTGCGGGCCGGTCTCGAATCCTCGTGTCACCTCGCCCGACCAGAGCTACGACACGGGCCGCCCGGGTGAGAACTTCCCGCGACGCGTGGTGAAGGGCGGTTCCCACCTGTGCGCTCCCAACTATTGCCTTCGCTACAGGCCGGCGGCCCGACAGGCGCAGGCCGTCGAGACGTCGACTGCGCACATCGGCTTTCGCTGCATCGTGCGCCCGCGGAGCTGAGCGCCGGCGAGTCCCGCTCCCGGCGCCCTACGCGCGCGAAAGAGGCTGGCCTGCCCCCGTCACGCGACCTGTCCGCGCCATCCCACTCAGTGCGCCACGTCGCCACCATCGAGACACGACTGGGGCCATGCGTGTGCAACCCGGCGGTGCAAGGAGTGAGGGCCATGGACATCCGCGCAGAAGCCCGGACACTCGCGAACGTCGCGACGTTCTTCGTGTACATCGGATGGTTCACCGTGATCTATGCGGTCGTGTCCGGCGTCCTGTGGTTCCTCGACCTGGCGTCGAGTCCGGCATTCAACTTCCTTCAGGCGCTCGGCCTGTCACTCTCAGCGATCGGTGGGCCGATCTTCCTGGCTTTGCTCGTGGCCGGCATGGGCCACTTCCTTCGCCTGTTCGCGCTCTGGGCAGGCAGCCAGTCCAACGCCTGATCGCCGGCGACTCTAATGGCAGAGGACACCGCCCCGGGGCCTGCATCCGTAGCGCAGACCGCCCAGGAGCCGGGCGATGCCGGCATCCCATCGGGCGGAGGCCTGATCCTCGCGTCCCTGATCCTCGTCGCGGCGGTCGCCAACCTCAACCTGTCGGTGGCAAATGTCGCGTTGCCATCGATCGGCCTGGCCTTCACGGCGTCGCAGACAGCGCTCGATCTCGTGGCGGTCGGGTACTCGCTGGGCTTGGCCGCATCCGTGCTCTGGCTCGGGGCGATCGGGGACCGCTACGGCCGCAAGATGCTGTTGCTACTCGGTATCGGGCTGTCGATCCCAGCCTGCCTGGTGGCGGCGTTCGCGCCCACGATCGAGGTCCTGATCGTCGCGAGGATCGTCGGCGGCATCTCCGCGGGCATGGCTTACCCCACCACGCTCGCCCTCATCACCGCACTCTGGGCTCCCGGGCCCGGGCGAACGAAGTCCATCGCCCTGTGGTCGGCCCTCGGTGGCGCCATCGCGGCCCTCGGCCCCCTGGTGGCGGGTTTCCTCCTCGAGCGCTTCGACTGGGGATCGGTCTTCCTGATCACGCTGCCGCTCGCGGCCGTCGCCCTCTTCATGGCGTGGCGGTTCGTTCCGGCGCACGTGAACGAGACCGTGGATCCGGTCGACAATCTGGGCGGCATCCTGTCGGCGGTCCTGGTCGGGACGCTCATCCTCGCCATCAATTTCGCGCCGGTGCCCAACATGGCTGCCCTCGTGATCGGGCTGGCGGGTATCTGCGTGGCCGCGACCGTCGCCTTCGTCATCCGCCAACGTCGGGCGAAGGATCCCCTGTACGACCTGGACATCGCGGCTAGGCCGACGTTCTGGGTCGCCGCGCTGGCCGGCATCATCGTCTTCGGATCGCTGATGGGCGCGATGTTCATCGGCCAGCAATACCTCCAGAACGTGCTGCAGTACTCGACCTTCGAGGCCGGAACGGCGATCATCCCGGCTGCCCTAGCGATGGTCCTCGTCGCCCCTCGGTCGGCCGTGATCGTCGAGGCCCGCGGCGCGCGCTTCACGCTCATGTTCGGATACGTGTTCGTCCTCGGCGGATTCCTGACGATGCTGCTGCTCTGGGGCGAGGGCAGCAGCTACCTCGTCGTGGCTCTCGGCTACGCCCTTGTTGGGGTGGGGGTCGGGCTCGCCGGAACCCCCGCGTCAAGGTCCCTAACGGGCTCGGTACCGGTCACACGCGCCGGGATGGCGTCCGGGACCGCCGACCTTCAGCGCGACCTTGGCGGCGCGATCATGCAGTCGATCTTCGGGGCGTTGCTGACGGCCGGTTACGCCGCCGCCGCAGCCGCCGCGCTGGCAGGGGCTCCGCCGAATCCCGATCTGACGACTAGCGTGCAGAACCAGCTCACGATGTCGTACGCGGGTGCGGCCGATATCGCTGCACAGTACCCGCAGTACAGCGACCAGATCATCGCGGCCGCGAAAGTGGCGTTCCTGGCCGGCGACCAGTGGGCGTACCTGGCCGGCATCATCGCCGTCCTCCTGGGCGCCGCGCTCGTCTTCTTCAAGTTCCCGCGCAAGGACGAGGAGCACCGGCTGCTGGCGTCCTACCAAGAGCAGGACACGGTGCCGGCTCGGCCGTCATCGCCGGGATCCCAGCAGCCCGTCCCGCAGCCCGGCTAAACCGACGTGATGACCGTGGTCCACCGTCCTGTGCCAAGGGGGCACCATACGCAGATTGCGCTCGGCGGGCCCGTTCCATGGATGTGACGTTGTTCGCCGACTTCAGTCTCGGCGACTTCACCATCATCGACCTGATCGCCGCCACGACCAACGCGTTCAACGGCGCCCTCCTGGCGCGCCAGCCGTCGCACTACCGCAAGTACACGGTTGTCGGCATCCTCCTGATCGCGGTCTTCGGCGGCATCGGAGGCGGCGTGAGTCGCGACGTCCTGCTCAATGACGTGCCGTCGGCATTGACCAATGCCTGGTACCTCATCCTGTGCGCCGTCGCCGGTTTCCTGGCGCTTCGGATCTCGGGTCAGCTCGATGCCGCTCGAAGCGCGCGGGTATTCGACTTCATGTCGGCGTTCTCGCTGCCGTGGTATGCGGCGGTCGGCGCCAACAAGGCACTCGAGGCAGGGCTGCCGTACCTGGCGTGCATCCTCATCGGCGTCGTGGGCCCGACGGCCGGACGCTTCCTGATCGACATCACGTCGGGGGTGACGCCACAGCACTTCGTCCGGGGCGAATGGTTCGTGGGGACGGCCGTCCTCACCAGCGTCGTCTACATCATCGCGGACGCGGGGCTCGGGCTGACGATCTGGCCGGCGACGTTGCTTGCCTTCGCAGTGGGCTTCCCGTTCCGCGTCCTCGCGCGACTCCTGCGGTGGGAGGAGCCGCTACCACCCGACCCGGCCGGTGCGGCGGTACTCAGTTCATGACCAGGGATCACTCAATACACCACCACGACGGAGGAGGCTGACCCATGGCGAAACCGTTCAAGGGCACGATCAAGCTGGATGTCCGCGACTCGACGCCGGATTGGGACCCGTTCGTCCCACCGAAGGCTCCCAAGGACGCGCCGAATGTCTTGATCATCCTGTACGACGATACCGGCCTGGCAGCTTGGTCCCCCTTCGGTGGGCGGATCAATATGCCGACACTCCAGAAGCTCGCCGACAACGGCCTGATGTACAGCCAGTGGCACACGACCGCCCTGTGCTCGCCGACACGCTCCACATTCCTGACCGGGCGGAACCACCATCAGAATGGGATGGCCTGCATAACCGAAGGTTCGATCGGGTACCCCGGTGCGAGTGCCCACATCCCGCCGGAGTGCGGGACGCTGGCCGAGGTCATGCGCCAGGCCGGCTGGAGCACCTTCTGGCTGGGCAAGAACCACAACGTGCCCGTCGACGACCTGGCGACCGGAGGGACCAAGGAGACCTGGCCGCTGCACCAGGGCTGGGACCGCTTCTACGGCTTCCTGGGCGGCGAGACGAACAACTGGTACCCCGATCTGGTGAATGACAACCACTACATCGACGAGCCGTATTCGCCGGAAGAGGGGTACCACCTTTCCAAGGATCTGGCCGACCAGGCCATCCAGATGATCCGCGATGTCAAGGCGAGCGCACCGTCGCGCCCATGGTTCCAATGGTTCTGCCCAGGAGCCAACCACGCTCCGCACCATGCCCCGCAGGAGTACATCGACAAGTACAAGGGCAAGTTCGACGACGGCTACGAGGCCTACCGCGAGTGGGTGCTCCCGCGGATGATCGAGAAGGGCATCCTGCCCGAGGGCACCGACCTCACGCCGATGAACCCGATGCCCGAGGGGACCCACTCTCCAGCCGACGACGTCCGACCTTGGGACTCGCTGTCAGCCGATGAGAAGGCGCTCTTCAGCCGGATGGCCGAGGTCTACGCAGGCTTCAGCGAATACACCGACGCGCAGGTCGGCCGGATCATCGATTACCTGGAGGAGACCGGCCAGCTCGACAACACTCTGATCTTCTACTGCGCCGACAACGGTGCCTCCGGCGAAGGGACGCCCAATGGATCGGTCAACGAGAACAAGTTCTTCAACGGCTGGCCGGACGAGATGTCGGAGAACCTCAAGCACCTCGATGACCTCGGCAGCCCGAACACGTACAACCACTATCCGACCGGCTGGGCCATGGCCTTCTCGACGCCGTATCGGATGTTCAAGCGATACAGCTACCAAGGCGGCGTCTCCGATCCGATGGTCATCCACTGGCCGAAGGGGTTCAAGGCCCGTGGCGAGGTCCGTCACCAGTACCACCACTCGACCGACATCGTGCCGACCATCCTCGAGGCCGTAGGTCTGGAGTTCCCCAAGACGCTGAACGGGCACGAACAGGTGCCGTTGCCTGGCGACTCGATGACGTACAGCTTCGACAATGCGGACGCACCTACGCCCAAGGAGCGCCAGTACTACGCGATGCTCGGCACGCGCGGCATCTGGGAGAAGGGCTGGAAGGCCGTCACAGTGCACGGCCCAACGTCGGGCCTCGGCAACTTCGACAAGGACGTGTGGCAGTTGTTCCATACCGATGTCGACCGCTCCGAGGCGACAGACCTCGCCGAGCAGGAGCCGGAAAAGCTCAAGCAGCTGATCGCCGCCTGGTTCGAGGAGGCTGACAAGTACAACGTCCTGCCGCTCGACGACCGCTTCCCGATCGAGATCATCAACGATCCGCGGCCACAGCCCGAGCCGCCACGCGCCAACTTCGTCTACTACCCGGACACGGCCGACGTGCCCGAGTCGGTTGCGGTCAACACGCGCAGCCGGTCATTCAAGATCCTCGCCGATGTGACCATCAATACACCCGAGGCGAGCGGCGTGATCTTTGCCCATGGCTCGCGCTTCGGAGGGCACTCGCTGTTCCTTAAGGACCAGAAGCTGTGGTACGTCTACAACTTCCTGGGCGTCCCGCCGGAGCAGCAACTCGTCTCCGACAAGCTCGAACCGGGCGAATACGTGCTTGGCATGGAGTTCATCAAGGAGTCGATGGGCCAATACCACGAGACCCACGGCACCGCGAACCTCTACGTAAACGACGACGTCGTCGCGACGGGACCCATGCGAACGCAGGTGGGGATGTTCACGCTCTGCGGGGACGGGCTGTGCATCGGCCGCGACTCAGGCGATGCAGTGAGCTCGCAATACAAGTCCCCGAACAAGTTCGCGGGAGGCACGATCCACCAGGTCGAGGTCAATGTCGGCGACGACCACTACAAGGACCTCGAGAAGGAAGCGGCCGCGATGCTGGCCCGGGAATAGGCCTTCGGGTGCCCGGCTGACCGACGTCTCCCCGCGTGACCGGGGCTGATGCTCGACCTGCACGCATTCGTCGCGGCGGACAAGCGAGCCGACGCCCTCGGGCTGCTCGACGGCATGGAAGGCGTGCGCCGTGCGACCGCGTTGCCTGCATCTGCAGACGGCACGACGCACGTCCTGGCTGAAGTGGACGCCCTCGTCGCGGACGAGGTGATGGAGGCCCTCGGATCACTCGGTGTCCCGGCCGGCGACATCGGCCTGGCGCGACGCACCTGGATCCAGCCCGCCGGGGCTTCCGTCACCGGCGGATCGGTGTTGGTGTGGGCCGACGTCCTGAGCTCGGCCCGCATGGAATCCAGGGTCGTGGGTCGATATCTCGGCCTCATGTTCGTCGCCGGCATCATCGCCGGCTACGGCGTGATCATCGACAACCCGATCCTCATCGTTGGCGCCATGGCGGTGAGCCCCGACCTCGTCCCGCTCATCGCGGCGTGTGTCGGCCTCGTGTCCGGGCGATCGAGCCTCGTAGGGCGCGGCACGGCGACGCTTCTCCTGGGGCTCGGACTCGCCACGGCCGCCGCCTTCGGGGTCGTCGAACTCCTCGACCTACTGGGGATCCTCCCGGGCATCGACCTCTCGCAAGGGCTGATGGCGTCATTCAGTCATGTGGGCGTCGGCACCATCGGCGTCGCGCTGGGGGCGGGCGTCGCCGGCGTGCTCGCCTTCGAGAGTCGAGCCGGCGCCGCGGTGGGTGTCGCCATCTCGGTCACGACGATCCCGGCAGCCGCGATGACCGGCGTCGCTGCCGGGCTCGGCGACTGGCCTCGCGCCCTGGGCTCGCTAGCCGTCCTTGGCGTGAACCTCGTAAGCCTGATCGTCGCCGGCTGCTCGACGCTCATCGTCCAGCGAGCCGTGACGCGGTGGCGCACTCACTAGCGCTGCGTCGAGATCGGGTAGCGGCTCGCGCCGACGCATGACCGACATACGCGGTGGCACCACGCGGGTACGCGTGTCTGCGCCATATGCGGCCGCCGACCGGACAGTCACATTGACAGTGAGACTTTTCACGGACTGCCTAGACCGCCGCTGGTCGCCCTGAGGCCGATCCCTGCGGCATCGGAGGAAGGCGCACATGGGCGACAACGACTCGCGGGATCGAACACATCTGCCGATCCCTGATCCGCAATGGGTCGGTGTCACGACCTACGACGCCAAGGACCCGGACACCAAGTTCCCGCCGATCGCGCAGATCCGTCCGCCTGCCCGGGCCCCGAATGTCCTGATCATCCTCATCGACGACGCGGGGTTCGGATCGTCGAGCGTCTTCGGCGGTCCCTGCAACACGCCCACGCTGGAGCGCCTCGCGGGCGAGGGCCTGCGTTACACGCGCTTCCACACCACTGCTCTGTGTTCGCCTACACGGGCCGCGCTGCTCAATGGCCGCAACCATCACTCGGTCGGCATGGGCGGTATCACCGAGATCGCGACTTCCGCCCCGGGCTACAACTCCGTTCGGCCGAAGGACAAGGCGCCCGTCGCGGAGGTCCTGAAGCTCAACGGCTACTCGACCGCCCAGTTCGGGAAATGCCATGAGGTGCCGGTCTGGGAGACGAGCCCCATGGGGCCGTTCGACGCCTGGCCGACCGGAAGCGGCTTCGAGCACTTCTACGGCTTCATCGGCGGCGAGACGAATCAATACGCCCCGGCGATCTACCAGGACACGGTCCCGATCGAACCCGACAGGACCGCCGAGGAGGGGTATCACTTCACCGAAGACATGACGGATCGGGCGATCGACTGGATCCGGCAGCAGAAGGCGCTCATGCCCGATAAGCCGTTCTTCGCCTACTTCGCGCCAGGCGCGACGCACGCTCCTCACCACGTTCGGCCGGAGTGGTCGGACAAGTACAAGGGCATGTTCGACGACGGCTGGGACGAACAGCGCAAGCGGATCATCGCGCGTCAGAAGGAGCTAGGCGTCATCCCGCCGGACGCGGAGTTGACAGAACGAGCGCCGGAGATCCCAGGCTGGGAGGACATGCCAGCCGACCTCAGGCCCGTGCTCGCTCGCCAGATGGAAGTCTACGCGGGCTTCCTCGAGCACACTGACCACCATGTCGGTCGGCTCGTGGATTCGCTGAAGGAACTGGAGATCCTCGACGACACGCTGATCTTCTATATCGTCGGTGACAACGGAGCTTCGGCCGAGGGCACGCCGAACGGCTGCTTCAACGAGCTGGTGACGCTCAACGGCGCCTTCGGCGTCGAAACCACCGAATTCATGGTTTCCAAGATCGCCGAATTCGGCACGCCGACGGCGTACAACCACTTCGCGGTCGGCTGGGCCCACGCGATGGATACGCCGTACCAGTGGACGAAGCAGGTCGCCAGCCATTGGGGCGGAACTCGCAATGGGATGGTCGTCCATTGGCCGAATGGGATCAAGGCAAAGGGCGAGGTCCGGAGCCAGTTCCACCATGTCATCGACGTCGCCCCGACGATCCTCGAGGCTGCGGGACTGCCGGCGCCCACGTTCGTCAACGGCATCCAGCAGGCGCCGATCGAGGGAGTCTCGATGGGGTACTCGTTCGATGACGTCAAGGCCGACGATCGGCACACCACCCAGTACTTCGAGATGTTCGTCAACCGGGGCATCTATCACGAGGGCTGGACGGCGGTTACGAGGCATTCGATCCCGTGGGCTGCCACGAAGGTCCCGGCCCTCGATGATGACGTCTGGGAGCTGTACGGGCCCGACGACTGGACGCAGTCACGGAACATCGCGACCGAGCAGCCCGAGAAGCTCGCGCAGCTCCAACGCCTGTTCCTGATCGAGGCGACGAAATACAACGTCCTGCCGCTCGACGACCGGCGGTTCGAGCAATTCAATTCGGATCTGGCCGGTCGCCCGCAACTGATCCGCGGCAACACGCAGGTGCTGTTCGGTGGGATGGGCAGGCTGTCCGAGAACTCGGTCATTGTCATCAAGAACAAGTCCCATGCCATCACGGCCGAGGTCGTCGTCCCAGAGCGCGGTGGCCAAGGATGCGTGGTCGCGCAGGGGGGCGCGTTCGGGGGCTGGACGCTATACATGCACGAGGGGCGCCCGGCCTACTGCTACAACCTGTTCGGGATCCAGCGCTTCAAGGTCTACGGCGACGAGGTCGTGCCATCCGGCGAACACCAGCTACGCGTCGAGTTCGCCTATGACGGCGGCGGCGTCGGCAAGGGTGGCTCCGCCAGCCTGTACGTCGATGCTTCGAAGGTCGGTGAGGGTCGAGTCGATGCGACCGTGCCGATGGCGTTCTCCGCCGACGAGACCACTGACGTCGGCACCGACTCGGCGACACCCGTCACGGACGACCTGGTCGAGGGCAAGACGACCTTCAACGGTCGTGTGCGATGGGTCCAGATCGACCTCGAGGGTGACGCCAAGGACGCCGACCACATGATCTCGCCGGACGAGCGATATCGACTCGCGATGGCCCGGCAGTAGCCCGCGGATGATCGCGGCGCCGGTGGATGGCTGGGTCTCGCCTCCTGCGCACGAGCGTCGCGGGGGGCCGGGTCCGCGTGACCCTCGGCGGCTGGGGCTATGGCCACGGAGCGACGGTCGAGCAGGCCGTCGACGACTTGGTCGCCAGCCTGCTTGGATCCGCGATCGCTTTGAGGAGGACGGGCCTGCGGGTGTCATCGGAGAGCCCACCGGTCGACCCCGAGTACCTCGATTTCCTATGGTCCCTCGGCGAGGTAGCCGAGCGCGGCGGGGACATCCGCGCTTTCGTCTTCGACGCGGGAGCGGACATCCACAGACGCTGAAATTTGCAGGAACGACTGGTCGACTCGCCTTGCGACCGATGAGGTGAGCTCAGAGGGCGTGCTCACTGCGCTTGGGGTTCCATTGCCGCCTGACACGACCGTCTCCAAGGAGTGCTGACGAATGAACCGCAAGATCGCCTCGCTACTGCTCGCCATCGCGCTCGCCCTGATCGTGCTGGTACCCGCCGGGCGGGTCGTTGCCGCCACGACCGTCCTCAACGGGGTGATCACGTCGGAAGGCGACGTGCCCCTATCGGACGATGCCGTCGCGGTGATCACGATCGTCGACCAGACGGCGACCCCGGAGGCGGGCGCGATCATCGGTGAGCAGCGCATCGACTCACCCGGCTCGCTGCCGATCGCGTTCGAGGTCCTCTACGACGACGCGCGGATCGATCCAGATCACTCGTACGCTGTCGTCGCTTCGATCGTCGACGGTGATACCGAATGGAACACGCCGGTTCCGGTGCCGGTGATCACGGGTGGACCGTCGCTGAACATGGAGGTGCCCGTCGAGCCGGACGGCGCTGAGCCGGCGACGATCGGCGGCGACATCCTGCGAACAGACCGGCAACCGCTGACGGAGGACGCCGTGGCGATCGCCGCGCTCGTCAAGCAGGACACGGGGACGCTGGTCGATGTCGACACGGTAACGAACCTCGAGCCGGGCGCGACCATCCCGTTCGAGCTTGGCTACGAGCCTGATCTTGTCGATCCCGACGCCACCTACGCTGTTCGAGCGGCGATCGTCGATGGCGCGAACGTCTGGGGGACGACCTCGGCGGTCACCGCGATCGTCGGTGGCACGCCGGCGACGCCGCTGGAGGTCAGCGTCGAGGCACGCCCGGAGACCATCCCGGTGGCCCCGGACGTCACTCCGTCGGTCGAGCCATCAGTGTCGGTGGAGCCATCGGTCTCGGTGGAGCCATCGGTGTCGGTCGAACCATCTGCGACGGTGGAGCCAAGCCCGACGCCGACCGCGACCCCGGAACCAAGTCCGACTCCGACGGCCACGCCCACGCCCACGCCGTCCGCGACACCCACGCCGACACCGACGCCGACACCCACGCCGACACCGACGCCGACTCCCACGCCGACGCCGACACCGACGCCGACTCCCACGCCGACGCCGACTCCCACGCCGACGCCGACCGCGACACCCACGCCGACGCCCACCGCGACGGCCAGCGAGACGGCTGTGGCCACGACACCGCCACCCTTAGCCTCCGTTGCGCCCGGGCCCGGGACCCTGACCGGCACGCTGGACTACAGCGAGAAGGCCGCCCTCACCGATGACGCGATCGCCCTGATCGCGATCGTCGAGGGCGCCGGCAAGCCCACCGCCGGCTCGATCGTGGCGAGCCAGACCATCGTCTCGCCCGGCCAGGTACCCATCGCATTCGCCGTTCCCTACGGCACCGTGGGGATCGACCCGCAGACCACCTATACCGTCCAGGCGACCATCATCGATGGGGAGCGCATCTGGGCGACGGGGCAGGGCACGCCCGTCATCACCAAGGGTGCTCCGTCCTCCGGACTGGACATCCAGCTCGTGTATCGCACCGACCTCCTGAAGGGCGCAGTCACCGGCTCGATCAGTGGCACCGATATCGAGCTCGGCCCGCAGGCGATGTCGGCGGCCGTCCTGCTCGACGTAGCCACCGACACGACGATGGGAATCGACGTCGAGGTCGCTCCGGCCGGTGTGCCGATCGCCTTCTCGGTCGCGTTCGACCCGGCCAAGATCGATCAAGCCGCCGAGCTACGTCGTCGCGGCGGGGATCGTCGACGGTGACCAGCGCTGGGAGAACCGCACCGGCGTTCCGGTGATCACCAAGGGGAACCCCCTCAGCGGCATCACCGTGCCGGTGGCGACCACGTCGGAGGTCGTCGCCGATGACGGTCTCCAGCTCGGGGCGATCGTCGGCCTGCTGGGGATCATCGCGCTCATCGTCGCGGCGGTGCTGTACGTGCGGTCACGTCGAGAGCCGGTGACGGAGCCACCACCGGAAGGGACGGGATCGGAGCCGGGAGCCGAAGCGGATGACGAGGTCGTCGAGCCTGCTGAAGGAACGACGGCGACCGCGAGTGACGAGTCGATGGTCGACGAGTCGGTCGAGGCCGCCCCTCCCGAGGGCGAGTCCGAGGTCGAGGGGAACGCGGCACCGGGCGGGACCGCTTCGGCGGAGCCGCCGACCGAGGGTGGCTCCGAGGAGCCGTCTAGCCCGCCCGACCGCTAGGACGCCTCGCGCTTGGGCCGTGACGCTCGCGCGGAACGGCTCGCGCCGTCGGCCGGCGCTGGCGCCGGCCCGGCGGCCGGTTTGGCCTGACCACCGTCGTCCGGCATCGTGTGCATCAGCAGCGACGCCGCGACGTCCGCCGCCGGCCCGACCTGGACCATCGCGCGAGTGTTGCCGGCGAGGTTCGCGGCGACATCGAGCCGGCGCGACTCGATGTCCCATTGCATCGCGGCCGGGTACTCGCGGATCCGCGTCTCGAGCCGCTCGAGGCGAGCGACCTCGTTTGCCGCTTCGAGTTCGATCGCCTCGCGACGGGCGGCGATCTTTTGCCGCTCCAGCGCCTCACGATCCGACTGGCGCAGGAGCTCCAAGGTGTGCTGCTCCACCTCCTCGGCGCGGTGGACGGAGGCCAGTCGACGAGCTTCCCGTGAGGCGACGAACTCGGCCGGAGGCTGGACATGGGTCAGGACCACGCGGACGATCTCGACGCCGTACCGATCCAAGGCCTCGCTGATGGCGGCGCGCAGCCACTCGTTGTCGACCTCGCCCATGTCGAGGACCTCGTCGGAGCCCTTGGAGCGGATCAGCAAACGGACAGTCTCCTGGCAAGTCGCCTGGCACACCTGATCGAAGTCGGGCGCCGCGATCGTGAACACGAACCGCTCCGGTGCCGTGATCTTGAAGGTCATCAGGATGTCGACGTTGGTGCGGACGTCGTCGCGGGTCGGGATCTCCGTCGCCGGAGCGTCGAACGGCGTCTCTCGCATCGTCACGAAATGGCTGACGATGATCCACGGCGGAACAAAATGGTTGCCGGGCCCGAGCGTCTTCATGAACCGTCCGCGCCGCAGCAGGATCGCCTGCGACGACTCCGGCACCGGGACACGGAACGACTGGAAGACACCAAGCACGATGAGCACGCCGCCCAGCGTGAGGAGGGCGCCCCGAAGCGCCAGGTCGATGTTGACGAACAGGCTCACTGCCAGCGCGATGGCGCCGGCCGCGACGAGCTCGTTCCGGATGCGAAGCGAATGCAGCGGGAGGACGACGATCGGCAGGTTCCCGTTGGCATCCGGCGTCGCCAGGGCCTCTGCGGTCTCGTCGAGCGGGACCCGCGACTGCGTGAGCTGGACCGGGGCCGTGGTCGGCGGGGCCGAGGTCGCAGCCGACGTCGAGGCCGTGGCCGGGCTTGTGCCCTCTGCCGGTTGCTCGTCAGCCATGGCGCATCACCTGTCCCTCATGTGGTCGGCGGCGGAGCGGACGCCGCGGCTCGAGCGATCGGCGCGGGTGCCGTCGGCCGTCGGTACGTGGATGGGACCCGGGAGACGGGGCTCCCCGCCGGCCGCCTGACTGCCGCTGCCTGGGTGCGTGGCAGCACGCCTGCGGGAAGCGGTGGTTCGGACAGCCGCCCGTGCACGTAGCGAACGAGGTCGGCCACGGCGCTGACGATCGGAGCCGACAGCAGCAGCCACAGGATCCCCAGCTGCCCCAGCATCACGACGCCCGGGATGAGGATCGCGGGATGGACACCGAGTCGACGCTCCATGAGTCGTGACCCGAGGAGGCTCGCTCCGAGGAGGCGAGCGGCCACGTAGACCCCGGCATAGACCAGTGCGCGATCGCTATCGACGACGAGGATCAGGAGCACCGGCAGCAGGCCCAGCAGCGGGCCGATGATCGGGATGACCTGGGTCGCCCCGGCCAGCGTCGCCAGGGCGAGCGGTTCCTGGAACGTCGGTCCGCCGATGGAGGGGGAGGCACGAAGCCCGACATAGACCAGGAACCCCACCAGCGCTGCGACGACAACGTACCCGCGGAGGTAGGCGCCGGCCGCCCGGTCGACGATCGCGGCGACGGCCCAGACATCCTTGCGCAGCCACGGGGCGATCCGTCGGTCGATCGACGCACGAGCTCGCTGCTTGTCGCCCAAGACCGTCAGCATCCATGTGGGCAGGACGATCAGGCCCAGCAATGCGGCGATGGTATCGAGCAATGCCCGCAGGCCGGTCCGGACCACCTCGTCGAGCCCGCCGGAAGCACCCGAGGCGGCGTCCCTGATCGTGACGGCGATGGTCGTCAGGATGGGAGCCGCGATCGCGGCGGAGCCCTCCGGCATCGAGCCCAGCTGTTCCTGCAGGTGCGCGATGGCGGCGTCGATATCGGCCGTGGTCGGCAGACCCACAGCGAGTCGGACGAAGGCGTTGGCGAGCGGCGGCAGGACGATGAGCCCGATGCCCACGACCGCCACGACGATCGCGGACACTGACAGGAGCGCGGCCAGGGTCCGCGGCATGAACCGGTCGAGAGCGTCCACGACCGGCAGCAGCGCGTAGGCGATCAGACCGCCGACGACGAACGGGAGGACAGCCGGAAGCGTTGCCCGGGCGACAGCGACAGTGCCCACCACGACGCCCGCGACGAGGACCGCCCGACCGACGGCGTGCGGGGTCACGGTGCGCAGCCGGTCGCGGAGCGCCGCCCACTCGGCGGCCGCTCGTCCGCGTGCGGCGGGCGTTCCAGGCGCGATCATCGGCATGCCGACGACAGCATCGACCCGACGGTCCGCGTGGGCCATGGCGCGCCCACCCACGTGCTCGACCGTGCGGGCACCCGATGACGCGAGAGCCCGGCCGCTCGAGTGGCCGGGCTTGGTGATCGGGTCGTCGGGCGCGGGCGCCCGGTGGGAGCTAGCCCTCGAGGAGCGTCTTCAGGCTTTCCAGCGCGCCCTTCCAGCCCTCCTCGGAGGTCTTCGCGGCGTCATCGGAGGGCAGGTTCCGCTCGGTGATGGTCAGCTGCGTGCCGCCGACACGCTCGGTCAGGTCCCACGCGACCTCCTGGTAGTTCTCCGGCACGTCGGCCAGGCCGGAGACATCGCTCCAGTGCGTATGTACCAGCCGCCGCGGTGGCTCGAAGGCGAGGATCTCGCCCTTGTCGACGTACGGCTTGCCCTCGTACTCGCCACGGTGCACGAGGCTGCCGCCGACTTTCCAGTCGGCCTCGGTATCGACGCCGAAGAACCACTGCTTGAGCTCGGATGGCGTCGTGATCGCCGCCCAGACGCGATCGATGGGTGCATCGATGGTGGTCGCGCTGCGGATCTCATTCATGGTCGTCTGCATGGACGTCCTCCTCGTTGGTCAGGCTGGGAACGGTGGCATCGGGCAGCGCGTCGTCGACTCAGCGCCGGACGCACCCGAGGGTTACAGGTTGCTTGCCATATCCGCGGCCGTGCGTGACGCGGTCAGCCGATGACGTTGCGCTCGATCACGGCGCGACCTGCAGCGATCCGCTCGAAACCGAACATGGACAGATCCAGCGTCACGAACCGCTCATGCACGATCAGCTCCGCGATGGCCCGCCCGACGGCCGGTGCCTGCTGGATCCCGTGGCCGCTGAACCCGTTCGCGAACAGCAGGTTCGAGACGTCCGGATGACGACCGATGATCGCGTTGTGGTCGAACGTGTTCACCTCGTAGTAGCCCGCCCACGAATTCGTGACACGGATCGCATCGAATGCCGGCACCCGGTGCGCGAGCGCCGGCCAGAGCCGGTCATCGAACAGCCGGTGCTCCGGTACGAGCGGCAGATCGGGCAGGTCATCGTCGGGATCCGGCGCGATACCCGCGATGAACGACCCGCCCTCGGGTCGGAACCAGGCGCCCGAGGTGTCGATGACGAGCGGGCAGTCGCGCGGGGCGTCGCGCTCGACGTCGAAGACGAACACCGAGCGCCGGCGCGCCTCGACCGGAAGGTCGACGCCGGCCATGGCGGCGACCTCGGCCGCCCACGGCCCGGCGGCATCGACGACGGTCGCACACGTCCGGCTCGAGCCATCGGCCAGCGCGAGGGACTCCACCCGACCGTCGTCCATCCCCATCCCGACGACCTCGCCCGTGACGAGCTCGGCGCCAAGCTCCCGCGCGCGCTTGCGCAGTCCCTGGACGAGCGCGTAGCCATCGAACCAGCCTTCGCCCGAGCACCCGAGCGAACCGAGGGCGATCCCATCGGTCGCGAGCCAGGGGAAACGTCGAGTCAGCTCGTCGGGCGACAGCAACACGACATCGGCGCCCTCCGCCACCTGGACCTCATGGTTCTCCTCGAGGATCGGCGCGGTCTCACGAGTGGCGAGATAGAGGTAGCCGGCCTCGTGCAGCCCGACGTCGAGGTGGTCGCGCAGCCATCCGAACGAGAAGGCGGACATCCGGATGTTCTCGGGTGTCGAGAACTGCCGCCGGATCGACGCGGCGCTCAATGCGGACGACGCCCGCCGGAACGTCGGGTCACGTTCGATCACCGCGACGCGACCGTCGAACGCCGGGTCCTCGAGGAGCTGGACCGCGATCGCGCTGCCCATCGCACCACCGCCGATGATGGCGACGTCCATGGCGGTGGTCACCGCCCGGTCACCGCAGGTCGATCGCGACGCAACACAGGCCCGGCTGGCGATCGAGCCGGGTCGTCGCCCGCGTTTCGCCAAGACCGTCGAGGAGGCCGTCGGCAAGGGCGAGGTTCATGCCGCACACGAGATCCTGGTGCTCGTCGACGAGTGCGTCGAACGGGCAGTTCCCGAGGCGCAGCTCGCCCGCCTGCTCGTGTGGCTCGTACCCTCGTTCTGCAAGCGACGCGATCAGGGCCGCGCGACGGCGACCCTTCGATGGCTTCGGTCCGGCCGCGGCTCGTGCGGAGCGACCCACCTCCGCTCCGAGGCTGTGGGCGGCAGCGCGCAGCGACGGCGGCGGGACCTCGCCGGATGCGTCCTCGAACGCATCCGCCATCAATCTCGCGGCGACGTCGTAGCGACGCTCGGGGAGCGATACGCGGATCTCGCGCTCGGCGCGGGCATAGAGCTTCGCCGGGCGTCCTGCGCCGGGACCGGTCCGGCCGGTCAGCCGGCGGAACTCGGTGGTGAGCAGACCGGCCACGGCGAGGCGATCGAGGTGGAACGCCGCGAGCGCGCGCGAGATGCCCACACCGGCGGCCGCCTCGTCCCGTCCGACCGGCCGCCGCTGAGCGCCGACCCAGTCGTACAGCGCCCGGCGGACGGGTTCGTCCAGCAACGCGATCGCCTCGATGTCCTCGGTCTGATCGGCCATCGTCGTCAGACCGCGGCAGGTTCGAGCCGGGCCCGCAGGCACTCGTTGCCGGCGGCATCGCGGATCCGGCACGACCAGCCGTCGGCGTCGCGCCACGCGTCGGCGACCACGGTCGCGCCGGCATCGACCGCCCGGGCGTACTCGAGGCGGATGACCCTGGGGATGATCCGGACGTCCTCCTCGCCGCCTGACCGGATGACCTGCTCGTCGACCCAGTCGGCGTAGACGGCGTTGTTGACGTGATCCATCGGATCGAGCTCCTGGGGACGCACGCTGATGCTCGCCCCGTCGACGTCGGGCGGCGGATCGCCTAGCGCGACTCGGCCCAGCGGGAAGGTGGCCTCCGGCGCCCAGAACTGGCCGTCGAATTCCTTGGGTACGCGGGTGGGTGCCCCACGCCCATCCAGGAGCACCCAGTCGACGTGCGTCCAGGCGACGAGGGCGCTCCGTCGCGTCGACGAAGTCCGTCCGGCGTCGGGCCCAGACGCGTCGCCAGCCGACGACCTGCGTGGTTCCGACCAACTCATCGCCGACCCGCATGTCGCCCTCGATTCCGACCTCGGCGGCGCGGGCCAGCCACGTCAGGCCGCGCTCGCGATACCACTCGCGCGTGAACCCGCGTGACGACGAGTGGAACCAGGCCAGGTCTTGGGCATAGCGCAGCAGGACCGAGGTTCGGATCCGCCCATCGGGAGCGGCCTCGTCGAACCGGACGCGATACGGCGACGAACAGCGATCGGGCTGGCGGTCCCCGTCGGTCACCGGTCCGCTGCCAGATCGTCGAGCGTCTCGAGCGCAACGATGACCGTGTCCCCTGCCGGCGCCGTCGACCGAACGAGGCGAACCTCGCACGATCGCGCGGCATCGAACACGACGAGCGCGACGTGCAGCGGGACGTCCTCGTCGGCAGCGTGCCCGCGCGCGTCGTCGAGCTGGTGCAGCACGTCGGCGCTGATCCCGCGCGCGCCCCATTTGCAGTCGTACGCCTCGTACCCGTCGTCCCGCTCGACGGTGACGTCGTACGGATGGATCTCGGCGCGAACGCCGTCGAACAGGATCCGCCGTTCACGGCGGACGGCGTCGGGCGGCACCCGCCGCGCAAGGAGTCGCGCCGTCAGCTCCTCCACGATGGCGCCGCGGACCTGGCTGCGGACCGCCTCACCACGATCCGCGACCTCGAGCGCCACGGCCAGGATCGCCTCGGCCCGTGCGCGCTGGTCCTCCGCCACGGCAGCGCCGAACAGGCCGGGGAACATGATCCGCCACGATCCGGCGTCGGTCGACTCGCCGTTCATCGCGGCACGGGCAAGGACGCGCATCGGTGGGGTGGCGCTCGCAAGGAGGTCGGCAGCGCGTGAGACGAGCGGATCGGCCTGGATCCCGGCGTAGACGACCGCGCGCCCATCGCGGGCCGCGTCCTGGAACCTCACGGCCGCTCGCCGAGTGCCATCAACGTGACCTGCGGGAAGGTCGACAGCCAATCGATCGCCCGATGCGGATCGCCGATCCGGCCGACCTCGTCGATCGCCGCATCGATGGCCACTGCGACCTCGACGTCGACCGGTTCATCTCCACGAGCCACGCGGATGGCATCGAACCGGCTGGCCCATGCCTCGGTGAGGTCCTGGATGTACGACCACTCATCGTCGACGGCCTCGCTCACGTCGGCGAGGGCGCCATACGCGGACGAGGCTCGATCGAGGACGTCGCCGACCGTGGGACCGGGCGCTGGATTCACGCCCGAAGCGTACGCCGGGTGGTCTTGCCGGTCAGCGGATCCCGCTCACCGCCCGCTGACTGGCGGTCTGCGGAAGGCGGGTCTCAGCGCTCCCGCGCGGCGATCGCCTGCTGTGTCGTGGGGATGGGTCGTCGGGTCCGGCGACGCGGGCGCTCAGCATCTACATCACGATCCGACCGCCGGAGCAGGAGTTCCAACCGCCGGCGTGCGCGCTCGTCCCAGGCCCTCGAGTAGGCGTCGGTCGCGTCGTTGCGCAGCTGCGCCGCGCGCGCCCGCTCACCCGCGACCTCGAGCTCCGCGACGCGATCGAGGATCGCGCGATAGAGGGCGGGGAGTTCCTCGGCCGGAGAGTTCGTCTCCATCGTCGGGCCACGATGGACCCCGATGGTCAGGGTGGGAATAGCCCAGCGGTCCCTCCCACCACACGCCGAACGGGTCAGCCCTCAATCCCCGCGGTGGCCGCCGCTCCGCACCTCGAAGGAGGCGAATCCGCCCGTGGCCGGGCCCCAGACGGTCATCACTCGGTCGACCATCGCCCCCGCCGGGCCGTCCTCCAGCGCCTGGAGCAGTGCGTCCAGGGAGGCTCGCGGCCCCTCCGCGATGCACCGGACGGAGCCGTCCGCTTCGTTGGAGACCCAGCCCGTCAGCCCGAGGCTCATGGCTCGGCGGATCACGAAATACCGGAACCCGACACCCTGCACGCGCCCCCGGACGGTGGCGTCGAGGCGCTCGTCGCTCACGCCGCGCGCGAGCTGGCCCTTGGCCGCGGCCAGGCTAGGGCCAGGTCGTCGAGCACCAGCTCCGGCGACACGTTGCCCGCGATGAGTACCCCGGCCCTGCCGAGGCGATCGATGAATGCCCCGACGGCCGCGGCATCCAGCTGCGCGGCGAGCGATCGTGCATCGTCGAGCAGGGCGAGGTCGCGGACGGACCCATCGAGGCCGCGCTGGCACAGCGCAAGGTCACGAGCGACATCCGTCCACAGGCCGATGAGCGCCTCGGCGGCCTGGCGCCGCTCGGTTGCCGGCGCGCGCGACGGGCCTGCTGCCTCGAGCTCCTCACCGTCGGCGTCGCCCTCCTCCGCGATCGGCGCGGGCGGGGGCGCATCCGGCGCATCCGGCGCAGCCCGCTTGCGGCGCGTCGTCGCCGTTCCGGTCGGAGCATCGGACATGGGGCGGTCGATCGAGGCGTCGAGTCGTGCACCCTCGCCGATGCCGGCGATCGCCGCCGCCTGCGCAGCGAGGGAGCGAACACCGGACAGGCGGTCCGCGGGGCGCGCCGACGCGAGATCCAGCAACGTGCGCCCGATCGCGTCGCGTTCCCGCAGGGCGTCCGGGCGAGCGACCCATGCGAGCGCGACGCCCGGGCGCCCGCCGCAGATACGCGCGACGCGGGCCGCTACCGGCGGATCGATGGCCGCCGCCTCGGCAAGGATCGCCTCGATGTCGCGGGTCCCGACCGGTCCCAGCCGAAGTCGAGCGCAACGCGACCGGATGGTCGGGAGCAACGGCTCCTCTGCGTCCGCGCACAGGATGATCGTCGTGTTCGGGGGCGGCTCCTCGAGCGTCTTGAGCAGCGCCGCCTGTGCGTCTTCGTTCATCCGATGCGCCGACTCGACGATCGCCACCCGCGCGCCACCCTCGACGGGGAGGAGGGCCAGCTCGGCGATCAGGTCACGGATGCCCCGCACCTTCGCACCGGGACCGCCGATGACGACCTGGCGGCCGGGTCCATCCGGGCCCAGCCGGTGGACGTCGGGGTGGACGCCGCGGACCACCAGGCGGCATGCCCGGCATGCCCCGCACGGACGTGCGCCGGGATCCTCGTGCACGCAGAGGAGCCCGGCGGCCAGGTCGAGCGCCAGGGTCGTCTTGCCGACACCGGCCGGCCCGACGAACAGGACGGCACCCGGCGCGCCGGTGCGGACCATCGCCCCGATCGCGGCGAGCGCCGCGGGATGGCCCCGCGTGCGAACCCCGTCCATCGAGCCTGGGGTCAGGACGTGGTCTTGGTCGACTTGCGGGTCGTCCGTCGCTTGGGCGCAGCCTCGGCACCCGCATCGGCGTCGGCCGCTGCGCTGGTGTCGTCGGTCGCGGCTCCGTCGGCGGTCGCCGCAGCGGCTGTCGACTTGCGGGTCGTCCGTCGCTTGGGTGCTGCCGCTTCGGGGGCCGCGGCATCGCCGGTCGCCTCAGTGGCGGCGGTCGGCTTACGCGTGCTGCGTCGCTTGGGCGTCCCGGCCTCGGCCGACTCGCCGGCGGCCTTCGTCGCTCGCGATGTCGTGCTGGAGGATCGCGTCGAGCGGCGCTTCGGCGCCGTCTCCGCTACCTCGGCTCCATCCGCGGCGACCGGGGCGGCGACCTCCTCCTCGAGGGACCGTCCGGGCACGACCTCTGTCGGACGGGTCGGCGGCTTCTGGCCGACCTGTGCCCGGAGCATCGCCTCGAGCTCCGGCGGGACCTCGCTCCACGGCTCGGTGGAACCGGACGGGCGACCCGCTTCGCGTGGCCGCTCGTTCGGACGGTCGTAGCCTCGACCACCGCTGCGCTGGTCACGTCCGCCGGTCCGCCCGCTCACGTCGGGATAGCGGTTGATGCCGCCACTCCCACCGCGCCCGTAGCGCTCACGCTCGATCGCCGACTGATAGGCGGCTCGACCGCCGCGGGGCCCACCGCGGGCTCCGCCGCGACCGCCACCGCTGGGGGCACGGCCCCGGCGCTGCTCGGCGATCAGGTATTCCGGGATCTCCGGCTCATCGAAGTCCTCGTCGTCGCTCGGAGGCGTGAGCGGCGACGGCGCGGCCGTCGTGCCCAGCTGCGAGTCCCAGACGGAACCGAACGGGGTGCTGCGCGGCGGGCGCGGCGCCTCGATCGGAGCGTCCTCCTCGTCCTCCTCCTCGTCGGCCGCGATGGGCTCGACGATCGCCTCGCCTGCTGCGGGCACGTCGTCGCGTCCGCGGCCACGGCCGCGGCCGCGGCCTCCGCGCCGTCGGCGGCGCCGGCCGGCCTCGTCGCGACCCTCGGCTCCATCGGCCGCCTCACCGGCGTCGGTGCCCTCGCCGCCGACGGCCTCGTCGAGGTCGTCGAGGGTGAAGACCTCGGCCGACGCGAGATCGGCCTCCGAGAGGCTGCCGGAACGTCCGGACCGTCCGCGAAGGCGCTCGCCCGGCATCGCCGTGGCGCCGGCGGCGGACCCGTTCGTGGAGGTGCCGCCACCGCGGCGCCCGCGGCCGGACCCTGACGTCGATGCCGCGACCGGCTCGGCCTCGCCGCTGCGTCCGCGACCGCGACCGCGACCGCCGCGCGTCCCGCGACCGACGCCCGTTCCTTCGGTCTGCTTGTCGGGGACCTCGGTCATCGACAGGTCCGCGTCGTCGTCCGCGACTCGACGACCCGAGCGAGTCCCCTTCTCCACTCGGGCGAGCTGCGTGATATCGGTGAAGAGGTCGGCGACCTCGATGAGGTCGGAGCTGGTGTTGCCGCGGAAGCTGATGACCTCGCAGCGGACGCCCATCTCCTGTACGGCGCGGATCGCCGGTGCGAAGTCGCCGTCACCGGACACCACGATCGCGATGTCCAGGTTCCGAGCGGTCTTCATCATGTCGACGACGAGCTCGATGTCGAGGTTGGCCTTGACCTTGCCGTCGCCGTACTTGCGGATGTCCTTGCTGACCACCTTGTAGCCGTGCCGGCGCAGGAAGTCATGGAAGTTCCGCTGGTTCTCGTTGTCCGGGTCGAGCCCCGTATATGCATACGCGCGGACGAGATCCCGCCCGGCGCCTGCCGATTTGAGGAGCGTGACGTAATCGATGTCCACGCCCGCGGCCTTCGCCGCATAGAAGATGTTCGCCACGTCTACGAAGACGGCGACGTTCTTGCCCAAACTGTTACTCCTTGGATGATGTGTGTTGGCGCCCTGCCGGCGCGTTCTCGCTGCTCGGCGGGCCGATGATCAGATGCGACGCGAGGTGGTTCCCACCGCGGCCACGGTTCGTTGGATGCGCGGACCGGCCGGCGTGAACCCCAGTGCCGCCCAGCGGCCGAGGGACGCCTGATCGTCCGGGCGGGCCACTTCGACGAGCGTGCAGCCCTTGTTGCTGGCCGACCTGACGACCTCTTCGATGAGGGCGTCGGCGACCCGATCGGCATCGTGGTCGGGGTCGACGACCAGCAGATCGATGGTACCCACGAAACCGCCGGCACGGACCGACGGGCGGAGGGCCAGGACGGCCCCACCCACGACATGCCGCTGGGTCTCGGCCACGAAGATACTCGCCTGCGGCAAGTACACCAGCTGACGAAGCAGGTCGGCGGCATCGAGCGGGCTCGCCTCAGGACCGCCACGCATCTCGGCGTCGCTCAAGGCGACGAGTCGATCGATGTCGGTGATGCGGGCGGCTCGGACCAGGTATTCCACGCCGAAGATTCGTACCTCGCAGGACGGCGACCGTCACCCCTCGACCGAGGCCATCCCGACCTGAGGTCGGACCGATGGGCTTCGCTATCCCCGTTCACCGCGTGCGAATTCGTCGCGTTCGAGGGATGCGACCGACCGGTATTGCATTCGGGTCGCCAGCGCATATGATACGGCATCGTTTCGGCGGTCACCTGCGCACCGCTCGAGATCGGTCTTGCGTCGCCTCCGTCACGCATCGCCACGCCCCGATCGACGCCCTGGGAGGGCACCGTCGCCGGGGCAAGGCGACTGAGGTGGACGGGCGTCTTCGCATCTCCGGATCGGGCCGGGCCAAGTGCCACCAGCGACGGTCGTCCGGTAGGAGCCGGGCGACCCGGATATCCAGGAGGAGAATGCATGAACAAGAGCAGAATCGCGGCACTCGGTGCCGTCGCCATGCTCGCCTTCGCAGCGTGCGGCGGCGGGGGCGGCGGTGCGAGCAAGGGCGAGATCGAGATCTGGTCCTCGCTTCCGCGCCAAGGGTCGAGCAAGGCCCAGACCGACACGATCGTGAACGCCATCAACATGGCCATCGAGGAGAGGGGCGGCACGGTCGGCGGCTACACGATCAAGTACGTCGACAAGGACGACTCCACTGCCGCAGCCGGCAAGTGGGACGAGGCGACCGAGATCAAGAACGCCAACGACGCCGTCGCGGCCGACAAGCTCGTGGCGTACATCGGCACGTTCAACTCGGGCGCAGCGAAGCTGTCCATCCCCATCCTGTGCGGCAAGGGCATCGTCATGATCAGCCCGGCCAACACAGGCGTCGGCCTCACCAAGCCCTTCGAGGAGGGTGAGCCGGACAAGTACTACCCGAACGGGTGCAAGAAGAACTACACGCGCGTCATCCCCAACGACTCGCTCCAGGGGAACGCCGGCGCCAAGTGGGCGTCTGAGCTCGGTCTCAAGAACGTCTACATCCTCGACGACACCGAGGTCTACGGGAAGGGCATCGCCGACGTCTTCAACACCCGCTCGGCGGACTACGGCCTGACCATCCTCGGCCGCGACGGCATCGACGGCAAGGCGACCGACTACAAGGCCCTGGCCGAGAAGGTCAAGGCGACCAACCCCGACCTCGTGTACTACGGCGGGATCACCCAGAACAACGCCGGCCAGCTGTGGCGCGACCTGCGCGACGCGATGCCGGATGTCGCTCTGATGGGCCCCGACGGTGTCTACGAGAACGAGTTCCTCGAGGCCGCTGCTGCGGCCGCCGAAGGCAGCTACATCACGTTCGGCGGCGTGCCGCCCGATCAGCTGACCGGGAAGGGCAAGGAATTCGTCGACAAGTACACCGCCAAGTACCCGAACAACCCGGTCGAGGGCTACACGGCCTACGGCTATGAGGCGGCCAACGTCGTCCTCGCGGCCATCGAGCGGGCTGCCGCCAAGAACCCCGCCGACGTCGCAGCGCTCCGCGCCGCGGTCCTCGACGAGGTCAAGGCGACGAAGGACTACGACGGCGTACTCGGCAAGTGGAGCTTCGATGCCGACGGCGATACAAGCGCGACCACCATGTCGGGTTTGATCATCACCGGCGGCGAGTTCAAGTTCGACTCCGTCATCGAGTAGCTCCGCTCCACCGGAGAGGAAGCACTAGCCGGCCGTTCGGCATCCGCCGAACGGCCGGCGTCCATCCATCACCTCCGCGACGATGAGGAGAGGGCGTTGGAGGAGCTGATCAAGGCGCTGACCATCGGCGTCACGAACGGCCTGATCATCGCGCTCATCGCGATCGGCTACACCCTCGTTTACGGCATCCTCGAACTCATCAACTTCGCCCATGCCGACGTGTTCATGCTCGGCACGGCGTTCACCTACTTCGCGACAGAACTCATCGTCATCGGCATGGGCATCCCTGCCTCGAGCACGTTGGCGCTGCTGCTGACGCTCATCGCCCTACCGTTCATCATGTTGGCCACGGCCGGGATCAACGCCGGCATCGAACGCGTCGCCTACAGGCCATTGCGCAACGCGCCGCGGTTGGCACCCCTCATCAGCGCGATCGGCATGTCGTTCGTGCTCCAGAACGTCGGCCTGATGTTGCTCGGCCCGTCGCAAAAGGCGGTCGAACCGGTCCTGCCGCGGACCGACATCCTGTTCTTCCCGAGCGGAGCGGCATGGTTCGGGATCGACGAGCTCGTCGTCCTGGCCGTCACGGTGCCACTGCTGCTTGGCTTGCGATGGTTCGTCGGCAGCACCCGCCAGGGCAAGGCCATGCGGGCGACCGCCCAGGACCGCGAGGCGTCCGGGCTCATGGGCATCGACGTCAACCGGACGATCTCGCTCACCTTCCTGATCGCCGGTGGCCTGGCGGGCGCGGCCGGTCTCGTCGTCGCCCTGTACTACGGGCAGACGTTCTTCCAGCTCGGCCTGCAGTTCGGGCTCCTGTCGTTCACTGCGGCCGTGCTCGGCGGTATCGGGAACCTGACCGGGGCGGCACTCGGCGGGATGCTCATCGGCCTCATCGCGGCCATGTCGGACCGGTTCATCGAGGCGAAGTGGACGACGGTCATCGTCTTCTCGCTGCTGATCCTGGTCCTGATCTTCCGCCCGACCGGACTGCTCGCCGAGCAGGCGTCGGAGCGGGCGTGACATGACCGAAGCCGTCCGCGCTCCGCGCGCGTTGATCCCCAACCCGCTGTCCGGGCTGGACCCTCGTCGCCGTCAGCTCGTCATCCTGGTCATCATCGGGGTCGTCGCCCTGACGTATCCGCTGATCTACCGCTTCCTCCAGTCGGCCGCGCCATTCGTCCCGTGGCCCGGCACAGCGGTCCTGATCTTCTGCGCGACGTTCGCGATCCTGGCCCTCGGACTCAACATCGTCATGGGCTTCGCCGGTCTGCTCGACCTCGGCTACGTCGCCTTCTACGCCATCGGGGCGTACACGACCGCGTTCCTCGCCTCGCCCCACTTCGGGGTCCATATCAGCTGGTGGATCGTCATCTGGATCGCGGTGGCCGCCGCGGCGGTCTTCGGGGTCATGCTCGGCGCCCCGACGCTCAAGCTCCGTGGCGACTACCTGGCCATCGTCACGCTCGGTTTCGGCGAGATCGTGCGCCTGGTCTTCCGCAACCTGGGCGACATCACGATCATCCTGCCGGCCTTCCTCGGCGGCGCCGTCCTGGTCGGCCCGAACGCGAACCTGACCGGCGGCAACGTCGGTATCAACCCGATCGACCCGCCGATCATCCCGATACCCGGGCCATGGGGACCACAGCTCGTGTTCTCGAATCAGAATGCGATCGCGTCGTGGTATCTCGTGCTGCTGTTGCTGACCATCACGTTCTTCATCTGCAGGCGGCTCCGCGACTCGAAGCTCGGCCGCGCGTGGATGGCCATCCGGGAGGACGAGACTGCCGCGGCAGCGATGGGCATCAACACGGTCACGACGAAGCTGCTCGCGTTCTCGCTGGGTGCCAGCTTCTCGGGGTTCGCCGGCGCGTTCACCGGCGCCTACAACACGGCGATCTTCGCCGAGACGTTCAACTACAACGTCTCGATCCTCGTCGTGATCATCATCATCCTGGGCGGCATCGGCTCGCTGCGAGGCGTGGTCATCGGGGCGTTCGCCGTGATGATCCTCGACCGGACGCTCCTGCCGTGGCTGGGTGACACGATCCTCAATGCCCCGATCCAGTCGATCGGCAACCAGACCGGCATCGAGCTGCTGCGCGACTTCAAGCTGACCACGTACAACTACCTGATCTTCGGCCTGATGCTCGTGATCATGATGATCAAGCGCCCGGAGGGTCTGTTCCCCGACGAGGCGGCCAAGGCCGAGATGCACGGCGTCGGGATCTCCGCCGAGGTGACGGGAGCGGGTGGGGACGAGCTCGCGGCCCTCGAGGAGCTCGAGGTGATCGAGCTCGAGGAAGCGCCCCTGCCCGACCCGAACGCCCCACCGTCCGACGCCACATGCGGCGGCGTCCGACGCCTCGGGAACCACGTCCGATCCCGGGCGACCGGCATGACGGCCGTGGCCGCGGAGGCGGTCCAGCCGGCCGGGGACCTCCTCGTCGCCAAGGGCTGCACGAAGCGGTTCGGCGGCCTCGTCGCCGTCCACGACATCGACTTCACCATCCCGCGCGGCTCGATCGTCAGCCTCATCGGGCCGAACGGCGCCGGCAAGACGACGTTCTTCAACATGATCACCGGGCTGTACATCCCGACGGAGGGCAGCATCACCTTCGACGGGGGCGAGATCACCGGGCTGAAGCCGCACGAAGTCGTCCGCGTCGGCATCGCCCGGACGTTCCAGAACATCCGGCTGTTCGGCAACATGTCGGCCGAGGACAACGTGCTCGTCGGGCTCCACCATCGCCTCAAGGGCCGCTGGTTCGGGGCGATCATCCGTCCGCCCTCGATCATCCGCGAGGAGCAGGAGGCGCACGATCGGGCGATGGAGCTCCTCGATCTCGTCGGGCTGAAGAGCCGGGCCACGACCCTGGCGCGAAACCTCCCGTACGGCGACCAGCGTCGTCTCGAGATCGCACGTGCGCTGGCCACGGAGCCGAAGCTGCTCCTCCTCGACGAACCCACGGCCGGCATGAACCCCGAGGAGACCCGCAAGCTCACCGACTTCGTCCGCGAGCTGCGGACGCGCCTGAGCCTCACGGTCCTCCTCATCGAGCACGACATGAAGGTCGTGATGGGGATCAGCGACCGCGTCACCGTGCTGGATCACGGCGAGAAGATCGCCGAGGGGTCGCCGGCCGAAGTGCGCGCCGACCCGCGCGTCATCGAGGCATATCTCGGCCGCGGCGCGGCCGGGGCGGGCTGACCGCATGGCCCTGCTCGAGCTGCGCGAGGTCCACACGTACTACGGCAATATCCACGCCCTGAAGGGGATCTCGATCACGATCGACGAGGGCGAGATCGTCACGCTCATCGGTTCGAACGGCGCCGGCAAGTCGACCACGCTCAAGACGATCAGCGGGCTCCTCCGGCCGCGCGAGGGCGAGATCTGGTTCGACGGCCAGCGTCTCGACGGGACGCCCGCCCACGATGTGGTCGTGAAGGGGATCTGCCAGTCACCCGAGGGGCGCCGCATCTTCCCCAAGATGACCGTGCTCGAGAACCTGGAGATGGGCGCCTTCCAGCGACCCAAAGGGCCCGAGCGGGATGCCGACTTCGAGCGGGTCTACACCCTGTTCCCGCGGCTCAAGGAGCGTGCGTCCCAGAACGGCGGCACGCTGTCGGGCGGCGAACAGCAGATGCTGGCGATCGGCCGGGCGCTGATGGCGCGGCCCAAGGTCCTGCTCCTCGACGAGCCGTCGATGGGTCTCGCGCCCATCCTCGTCGAGCAGATCTTCCAGATCGTCAAGGACATCAATGCCTCGGGCACGACCGTCCTGCTGGTCGAGCAGAACGCGCTGATGGCGCTCGGCATCGCCAAGCGTGGGTACATCCTCCAGACCGGCGAGATCGTGCTCCAGGACTCGGCCGACCGCCTGATGGTCAACCCCGAGGTCCAGAAGGCGTACCTGGGCGGCTAGGCCCGGGCCGGGCGGGTCTCGACCGTCGCCGCTGCCGAACGCCGCCGATGCCGACCCACCCGCATCCGGTTGCCGCACACCGCGGCCTCGCACCACACCCGGTTGCCCTGTCGCGAGCGGTCCACGAACAGCCATCGGCAGCGCGGGTTGCCACAGCGGCGGAGGCGGTCGCGCTCCGCGGCTAGCGCCAGGGCCGCCGGCAGGAGGTCGTCGGCGATGCCATCCCATCCGGCGGCGGCCGACCGCATCGCACCATCCACGCCGAGTCGATAGTCGACGCGGGCGAGGACCCGATCCACGTCCGCGCGCCATCCGTCGGCATCGAACGTCGGGGCGTCGGCCAGCGCACGCACGGCATCACGGATGTCCCGGAGCCGCACCAGCTGGTCCTCGGTCGGGGCACGTCCTGGATCGGGGATGTCGTGGGTCGTGAGAAACTCGGCGGCCCGGCCCGGGGTGTCGAGATGGTCATGCGCCGGCTCACCGTCCCGCGCGCGTCGGCGATAGTGCGCCCCCGGCCCATGGAGGCTGTTCGCCAACCCCAGGGCAGCGTCCGCGCCGAGGACCGATGTAACGGTGTTCATCGCCGTTGATACGTTACCATGCGCGGATGGCCGGCCCGATCACGTCGCTCGTTCTCGCCCGCCTCCGTCGACGTGGTGCGACCGCCCTGATCGCGATGGCGGCCGTCGGCGCGGCGGCCGCCCTGATCGCCATCGTGTCGGGCATCGGGCTGGTGGCGGCGGATGCGACCGTCGCGCGCTCGCTCGACGGGGCAGGGGTGGATCGGCCGCTGGTCCGGGTCTCGCGCTTCGCCGCGACCGCCACGGACTACGGGACGGTGACCGACTTCGGCGAACAAGCGATCGCGACCCATCTCGGCGGCCTGACCCTCCCGCCGACGCGCGGGGTGGTGACGCGCGAGCTCCAGGATCTCGAGCTGCCCGTGTTCGAGCTCGTTGTGGGCGTCGACGAACCGGCACCCCTCGTGACACTGATCGACGGGCGACTCCCCGCCCCGTGCGTCGACGGCCGGGCCTGCGAGGCGCTGCTCCTGTCCGAGACCGCGCCAGAGTTCGATTTCACGACGGCGCGGCCCTCGCCGGACCTCGAGCTGACGATCGTCGGCCGAGGCCTGATCGATCCCGCCGTCCCCTTCGGTGCCCTCGACCAGCGCGGCCCGTTCGGCGAGATCACGATCGGTGGCGGCGACTACCAGACCGGCCGGCGCAGCCCGGCAGTGCTCATGGTCGACGGTGTCGAGGCGATCTCCAATGGCCCGGCCTTCGATCTCACCGGGCGTACGTACGTGTGGACCGCTCCCGTCGATGTCGGTGCCATCCATCCGTGGACCGCTGCCTCCTTCCAGGGCGCCGTCGAGGACCTGACCCGCGACCTGGCCGCCGCTGATGCCGCGTACAGCGTCGAGAGCCCGCTGACGATGATCGCCGTCGCGCTCGGGCAAGCCGATGCCGCCTCGGCGCGGCTGCTCCTCATCGGCTCCCTCGGCGTGGCGATCCTGCTGGCATTCGCGGTGTTCCTCGCGCTCGTCGTCCGGGACGACGTGGCCGCCGAGGTCGCGCGGCTGACGGCGGTGGGTGCCCGGCGGCGAGACCGGATCCGGTTCCTCGTCCTCGAGGCGGCCATCCCTGCCGTGCTCGGCAGCATCCTTGGCTGGATGGGTGGTGCCCTGGTCGTGGCCATCCTCGCGGGCTGGGCCGGGGCCGACGTGGGCGCGATCCTCGCCGGTGCCACGCTGGGCCTGAGACCGCTGGCCGTTGCGGTCGTCGTCATCGTGGTCGCGATCGTGACGACGGTGCTCGCGACAGCGCCGGGACGGTCGTGGGGCGGCGGCGTGCGGACGATCGTCGCGATGGTGCTGACCGCCATCGTCGTGCTGGCCTGGCAGCTGGCGAGCACCGGCCCGCTCGACGCGGCGGCGCTGGCACGGTCGGTCAGCAGCCCGATCGTGGTCCTGCTCCCGCCGGCGCTGGCGTTCGTGGCGGCGCTCCTGCTGGCCACGTCGATGCCACCACTCCTCCGTGCCATCAGCCGCCGCTCGACGCGGGCGCCGCTCCCCGTCCGGCTGTCACTCCTGTCGCTGTCGCGCGATCCCGGCCGACCCGCGGCCACCGTGGTGCTGCTGGCCTTCAGCCTCGGGGCGATCGTGTTCGCCACGTGCTGGTCTGCCACCCTGCGCGCGGGCATCGGTGACGCCGCCGCCTATCGCTCCGGACTGGACCTGCGGGTGACCGAGCTCGGCACCGGCCTGTCGATCGCGCCCTCGGTCGTGCCGGTCGAGCGCTACGCGGCGCTGGGGTCGGACGTCACGGCGGTGCCCGTGTTCCGGGAAGGCAGCACGACCCAGCCCGGCAGCCGCGTCGACATCCTGGGGATCGACCCAGCGGAGCTCCCGAGCCTCCCCGGCTGGCGCCGTGATTTCTCGACCGTGCCGGTGGAAGAGCTGGCCGACCGGTTGCACGTCGATCCGCCATCCGGCGGCTGGGCGGTGTCTGGCCATCCCCTGCCGGCAGGCTCGCCGCAGCTCGACCTGCGGTTCCGCTACGAAGGCGAACCCATGCGGCTCGATGCGATCGTCTGGACGAAGGACGGTGATTTCGACCCGGATCCCGCTCGGCACGGTGCGCGACGGCATGACCCGCGCCTCGGCGCCGTTGCCAAAGAGTGCGATCGGCGGCTTGCTCACCACGCTCGTCTTCTACAACGATCGCATCGTCGCGGGCACCGGCCACCAACATGGGGTCTTCCAGGCGACGGTGACGTTCGAGGGGCTCGACGGCCTCGTCGACGAACGGCCGATCGGCCTCGAGGTCTTCACGGTCAGTGCCGTGATCGTCCGGGCGCCGCAGGTCACCGACGGTCTGGCGCTGCCGGCGGTCGTCAGCCCGGACCTCGCGGCCGAGGCACGGCCGACGGGACCCTCGACCTCCACCTGGGCAGCGGCACCATCCCGATCCGCATCGTCGGCACGGCCGATCGCGCACCCTCGATCGTCGACCCCGAGCCACGCTTCGTCATCGTCCCGCTCGACCCGTTCATCGTGTCGGTCGCCTCGGCCGTCCCGGGTTCCGGCCGGCCCTCCGAGATGTGGCTCAGCGTGTCGGACCCGAACCGCCAGGCCGAGGTCCGCGCGGCGCTGGCCAAGCCGCCGTTCCGCTTCGCCCAGGTCGCCGCCCGCTCCGACCTGGTCGCGGAGCATGCCGCCGACCCGCTGAGCCAGGCGATCGTCTGGGCCCAGGTCGTGGCGGCACTGGCCGGTCTGACGCTGTCCATCGGAGCGCTCGTGATGGGTGCCGTGACCGACCTTCGCGACGAACGCGGTGAGCTGGCGGACCTCGAGGCGCAGGGCGTGCCGCCGTCGTCGTTGCGCTGGCACGCCCTCGCACGGACCGCCTGGCTGGCGATCGGCGGCAGCATCGCCGGCCTTGTCGCCGGTCTGGCGCTGGCCGTCGTGGTGACCGGCGCGCTGGCGATCGACGCCGAGGGCCGGCTGCCGATCCCACCGCTGGTCGTCGTCCTGCCGCCCTTCGAGATCGCGGCCGTCGTCGGCGGGGTGCTGGCGATCGTGCTCGGCACGGTCGCGCTGCTCGCGGCTCGAACCTACGGCCGAACGACCCTCGGTGAGCGGCGCGGCGGTCGCGCCGACCGACGAGCTGGCACGTGGACGGCCGGCCCGGAGCGGGCCGATGGCTGACGCGATCGTCGGCTCCGGGCTGATCAGGATCCATCCGAGCCCGGGTGGACCCGTGCCAGCCCTGCGCGGCCTCGACATCATGGTCGCGGAGGGTGAGGTCGCCGCGGTCATCGGGCCGTCGGGCTCCGGGAAGTCGACCCTGCTCCGGCTCGTGGCCGGCCTCGACCGGCCGTCAGCCGGACGATTGGAGGTCTTCGGACAGGACCTGACCGACGCCACCGATCGCCAGCTCGACGAGCACCGGCGGGCCCGCGTGGGCGTGGTCGAGCAGCACTATCGTCGCGCGCTGTCGCCATACCTCCGGCGTCGCCGAGGCCATCGCCCTGCCGCTCGCGCTGCGCGGCGTCCCCACCGCCGAGCGGACACGACGTGTAGCCGAGCTTCTCGAGCGGATCGGCCTGCCGGACCGTGGGGCAGCGCTCCGGCACGAGCTGTCGGGCGGTGAGCAGCAGCGCGTCGCCTTCGCGGTCGCGCTCGCCACGCGTCCTGCCCTGCTCCTCGCCGACGAACCGACCGGCGAGCTCGACGCGACCACGGCCGAAACGATCCTGGGCGTCCTCCGCGACCTCGTGCGGGCCGAGGGGAGCACCTGTCTCGTCGTCACCCATGACGAGCTGGTCGAGCGGGTGGCGGATCGAGTCATCCACGTCGCGGACGGTCGGGCCGTGGCCGAACGCGTGGGCGGTCCCGGTGCGCCGCGGATGCCGGTCCGCGATGCGCAGGGCTGGCTCGCACCGCCGTTGGCGGAACCGTCGACACCGTTGTCGCCTGCGGTCCGCCACGACGATGGGACGGACGCGGTCGTGCTCGATCGGGTCGCCCGACGCTATGGCGGAGGGGCCACCGAGATGCTCGGGCTGCCGCCGACGAGCGCTGCATTCCGCGCGGGGCGCTTCCACGTGATCACCGGCCCCTCGGGGAGCGGCAAGACGACGCTCCTGCGTATCGTGGCCGGTCTCGATCGGCCGACCGAGGGCCGGGTCGTGACCCTCGGCACGGACCTCGCGGGTCTGGATCGCGACGGTCTGGCGCATCTGCGCGCGGCGCGGGTCGGGATCGTCGATCAGGTCCGCGACCTCGTCCCGTTCCTGAGCGCCCGCGAGAATGTCGAGCTGGGCCTGGCGATCCGCGGGGTCGCGCCGGATGCCGCCCGACCGCGCGCCGTCGCCGCGCTGGAAGCCGTGGGCCTCGGCGACCACCTCGACCGTGCCCCCGACGGGCTGTCGGCCGGCGAACGACTGCGGGTCGCGCTCGCGCGAGCGCTCGCGGCGGAGCCCGACCTGCTGATCCTCGACGAACCGACCGCCGCGCTCGACCGAGCCGGCGCCCGCTCCGTCGCCCGACTGCTGTCGGCGCTCGACGGGCGCGTGACGGTATTGGCGACGACCCATGACCCGGCCCTCATCGAGGCGGCCAGCGACCGGCTCGATCTCGTGGCGGTGTCAGACCGCGAGGCGATCCCCGCCGCTCAGCGGTAGTGCGGCTCGTGGGTCATCACGAAGGCCGCTCGCGAGAGCACGGCCAGCCCGATCACCGTGATCCAGAGCCCCGGGCCGTTCGTGACGATCTGGACGGGCTCGGTGAACCGGAAGGCGCCAAGGCCGACCAGCTCGAACACCCGCCAGCCGACGCCGATCCATCCGATGATCGCCAGCCCGGCGAACACCTCCCAACGGTCGATCGGGGTCGGACGGTCGCCGACGGCGTAGGGCAACGCGACGAGCAAGAGCGTGCCGATCCCCGACAGCAGCGCGAGGATCCCGCTCGCCTCCAGGCCGTTACCGGTCAGCGGCGGCAGGCCACCGCCGGGCTGGGCGAGCTGCCACCACGGCAGGACACAGCCGATGAGGATCGCCACGCCGCCGATGGCGGCCAGCGTCCGGCCCGCGCCGAGGGGCCGCCGGTGCATCGTCACGCCTCGACGGCCTCCTCGGGCTCGCCCATGACGCCATACACCTCGGGCTTGAGCACGCCGACGAAGCGCAGGTTGCGGTAGACCTCGCCGTAATCGAGGCCGTAGCCGATGACGAACTGGTCGGGGATCTGGAATCCGATGTACTCGACCGGGATGTCGACGAGACGGCGGGCCGGCTTGTCCAGCAGCGTGCAGATGCGCAACGACTTCGGGTTCTTGCCGCGCAGGTAGCGGATCAGGTAGTTGAGCGTCAGACCGGTGTCGATGATGTCCTCGACGATCAATACGTCCTCATCGGCGATGCTGGCCGACAGGTCCTTGAGGATCCTGACCAGCCCCGACGACTCGGTCGTCGCACCGCCGTACGAGCTGACCTCCATGAGGTCGATCCGAAGGGGCAGGTCGATGGCCCGCATCAGGTCGGCCATGAACGGCAGCGACCCCTTCAGCACGGACACGAGCGTCACCGGGCGGCCCTGGTAGTCGGCCGTGATCTGCGCACCGAGTTCGGCGACGCGGGTCGAGATCTGCTCCTCGGTGAGGAGGACGTCAGCGATGTCGGCGTGGAGATCGGCGATCCGGCCGGTCATCGACCGCCGGTCTCAGGTTCGGTCGCGGCGCTCGCCGTGGGCACCCGGGCGGCACGGCGGCGGCCGGTCCCGATGACGGCCGCGGCCAGCGGTGCGGCGGCTGGCTGACGGACCGGCGGTCCGTCCGGGAATGTCGTCACCTCGACGGCGTGCGGCAACGCCACCTGGCCCGACGAACCCGACAGGCCCGCGACGAGCGCGAGCTTGCCGTACTTGAGCATCAATGCCCGGAAGTCGCGCGCGTAGAACAGCTTGATGTTGATCGACGGGTAGAGCTCCCGGAGGCGCCGGAGCTTGCGGTTCTTCTTGCGGACCAGCTTCTGGCGGAGCGTGGTCATCTCGAGGTACAGGTCGAGATCGGGCAGGTAGAAATCCGGCGAGAAGCTCTCGACGACGTCACCCTCCATGTTCCAGAGGATCGGGAAGGTGTGCGGCTCGTACTCCCACCGGACCGCATAGAAGTCGAGGATGCGAGCCATCTCCGCTTCGCTGGCATGGGCGAACGGGGTGCGGGAGTCCATCGGCCGCCAGTCTACCCGAGGGACCGTGGGACCGGTTCGAGACGACACATGGCCCGACCCGCCGGCACATTGCGACTCGATACCCCCTGGGGGTATGATGCCGGCCATGGCCACGAGTTCGTCGCGCCGAGTCCCTCCCCCCGACCCGAGCCACTTCCGCCACAGCTACGCCAAGGATTCGGCGCAGCTGATGCGGCGGCTGTCGCGGATGGAGGGCCAGGTCCGCGGGATCGCCCGGATGATCGAGCGCGAAGAGTACTGCGTCGACATCCTCCAGCAGACCGCGGCGTTGCGGGCAGCGGTCGATGCCTTGTCGATCCTGGTCCTGGAGGATCACGTCCAGGGCTGCGTGCGGACAGCGGCCGAGCGCGGCGAGGCGGACCAGTACGTGGACGAGGTCATCGACGTCGTGCGTCGGACGCTCGGCCGGCCTGTCCGGAGCCCAAGTCGGGCCTCCTAGCCCCGGTACCTTCGGCGCCCGCGCCGAGCGCCGTCGGGGGATGTCGCCCGGATGCACCGGGGCGGGACGATGGTCCGGTATGACGGAGCCATCGGGCATCGCACCCGGCTCACTCCCGTCCGTCGGCCCGACGATCTCGCCACCGCGACCGTTCGTCGAGCGGCGACGGCATCTGCGGCGTGCCGCCGATCGGCTGGCCGACGAGGAGCGACGTCTCCTCGCGATGGCCCTCGACATCCTGGCGTCTGGTCGTCCGGCCGAAGCGCGGCTGGCGGGCATGCTCGATCTCCTGGCCAGGATCGCGGGTGCGGAGCGGGCTGCGGTCCTCGCTGACGGCGATCAGCGTCGTGTCGCGGTGGCGGCGTCGGGACCCGAGGACGCACCCGGTGCGCTCGAGCTGGCGGCCTGGCTCGATGCGTCCGCCCCGCGCAGTCGCGCGCGCCGTGCCGCATCGGCGCCGGCCGAGATCGTCGTCGCGTCGCGTGTCGATGCGGGGCTGCAACGTCCCCGCGCCACGTCGACCACGCCCCATCATGCCTGGCTCCCGATCCCTTCGGCTGGCGACGTGACCCTCGGGTTCGCGTTCGCCCGTCCTCGTGACGCCGAGGCGCTGACCGAGCGCCTGCCGCCGTCGCTGGCGCGACACGCGGCAGTGGCCCTGGCCCTGGTCACCGAATCCATGTCGACCGAGCGGGAGCTCGCGACGTGGCGGGCCGGCGAGGCCGAGCGCGCCACGTACGTGTCGACGGTCGCGCACGAACTGCGAACACCGCTCACGGGCCTGTCCGGGTACCTCGACCTCATCCTCGACGGCAACGTCGACGACGAGGCGGTCGCCCGCGAGTTCCTCGAGCGATGTCGCTCGATCGCCGGATCGATGACCGAGCTGATCGGCGACCTGCTGGAGCTGTCCAAGCTCGAGGCGGGCTCCCTGGTCCTCGAGCATGAGCCGTTCTCCGTGGCCGATGTGCTGCACACGGTCGGTTCGGCGCTGATGCCGATCGCGCTCGATCGCGGCGTGCCCCTCGTCACGACGCTGCCCAACCGGATCGGGACCGCGGTCGGCGACCGGCGACGGGTCGAGCAGATCGTGACCAACCTCACGTCGAACGCGCTCAAGTTCGGGTCCGGCGGCCTGGAGGTCGAGCTCACCGGACGGTTCGACGGTCCGGTCGCCATCGTCTCGGTCCGGGACGAAGGCCCGGGCATCGGCGCGGAGGATCGGGCACGGGTCTTCGAGCGCTTCTACCGGATGGCCGATCACGAGCGGGTCACCGGCACCGGGCTCGGTCTGTCGATCGCCCGGGATCTCGCCCGGCGGATGGGCGGCGAGCTCGACGTCGCGAGCGAGCTGGGCGTCGGGTCGGCATTCGTGCTCGTCCTGCCGGGTCCCGGCGCGCCGATCGATCCTGACCTCATCGCCGTCGCGACGACCACGGCCCTCGAGCACGAGACGGACCGGCTGGAGGCGCTCGCGGCGGTTCGCGCCAGCGGCTTGCGCGTCCCGACATCGGCTCGGCCGCCGCATGTCCGCGCCCCGCGCAGCGTCATCCCGGCTGGTACCCGCGACTAGATTCCGGGGCGACTTATCCACCAAACCGTCCTGCCCCGGGGACTTCGTGGATAAGGGTGTTGACGCTCCCCCGCCGCGGCTATTACGGTCCCATCCCGCACTGGGGCGACGCGAGGGTAACGCGGTCCACGAGGGGCACGGGGAGACCCGGCCACGAACCGGATGGATCGCGGAAGACCGGACGATCATCGCCGCTGGTGCGAGACGAGTCGACGTCGGGAGCGGTGGCGCGCCGCGTGGTACGCACGGCCAAGGAGGCGTACCGTTGGATCGCAGGCGCGAGCCGCTCCCGACGCGTGTCCAGGACACCGCTCGGTTGCCGGTCACCTACGATGACGCGCTCCGTCGCGGGCTCGACGCACTCGGGATCGACCTGGCACCGGAGGTCGCCCAGGCCATCGAGGGGCATGTCCGGCTGCTCCTCGCGTGGACACCCTCCATCAACCTGACGGCGATCCGTGACGCGGACGCCATCGCGACCGGCCACGTCGTCGACAGTCTGACCGCGCTGCCATGGATCGCCGCGCACCGACCCCAGCGGCTGCTCGACCTCGGGTCGGGCGGCGGTTTCCCGGGTCTGCCGCTGGCCGCGGCCCTGCGCCCGACGCTCCCGTCGATCGAGGTGACGCTGCTCGAACCGACCGCCAAGAAGGCACGATTCCTCAGCACCGCGATCGAGGCGACGGGACTGGGCGACAGGGTCAGCGTCGACGCGCGGCGAGCCGAGGACCTCGCGCGCGATCCGGCGGCGAGAGGTCGACGGGATGTCGTCACCGCACGGGCCGTCGCGTCAGCCGCCGACCTCGTCGAACTCGCGTTCCCGCTGCTCGCGCCCGGTGGGTCACTCGTGGCGTGGAAGCGGGGTGACCTGACGGCCGAGACGGCGGCCGCGCTGCGGGCGATCGACGCCCTCGGCGGCGGGCACATCGAGGCCGTCGAGGTCGGGGTCCGCGGACTCGAGTCGCACCGCCTGATCGTGGCGACGAGAGACGAGCGCGGAGCGGTCCCGGATCGATTCCCGCGTGACCCCGCCGTCCGCCGCCGGACCCCGTGGTGACCGTGCCTCGACCGTCCCGCGCTGACTGCTACCCTCACCCGGATGCGCGTCGCTGTGCTGTCGGACATCCATAGCAATATCGTGGCGCTCGATGCGGTCCTTCTCCACGCCGGCGACGTCGATGCCGTCTGGCATCTCGGCGACGTGGTCGGCTACGGCCCCGAGCCCGACGCCGTGGTGGCGCGCTTGAGCGAGCGCGACGCGACGGGTGTGCGCGGCAATCACGATGCCGCGGCCGTCGGCGGCCCGGAGATCGATTGGTTCAATCCGGAGGCTCGCGCGGCCGCGGAGTGGACCCGCGAATCCATGGCCGTGGAGACCAGGCGATGGCTGGAGGCGCTGCCCGAGCGGCGCGTGGTCGACGACGTGCTGCTGGTCCATGGCAGCCCGCGCGATCCGCTCCGCGAGTACGTCACGGACCGCGACACCGCGACGCGCGAACATCGAGGGACAGGAGACGCAGCACGCGCTGCACGGCCACACCCACGTGCCGGTGGCGTGGATGGCCACGCCGGATCGCGTGGCGCTGGTCCAGGCTCGCGACACCACCGGGATCGAGCTCGGCGCCTACCGGTCGCTGATCAATCCGGGCAGCGTGGGGCAGCCGCGTGACGGTGATCCGCGGGCGTCCTACCTCGTGCTCGATCGGGACGTCGGCCGGGTGACCTGGCACCGCGTCGCGTACGACATCGACCGCGTCCAGGCCGCCATGCGTTCCATCGGGCTGCCCGATCGGTTGGCCGCACGACTGAGCTTCGGCGTATGACCTGGCAGCCAGGGGAGACTCGCGAGTGATCGGCGGTCGGCGGCCGCTGCAGGGCCGCAAGCCCGGCGACAAGCGAGTTCGCGTGGAGCGCCCCCACGCACCCTATTTCCGCTACAGCGGCAAGGGCCAGCTGACCGCCAAAGAGGCGGCCAGCATCCCGACCACGCCCGGCGCCCGTCTGGTCGCGAAGGTCCGCGCCGTCGTCCTCGGCCGGCCGCTCCACCAGGACGAGGAGATCGGCGAGCGCCTGTCGAAGACCAAGGCCCTGGCCATCTTCAGCTCCGACGCCATCAGCTCGTCCGCGTACGCGACCGAGGAGATCATCCTCGCCTTCATCCTCGGTGGCGCAGCGCTGGCGGCGCTCCAATTCGCATTGCCGGTCGCCATCGCCATCGCCGGCCTTCTCGCGGTCGTCGCCTTCAGCTATCGGCAGGTCTGCATCGCCTACCCGACCGGCGGCGGGTCGTACTCGGTGTCGAAGGCGAATTTCGGCCGGAACGCGTCACTCGTGGCGGCGTCGGCCCTGCTCATCGACTACAACCTGACGGCAGCCGTGTCGACGTCGTCGGCGGTCGAGCAGATCGTCTCGGCCTTCCCCGCCCTGGGCGACGTCCGCGTCCTCATCGGCGTGGGGGCATTGGGCCTGATCACCCTGGCCAACCTGCGCGGCGTGCGCGAGGCCGGCAACATCTTCGCCGTCCCGACCTACCTGTTCATGTTCAGCGCCTTCGCGATGATCGCCATGGGCGCCTACCGGATCATCGTGCTGGGCGAGCATCACGCGCCGCCACCCGAGGTCGTCGCCGCGACGGCGAACACGGCCGGCGCCATCTCGATCTTCCTGTTGCTCCGGGCGTTCGCCTCGGGTGCCGTGGCGCTGACAGGGACCGAGGCCATCGCGACGGGCGTGCCGGCCTTCAAGCCGCCCGAGGCGAAGAACGCGGCGGCCACCCTGTTGGTGATGGCGGCCGTGCTGGCCACTCTCTTCATCGGCATCACGTTCCTGGCCTCGAACTTCGCCATCTATCCGACGGTGCCGGAGCTGTTCGGTACGGACGTGGAGCACAAGACCGTCATCGCCCAGGTCGCGGAGACGGTCTTCGGGTCGTCCACGCTCCAGTTCTACCTGTTCCAGATCTTCACGGCGCTGCTGCTCTTCCTCGCCGCGAACACGAGCTTCGCCGCGTTCCCTCGGCTTGCCGCGGTCCTCGGCGAGGACGGCTTCTTCCCGCGCCAGTTCGCCCTCCGCGGCGACCGGCTGGCGTTCTCGATGGGGATCCTGCTGCTCGGCCTGATCGCCGCGTCGCTCGTCGTCATCGCGGGTGGCCGCACCCATGCGCTCATCCCGCTCTATGCCGTGGGCGTGTTCATCGACTTCACGATCAGCCAGGCGGGCATGATCCGGCACTGGCTGCGCACGCGGGATCGCGGCTGGCGCTACCGGCTCGTCGTCAACGCGATCGGCTGTGCCGCGACGGCGGTCGTGGCCGTCGTCGTCACCGGCGTGAAGTTCCTCGACGGGGCGTGGTTCGTGGTGCTGCTGATCCCGATCCTCGTCAGCATGATGCTGTTCATCCGCCGCGAGTACGACGCCCAGGAGCGTGAGCTGCGCGTCCGCGAGGACCTCGTCGTCGAAGGACCCCATCGCGAGCAGCGCGTCGTCATCCCCGTGAACGGCATCAACCGGGCGGTGATCCAGGCGGTCAACTTCGGACGGACGCTCAGCCCCGATGTCCGAGCGGTCTACGTCACCGTCGACCCCGTGGAGGGCGACGCCGTCCGAGAGCGCTGGGAACGCCAGGTGCCCGGCGTGCCCCTGGTCATCGTCGAGTCGCCCTATCGCGCGGTGATCTCGCCCGTGCTTGCCTACCTCGACGTGCTCGACCAGGCGTGGCCGCCCGACAAGGAGGCACCGATCACGATCGTCGTGCTGCCCGAGTACGTCGCGCGGCACTGGTGGGAGCGGCTGCTCTACAACCAGACGGCGAAGCGGCTCAAGCAGGCCATCCTCGGGCGCGAGCACACGGTCATCGCGGACGTGCCGTACCGGCGGGAGTGACGGGTCGCCGATGACGGCCGGGCAGGCTCGCGCGGGGCGTTGACCCAGTGCCCGCGGGCACCAGCCCCGGGGCCACACGGTGGTATCGTGGCCGTCCATGCCGGACAACGAGACCGCACATTTCCGCCGGGCGGTCCTCGCCCTCAATGGCGGACCCAGCGACGCCAGGATCGTCCGGCTGGCGGCCAGCCTGGCCGCAAAGACCAAGGCTGAGTTGATCGCCGTGCACGTCGTCGAGATCGACTGGACGCTCCCGCTCGATGCCGACATCGCCGGTCGATCCGAGGACGTCCAGCGCGTGCTCGATGCGGCCGAGGAGATCGCCGAAGGCTCCAAGGTGTCGCTGGAACCGGTGCTGTTGCAGGCTCGCGATGTCGCCGCGGCGATCGTCGACGAGGCGACCGAGCGAGGTGCCGACCTGCTGGTCACCGGTCTGCCATATCGAAAGCGTTTCGGCGGGGAGTTCGCCATCGGCCGGACGATCCCCTACATCCTCCAGAACGCGCCCTGCACCGTATGGGTGGTGCGCGAGCCGATGAACGAGGAAACCCTATGAAGATCGTCATCGTGGGCTGCGGGCGAGTCGGTGCATCCGCCGCCGAGCTGTGGGACGCGGCCGGACACGAGGTCATCGTGCTGGACATCTCGACGCGCGCGTTCGAGCGCCTGCCATCGACCTTCGGCGGGACCGCCGTCCGCGGCGACGGCACGGACGAGGACGTCCTGCGCCGCGCCGGCATGGAGGGTGCCGATGTCTTCCTCGCCCTGACCGAGGGCGACAACCGGAACGTCATGGCGGCACAGCTCGCCGTCGAGGCATTCGAGGTGGCGCGCGTCATCGCGAAGATCAACGACCCGGTGCGCGCGGCCGCGTACGCCGAGCTCGGCATCGCCACCCTGTGTCGGACGGGCCTGATGGTCGACGCGGTGAACGGGTACCTCGGGTTCCCGCCATCCGGCCTGGCCGGCATGCTCGAACCGAGCGGTCATCATCCGGGCGGCGATCATCATCCGCTGCCCAAATCCGACGACAGCGAGACGCCTTCGGCGACCGGCACCGTGCCGGCCGCGCCGAGCGCGTCGATGGAGGCCTAGATCGTGTTCGTCCTGGTCGTTGGTGGTGGCAAGGTCGGGTACTACCTGGCCAAGGAGCTGCTGGACTCGGGCCACGAAGTGGCTCTGATGGAGAAGGATGCAGACCGGGCGCGGCAGATCGCCGACGAGATCGGATCGATCGTGATCCCGCACGACGGCTGCGAGGGCAAATACCTGGGCGAAGCGGGATCGAACCGGGCGGACGTCGTGGCCGCGGTGACCGGTGACGACGAGGACAACCTCGTCATCTGCCAGATGGCCAAGCACCACTTCGACGTGCCGCGGACCATCGCCCGCGTCAACAACCCGAAGAACGAGTCACTATTCCGGCATCTGGGCGTGGACGAGCTCATCAGCCCGACGCGCATGATCCTCGGCTCGATCGAGCAGGACATCCCGGTCCACGAGCTGCTGCATCTCGCGACGCTCGGCGAAGGCGAGCTCGAGCTGATCGAAGCCCACCTCCAGACCGGCTCACCCGCCATCGGGCGGGCGCCCCGCGACCTCGAGATCCCCGAGGGCTGTTCGCTGTTCGCGGTCATCCGCGACGGCGTGGCGTCGCCGCTGCGGCCCGACACGCTGCTCCGCGAAGGCGACAAAGTCATCGCCATCGGCAAGCAGGAGTGCGAGGAGCTGCTCCACGGCCAGCTCATCGGCGACCCGGAGGCGACAGCCGCCCGCTGAGCGTCCACCGACGGCAGTCGTGGGTCGCGTGCCGGGGATTGCCAAAACTTCATTAGCCGAATCGCGTAGGAGTCTTGACAACATTATTGTCAGGGTTCTAGCATCCGAGCATGTTCACGACAGTCGGTCGTCAGGCCGGCAACCACCTCCAGACGCCGGGCTGACGCCATGGCATCGCCCCGACCGGAACGCGATCCCGAGCGACCCGTCTACGTGATCAGCGTGGCGGCAAGCATCGTCAGCGTGCATCCGCGGACCCTGCGGATCTACGAGGACGAGGGCCTGCTCTGCCCGGCGCGGACGCCGACGAACATCCGCCTGTACAGCGAGAACGACATCCGCCGGATCCTGTGGATCCGGCACCTGACCCGCGAACGAGGGGTCAACCTCGCGGGCATCCGCATCCTGTTCGAACTCGAGGAGCGCCTCGGCGCCCGCATCCTCGAAGCCTTGTACGCCGAGGGCATGGGCGATGCCTCGCCGGCTCGGATCCATAGTCGCCCGACGCCGGACCCCGAACCGGACCCCGAACCCGAACGCGATCGATCGACGGCCGACCGTTGACCGACCGACCACCGATCCAACAGTCGAAGCGGCGCCGCCGCAGCGACATCGAACCCGAGCATCAGGAGAACCCAACGATGGCCAAGCGACCGTCAGACCCGGTCGAGGAGATCCAGGAAGGGACCGACAACGGTCCACGAGACCTGCCCCTCGTCGCACTCCGGGAGACGGTCATCTTCCCCGAGATGATCGTCCCGCTGCAGGTCGGCCGCGAGAAGAGCGTCAACGCGCTCAACGCCGCGGTCACCGAAGGCGGACCCATCGCCCTCGTCACCCAGCGCCAGGCCGAGCAGGAGGACATCAACGACCCCTCCGAGCTGTACGCCATCGGCACGCTGGCCAAGATCGCCCAGGTCGTCCAGCTGCAGGACGGCACCGTCCGGGCGATCGTCCAGGGCCAATCGCGGCTGCGCCTGCGCGGCTTCACACAGACCGAGCCGTACCTCCGGGCATCCATCGAGGAGCTCCCTGACGAGTCCCCCGACGGCCTCGAGGTCCAGGCGCTGATGCGCACGGTCCAGGCGCAGATCGAGCAGTACGTGGCCAACGGGGCTCCGGTGCCGCCGGAGGCCGCCGTCGCCGCACGCAACATCACCGAGCCGGGCCTGCTGGCCGACATGGTCGCGTACAGCCCGGACATGTCGACCGAGCAGCGCCAGGAGCTGCTGGAGACGATCGACGTCACCGAGCGCCTCAAGCTCGTCTCGAACTTCCTCGCCAACCAGGTCGAGATCCTCGAGCTCAAGGGTCGGATCCAGTCCGAAGTCAAGTCGGAGATGGACAAGACCCAGCGGGAGTACATCCTCCGCGAGCAGCTCAAGGCGATCCAGCGCGAGCTGGGCGAGGACGACCCGCAGCAGGCCGAGATCAACGAGCTGCGCGAGAAGGTCGATGCCGCCGGCATGCCGGAGGAGATCAAGGCGCGGGCGATCAAGGAGATCGACCGCATGAGCCGCATCCCCTCGGCGTCGCCCGAGGTCGGAGTCATCCGCACGTACGTCGACTGGCTGATCGGCCTGCCGTGGAACGTGTCGACCGACGACCAGCTCGACATCAAGGAGGCCGCCCGGATCCTCGAAGAGGACCACTACGGCCTGGAGAAGATCAAGGAACGCATCCTCGAGTACCTCGCGGTGCGCACCCTGGCGGACGAGATCCGCAGCCCGATCCTGGCCTTCGTCGGACCGCCCGGCGTCGGCAAGACCAGCCTCGGCAAGAGCATCGCCAAGGCCATGGGCCGCAAGTTCGTCCGCATGAGCCTCGGCGGCATCCACGACGAGGCGGAGATCCGCGGTCACCGGCGCACGTACATCGGCGCGCTGCCCGGTCGCATCATCCAGAGCATCAAGACCGCCGGGTCGAACAACCCGGTGTTCATGCTCGACGAGGTCGACAAGATCGGCATGGACTTCCGGGGCGACCCGTCGTCCGCGCTGCTCGAGGTCCTCGATCCCGAGCAGAACAACACCTTCCAGGACAACTACCTGGAGGTGCCGTTCGACCTGAGCAAGACGCTCTTCATCGCGACGGCCAACCTGCTCGATCCGATCCCGCCGCCGTTGCGCGATCGCATGGAGATCGTCCACCTGCCCGGCTATACCGAGCAGGAGAAGATCGAGATCGGCAAGCGGTTCCTCATCCCCAAGCAGATGACGAACCACGGTCTGACCCCGAAGACGATCCAGATCACCGACGAGGCGATGACCGAGCTGGTGCGCTCCTATACGCACGAGGCCGGCGTCCGGAACCTCGAGCGTGAGATCGCCAACGTCATGCGCAAGGTCGCCCGGCAGGTCGCCGAGGGCCGCAAGCGCAAGACCGTCGTCGACGCGAAGAAGCTGGCCGAGTTCCTCGGACCGCAGCGCTTCGAGTACGGCGAGCTCGAGGCCGAGGACCAGATCGGTTCGGCCACGGGCCTCGTGGTGACCGAGGTCGGTGGCGATGTCGTCGCCATCGAGGTGACCCGCATGGAGGGCAAGGAGGACTTCATCCTCACCGGCCAGCTGGGCGAGGTCATGCGTGAGAGCGCGCGGGCAGGCCTGTCGTGGACGCGGGCACACGCCTCTGAGCTCGGCATCGAGCGCGCGGTCTTCGAGAAGAACACGCTCCACATCCACGTCCCGGCGGGAGCCATCCCGAAGGACGGGCCGTCGGCCGGGATCACGATGGCGACCGCCATCGTGAGCGCGCTGACCGGCATCCCGGTCCGCAAGGACGTGGCGATGACGGGCGAGATCACCCTGCGCGGTCGGGTCCTCCCGATCGGCGGGCTCAAGAGCAAGATCCTCGCGGCCCACCTCTCGGGCGCGAAGACCGTGATCATCCCGAGGAAGAACGAGAAGGACCTGCGCGATATCCCCGACGAGATCCGCAAGTCGATGAAGCTCATCCTCGTCGACACGATGGAGCAGGTGCTCGAGGCAGCCCTTCGGCGCAAGCCGAAGGCCCTCGACGCCGAGCCGCCGAAGGTCGTCAAGAGTGGCGATCCGATCGAGCCGGAGCCCGAGACCACGGTCCGAAGGACCAACTTCCCGCCGACCGACCAGCCCCCGGTCGTAGTCGAGAGGCACTGACCATGGGCACCGCTACGGCGGCCCGATGCCGCGTTGCCGGCTGCGCGCGCTCGTTCACGCACCTTGAGGTGCGCTCGCTCGCGTGCTCCCCGGCGCCTTGCCTCGGACTCGCCGGAGCGGCGCCAAGGCAGTAGTCCGGCCATGGAATACCAGGACTACTACGCGGTCCTCGGGGTACCGAGGGCCGCGTCCCAATCGGACATCAAGAAGGCGTTCCGCAAGGCCGCCCGGAAGCATCACCCCGACACGAACACGGGCGATGCCGAGGCCGAGCGGAAGTTCAAGGCCGTCAACGAGGCGAACGCCGTGTTGTCGGATCCGGACAAGCGCGCCCTCTATGACCGCCTGGGCAAGGACTGGGAGGCGTACGCCCGAGCGGGGGCGACCGCCGGGTCCGCGGCGGGCGGCGCACGCCCCGGCGCCCCGACGGGCAACCCGTACGCCGGGTTCTCGGGTTTCGGTGGTCCCGGTGGTGGCGTCCGCTACGAATTCCATTCGACAGGCGACGCCGGCGAGTTCAGCGATTTCTTCCAGGCGTTCTTCGCCGGCGCGTCCCAGCCGAATCGCGACACCGGCCCCGGGCGCGGGACTCGCCCGACCGGCGGCCCGACCTTCGAGGACATCCTCGCCGGCATGGGACTCGACGCCGACGGAACGACACGTGTGCCTGGCGGGCGCACGGCCGGCAGCCGCACGGCGACCCCACCGCGGCCGTCGGCCGAGGCGGTCGCCGAGATCACCCTCGACGAGGCGTACCACGGCACGAGCCGGCTGGTCGAGGTCGACGGCAAGCGACTCGAGGTCACGATCCCGAAGGGCGCCGATACGGGCACGCGCATCCGGCTGACCGGCAAGGCACCCGGTGGCGGGGACCTGTACGTCGCCATCCGCCAGACGAAGCATCGGACGTTCACCCGGCGTGGCGCCGACCTCGAGCGCGAGCTGCCGCTCACGCTCAAGGAGGCGTTGCTGGGTGCCGATGTCCACGTCCGCACGCTCAAGGGCCGCGTGCTCCTCACGGTCCCGGCCGGCACGCAACCCGGTCGGACATTCCGGCTCACCGGCCAGGGCATGCCGCGCTTCAAGGCCGACGGCCACGGCGACCTCTATGTCAAGGCGAAGGTGATCCTCCCGACAGACCTGTCAGAGGACGCGCGGGCCGCCGCCGAGCGATTCCTGACCCTCGCCGACCAACCCGATCCCCGAGCACGAGAGAGCTAGGACGATGCAACTCGATCGCTTCACCCAGAAGGCCCAGGAGGCCGTCATCGCTGCCCAGGAGACCGCCCAGCGCCTCCAGAGCCCGATCCTCGATGCCGAGCACCTGCTCAGCGCGTTGATCGAGCCCGACGACGGCATCCCTGCCGAGACGCTGCGCCGGCTCGGCGTCGACCTGCCCGCATTCCGCGGCGAGCTCGCCGCGGAGCTGGCCAAGCGCGCCAAGATCCAGGGCGGCTCGCTGAGCCTCGATCCCCGTGCCAAGGCGTCCATCGAGCGCGCGGAGGCGGAGGCCCGCCGCCTCGGCGACGACTACGTCTCGACCGAGCACCTGCTCCTCGGCGTGGCCGAGGCCGGTGGTGAGGCGCAGACCCTGCTCGATCGGCACGCCGCCGGCAAGGAGGCCATCCTCCAGGCGCTCCAGAGCGTGCGCGGCGGCCAGCGTGTCACCTCGCCGAACCCCGAGGGGACGTACGCGGCACTCGAGAAGTACGGCCGCGACCTCACGGCGGAGGCGCGGGCGGGCAAGCTCGACCCGGTCGTCGGTCGTGACGAGGAGATCCGGCGCGTCATCCAGGTCCTCAGCCGACGCACGAAGAACAACCCGGTGCTGATCGGCGAGCCGGGCGTCGGCAAGACGGCCATCGCCGAAGGCCTCGCCCAGCGCATCGTGCGCGGCGACGTCCCCGAAGGCCTGAAGGGCAAGCGCGTCGTGGCCCTCGACCTCGGGGCGCTCATCGCCGGGGCGAAGTTCCGTGGCGAGTTCGAGGAGCGCCTCAAGGCCGTCCTCAAGGAGATCAAGGACAGCGACGGCCAGGTGGTCCTGTTCATCGACGAGCTGCACACCGTCGTCGGGGCCGGCGCCGCCGAGGGCGCGATGGACGCCTCGAACCTGCTCAAGCCGATGCTCGCCCGCGGGGAGCTCCACACGATCGGGGCGACCACCCTCGACGAGTACCGCAAGCACATCGAGAAGGACGCGGCGCTGGAGCGGCGCTTCCAGCCCGTGCTGGTCGACCAGCCCACGGTGGAGGAGACCATCTCCATCCTGCGCGGCCTGCGCGAGCGCTACGAGGTGCACCACGGCGTGCGCATCACCGACTCGGCGCTCGTCGCTGCGGCGACCCTGTCGGACCGCTATATCACCGAGCGCTTCCTGCCCGACAAGGCCATCGACCTCGTCGACGAGGCGGCGTCGCGGCTGCGGATGGAGATCGACTCGATGCCGATCGAGCTCGATGAGCTCGAGCGACGGCGCATCCAGCTCGAGATCGAGCGCGAGGCGCTGCGCAAGGAGACGGACGACGCATCCAAGGCGCGTCTCGAAGCGCTCGAGAAGGAGCTGGCCGACCTCGAGGAGGAGGCCGGTGGGCTCAAGCAGCGTTGGGAGGCCGAGAAGACGGCGATCGCCGCCATCCGCGCCACGCGCTCGGAGCTCGAGGCGCTCGCGACGCGCATCGAGCAGGCCGAGCGCGAGGCCGATTTCGCGACCGCAGCCGAGCTCAAGTACGGCACCCAGAAGCAGCTCCAGGACACGCTCGCCGAGCAGGAGGCAGCCCTGGCCGCGCTCCAGGGCCCGGGCACGCTGCTCAAGGAGGAGGTCGGAGCGGACGACATCGCCGAGATCGTCGGCGCATGGACCGGCATCCCTGTCAGCCGGCTCATGGAGGGCGAGACCGCCAAGCTCATCAGGATGGAGGAGCGCCTCCACGAGCGGATCGTCGGCCAGGACGAGTCCATCCAGGCCGTATCCGACGCCGTCCGCCGCGCGCGTGCCGGGCTCAAGGACCCGCGCCGCCCGATCGGCTCATTCCTGTTCCTCGGGCCGACCGGCGTCGGCAAGACCGAGCTCGCGCGGGCGCTCGCCGAATTCCTGTTCGATGACGAGGCCGCGCTGGTGCGCATCGACATGAGCGAGTACATGGAGAAGTTCTCCGTGTCGCGGTTGGTCGGTGCGCCCCCCGGCTATGTCGGCTACGACGAGGGCGGCCAGTTGACCGAGGCGGTCCGCCGCCGGCCGTACCAGGTCGTGCTGCTCGATGAGATCGAGAAGGCCCACCCGGACGTGTTCAACGTGCTGCTCCAGGTGCTCGACGACGGACGGCTGACGGACGGCCAGGGCCGCACCGTCGACTTCAAGAACACCGTGGTGATCATGACCAGCAACATCGGCTCGGCAGCCATCGCCGCGACGAACGCGCGCGCCGGTGATGACGCCTACGAGCAGATGAAGCGCGAGGTGACCGAGACACTGCGGTCACAGTTCCGGCCCGAGTTCCTCAACCGCGTCGACGAGGTGATCGTGTTCCACGCCCTGACCGAGGACGACCTGGCCGCGATCGTCGAGCTGCTCATCGCGGACCTCGATCGGCGCCTCGCCGATCAGGACCTGACGCTGGAGCTGACCCCGGCGGCGAAGGCACTGATCGTGCGCGAGGGAACGGACCCGGCCTTCGGGGCGCGTCCCCTGAAGCGCACGATCCAGCGCATCGTCGAGAACCCGCTGGCGCGTGCACTCGTGGCGGGCGAGTTCCGCGCGGGCGACCGCATCACCGCCGACGCGGATCTCGTGTCGGGCACGCTGGTCTTCTCGACGGAGGGCGCGACCGTCGTCTCCGATAGCACCCGGCGCGATGCGCGCGCGACACCGGCCGAAGAGGCGATCGGTGCCGGTTCGGGCGGCCGGCGAGGCCGATCGGGGTCGCCGCTCGACCTGCCCCCGACGGGTCGCAAGCGCGACGACGGCGAGCTGGTCAATTAGCGCGGGGGCGCGGCCGGGGATGCGGTTCGAGGCTGTCGCCGCCCGCCTGGAACCGCTGCCCGACCCGCTCCCTCCGCCGCTCGAGGCCCTGCTGCCGGTCCGGCTCGATGGTGTCGGCTGGCCGGCGCCCGCAGGGGCGGCGATCCCGGGCGGGCGCCCGGCCGCGGTCCTGGTGCTGCTCTACCCCGACGATGCGGGCGAGGCACGCGTGGTGCTGATCGAGCGGCCGACCGTCGATGGCCGACACCACTCGGGCGAGGTGAGCTTTCCCGGCGGCAAGGCCGAGGCCGAGGACGTCGACGCCGTCGCCACCGCCCTCCGCGAAGCGGAGGAGGAGATCGGGCTCGATGCCGTCGCGGCGGAGGTTCGCGTCGTCGGGTTGCTCGACCGCCTCTGGATCCCCGTCAGCGACTTTGCCGTGACGCCCGTCGTCGCGCTCGCCTCGCGACGTCCTGAGCTCGTCGCGGCCGCGGCCGAGGTCGTCCGCATCATCGAGCCCCCGATCGCGACGTTCCTGCCGGACGCTCCCATAGGCGTCGTCGAGCGGACGATCCGCGAATGGCCGATCCGCTACAGCCACTACGAAGTCGATGGGTTGTCGGTGTGGGGCGCGACGGCGCGCGTCCTGAGCCAGCTCGGCGCCGTCATCGCCGGCACCGAGACACCCCCGGAACGCTCGCCGGCCTGACCCGGGAACCGAACGCCCCCTTCTTCCGTCGAGGCGACGGCCCGAAGGCGCACTGGTGGCGTCATGTCGGGACCTGCGAGCCACATCGGTGGATCGCCCAAGTGCCCGGGTGCCGACCCCAATGGCACCCGGACGGGAGGTTGCGTTCCGCGAGGCCTCCGGCCAGCCACCGACCGACGAGGTCCACGGCTTCCTGGATCTACTCGACCGTCTCGCCCGTATGGACGAGTAGCGGCATCCGAATCCATCTGCGGGCAGGGACAGGAGGAGGTCCCGACCCGCCGTCACGGCCCGGTCAGGCCGGTTCGCCGGCCTCCGGGTCGTGGCGTATCCGGGTGCCCTCGGACACGAGGTGCCCCACACCCCGCTCGACCGGGACGCCCAGGGCGCCGGCATCGATCGCCCGGCCCTCGATCACATTCGCGAGAGCGCTGTCGTCCGCTCCCGCGAACTCGACGACGAACGCCCGCATCTCAGAGTGCTCGGTCCACGCGGCGTGCGGGACGTCGGCCGGCCACAGGACGGCCTCCCCCGCCGCGACTCGTGTCCGCTCTTCGCCGACCCCGACCCAGCCGCCGCCTTCGATCACGATGAACCAGGAGCTGTTGGGGTTGGCATGCGGCTCGATCGCCGCCCCGCGCGCGAACGCCATCTCGCTGATCGCCCCGCGAGCGTCGGAGTGGATCGGCTGACCGGTCACCCCACTCGTGCCCGGCGGCCCGTCGGGCCGACGGTACCCGACGCCGAACCTGCGGATCTCGATGGGCATCGCGCGACTAGCGCCGCCGCCGGCGCTGCCGCCGTGGACCGCTGCGCCGTCGGATCGTCGCCTCGGGGTCGGCGAACTTCTGCTTGGTGAAGTAGCGCTGCCGCGCCAGTCGCTGCTCGTGGGCGCGGAGGATCGGCGGGAAGCGCACGAAGCGGATCCAGACCAGCGTGCCGAGGCCGATGATCGCCGTAGCGAGCACCAGGATGAAGTCGAACACGAACAGGGCTTCGATGATGAGCAGGCTGAACGTGATCAGCCCGGTCCACCACAGCCACTCCCAGAGATCGACGAAGGGCTGGTGGCGGTGGAGGGCCCGCGTCCGGATCTGGTAGAGGACGATCAGGGCGGCCAGCAGCACCGCGGACGCGATCCATGTCGGGTGGAACAGGTCCGGGAAGTTGTGGCTGTTGAACGACGTGAAGAGGTAGTCCCAGGGCGCAAGCGTCATCGCTGCCTCGCGATGGGTGGGTCGATCGGTGCGCCGGAGTATGCCATGTCGGACGCTATACTCGGCCGGAGCGGTCCGCTCCCGACGGCCGCGCGGTGGGAGGAGGAACGCCCCGGGTGCGAGCCCTGCTGTCAGTCGCGAACCGGGAGGGAATCGCGGCGCTCGCCCGGGTACTCCATGCCCTCGACGTGGAGATGTTCGCCACCGACGGCACCCGCGAATACCTCGCCGGTGAGGGGATCGATGTCGGGTCGGTCAATGAGTTGACCGACGGCGAGCCGACCATCGGCGGCCAGGTCAAGACATTCCATCACGCCGTGTACGCCGGCATCCTCGCGCGGCGCGACGTCCCCCATCAGATGGCCGACCTGAAGGCGCAGGGGATCATCCCGATCGACATCGTCATCGTCAACGTGAAGCCGTTCGCCCCGACCGTCGGCGCCAAGCTGGTCGGCATCGACGAGGCGATCGAGATGATCGATGTCGGCGGCGCGGCGCTGCTCGGCGCTGCCGCCCGCAACTCGGCGGGCGTCGCGGCCGCATCCGACCCGTCGCACTACGACGCGATCCTCGGCGAGCTCAAGGAGCTCGGCCAGGTGAGCGCCGAGACGCGCGCACGGCTCGCCGCCGAGGCGTTCAGCACGGTCGCCGCCTACCACGCCGAGATCGCGGCCTATCTCAACCAGATCTCCGGCAATGTCTTCCCGCGGCGGCTGGCGCTTGTGCTGGAGAAGGTCGACGACCTCCGCTATGGCGAGAACCCGCACCAGCGCGCGGCGTTCTATCGCGAGACGACGCACCGGAGCGCGACGCTCGCCGACGCGACCCAGCTGCAGGGCGACCGGCCCTCGTTCAACAACCTGCTCGACCTCGACGCGGCGTACCAGATCGCCCGCGACTACACGGCCCCGACAGTGACGATCGCCAAGCACACCGACCCGGTCGGCCTTGCCTCCCATGACGAACTCGTCGAGGCGTATCGGCACGCGCTCGAAACGGATCCCGTGGCGTCCTTCGGCGGGATCGTCGGTGTCAATCGGGAGCTCGATGGCGCGACGGCACGCGAGATCGCGGCGAATTCATACGAGGCGGTCGTCGCCCCGGGCTTCAGCCAAGCCGCGATCGGCATCCTCAAGTCGAAGGCGGGCCTGGAACTGCTCGCCGTCCCGCCCGACCCGACCGATGGCATGCGCGACTACGGGATCGCCAACCTCGACTTCAAGCGCGTCGCCGGCGGCCTGCTCGTCGAGGATCTCGACGACCTTGGCCTCGACCGCGGCCAGCTCCAGGTCGTGACCCGCCGCCGTCCGACGCTCGAGGAGTTGACGGACCTCCTGTTCGCGTGGCGCGCCGTCCGCCACGTCCGCTCGAACGCCATCGTCCTGGCGCGGAACGCGGCGACCGTCGGGATCGGCGCGGGCCAGGCGTCACGCCAGGTGTCGGTCGAGATCGCATTGCGGCGCGCCGGCGATCGGGCCAAGACGGCGGTCATGGCGTCGGACGCGTATTTCCCCTTCCCCGACGGCATCCAAGCGGCGGCGTTCGCGGGCGTCACCGCGATCATCCAGCCGGGCGGCTCGATCCGCGACGAGATGGCGATCGAAGTCGCCGACCGACACCACATGGCCATGGTATTCACCGGTAGAAGGCACTTTCGACATTGAGCGGCGGCCCTGTCAGTTCCCCGCACCGCCTAGCGGCCCCTGACGGTTCGTAGATGGAACAACTGCTGGCGCTCGAGATGGTCCGGGTGACCGAGGCGGCCGCTATCGAGTCGGCGCGGTTCATGGGGCGGGGTGCCAAGGACGAAGCGGACGCCGCGGCAACGAGCGCGATGCGCAAGACGATGGACGAGATCGAGTTCGCGGGCCGCATCGTCATCGGCGAGGGCGAGCGCGATGAGGCGCCCATGCTGTACATCGGCGAGCGGGTCGGCAAGACGGGCGCGGAGCGCGCCGAGGTGCCCGCCATCGACATCGCCGTCGACCCGTTGGAGGGCACGAACCTTGTCGCCCACGGGCAGGCGGGCGCGATCACCGTGCTTTGTGCGAGCGAGGCCGGCGGCCTGACCAATGCACCCGACACGTACATGGAGAAGCTCTGCGTCGGCCCGATCGCCGCAGGCAAGGTGGACATCCGTGTCAGCCCGACCGAGAACCTCCGGCGGATCGCCGACGCACTCGGCCGGAAGATCTCGGATATCACCGTCGTCATCCTCGAGCGACCCCGTCACGAGGCGCTCATCGCCGAGGTCCGCCAAGCCGGCGCGAGGATCAAGCTCATCGGCGATGGCGACCTGTCCGCGGCGATCTCCTGCGCCGTGTCCGGGACCGGTGTCCACGCGGTCATGGGCATCGGCGGTGCTCCCGAAGGCGTCATCACTGCCGGCGCGCTGCGTTGCCTCGGTGGCGAGATCCAGGCGCGGTTCCGGTACCGCAGCCCTGAGGAGCGAGAGCGTGGGACGCGCATGGGGCATGGCGATGAGGAGCGCGTCTATACGACCGAGGACCTCGCCCCCGGCGAGAACCTCGTCTTCGCCGCCACCGGTGTCACGACCGGCGACCTGCTCCAGGGCGTGCGGTTCTTCGGCGGTGGCGCTCGGACCCACTCGCTCGTGATGGCCTACCAGGCCAAGCAGGTCCGGTTCGTCGACACGGTCCACATGTTCGACCGAGACAGCCCGCCCCGGGTCCGACTCTGACCGCTGCGGCTCCCCCGCGCTCGGAAGTCGGCCTCGCCCTGGGACTCGCCGCGTGCGTGGTCGTGGCCGCGGTGGCGCGATGGACCGGCTCGGTGCTCCAGCTCGGTCTCGAGACGGCGGTCGCGCTGGCGCTCGGACTGGCGGTCGGGGCCGCGACGAGCGTTCGCGCAGCGGTGCTGCCCGGCGCGACGCTCGCGGCACGGTACGCGCTGCGCCTCGGCATCACCCTGCTCGGTGCGCGGCTCACGCTCGGCCAACTCCTGAGCACCGGGGCCGGCAGCATCGTCGCCATCGTCATCGTGGTCGTGACGGCGCTGGTGCTCGGCACCTGGCTCGCCCGTCGGCTCGGACTCGTGCCGCCGCTGTCGGCGCTCATCACGGTCGGCATGGCGATCTGCGGCAACTCGGCGATCCTCGCCCTGTCGCCGATCATCGGCGCCAAGCACCGCGACACGGCGTACGCGGTGTCGACCATCACGATCTTCGGTCTGATCGGGGTGCTGTTGCTGCCGGTACTCGGGCGGGTGCTCGGTCTGGACGACACCGTCTTCGGCACGTGGGCCGGGCTGGCCGTCAACGACACGGCCCAGGTCGTGGCGACCGGCTACGCCTACTCGCCCGAAGCGGGCGACGTCGCGACGGTCGTCAAGCTGACCCGGAACCTGGCGATCCTGCCGGTCCTCCTCGGCGCGACGTGGCTGGTCGCGCGGTCGACGGCCCCGGATCCGGATGCCGCACGGACGTCCCGCCTCGCGATGGTCGGCCGCGCCGTCCCGTGGTTCGTCGTCGGGTTCATCGCCGTCGCCGCGCTCCGTTCGGCGGGCCTGCTGGACGTCCCGCTCCCGACGGGCGGCACCCTCGCGGACCTGTGTTCGACCCTTGCGTCGCTCCTGATCCTGGTCGCCCTGGCCGGCGTCGGCATGGCGACCGACCTCCGGTCGCTGGCGGGGATCGGCGGCCGCCCGGTCCTCCTGGGCGCGTCGATGTGGGTCGCTATCGGGCTGCTCGCCCTGGCCGTCGCCGTCCTGCTCACGGGCAGCCCACCACCAAGCGGCGGCGTGTCGGGCTGAAGCGGGATCGGACCACGCGCCTCGGCTAGCCGAGGCGCAGGTTGGGCAGGACCTCCTTGCCGAAGACCTCGATGAACTCGGCCTGGTTCCGCCCGACGTTATGGAGGTGGACCTCGTCGTAGCCCATGTCCACGTAATGCTGGATATGGCGCGTATGGGCCTCGAGATCGCTGCTGATCATGACCCGGTTCTTGAAGTCCTCCGGGCGGACGAGCTTGGCGATCCCGGCGAAGTCCTCCGGGTTCTTGATGTCCTGCTTCGGGAAGAAGGCCATACCGCCGTTGGGCCACTCGACCATGGCGTTCTCCATGGCCGCCTCCTCGGTGGGTGCCCACGAGATGTGGATCTGGAGCATCTTGGGACCCGTCTTGGGATCCTTGCCGGCCTCGGCTCGACCCTCCTCGAACTTGCCCCAGATCATCTCCATCTTCTCGTCGGCGGCACCGACCGTGATGATCCCGTCCGCGAACTTGCCGGTCTTCTTGGCGTTGACCGGGCCGGCCGTGGCGACGTAGATCGGCACGCGCTGGTCGTCCGGGGGACGGGTGTACAGCTTGGCCCGCTCGAGGGTGAAGTACTTGCCGTCGTGACGCACCACGTCACCGCTGAACAGCTTCGAGATGACCTCGACAGCCTCGAACATCATCGCGCTGCGGATCGGAACTTCCGGCCAGACCGGGGCGACGACGTGCTCGTTGAGGGCCTCGCCCTGCACCGAGCCCGAGATAGAAGCGGCCGGGATACATCGCCCCAAGCGTCGCCGCGGCATGGGCGATGACCGCGGGGTGGTAGCGGAAGCCCGGGCACGTGACGGCCGTCCCGAAGCGCAGCGACGTGCGCTGGCCGAGCGCGCCCATGAAGGCCCACGCGAAGCCGCTCTGGCCCTGCTCGGGTGTCCAGGGGTGGAAGTGCTCCGAGACCATGAAGCCGGCCTCGAAACCGGCCGCCTCCGCCTGGGCGCACCAGTCGACGAGGTCGTTCGGATGGAACTGCTCCATCATCGCGGCGTAGCCGATCGTCGTCATCCGATTCGGGCGTCTCCTTGCGAGCGTTCCGGGACGGCACTGCAGCCGTGAAGGTGCAAGTATCGCCCAACGGCCCGCGCACGCTGGACGCCATGTCCGATGATGAGCGCCGAATGGATGTCGAGATCCTGCGCACTCGGGGCTTGGGCAATTCGACCTACGTCCTCGCCTCCGACGGGGAGGCGCTGGTCGTCGATCCACCACGGGACGCGTGGCGGGTCCGCGAGGTCGTCGACCGCCGGGGCTGGCGGCTGCGGACGGTCGTCGAGACCCATGTCCACAACGACTACCTGTCGGGAGCGCTCGAGCTCGCCGCGGCCGATCGGGCATCGATCTACGCGCCCGCGCGCGGTCGCTATGCGTTCGACCACCAGCCGGTCGACGCGGACGACCAGATCGAGCTCGGTGGCGTCCGGCTGCGGGCACGGGCGACCCCCGGCCATACGCCGGAGCACCTCGCCTGGGAGGTCCACGACCTCGAGGAGTCCGCGTCGAACGGGGTTCCCATCGCGGTCCTGACCGGCGGATCCCTGCTCATCGGCAGCGTCGGGCGGACCGACCTGCTCGGGGACGATTCGACCGACGCGCTCACGCTCCAGCAGTTCGACTCGCTCCGGGCACTCGCGCGTCTCCCGGACGATGTCGCCGTATGGCCGACCCACGGATCCGGCAGCTTCTGCGCCGCCGGGCCGATGCACGAGGAGCCGACGTCGACCATCGGCGACGAGCGGCGTTCGAACCCCCTGTTCGCCATCGGCGACGCCGCGACGTTCCGCGCTCGGCTCGTCGCGGGGTTCGCACCCTATCCGGCCTACTACGCCGAGATGGGTCCGATGAACCGGACCGGACCGGCGGTCCTGGGCCGGCGCCCCGATCTGGCGCGGCTGGACCCGGATGCGGTCAGCGCCGCGCTCGGTGGCGGTGCCCGCCTCGTCGACGGACGCCCCCGCCGCGCGGTGACGGCCGGCCACATCCCGGGCTCGCTGACGATCGAGCTCGGCGACACGTTCGCGTCGTACGTCGGCTGGATCCTGCCGGTCGGAACGCCACTCGTCCTCGTGCTATCGGAGCGGGCGGGGGCCGCCGACGAGGCGGTCGACCAGCTCGTGCGGATCGGATTCGACCGGCTGCTGGGTGTGCTCGAGGGCGGGGTCGATGCCTGGGCTGCCTCGGGGCGCCCGATCGTCGAGATGCCGACGATCACGGCCGGAGCCCTCGCCGACGAGCTGCGCTCGGATCGACCCCCGATCGTCCTCGACGTGCGCGACCCCGCCGAGCTCCGCGACGAGGGCCGGATCGAGGACGCCGTCGAGCTGTCGCTCCCGCGGCTCATCGCGGGCGACGCCACCGCGCTACCGGCGGGCGCCCCGGTGACGATCGCCTGCCGGTCCGGCAGTCGCGCGCTGATCGCCGCCGGCCTGGTCGAAGCGCAGGGCCACCCGGTCCGTGTCGTGGAGCGTGGCGGGATCCCTGATGTCGCCGCTCGCCTGGCGGCCGGGGAGGTTTCCCAGGCGTGACCTCGACGCCGACGGCGATCGAGGCCGAGCGCGCCGAGGCCATCCGACGCGACCGCGCCGATCCGACGCGCTCGCTGCGCGAGCGCTTCCAGCTGCCGATCGGCCGGGACGGCCGTCCGAAGGCCTACCTCGCAGGACAGAGTCTGGGCGCCCAGCCCGTCGCCGCGCGGGCGGCCGTCGAGGAGCGCCTCGAGGCCTGGGCGCGTCTCGGCGTCGACGCCTGGTTCTACCCGGAGCGACCCTGGATCGACGTCGAGCGAGAGCTCGCCCCGGCCACCGGACGTCTCGTCGGGGCGGCGCCATCCGAGGTCACCACGGCCAACACGCTCAGCATCGACCTGCACCTGCTGCTCTCGTCGCTCTTCCGGCCTGGCGGGACCCGCCGACGGATCCTCATCGATGCCCCCACGTTCCCGTCAGATCGCTATGTCGTCGAGTCGCAGCTCCGCCATCACGGGCTCGATCCGGCGGCCGACCTGATCGTCGTCCGACCGCGCCCGGGTGAGGATGTCGTGCGACCGGACGACCTCGACGAGACGATCGATCGGCACCGCGACGAGCTGGCCGTCGTGCTGCTGGCCGGCGTGAACTACGCGACGGGCCAGGCGTTCGACATCCGTCGTCACACGGCCGCGGCGCGCGCTGCTGGCGCGATCGCGATCTGGGACCTGGCGCACGCGGCCGGCAACATCCCGCTGCGGCTCCACGACGACGACGTCGACGCGGCCGCGTGGTGCACCTACAAGTACCTGAACAGCGGGCCGGGAGCGCTCGCACAGGTGTTCATCCACGAACGCCACGCGACCGACGCGCAGACGCCGCGGCTCGCCGGGTGGTGGGGCAACGAGCCGTCGACCCGCTTCCGGATGGCGGAGACATTCGAGCCGGGCCCCGGCGCAGACGGTTTCCGGATCTCCACCCCGCCCATCCTGTCGCTCGCGCCGATCGCGGTCTCACTGGCGATGTTCGATGAAGTCGGGATGCCGGCGCTGCGGGAGCGGTCCCTCACGTTGACCGGCGAGCTCGAGCGACTGGTGGACGTGCTCGTGCCCGATGCCACGATCGTGACGCCGCGCGACCCGGCCCAGCGTGGTGCGCAGTTGACGCTGCGCGTGGCCGATGCGCACGGCCGGGCGACTGCCCTCGAGGCGTACGACGTGGTCGCGGACGTCCGCGAGCCGGACCTCATCCGGCTGGCACCGGTGCCGTTGTACAGCTCGTTCGAGGACGTGGTCCGCGCCGTCGACGCGCTTCGTCAGACGGCCTGACCCGAGCTGCCCCGTCATGCGCCCGGCCTCGGCGCACGCCACGCACCCAGATCCGGCTGCCATTCCCCGACGATCCTGACACTCCCCGGAGGCTCGGATGCAGCGACCTTTCGGCGGCGTCTCTCGACCGTCTCGGACCAACCGGGCGGCACGAGCCGGGGGGCGAGGTCGGCGAGCGGCGCCAGGACGAACAGCCGCTCCCCGAGGTCCCGATGCGGGACCTGCAGCCGCTTGGCGGCCTTCGCCGGATCGGTCTCGGCGTCGACGGAGCGGGCGGGCGGCGACCGCTCGACGTCGATCCGATGGCGGCCGAAGATCAGGAGGTCCAGGTCGAGCTCACGCGGTCCCCAGCGGTCTCGAGGCTGGCGACCCGCGCCACGCTCGATCGTCTTGAGCTGCCCGAGCAGGTCGAGCGCGGCCCTCTCTGGAACGCCGGTCGCCGCGGAGACGTCGAGGCGGGCGGCGGCGTTGCGGAACTCGGGCTGGTCCGTGACGCCCCACGGCGCCGTCGCATAGAGGCGCGAGACCCCGCGGACCGAGACTCCCGGCAGCGCCTCGAGGGATGTGACGGCGGCCGCCAGCGATCGTGCGGCATCGCCGAGGTTCGCGCCGAGGCCGACGTACGCGCGAACGGTCCGACGGCGGCTCATCGAGGGCACCTTACTATCCGGCGATGACCCCGGATCCCAGCTCGACGGGCCGTGTCGAGACCGCCTTGCCTGCGCAGGTCCTCGGCGTCCCGTGACCGAGGTCGATGTCGCGATCCTGCATGCTGCGCCGGATCCGGATGCCGGCCCGCTGAGCGTCGCGACCGCGGCCGCCCGACTGCGTCTCGCCGATCGGCACCGACGTGCCTTCCTCGCCGCCGGTGCGACGCGGGTCCGGCTCCACACGGACCGGGCGGCTGGGCGACCGTTCGGTGCGCGGCTTCGCGAGCTCGTCGCCGAGATCGGCGATGGCGGGCTCGTGGTCCTCGGTTCGGGCGCGGTCCCGCTCGCGACCGCGGCCGACCTCCGGGAGCTGGTTGCGGCCGCCGCGGCGCCCCAGCCGCAAGCGCTGGCCAACAATCGGTATTCGGCCGATGTCGTCGCCGTCGCCTGCGCCCGCACGGCCCTCGCCGACCTCCCCGACCTGGCCACCGACAACGCGCTACCACGCTGGCTCGACGAGGTCGCCGGCGTGCCCGTCGACGACCGGCGCGGCCGACGGCGTCTCGGCATCGACATCGACGGCCCGCTCGACCTCGTGCTCCTCGGCGGTCGATGGGCATCGCAGCTCGACGCGTCCGATACCGAGGCGACGCGTCGAGCGATGGACGGCGTCCGGGCCGTGGTCGATGACCCGAACGCCGAGCTCCTGATCGCCGGGCGGGTGTCGGCCGCGAACCTCGGCTGGCTGGAAGCCCGCACCGCGTCGCGGACACGAGCCCTCATCGAGGAGCGCGGGCTCCGCACGCGGCGGCCCGGTCAGCGGCCCGCGGCCTCGGTGCTCGGTGCGCTCCTGGAGCGGGATGGGCCAGCGTCGTTCGCTGGGCACGTCGCGCAGCTGGCGGATGCCGCGATCATCGACAGTCGGGTCCTGCTGGCGCACCACGTCGGGGCCGACGAGACAGGCTGGCCCGTTCCGGAGGACCGCTTCGCTTCGGACCTCCTGCTCGGGTCCCGGATCGCTGACCCGTGGCTACGCGCCCTGACCATCTCGGCCGCCGAGGCGCCGATCCCGATCATGCTCGGTGGTCACACGCTGGTCGGACCGGGCCTGCAGCTGGCGCTCGATGGGCACCGCTAGCATCCGATGGTGAGGCCACTCGAACCCGGGCTCCGCCGCGAGGCGCCGATCGACCTGTCGGATCTGCGTGAGAACGCCGTGCTCGCCGACCGCATCCGGGACGAGATCCGGCGGGATGGACCCATGCCGTTCGCGCGGTTCATGGAGCGTGCGCTATACGACCCGGACGGCGGCTACTACCGCTCGGCCGAAGCCCGGCCCGGCCGCGGCGGCGACTTCCTGACCGCCCCGGAGCTGCACCCGATGGTCGGCGAGCTGCTCGGGCGGGCGGTCGAGGACACGTGGCGTGCCTTGGGCGAGCCCGCCCGGTTCGTCGTCGTCGAGCACGGCGCAGGCGAGGGGTCACTGGCCGTCCCGTTGCTGCGGGCGCTGCCGCCGGCCATCCGATATGCACCGATCGAGGTCGACGCCCGACGCCTGGCGAGGCTGCGCGCGAGACTCGAGGCAGCCGGGCTGGCCGATCGGCTCGACGACCACCTGCCCGATGCCCCGTTCGACGGCGTAGTCATCGCCAACGAGGTGCTCGACGCGCTGCCGGTCCATCGCGTCCGCTTCGGGGAGGGTGGGCTGCGCGAGCTCGCCGTCGATGTCGCGGCGGACGGTGCATTCGTCGAGGTCGAGGTCGAACCGACGACGCCGGACCTCGCGGCACGGCTGGACGCGGAGGGCATCGAGCTCGCGACCGGCCAGACGGCGGAGATCTGCCTCGCGATCGACGACTGGGTGGCATCGGCGGTCGCGCCACTGCGCCGCGGACTCGCGCTCCTGATCGACTACGGCGCCATCGCCCAGGAGTTGTACGACCCGCTTCGTCGCCGGGATGGCACGCTGCGCGCGTATGTCCGCCACCAGGTCAGCGACGACCCGTACCGGCTCGTCGGTCGGCAGGACCTCACTGCGCACGTGGACGTGACCGCGGTCCGGCGGGCGGCCGAGGCAGCCGGCCTGACCACCCTCGGGATCACGACCCAGGCCGAGGCGCTGATGGGTCTCGGCGTCGAGGATCGGCTGCGCGAGATCCAGGCGGACCCGGCCACGACGTTGGAGGACTACACCCTTCTTCGATCGGCCCTCATGCGTCTGCTCGACCCTGCCGCGATGGGTCGGTTCCGGGTCATGGTGTTCGGTCGCGCGTGGCCGCCCGATGCCCCGCTCAGGGTCCTCGCGTATCGTCTCCCGCGAGGCACGCGAGGCGCTGCCGACTAGGGCGAATGCCGTATTGCTCCCGGACACGGCGGACCGTCACGCTGACCATGGTCGTCGCACGACCGCATCGCGACGGGGAGCGCGACGTGAACCTGCACGCGCGCTCGGCGCGTCGCGCTCCCCGCAGCGGTGCTCGCGGTGCCGGACGCCGGTACCGCCCTCCCGCGCGACCGATCCGGATCGACTCCCTCCTCTGTCGATCCGTGCACGCCCGGCCGCGGTCGCGCGGTCGCCGTGCGCCGTTCCGCCGGGACCCGTCACGAGCCCGGTCAGACCGTGCCCGCTGATAGAATGAGCGTGCGAGGAGGCTCCGCAGAGCCGACCCTGCCCGCCGCCTCTTGAACGGTCCCCGAAGGGAGTTCGATTGGAACAGCTCTGGTACGTCGTGGGCTTCGCCTTCGCCGGCGTGACGTTCGTGTTCGGGACGATCGCCGCGGCGTGGCTCGTCTCCCATCGGAACAAAGGCGACGTGCACAAGGGCCTCCCGTACGAGTCGGGCATCGACACGTACGGCGATACCCACGGACGGTTCGGGCTGTCGTTCTACATCTACGCGCTGCTGTTCGTCGCGTTCGACATCGAGGTGATCTTCATCTACCTCTGGGCCATCGTGTTCAAGGACCCGAGCCTCAACCCGGCCGGGCTGTTCATCAGCATGGTCGTGTTCGTCGTGATCCTCCTGCTTGGCCTCGCGTATGCCTGGCGGAAGGGAGCCCTGACGTGGCGGTGAGAAGGGCCAACCGCGACGGGCTCGGTGCTGGATCGTCCGACGCGACCCAGATCTCCTCGGACGTCCCGTCGCAGCCGCCGGTGCCCGCAAAGCGGCCGGCCGACGACGTCATCTCGCCGATCGTCGTGCCCAACATGCTGTGGCAGGCTGCCGACCCGGCTGCCTATGACGGTGGCCGGCCGACCGACATCACCCACCTCGCCGAGCTCGAGGCGAGCGCTGAGTCCCGTCGGGACAATGCCCGGTGGAGCGGGCCGCTCGAGGTCATCCCGACCAAGGCTGACTATGTCCTGGACCTGATCCGGATGAACAGCCTGTGGCCCCTGCTGTCCGGTCTGGCCTGCTGCGCGATCGAGATGATGTCCGCGGCGACGTCGAAGAACGACATGGACCGCTGGGGCATGTTCCCGTTCCGGGCGAGTCCCCGGCAGGCGGACGTGCTCATCGTCGCCGGCACGCTCACCACCAAGATGGCCGGCCCGCTGGTCCGTCTCTGGGAGCAGATGCCCGAGCCGAAGTGGTGCGTCGCGATGGGCGACTGTACGTGCTCGGGGGGCCGCTACAAGCGGAGCTACTCGACAGTCGAGGGAATCGACCGGGTCATGCCCGTCGATGTCTACGTGCCCGGCTGCCCGCCGCGGCCCGAGGGGCTCATCTTCGGGATGATGAAGCTGCAGCAACTCATCAAGGATCGGCGCGGCCACTGGCCCGAGCGGCCGATCGGGCCGACCGTCCCCGCCGAAGTCTGATCATGGATCGCGCATTCAAGGCACGCCTCGAGCGGCGCTTCGGTGAGCAGCTGACGGGGCCGGTCCGACAGCGACATGACGAGACCGAGATCAGGATCGGCGCCGGCGACGTCGTGCCCGTGATCACGTCGCTGCACGACGAACCCGAATTCGCGTTCGAGTTCCTCGCCGACCTGTGCGGCGTCGACACCGGCGAGGTCATGCAGGTCGTCTACCACCTCTGGAGCCCGACGACGCCCGACTGGCTGCGGGTCATCGCCGACGGCCTGTCGCGCGAGGATCCGCGAGTCCCATCGGTGACCTTCATGTGGAAGGGCGCCGAGTGGATGGAGCGCGAGGCGTACGACATGTTCGGTATCACGTTCGAGGGCAACCGCGACCTGCGCCGCATCTACATGCCACCCGACTACCAGAGCTTCCCGCTTCGGAAGGACTTCTACCTCGCCGACGACGCCGCCCGATCGCCCGGTGCCGGCGTCCGGCCCATGGAGCGCACCCAACAGCCACGCGTGACCCCGAAGGCCGGAACCGTCCGGCGCATCGGCGCGTGACGGGTATGAAGGACCTGCGATGACCACGACCACGCCCCGGCCCGGTGCCCAGCAGCACGACGAGTTCTTCGCCGGCTCGCCGGACGACCCGCGCATCAAGCTCGACCAGGACGCGGGTGTCTTCGAGCCCATCCCGCCGTACCCGCCGCGGACCGAGCGCGAGGCCGAGTTCTACACGCTCCGCGATGGCGAGATGTTCCTCAACATGGGACCGCAGCATCCCTCGACCCACGGCGTGCTGCGCGTCGTGCTCAAGCTCGACGGCGAGAAGGTCGTCGACCTCGATCCGGTCCTCGGCTACCTCCATCGCGGCGTCGAGAAGCTGTGCGAGAACGCCGATTACCACCAGGCGATCTGCTACCTCGACCCCCTCGAATACGTCAGCTCCCTCTTCTGCGAATGGCCCGGCGTCATGGCGTTCGAGAAGCTGCTCGACGTCGAGGTGCCCCGGCGCGCGGAGTACATCCGCGTGCTGTCTGGCGAGCTGAACCGGGTCGCCAGCCACGCCCTGTTCCTGGGCTGGATGGCACTCGACCTCGGCGGACTCACACCGATCCTGTGGTCGTTCATCGAACGCGACGAGATCGTCGAGATGCTCGCCTCGCTGACCGGTCAGCGGATGCTCTTCAACTACTTCCGCATCGGCGGCGTCAACGGCGACCTGAACCACGAGTTCATGAGCCGGCTCGGCGACTGGATGGGTCACGCGACCGAGCAGATCGAGGCCGGTAACGCGCTGCTCAACGAGAACGAGATCTTCGTCCGCCGGATGCGGGGCCTGGGCACGATCGACTCGAAGACGGCGCTCCGGATGACCATGAGTGGGCCGAACCTGCGGGCGACGGGCGTGCCGTTCGACATGCGCCGCGCGCACCCGTATTCGATCTATCCGGAGCTGGACTTCGACATCCCGACGCGGACGGAGGGCGACTGCCTGGCCCGCTATCTACTGCGGATGGACGAGATCAAGCAGAGCCTGCGGATCATCGACCAGTGTCTCCACCAGATGCCGGACGGTCCGATCATGGCCAAGCTGCCGCGGCTCCTCCGGCCGCGTCCGGGACGCGCGTACGTCGGCATCGAGGCGCCGCGCGGCCAGTACGGGACATACGCCATCAGCGACGGGACCGACCAGCCGTTCCGGATGCGCATCCACGACCCGTCGTTCCTGCACCTTCAGTCGGTCGGCGTCCTCATGCCCGGGCACTTGGTCGCGGACACGATGGCGGTCATGGCGTCCTCGACCCGATCATGGGCGGAGTGGATAAGTGACGGTCGCCCGGCGCGCCACGGGACGGCCGATGCCGGCGTTGCCGGCTGCGCTGGGTCGCTCACGTAGCTCGGGCTACGCTCGCTCCCCTGCTCGCCGGCGCCTTGGCCTCGACTCGCCCCGCGACGCGCAAGGTAGTTCGGACGCATGACGGTCATCGGTCGCGGGTGGAGTCGGCTGACGCTGCCGGGCAAGGTCGTCTTCATCGCCGTCCCGCTGCTCATCCTGCTCACGGTCGGGCTGATCCTGGTGATCCAGCTGTTCGGCCAGGCAGTGATCGACGTCCTGGTGGCCAATCTGCCGATCGTCCGGTTCGTCGTCGCGGTGACGGTGATCCTGCTGATGACCATCCCGACCGCGTTCCTGATCATCTATATGGAGATGAAGATCATCGCGCTGATGAATCTTCGGATCGGGCCCGACCGGGTCGGACCGTACGGTTCGCTGCTCTCGGTGGTGCACGGGCTGAAGGTCCTGATGAAGGAGGACTTCACCCCGACCGGCGCCGATTCGGTCGTCTTCACCTGGGCGCCGGTGGTCGTGTACCTGGCCAGCGTCCTGACGCTGCTGGTCATCCCGTTCGCGCCGGGCCTGTTCGGCTACGACCTCAACCTCGCACTGCTGTACTTCTTCGCGATCGGCGGCCTGTCCGTCGTCGGCCTGTTGATGGCCGGCTGGTCGAGCTACAACAAGTACTCGCTGCTGGGCGGCCTGCGAGCCGCGGCGCAGGTTGTGAGCTACGAGATCCCGCTCGCGTTGTCGGTCGTGGGACTGCTGCTGCTGGCCGGGACGATGAGCTTGAACACGCTGGTCGAGAACCAGCAAGGCTGGTTCACCGACTGGTACATCTTCCAGCAACCACTGGGCGCACTCATCTTCTTCATCGCGGCGACCGCGGAGGCGAACCGGACCCCATTCGACCTGACCGAGGCCGACTCCGAGATCGTCGCCGGCTTCGCGACCGAGTACTCGGGCATGCGTTTCGGGTTCTTCTTCTTCGCCGAGTACGTGAACGTGTTCATCGTGTCGGCGCTCTTCGTGACGTTGTTCCTCGGCGGATGGAATGCGCCGTTCGCGTTGCCCGAGGCATGGCAGGTCCAGCTGAGCCTCGACCCGGCGTCGTTCAACATCGGGCTGCTGTTCATCGTGGGCATCGCGCCAGTCGTGTTGACGCTCCTGTTCGGGGCCCCGTTCTGGCTGCTGCGCTCGAGCATCAAGTGGTGGCAGGCGCTGCTCGCCGGGTTCGTGCTGGCCAACCTGTTCATCGTCGCGCTGGTCGGCGCGTGGGCGTTCATCGGGCTGCCGTGGGTCGCCGGTATCCTCTGGTTCATGCTCAAGACGTACGCCCTCGTGTTCACGTTCGTCTGGATGCGCGGCACGCTTGCCGCGAGTCCGCATCGACCAGCTGATGAGCTTCGCCTGGAAGTGGCTGCTGCCGGCATCGCTGCTCAACCTGTTCGTGACGGCGGCGGCGATCGTCGTGATCGGTCGGTAGGCGATGACCTTCATCCCCGGTCTCGGCATCGCCAAGGGCATGGCGCTGACGCTTCGGCGCTTCTTCGAGCCCAAGGCCACCGTGATGTACCCGGAGGTGCCCGCCGAGGTCGCGAGCAAGTTCCGCGGGCGGCTCCAGCTGCTCTACGACGAATGGGGCACGCTCAAATGCGAGACGTGTTTCCAGTGCGCCCAGGCCTGCCCGATCGAGTGCATCGACATGGGCGGCATCGATACCCGCGGCCGCTACCACGTCCACTGGGGCGCCCCCGAGACGTATGGCGAGCGGCGCGAGGAATTGGCCCTGCGCCGATCGGGCCGACCGGTACCCGACCCGGCATTCAGCCCGTACCACCCGATCGACATGGCCGAGGTGGACCGGATCCTCGTGGACTTCGACCACGACCCCGCGCGCATGCTGGAGATCCTCGAGGCGACCCAGACGGCGTACGGCTACCTGCCGGTCGCGGCGCTCAAGCGCATCAGTCACGCCACGGGTGCGTGGTACGCGATGATCTACGGGACGGCGACCTACTACGCGCACTTGCGCTTCGAGCCGCCGACGGCCACCGACCAGGCCGCCGCGGTCGAGCGGCACCGGCCATCGGAATCGAGTTACGTGGAGGCGCTCGGCGCCGCGCTCGAGGGAGGCGGTCGCCCGGGCGCGCCGGCCCGCGCCTGACATGGTGACGATCCTGCGGACGCCGGCCGCCTGGCCGCGCATCCTGCTGGCGAGGGCCGACGTCAGGGACCCCACGGATCTCGATGCCGCCGTCGCCGATGGCGCCTTCGAGGGGCTCCAACGGGCCGTGCGGGACCTCGGCGGCGCAGGGACCATCGCGGTCATCAGCGCGTCCGGACTTCGCGGTCGCGGTGGTGCCGGCTATCCGACCGGCGACAAGTGGCGGACGGCCGCCTCGACCGAGGCGGACAGGCGCTACGTCGTCGCCAACGGCTACGGCGCCGATCCCGCCTCGCACACGGACCGTGCCCTGATGCTCCGGGACCCGTACGCCGTCATCGAGGGCACGGCCATCGCCGCCACCGCGATCGGCGCGACAGAAGCCTTCATCGCCGTCCGCGGTGAGGATGCCGAGGTCATCGCCGCCCTCTCGACCGCCATCGGCCACGCCACCGACGCCGGGTTCCTCGGCGATGACATCCTCGCCTCCGGCCGAGAGCTGTGGCTCTCGGTCCGCCCCGTGCAGGGCGCCTACATGCTCGGCGAGGAGACGGTCCTCCTGAAGGCGCTCGAGGGCAAGCGGGGCCAGCCCGAGCAGCGACCGCCGCACCCGGCCGAGGTCGGCCTGTTCGATCGACCGACCGTCGTCAACAACGTCCAGACCCTCGCCGCCGTGCCGTGGATCCTGCGGCAGGGACCCGACGCGTTCCGCGCCACCGGCTCGACCCACGCGCCCGGCACGGTGCTGGTCCAGATCCGCACGCCGGGCAAGGACGGCGTGGCCGAGGTCCCGCTCGGCACGCCGCTGCGCGAGGTGCTCAAGCTCGGCGGGAAGCTGCCGGACGGGCGCTCGATGCAGGCGGTGCTCATCGGCGGGCCATCGGGCGGGCTGTTGCCACCCGATGCCCTCGACACGCCGTATGAGTTCGACAGCCTGCGCTCGGCCGGTGCCCATCTCGGATCCGGGTCGCTCGTGGTCGTCGACGACCGCACAGACCTCCTCGAGCTCGTCGGGGTGCTGACCCGGTTCTGCGCGAACGAGGCGTGCGGCAAGTCGATCCCGTGTCGGATCGGGACCAAGCGACTCGCCGAGATCGTCGATCGGCGCGAAGCCGGTCTGCTCCGGCCGGCCGACGGCCAGCTCGCCGCGGACCTCAGCCACGACATCGTCGCGTCGGCGCTATGCGACCACGAGCGGCTGGCGACGCTCCCGCTCACGAGTGGGATGCGATACTTCGAGTCCGCCTTCGACCCTGCCAGCCGACCCACACCGGTCGCCCCCGAGGCCGCCTCGATGACCGATACCCTCGCCCGCCCCGAGGGCCGACCCGCCGAGATCGAGGCATCGACACCGGCGACGACCCGCGCATCGCTCGCGGAACGCCTGCTCGACACGCAGTCGCCGCAGCGACCACAGTCGACGCCGCGCATCCGGATCGAGGTCGATGGCCGCGTCGTCGAGGGCTTCGAGGGTCAGACGATCCTCGAGGTCTGCCGCGACAACGGCATCGAGATCCCGACCCTGTGTTACGAGCCGAAGCTGCCGGGCTTCGGCGCGTGCCGGATGTGCGTCGTCGAGGTCGAGGGCGAGGAGCACCCGCCGATCTCGTGCTCGCGCTCCTGCGAGGACGGGATGAAGGTCCAGACCCAGACCGAGGAGGTCCGTCGGCTGCGGCGCACCAACCTCGAGCTGATCTTCTCGGACCACAACGCGTACTGCCTCCCGCCGTGCCAGAACAAGTGCCCGAGTCACATCGATATCCCGGGCTTCCTCAAGGCCAACGCCGAGGGGAACTGGCGCGAGAGCACACGGATCTTCAAGCGGACGATCCCGTTCCCGTCGGTCCTCGGGCGGGTCTGCCCGGCGCCGTGCGAGGAGCACTGCCGGCGCGACGAGGTCGACGAGGCGATCGCCATCCGCGACACGCACCGCTATGCCGGCGACCAGGTCCTCAAGTCGATGCTCGACGACGGCGTCGATCCGCCGGTCCCGTTCGAGCAGCAGGTCGGCTCCGGCCGGCGGGCCGCGGTCATCGGTTCCGGACCGGCCGGCATGGCCGCCGCCTACTACCTGCTCATCGCCGGCCACGAGGTCACCGTCTTCGAGCGTGACCCGGCGCCGGGCGGCATGCTCCGCTACGGCATCCCCCAGTACCGGCTGCCGAAGGTCGAGGTGCTCGAGGCGGAATACGAGTCGGTCGTCCGGCTCGGCGCGAAGATGGTGTGTGACGCCGGTCTGGGTCGCGATTTCACGCTCGACGACCTGACCAACCAGGGCTTCGATTCGGTCGTCATCGCGATCGGCTGCTACGACACCAATGAGCTCGGCATCCCGAACGAGGACGCCGACGGCGTCATCGACGGTCTCGAGTACCTGCGCACGGCCACGCTCGGCTTGCCCTATCCGGGCCACGCCGGGAAGCGCGTCGTGGTCATCGGCGGCGGGTTCACCTCGATGGACTGCTCGCGGACGTCGGTCCGCCAGGGCGCCAGCGAGGTGACCCTCGTCTATCGGCGCGACATGAAGGACATGCCGGCGGCCGACGAGGTGCACGAGGCGATCGAGGAGGGCGTGACGGCGATCTTCCAGGCCGGTCCCACGAGGGTCCTGGTCGACGAGAAGACGGGCAAGGTCACGGGTGTCGAGTTCATCCGGATGCAGCTCGGCGAACCGGACGCGTCCGGCCGGCGGCGACCCGAGCCTGCGTCGGGCACCGAGTTCACGATCCCCTGCGATCGCGTGCTGCTTGCCATCGGCCAGGGCCCGGAGCTCGACTGGGTCGGCGCGCCGGGTAACGAGGGTGTCGAGCCGACCAAGAATTGTCGGCTCAAGGCCGACGCCGTCACGTTCTCGACCGGTCGGCCCGGCGTCTTCGGTACGGGCGACGTCCGCATCGGCGCCGCGACCGTGGTCGAGGCCGTGGCCGAGGGCCGCCGCGCGGCGTACGCCGTCGACGCCTACCTCAAGGGCATGGACCTGGACGCGATCAGGACCCGCCAGACGCTCGCCGAGCCGCAGCCCGAGTTCCTGTCGATCGTGCCGTTCACCGCGGAGATCAAGGAACCCCGCTATCGGCTGACGCCACTACCGGCCGAGGAGCGCAATCACAGCTACATCGAATACGAGCTCCCGTACACCCGCGAAGCCGCGATGGCCGAGTCGACCCGCTGCCTGCAGTGCACCTGCGAGGCCATCGGCTTCTGCGACCTCCGACGCCTTGGCATCGAGTACTCGACGACGCTTGCCACGCTCGAGCCGCAGCACCACCAGGGGGCCGGCTACCGCTCGGTCACCGAGAACCGGTTCACCGGCATCAACCACGACTACATCCGCGACGACTCCCACGCCTTCATCCTGCGCGAGCCGTCGCGCTGCATCGACTGCGGGCGCTGCGCCAACGTGTGCGCAGAGGTCGTCGGCGCCGCGTGCTACGACTTCATGCGGATCGGCTTCGACACGCTGGTCACGACCCCGCTCGACATGAGCCTCAACGACACACCGTGCGTGTCGTGCGGGCGTTGCGCGGAGACGTGTCCGACCGGCGCGCTGATGCCGAAGCCGCGCATCCTCGAGAAGTACGAGGTCGATGAGAGCCGCTGCATCCTCTGCGGGATCTGCGTGGATGCGTGCCCGTACGACGCCCTGCGCGACGGCGCCGACTTCGAGCTCGCCCACACCGGCCGGTCCGAGCCGATCATCGACCTGATAGCCCTCGCCGAGATCGACAAGGAGACCGAGGTCACCTATATCCGCCGCGAACGCGACTGGCTGAGCAGGGCGCAGGCCGAGGGCCGGGTATACGACCCGGCTCGCCTTTTGCCGGTCCTCCCACCGACGATAACTGGGCTCCCGCCGGGCCGCCCGAACGGCAATGGCCACGACGGACACGGCCATGACGGGCACGGCGCGGTCGCCGCGCTCGGGCCCGGCCATCACGAGTAGCCGTGCTCGCGAAGCTCCCCCAGATCATCCTCGCGCTCCTGCTCATGGGCGCGGTCTTCGGGGTCGCCGCCTTGATGCTCATCGCCCTACACCAGGACTGGGAGGACGTCCTGCTCTGGATCCTGGCGGCGGTGATGATCTTCAGCGGTCTGCTGGTCGTGACGATGCGCGACATCATCCGCTGCGGTCTGGCGATGATCGTCTGCTTCATGGCCCTGGCCGGGATCTACGTCCTGATGGGCGTCGCGCTCCTCGGCGCGGCCCAGGTCATCATCTATATCGGCGCGATCAGTGTCCTGATCCTGTTCGCGATCATGCTCACGCAGACGAAGGACGCCCCGAGCCGGCTGGTGTTCCAGACCCAGGCCGGGCCCGCATCGATCGCGGCGATCGTCATCGCCGTGGTCATCGCCCTGGCGGTCAGCGCGACCGATTGGGGTGAGGCCGCGCGCCACGCTCGACTCGGCACGTCGATCATGTCGCGCGTCCTGTTCCAGCAGTTCGTGTTCCCGTTCGAGATCGTGAGCGTGCTGCTACTCGCCGCGGTGATCGGCGGCATCTTCCTGGCGAAGCGCGAGCCTGGCGGGCCGTCGTGAGCGACAGTCTCGACACCTACCTGATCCTGTCCGGGATCCTGTTCGCCATCGGCTCGTTCGGGTTCCTGGCGCGGCGCAACGCCATCAGCATGCTCATGTCGATCGAGCTGATGCTGAACGCGGTCAACCTGAGCATCGTGGCGTTCGGATTGTTCGGGCCACGCGCCGACGCGACAGCCCAGGGCGCGGTCTTCGCGCTGATGGTCATGGCCGTCGCAGCCGCCGAGGCGACCGTCGGCCTGGCGATCGTCATCGCGATCTATCGCAACAAGAAGACCCCGCTAGTCGACGAATACGACTCGATGCGCCAGTGAACGAGCCGCTGTGGTCAGAAAGGCGTGCCGCCGAACGGCCGTCCGCCAGCACGCAGGGTAGTTCGGGCGGCGTGCAGGGTCGTTCGGCGTGACGATCGAAGGGCTGCTGCCGCTGCTGCTCGTCTTGCCGATGGCGGGTTTCCTGTTCACCGCGCTCGTCGGGCGGCGGCTCGGGAAGCAGGCCCACTGGGTCCCCGTCGGCGTCATCTTCATCGCCTGGATCATCGCGATGGTCGCCGTGGTCAACGTCCTGACCGGTACGGCCCCGCTGATCGAGGGCACCGAGGATCTCCACGGTTACGCCGTCGGGCCGTGGACGTGGATCCCGGCCGGTGGCTTCCAGGTGACCCTCGGCCTGTTCGTCGACCCGCTCACGGCCTGCCTCCTGATCGTCGTGACGACGATCGGCCTGCTCGTTCACGTCTATTCGATCGGGTACATGGCCCACGACCCGGGCTACTGGCGGTTCTTCGCGTACCTGAACCTGTTCATGTTCTCGATGCTGCTGCTCGTCCTGGCCGACAACTGGCTGGTCGTGTTCGTCGCCTGGGAGCTGGTCGGACTGTCGAGCTACCTGCTCATCGGCTTCTGGTACCGGAAGCGATCCGCGGCGCTTGCCGCCAAGAAGGCGTTCATCGTCAACCGCGTCGGTGACGTCGGCTTCGCGCTCGGCATCATGGCCATCTTCCTGAACACCGGGACCCTGGACGTGCGCCACTCGATCGAGATCATGCTCGACCCGACGCTCGTCGCCTTCCCGATCCCCGTGCCGATCGTCGCCCTGCTCGTGTTCGCCGGGGCGATGGGCAAGAGCGCCCAGTTCCCACTCCACGTGTGGCTGCCCGATGCGATGGAAGGCCCGACGCCGGTGTCGGCGCTGATCCACGCCGCGACGATGGTCAACGCCGGCGTGTACCTGGTCGCCCGCGCCAATCCGCTGTTCGCGGCCGCGCCGTCGGCGATGGTCGTGGTCGCGGCGATCGGGATATTCACGGCCATCCTGGCCGCCTCGATCGCGATGACCCAGACCGACATCAAGCGGGTCCTCGCCTACTCGACGCTGTCACAGCTCGGGTACATGTTCGCGGCCCTTGGGGTCGGAGCATTCACGGCCGCGATCTTCCACCTCATGACCCACGGCTTCTTCAAGGGCCTGCTGTTCCTCGGTTCCGGCTCGGTCATCCACGCGGTCCACGAGGAGCAGGACATGCGCCGGATGGGTGGACTGGCGCCGAAGATCGCGATCACCTACGTGACGATGCTGATCGGCTCGATCGCCATCTCGGGCATCCCGCCCCTGGCAGGCTTCTTCTCGAAGGACGAGATCCTCGGCGAGGCGTTCAAGTTCGGCTTCTACTGGGTCTGGGGGATCGGCCTGTTCGTCGCCCTGCTGACCGCGTTCTACATGTTCCGGCTCATGGGCCTGACGTTCTGGGGCGTCTTCCGCGGCCCCAAGGAGATCTGGGATCGCATCCACGAGTCGCCGGCGGTCATGACCGTGCCGCTGATCCTGCTGGCTATCCCGTCGGTGCTCCTGGGGCTGCTGCTCGGCACCCCGCTGGGCGACAGCCGGCTGCACGAGTGGCTCGAGCCGGTCTTCCATGAGGCGACCGAGCTGCTCCACCTGCCCCACGAGGAGTACCAGCTGTTCGGCGTCGACGGTGGGCTGATCCTGGCCAGCGTGACCGTCGCGGTCATCGGCCTCGTCCTCGCATGGCGGCTGTTCGGCCTCGACATCGGCGGGATCCACCTGCCCGCGCGGCCCGAGGTCGTGCGCGAAGTCAGCGCGCGGCCGGGTCTGGCGTTCCTGTACCGCGCGTCCCTCAACAAGTGGTGGTTCGACGAGCTCTACCACCTGCTGTTCATCGTCATCGGCGGACGGCTCGCCCAGGCGATCTGGTGGTTCGACCGTGAGGTCGTCGATGGCACCGTCAACGCCATCGGCAGCTCGACGGTCGGCGCGGGCCGCGGTATCCGACGCGTCCAGACGGGCCATGTCCAGAACTACGCGCTTGGCATCGCCATCGGTCTGCTGGTCATGGCCGGCTCCTACCTGCTGCTCGCCGGGAACCGCGGATGACCCTGCCGTTCGGGATCCTGACGCTCATCACCTTCCTGCCGCTGATCGGCGCGCTCGTCGTGGCGATCCTGCCCAGTCGCTGGACGAGACCGGTGGCGCTCGGGTTCGCGCTGGCGGCCTGGGTCGTGTCGCTGGTCATGCTGGTCGACTACCTGCCGGGCCGCGCGGGCAGCCAGTTCCAGTTCGTCGAGGCCTACGACTGGATCCCCGTGTTCGGCATCCAGTACAAGCTGGGCGCCGACGGCCTGTCGGCGGCGCTGGTCGTGCTGACCACGACGCTGACATGGATCTGCATCCTCGCGTCGTGGGTCCCGATCCAGACCCGCATCAAGGAATACATGATCTCGTTCCTCGTCCTCGAGGTCGGGATGATCGGCGTCTTCCTCGCCCTGGATCTGTTCCTCTTCTACATCTTCTGGGAGATCGTGCTTGTCCCGATGTACCTGATCATCGGGATCTGGGGTGGCGCGAACCGCATCTACTCGACGATCAAGTTCGTGCTGTACACGCTCGTCGGGTCGTTGCTGATGCTGGTGGCGATCCTGGCCACGGCGTTCGCCTACCAGTCCACGACCGGGACCTGGACGAACGCCTTCGACTTCGTGGCGCTCCGCGATTTCGCCGCGGGGGCCGGGTTCGCGCCGGCGCTCCAGGTCGGGGCATTCCTGGCGTTCTTCCTCGCATTCGCGATCAAGGTCCCGATGTTCCCGTTCCATACCTGGTTGCCCGACGCGCACACCGACGCGCCGACGGCGGGCTCGGTCATCCTGGCCGGCATCCTGCTCAAGCTCGGGGCGTACGGGTTCCTGCGCTTCGCGCTCCCGCTGTTCCCGGACGCGGCGGTGACGTTCGCGCCGACGATCATCGTGCTCTCGCTGATCGCGATCATCTACGGCGCGATCGTGGCGCTCGTCCAGCCCGACCTGAAGCGACTCGTCGCGTACTCGTCGGTCAGCCACATGGGCTTCGTGACGCTCGGCATCTTCGTGTTCACCGAGCAGGGCGTCCAGGGCGCCATCCTCCAGATGATCAACCACGGCCTCATCACGGGCGGGCTCTTCCTGCTGGTCGGGGTCATCTACGAGCGCACCCACGACCGGACGATCGCCAAGATGGGTGGGCTTGCGGCGCGAACCCCGGTGTGGGCCGCGGTGATGGGCTTCTTCGTGTTCGCGTCGGCGGGCCTGCCCGGCCTGTCGGGGTTCGTGGGCGAGTTCCTGAGTCTCGTCGGGACGTTCCTCGTGAGCCCCGCGGCGGCGGCGATCGCCACGTTCTGCATGATCCTCGCGGCTGGCTATCTGCTGTTCATGTACCAGCGGGTGGTCTTCGGTGAGCTGTCCGAGTTCCTGGCCGATCTGGGCGGTCGCCTGACCGACATCACGCCGATCGAGTTGCTCACGCTGGTGCCGCTCGCGACCCTCATCGTCGTGTTCGGCGTCCAGCCCGGACTGCTGTTGACGCTTGTCCAGGGCTCGGTCATCGAGGTGCTGGCGGCGGCTCGGGGCGGCCAGGCCATCGCGGTCGGGCCGGAGGTCGTCGTCGGCGCTCTCGGTCTCGTCATCCTGCTGGTGCTGGGGAGGACCATCGTGGTCGCGACGGCCCGTCGCCGCGAATCCGGCGTTGCCGTCGTCGAGGGCGGAGGCGCGCATTGAACTTCGCCGATCTCGTCACGATCTCGCCGCTCATCGCCGCGGTGCTGACCGCGGCAGCGATCCTGATCGTCGACCTCGTATGGCCGGGACGCGACGGGCCGGCCATCGCGACCGCGCTGATCGGGCTCGCCATCACGACCCTGGTCACGATCTCGGTCGGGGCGGAGACGGCCACCGCGTTCGGCGGCTCGTACAAGGTCGATGCGCTGACGACGTTCCTCGACGTGCTGTTCATCTCGATCGTGGCGATGACGATCGTATTCGCACCGGACTACCTGCTACCACGCAATCTGCCGATCGCCGAGTTCGCCATCGTGCTCGTCTTCGCGATGACCGGCGCGATGCTGATCGCCGGCGCGGCCGACCTGCTGCTGATGTTCCTCGGACTCGAGCTCATGGTGTTGCCCGGCTACCTGCTCGCCGGCTACCACAAGACCGACGCCTACTCGACCGAGGGCGCCATCAAGTACTTCCTGCTCGGCTCGTTCAGCTCGGCCATCTTCCTCTTCGGCCTCGCCTTCGTGTGGGGCCTGACCGGCACCACGCTGATCAACAGCAACGACCCGGCGAGTCCGGGCATCGCGCAGTGGCTGCAGGCCATCGTCGCCGGTGCCGCACCGCTCCAGCCGGGGCTGGCGATCGGCCTCGCGTTCCTGACGACCGGCGTCGCCTTCAAGATCGCGGCAGTCCCGTTCCACTACTGGACACCCGACGCGTACCAGGGCTCGCCGACGCCGATCACCGGCTACCTGTCGGTCGGCCCCAAGGTCGGCGCGTTCGCGTTGATCCTGCGACTGTTCGTCGAGGCGCTCGGACCGCTGTCCGATTGGTGGCTGCCCGTGATCATGGTGCTGGCCGCCCTCACGATGACCGTCGGCAACCTCGTGGCACTGACCCAGGACAACGTGAAGCGGATGCTGGCGTACAGCTCGATCGCCCACACCGGCTACATGCTGGTCGGGCTGGCCGCCTATGCCGGTGGCCAGGTGCTCGGGCTGCAGGGGCTGCTGTTCTATGGCGCGGCGTACACGTTCATGAACCTCGGCGCGTTCGCCGTGGTGGCTGCGCTCCAGAAGCGGACCGGTGTCACGTCCGGGCTCGCGACGTTCTCCGGGCTCGGGCGCCGCGAGCCGCTGCTCGGCGCGCTGATGCTGCTCTTCCTGCTGTCGCTCACCGGGATCCCGCCGCTGGCCGGGTTCTGGGCGAAGGCCTACGTGATCCTGGCTGCCGTGCAGGCGGGCGGCTGGCTCACCGCGCTCGCCGTCCTGGTCGTGCTGAATGCGGCGGCCGCCGCCTTCTACTACCTCCGCGTGGCGGTGTACATGTACATGCGCGACCCGGAGAGCGACGCTCCGGCCCCCAGTCATGGCGCGCTGCTGTGGGGCGGGCTCGCGGCGGCGACCGCGCTCACGATCCTTTTCGGTCTCGTCCCCACGCCACTGCTCGACATCGTGAAGGGCGCCGCGGCCGCGATCTCCACCCTCCCCGGATAGCCGCTAGCGGTCGTCCGCGTCCAATCGGCGCGCGAGTGCGGCCAGCCAGCGTCCGACCAAGTGGGCGCCAGACAGCCGCAGGTCGGCAACGGCCAGCAGCTCGGACGGTGCCGGCCGCGTGGCGCCGTGGACCGCGATCGTGACGCCCACGACCGGATCCCCACCCGTCGACGCCGTGCGGGCAGCCACGACCGCCTCGAACGCATCGATGTCGCTCATCTCGTCGCCGAGGACGGCGATCGCGCCGGGGCGGTGGCGGTCGACCAGCCGATCGACGGCCTCGCGCTTCCCGCCCGCCTCGCGCGGTCGAAGGTCGACGACGGATCGACCGCGGTAGTGCGCCAGCCCGTGGACGAGCCCCATCCGGCGCTCCACGGCGTCGATCGCCGCGACGACCGCACTCCGCGCGGCCTGGACGTCGTCGGCCTGGCGGACGTGGAAGGCGACGGACGGCCCTTTGCGCTCCACGAACAGCCAGGCCGGCGAGCCGAGCTCCCCGGCGACGCCGTCGGCCAGGGTCTCCGCCGGATCGCGATGGACGTCGAACGCCGGGTCGGTCGTGACGACCAGCCGCTCCGCCCGCGCGCCACGCGCAAGCCGGCCGTGTTCGAGACCGTGGTCGCCGAGGTACTCGACCCCGCCGACCCGCACCCGTGCCGCGACGTCGGCGACGACCCGTCCGGTCAGCACGGCGACGTGGAGCCTGTTCTGATGGCCGGTCGCTCGGCCGCCCAGCCGGCGAAGCGCCCGCTGGGCGAGTGGCTCGATCCGCGCGACCGCGGGGTCGCGCGACCCGACCGCCAGCGTGCCATCGAAATCGATGACGAGGAGCAGGGGCGGTCGAGCCCCGACGAGTGCGTCGAGGGCGGCATCGATCTCGGCGGGCGTCGAGACCGAGCTGTCCGGCGTCGGTCCGCCGGCCGGCGTCACGGCTGGACGTCGACCCCCGGCATGATCGTGCGCAGGCCGCGGGCCATGATGTCGGGGCCGATGCCGCCCAGGGCGCCGTCGCGGATGACCCCGTCCTTGTCGATCCAGAAATGCACCGGCAGGGCCACGGCGTCCCATCGGGCGGCGGCCGTGCCGTCGCTATCGAGACCAAGCGGGAACGTGGCGGCGAGCTGTTCGGCGAATGCGGCGACCGCTCCCTCGTCCTCCTTGACGTCGACCGCGATGACGACCAGGCCGTCGTCCGCGTGGCGTGCCGAGAAGCGGTTCATCAAGGGGAATTCGTCGACACACGGCGGGCAGTACGTGCCCATGAAGTTCACCCAGACCGGGCTGCCCTTCAGGTTCGTCAGGTCGATGGTCCCGCCGCCGACCTGCGGCACGACGAGCGCCGGGGCGGGCTCGCCGATGTGGAACGCCGCGGCCGGTCCGTCCGAGGATGTACCGCTGCCCGACGGGGATGGCGAGATCGCGGCCGACGCCGGCGCGTTCGGCGCCGGGGACGGCAACAGCCCGAGCGAGGCGGACGGCTGCGGGGCGGGCGTCGGCGCGGCACCGGGCACCGGGGCGAGCAGGAGGAGTCCCCCGATGACCAGCGCAGCGGCCACGACACCGGTCAGCAGACCGGCGACGATCGAGAGTCGGGGCCACATGCTGGCGCGGAGGGTACCAGTACCGACGCCCGGCGGCGCGTCCGGTCGCCCCACGCTACGATGCCGGTTCCGATGGCTGGACCGACCGAAGAGATCCGAACACGCGTGCTCCCGGCGCTGCTGACGGCGTTCGGGGTGACCATCCTGTCCGCCGGCCTGCTGACGTACACGGTGCCGGTCCCCGCCGGATCGGCAGCGGCCTCGCCGTCGAGCTCACCCGAGCCATCGGAGGCCGTCGTCCCGACGCCGAGCCCGCTCATCACCCTGCCGCCGATCGGCACCGCGACGCCGAAGCCCTCCGTGGTACCGAGCGCGGCACCCACGCCGACGCCACCGCCCGCCGACCGCGTCGCGACCCGGGTCCGGATCCGGGACCTCGACATCGATCTCGCGGTGGTCCGCGGCAACAACGGCTATCCCTACTGCAACGTCGCGATGTACCTGCCCCAGCTCTCACAGCCGGGCTTCGGCAAGGCGACGTACCTCTATGCCCACGCCCGCGACGGCATGTTCCTGCCGCTCCTGGAGACCCGCGGCTTCGACCAGCGCGGCATGACGGTCGAGGTCTGGACCAGCGATGACTGGCTCTACAAGTACGAGATCACGCGGGTCAGACGCGATCAGCCCTACACGACCGGTCTGAACGATCCGGCGGCTGCGAAGAGCGAGCAGCTCTGGCTTCAGACATCGCAGGGGCCCGGCCGCCAGTTCGGCTACACGCAGGTCATCGCGAAGCCGATCGACGCTCGTCCGGCCAGCCACGACTCGTCACACCCGACCGCCAAACCGGTCGACTGCGGCTAGGCACGGGCTCCTCAGCGCGTTCGCTGGGCGGTCGAGGGCAAGGCGCCGAGCGAGCCGCAAGCGAGCGTAGTCGAACCTACGTGAGCGCAGCGGCGCAGCCGGCAACGCCGCCATCGGCCGCCCCTGGACGTGCCCTATATCCAGCCGATGCGACGGAGGACGAAGGCTGCTCCACCGGCGATCGCCACAGTCAGAGCCGTGATCGCCCAGAAGCCCGCCTGCTCGCGGCCTCCGATCGCGCTGCCGGCCTCGCTCATCCCGAAGATGCCGGCCACGGCGCCGATGCCGGCGAGGATCACCGTCACACCGGTCAACCGTTTCATGATCACGGACAGGTTGTTGTTGACCTGGGTCAGGTACACGTCGAGCGTGGACGAGGCGAGCTCGCGGTAGTTGTCCATCTCGTCGGTCAATCGGATGACGTGGTCGTAGATATCCCGGAAATAGATGATCTCCTCGGGATCGACGAGGGTCATCTCGCGGTTCGTCAATTGATTGAATACCTCGCGGGTCGGGCTCGCGGCACGGCGCACCTCGATGAGCTCCCGCTTGAGCGCGAACAGCTTCTCCAGCGTCTCCGGCTTGGCCTGTCGGATCACGGCGTCCTGGACCTCGTCGATCGCGTCACCGAGTTGGTCCGCGTACGGGAAGTACCCATCGACGATGTCGTCGCCGATGGCCCACAGCAGGTGATCCGGACCGTCGGCGAGGATCGGGCCGACGCCGTTCCGCAGGTGATGCGACTCGCGCGGTTCCCAGCTCGCATCGTGGACACTGAGCAGGTACCCGAGGCCGAGCACGAGATCGACCTCGTTGACCACGACGGTCGCAGCCCGAGTGAGCGCGAACAGCACGATGTGGACGACCCCGTCGGTCGTTTCGATCTTGGCGCGCTGATTGCCCTCGAGGACGTCCTCGATGATCAGCGGGTGGAGCCCGAGGATCGGCCCGACGGCCTGTACCTGCTCCGCTGACGGTGCCGCCAGATCGACCCAGACCGACGCGTCGGGGCGACCGAGCAGGCCCGGCAAGGCGTCGAGCGCGGTGTCGCCCTCCAGCTCCCGCAGGACTCCGTCGACCATGGCGGCGACGCGGATCCGGCCCGGGCCACCGGACGAGGTGGGCATACGACGACGAGCGACCGGCTCGCCGGCACGCCCCGTCGTCGGGTCAGAGGATGAGGCCGGGGTCCTGGGCGCCATCGGTGGCCAGCATACGCGCGGCGGAGCGGCGTCGAGTAGTCCCGCCGAGCGCGAGGGCGGGCGGCACGGCTGCGACCGTCACGAGTGCCGCGACGAGGTACAGACCGACCATGATCGAGGCGGCCTCACGTGACGCCCACGATTCGAGCGCCTCGACGACAAGTGGATCCCTCAGGGGGCGGTCCTGGAGGTTCTCGGGGATGTACGCGAGGTAGGCGTCGGGCGTCGCGTAGATCTGGGCGGACAGACGGTCGATGGTCGTCGAGCCGTAGGCGGTGAGGACGGCAAGGCCGACCGCCATCCCGATCATGCGTGCGACGGTCACGACCGAGGATGCGGCGCCGAACGCTGCCTGGCCGGCCGCCTCGACCGCCGCGCTCGAGCGGGGCGTGACCGACAGCCCGAAGCCGAGGCCGAACAACCCCAGCGATGCGGCCGCCTCGCCGACCGTCGTCGCCGGCGTCCAGCGCGACATCGCGACAAGGCCGACGACCGAGGCGGCCAGGCCGACCAATGTCACGACGCGGTAGCTCGCGACACGCACCGCGAAGCCGGACAGCAGCGCCCCGAGGGCCGTCGCTCCGGCGAGGGCGCCAAGCGCCAACCGCTGCTCATCGGGGCCGCCGTACAGCACGCGATCGACGAACACGGCGCCACCGATGATCGCCGTCGCGAACGCGTATCCGGTGAGCACGGAGACGAGTGCCGCGGCACTGAACCCGACGTTCCGGAACAGACGGACATCGAGGAACGGGTCGCGGCTCCGTGCGCCCCGCGCGATGGTCGCGACCGTTGCGACGACCGCGATCGACGCCAGGGCGATCGAGAGCTGCTCGGGCGAGATCGGGGCGGATGGGTCGCCGGTCGCGCCGACCAGCGTAAGCGCGACCAGACCGGCGGCCAGAGCGAGACCGAAGATCGCGGCGCCCACAACGTCCACTCGGCCTGAACGGCGAGGCGTCTCCCAGCCGGGCGCCGCGGCCCAGGCGAGGACGAGTGCGGCGAGCGCGATCGGCACGTTGATGTAGAAGATCCAGCGCCAGGCAGGGGCCAGCACTGCGCCGAGCGCGCCGTCATCGAGGCCCATGGCCGCCAGCGCCGTCTCCGGGTGGATCGTCGACAGGACAGCCGCGCCGAGGAACGGCCCTGCGGCCATCCCGAGGAATGTCAATGCGCCGATGACGCCCAACGCTCGCGGCCGCCCGTGGGCCTCGTACAGATGCGCTGCGGCGGCGGTACCGACCGGGACGAGCACGCCGCCACCGACCGCCTGGACGACCCGAGCGGCGATCAGTTGATCCAGGTCCTGCGCCATGCCCGCGAGGATCGAGCCGACGGTGAACACCACGAGCGCCCCCATGGACAGCCGTCGTGCACCCCACAGGTCCGCGAGACGGCCGGCAAGGGGCATCATCAGGATGTACACGAGCAGGTAGCCGTTGATGATCCAACTGGCTTTCCTGAGCTCGATCCACGCCGACGTGCCGTTCGGGGTGACGAGATCGGCCAGGATCGAGGGCAGCGCGACGGCCGTGATCATCAGCTCGAGGCCGGCCAGGAACACGCCAACGCCGAAGACGGCGAGGAGCGTGAGCCGGGTCCCGCGATGCATCGCGGCGAGTGTAGTCGGGTCGATCATCCGGCACGCCCGAGGGCCCCGAGCCGACCTTGACAGGCTCGGGGCGGGCTCATAGCATCAACATCCGTTGATATCAACGGTCGTTGATGCGACCTCCTGCGTCGCGACCGTCGCGTCCATCGTCGGAGACATCCCCCGCCCGTGCCGACCCCCGCCCGGTTCCGTTCGACCCTCGCCTCGATCGTCCTCCAGCCCGAGGACCTGCGGGAGCTGCGCGCGTTCCACAAGGCGCTGGCCGACGTGAACCGACTGCGCATCGTTCGTCGTCTCGCCGAGGGTGAAGCAAGCGTCGCCGAGCTCATCGCCCATGTCGGCCTGTCACAGCCCCTCGTCAGCCATCACCTCAAGCGACTCCGGACGGCCGGGCTTGTCGTATCCCGGCGCGTCGGCCGCGAGACGATCTGCACGCTTCGCCCAGAGGCCTTCGGCGAGGTCGCCGCGCGCGAGCGCGAGATCCTGGGGATCGCGAGTTGAGCATCTCCAATGAGTCCAGGTCCCGCATCAAGGCGATCTTCGAGCCCATCGCCCTGGCCATGGGACGAGCCGGCCTGACGCCGGACGCGCTCACGCTCATCGGATTCGCGATCACCGCGGCCGGGGCGATCCTCGTCGGCCTCCAGTATTGGACGATCGGCGGGATCGTGGTGTTCATCGGGGGTGCCTTCGACATGTTCGACGGCACGCTCGCCCGGGCCACCGGCAAGGTCAGCAAGCTCGGGGCGTTCATGGACTCCGTCTTCGACCGCTGGGGCGAGGCGATCGTCTATCTCGGCATCGTCGCGGGCGCCGTGCTCGGCGGCCACCAGCGGGTGCCGATCCTCGCCGCCGCGGCGATGGGGGCCGCCTTCATGGTCAGCTATGCGCGCGCCAAGTCCGAGGGCCTCGGCTTCACGCCGGGGACGGGCATGGCGGCGGTCGGCCTCATGCCGCGCGAGATCCGGCTGGTGATCCTGTCGATCGGGCTGATCCTGACCGACGCCCCGGGAATCAAGGCCCTCGAGCTCGCTCTTGGCATCATCGCCGTCGGCGGGACCCTCACGGTCATCCAGCGGATCCTCCATGTCCGCGCCCAAGCCAAGCACCCACCAGTCGACCCCCAGATCACGTAGCGGAGAAAACAGTGGCCAAGAACGGAACCAACGGCAACGGGACGGGTGGCGCGACGCCCACCAACACGTGGGCAGGCGCCGGCCGCCGCGGTGACGGCCGGATCCGCGTCGCGATCGTCGGTGTCGGCAATTGCGCGAGCAGTCTCGTCCAGGGTCGCTACTACTACGAGAACGCCGACGACGACGACTTCGTCCCGGGGCTCATGCACGTGAACCTGGGCGGCTACCGCATCAGCGACATCGACTTCGTCGCTGCATTCGATATCGACAAGAACAAGGTCGGCAAGGACCTCGGCGAGGCGATCTACGTCAAGCCGAACAACACCATCGTGTTCCAGCAGGTCGGCAAGCTCGGCGTGACCGTCGAGCGCGGGATGGTCCACGACGGTCTCGGCAAGTACCTCAGCCAGATCATCGAGAAGGCCCCCGGCGAGACGGCCGACATCGTCGGCGTCCTCAAGGAGCGCGAAGTCGACGTCATGGTGTCGTACCTCCCGGTCGGCAGCGAGGAAGCCACGAAGTGGTACGCCGAGCAGGCATTGCGAGCAGGCGTCGGCTTCATCAACGCGATCCCGGTATTCATCGGTCGCGAGCCGTACTGGCAGCGCCGGTTCGCCGCGGAAGGCCTGCCGGTCATCGGCGACGACATCAAGAGCCAGGTCGGCGCCACGATCAGCCACCGCGTGCTGACCCGTCTGTTCATGGACCGTGGCGTCCGCCTCGACCGGACCTACCAGCTCAACTTCGGCGGCAACACCGACTTCCTGAACATGCTCGAGCGCGAGCGGCTCGAGTCCAAGAAGATCTCGAAGACGAACGCCGTCACGAGCATGCTCGACTACGAGCTCGATCCCGACGACATCCACGTCGGGCCATCAGACCACGTGCCCTGGCTGCAGGACCGCAAGTGGTGCTACATCCGGATGGAGGGCACGACCTACGGTGATGTGCCGCTCAACGCCGAGCTGAAGCTCGAGGTGTGGGACTCGCCCAACTCGGCCGGCGTCATCACGGATGCGATCCGCTGCCTCAAGCTGGGGCTCGACCGCGGGCTCAAGGGCACGCTCGTCGCGCCGTCGGCGTACTTCATGAAGAGCCCGCCCCACCAGATCCCGGACGATGTCGGGCGGGAGCGGGTCGAGGCCTTCATCCGCGGCGACGACTCCGAGACGCTTGTCGGCACGGAGAAGCCGCAGGCACGCACGCTTCGTCGCCTGGCCGGTCGCTCGGCGAAGGTCGCGTCAACAGCGGGTCGATGACCGCGGGCGACGGCCCACCGCCCCAGCCGGCGGCCAAGCCGGCCGGCATCGACCGGCGACTCGAGGCGCCCCACCGACGCGGCGGGGCAAGCCCGCGCGTGGTCGAGCGGCTGGCGGTCCTCGGCTACCGGGCGACAGCGTGGCTGATCGCCTCGCTCCCGCCCGGCCCGGCCGCGACCGTCATCGGCCGGCTGTCCCAGGTCTCGTACCTCGCCTGGCCTACGAAGCGGCGCTGGTCGAACCGGAACTTCGGCCACGTGCTCGGCCTGCCGCCCGATCACCCACGGGTGCGCGACGAGGCGATGCGTGCCTACATGGGCTACGGCCGCTATCTCGTCGAGCTCATGCGGCTGCCGACCCTGCCGACCGATCAGGTCGTCCGGCTCGTACCCCATCTCGATGCCGAGGGCGTCCGCCGGATCTGGCGTGGGGCGCCCGGCGGCGGGCTGATCTTCGCCGTGGGCCACGTGGGCAACAACGAGGCCGTGGCCGCGGCGATCGCCCACCACGGGATGCCGATCAGCGTGGTCGCCGACGATTCGTCGTTCCCGGAGATCTTCGACATCCTCCGTCGTCAGCGCGAGAACTGGGGCGTGAAGATCATCGCCTGGCGCAACCTGCGCGAGATCTTCGGGGTGCTGCGCCGGCGCGAGATGCTCGGCCTGCTGGTCGACTGGGGCTACCGGGCGGACGGGATCCCCGTGCGACTCTTCGGGGAGTGGACGGCCCTGCCGGCGGGCCCGGCGACGCTCGCTGCCAAGACCGGCTCGCGCATCCTGCCGATCACCATCCGACGCCAGCCCGACGACACGTTCCTCGTCTCGTGGCCCGAGCCGATCGATGTCTCGTCGTCCGATCCCGCAGAGCTCCAGCGGGCGACACAGGCCATGGCCGACGCCCTGGCAGCGACGATCGCCGCGGCACCGGACCAGTGGTACAGCTTCAAGCCGATCTGGCCCTCGTCGCCAGAGGAGGCGGCCGACCTCGAGCGGCGCGCCGGCCTGATGCAGGCGGGCGTCGCCGACCCGGGTCCGGCACCGGAGTTCGCCTGACCATGCGCAAGCTCGGCCGCCGGCTTCGCGGTCGCGCGCTCCGAGGTGCGTCGTGGCTGGCCTGCCACCTGCCAGAACGGCCGCTGATCGCGCTCGCCGAGTTCGCCGGCGACGTGTGGTACCGGGTGACCCCCAAGCGCGCGGCACAGGCGCGCCGGAACCTGGCTCGGGTCGTGGCCTGGCTGGCCGCCAACGACCGCGGCACCCCGCTTGCCCGAGCAGCCGCGCGCGATCCCCGCGCTCTCGAGCGCCTCGTCCGTCTCGCGTACCGCCACGCGGCCCGCTATTACCTCGAGGTCGCGCGGACGCCGGCCATCACCGGTTCCGAGATCCTCGAGCTGATGGCCGTCGAGACGCCGGAGACGGTCGAGGAGGCGTTCACGCCCGGCCGTCCGGCGATGTTCATCGGGCTCCACTTCGGCGCGATCGAACTGCCTGCGCTGTTCATGGCGTCGCGCGTCGGTCAGGCGGTCGGGCCGATGGAGACGCTCGACGACCCGGAGCTGCAGGAGTGGTTCGTGCGCACCCGCGGGGCGGCCGGGGTGCGCATCGTCGGACTCCGCGAGGCGCGTCGCGAGCTGACGGCGGCGCTGCGTGCGGGGACGTACGTCGGCCTGGTCGGGGACCGGGACCTGACGGGCGGTGGCACGCTCACCGAGCTGTTCGGGGCGCCGGCCCGGCTGCCGCTGGGCCCGGCCCTGCTCGCGATCGAGACCGGGGCACCCGCCTACGTCACGGCCGTCCGGCGCACCACACCGGGGCGCTACATCGGACGGCTTGAGCGGATCGATGTACCGGCCGACGGTTCGCGCCGGGAGCGTGCGACCGCCGCGACGGCGTCGATCGCCCGCGCATTCGAGCGGGTCATCGAGGATGCGCCCGAACAATGGTGGGCGGTCTTCTTCCCGATCTGGCCCGATCTCGCGGGCGACACCCACGAGCACGGTCCGACGACGGCGGCCCCGTGAGCGAGCGAGCCGGGCGCGCCGACCTGCACATCCACACCGTCGCGTCGGACGGCATCGCCGACGTCATGTCGATCATCGAGCACGTCGCCGCCCGTGGCGAGCTCGACGTCATCGCCATCACCGACCACGAGCGCATCGACGCCGCTGTCGCGGGTCGGGCGATGGCGCGGGACCGGGGGCTGCCGGTCGAGGTCGTCGTCGGCGAGGAGGTGACGACCCTTGGCGGGCACCTCCTCGCGCTGTTCATCGAGCGGCGGATCGCGCCGTACCGGACGCTCGGGCGGACGATCGCCGACGTCCACGAGGCAGGTGGCCTGGCGATCCCCGCGCACCCGCTCGTGCCCTACCCGCTGTGTGCCCAGGGCTTCGTCCTGCGACGGCTCCTTGACGACCCCGATGTGGCCGTCCGGCCCGATGCGCTGGAGACGTTCAACCCGACGGCGCTGGGACGGCCATGGCACGATCGTGTCGTGCGTTTCGCCGACGACCACGGACTCGCCCGCATCGGCAACAGTGACGCGCACGCGCTCGAGGCGGTCGGGGCCGGATGGACATCCTTCCCGGGCTCGACCGCCGACGAGCTCCGGGCCGCGATCCTCGCCCATCAGACCGACCATGGCGGCTCGTTCCATGGCGCCGCGGGCCAGGTCGGGGTCTTCGGCCGACAGCTCCGCAAGCGTGCCGTCGACGCGCGGGACGAGGTGGCCGGGCGCGTCCGCCGCTCGGGAACGGGGCGGGATCATGGCTATCCGGGCGGCCGGGCGCGCCCACCACGCTACGAACCGCCGGCAGCGTCGTGAAGATCGGCCTCGTCTGCCCGTACATCTACCCGGCCAGCGGCGGCGTCGCCCAGCACGTCCAGTACCTCTACCAGAACCTGCGACAACGCGGCCACGACGTCCGCATCCTGACGGCGAGCCATGGACCGCAGCGCTCGTCGGAGGGCGACATCATCCGGCTCGGGGTCGGGTTCTCGGTGCCGATCAACGCCTCCGTCGGCACGCTCACGTTCTCGCCCCGCTACCTCGGTCAGATCGGCGCGATGCTCGAGCGCGAGCGGTTCGACGTGCTCCATCTCCACGAGCCGTTCGTGCCGTTCCTGTCGCTGTTCCTGCTGCGTGAATCGACCAGCGTCAACGTCGCCACGTTCCATGCGTATGCCGGCTTCTCGCCCTCCTATGAGTTCGGCAGCCGTGCGCTGCGTGGCCATGCGCAACGGCTCCACGGCCGGATCGCGGTCAGTGCCGCGGCGCGCCATTTCATCGACCGGTTCTTCCCGGGCGACTACAAGGTCATCCCCAACGGGGTCGACGTCGGCAGGTTCGCCGGCGCCGTCCCCATCGCGCGCTGGCAGGACGGCACACCGAACGTGCTCTTCGTCGGCCGACACGAGCCGCGCAAGGGGCTGCTCGACCTCCTCAAGGCGCATCGGATCCTGCGCCGGACCGGGAGCGAATCGCGGCTGCTGATCGTGGGGTCCGGCCCGCAGGAGCGTGAGGCCAGGCGCTACGTCGCGACGCGCGGGCTCAACGGCGTGGAGTTCCTCGGCCGCGTTTCGGACGACGAGAAGGCGCAGCTGTACAGGACCGCCGACGTCTACGCCTCACCCGCGACGGGCGGCGAGTCCTTCGGCATCGTCCTGCTCGAGGCGATGGCCGCCGGCACCCCGATCGTGGCCTCGGACATCCACGGCTACAAGGGCGTCGTCCGGCGCGGGCGTGAGGGACTGCTGGTGCCACCGCGCCAGCCACGCGAGCTCGCCATCGCGCTCGACACGCTGCTGAGCGACCCGGCGCTACGCGAGCAGATGGGCGCCGCCGGCCGGGCCCGGGCCGAGGAGTTCTCCTGGCCACGCGTGACGGCCAAGGTAGAGGACTACTACGGCTTCGTCATCCGCCGGCTTGCGGCGTCCGGCTCGCTGCCGGAAGGGTTCCGCGCCGCGATCCCTCAGGCGCCGCCGCCGGTCCGGGCCAGACCATCGACCCCGCCGTCCGCCTTGGCGCCCGTTTCGCCTCCCGCCGGTCCCGACGACGCTCCGGGTCCGCCGGAGCCGGCATCGGTCCGCGATCCCGCCAGCGCCAGCCGCCAGACCGACGCGGAGTAAGCCACCACGAGGCACGTCACGGCCAGCGCCAACGTCAGCGCGATCGGGATCGGGCTGAGCAGCGGAGCCGCGGGTCGGGTGGCCGTGTTCACCGGGAACTGGAACGCGTACAGGTATGTCGGCAGGAAGCCCTGGTACGCGTTCACGACGGTCGACGGCAGCGGGAGCGCGGAGAGGTTCGGATACCAGACCACGAACCAGACGGCGACCGCCGCGCCGATGCCGACGACGAAGCGGCGGGCATCGCGCGCCGCCAGCACCTGACCCGCCAGATACAGCAGCGGGAGCAGGACGAGCAGTGCGACCGGCTCGACCGGGATCCCGCGCCACGTGAGGATCGCCGTATCAGGGAGCAAGGAGGCGACACCGATACCCACGGCCAGCCCGACGGCCGTCGCTACCAGCGGCAGGGTCGACGACCGTGCGTCGTCATCGCCGGATCCCGAGCGCATCCTGTTCAGCCACAGCCAGAGCGCGATGCCCCCGACGAGGAGCACCGCGAGCATGGCCACCGTCCGAATGGTCAGCACGAAGTCGGGGATCACGGCGGGGCAGGCCTGCGAACCCGGGTTGGCGATCGTCACGCCCACCAGCGCGCACAGCGGTCGCGACAGGAGCCACATCGCGGCCGGACCGATCACCGCCACAGCGGCGCTGATCCGGACCCACATCCATGTCCGGCGCGACGGCCCGTGCCACAGCTCGGCGATGAGATAGGCCAGCGCCAGGATCACGAACGGCAGCGCCGTGTAGTAGTGGTACTGGAAAGCCGCGCGGTCGATGCGGGCCCAGGGCACCCACTGGCCGGCGAAGCCGATGGCGATGAGCGTCAGGGCGGGTGACCGCCGTCGGTAGGCCATGATCGAGACGAACACGAGCGCGGCGACACCGAGCCACCAGATCACCAGGTTGCCGGAGTCGTAGATCGCGCCGCTCGTCCCGCCGGCGAACCCCTCCTGGAAGAACCACACGGGTTTGAGGTCGAACGGGAAGGCCCACCACGGCGACGACGCCGGGTGCGGTGACGTCAGGCCGTTGTGGTAGTCGTACATCTGTCGCGTGAGCTCGACGAGCGTCTGCCCGGTGTGCCCGGCCGGGTAGCCGTCCCACAGGCGATGGTTGCCGATCGCGGCCCACGGCAGGTAGCTCACGAGATACACGCCGAGCGGGATGGCGACCAGCGAGACCGCCGTCCACACGATGGGGATGCCGTACGCCCAGCCGGGGCGCAGCCAGCCTGTCGGGGCATCGCCGGGTGGGTCGAGCGATCGTGCGGGATCGCCCCGGGCGGGTGGCGGGGCCAGCGGTCCGTAGCCCATGGCCCCACCGGCGCGGAACGCGACGTAGACGACCACCGAGCCCAGGGACGCCGCGATCGCGGCGAGCAACGGCGTGACCGACACCGGCCCGAGCGCGATCGTCATGTCGAGGCGTCCGAGACCGAGTGCGCCGAAGAACAGGGCCGCCCCGATGGCAGCCGGCGCGATCAACGCCAGCCACATCTCCTCGTCCGTCCAGCGGATCGGATGGAAGATCGCGACGACGACGGCGAGGAGGGTCAGGCCGATCATGATCACGAGGAACGGCAGGTTGCCGAACCCGTCACCGGCCATCGCGAGATACCCGAGCGCCCCGGTGATCGCGATCAACCCGAGGATGGCCACGACGCGACCGAGCGCGCTGCGGACCAGCAGCAACAGCACCAGCGCCCCGATCGCGTAGGCGGCGACCCATTTCGACGCGAGCGCGAGCCCGAGCAGGACACCGATCACAGGCATCGCGACCCAGAACGCGAGGCGACTCCGCCACCAGCCGGTCCAGATCGCGGCGAAGAGCGTGTAGGCGGCCACGATGAACAGGCCCACGTACGCATCGTTCATGCCGATCCGCGATTGGACGAAGAACATCCCCTCGACCACGGCGAGCCCGGCGACGGCGACGGCGACGCTGCGACGCGCGAAGAGGATGCGCGCCAGCGCATACAGGCAGACGGCCATGAGGACGCCGGCGATGACCCCCGGCAGGCGCCATGCGAAGGCGTGCGACCCGACATCGATGGCGGCGACCGCCCCCTCGCCGTCGAACACGAGGAGGTCCTGACGGTCGTCGGCCTGGTAGTCGGGCTCGACGTCCATCGCCCAATCGACGGGCGTGAAACCCTCTGGCAGGGCCGCGTCGGCATACACGGCGTTCGCGTGCGGCTCGACGACGTAGACGGTCCAGTCCTGGCTGCTGGCGGCCGCCCGAGCGGGTGGTTCCAGCCCGAGGATGTGGACCTGCTGGGTCGCGGCGTCATACGCGACCTTCGACCCCAGCCCGGGCAGTGGGTGGCTGCCTCGGTCGACCGGCCCGTTCTCCGCGTCCTTGCCGGCGACCTGGAGCACGTGGTAGGTCGGATCGTCGGCCGACCCGCTCGAGACGTACAGCTGGCTGTCCCCGACGCCGGTGACGAGCCCGAGGCCATGCGCGCCCCTATCGATCGGCAGGGTGGTGGTCGTGTCGCCCGACGCGCCGTCGATGAACGCGACCCCGGTGCTGGTCGCGACCGCGATGCGCGGCAGCTCGACGACCTCGACGCCGGGCAGGCGCCCGTCGGTGATCGCCTCGTCGACGGCGGTCCGCGTCTCGCCGCTGCCAGGGCTGCCGAAGAGGACCCTGGCACCGGGCGACGCCAGCTCGATGCGCGACTCGTAGTCGAGGGCGTCACCGCCGATCAGCCCCGCGACGGCTTCGGCGACCGCCCGCGGATCCTCCATCGCCGCCGGGTCGCCCTGGAGGACCGGGCCGGAACCTCCGGGGGCGAGGTCGGCCACGCCCTCGAACTCGGCGGTGCCAAGGACATCGCCCGTCGTGCCGTCGAGGGTCGTCACGTCCAGCTCGGACGCCGCGACGATCGTCCCATCGTCGGCGACGAGGAGATGGTCGACGGGGTGCGGAAGGGTGACCAGCTCGTCGAGCACCGCGCTGCCGTCGGCCGCGACGGTGGTCAGGTCCAGGGTCGAGATGACGCCGTCGTCGGAGCCCAGGACGAGTCGTTCCTGCGTCGGGTCGAGCGCCAGGGCGCCGACACCCGGGGCCGGCACGGTCCCGACCGTCTGACGCGTGCGCAGGTCCTCGGTTCGGATCTCGGTGCCCGTCGCGAGGTGCAATCTTTCGCCGGCGCGCCCCGCCCCATCGTCGCGGCGTGGCTCGATCTCGACCGCGCGGACCGGGACGCCAAGCTCGGCAGTCGCCCTGACGTGGTCGCCGCCCCACAGCGCGATACCGCCAGCCATCGCGTACTTGGCGAGGTGCGGATGGGTCCATTCGTAGATGTCGTGTGACTCGTCGTATCGCCAGCCCTGCAGGAACTCGGTCGCGGTCCGCGCGTGATAGACCTCGTCGAAGTGCATCTGGTACGGCTCGGCGAGCCGGAACGTGCGGATCCCCAGGGTCGCGAGGATGAGCACGACCATGATCCAGGCATCGAGGCGGTCGAAGCGGCCGCCGCCCTCCGTGCTGAGCGTTCGGCTGCGATCCGCACGGAACGGTGTGGCCCGCAAGCGGTCGGCGATCCAGCCGGTCACGCCGACGTCCTCGAAGCGCGCCGGCTCGGACCACGTCGGCAGGGTCGTCGGCGACGCCGCCACGGACGATGCTCCCGAGCTCCCGAGCCCGCCCGCGGTGGCGAGCGACAGCAGGCCGGCTCGTGGCGCGACCTCGCGGACGGGATCCACGTCCGTCCCTTCCCCGCGCGGCTCCATGCGGGCAGCCGCGTAGAGCTCCTCCTCGAGCCGTTCCCGAGCCGCCGGTCGTAGCTGCGTCCACGCCCATGCCGCCGCTGCCGTATGCATCACCGCCACGACGGTCACGCCGATCTGGGAGCGGATCAATGGACCCACCGCAAGCCAGTCGCGGATCGGGCTGGTCGACGGGTCGGCGGGCGGATAGATCGTCGTGAGGACGACGTACATGTTGGCGAACGTCGCGACGGTCAGGATCACGTAGGCGATCCGCCACCGCCACGACACCGCGAAGAGGATCGCCCCCAGCGCGAAGAACGGGAACCCGTAGCGCTCGTGGACGCGGGTCGGGGCTGCGAAGAAGGCCAGGGCGATGACGGCCAGTCCGACGGTGATCGTGAGGCGGTCCGGGTGGCGCCACACGGCCAACAGGACGGTCAGGATGACCACGACCAGCAATGCCGCACCGATCGCGACGGCCGGCACGCCGCCGAACTGGGCGATGCCGGCTCCGCATCTGTCTGCCGGCAGGCTCGCCGCGTCGCATACCCATTGGCCTCCGGCGGCGAGACTGACCCCGAGGTCGCCGGGAACGATGGCCCAGGCGTTGTACGCGTTGACCGTGAGATACGGGTAGCCGCCGCCCGCGAGCGCGATCTGGTCCAGCAGCCCGGACGCGAAGAATGGCGCCGCCGGAGACAGCTCGATCACGCTCAACCCGAACGGCAGGCAGAGCACGAGCGCAGTCAGGTAACCGGCGATCCCCGTCGTCACGATCCGGAGCGGATGCCCGGTCCGCGCCTCGAGTTGCCGCCACCGGCTCGCGGAGGCCGCGCCGTCGGGATCGTGCGGGACCGGGCGCAGCGCGCGCCGGATGGTCACGACGGCCACGATCGGGATGAGGATGCCCAGCTGCGGCTTCACGATCGCGGCGATGACCGCGAAGATCGCGGCCCGTTCCGGGCGGTCGTGCCAGAGCGCGCGGAGCCCGAGCATGAGGAACAGGACGCCGACCGAGTCGACCTGGCCCCACACGACGCTGTCGAACCAGAGGATCGGGTTGACCATCACGACGACCGCGCCGAGCAGCGCCAGCCGGTCCCGCGCGCCGAGCTCCCTGATCATCGACCAGACCAGGTAGGCGATCCCGAGGTCGGCCAGGATCGGCGGGACCTTGATCAGGTCACCGATGTCTCCGGCCGCCCGGCCGATCGTCCCGACGACCCACAGGACGTACAGGTAACCGGGCGTGTAGTCGTGGAAGAAGTCGCGTTCGTAGAACCCGGACAGGCCGTTCTTCGCCAGATCGTCGGCCCAGAACTTGAACGAGGCGAGGTCGACGGCGAAGCCTGAACCGGGAAGCAGGTATAAAAGGATGAGCCGGATGGCGAGTCCGAGAGCGAGGGCGATCAGGACCGCGCCGACGGCCCCCTGTATCCCGGTCGACCGAGGCGGCGCTCCCGTGCCTCGCTCGTACACACCGGGATCGGGGCCAGTCACCGGGGAGAACGGCTCCTGCACGAGCGTGGAAGGTGGATCTGAGCGTAGCACAGGGTCACCCCAGAGACTCCCGACAGCGTCTGGTTGTGTCACGGTCGACGTCCGCCCTCCTGGCGGTCGGCGGCGTCCTGCTGGCCGTCGCCGCGTTCGCGGTCTACCGGATCACGTTCGTGGACCGGTACTACGACCACTTCGTCTGGCAGGCGTCCGCCTTCCTCGAGGGGCAGGCCGGGATCCGTTACCCGATCGCCAGCACGGCCGAGCGCTTCGGCAACTGGTTCTTCCAGGACGTCCTGCCGATCGGCCGCGTCGACGGTATCGAGCGCGGTCTGATCCCGTTCCCACCGCTGCCGGCGCTCGTCCTGGTGCCGTTCGTGGCGATGTCGGGGCTCGACGCCGATGACCAGCTGGTCTTCACCGTCCTGGCCGGGGTCGACGTCGCGATCTGCTGGTGGATGATCGGGCGGCTCGGCGTATCGACGGTCGTCCGGGCGGCGACCACTATGTTCTTCGCGTTCGGGACGGTGTTCTGGTACACGGCCCAGAACACCACGACCTGGTATCAGGCGCACATCGTCGCGGTCGGGCTGACGATGCTCGCCGTCGGTCTGGCGCTCGGTGCCGACGCTGACGCGCGTGCCGACACCGACGATCCCCGCCCCGGCACGCAGCGCGGGAGCGGCGGGCCACGGGCATTCCTGATCGGCGCCACCGTCGGTCTGGCGGCGACCGCGCGCCTGACGATCATCCTCGCGCTGCCGTTCTTCATCCTGGTCGGCCCGGGTCGGGACTGGCGACGACGCGGGCTGTTGGTCGCTCTTGGCGCGGCGATCCCGGTCGGTGCCCTCCTGGCCTACAACGTCGTCACCACCGGGCAGGTGTTCCATCCCGCCTACGACCACCTGTATCAGCTCGAGGCACGCGCATACACCGGGCTCGGCTACCACCTCGACTGGGCCGCCGAGGACCCCCGCTACGTGCCCCAGAACCTCGGGATCATGGTGCTCGGCACGCCCGAGATCCTCCCGCAGCGCCAGCGCGACACACTCGGCACGCTGGATCGGCCGTTGTGCACGGCTCCGAGTGCCGCGCGCGGCCTGTTCACCGCTGACTGTCCGCTCGCGCTCCCGCGCGACACGGGGATGAGCGTGCTCCTGACGAGCCCTGCATTCCTCCTCGCCATCCCTGCCTGGTTCGATCGCCGCCGCCGCCGGATCGTCGTGGCCGCGCTGCTCGCGATCGCCCTCGTGTCGATCGCCAACCTGATGCACTTCAGCCAGGGCTGGGTCCAGTTCGGCTACCGGTTCAGCAACGATGTCGTGCCGTTCGCGCTCGTCCTCATGGCGATCGGATCCTCGTGGCTCGTGGATCGCGCTCGCCGCCGCGTCTGGGCGATGCCTCTGGTGATCGGGCTGGTGGTCGTCTCGATCGCGGTCAACGCCTGGGGCGTCATGTGGGGCCGCATCCTCGGATGGTGACCCGGGCCACCGTGACGTGGCTGCCACCGATCCTCGTCGGACTCGTCGCGTTCGTCGCCGCACGCCTCGCGATGATGCCCGGGCTCGGGTTCTGGGACACGGCCGAGCTCCAGGCCGTCGCCCCGGTGATGGGCGTCGCCCACCCGACGGGCTTCCCCACGTACGTGGTCCTTGGCTGGGTGGCGAATGTGCTGTTGAGCCCGTTCGGCGAGCCGGCCTTCCGCATGAACCTGTTCGCTGGTCTGTCCGTCGCGGTCGCAGCGGCCGTGACGGTCGACCTGGTGCGGGCGCTGACCCGGTCCACGCTCCTCGGCGTGATGGCGGGCGTCGGGTTGGCCCTGACCGGGATCGTCTGGAAGGTCGGCACGCACGCCGAGGCCCACGCCCTCCACCTCGCGCTGGTGGCGATCCTGCTGCGGCTTCTGGTCGCCTGGGCCGACAGTGGACGCGATCGCACCCTCATCGCCGCTGCGATCGTGTTCGGGCTCGCCGCGGCAAATCATTCGCTGACGCTCTTGCTCGGCCTGCCGATCGGCCTGTACGTCCTGGCGGTCGATCGGGACGTCCTGGCGCGGCCCCGGTTCATCGCGGCGTGCATCGGGGCGGCCGTGTTGACCGTCGCGATCGTCTACCTCGAGCTGCCCCTGCGTGCAGGCCCCTTCCGCGCCCCGTTGGTCTACGGCCGCCCGGACACCTGGGACGGCTTCTGGTACATCGCCCTCGCGGAGCAGTTCCGGGGCAGCCTCGTCGGGCCGTTCGACGGCCTGCCCGGCAAAGCCGCCGACCTCATCACCCGGACCGTGGACGCGTTCGGGCCCCTCGCGGTGTTCCTGCCGCTCGCCTTCGTGGCGACCGCCCTCCGCCGGCCGCATTACGCGCTCCTGACCGGCTCCGCGGTCGCGATCACCTGCTTCTTCGCGGCGTCGTACGTCAACGCGATGATCGACCGCTACTACCTCGTGCCCGCCCTCATCGCCTGGACCTGGCTGGCCATCCTCGCCGAGTCCGTCGCCCGGATGGCGGGCACCGAATTGGACGGTCGGCGACAGCTCCAGCCCGTGATCGCGGTCGTACTGGCCGTTGCCATCCTCGTCCCGACGGCGATCGAGCTCCAGGATCGCCACTCCACGGTCGACCGGAGCCACGACGTGGCCGCGCGGCGGTGGGTGGATCGCGCCCTCGAGATGATGGAGGAGGACGCCGTCATCATCAGCTGGTGGAGCTACTCGACGCCTCTCTGGTACGCGCAGGCTGTCGAGGGACGTCGGCCCGACATCGATATCATCGACGACCGCACCCGACTCGACCGCGACCTTGGAGATGTCTACGACGTGATCGATCGTTACCTGCCAAGCCGGCCCGTGTACGTGATCCGTATCGAGCCGCCAGAGGTCGCCGGGGTCGCCGACCGCTACGTCCTGGAGCTGATGGACGGCTTCGACGCGAGCATGCTCGCGCGGGTCGTGAGCCGGCGTGAGGCCACGCAGTGACGGCCGAGCCGGGTCGGGTCGCACGCCTCTCCTTCTTCTTCCCGGCGCACGACGAGGAAGCCAACATCGAGGGGCTCGTGCAGGACGCCCTGGACAGCCTGCCCGTGATCGCGGACACGTTCGAGATCATCGCCGTCGACGACGGGTCGCGGGACCGCACCCCGGTGCTCGCCGACGAACTGACGGCGGCCAACCCGGGCGTCGTACGAGCCGTCCACCACCCCACGAACCTCGGCTATGGGGCGGCCCTCCGATCGGGCTTCGGAGCGGCGCGTCACGAGCTCGTCGCGTTCACCGACGGCGACCGTCAGTTCCGCGTGGAGGACATCGGCCGGTTGACCGAACGCCTGGCCGCGGAGGATGCGCCGGACGTGGTCGTCGGCTACCGGATCCAGCGCGCCGACCCCATCATCAGGACCCTCTATGCCCGCACCTATCGCCTGGCCAACCGCCTGTTCTTCGGATTGCGGGTCACGGATGTCGATTGCGCCTGCAAGCTGTTCCGGCGCGAGGCCCTGGATGGCATCGCGGTCGAGTCCGACGGGGCGTTCTTCTCGGCCGAGCTCCTCATCAAGATGGAAGCCGCCGGCCGCACGGTGGTCGAGGTCGGGGTGCCGCACTATCCTCGGACCGCGGGTTCTGCCACTGGCGCGAACCCACGCGTGGTCTTCCGGGCGATCCGTGACTTCTGGCGGCTGCGGATCGCGATGTGGGTGAACCGGACGAGGGCCCTGCGCCGTGGCCGTCCGATCATCGAGGTCGCCGACGGCTGACCGCCGGCAGGACGTCAGCTCTGGCGATCCTCGGTGTCGGGCTCGACGTCGAGTGAGTTGACGAACTCGCGGAAGACGTCCAGACGGGGGTCGACGATCTGCTCGCCGGTCGATTCGAGCATGCCGCCCTCGCCCTCGTCGCCGAGACCTCCATCGGCCCCGAGACCCGCCTGGTCGAGCACGGACGGCACCGCGAAGATGGGCGCGCCGACCCGCACCGCAAGCGCCAGCGCATCGGAGGGCCGCGCGTCGATCTCGCCGATGTGACCGTCCCGTTCGACGAAGAGCCGCGCGTGGAACGTCTCCTCGGAGAGGTCGGAGATGATCACGCGCGCCACCCGTGCGTCGACCGCCTCGAGCGTGCTGGCGAAGAGATCGTGGGTCAGTGGCCGCTCGGGGGTCAGGCCCTGGAGGCGCATGGCGATCGCGCTGGCCTCCCACGGACCGATCCAGATGGGCAGGTAGCGTTCGCGACCCGTCTCCTTGAGGATCACGACGTGACGGCTCGAGAGCATGTGGACGCGGACGCTCTCGACGACCATCTCGACCAACCCGTCGTCCATCGCGCGATTATCCCACGGTGCGTCCGACCCGACCCCCGACCCCGCCGCCCACCTTGACCAGCAGCGCGATCGCCGCGCCGAAGACGAACCCGCCGATATGGGCGAAGAACGCGATCCCGCCGCTCGCCACGTCGCTCATCGGGCCGAGCGAAGCGAGCCCGTCGAGCAACTGGAGGACGAACCAGAACGCCAGGACGATCACGGCCGGCACGTCGATCAGCTGATAGAAGAAGACGAGGAAGATCGCCGTCGTGACCCGCGCCCGCGGGAACAGGACGAGGTAGGCGCCGAGCGTCGCCGCGATGGCGCCGGAGGCTCCGATCGTCGGGATCGTCGACGCGGGGTCGATGGCGACCTGTGCGAGACCGGCCACGATCCCGCCGACGAGGTAGAACACGAGGAATTGGAACCGGCCGAAGCGGTCCTCGACGTTGTTGCCGAAGATCCACAGGAACAGCAGGTTCCCGGCGATGTGGATGAGGCTGCCGTGCAGGAACTGGCTGGTGACGAGCGTTGCCGTCTCCATCGAGACGATCTGGCCCGACCCGAGGGCGGCGACGAGCTCCTCGGGGACCACGCCCCAGCGCGTGAAGAACGCCTCAAGGGCTTGGTCGCCGCCCTGCGCCATGAGGAGCACCTGGTACCCGTAGACGAGCGCGCACGTGGCGATGAGCGCGAGGGTCATCACCGGCGTCCGCCGGGTGGGATTCGTGTCGTGGAGCGGGATCACCGCGGTCGCCCCCCGCTAGGGGGTCGTCGAGCCCGAAGGCGATCCGCTCGACCCACCCGATGGCGACGGCGAGGCGCCGTCCGTCTCCGGGATCGCCTGCAGCACGGCTTGGTTGACGGCCGTCTTCGACAGCCACACCAACTTGTCGGGCTGGTCCTCGACGCCGGGGATGATGTACATGGAGCGCAGGTCGGCCCACCCGTCGCCATCCGCCAGCCGGTATTGCGCGACGAAGTCGCCGCTGCGCTTGTCGTAGGCCACGACACGGTCGTTGGAGCGGTCGAACGTGTACACGCGGCCCTCGTTCCGCCCGCCCGAGCCCGTCACGAGCACGTCGCTCGACGTCGGGCGGAGCAGCTCGTCGCCGGGCGAGCCGGGCTCCCAGGCGTCGCTCTTGCCCGACGTGTACCGGTCGAGGACGCCGTTCTCGGTGACGTAGATGTCGCCGTCGATATACATGGCCGTCATCTGATCGACCGAGCGGGCGGTAGCGAGCCAGGCCGATGACTTGGCCGGGAAGCCATTGCCATCCGCGGACGGGGGATAGGCGCGGATCTGCTGCTCCGAGGGGTCGATGACGTACAGGTTGTAGAGCCCCCGGCTCGTGTCCCTCACATAGGTGCCGATACCCAGGATGTCGTTGCCCCACTGGCTGGATCCGTTCACCGTGATGCGGCTGGTGGTGCCCTTGCCCGCGTCGTTCGAGGCGCGCCAGCGCCACAGCGCGTTCTTGGCGTCCAGGATCAGCAGGTCGCGACCGCCCACGGCGAGGAACCGCGGCGTGGACATCCGGGTGTTGCCGATGGCCCGCCCGTTGCGGGCGATGTTGGTGGCGCGCTTCCGCTTGAGGTCGACGCGGTAGACCGCCTTGTTCGCCGCGTCGAGCACGTACGGTGCGTCGTCGTACCCGCGCACGAGCACGCGAAGGTCGAATGGCGGCGCGCCCTCTCCGGGCTTGAACGTGAAGATCGGGGTCGACGCCACGTCGATCACGCCGTACGCCCGATCGAGCTGGGCCACGACCTCCTCCCGGACCGGATCGACGGCGCGGGGGCTCACGCTGGCGTTCTCCGCCGTCTCGAGCTGGGCGTACGCATCGGTGAGGAGCCGGAGGGCCTCCTCGCGATCGCTCTCGATGAGGTCGATGCCCGGCCCCGCCACGAGCGCGAGGTTCTCCTCGGCCTTGTCCAGTGCATCCTGGCCCGCGTTCAACGAGCTGATGGCACCCTGCGGGCGCTGCCCGCCGAACGCCCACACGGACATCGCCAGGCTGCCGACCACGACGAGGAGCGCGATCAGGGCGATCGCCGCGCGTCGTTGCGTCTCGCGCCGAGAGGCGAGCGGGGTCACGCGGCGGTAGGCCGGCCTGCGCCGCGGCAGCAGGTCGTGCAGACGCGCGATCGTGCGGTCGAACGCCGTCCCGGCCACGACCCGTGCGCTGTCGGCCGCGGCGGACATGGCGGCGCCGGCGGCCTGGACATTGTCGGCGAGTGGGATCGGCGAGCGGTCTGGGGCACCAGCGAGCGGCTCCGCGGGTCGCACCGGCACGAGTGTCCGGCCGCGGGTCGTCGGCGCGACCTCGGTCGCCTCGAACGCGATCGCCCCGTCGCTGCCGGAGCCGTCGGCGGTCTTGAAGCGCTGGTGGAGGTGCTCCATGGCCGACTGCGGATGGAGCGTGACCATCGCGTCCTTGAGCTCGTCCGGGCCGAGCTTGGCCACGATGTTCGGGGAGATGAGCACGAGCGAGTCGCCGACCGTCACCTCGCCGCGCCACACCTCCGGCTCGAGCCCGCTGGACGGCAGGCCTCGTTCACGATGCGGGTCGGGCAGTGTCGAGAGTCGGGCCTGACGGATGAGGTACGCCTCGGCCGGACCGACCGTTGCCACGTACATCTCGTTGCCGCGGACGACGCCGACACCGACGCCGATCGGGCCGTTGTCGCCGGGCGATTTCAGGCCGAGGCGATCGGCCTGGTGCAGGAGGCGCTTGTTGGCGGTCGCGATCGCCTTCTGCAGACAGACGCGGATCCCGGCCGATTCGTCGTAGTAGTACTCGTTCCTGATCGTCTCGGCCGCCAACCGGGTAGCTTCCAGGGCATGGCGCGAGCTCGTCCGCGACGTGACGAGGAGATACAGGTTGCCCTTGGACCGAGCGACGGAACCGACGCTCGGCTCCACGACGACCAAGGTGTCGGGCGAATTGTCGAGCCGGTCATGCTCGGCGACGATCCCTAGCTTCAGTTGGAGTCGGGCGGCCATGCGGGCCTCTCGAATAGGGGGTGGTCAGGCGACGGGACGATCCATGGCCGGATCGGCTTGACGCCCCGGAGATGGCAGGCAGGTCCGCTGGATTATACGCGGGGACCCGCTCGACGAACGTGGACCCGAAGGTCCCGGATCCCGATGCCTCCTGGGGCCGCCGCGAAGGCGGTCAGGAGCTCGCTGGACCGGAGGCGGAGCTCCTGGGCGACGATGGGCGCGTCGGCCTCGACGTCGATCGCGAAACCCTCCAGCCGGACGACCCGGCACGCGCCGACGGCGGCCGGCACGCGCTCGGCGACGATCGCCTCGAACGTCGCGATGGCACGCGCCAGCCGGAGCTCGTCCTCGAGCCCGAGCGCCCGCGCGGCATCCGGGATCAAGTCGCCGATCCGCCGCATCGGCCGGCGGCGCGGGGTGGTCACGCCGGGCTCGCGGATCGATGGGCGCGTGCGTCGGCCGCTCGCAGCTCGGCGCCCGCCTCGGCCGGCCGGACCTCCCAGCCGTGGGCGATCGCGAGCAGGGCGGGGTCGAGGTCGTCGGGCGTGGTCGTGGTGACGAACGCCTGTGGCAGTTCGGCGATGCGTCGCACCAGGTGCGACCGACGCTCCGGGTCGAGCTCGCTGAACACGTCGTCCAGGAGGAGCAGCGGCGGGTGCCCGTCGAGCTCGCTGAGCAGGTCGAGCTCCGCCAGCTTGAAGGCCAGGATCGCGGTGCGCTGCTGGCCCCTGGACGCGAAGCCCGTCAGGTCACGGCCGGCCAGGTCGAACGCCAGGTCGTCGCGGTGCGGGCCGATCACGGTCGAACCGTTCCAGATCTCCTTTTCGGCGGTCTCCACGAGGCGCCGTGCCAGGGCGTCGCGCGGCGTTTCGTCGCCGAGCGTGGGCGCGTTCGTCACGTAGCGGAGCGTGAGCGCGCCGGACGACGCCTCGTCGGGTGCGATCTCGCTGTGCGCCGCCGCCAGCGGTGCCGCGAGCTGCTCGAGCAGCGCGGTCCGAGCCGCCACGACCGAACCGCCCGTGTCGAGGAAGGTCTCGTCCCAGAACCGCAGCTGATCGCGCGTCGCCTGCTCCTCGCGGATCGCGCGCAGCAGGCTGTTGCGCTGCTGGAGCGTCCGGCCGTACGTGCCCAGGTCGTCGGCGTAGGTGGGGAAGCGCGCGGCAGCCAGCGTGTCGAGCGCTGCACGCCGGAGCGATGGCGAGCCGACGACGAGCAGCATCTCCTCGGGCGCGAACAGCACGATGCGGAGATATCGACCGAGTCCGCTCGCTCGCCGCCCCACGCCATTGACCCGGATCCGCTTGCGGCCGCCCGACCCGTCGGCGCCGGACCGCTGGATGGCGACCTCGAGCACGTCGTTCCCGACCCGGCCCTCGATCCTTGCGAGATCGTGGCCCCACCGGATGAGCTCCCCATCGGAGCTGGTGCGGTGCGATCGACCCCAGCCGAGCAGCGCGATCGCCTCGAGAAGACTGGTCTTGCCGGCCGCGTTCGGGCCCCAGATCAGGTGAGCGCCGGGTCCGAAGGACGCCTCGACCGACGCATAGCCGCGCAGGTCGAGGGCCGTGAGCGCGTCGAGCGAGGCGATGCTAGGACGTCGTCCGGACCGGCATCACGACGTGCACGTAGCGGTCGTCGCCGACCGGCTTGAATACGCCGGGGGACAGTGGGCCGTTCAGCTCGAGAGCGAACTGCTCGGCCGAGACATTTGTCAGGACATCGGCGAGGTACCTGGCGTTGAACGCGATCGTCGTGCCGTCGCCCTCGACCGCCGCCTCGACCTGGCCGACATGGTCGCCGACCTCGGCGTTGGCGCTGACGGTCACCCCGGGATCGCCGTCCCCGCCGATCTGGAGCTTCACGATGTTGGCCGACTCATGCGCGATCAGGGCTGCGGGTCGGACCGCCCGGAGGAGCTCCTCACGATCGAGCACCGCGCGCGTCGCATGCGCCTGGGGCATGACCTGCTGGTAGTTCGGGAACTGACCATCGATCAGCCGGCTGACCAGATCGATACCGTCGAGGTGGAACAGCACCTGGTTGCGGGCACCCGCCAGGACGACGTCGACGGGGTCGTCGATATCCGCGAGCACGCGGGCGAGCTCATTGAGCGCCCGGGCCGGGATGACCACGCTCGTCTCCGGGACCGGGTCGAGGATCGGCACGGTCTTGACGGCGATCCGGTAGTTGTCGGCCGCCGCGAGCGTGAGCTGGTCTCCCTCGAATCGTGCGAGGACACCGGTCAGGATGGGACGGGCCTCGTCGCTTGCCGCGGCGAACGCCGTCTCGGCCAGGGCCCGGCGAAGCACGTTCTGGGCGATCCGTGTCGTGGGTCGGTCGCCGGCGGTCTGGATCGCCGGGAACTCCTCGTCGCTGATGCCCTTGATGTGCGTCTGGAAGCGACCCGCCTTGACGTGCAGGGTGTCGCCGGCGGTCACCTCCAGCTCCACCTTGTCGCCGGCCGGCAGCGAGTTGACGAGATCCGTCAGGAGCCTGGCCGGCACGGTGGTCGCACCGTCCTCGTCGACCTTGCCCGGGACCCAGTAGGTGATGCCGATCTCGAGGTTGGTGGCCGTCAGCTTCAGACCGGCGTCCTCGGTCTTGAGCAGGACATTGGCGAGGACCGGCAGGGTGCTCCGGCTCGACACGGCCCGGCTGACGATGGATAGCCCACGCGCCAGGTTCTCCTGCATGACCGAGAGTTTCACGTGGGCATCACTCCGTTTCGAAGTCGGGCGGGACCGCCGGGGATGTGGTGGGTATCTTCCCTCTTTCTACTACCTCCGTCATCACAGTAATAACGCTGTGGACCGCGTGGACGGCGCTGCGTCAGCGTGCATCCTCTCGACGTTGACGAAGGTGGTCGCAACGTGGACAACGATGCCCTGACGGCGGAGGCGACCGTCGATGGACTGGGGATAGCCGACGTCCATCGACTCACCGGGGCGTCCCGTGGGCCACGGTGTCCACGTCGGTCGGGCACTTATCAGCCGGTCCGTCCCGTGATGGGGTGCCAGAGGCTGACGCCGTCCCGGCCGCCCTGTGCGGGGTGAGCGGCTACTCGGCGTAGATCAGCTCGCGGACCGCGGCGATCTCGCGGCGGAGCTCGTCGTTGTTGGCGATCTCGCGCGTGATCTTGTCGCAGGCGTGGAGGACCGTGGAGTGGTCGCGGTTGCCGAGCTCGGCGCCGATGCGCAGCAACGAGACGTCCGTCTCCTCGCGCATCAGGAACATGGCGATCTGGCGGGGCATGACGATCGCCTTGTCGCGCTTCTGGCCCTGCAGCGCCTCCATCGGCACGCTGTAGTAGTCGGACACGGCCTTGGCGATGCGCTCGGGCGTGACCTGGCGCTTCTTCGGGTTGTACAGCACGTTCGAGAGCACGGCCTGGGCGAGCTCGATGCTGATCGGGGTCGCACCCATGCTGGCGAAGGCCACGATGCGGTTCAGCGCGCCCTCGAGCTCGCGCACGTTGGACACCACCTTGCGGGCGATGAATTCGACCACATCGGAGGTGATCGGGACCGCCCCCTCCTCGGCCTTGGCACGGAGGATCGCGATGCGGGTCTCGAGGTCCGGCGCCGTGAGATCGGCGATGAGTCCCCACTCGAACCGCGACCGGAGACGCTCCTCGAGCGTCAGGATCGCCTTGGGCGGTCGGTCGCTCGAGAGGACGATCTGTTTGCCGTCCTCGTGGATGGCATTGAACGTGTGGAAGAACTCCTCCTGCGTCCGCTCCTTGTCGGCGATGAACTGGATGTCGTCGATCAGGAGGAGGTCGATCCGTCGGTAGCGCGATCGGAATTCGTCGATCTTGCCCTGCTGGATGCTCGTGATGAACTCGTTCGTGAACTTCTCGGAGGTCGCGTAGACCACCCGCTTGCGTGGGAAGCGCGCGATGACCTGGTTGCCGATGGCGTGCATCAGGTGGGTCTTGCCGAGGCCGACGCCGCCGTACAGGAACAGCGGGTTGTAGGCGTGGCCCGGACGTTCCGCGACCGACAGGCTCGCCGCATGGCCGAGGCGATTGGCCGACCCGACGATGAAGTTCGCGAACGTGTAGCGCGGGTTGAGGTTGGTGGCACCGCCCTCGCCCCCGATCCTCGTGGCCTCGACGCGAACCTCCTGGCCGTTGAGTCGCGACGGCGTAGCGGCGGGTGGTGCGTCGTCGGTGGTGTCGGCGGCGACGGGAGGCGTGCCATCGGTCGGCGCGGGGCCGACGACGAATTCGACCTGGACGCTGTACCCCACGATCCGGGCGAGCGTCTGGCTGATCAGGGAGCGGTAGCGGGTCTCCAGCCAATCCTTCGCGAAGCCGTTCGGGACGGCGATCCGGAAGCGCTGTTCGTCGACGTCGACGAGCTGGGTGTCGCGCAGCCACGTCTCGTAGTTCGCGGGCGACAGCGAGACCTGGAGTTCACCCAGGGCAGCTCGCCAGACCTGCTTGGCGTCCATTCGTTCGATAGGACCTGCTTCGGGGTTGACGGCATTGATGATGAGCGGCGGCCAGGGGTCTCGGTCGTGGCGCGCGGGCGGTGGGACGTCCGATCGACATCCATCCGACGAGGCCGGACGACCGCTGCCTGCGCCCCTCCACGAGGCCTGCTGGCGTCTCCCGCGAACGTCTCCGGCGCCGAGGGCCCGGAGAGGATAGCACCGGCCAAGACGGAGTCGCAAGGCGATTCGCGCATACTCCCTAGGGGTATACGTGCGAAGCCGTCGACGACTCGTCCGGATCGGCCCGACGAGCTCCCGGACTCGCCCGGACGCCCCGTCATCACCCCACGGAGGCGTTTGACACCCGATCTGGGGCCGACCTATCATCCGCCGGACGACGACGCGCCATGTGTCCTGTGTGGCACCGGCGCGTTTGCGTGCCTCTAGGGGAAGTCGGAGCGACCGTCCCCGAGGTCGGATCGAGAGGATCGCAGGACCGCCCGGATGAAGCAGACCTACCAGCCCAAGAAGCGCCATCGTGCCAAGGAACACGGCTTTCGTGCCCGCATGAAGACCACGGCGGGCCGCCGGATCCTGGCTGCGCGGCGAGCTCGGGGTCGGAAGCGACTGACGGCCTGACAGGCGATCGCGGCATTCCGTCGCCGCGACTCGTGATGCTCTCCAGACCGAAGGACTTCGCGGCGATCCAGGAGAAGGGAACGACACGGTCCCACGCCCTGCTCTCCGCCCGGTTCCTTCGGACCGATCTCACGACGACCCGCTTCGGGATCTCGACCGGACGCCGGCTGGGTAGTGCGGTGGTCCGGAACCGGGTCCGCCGACGACTCCGAGAGGCGCTCAGGGTGATGGCGCCCTCGTTCCAGCCCGGCTGGGACGTCCTCATCATCGCCCGGCCTGCGATCGTCGGCGCCGACCATGACGCGCTGGTCGGAGCGTTGCAGCGGACGCTCGTCCGGGGCGGCGTGCTCGGAGGGATCGCGCGATGAAGCAGATCGGGATCGGGGCCATCAAGCTCTACCGGATCGTCTTCGCGTGGCTCCCGCCGTCGTGCCGGTTCGAGCCGACGTGCTCGCACTACACGGAGCAGGCCATCATGAAGTACGGCTTGTTGAAGGGGAGCTGGATGGGGGCCAAGAGGATCGCCCGATGTCATCCATGGAACCCGGGTGGGTATGACCCGGTCCGCTAGCGAGGCCGCCCGCCCGTGACCCTGTCCCCCGCCGTGCGCCGGATGCTGCCGGCGCTCGCGATCGCCGTGATCATCCCGCTCGTCGTCGCGTGCGTTCCCGGCGTCCCGGGAGGACCGGGCGCATCGCCGACCCCACCCGCGCCGCCCCTGGCCCCAGCCACGCCCGGTGCCGATCCGGTCAGCCTCCTCGCCTGGCTGTTCACGCCGATCTTCCAGGCGATGTTCATCGTCATGGTCGCGGTCTACGAATTCCTCTACAACCTGGGATTCCCGGGCGCGATCGCCTGGGCGATCGTCGCGCTGACGCTCGTCGTCCGGGCGGTGCTCATCCCGCTGTACCGCAAGCAACTGGTCTCGCAGCGGCGGATGCAGCTCCTCCAGCCGGAGCTGCGCGAGATCCAGAAGCGGTTCAAGGGCGACGCCATGAAGGCCCGCCTCGCCCAACAGGAGCTCATGCGGGAACGGGGCGTCAATGTCCTGGCCGGGTGCCTTCCGCTGCTGCTCCAGCTCCCGCTGCTGTTCATCATGTATTCGGTCATCCAGAACGGGCTGACCAACGTCGACCCGACCGCCATGCTCACGATCGGCGGCGTCCAGGTCGTTCCCCTGACCTGTACGAACATCGACCCGGCCACGGGCATGCCGAGCGCGGCGCTCGGTCCGTGCATCGAGACGGTCATCCCGTTCTTCGGTACGTCGATCGATGTGAGCAAGCCATCGACGATCTTCGCGGTCGCCGGGTTCGGCATCAGCATCCTCGCCATCGTGTCCGCGCTCCTGCAGCTCGTGCAGTCGCGGATGATGCTGCCGGCGGCCGACCCGACCAACGACGACCCGAACACCCGCATCCAGCGCCAGATGATGCTGTTCCTGCCGCTCATCTCGGTCGTGTACGGCGGCTTCCTGCCGGCGGGCCTGTTCATCTACTGGATCGTGGCGACGATCTTCTCGATCGCGCAGCAGTACCTCATCGTGGGCTGGGGCTCCATGTTCCCGCTCTTCGGCCGTACTCCTGCGTTCGCGGCTGACCACACCCCGCGCTTCCCGGTGGCCATGCCACCACCCCCTGACCCGAGCAAGCGAGCGGCCATCCTGACCGACGCTGACAAGAAGACCACGGCCGAAAAGACGATCCGCCGACGCGAACGCGGACGCCAGGGCCGACGAGGGAGACGACGCTGACCATGAGTGCGTACAAGGAGTTCACCGGCAAGACCGTCGAGGAGGCCCTCAAGACGGCCCGCGATGAGTTCGGAGCCGAGCTCAACGACCTCGACTTCGAGATCCTCACCCCGGGTAGCCGGGGCGTGCTGGGCATGGGCGCGGAGCCCGCCAGGATCGTGGCCGCGCCACGCACGGCCCTCGGTGGCGCCGCGCCGAAGCGTGACGCCGCGGCAGCCCAGCCGCTGCCGCCCGCGCCGCCTCGTGAGTACGACGATCGAGAGCGCCCACCCCGGCGGGACGACCGTCCACGCGACGACCGCGGACCGCGACGCGACCGGCCCGACCGCCCACCCCGGCGCGACGACCGACCTCGAGAGACCGCCGACGTCGCCCCGGGTCGTGACGATCGACCGCGTGACGATCGCGCTCCCAGCCGCGACGACCGCGGAGCCCGCCCGAGCCGCGGTGGCAGCGACGTATCCGCGTCGGAGGCGGCGGAGGTCGCCGCAGCCAGAGGCTCGCTGGCATCCGAACGAGCCGATCTCGAGGCCGCAGAGGCCTCGCCCGAGGCGCTCGCCGCGGGGCAGCGGATCCTCGAGACCCTGATGGGCCATCTCGGGTTCGCAGCGACCGTCGAGGTCGCCGCCGGGGAGACGAGTCGGCTCAACGTCGTCGCCCAGGGCGACGATCGCGACTCGCTCGGCGCACTCATCGGGCGCAAGGGCGAGCGTCTGTCTGCACTCCAGCATCTCGTGAACCTGATGCTGTCGAAGGAGATGGGCTCGTGGACACGCGTCCTGGTGGACGTCGAGGATTACCGCGGACGGCGCGAGCGCCAGCTCCGCGAGCTCGCCGACCGCGCCGCGGCGCGTGTCATGGAGACCGGCAAGATGCTCCAGCTTGAGCCGATGCCGGCGCTCGAGCGTCGCTGGATCCACCTCACCCTGCGCGACCACACGGGTGTCGCGACGCAGTCGATCGGTGAGGAGCCGAACCGGCGCGTCGTGCTCGTGCCCCGCGGCGGCTGACGCCACACGATCCGGTCGCGGCGGATCGCCGCACCGCAACCACCAGCGCGGAGCGTCACCTTTGACCATGATCGGGCGTCTTCAGAGCGCTTCGGACCACGCGGAGCGATTGCGTTCGGCTGCTAGGATGGCGCCTCCATGACCACGACCACGCCCGATACGGTCCTGATCCCGGCGCCCGACACGCCGCGTCCCTCGACGCGTCTCCGGTTCGGCGTCGCGTTCCTCGTCGGGCTGCTCGCATCGATGGCGATCGGGTCCGGTGCCCTCTACGCCTACGACCAGCAGTACGTCGGGCGAGTCCTGCCGGGTGTGTCGGTCGGTTCGCTGAACCTATCCGGCCTTGACGCCGTGGCGGCCGGTGCCGCCATCCGCCAGGTGTACGGCTACCTCGGCGACGGCTCCGTCACCTTCCGCAGCCAGGGCAAGCAGACGACCGTGACGTTCGAGGAGATCGGGCGCGGGCCGGACGTCGAGGCGATGGTCGCCGAGGCACTCTCGGTCGGTCGCGAAGGCAACCCGGTCGAACGGGTCGTCGCCGACGCCCAGACGGCGCTCCGCGGCGTGTCGCTGTCGCCGAAGGTGACGTTCGACGCCGACCTGCTGGCCGAGCGCGTCCTCGGCTTCTCCGATTCGATCGCGCGCGAGCCGAAGAATGCATGGGTGTCGCTCGTGGGCCGGACGTTCTCGGTCGTGCCGGCCATCGAGGGACGCGTCCCCGATCCCGCCACGTCGATCGAGGCGGCCCTCGGCGATCTGGGCGAGCTCACGGCGCCGACCGACTTGACCTATGACCTCCCGGTCGAGGTCATCGAGCCGGCCGTCTCCACCGACGAGGCGACCACCGCCAAGACCGACGCCGACCGTATCGCCTCGCCGATCAAGCTCTCGATCAAGGGCAACGAGCAGCTCATCGGCGCGTCTCGCCTTCGCACGTGGCTGAGCTTCGCGCCGACCGCCGACGGCGGCTACGGGGTCGACGTCGACACGAAGGCCCTGGACACCGTCCTCAAGAGCATCGCCAAGAAGGTGAACCGCTCGCCGGTGAATGCGTCGTACACCACCAGCGGGGCGCGCATCACCGGCGTGACCGAAAGCCGGACGGGTTACAAGCTCGATCTGGCTGCCACCCACAAGCAGGTCGAGGACCTGCTGCAGGCGCGCGCCGGTGGCGCGGCGACGACCGCACTCGCCCCGACGCTCAAGGTCCTCCAGCCGGCCCTCACCACCGCCGAGGCGGCGAAGGCGCGCTCGAAGATGCGCAAGATCTCCGAGTGGACGACCTTCTTCCCGATCAGCGAGAAGAATGGCTTCGGCGCCAATATCTGGATCCCCGCTCGCCTGATCAACGGCTACGTCGTCGCTCCGGGTGCCACGTTCGACTTCTGGAATGCGGTCGGCACGGTCAACCGCGCCAAGGGCTATCGGTCGGGTGGTGCCATCATCAACGGCCGCACGGAGCCGCAGGGCGCGCTCGCCGGCGGGATCTGCTCCTGCTCGACGACGCTGTTCAACGCTGCCGCCCGGGCGGGGTACGAGATGGGCGCCCGGCGCAACCACTACTACTACATCGACCGCTACCCGGTCGGGCTCGACGCCACGGTCTTCATCAGCGCCTCGGGCTCGAAACAGACGATGTCGTTCACCAATGACACGAACTACCCGCTGCTCATCCGTGGCCTGGGCTACCGGAAGGGCGGCGCCGGCTACGTCAAGTTCGAGATCTTCAGCGTCCCGAACGGTCGCTCGGTCAAGTTCGCCACGGGTCCGAAACGCAACTTCCGGAGTGCGACCGACACGATCGAGTACACCTCGAGCCTGCCGAGCGGGTCCGCCAAGCGGATCGAGTACCCCGTCGCCGGGTTCCAGGTCTCGGTCACGCGATCGGTCCGCGATCGGTCAGGCAAGCTGATCCACCGCGACACGTGGTTCTCGAACTACGCGCGCATCACCGGGATCACGCTCGTCGGCCGCTGAACCGCTGCCGAAGTCGCTCGAGGAGCCCTGACGCATAGCCCGGACGCGACGTGGCCGGGGCCACGGAGCGGCCACGCAGCCCCTGGGCGATCGCCTCCGCCTCTGTCGCGCTGACACCGAACCTGCGCAGCGCATAGCGCGCCATCTGCACCGCCAGCTCGCGCTCGCCATGCACTACCTGGACCTTGGCCCCGAGTGAACGGAGTTGCGCCGCCTCGAAGTCGTTGTGCGTCCGGACGACGATGTCGACGTTGTCATTGCGTTCCCGGACGCGTTCGACGATGAGCCGCGTCTCGTTCGGCTCCGAGGTCGCCACCACGACCAGCCGCGCGGTGTGGATCGCGGCCATCTCCAGCACGTCGGGATTGGACGCGTCGCCGTAGATCGCGGGGACTCCCCGCGAGCGCAGGCGATCCACCTCGTCCCGTTGCTGGGTGATGACCACATACCGGAAGCCCCGTCGCTCCAGCGCCGGCCCGATGAGCCGTCCGACGCGGCCATAGCCGCAGATGATGGCGTGTTGCCGAAGGCCCTCCTGTTCCTCGGACGGCAGGCGGGCGAGCTCGCCGGCCCGCCGCTCCATGAGGGCCTTGATGACGCGGGTGTCCCGGAGACTGTGCTCCAGGGGTGGGATGAGCCGGAACAGGAACGGGTTGATGGTGATCGACAGCAGGGCACCGGCGACGATCAGCTGATAGCCGTCCTCGGGCAGCAGCCCGAGGTTGCGGCCCATCGTCCCGACGATGAAGGAGAACTCGCCGATCTGCGCCAAGCCCGCCCCCACCGTCAGGGCGACACGCGGTGGATAGCCGGCTACGGCGACGATGACGAACTTCGTGATCGCCTTCGCGCCGATCACGAGGGCAAGTACGGCCAGCACGGCCAGCGGGTTGGCCAGCAGGTAGGTGGGATCGAGCAGCATGCCCACCGATACGAAGAAGAGGACGGCGAAGGCGTCGCGCAGGGGCAGGGCATCGGCCGCGGCCTGGTGGCTCATGTCCGATTGGCCGACGACCGCACCTGCCAGGAACGCACCCAGCGCGAAGGACACGCCGAAGACGCTCGAGGACACGTAGGCGAGTCCCAGCGCGATGGCGAGCACCGCGAGCGAGAAGAGCTCGCGCGAGCCTTGCCGCGCGACCGCGAGCATCAGCCACGGCACGATCCGCGCCCCGGCGACGGCCATGAGGATCGCGAACACGGCGGCCTTGCCGAGCGCCAGCGCGACCTCGACCGCCGGGTCGGGCGGAGCACCGCCGGCACCGGACGTGCCGCCGAGCGCGGGAGCCAGCGCCGGTAGCAGGACGAGGACCAGCACGGCCAGCAGGTCCTCCACGATCAACCAGCCCACCGCGATGTGACCCTGGGTGGTGTCCTCCTCGTTCCGGTCGGCCAACGCACGCAGGAGCACGACCGTGCTCGCGATCGACAGCGCCAGGCCGAGGACGAGACCGCCGCCCATACCCCATCCGAGCGCGGACCCCAACCACACGCCCAGGGCAGTGGCGACGACGGTCTGGATCAGCGCCCCCGGGATGGCGATCCAGCGGACCGCGAGCAGCTCCCGGAACGAGAACTGGATGCCCACCCCGAACATCAGCAGGATCACGCCGACCTCGGCGAGCTCGGTCGCGATGGCGGGATCGGCAACGAGCCCCGGCGTGAATGGTCCGATCACCACGCCGGCAGCGATGTAGCCGACGATCGTGGGCAGTCCCAACCGGCGCGCGACGAAGCCGCCGATGAACGCGGCGGTCAGGCCGATGGCGATGGTCGAGATGAGTACGGGCTCGTGGTCCATGGCTCTTCCCGGTCGGACGGGGGTGGTGCGCAGGACTGGCGCGGGTCCGTGCCAGAACGACGTGTGGGCTTCCCTCACGATACCCGACACTGCTCACCAGATATCGTGCTACCGTTCAGTAACAGGTAATCGACATGAGGATTCGCGTCCATGCGCGTGGCGATCGCTGGGTTCGGGATCGGTGGCGCTGCCCTGTCGATCGCCCTTGCACGCGATGGCCACGAGGTGACGGTCTACGAGCAGGCTGCGGCGCTCGGCCCGGTCGGTGCGGGCTTCCTGCTGCAGCCATCCGGCCAGGATGTGCTGGCCGGGATCGGGCTCCTGGACGAGGTCAGGGCGTCGGCCTGGCCGATCCGGCGCTTCCGCGCCGAGTCCGCTCCGGGGCGGATCCTGTCGGAGTTCCGCTACGATCGAGGCGACCCGGCGGCCCATGCCCTCGGGGTCTCGCGCGGCCGACTGTTCACGGCTCTGCAGGCGACCGCCCTGGACGCCGGCGTTCGCATCGGGACCGGCATCCGGATCGCCAGCGGCCGCGAGCGTCCCGACGCCGTCGTACCGGTCGCGTTCGGCGGCGCCGAGCTCGACACATGCGATCTGCTTGTGGGAGCCGACGGCATGCGCTCAGCCGTACGGCGGTCCGTCGACCCCGACGCCCGACTCGTCCTGTCACCGTTCGCGGCGCTGTGGGGGATCGGTCCGACGTCCGACGCGTGCGCGCACGTCCTCCACCAGCAGGCGCGTGGCGTGGGTCTCCTTGCGGGTCACCTGCCCGTCGGCCCTCGGGAGGCCGCCGTGTTCTGGGGTCTCCGGGCGAGCGACCTGGAGTCGTGGCGGACGGCCGGCTTCCCGCACCTGGTCGGGCGCGTCGGTGCGGTGCTGCCCGAAGCCGGTGAGGTGTTCGAGGCCATCGGCAGCTTCGACCGACTCCTGCTGGCGCGGTATGGCCACGCCACCGTTCGACGGACCCACACGTCCCGGATCGTGCTCATCGGCGATGCGGCGCACGCGTCGCCGCCCCACCTCGGCCAGGGTGCCAACCTCGCACTGCTCGACGCGGCCGCGCTCGCAGCGTCGTTGCGCGCCTCACCCGACCTGGCGAGCGCCCTCGCGCACTGGGATCGGAGCCGGTGGTTCCAGAACGTCCGCTATGCGTTGCTCAGCCGCGCCCTGAGCCCGTTCTTCCAGTCGAGTCGTGGCTGGCTCGGCCCGGCTCGCGATCTCGGGCTACCGATCATGAGCCGCCTGCCGCCGACGCGGGCGGTGATGGAGCGCGTGCTCGCGGGTCGCGGGTAGTCGAACTGCGGTCGGCCAAGGCGCGGCAGAGCACCACCCGCGTACGTCGTGCGGGACGAGACTCCATCGCCCGGCTGCCATCGATAGCATCGTCGGGTGACCCTGACGACCCCCGACCGTCGACTCGCGGCCGGCATCGTCGGCAGCCTGACCCTCCTGGTCATCGGGTGGACGGGTCTCCTGGTCCCGTCGCTGATCCGGTCGATCAAGGACGCGTTCGACCAGAACGACGCGGGCATCGGCGTCGTGTACTTCGCGTATGCGGTCGCCTATGCCGCCGGCTCGATCCTGGGTGGCCAGATCATGGAGCGGGTCGGCCGACGAACGGTCCTGGCGGGCGCGGCTGTCCTGCACGGCGTGGGCATCGCCGGCCTCGGGCTCGCCCCGAGCTGGCCGCTGTTCGTCGCGGCGATGCTCCCCGCTGGACTCGGGGCCGGCTGTCTGGACGGGGGATCGAACGGTCTTGTCCTGGACGTCTATCGCGAGGGTCGTGGCAGGGCGATGAATCTCCTGCACGTGTCATTCAGTGTCGGCGCGTTGCTCGCGCCGCTGGTCGTCGGTCGCGCCGTCGAGGCCGGTGTCACCTGGGAAGCGATCATGCTGCTGTCCGCCGCGCCACTCGCGGGGCTGGCGATCGCCTACGCGATCGTGCCGATGCCGAGCGGGCGACGTGACCCGGCCGGTGTCCCGTCCCCCACCGGCCTGACGATCGGCCGACGGTTGCTGTCCGTCCCCCTGGTCCTCCTCGGCCTGGCGATCGCGAGCTATGTCGCGGCCGAGATCGGCGTCTCGAACTGGGTCGTCCGGTTCCTGGAGCCCGCACCGCTCGCGACCGCGACGCTGGCGCTTTCTCTGATCTGGGCCGGAGCGACGGTCGGTCGCCTGCTGTCCTCCGTGATCGCGGACCGGTTCGACCACCTGCGGTTCACGATCGTGTGTGCCGTGCTGATGGGACTGGCCACCGGGCTGGCCGTCGCCGCTCCAACGCTGCCGCTCTCGATCGCGCTGTTCGGCCTCGCCGGTGTCGCGTCGGGTCCGGTGTTCCCGATGATCGTGGCCCTGGGCGGCGAGCGCTACCCGGCACGGTCCGCCGCGGTCGGCGGCACCCTCGTCGGGTTCGCCGTCGTCGGATCGATCATCTATCCGCCGGCTATCGGCTTCCTGTCGGTCACCGTCGGACTCCCGATCGCGATGGCCGGCAACGCGCTGCTCTGTCTGATCAGCGCTGCGGCGCTGGTGGCGTTCGGGCGGACGAAGGATCCGGCCACCGACGTCCACGGTGCCGGGATGGCGTGATTCCTGAGATCACGCCGGAAGATTGGTGGAGATGGGGGAGAGTCGAACTCCCCGTCCAAGACCCTTCGTCGGAGACCACTACGAGCGTGTCCGATGGTTTGTCGTCGACCGCCCGGACGGACATCGGCACCCTGCCGGACGGTCCAGTCACGTGCCCCTAGATCGGGCTTGACTCCGGACTACGCGACGCTCATCCGGATCGCAGCCCCGCTGCATGACGCTTCCACGACCCGCGGGACGGAGGTCGCTTCCACGCTCACCTTACCGCCTAAGCGGCGAGGGCGAGAGTCGACTGGCGGTTGCCAGGTACTTCGTTTTGCTGCCTGATTAACGAGGCCTGAGCAGCATCCTCGGCTCGCACTCTCCGACAACCAAGCCCTGTCGAAACCACGCATCCCCACAGGACCGAACGTCGGTTCGGTTTGAACGTCAATCCTAGCACGAGCGGCCTCGAAGGCCAATGGCTGCGTCGGATGACGTAGGGGCGGATGGACGGACGTCCTGAAGAGATGGTTCCCCGGAGGATCTTCGAAGGGATCGGGCTCGTGGTCCCTCATCCCGTGTGCAGGCGGTCGAGACGGCCGCCACCAGGACCACGAAAGGGACCATCCGCCATGTCCACCACCGCCACGGCCCGCCGCCGGTTCGCACCGGTCGTCGGCGCCGTCGTCATCGCCGCCCTCATCGCGGCATGCAGCGCCGGCGTCGGCGCGTCCGCCCCGACGTCCGTCCCGGCACCCGCGACGCCGCCGCCGGCCACGCCCGTGCCCAGCCCGGAGATCGAGGATCCGGGCACGGACGCGATGCCGATCCGCGTCGAGCTCGACAGCACGTCCGGGCAGGACGTGTATGTCGACATCGTCGATCGGTCTGCGACCATCGAGCGGGCAGCGTCCGGTCGCCCGGGCGAGGGCGTCTCGGTGTCCGCCGGGAGCGTCCAGGTCGAGAACCTCGACCCGCACACGCTGCGCCTCAGCTGGTCGGATTTCCCGATCGACAACGGGCTCGCGCTGTACGTCGATCCGGCTGGTGCCGGCTATCGATTCCTGCTCATCCAGCCCGCACCCACCGGACCGGCCGATGCCATGGGCGAGGATCGGATCCTGGAGCTGACCTTCGATCGTGACATCTCGGCCGCCGACGTCGAGGCGTACCTCCAGGAGGGTCTCGACACGCCGGGCTGACGACTAGCACGGGCCGAACGCTCTTGCCCCGGACCAACGGCCGATCCGTGCCGTCGGTCCGGGGCAACGACATGCTCGGGCGTCCGCCGGGGTACCCTCCCATGGACGCGGGGGCGGAGGGTTGGCTGATGGCGCTCGGACGATGGACCTCGAGATCGCTGCAGGTGCTCGGGATCGCCGGGCTGCTCGTGTCCCTGGCGCTCGCCATCGCCATCCTCCTCGGACGATCGTTCGTGGCGGTCGCGGTCGGTGACGTGTTCGTGGCCGCCGACACCTCGATCGGCAACGGACTCGCCACGGTCGACGACGCATCCGCGCGTCTGTCCGAAGGCGTCGGCCGGCTCGACGAGCTGGTCGCGGAGTCGGGCGTCCTGGCGGCGGCACAGCCCATCCCGGCAGCGGTGGCGGCCCGCATCTCGACGGTCGTCGACGCCTACGCGATCGCTCGCGATCGGTTCGTCGCGGCACGCGAGCGGGCATCGTCGGCCCTGGAAAGCGTGCAGGGCGCTGCGCGGTTGATACCCGGCATGGAGGCCCCCACCGGGGTACCAGACGCTCTCGCGACGGCGAACGAACGGCTCGTCGCCATCGATGGGGCACTGACGGCCCTGCGTGGCGCTGCCCGCGCGACGGCCGGAGACGTCACCGCGGCGGCGACGACGCTGCGCGACGCGGCGACGCGGTCGGTCGAGACGGCGCGCTCGCTGCGCGCCGCGGTCGACGATCTTCGGCTTCGCATCGCCGACGTGCACGGGCGCGTCGATGGCATCCTGTGGCTCGGGGCGGGCGCCCTGCTGGCCATCGTGGGCTACGTCGCGCTGCTCAACCTGCTGATCCTCTGGCTGGCTCGACGCCGGCCGGACGACGGGCCGGCGATCGCGAGCGATCCCGCGACACCGGAGGCGACACCCGGCTCGTGAGACTGACGGCGTGGGAGGAGGAGCGGCTCCTCATCTTCACGGCGGCGGAACTCGCGCGGCGCCACAGGGATCGTGGCCTCCTCCTCAACGCCCCGGAGGCGATCGCGCTGATCTGCGACGCGATGCTCGAGGCGGCGCGTGCGGGCGCGACCTACGAGGAGGTCGAGGCGGCCGGGTATGGCGCCGTGGGCCACGAGCAAGTCCTTCCGGGCGTGGCCGCCCTGATTTCGGAGGTCCGCCTCGAAGTGCTGATGGATGACGGCAGCAGGCTCGTGCATCTGCTCGCACCGCTCGGTCCATCCGACGATGATGCCCCGGGTGCCATCCGCCAAGCTCCCGGGACCGACGACGCCGATGGCCGCGAGCGGCTCGACCTCGAGGTCCGGAATGCGTCGCGACGGGTCGTGCGCGTCTCGAGCCACTACCCATTCGAACGCGTGAATCCACGGTTGGAGTTCGATCGCGTCAGGGCGATGGGCTGCCACCTCGACATCGACGCTGGCTCGACCGAGCGTTGGGCACCCGGCGAAACGCGGACCGTTCGCCTGGTGCGCACCCGTTGACCTCGCTCTCGCCAGCCGAGCGCCTCGCGCGCTACGGTCCGACGGTCGACGACCGGATCCGTATCGGCGACACCGACCTCTGGGTCCGCGTGGCGGAGGACCGCCAGGCCCACGGCGATGAGCCGATCTGGGGGTACGCCAAGACCATCCGCCCGCGCGCGACCCAGGGCAGGGCGTCCGATTCGGAGCTCGACGTGCTGGTCGCGGGTGTCGTCGTCGTCGACCCGGTCATCGGCGTCGTGAAGGCGGACATCGGCATCAAGGACGGGCGCATCGTCGGCGTGGGCCGGGCCGGTAGCGACACGCTGAGCGAGGGTATCGACCTGCGGATCGGGCCGCACACCATGCCGATCATGGGCTACGGGCTCATCGCCACGCCGGGCGCCATCGACAGCCACGTCCACCTCATCTCGCCGGAACTGCTGCCTGCCGCCCTGTCCGCCGGCGTGACGACGTTGATCACGGCGGGCTTCGAGGAACCGCCGTGGGCGATGGCGCGGACCTTGGCCGGGGTCAGCGACTGGCCGGTCAACCTCGGACTCCAGGCATGCGCTCGCGCCGAGGACGACGGGCCGCTCGAGGCGCTGCTCGACGCCGGCGCCTGCGGTTTCAAGATCCACGAGGACTACGGCGCCTACCCGGAGCTCATCGATCATGTCCTACGATTCGCCGACGCCCACGACGTGTCCGTGTCGCTCCACACGGACGGGTTGCACGAGAGCGCCGAGCTCGAGGACACGGTGGCGGCGATCGCGGGACGGACCGTCCATGCCTACCATGTCGAGGGAAGCGGGGGCGGCCACGTGCCCGACGTCATCGGCCTGGTCCGCGAGCCGAACGTGATCTGCTCGTCGACGACCCCGACCGTGCCGTTCGGCGTGAGTGCCGCCGCCGAACAGGTCCCGATGATCGTGCTCAACCATGGCGCGTCCTATGGTGTCGCCGAGGACGTCGCGCTCGTCCGCGAGCGCGTCCACCCGGCGACCATGGCTGCCGAGGGCCCGCTCCACGAGCTCGGCGCGATCGCCATCGTCAACTCCGACTCGCAGGGCATGGGCCGGATGATGGAGACGGTCCGGCGGACGCTCCAGCTTGCGCACGTGATGGGCGGATGGTCAGGCACGGTGCCGGCGGCGGATCCGTTCGACGCTACCGAGCGCGTGCTGCGCTACCTGGCCAAGGTGACGGTCGAGCCGGCCATCACGCACGGGATCGCCGACCACGTCGGCTCCCTCCAGGCGGGCCGGATGGCCGACATCGCCCTGTGGGAGCCCGCCTACGTCGGCGTGAAACCCGCCCTCGTACTCAAGGGCGGTATGGTCGCGTGGGCGCCGCTCGGCGAGGGAAACGCGACGGTCGAACGGTCGGAACCGACGCGCTATCGACCGGACTGGGGCGGTCGGCCGCGGGCTGCCGCGTCCCTCTCCGCGACCTTCGTGTCGCGCTCGGCGACCGGCTCACCCGAGCTGCGTCGTCACGGACGTGCCCTGATCCCCGTTCGAGACACGCGTGGGTTGACGCGGGCGTCGCTCGTCCGCAATCGGGCGACCGCGGCGATCGATGTGGACACGACCGACGGCGCGGTCACGCTGGACGGGCGACCGCTCGCGGTGGCCCCGGTCGCCGAGGTCCCGCTGAGTCGTCGCTACCTGCTCCGCTGAGCGGGTTCAGCGACCGCGCTGGACGTCGGCGAGCTCCCGGGCGATGTCGCGCTTCGCGTCACGGTCGGCGATGTCGCGACGCCGGTCGTGGAGCTGCTTCCCGCGCGCGAGACCGAGCTCGATCTTGGCCTTGCCTCGGCTCAGGTAGAGCCGCAACGGCACGATCGTCTGGCCCTTCTGCTGGGCGCGGCCCAGGAGCTCGTCGATCTCGCGCCGATGCAGGAGCAGCTTCCGGTTGCGCTTCGGCTCGTGGTTGTAGCGATTGCCCTGCTCGAACGGCGCGATGTCGGCGCCGATCAGCCACGCCTCACCCTTCTCGATGCGGGCGTATGCGCCGGCGATGTTCACCTTGCCCGCACGGACCGACTTGATCTCGGTGCCGGTCAGCACGAGCCCGGCCTCGAACGTCTCGTCGATGGTGAACTCGTGGCGCGCTTTTCGGTTGAGGGCGACGGTCGAATCGTCGCGCATGGATGGCTCCTGTCGGACGTGGCGGAAGGATAGGTCCCGTGCGCACGAACGCCGGTCCTATGCGGACCGGCGCTCGAGTTGCTTACCCACCCACAGGGTGTCCGACTAGACGGCCATCTCCTGCGAGGTGGTGCAGCTACGCGTACTGTCGATCACTGCACATCACCTCCTTTCGTTCGAAGAAACCGTACCCGAACCATGTCGTGAGTGCAAGGACACCGTCAAGGCGGGACGAACGCCATGTGACGCCGTGGGTCACGGCCCCCCGACCGGCAGTCGCTCGCCGGCGCCGACCACGTCGAGCGCCTCGGCGAGGATCGGATCCTCGCCCGGACCGAGCGTCGCCGGCACCTCGACGGTGACGTCCGGCTCGATCCCGATGTTGTGGATCCAGCGCGTGTCCGGGGTCAGCCATTTCGCGATGGTCAACCGGAATGCCCCGCCTTCGCCGGCGAGCTCCTGCCACTGCTGGACGGTGCCCTTCCCGAACGAGCGCTGCCCGACGAGCGTCGCCCGGCCGCTGTCCTGGAGTGCCGCCGCGACGATCTCACTCGCCGAGGCGCTGCCACGGTCGATCAGGCAGACGACGCGGATCGCCGGATCCGTCGCGTAGCCGCCGGGGATCGCCTCGGTCGCGATCCGGCCGCCCTTCGCGTCCTGCTCCCAGAAGATCGGCCCGGAGGCGATGAACTGGCTGGCGACGGCGCGTGCCGCGGTCACGTAGCCGCCAGGGTTGCCGCGCAGGTCGAGGATGAGCATCCGCCGGCCGGCGTCCACATGCGCCTTGACGGCGGTGGCGAGGTCCGCGGCGGCCTGGTCCGAGAAGCCTTCCAGGTGGAGATAGCCGACCCGCCCGTCGACCAGCTCGCGCAATTCGACTTCGCGCTCTTGGATGACGTCGCGGACGACGCGGAGCTTGAACGGGTCGTCTCCCCCGCGCTTGATGGATAGCTCGACCGATGTGTCCTTGGGGCCGCGCATCCGTTCACGGGCCGCATCGACGGTCAGGCCATCGAGCGGGACGCCGTCGGTGGCGAGGACGAGGTCGCCCGGCAGGATCCCGGCCTTCTCCGCCGGCGAGCCGCCGATCGGCGCGATGATCACCAGCCGGCATGTCGGGCCGAGTGTCGCGCAGCCCTGCGTCCCGTCGGACGCCTGCGTGGCGATCTCGGCGCCGATCCCCTCGAACCGACCACTGATGCCCTGCAGGCTGGAGCGGTACTGGTCGGAGGTCAGGTAGGACGAGTACGGGTCCTCGAGCGAGTCGATCATCCCGCGGATGGCGCCCTGGACGACGACGCCGCGGTCGACCTCGCTACCGGCGTAGCGGTCCTGGATGGTGTGGTAGGTGTCCCAGAACGGCTGGAATGCCATCCCCTCGTCGCCCGGCGTGCCCGGTTCGACGGCGCTCTGACGGCCCATGGAATAGCCGCTCAGGAACAACGCGCTGCCCGACAGCAGCGCGATCACGGACACGGCGACCGTGATGATCGGTGCGCGCGACCGGCGAGAGGTGGTCAGCGTGCCCTCGACCGGCGCGACGGAGACCGCCTGCCGATCTGGTGGATCGAGCTCCGTAGCGTGCATGGCGGTATGCGGATTCCCCCTCGAGTCGAGCAGATGATGGATGACGGGCGCGACTGAGGAGGTGAATGTACACCGGGTCGCGAAACGGGTCCCAGTGTCCGAAGGTACGGCCGAAGGGGGCGACCCACGGCGGGTCGACGGCCACCTGGGGCTAGCGGATCAGGTAGGTTCGGACCGACACCCACGAGCCCAGGATGCCGAGCCCCACCCCCGCGCCCATCACCAGCGTCACGAGGTCGCGAGTCAACGATCCGATCTGCAGCGGCAGCACCCGGAAGAACTCGACCATGAAGCCATTGAGTGGCTCGGCCGCCGCGAACAGGATGGCCAGCGTGACCGCTGCGCCGAGGAAACCGACGAACGCGCCCTCGAAGACGAACGGCCAGCGGATGAACGCGTCGGACGCGCCGACCAGGCGCATGATCTCGATCTCCTCGGCCCGGGCGACGACGGCGAGGCGGATCGCATTGATGATGATGAAGAGCGCGATCAGCCCGACGCCGATGAGGATCGCGGTGCCGACCGTGCGCAGGACCTCGGTGACCGTCAACAGCCGGTCGACCAGGTCCTCGATGTTGATGACGTTGCGCACGATCGGATGCTCGGACGGAGCGAGTGCGTCGCCGACCTTCTTGAGGGCGGACGGGTCCTTCAGCTTCACCTCGACGCTGGCGTAGAGCGGGTTGCTTTCGAGCTGCTGGGTCAGGTCGGACCGCCCTTGCGCCTCCATCTGCTCGCGGAACCGCTCGAGCGCCCGGTCGCGAGTGACGACCTCGACCGACGCAACGTCGGAGCGCCGGCCGATCTCGGCGGCCAGGGCGTCGATCTGCGACTGCGTGGCGTTGGGCTGGAGGTAGGCCACGACCTCGACCTTCTGCTCGGTGAACTCGAGGCCGGCCAGCAGTCCCGTCTGGATGATCCAGAACCCGGCCAGCAGGAGCAGCATCAGCACCATCGTCGCGGTCGCCGCGAGGCTCATGACGGCGTTGCGCCAGAAGCCCTGCCAGGCGCGCTTGAGGCTGAAGTACAGAAAGGCCGGCACGGTCGGTCAGTCCTCGCGGTGGTATGCGCCACCGACCTCGTCGCGGATGATCCGACCCTCCTCCAGCGCGACGACACGCTTGCGGAGGGCCGTGACGACCTCGGCGTTGTGGGTCGCCATCAGCACCGTGACGCCCAGCTCGTTGATACGCAGCAGCAGCTGCAGGATCTCCCAGCTGATGAGCGGATCGAGGTTGCCGGTCGGCTCGTCGGCGATGATCAGCCGTGGGTCGTGGACGAGCGCGCGGGCGATGGCCGTGCGCTGCTGCTCGCCACCCGACAGCTGGGCCGGCGTCTGCCTGGCCTGCGCGGTGAGCCCGACGATGGCCAGGACGCGGTCCACGGCGGGCCGGATGAGCCGTCGAGGGTAGCCGGTGACCTCGAGCGCGAACGCCACGTTCTCCCAGACCGTCTTGGTTGGCAGGAGCTTGAAGTCCTGGAAGATGATCCCGATCTTGCGTCGCATCCGGGGCACCTGGCGGCGCGGCAGGCGCGCCAGATCCTGGCCATCGAGCACGACCTCGCCGCGACTGGCCACCTCGTCGCGGATCAGCAGCTTGATCAGTGTCGACTTGCCCGCGCCAGACGGCCCGACCAGGAACACGAAGTCGCCCTCGGGGATGACGAGGTCGACGTCGCGCAGGGCGATCTTGCCGTTGGGGTACTGCTTGGTGACGTCGTGCAGGATGAGCACGGCCCGATCCGGGATGGCCTGATCGCGGCCGCGTTCGAGGATGCGACGGCGGAGCGAGCGCGCCGCCGACGGCGCTGGGGCGATGGTCACGGGCGTCTCCGCGGGCGGGAGCAGGTGGCGATCACGCTCGCCACGTTCTTCGGTCCGGTCCGACCGCGGGCACTGCAGCGGGAACCACGTCGGGCCCGAGGCTATCACCGGCCCCCCGGGTGGGCAAACGTGACCGGGGGACTACCGACCCCCGGACGATGGTCCGGTCCGGGCGGGTCTAGAGGAGTCCGGGGGAGATCGGAAGGTAGCGCGACAGGTCGATCATCGGTCGGTCCCAGCACAGCAGGACCGGGAACGGTTCGAGCCGGAAGCCCGCCTGGAGCGCACCGATCACGACACGGTCGGCGTTCCCTGGCACCCACACGGCGAACGCCCCGCGGGGGATGACCTCCTGCGTGAGGTGTCCGACGATCGGGGCGAGTAGGTCGGGATCGCGACTCGCGACCGGCCCCACGCGACCCGCCTCGGTCGCATAGCCGTAGCCGAGTGGCGCGCCATCGGGTGCCTGGTAGACCCAGCCGCGGCGCCCCTCGGAGCGCAGGTAGCGGTGGTCGACCGGGTGGCGCACCCCGAGTGTCTCCTGGTCGAGGGCGTCGACGATGCCGACGAGCCGCTCGTGGCCGTCGGTCGCGATCCGATCGAACGCCACGGCCCGAACGCCACTGGGGAGCGACCCGAACGCCTCGGGCCGGCTCGGGAGCCCGATCAGGTTCAGCAGCGGGACGCGGGGGACGATCCCGAGCGAGGCATACAGCGCATTGCTGATCGGCTGGGCACTGTCGGTGCCGGTCGCCCGGACCGTGTCAGCGTCGTCGGGCGGGGCGGTCTGATCGAGGAGGGCCCGGCCGACTCCGTTGCCCTGCACCTCGGGCAGCACGAAGCACATCGACAGGTACCACAGGCGCTCCCGCACGACGGCCGTGGCGAATGCCACGATCCGCGCCCCGCCGGGCGCGTCCGGGTCGGGCCGCGTCGCGACGATGAACCGGTCAGGGTCGGTCGAGTGCAAGTGCGCGTACAAGCGAACCAGCGGTCCGCTCTCGGGTTCGACCTGCGGCTGGTTCAAGCGGCTGATGTAGTCGTTGATCGACAGTCGCCAGACATCGGCGCACGCCCCCAGCTCGTCGGGCTGGACCGGCCGGTACGTCAGCGTGTCGCGGATCGCGGGGTCGGTCCCCGCGGTCACGCCGCGTCGCCCTCGCTGTCGCTGCCGCGCCACTCCCCCCCGGTGGCCAGGCGTTCGAGCTCGGCCTGCATGAACGCGTCCAGGTCGCCGTCGAGGACCGCGGTCGTGTTGCCGGTCTCGTGCCCGGTGCGCAGGTCCTTGACCATCTGGTACGGGTGCAGCACATAGCTGCGGATCTGGTTGCCCCAACCGGCCTCGACGTGCTCGCCCTTGAGCACCCGCAGCTCGGCCTCCTTCTCCTCGAGGGCGAGTTCGAGCAGGCGGGACTTGAGCACCTTGGTCGCGTTCTCCTTGTTCTGCGTCTGCGAGCGCTCGTTCTGACTCTGCACGACGATGTTGGTCGGCAGGTGGGTCAGCCGGACGGCCGAGTCGGTCTTGTTGACATGCTGGCCGCCGGCTCCCTGCGAGCGATACGTATCGACGCGGATCTGGTCCCAGTCGAGCTCGATCTCGATGTCGTCGTCGGCCTCCGGCAGGATCTCGACGAGCGCGAAGGTGGTCTGGCGCCGCTTCTGCGAGTCGAACGGGCTGATCCGCACGAGTCGATGGACGCCGCGCTCGGCGCGCAGCCAGCCATATGCACGGCGCCCCTCGACCTCGACGGTCACGCTCTTGAGACCGGCCTGCTCGCCTTCCTGCTGGTCGATGATCTCGGTCGCGTAGCGATGGCGCTCGGCCCAGCGGAGGTACATCCGCAGGAGCATGTCGGCCCAGTCCGTCGCCTCGGTGCCGCCCGCGCCGGCACTGATCGTGAGGATCGCCGAGCGTTCGTCGTGCTCGCCCGAGAAGAGCAACATCGTGCGCTCGCGCCCGAAGTCGGTCTCCAGGCTCGCCACGTTCCGCGCGAGCTCGGTCTCGAGATCCGCGTCGGGTGATTCGGTCAGGAGCTCGACCGCGGCTTCCAGATCCTCCGCACGCGCCAGCAGCCCGTGCCAGGTCTCGATCTCGGAGCGGAGGCTGTCGGCCTCCCGGAGGACCTTCTGGGCGGCCCGCTGGTCATCCCAGAACCCGGGCTCGAGGGTCAGTGCGTCGATCTGAGCGACGCGGTCCTGTTTCGCCTCGAGGTCAAAGGCGCCCCGAGGTCGACCGGATCCGCTCGGCCAGGTCGCGAACGGCGGACGCGTCCACTAGTTCCGGACCTTGAGATCCTGCAGCAGGATCGGACGCAGCTCGATGAGCCGCAGCGCCGTCTTGCTTCGGGCGACGACGGGGTTCACGCAGGGGCAGTAGCTGTTGTGCGGACAGACGCCGCAGTTGCCGTCGCAGTCGAGAGCGGCCGCGTAGCTGCAGTTCCGGCAATCGCGCTCACACGCGATGAGATCGACGAACGCGGCGTCCTCGGCCTGCTTCAACGGACTCCCTCCATTCACGACGCTGGGCACGAGCGGGGCGGGGCTGGGAGACCTGCCGGTGGACGCGAGCGGTCCGGGATCGGCGGGTTGGCCCAGTATAGGCGGCCAAGCTCCGAGCGCCAAGGGGGTAGTTCCGAAATCGGCGGGCAGATCGGCCCCGAATCGACCCCTGCCGACGCTAGGGCGCCTCGCCGGACACGAAGTACACCGCCAGCGCCGCGAGCTCGTGGACGATCGCGTCGACTCGCCTCACGGCATCGTGCTCGAGCGGACTGGTGCGGGTCGGCGAGCCGTAGGCCGCGATGCCTTCATCCGAGGCCATCCGCAGGACACGCAGCATGTGGCTCGGGTCCGACACGAACACCGCCGTCTCGAAGCCCGCATCGCGCATCAATCCCGCCACGCCGCGGATCGACTGGAGCGTCGTCCGGCTCTGGTCCTCGCTGAGGATCACCTCGTTGGGGACGTCGTGCTGGACGGCATAGATCCGGGCGCTGTCGGCCTCGGTCGTGCGATCGCCCTCGCGCTTGCCGCCGGTCACGATGAGCCGCGGCGCGACGCCCTCGTGGTACAGGTCGATGGCGTGGTCGAGCCGGGCCGCGAACACGGGGGACGGACGCCCGTCGTACTGCGCCGCGCCCATCACGACGATGACGTCCGCCGACGGCCGCTCGTCGCGATTGCCCTGGTCCCAGATCCGGTACGCCGCATAGCCGGCGAGCGCGACTGCGGCGATCAGACCCGCGACGAAGAGTCGAGCGATGAGCGCGCACGGATGCCTCAGCCGATCAGCGGCCGTGGCACTTCTTGTACTTGGCCCCGGAACCACACCAGCACGGATCGTTGCGGCCGATGCGCGCCCCGGCCGGAGTGTACCCCGGCCGGACACCGCCCGACGCCCCGGCGCCATTCCCGCCGACCACCGTCTGGTCACCGCGCGACTCGCGGACATCGAGGATCGCCGACCCGGCCGCAGCCGACCCGCCTGCGACGGCCGAACCCGCCCCGGCAGCCGCCGGCACGCGCGTCTGTGTTGGCGTCGACGCGCCGTTCGTGCCATCGGGGCGCGACGGCTGGCCCGGACCGGGCAGGGTTCGGGCGGCGTCGGGCGGTGGCTCGCTCTGGATGGTGACGCGGAAGATGGCCGACGCGACCCCGTGGCGGATCAGGTCGCGCAGCTCCTCGTACATCCGGTACGCCTCGCGGCGGAACTCGTTGAGCGGGTCCTGTTGGGCATAGCCGCGCAGCCCGATGCCGCGGCGCATGTCGTCGACCTCGGTCAGGTGCTCGACCCACAGCGAGTCGATCGTCCGTAGCAGCACGATCCGCTCGGCCACGGCCCAGTGCTCCTCGCCGACCTCGGCCTCGCGTGCGGCTAGCCGCTCGTCGGCGATCTCGCGGAGGTACTCGCCGACCGACTCGCGACCGCCCTGGTCCCAGAGCGTGTCGGCCGAGGTCGCCTCACCGCCGAGGCCCATCGCGGTGAGCGCGGTCGACAGCCCCTCGACGTCCCAGCCGTCGGGGTCCTCCCCGGAAAGGTGGCCATCGACGAGCGCGTCGATCTCCTCGTCGAGGAAGGCGCGGACCGTGTCGGTCAGGTCCTCGTTCTTGAGGACCTTGTCGCGCTCGGCATAGATCGTCTCGCGCTGCTTATTGATGACGTCGTCGAACTCGACGACGCGCTTGCGGATGTCGAAGTTGTAGCCCTCGACTCGACTCTGGGCACTCTCGATCGTCTTCGACACGAGACGCGATTCGATCGCCACGTCCTCCTCGAGGCCGAGCCGCTCCATGAGGCCCGTCACCCGGTCAGACGCGAAGCGCTTCATCAGGTCGTCGTCGAGCGACAGGTAGAACCGCGACGATCCCGGGTCACCCTGACGACCAGCACGGCCGCGGAGCTGGTTGTCGATGCGGCGTGACTCATGTCGCTCGGTGCCGATGATGTGCAGCCCACCGGCGTCGACGACCTGGGCGTGGTCCTCCTCGGTCAGCTCGCGTGCGTCGGCGAGGGCGCCCTGGTAGATCTCGTCCTCCACCTCGGCCGGATTGAGGCCCTTGCGATGGAGCGCCTCCGAGGCGAGGCCCGCCGGATTGCCGCCGAGCAGGATGTCGGTGCCGCGGCCGGCCATGTTCGTGGCGATGGTCACCGAACCGGTGCGCCCGGCCTGGGCGACGATCCCGGACTCCTTCTCGTGGAACTTGGCGTTGAGGGTCTCGTGCTTGATGCCCCGGCGCTTGAGCATCGCCGACAGGATCTCGGACTTCTCGACGCTGACCGTGCCGACGAGCACCGGGCGGCCCGCCTCCTGCATCTCGGCGACCTCGTCGATCAGGGCGTTGAACTTCGCCTTCTCATCACGGAACACGAGATCGGCCTCGTCGGTCCGGACCATGTCGCGGTGGGTCGGGATCGCCACGACTTCGAGGTTGTAGATCTTGTGGAACTCCTCGGCCTCGGTCATCGCGGTGCCGGTCATGCCGGCCAGCTTGTCGTAGAGGCGGAAGTAGTTCTGGAACGTGATCGTGGCGAGGGTCACGCTCTCGCGCTGGACGCGCAGACCCTCCTTGGCCTCGATCGCCTGATGCAGGCCCTCGCTCCAGCGCCGTCCGGGCATCTGCCGGCCCGTGAACTCGTCGACGATGATGATCTCGCCGTCCTTGACGATGTAGTCCCGGTCGCGCTTGTACAGCGCGTGGGCGCGCAGCGCCTGGTCGAAGTGGCGGGCCAGCCGCGGATCGGCGTCGTACATGTTGTCGACGCCGAGGAAGCCCTCCATCTTGTGGACGCCCTCCTCGGTGGAGCTCACCGCGCGGTCCTTGAGGTCGATGTAGTAGTCGCCGCCCTCCTCGGCGCCCTCGGGCCGCTCCTTGAGGCGCGGCACGAGACGGGCGAACGTGAAGTACAGGTCCGCCGATTCCTCGGCCTGACCGGAGATGATCAGCGGCGTGCGCGCCTCGTCGATGAGGATGTTGTCGACCTCGTCGACGATGCCGAAGCTCCGCTCGCGCTGCACGCGCTGGTTGAGCTCCACGACCATGTTGTCGCGCAGGTAGTCGAACCCGAACTCGTTGTTGGTGCCGTACGTCACGTCGGCGGCATAGGCCGCCGCGCGGTCGACCGGGCGCAGGTTGATCAGCCGCTCATCGGTCGTCGGGTATCCGGGCTCGAACACGTAGGACGCCGGCCCGCCGTCGGACTGCTGCCCGAGGATCATGCCGACGCTCACGCCGAGGAAGTGGTAGATCGGGCCCATCCACTGCGGATCGCGCCGGGCGAGGTAATCGTTGACCGTCACGATGTGAACGCCGTGGCCCGCCAGCGAATTGAGGATCGCCGCGAGCGGTGCGACGAGCGTCTTGCCCTCGCCTGTCCGCATCTCGGCGATCCGGCCCTGGTGGAGGACGGCTCCGCCGATGAGCTGGACGTCGAAGTGGCGCATGTCGAGCGTCCGCTTCATGGCTTCGCGCGTCATCGCGAAGACCTCGGGCAGCACGTCGTCGAGGGCCTTCTGGAGCCGCTCGTTCTCGCGCTTGCGACGCGCCTTGGTCAGCTCGCGACGGCGTTCCAGGTCCTCGTGATGGAGCTCGTCGTCGGACGGCTCCTCGGGCTGGACGCTCGCGCGGACCTCGTCGCGGATCTCGGCGAACTGGGTACGGATCTCTTCGTCGGACAGGCCCTCGAATTCGGCCTCGAGCGCGTTGGCCTCCTCGACCCAGGGCTGGATCCGACGCAGCTCACGGTCGTTCGAGTCGACGAAACGGGAAAGGAACTTCATGGGAGCCTGAGTATAGGCGGACTGGGGCCGTTTCCCTGTTCAGCGGCCTGGCGCGGTCAGCCCGCTAGCCCCAGAACCTCGTTCCGTAACCGATGACCAGCAGCACGAACGTGGCGACCGCAAGGCCGACCCAGAACAGGATCGCGATGAACGTGGGCGTCGGGTTCATCTCGCTGTTCTTGAGGTTCGGCAGTCGCTTGCGACGAAGGCGCGTGCCCCACAACGGCGAGCGGAGCTGGGCCTGCCAGTCGGGTTCCGACGGGCGCGCCTCGAGCTCGCCCTCCTCGTCCCGCCGGTGCAGCTGGAGCGTCATCGCTCGGATGGTACCGCTGCGGCCAGAGCGTCCGGTAGTGAAGGCTCCTCGTCGCCGTCCGCACCAGACGAGCCAGCCGGCCCCTCAGCGCCCTCGTCCCAGAGGAGCATCTCCTGGGTGAACGACACCTCGCTCGAGAACAGCGCCCCGACCGATTCGCCGCGATGGATGCGCTTGATCGCCTCGCCGATGAGTGGCGCGACCGACAGAACGGTGATCTTCGGCAGGCGCTTGGCCGCGGGCAAGGGGATCGAGTCCGTGATGACGACTTCGCGCAACGCGCTGTCACGGATGCGCTCGATGGCCGGGTCGCTCAGCACGCCGTGCGTGGCGCAGGCATACATCTCGGTCACGCCCTCGCGCTCGAGCGCCCGGACGACCTCGATGAGCGTCCCGGCAGTGTCGATCTCGTCGTCGACGATGATCGCCCGCCTGCCCTTGACCTCACCGATGACGTTCATCAGCTCGGCCCGGTCCAGGTTGCCGACGCGGCGCTTCTCGATGATCGCCAGCGGGGCGTCGAGGATCTCGGCGAACGCCCGGGCACGCTTGGCGAAGCCGAGGTCGGTCACGACGACGCAGTCGTCGATGTGCTTGTTGATGAAGTAGTTCGAGAGCATGTGGACGGCGGTGAGCTCGTCGACCGGGATGTTGAAGAAGCCCTGGATCTGGCCCTGGTGGAGGTCCATCGACAGGACGCGATCGGCACCGGCGACGGTGATCATGTCGGCGATGAGCCGGGCCGTGATCGGCACGCGCGGCTGGTCCTTCTTATCGGACCGACCGTACGCGTAGAACGGGATGACGGCGGTGATCCGGCCGGCCGACGCGCGCTTGAAGGCGTCGATCATGATCAGCAGCTCCATGATCGACTGGTTGACCGGGTGCGACGTCGGCTGCACCAGGAAGACGTCCTTCTCGCGGACGTTGTCGAGGATCTTGACGAAGATGTTCTCGTTCGCGAACTGGAAGACCTCGGCCTTGCCGCACTCCGAGCCGAGATAGCTGGCGATCTTGCGCGCCAGCTCAGGGTTGGCATTCCCGTGGTAGATCTCGAACTGGTCTGCGTACAAGGGCGCCGCCTCCCGCTGGCCGAAGACCGTCACACCGCGCCGCCGCTCGGGTCGGGCTGACCGGGACCACCCGTCGCGGGGGCGTCATCGTCGCCGATGCCGTCACGGTCCGCAAGTCCGGGCCGGAACGCGGCGATCGCTGCCACGCGGTCACCCTCTGCGAGACGCATGACGATCACGCCGCGAGCCCCCGACGAATACCGGTTGATCGTATTGGTCTCGGTGCGGATGACCTGGCCACCCTGGGAGATGAGCACGAGCTCCTCGTCCTCCTCCGTGACCTGCTGCACGGCAGCGACGAGCCCGGTCTTGCGCCCTTCGAGCGCGATCAACCGGACGCCCTGTCCACCGCGATGCTTGCGGCGGAAGTCGCCGATGGCGACGCGCTTGCCGTAGCCCGTCTCGGTGAGGACGAGCAGGTCGGCCTCCGGCTCGACCACGCTCATGGCCACCACGCTGTCGCCTTCACGCTTGAGGAGGCGGATGCCGATCACGCCGGCCGCGTCGCGACCCATCGGCCGGACCTCGCCCTCCTCGAAGCGAGCGAGCATGCCCTGCGCGGTCGCGAGGATGATGTCGTCACCGCCACCGGAGACGCCCACCCACGCGAGCTCGTCGTCGTCGTTGATGGTGATCGCTCGGATGCCGGTGGCCCGGACCCGCTCGAACTGCTCGAGCGGGGTCTTCTTGATGATGCCCCTGCGCGTGGCCATGACGAGGTAGTGACCCGGCTCGAAGTTCGGCAGCACGATCGTGGCGACCGGCACCTCGCCCGAGTCGACCTGGACGCCGGGCAGATTGATGATCGGCATGCCCTTGGCCTGACGGGAGGCATCCGGGATGGCGTGCACCTTCGCGCTGAACACTCGGCCGCGGTTCGTGAAGAACAGCGCCCAGTCGTGGGTGTTCGCGACGAGCAAGTGCTCGACCGCGTCCTCCTCGCGGGTGACGTGGCCGATGATCCCCTTGCCGCCGCGATGCTGGCGCCGGTACGTCCCGACCGGCTGGCGCTTGATATACCCGCGACCGGAGATCGTGACGACGACGTCCTCGTCGGCGATGAGGTCCTCGTCGGTCATGTCGCGGCTCGCGTCGTCCGCCACACGCGTCCGCCGCTCGCCGGCGTACTTGCGCTTGATCTCGCCCAGCTCGTCCTTGATGATCGTTAGGACGCGGGTCGGGTTGGCCAGGATGTCCTCGAGCTCCGCGATCAGCTGGATGACCTCGAGGTACTCGTCCTCGATCTTCTTGCGTTCGAGGGCGGCCAGGCGGGCGAGCCGCATGTCGAGGATCGCCTGCGCCTGCAGCTCGGACAGGTCGAAGCGCGACATCAGGTTGTCGCGCGCGGTGTCCACGTCGGCCGACTCGCGGATCGTCTTGATGACCGCGTCGAGGTGGTCGAGCGCGATCTTGAGCCCTTCGAGGATGTGCGCTCGCGCCCGCGCCTTGCCGAGATCGAACTCCGTCCGCCGGCGGACGATCTCCTGGCGATGCGTGATGTAGTGGTCGAGGACGCTGCGCAGTGGCAGCGTCTGGGGCTGGCCGTCGACCAGCGCGAGCATGTTCATGTTGAATGCGAGCTGCATCGAGGTGTGCTTGAACAGGTTGTTCAGCACCTTGTGCGGGTTGGCGTCGCGCTTGATCTCGACGTAGATCCGCATCCCGTCGCGGTCGGACTCGTCGCGCAGGTCGGCGATGCCGTCGATCTTCTTGTCCTTGACCAGGTCGGCGATCTTCTCGAGCAGGGCGGCCTTGTTCACCTGGTACGGCAGCTCGGTGACGATGATCGCCGTGCGGTCGCCGCGCACTTCCTCGAACGCGACCTGCGCGCGCATGACCACCCGGCCGCGGCCGTGGGCGTACATCTGGCGGATCGCGTCCACCGTCTCCCACTCGCCGGTCAGGATGTTGCGCTGCTTCTCGAAGCGGAAGATCGTGCCGCCTGTCGGGAAGTCGGGGCCGAGCACGAACTTGCACAGGTCGTCCGACGTGAGCTCCGGGTCGTCGATGAGGGCGACCGTGGCGTCGACGATCTCGCCCAGGTGATGGGGCGGGATGTTCGTCGCCATGCCGACGGCGATGCCCGATGACCCGTTGACGAGCAGGTTCGGCAGCTTGGACGGCAGGACCGACGGCTGCTTCTGCGTACCGTCGTAGTTGTCGACGAAGTCGACCGTCTCCTTGTCGATGTCGGCGAGCATCTCGGAGGCGATCGCCGTGAGGCGCGCCTCGGTGTAGCGCATCGCTGCCGCGCCGTCCCCGTCGACGCTGCCGAAGTTGCCCTGGCCGTCGACCAGCGGGTAGCGCATCGAGAAGTCCTGGGCCAGGCGGACGAGCGCGTCATACAGGGCCACGTCGCCGTGCGGGTGGTACTTGCCCATCACCTCGCCGACGATCGCCGCGCACTTGCGGTACGAGCTCGTCGACGACAGACCCATCTCACCCATCGTGTAGAGGATCCGGCGATGGACCGGCTTGAGGCCGTCGCGCACGTCCGGCAACGCGCGCGAGACGATCACGCTCATCGCGTAGTCGAGGTACGAGTCGCGCATCTCGTCCTCGATGCGGATGGCGCGGATGTCGCCCAGGTCTTCGGTCACGGTCGGCTACTCCTGGATCAGGTCAGCGGGGGTTCGGGATGCATCGCCGGGTCGGGCAGACCGCCGAAGCGGGCAGCCAGCTCGGCCGCGGCCGATGTCGATGGGGCACCGGGTCGACGCCGGATGCCCGAGAGACGCGTCCGGATGTCGTCCGCATCGGCCGGCGAGAGTTTGGTGAGGCTGTCGCGGATCACCCACGCGCGATGGCCATCGTCGGTGTCGACCGCGCGCGCGGTCTCAGCCCGGAGCTCCGCGGTCGTCCGCTCGGGATCGATCTGCGCGAGTGAGCGGTACGCCCACGACAACGCCTTCTGGACGTCCGGCTCGTCGTCGCCGATCAGCTGGCCGAGGATCGGCAGCGCGCGGTCGACGACCTCGGGACCACGACCGGTCCGGCGGTTGCCGTGGGTCATCGTCGCGATCGTCGACGCGACGAGCCGGCGTTCCCAGCGTGACGGGGAGAACACGAGCTGCTCGAGCTCGGCCCAGCGGTAGGACTCTGCGGCGATGCCGACACCGTATGGGTGGGCCAGGTCGTCGACCGTGATCCAGTCGGCCGCCTCGCGCGCACCCCGACGCAGGAGCTGCCAGGTCCGTTCCGCGTCGGCCGCGAGCGTCCGCTCGAGCAGCGCGAAGGCGAACCAGCGCGCCTCGAGGGGCTCCTCGCGATAGAGGCGATCGGCGAGGAACAGCAACGATGTCGGACGATCGTGGCGGGTCTCCTGGCGGAAACCGCGGATCACGGCAGCGAGCAGCGGCCAGCGGACACCCAGGGTCGGGCCGAGCCCAGGGGCGACGACGTGCTGACCCTCGAGGTACTCCGGATCGGCGAGCTCCTCGAGGCCCGCGTGCAGCGCCGCCGCGAAGGCGTCCGGATCGTTGATGTGCTCGGCCAGGCCGTGCCCGAGCGTCTCGGCTGCGCCCTTGTGATCGGCGACGAACGCGACGGCTCGCGCGGTGACCGGGCTGCTGGCGTCCTCGGTCTGCGTGGCTGGGGTCACGATCAGCCGTCCACCGGCGCGGGGGTATCGGTCGCTGCCGCGGCGAGTGAACGCCAGCCGTACTGCTGGCGCAGCTGGCGCTTGCGTTCCTCGTCGGCGGCGACGTAGAGACCCGTGGCGGTCGCCAGGACCTCGCCCGTCGCGGCATCCGTGGCCTGTGCCGCGGTATCGACGATGCGCCGTCGCGAGCGGGTGATCCAGCCTTCCGCGCGGATGGCCTGTCCGACCCTGACCGGGCGCTTGAAATCGATGCTCAGTCGAGCGGTCAGGCCCCAGTTGTCCTCGCCGACCAGGGCCCAGGCCATGACCTCGTCGAGGATCGTCGCGAGGATCCCACCGTGGGCGATCCCATCCCAGCCCTGGAAGCGTGGCTCGAGTGTCCACTCGACCCAGGAGCGACCGCGTTCGACATGGAGGACCAGTCCCAAGCCGGTCGCGTTGAGGGTGCCGCAGGCGAAACAGTGATGCGGTGCGATCTCGAACCGTGCGAGGCCTGGGACGTCGATCACCCGAGGCTCAGACGTCAAGGTTCTGCACCTTGCGCGCCTCGGCCTTGATGAAGTCCTTGCGCGGACCGACCTTCTCCCCCATCAGCATCGTGAAGATCTCGTCCGCCAGGGCCGCGTTCTCCGAGTCGACGCGCAAGAGCGTCCTCGTCTCGGGGTTCATCGTGGTCTCCCAGAGCTGGTCGGCGTTCATCTCGCCGAGGCCCTTGAACCGCTGGACGGACAGGTTCTTGACGTTGAACTCCTTGATGATCCGGTCGCGGTCGCGCTCGGACTGGGCGTACTTCGTGACCTTGCCCGTGGAGATGCGGTAGAGCGGCGGCTGGGCCACGTACAGGTAGCCGGCCTCGACGACCTCGGGCATGTGGCGGTAGAAGAACGTCAGCAGGAGCGTCCGGATATGGGCGCCGTCGACGTCCGCGTCGCTCATGAGGATGATCCGGTGGTAGCGGATCTTCCCGACATCGAACCCCTCGCCGATGCCCGCCCCGAGGGCGATGATCAGCGGCCGGATCTTCTCGCTCGACAGCACCTTGTCGAGGCGTGCCTTCTCGACGTTGAGCATCTTCCCGAACATCGGCAGGATCGCCTGGAACCGGCGATCACGGCCGGCCTTCGCCGAGCCACCAGCCGAGTCACCCTCGACGATGAAGATCTCGCTGCGGGCCGGGTCGCGCTCCTGGCAATCCGCGAGCTTGCCGGGGAGCGACATACCCTCGAGGGCACCCTTGCGGAGCACGAGATCGCGTGCCTTGCGGGCGGCCTCGCGAGCGCGAGCGGCCGTCAGGCACTTCTCGATGATGCGGCGGCCGTCGGCCGGGTTTTCGTCGAGGTACTGGCCGATGGCCTCGCCGACCGCCGTCTGGACCTGGCCCTTGACTTCGGGGTTGCCGAGCTTGGCCTTCGTCTGGCCCTCGAACTGCGGATCGGTGAGCTTCACGCTGATGACCGCGGTCAAGCCCTCGCGAACGTCGTCGCCTGACAGGTTCGTATCGCTGTCCTTGAGGACACCCGCACGCCGAGCCCAGTCATTCAGCGAGCTCGTCAGCGCTGCACGGAAGCCGGTGACGTGCGTGCCACCATCGACCGTGTTGATGTTGTTGGCGAAGGCCAGCACGTTCTCCGTGTAGGCGTCGTTGTACTGCATCGCGACTTCGACCGCGGTCGAGCCCTCCCGACGCTCGACATAGACCGGGCGGTCGTGCAACGCCTCCTTGTTCCGATTGAGGTGGCGCACGAACGATTCGAGGCCGCCCTCGAAGTAGAAGGAGCGCTCGCGGTCGATGCGCTCGTCGATCAGCGTGATCCAGACGCCCTTGGTCAGGTACGCCGACTCGCGCAGCCGCTCGCTGATGACTTCGAACGAGTACTCCGTGGTCGTGAACATCTCGGAGTCGGCACGGAACATCGTGAGCGTGCCCCGTCGGTCGCCCTGAGGGCCGACCTTCTTGACCGGTGCCTTCGGCTTGCCCCGTTCGTATTCCTGCACCCAGACGAAGCCGTCACGCGCCGACTCGACGCGCATCCACTCGGACAGCGCGTTGACCACGCTCACGCCGACGCCGTGGAGCCCGCCCGACACCTTGTACCCGCCGCCACCGAACTTCCCGCCTGCGTGGAGGACCGTGTGGACGACTTCGAGGGCGTCCTTCCCGGTCGAATGCTTGCCGACCGGGACACCCCGGCCGTCATCCTGGACGACCACCATGCCGTCCTCGTGGATCGTCACTCGGATCGTGGTGGCGTGACCGGCCATCGCCTCGTCGATCGAGTTGTCGACGACCTCCCACACGAGGTGGTGAAGCCCACGCTCGTCGGTCGAGCCGATGTACATGCCAGGGCGTCGACGAACGGCCTCCAGGCCCTCCAGGACCTGGATGCTGGCAGCGGTGTAGTCGGCGCCCCCGCTGCGCGCCTTGCGGCTGCGCCCGTTGTTGCTCGTGGGCGGGCTCTTCGCCGCTTCTTCGGTCACTCGGTCCCTCCGGTCAGGCGGTCGTAGAGCCGCCCCAGTTCCTCGTCGCTGTAGTACTCGATCACGATGCGGCCGCCTCGCCGCGACCGGGCCAGGCTCACCTTGGTGCCGAGCGCGCGGCGCAGTTCCTCTTCGACCCGTTCGAGGTCGGGATCGCGTGTCGCGGAGGCGTCGGCCGGTGCCGACGGGATCCTGGGTTCGCGCAGCCGACGGACGAGTTCCTCCGTCTGGCGCACCGACAGGCCCTGCTCGATCACCGTGCCCAGCACGTGCTCCTGATGCTCGACCGACAGGCCTCCCAGCGCGCGGCCGTGGCCCTCGCTGATGCGACCGTCGGCGATCGCCGCCTGGACGACCGGGGCGAGGTCGAGCAGGCGCAGGGTGTTGGCGACGGTCGACCGCGCTCGCCCGACACGCCCGGCGATCTCCTCGTGGCTGAAGCCGAACTCGTCGATGAGACGGCGGAAGCCATGCGCGGCCTCGATCGGGTCGAGGTCCTCGCGCTGCAGGTTCTCGACGAGGGCGAGCTCCAACCGGGCGCGCTCGTCCAGGTCGCGGATGACCGCGGGGATACGCTCGAGACCGGCGGCTGCAGCGGCGCGCACGCGCCGCTCGCCCGCGATGAGCTGGTACCCGTCGAGCGTCTCGGCAACGAGGATCGGCTGCAGCACTCCGTGCTCACGGATGCTCGCAGTGAGCGTCGCCATCTCGGCCTCACCGAACCGCCGCCGTGGCTGGTCGGGGTTCGAGCGGATGCTGGCCAGCGGGATGTCGATCTGCCCCGTGCGGGCCTCCGTTCGCTGGGGGATGAGCGCAGCAAGGCCGCGTCCGAGTCCCTGAGCGCGTTCGGGTCGGACCGTCATGAAAGCACCGCCTCCGGCTCGCGCGGCGCGACGATCGTCGCGAATCGCGAAGCTTCATGCCGGGCGTTTCGAGCCCGGAATTCTGCCGCGAGCGCGACATAGGCGAGTCCGCCTCGTGATTCCGGCGCGTACGACGCGATCGACCGTCCGTGGCTCGGGGCTTCCGAAAGGCGAACGCTCCGCGGGATCACGGTCTCGTAGACGGCGCCACCCAGGTGCCGGCGCGCTTCGGCTTCGACGTCGGCGGACAGGTTCGTGCGCGCATCGGCCATCGTCAGGACGACGCCGTCGATGGCGAGCCGGGGATTCAGATGATCGCGAACGAGGTCGATCGTAGCCAGCAACTGGGTCAGGCCCTCCAGGGCGTAGTACTCACATTGGAGCGGGATGAGGACCGCATCGGCGGCGGTCAGGGCATTCACGGTGAGGAGCCCGAGTGACGGGGGGCAATCGATGAAGATGACGTCATAGCGATCGGTCATTCCGGCCAGTGCGCTGCGCAGACGCCGCTCCCTCGACGTCGCGTTCGCGAGTTCGACTTCGGCACCGGCGAGGGCGATCGCCGACGGGACGACATCGACGCCAGGTGACGAGCCTCGGGTGACGAGATCGACCAGGTCGACGCCGTCCATCAGCCCGTCGTAGGTCGACCGTTCGAGCGTCGCTCGATCGATGCCCAGCCCGCTGGTCGCATTGCCCTGCGGATCGAGATCGATGAGCAGAACGCGGTCGCCGGAGATGGCGAGAAGGCTCGCCAGATTCACGACCGTCGTGGTCTTACCGACGCCGCCCTTCTGATTCGCGCAGGCGATCGTCCGCCCCACTCAGCGATCCGCTCGGACTGGTTTCACGGATACCGATTCTACCATCGACGGCCGTCCGACCTCGGCTGTGGGGGGAGCGGGCGGGCTGCCCTTCAGCCTGGACCACGACGAGTAGCTGCGCCTTATCGGGCGATCGTCTGGCACGATGTTTCACGTGAAACACGCTTGGTCTTGGCTCCGTTGCCGGTTCGGAGTGTCCGTGGGATACTCCGCCACGACGTCGCCGCCGAATCGGTCGCGATCAACAAGCCGGGCAGGTGGGCGCGGAACCTCTCTGGCCGCTCCGCCGAGGAATCGACCCGTCCGATGACCCTGCTACTCGCTGCGGTCGGCGCAGTGGTGACGGCCCTCATCGAACTCACCGTTACCCCATATCTCCGGATCGGGGCGGCCCACCCGCACCCCGTGCTCGTCCTGGCGGTCATCGTGACGATCGCCATCGGTCTCGAAGCCGGCCTGGTCTGGGCCTTCGTCGGAGGCCTCGCGCTTGATGTCCTTGCTCAGCGTCCGCTCGGTTCGACCGCCTTCGCCCTCCTCGTCTGCGTCGGAGGGACGTCGCTCCTTGCGCGCTCGCTGGCACACCTGCGGCCGATCGTGCCGATCGTGGCGGTCTTCCTGGCCAGCCTCGCCTATTCGATGATCTTGTTCGCCCTGTTCGGAGCTCTCGGCGTCCCACCGGCCACGAGCGATCCGCTGTCGGCCATCTTCCCAGGCGCCGTCTACGACGCGATCCTCGGCGTGATCATCGGGCCGCTGGCGGTGGCGGTGCATGATCGGCGCATGGAGCAGGAGCGCGTCGACTGGTGAACACCTACCTCGACGGTCGGCCGTTGCCGGAGCGCCGGTTCTCGCGGTTCCTCGTGTTCGGGCTTGTGGTGGTGCTCGCGGTCGGCACGCTCACGGCGCGACTGTTCTACCTCCAGATCACGAATGGGACGGAATACGCAGCGATCTCGAACCGGCAACGCACGGTCGACGAGCCGATCCCGGCGCCGCGCGGGTACATCTACGATCGACGCGGCCGCCTGCTCGTGAAGAACGTGCCCACGTTTGCCGTCAAGATCCGGCCGGCCGACCTGCCCGATGCGATGCGCGATCAGGTCGTCACCCGCCTGTCCGCCCTGTTGCGCATGGATCCGGCCGACATCAACGCCACGATCGACGGCAATCCCGGTTCGGCATTCGATCTCGTGCGCATCGCCCAGGATGTCGATCGGCAGACCGCGCAGCTCATCTCCGAGGCAGGCTTCGAGTTGCCGGGCGTCGATGTCGCGGTCGAGGCCCGTCGTCAGTACACCGACGGGGCCCTGATGTCCCAGTTGCTTGGGTATACAGGCCCGGTCTCCGCGGAAGAGCTTCCCGATCTCCGTGAGAAGGGCTACCAGCCCGACGACCTCCTGGGCAAGGTCGGGCTCGAAGCGCAGTACGAGACGGACCTTCGCGGCACCTACGGCGCACAGACCGTGGCTCGCGACAAGACCGGTCGGCGGACGCACGTGCTGCAGACGGTCAGGGACGCTGTTCCAGGCGCGTCGTTGCGGCTGACCATCGATACGAGGGCCCAGAAGAACGCGCAGAAGGCGCTCAAGTGGGCGATGGCCAAGATCGGCATGACCCGTGGGGTCGTAATCGCGATGAACCCGCAGACCGGTGAGATCCTCGCGATGGTCAGCCTGCCGACCTACGACAACAACAAGTTCGCCCGCGGGATCAGCCAGGCGGACTACAAGAAGCTGCTCAAGAACAAGGACAAGCCGCTCCTCAACCACGCGATCCAGGCGCACTACGCGCCGGGCTCGACGTACAAGCTCGTGACCGGCACGGGCGGCCTTGCCGACCGCGACATCACCCCTTCGACGCGGGTGATGACGAAGGGCTTCCTGACTCTCGGCGATACCAAGTTCTACGAGTGGAACCGCCGTGGTTGGGGTCCCTGCGACATCTACTGTGGGTTCGGCCACTCCAGCGACACGTTCTTCTATCAGGTGGCCGGGATGCTCGGCATCGACCGACTCGCCTACTGGGCACGTCAGTACGGGTTCGGCGCCCCGACCGGTGTCGACCTGCCGGGCGAAGTCGAGGGCATCGTGCCCGACAACGCGTGGAAGCAGGAGGCGCTCGGGGCGCAGGTGTTCCCCGGTGAGACGTACCAGGCCGGCATCGGTCAGGGCTACGACGCCGTCACGCCGCTCCAACTGATCAATGCGTATGCCGCCCTCGCCAATGGCGGCACCCTGTACCAGCCACAGATCGTGCGGGAGATCATCGGGCCCGACGGAGCCGTGACCCGCCCGTTCCAGAAGAAGGTCATCCGCAAGATGAAGGTCAGGGCGAGTGTCCTGCAGACGATGCGGGAGGCCGCCCGCTCCACCGTCACCCTGCGCCACACGTACAACCTGGTCGACCTGCCGATCAAGATCGCCGGCAAATCCGGTACGGCCGAGTTCGGCACGCCCGACTCCCAGGGTCGCCTGCCGTACTCCTCGTTCTTCGTCGGGTTCACACCGAAGGATCCACGCAACGGCTCGTTCGCCAAGCACGACTCGCGGCTGATCGTGATGGCCTTCGCGCACGATTCGCGGACCAAGGGGAACGCGGCGACCGAGATCGTCAAGTACTTCTTCCAGCTCCACTACGGGATCGAGAAGGATTACCGTCTGCCCGAGAACCTCGAGCGGACGAACTTCTACTCGAACGACTGATGGGCGTCATCCGAGCCGAACCAGCACGAGTCACCGACTGGGCCGCCAAGTCGGTCGGTTCCGCATGGCGCGCGTTCGACCTCCAACTCGTGGTCTACGCGGCGCTCCTGGTGGCGATCGGCCTCGTGATGGCCTACACGAACAGCATCGAGAACGGCTCGACGCCGCTCGAGGCGGGTACCACCTTCACGCGCGGCCTGATGTGGGCCGGGATCGCATCGATCGCGTTCATCGCGGCCGCCGCATTCGACTATCGCTGGCTCAAGACCCTGTCGTGGCCGACCTATGCCCTCCAGCTCGGCCTGCTGGTGCTCACGCTGGCCATCGGCGATGGCGTCGGCAACTCGGCCCGCTGGATCACGTTCGGGCCGTTCACGTTCCAGTTCAGCGAGCTCGCGAAGATCCTGATGATCATCGTGCTCGCGAACTACCTGTCGACGCGTGGCCGCCGGCTGGACTCGTTCACGACCATCGTCGGAGCCGGCGTGCTGGTCGCCCCGCCGCTGGCGCTCGTCATGCTCCAGCCGGACCTCGGGACCTCGCTCGTGTTCGCGGCGATCCTCGTCGGGATGCTGTGGATGTCCGGTGCGAGTCTCAAGTGGCTGGCGGTGATGGCGGCTGCCGTCATCGCGATGGTCCCGATCGCCTGGACGTATCTGCTCCGTGACTACCAGAAGGAGCGCTTGACCTCGTTCCTGAACCCGAAGCCCGATATCACCGACTCGGGGTACCAGCTCTACCAGTCGCAGATCGCGGTGGGCTCGGGTGGCTGGTTCGGGCGGGGCCTGACGAACGGGACCCAGGCACAGGGCGACTTCCTGCCGGTGCAGTCGACCGACTTCGTCTTCTCCGTCCTGGCCGAGGAGCTCGGGTTCATCGGCGCGATGGTGCTGTTCCTGCTATTCGTGCTGCTGCTGTGGCGGGTCGTCGTCGCCGCATGGCGATCGCGCGACCCATTCGGGACGCTGTTCGCGTCGGGCGTCGCGTCGATGATCCTGTTCCAGCTGTTCGTCAATGTCGGGATGGTGATGGGCATCATGCCGATCACCGGGATCCCGTTGCCGTTCGTGACGCACGGCGGCGCATCGCTGGTGAGCGTCGCGATCGGCCTGGGCATCCTCCAGAGCATCAACATCCGCCAAACGCGCGCGGAGTGGTGACCGGCCACATCTGACGTCGCCCCGCGCCTGAAACGCCCGGAAGCGTGGCCCGGACGCTCCCGCTCAGCGACGCCGGAACAGCCCTCGTCGTTCGCCCTCGGCATCGGCCGAGCGTCGCCTGCCGGATGCCCGCAGGATCGCGTCGATCTCGTCCCGATACGGCCGGCCGATCGTCATGCGGTCCAGCCACTCGAGGTACTCGAGGTCTCGGCGCCCGATCTCCCCGAGCGACCAACCGACATACCGGCCGAACGTCACGACGCTGCCGGACGGGTTGCCGGGTGGCGCTCCCGCTGCCCCGTCAGCATCGTCGCGGTGCATCGAGGATTCGTAGCCGCCGCCCCCGGATGAGCGCCCGCTCGTCCAGTCGCGCGAGACCGTCTCGGCCGCCGGCGGTGGGCCTTCCACCGGACGCCCACCGAGCTTCGCGCGGAGCGTTCGCTGCCGATCGAACGCGGCGCGTCGCGTCGGGTCGCCGATCATCTCCCAGGCGGCATTGAGCGCGGTCATCCGAGCGATCGCCGCGGCGCCGGCCTCGCCGTCGAGCGCCACGTCGGGGTGGTACTTGCGTGCGAGGCGCCGGTACGCGGCGGCGATGACCTCGTCCTCGGCCTCCGAGTCGACCTGGAGCGTCTTGTACGGGTCGAGCGCGGGCTCCGTCACTGCGGCGACCCACCCGTCGCGCCGGGATGCGTCTCGAGTCCGAGACCGGCGATCGACGCGGCCAGTGCTTCTGGTTCGTCGGGGCTGAGGCGTCGGAAGAGGTAGCGGATGACGTCGCGCAGGGCGGCGGCGACCGGCAACGCCAGGATGGCGCCGAGCAGCCCGGCGAGCGACCCGCCGATGACGATGGCGAACATCACGATCGCCGGGTGCAGCTCGATGGCGTCTCCCTGGATCTTCGGGACGAGCACGTTGTTCTCGACCTGCTGGACCAGCGTGTACAGGATGAGCGCCGCGATGACCGGCTCGAGCCCGGCCGTCGCCGCGAGCAGCACGGCGGGCACGGCCGCGATGATCGGCCCGATGATCGGTAGCAGCTCGAGGATGCCCGCCGTCACCGAGAGCAGGACGGCATACCGGCCGAACACCGGGTCGACGAACTGGCTCAGGATGAGCAAGCCGATGAACGTGAACACGCCGACCGTGACGCCGAGGATCAGTTGCGCGCGCACCCACTGCCCGAACAGGCGGCGGACCATGCGCAGGATCGCCCACACGTCGAACCGCCACGCGGCCGGGAGGCTGCGGTCGAACTGCTTGGTGAGGGCGACACGGTCCTTGAGGATGTAGAACACCCAGACCGGCAGCAGGATGTACGCGAAGAGGCCGCCGACGATGCCGGTCACCCCGGTCAGCACCGGCAGGAGGTCGGTGGGGTCGAGTGGCGGCGCCCCACCGCCGCCTTGACCGATCGACGCGATCATCGCGTCGATCCACTCGCGCACGGCGTCGGGTATCGCCAACCGGCTGTAGACCTCGGCCAGCCGATCGGCCTGCTCCTGGAGTTGCTGCGCCAGCGCGGGCAGGTCCTGTAGCAGCCGGACCATCTCCTCCACCAGTGGGGCGAGGGTCAGGTTCAGGAACTCGATGAAGAGCACGATCGTGATGACGTACACGATCAGGATCGCGAAGCTTCGCCGGATGCCGCGGCGTGTGAGCCAGCGCACCGGTGGGTCGAGGAGATAGACCAGCAGCAGCCCCAGGACGAACGGCCGGACCGCGTCACGGGCCATCCACAACAGGATGCCGATCACGATCGCGCCGACGATGAGGACGGCGACGCGCGGTGACAGCTGCATGAACCGCGGCTTGTCGGGGTACGAGTCCGGGTCGACGAACGGCGGAGGGGGCAGCGCGGCGACCCAGCCCGTTTCTGGTGGGGAGGCCTCCCGTTCGGGCTCGTCCATCGTCCGGCAGACTAGCAGACGTGTCGGCGACCTCCGTTCCCGCCCCGGAGCCGCGTCAGCGCTGGCGCCTTGCCGTCGCGCGTGATGCCGACGCGCCGGAATCGGCGCAGCGGGAAGTGGCCGCAACGTGGACCACGGCGATCGAGGCGTCGGGTCTCCCGCTGGTCGGCGGCGAGGGCCAGCGGGCGCGATCGAGGGTGTCGTTCGGTGCGCCACTCCCGGTGGGCATGGCGGCGGAACGGGAGCTGATCGACATCGTCCTCACCGATCGCTGGCCGGCGTGGCGGGTGCGGGAGGCGCTGGCTAGCCACATCCCGCCCGGCTGGCGGCTCATCGACGTCTTCGACGTGTGGCTCGGCGGGCCGCCACTGGCCGGTCGCGTGGCCGCGGCGGACTACCGCATCGAGCTCGAGGGAGCGGCGGATCGCGCGGCCCTCATCGATGCGGTCACGGGACTGTTATCCGCCGATCGGTTGCCGCGAGAGCGGCCGAAGGGCGGCGGGACGGTGCAGTACGACCTGCGACCGCTCCTGGTCGACGTGCGAGTCGAGGATGGACCGCCGCCGATGGTCTTCATGCGGACGCGATTCGACCCGGAGCTGGGTACCGGCCGCCCGGAAGAGGTCCTCGGCGCCCTGTCCGACCGACTCGGCGCGCCGCTGACGGCCCGGTCCATCGTCCGGGAGCGTCTCCTCGTCGACGAGGCGCTCCCTCCGACAGCCCGCCGAACCGAACGGCACCAGCTGCCAGCGAGGCCCGCGCGCCGGCCGGATCCGTGATCAGCGCGCCGGCCAAGACCGTCATCGGTGACTGAGGCTGGCCGCTCCGGCGCTCGCCACGACCACCATCGCGATCCCGACCACCTCGCGTGCACCGAGGGCCTGGCCGAGCACCACGAAGCCGACCAGCGCGGCCACCGCCGGGTCGAGCGACATCAGCACGCCGAACACCGCCTCCGGGAGCCGCCGCAGCGCCTCCAGATCGAGCGAGTACGGCAGCACCGAGGACAGGAGCGCCACGACGAACGCCGAGCCGAGCAGTCCGGGCTCGAGGAGCGCACCGTCCGCCTGGATCACGCCGGCCGGTAGCACGACCAGCGCGCCGACGGCCATCGCGATCGCCAGCCCCGAGCCGCCCGGGAACGCCGCGCCGGTGCGCTTGTTCAGGTAGATGTAGGCCATCCAGCACGCGCCGGCGGCGAGCGCGAAGGCGATACCGACCGGGTCCACCGATCCGCTGCCGGGATCGACGAGCACCACGATGCCGATCGCGGCGAGCGCGACCCACACGACGTCGAGGGGCCGCCGCGAGCCGATCACGGCCACGAGCAGCGGGCCGGCGAACTCGATGGTCACGGCGACGCCGAGCGGGATCCGGTCGATCGCCTCGTAGAACGACCAGTTCATCAGCCCGAGCGAGACGCCGAACGCCCCGGCGAGCCGCAGGTCGCCGGTCAGCCGGGGGCGCCAGACCGCCCACAGCACGACCGCCGCGAACGCCAGCCGCAGGAACGCCGCACCCGCCGGACCCAGCTCGTCGAACAGCGTCACGGCGAACGCCGCACCGATCTGCGGTGACACCGCCGCGGCGATCACCAAGCCCACGGCCGTGAGGCGCTCCCGCCGCACGGGCGGTCGCAGCCCGTCGACGTCCCGGTTCATCCCGCGAAAGCTACATCAGGCGATGATCCGCGAACCCGGCCGCCCGCATGGGCCCCGATTGACCAAGTTCCCGGTTCGGCCGTACACTCCATCGTCCGCGCCAGGGTCCTGCCCGGCGTCACCCCATGTCCGACAGCCCGATCGCTACGCGCGTCGCCCGCCGTCGTCAAGAAGTCCAGAGGATCCATGTACGCAGTCATCGAGACCGGCGGAAAGCAATACCGCGTGGAGGTCGGCACCGAACTCGAAGTCGAGCTGCTCGACGCTGAGCCCGGCAAGACCATCACGGTCGGCCGCGTCCTGTTGATCGCCGACGGTGATGACGCCTCGATCGGCCGACCGGTCGTCGATGGCGCGGCCGTCAGCGCCGAGGTCGTCCGGCAGGGCCGTGGGGAGAAGCTCATCTCGTTCAAGTACGGTCCGAAGACGCGACGGCGGGTGAAGAAGGGCCATCGTCAGGACCTGACCGTGCTGCGCATCTCGGACATCACGCTCGACGGCAAGAGCGCCGCGAAGTCGGCTGCGAAGGCCGAATCCGATACCAAGACCGAGCGGCAGCGGCTCGAGGAGGCCGCCGCTGCACAGGCGGCCAAGGACGCCGAGCTTGCCGCGAAGCTCGCGGCCTCGACGAAGGCGTCCACCGCGAAGACCGAGACCAAGAAGTCAGAGACGAAGAAGACCGCGACCAAGGCCGAGACGACATCGAAGACTCCGGCGAAGGCCGAAGCCACGGCCGACGCGAAGCCATCCACCACGAAGAAGACCACGACCCGGGCCAAGGCGTCCGGCGCGAAGGCCGCCGACGAGGCGGGCACGGCGACCGACAAGCCCGCACCCAGGAAGCGCGCGACGAAGCCGCGTGCGACGAAGAAGGACGAGTAGGCCATGGCTCACAAGAAGGCAGGCGGCAGCGTCAAGAACGGCCGCGACAGCGTCGGCCAGCGCCTGGGCGTGAAGGCCGGCGACGGCCAGACCGTCACGGCGGGCTCGATCATCGTGCGCCAGCGCGGCATGACGTTCGCGTCGGGCTCTGGCACCGGCCTGGGCAGGGACTACACCGTGTTCGCGACCGTCGATGGGACGGTCAAGTTCGAGCACACCACCAAGAGCAAGAAGCGCATCCGGGTCGAGGCGGCTGAGACCGCCCCGACGACCGCCTAGCCTCGTTCACGAGGCGGCACCGGACGTAGCCGGCGATCACCGGCTGGGCGATGGCCCGGCGCGGAAGACGTCGGAGGAGAGACACCGTGAAGCCGGATATCCACCCCAAGTATTTCGAAGCGAAGGTCCACTGCGGCTCGTGCGGCCGTGAATGGACGGTCGGGTCGACTCGAGAAGAGTTGCGCGTCGACGTGTGCAGCAACTGTCACCCGTTCTTCACGGGCACCCAGAACATCATCGACACGGCCGGCCAGGTCGAGCGCTTCCAGAAGCGCCTGGAGCGCCAGGCCCGGAGCTAGCCGCGCCGGCCACTCGGTCGCGACCACGCTCGACGGGGTGTTTCGGACCGGCCGTTCGGATCCCACGACCGGTACCCTCGTGCGAAAGCCGGTCGCGATCCGTGGCCGGTAGACTTGCCCTGATGTCAGCAAACCCGGCGCCGCTGGCGGCGGACGACGGCCGTCGCGGCGACCGACCCACCTTCGCCTACGGAGGACAGGCCCTCATGGAGGGCGTCCTCATGCGCGGTCGCAACGCGATCGCGGTCGCCCTGCGCCATCCGGACGGCCGCATCGTCACCGCCACCGAGCACCTCGACTCAAAGATCCACACCTCGCGGGTGGGGAGGTGGCCCTTCGTGCGCGGCCTCGTCGTCCTGTACGAGACGCTGGTCATCGGCACGCGATGGCTCGTCCGCAGCGCCAACGTCCAGGCGGAAGAGGACGACGTCGAGCTCGGCAAGGGCACGATCGCGATCACGCTGCTCATCACCTTCGGCGTGGCCATCGCGGCCTTCAGCCTGTTGCCGCTGTTCGTGTCGAGCGTGGCGACGTCCGGGTTGAGCCAGGGCTGGGCGCAGCCGGCGCTGGAGGGCGTGATCCAGGTCGCGCTGTTCCTGGCCTACCTGACGCTCGTCTCGCGCGCGCCGGACATCCACCGGGTGTTCCAGTACCACGGCGCCGAGCACATGACGATCCACGCGCTCGAGGCGGGCGACCCGCTCACCGTCGACGCGGTCCGCAAGTACCCGACGGCCCACCATCGCTGCGGGACGGAGTTCCTCGTGATCCTCGTGCTGCTGTCGATCTTCGCGTTCTCGCTGATCGGCAAGCAGGAGCCGCTCGTCATGATCCTGAGCCGGCTCGTCGGCATCCCGGTGCTAGCCGCCGTCGGCTACGAAGTCCTCAAGCTCGGGGCGAAGTTCCGTCACAACCGCGTCGTCCGCGCGATCATGTTCCCCGGGATCCTCGTCCAGATGATCACCACGAAGCGACCGACCGACGACATGATCGAGGTGGCGATCTCGTCGATGCAGGAAGCGCTCACCGCGGACGGCAACCCGATCCCCGTCGGCTCGACGCTCTTCGAGCGCGACCCGCTCGTGCTGCCGTCGGGCGATACGCCCAAGGACGCGAGCGAACCGGTGGCGGTGGCCACGACCGACGAGCCGCCCGCGGTCTCATGAGCGATCTCGACGCCAAGCTGGTCGAGGTCGCCGCGCAGTACGACGACCTCAATGCCGAGCTCGCGCGACCGGAGGTGACCGCCGATCCGAACGAGCTCCGCAGGCTCGGCCGGGAGCTCGCCCGGCTCGAGCCGACGGTCGCGGCCTTCCGCACGCTGCAGGGCCTCCGCGACGAGCTAGCCGGGGCGCGTGAGGTTCGCGACGCCGGCGACGGTGACGAGGACATGCGGACGATGGCGCGCGACGAGATCGGGCGCCTCGAATCGGAGGAGAGCCGGCTCCTGGAGGAGCTCCGAGTGCTCCTGCTGCCGCGCGACCCGAACGACGAGCGCGACGTCATCCTCGAGGTCCGTGCCGGGGCCGGCGGCGATGAGGCTGCCCTGTTCGCGGCGGAGGTCCTCCGGATGTACCTGCGCTACGCAGGCCGCCACAAGTACGCGACCGAAGTGCTGAGCCTCCACGAGACCGGCATCGATGGGATCAAGGAAGCGATCGTCCAGATCCGCGGCGACGGTGCGTATAGCCGGCTGAAGTTCGAGGGTGGCGTCCACCGCGTGCAGCGCATCCCGGCGACGGAATCGAGCGGCCGGATCCACACGTCGACCGCCACGGTGATCGTGATGCCCGAGGCTGACGAGGTCGAGGTCGACATCGACGAGGACAAGGACCTGCGGATCGAGGTCAAGCGCTCGTCCGGGCCGGGTGGTCAGTCGGTGAACACGACCGACTCCGCCGTGCGGATCACGCACCTGCCGTCCGGCCTGGTCGTCGAGATCCAGGACGAGAAGAGCCAGCACAAGAACAAGGCCAAGGCCATGTCGGTCCTGCGTTCTCGGCTGCTCGATCTCGAGATCCAGAAGCAGCGTGCCGCCGACTCGGCCACCCGGCGATCGATGGTCGGTTCAGGTGACCGCAGCGACAAGGTGCGGACCTACAACTTCCCGCAGGACCGCGTCACCGATCACCGCATCAGCAAGACCGTCCACAACCTGCCCGGCGTGATGGCCGGCGACCTCGACGAGCTGATCGACGCGCTGAACATGGCCGACCAGGCCGACCGACTCTCGAACCTGATGGGTGCCGATGACGCAGCTTGAGACCGCGCGCGTTCGCTACCTGCCCGCACGCGCCGTCCCGATCGTGAAGGCCACCGACCTGGGCTCCGTGCAGGTCCTCAAGCACGGGAACCGTTTCCTGCTGACCGACTCGTTCGGTGACATCCACCCCGATTCGCGCGGGCTGGGCCTGTACTACGGCGACACGCGCATGCTCGCCTGCTCCGTGCTGCGCATCGGCGGCATCCGGCCGGTCCTGCTGCAGACGTCGGTCGGCTCGAACTACCGGGGCGGGATCCAGATGACGAATCCCTCCGCGGATCGGAACCCCGACGCCAAGGTGCATCCGCTCGACGAGCTTGTCGGCCGGACGATCGGGATCAGCCGAGAGCGGCTGATCGGCGGCGACGGCGTGTCGGAGCGGGTCAAGGTCGTCAACCACGCGGCGCGGACGTCCGATGTCCCGGTCGACCTCGAGCTCGGCGCCGACGGCGCGGACATCTTCGAGGTCCGCGGGTACCCGCGCGCTGAGCGCGGATATCAGCTGCCCGTGGCGGTGACCGACGATCGGGTGACCTTCCGCTACGTCGGGCTCGATGGGATCGAGCGCTTGACCCACCTCGCCTTCTCGGAGCCGGTCGAGGTCGCCGAGGCGGTCGACCAGCCACGCCCCGACGGATCCGACTCCGGGGCTGCGGTGCGGCTGAAGTGGACCTTGAGCCTGGGACCCGGCGAGACGAAGGTGCTCAGCTGGACGACCTGGTGCACGGACCGGCCCGCGCCCGCCATCGGCCGGGCATGAGGGCGACGGGACGGATCGTCCGGCCGACCACGCGGCGCTCTTCCCCGACGTCCCCCGCGTGTCCGCCGACGAGGGCGCCGCCGCGTACCACGCCTGGGAACGGGGGACGACCTCGGTCCTCAGCGATCACGAGCTGTTCAATCTCGTCGTCAAGCGCTCGGTGTCGGACCTGCGCCTGCTCGTCAACGAGGGGCCGGGACCCGATCAGCGATACGTGTCGGCCGGCGTGCCGTGGTTCACGACCCTGTTCGGACGCGACTCACTGATCTCCGCGTTCCAGGCGCTCGCCTTCCGACCGCAGATCGCCGTCGAGATCCTGGACGTGCTGGCCGCCTATCAGGCGACCGTCGAGGACCCATCACGTGACGCGGAGCCAGGCAAGATCCTGCACGAGCTGCGGACCGGTGAGATGGCACGCTCCGGTGAGCTGCCCCATACGCCCTACTACGGCTCGGTCGACTCGACCCCGCTCTGGCTGATCCTGTTCGGGGCGACGTTCGACTGGACCGGCGACATGGCGACGGTCGATCGGCTGTGGCCGAATGCGATGGCCGCCCTCGAGTGGATCGATCGGTACGGCGACCGCGATGGCGATGGCTTCGTCGAATACGAGCGTCGCTCGGATCGCGGGTTGCTCAACCAAGGCTGGAAGGACTCGAGCGATGCGATCCGCGATCGGAACGGGCGCGAAGCCGTGCCGCCCATCGCCCTCGCCGAGGTCCAGGGCTACGTCTACGACGCGAAGCGGCGCATGTCGAGGCTTGCCGCGATCCGCGGCGACACGGATCTGGCCATCCGGCTCGACGCCGAGGCCGACCAGCTCGCCACGCGATTCGAGCAGGCCTTCTGGATGGACGATCGGCGCTACTACGCGATGGCGCTCGATGGCGACAAGCGGCAGGCCGACGCGATCGCCAGCAACGCCGGGCATTGCCTGTGGTCCGGCATCGTCCTGCCGGATCGCGCGCGCGACGTGGTCGACCAGATCCTGCGGCCCTCGATGTTCTCGGGCTGGGGCGTGCGGACCTTCGCGGCCGATCAGCCCGGCTACAACCCGATCGGCTATCACACCGGCACCGTCTGGCCGCATGACACGTCGCTGATCGCAGCCGGCTTCAAGCGGTACGGCTTCGACGACGCATCGAACCGCCTCGTCGGACAGATGATGGAAGCGGCCCAGGGATTCCAGGACTTCCGCCTCCCGGAGCTGTTCTGCGGCTTCGACCGCACGGACGCGCACACGCCGGTGCCCTACCCAGTGGCCTGCTCGCCGCAGGCATGGGCGGCCGGTTCGTCGTTCCTGTTCCTCGAGACGATGCTCGGACTGCGAGCCCACGCCAACCGTCAGGAGCTCGAGCTCCTGCACCCTCACCTGCCGGATTGGCTCGGCAAGGTGACCCTCACCGACCTGCGCATCGGCGATTCGTCGGTCGACCTGCTCTTCCACCGGTGGCGGGGCACGACCAGCGCCGAGGTCCTGCGCAAGGCCGGCGACGTCGCCGTCACCATCCGACTCTGACGCGGCCGCGATGACCGCGACCCGCGCGCTCGTGGAGGCCGGCACGGAGCGCCTTCGCGCGGCAGGATCCGAGACGCCGCGCCTCGATGCCGAGCTGCTGCTGGCGTTCGCCATCGGGGTCGATCGGACCGCCGTGATCGCCCACGGCGACGCGCCGGTCGGGATCGATGCGGAGGCGACCTATCACGCGCTCATCGCGCGGCGGGAGCTCGGCGAACCGGTCGCGTACCTGCGCGGGATGAAGGAGTTCCACGGCATCGCCCTGACGGTCGACGCACGAGCGCTGATACCTCGCCCGGAGACCGAGCTCCTCGTCGACACCGCGATCGACACGATCATGGCCGCGCTCACGTCGGGCCTCGATCGAGTGGGGCCGCTGCGCGTGGTCGACGTCGGGACCGGGAGCGGAGCCATCGCCGTGGCACTGGCCGTCGCCCTTCGCAAACGGCGCGTGCCGCCCGACGACGTCGAGATCAGCGCCGTGGACGTGTCGCCCGAGGCGCTTGACCTGGCCCGGGAGAACGCGGTCGCCCACGGGGTCGGTGACCGCCTGCGCTTCGAGGCGAGCGACCTCCTCCCGCCCACTGCGCGGTCACAGCCGTACGACATCCTGCTCGCGAACCTGCCATACGTGCGGACCGCCGAGCTCGACGCGCTCGCGGACCGGCCCGTCAGCACGAACTTCGAGCCGCGGCTGGCGCTCGACGGGGGATCGGATGGCCTGCAGGTCATCGGGCGGCTGCTCGAGCAGTTGCCGTGGGGCCTTGCCGCCGATGGCACGGCGCTCCTCGAGATCGGCGGCGACCAGGGCGAGGCCGCCCTTGCGCTCAGCGTGGAGCGGTCGTCGGACTGGACGGGCGAGATGATCCGCGACCTGGCGGGACTGCCGCGGGTCCTGCGCATGCGTCGGGCTCGGGCGTGACGCTCGCGACCGTCGGCACGCCGTTGATGCCCGCCAACCTGCCGGTCACGCCGGAACCGGAGCTCCCGATCCGCCTCATCGCCCTCGATATCGACGGCACGATCATCGGCGACGATCACGAGATCGCCGACCGGACCATCGCGGCTGTCCGCCGCGCGATGGCGATGGACGTGGCCGTATCCCTCGTGACGGGTCGCATGGTCTCGTCGGCGATGCGCTTCGCGCGGGACCTCGGCCTCACCGGCCCGATCGTCGGGTACCAGGGCGGGCTGATCCGGGCGATGCCGCTGCCCGACTCGCGACGCCTCGGCAAGCTGTTGCTCCACACGCCGCTCCCCGCCGAGGCCGCCCGCGGCATCCTGGAATGGACGCGAGCCCGCGGCCTGGACCCGCATGTCAACCACCTCGAGCGGTTCATCCTGCGTGCCGACGACCCGAAGGCCGACGACTACTCGTCATTCATGGGCGCACGCGCCGAGCTCGTCCCCGACCTGCTGGAGGCGATCACCCATCCGGTGACGAAGATCCTGGCTGTCGGGGAGCCACCCATACCGACCGACGTGGCGCCCCTTGCCCGTGCCGAGTTCGCTGGGCGGGCCGATGTCACGATCTCGCATCCGCGCTTCCTCGAGTTCGTGGCGCCGGGCGTCTCGAAGGGCCGGGCCATCCGCTTCCTGGCGCGCCGCCTGCGCATCCCGCTCGCCGCGACGCTCGCGATCGGCGACCAGTGGAATGATCTCGAGATGCTGGTCGAGGTCGGCCACGGGACGGCCATGCCCAGCGCGCCCGCGGAGGTCAGGGCTGCGGCACGGTATGTCGCCGAACCACTCGAGGATGACGGGGCCGCCCGGATGATCGAGGACCTCGTCCTTGCGTCGCCATCCGCTGTGCAGGCGAACGCGCGGCGGCTGGAGGATGCGGCGATCGAGGCGCGCTCGTGAGCGCCCGGGTCGTCCCCGACGACACCGCCGGTCGAGCCGCGGCGGTCGAGATGTTGCGTGCCGGCGGGATCGTCGCACTGCCGACCGACACGGTCTACGGGATCGCCGTCGCCGTCTCGACGCCTGGCGGGATCGAGCGCCTGTTCGCCGCCAAGCGTCGCCCGCCCGACAAGGGGATCATGCTGCTACTCGACGACGCCGCCCAGGCCGCGAGCGCGGGCGTCATGACTCCCGCGGCCTCGGCGCTGGCGAGCGCGTGCTGGCCCGGCGGCCTGACCGTCGTCGTCCCGCAGCGACCCGACGTCCAGTGGCCGGCCGTGCTGACCGGCGGTGCGGCCACGATCGGGCTGCGCGTCCCGGACCACGACGCGCCACGCGCCCTGGCCCGCGAGGTGGGCCCTCTCCCGACGACATCCGCCAACGTGTCGGGGCTGCCGGAAGCCGCCGACGCAGCCGCGATCGTCGAGCAGCTCGGCGAGGTGATCGATCTCGTGCTCGACGGTGGCCCGGCCCATGGGGGCCCGGCGTCCACCGTCGTCGACTGTACGGGCCGGGTGCCCAGCGTCCTGCGGGTCGGCGCGATCCCGATCGTCGACGTCGCGGCCGTCCTCGACCGTGCCGGCGTGGAGCACGAGCTTCGTGCCGGCGAGCGAGGAGCCTGACTCAGCCGTTCCGGCCCCGAGCGTCGACCCGCCACGTGTCGACGACCTCACCGCCTCGCGTCGTGAGGAACGTGTCGAACAGGTTCACCACGGGGCAGATGTGGTTCGGGACGACGATCACGACCCGGCCGACCTCCGGCATCGGTGCCCCGTCCGCCACGTCGACCACCCCGTGGTAGTCGGAGACCCGCTCGACGACCGCGCCGTGGAGCTCGGGGATCTCCCCATGTCCGGGGATGTAGGCCGGGACATCCTTGCTCAGGGTCTTCGCGCCGGCGTCGATCACGAATCGTCGCCCCGCTCGGTCGGCGCTGACGACCCGTGCGACGACGACCGCCGCCACGGCATCCGGGGCGATGGAGCCAAGGGCGACCTGCTGACGGTCACCGAACACGTACGTCCCCGGGCGCTCCTCGGTCACGCCGCCGCGCGCCGAGCCGAGCGCGGTCGGCGTCGATCCCGCGCTGACGACGCTGGCCTCGACCCCGACCGAGCGGAGTCCGCCGGCAGCCACGGCCAGCGTCCGGACCTCGTCCTCGGCAGCCGCGTCGCGCGCGTCGGGTCCGGCATAGCCATGCCCACCGTGCGTGAACACGCCGATCACGTCGAGGCCGAGGTCGACCGCGGCGCGTGCCACGTCGCCCGCGTCCTCCGGCGCCACGCCGCTCCGTCGGCCGCCGGAGTCGATCTCGATGAGGAGCGATACGCCGCCCCGATCCTCGCCTAGCGCCTCGGCGACCGCGCGAGCTCCCAGAGCCGAGTCGATGCCGACGCGGAGCCTCGAGCGCGCCGCCAATCCGCGGAGCCGCTCGGCCTTCGGCCCGGCGGCGACCAGCGGGTAGGCGATGAACAGGTCGTCGAGTCCGGCATCGGCGAAGACCTCCGCCTCGCCGATCGTGCCGACCGTCAGGCCGCTCGCGCCCCCCTCGACCTGCCGCCGTCCGACCTCGATGCTCTTGTGCGTCTTGGCATGGGGCCGCAGCGCCACACCGCGATCCGCCATCGAGGACGCCATCAGGGCGATCGCCGCGTCCATCCGGTCGAGGTCGACCATCAACGCGGGCGTGTCGACCCGGTCGAGCTGTTCGGATGACAGGACGGGTGGGTCGATCGTCATGAGGGCCATCGGCTCCGCGAACCTCGGTCGTGTGGGATGTCGTTCGTGGGAAGATACCGTCCAGGAAGGAGCCGCCACGCGATGACCATCTCCCAGCCGCGCGGCCTGGCGCTCGAGTCCATCGCCGAGATCGACCCCGACCTCTGGGCGGCGATGCAAGGGGAACGACGTCGCCAGCACGAGAACATCGAGCTGATCGCCAGCGAGAACTACGTCTCGGCTGCCGTGATGGAAGCCCAGGGCAGCTGGCTCACCAACAAATACGCCGAGGGCCTGCCCGGTAAGCGCTACTACGGCGGATGCGAATTCGTCGACGTCGCCGAAGTCCTCGCCCAGGAGCGCGCCATCTCGCTATACCCCGGGTCGGAGCACGTCAACGTCCAACCGCACTCCGGTGCCCAGGCCAACATGGCGGCCTATTTCAGCGTCCTCGAGCCGGGTGACCGGATCCTCGGGATGAACCTCGCCCACGGCGGCCACCTCACCCACGGCATGAAGCTCAACTTCAGCGGCAAGCTCTACGAGGTCCACGCCTACGGCGTTCGCCAGGACACCGAGCGGATCGACTACGACGCGATGGAGTCGCAGGCACGCGAGGTGCGCCCGAAGTTGATCGTCGGTGGGGCCAGCGCCTACCCGCGGCTCTGGGATTTCGAGCGGATGGCGGCCATCGCGCACGGCGTCGGGGCACTCCTGTTCGTCGACATGGCCCACATCGCCGGGCTGGTCGCTGCGGGCGTCCACCCGAGCCCGTTCCCCCACGCAGACATCGTCACGACGACCACCCACAAGACGCTCCGGGGGCCGCGCGGCGGGATGATCTTCGCCCGGACCGAGCTTCCGGACAGCGTCGACGCGACCGATTTCCCGGCGCTCAAGGGATCGCTGGGGGCGGCCATCGATAAGACCGTGTTCCCGGGTGTCCAGGGCGGTCCCCTCATGCAGGTGATCGCCGGCAAGGCCGTCGCCTTCAAGCTGGCTGCCGAGGAACCGTTCCGCGAGGACCAGCGCCGGACCATCCGGAACGCCGCCGTGCTGGCCGAGACACTCGCCGGCGAGGGAGCCCGGGTCGTCTCGGGCGGCACCGACAACCACCTGATGCTCGTGGACGTGACGCCCCTCGGCGTGACCGGCAAGGAGGCCGAGCATCTCCTCGACGAGATCGGCATCACGGTGAACAAGAACGGCATCCCGTTCGATCCGCTGCCGCCCAACACGGCATCCGGCATCCGGCTGGGCACGCCGGCCACCACGTCCCGTGGGTTCGGCGAGGACGAGATGCGCAGCGTCGGCCGGATCATCATCGAGGCCATCCGCTCGCGCGAGGACGAGGCCGTCCAGCGCCGGCTCGCCGGCGAGGTCGCGGAGATCGTCGCACGGTTCCCGGTACCGGGGCTGCCGGCCGCGTGATCGAGGCGCCCCGGATCGACGCGCCGCGGACCGTCGCGACGCCGACGTGACGTTCATCGAAGGGGCCGCGGACAGCCTCGGCCCGATCATCGTGGTCTTCCTGCTGACCGCGACGATCGCCCTATTGCTCACGCCGGTGGTGCGGCGGACCGTCCGCCGCTACGGGATCGTCGACCGCCCGAACGCCCGTCGCGTGAACACCCGTCCGGTGCCACGGGCCGGCGGGGTCGCGATCGCGGTCGCATTCCTGGTCGTGGCGGTCCCGTTCGCGTTCCTGAACGAGATGGCCGGCTGGGTCCCGATGCCACTGAACATCGCGCTCGGCGACCTCGTGGCGCTGTTCGCAGGCGGTGCCGTCGCCGCGCTGATCGGTGCGCTGGACGACCTCTACGACCTGCGCGCCCGGTGGCAGCTCCTCGGCCAGGTCCTGCTCGCGTTGGGGGCATCGGTGCTGGGTATCGGCATCGTCCTGATCAACAACCCCTTCGGTCCCGGCGTCATCCGCTTCGTGGAGCCCTTCGCGACCGGCGTCACGGTGTTCTGGATCGTCGGGATGATCAACAGCATCAACTGGATCGACGGTCTTGACGGGTTGAGCACCGGCGTCGCCCTGATCGCCTCGGTCACGCTCGGAGTCATCAGCCTCACGACGCAGGTGAGTCAGCCGCTCATCGCGGTCCTGTGCTTCGCGCTGGCCGGCGCCCTCCTGGGGTTCCTGCGCTGGAACTTCTATCCGGCCAAGATCTTCAGCGGCACGACCGGCGTCCAGTTCGTCGGCTATACGCTGGCGATCCTCTCGATCCTCGGGAACGCCAAGGTGGCGGTCGCGTTGCTGGTTCTGGGCGTCCCGATCATCGACACGTTCTGGATCATCGTCGGTCGGCTGTCACAGCGACGCTCGCCGTTCACACCCGATCGGTCCCACATCCACCACCGGCTCCTCGACCTCGGGCTGTCCCATCGGAACACCGTCCTGTTCATCTACGCGGTGTGCGCCGGCCTCGGGATCCTGGCCCTGCTCGTGCAGGAGGTCACGCAGGCCTACGCATTCCTCAGCCTGTTCATCGTGGCCGGTCTCGTCCTGTTCGGCCCCACGCGCGGCGCCTTCGACCGACCGGAGGAGCTCGAAGCGGAGTCGTACGAGAAGGAGGACGAGACGGCGGACGCGATGGAGGACGACCATGAGCACTGACCGGCGCGGATTCGGTCCGCGAGCCGTGGCGCGCACGCAACACGTGCGGTGCGGAGGGGTCTGCAGCAGAACGGACCGGTGCTAGCATCCGCCGGGCGATGCGCATCGATCCACCTGTCGTCATCTTCATCGCCATCGCGGCCCTGCTCCTGGCGTCCACGGTCGCCCAGCGCACCGGTGCATACGCCGACCGCAAGGCCGGCCGCTACCGTGGCGCGGACGCGGATCGAAGGGGACCACTGGGCCCGGCATTGGACGTCATCGACCGGTCGGTCGCCGCCTACTCACTCCGATCCTGGCTGGGCATCTCGACGCTGACCCGTGAGGAGCGGCGGATCATCGACGAGCGCGCCGCCGCTGCGAGGGCAGAGGTGGTCCGCGAGGTCCTCGGTGGGCCGCCGATCGCGATGGCGCCCAAGCGGATCGTCGTCGCCGGGGCACCCGTGCCGAGCGTGACACCTGCCGCCCTCCCGACCCGCTCCACCGTGTCGGTCGAGCTGCTCGCAGCCGGGCTGGGCCTGGCCGTCGTGCTCGGGATCGTCGTGGGGATCTGGCCGCGCGAACGTGCCGGCGTCCTGTCGGCGACCGGCGTCCCGGCCGTCGCGAGCCCGTCGCCGTCGCCGAGCCCAACGGTCTCAGTCGAGGTCGCGCCGAACTGACCGGCGTTGGCAGTCCGCGGCGCGCAGCTGCTACACTTCCGCTGCCTTGACAGGTCGTCCATGATCGAGCCCGGCCGTGGCGGGGCCTACGCGATCCTCTTCTCGGAGATCGGCCTCTCACTCCTGGTGACGACGCTGGTGGGCGTGGGGATCGGCTACTGGGCCGATACGCGACTCGGGACGATCCCGATCTTCGTACTCATCGGTTTCTTCGTCGGCGCCGGAGCCGGCGCAGTGACGATCTACAGACTGGTCATGAGGTTCCTCAAGTCGACAGAATGAGGTCGGGCTGGCCGACCGAAGGCAGGAAGCGAGCGCGGCGGAACGCCGCGCTCCTGTGTGTGGAGCGGAGGACGTTTGTCGAGCGAGCGGGTCGACCCCCGGGACCCTGAGGCCCAGCCGACGCCGCGAGGGCGCGGGCTGTCCTCACGTTGGTTCCTGCTCATCGGCCTGGTGATCATCGGGAACATCGTCGCGTTCATCCTCGTGCCGCCCTTCGACCCGCACGGAGGGTCGCCGGGTGACCCGTGCGCATTCCCGGTCTGCTTCATCAACGGCACTCTCGAGCTCCCCGCACCGCACGCCGTGATCGGCCCGCAGGCCCCGGCCGATGAGCTCGTGACGTTCACGCCGAGCATCAGTTCCACGATCCTCACGATGTGGATCGTCATGGCCATCGTGCTCGTCGTGGTCATCCTCATGACCCGCGGTCGCCAGCTGCTGCCCGGCAAGGCGCAGAACGCGTTCGAATTCCTGTACGAGTCCCTCGGCGACTTCGGGGTCAGCATCGCCGGGCCGGCGGCCCGCCCCTACGTCCCGCTCTTCATCGCCTTCTTCATCCTCATCCTGTTCTCGAACTGGAGCGGTCTCGTGCCGCCGGTCGGCAGGATCCCGCAGCTTCGTGCCCCGACGAGCGACGTGAACATCACGATCGGACTGGCGCTCGTGAGCTTCCTGTACTTCGAGTTCCAGGGGTTCCGCCGGCTGGGCGTTCGCGGCTATCTGGGCAAGTTCTTCCCGCTCTACGAGTTCCGCAACGGTGTCGCGGCCGGGGTGATCGCCCTGTTCGTCGGTCTGGTCGAGCTGATGCTCGAGTTCGTCAAGCCCGTGACGCTGTCGATGCGACTCTTCGGCAACATCTACGGTGGCGAGGTCGCGCTCGGGGTGATCACCGCGCTGACGATCGCCTTCATCCCCGTGGCGCTGCTCGGCCTGGAAGTCATGCTCAATGCCATCCAGGCTTTGATCTTCTCCGTCCTGACGCTCATCTTCATCACTCTGGCGATCGAGAGCCACGAGCACGAGGAGGGTCATGTCGCCGAGGAGGCGCTCGACGCCGGCGATGGCCAGGGCCACCAGCTCCAACCAGCCCACTGATGGGCCTACCACCAACGGTCCCAACAACGTTCCCGGTCGATAGGGCCGGGCAGTAGGAGGAAGTCACGATATGGAGTACTTCGGCGCCGGACTCGCCGCCCTCGGGGTGATCGGCCCCGGCATCGGGGTCGGCATCATCGGCGGTCTCTCCGCCCAGGCGATCGGTCGCAACCCGGACGCCGCCGGCCAGATCCGCGGCATCGCGATCATCCTCGCGGCGTTCGCCGAAGGCCTTGGCGTGCTCGCCATCGTGGTCGGCCTGCTGGCGATCTTCATCCAGCCCGCCTAGCCCTTCCGGCAGGGAGAGACCATCGTGGATGTCCTCGCCGTCGCGTCCGAGATCGGTCGCGCGGTCGCCCAGCTGACCGCGGAGGAGGGTGCTGCCGCGCCGTTCCAGGTCAACCTGTTCTGGGTGATCGTCGGAGCGCTGAACTTCGTCGTCTTCTTCGTTCTCATCTGGACGTTCGCGTTCAAGCCCGTCTCGAAGATGCTCGATGATCGGCGCGATCGGATCGAGCAGGGGCTCAAGGACGCTGAACAGGCTCGTCGTGATCGCGAGAACGCCGAGGCGGAGCGCATCGAAACGCTCGCCGAAGCCCGCAGGGAGTCCAGCGAGATCCTGGCTCGCGCCCAGCGCGTGTCGCAGGAGACCCGCGAGGCGGACATCGCCGCCACGCGCGAAGAGCTCGAGCGGATGCGTGAGCGCGCGATGAGCGACATCGAGGCCGAGAAGCAGCGGGCGATCGCAGAGCTCCGGGGTGAGGTCGCCGACCTCGCGCTGGCGGCCGCGAGTCGCGTCGTCGGTGAGTCGATGACCGGCGAGCGTCAGCGGAAGCTCGTCCAAGAGTTCCTGTCGTCCACGGTCGACCTCGACTCGAAGAACTGATGGCCCGCCGGGACTCTGCTGCGCGACGCTACGCCGAAGCGGCCTTCCAGGTCGGCATGCGTGACGACACGCTCGAGCAGTGGCGGAGCGAGCTCGAACTCGCCGCCACGGTCGCCGGTGACCAGCGCGCGCTCACGGTGCTCGCCAACCCGGCGATCCCGGTGGAGCGTCGTGCTGCGGCGCTCGCCGACATGCTCGGCACGCGCGTCGCCGAACCGGTCCTCAACCTCATCCGGCTGCTCCTCCGGCGGGGCCGGATCGAGGAGCTGCCCCGCGTCGCAGCCGAGTTCCGTCGGCTCGACGACCAGCGCCAGGGCATCACCCACGCCACCGCGACGTCCGCGATGGAGCTCACCCCGGACGAGGTCCGGGAGTTGACCGCGCGGCTCGAAGAGTCCACCGGCGGCCGCATCGCCCTCGACGTCGATGTCGACCCCAGCCTGCTGGGCGGCCTCGTCGTGAGGGTAGGCGACCGCATGATCGATGGGAGCGTCCGGGGTCGCCTCGAGCGGCTACGGAATCAGCTCGCCTCGGGCGCCTTCTAGGAGACCCGCACCATGGCCATCCGTTCCGACGAGATCACCAGCATCATCAAGTCCGCGATCGATTCGTTCGACGCCGGCGTCGAGACGCGCAGCGTCGGGACCGTCGTCGAGGTCGGCGACGGCATCGCCCAGATCTACGGGCTCGACGGGGCGTTGGCGTCCGAGATGCTCGAGTTCCCGAACGGGGTCGTGGGCCTGGCCCTCAACCTCGAGGAGGAGACGGTCGGCGCGGTCATCCTCGGTCAGGCGGAATCGATCAAGGAAGGCGACACGGTCAAGACCACCGGTCGCGTCGTGGAGGTCCCCGTCGGTGCCGCGTTGCTCGGTCGGGTCGTCGACCCGCTCGGCCGCCCGCTCGACGACAAGGGTCCGATCGGCGCCACGTCCACCCGCCCGGTCGAGCGCATCGCCCCCGGTGTCATCGTCCGCAAGTCCGTCGACACACCGGTCCAGACCGGTATCAAGGCCATCGACGCCCTGATCCCCATCGGCCGGGGCCAGCGCGAGCTGATCATCGGCGACCGCCAGACCGGCAAGACCGCCATCGCCATCGACGCGATCATCAACCAGAAGGGCAAGAACCTCGTCTGCATCTACGTCGCCATCGGCCAGAAGCTCTCGACGGTCGCCAACACCGTCGCCGTGCTCGAGGAGCACGGCGCGATGGCGCACACCATCGTCGTCGTGGCCGGCGCCGAGGACCCGGCGCCGCTCCAGTACCTCGCCCCGTACTCCGGGGTCGCCATGGGCGAGGAGGTCATGGAGAACGGCGTCGAAGTCGAAGGCCAGGGACTCGTCAAGGACGCCCTGTGCGTGTACGACGACCTCTCGAAGCACGCGTGGGCGTATCGCGAGATGGCGCTGCTGTTGCGACGACCGCCCGGCCGCGAGGCGTACCCGGGCGACGTCTTCTACCTGCACAGCCGCCTGCTCGAGCGAGCGGCGCGCCTCAACGACGACAACGGCGGCGGGTCGCTGACGGCCCTGCCGATCATCGAGACCCAGGCCGGCGACGTCTCCGCCTACATCCCGACCAACGTGATCTCGATCACCGACGGCCAGATCTTCCTCGAGACGGACCTGTTCAACGCGGGGCAGCGGCCGGCGCTCAACATCGGCATCTCGGTCTCGCGCGTCGGTTCGGCGGCACAGACCAAGGCGATGAAGAGCGTGGCGGCGCCGCTCAAGCTCGACCTCGCCCAGTACCGCGCGCTGGCCGCGTTCGCCCAGTTCGCGTCCGACCTCGACAAGGCCACGCGCGACCAGCTCACGCGCGGCGAGAAGCTCTCGGAGATCGTCAAGCAGCCGCAGTACCAGCCACTCCCGGTCGAGCGGCAGGTGGCGATCCTGTACGTCGCGACGACGGGCAAGCTCGACGATGTGCCGACCGCGAAGGTCAAGGAGTTCGAGAGCCAGTTCTATCGTTTCCTCGAGACCGAGCGGCCCGAGATCCTCAACGAGCTCGGCGAGACGAACGCGCTGACCGACGAGATCTCGGCCGCCCTCGATGACGCGATCGAGCGTTTCCGCGTCGAGGCCTTCGGGATGGACGCCGCGAAGCCCGCAGCGCCGAAGGAGGCCGCGCCGCCACCGGCGTCGATCTCGAGCACACCGTCCCCGACCGCGGCCGCGGCTGACGCCGTCAACCCGGATGCCGTGGCCGACCCTGACGATGCCCAGCCACCGGCAACCGACGATGCCCAGGCTGACGCAACGGAGCCCACCGAGAAGTGACGACTGCGTGCGGCCGGGCCGAACAGGGCGGCTGCTGACCTCCGATGGCATCTCAGCGCGACATCCGGCGGCGGATCGGCGCCGTCAAGAACATCAAGCAGATCACGCGAGCCATGCAGTTCGTTGCCGCCTCGAAGCTGAAGCGCGCCCAGGACTCGACGCTGTCGGCTCGTCCCTACAGCGACGTGATCGACGAAGTCCTGGCCGACCTCGCGACGGTGCTCAGCGGCGAAGACCATCCGCTGCTCGCCGAACGGGAAGGGGGCAAGCGCCTGATCGTGCTGGTCACGACGGACCGTGGCCTGGCGGGTCCGCTGAACACCAACACGATCCGCTTCGCGGCCCGCGAGATCACCGAACGACCGGGTGACCTCACGGTCGTCACGGTCGGGCGGAAGGGCCGTGACTCCATGCGCCGCGCCGGCGTGCCGCTCGAGGCGCATTTCCCGGGCTTCGGGGATCGACCGACATTCGCCGACGTGATCCCGCTCGCGAGGCTCATCACCGACGATTTCCTCGAGGGCAAGATCAGTCGGGTCGACGTCATCTACAGCCGCTTCGTGTCGACCCTGACGCAGAAGCCGGATCTCGACAAGCTCCTCCCGATCGAGCCATCGGAAGACACCGAGGGGATCCCCGGCAACCAGTTCATCTTCGAGCCGGATGCCGCGACCGTCCTTCGGGAGCTGCTTCCGCGCTACGTAGCGACCCGCTTGTTCCAGGCCGTCCTCGAGGCCAAGGCGAGCGAGGAATCGAGCCGGATGGTCGCGATGAAGAATGCCACCGAGAATGCCGAGGAGCTCATCGAGGACCTGACGCTCTCGTACAACAAGGTCCGCCAATCCAACATCACCCGCGAGATGATCGAGATCGCGTCGGGCGCCAACGCCCGCTGACGCGCCACGACCCAGGAGGCATCCCACCCATGGCGACCGCCGCACCGACCGCGACCGGTCGGGTCATCCAGATCACCGGACCCGTCGTCGATATCGAGTTCCCGGCAGGCCAGCTGCCCGCGATCTACAACGCCGTCGAGATCGAGCGCGAGGGCCAGGATTCGCTGGTCTGTGAGGTCCAGCAGCATCTCGGCAACAACTGGGTCCGCTCGGTCGCGATGACCACGACGGACGGCCTTGCCCGCGGTGTCCCCGTGCGCGACACCGGAGCCCCGATCACCGTGCCGGTCGGAGAGGCGACGCTCGGTCGAGTGTTCGACGTCCTCGGCCGGGCGATCGACAACAAGGGCCCCGTCGATGCCAAGGTCCACCTCCCGATACACCGCAAGGCGCCCGCCTTCGACGACCAGTCGACCGAGGTCGAAGTCTTCGAGACCGGCCTCAAGATCATCGACCTCATCTGCCCGTTCAAGAAGGGCGGCAAGATCGGCATCTTTGGTGGGGCCGGCGTCGGCAAGACCGTCATCATCCAGGAGCTGATCCGGAATGTCGCCCAGGAACACTCCGGCTATTCGGTCTTCGCCGGTGTCGGCGAGCGCAGCCGCGAGGGCAACGACCTGATCGCCGAGATGACCGAGTCGGGCGTCCTCGCCAAGACGGCATTCGCCTTCGGTCAGATGAACGAGCCGCCGGGAGCCCGTCAGCGGGTCGCCCTGACCGGGCTGACCATGGCGGAGTACTTCCGCGACGAGGAGGGCCGCGACGTCCTTCTCTTCATCGACAACATCTTCCGGTTCACCCAGGCAGGCTCGGAGGTATCGGCCCTGCTCGGACGGATGCCGTCGGCGGTCGGCTACCAGCCGAACCTGGCCACCGAGATGGCGGGCCTCCAGGAGCGCATCACGTCGACCACGAAGGGCTCGATCACGTCGCTCCAGGCCGTATTCGTCCCCGCGGACGACTACACGGACCCCGCACCGGCAACGACGTTCGCCCACCTGGACTCGACGATCCGCCTCGAGCGGTCCATCGCCGAGCTCGGCATCTACCCGGCCGTCGACCCGCTGACCTCGACATCGCGCGTCCTCGACCCCAACGTCGTCGGGCAGGAGCACTACGAGGTCGCGCAAGAGGCGAAGCGCGTCCTCCAGCGCTATCGCGACCTCCAGGACATCATTGCGATCCTCGGCATCGACGAGTTGTCGGAGGACGACAAGGCGACCGTCGCCCGCGCCCGCCGCCTGCAGCGGTTCGCCAGCCAGCCGTTCTTCGTGGCCGAGGTGTTCACGGGTCGTCCGGGAGCGTATGTGTCGATCAAGGACACGGTGGCGTCGTTCAAGGAGATCCTCGAGGGCAAGACCGACACGCTGCCCGAGCAGGCCTTCTTCCTGGCCGGCACTGTCGAGGATGTCCGCAAGAACGCCGAGAAGCTGGCGTCCTGATGCCTCTCCACCTCGAGATCGTCACCCCCGAGCGACGCGTCTACTCGGACACCGTCGACTCGGTCCAGGTGCCCGGCGCCGAGGGGGAGCTCGGGGTCCTGCCGCATCACGCGCCGCTCGTCTCGACGCTCGGTGTCGGTGAGCTGCGGTTCCGGAAGGATGGCGTCGAGGAGTCGTTCGCCGTCGTCGGCGGGTTCCTGCAGGTCCGACCGGACAAGGTCGTCGTCCTCGCCGAGACGGCCGACATGGCCAGCGAGATCGACCTCGAGAAGGCCCAGGAGGCACGCCGCGAGGCCGAGCGAGCGCTGGAATCGGGCTACCACGAGGGTGTCGACCTGGCGGCTGCCCGGGCCGCCCTCCAGCAGGCGCTCCTTCGCATCCGCGTTGCGGAACGTCGTCACCGTGAAGGCCCCCGTCATCGAGGATAGGTCGTGGCGATCAGGTCGGATCGCCGCCAGGCCGACTCCTGGCCGCGTTGCGGCCTGCGCTCGCCCGCTCACGCACATCAGAGTGCGCTCGCGGGCGATGCTCGGCCGCGCCTTGCCATGAGCCGACCTTGCGGCGATCAAGGCAGTACGGCGCGACCTTTCGGCGATCGGGCAGTGGGCGCGACCTCGCGGCGATCCCATGGGGCGGACCCGTGGCTGACGCGCGGCCGTTCCACTGGGAGTACGTTCCTGAGCCTGTGACGCGGGAGGTCTTCCGTATCGAGGGCGGGCGGCCGCTGTCCGGCTCGGTCGCGATCAGCGGCGCCAAGAACGCCGCGCTGAAGATGCTCGCCGCGGCGACGCTGACGGGCGAACGCTGCCGCATCACCAACGTTCCCGAGATCGAGGATGTCCGGGTCATGGCCCAGACGCTCATCGAGCTCGGGGTCGTGGTCGATCATCCCGAGGAGAACACCTACGAGGTCGCGGCGGGCGACGTCGAATGGCAGTTCGTGCCGCTCGAAGCTGCGGCCAAGATGCGGGCCTCGTTCATGCTCCTCGGCCCGCTCCTGGCGCGGTTCGGCCGGGTGATCATCAGCAACCCGGGCGGCGACCGCATCGGGCGCAGGCCGGTGAACCTGCATGTCGACGCGATGCGCGCCCTCGGCGCCGAGATCGACTACCGCAACGGCTACTACTTCGCCACGGCGCCGGGTCGGCTACGCGGCGCGGAGGTCCGCTTCCCGTTCGTGTCGGTGATGGGGACCGAGAATGCGATGCTCGCGGCGACGCTCGCCGACGGCCACACCACGATCCGCCCGGCCGCACAGGAGCCGGAGGTCGACGACCTGATCGCCTTCCTCCAGAAGATGGGCGCCGAGATCGCCCGAACGGACCCCGACACCATCGAAGTCCACGGCAAGCGGCGTCTGCGCGGCGCGAGCCACCGGGTGATCCCCGACCGGATCGAAGCTGGGACGTTCGTGATCGCCGGGGCCGTGACGGGCGGCCGGATCACGCTGACGGGTGCGCCGTGCGATCACCTCGGCACCTTCATCGACGCCGTCACGAAGGCCGGCGTCGATGTCACCTGCGGGACCGACACGATCGACGTCGATGGGTCGGCCCTGGGCGACCCCGGTTTCCAGGCGGTCGACATCGAGACCGGTGCCTACCCGGGACTTGCGACCGACCTGCAACCGCCGACCTCGGTCCTCCTGTCGCAGGCGCGGGGCACGTCGCACGTCCACGAGACCATCTTCGAGGACCGGCTCGACTGGTTGTCGGAGCTTCGACGGATGGGTGCCCAGGTGGACCTCGTGGATCCCCATCACGCGGTCATCACGGGTCGCGCACCGCTCCACGGCGCGGAGGTGGAGATCGGCGACTTGCGCGCGGGCGCGTCGCTGATCCTTGCTGCGCTGGCGGCCGATGGGGAGACGACGATCCACGGTGCTCACCACGTTCACCGGGGCTATGAGAACATCGAAGGGAAGTTCCTGGAACTCGGGGCCAGGATCGAGCGCCTCGCGGAAGGGAACGGCACCACCTCCTCATGAAGATCGGAATCGACCTCGGCACGGCCAACGTGCTCGTGTACGTCAAGGGCAAAGGCATCGTCATCACCGAGCCCTCGGTCGTGGCCGTGTCCGACGACAACCGGATCGTCGCGGTGGGCGAAGAGGCGCGCGAGATGATCGGCCGCACGCCGGGCAACATCCAGGCCATCCGCCCGATGAAGGATGGCGTCATCGCCGACTACGTCATCACCGAGGCGATGCTCCGGTTCTTCATCGCCAAGGCGACCCGCGGGCGGATCGGGTTCAACCGGCCCGAGGTCATGATCAGCGTGCCCGCCGGCGTCACGTCGGTCGAGAAGCGTGCGGTCCGTGACGCGGCGCTCAAGGCCGGCGCCAAGGACGCCTACCTCATCGAGGAACCCCTCGCGGCGGCCATCGGGGCGAACGTCCCGATCAGCGGTCCGTCGGGGAACATGATCATCGACATCGGCGGTGGGACCAGCGAGATCGCCGTCATCGCCCTCGGCGGCATCGTCGTGTCGCACTCGCTGCGGGTCGGTGGCAACAAGTTCGACGAGGCGATCGCGACCTACATCCGGAAGAAGTACAACCTCATGATCGGCGAGCGGACGGCCGAAGAGGTCAAGATGCAGATCGGCACCGCGCTCCCGCTCGAGCGTGAGCTGACGATGGAGGTCCGCGGTCGCGACCTGATCGCCGGCCTGCCCCGCACGATCCCCATCACGTCCTCGGAGGTGATGGAGGCGATCGAGCAGCCCCTCCAGCAGCTTGTCGCAGCGGTTCGCTCCGTCCTCGAGCAGACGCCGCCCGAGCTGTCGTCGGACATCATCGACAAGGGCATGGTCATGTCCGGCGGCGGGGCGCTGCTGCGCAACATCGACAAGCTGCTCACCCAGGTGACCGGGGTGCCGTGCCACGTGGCCGAGAACTCCCTCGACTGCGTCGCGCTCGGAACGGGCCTCGCCCTCGAGCATTTCGACTTCTTCAAGAAGTCCCTGGTGCAGCAGATCTAATCCTCGGGCCGATGGCGTCGCGGAGCTCCGCCTCGGACCTCGGAGGGCGAACAGCAGCATGAACGCTCAGGGTGCCACCACCAAGTCCTTCGTCGACCTCCACTGCCATACGTCGGCATCGTTCGACAGCCTGTCGGATCCGGCCAAGGTCGTCCGTGCCGCGTCGGATCGTGGGCTGACCCACCTGGCGATCACCGACCACGATCGGATCGACGGCGCCCTGCGCGCACGCGATGCGGCGCCCGACGGACTGAGCGTGATCGTCGGTCAGGAGGTCCGGACTCGTGCAGGCGACCTGATCGCCGCGTTCATCGAGCGACCGATCGACTCCGACCTGTCCGCCGCCGACGCCATCTCGTCGGTCCGGGCCCAGGGCGGTCTGGTCGGCATGCCGCATCCGTTCGACAGGTTGCGAGGCTCACTGCTGCGCGATGCCGCGTTGCTGTCGCTGATCCCGCTCGTCGACTGGATCGAGGTTCACAACGCGCGGCTCCTGGGCAGCGGCAACGAGCAGGCTGCCGCGGCGGCGCACGAGCATGGCCAGCCCGGTGTCGCCGTGTCGGATGCGCACACGATCATCGAGGTCGGGGTGGCGTATACGGTCCTCGACGGCGACCCGTCGACACCGGCCGGACTGCTCGCCGCGCTCCCGACCGCCGCCTTGGTCACGGGCCGCGCGAGCTATGCGGTCCGGCTCTGGACGCCGCTCGCCAAGGGGGTCCAACGAGCTCGGGGCAACGGTCGGAGCCGGCCCCCCGTCGGAGCATGACCGACCCGCGGCAGGACCATCGACCGATGGCTGGTGGGACCGACGAAACCGTACTGTCGGCCCCGATGGAGGCCACCCCCGCGATCGATCCCAGGACCGCCGTCGCCGGCGGTGTCGTCGCGGCGACGCGACCCGGCCCCGACACGGCTTCCCCGTCCACCGAGGCCGAGCTCGCCGCGCAGGGGATGTCGATCGGACGCCGGCTGCGCCAGCCCCGGACGATCCTGTCGATCGCCGTCCCGGTCGTCGTGATCACGGCGTTCGTCATGCTCAATGGCGGGCAGCTTTCCAAGGTCCCGAGCCTGATCCTCGCCGCGAACGGCTGGCTGGTGCTCGCGGCGGTGCTCGTGTTCTATGCCGGGTTCCCGCTTCGGGGTCTTCGCTGGGCGACGCTCCTCCGCGGCACCGGGGTACGGATCTCGACCAAGGACTCGACCGAGATCATCTTCCTGTCCTGGCTGGTGAATTGCGTCGTGCCGGCGAAGCTCGGCGACGTCTACCGGGCGTACCTGCTGAAGATCAACAGCACCGCGTCGATGTCGCGGACGCTCGGCACGGTCTTCATCGAGCGGATCCTGGACCTGTTCGCGATCGCCACCCTCGGGCTGGCCGCCGGCTATTGGAGCTTCCGGAGCGGCCTCCCGCCGGCCATCCAGATCGTGTTCGGCATCGGCGTGGTCGTCGTCGCCGTCCTCGCCTTCGCGCTGCTGACGATGCGCAACTTCGGGCGTCAGATCATCGTCGCGCTACCGCTGCCCCACCAGATCCTCGAGCTGTACGACCGGTTCGAGGAAGGCGTGTTCGGGGCCCTCGTCACGCGACATCTGCCCAAGCTCGGTCTGCTGACCGTGCTGATCTGGATGACCGAGGGCCTCCGGCTGTTCTTCGTCATCCAGGCCCTCGGCTTCGAGGACGTCTCGCTCGGATTGTCGGGTGCCGTGTTCGTGGCGCTCATCGGCTCCCTGCTCACGGCGGTCCCGTTGAGCCCTGCCGGTCTCGGCATCGTCGAGGCGGGTGTCGTTGGCGTGCTGCACGTCGGGTACGGGGTGCCGCTGCCCGAAGCGACCGCGATCGCGCTGCTCGATCGGGTCATCAGCGTGTTCTCGGTCATCGTGTTCGGGTCGATCGCGTACCTGTTGTCCTCAAAGCCGCGCGGTCTCGGTCGGATCGACCAGGCCGAAGCCGCATCCCGAGCATCCACGCCGGCGTGACCGGTGCCGCGTTCCGGCCCGGGTACCTCATGACCCGCAACGAGCGCCCGAAAGGCCGTCGAAATACCCCTTCTCGAGGCCTTCGAACTGGCCGTTCGATCGGCGGGGTACTTTGGTCCTACCCGATGGTCGCCGTACGACCCCATCCGACCGGGGTCGACCCCACCACTCCCGTCCGCTCCTGCGTTGCGTGCGTGCACGTTCCACCCGTACGAACGGGTGATACAGGCACGAGGGCGCCCTCAGCATCATCGAGGCATCGAGGCACCGGACAGGCGGGGTTCGACCGCACGCGGCACGCCCGTAGGAGCGCCCAGGCAGCATGACCACTCAGAACGGCCGAGCGTTCAACGAATGGCTACAAGCGCAGCTCAAGGCCAAGAAGATGTCGCAGCGGCAGTTGGCCCAACAGTCCGGGGTCGATCACTCGACGATCTCGCGCTTGATCCGGGGTGACCGGATGCCGTCCCTCGGGACGGCGACCAAGCTCGCCCGTGGTCTGCGCGAGTTGCGCGATGACGCCGATACCCCCCAATACCTCGGCCTCGTCGCCGCGGGCGCGACGAACCCCACGGCTCGCGTCGAGTACGCGCTCCGCGCGGACGACCTGCTCTCCGAGCCGCAGGTCCGCCAGATCATGGAGTACTACCTGGCGGTGCGCATGCGCCGCTTCGGCCGCGCCTTCCCGGGCGGCGGCTCCACCGGCACGAGCTCCAACGAGCGGAGCGAACGATCAGATCGACCCATGGGCTCGGCGATGGGCGGTCGCCCGATGTCCGCGCGCGTCGGCGGCCTCGGCCCGACCGGTCAGGTCGGGGTGACGGCTGTCAGCACCGTCCGATCCGTGACACGAGGTTCTGGCCGGAACCCCGGCCGCTTCTAGAGCATTCCAGGGCACGACCCGGATCGCCCTCCACCGTCCGGGTCTCGGGGACAGCGAACGCCGGCGTCTGGGGCGCCGGCGTTCGCACGTCCGGCGCGGATCCGCTGTCAGACACCCGCCGCGGCATAGACCGACACCCACCGGCCGGGTGCCGCCTCGAAGCGGTCCAGGAGCGCTCCGGCCGGCAGACCCTGGTCGCGCGCCTCTGCATCCTCGGCGGGCCCCCCGCAGTCGGCGCCGATGGCCTCGTGGAAAAGCTGGTCGCACAGCACGGTCACACCGACGATCTCACTCGACGGGTTGGCGGAACCGAGCGCGGGTGTGCCGGCTGGAAGCGTCGCCACATACGGCCGTCCCTTCCGCGCCAGCGGGTAGACCATCGCCTCGGGCGACTTGAACTCGGGCAGCGAGCGCACCTCGACCACACCGCCTCGATCGATGCCGGCCTCGGTCAGAGCCCGATCGACCTGTACTGCCGCCAGATCGCCCGCCGGGAAGCCGCCATCGGGGTGGACGGCCGGCGGGAGGTGCGTCGCGTTCCACGCGACGAGGGCGATCACCGCGGTGCCCGCCAACGCCCAGCCGAGCGGCGCGCGAAGCTGCCGGACCGATGCAGCGGCCCCAAGCCCCACGAGCACGAACACCATCGGGTCGGCGAATGCGTGGTAGTGGTCGTTCGGCAGACCACGGACGACCGTCGACAGGCTCGGTGCGGCGATCGTCAGGAACGCCGCCGACCAGAGGAGTCCGAGGCCGAACCAGCGGACCACGGATCGCTCCGAGTCATCGGTGGAGCGCCATCGCCATGCGACGATCGCGACGACACCGACGGTCGCGGCCGCCCCGGCGACGAACCCGTCGGTGATGAGTCCGGTGAGCGGCCAGCCGACGACACGCAACACGATGATGCCGAACCGGACCGGGATCGCCGCCTCGGTCTCCGATCGACCCGAAGCGATGTAGTCCGTGGCTGCCCGGACCTCCGAGAAGCCCGTGGTCAGCTCGTTGATCGCGAGCGGCAGGTAGGCCGCGACGACGATCGCCAGGACGCCGACAGGTACCGCACCGAGCGGCCGGCGACGCCAGTCGAGCAGGAAGGGGACGCCGACGATCGGGAGCAGCGCGACGCCGAGGACGTGACATTGCATGGTGACCGCGGTCCCGAGCGCAGCGACGAGCCACCACCCTCGATCGCCGCCCGACCACGCTCGCCAGGCGGCAGCCAGCGCCACGGCGCTCGAGAGGGCGATGAGGTTCGGGTTCCAGATGAAGGTCGATTCATCGATGGCCGCGGCCGACGTCGCCATCAGGAGCCCCGCGACCGCGCCTGCGACAGGGCCGCCGATCGAGCGTGCCAGCCACCACACGACGCCGACCGCGGCGATCCCGGCAAGGGCGATCAGCGCCACCACCGCCAGCGGCGAATCGCCGCCCGTCAGGGCCGCCGCCGGCGACAGGAGGTAGTAGTACCAGGCGCCGTGGTGGACATCCCCGATCGACGTCGGCGGTCCGAGGAGCGGCAGCACCCCGTCCCGCACGAGCGACCGCAGCACCAGCATGTCGTGACCCTGATCCCCGTCCCAGGTGCCGCGCGTCGCCAGGTCGGGGAGTCGGAGCAGCGCGGCCAGCAGCAGTAGGGCGGGGAGCGCGACGCGGTCCAGCGTCGCCAGCCGCTCGGACGTCATCCGGATGCCATCCGCCTACGTGCGCTTCCCGCCAGCTCGAAGGCATCGTCCGGGAGCTCCGGCAGCTCCTCGCCGGCCCACAGCTGGCGTGCGCGTTCCATGTTCACCGCGTCGTAGCCGGTATCCATCCCGGGCGTCTCGAGGATGTACGTCGCACGCGTGAGCAGCGGGTGGCGCAGCACGTGCTGCAGCCCGGCGACCGGGATCCGACCCGCCCCGAGGTGCTCATGCCGGTCCGTGCGCGACGCGAACGCCGACCGCGTGTCGTTGAGGTGGACCAGCGCCAGACGATCGAGGCCGATGTGCCGATCGAAGCCGGCGAGGAACCCGTCCACGACCGCTGGATCGCCGACGTCGATGCCGGCTCCCCAAGCGTGGGCGAGGTCGATGCAGAACCCGACGCGTCCGCGGTCGACGCCCCGCCGATCGAGGCGGTCCGCGATCGTGACGAGCTCGTCGAGGTTCGTGCCGAGGCCGCCACCACCACCCGCCGAGTTCTCGAGGACGATCGTCGTCCCCGCCGACGATGCGTCCGAGCGCGCGAGCACCTGCGCGATGCCCTCGACGAGCCGGGCGACGCCGACCCCGACGCCCGAGCCCCGATGCGATCCGATGTGGACGTTCACGAACCGAGCCCCGAACGTCGGGGCCGTGTCGAGCTCGGCGGCCAGCATCGTCACCGACCGCTCGAAGGTGACATCGTCCGGACCGGGCAGGTTGACCAGGTACGAGGCGTGGATCGCCACCGGCCGGATATCGAACTCAGCTGACCGTTCCCGGAACGTCGCGAGCTTGGGCGATGGCTCACGACGCCGGCGCCAGGCCGTGGGGTTGTCCGCGAAGACCTGGATCGCGCTTGCCCCGATCAGGTGGGCGCGCTCGATCGCCTTGACCATCCCCGGCGCAAGCGGCAGGTGCGCGCCGAGGCGTCGACCGTCGGGCAACATCCAGCGGTCAGCGCCGCCGGCCGTTGCTCTTGTCGTGCCCCGTGGTGTATTCGCCGCCGACGATCGGCTCGATCACGCCGAGATCGCCGTCGTCGCGGGCATACAGGATCGCGACGCGCTCGGTCTCCGCATTGACGAACACGTAGAACTGGTGACCCAGCTCCTCCATCGCGGCGACCGCATCCTCCTCGAACATGGGCTCGATCGCAAACCGCTTCGTCTTCACGATCCGCCGCTCGTGACCTCGATCGGCCGTTCCGTCCGCGATGTCGCGGAGGATCCGCTTCTCCTCTTCGGGTCGGGCTCGGAGCCGCGGCTTCTCCTTGTAGTCGACCGCCTGGCGCTCGACCTTGTCGACGACGTCGTCGAGGGCAGCCTGATAGCTGATGCCGACCGCGTGGCTGCGCAGCGTGCGCCCGTCTATGACGAGCGTGACTTCGGCGATATGCGCATCGGACGCGCTGCGATGCATCTCGTTCGAGAACTCGACGATCGCATCGGTCCGATCGTCGAGCAGTCGCTCGAGACGATGGAGTTTGCGTTCGGTGTAGGTGCGGACTCGGTCGGGGACCTCGACGTTCTTGCCCTTCACGATCGTCCGCATGCCGCACCTCCGGGCTATCGGGTCGTCGTCCGAGTATAGCCGCGGGCTACCCGGGTGCTTCGGTCAGCGTTCCCGGGCAACGGTGATCGCCGACACGCCGAGCACCCCTGCGTCGTGGAGGGTCGCGGCGCACGCGGCGAGGGTCGCGCCGGTCGTGACCACATCGTCGATCAGCAGCACCCAACGGCCCCGGATGTCGACCGCCGACCGTGGATCGAGCACGAATGCATCCCGGACGTTGCGTGCCCGGTCGCGTCGGTCCAGGTCGAACTGGGCGATCGTCGCGCGGGACCGTCGGAGGAGCCCGGCACGCGGGAGCCCAAGGGCGGTCGCGGCATGACGCGCGATCAGCTCCGCCTGGTCGTATCCGCGCTCGCGGGCGCGATCGACGTGGACCGGCACATGAGCGATCAGGTCCGCCCCGACGCCGGCGATGGCCCATCGCCGGGCGACAGCCTGACCGAGAGGCTCCGCGAGGCGTTGCTCCCCGCCGTATTTGATGGCGTGGAGCGCAGCACGGGTGACGCCGTGGAACGGCGCAGCCCACTCGAGCTGGAGCAGCGGCTCCGGCAGGTCACCGGGGAGCCCGATCGGGACGCCGGCCGGGCTCGTGAGGCGCGAATCGAGTGCGACGACACAGTTCCCGCACATGGCCGGACCTTCGACGCCACAGCCGACGCACGATGCCGGGAGCGCGATGTCGAGCGCGCGACCGGCGGCCGCCCGCACGGCGGACACGATGGTCGTCATGTGGGGGAGGATGCAACGGAGGACTCGACGCGGAGATATCGGGAGCTCTACCCAGGCTTAGGCCGCACTGCCACCACCGCGCTACGCGATCTGGATCAGGTCTCCGACCTGCGTCGCTGAGGCGTCGATGGCGCCGATCGGCAGCTCCAGCACCCCGTGCGCCCCGCGCACGAATGGCACCAGCCCGGTCCACGTCCGCAAGGCGCGATGCACGCTCACGACCGGGCGAGCCCCACGTTCGTCGGGTCGACCGACGAAGACCGCGTCGATGGGGAAGCGCATGAACATCATGTGGATCCCGTTCGAATCGGGCAGCCACAACCCGGCGCCGGCCGGCAGGGGCTTACGGCCCATGAGGCCCATGAACTTGCCCCACAACGAGTCGGCGACCTCGACATCACTGGCGAGGTCGCTCGATCGGGTGTGGTTTCGGGCGGCCGTCACCGCGCGGGGTTAGGTGCCGCCCAGGTTCTGGACGATGAGGATGATGGCCGGGCCCAGGATGACGATGAACAGCGACGGGAAGATGCATCCGACGAGAGGGAAGAGCATCTTGATCGGTGCCTTCGCGGCCTGTTCCTCTGCACGCTGGCGGCGCTCGATGCGTAGCTGCTCGGACTGGACCTGCAGGACCTTCGACACCGACACGCCGAGCTGCTCGGCCTGGATGATGGCGCCGATGAAGTTGGTCAGCGGCCCGACCTCGGTGCGCGGCACGATGTCGCGCAGCGCGTCCCGGCGCGCCTTGCCGACGCGGACCTCTGCGAGGGCTCGCCGGAATTCGTCCGACAACGGACCCTTGAGCTTCTCCACGACCTTGGCGAGGGCAGCGTCGAAGCCGAGACCAGCCCGCACGGAGATGGTGAGGAGGTCCAGCGTGTCCGGGATCATCAGGAGGATGGCCTTTTGGCGCTTCTTGACGCGCCCGCCGAGCCAGAACTCGGGCAGGATGTAGCCGAGGACGGCGCCGAGGATCCCGAGCCCGAACCCGATCGGGAACGGGAAGCCGAGGATGCCGAGCACCCCGAACAGGAAGGCGAACAGGACGCCCATGACGATCGCGCCGATCGCCTTGACGCCGAGCCAGTCGGACACCCTGAGGTCGCCGGGATTGCCGGCAAGGGCGAGCCGCTTCTCCGTTCGCTCGGTGAACGAGGACGACGCTGCTCGTGACATCCGGCCCGAAAGACTGGCGACGAGGGGGCGCAGCGTCCGCTCGATGAACGGCTGCTGGAGCTCGAGCTCCTCGAGGTTCTTGGCCTGCATCGTCCCGAGCTGCGTGAGCCTGGCCTGGACCGGGTCGACGTTCGAGCCGCCCGCGAGTCCGATGACGATGAGCAGGATGGATCCCGCGGCGAGCGCGGCGACGATGATGGGCAACATGTCGCTCATCGACTAGACCTCGATATCCACGATCTTCCGGATGAGCATGAAGCCGATGAACATCATGATCCCGCCGAACAACAGGATGATCACGCCGGCCGGCAGGCCGGCGATACCCGGGGGATTGAAGAACATCGGGTCCATGAACCCGGGGGCTGCGATGAACAGGAACCCGGCCAGGCCGATCGGCAGGAAGCCGACGACGTAGCCCGACAGGCGCTGCTGCGCCGTCAACGTGCGGATCTCGCCCTTGATGCGGATCCGCTCGCGGATGGTGTAGGCGATCGAGTCCAGGATCTCGGCGAGGTTGCCGCCGACCTGGTGCTGGATCGAGATCGCCGTGGCCATCAGCTCGAGGTCGTCGGACCGGACGCGCCGGACCATGTTCTCGAGTGCCTGCTCGAACGGCAGGCCGAGGTTGACCTCGCGGATGACGCGGCTGAACTCGGTCGAGATCGGCGGACGCGACTCACGCACGACGAGCTCGATGGCCTGGAGGAACGAGGAGCCGGCGCGCAGTGCGTTCGCGATCAGGGTGATAGTGTCCGGCAGCTGCTTGTTGAAGGCATTGAGGCGGCCGTTCTTGCGGCGATTGAGCCAGAACCTCGGAAGCATGAAGCCGATGAGTGCACCGACGAGCAGGGCGATCGGCGATTGGAGGGCCGGCAGGAAGAACCCGAAGATGAACATCCCCACGGGGACGCCGACGATCGAGCCGAGCCAGATGAAGAGGTACTCGGACGGCTTGAGCCGCAGGTCCGCCCGCGCGAGCTCGCGCGAGAGGTTCGCACCGAAGTCCCGACCCTCGACGACCTTGTTCAGGTTGGCGAGTGCCTGGCTTTGGGCGATGAGATCGCTGATCGGACCCTGGCTGGCTGCCGCCGTCGCCTTGGCGCCGTCGCCGCGACCGGACGCGTAGCGCTCGAGGCGGTCCGAGATGCCGGAACTGCCGGAGCCCGCGACGCCGAACGCGATCAGGATGACCGCGAGGGCCGCGACGGCAGCGACGGCGAGCGTGAACGCATCCACGAGCTAACCCCCTAGTAGGTGAAGCCGAAGAGTCCGGGCGGCAGGTTGATGCCCATGACTTCGAACTTCTCGACGAACTTGGGCCGGATCCCGGTCGGCTTGAGGCGTCCCTGGATCTTGCCCTCGACGACGCCGGTCTGCTCGAAGACGAAGACGTCCTGCATGACGATGACATCGCCTTCCATGCCCTGGACCTCGGTGATGTTGACGATCTTGCGCGTCCCGTCCTTGAGCCGGCTCTGCTGGACGATGAGGTCGACCGCGGACGCGACCTGCTCGCGGATGGCCCGCAGCGGCAGGTCGACGCCGGCCATCAGGACCATCGTCTCGAGACGGGCAAGCATGTCGCGTGGCGAGTTGGCGTGGCCGGTCGACATCGAGCCGTCGTGGCCGGTGTTCATGGCCTGGAGCATGTCGAGCGCTTCGCCCGACCGGCACTCGCCGACGATGATGCGATCGGGCCGCATCCGGAGGGCGTTGCGCACCAGCTCCCGGATCGGGATGGCGCCCTTGCCCTCGATGTTGGGTGGTCGCGACTCGAGCGTCACGACGTGCTCCTGGCGGAGCTGCAGCTCGGCGGCGTCCTCGATCGTGACGATCCGCTCGTCGTTCGGGATGAACGATGAGAGGACGTTCAGGGTCGTGGTCTTGCCGGAGCCCGTGCCACCGGAGACGAAGATGTTCAGCCGTGCCTCCACGCATGCCCGCAGGAAGTCGAACATGTCTGCGGTCGCGGTGCCGAACCGGACGAGGTCGTCGACGGTGAAGGGGGACGCCGAGAACTTCCGGATCGTGATCACCGGTCCGACGAGGGACAGCGGCGGGATGATGGCATTCACGCGCGAGCCGTCGGTCAGGCGGGCGTCGACCATGGGCGACGACTCGTCAACGCGGCGGCCGATCGGGGCGATGATGCGGTCGATGATGCGCATGACGTGGTCGTCGTTCTGGAAGACGACGTTGGTCAGCTCGAGCTTGCCGGATCGTTCGATATAGACCTGGCGGGGCCCGTTGACCATGACTTCCGTGATCGACTCGTCGCGCAGGAGCGGCTCGAGCGGGCCGAGACCGATGATCTCGTCCGTGATCTGCTCGAGCATCCGCACGCGCTCGGCACGGGTCAGCGCGAGGCCTTCCTCGTCGATGACCTTGCCGAAGATCTCTTCGATCTGGCGACGGACCTCGACCTGGTTGGACAGGTCGAGCTTCGGATCCAGGTCCTGGATGACCCGGTTCTGGATCCGGAACTTCACGTCCCGGAACGACTCCCGGACGGGCGCCTGCGTCTGGAGACGCGGCGTCGTCGGCATCGATGGCGGCCCACCGACTGGAGCCGGTACGTTCGAGACCGGAGCCCCACCCGCGGGCGCCTCTCCGGCGCTACCGGGTCGAGCACTCTCGATCCGCTTCAACAGGGACATGATCTACACCCCTTCTTGCCCCGAGGGCCGGACTGGACGGCCTGATCGGTCACGACGATCAGCGCCATGCGAACAACGACTTCTTCTGCGTGGCCTTGCGCGGGTCCTCGGTCGTGGGTGCGACCTGCACCCGCTCGCCGACGATGGAGCGTGCCAGCCGGAGGATGTCCTGGGAGACCTGCGCCTCCCGATTACTGAGGAAGAACGGTACGCCGCGGTTGAGCGCATAGACCACCGTGCGACCGTCGCTGACGATGGTCTCATCGACCTTCCGGCCGATCGAATGCTCGACGTCCGCGACACGGATCCCGAGCGCCGAGTCGGCGCGGTTGAGCACGAGACGGATCTTGCCGCCCTCCCAACCGAGCTGCTCCGACACCTCGAGGAACAGACGCATGTTCTTGATGCTTGTGATCTCGAGGCTGAGCAGCGTCAGGATCGTATCGGCCGAGTCGAGGATCGCCAGCGTCGTGTCGTTGAAGAACGACGTGCAGTCGACCACGACCAGCTCGTGCGTCAGGCGCAGGGCGTCGATCACGCGCCTGATCCCGACCGGGGTGATCAGCTCGGCCATCTCCGGGCTCGGCGGGGCGAGCAGCACCCGGATGCCTGCGGAGTGGTTGATCACGAAGGTATCGATCGACTCGACCTCGTGACCGGGCTGCTCGAGCTCGGGGGCGAGGTCGGCGATGGACTTGTTCTTGGGATTGAGGTTCAGCAGGACGCCGACGTCGCCGAACTGGAACGAGCCGTCGACGAGCACGACCTTCTTGCCGAACTCGGTCGCCGCGGCGACCGCGAGGTTGACGGCGAGGGTCGTCCGACCGACGCCACCCTTGGGGCTGAAGACCGCCACGACCTGGCCGGGGTCCCCGCTCGGGGTCAGGCTGGTCCCGCCGGCTCCGTGGCTGGCTTCCGCGGCGACGATCGCCATGCGCGACATCTTCTCGCGCTCGCGGGAGTAGACCTGACGGATCGATGCGGTCAGCTCATCGCTGCTGAACGGCTTGACGAGGAACTCGCGCGCGCCGGCGAGCATCGAGCGGCGGAGGTAATCCGCCTCGCCCTGGACCGACATCATGATCACCGACGCCGTCGGGACGGCGCGGGCCATCTCCTCGGTCGTGGCGATTCCGTCCATGTCCGGCATGTTGATGTCCATCAGGACGATGTCCGGCGTGAGCGATGTCGCGAGCGTGAGTGCTTCGGTCCCGGACGCGGCGGCACCGACGACATCGATGTCGCCCTCGAAGCCCAGGAGCTTCGAGAGGTGGTCGCGCGTCTCCGGGATATCGTCGACGATCAGGACACGGATCTGGTCGGCCATCTGAGGGTCTGGCTCTCGTCCTTACGTTTCGGTTGACGCTCGACGGGCGCGGGGACCGGTCGGTCCATCGCGCCCGTCGCGCTGGGTCATGGTCACCGGCTCGATGCCGGATGGGTCTCTTGGTTAGCGCCGGGCCTGCGACGGCAGGACCGTCTCGATGAGCTCCGGCGGAAGGACGCCGTAGCGGTCGACGAGCGACTTGAGGATGATGCCCGTCGTCGCATCAGGCAGCGGCGGCGGCTCGATGGGCTGACCCGAGACCGGGTCGGTGAAGTCGTCGGGTGAGCGCAGGATGAGGCTGATCTCGCCGTCCATCTGGGCGAACTTGATGACCTCGGCCTGCTGGGCGTCCACGGCGAGGGCGACGATCTCCTGCTGGCCGGTCAGGGCCGTCCCGGGCTGATCGGGCGTGCCTTCAGCGGTCGTGGTCGTCGGGGGTGGGAGCAGCGTGCCCAGGACCTGCATGCCCTGGAGGAGCAGCTTGACGCTGGTGCCGTTCAGGCCGGCGACGACGGTGAACGAGTCGTCGGCGGGATTGGTCGTGATGACGGGGAACTTGTCGGCGCGGATACCGACCACCATGTCCACGTAGTCGCCCGTTTTGATGACGGTGCCGACACCGGTCACCTGGTCGACCTGGACCGTGATCGCGCGCTTCCCGGCGGGGACGTCGATATTGAGGATCGTGCCGCCGCCCTCCTCGCCGAACGTGGCGGCGTCGAGCTGGGCGTCGGTGACGACGGCCTGACGGACACGCCTGCCGAGGACCTGCGATACATCGTTGAACGCGGTCTCATTTCGGCTGGTGATGGGCAGGTCGACAGTCTTGACCTGGTCGGCCGTGATGGCGGCGCCGAGCGGGATGTCGACCGCGGCCACGACGGTTGGCTCCGTTAGTTCGGCAGTCTCTTGCGGTGTCGCAGGCCGTAGGACGAGCACCGCGACGAACGCGACGATCGCCAGGAAGACCCCGATGAGCAGGACCAATCGATTAGAGCGCTTCAAGAGAATCTCCCCGAGACGTGGTGTGACAGGTGGCACCACTGTAGCAAAGGCCTCAGGGCGCGCGACTATACCAATGGGCTAGGACCCTCTGGCAGGAATCGGCAGGAAGCCACGCACGCTGCAAGGTTCGCTGCAAGGTCCGGAGACGGGAAAACGGCCCGCCGGACCCGATGTCCGATGGGCCGTTTTGACGTTGCCGAGAAGGTCGATCAGACCGCGTTACCAACGACGCTGAGTTTGTCGCTGATCTGGTTGCCGAGGAAGATGAGGCTGATGATTGCAAGGATCGCGATGAGTGCCAGGATCAGAGCGTATTCAGCTAGGCCTTGACCGATCTCGTCCCCTCGGAGCCGCCCCAGGTAGGACACGACACGACGAGCCCCCATATCGATTCACCTCCTTTCCGAAGACATGTCACAACCGTATGGGCGGACGGTGCCAAGTCAATTGAGCCGATGGTCCCGTTGGCGGCGCCGAGGCACCGCCAGTGGAGCTCACCCTACATGAAAGACCGCTGCCCCCTTGTGGGTGGCAGCGGTCTCGACCGTTTCGGGTCCGCGTATCAGACCGAGCGGCCGACCGTGCTCAGGATCGTGCTGACCTGGTTGCCCAGGAAGATGAGCGCGATGATGGCGATGATCGCGATGAGTGCGAGGATCAGCGCGTACTCCGCAAGACCCTGGCCGTCTTCGTCACGCCGGAATGTATCGATAAGAGCGTTGAGAACTGTCAATGTGCCGGATCCCCCTTTCCTTCGTGGCTCCTCATTGGGCGAGGGCTGGGTCACGGTACGGTGGTACTACCCCAGTGTCAACGATTTGGTGCAGACGCTGGTGCATCCGTAAACATCGACCGCCGGTCCCCGCAGGGCCGGCGGTCAAGTCTGTCGATGGGGGCTCTAGACCGAGCTGCCGACCGTGCTCAGGATGGTGCTGACCTGGTTGCCCAGGAAGATGAGCGCGATGATCGCGATGATCGCGATGAGTGCGAGGATCAGCGCGTACTCCGCGAGACCCTGGCCCTCCTCGTCGCGGCGGGATGGATCGATAAGTCCGAGAAACTGCCTCATTCGAGTTCCGGGTGCTCCTTTCTCGAGAACCTCCTGTCGTGGAGGCGGCGGCCACCGTACGGGCGGTGATGCGTCCTGTCAAACGGTCACATCTACCTAGACGGACGCGCCGGAAAAACGAAAGACCGCCGGTCTCATGACCGGCGGTCCTGCGTTGTCGAAGCGAGGTCTTAGACCGAGCTGCCGACCGTGCTCAGGATGGTGCTGACCTGGTTGCCCAGGAAGATCAGCGCGATGATCGCGATGATCGCGATGAGTGCGAGGATCAGCGCGTACTCCGCGAGACCCTGGCCCTCCTCGTCACGGCGAAGCGTGGCGAGGAACGAGTTGAAGAGCGCCATTCGTAGGTGCCTCCTGGATGAGTACTCACCCTCAGATCGAGGGCTGCGCCAATATATGTAGGCACCCCACGCCCGGATACTGAGACGATGGTACCGCCGGTCGTCTGAACGCACCGGTACTCCCTTCAGCCCCCGGTCGCCCGGTCGATGGCGATCCCGATCGCCGTGAGCGCGTCCGACACGGTCCCGCCGAACACCACGAGCCACACGGTCGTGAGCACCGCGGTGATGGCCAGGATCAGCCCGTACTCGACGAGGCCTTGCCCGCGCGCGAACGCGGTCACGACGTCCCGGACACCGCGCTGTCCAGCGCGGGCAGTTCGGTCTCGAGGTGCAGGTGGCTGCCGTCGGCTCGGAGCTCCGCCTCGACACCGACCGACACGGCTCGATCCTGGATCTCCCGCCACGTCGTGGGCGGCAGCGCCACGACCGCCGCGCGAACGGCCGCTTCGGCCGCCTTGCGCTTGGCGGCACGCCGCTCCTCGACGAGGGCAGCCAGCGCGGGCGGCAGGTTCTCGTCACCTTCTTCGCTCGGGATCTCCACGTCGGACCGCGCCTCCGCGGCAGCGACCGCACGGGTCGCAACGACGTCGGCCGTCAGTCGATCGCCCCAGTCCAGCTTGAGCGACACCTGGTCCGGGTCGCCGGCGAGGAATGCCGCCAGCGCCTCGTCGAGCATCCGGAACAGGCCACTCTCGAGGTCCATCGGCAGCCGGCGGTCCTGACCCATCGACTCGAACTCGACCGGCACCTCGGCGCGTCGGCTGCGCTCGCGCGTGGCCCGTCGGAGGGTCGGCACCAGACCGAGGTCGTCGAGCACCATCGGCCGGACATCGAAGATGAACGTCTTGGTGGCCTCCAGCGTCTGCTGGACCATGGCCACGAGCTGGTGCACCTCGGTGGCGGCACCGTCCGGATCCGTCGCCATCAGGCGCTCGACGATCTGCGCCTGGAGCACGATGTTGGTCAGGCTCTGGGCCGGGCCGTCGTGCATCTCACGCGCGATCTCGCGCCGGAGGTCCTCCTGGGCGCTCATGAGCAGCCGGGCGACCGCCGGCGGCATCGGCTGGTCGCCTTCACCCTCCGTCGCGTTCGGGTCGACGCCGGCCAGGGCATCGATGTACGCAGCGATGGCATCGCGGTAGCGACCGATCGATCGTCGCTTCCCCTCGAGCACCTCGACCTGCGTCTCCATCAGCGCGGCTCGCTTCGTCAGCGCGACCAGGTTGGTCGTCTGTTCGAGTCGATCCCGGACGTCGGCGCTCTCGGGCAGCGAAGCGAGCTTCTCCTCGGCGGTCGACCGACGGGTCTCGTGCCGGCCCGCCTCGGTCCTGGCCTGCGAGATCAGGAGATCGATCTCGTCGAGCTCCTTGTCGATCGTGCCGAGGTCGTCCGCGAGCCGCGCCGATAACGCCTCGACGGTCGAGGTCGGCGGGATCGCGGGGTCGGTCACCATCAGTCCTCGGGCATCCGGATCCAGCCCTGGCGCATCGCGTACACCACGGCCTGCGTGCGGTCGTTCACCGACAGCTTGCGAAGGATCGAGCTCATATGGTTCTTGACCGTCTGCTCGCTGATCGTGAGGGCATAGGCGACCTGCTTGTTGGTCATGCCCTGCGCGATGTTGTCGAGGATCTCGACCTCGCGCGGTGACAGCGGGGCGAAGATGGGCGCGGCCTCCTGGCCGTAGACCGCCAGCTCGCGGAACTCCTTGAGCACGCGCGTGGCGACCGCCGGCTTCGAGAAGACCTTGTCGTTGATGAGGAACTCACCATCGGCGACACGGCGGATGATCGTGACGAGATCGTCCGGACCCACGTCCTTGAGGATGAATGCCGCGGCACCGGCCTTGATCGCGTCGAACAGCGAATCCTCGTCCTCGTTGACGGCGAGCACGATGATCCCGGTCGCGGGCAGCTCGCGCTTGATGCGCTGAGTGGTCTCGATGCCGCCGGGTGACGGCAACGACAGATCCATCAGGATGATGTCGGGCGAGGTCTCCAGGGCGCGGTCGACCGCGCTCCGGGAATCCTCGGCCTCGCCGACGACCTCGAGGTCTGGTTCGCGCGAGAGGATGTTGGCGATCCCGACTCGGAACAGCGCGTGATCGTCGACGATGAGGATGCGGGTCGTCTCACCCGCGTCTCGACGATCGGGACCACCCCGACGCCGTTCCGGTCCGCCGTATTCCATCGCAGTCATCCGTTCTCCTTTGCTCCCGTTGGGGCGCCCGTCGGGATCGCGAGTCGGACCACGGTACCGCCGTCCTGTCGAGATCGTACGTCGAAGCGGGCGCCGATCTGCTCGGCTCTTTCATGCATCACTTGCATGCCGAAGTTCCGACGGCCGCGGGCCGCCACCGTACCCATGTCGAATCCGTGACCGTCGTCACGGATCTCGAGGGTCCATTCATCGCCGGTCACGTCCGTGCTCACCACGACGGTGGATGCCTGGGCGTGCTTGCGGACATTCTGTAATGCCTCCTGGGCGACTCGGAGGGCCACGGTCCGTTGGCGGTCGTCGAGCTGACCGCTCGGACCGCGAAGATCAGTGATGGCGGCGAGCCGCGTCGCCGTCCGGAATCCATCGACGGCGTCGGTCAACGCATCGTCGAGGCCGCCGGCGTCGACGGTCGGCGGTCGGAGCTCCGAGATGAACTCACGGACGTTGGCGAGCTCGCGCCGCAGCATCGCTCGCAACTGGCGCAGGCTGACCAGCGCCGCGGCGGGATCGCGTTCGACCAGCCGCTCGATGTCGTCGACCTCGAAGAGGGCATTGGTCAGCACCTGTGCGGGTCCGTCGTGGATCTCGCGCCCGATGCGAGCTCGCTCGGCGTCGAGTGCTTCAAGCACGACCGGGGCGGCATCCATCGGTTGCGGAGCATGGGCATCGTTCACTGGGTGACTCCAGGGCAGCCGATCTCGTAGACGGTCGTCGACCGCAGCGGATCCTGGCCGGTGCCGGCATACGGCCCGAGGTCGATCGGCGCGAAGCATTCCGCGCCTGTCTGGGTGGTCGCGAGGTCCCCTGGCCAGTGGGTGGATTCCGGGCTGGTCAGGATGAGGTATCTGGTCCCGGGGAATGTGGCCGCCAGGTCGAGGACATCCTCGGGTGGCTCGTCCGGCAACGCGAGCGTCGAGGCGCGCTGCGTCTCGGCGACCCAGATCGGGAAGTTGCTCATAAGGCGGATGCCCGGTGTGGCGAGGGAGCGGTCGACGGCGGACATGCGCGTCGCCAGCTCGTCGTACAGACGCGCGGTCTCGTGCGACCCGGTGGCGAAACCGGTCAGCAGCACGACCGAGAACAGCACGCTCGAGGCGACACCCATCGTCGCGCCGAGCCAGCTGACATCCTTCGTCCAGCCAAGCCGTCGTCCGACCGCGGCCAGCAGTCCGTCGAGCGCCAGCAAGGCCGACAGGACGATGAGCACCTGTGCGGGTCCTGCGGCATGCAGGAACGTGCCCCAGGTCGTCGCCACGGGGAACACCAGGCTCGTCACGAGGAAGGTGATGACGCTGACCACGAGGACCGGCCTGACGGCTCGGCCGCGTGCCGTCCATGGCAGCGCAAGGAGGCCGATCGCCGACAGGGGAAAACCGGGCAGCACCAGGACGTTGAACAGGTTGTGGGCGAGGCCCTCGACACGCATCTCGATGAGCCGCGCCGGCCCGACCGCCAGGTAGCGAGCCAACGTGGGTGGGTCGTTCCAGGCGAAGATGTCGAAGCCGGTGACGGAGAAGGCGTTGGTCACGGCCTGCCCGGGTAGCGGGCTGCCGAAGGCCGACCAGTTGCGGAGCGCCCATGGCGCGAACACCAGCGCCGCGACGATCCCGACCACGCCGATGATCCGCACCTTCGTCGCCCGATCGACATCCCGTGCCACCGCGACGAGGCCGACCCAGGTGAGCGCGAGCCACGCGGCCTCGTTGCGGGTCAACGCGGCCAGCCCCAGGAGGACGCCGATCCCGAGCAGACGTGCGTCGGCCAGACGGCCCTGGCGTGGGTCCGCCAGCACCCGGGCCATGAGCAGGCACGCGCCGAGAGCGAGAGCCGCGAAGAGCATCGTGGAGTCCGGGAGCGCCGAGTGAAGGACGAGCGGCAGGTAGACGGCCGAGGTGAGGCCGGTCCCGAGTGCCAGCGTCCGGGCGCCGACCGGGGACATGCTCCGCTCCTCGGCGACATCGGCGGCGAGCCGCCACGCGAGGACGGGCACGATCGCCCCGACGAGCACGCTCATCACCTGCGCGGCACCCAGGGTCGGGCCGAGGAGCAGCATCGGGATCGCGGCCACGAAGGTGGGGAGTGGCAACCACACCTCGAACGCCGGTCGCGGGAAGACCAGCGGCGGCGTCGCATAGCTCCACAGCGCGTCCGACACCAGCCCGCGTCCCTCGACGAGGTTCCGCGCGACGCCGACGTAGTAGGCCGTGTCCTCCGGCTTGGGGAAGACGACCTGACCGGCGAAGATGGCACGCGCGAGCAGGGCGACGCCGAAGATGCCGAGCGCCGACAGCCACGCGCCGCGGTTCACGGCGCCACCTCGACCGGGTAGACCGCGAGCTGCAGCGGATTGCCTACGGTCAGGATCGGGTCGCCGAGCCAAATCGGTCGGGCGGTGCCGTCGAGGACCGGGGCCATCGGCTTCACGCTCTCCTCACGGTCGAGCACCAGCCAATCGATGTCGTAGGCGTCGGCGACGTCGTTGACCGTCTCGAGCGGGTCGTTGACCAGCACCACGCCGCCACGGCCGGTCCAGTACTTCGTGCCCGCGGCGTCGATCGACATCACCCGGTCCGTGGCCGGCGCGCTCGCCGCATCGAGCGCCGTGGCGACCTGCTGGAACTTGGCCCGACCGGCGGACCACACCCCGTGCACGAACAGGGACCCGACGACCGCCGCCCCGGCGGCGAACACCACCGCTGCGCCGGTGAAGGCGCGGGTCGCCGCCGCAGCGTCCCACGATGGCCGTCGCGCGGCGACCCAGGCGACACCGACGCCGATCCCCTCGAGGGCGAGGACGTACGAGTACGGGGCGAGCGCCACCGCCGAATGGATGAAGGTCCCGCCCGGCACGTGGATGGCGCTCACCAGGGCCGAGAACGCGAAGAGCAGGCCCGCATACAGGAAGAACGGACCGAAGTCGAGGGATCGCCGGCGTGCCCAGGCCCCGATGAGCATGAACGGCACGAGCACGACTCCACCCACCAGGACCGAGTAGATGGTGATCGCCGACAGGAGCCCGGCGATGCGCGTGGCGAGGAGCGGCCCGACGCCCATGCCCAGGAGGTGCTCCAGTGTCGCGGGCGTGGTGATGCTGTTCCATTCGCCGATATCGCGGATGAACAGGACCTTGCCGGACGCGGTCGACGGGGAGAGGGATCCGAAGACCGCGAGCTGGCGCAGCCACCACGGCGCCATGACGAGCACGAAGAGCCCGACGCACGCCACCGCCGCCGACCACGGGATCGCTTTCCGGCGCCAGCGGTCCCACAGGAATGCGAGCCCGAGGGCGACGAGCACGAGCAGCCCGTCGTTCCGCGACAGGGTCGCGAGGCCTGCCAGGAGGCCTGCCGCCGCGAAGGCACGTGGGGAGCCCTTCAGCCCGCGGGCACCCATCCAGAGGGCCGCCAGGACGAGCGGCTGATAGAGGGAGAAGTTGTCCGGCTGGACCATGTACACGACCGACATGACGGGGATCGCGACGAGGACGCCGGCACCGAGCGCGACCATGCGCGACGCGCCGGCATCGCGGGCCATCGCCCAGGTGAGGGGTGCGGCCAGGGAGCCGAACAGGGCGAACGGCAGCGCCGATGCCCACGCCGTCGGACCGAGCACGGCGATGAACGGGACCTGGACCAGCGACGCCAGTGGCATCCAATGGGCATTCGAGGGGATCGGCAGGGTCGGGTCGGCCGGGATCGTTCCGCCGACCTCGGGGAAGATCCAGATCAGGTCGGTCGTGAATCCACGACCGTCGGCGAGGTTCCGGGCGACGTCCACGTAGTAGAACGAATTGGGATACGCCGGGTCGGGGAAGTGCCAGATGAGCACGACCCGCGCGACCAGGGCAAGCGCGTATAGGACGAACGGGATACGCACGGCCGGTGCAGCGTAGCACCGGGTCCTGGTCCCTCCGACCGGTACGAACGGGCTATCGGGAAACCCCCGGATAGCCCTTCTGGCGCCTCGACGCGACCTGCCCCGAAGCCGAGACTCGGACCCCATGGAAGGCCTCACCGCAGCCGCCGTAGCGAGCTCGACGATCGTCGTCGGGTACGCCACGTGGTGGCTCATCCGTCACGAGCGAGCCGTCCGTCGCTTCCGCGCCCAGGTCGAACGACCACTCCAACGCGCCCGCCGCTAGTGGCCGGGGTCCTACCCCGGCCGCCGACTAGGATGGGACCGTGAGAGCCCGCGACACGGTCATCTGGCTCGTCGTCGCCCTCCTCTTCGTCGACCTGACGTTCTTCAGCGGAGCGTCGAATTTCCTCGCCTCGCCCCAGTCGAGGATCCTCAACCAGGTCCTCGTTCTCGGCGTCGTCATCTGTGGCGGGATCGTCGCGCTGCGCGGTCGCCTGGACGTCCGCTCGCCGCTGCTCCTGCCCGGCGCAGCATGGGTCGCGGTCACGGCGATCGCGACGGTCACGAGCCAACGGCAGGCGGCCAGCCTCGAGGCGCTCGCGCTGCTGCTCATCAGCGCTCCGGCCTACTTCGTCGTCCGGGCCGCGCTTGCGGACGAGCGACTACGGCCGCGCGTCGACTGGCTGATCATCCTGGCGACGTCGGTCTTCATCGTCGCGTACCTCATCCAGGCGCTGACACAGTGGATCTCGTGGTGGTCGATCGCCGGGCCATCGATCCCACCGCTCCGACCCGGCGACGTTGGCCTGACTGTCGGGACCGTCAACGCCGTGGCCCTGTACCTCGAGCTCCTCGCTCCGATCGCGATCTGGCTGGCGTGGGTGCGCTGGCACTCTCGAGGGTTCACGCTCGGGCTCGCAGCGCTCGCCGCGTTCGCGATGCTCGTGACCGGCTCACGCGGGGCATGGCTCGGGGCGGCGGCCGGCACGGCGGTCGCGCTGCTGCTCGTCTGGCGGTCGAGCGGGCTCTCGGTGCGGGCCGTCCTGTCCACGACGTCGCGCCGCGTCGTCGCGATCGGTGCGGTCGTGCTCGGGGTCGTGCTGCTACCGCTCGTCGTCGAGCGGATGCTCAGCGGCGATGCCGGTCGGCTCGAGCTGTGGTCGGCCGCCTGGTCGATGTTCACCAGCTCGCCACTCGTCGGTGTCGGGCCGGGGGCATGGCCGGGGCTCCGCGCATCCACGCCCATCTCGGATGACAACCTTGCGGTGCTCGCAACGAGCCACAACAGCATCCTGCAGGTCCTCACGGACGCCGGACTCATCGGTGCGCTGGCCGCCGCGTGGCTGATCGCGACGATCGCCCGGATCGCCTGGAGGGCTCTGGGGGTCGACCGTCCTGCCGCCGATCGTCGGCTTGCCATCGTGGTGACGGCGAGCCTGGTGGCCGTCGGCGTGCACTCGATCGTGGACACCCAATTCCACCTCCCTGCGGTCGTCCTGCTCGTCCTGCACCTCGTCGCCCGGCTCGAGCTTGCGGCGGGATTACCCGAGGGAGCGCCGGCAAGCCGTCGACCGACGGCCGTCACCGCCGTGGCCGGCGCACTCGTGCTGGTCGGGGCTGCCCTGCTCGTGCCGATCGACACCGGGATGGTCTACGCGGCCGCCGGGAACCAGGCACTCGACCGAGGCGATCCGAGCGCCGCGGCGCGGGACTTCGACGCCGCGGTGGCGCTCCACGACCTGCCCGCGTATCGACTCGGGCAGGCCCTCGCCCGACGGTCGCTCGGCGATGATGCCGGGGCCGCGGCGTCGCTGGAAGCGATGGACAGGGCCGAGCCGTTCACGTTCGTGATCGCGCAGCGGGCCGCCCTGGCCTCCGAGCCCGAGGCCCTGTGGGCACGAGCCGACGCCTCTGGCCCGTACGACGCCACCGCCAGCGTGAACCTGGCCGCGCAGCGCTTCGAGTCCGATGCAGCGACCGCAGCACAGGCGCTCGCCGATGCGATGGTCCAGGTCCCGACGCTCGTGTTCTCGGAGCGCCCGAGCGCGCTCTTCGACGAGGCGACGTGGGCCGCAGCGCAGGCGAACGCGATCCCGCGGATCGGTGAGGCGGACCCCGTGACGGCGGCGGCCGTCGCCATCCTCGCCGGACGGTCCGACGACGCGGCGGCCCAGCGATCCCGCATACCCGCCGGCCCTGAGGCCGACGCCCTCATCCTGCTCGACGCCGCTGCGACCGGGACGGAGGTCGACCTCGACACCGCCATGTCGATCCTTCGGGCAGCACCTGACTCGCTCGGCGTCCAGTTCGTGCTGTGGCAGCTCGGGTTCGAGATCGGATCGCAGCCGCTCCTCGACGCGGTCAGCGCCGTATCGGTGCCGCTGACGTTCAACGTGCCGACCGTCCCGATGGAGCTCGTCACCGACGGCCGGATCGACGCCGATTACTCGGTGCGCCTGCCCCGCTGGCCACAGGCTTCGGCCGGTCGCAACGGGCCGAAACGGCCGTACCTGAGTGGGTTCATCACGATCGAGCCGGTGTTCCGACCGAAGCCGTAGCGGGGCCGATCAGACCGCCGCCGTCACCGCCGCGACGACCCGTTCGATCTGCGTCTCCGTCATACCGGGCCAGATCGGCAGGCTGATCGCCCCGGCGTAGGCCGCCTCGGCATGCGGGAACTGGCCCGGCCGGTACCCCATCCGCTGATACAGCGGGTGGAGGTGGAGCGGGATGAAGTGGACGCTGACCCCGATGCCCGCCGCTCCGAGCGCATCGATCGCGCGTGCCCGGCGTGACGCGGTTCCCTGGAGCGGGGTGGGCAGACCAGCGACACCTGGCAGGTCCGTATCGACAGCGCCGTCACCATGCGCCTCAGGTCCGAGACGGATGACGAAGAGGTGCCAGGCGTGCGCGGGATCGTCGGCTCCAGCGGGGAGCATCAATCGGCCGGCATCGGCGAGCGGCGCGAGACCCTCGAGGTATGCGCGCGCGATCGTCGCTCGACTGGCGCGGAGCTCTGCAGCGCGGTCGAGCTGGACCAGCCCGATCGCGGCCGCGATATCGGTGAGGTTGTCCTTGAAGCCCGGTGCCTCGATCTCGTAGTACCACGAGCCAGACGCCGTGTACCGCTTCCACGCATCGCGGCCGATGCCGTGGAGTCGCATCGTGCGTGCTCGATCGGCCAGCGCGGCGTCGTCGGTGGCCAGCATCCCGCCTTCGCCGGTCGTGATCGTCTTGGTGGCATAGAAGCTGAACGCCCCGGCGCGGCCGATCGTCCCCGCGAAGCGTCCGTCGAACGCGGCGATCGCCGAGGGAAACGCGTGGGCCGTGTCCTCGACGATCGGGATGTCGTCTGCCACGTCCAGGACGCCGCGAAGGTCCGCGGGCAGGCCGCCGATGTGGACGACCTCGATCGCGCCGGTCTCGTCGGTGATCGCGTCCTGCACGGCCGACGCCGTCACGTTGGCGGTGCGCGGATCCACGTCGACCAAGACCGGGGTCGCGCGCAGGTAGAGCGCCACTTCGGCAGACGCCGCGAACGTGTACGTCGGCACGATCACCTCGTCGCCTTCGCCGATCCCGAGCCCTTCGAGGGCCAGGTGCAACGCGGCGGTGGCGCTGTTCACGGCGACGGCATGCTCGACACCGACGAATGTTGCGAAGGCCTCCTCGAAGGCCGCAGCGCGCGCGCCCGTCGTCAGCCAGCCAGAGTCGAGGACCTCGATCGCGGCGTCGCGCTCCGCGCCGCCGAGGCTGGGTCGGTGGAACGGGATCCGGTCGTCGCTCACGCGGTCGCCCGCGCGGGAGCCGGGTCGAGGCGGGCGAGGGCGTCCTGGAGCGCCGCTCGGCTGGCCGCATGATCGCCGCTCGCCCCGATCGCCACCAGTTCGTCGAGCGCGCCGAACACCACGGCTGGGTCGATGGCGACGTCGTCGGCACGGCGGACCCGGAGCACCTTGGGATGGGCGGTGGCTTCGATCGCCTCGACGTCGTAGAAGAGCGACTCGTGGAGCTTCTCGCCCGGCCGCAGGCCGATATAGCGGAACGGGACCGAGTCGGGATCGCGGCCCGCGAGCCGGGCAAGGTCTCGCGCCAGGTCGACGATCCGGACCGGTTCGCCCATGTCGAGCACGAACAGGTCCCCGGCGCCGCCGAACAGCGACGCCTGGAGGATCAGCCGGGACGCCTCCGGGATGGTCATGAAATAGCGAGTCATCTCGGCGTCGGTGATGGTCAGCGGCACGCCTTCGCGAAGTTGGCGCTGGAACAGCGGGACGACGCTGCCCGACGACCCGAGGACGTTCCCGAACCGGACCGACACGAAGCGTCGACCCGACTGGCGAGCTGCCGCAGCGACGGCGACCTCGGCCAGCCGCTTCGTCGCACCCATCACCGAGGACGGCTCCACCGCCTTGTCGGTCGAGACGAGGACGAAGCGCTCGACCCCGCCGTCGAGTGAGGCGCGGAGCGCCGCGAGCGTACCCCCGACGTTCGTGTACACGGCGTCGGCTGGGTGGTGCTCCATCATCGGCACGTGCTTGTACGCCGCGGCGTGCAGGACCATGACCGGCCGATCGTCCGCGATGACCCTGCGCATCACGTCGAGCGATGCCACGTTCGCGAGGCGCGTCTCCAGTCGGGCGCGGTCCTGTCCGCCACGGGCGGCGGTGCCCGAATCGCGCTCCCCGAGCAGGATCAGCTCGCGGTCGATGTCATAGAGCGGTCCCTCGGCGCGGTCGAGCAGGATCAGCGCCGCGGGGTCGAGGTCGTACACCTGCCGGGCGAGCTCCGAACCGATCGATCCACCCGCGCCGGTCACCAGCACGGTCTCGCCGTGGACGAGGTCACGAAGGCCCGGTTCATCGATGACGACAGGCTCGCGTCGCAGCAGGTCGTCGACCTGGACCTCGCGGATCGCCGCGGCGCCCAGCCGACCCGACACGAGCTCATCGAGCGACGGGACCGTCCGGGTCTCGAGCCCGAGCTCCGTCGCGTCGCGCACGGCGCGCCGCACGACGTCACCTGATGCCGATGGGATGGCGATCAGGAGCCGCCGTGCGCCGGTGACTCGCGCGACCTCGGCGAGGTCGTCGAGTGAGCCGAGCACCTTCTGTCCGCGGAGGATCTGATTCCGCTTGCGCGCGTCGTCATCGAGCAGACCGACGATGCGCATGCCCAGCCCGTCGCTCGCGGCGGCGACCGTTCGCAGGACGGTCGCGCCGATGTCACCCGCACCGTAGACGAGCGTGGGCATCGGTCCGACCGCCCCGGCGTCGGCCTTCCTGCGGCGCCGATCGGGATCACCGGGCCGCCAGCCCTTCCACTCCGTCGATGCCCGGACCAGGAACCGCGCGCCACCCATCCCGGCCAGGGTGAGCAGGCCCTCGAGGATGAAGAACGAGCGTGGGAAATGACCGAGGGGGGTCGTCGTGCCCGGCACGCCGAGCGGGACGAGGACGCCGTAGAAGAAGACGATCCCGGCGATCGAGCCCGCCAGGACGACGACTGCCACGCGGAACAGCTCACCGACGCTGGCGTAGGCCCACGCTCGCGCATAGAGCCCGCCGATGACGTTGATCGGCGGTCGCACGACGAACGGGAAGAGCGCCGCGGGGAAATAGATGAGCGCCTCTTCGGCGAACCGCAGCGAATCAAATCGCAGCACCATCGAGCCCACGATCGAGAGCCCGATGACGATGAGGTCGATGACGAACAGGTGACGGCCGCGAACGCCGCCCAGCGCGGGCATGGCGGCCAGTCTAGGGGCGACCGTTGCGTCGAAGCACCTGCCCGAAGGTCATGCCACCGACGGGCCGTGGTCGGCCATCGGGAGGCCCTGCTACCTTGGCGGTCAGTCGAGCGCTGTGGAATGGCGTTGTCGAGGGCCCGCAGGACTGGGGGTGGAGATGCACGTCGGCCGCCCGCTCGGGGCGCTTCCGTGGCGAAGGCCGCGATCGACATGGGTCGGTCCGCAGCCGTTGTCGACGCGCGGACCGGTCTTTCGGGCGATCGTGCTGGCCGCGACGGTCGTGGTCCTGTACGCGGCGATCCGCTCGTGGATCGACGCATGGCCCCTGATCGTCGACGCATGGGGGGCCGACCTCGACTTCTTCCTGATGGTCGCCAACCGCTGGCTGACGAGCGGCGAGTTCTATGCCGCCCATCAGCTCGCCGGTCCCTACGAAGCCGCGATCAACGTGGATACGCTCTATCCGCCGGCCGCGCTCTTCCTCTTCCTGCCGTTCGTCTGGTTGCCGGCCGTCCTGTGGTGGGCGATCCCGCTCGGGACGATCGCGTTCTTCGTCGTCCGCTGGCGCCCTGCCCTGTGGGTGTGGCCGTTCCTCGCATTGATGCTGTGGTGGCCACGGACCCAGAGCATCATCGTCTGGGGCAATACCGGCATGTGGATAGCGGCCTTCCTGGCGCTGGCACTCCGCTACCGATGGCCCGGCGCGCTGATCCTGATCAAGCCCTCGCTCGCGCCATTGGCGCTCTTCGACATCCGGTCACGCGGTTGGTGGGTCGTTGCCATGGCACTTGCCGTCGTCTCGTTGCCGATGCTGCTCGACTACATCGCCGCGCTTCGCAACAACGTCGGGTCCTTCCCGGGGTTGGACTACAGCGTGCAGGACATCCCGTTCATCGCCATCCCGCTCATCGCGTGGCTGGCGCGGACGCGCCCGGTGCAACCGTCGCCAACAGCACCCGCAGGTCTCCACGGAACGACCGCGAGCTGAGGTAGCCGGCGTCGATCCGCAGTTTCGCGGGCAGGATGACCTCGCGATACGCGCGGTCGAGGTCCGCGTCGGTCGGACGATCACGGCCGTCGCCGTTCGCGATCGCCCGGGCGGCATCGGCCAGGACCGTTTCCTCGTATCGATATTCGATGGCGGTCGGGCCGGTGATGCCCGGCAGCGCCCCGAAGACCGTGGCATGGAGGGGATCCGCCAGGTCGACGTAGCGTGGGTCCTCGGGCCGCGGTCCCACGAGCGCCATGTCGCCGCGGACCACGTTCCACAGCTGCGGCAGCTCGTCGAGCTTGGTCCTCCGCAGACGACGACCCAGCCGTGTCACGCGTGGGTCGCCAGTCGCCGTGATGCCAGGACCGGAACCGACCGCTCCGACCCGCATCGTTCGCAGCTTGAAGAGCGTGAACGTGCCGCCCGGACGCACGCGGGTCGCACGATGGAAGGCCGGCCCACGCGAGGACATCCTCACGGCCAGACCCAGCGCGAGGATCAGCGGTCCCAGAAGGATCAGTCCGACGAGCGCGATCGCGCGCTGGATCAGGTAGGGCATCGAAGTCGGCCGACGAGGTGTGAGCGCAGTGGTGGGATCGCCTCAAGGATGGGGTAGAGGACCGGGGTCGTCGGTCCGAGTCTCCTGGCGATCGGCGGGATCACCGTGGACGAGCGCAGCTCCTTGGTCCATTCGGGGAACAGCCGATCCAGGCGTCGAGTGTCGATCCCATGGACAGCTGGATTCGTCGGGTTGTCGTAGCGCAGGTCGAACCAGATCAGCCAGCCACCGGGCCGGATGACCCGGGCGATCTCTTCGGCAGCGTCGACCTCCATCGTGTCGCTCGGAAGGGAGCTCATCAGGGTGATGGCGGTGACCACGTCGAACGCGGCGTCGCCGAATGGCAGCGCGTCGGCCGAACCGACGACGAACGTCGCGTCGGGCACCGTCGCGCGGGCTTCATCGATCCGTTCGGGCTGCAGGTCGAGTCCCGTGCACGTGACATCCGGCCATCGGCCGCAGATCGACGCGATCAGTGAGCCATCGCCGCAGCCGACGTCGAGCAGCGCTCCACCGGAACCGGGCAGGCTCCGTGCCACCAGGTCCCGGATCCGGATGTCACGGTCCTGGCTGAGTCGCGCGAAGCCGCGGTTACGCAGGTCCCACAGTCGATCGCGTCTCTCGGTCTCATACGAGCGATAGACGTCGCGGATGCGCTGCTCCTCGGTCACCCGCGCCACCGGCCCTGGAGGATGGCCTGCCACGATCCGACGCCGTACCCGAGGTGCATCGTCGCGACCGCGAACGGGAACACGACTCGCGAGACGAATGGCGTGTCCGTCGTCGTGAGTCCGACCACGAGAAGCGTCGCCAGGTAGAGGCCGACGAGGGCCGGCAGTGCCGGCGGCCACCACGCCAGTGACACGATGGCGGCGATGACCAGCGCGGCGACGAATGCCGCCGGCGCGAGATGGCGCCACCTGATCGCATCGGGTCGCTTCGCCGCCAGCGCGACCTTCCAGTAGCCGTAGCCGTGGTATTGGCGGAAGAGGGCGGCCAGCGTCTGGCGGCCGAGGTATGTCGAGCGGATCGATGGATCCAGGCGGATCCGGCCGCCCGTGGCGCGGATGCGCGCATTCATGTCGTCATCCTCGGTGCGCAGCAGACCTCGGGTCGTACCGGCCGACCGCATCGAGGACGGTTCGGCGATAGACACCAAGGTAGACGGAGTCCACATCGCTCGAGCGCCCGTCGAAGTGGAAGGCCGAGTCGCCCACGCCGACGCGCGATCCGAGGGCGGCGGCGATGGCCCGTCCGATCACGCTCATCCCGACCGGCCGCATCGGCCCACCGACCACGGCCGCGCCGGTCTGGTCGAGGATCGCGGCGCTTCGCTCGAGATAGTCCGGCGCAAGGCGGGACTGCGCATCGACCATCGCGACCGCGTCGGTCTCGGGGTCCAGGAGGTCGAGCGCGACGTTCAGCGCGGAGCCCCGGTCACCGGCCGGGTTCTCGCTCACGAGCACCCGTGGGTCGCGGGACCACGCAGCGCGCGCGATGGCCGGTGTGGCATCGCTCGATGGCCCGACGACGAGATGGATTCGCCCGGGTGGCAGCGACTGCTCCTGGATGGCGTCGAGGCATCCGGGCAGCATCGCCGCGGCGTCGCGCAGCGGAACGATGACATCGATCCTAGTCACGGGGACATTGAACGCTTTTGGCTGCCGCTCGACCACGCGGCTGGGAGTCCCCCGCCGCGAGGTACATCGGGGCCGTACCGGACCCAGGCGCGAGGACCATCATTCCCACGTGGATCCCGGTATCGACATACCCGTGCAGGAAGGCGTATTGCGGCCACCGGCGGGTCGGAGTCTCTCGCGCGACACGGTCTGGTTCGCCACGGGGACGATCGCCGGGAAGGCTGTCGCGCTCATCTCGCTTCCGATCTTCGCTCGCCTGCTGAGTCCTGCCGAATTCGGCCGACTCGACGTCCTGAACGCCCTCATCAGCGCAGGACTCGCCGCATTCATGCTCGGGACCGACGTGGCCGTGACCCGGCTGTACTTCGATGCCGACTCGCCTCGGGACCGGCAGCGATTGTTGGGCAGCTGGGTCGCGTTCATCGCTGCGGTCGCGACACCCGTGGCCATCCTCCTGATCATCGGGGCGAGCTCCATCAGTGCAGCCCTGTTCGGCTCGGCCGACTACACGCTGGCCGTGTCGTTGGTCGGCGTCGTCATGTTGGTCGGTCTCCTGCACGCTGCGGTGCTGACGACGCTCCGGACGCTGGGTCGCGCGCGCGCCTATGGGCTGCTTGAGGGCGCCGCGCTGATCCTGAACGCCGTGATCGCGATCGGATTGCTGCTCGTGTGGCGGCAGGACGCGACCGCAGTGATGCTGGCACTCGCCATCAGCTGGGGCCTGGCGACGATCATCGGCCTCGCGCTGGTCCGTCCCGCGATCTCGGCCCGGCCGTCGACGGATGCCGTCTCGAGATTGCTTGCCCTGGGCCTACCCCTGGCCCCAGCGGTCGCGGCGGTGCTCATTGGGGACTTCTTCAACCGGTCCGTCCTGCTCGGGGTCGGTGGCGCCGACGAGGCAGGCTTCCTGTCCATCGGCATCCGGATCGCATCCCTTGCCGGCCTGTTCGTCGCCGCGACCCAACTGGCCTGGCAGCCGCATGCATACCGGCTCGGAACGTCGACCGCGACGCTGGCGCAGCTCGCTCGCGAGGGACGTCGGATCGTCGTGGCGATCGCGCTCGTTGTCGTCGTGCTCCTGGCGTTCCTGCCGGAGATCGTCGCCCTGATCGGTGGAAGCCGCTACGCACCGGCTGGTCACGCGGCCGCACTCGCGCTCGGTGCCACGCTTGGCGCGTGCCTCTACGTCGTGAGCACCCTGCCGATCGCGATGGCTCGCGCCACGACCCAGCTCGCATGGTCGGCGATCGTCGGTGTCGCCGTCGCGATCGTGGCCAACCTCGTCCTGGTGCAGTCCTACGGATCTGCCGGGACGGCTGGAGCGATGCTGATGGGCCAGGTCGTCGCCGCGGCGGCAGCAGCCGCGTTCGCACGCCGGCATCCCCGACCCCCGGGTCTCGGTGCCGGGGTCTACGCGATCGTCGTGGCGACATTCGCGCTGGCGATCGGCAGCGCTGTCGCCTGGGAACCACCGCTCTGGTCGCGGATGGGCCTGTTGGCGTTGATGGTGGTTCTCGTCTGGCTGGAAGGCACCCTGCCCGCAGCCGTGCGCGGCCTGCGGGACCCGCCACCCACTACGCGCTAGCGGGTCCGGGCAGGCGATACGTCCACACGAGGTTGAACGCCCGACGCAGGTGCGGATCGACCAAGCCCGACGCCAGCAGCCGATCGACTGCCTCGCGCACGCCCACGCCGTCGGCCACGTTGTCGTAGTCGTCGAAGGCGATGACGCCACCTGCAGCGACGCGCGGAACCCAGTCGTCGATGTCCTGCTCGACGCCTTCGAGCGTGTGGAGACCGTCGATGAACAGGAGTCGGATCGGCCGGTCCGGGAACTCGGCTGCGGCCGCCTCCGAGGTCATCACCATCGGGGCGACCCAGTCAGACAGCCCGGCTCGAGCGATGTTGGAGCTGAACTCCGTGAACGAGTCGATCCGATCCAGACCCGACTCTTCGAGGAACCACGTGTCGCCGGTGTGGGGGTCGATCGCGATGACCGGACCTCCGTCCACGGATCGCGAACCGGCCGCGAGGCAGATGGTCGATCTGCCCCATGCAGATCCGATCTCGACGATGTCGCCGCTTGACGTCGCGTCTCGGGCAAGCCTGTAGAGCAGGTAGCCATCCGGGATCCTGAGCCACCCACGCGTCTGTCGGGCGTGCCGCATCCAGACCCCGAAGAAGGTGATGAAACTCGGCCGCAGCATCCTGACCATCGCGCGGACGTACGACGGGATGCGAGCGACGCGGCTCAGGACGGGCGTGTGTGCGACAGTGGGGACGGACTCCATCGCGCTGGAGCGTACGCCGACAGCACAAGCCCATCCACGCGCTGCCGGTCCCACGGAACCCCATGACCTTCGGTGCATCCGGGCACCGGTGCCGCACCGCGTAGACTGCCCCAGATGTCGAGCCCGACGATCGCGGCGGCCGCGTCCGTCCCGCTCCTGGATCGATGGCGCGCGGCCGGACGCGCCCTCGCCGCCGACTTCCGGCTGGACGCCGGACTGATCGCGATCTTCATCGCGTCGCGGATCGTCATCGTGGCGGCCGCAGTCGTGGCCGAGTACCTCATCCCCCGCAACCCGGCCCTCACGCCGGGAGCCGACGGCCCCATCCTGCGCAGCCTGACGAGCTGGGACGGCTGGTACTACCTCGGCATCGTCGCGGACGGGTACCAGGCCGCGCCGGTCGCGGGTGCCTATACGAACGTGGCCTTCCCGCCGCTCTACCCGGCGTTGATCGCGCTTCTGTCAGCGCCATTCCCGGCATACGCCGGGGTCGTGGCGGTCATCGTCTCGAACGTCGCGTTCCTCCTCGCCATGGGCCTGATGGTCCGTCTCGGGACCCGCTATATCGGACGGCGCCGGGCGACGCTGGCGGCCGGTCTCCTGGTCATCTATCCGTTCGCGTCGGCGTTCGCGATGGCCTACACGGAAAGTCTCTTCCTCCTGGTGATGCTCGCGACCTTCCTGGCGGCGGAGCGCGGTCACCGGGCCTGGGCCGGGGTGTTCTTCGCGCTGACCGTCGCGTGTCGACTACAGGGCGCGGCGCTGATCATCCCGCTCGCGATCCTGATGCTGCGACAGGACGGCTGGCGGCCGAAGCCATCGATGCTGTGGCTCGCGCTGGGGCCGCTGGCGGCGCTCGCCTTCCTCGGCTACATCGCGACCGTCACCGGCAGCACGACGGCATTCCTGGACGCGCAGCAGGCGTGGGGGCGCACCGGTATCGGGAGCGCTGAACCGGGCAAGACCATCGCGACCGGCTTCAGCCCGTATCAGGGTGCGTTGCTGCTGACGCTGCTCGCCACGGTCTTCCTGCTCGTGTTCGTCCGCACCGACCGCATACCGATCGAGTACGCGCTTGTGCCGGTGCTGTTCATCGCCGCCGAGCTCTCGAGCGGGTCGCTCGAGGCGGTCGGGCGGATCACGATGGCTGGCTTCCCGCTGTTCTGGATCCTGGCCAACCGACGATCGATCGCGATACGGCGAGGTTGGCCGATGGTCTCGGTCGGCTTGTTCGCGATCATCGCGGTCCTGTCGTTCGGCGGGTACTGGGTGCCGTGACGACCGGCCTGACCCTCATCCTGCCGGCGTTCGATGAGGGTGACCGGATCGGTCCGGCGCTCGACGAGCTGTTCGGGTATCTCGCGCGGCGCGATCAGCACGGCCGCGACGGCGCGCCCGGCGCTGCAGCTCTGCCCGGGTCGATCGATGTCCTTGTCGTCGACGACGGCAGCACGGACGACACGGTCGCCAAGGTCCAGAGCCGCCCGGAGGCCGCCGGCTCCGTACCCGGCGTCCGGCTGCATGTGCTACGCGTGCCCCACGGTGGCAAGGGCGCGGCGGTCCGGGCGGGGATGCTCGCCGCAGAGGGTGACCTCGTGCTCTTCGCCGATGCCGACATGGCGACGCCGCCGGACCAGATCCCGCTCCTCGTGGCCGCGCTCGGCGACCACGACGTCGCCCTTGGGTCGCGGATCCAGGCCGATGGCTCCGACATGCGCGCATCGCAGCCCGGCTATCGACGACTCCTCGGGAAGGCGTTCCACCTGCTGGCGTCGCTCTGGGTCGTCGGCCCAGTGCAGGACACGCAGTGCGGCTTCAAGGGGTTCACCCGCGACGTCGCCCGGGACCTGTTCGAGCGCCAGCGCGTCACGAGCATCGTGTTCGACGTCGAGCTGATCTATCTCGCGCGTCGACGCGGGTATCGGCTGGCGATCGTGCCGATCCGCTGGTTCGACAAGCGCGGATCGAGGATGCGGGCGCGGCCGGCGCTTGCGCTGCGCGTGGCCTGGGACCTGTTCCGTATCCCCTTCCTGCACCGAGGCAGTCGCCGCCGCGCCGCCGAACGTGCGTGATGGACCGCCAGGCCATCAGTCGCCTCGCACGGGCTGCCCTGCCCGTCGTGGCCATCCTCTCCTTCGTTGCCGGCCTCGGCGCGACCCTGGCGGTCGCGGGCGACACGCTCGGCTATGACTTCCTCGCCTACCACCAGGCCGCGGAGCGGCTGCTGACGGGTCAGCCGCTGTACGACATGTCGTACACGGAGACGGGTGGCTTCGGACTGTTCTACTACCCGCCCACGTTCGCGCCTCTGCTGCTGCCGTTCGGGTTCCTGAGTGCGTCGACCGCGACGTGGGCGTGGATCGCCATCTCGATCGCGGCGTTCATCGTCGGCGTGGCCGCGATGCCGGTATCGATGGCGGTCCGCTGGTGGACGATCCTCCTGGCGGGCTGGTCGTTCCCGTTCGTGTACGCGGTGAAGCTGGGGCAGGTCGGGCCCGTGCTCTTCTGCCTCTTCGCGCTCGGCTGGCGCTGGCTGGATCGGCCGATCGCGTTCGGCGTCGCCGCTGCGCTCGGCGCCGCGATCAAGATCCAGCCGGGCATCCTCCTTGTCTGGGCCCTGTTGACCTCGCGTTTCCGCGCAGTCGTGGCGGGTGGCGTCACGCTCGTCGCGCTCGCGCTGATCGCGACCGTGATCGCGGGCCCCACGGCCTGGGCCGATTTCCTGACCCTGATCCGCACGGTGAGCGACCCGATCCGGACCGAACACAACCTGACGCCGGGCGCCGTCGCGTTCGCTGCGGGCATCTCCGCCGAGCTGGCCGGCCCGATCCAGCTCGCGAGCACCATCGCGGCCGGGGTCGCCCTCGTCGCCGCCATCCGCCTGGCGACCGACGAAGCGTCGTACATGGTCGCCGTCGTGGTCAGCCAGTTGGTGTCACCGATCCTGTGGGACCACTACGCGATGCTCCTGTTGCTACCCGTCGCGTACCTGCTGTCCGCCGGTCGGTGGTGGGCGATCGCGATCCCGCTCGCCACGGCGTGGCCCCTCGTGGGGATCACGCCCGCGTTCCTCTATCCCGGCGATCTTCTGGCTCACGCTGGTCGTGGTGTTCCTCGTCGGCCACGCGGCCAGGGATCCCCGCCAGAGCATCGGTGAGGCGCTCGCGAGGTGAGGGGTCGACCTGACCGACCGACGCTGATCGGCCTGGGACTCGTCGGCGTCGCCGCCGTCCTGTACTGGCTGGCGAACCGGCAGTTCGACGCCGGGCGCGGCGACTTCTTCTTCCTGGCCGACGCCTTCCTCCACGGTCGGACGTGGCTGACATTCCCGTTGGGCCCGAACGACGTCATCCCCGTCGACGGCCGCTATTACGTCCCCTTCGCCCCATTCCCGGCGATCGTGCTCATGCCCCTCGTCGCCGTCCTGGGTCCCCTCCGGGCGGACCAGGTCGAATCCGGCGTCAACGCGCTGCTTGCCGCCATCTCGGTCGGGATGTGCTGGTGGACGCTCGGTCGGGTCGGCGTCGCTCGACTGACCGATCGGGCCTGGCTGACCGCGCTGTTCGGGTTCTCGACGCAGATCCTGTGGGTCACGACGCGTGGCGGCGTCTGGCACACCGGTCAGCTCATCGCGACCATCCTCACCTTCGTGTGCCTTCTCGAGCTCTTCGGTCGGCAACGGGCGTGGCTCATCGGACTGTGTGCCGGCGCGGCCTTCCTGACGCGCGCCCCGGTCGCGTTCGCGATCCCGGTCTACGCGATATGGCTGGGCTGGTTCGCTGAGCGACCGGTTCGCTGGTCGGAGGCGACGCAGGCAGGCGCCTATGTCGAGCGAGCGCGGAACGTCATCCCGTGGCGACCCTGGCTGGAGCTGGCGGCCGGCGTCGCGCCCTCGATCCTCTTCTTCTTCGCCTACAACCACGTGCGCTTCGGCAGTCCACTGGAATCCGGGTATGCGCTGGCGACGCTGCCAGAGTGGCTGGCCCGGCAGCGGGACATCGGGCTCTTCTCGATCCGCCACATCCCGATGAACATCGACTACTTCCTGCTGCATGTCCCGCGCGTCATCGCCGGCTGGCCGTTCCTGCGGCCGGACGGCCTCGGCATGTCGGTGCTCATCACCAGCCCGGGCTTGCTCTTCGCGCTCCGTGCGGATCGGCGACGCCCGCAGTCCTGGCTCCTGGCCGCCGCCGCGGTCCTCGTCCTGGTCCCGACGCTCCTCTACTACGGCGGCGGCTGGCTCCAGTACGGGTACCGCTACTTCCTCGATTCGGTGCCGTTCGTCATCGCGCTGTGCGGCCTGGCGGCGGTGGCGCGGGGCGGGATCGGCTGGGGCTGGAAGATCCTGATCGCATTCGGGATCGCGGTCATGGCGATCGGCGTGTACTGGGCGTACAACCTGTGAGCGACGGCATGACGCTCCGTGCGCCGCGGCCGCCTGTCTGGTTGCTGGTCCTTGCCGTCATCGGCGGCTGCCTGCTGCTCATCGTGGCGGTGACCCGCTGGGGTACACCGTCCGACGAGTACGCCTACTGGCTGGCCGCGAAGCGCCTGCTGGCCGGCGAGCCCCTGTATGACCCGACCGCGCAGCCGGGCACGCCGTACGCCTACTTCTATCCGCCACCGCTGGCCCAGGTGCTCGCGCCGTTCACGGCATTCGTCCCCGATGCGGTCTACGTCGCGGCCTGGACGGCGCTGCTGCTGGTCTGCCTGTGGTGGCTCGCCGGGCGACAGCCGCTCGTGATGCTGGCCCTCGTCGCATTCATCCCGGTCGCCGTCGAGCTCTGGTACCGCAACATCCACCTGGTCCTGGCGGTGCTGATCGTGCTCGGCCTGCGCCGGTCCTCGGCGTGGCTCGCGGTCGCGGCGGCGATCAAAGGCGCACCAGCGCTCGGACTCGTGTATTTCCTCATCGCGCGGCGTTACCGCGATGCGATCGTGATGGGCGGACTGGGCCTCGCCATGCTCGCCGTCAGCGTCGCCATCTCGCCCGAGGCATGGCGCCAGTTCCTGGACGTCATCGTGGCCGACGCCGCCGGTGTGGGCGCGAGCATCATCCCGGTCCCGTTCGCGGTTCGCGCAGTCGTGGCCGTCGGCGTCATCGTGGCCGCCGGGATGGTCGCGCGGCGGGCGGCAGACGCCGGTGGACAGGGCGGCTGGACGAAGGACGAGCGGGTCGGCGAGACGCTCTTCGTGGTCGCGCTGATCATCGCCAACCCGACGTTCTGGGTGACGTCATTGAGCCTGCTGGTGGCGCTCGTGCCCCTGTGGCGCAACCCACCGCGGAGCGTCGCTAGGGACGCCGCAGCGCCGGCCTGACCTCAGAACGCGCAGCCGGGGGTGTCGCCCCGAACGTGGATGGTGGCCTGGGCATCCTCGTAGCCCCGGTCCCAGTCGTCCGCCTCGTCGAGCCATCGCGACAGCGGACCGCCGGCATGGACCAGCACGACATCGACGGCATGCTCCTCCAGCCAGGGCCGGGGATCGCTCGTCACGAGCTCTACCGCGGTCTGCTCGGTCAGGGCGCGTTCGGGCGAGTTCCCGTACGCGGCCACGGGCCGGTCGGCGAGACGGATGACATAGCCGCCCCAGCCGTACGCCGCGAGCAGACGCCCTGGGCAGTTCGCGGCGCGGAGCGCCTCGACGGCCGCGACAGGCTCGCGGTGGGCGATCGCGGCCGTCTGAGCCGCCGGCGTGATGTAGCTCGCGCCGATGACAACGAGGACGGCGACGATCGCTGCCGTGACGACGGCCACCGCCAGCCCTCCGGGTGCCGGCTGTGAACCAGCCTCGTTCTCCTCGCCGGCCTCGGACGAGGTCGCGCTCGCCGACGCCGCGACGACGACCACGAGAATCGCGGCCGCGATCGGGACGAACCGGGCCGCCCCGAGCGCAGCGAACGTCCAGCCCGCCGCCATCAGGATGACGAAGGGGTGCGCCACCGACGCACGCGTCCGCCAGAGCACCACTACAGCGAGCGGGAGGAGCAGCCTGGCGACGAACAGCTCCGGTGCCGCGAGATCGGGCGGTCGCCACTCGACGATCGCCGGCGAGAATGCGCTCGCCACGCCTCGATCGAGCGGATACGTCCAGAGGCGGAACAGGTATGGGTTGACGAGGGTCGCGGCGAGCGCGACCCCCGATGCCACGGCGAGCGGCCCCACCGATCGATCCGGCCATGACCCGAGTCGTCGCGCGAGCGGGATCGCGACAAGCGCCGTCGCGAGGCACACGCCGAGGGCCGGCACGCCGCTGCCGTGGAGGTTCGCCCAGAGCAGGCCGATCACCGGCAGCACGTAGAGCCCGGTCCTCGAGCCCCGCGCGAGGTAGGTCGAGATGACGAGGACGGTCGCGAGCACGAACACGACATCGAGCGTGAGGCCCCTGGCGCCCCAGAACCCTAGGCCGGCGAGCATGCCGATGAGCACCAGCGACGCGCGCGGGATCGGCGGGATATCCGGCGCCACCGATCCGATGACCAGCCACAGCAGCCCGACCACGGCGGCCAGGAACGGCAGGCCGAGGATGCTCATCCCGGTCGGTCCTCCGAGCCGATCCGCCCAGGACAGCAGCACGTCCCACGCCCAGCTGTGCAGGAACAGTGGCGAGCCCTCGGTCAGCCAGCTGAAACGTTCGACGGGCGGGATCGCTCCGCTCTCGACGATGACCCGACCGTAGGCGACATGCCACCAGGCGTCCTCGTCGATCTGCGGACGCCAGGACGACACCCAGGCCCCGGCCAGGATGACCGCCGAGATCGACCGGCCCATCGGTCCTCGGTCGCTCAGGAGCCGCCACATCCCGGTGGACATCCCCGCGATGGTAGGTGAACCGACGTCTGGCGAGACGGCATGCGAGACTGCGCCGATGCGCCGAACCGCCCCCATCGTGGGTATCTTCGTGCTGTCGGGGGCCGCGGGCCTCATCTACGAGATCGTCTGGTCCCGCCAGCTCGTCCTCGTGTTCGGCAACACGACCCAGGCCGTGTCGGCCATCCTCGCCGGCTTCTTCGGAGGCATGGCGATCGGCGCGGTGCTCGGCGGGCGGATCGCCGATCGCGTCCGGTCACCGCTTCGCATGTACGGCGTGCTCGAGCTGCTGCTGGTCGTCGTCGTCATCGCCACGCCGCTGTCGTTCCGGCTGATCCACGAGGCGTATCGCGCCGTGTATCCGTCGATCGAGGGCACGCCGATGCTCGTCCTCGTCCGGCTTGCGCTCGCCGTCCTGGCGCTGGCTCCGGCCACGGTGATGATGGGCGCGACGTTCCCGGCGCTCGTCCGGCATTTCGCCCGCGACGAGGCCCTGAGCGAGGCCTTTGGGCGGCTGTACTCGGCGAACACCATCGGCGCCGTGCTGGGCACGCTCGTGGCCGGCCTCGTCCTGATCGAGCTGCTGGGCCTCTCGGGCGCGCTGCTCGTCGGCGCGACATGCTCAGCGATCGCCGGCCTGATCGCCCTGTGGCTGGCGCGCGACGACCGCCCGGTCGGATCTCCGGAGCGGCGGACGACCGCGGCTCCCGCTGCCGTCGAGAGCGGTCCGGGGCGCCGACCATCGATCGCCCTGGCGCTCGCGATCGCCTTCCTGTCCGGCCTGACCTCGCTCGGCTACCAGGTCACCTGGACGCGCTTGCTGACCTCCGGCACCGGGGGCTACACGTACGTCTTCACCGCGGTCCTCGCGTTGTTCCTCACGGGGATCGCCATCGGCGCCGTCCTGTTCACCTGGCTGCGACCGCGGATCCGCAGTCCGCTGCGGGTCCTCGCGTTCTCGCAGGTCGCCGTGGCGGCCCTCGCCATCGTGGGCCTGTTCACCGTCATCAGCTCGCCTCGACCGCTCGACCCGGGCGACCCGGTCGCGTCCGTACGTGCCCTCGTCGTCGCCGCGATCGTGGTGGTGCTGCCGGTGGCGACCATCCTCGGCATCGCCTTCCCGACGGCCTCGGCGCTGCTCCGCGACGAGCTCGGTGAAGCCGGATCGGAATCGGGCGCCCTCCTGGCGTCGAACACGAGCGGCGCGATCATCGGTAGCGTCGTGATCCCGTTCGTGCTCATGCCGACGATCGGGTCGCCCGCGATCATCATCGTGCTGGCGATCACGAACGCAGCCCTCGGGGCGGTGCTCGCGATCCTCGCCGGCCGACGATCGGCGTGGTTGTCATCGGCAGCCGTCGGCATGATCGTGGTGACGATCTTCGTGTCGACGCGGCCCGGCGCGATCGTCCAGCCGAACGTCGCCCTGATCGAGTCACTGGGCGGCCGGATCTTCGCGTCGAGCGAGGACGAGATCGCCTCGGTCCAGGCCGGGCAGAAGTCGTCAACGCCGGAGCTGTGGGTGGCGGGAACGTCGATGACGCTCCTCACCGTCGACGCGAAGCTGATGCCGGTCCTGCCGCTCATCGCCCGTCCGGAGTCCGACCGGGCGTTGGTCGTCGCGTTCGGCATGGGCACCGCGTTCCGGTCGTCGCTCATCACCGGCATGCGGACCGACGTGGTCGAGCTCGTGCCCTCCGTGCCGCGGATGTTCGGCTGGTACTACCCGGACGCCGAGGCCGTCCTGGCCGACCCGGACGGGCACCTGGTCGTGGCCGACGGTCGCAACCACCTGGAGCTCGAGACGGAGCGCTTCGACATCATCGTGACCGACCCGCCGCCACCGATCGAGAGCTCGGGTGCCTCGGTCATCTCGTCGCTCGAGTATTACCAGGCCGGGCACGCCCACCTCACCCAGGACGGCGTGATGATGCAATGGGTCCCGTTCGGGGCCAGGGAGTCGGAGCTCAAGGAGCACATCCGGACCTTCGCCGAGGTGTATCCCGAGGTGCTGATCGTGCGCGGCGCGGGCGGCTACGGCTTCTACATGATGGGCTCCGACGCGCCGATCGAGCTCGATCCGGAGGTGGCGAGAGCGGTCCTGGCTCGCCCGGGGGTGCTCGAGGACATCTCGTCGGCGTATGACTCGCCGGCGTCCGACATCGACGCCTGGATCGACGTCATCGATCGGCAGACGTGGCTGGCCGGCGCTGCGGTTCGCGAGTACGTCGGGCCGGGCGCGTTGATCACCGATGACCGCCCACGGCCCGAGTACTTCCTCCTGCGCCGTCTCTTCGGGGACGCGACGCAGCCGTAGTCGCCGCCGGTCAGCCGCTCGGCGCGCTCTCGAGACCGCCCGGTCGCTCGTAGACGAGGTCGCGGTCGGCCAGGAGTCGGTAGCGATGGGACAACACGTAGGCGGACACGTACAGCGCCACCACGACGAGCAGGAGGGCCTGGAAGCCGGTCACGAGCGCGACGTACTCCAGGGCGCCACCCACCATCGCCCCGAGCAGGTTGGACGCGAACGCCATGTCGGCCGCTTCGGTATCACGGAATGAATGCGTGAAGACGAGGTTCGCGAAGAACACGGGCGCGAAGGCGATGGTGCCGGCGACGAGGTAGCGGAGTGCGGCGGGCTCGATGAGCAAGCGGTCCGGCGGCAACAGGTAGGCGAGGGCGATCGCCGTGAACAACCCGGCGTACAGGTACGCGGGCTTCAGCGGCCCGAATCGCGCATTGATGCCGATCGCCAGCAGGACGCTCGCCAGGATCGCGAAGAAGGCCAGAGCATTGACGATCCACGTCGTCCCGAACAGGAGACTGAAGGACACGAGGCTCTTCGTCTCGAGCAGCATGAACGCAACGCCGAGCACGAAGAAGTGCGGACTGAAGCGGCGGATCGGCGTCGACGTCACCCGAGCCGCGGTCAGGACGGCGATGAGACCGAAGACCAGGATGAACACGAGCGCCGCGACGTAGTACGGCGCGATCGTCGCCGTCCGGAGGTACAGGAACGGCCAGTCGTCCGTGGCGTGCTGTGGCGTCGGCTGGCCGACGCTCGGGACGGCGTCCACGCGATCGCCGGGAGGCGGTCCGCCAGCCAGAGCCGTGACCGCAGGCCCTGCGGCGAGCACGGCCTCGACGCGGCCGACGAGCCGGACCATCCGATCGTCACCGAAGACCGTGCCGAGCATCGAGTCCAGCTTGGCCACGATCCATGGCTCGCGGTAGAGGTTGTACATGATGAACAGGCCGTCCGGCGCAAGATGATCCCTGGCCGCGGCGAACGACTGCTCGGTGAAGAGGAATGACTCCAGGCGGACATTCGCGGCAGAGCTGGCCAGGGTCAGGGAGTCGGTCAGGGCGTAGACGACGAGGTCGTATCGCTCGGTCGTGGCGTTGAGGAACGCGCGCCCGTCGTTGACGTGGACCGTGACCCGCGGGTCGTCGTAGACCTTTTCCGGGTGATACCGACGGCCGATCGCGGCCAGCCCCGGGTCGATCTCCACCGCGTCGACATGGCCGGCGCCGCGCGCCAGCGCGAGCGCCACGTCCGAGCCCGACCCGGCACCGATCACCAGGACCTTGCCGAACGTCCGCTCCGGGAACCAGCGGTAGACCTGATCGTGGACCTGGCTCCGTGAGGCTGCCTCGCCATCGAGGATGTTCTGGTGCGGGATGCCATCGACCGACAGGCTGAACGGTCGACTCGCCGGATCGACGAGCGACGTCCGCTCCTCCTGGGACGTCCATGCCGAGACCCGGTAATACGGTGACCACACGTCGCCCGACGCGACGGCGACCATCGCCGTCGACGCGATCACGACCACGATCGCGGCACCCCCGATCGCCGACCACGGGGTGATCCCCGAGCCGAGCGCGAGGAGCAGGAGCAGGACGCCGGTGACGACGAACCAGATGGCGGGGTCGGTCCCCAGCAACGCGAGTGCCGCGAACGCCGCGATCCCGAGCATCGAGCCGGCGATGTCGATCGCGTACGCCTTCAGCGGCGGCATCGCCCGAAACAGCGGGCCGAGGGGCAGCGCCAGGGTCGCGATGAGGGCCGTGACCAGCACGACGAGCAGCGGCAGGACGATGAAGTTGGTGTCCGCACTGGAGGACTGCTCGAGCCCGAAGAAGAACTCGTTCGGGTCGCGGGCCTGGATGTTGAGCTGCGCGCCGTACACGAGCAGGACCGTCACGAGCAGCAGGATCGGGAAGGGCGAGATCGGCAGACGGACGCCGCGCCGGCCGAGCAGGATGCCAAGGCCGATGCCGAGGAAGCTCGCCATCAACAGGAAGTTGCTGAAGAACCCCACGTATCGGACGTTCGCCGGGATCCACCGGATCAGCAGCAGCTCGACGAACAGGACCGTGGCGCTGGTCAGCAGGAGTCGAACGGGAGCGCTGGCGAGCGGTCCGAATGGGGCGATCGGGCGTCGCGGATCCGGGAGGGTTCGTGCCATGTCGCGACCGTAGCAGCCCGGTGCGTGATGTCACCGACCGCCTTTCGCTCCACCGGTGGTCGCCGAACGTACTAGGCAGCTCCGTTGCGCCCGCAACCATATCGGTCACCCGATGCTATCCTCGGCCCGATGACCGCTCCCACGCTCGACGCGGAGCCCGCCTGTCCCGGGCCCCTCGAGGGCCTTCCGACACCTTCGGCCGGATCGACGATCGCGCTGCACGCGGAGCGGCGGCCGTTCGACTCGATCCCACGCTCCGCCTGGGACGCGCTCGCGGCCGGCACGCCGTCGGCGTCGCCGTTCTCGTCATGGGCATTCCAGCGGGCGTGGTGGGACGCATATGGCGACAACGCCCACGACGAGACCCTCGTCGTCTGCCGCGATGATGGATCCGATCCCGTCGCCATCGTCCCCTTGATGCACCGGCACGAGGTCGAGCCGACCGACGCGGCGACACACACGACGATGCGCCACGCGGCGGACGGCGGGCTCACCTCCGTTCCGCCGACAGCGACGGCGATCCTGTTCGGTGCCTCGTATCACGCCGACTACGCGACGATCCTGACCGAGCCGGCGTCCTTGCCGGGGGTGGCGAGCGCAGTCGCCGGCTATGTCGCCAGCATGGCGAGCGGCGAGTGGGACGTCGTCGACCTGCGCCGGTTGCGCTGCCAGGACCCGGCCGGTGGCCAGCTGGCGGCCGCCTTCGGATCGCTCGAGGTGGCGAACGGCTGGTCGCTGACCGTCGAGCGCGAGGACGTCTGTCCGGTCGTCACGTTCCCCGATGGCGTCGATATCGAGGGCTACCTGTCGACGCTCGGCAAGAAGGAGCGGCACGAGATCCGGCGCAAGGTCCGCCGAGCCGAGTCGACCGGTGAGATCCGGCTCGACGACTCGCGCGACCCGCAGGCCGACCTCGAGCTGTTCATCGAGCTCCATCAGAAGCGCTGGGGCGAGCGCGGCCTGTTCCCATCGACACGGGGTGGCGAACAGAGTCGCGTCCTGTTCCGACGGATGTTCGAGCTGTTCGGTCCCGACGGGCCGTTCCGGCTGACGATCCTGACCGTCGGCGACAAGCCGATCGCCGCCGGGGTCCACTTCGAGACCGAGACCGATCTCCTGTACTACAACGCCGGCATCGACCCCGATGCACGCGACCTGTCGCCCGGGGTGCTGATGATCTACGCCTTCGTGCGGCGGGCCCTCGAGCGCGGCATCCGACGGATGGATTTCCTGCGCGGCAACGAGCCGTACAAGTACGAATGGGGCGCCGTCGACGAGCCGATCCAGCGCGTCCTGCTCCGGCAGACGGCCTGATGGGCAACGGACACCTGCGCCACGATCCGTGCCTCGAGACGGTGCCGCGCCCCACGTCCACGGGCACGAACCGCATCCGCGTCGTGGAGCTGCTGGCGACCGGCACCACCGGCGGCGCGCAGGAGCACGTCTTCGGACTCGTCAGCCGGATGGACCCCGATCGGTTCGACGTGTCCGTGGTGTCGCTCTCATCGGGCAGCGCGGTGCGCAAGCTCCAGCGGGCGGGGTTCGACGTCCTGGTCATCGACGAGCCCGACGACGCGATCGCGGTGGGGGCACTCGCCGCCCACTTCGTCGATGTCCGGCCCGACATCCTGCACAACCACATGTACCGCGCCGAGCTGGTGGGGACGCGGGCGGCCATCGGCCTCGCCGAGGCGGGTCACCGGCGGCCCTACATCGTCTCGACGGTCCATTCGAGTCGCGTCCGGTCCGAGGAGGACCGCGAGATGCTGCGGCTGCTCACACCGCAGATGGACCAGCTCATCGCGGTGTCCTCCATGATCGAGGACAAGCTCGTTCAGGAAGGTCGGACGGGCGCACCGGTGCGGCGCATCTCCAACGGCGTCGACCTGTCGCGCTACGACCACACCGAGCCGTGCTGCACGCTCCCCGAGGAGTACGGCATGGAGCCGGGTTCCCAGATCGTGGGGGTCGTGGCTCGCCTGGAGCCCGAGAAGGGCCACCCGACGCTCCTCGAGGCCTGGCCGCAGGTGCTCCGCGCCGTTCCGGATGCGTACCTGCTGATCGTAGGCGAGGGCTCCAGACGCGAGGCACTCGAGACGCTCACGCGCGAGTTGCGGATCGCGCACCGCGTCGTGTTCACCGGCCGGCGCGATGACGTGCCATCCGTCACCGCCGCACTCGATGTCGCGGTGCTCCCGTCGTATCGCGAGGCCCAGGGCTTGTCGATCCTCGAGGCGCTGGCCCTGTCACGGCCCGTGGTCGCTTCGAACGTGGGCGGCATCCCGGAGATGATCACCGACGGCGTGAACGGCCTCCTCGTGCCGCCGCACGACGCCGACGCGTTGGCGGTGGCGATCGTCCGGCTGCTGCGCGACCACCAGTTCGCGGACATCCTCGGCCGGGCGGGCCACGACATGGTCCACGATCGCTTCTGCATCGACCTGATGGTCGAGGCCGTGCAGGGGATCTACGAGGAAGGGGCCCGGGTCGTCCGGCCGTCCACGCTGCCGGAGGTCGCCGCCGCGGTCTGACCCGGGCGGGTGGGACCATCGTGCGACTGCGGGCCCTTGGTAGGGACCGCTACCATCCGCGCCGTGGGGACCGGCTCGGCAACGCGCACCTGGCGTCAGGCCTGGACGCTTGAACGCGTCCGGGCTGTGCTGGATTGGCGCCTGATCTTCCTGGGCCTCGGCGTCGCGTATCTCGTGTTCTTCCTCACGAGACAACCGATGCCGCTGTACGACGCCCGAGCGTATTGGCTGGCCGACTGGGCCGACCCTTACGCCGTGTCCGGCGAGGGCGAGACCAACGCGTATCTCTACTCGCCGGCATTCCTGCAACTGATCGCCCCGCTCAGGGCCCTGCCCTACGAGTGGTTCGGGGCGGCGTGGGTCGTCCTCACCGCGGTCACCCTGATGGCCATCACGCGCCACTGGCTGTTGATCGCGATGCTGATCCCGATCACGCTGATCGAGCTCGAGGTCGGCAACATCCACTTCCTGCTCGCGGCGGCGGTCTACGTCGGGCTGCGGCATCCGGCAGCGTGGGCATTCGTGCTGCTCACGAAGGTGACGCCCGGCGTCGGTCTCGTCTGGTTCGCCGTCCGGCGTGAATGGCGATCCCTGGCCATCGCGCTCGGCGCGACGGCGCTGATCGTCGCCGTGTCGTTCGCGATCGTGCCGGGCCACTGGATCGACTGGGTCGACAGCCTCGTCGGGAATGCCCGCCAGCAGTGGCCGTACCCGCTCTTCCCGGTCCCCCTTGCCGTTCGGCTCGTCGCCGCCGTCGCCCTGATCGCGTGGGGCGCGCGGACCGATCGGCGGTGGACCCTCATCGTCGGGACCACGCTGGCCATCCCCACGCTGTGGCCCGCCAACCTGGCGATGATCATCGGCCTGCCGCTCTTCGTCGAGCGCATGCAGCGACGCTGACGCGGGGAGCCCGTGACGCTCGCCCGCCTGTGGGTCGCGCTGGCAGTGCTGCTGCCGGTCCTCGCCTCCCTGATCGCTCGGATCTCCACCGTGGACCTCGCGTACCAGCTGCGGGCCGGCGCCGAGATCCTCGCGACCGGCCGCATCGCGACCGTGGATACGTGGACGTTCACCGTGCAGGGGCAGCCGTGGCTGGACCAGCAGTGGGGTGCCCAGGTGGTGCTCCGCCTCGTGGAGTCGGTCGGGGGTTGGGTCGGGCTGGCCGTGTTCCGCGCGGTGCTGGTCGGCGTGATCTTCGGCGGCACCGCGTTGATCGCCGTCCGACGGGGACTCGACATCCGGACCGCGGCGGTCCTGTCGCTGATCGCGTTCGTGGTCGCCGCCCCGGCTCTCGCCCTCCGCCCGCAGCTGCTCGGCATGGTGTGCTTCGTCGCGGTGCTGCTGCTCGTCGTCGATCGCCGCGACCACCCGCAGCGCCTCTGGCTCGCCCCGGTCATCGTGGCCATCTGGGCCAACCTCCACGGCTCGTTCTTCCTCGGTCCGCTGGTGCTCGGCCTCGCATGGCTCGAGGACCTTCACGACCGCGTGCCCGTGGCCCGGCAGACCCTCGTCGTGACGATCGTCAGCGCAGCCGCCGCGTGTCTCACACCGCTCGGGCCGTTCGTGTGGGTGTATGCGGCCGGGCTGACGACCAACGCTGCGGTCACCTCGCAGATCACGGAGTGGCAACCGACCTCGCTCCGGGACGTGCCCGGGCTGCTCTTCTTCGGATCGGCCCTGGCGATCGTGACGCTGATCGCCCGGTCCGGTCGGCGCGTCGACTGGCCGACCCTTGCCTGGCTCGGCGCCTTCTTCCTGATCGGGGTGTACGCCCAGCGCGGGGTGGCCTGGTGGCCGATCGCGGCCGTGACCGCCATCTCCGGGACGCTGGTCCGACCCGGCGTGGCCAGGGTACGCACCGAGACCGTCTCGATGCGCCGGGTGAACGGGCTCTTGGCGGGCGTTCTCGTCCTCGCCTGCCTCCTCGCACTACCGTCCGCCCGCCAGCCGGTCCCGGGCGCAGGGGTGCCAGCCGAGCTGGTGACGCCGGCGCCCGCCGGAGTGACGGCGACGCTTCGCGACCTGGCCCGCCCAGGCGACCGGATCTTCAATCCCCAGTCGTGGGGGTCGTGGTTCGAGTACGCCCTCCCGGACCAGCTGGTCGCGGTCGATTCCCGGATCGAGCTCTTCACGCCCGAGATCTGGCAGCGGTATGAGGAGGTCGCGGCGGGCGTCGGCGACTGGGATGACCAGCTCGAGGCCTGGGACGTGGCGTTCGTGGTGACCCTGGCGCGCGACACGGCATTCGCGGAGCGGCTCGTCGCGGCCGGCTGGCGTGAGCTGCATCGCGACGCAGAGGGAGCCGTGTACACGAACGGCTAGGACCATCGGTGCGGTGACGTCGCGCACCGCGCGACTAGACTCGCGTTCATGACCCACGATCAGACGGATCTCGACGTCGTCGTCCTCGGCGGCGGCGGCCACGTCGGGCTGCCCCTGAGTCTGACCCTGGCCGACGCCGGGCTGCGCGTGGGCGTCTACGACACCAACCAGTCGACGCTCGACCGGATCGGCGCAGGGGAGATGCCGTTCCTCGAGACCGGTGCCGACGAGCTGCTCCGGTCGGTCCTGCGGACCGGCCGGCTCGAGTTGGGCACGTCGGGTGACATGATCGAGCGGACCGACGCCCTCATCGTCGTGGTCGGGACGCCGGTCGACGAGTTCCTCGGGCCATCGATGACCGTCTTCGAGAAGGTCGTGAACCAGATCGCCCCGCACCTCCGGGAGGGCGCGCTGGTCGTCCTGCGGAGCACCGTCTACCCGGGCACAACGGCCTACGTCACCCAGCACCTTGCCGAGGCCGGCTGCACCGTGGACGTCGCGTTCTGCCCCGAGCGCATCGCCGAGGGCCACGCCCTGGAGGAGCTGCGGACGCTGCCGCAGATCATCGGTGCCGACGACGACCGTTCGGCAGAACGGGCGAGCGCCCTGTTCCAGCACCTCGTCGCCAAGACCATCCGCACCTCGACCAAGGAGGCCGAGCTCGCGAAGCTCTTCACCAACACCTGGCGCTATATGAAATTCGCGGTGGCGAACCAGTTCTTCATGATCGCCGACCAGGCGGGGGTCGATTACACGAACGTCCTGCGGGCCATCCGCGAGGACTATCCGCGTGCTGCCGACCTGCCCGGCCCGGGCTTCGCCGCTGGCCCTTGCCTGTTCAAGGACGCGATGCAGCTCGCCGCGTTCACGACCGACCACTTCCCGATGGGGCAGGCCGCGATGCAGGTCAACGAGGGCCTGCCGGCCTACATCGTGGCGGCGCTCGAGCGCCGGTACGGCGGCCTGAACGGGAAGACCGTCGGGATCCTCGGCATGGCGTTCAAGGCGGAGTCCGACGATACCCGTGCCTCGCTCTCGTACAAGCTGCGCAAGCTGCTGTCGTGGTCCGGCGCCCGTGTCCTCGGGACCGACCCGTTCGTCGACGACGATCGCCTCGTGACGCTCGACTGCGTGCTCGGCGAAAGCGACATCCTGGTGCTGGGGGCGCCGCATCGGGCGTACCGCGGTCTCGACGTCGGCGGCAAGGACGTCGTCGACGTGTGGGGCGTGCTCGGCGGCGGGATCCGGCTCTGATGCGGATCCTCGTGACCGGGGCGGCCGGGTTCATCAACGGCTACCTCGTCCCCGAGCTGCTCGAGGCGGGTCACGACGTCGTCGGGCTCGACGATTTCTCCAAGTACGGCCGCATCGCCAAGTCGTACGACAGCCACCCGTGCTACCGCTTCGTCGAGGGTGATGCCAAGGACGCGCGCCTGATGCGCGAGCTCGCCGCGGATGTCGATCAGGTCGTCGCGTCGGCCGCGATGATCGGCGGGATCAGCTACTTCCACGAGTTCGCCTACGACCTGATCGCCGAAAACGAGCGGATCCTCGCCTCGACGTTCGACGCCGCCATCGCCGCGCATCGGGACGGCCACCTGCAGCGGATCGTGGTGATGTCGTCATCGATGGTGTACGAGTCGGCGACGGTCTTCCCGACCCCCGAGGGCGCGGAGCTCTCGTCGCCCCCGCCGGTGTCCACCTACGGCTTCCAGAAGCTCGCGTCCGAGTACTTCGCGAAGGGAGCCTGGGAGCAATACCAGCTGCCGTACACGATCGTCCGACCGTTCAACTGCGTCGGCATCGGGGAGCGCCGCGCGCTGCGCGACACGGACGTCATGTCGGGCAACGTCAAGCTGGCGCTGTCCCACGTGGTGCCCGACCTCGCGCTCAAGGTCCTCCGCGGCCAGGACCCGCTCCACATCCTGGGCGACGGGACGCAGGTCCGCCACTACACGTACGGTGGCGACCTTGCCCACGGCATCCGGCTCGCGCTGGAATCGGACCGGATGGTCAACGAGGACGTGAACCTGTCGACGGCGCGGTCGACGACCGTGCTCGAGCTCGCCGAAGCGATCTGGCGGAAGGTCCATGGCCCCGATCGCGAGTTCCGGACCGTGTCCGACCCGCCCTTCGATCACGACGTGCAGATGCGCGTCCCGGACGTCCGCAAGGCGCGGGACGTGCTGGACTTCGAGGCCACGACCACGCTCGACGAGATGCTCGACGAGGTCATCCCCTGGATCCGCGGTGAGGTGGAGGCCGGCCGGCTGTGAGCCGGCTCCTGCCGGAGCTGTATGACTCCCGGTTCGACGAACGGGAGGTCAGCGCCAAGGACGCGGTGTGGCGCGAGATCGTCGGCTACCTGCAGCGCTGGGTCGACCCCGACGCTCCGGTGCTCGACATCGGGTGCGACCGCGGACATTTCATCCGCTGGACCCAGGCCTCGGAGCATTGGGCCACGGACATCCGTGATATGCGGGACGCTCTGCCCGAACGCGTCCGTTTCGTGCAGTCCTCCGGTCTCGCGCTTGCGGACGTGGTCCCGAACGGCTACTTCGGCACGGTCTTCATGAGCAACTACCTCGAGCACCTGGAGTCGAGCGAAGCCGTCATCGACCAGCTGCGGGTCGCGCGGCAACTGCTCCGACCCGGCGGACGGGCGATCATCCTGCAGCCCAACATCCGGCTCGTGGGGCCGCGCTACTGGGACTTCATCGACCACAAGGTCGCCCTTACCGAGCGCAGCCTGCTCGAGGCGGCCGAGCTCGCGCAGCTCCATACGGTCGAGCTCGTCACCCGGTTCCTGCCCTACTCGACAAAGGGTCGGCTCCCGACCGACGCGCGCCTGGTCCGTGCGTACCTCGGGTTCCGGCCGGCCTGGTGGCTGCTGGGCCGGCAAACGCTCTTCGTGGGCGAGGCCCGGCCATGACCGGCCCCGAGCTCTCGATCGTCATGCCGGTCTTCAAGGAAGGCGAGGCCGTCGAGCCGGCGCTCCGGGCGATCGCCCGGGACATCGCCACGCCCCACGAGATCCTCGTCGTGTACGACTTCGACGAGGACCCGACCGTCCCGGTCATCGCCAGGTTGGCGGCCGAGCTGCCACAGGTCCGCGGCCTCCGCAACGACCTGGGTCGGGGCGTGCTCAACGCGATGAAGGCGGGCATCGCCGCGGGCCGTGGGGACTACGTGCTCATCACGATGGCCGACGGCTCGGACGAGCCGGCCATCGTCGACCGGATGGTCGGGCTCGCCCGGGACGGCGCCGACGTCGTCGCGGCGTCGCGCTACATGCGCGGGGGCCGACAGGTCGGTGGACCGCTGCTCAAGCGGATCATGAGCCGAACCGCGGGCCTGACGCTCCATTGGTTCGCCGGCGTGCCGACCCACGATCCGACCAACAACTTCAAGCTCTACGCGCGCCGGTTCCTCGACACGGTCGTCATCGAGAGCACCGCCGGTTTCGAGCTGGCTCTCGAGCTGACCGTCAAGGCGACCCTCGATCGCCGGACGGTGGCCGAGGTCCCCACGACCTGGCGGGATCGGACGGCCGGCCAGAGCAACTTCCGGCTTCGCAAGTGGCTGCCGCACTACCTGCATTGGTACCGGCGCGCATTCGTCGGGCGATTGCGCCGTCCGGAGCGACGACCCGCCAGATGATCGAGCGCCTTCGGCTCGCCCTGGAGCGGATCGGCCTGCCGGCCTGGTTCGTGGTCATCGACCTCCTGTGGATCGCCAAGCCGGACGCGCTCGGGATCGATGCCCGCCACTACCAGAACGCGGCGACGACCTGGCTCGCCGGTGGCGACCCGTGGTCGGTGACGGAGTCGGGCATCCCCTACGCGGCAGGCCCGCACACGCTGCTGTTCTACGCACCGACGAGCGTCCTGCCGGTCACGGTCTCGACATGGCTCTGGCTGGCGGCCGGTGCCGTCGCCGCGGTGTGGCTCATCCGAAAGCTCGAGCTTCCCTGGTGGTATCTGGCCTTCCCGCCGCTGCTGCATGGCGTCTGGAACGGCAACCCGCAGACCATCGCGCTCGCCCTGCTCGTCCAGGGCAGCCTCGTCGGCGCGGTCGCGGCGGTCGGTCTGAAGCTCTATGCCGCGATCCCGCTGGTCACGCGCTGGCGGCACCTCGTCGTCGCCGGTGCCGTCCTGGCCGTCGTGACCCTGGTCCTGCCCTGGCAGCTCTACCTGGATCGAGGCCTCGGCGTCGGCAGCCACCTGGAGACGGCGTGGAACGGCAGCGCGTGGCGGTTCCCGATCCTCGTGGTCCCCACCCTCGCGGCGCTGTGGGTCCTGCGTCGGCAGGGCGCCGAGTGGTTCGCGGTCCCGGCCGTCTTCCCCGCGACGCAGTTCTACTACGTGGCGATGGCGCTGCCGGCGCTTGGTCGGTCGACCGATCGTCGCGGCGTTCCTCGCCCTGCCGATGGTCCTGATGGCTCCCCTGGTCGTGATGGCCCTCGCCGTCATCCAGGTACTCGGTCCCGACCGGCTGCCGATGCTAGCGCGGGAGCGGGGCGCCCTCGATGAGCCGGCGCCGCGCCTCGGTGAGGATCTCGGGCGGGATGGGGCGCACTGACCCGGGGATGAGCGAATCGGTGCGGGGATCCCCATAGCGCTCGACGATCAGCCCGAGCGAATCCGGTGACGGGACCAGGACCAGGGAGCGGGTCGTGTCGACGCCCGATGGGCGGTCCGGTGCAAGGGCGACGGTCACGAGCGCGCGCGTCATGTCGGCGCGGGCCAGGAACAGCTCGCGACCCGCGATCAGAAATCGTCCGTTGAGGATCAGGGCGGTGGTCGCCCAGACCGCCAGCCCGACGGTCGTGTAGAGGCGCTTCCGACCCTCGGACGTGCGCTTGATCCCGCGCACGAGCACCCCCGCGGCGACGAGCGCCAGGATGGCCGGCGTGTACACGTAGCGCGTGTACTCCGCCTGGCCCTCGAACAGGTGCGCTCGGACCAACGCCGCCAGCGCGTACTGGGCGACGATGGCCATGGCGATGCCGATCACCCGTGGCGATCGCAGGCGGCGGGGGTGGCGGATCCCGACGGCGATCAAGACCGCGGCCAGCACCAGAAGCCCCGCCTCCGCTGGCACGCCCGCCACGACGCCGAGCACGGTGCCGAGTCCATCCGCGACGAAGCGCGGGATCGACGCGATGGCCTCCGCTGAGATGGGATCCCGGTCCGGGCTGAGACCGTAGCGGCCGAAGGCCAGGTACCAGACGAGGAAGACCCCGGCCGGGACCACGAGGTAGGGCACGTACGGCCGCCAACGCCGGTCGGCGAGCCATTCGATCCCGATGGCGAAGGAGACCACGACCCCGATCCCGGAGGTCGCCAGGGAGGCGAGGAGCAGCGCGGCGACCAGCCACGCCCGGCGTGAGTCAGGCTCGCCATCGGACACCTCCATTGCGATCAGGCCGAACAGCGTCGAGCCGACGAAGGAGATCTGGAACCCCCAGTACAGGTTCTCGAAGCCTCCGCCGAGGAAGAGCGCGATCGTCGCCGCCACGAGCGCGAACCGTGGACCAGCCGACCGCAAGGTCAGCCGGTACACGAGCGTCGCAACGGCCACATGGAGTACCAGCAGGACGACGAGGTACGGCACGTACGACCCGATCCCCACCGTCTCGACCACGGTCCGATAGAGCAGCACCGGGATCGTGACCCAGTGCTCGTTGTGCGGCACGAACCAGGATCTCGGATCGCCCAGCGAGCGGGTCTGGATGAACGCCCACTCGTCCGCAAAGAACGTCATGCCCCGGCCGAGCCACAGCAGGGCTGCGAAGGCGATGATCGCGATGATGCCGAATGCCACCGTCGCCGGTCGCGGCGCCCGACTGGTGGCGGATCCGGACACCTCGTCCATCACGCCGTGATGTGTGCGGCGCGCCCCGGCTGCGTCCGCCGTGTCGCGATCACGACCAGGGCGAGCGTCGAGAGCGTCACCACGACAGACCCCACGATGGCGACCGGCCCGCTGTTCGGCAGGACCTGCTGCATCACGACGGTCGCCGGCGCGGCGCTGAACAGGTCGAACATCAGCACCGTCCCGAAGACGATCCATACCCACCGCGTCGGGCGTTCATCGAGCAGCAGGATGAGGAAGATGAACGCCGCGAACGCATAGCGCTCGTGCATCTGGGTCATGAACGTGAAGAACACCAGGCTCGACGCCGCCAGACCGAGGATCAGGCGGCGCGGGGACGGGTCGCGCACGATCGCGAGCGCGATGATCACAGATAGGACGCCCGTGATGGCGTACCCGACGTGCCTGAGCGTGAGTGGGCCGAGGAAGGCGACATCGTCGCGGATGAAGTCCGCCCGCCCGGCGATCTCCTGGACGATCCACCACGGGTTCCACGCCCGCAGCGACAGGATCGCGAAGACCCCGCTCGAGTACTCGCGCACGGACTGCAGGTAATACGCCGGACCGTCCGCCGGGGCGAACGGCAGCCAGAGGACGACCACCACTGCCGCGCCGATGACCGCGGCCCGCGCCAGTTCGCGGACCCCGCCGGTCGCCCAGAACCAGGCGACGAACGGCACGACGAAGGGGATCGCCTGTGGCTTGGTCATCAACGCGACGGCGAGGAGCGCCGCGGCCAGGCCGTTTCGACGGTTGATCGCCGCGACCGCGGCGGCCAAGCCGCTGAGCGCGTAGATCGAGTCGTACTGCCCCCACCACGCGCTCACGTAGTAGACGACGGGGTGGAGCAGGACCGCGGCCACACCGATCGCCGCCCAGCGCGGCCGGTCGCGCAGCGCATAGGCGACGAGCGCCGCAAGCCCGTAGTCGGCGAGGATCGCGGGGACCTTCATGAGCGCCCGGATCGCCGGATCGGTGCCGTCGGTGACGATCGCGAATGCTGGCTGGACGGCGGCCAGCACCGTCCAGACGTAGGCCATCACGGGCCCGAAGCTCACCGGGCCGGCGTCGGTCGGGCCGTACAGCGTCCCCAGGCCGCGGGTCGTGATGTGATGGACCCAGCCGATGAACTGATCCAGGTCCGCGCGCAGCCCGTCCATCGGGAGCAGCCAGAGGCGGATGGCTGTCCCCGCCACGATGGCAACGAGGACGATCAGCCAGTCGGCGCGACGCCAGCCGGCTGGCACGGGTTCAGACGCGGCTCGTCCGCCAGTACCGCTCGGCCGGGCCGGCGACGTCGCCCAGGACCCCGAGCGCCGCGCCGTACGATCGCACCGCATCGGCCATCTGGCGCGTGTCGTCGAACAGGCGCTCGATCTGGCTCTCGTAGATGGTGATGCCGGTGATCTTCTTCTCGATCTGGTCGCTGATATCGGTGTACGCGGGGAACAGGCTCACGTCGGACGGCATGCCGGCCAGCGCGTCCGGTCCCAGTTGGTCGAGCGTCCTGAAGTCGTTCCAGAGCGAGTACGGGAAGTCCTCGTAGAAGACGATGGTCCCCGCGTAATCGGGACCGGGCATCACCCAGCGGTCGCCCGACAGGAGCAGGTCGATGCCGGCCTGCCGGCAGAGCTGGTGGTCGACGTGGCCCCCGACGCCGAGGGGGAGGTAGAGCTGCTGGGGCTCGAGCCGGTCGATCTCCCGGCGCAGGAGACCCTCGAGGCGAACGTCGCCCTCGCGCGGTGTCCCGAGCAGCTCGTCGTCGGTCGCATACCCACGGAAGACCGCGTCCGGCTGGTCCAGGAAGACGATCGACGCCTCGGAGAAGTAGGCGTACCGCTCATCCTCGATGCGTCGGCGGGCCATGAGGTCGCCGGCCGCCGCAGCATCCACGACCTCATCGGTGAGGACCGGGCCCTGCGTCGGCACATCGTCGATGACGGCCTGGCCGGCGAGTGGTTCGTTCCGGATGCTCGCCCGCCGATACCACGACGCTCGCTGCCAGAAGCGCTTGGCGGATGCGTCGGCCTCCGACTGCGTCGCCTCGAGGCCTTCCTCACCGGCTTCCCATGCCGGCACGATCGGGAAGTCGGGCAGGATCGAGCTCCGGTTGAACGCCTCGGTCGACGGCCACATGGTCTTGCTCCCGAAGCCGAGCGCCTCGCGCTGGTAGGTGCCGAGCCCGCCCCCGATGCCGCCCTCGACGTCGTCGCCCGAGAAGACCGTGATGATCGTGACGACCTGGCCGAGCTCGCGCAGATTGGCGATGAGGCCGCCACACGACAGGGCGACGTCGTCCGGATGCGGCGCGACGAAGACGTGGGTCATGGCCGGCCGAGTATACCGAGCGTCACCCCGCCCGGACTCAGAACCAGCGACGGAATCCGTTGCGTCCCGACCGTCCGTCGTCGGGGAAGCCGCCCTCGCCGATGAGGGGCACGAAGACGACGGCGCCATGCGGTGTGTCGCGCCAGTCGTCGCCCCGACGGACCACGAGCGTCAGGACCTGATGGTCGCGGGGCCCGACCGGGATGACGAGGCGACCGCCCTCCGCCAGCTGCTCCCGCAGCTCCGTCGGGATGGACGGGGCGGCGGCCGTGACGATGATCCCGTCCCACGGTCCGCCGGCCGGATCACCGAGGCTGCCGTCGGTCGTCCGGATCGTGACCGTGCCCGGCAACTCGAGCCGGTCGATCCGGTCGCGCGCCGTCGAGGCCAGCACGGCGTGTCGCTCCAGGCTCGTCACGTCTGCGCCGAGCGCGGCGAGGATGGCAGCCTGATATCCGGAGCCCGTGCCCAGCTCGAGGATGCGCTCGCCCGGCTGCGGCGCCAGGAGCTCGGTCATCCGCGCGACGACCCACGGCTGGCTGATCGTCTGGCCGGCATCGATCGGCACAGCCTCGTCGGCGTACGCACGGTTCTGGTGGCCCACGTCCAGGAACTGCTCGCGGGGCACGTCGGTCATCGCGGTGAGCACCCGCTCGTCGCGGATGCCTCGATCCCGCAGCTGGTCCTGGACCATGCGCCGCCGATCCTCGTCAGCGCCCATGGGGCAGAGAGTAGCCGCCGGTGCCAGCCCGGGGATTGCCCCGCTACGAGGCGCTGGGCGACGGTGCGGCGCTGGGCGACGGTGCTGCGCTGGGCGACGGGGCGGCGCTCGGCGACGGTGCGGCGCTGTCCGACGGGGATGCGCCCGGGCTCCCGGACGCCGATGCGCCCGGGCTGGCGCTGGGGCTCTCGCTGGCGCTCGGTGTCGGAGTCGGTAGCGGCCGCAGCAACCCGCCCGTTCCGAAGAGCAAGGCGTTGAGCAGGATCAGCACGAAGACGCCGACCGCGACCAGGACGTACACCTTCGAGACGTCCTCCCGGATGTGGACCGCGACCTCGGACGGTGTCGGTGCGCGAGCTGGTGCCTTCGTCTCGCCGCGTCGCTTCGTGGACGACGGCCGTGGGGCGTCGGCGACCGGCGGCGCCTCGCCTGCGACCTCACGGAGGGCCGCTTCGTAATCGTCGACCTCGATGGCGTCGCTCTCGGCGTCAGCCTCGGCATCGTCGAGCAGCTCGTCGTCGATCTTGTCGACGTCGGCGTCGCTCGTTTCGGCGTCGATGTCGCTAGCGTCGCTCGGCGCCCGATCGTCGGGCGCGTCGGCCGCGACGGCCTCCTCGGGTGCCTCGTCATCGGTCGGCTCGAGCGGCTCGTCGGGCGAGCGGTCACGGGGCTCGGTCACGGAAGTGTCATCGCTCCTGGAGCTGGTCGCGCGCCGTCGGATCGCGCGCCGTGGGGCGGCCGACAGGATACCCGATAGCCGGTCACGCTTCGCGGACTGCCGGCACGAACCAGCCGGCGATGCCGGCCACCGCGGTGACGATGCCGAACGCCGCGATGGTCGTTGTCACGCCGATGGCTTCGGAAAGCACGCCGCCGAGCCCGATCGACAGCGTCATCGCGCCGGACACCAGCGAGAACCGGAAGCTCACGACCCGGCCGATGAGATTGCCCGGTGTGCGCTCCTGGAACAGCGTCTGGCTCGGGATGATGAAGACCATGTTGGCGATGCCGATGCCGAAGGCCATGGCCAGGACGACGGCGAGGTCGCCTGACAGCGCCATCGCGGTGGTCAACAGGCCGAAGACCGTGTAGCCGGCGATGATCAACTTGCCCTTCGCCAGTCCGGCGCCGACCAGACCGATCACGAACCCGCCGATGAGGTTGCCGGCGCCCTGGCTGCCCTCGATGAAGCCGTAGACGGCGAGCCCGTTGTAGCCCTGCGGCCCGAACACCCGTTCCGCGTAGACGATCGTCTGACCGAAGAGGACGCCGATCGTGAGCTGGGCGACCACGGCCTGGAGCGTATTCGCGAGCAGCACGGCGTCGTTGCGCAGGAACCGCCAGCCCTCCATGAGTTCCGCACGGAACCCGCCCGTCGTCGCGCCGGCGGTCGCACCAGTCGGAGCCTCGGTACGGACCGGCCGCGGGATGAGCGTGCTCAGCAGGAGCGCCGAGGCGAGGTAGGTTGCGCCGTCGAACCAGAACGCGATCGACACTGCGTCGGCGACGAGCGCCACGAACAGCCCGGCCAGCGGGAAGCCGATGACGTCCACCAACGTCTCCCCGATCCAGAGCGCCGAGTTCGCGGTGAGCAGCTCGTCCTCCCGCACGAGCCGGGGCAGGATCGCGACCCGCGCGGGCCGGAAGAAGATCGAGATCGTGGTCAGGAGGAACGCGAGCGGATAGACCAGCCAGATGTTCAGCGAGGCTACGATCGGCATCACGAAGACGACCGCGGCACGCAGGATGTCGCTCACGACCAGGACCTCGCGGTGGTCCCAGCGATCGACGAAGGTCCCCGCGATCGGCCCGAACACCAGGTTGGGGAGCGTCGCCGCGACGAACACCAGGGCGACCGCGATCGGCGAGTCGGTCAGGACGAACACGATCGCCGCGATCGCCACCTGGTGGACCCGGTCGCCGAACAACGAGATCAGCTGGCCGGACCACAGTGCGCTGAACGACCCGTTGAGCGCGAGGCGGACATACGGATGGCGTCGGAGGCGAGCGAGGACATCCGGGGTGAGCCCCGGGATCGCGATCGCGCCGCGCGGCGGTGGCGTCTCCGCGACCGGGTTGGCGCTCGGTCCGGCCAGCCGCGGACGGCCGGCGCCGAGCACGGTCGGCCGCTGGAGCGCCGCGGTCCGTTCCAGACCCGGGGCGAGGCCCGATCGACTCCCCTGTCCCGCCTGCTCGGCGGCGAGGCGACGCCGGAGCTCCGCGTCTTCCTCCTCCTCGATGACCGACGGGACGCGCACGACCCCGGCGAACAGGAAGAATGCGAGGCCGAGTGTCAGGAACAGGTCGCCAAGCGAGTAGACGTTTCGGATGACGTCGACCGGCACCGGGATGACGTCCCCGAGGATCAGCAATCGACCGAGGAAGTCGGACGCTCCGGCGTCGACGATCGTGTGGAACGCGCGGTTGACGTCCGCCTCGGTCAGACCGGCGGCGGCAAGCGCCGGCGCCCAGATCGGCATGTACCCGCCGTTCGCGAGGATCACGAGCGCGTTCGCCAGGACGCCCAGGAACGCCAGGCTCAGGCCCGGGTACGACCGGTTGACCCAGAGCGTGACGAGCAGCATCCCGAACGCGCTGGCGAGCAGCGGCAGCCGGAGCGCCTCGACGGCACCGATCTGGGCGTCGAGCGCGGCTTCGGTCGCGAACCGGATGACCACGGCGGCGACGAGCAGCCCGGTCCAGCGGAGCCGGATCTCGGCGAGGTTCCGGAGGCTTCCGCCGGCGAGAAGGCCGAGGAGCAGGCCGAGGAGGATCCCGCCGATCAGCATCGCGTCATGATGCTGGAGCGGGCTCCCGCTTCGTCAGACTTGCTCGGGTGCCTTGGCGGTGGACGGCATCGTGCCGGTGGCGGGTGGGTCGGCCAGCCGGGTGGCGGCAGCCTGGCCGAGGAGCGGGATCGGCCGCGGCTGGACGGTGCGGCCCGGATCCTGGACGCCCTCGACGTGGTGGGTGTTGACGAAGGCGTCGACCACGACCGGGTCGAACTGGATGCCGGCGAACTTGCGCAGCTCGGCGAGCGCCTGCTCCGCCGTCAGCGGGGTCATCCGGTAGGGGCGGGCGGCGGTCATCGCCTCGAATGCGTCGGCCACGTGGAGGATGCGGGCGAGCTTGGGGATCTCGTCGCCGATCAGGCGGTCCGGATAGCCCGAGCCGTTGTACCACTCGTGGTGGTGGCGGATGATCGGAAGCTCCGGAGCGAGCTTCGTGACCGGGGCGATGATCTGCGCACCGAGGACCGGGTGCGCGTTCATGATCATCCGCTCGTCCTTGTTCAGGCGCTCCTGCTTGAGCAGGACGCGATCCGGGACGCCGATCTTGCCGACGTCGTGCAGCAGGCCGCCCCACTCGAGCGCTTCCAGCTCCGCGTCGGTCACGTGCATCACGCGGCCGATGTCGACCGCGATCTCCTTCACCCGATGGCTGTGCTTGGCCGTGAACGGGTCGCGCTTGTCGACGGCCTCGGCGAGCGCACCGATCGTCTGGGTGAACATCTCGCGCATCTCGATGAAGCGCGCGTACGCCAGCCGGGTCGAATACAGGGGAACGGCGAACAGGGCGGTGGCCCACCACTGGACGGCATAGACGACAGTCATTAGCCAGGAGAGAGGCGCAAGGGCAATAACCCCGCCTGTGATTCCGCGGATGTCCCCAAGGAGTACGGCCCTCGGTGACTGTCCGGTCCGAAGGCCAAGTGCCAGATGAGACCAGCGCGAGGTTCCCGGCGATAAACACAAAAGCGGCGACCATTCCGGACAGCGAAGTCCCACGCCACGCCGCGCACCGAGCACAAGCAGTCCTTCGCGAACGCTGCCCGCGACGATTGCCGGCAGCACCAGCGCCGCATGATTTGCCAGGGTCCCGTACCAGGGAATACGACCTCTGAGTTCGCGAAGCTCTGTCGTCCCGATCGCAGCCACCCAGCCGGCCACCGCGGGTCCGCCGAGGAACAGCGACCCCATGATCGGGGCGATTCCGACCGCCTGTTGGGTGCCCCGGGGAAGCTGAACTGGAAATGCAGATCCGATTAGCGTGAGCGCGATCCAATACAGCACGCCCAGCGCGTATTCAGGCGTCGTCGGGCTGCCAGTAGAACCCGGCAGATCGATCGCGATGCCGGGTTTCGGCGGGAACACGAAAGTCGCGGCCACCAGCGCCAAGGCGCCGATGACCACGACAACTGCGACGTAAAGCTTGAGGGACTTGGGCATCGTTACCTGATCGGCCTCTTTCCTCACTCTACGGCCAGCGCCGCGAGTGAGGTAATGGGCCATCAGTACTAGAAGCCTCTAAGAGAAGCCCCTCCAGCCAGGGCGATCATCGCCACGCTCGAGAGCGCAACGAGGATGCGCACCAATTCGGTCCCTCATCGCTGGGACTCGCCTACCAGGCCTTGGCGGACTCGGGAGCCACGGGCGTTCCTCCTTCGCGGCCTTCGTGCTCTGGGGAACACGAAAACCGACCTGACTGAAAGTCGGTCGGTTGCACTAGTCGCTCCGCCTCACCCTAAGTGCCCATTTCAGGTGAGACATCGCCGCGTCCGAGCGTCTTGACGTTTCTTCCTAGTACTGGGGTACTAGCAAGTGCCCGGACTGTAGGGATGGCTAAGTAAACCGGTCAATACGGCACCTTACCTATCCCCTATAGGGTCTCGAGCGGCGGAGGCTCAACTCCGACCTCTTCGCGCATCACCGCTGCGTAGTGGGCGTACTGCTCCGCGGCCGCCGCATGAGCTCCCGTTACGCGGTACAGACGAAGCAGGCATGCCTCGATTTGCTCTGCGCTTGGGTCGACCTCGAGGGCTCGCCGCGCGATCGTGATCCCTCGGTCGTAGTGGCCCGATCTGAAGTCATCCAGCACGGACCTCTCGACTATCTCTAGGTATGTCGCGTGGAGGTTGTCGCGATACGCGGCAGCCCACTCCTCGTACTCGAAGTCGAGCGCAAAGCGGCCGCGATAGAGGAGCGTGAGCCGCTCCACGTCGTCCGGAGTCGGCCGTGCCGGAAACTCCCGAATTAGCTCGCCGGCATTCCACGCTCCGGCTGGAGACGAGTTCAGCATCGAGCCACACCACGTCGGAGTCGTGGTGAACGTAGCCTGGCGACAAGTCGTCCGAGTAATTCTCTTCCAGCACCCTCCGCAGGAAATAGATCGTCTGATTGAGAGAGTTGACCGCGACCTCCGGGTCGAGCTCCGGCCACATGGCGTCGAGTACTTGATCTCGAGTGGCTGAGAGTTCAGGGCGGGTAATTAGGTACGACAGCATCGCGAGAACCTTGCGGCGAACCGTCGAACCCAGGACGGCGCGGCCCCCGATTTCGATCGCAATCCGACCCTGGTCCTCGACATACACGCGGTCAGCGAGTCGCCGCGACAACTGTCGTCCAAGACCTGCCGCATCGGGCCGCCTTCTCGCCGACCTCGCGATCCCTCGGAGTCGCGAGATATCCGAGCGATCGCCCACCTGCTCCAACAAGCGCGCTGCCTCGATATTGGGTCGATATGTCGAAGTCAAGGCTTTGCCGCAGCGCGGTCCGCCACCGCTCACGATGTAGGTTTGCGGCTCCTTCGACTACCAATCGCGCTTCCGCTGTCAGTTGCTCGAGGGACGGGACGATGTCCTCCGCGACAAAGCTCAGATGCCACGGCGTGGACTGGCCAATGACAACACAGGCTTTGGATAGTTCCTCAGCTCCGTGACTTGCGGCGATGAGAAGGTCACACACGCGGCGCATCGCGGTGGCGCCTTGGCCGATGGCCGTCGACGACGCCTCTTCCAACAACCTCCCGGCTCTCGGATCGCCGCGCGATCAATCCGAGGTGGGCGCGCACCTGTTGAAGTTCAGCGATGGCGCCGACCGTGGTGGGGACACCGTCCGGATACCCCTCGAGTTCATGCTCCGCGGCTGCGGCGTCACGGCTACGAATGGCCATCCGGGCACGCGTGATTGCCAGGATTTCGCCTGTCAGCACGAGTGTGAATGGAGGAATCGCCGATTCGACCGAGGCATCTCGTGGCCAACAGTCGGGATCCGTACGAGTCGCATGCGCCAGCCGCATCGGCGAAGGCCTCATTTGGAATGTATGTCTTCGCGCCATATCCGAGTTCGTCGATGTATTTCTCGGCCGCCTCATGGCCGCCCAAGTCGTAGGCAGATAGATGCGAGGAGTACTCGGGCGGCAGACTGCTCGACGAGGCCCGATGTCGAACCCAATGCCTCCAAGGCTTCAGTCGCTTCTGCCAAAGAGTCGTAGACGCGGTCCTGCACGAGGGAATTCAGCGCAAGATTGAGCATCGTGACCCCGAAGTGATGCGATCTCGTCTCACGTTGCGCCTGGGCCATCGTTCTCAACCGCCTGTTAACCGCCTCAGATCACTCTCCGTTTGGACCGACAGGATGCGGGCTGACACGTCTGCAATTGCCCGAAGGTTCGGATCAGAAGCAGTTGCGCTCAACTCCTTTGCCAAGGCCATGGCTCGATCACCGTCGCCATAGTTGGTGGCGAGTGTCACGTAGGTTGAGCAGTGCGTGATCGCGTTGGACTGGGTCGGTGATGCCCGAGTCGAGGACCGCTTGGCTCGCAGCGATCGCCGCCTCGTAGTCGCCCTGCTGCATGTCGACGCGGCTCAGGATCAGGTCGAAGCCCAGCGGGCGGCGGTCGGCCGAGATCGGGCCGATGAAGCCCTCGGCGAGGGCGTATTGTCCATTGCCCATGATCGTCGGGATCGCGCCCGCCACGACGCCGAGCATCGCCTCGGTGTCGCCGGCCTCCCGGTAGTGGTGGGCCGCCACCTTCCAGTCCGTCCCGGCCGCGGCTGCCGCAGCACGACGGTGAAGCCCTGCGACCGCCTCGGGACCGTCGGTCGACCGAAGTCTTGCCTCGAGGAAGCCGCGGACCAGGGGGTGATACCGCTGATGGGTCCGCGGAGCGCCAGACAGCCGTCCAAGCAGGGTGAGCCGCTCGGCCACGGTCGTCAGCCGAGCGACGTCGACCGCGTCGCGACCCGACACGACCTCAGCCAACTCGGGTGTCACGACCTGGAGGATCGACGTCTCCATCAGGAACCGTTGGAGCTCGTCGTCGAGGTCGCCGACGACCTCCTCTGCCAGGTAGTCGTAGAGGTCGTGGTCCGCTCCGTTCAGGGTTCGCACGAAGCGACGGATCTCGCCCGGCGTGCGGTCCCGGAGTGCCGCCTGCACGAGTTGGAGTGACGCGATCCACCCTTCCGTCCGCGCGGCGAGGTCCTCGAGGACGTCGGGATCCAGCTGTCGGCCGTACGTCTCGGTGAACAGTTGCGCCGTTTCGGTGGCGTCGAATCGCAGGTCGTCGGTGCCGAGCTCGGCCACGTCACCCACGGTTCGCAACCTGGATAGCGGCACCGTCGGTGCCCGTCTGCTCGCGAACGCGATCGTGAGGCGCTCGGGTGCACGAGCCACGAGCTCGCGCGCAATGTAGCGCACGTCAGGTGCGTCGTCGACGAGGTGGAAGTCGTCGAAGATCAGCACGGCTCCCGACGAGGCGATGGTCGGGAGCTCCCCGACGAAGGTCGAGACCGCGAATTCGCGTGTCGTTCCGGCCGTTCCGACCTCGGCGAGGCACGCGGCGGTCGCCGGAGCGAAGGTCGGGTCATGCTCCCGACCGGCGGCGACGAGGTGGTGAAGCAACGTGACCCAGTCGCGATCGTCGGGATCGAGCCGGTACCAGAGCGTGCGCATCCGGGTCCGGCGCGAAAAGTCGGCGAGGAGGGTCGTCTTGCCGTAACCCGCGTCGGCGAGGATCAGGACGACCCTCCCGTGGACCTTGGCGCGCAGCCAGTCGAGGAGCCGGGGGCGCTCGAGCGTCTCATCGCGGAGTGCGGGACGCTGCACCTTCGCGAACTGGATCGGATAACCGCTACCGTCGTCGCTCAGGTGGGCACTCCTGGACGAGGTCGCCTCGACCGCGCGGCCCGGACCGACCGGAACCGGATGACGGCTGATGAATTGGCTCGATGCTTGACGCGGTTCGGGAGGCGCGAACGATATCGACCGCTCGCGCGCCGTGTCAACGGAGCCGAGCGAGGGGCGGTCGGGCATGGGCGCCATGGTGGCGCCACGCGCTCAACCGACGATTAGCTGCGGGGTCAGCCCTCGTATTCGAAGCCGATCTTGAGCTCGACCCGGTACTCGACGATCTCGCCGTCCTCGACGACGGCGCTCGATTTCACGACCTCGACCGTCTGGATGTTGCGGACCGTCTTGGACGCGGTGGCGACGGCCTGACGGGCGGCATCGCTCCACGACCGCGGGCTGGTCCCGACCATCTCTCGGATGATGATCACGCCCACGGTTGCACCTCCCAGGTCCATCGATCACGGTCCGGCGCGGCCATCATGCCACGAGGCCGACCCGTTGCCGGGCCGGCCTCGTGAGACGCTTGGGAGTGCGTGTCGGCTCCTAGGCGTCCTTGTCGTCGGCGAGGAGAGGGCGAAGCGCGAGGGTGTAGAGCTTGTCGTCCGATCCTCGGAGGACGAGCCCGTTGAAACCGCCCTCGAAGTCCTTGACCCCGAGCTTCGCGACTTCGTCGGTCGTCAGGGTGTGGTGCGGGAAGGACAGCCCGTTGGGATCCGCGTCCGATCTGAAGTCCGCGACGGTCAGGTCGGCCCACGGCCAGTCGATGATGTCCGGGGCGACCATGCCGGGGCTCTCGATGATCGACGCGCGGTAGGCCTCGGGCTCGTACACCGCCGTCGTGATCGAGCCGCCCTGGTCGAAGTCGGACAGCCGATCGGCCAGTTTCTTGAATGCCGTCTTGGCGATCGTGTCCGGGTCGCCCGCCTGGGGCTCCATACCGAGCGCGTAGACCGAGACGGCCTTCTTGATGCCGCCCGCATCGATCGTGAAGACCGCGGTGCTGGCGTCGGAGACCATCATGTTGTCGTACTTCGGACGGGCCGCGGCGAGGCCACCTTCGCCGAGCGCGAGTGTCAGCAGCTCGCCGATCTGCTCCTCGCTGAGCTTCGCAGTCCGGAGCGGGTTGAAGGTCATCGTCGAGCCCTGCGCCGGCGGCACGTCCAGCATCGGGTTGCGGAAGATCACCGTGCCATCGCCGTACAGCGTGAAGATCGGGGCCTGGGAGGCCGCGTAGCCGGCCATCATGAAACCGCCGCCCTCCTCGTACCGCAGGAGCACATCGGTGGCCCCGGTCTTGTGCTCCACAGCGCCTGCGCTGGAAGGGCTCGGAGCCTCACTTGCGGGGGCCCCGGACGGGGCCGCGCTCGGGGGCGCCGACGGGGCCGCGCCGCTGCTGCAGGCGACGAACGACACGATGAGGAACGGGGTCAGGGTGAGGGTCGCCAGACGGCGTGTGCGGTATGACATGGCTGCGGGACGTCGCGAGGCCGGCCAAGGTTCCGCGACATCGGTCACTACACCTATCCACACCTCTTGACGGCGCGCGTATCTTCACCGCTATGACCCGGGCTCCGCCCGGACCGGACCGAGCGCGCAGTACCCCCCTATCTGCCCCCAGCGCACTCGGCCCAGTGCCGTGCGGCAGCGCGCCGGGCCGATCGTCACGGCGTCCGAGCGTAGGGAGGGTCCGGAGATCGTGTACCAGGATCGAACACTGACCTGTCGCGACTGCAGCGAGGAGTTCACCTTCTCCGCTGGCGAGCAGGCCTTCTATGCCAGCAAGAGCCTGGTCAACGACCCGCAGCGCTGTCCGTCATGCCGCGCGGCAGCGAAGCGGGCGCGCAACAACGAAGGGCCCCGCGAGTTCCACGCGGCGATCTGCGGCTCATGTGGGGGTCAGGCCGTCGTGCCGTTCGCGCCGCGGAACGATCGGCCGGTGTACTGCAGCTCCTGCTTCGACAAGGTCCGAGCAGGCACCCTGGAGACGCCCGCCCACGTCTGAGCCAGCAGCCCATCGCGACCTCGACGAGGTCGACCCGGTGAGGGGTCGGCCTCGTGGCATGTCCGCGAGCTAGCTCACCTCTGCGTAGCGCTCGCCCGCGTACGACACGAAGCGCGTCTGGCGCTTCTTGAACCAGAGCTGCACCTCGCCGGTCGGGCCGTTGCGATGCTTGGCCAGCTTGAGGTTGATGACCTCGCCGTCCGTCTCCTGATCGTCGCTGCCGCGCTCCTTGTCGCGCCACAGGAAGAGCACGAGGTCGGCGTCCTGCTCGATCGCCCCCGACTCGCGCAGGTCGGACAGGCGCGGTTCCTTCGACTCGCGCATCTCCGGCTGGCGTGATAGCTGCGAGAGGGCGATGACCGGCACGGACAGCTCGCGCGCGAGGGCCTTGAGGCCGCGGGAGATCTCGGAGACTTCCTGGACGCGGTTGGCGTCCCTGTTGGTCGTCGTCGCCTGCATCGAGCTGCAGGTAGTCGACGATCACGAGATCGAGACCGGCCTCGGCCTGCAGCCGGCGGGCCTTGGTGCGCAGCTCCATGGCGCTGATGTTCGGCGTGTCGTCGATGTACATCGGCGCCTCGGACAGCGAGTTCATCGCCGGCGCGATGCGGGTGAAGTCGAGCTCGTCCAGGAAACCGGAGCGGAGCTTCTGCGAGTCGATGTTGGCGACGCTCGAGAGCAGGCGCAGGACCAGCTGCTCCTTGCTCATCTCCAGGCTGAAGACACCGACGCTCTTGCCCTCGCGCACGGCGGCGTGCTCGGCGACGTTGAGGGCGAACGACGTCTTGCCGACCGAGGGACGCGCTGCGACCACGATCAGGTCGCTCGGCTGGAGTCCCGTCGTGAGCGCATCGAGGTCGGTGAAGCCGCTCCGGACGCCCGAGATCTCACCGCGGTGGGTGTGCAGGTAGTCGAGACGGTCGTACGCATCGTGGAGCAGCGACTTGAGCGGGCTGAAGCCGGCGTCGATGCGCTTCTGGCTGACGGCGAACAGCTCCGACTCGGCCCGGTCGATCGCCTCCTGGATCTCGGCCGGATCCTCGTAGCCGATGCCGGCGATGCGGCCGGCGGCACCGATGAGGTTCCGCAGCACGGCCTTGCGTTCGACGATCCGGGCGTACTGCGCTGCGTGGACGGCGGTCGGCGTCTCGTTGCTCAGGCTCGACAGGTAGGCCCGGCCGCCCACGGCTTCGAGGTCCTCGCGGCGCTCGAGCGCCTCCGCCACGGTGACGATGTCGATCGGCTCGCGGCGCTCGAACAGGTCGAGGATCGCGGCATAGATGCGGCTGTTGGCCTGACGGTAGAAATCCTCGGGCCGCAGGAACTCGGCGACCTCGACGACGGCATCGCGGTCGATGAGGATGGCGCCGAGAACGGACTGCTCGGCTTCGAGACTCTGTGGCGGAAGGCGGTCGATCATGTGTCCCCGAGATGACTGCTGGGATGAAGTCCCCACTCTCGCGGAGTGGCCCTCCGGCCGATAGGCCCTTATCCCCGAACCGCGTCCACGACTTTCGCGTCCCCGGTTAGCGCCCTGTGGGAAACCTGTGGACAGTCCATCGAATCGAGGATCGGCGCGGAGGGCGGTGACGACCTGAGAATCGGGTCGTTGGGCGTCCGAGGCCAAGGCGACGATCGAGCACCGGAGCGAACGCACTCAAAGTGCGTGAGCGAGGCGCGGAGGTCGTCAACGCCGGCAGTCGGGCGTCCAACGACCCGCTTCTAGTCGAGCTTGCGGATGACACCGATGAGCTTGCCCTGGATCCGGACGTCGTCGTAGAACTGGGGCGGATACTCCGGATTGGCGGGCTGGAGACGGATCTTGTCCTTCTCCTTGAAGAAGCGCTTCAGCGTGACCGCGTTCTCCTCGACCTGGGCGACGACGATGTCCCCGTTGCGAGCGGTGGACTGCGGCCGGATGAGCACGAAGTCGCCATCGGCGATGTGGGCCTCGATCATCGAGTCGCCGCGCACCCTGAGCACATACGCGTCGCCGCTGGGAGCGAGCATGTCCGGCACGGCCAGCGTCTCCGATGCGTCCTGGTAGGCCTCGATCGGCCCACCGGCGGCGATCTCGCCGATGATCGGGACGACGCGCGCGTCAGCCGTCGTGGCCTGCGGCACGAGCTCGCTCGAGAGGCCGAGCCGGATCGCCGAGGTCGGCGTGAGCCGGATGGCGCGACTCTGGCCCTCGCCTCGCTCGAGGTAGCCCTCTCGGACGAGCATCTGGAGATGGTGGTGGACGGCCGAGGTCGACGCGAGGCCGACGGCCTGCATGATCTCGCGCACCGACGGCGGATACCCGCGCGCGCGAAGGGTGGCGGCGATGAAGTCGAGGATCCTGAGCTTGCGTTCGGCGTCGTGCTTCGTCACTCGCGCCTCCTTCGCCGCGCATCATACCGAACGTACGTTCGATGTCAAGGCTGGCCGGAACGGATCGGGACCGGATCGCTGGTAGACTCCCGATCCCCAGGCGATCAGGAGGTGCGACGGCGTGGCCAGCAAGCGGAATGCGGGACGAGCGAGCATCGGTCGATTCGTGTCGCTGCTCGCGTTCTTGCCGGTCGCCAGTCGCGTACCGGACTACGCCCGGCTGATCGGAGCGCTCGTCGTCGACGAGCGGATGCCGGCCGATCGCAAGGTGCTGCTCGGCGCGGCGGCGGGCTACCTCGTCCTGGGCCGTGACCTGATCCCCGACAACATCCCGGTCATCGGTGGCCTCGACGACTTCGTCGTCGTCGTCCTCGCGGTCGACCTGTTCATCGATGGCGTACCACCCGAGCTCCTCCAGGAGAAGCTCGACGACCTCGCCATCGATCGCGTGTCGTTCGACCGCGATATCGCCCAGATCCGACGCTTGACGCCCGGTCCCGTGCGACGGACCATCCGCCGCATCCCCGGCCTCGTCACGGCCGCCGGTCGCGCCATCGAACGGTCCGGGATCGTGCCGCGTGCGCGAGCCTGGATCACCAAGGAGGAGCCCAGCACTTGAAGGTCATCCTGACCACGGACGTTCCGAAGCTCGGCAAGAGCGGCGACCTGAAGCAGGTCGCGGACGGCTACGCGACCAACTACCTGATCCCGCACTCGTTGGCGGTGCCCGCCGCCGGCGGCGCGTACCGCGCGTGGCAGCACGACATCGCGAGCCGCGAGGACAAGCGCCGCAAGGAGCGCGAGGAAGCCGAGATCGCCACGACCCGCATCTCCTCGACGACGCTGACGATGGGCGTCAAGGTCGGTGAGGGCGGCAAGCTCTACGGCTCGATCACGTCCAAGGACATCGCCGATGCGCTCGCGCGCCGCGGGATCGAGATCGACCGGCACAAGATCGACCTCGAGGAGCCGCTCAAGTCGCTCGGCACGTACAAGGTCGCGATCAAGGTGTTCACGGGCATGACGCCCGAGGTCACGATCGTCGTCGAGCCGAAGGGCTAGGAGCGGGGACCTTCATCATCCTCCCGGGCCTGCCGGCCACGGAGGACCCAGCTGGCCGCGAGGAGCGTCGCGACGACCGCAGCTCCGAGTCCCACAAGGGCATCCCACGGCACGAGGTGCAGCCGGATCTCGTGGCTGCCCGCGTCCACGGGCACCAGCTGTCCGGCCAGCGCGCGGAGCGGTCGCACCCGCACGCCGTCGACGGTCACGTTCCAGCCGGGCCACCACGCGCGATCGATCCACACGTACCCAGCGGCCGGGGCATCGACCTGCGCGACCAGGTCGTCCGGTCCTTCCACCGACACGTCGCCTGGACGCACCGCGGCGAGGGCCTTGACGGGATCGATCGTCGCGTCACGCGGCGAGATCGGCGAGGTCGCGGGGTCCCCGACGGTGACCACGTCGGCGGGCAGCCAGTACGGCGCGTTCACCGCGTCGATCCGGCACACGACCGCCGCGTCCTGCGTCAACTGGCGAACGTCGTGACCCGGGCAGGGCCGGTCGAACGTGACCAGCACGTCGATCCCGGTCAGGGCACGCACGGCGTCCGCGTCCGGACCGTTGCGGACCTGATCGAGCAGCCTGTCGCTGGCCAGCAGATCAAGCGAACTGAACATGGCGAGGTCGGGGACGCCGGCGGCGGCGAGGCGGTCCGGGGACGGCGGAGCGAAGCCCGGCGGGTCGATCGTCAGGACACGGTTCGGCGCGTACTCGCGCAATGCCGTCGCGAGTTCGCCGCCTGACACGAGGGCGTCCGAAGTCGGCCGGATCTGGTTCGCCATCGGTGCGAGCAGGGCGAGTGGCACGATCACGAGCAGCACCCGCGCGGTGGTCATGGCCCAGCCGTGGCGCGGTGCGAGCAGGGCGACCATGACGACCCCGGCCGCGATCTCGAGGACGATCGGAAGCGGCGATGCCAGCGCGGCCACGGCGGCCGATCGGGCAGCCTCGGTGGCTTCGGGCGATGGGTGGTTCACGGCTGCGCCGTAGAGCGTCGCGAACGCCTCCGGCGCGAGACCGGCCATCGCCAGCGTTCCGATGTAGGCGACCATCGTGAGCCCGACCGCGACCGCGGCCAGGCGAACCGGCCAGGCCGAGGTCCCGTGGCGCGCCCTGGCGATCGCGATGGCCGCGAGGAGCCCGAGCACCAGGGCGACGACGACGTAGGACCGGACCGGCGACCGAAGTCCGTTCAGCAGTGGCAGGTCCAGCCAGACGGTCGGTCGGAATGCCGCGACGACGGGGATCGCCAGCATCACCGCCGCAACGACGAGCCAGCGCCGGGCACGTCGGGACGTGACGCTGGCTGCTGCGAGGGCGATGACCGGCAGACCCACGAAGGCGCTCGCCTCGAGCAGCGCGAAGATCCCGTCCGGGTACCAGTTGGTGAAGATGTCCCAGCCGTCCCGCCCGGCCCTGATGAACGGCTGCGCGAAGCCGAAACCGAGCACGTCGAACGGGGTCGCCGCGGAGGCGAAGACATCGTCCGGACTCAGGCCCAGGCTCCGAACCGAGAGCGTCGTCAGTAGCAGCGTCGGGAGCAGTTGGATGGCACCGATCGCGACGCCGACGCCGCCGAAGACGAGCAACCGCGGCACGAGACCGCGATCGTGGTGCGTCGCGATGAGGAGTGTCGCTGCAGCGATCCCGGTCAGCAGCCACGTGTTGGGGTGACCGGCGAGCGCCTGCAGGCCCCACGCGATACCGGCCATGAGCAGACCGACGCGTGTGGGGGTGGGCCTGCGCGACAGGGGCAGCAGGACCCAAGGCAGCCAGGCATAGGCGGCGACCATGTTGGTCCACTCGAGCTTGGTCGCGATGGCACCGCCGAGGACGGCGACCGAGGTCGCCACGACGGCGCCCGGTCGAGACCCGGTGATCCGGAGCGCAAGGAGCCCCGTCCCCAAGCCGGCCGCGACGAGGTGCACGACCCGCGAGGCGGCGAGCGCGTCGAGCGGGTCGAGCTGGAACAGGGCCCAGTTGGGCGGGTAGAACGCCCCGATCTGGCCCTCTGCGTACAGCGGGAAGCCGAGGCCCAGTCGGTCGTTCCATAACGGCAGCCGACCCTGGTCCAGCGCCTCCGACATGAAGACCGCCAGCGGGGCGTCGATCTTCGGCAGGTCGAGGTTCCAGAGCGTCATGCCCGGCGGCATCGGCAGGCGGGTCGCGATGAGGGCCTCGATGAGGGCGATGACGAGCAGGGACGGGACGGTCGCGCTCAGCGCGGTCGAGATGACGCCGGACCGGCTCACGCCCACCAATCGAAGTACGTCGAGCCCATTCCCCACAGATTCACGAGGCCGCCGATGGCGATCGCGATCCACGCCTCGAAGGAGATGCGACCAGCCAGCCCGCGGACGGTCAGCAGGAACAGGAAGGGGTAGAAGTCCTGCGCGTAGCGAAAGCCGAACTGGGCGCCGCCTGGATCGGCGTGGGTCACGATCGGGATCAGGGTGAGTACGACCGTCGCCCAGGCGCCGAGATTGAAGAGGTCGGGCCGGCGTGCTTTGAACGACCAAAGGAAGAGTGGCGTCGTGAGCACGATCGACAAGCCGCCCAGCTGGCGCGACTGGATCCAAGGGAACTCGCCGATCTCGATGGGGCCGCTGAGGAACAACGCGTAGACCTTGTGGGGGATGTTGAAGAGGCTGAAGAATCCGTGGCGGTACTGGTCTTCCGCGAGGAGGCCCGGGATCAGCGCGTAGCCGTTCTCGAAGGGCGTTCCGAAGCGCATGAAGTCATAGGCCAGGTACCACACGACCATCAGGCCGACGCTCACGGCCAGGCGCCCGCCGAGGTCGACCACCCGCGGAACGTCGATCCGGGTCAGCCAGGCGATGGGCCGCTCGACGCCGAGTGCTCCGAACACCGTCCGGTCGCCGGTCGCCTCCCGATCCGCTCGATCGATGACGTACGCGATGAAGTACGGCGCTGCCAGGATCAACGGCAATCGCGAGAGCACGGCGGCCCCGACCAGGAGACCGATCAACCCGGTCCGGGCATCGAGCTGGCAGGCCCTGATCGCGAGCAGCATGAAGAACGTGGCGACCACGTGGGCGAAGTGCCATGACGAGCCCGCCTGTGCGGAGTACCAGACGATCGTCCCGAACGCGAAGACCAGTGACAGCACGATGAGCGGCATCCGCCGAACGCCCATCGCGCGAAGGATGCTCGCCATGATGGAGACGCTCGCGGCACCGAGGAGGATCGACGCCCACTCCTGGTGGAAGTCGACGCCGAACAGGGCCACAGCCGGCAGCAGGATGAGTGCCGGCATCGGTGGATACACGACGTAGAACAGGCCGTCCTTGGGTACCAGCTCGTTGAGGTAGGACACGCCCTCGAGCAGCCCGAGTCGCCCGTGCAGGAAGGCGTCCGCAAGGGGCACGAAGTAGTCCAGGTCGGCCGTGCGCCCGTGGTTGATCCACGCATAGACGGGCCAGGCGACGAGGAACAGGATGACCGGGATCGCGAGCTCGTCGACCCAGTCCGCGGCGACCCGGTCACGTGCCCGGGGTGCCGTGCTCGCCTGTGCCTCGGTCGACATCACCCTCGTCCCCACTGCCGTAGCCCGGCCGGCCGCGTCGTCCGCGGCGGCGCGATGATACCCGCGCCATGGACCGGACGATCCTCCACGTCGACCTCGACGCGTTCTTCGCCGCGGTCGAGCAGCGCGACCATCCGGAACTGCGCGGGAAGCCGGTCATCGTCGGGGGCGTGCCGCCCGGACGTGGCGTCGTCTCGGCCGCGAGTTATGAGGCGCGGGCATACGGCGTCCACTCGGCGATGTCCGTCACCGAGGCATTCCGCCGATGCCCGCATGGTGTCTTCCTGCCCGTCGACGGGCGCCGCTACCAGCAGGCGTCACGGGACGTGATGGCGATCCTCCGCCGGTTCACGCCGCAGGTCGAGCCGATCTCGATCGACGAGGCGTTCCTCGACGTGACCGGTTCGCGGCCACTCTTCGGTGAAGGACCGGCGATCGCGGCGGCGATCAAGTCGGCGGTGCGGGACGACGTCGGGCTGACGGCGTCGGTCGGGGTAGCGACGACGAAGCTCGTCGCCAAGATCGCGTCCGATCTCCGCAAGCCCGACGGCCTCGTCGTCGTCCCGGCCGGAGAGGAGGCGGCGTTCCTCGCGCCGCTCCCGATCTCGCGCCTGTGGGGGGTCGGCCAGAAGACGGCGACGGTCCTCGAGGAATACGGCGTCAAGACGATCGGCGACCTGGCGGCGTTGTCGCCCGATCTGCTCGTGCGTCGATTCGGGAAGCACGGTGCGTCGCTGGGGACGCGAGCACTGGGCATGGACGACGACCCCGTCCACGAGGGCGACCCCGCGAAGTCCGTCGGCCACGAGACCACGTTCGACACCGACAGCTCCGACCCCGAGGTGATCGAGCGCACCCTGCTGGCCCTGAGCGAGGGGGTCGCCGGGCGCCTGCGGTCCGCCAGCGTCCGAGCATCGACGATCACGGTGAAGATCCGCGACTCCTCGTTCAAGACCATCACTCGCCAGCGGACCCTCGCGGAACCGACCGATCTGACCGAGCCGATCTACCGGACGGCGTTGGAGCTGACCCGGCCACAGGTCCGTGGCATACGCGTCCGGTTGCTCGGGGTGAGCGCGTCGAACCTCGGCGAGCGCGAGCAGCTCGAGCTGTTCGCGGGGGACGATCCGCGCCGGAGGAAGGTGGTCGAGGCGGCGGATGCGGTCCGACGTCGGTACGGATCTCGAGCGGTGACGCGTGGACGGCTCGTGGGATCCGACCTGCCGGCGCCGTTCGAGCGGGACCCGCGCAATCCGCTGGACCGCCGTGCGCGCGGTCTGCCGACGGAGAACGTGGACGAGGATCCGGACGCGCGCGCAGCTCGTGACAACCTAGCTGACACGGAGCTCGACGACATTCCACCCGATGACCCTTGACATCGAACAAGTGTTCGGTCTAGTGTCACCACATCGAACAGATGTTCTGTCGGCCGAGTGCTCCGGACGACGGGTCCGTATCGCCCCCTGAAGGAGGCTGACATGGCATTCACCCGTGTCGCGCCGGTCGCAGTCCACGTCCGGACCGACTGGTTCAGCGGACGGCCCAGGGAGATCACCTGGGGCGCCGAACGACTACCGATCACCGATCTCGCCGTCATCCGCGAGGAGGCGGCGGCCTATCCGGTCATCACCGGCCCTCGCACATTGTTCGAGGTCCAGACACCGCGGGCACGACTCGCGTTGTCCTATCAGCATCGATCCAAGCGCTGGACCGTGACCGCGCTCGACGAGGCGCGCACCGCGGCCTGACCACCGAAGGCCAGCGGGGTCGTCCCTCCCTGACGCCGCTGGCGAATTGTCGAGTGGGGGCGGGTGCGCCGGTACCGCACCCGCCCCTTCGACGCGTCTCGACACCGAGCGGACCGGCGCGCGCACTCGCGCGTACGAACGGTGCGGGCGGCAACCTACAATCGCGCGGTGCACCCCAGTGGACCCGAAGGCCGATTCCGCGACGTCACGATCGACGAGTTCGCGTCCCGGCTCGCGTCGTCCGAACCGGTGCCAGGCGGCGGCAGTGCCTCGGCGGTCGCCGCAGGCCTCGCGGCGAGTCTCGTGACGATGGTGGCCTCGCTCACCACGGGCCGTCCCAAGTACGTCGACCATGAGCCGATGCTCGCGTGGGCACTCGAGACCGGCCGTCGCCTGTCGGATCGGTTCCTCACGATCGCCGACGACGACGCCCACGCATACGCCGGCTTCGCGGCTGCCCTGAAGCTGCCGCGCGACACCGACGCCGAGATCGAAGCTCGATCGACGGCGATGCGGACCGCCGCCAGACGCGCATCGGAGGTCCCGCTGGAGTGCCTCGAGGCCTGCCTCGATCTGGTCGGGGCCGCCGAGGTGCTGGCCGGCAGGAGCAATCCGAACGCGGCGAGCGACGTCGACGTCGCAGCGATGCTCGGCGAGGCGGCCGCCCGCGGTGCCGCCGCGAACGTCCTGATCAATCTCCCGTCGACGGGCGACCCCTCGTTCGAAGGCGAGACCATGGCCCGTGTCTCCGAGCTCCTCGCAGCGATCGAGGACCTCGCGGCAGAGGCGCACAAGGTCGTTGCCTCGGGCGACCGACGCGATCCCGTCGCGCCGACCGAGCCGGCGTGATCGACGCTTCGACCGGCACGGCCCGGCTCCTCGAAGGCGGGCCGATCGCCGCCGAGATCCGCGCGGCCGTCGCGGAGGATGTCGCAGACCTTCACCGCGGCCCAGGGACGCCCGCCGGGCCTGGCCGTCGTGATCATCGGGCGCGATGCGCCCTCGACCGTCTACCTGGAACAGATCCTGCGTGGCTGCGCCAAGGTCGGCATCGACGCCCGCTTCGCCGAGCTCGAGGGCGAGGCGACGGAATCGTCCGTGGTCGAGGCGATCAGGACCCTCAACAGCGACCCGACCGTCGACGGCGTCATCGTGCAGATGCCGCTGCCGCGCACGATCCGCCTCAGGTCGGTCATCGATGCGATCGACCCGGCCAAGGACATCGATGGCATCCACCCGCTGAACGCCGGGCTGCTCCGGCTGGGATATGACGGGTTCCTGCCTGCCACCGCGCATGCCGCCGTCGAGATCCTGCGCCGATCGGGGATCGAGATCGCGGGCAAGGATGCGCTGGTCATCGGCCGCTCGGCGGTGGTGGGCATGCCTGCCGCGTTCCTGCTCGTCAAGGAGGACGCCACGGTGACGGTGTCCCACTCGCGGACACGGGACCTTCGCGGCCACATCGGTAGGGCCGACATCGTGGTCGTCGCCGCCGGGCACCCGGGCCTGGTGACCGGCGCGATGCTCAAGCCGGGAGCCGTCGTCGTCGATGTCGGCATCAACGTCGTCGATGGCCACATCCGCGGCGACGTCGAGTTCGAGTCGGCGCGCCGGGTGGCCTCCGCGATCACCCCCGTACCCGGCGGCGTCGGACCATTGACCAACGCCCTGTTGCTCACCCACCTCATCCGCGCGGCCGAGCGCCAGGTCGCCGCGCGGTGATCGACCAGGAGACTCGATGAGCTTTCCGTCAGACCTCGAGATCGCGCGTTCCGTCACCCCGCGACCGATCGTCGACATCGCCGCCGACCTCGGCATCCGCGACGATGAGCTCGAGCTCTACGGCCCGACGAAGGCGAAGGTCCGACTCGAAGCCATCACCCGCCTCGAAGCCGAGCGGCCCCGCGGCAAGTACGTCGTGGTCACCGCCATCACCCCGACGCCACTCGGCGAGGGCAAGTCGACGACGACCGTAGGCCTCGCCCAGGGATTGAACCGGATCGGCCGCAAGGCATCGGTCAACATCCGCCAGCCGTCCCTCGGCCCGGTGTTCGGGATCAAGGGCGGGGCCGCGGGTGGTGGGTACAGCCAGGTCATCCCGATGGAGGACTTCAACCTCCACCTGACCGGCGACGTCCACGCGATCGGAGCCGCGCACAACCTCGCCGCGGCGTTCATCGACAACAGCCTCCATCACAAGAACCCGCTCGGGATCGATCCACACGGGATCCTGTGGCCGCGCGTCCTCGATATCAGTGACCGTGCGCTTCGCCACGCGGTGATCGGGCTCGGCGGACGCGAGGACGGCGTGCCCCGCGAGACCGAGTTCGTCATCACGGTCGCCTCCGAGGTCATGGCCGTCCTTGCCCTCGCGACCGACCTGTTCGACCTGCGCGATCGGCTCGGTCGAATGGTCCTCGCGACGCGGGTCGATGGATCGCCGGTCACGGCCGAGGACCTGGGCGTGGCGGGCTCGATGACCGTGCTGCTCCGCGATGCGATCAAGCCGAACCTGCTCCAGACCCTGGAAGGCGGGCCGGCGTTCGTCCATTGCGGGCCGTTCGGCAACATCGCCCACGGCAACAACTCGATCATCGCCGACCGCGTGGCATTGGTGACCAACGACATCGTCTGCACCGAAGCCGGCTTCGGCTCCGACATGGGAGCCGAGAAGTTCTTCGATATCAAGTGCCGCGCGTCCGGGCTCGCCCCCGACGCGGCCGTGGTCGTCGCCACGGTCCGGGCGCTCAAGATGCACGGTGGCGTCGGCAAGATCGTCGCGGGCAAGCCGCTGGACCCGGCCCTGCTGGAGGAGAACGTCGAGGCGGTCCGGACCGGCGCGTCGAACCTCGCCGCGCACATCGGGATCGTCCGGCGGTTCGGCATCCCGGCGGTCGTGGCGATCAACGCGTTCCCGACCGACACCCCGGCCGAGGTCGAGGCGATCCGCGAGGTCGCCCTGGCCGCCGGTGCTCGTGACGCGGTCGTCGCGACCCATTTCACGGACGGTGGCGCCGGCGCCACGGACCTCGCCGAGGCGGTCTGGGCGGCGGCAGAGGATCCGTCCCGTTCGTTCAAGCTGCTCTACCCGGACGAGGCACCGCTCGGCGAGAAGATCCTCACGATCGTCAAGGAGATCTACGGCGGCAATGGCATCGAGCTGACACCCGCCGCACAGAAGTCCCTGAAGCTCTACGAGTCGATGGGCTTCGGCCATCTACCGATCTGCATGGCCAAGACCCAGTACTCGATCAGCCACGATGCCGCGCTCAAGGGCGCACCCTCGGGGTTCACCGTGCCGATCCGCGAGATCCGCCTCTCGGCCGGCGCGGGGTTCATCACGCCGCTCTGCGGGGAGATGCGGACCATGCCGGGACTGCCGTCGAAGCCGGGCGGCGAGAAGATCGACATCGATGCTGAGGGCAACGTCGTCGGGCTGTTCTAGCTCGAGGTCCCTCGCGGGCGCCCTCGCGCCCTGACCGGCCGACGTCAGCGGGTCTCGATCGCCGGTCTAGATCGCCCCGACCGAGAGCGCGAAGGCTGCGGCCACCGCGAGCCCGAGGACGACCCCGATCGCACCCACGCCCCAGGCCACGACGTCGACCGGGCCGAGGGGCATGGCCTCGTCGTGGGCGTGGTCGTCGTGACCGTGGTCCTCGCCGTGGTCGTCCGCTGCGTGATGGGCGACAGCGCCTTCGTGACCCGGTCGGTCGCTGTCGTGTGGCGATGTGGTCATCGCGGCCATTGTGGCAGAGCCTGACGTGGCGACGACTCCTAGACTCGACGCCGATATGACCGACGCGTCCCTCGTCTCGAGCCTGCGCGGCCTCGGTCCCGATGGTCGCGCACTGTTCGCCCTGCGGACCGTTCGGATGTTCGGGTACGGGTTCCTCGCGGTCGTCCTCGTCCTGTACCTCGATGCGAGCGGCCTCGACCCGCTGGCCATCGGTGCCGTCCTGACGCTGACCCTCATCGGTGACACGCTCGTGTCGCTGTGGCTCACGACCCATGCGGACCGTCTCGGCCGGCGTCGCGTCCTGATCGTCAGCAGCCTGCTGGTGGTCATCGCGGGCATCGTGTTCGCGCTCACCGACTGGCTGCCGCTGCTGATCCTGGCCGGCATCGTCGGCGTCATCTCGCCGACCGGCAACGAGGTCGGGCCGTTCCTCGCGGTCGAGCAGTCCTCGTTGACGCAGATCGTGCCGGACCGGCGCAGGACCGCCACGTTCGCCTGGTACAACGTCGTCGGCTACGTGGCGACCGCGACCGGCGCGCTGGCCGCCGGACTGCTCGGCCAGGCGCTGATCGGTGCGGGATGGCAGGCCGTCGACGCGTACCGGGCGGTGGTCGTCGGCTATGCCCTGATCGGCGTAGTCATGGCGGTCCTCGCGTGGCGCCTCGGCTCCGGCATCGAGGTCCCAACGCCATCGGCAGCGGCCGATGACGGCATCGCCCGTCGACTGGGGCTGGGACGATCGCGCTCGGTGGTCCTTCGCCTGTCGGCCCTGTTCTCACTCGACGCCTTCGCGGGGGGCTTCATCCCACAGAGCCTGATGGCGTTCTGGTTCACGGTCCAGTTCGGCGTGAGCCCGGGCACCCTGGGGCTGATCTTCTTCGCCGCCAATCTCCTCGCCGCCGTGTCGTCGCTGTCCGCAGCACGGATCGCAGCGCGCATCGGCCTCATCGAGACGATGGTGTTCACCCACCTGCCATCGAACGTGCTGCTGATCCTCGTCCCGCTCATGCCGACGTTGCCCCTCGCTGTCGCGGTCCTGCTCTTGCGGTTCAGCCTCAGCCAGATGGACGTGCCGACGCGGCAGTCCTACGTGATGGCGGTGGTCGACCCCGATGAGCGCTCCGCGGCGGCCGGCGTGACCGGGATCGCCCGGACGGTCGGCGCGGCGGTCTCGCCCTCCTTCTCGAGCGTGCTGATGGCCAGCGCCGGCACCGTGGCCCTCCCGTTCTTCCTGGCGGGGAGCCTCAAGATCGTCTACGACCTGCTGATCTACCGCGACTTCAAGTCCGTCCGGCCGCCGGAGGAGGTGGCCGTCGCGGGGGACCGCTGATGCGTCAGGCGTTGGCGCGGGCGGACCTGCGCGGCTTGATGATCCGGAACCAGATCCAGGCCAGCACGACGAGCACGAGCACCGCCACGATCGCGTACTCGAAGCGCTTGAGGACGGCTCCCACCGACTCCCAGTTCGACCCGAGTTGCACGCCCGCGAACACGAGGACCGCCGTGAACGGCAGCGACCCGAGGAACGAGAAGATGACGAAGCGCCCGAGCGGCATCCGGGCGACACCCGCCGCGAACGAGACCAGCGAGCGGATGACGGGCACCATCCGGCCGAAGAAGCTGGCGGCCTCGCCATAGCGGGCGAAGAACGTCTCGGCGCGGTCGAGGTCGGCCGCCTTGATGCCGACATAGCGGCCCCAGCGCTCGATCAACGGCCGACCGCCCCACGCGCCGATCGCGTACGCGATGAGGGCGCCGACCGTCGCCCCGAGCGTGCCAGCGAGCACGACCAGCCAGAACGACCACGGCTGCCCGGTGAGCGGCTCGATGGCGTCGCCCGTCCCGACGAGGAACCCGGCGAACGGGAGCACCAGCTCGGACGGGATGGGGATGATCACGCTCTCGATGGCCACCCACAGCGCGACCCCGACATACCCCACCGCGTCGTAGATCTGGGTGACCAGGTCCCGTACCGGCCCGTTCAGGAAGTCGAACACGGCGGGGAGCATAGCCGACTATCCTCGGCGTCGTGACCGACCCCATCGTCCTGACGGGCGCGGATCTTTCGATCGCGGATGTCGAGGCCGTCGCGCGGCTGGGGGTGGGCGCCCGACTCGACGACATGGCCCGCCGCCGGATGCAGGACGCGCGCGATGTCATCGAGGAGCTGGTCGACGCCGGCGCCGTGGTCTATGGCGTGACGACGGGTTTCGGCGACCTCGCGACGACGTCCATCCCGGCCGATCAGGCCGGACGCCTCCAGGCGAACCTCCTGATGAGCCACGCGACCGGTGTCGGCACGGCGCTCCCGCGCGAGGTCGTCCGGGCCATGCTGCTGCTGCGGGCCAACACGCTTGCGCTCGGTCACAGTGGCTGCCGGCCGCTCCTCGTCGATCGCCTCCTGGCCTTCCTCGATCGCGGTATCCACCCGGTCGTGCCGGAGCAAGGCAGCCTGGGCGCGTCGGGCGACCTTGCGCCGCTCGCACACCTCGCGCTGCCGTTGATCGGCAAGGGCGACGTCGAGATCGACGGGCAGGTCGCGCCCGCCGCCGACGCCCTCGCCGCCGCGGGCCTCGAGCCGCTCCAGCTCGAAGCGAAGGAAGGGCTTGCCCTGCTCAACGGCACGCAGATGATGAGCGCCCTCGCCGCGCTGTTCCTGGCGGATGCCGATCGCCTGGTCCGCACCGCCAGCGTCGCGGCCGCGCAGTCGGTCGAGGCCCTGTTGGGCACGGATGTCGCCTTCGCTGCGGCGTACCAGCTGGCACGGCCGCATCCCGGCCAGATCGCCGTGGCGGCCGAGCTGCGCCACCTGCTGCGCGACAGCGGCCTGCAACGAGCGCATCACGGGTCGGCCCACAAGGTCCAGGACCCGTACTCGCTGCGTTGCGTCCCGCAGGTGCATGGTGCGGTGCGCGACGCGCTCGATCAGCTCAGGCGCGTCCTCGACATCGAACTGAACTCGGCGACGGACAACCCGCTCGTCTTCCCGGGCGGCGGCGTGGCCGAGGGTGACGTGCTCGCGACGGGCGGCGGACGCGTCATCAGCGGCGGCAACTTCCACGGCGAGCCACTCGCGCTGGTCCTCGATTACGCCAAGCTCGCGGTCGCCGAGCTCGGTTCGATCAGCGAGCGCCGGACGGCGCTCCTCGTCGATGCGCGGCTCAACGGGGGGCTACCGCCGTTCCTGACGACCTCGTCCGGCATCGAGTCGGGGATGATGATCTACCAGTACACCGCGGCGGCCCTGGTCTCCGAGCACAAGGTCCTTGCGCATCCCGCGTCCGCCGACTCCATCCCGACGTCGGCGAACCAGGAGGACCACGTCTCGATGGGCTCGATCTCGGCGCGCCACGCACGCGCCGTGCTCGCTGGCGTCGAGCGCATCATCGCGATCGAGCTCGTGGTGGGCGCCCAGGCCCTTGACCTGCGGCTCGACGCCGTAGGCGCGGAGGACGGATCGTCGCCTCAGCCCGGGGCGGGTGTCGCCGAGGCGCGCGGGCGCATCCGCGAACGGATCGCGCACCTCGATCGCGATCGTGAACCGGGTCCCGATCTGGCAGCCGCCCTGGAGCTCGTCCGGGACGGTGCGTTGGCCGACCTCGCCAGACCCGGCGACTGATCGAGCGTCCCGAGCGGCGAACGGCCGCGGGTCAGTGGCGGATCGACCGGGGCTCAGCGAAAGGCAAGGCCGCGGCGCCAGGGCGGGAGGGTCGGATCCGCCTTGGTCGTCTTCAGTCCCATGCGATCCAGGATCGGATCGATCTCCTTGCGATAGGGCTGCCCCTCGGCGCGATCCGCCAGCCACTGGAGGTAGCCAGGGTCGACGCGGGCGATCTCGCCGATCGACCAGCCGACGTGGCGGCCGAAATCGAGGACGCTGCCAGATGGACGCCCGGGCGGTCGACCGGCGCCGCCGGTGCCGTCACGGAACGCGGCGTGGCGTCGGGCGCGGTCGTACTCGGCGCGGCGTTGGGGTGTCCGGATCGCGTCGTATGCGGCATTGATCCGCATCATCCGGGTGTTCGCCTCCTCGCCGGCCACGTCCGGGTGGTGGCGGCGCGCAAGACGACGATGCGCCATCGCGATGGCCTTGTCGTCGGCGTCGCGCGCGATGCCCAGGACGACATATGCGTCGCCCTCGACTCGTTCGAGCATGTGGTGGGTCCCCCGATGGGCAGCACCCCGAGCACTGCCATGCGCGGACTCTACAACGCCGATTCGCCGGTTCGTGGCGTCCACGCACCGTAGACTTTCGAACGGCCATGGAGACCCCTGATCCCCGCTCGGTCACGATCGTCGACGTCGTCGATGAGGAGACGTTCACCCTCATCCCCCCATGCGCCGATCCGACCTTCGACCATCGCTCGTGCGACTACTGGGAGGACGCCGACCGCGGGTCGAAGGCGATCCGACTCGCCTGGCTGGAGCCTCCCGCCACCGAGTCCGACCCGCCACCGCGGCCCAAGGCGGCCAACCCGTTCCTCGCCGATCTCGAGGAGCGATCCTCGAACCCGTTCGCTCCGCCCGGCGCCGGCGGTGGATCGATCAATCCGTTCCTGAGCGGTGATGACGAAGCGGACGACAACCCATTCGCGCCGGAGCGTGCTCCGCAGCCGACCGTCGCCGCTGGGGCCCCGCCGAAGCTCCGCCTCCTCGCGCGGGGGCTGGCAGTGTCGGGGAGCTACGCGAAGGTGCTCCTGCTCGATGACGTGCCGGCGGTGTACTGCCAGTTCGGCCCGCTGACGGCGTATCCGCGAGCCCAGCGCACGCGCGACCTGTACCCGGCCCTGCCCGAGGCGCCGCTGCCCGCCGTCATCACCTGCATCGCCTCGACGTCCGCAGCGCGGGACCGGGGGCTTGCCCGGTCGATGGTCGAAGACGTGTGCGAGGACCTCGGCCGGCGTGGGTTCGCCGCCGTCGAGACCTACCCTGCGCTCGGCGCGCGACCGGACGCGACGAGCGCAGCGACCCCGGGTTTCTGGGAGTCGGTCGGGTTTCGGGTCGCGGCCCCCGACGAGCGCTTCCCGGTCATGCGTCGCGAGCTCGCGTGACGGGTCGGCGTCTCACGATCCTTCTCGTCGTCCTCATGAGTCTGGCCGCGTGCATCCCGCCACGTCCCTCCCCGCCCCCGCCGACTGTGACGCCGTCGCCCACCACCGCGCCCACGGGGGACGCGAGCTCGTCCCCGGCGTCACCCGGCGCGGCGGTCGTCGTCGACCCGTCACTCCTCGAGTTGCTGCCGCGCGACGTTGCCGGTGTCCCGCTGCAGCCCGATGCGGCCACGGCTGCCGAGATCGCCGCCGAGCCGTCGATCGCGCCGTTCGTCTCCGCCATCGCCATCGCGGCCGCCTTCGCTCCGCTCGCCACGGATGCGAACACCGACTATGTCGTCGTCACCGTGGCTCGGCTGAAACCCGGGCAGTTCGGCGACCTGTTCTACCGAGGTTGGCGCGACACCTTCGACACCGCCGTGTGCGAGCAGGCCGGCGGGGTCGACGGCCGGGCCGAGGTCGACATCGGTGGACGCCGGACATACGTCGGGACGTGTGCCGGCGGCGTCCGCACGTACCACGTCCACCTCCCCGACAGCGACGTCATCGTCTCGATGCAGGGCGCCGGGGACGGGGGTTTCGGCGAGCGAGTCGTCGCCGGATTGACCGAGTAGCCTGACCGCATGACGACCAGCGCCGGCCCGCGTCCCGTCCGCGCGCCGCGTGGCCCCGAGTTGACGTGCCGTGGTTGGGCGCAGGAAGCCGCGTTGCGGATGCTGATGAACAACCTCGACCCGGAGGTCGCCGAGGACCCCGACCACCTCGTCGTCTATGGCGGGACCGGCAAGGCGGCACGCGACTGGGACGCGTTCGACGCCATCGTCCGCGAGTTGCGGGTCCTTGCCGACGACGAGACGCTACTCGTCCAGAGCGGCAAGCCCGTCGGGGTGCTCCGCACCCACGAGTGGGCACCCCGGGTCCTGATCGCCAACTCGAACCTCGTCGGTCGCTGGGCGACCTGGGAGCATTTCCGCGAGCTCGAGCGCGCCGGCTTGATGATGTACGGCCAGATGACCGCCGGCTCCTGGATCTACATCGGGACCCAGGGGATCCTGCAGGGAACGTACGAGACCTTCGCCGAGGCCGCTCGCCAGCATTTCGGTGGGACACTGCGCGGGACGATCACCCTCACGGCGGGACTGGGCGGGATGGGCGGTGCACAGCCCCTGGCCGTGACGATGAACGAGGGGGTGTGTCTCGCCATCGAGGTCGACCCGGCACGGGCCCAGCGCCGCCTCGACATCGGGTACGTCGACCGGTTGACGCACGAGCCGGCGGAGGCCCTCGCCTGGGCGCGTGCCGGCGCCGGCGCAGGTGAAGCGACTTCGATCGCGCTGGTCGGCAATGCCGCCGAGATCGAACCTGGCTGGGCCGCGGCGGGGGAGCGCTTCGACCTGGTGACGGACCAGACATCCGCCCATGACGCGCTGGCCGGCTACGTGCCGGCCGAGATCTCGCTGGATGACGCGCTCACCCTCCGCAGGACCCAGCCGGCCGAGTACGAGCGACGGTCGACGGCCGCGATGGCCGCCCATGTCAGGGCGATGCTCGAGTTCCAGCGTGCAGGCGCGATCGTCTTCGACTACGGCAACAACCTCAGGGCGCAAGCCAAGGACGCTGGCGTCGCCGACGCGTTCGACTACCCGGGGTTCGTCCCGGCGTTCATCCGGCCGCAGTTCTGCGAGGGCCGGGGCCCGTTCCGCTGGGCGGCGCTGTCGGGCGATCCTGCCGACATCGCTCGGACCGACCGCGCCGTCCTCGAGCTCTTCCCCGACGATGCCGGGCTCCGGCGCTGGATCGAGATTGCCGAGGCCCGTGTCCCGTTCCAGGGCCTGCCGGCCCGCATCTGCTGGCTCGGGTATGGGGAACGGTCACGCGCCGGCCTAGCCTTCAACGAGCTCGTCGCATCGGGTGAGGTCAGCGCTCCGATCGTCATCGGCCGCGACCATCTCGACGCCGGTTCGGTCGCCTCGCCGAACCGGGAGACCGAGGCGATGGCGGATGGCACCGACGCCGTGGCTGACTGGCCGCTGCTGAACGCGCTCGTCAACACGGCCGCCGGAGCGTCATGGGTGTCGATCCACCACGGTGGCGGCGTGGGCATCGGCTTCTCGCAGCATGCCGGCATGGTCGTGGTCGCGGATGGCTCCCCGCTCGCGGCCCAGAAGCTCGAGCGCGTGCTCACGACGGATCCGGCGATGGGGGTCCTGCGCCACGTCGATGCCGGCTATGACCGGGCGATCGAGGTCGCCCGTGAGCGAGGCGTCCACGTCCCGATGCTCGAGGACCGCTGAGCGGTCGGCCATCGGCGGCGCGCGGCGCCGAGTAGCATCAGCGGGTGCTCGTCGAGTCGGTCCCGAACGTCTCCGAGGGGCGCCGGATCGACGTGGTCGACCGGCTTGCCGATGCGATCACGTCCGTCCCCGAGGTCGCCCTCCTCGACCGCACGAGCGACGCGAGCCACAACCGCTCGGTCTTCACGATGGCCGGCGACGACGCCGCGGTCAGCGAGGCCCTCGAGCGGCTCCTTGCAGGGGCGATCCACGAGATCGACATGGACGCCCACGAGGGTGAGCATCCGCGCATCGGCTCGGTCGACGTCATCCCCTTCATCCCGCTCGGGTCGTCGACCATGGACGAGGTGATCGACCTCGCCCGACGCTTCGGGGAGCGGGTCGCGACGCGCTTCGACCTGCCCGTCTACCTCTACGCTCGCGCCGCTCGACGCCCCGACCGCGAGCGCCTGGCCGACGTTCGGCGCGGTCAGTACGAGGGGCTCAAGGAGGAGATCGGTCAGCGCGGCCGCGAGCCGGACTTCGGGCCGACACGACTCCATCCATCCGCCGGTGCTGTAGCGGTCGGCGCGCGCCCGTTCCTCATCGCCTACAACATCAACCTCGACTCCGACGATGTCGATCTCGCCAAGAGGATCGCACGCCGGGTCCGCGAATCCGGCGGGGGACTACCGAAGCTCCAGGCGAACGGCTTCGAGGTCCACGAGCCCGAACGAGGCCATCCGCCCCGTGCCCAGGTCTCGATGAACCTCCTCGACTTCGAGGTCACCCCCCTGTGGCTGGTCTGGGACGTCGTGCGCGAGCTCGCCGCGGAGGACGGCGTCCGGCCGGCGGAGTCGGAGCTCATCGGGCTGGCGCCGCAAGCGGCGTTCGAGGCGATCGCCGCACATGCCGAGGCCGTTGGCGGCATCGACGAACGGCTTGCCGCCGCTGCCGAGTACATCCGTCTCCGCGATCACTCGCCGATGCAGATCCTCGAGCGACGACTCGAGGCTGCCCGGGCCGGCATGAGCACCGCGAGCCCGGGCGACGGCCCCGGATCGTCATGAGCGGCGGTCCGTTCCGCGTCATCGAAGGCGGGCGGACGGGCGAGGTCACGCCCGGTCTGCTCATCGTCGGGGCAAGCGAGGTCGTCACCCTCGCCGGCGGGATCCGCCGCGGACCGTTGCAGGGCGATGTGGCGCGGTTGCCCGCCGAGGACCCGGCATCGCCCGATGCACCCGTCGTCGCCGTCTGGGAGGGGCGCATCGCCGCCGTCGGCCCGCGAGACGGCGTGGAGGCCGAGCTCGAGGCGGATGGCCTGCCGCTCGCCCGGTTCGCACGGGTCGACGCAGCCGGTGGATCGGTGACACCCGGCCTGATCGACCCGCACACCCATCTGCTCTTCGCGGGGTCCCGCGAGGACGAGTTGGTCCTCCGCCAGCAGGGGGCGTCATATCTCGACATCCTCGCGGCGGGCGGCGGGATCCTGTCGACCGTCGCGGCGACCCGCGCCGCATCGGAATCCGATCTGTTGATCCATGGCCGGCGCTGGCTCGACGAGATGCTCACCCACGGCGTCACCACGGTGGAGGCGAAGTCCGGGTACGGCCTCGACCTGGAGACGGAGCTCCGGCTCATCGAGGTCGCCTACCGGCTCGGGCGAGAGGGCCCCATCGAGGTCGTCCCGACGTGGCTGGGTGCCCATGCCGTGCCGCCCGAGTTCCGATCGCGCCCGGACGGCGTCGACGCCTATATCCGGCACCTGCTCGACGAACAGCTGCCGGGCATCGCCGCCCATGGTCGAGCGCGGTTCGCGGACGTCTTCTGCGAGGAGGGCGTCTTCAGCGCCGACCATTCGCGACGCATCCTCGAGGCGGCCCGCGCCTATGGGCTGTTGCCTCGACTGCATGCCGACGAGCTGGCACCGTCCGGCGGCGCCGAGCTCGCGGCGGAGATCGGGGCGGCCTCGGCCGACCACCTCGCCTCCCCGTCGCTCGAGGGGATCGCGGCGATGGGCGCCGCCGCGGATGCCGACGATCCTGTGGTCGCGACCCTCCTGCCGGTCACGACGTGGTTCCTGATGAAGGATCACCACGCGCCGGCTCGGGCGTTCATCGAGGCGGGCGTCCCGGTCGCCATCGGGTCGGACTTCAACCCCGGGACGTCGCCGACACCGAACCTGACCCTTGCGATGTCGTTCGCCTGCGTCAACCTGCGCATGACCCCCGACGAAGCCCTCGCGGCCGTGACCATCAACGCGGCCCGCGCGCTGGCCCTCGAGGACGAGATCGGGTCGATCGAACCGGGCAAGGCCGCGGACCTGGTGATCTGGCGGGTCCCGACCAGCAAGCGGATCCCATACCACCCGGGTGCCGACCTCGTCCGCACCGTCATCAAGCGCGGACGCGTGGTGCTCGACCGGCCCTGAGCCGTGCCCGGGGCCTGCGTTCGACGGCTAGGGCTGCTTGCCGCGCGACTCCAGGAGGACGGTCATCGTCTCCCCCGGCAGGCTCGACGACGTCACGGACAGCTTCGGCTGCGTGACGGGCTCGGCGCCCATCTCGTGGAAGAACTTGGCGAGCGCCTCGGCGCAGTCGGCGTCGTCGTCGCACAGGGTCATGGGCACGACGATCTTGGGGTCGAGCTGGGCCATCAGTGCCGCGGCCTTGGTCGGACTGAGGGTTCCCCCGAGGGGCACGCACGCGATATCAACCTGGCCGATGTCGCCGAGCTTCTCCTCCGAGAGGAGATGGCCGATCTCGCCGAGGTGGATCGTATGGACCCCGTCGACCTCGACGACGAACGAAACGCCCTTGCCGTGCTCGGCACCCTTGGCGTCGTCGCGGTAGGTGCGGACGCCGGTGACCAGCACCTCCTTGACCTCGTATTCACCGGGCCCGTCGAGCACGAACGCCGCATCCAGGCTCGAGGGGATGAGTGTCGACCCGTCGCGTGACAGCTTGCCCTTGGGCTTGCCGCGAGCGACGGGCGCGTCATCGGGGTGGCTGAACGTCACGATGTCGCCGGTGATCCCGCGGCCGGTCGGGCCGACCACGGATTGATAGGGGTCGGCGACGACGACGGCGTCCTTGCCGCGCAGACGGACGCACGTCCGGCCGTACCAGGTCAGTTCCATGAGGCCCGATTCTGACACAGCGGACCTCGGGCCGATGGGGTCGCGGAGCTCCCCCTCGGACCTCGGTGGAGCAAATGCCGGACAGAGAAAGACCGGGAGCGCCTGCCCAATCGGCGCCCCCGGTCGGAGGGAGGGAGGATGGAACCCTGAGGGTTCGTCCGATCGCTACGCTACGGCGCCCTGATTCACGGTCGAGACGGCAACCGGTTAAGAAAGCGATACCGACCGTGCGTCCGGGCGCTATCTCGGCCGCGTGTACGATCGGGTCATGGATCGAATCTTTCCCCGGTCGATCGTGTCGATCGCCGTCCTCGCCCTCATCGTCGTGGCGTGCGGCAACGCCGCCCCATCCCCGTCAGCCAGTCCCTCCGCGCCGCCGACACCGTCGGGCTCCGGCGCGACGCCGAGCCCATCCGGCTCGCCGGACCTCGCCACCGTGTACGCCGAGATCAACGAGCAGGTCCGGGCCATCCGCGGCCTCGAGGAAAAGAAGCCCGTCGAACCGACCGTCGTCTCACCCGAGGAGATGACCGAGGTGCTGCGCACGTCGTTCCAAAAGGACTACCCGCCCGACCAGGTCGCCGCCGACGAGCGCATGTACCACGCACTCGGGCTGCTGCCGAAGGACGACAAGCTCGCCGACGTCTACATCGAGCTGCTGTCGAGCCAGGTCGCCGGCCTGTACGACCCGGTCGAGGAGCGGCTCTACGTCGTGTCGAAGGCGGGTGGGGTCGGAGCGGTCGAGAAGGTCTACTACTCACACGAGTACGACCACGCCCTCCAGGACCAGAACTACGACCTCGAGGCGATCACCGAGGGACTCGACGACCAGACGGACGAAGCGCTCGGGCGTCAATCCCTCGTGGAGGGCGATGCGTACGTGCTCATGACCTACTGGCTCCAGCAGAACCTGACGCCTGCGGAGCTAACGGAAGTGCTGGAGGCCTCGGCAGACCCGGAGGCACAGGCCGCCCTCGACAAGATCCCACCGATCGTCGCCGCGCAACTGATGTTCTCTGCGTTGCAGGGCACCCAGTTCGTCGCCGGCATGCAGGTGGCCGGTGGCTGGGAGGCCGTCGACGCGGCGTTCGGGGACCCGCCAAAGTCGACCGAGCAGGTCCTCCACCCCGAGAAGTACCAGAGCCGGGAAGCGCCGATGGCGGTCGACCTTGCGGACGACCTGGCGAGCAAGATGGGCACTGGCTGGTCGGTCGTCGACGAGGAGACGATGGGCGAGCACCAGACGGCCATCTGGCTCGGATCGGGGACGATCGCGGCTGCCACCGACGCCGCCGCCGGTTGGGGCGGCGACCGCATCACGCTGCTTGGCGGTCCCAGCGATGCCTGGGCGGTCGCCTGGCACACGGTGTGGGATACCGAAGATGACGCTGCCGAGTTCGAGGTCACCGCCAAGAGCGCGGTCGAGAAGGCCGGCGGTCCGGGGTCGGTCCTGCCCGGTGCCGGCGGCACGACCCGCTGGGTGGTCATCGGCAGCGACGACGCCGCCCTGCAGAAGGTCGCCGGCGTCCTCGGTCTGGCGGGCTAGCTCCCGACCCGCGGGCCGCGGCCCGCGTCGATCATCACATCGACTCGGGCGCCGAGATCCCGAGGAGCCCGAGCGTGCGCGCGAGCGTGAGCTGTGCGGCACGCGCGAGTGCGAGGCGCGATGCCGACCGCTCCGGGTTGTCCGGGTCGACGACGCGGGCATCGCGGTAGAAGGCATGGAACGCCGTCGCGAGCTCGGTCGCGTAGGCCGTGATGCCGTGGGTCTCCTCGTCGGCGACGGCGTCCTCGATGACCTCGGGCAGACGCACGATGGCCCGCGCCAGGGCGGCCTCGGGCCCGGTCGACAGCGTGCCGGCGACGGTCGTGGCCGGCGTCAGGCCGGCGTCCGCGGCCTTGCGCAGGATCGATGCGATGCGGGCGTGTGCGTACTGCACGTAGAAGACCGGGTTCTCGTTCGACTGCTTCTTGGCAAGCTCGATGTCGAAATCGATGGCTGTCGTGGCTGCGCGTGAGGCGAAGAACCAGCGAGCGGCGTCGACCCCGACCTCGGCCAGCAGTTCGTCGAGGGTGATGAACTCCCCCGCCCGCTTCGACATCGACACCTCGACGCCGTCGCGCACGAAGCGGACCCATGAATAGAGAAGCACCTGCACAGCCGCGGGGTCGTAGCCCATCGCCTCGGCCGCATTGCGGACCCGCGCGACCGTCCCGTGGTGATCCGCCCCCCAGACGTAGATGAGGTGGTCGAACCCGCGGCTGAACTTCTCGGTGACGTAGCCGATGTCGGCCGCGAAGTAGGTCGGACGGCCATCAGCCCGGTAGATGACCCGATCCTTGTCGTCCCCGAATGCGGTCGATCGGAACCACGTCGCCTCGTCCTCTTCGTAGACGTGGCCACGCTCGCGGAGTCGCTCGACGGCGCGCCCGACCCAGCCCTCGGCGTGCAAGCGGCCCTCGCTCGTCCAGACATCGAAATGGACACCGAGCCGTTCCAGGCTCGCTTCGATCTGGGCGCGGATCTCGCCCGCGGCCCAGTGCCCGATCTCCGCTGCCGGATCGGCGCCCGACGCGTTGGCCGCAGCCCACACATCGTCCGGCACGCTCGGCGGCGAGGTCGCTGACATACGCGCCCTGGTAGCCCTCCTCCGGGATCGGATCGCCTCGCCGGATGGCGACGACAGACGCACCGAGGTTGTCGATCTGCGCGCCTGAGTCGTTGAAGTAGTACTCGCGCGTCACACGCTGGCCGCCCGCCTCGAGCACACGGCTGAGCAGATCGCCGATGAACGCGCCTCGGGCATTGCCGATGGTCAGCGGCCCGGTCGGGTTGGCCGATACGAACTCGACGTTGACCGACCGCGTCGAGAGCGCATCCACGTGTCCCCACGCATCGGGCTCGGCAAGGATGCCGTCGACCATGGCCTCGAGCGCCCCGGCGCGCACGCGGACGTTGAGAAAGCCGGGCGGGGCGACCTCGACCGCTTCGACCGGCGACGTCGCCGCCGGCGCGGAGCCGTCTCGGACCATCTTGGCCGCCAGCAACGTGGCGAGCTCGAGCGGCGCCCGTCTGTACGGTCGGGCGAGCTTCATCGCCAGGTTCGTCGCGAAGTCCCCGTGCTCCGGTTTGGCCGGTCGTTCGACCTCCACGACGGGACGTGCTGCGTCATCGAGGGTCGAGAGCGCACCCTCCGCGATCGCGCGCTCCCAGGCGTCCTGGACGGCGCGGCGGATCTGGGTGCGGAGCGCGGGTGGGATCACGCGCTGCATCGTACTTGGGTCGGTCGGACACCGGAGGTACCAGGCCGCCGGCAGGACCGTTCGTTGCTGGGCAGCAACGAATTCGCCGTCCCCTGGGCGGTGGGGGAGGGACTGGTGTGGTGGTCGGCCGCCAGAGGTACTAGACCGGCCAGGACCCTCATGGGAATATCCGGCCTCTCGCGCCGGTGCACGGACACCACCGGGGGAAGCCACCGACGCGAGATCCATCCAACCGAGGCTCCGGCCTCTGCTCGGGGAACCGTCACATGACATCAGCTCCTGCGCGTGTCCGCTCGCGCCTGGCCCGACGTGTGTCGTGGCTGGCCGTCGCCGCGCTGACCGCCGTCGCGCTCCTGGCGCCCACGGCCGTCTCGGCGCACACGCCCAACGTGTCACTCACCTGCCAGGGCGGACTGGTCATCAACCTCACCCAGTACAACAGCAATGGCACGAACTCGGTCGACGTGTCGATCGACGACGTCGATGTGGCGGGTTCGCCGTTCTCGTTCGGTGCGTCGTTCTCGAAGACCATCGCGGTGACGCCGGCGACGCAGGCGCACACGGCGACGGTCGAGATCACCGCCTGGGACGACCCGACGGGCAACCGCGGGTGGACCAGGGAGTTCGAGCTCCAGATCGGCGCCTGCGTGCAGCCCACGCCCACGCCGACACCGGTGCCGACGCCTACGCCGACACCTGTCCCGACGCCGACCCCGACACCTGTCCCGACCCCGACCCCCACGCCCGTCCCGACGCCCACGCCCCCGCCGTCCGAGGAGACCGATCAGGCGAGCATCCTGATCGCGAAGCTCGATGACAAGGGAACCGCGACCGAGGCCGACGACGTGCTCCTCGACGGAGCGTCGTTCGAGGTCTGGGCCGACGATGGAGACGAGGTCTTCGAGTCCGGCGCGGACACCAAGGTGTTCGGACCCGCGGCGGCCACCGGCGGCCTGCTCGACACGGACCTGCTCGATGAGGGCATGTACTGGATCGTCGAGTCGACCGTGCCTGCTGGCTTCGACGGCAGCGAGCCGATCCTCGTCGAGCTGAACGTCGATCCGTCGCTCACCTGCATCTGGGATGTGAGCGGGCTCGTCGAGTGCATGCCCAACGAGGGCGAGCAGGAGCTCAGCCTCACCATCGTCATCGTCAACAACAGCCCCGCAGAAGAGCCGACGGGGGGCGTCGGGCCAGCGACCGGTACACCGGCCGCGACCTCGAGGGCAACCCTGCCGGCCACCGACACCACGGGCGTCGCCTCCTCGGCGCCCGCTGGTGACCCCTGGCGGCTCATCCTCCTCGGGATGGCCGGCCTGCTGACCGCCGCGCTGGTGCTGACGCCAGCTCGGGTTCGCAAGGGGGACAGCGCTCGCTGACCCGGGGCGTCCGAGCCGCACCGGTCCGAGCACCCGACGACCGCCGCCCGATCGGGCGGCGGTCGTCACCATGTCACGAAGGGATCGGTCACCAGAGGGCGCGGTGCCCGACGGCACCGGAGGGGGTCGAAAGTACTAGACGTGGACCCCTGACCCATGGGACCATCCGCGGCCTCGGGCAATGTGGGATCACATCCCGCGCTCGAGCTTCAGTTGGGGTCCCCGAGACCCGGACGGAGCGCCGCGCTGTCCGTGCGGTGCTCCGTCCACCGTCTCGAATCCGACTCGACCGGGTCTGCCACTCACCTGGCTGCCCGGTCGATCCATGTCCGGGGCCGTTCCCGGCGTCCGGAGGGACTGGGGGCTAGATCACGAGACGCGTGCCCGGCTCGACGAACTCGATCGAGCCGTCGTATCGCGACGCGACCGCCGCCAACGTCGCGTCCGGGTCGTAGCCCATCTGGAGATGCGTGAGCAGGACGCGAGCGACACCCGTCCGCGCAGCCAGCGTCCCGACCGATGGGCCGTCGAGGTGGAGGGCGTCGTACGGCACGGGTCCTGGCCCGAACGACACCTCGGAGAGCAGGACGTCCCCGCGTCGGATGAGCGGCGCCAGATCGTCGGCGCGTCCGCAATCGCCGGAATAGACGAGCCCCACCCCATCAGCCAGCGACACGCGGAAGGCGTGACTGTCATCCGTGTGGGTCACCCGGACGGCCTCGAGTCGGATGTCGCCGATCTCGACCGGTCCGCCGACCGACGCGTCGATCGACTCGACGTCGAGCGTGGCCGCGGTGAACCCCGGTTCGTCATGGAGCGCGTCGAGGCGTTGCTCCAGACCGCCCGGCGCGAGCACCCGGACGTGACGCTCCGGCCGGAACTGCCACTGGAGGTAGTGACGCAGCGCCACGAGATCGACGAAGTGGTCCGGGTGGAGGTGACTGATGACGACGGCATCGAGGGTGCTCGGCTCGATGGTCGCCGCGAGGCGAGGGAACGATCCCTGACCGAGGTCCAGCACCATGGCCGTCGAGCCGGATCTGACCAGGTAGGAGGCGCCCGCGGAGCCCACCTGATCCGAGTAGGCCGGGCCCGCGCCGAGCACGTCGACCTCGAGTCGGGTCCCTCCGTCAGCCATGTGCCGAGGGTAGCGGACGACGTGATGACCCGACCGAGCGCTCGATCGGAACGGCGACCGGTCCGCCCTTGCGACGGAACGACAGCGTCTCGAACCCGGCTGCGACGGCGGCCGCGTAGCCCTCATCGAGTGCCCATGCGAATGTGTGGGTTCGATGTGCGTCCGAGCCGATCGTGATGCGCTCGCCGCCGAGCTCGTGGTACCGGGCGACGATGGCCGGACGCGGATACATCTCGCCGGACTCCTGGCGCAACCCGCTCGTATTGATCTCGAGCGCGGTCCCGCTGTCGACGAGCGCTTCGAGGATCGGTTCGTACAGCTCCGGAGCCGCGGCCAGGTCGTCCGCCGTCACGTGCGGCGCGAGATAGCGCTTGACGACGTCGATGTGCCCGATCGTGTCGAAGAGCTGGGACCGAGCGGCGGCGACGACCTCGTCGAACGCCGGCTGGACGATCTCTGCGAGGGAACGACCGGCCACCCAGCTCGCGACCGACAGCTGGCTGTAGACCGAGCCGACACGGTCGTGCCACGACCCGATCGTGAAGTCATACGCGTGATGCATGAGGTGGTCGCGGATGTCGGCCTCCCATGCGCGGTCGTACGTCAACTCGACGCCGAACCGGATCGCGATGCCGCGATCGGCCCAGCGCTCGGCGGCCTCACGGACGATCCGCTCGCGTTGCTCGAACGTCGTGAATCGGTACGCCGGCGCGCCGGGCTCGAAGTCGACATGGTCGGTGATCGCGATCTCGGGGATGCCCCGCTCGACGGCTTGTGCCGCGAACGCGTCGATCGGCACGTCGCTGTCCGGTGACAGGTCGGTATGGAGGTGCGCATCGAGCGGGAGGTCGCGCGCCTGTCGATCGGTCAACGGCCGTCCCCCGGCCACCTCACCCGGCGATCACGCCGAGCTCGCGGCCGACCGTCGAGAACGCGTCGAGGGCCCGGTCGAGTTGCGCGTCGTCGTGGGCCGCGGTGACGATCGTCCGGATGCGAGCCTGATCGAGGGCCACGGTCGGGAAGACCACCGGCTGGGCGAAGACGCCCTGGCCCATCAATCGGTCGCTGAACCGCATCGCGGTCTCCGGGTCGCCCATCATCACCGGCGTGATCGGCGTTTCGGATCGACCGGTGTCGAAGCCCAGGCGGGCCAGCTCCGACTTGAACCGACGCGTGTTCACCCACAGGCGTTCGAGAAGCTCGGGTTCCTCCTGCATCACCCTGATGGCTTCGCGGCAGGCGGCCACGACCGCCGGCGGGTGGGAGGTCGAGAACAGGAAGGGTCGCGCCCGCTGCGTGAGGATCTCGCGCAGCGCGGTGCTCCCCGCGACATAGCCGCCCATCGCTCCGACGGCCTTGCTGAGCGTCCCCACCTGGATCGCGACCCGGCCGTGCAGACCGAAGTGGTCGACCGTCCCTCGGCCGTCGCGACCCAGCACTCCCGATGCGTGGGCGTCGTCGACGAAGACACCTGCGCCGACCGACTCCGCCGCCTCGACGATGGCCGGCAAGGGCGCGATGTCGCCGTCCATCGAGAAGACGCCGTCGGTGACGACGAGGATCAGCCGATAGGGCTCGCCGGTCCCCTCGCGGCCGTGCTCGACCGCCTCGTCCAGGATCGCCTTGAGCGCCTCGATGTCGGCATGCGGGAAGACCTTCCGGGGCGCCTTGGACAGGCGCATGCCGTCGATGATCGACGCGTGGTTGAGACCGTCGCTGACGATCAGGTCGGTCTCGCCGGTGATGGTCGGGATCACGCCGGTGTTGGCCGTGAAGCCTGACTGGAACGTGAGGACGGCCGGTGTGCCCTTGAACTCGGCGAGCTCCGATTCGAGCGCCTCGTGCATCGACATCGTCCCGGCGATCGTGCGGACGGCGCCCGACCCGACGCCGAATTCGCGGACCGCGGCGAGCGCGGCCTCGCGCAGCCGTGGATGGTGGGTCAGGCCCAGGTAGTCGTTCGATGAGAGGCTGACCAGCCGCTCGCCATCGATCGACACGATCGGGCCCTGGGCCGACGACATGACCCGCAGCGCCCGGTACAGATGGCGTTCGCGGAGGGCAGCGACCTCATCGCCCAGGAAGGCCAGCGGGTCGGGGCGAGGTGTCGTCGTCATGACGCCGTCATGCCCAGTCCATCACCACTTTGCCGGACGCTCCGCTCCGGGCTGCCGCGAACGCAGCCTCGTGGTCCCGGTAGCCGAATCGATGCGTGATCACGGGCCGGATGTCGAGGCCCGACTGGAGCATCACCGACATCTTGTACCACGTCTCGTACATCTCCCGGCCGTAGATCCCCTGGAGCCGGAGCTGGTCGAACACGATCCGGCTGATGTCGATGGGGATCTCCTCTGTCGGGATGCCGAGGATGGCCATCCCGGCGCCGTGGGCCATGCTCGCCAACGCATCGCGCAGGGCCGCCGGGTTGCCCGACATCTCGAAGACGACGTCGAACCCCTCGACCATCCCGAGCTCGCGTTGAGCGTCCTTGAGGTCACGCCGCTGCGGGTCCACGACGAGGCTCGCACCCATCCGTGTCGCGAGCTCACGGCGGGTCTCGTTCGGCTCGCTGACGACGATGTGACGAGCCCCGGCGTGTCGGGCGACGGCTGTGGCCATCAGCCCGATCGGGCCGGCCCCGACGACCAGGACGTCCTCGCCAAGGACCGGGAAGGCGAGCGCGGTGTGGACCGCGTTGCCGAACGGATCGAAGATCGCGGCGACCTCCTCGTCGATGCCCGGCCAGTGGTGCCAGACGTTCGTCACCGGCAGGACCACCTGCTCGGCGAAGGCACCGTCGCGCTGCACGCCAAGGCCGACCGTATTGGCGCACAGGTGCCAGCGGCCGGCCCGGCAATGGCGGCATCGACCGCAGACGACATGTCCCTCGCCGCTGACGAGGTCGCCGGGCGCGATGTCGTGGACGTTGCTGCCGACCTCGAGCACCTCGCCGACGAACTCGTGCCCGACGATGAGGGGCGGCGTGATGGTCTTCTGTGCCCACGCGTCCCAGTCGACGATGTGCAGGTCCGTGCCGCAGATCCCGGTCTTGCGGACGCGGATGCGGACGTCGTTGATGGTCATCTCGGGTTCCGGCACGTCGCGCAGCTCGACCCCGGGTCCGGCCGCAGTCTTGACGAGGGCCTGCATGCCGGGAGCGTAGCGCGCGGGGAACGAGCCGGCGGGCGCGCGGGCGGCTAGGGCGTTGCCGACCAGTCGATGACGGGGTTCTCGACGGTGCCGATGCCCTCGATCTCGCAGCGGACGCGGTCGCCCGGCTCGAGGAAGACCGGCGGATCCCGGAAGACGCCGACGCCGGACGGCGTGCCGGTCGCGATCACGTCGCCCGCATCGAGCGTGATGGCGGCCGTGATGAACTCGATCAGCGCCGGGACGCCCCAGATCATGTCCGCGGTCGAGCCGTCCTGCATGAGGTGCTCCTCGCCGTCGGCCGTGATGCGCCAGCTCCGGAGCCGCAACCCCGGCGCAGGGTCCATGTCGTCCGGCGTGACGAACACGGGCCCCATCGGGAGGAAGGTATCGCTGCCCTTGGCGCGCAGCCATTGGCCGTCGCCCTTCTCGCCGTCGCGCAGCGCGGCTGGGACACCCTGCCAATCGCGCGCGCTGACGTCGTTCACGACCACGTACCCGGCGACGTGGTCGGTCGCGTCGGCGGCCGCGACGCGGCGAGCCTCCTTGCCGATGACGACACCGAGCTCGACCTCGAGATCGAGGGCGTGGGTGCCCTCCGGGCGGACGATCGGTTCACCGTCGCCGATGACCGTGTTGGCGAACTTCGAGAAGAGCAGTGGCCGATCGGGGCTCGGGCGGCCACCTTCGGCGACGTGGTCTCGATAGTTCAACCCGACACAGACGATCTTCCGGGGACGAGGGACCGCTGGGGCCGGGGCGAGGGACGCGATCGGCCGACGCTGGCCGGCCTGCACGCTCTGGAGGTGTCCGAGGAAGTCCATGAGGCTGCCGTCGGCGGCGGCAGCAGAGATATCGTCACGCCGGTCAGCGTCGATCACGACAGACTCGCCGTCGAGCCGACCGCACTCGACGCCGGTATCGCCGGCGAAGGCGTACAGCCTCACTCGCCGGGCCGATCAGCTCGGCGACGCGGACGGCACCGGGCTCCCCGACGGGTCGCAGAACTTCTCGGGGTTCGTCCTCTCGCCGTAGCGGGCATAGAAGTCGAGGACGGCCGCCTGATCGAGCGTCTGCATAGGGAGCACCCGGTCCCACACGAGGGCCGCGTACGGCCAGGCCATGTCATCGAACCGGGCGACGACCGGCCCGGGTGAGTTCCCGCCGGGCTCGAAGCCGCAGACCGGGCTGACCGGCACCGCGTCGTACAGCGCGCGGAGCGGCGCCTGGTCCGCTTCGGCACCGCGGTACAGGATCACGAGACCGCCGTGCTCGAGGTTGTGGACCCAGCCCTCGGGGATGACGGCGTCGTTGGGACCATACGGCCGGGCAGGGATCGGACCGCCGACGCCCGGCTGGTTGTAGTGCCGACCCGATGCGGGCGGGCAGTAGGTGTACTTGACCACGGTGCCGGGTGCGACGTGGGAGTTGCCCATATCGGGCTGCACGTAACCGGGCTGGGGGGAGGCGTCGGCCACCGGGCTCGGTGTCGCCGATGGTTCCCAGATGTTCGAGCACGCGAACGCGGGTTGGGTCGCGGCTGCGAAGACGCCCGCACCCACGATCGCCACGACGCCGACGACGCCGGCGGCGAACAGCCAGCGCCGATAGCGCTGGAGGAACGACCCCCTCGGTGCGGGCCGAGCGCGCTCGCGCCGTCCCGCTCGCGCCGTCCCACGCGAGCTCGTCGAGGGTCGGGCGGGGGAGGGGCTGGTCGTCCCGGCCGGGGCGCTCGCCGATCCTCGCGCTGTCGCTTCGGGACCGGTCCCGGATGGCTGGCCGGCCATGCGCTGACGCCGGCGGGATTCCTTGCTCACAGAAGATGCCTCGGTGCGGTCGAAGGGGTCGCCGGGTCGGTATCGGACCCGGCGGCGACGAAGGCCGCGCCCGCAGAGGGTACCCGGCCCGGTCGGTTCCCGCGTTCGACGTCCGGATCACGCCTCCGAGAGGTACGTTCGGACCTCCGGTCGGAGCAAGCCGCGGAAGAGCAGGAGCCCGAAGGCTGCGGCGAATACCGGCGCCGCCGGGTGGACCGGACTGACGGCGAGCAGCAGCACCAGCGGGATGGTCAGGCTGGCGAGGACGATGGCGAGGGCGAAACCGGCCTGCTTTCGTTGCAGGACGAGGGTCATCGTGAAGATCGTGTAGGCGAGCAGGATCATGACGACGATGCCGAGCGGGGTGATCGGCATCGCGCCCAGCGCCGAGTCGACCACGGTGCGCATGCTCAGGGCGATCCCGACGAGGATCAGTGCCGCGTAGACCAGGAACAGCCGGAGGCCCGAGGGCATCCGTGGCGGATGGTCGGTGCCCGTCGGCGGTGCGGCGCCATCCGGGCGCGGGGTCGAGGTCGGGGTCGAGGTCGAGTCGGCAGGAACGGTCACGGCCATCCGATGGTACGACCTCCTGCCGCGTGGGTCTTGACACCATCGGGACGCACGCCTACATTCGGCTAAACCGGTTTGCTAAACCGGTTTGCACGATGCCGGGCCCCGCGCTCTCCTCCTCCTGCGGCGGCCCCGCATCGCCTCGACGGGCCGGTCGACTCGTCGACCGGTCGGCGCTCAGAGCGAAGCAAGCAAGCGGAGTCGAGACCCTGGTGGAGCCAAGGACCCAGCGCCCGCGCATCGCCGACGTCGCCCGCGAAGCGGGCGTGAGCAAGACGGCCGTGTCCTTCGCGTTCAATTCGCCCGACCGCCTCGCACCCGAGACCGCGGTGCGCATCCGCGAGATCGCGCTCCAGCTCGGCTACACGCCGCACCCCGTCGCCCGGATGCTCACCCAGCGCCAGACGATGACCATCGGCGTGCTCACACCGCAGGCCCTCAGCGTCATCTTCAGCAATCCGTTCTTCGGGGCGTTCAGCGAGGGCGTCGCGCTGGTGGCCGAGGAGTACGGGTACGGGCTCCACTTCATCTCGCCGTTGCACGGCAGCCTTATCCGGGCGATGACCCGCGCGACCGTCGATGGGGTGGTGGCGATCGGTCTGGCCGATGGCCATCCCGAGGTGGAGCAGATCCGCCGGGCCGGCCTGCCGATCGTCCTGGTCGACTCGCTCGCGCTGCCAGAGCACGGCTCGGTCGAGATCGATGACGTGGGTGGCGCGCAGGCGGCTGCGGCGTACATCGCCAGCCTCGGCCACCGGGACGTGCTCGTGCTGGGCGTCGAGCCGCCGGCACCCGGTGGACTCGATCCCGACGGCGTCACCAGCCGCCGCCTGCGGGGCTACCGGGAGGCGTTTCGCGCTGTCGGCGTCGAGATCCCCGACGACCGGGTGGTCGTCGGACCCGCGAGCATCGATGGCGGCATCGCGGCGACCACGGGTGCCTGGGCGGACGGCCTCCGGCCGACCGCCATCCTGGCGATGTCGGATGCGATGGCCATCGGCGCCATGCGCGCCCTGCGCGACCTTCGACTCGACATCCCGGGCGACGTGAGCGTCGTCGGCTTCGATGACATCGACCTCGCCCCGCACGTCGACCCCCCGCTCACGACGGTCCACCAGCCGATCCGTCGGAAGGGCGAGGAAGCGGTCCGTGCCCTCCTGACCGTCATCGAACGACGGGGTCAATCCAAGCCCGAGCATCGCCGGCTCGAGACGCGGCTCATCATCCGCGGCTCGACCGGGCCGGTGCCTATGGACCGAAGGGAGGTGGCCGGGGAAGCAGGCTGAGATCCACGGCGAGCGACGTCCGCGTCAGGTGCGCTCCGCCACACGACGTACCGACACGGCCGCCGAGCGCGGCGATCCCGGCCGGCACGACCGGCCAGGCGAGATAAGAGAGGAGACCACAGGCACGATGAAGAAGCAGCTTCGGCTCGCGTCGATCGTGGCAGGGATGGCGATCATCGCCAGCGCCTGCGCGAGCCCGACGACGAGTTCCGCTCCCAGCACGGCCCCCGAGTCGGCCGCCCCCGAGTCGCCCGCAGCGGGATCGGCGGCGCCGGCGGCGCTCGCCGGTGAGGTCACGCTGTGGCATTCCTACGGCTCGGGCGGCGGCGAGACCGGCGCGCTCAACACGGTCCTCGAGAAGGTCCGCGCTGACAATCCCGATCTGACCATCAATGTCGTCGAGCAGCCGTTCGACCAGATCTTCACCAAGTGGCGGACCGAGGTCGCTGCAGGCGCCGGCGCCGACATGTTCATCGCCCCGAACGACGACCTGGGCAAGGACGCTCGCGAGGAATCGTTGATGAACCTCGACGAGTTCCTCACCGGCAACCCCGCGCTCGAGGGCTACCTGCCTGTCGCCCTCGATGGTTCGAAGGTCGACGGCTCGTTCTACATGGTCCCCGAGTCGCTCAAGGCCGTCGCCCTCTGGTATGACAAGAGCAAGGTCGCGACGCCGCCGACGACCTCTGACGAGCTCCTTGCCGCCGTCAAGGACGGGTCGGTGAAGGTCGGCATCAACCAGGGCGTCTACCACCAGTTCGGCTGGACGGGCGCGTTCGGCGGCACGCTGATGGACGACGCCGGCAAGTGCACGGCGGACGCGGGCGGCTTCGCCGAAGCCTTCGGCTACCTGAAGGAGCTCAAGGACGCCGGCGCGACGTTCAATACGGACGGCAACGCTCTCAAGGCCGCCTTCCAGACCGGCGAGATCAACGCGATCATCGACGGGCCATGGCAGACGGCGGACTTCCGCACCGCTCTCGGTGACAACCTCGCGGTCACGACGATCCCCAAGGGTCCGGCGGCCGCCGCCAATCCGTTCACCGGTACCGACGGCTGGTATATCAACCCCAACCTCGAGACGGACCAGGCAAAGCTGGCGGTCGATGTGGCGCTCGCGCTCACGTCGCCCACCGCGATGCAGACCTTCGTCGACGACGCCGGCCATGTTCCGGCGAACCCGACGGTCCAGATCACCGACTCGATCACGCAGGGCTTCGCCGACGCGGCCGAAGCCGGATTGCCGCGACCCCAGAACGCACAGTTCGGCAACTGGTGGGGGCCGTTCGGCGATGCGCTGAACAAGGTCATCGACACGGGCGCCGATCCTGCCACGGCCGTCAAGGACGCCTGCGCGCTGATGAACGAGGCGAGCGGCCTCTAGGCCCTTCCCTCGAGCGACGAGGGCGCCGGTCCGCCGGCGCCCTCGTCATACTCTCGCCACCACGACCGCCGTCACCCACAAGAGGGAGACTCGTTCATGGCGACCGCGACAGCCGCGTTACCCCGACGCAGCCGGGGTGCCAGGGTCCGACGCAACCTGCAGCCGTACCTCTACCTGGTACCAGCGTTCGCCGTGATGGCGGTCATCACGTTCTATCCACTTTTCTTCCAGGTCTGGATGTCGTTCCACGACTTCGGCCAGATCAACTTCCGGGTCCGCAACCCCGTGCCGGCCGAGTTCGTCGGGCTCGACAACTACATCCGCATTGCGACATCGAAGCTCCAGATCCCCAACTTCGAGTTCGCCCGGCTGGTGCTGTTCAACCTGTTCTGGGCCTTCAGCAACGTCGTGGTGCACGTCATCATCGGCGTCTTCGTGGCGGTGATCCTCAACACGAAGGGCCTGTGGTTGAAGGGCATCTATCGGGCGATCTTCATCCTGCCGGTCGTGATCCCGCAGATCATCGTGGCCACGGTCTGGCGGAACATGTTCGATCCCGATGCGGGTGCCGTGAACCTCGGCCTCCAGGGCCTGGGTGGCCTGTTCGGGATCTCCCCGGATAATCCGGCCTTCCACCTCGACTGGATCCGCCAGCCCAACGATCCGATATCGTGGATCCCGCTGTCACTGGCGTTCTTCGCGATGATCACCGCCAATACCTGGCTGGGCTGGCCGCTCAATGCGGTCGTCGCGACGGGTGCCCTCCAGTCGATCCCGGGCGAGCTGTACGAGGCCGCCGAGATGGACGGCGCGAGCTGGTGGCAGAAGTTCCGCAACGTCACGGTCCCATTCCTCAGACCCGCGATGCTGCCGTACGCCATCTACGGCTTCGTGATCACGTTCAACCTGTTCTTCCTGCCGTTCTTCATGACCCAGGGTGAACCGTTCGGTCGCACCGAGATCCTCGTCACGCAGGCCTATCGCCTCGCATACGAGCGCCGCCTGTTCGGTGTCGCCGCGGCCTTTGCGGTGTATCTCTTCTTCCTGCTCCTCATCATCACGCTCATCACCAACCGGATGGCGAAGGCGACGAAGAGCTATGCCGACTGACGGCCGACCCGCACGGGAGACGATTCGATGACGGCGCCCGCGACCACCGATACGACCCGACGCTTGCTGACCCGCGGTCTCAGCCTGGGGAGGACGTCTGGCGAGCGGCGGTTGCCGCTTGGCCGACAGCTCGTCCTGCAGGCGATCCTGCTGTTGATCACGTTCACCGTTCTCTTCCCGCTGATCTGGATCGTCAGCATGGCGCTCGACCCGCGCAATCTCGCCCGACCGGATGGCCTCAACCTGATCCCGCCGGGCGCATCGCTCGACTCGTTCGCCAAGGTCATCGCGCAGCCGACGAGCAACCCGATCGGCTTCATCGACTTGGCCCTCAACAGCATGAAGATCGCCCTTGCCAGCGCGGCCGTGGCGGTCGCGATCGGGCTGCTCGCCGCCTACGCCTTCTCGCGGCTCAAGTTCCGGGGCCGGGCAGCGCTGATGATCGCGGTCCTCGGCGTGCTGATGCTGCCGTCGGTGGCGACGATCATCCCGCTGTTCATCTTCCTCAACCAGTTCCAGATCAACTTCGGCGAGCTGTCGTTCAACCTGCGCAACTCGCTGATGGGCGTCACGCTCGCCGTCATCTCAGCGCAGTTGCCGTTCGCGATCTGGAACCTCAAGGGCTACCTCGACACGATCCCAAGGGACCTCGAGGAAGCGGCTTCCGTGGACGGTGCGTCGCAGAACCAAGTCTTCCGCAAGATCATCGTGCCGCTGTCCGTGCCAGCGATCGCGGTAACGGGGTTCCTCGGTTTCCTCGGCGGCTGGAGCGAGTACCTGACGGTCGCGATGTTCATCAGCGAGGTCCACGACTGGACGTTGTCGCTGGCTCTCAACAGCATGGTCGGGCAGTTCGCACGGACGACGAACTGGTCGCAGTTCGCGGCATTCGCGATCCTGTTCGCCTTGCCGGTGTCGATCGTCTTCTTCGTCTTCCAGCGCTACCTGGTGGGTGGCCTGGCAGTCGGCGGCGTCAAGGGCTGACGTTCAGGGTCGGGTCGCAGCGGCCATCGCCCCCCGCCACGCTCGCATCGCGTCGAACCACGGCTTGCGCGCCACGAGGATCGCAACGACGAGGACCTCGGCCGCTCCGAGCATGAGGGAGAGGGGGCTCCCGCCCGAGCCGAGGAGATCGAGGAACGCCACCACGGCCGCGAAGTTGATGGCGAGGAGCCACGCCCGGCCCGTGCGCACGAGGGCGCCCAGCGTGATGGACGCCACGTTGAGCGCGAGTGCGACAGCCAGGAAGGGCTCCGCACCTGGCGGCACTCCCGAGAGCGTTGCGATCGTGACGATGAGCTGCATCGCCCCGCCGACGATGAGGATGGCGGCCGCGAGCTCCACGAGTGCCGGTCGCGACGGACGGTTGACCTCGACGTCATCGGGGCTCTCGGGGCCGATGTCGCCCTCCGTCCCGGTCACGGGTGGAGCCGAACGATGAGGACCTCGCGGGCCGCGAGGCCGTCCGCGAGGGGCACGTAGTCGTCGAAGCCCCCGGAGGCACTGACCGACGGCGGCTGGACGCTCTCCGGTCCACGCAGGACCTCGGGCTTCGGCGAGCCACAGAGCGGGCCCGTCTCTGCCGTCAGGGCGAACGACGGGACCGGCGAATCCGCGAGGTTGGCTATGACGAGGACAGCACCACGAGCCGGGTCGGGATCGGCCCTGAGGAACGCCACGACCGACGCTTCGCTCGCGCCTACCGGCCAGATCGCACCGGAACGCAGTGCGGGCTCACCGGCCCGCATCGCGATCAGCTCGCGGTAGGTCGAGTAGAGCGAGCTCGGGTCGGCGCGCTCGGTCCGGACGTCGGCCCCCGGCGGATCGTCGCCGAGCGGCTCCCAAGGCGTGCCGGTGGTGAACCCGGCCGCCGGTCCGCTGGCGTCCCAGCGCATCGGCGTACGGATGCGCTCATCCGGCTTCTGGCCGGTCAGGCCGATCTCCTCGCCGTAGTACAGGAACGGCGTCCCGCCACCGGTCAGCAGCAGCGTTGCCGCGAGCTTCGCCGACTCGACATCGCCGCCGAGCTCGGTCATGACCCGGTCCTGGTCGTGGTTGGTCAGGAATGTCGCAAGCCAGCCCGGCTCGTACAGCTGCGCCACCTCGTCGAGTGCCGCCTGGACCGCCCCGCCGTCTCCGGACCGGACGGAATCGACGATCGCGCTGGCCAGGCCGAAATCGAAGGTCACATCGAGCGCGCCCTCGCGCACGTACCGGGCCGACATCGACGACGCGTCCCAGACCTCGCCGAGGACGAGCGCATCGGGATGCTGCTGCTTGATCCGGTCGCGGAACGCCGCGAGCCACTCGAACGTGGCATCGACGTTCTCGAGCGTCGCGCCGTCCTCGAACAGGTGCCGGGCGGCGTCGATGCGGAAGCCGTCGATGCCGGCGTCGAGCCAGGCGTCCGCGATCGAGTCCAGCTCCGCGGTCACCTCGGGGTTCGCGAGGTTCAGGTCCGGCATGCCCTCCCAGAAGTAGCCGTAGTAGAAGCGCTCGCCATCGGGATGCCAGACGCGCGACCCGTCCGAGCGCGCGATCGCCGGGTGCTCGTCGGCCCACATGTACCAATCGTCGTGGTCCGAGCCGGGTGTCCGCGCGTCCTGGAACCAGGGATGCTCGCGCGACGTGTGGTTGATGACGAGGTCGACGATGACCGCGATCCCTCGTTGGTGTGCGGCGCCGACCAGCGCAGCCAGGTCGGCCGTCGAGCCGTAGTCCTGCTCGACCGCGCGGTAGTCGACCACGTCGTAGCCGTGATAGCTGGGTGACTCGGCGATCGGCATCAGCCATAGGCCGGTGACGCCGAGATCGTCGGTCGTTGCCGGATCCCCGTCGTTCAGCTCGTCGAGTCGCTGGGTGAGACCGCGCAGGTCGCCGATGCCGTCGCCGTCCGAGTCGGCGAAACTGCGGACGAACACCTCGTAGAAGACGCGCTCGCGCCACCACCCCGCGGTCGACGCGTCCGGAGACGCAGCGATGCAGTCGGGAGATGCCGAGCTTGGCGGACTCGCGCTGATCGTCGGATCGGTCCGCCCGGCAGGCGACGGCGAGGTGGTACCGGCACAGGCTGCCACGAGGAGCGCGGCCACGGTCGTGGCCAGCCAGGGAGAGCGGGAGGACATCGCGGTGGAGTATCGCATCGGGTCCGCGGACGGACGCCCGTGACCGTCGACACGCCGGCATGGGTCCGCGATGCGGTCTTCTACCAGATCTTCCCCGACCGGTTCGCCCAGAGCGAGCGGGTCCCCAAGCCCGGCCCGCTCGAACCGTGGGACAGCCCACCGACGAACCACGGGTTCAAGGGCGGCGACCTGCTCGGCATCGCCGAACGGCTCGACCATCTCCAGGAGCTCGGGGTCACCGCGATCTACCTGACGCCGATCTTCCAGTCGGGGTCGAACCATCGCTACCACACCTACGACTACTTCCATGTCGACCCGCTGCTCGGCGGGGACGACGCACTCCGCGAGCTTCTCGACATTGCCCATGCCCGCGGGATGCGGGTGGTCCTCGATGGCGTCTTCAACCACACCGGACGCGGGTTCTGGCCCTTCCATCACATCCTCGAGAACGGCGCGGCGTCGCCCTATCGCGACTGGTTCCATATCGACCATGACGTGCTGGAAGGGCGCCGGGAGTTCATGCCGTACCCCCCGCGGGACGCCCCGTCCGGGACGTGGCTCGGATACGAGGCGTGGTGGGGTCTGCCAGCGCTGCCCAAGCTGAACACCGACCACCCGGACGTCCGCGAGTACCTGCTCTCGGTCGCCGAGCACTGGCTGCGCTTCGGCATCGACGGATGGCGGCTCGACGTCCCCGATGAGATCGACGACCCGGCGTTCTGGGCCGCCTTTCGCCAGCGCTGTCGGGCCATCCGTGCCGATGCCTATCTCGTCGGCGAGATCTGGGAGACCGCGCCGGAGTGGGTGGCCGGTGATCGGTTCGATGCGCTGATGGATTACCCGCTGGCCGAGGCGATCCTCGGGTACGTCGGCGGTTCCAGCCTGGACATGGGAGCGGTGACCGCCCACCACGAGTACCGCGACCATCTCCATCCGCTCGATGGACCGGCATTCGCGGCGCGGCTCGTCGAATTGCTCGGCGTGTACGACCCGGATGTGGTCGCCGTCCAGCTAAACCTGCTCTCCTCCCATGACGCGCCACGCGCCCTGACCGTGCTCGGCGGCGACCGCGCGGCGATGCGCATGGCGGTCCTTCTGCAATGTGTCCTGCCCGGCGCTCCGTGCATCTACTACGGCGATGAGGTCGGCCTCACGGGCGGCAACGACCCACAGAACCGCGGCGGCTTCCCGTGGGATGCCGGCGTCTGGGATGGGGAACTGCGGGCGTTCATCCGCGGTGTCCTGGCGCTGCGGGCCGCTGAACCGGCACTCCGGCACGGTTCGACGACAGCGATCGGGGCCGACGGGCCGGCGATGGCGATCGAGCGGCGGCTCGACGATGGCCGGCTGATCCTCGCCCTCAATCCCGGTGACGGAGCTATGGATCTGCAGGTCACCGTGGACGATGTCGGGTCAGGGTGGCTGGCGCCGGTCGCGCTGCCCGGCGGCGAGGGTGGTGACGCGGTCGTCGTCACGGACGGTCGAGCCTGGATCCCGCTCCCGCCACGGACCGGCCGCGTGCTGCGCGTCGCGCCCGACGCCGCCTGACCGTCGGAGCGTCGGGCGCCGCATATACTTCGCGGCCTGTGGCTGATCTCCCCGTCCAACTGGGGGCCGGGCTCGACGAACAACTGGCCCGGGTCCTGGATGTCGAGGGCAAGATCCCGCGGGCGATCGAGGCGCTAGGTCCGGTGGTGGGGCGAGACGTCGTCGTCATCGATGGATCCGCGGGACTGCGCGCTCGTCAACTTGCTGAACTCGGCGCCCGCGTATCTGTCGTGGATCCGCTGCCCGGGACATTCGATGCGCCCGACGCGTCGGCCGATGTCGTCGTCGGGCTGTGGTCGGCGTTCCGTGGAGCCGGCTCGCCCGACATGACCGAGGCTGCCCGGCTACTGCGCCCCGGCGGCCGCCTGCTGGCCGTCCACGACTACGGACGCGACGATGTGGCCGAGCTGCAAGGACCGCGACCCGAGTACGGCGAGTGGACCCGACGTGATGGGCCGTTCCTGGGCAACGGCTTCAAGATCCGCGTGCTGCACTGTTGGTGGACGTTCGAATCGCTCGAGGCGGCGCAGACCTTCCTCGAGGCGGCATTCGGCGAGTCCGGACGTGCGGTCGCCGCACGGATGACCCGGCCGCGGTTGTCATACAACGTGGCGGTCTACCATCGGACGCTCGGAGAGGAGCCCGGATGACCGACCGCCGCGCCACACGCGACCCCTACCCCACGGCCCCACCGCCGCGGTCTCGCGATCCATACGACGACAGTGGGTACGACGACCGCTACGACCCGCCGAGTGGTGGACGTCGCGTCTCACCCGGCGTGATCTTCTTCGCCATCGCCGTCATCGGTTCCATCGCGTTCGCTGCGTACTTCCTGACCGTCCGCGAGGCGACGCAGATCCCCCTCCTGGCCTCCGCTTCAGTCGTGTTGGCGATCGTGTTCGCGGCCCTCGCCGTGTACTGCCTTCGATCGATCTGGCGCGGCGGCGTGGAGCGCGGCAATGGCGGTCGGATGCTGCTGGCGGCGCTCGTGGGCGGGTTCGCGGCCATCGCGGCGGCGGGTGCCGCGGCCGGTGCGATCATCCTGTTCCAGCTGGCACTCGGGTCAGGCTGATCGGGGCCCTCTGCTAGACTCGGGCACCGGTCGGGCCCTTCCCGCCCCCATCGTCTAGAGGCCTAGGACGCCACCCTTTCAAGGTGGAGATCAGGGGTTCGAATCCCCTTGGGGGCACCACCTTCGGGCAGCGCGTCCGTGTCGGTCAGCCCGACTCGGCACCCGGCGATCCGCCGGCGGAGACCTTGCCATCGAGCCGCCGGAGGGCGGCCTCGCGCATCCAGGGTTCGTACACGGCGATGCCCTCGGCGGTGCCCTTGGCTCCGTACATCGCCGCATCCGCCTGGCGGACCAGCGTCTCCGGAGCGCCCTCCGCCTCGACATACGCGATGCCGACGGATGTGCTGAGTCGCAGAGCGTGCTCGCCGACGATGGTCGGCTTGGCGATCGCATCCCGAAGCCGGCGGGCGAGGTGCAGGGAGGCCTCGTTCTCGGTGACCGAGGCGAGGACACAGAACTCGTCGCCACCGAAGCGGGCCACGACATCGGTCCCCCGCGCCGTGCCGCTCAGTCGATCGGCGACCATCCGCAGGACATCGTCCCCGACCGAGTGGCCGAGGGCGTCGTTGATGTCCTTGAAGCCGTTGAGGTCGAGGAAGAGGAGCGCCCACGGTTCGGGCAGCTGGTGCACGCGGACCAGCTCGATGTTCAGCTGCTCGCGGTTGAGCAGCCCGGTGAGCGTGTCGTGTGTCGCGCGGTAGGCGAGCGCCTCCTCCAGCCGTTTCTGGTCGGTGATATCGATCATCACGCCGACCACCCGGTGGCCTGAACCATCGTGCTTGCGCAGGACACGGATGACGTCGGAGAACCAGCGATATTCGCCGCTGGAGACGAGGAAGCGGTACTCGATGCGCAGGCTGCGCAGCTCCCGGATCGCGGCGTCGGTGGCCGTGATCGCACGATCCCGATCGTCCGGGTGGAGGTGTCGCTCCCAGAATTCGGGCTCGGTCAGCCATTTCTCGGGCGGGTACCCGACGATCTCGCTGCAACGCGGCGACACGAACGTCATCCGGTAGTCGTCGCCGTCGGCTTCCCAGACGACCGCGTCGAGCGAACCGACCAGATCGTCGAAGCGACTTTCGTGTGGACCAGGCTGATCGGGCACGCACACCCTCGTCGGTCTTCGCGCCGCGAGAACGCGACGTTCCCGCGACCCCCGCGGCATCGAAGGATACCCACCGGCGCATCCGCCTTGGAGCGACCCAGTCGTACCACGCGGTTCCACGACATGGGAGGCGCGTCCCGGCTGGTGTCGGGAGGGCGGGGCCGGCGACCGGTGCTCAGGCGCACAGGACCATCGACACCACGGCGTATGCCCCAAGCCGGTCTTGCCTCGCGCTCCTGACGACCGGATGCTGCCCAGGTGAGACGTCGCAGGCAACTCGGTCGCCGCCGCCTTCGCCCAGGAGCGCGACGCGAGCTACGCCGTTCGCTTGATGGCGTCCGTGTCCGACGCCGACATCCGCTACGCGCTGCGGCGCGTCCTGAGCGAGAGCGGCGAGGTCCAGATGGTCGTCCTGGAGGCGACGTTCGCCGACCCGTCGCTCGCCTCGCGCATCGAGACGGCAATGGAAGGGGCCCACGGGATGATCGTCCCGGCCGAGGTCCTCGCGGTCGCCCGCGCCAGCTGACGGCAGCGCCCGCCCACTAGTCGGGCGTCCGGGATCCCAAAACGTTCGCGCTTCGAGCGATGTAGCGGACGATCGTCTCGGCCTGACGCCCATCAGGGTCGAGGTCCGGGTTGTAGATCGTCACCGTCCAACCGGCCACGCCGCGCGCACCGAGCGCTCGCTCCGTCAGGGCCGTGAGTGTCGCCCACTCCAGCCCGCCGTCCTGTCGATAGTCGACCGCCGACAGGCTCACGCTCGAGAGCACGTCGAGGTCGACGTGCAGCCACCAACGACCGAGCGCATCAAGGCGATCGATCCGTTCGGCGACGAGCGCCTCGATCGCGGCCTGCGTCAGGCCCCCGGTCCTGATGACGTCGACGACGCCGTCGATCGACTCCACGCCGGCGTCCGCGAGTTCCAGCTGGTCGCGTGCTCCGACGACGACGACGCGCTCGGGCTGGATACGGGGCAGTGCGGATCGCAATGGGTCGGGCAAGTCGTCGACGAACCGCCCCAGGAGAAGGCCGAGTTCCATGTCGGCGGCCTCACCGGTCGTCGACATCTGCGGCGGCCACGCGTCCTCGTGGCCGTCCACGAACAACAGACCGAGGGGCTCCTCGCGGATCGCGGCCAGGCAGCCGAGCAGGACCGGACAATCGCCACCGATGACCAGGGGTACGGCACCGGCACCGACGGCGGCGCTCACCGCGTCCCGAACGTCGTGGACCATGGCGAGGAGCGCCGCAGGGGAGATGATCCCGCTGCCGGCATCGCGGGTCGCGTCACCAGGCGTGAGCGGGACATCGCCTCTGTCGACCACGGAGCTGCCGGCCTTCTGCAGCGCCGTCAGCAGACCCGCGCCTCTGAGGGCGGCGGGTGCCCGGGCAACGCCGGTCGCGGTTCCGGCCGAGTCGAATGGGACCCCGATGAGCGCGACGTCCATCCCCTCGACCCTAGCATCCGCGGCGCCCCCGAGGCCCCTGCTACCATCGAGTCGATGGAGATCATGGGTGTCAAGATCCGGACCATCATCACCGACAACGTCGCGAAGCGATGCGCCGGCTGCGGGCAGATCATCGACGGGACCCCCTGGCGGGTGAACCTCCTCGACATCGTGGCGCCGGAGACCGCGGTCGGCTGGGCCGAGCAGCCGGTCATCAATCCGGGTCCGTTCCAGTTCCACGGGGACCCGGCCTGCGTGCGTGATTGGATGGCCACTCGCGGCTACTACTTCTGCCGCAAGGGCGAGGTCCGCGAGATCATGCGGCCCGTTCCGATCCCGGATCCCGAGGGTCCGCCGGACGCCGGTCGGTGGGGCCTGTGCGACGGCATCCACCGCGACGATCACGAGTTCGTGCCTGCCTGACGGACTCGGTCTGAGGTCTGCGTCGGCGCCGGTTTGACGCCCCCCGAGGGGCCGCCCTATCCTCTGTTGGCCCGGGCGGAGTCTGGTACCCAGATTTACCCAGGTTTCCATGCCGACGGGTCGCCGGTCGTTTCCCCCCACGACTGTGCTGGCCCGTCGGCGCCCGATCTCGGTCGTCCAGCGAGGGCCTCGAGTGCGCGAACCGGCAACGGCGTCTCGGCGGAGTTGGCTGTCGCTCGGGCCGGCGAGCCAGCTCCTGGGCATCGATCCCGACACGCTCCGGCGGTGGGCCGACAACGGCCGTGTGCCGGCGTGGGTCACGCCCGGCGGCCACCGCCGTTTCGACCGACGCGCGCTCGAGCGGCTTGTCACCGAGCGTCGGTCGACCACACACCGCCCGCTCGCGAGTCTGGGGGCGTCGCCGGAGCGCATGACCAGGGCCTACCGGCGCCATTACGCGGCGGATGGCGCGCCCGATGATGCCGAGCGCGATGCGTTCCGACGCGATGGCCGGCAACTCATCACGACGCTCGTCGCGTACCTCGACGCAGGACCGGATGATGTTCGGCGTCGGCGCCGGCTCGAGACCCAGGCCGGATCCATCGTCGCCGACCAGGCGGTTCGTCTCGCGCTGGGCGGCAGCGGCCTGACCGACTCGGTGTCGCGCTTCGTCGTCGCCCGCCAGCCGTTCGTCGCCGAGCTCGCGGCGGTCGGCCGGCGCCGATCGTTGGATCCGAACCGGCTCGCCGGCCTGTACGGCGACGCGTGGGCGCTGCTCGACCGGCTGCTCCTTCGGTTCATCGAAGCACACCAGCGCGAAGGCTGATCGATGCGATTGGACGTCCTCCTTCCGGCGGTCACCTCCCTCCTCGCGCTCGTGTTCAGCGCTGCGCTCTTCGACCAATGGCGCGAACGGCGCGGCGGGTTCCAGCTGATCTGGGCGATCGGGATGCTCTTCTACGGCATCGCCGCCGGTTGCGAAGCGTTGGCCGGCGCGGGTGCCTGGAACGAGCCGCTCTACCGAACGTGGTATCTGACGGGCGCCGTCTGGACCGCGGGGTGGCTCGGGCTGGGGACCGCGTTCCTGCTGGGACGCACCCGGTTCGGCTACAGCTTCGCCCTGTGCCTGTTCCTGGCCGGCCTCTTCACGTTCCTCGTGCGGAACCGGCCCGAGTACGCGGGGGCGGGGGCGTTGCCGCTGCTCTACTTCCTGGCTGCCGGCGTGCTCGCCCTGGCGGTGGCGGTCGAGACCTACTTCCAGAACGAGCGGTGGCCGATCCTGGCCGCCGGTGCCGTCGTGGGCGCCACGATCCTGAGCCTCGTGTTGATGGCCACGACGGTGATCCCGGCACCGGGCTACGCGGTCGACCCCGAGACGACGATGCCCGTCGCGACGCTGCTCCCGCCACATCTGCGGCTGCTGACGCCGTTCCTGAACGTCACTGGCGCATTCGCCTTGATCCTGGGGGCCGTGTTCAGCACGTACATGTTCATGCCCAAGCGTCGCGTCCTGCCCTACTCGCTCGACCCGAACCAGCCGGGCGATCAGTTCCTGTTCAACCTGCTGATCGCGCCCGTGGCGATCCTCGTCAACCTCGTCGCGTCGTTGCCCGGCACGATCACGGCGCTCGCCTCGGGACGGATCCACAGCCGGGTGCCAGCCACGATCCTCATCGCGATCGGGGCGTTCATCCCGACCCTCACCGACTCGCTCAACCGCTTCGGCTCGACCGATCTGTTCCAGCTCGGCAAGTTCCTGGGCGTCGTGTTCCTGTTCGTCGGGTTCCTCGTCTCGATCGAGGTCTTCCGCGAGATCCGGATCCCATTCACCGGCATCCGGCTCTCGAGGAGTCGACGCGAGACCGCGGCGGTAGAGAGTCCCGGCGAGCGCGTCGCCGCGGGCTGACCGTGGTCGGGCGGATCGCGGTCCTGCGCTCTACCATGCCCCGGTGTCCAGCCCGCCCCTGACGACCACACCTGCGGTGGCAGCCGGCGTCGGTGGCGCGATCCCGCTGCGTGGCTTCGGGATCGTCATCGTCTCGGCGTCGCTCTTCGGAATGCTCGGTCCGCTGTCGAGGTTCGCCTACGAGGCGGGCATGGAGCCGCCGGCCTTCGTCGCATGGCGGGCGGTCATCGGCTTCTTGGCACTCGGTGCCTATGTCGGCTGGCGCGTCCGACGTGGTGCCACCCGCCTTGTCCGTTTCGGCGACCTGCGCGTGAGCGCACGGGCGGCGATGCTGGCGGCCGCGCTGGCCGGCACGATCCTGAACCTGTGCATGTTCATCGCATTCGATCGGATCACGATCGCGCTCGCGCTCCTTGGGTTCTACACGTATCCGGCGCTCGTCGCGGTGGCCAATGTCGCGCTCGGACGTGAGCCGCTCGACCGTGCCCGCGTCGTCGCGCTCGGTCTGGCCATCGCGGGGATGATCGCCGTCGTCGCGTCGCAACTGGACCCGGCCGCCGGGATCCGACTCGACGCCATCGGGATCGGCCTCGCGCTCGGCGCAGCCGTGTGCCAGACGATCTTCGTCCTCCTCGCGCGCGACGGCTATCCCGAGGTCCCGACCGAGCAGGCCATGACGACGGTGCTGCTCGTGTCGTGCATCGGCGCGATCCTTGTCGCGCTCCTCGCCGGCGGGCCGGCCACGCTGCTCCAGCCCGTGACCGACCCGAGCGTCCTGCCGCTGCTCATCTTCACAGGGGTCGCGGCCGCAGCCATCCCGTCGTTGGGGTTCCTCACCGGGATCCGCCTGATCGGCGGGACCCGGGCAGGCATCCTCATGCTGTTCGAGCCGGTCGTCGGTGTCGCCCTTGCGGCGTGGCTGCTGTCCGAGGCGCTGGCCCCCATCCAGATCGTCGGGGCCGCCGCGATCCTGGGCGCGGCGGTGCTGCTCCAGCGGGCGTCGCGCTCCGAGGACGCCGAGGAGACCGCCGCCGACGAGCGGTCGGTCGTCCCGGGCGGCCCCTAGGGACCGGCAGACCCTCGATGCCCGACGCCCCGATCCGGGTCCTCCTCGTCGACGACCACGCGATGGTCCGGCGCGGGATGCGCGATTTCCTCGAGCTCCACGACGACATCGTGATCGTCGGCGAGGCCGCCGATGGCGCCGAGGCCATCGAACGAGCCGGTGAACTCCGGCCGGACATCGTCGTGATGGACCTGATGATGCCGGTGGTCGACGGCATCGAGGCAACGAGCCGTATCAAGGCCGCCCTCCCGGACACCGAGGTCATCGCGCTCACCAGCTTCATCGAGGAGGCCCGCGTCGTCGCCGCGATCGAAGCCGGGGCGTCCGGGTTCCTGCTCAAGGATGCCGAGGCCGACGAGCTGGCCGGCGCCATCCGGGCGGCCGCCGCCGGCGAGGTCCATCTCGATCCGGCCGTCGCGGGGATCGTCGCCCGACGGATGCGGGATGGCGGGCGAGCGAGCCCCGGTGGTGCGGGCGATGGCGACGGGATCGCGACCTTGACCGCTCGCGAGCGCGACGTCCTGACACGCGTCGCCCAGGGACTCCCGAACCGGCAGATCGCGGCCGATCTCGGCATCACCGAGCGGACCGCCAGGACCCACGTCTCGAACATCCTCGCCAAACTCGGGCTGGCCAGCCGGACCCAGGCCGCGCTCCTTGCTGTCCAGCACGGCCTCGACCGCGAGCCGTGAGCGAGGACCTCGCAGAACGCGCCGGCGAGCGGCATTCTCGGCAGCGGTCCGCACCGTCGTGAAGGGTCTCGACGAAGGGCCCTGAAAGGGTCCGGTGCTAGACTGCCCCGACCCACCAGACTCCGTCCGTTGAGGTTCCATGCGCGTTCGAAAGGCCGTATTCCCTGCCGCCGGCTGGGGCACCCGCTTCCTGCCCGCGACCAAGGCGCAGCCCAAGGAGATGCTGCCGCTGGTCGACAAGCCGATCATCCAGTACGCGGTCGAAGAGGCCGTCGCGGCGGGCATCGAGCAGGTGATCATCGTCACCTCCAGCCAGAAGCGCGCGATCGAGGACCACTTCGACCTGTCGTATGAGCTCGAGCACCTCCTCGAGGAGAAGGGCGACATCGAGATGCTCCGCCAGGTCCGCCATATCAGCGACCTGGCCCAGGTGGCCTACGTGCGCCAGAAGGAGCAGCTCGGGCTGGGACACGCGGTCCTGATGGCCAAGGACCTGATCGGGCATGAGCCCTTCGCCGTGATCCTGCCCGACGACGTCGTGGTCGGCGACCGACCGTGCATCGGGCAGCTCATCCATGCCTACCAGCAGACCCACGCGTCGGTCGTGGCCGTGATGGAGGTGCCCAACGAAGAGACCAGCCGCTACGGCGTGATCGCCGCCGAGCGGTCCGAGGACCCGCTCGACCACGGCCGGTTGCATCGTGTCACGGCCCTCGTCGAGAAGCCCGACCCGGCCGATGCTCCCTCCAACCTCGCGATCATCGGTCGCTACGTGCTGACGCCCAAGATCTTCGACAAGCTCGAGCAGACCCAGCGGGGGGCGGGTGGCGAGATCCAGCTCACCGACGCGATCGGCGCGATGATGGAGGAGCAGGCCGTGTACGCCTACGAATTCGAAGGCACGCGGTACGACGCCGGCACGACGATGGGCTGGCTGAAGGCCTCGGTCGAGTTGGCCCTCCAGCGACCCGACCTCGCCCGCGAGTTCCGGAGCTACCTGGCCGGCCTCCAGCTCTGATCGCCCGGGCCCGCCGGATGGGCGTCCATCCGGAGGCCATGGGGTACCATGCCGCGCGAGCGCGTCGCAGACGTCAGCGACGCGCCGAACCATGTCAGAGGGGCACGTTTGGCGGAGATCGGGACGATCCTGGGCGGCCGATATCGGCTCGTGGAGCTGCTCGGAGAGGGCGGCATGGCCACGATCTTCCGGGCGGTCGATACCCAGCTCGGACGCGACGTCGCCGTCAAGCTGCTTCGCCCCGAGTACCTGCGCGACCCTGACTTCTCGTCGCGGTTCCGACAGGAGGCGCAGAACGCGGCCTCCCTGAACCACCCCAACGTGGTGAGCGTCTATGACTATGGCGAGGACCCGGACGGGCCGTACATCGTCATGGAGTTCGTCGACGGCGAGGACCTCGCGACCATCCTCCGGCGGAACGGCTCGTTGCCGCCGCCGCAGGCGGCGCGGATCGCGGCGGCGGTCGCCCGGGCCCTGGCCGCGGCCCATGCGCGCGGCATCGTGCATCGCGACGTGAAGCCCGGCAACGTGCTGATCGGGCGCGATGGTCGGGTCAAGGTGGTCGACTTCGGCATCGCCCGAGCGGTCGCCGAGGCGCAGATGACCCTGCCGGGTACGACGCTCGGGTCGGTCCACTACTTCAGCCCCGAGCAGGCACGTGGCGAGACAGCTACCAACGAATCCGACATCTACGCGCTCGGCATCGTCCTGTTCGAGATGCTGACCGGGACCCGGCCATGGGAAGGCGACAGCGCTGCCAGCGTCGCGCTGGCTCGGCTCAGCGGCCCGGTGCCCGACCCGGTCCTCGTCCGGCCGTCGCTGCCGACCGATCTCGCCGCGATCACCCGCAAGGCACTGGCGCCCCTGCCGATCGACCGGTTCGCCTCGGCGACCTCGATGGCCGAGGCGCTCGAGTCGTCCCGAACCGCGGCCGCTGCGCCCGGCATCCCCGCGGCAGCCGTCGGAGCGGGCGCCGCGGCGAGTGTGGCCGCGGGGGCCGGTCTGGCTGCATCTGCGGGCGTGGCCCGGTCCAACCCGACCGTCACCTCCTACCCGGAGGATGCCTACGCCGGCGCCGGCTACGTGCCCGTCGCGCCTCCCCCGTCAGGATCGGGCCGCCCGCCCGTGGAGGACGAGGGTGCCGGAACGAGCCCGGTCGTGTGGGCCGCCGGGATCGCCGCGATCCTGCTCCTCGCGGGGATCGGCTTCATCGTGTTCCAGTTGCTCTCGGGTCCCTCGACGCCTGTCGCGCAGCCGGTCGCCGTGCCGGAATTCGTCGGCAAGCTCCTCGCCGACGCGACCCAGGAGGCCGAGTCCCTGGGGATCAAGCTCGAAGTCATCGAGCAGCCGTCGGACCAGCCGGTCGGCATCATCACCGCACAGATGCCACCCGCCGAGACGATCGTCCCGGCCGGGTCGACCGTCCGCGTCACCGTCGCGTCCGGTGTCGAACAGGTGCCGATGCCCGACCTCCGCAACAAGACCGAGGCCCTGGCGGTGCAGGAGATCGTGACGGCCGGCCTTAGGCCGGGGGTCAAGACCGAGGCGTTCGACCCGGTCGTGCCGATCGGCCTGGTCGTGTCGCAGGTGCCGGCACCTGGGGTCGTGGTCGCGAAGGACACCGCCGTGGACTACGTGATCTCGAAGGGACCGGAGCCGACACCCACGCCGACACCGACGCCGACGGTCGCACCGACGCCGACTCCCACCCCCGAACCGACGCCGACGCCCACGCCTCCGCCGACCCCGACACCGACACCTGAGCCGACACCGACCCCCGAGCCGACCGCCGCGCCGTCCTGATCAGCTCTCGAGGTCACCCCACAGGTTCCAGGCGGGCTCGCTTGCCGCGGGCATGCCGGGGGCGAGGGTCGGATCCTCGGCGCCGAGTGCACTCGCGTCTTCCGGCGCTGGCGTCGCGCTGGCGACGGGTGCCGTCGCGCTGACCTCGACGAACGCCAGCGGCGGCCGTACGTCATCGATCGGTCGGGCCGGACCGATGGTGGGTGGGACCGGGTCTTGGAGCAGCGCGGCCGGCATGGCTTCCCAGCAGCCCCGGATCTCCTCGCCGGTCAACGGTTGCCGTCGGGCGTCGAGGCCGCAGTAGCCGAGCTGGCCCGCGACCGATCGTCGGTAGTGGCGGCAGGTGCCGCAGGAGGTGGAGGACCGCCGACACACCCAGCACCGCGCCGTCTCGGCCTGGGGAGTCCCGCAATGCGGACACCGCCACATCGGCATGGCGGGATGGTAGCTGCGACGACGCCCGCTGTCGACAGCCGGATGACGGCTGGTCGAGCCTCGGGTTCTACGCTCGGGCCTACTTCCGGATCGTGATGACCGTCTCGTCGGTGGTCTTTCCGAAATCGGTCGTCCGGACGAGCACACCAGCCGTGCCGCCACCACGGTCCGCTCCCTTGGGGATGCGGGTCGTGAAGGACGCCTGGCCTGACGCATCGGTCACGGCGTCACCGGTGACCGTCTTGATCCCCGGGATGCTCAGCGTGAAGGTCACCCGCGCACCCTCGAGCGGCCGGCCGTCGGGGTCGTCCACCAGGGTCACCAGGCGGATCTCGGCCGGCAACGACCGCTGGCTGATCGAGTAGGAGGACGCGCTCAGCGACGCGCGGAGCTGCCCGGACCCTCGCCGGACGGTGAGCTCCATCGTGTTCGTATTCCCCGCCGGGTCCGTGGCGGTGAACCGGACCGGGTTGGAGCCCGACGCGATCGGCAGGCTCAGCGAGAACGTCCCGTCGGACGCGGCGGTGCCACCGATCGATTCGCCGGTCTTGCCGTTCCGGGCGTTGAGCGTCGAGCGGCCCTGCGTGCGGCCCTGCAGCGAGACGGCCTTGCGGTTGATCATCGCTCCGTCCTTGGGCGAGCTGAGCTTGATCACGGGCGGGTCGATGTCGAGCACATAGCGCACCAGTGGTGACGACTCGGACTCGCCGCCCGGCCCGACGAGGGTCACGCTGAAATCGTTGATCCCCTTGGTCAGCGTGACCGGGATGATCATGCGCGGGGTCGGCGAGAGGGGCTTCTCGTCGATCGGTGCCGGCGCCTGGTCCTTGAGTGCGAGGTAGACACGGACGAGGTAGTCGGGGTCGCCGGCGAGGCGCGACGGGACGGTGATCGTCAGGTCGACCTGGTTCTGGTTGGTGTAGGGCTCGCCGGGCGATTCGATGGACGGCGCGTCGGCGACGGTCGATGGCGTGGTGACCGGGACCGGCGTGGCGGTGACACCCTGGACGAAGGACGAGACTGTCGAGCCGAGCGCATTGGCGACCGCGCCGATGCCGCCCGCGCCGATGTACAGGACCAGCAGGGCGACCACCACGACACCTGCCCCGAGGGCCATCTGGCCGATGAGCGGGATGCCACGACTGCGTCGGACCGGACCGTGCACGGAGAGGCGTCCGGGCGCGGGCGCCCGGGGCCTGACCTTGACGGGAGTGGGACGCCCACCGGACGGGGGGCGGGGTCGGACATGATTTGGGCGCGAACCGCGCCGAGTCGCCATCGGAGGCGATTGTCGCACGCCCTCGCCATCGGGACGATGGAACGCCTCGTCGGCACTTCCGCACGCGATGTCGGAGCGTGGCGGTGCGTTGTACTCTGGCCCGGTCGCGCGTGTCCGATGTCGGTGCGCGCAGGATGGAGGTTGCGTGCAGGCTCGCGATCCACGGACGGGACGACCGATCAGTCGCCCAGGGCAGCCCGATCGACCGGGTCGTCCGGGGGCGCCAGCCGGCCGATCCGGATCGTCGGGCGCCGCCTCCGGTCGTCCAGCGTTCGGTCTGGGGCCGATCGCCCGGGTCACGCCCTCGCCCCTCACTGCACGACCGGCTCCCGCCGTCACCCTGCCGATGGGCGCCCATCCCGGGTTCGGACTGCCGAGCCTGCGTCGAAACGTGTGCCCGCACTTCTACATGACGGGTTCGCGCGGCGCGATCCCCATCCAGGCACCGCATCTGCTCAAGGCGCTGATCCGGCAGGACACGAACGTGTCGCGTTGCCAGCTCCGCGGCGGTGTCCACCTCGATCAGGGGTACGTCAACGACGTGTGCCTGACGCCGCGCTTCAACCAGTGCGTCTTCTACGAGGACGAACTGACGCGCGAGTGACCGCCTCGGCGCCGTCGACCGACTATCACGAAGCTCTCGCCGCGCTCGCTGCGCGCGGTCGGTTCGGGATCCGGCTCGGGCTCGGGCGGACACGTGCGCTGCTGGCGGCGCTCGGCGACCCGCAACTGGCCGTTCGCGGTGCGCTCGTGGCCGGGACGAACGGCAAGGGCAGCGTCCTGGCCCTGGCCGGCAGCGTCTTGCGGGCCGCGGGTCTCCGCGTCGGCGAGACGCCGAAGCCGCACCTCGTGTCGTATCGCGAGCGGGTCGTCATCGACGGCCACCCGATCGGCATCGACGACTTCACACGGCACGTCGAAGCCGTCCTCGCTGTCGCAGACCGGGTCGCACGTCGCCACGATGAACCAACGGAGTTCGAGCTCCTCACGGCGTTGGTGTTCCGCCACTTCGCCGAATCCGGGATCGACGTCGCCCTCGTCGAGGTCGGGCTGGGTGGCAGGCTCGACGCGACACACGCCTGGGATGGCGGCGTCGCCGCGGTGACCAACGTGGCCCTGGATCACACCGACCGGTTGGGGTCGACGATCGCAGCGATCGCCCGGGAGAAGGCCGCCATCATCGAGCGTGGGGACATCGCGGTGACCGGCGCGGACGGCGAGGCGCTGGCGATCATCCGCCGCCGAGCGAGACGAGTGGGGGCGCCGCTTGCGGAGGTGGGGACCGCGCCGCTCCTGGGCTGGGACCGCGATGGCTTGACCGTCGAGTTGCCCCGCCTGGGGCCGACCCGCGTCGGACTCCGGGGTCGTCACCAGGCCGCCAACGTCGCGGTCGCCGACGCGGTCCTCGATGCCCTCGACGCGGCGGGTATCGCGACGGCTGACGAAGACGCCCGGCGCCGCGGCTATGAGACGGCGGTCTGGCCGGGTCGGCTCGAGCTGTTGACGGTCGACGGCGCTGAGATCCTGCTCGACGGCGCCCACAACCCGGCCGGCGCGGCCGCGCTCGCCGAAGCACTCGATGATCTGCGCCCGCACCTGGCGCCGGGACCGCTAACGCTCGTGGTCGGCGCCATGGCGGACAAGGACGTGGACGGCATCATCGCCGCCCTGGCAGCCTCGTCCTCACTCGGGGGTGCGACCGTCATCGCGACGAGCGTGGACGCCGCGCGCGCGATGCCAGCCGACGAGCTCGCGGCCCGTTGGCGGCGAACGACATCACCGATCGCGGAGGTCGTCGCCGAACCCGACCCGATCGCTGCCCTCGACCGGGCACGGCGCGGGGGTGGGCCGACGGTCGTGGCCGGGTCGCTCTACCTGGTCGGCGCGATCCGCGGCCACCTGGTCGACGATCCGGAACTGCGCGACCCGCCGGTCTCGTGAGCCACCCGGCACCGACCCGGATCCGACAGACGACCTTCGCCTGGGGCGAACGGACGTTCGTGATGGGCATCCTGAACATCACGCCCAATTCGTTCTCGGGCGACGGTCTCATCGGACGGGGCGATCCGGTCACGGCGGCCGTCGGCCAGGCACGCCGCATGGTGGACGAGGGCGCGGACCTGCTCGACGTCGGAGGCGAATCGACGCGGCCGGGGCATGCCCCGATCGATGCCGCGGAGGAGATCGGCCGCGTGATCCCGATCATCGCCGCCATCCGCGCGGCGCTGCCGGGCGTGCCGCTCAGCATCGATACGACCAAGGTGGTGGTCGCCGAAGCGGCCGTCGCGGCCGGCGCGGACCTCCTCAACGACGTGTGGGCCACCGGCCCCGATCCGGCGATCGCTGAGCTCGCCGCTAGCGCGCACGTCCCCCTGCTGGTCATGCACAACAGGCCGGAGGCCCACTACCGGGACGTGGTGCGTGAGGTGATCGACGATCTCCGTGCGGCGCTGGAACGGGCCGAGCGCGCCGGTGTTCCGCCGACGGATCTCCTCGTCGATCCGGGCATCGGCTTCGGCAAGACCGCCGATCACAACCTGATCGTGCTGCGTCACCTCGCCGAACTCACGACGCTAGGTCGGCCGATCCTGCTCGGCACCTCGCGCAAGTCGACGATCGGGAAGATCCTCGACCTCCCGGCCGAGGAGCGGCTCGAGGGCACGCTTGCGACCACGGCGCTCGGCGTGGCCGCCGGTGTCGATATCGTCCGGGTCCATGATGTCGAGGCCAACGTCCGCGTCGCGCGCGTCAGCGACGCGATCGTCCGCGGTCGCTGGAGGAGCGAACCAGAGGGAGGCCCCGCCTGAGCGATCGGATCGTGCTCACCAACATGCGCTTCGAGGGGAAGCACGGCTATCACGACTGGGAGCTGAAGACCGCCCAGCCGTTCGAGGTCGACGTGATCCTCGTGCTGAACCTGCAGCCCGCCGGTGTCGACGACGACCTCACCAAGACGGTCGACTACGGCCGGGTGTACGAGATCGCCCGGCAGGTCGTCGAATCGACTTCTTTCCGGTTGCTCGAGACGATCGCCGAGGCGATCAGCCACGAGGTGCTCGTGGCGTTCGATATCCAGGAGGTCGGTGTCCGCGTGCGCAAACCGGCCGTCAAGCTGGGTGGGCCGCTCGACCACGCATCGGTCGAGATCTGGCGGCGCCGATCCTCGGGCTAGGCCCAAGGACCGGCTGCCTGACCCGGATCAGTTGGCCGGGCGGGTTCCCAGCTGCAACTGGACCGTCGACGACTGGCCATCCCGGAGCAGTTCGATCGTCACGTTGTCGCCGGGTGCGTACTCGCTGAGCGTCGCATCGAGCGGATGGTCGCCATCGATCGACTGGTCGTTGACCTTCACGATGATGTCGCCCTCTCGCAGGCCGGCCTGGTCGGCCGGACTGTCGGACACGACGGCGGGGCTGGTCGCGCTGCCGCCGGCGCCACGCTGGATGAGCGCACCCTCGTTCACGGGAAGGTTGTTGGCGTCCGCGAACTGGCGGTCGATCGGCCGGTAGACGACGCCCATGTACGGTCGGGCGAGGTCCTTGCCGGCCACGGCCTGCTCCATGATCGGCCGGGCGATATCGATCGGGATGGCGAAGCCGATGCCGTTCGAGTCGGCGGCGATGGCGGTGTTGATGCCGACCACGTTGGCGCCGGCGTCGAGCAGCGGACCGCCCGAGTTGCCCGGGTTGATCGCCGCATCGGTCTGGATCAGGTTGTTGAGGTTCTGGTTGCCATCGGTCGTGATCGTCCGGCCCTTGGCCGACACGATGCCACTGGTGACGGAGTTCGAGTACGTGCCCAGCGGACTGCCGATCGCCACGACCAGCTGCCCCACCTTGAGCTCGCTCGAGCGCCCCAGTTGGGCGACCGGCAGGTCGGTGCCCTCGATCTTGACGATCGCCAGGTCTGTCAGGGTGTCGATGCCGTACACGCGACCCTCGAACACGCGGCCGTCGTTGAGCTCGACCGAGAGCTGGTCGCTGCCGTCCACGACGTGGCGGTTGGTCAGGATCCAGCCGCCGGAGTCGTAGATCACGCCTGAGCCCACACCGGTCTCCGGGATGATCCCCTGCGACGTGTCGACGCTGCCGTTGACCGTGATCCGAACGACGGCGGGGCTGGCCTTGGCGGCCACCTGGATGGTCGCAGAGGACTCGTCGATGTTCACCGGCTGGTTGTTGGCACCGACGGTGGTCCCGGTCGGCGCGGTCGAGGTCGTCGCCGGTCGATCCAGCGCGCCGGATGCGTTGAGCGCCACCACCGTGCCGCCCGATGCGAGCACGGCGGAGAGCAGCGCCGCGCCAAGGACCGTGCCCATGGTGCCGCGACCGCTTCGGGCGCCGCGAACGGCGCTCTCGGTCACGGGTGCGGCCGGGACGGTCGGGGCCGGCTCATACCAGCGCTCCGGGGTGGGCGCCGCGACGGGTGCGGCGTCCTGGCGCGTCCAGTCGGGACGTGGTTCCGCCGGCGGCGTGTAGCGCTCGCCTTCGCCGGAGGTGCGGATCACCGGTTCTCGCAGGGGCTCGGTCGGAGCCTGGTGGCGCGTGGTCATATCGGGATCGTCGGATCGGGAGTCACTCATGGGTCGTCGTATTCCTCAGGTCCGGCGTCCCCCCGGTCGGTGAGCGGCCAGTCGGGGAACGCCGTCGCCTCTTACGGTGCCGAAGCGGGATTCACATGGGGCGCATCGGACGGTGAAGTTTCCGTCACGATGCGCTCGTCTTCGTGAGACGCGTCTGAGGGCCCATCCTGATCCTCCGCCGCACCGGCCGCGGCGATCCGGCGCGTGCCTTCCGCGGCGGACGCGACGGCGGCCTGTTCCGCTGCGGGGGTACCGGCGACGTTCCTCGGATCCTGCGGCAGCCGGACGGTGAACCGGCTCCCGCTGCCCGGCCCGCTCTCCACGGTCACCGTCCCGCCGTGGATGTCGACGATCGAGCGAACGATCGCGAGGCCGAGCCCGCTGCCCGAACCGCGCGCCTCGTTGGCGCGCGAGCCGCGGTAGAACCGCTCGAAGATGTGGGGCAGCTCGTTGGGGTCGATGCCGACGCCGGTGTCGACGACGTCGACCCGAGCCCCATCTGGGGTCGGCTCGACGGACACCCGCACGGCGCCGCCGCGTGGCGTGAACTTGACCGCGTTGCCTACGAGGTTCGCGACCACCTGGCCGATGCGTGGCGGGTCGTGCCGGATCCGGACCGGCCGGCTCGGCAGGTCCAGCTCGACGGTCACGCCACGTCGCTGCGCGAGCGCGTCGTGCTGGTGGGTCGCCGATTCGACGGCGGCCCGCAGGTCATCGGGTCGAAGGTCGAGGAGCACCAGCCCGGAATCGAGCTTGGACAGCTCGAGCAGGTTCTGCGCAAGCCAGTCCAGGCGCTCGATCTGGCCCTGGCTCGATTCGAGGAACTCGGCGCGCGCTTCGGGATCGTTCCCCGCCTGTTCCATCAGCAGCTGATTGAAGGTCCGCAGCGCTGCGAGCGGGGTCCTGAGCTCGTGCGACACGTCCGCCAGGAAGTCACGGCTCCGGTCGCGGTCCCGCCGGATCAGCTCGACGCTCTCGGCCAGCCGGTCGGCCATGGTGTTGAACTGGACCGCCAGTTCGCCGAGCTCCGAGGACCCTTCACGGAGCTGCGCCGCCGGCACGCGACGTGTCAGATCACCTTCCGCGAGCCCGCGGGAGGCGTCGGTGAGCTGGCGGATGGGCGTCGTGAAGCGCCGGGCGAGCGCCGCCGAGACCACGACGGCAAGCCCGAGGGCGAGCAGAGCGATGGCGAGCAGCAGGCTGGTGACGTTGTTGATCGCCGTTGCCCGATACGTGTATGGGTCGGCGAGGGTGATCTCCATCGTGTACTGGCGGCCCGCATCGCCACCCGCCCCCCAGCCGGTCACCGACGTCCGTTCGCGGGCCTGTCCCGGGGCGGGTGGCGCCTGACGCGTCATGACCACGGTGCCGTTCGAGGCGGGCACGAACTGCGGATCGCCCGATCCCGTGGTCGTCACGCCGAAGCGAACGATGACGTCGGCCTGGGCGATCTGGTCGGCGATGACGTTCCGCACGAGGTCGGTCTCGAGCGCGTTCAGGACGCGCGGGCTGACCACCCCATCGACGTTCACGACCGGCCGGCCGCCCGAGTACGTGTCGGCGATCGATTCGACGAAGGCCCTGACGGTGGCATGGCGCTCCTCGAGGTCGGTCCGCTGCTGCCTCGTGAAGTAGTCGTCGAGCCGGTTGATGACGACCACGGAGACCAACCCGAGGGTGAGCGCGATGACCATGACGAAGGCCACGCTCAGCCGCGCCTGGAACGTGCGCGGCATCAGCCGCCGGATGCGGCGCAGCCAGGGGATCCGCCGGATCACCGGCCGGTCAGCGTTCTGCGAAGGCGTACCCGACGCCCCGCACGGTCAGGACGAACGCCGGTGTCGCCGGATCGTCCTCGATCTTCTCGCGGAGGTGGCTGACGTGGACGTTGATCGTCTTCTCGTCCTGGTCGAGCGCCTCGTAGTCGCGCAGGAGCTCGAGCAGCTCGGAGCGCGTGTACACGCGTCCGGGTCGTGAGGCCAAGTGGCGGAGGATCTCGAACTCGGTCGGGGTGAGACTGATCCGCCGGTCACCGCGCTGCACGCGACGCCGCTCGAGATCGATGATGAGATCGCGATGGCGGAGCACCCGGCCGCCCGCCGCATCGGCCAGGTCGCCGTACGACCGCCGGAGCAGCGCCTTGATGCGGCTCAGCAGCTCGCGCAGGCTGTAGGGCTTGGTCAGGTAGTCGTCCGCACCCAGCTCGAGGCCGATGACCTTGTCGACCTCGTCGTCGCGGGCGGTCAGGACGAGGATCGGCATCTTGCCGCTCGCTGCACGGATGCGACGAAGCACCTCGAAGCCGTCGATGCCGGGCAGGCGGACGTCGAGCACCACGAGGTCCGGTGCCTCACGCGTGGCGATCTCAAGCCCCTCCTCGCCGGACCGGGCGACGCCGACGTCGTACCCCTCCTGCTGGAGCGCGTACTGGATCCCTCGCGCGACCGCGTACTCGTCCTCGACGATCAAGATGGTCGCACTCACGCGGGGGATGCTACTCCGAGCCGAGGATCTTGGGCGCCGATGCGCAGCGTCGGCGCCGACGCCGCTCCGTGGTATCCTGCGCACCGCTCCGGGCGCCTCGCCACAACCGGCCCGCCGGCGAGCCGCAGCCCGCATCACCAGATCAATGAACTCGAGGTCCGACTCCATGGCAACCGCCCGCCCGACGCTGGCAGCAGAGCACCGCGAGGTGACCGGCAAGGCCGTCAACCGGCTCCGCAAGGCCGGCCTCCTACCGGCCGTCGTGTATGGCCATGGCGTGGATTCGGCCAATCTGACGGTTGACGCCCACGCATTCGACCTGCTGCGCAAACACGTCGGGCCGAACGCCCTGATCGACCTCTCGGTCGACGGCAAGAAGGCCGACCCCGTCCTCATCCAGGGCGTCCAGATCCACCCGGTCAACCGCCGTCCGCTGCACGCGGACCTGTTCCTCGTCCGCATGACCGAGGAGCTGACGGTCGACGTGCCGCTCGTGGCCGTCGGCGATTCGCCTGCCGTCATCCAGCTCGGCGGGACCCTGCTCCATCCGACCGAGTCGGTCCGGATCCGGGCGCTGCCCGACCACCTGCCACAGTCGATCGAGTATTCGGTCGAATCGCTGGTGGACTTCGACGTGGCACTCCACGTGAGCGACCTGACGATCCCGTCGGACGTGACGCTGCTCAACGATCCCGACGAGATCATCGCCAAGGTCCAGCAGCCGCGGATCGAGGTCGAGGAGGAGCCGGTCGTCGCCGAGGGCGAGGAGCTCGAAGGCGAGGAGGGCGAGGCCGCTGCCGCTGGCGAGGGTGCTGCCGAAGGCGAGGCCTCGGGTGGCGAGTCGTCCGAGGGGGGTTCCTCCGAGGAGGGCTGATCCCTCACGCCCGGTCTTCTCCATGCCCCACCATCAGCTTCGGATGGCCAGTCGGCCGACCCGTCGCCGAGCTCGCCGACACCGGCGACCTAGTCGCGTCCCTCGTCGCCGGGTGGTCGACGTCGTCGATCGCCCGGCGTTCCCGCGGCCGGAGCCGGCCTGGCCGGGAGGACATCCTCCACGGATCCCAGGACGTCGAGGAAGCCCGCGACCGGCCCTGACGGCGGACCGATGTCCCGCCGACGGATCGCCACCATCCGGCGACGGATCGGTGCCGAGCCCTCGATGTCGATCGCGCGCAGCCGGCCGTCGGCCAGCTCCGAGGCCACCGACGTGTGGGGCAAGAGAGCGATGCCCAGCCCCTGTCCGACCATCTGCTTGGCCGCGTCGATGTTGTCGAGCTCCATGATCCCGCCCGGGGCGACACCGGCCTCACGAAAGAACGCGTTCGTCAACTCGTAGTAGCTCGATGTCCGGTCGAACAGGATCAATCGGGCACCCTCGAGCTCGTGGATCCCGACGGTCGTCCGATCGCCGAAGCGGTGCGTGCCCGCCGCGACGAGCACGAGCTCGTCCTCGTAGAGCGGCACGGATTCGATGTCCGGGTGTCGCAGTTCGCGTACCAGCCCGAGGTCGATCTCGCGGCGCACGGTCAGGTCGAGGATCTCCTCCGAGTGCCCGGTGCGGACGACGAGGCGAACGTTCGGGTATCGGCGTGCGTAGCGGACGAGGAGTGCCGGCAGGACGTACGTGCTGACGGCGGGCGCCGCCCCGAGCACGAGCTCGCCGGTGCCGCCCCGACGCAGCTCGATCAGGAGGCTGGCTCCCGCGTCGAGCGCGCCGATCGCGCGTTCGGCGTACGGCATGAATGCCCGGCCGGCGTCGGTGAGATCCATCCCGTGCCTGCCACGCACGAAGAGTGGCGTCCCAAGCTCGGTTTCGAGCGTCTGGATCCTGGCCGTCAGGGCGGGCTGCGTGACGTGCAGCGCCTCGGCGGCCCGGCTCAGGTTGCGGTGGCGAGCGGTCTCGAGGAAGCCTTCGATCTGGCTGAGCAGCATCCAGGCATCTTACGCTGAGGTATCAATGATGTTGATAGTTGGCATCACATCATTCGATTGGACTGATGACCGGAACGGGTCTAGCCTAGCTCCCTCGCCACCCCCATGGCGCCGAACGCGAGGAGAACCGCCATGAGCCCGACCGCCGTTCCGAGCCGCATCACGATCGACTTCCGTGATGCCGCCCTGCCATCACGCACATGGATCCTCGGGGTCGACGAGGACGCCTCGGAGCGCATCGAGCTCATCGCGTTCGACGGTGGCTCGCCGGTGTCCGAGGGCGTGCCGACGCCACGAACCGTCCGGCCGATGCCGGTCGTCATGGCCGCGATGACGGGCCACCTACCGGCGGGCATCGCTCCCGCAGCCGTCCTGGCCGACTGTGCGTGCCCGGACTTCTGCGAACGCGACCACGCGAACGAATAGGCCATCGCACCATGACCGCCACCGCACCGCGCCCGACGTCGGGCTCTCCGGATCTCGTCTCGACCCCACTCCTCCCTGAGGGCTACGGTGTCCCGCCGTCGCGCTGGGTCCACCCGTCGGTCCGCATGCGCGAGCTGCTCCGCACCGAGCCCTACCTGTTCGGTCCGGGCGTGTACGACCCCATGGGCGCCCAGCTCGTCATGCACCACGGGTTCAAGGCCGTCTACTTCTCAGGCTACTCGTTCGCGATCGGCCACCTCGGCACGACCGACATGGACCTGTACAGCGGCCCGGAGATCGCCGACGGCGCGCGCCGCACCGTCTCGGCCCTGCGCAAGTACCAGCTCACCGCCGCGGTGGGCGACCCGGAGAAGGGCGTCGGTCCGCGGCTCTTCGACATCCCGCCGGTCATCGTCGACATGGACGCTGGCTACGGGAACATCTTCAATGTCCAGCGCCAGACCGAGCTGCTGGTGACGGCGGGGGTCGCGGCCGCCCACCTCGAGGACCAGGTCCTCCCGAAGCGCTGCGGGCATATCGGCGGAAAAGCGCTCGTGCCCACGTCCGAGATGGTCGGCAAGCTGCGGATGATGCGGGCTGTCGCCGACGACCTGGGCAACGCCGACTTCGTCGTCATCGCCCGGACCGACGGGCTGTCCGCGATCGATGCGCCACAACCGGAGCGTGGCATGGACCTCGCGGTCGACCGAGGTCTCCGCTACCTCGACAGCGGCATCCCGGACCTGTTGTGGTGCGAATTCCCGACGTCCGATCGCGAGCCGGTCGAGACGTTCACGAGCGAGATCCGGAAGCGCTTCCCGGAGGCGCGCTTCGCGTTCAACTATTCGAGCTCGTTCAAGTGGTTCAACGACCCGCAGCCGATGACCTTCGCCGAGCTCGGCGACATGGGCGTCGGCTTCATCTTCATCACGCTCGGCGGCCAGCACGCGAACGGCCACGGCCTGTCGACGCTGCTCTCGGCGATGGCGGATCGCCAGGAACAGGGCTACATCGAGCTCCAGCGCAAGGAGTGGGATCCGTCGGCCGACATCCCGACCCGCTCGCACCACCAGTTCAGCGGCGTGCCCTATCACCACCTTGTCGGGAAGGCGTATGACGCCGCACGGCTGGGGACCGAGTACGTCGAGGCGCTGCCTGACGAGAAGGTCGTCTAGCCGGCGTCCGGCTAGTCGGAGCGGACGCCAGACGCGTACACGATGCCGGCCTTGAAATGGAGCTGGTCCGGGTCGAGCCCCATCAGCCGTTCGCGCAGGAGCGCGAGGAAGCGGCGGCGGTCACGCCGGTCCATCTCGTCGAAGAGCGACACCTCGTCGAACTCGGTCAGGAAGGCGATGTAGCTCTCGACGCTGAACGCGTGGTCGAGCAGCGCCCTGGACGCCGTGACATCGCGGAACCCGGCGCGACGTAGCTCCGCGGCCGCCCGGTCGACGGATGGCACATCGCCGATCCGCGGCCGATCCTCCTCTTCGTCGAACCCGAACTCGTCGAGCAGCGCATCGAAGACGCGGTCAGGCGGGAATGCCCGCTCATCGACGAGCCAGGTCACGTAGGCGAAGTGGCCGTCGGGTCGTAGCACGCGCCGGATCTCCCGCAGCGCCTTGCTCGGCTCGGGACGAGCTGGAGGACGAAGGAGGACATCGCGGCATCGAACGTGCGATCGGGGAACGGCATCTCGGCGGCGAACGCCACGGTCCCCGTGAAGCGCTCCCGGAAGCCGTCACCGCTCGCCCCGAGGAGCGCTTCGACAGCACCGACCATCTCGCTCGACGCGTCGACCCCGGTCACCCGGATGCCCGGCCAGCGGGCGAGCGCGGGACGGGCAAGGTTGCCCGTCCCGACCCCCACGTCGAGGATCTCCACCGCCCCGCGGTCCACGAGCGGCGCAAGGTCGTCGAGCAGCGCGACCGCGCTCGGAGCGAGCACGGGTGCCCACCACCGCTCGTAGCCGGCGGCCATCTCGTCGAATCGATCGACCTGGTCGGTCATGGACCCCATCGTGCCACGACCGACCGCCTGTGCTATCCGGCGGCCGGTGCGCCTCCCGGACGTCCCCCGAGCCGGACCACGCCGAGCCGGCGCAGGATCATCGCGACCACGAGCGCGACACCGCCGATCAGCAACAGGACCGGCAGCCACACGATCGCGAACCAGATGCCGGCGGTCGTGAGCGACTGCAGGATCTCCACCAGGCTCGCGGTCGCCTCGTCGACGACGACCGCCGGCTGCCACCCTTCGGCGGCGACCTGGACCGCCACGACGGGCGTGCTGAACGTGACGTCGAGTGTGGCGTAGGACGCCTGGTCGTTGAGCTGGGTCAGCTGGGCCGTGAGCTGCTCGATCTGGCCGCGCACCGCGGTGAGCTGGGCCTGCACCTCGAGCACGTCCGACACGCGGGCAGCCTTCGCCGAGATGTCCTGCAGGGCGATCTCGCTGGAGCGCAGGTTCCTGATCCTCGCCTCGAGGTCGACGACCGCGCCGGTCACCTCGACGGACTGGGTCCGCTCGTTCAACACGTTCTTGGCGTCGCCGGCGATCCCGCGCAACAGGTCGAGCGCGTCTTCCCAGCGGTCGACCGGGATGCGATACGTGATCGTCGCGACGGGCCGATCGTCGAGGGTCTGCGTCTCCGACGCCCCGATGTAGCCGCCCATCGCCCGGATCCCGTCACGGACGGTGAGCAGTGCCGCGGGCACGTCGCCGACCTCCACCTCCATCGATCCGGTCCGGACGATCTTGGCGTCGTCGACGAGGTTGCCGACCTGGTCCGGCGAGGTCGGCTCGCCGTCCGGAGCGGCGGCCGCGCTCGGCGCGGCGCTGGCGCCGCCGTAGGCCGCGCCTCCATCGACCGGTGCGCCGACAGGGGCAAGCGCTGACGAGGCGCCGGCGCATCCGACGATGGCGACGACGGACAGGATGATGAGCGCCGCGAACGGCAGTGATGATCGGTTGGCACGCATCGCGCGTCCTCCGTAGGCGCCTCGCGGCCGGGATGGTCGCGCGCGGCACCACGGGGACGCTGGCGCCTCGACCATGGTTCCGCCACGGCCGCATCGCGACGGCCGTCCCCACGTCGCAAGCCTCCCCCGACGCAGCGCCTCGCCTACACTCGGGGCATGGCCGTGAACTTGCCCGTCGCTCCGCCGATCGAGCCGATGCTCGCCAAGGCGGTCGATGGCCTGCCCGAGGGCGACGGCTGGCTGTTCGAACCGAAGTGGGACGGGTTCCGGGCCATCGTGTTCCGCGACGGCGACGAGGTGTACACGCAGTCGCGTGACCTGAAGCCCCTGGACCGGTACTTCCCCGAGTTGGCCGAGCCGCTCCGTGCCGCCCTGCCGGATCGGTGCATCGTCGACGGCGAGGTGGTCATCGCCCGTGACGGCGCGCTCGACTTCGAGGCGCTGCTCCTGCGGATCCACCCGGCCGCGTCGCGGGTCAACATGCTTGCGGCAGAGTCGCCGTCAAGTTTCGTGGCCTGGGACCTCCTCGCGCTCGGGGACGAGGATCTGCGGGACATGCCGCAGGCGGAGCGTCGGGCGAAGCTCGAGTCGGCGCTCAGAGGCGTACAGCCGCCCGTCCACCTGACGCCCGCGACGAAGGACCGGTCGATGGCGGCCGACTGGTTCGATCGCTTCGAGGGCGCCGGTCTCGACGGCGTCATCGCGAAGCGGCTCGACGCCCCGTACCAGCCGGGCAAGCGAGCGATGCTCAAGATCAAGCATCAGCGGACGGCCGACTGCGTCGTCGCCGGGTTCCGTTGGCACAAGAACGGGCCGGGCACCCATATCGGATCGCTGCTCCTGGGCCTGTACGACGACTCGGGCAAGCTCAACCATGTCGGCATCACCTCATCGTTCTCATGGGACCGCCGGGCCGAGCTCGTCGAGGAGCTCGCACCGCTCCGCGAGAACGCGGTCGAGGGCCACCCGTGGCAGGAATGGGCCGAGTGGGCCAGCGCCGGCGACGCCGAGGCGTCCGGTCAGCGGCTGCCCGGGGCGACGTCTCGCTGGAACCGCGGCAAGGACCTCTCCTGGGAGCCGCTCCGCATCGAGCGCGTCGTCGAGGTGGCCTACGATCACCTCCAGGGCAGCCGCTTCCGCCACGCCACGACGTTCAAGCGCTGGCGTCCGGACAAGCCACCAGATGCCTGCCGCTACGACCAGCTCGAGACGACGATCCCGTTCGAGCTCGAGTCCATCTTCGGCAGCTGACCCGCGAGCGAGGACCTCGATGGACGCGTGCGGTTGCGACGAAGGGTTCGAGATCTTCGACGGCTCGACCGCCAAACATGACGTCGAGCGATACCGGCGTGCCGGACCCGACACGACGACGCGGATGCTGCTCGACATGATCCAGGCTCGCGGCGTCCGCGGCGCGACCGTCCTCGATATCGGTGCGGGGATCGGCGTGATCGACCACGAGCTGATGCGCGCGGGAGTGGGCCACGCGGTGCTCGTCGACGCCTCGCCGCCGTCGCTCGAAGCCGCCCGGTCGGAGGCGCGGCGACGCGGGCATCTCGACCGGATCGACTTCGTCGACGGCGACTTCGTCGCGCGCGCGCCCACCATCGATACGGCCGATATCGTCACGCTCGATCGCGTCGTCTGCTGCTATCCCGACATGGACGCGCTGGTCGGGCTGTCGGCCGCACGGGCGCGCTCGCTGTACGGCCTCGTGCTCCCGCGCGACCGCGCGATCGTCCGCTGGGGCCTGCGCCTCGCGAACATCTGGTTCCGGCTTCGCGGGTTCGCGTATCGGTCGTTCGTCCACTCGAATGCGCGGGTGGACGCGGTGGTCGCGGATGCCGGGCTTCGACCCGTGCGCGAGGCGCGGACATTCGTCTGGCGGGTCGTCCTCTACGAGCGTGGGACCGCCTCCGCCTGATCGCCGCCGCGTGACCGTCGGCGCATGAGCGCCACTGATCGACACGGCAGAAGGGCGGCTCGCGCGCGCTTCGTGGTGCGTGCGCGCCACGTCCACGCTCGCCGCCGGTCCCCACCGGTCCCCACCGGGACCATCGTCCCATGCGGGTCCCACGATCCCCGTGCCTACAGTCGGGCGTACCCACGAGGGCCACGCAGTCGAGGGATCATCGAGGTTGTTCGGCACTCGCGCCCGGCCGCCGCGCCCGGTCCTCCTGATCCTGGTCTACGGCGCCTTCCTGGCCATCGTGGGTGCCGCCGCGACCGCCCAGTCGGTCCTGGCAGGAGCCCATTTCTCGACCGCGACCTTGACCGGGCTGGTCGGGAGCGACGCGGCGACGATCCGCTCGTTCGTCAACGCCTACATCACGCCTGACGACCTCTCCTCGATACGGTCCCCGGCCGCGACCGAGATCGAGCGGCTCGAGGCGCAGCTCGCCACGTTGCCCCGAGCGGGCGAGATCCTTCGGGTGGAGCTTCGCCGCGCCGATGGGACGATCGTCGCCGCGAGCGAACCTGGGATGAGCGGCGTCGCCGCCCCCGGGACCGCCGAGTTCGGTCTGGCCTTGGGCGGAAAGCCGCAGGCGGCCATCGGGCCGGCCAGCGAGGCAGGCGCCGGCCCCGGGGCGTTCACCTCGCCGACACTGCTGCGCGAGTTCCTGCCACTCAGCGTCGATGGCGAGGTCCTCGGCGTGGTCGGCATCTGGCGCGACGGCGTGCCGATCGTCGAGCGGCTCGAAGCGATGCGGCGCGAGATCGTCATCGTCACGCTGTCTGCCGGCATCGTCGCGGCGGGGTTGCTGTTCCTGGTGTTCCGGTCCGCGCAGGCGCGGCTCACGCGCCAGACGGAGGCCCTCCTCGAGGCGACGCACCGCGACCCGCTGACGGAAACGCTCAACCACGGCGCGCTCGTCGGCTATCTCGCCCAGGAGATCGAGCGTGGCCGTGCGGAGGTCCGGCCGATCGGCATCGCCCTCATCGACATCGACAACTTCCGGCTCCTCAACGACAACCACGGTCATGCCGCCGGAGACGAGGCGCTCCTGGCGGTCGCTGCGACGCTTCGCGAGCACATCGAGCCCGGGATGGAGTTCGGTCGCTACGGACCCGACGAGTTCCTGCTCGTCGCGGATCCGACGGCCGTGACCCATCTGGAGCCCGTCGTGACCCGCCTGCGGACCGCGCTCGTCGACCTGAGCCTCCGGTTCGACGAGACCGAGCGGCTGCCCATCACCGTGAGCGTCGGACTCGCCACGTATCCCGAGCACGCGTCGTCGGTCACGGCGCTGCTCGCCGTTGCCGCCCGGATGCTGGAGGAGGCCAAGGCGAGCGGTGGCGATACCGTCCGCCATGCCGCCGACCGCATCGGCGAGGACCCCGCGGCCAACACCAGCTTCGACGTGTTGCAGGGTCTCGTCATCGCCGTCGACACCAAGGACCGCTATACGAAGCGGCATTCGGAGGATGTGGCGCGCTACGCCACGTTCATCGCCCGTCGGATCGGTCTGTCGCCCGAGGAGATCCGGACGATCGAACTGGCCGGCCGACTCCATGACATCGGCAAGATCGGCATCCCGGACGCGATCCTGCGCAAGCCCGGGCACCTGACGGATGCCGAGTACGCGATCGTCCAGCAGCATGTCGCCCTTGGCGACATGATCGTCCGCGACCTGCCCGACATCGACGCCGTGCGTGCGGGCATCCGTCATCACCACGAGCGCTGGGACGGCCAGGGCTACCTGGACCGCCTGGCCGGCGAGGAGATCCCGAAGATCGCGCGGATCCTGGCGGTCGCCGATGCGTTCTCCGCGATGACGACGACGCGTCCGTACCGCAAGGCGCTCGACATGCGCGAGGCTCTCGTCCGCCTCGGCGACGCGGCAGGAACGCAGCTCGACGAAGACCTCGTGATCACGTTCATCGATGGCATCGAGCGCGATGCCGACCCGCCGCTGCCCGGCGAGGCCGGATCGCCCGCCGCGGTCGCGCTGCGCCGATGGGTGGCATGACGGTTCGAGGCGCCGCCGCGATCGGCCTGGCGGTCGGCCTCGCCATGGTCGGGCTCGCGTTGCCGTCGTCGACGTCTGCCGGCTTGCTGCCCGTGGCCATCCCCGATAGCTACACGGCGGTCCACGGGAAGTTGAAGACCGTTGCCGCCCCCGGTGTCCTCGGGAACGACCTCCAACTCGGCGGTGGATTCACGGCTCAGGTGCGAAACGATGTCGACCACGGGACCTTGGATCTGGACCCTGATGGCGGATTCACCTACAGGTCCGACGCCTCGTACGTCGGGACCGACCGCTTCACATACCGCGTGAACGGCGGGCTGCTCGGGCTGTCGAACAACGCGACCGTCACGATCACCGTCACGAACGACGCCCCGGTGGCACATGCCGATTCGTATAGCGCCGTCGCCGACGTCGAGAAGTCCGTCGGCGCGCCGGGTGTGCTCGGCAACGATGACGACGCCGACGGCGACGACATGACCGTCGACGTCGTCCAGGAGCCCGCCCACGGCAACCTCAACGAGGACGACGACGGCAGCTTCCGGTACAAGGCCGACGACGACTTCGCCGGCACCGACACGTGGCGCTACCGGGTCTCCGACGGGTTCGCCTGGTCGAATACGGTAACCGTGACCATGACGGTGTCCGGACCACCCGCCACGCCTGCGCCGACGCCGGATCCGACGCCGCATCCGACACCGGCACCGACGCCACGACCGACGCCGCGACCGAGCGTCCTGCCCATCCCGACGCTCCCGCCATTGCCGACCCTCCCGCCGTTGCCGTCGATCGGGCCAGGGCAAACCCCGAGTCCGACGCCGCGACCGTCGGCCACTGCCTCGGAACGACCGGCGCGACGCCATCGGCCTCACCATCGGCTTCGCCGACCGCGACCCTCGCTGTCCCAGGCGCTCCCGGAGGCCCGGTGGCCAGCGCGAGGACGGACCCGAGCGACCCACCGCGGGCCCCGGCCGCATCGGCGCTCCCAGCCGAGGCGCCGTTCACGCTCCCGTCGATCGGTGATGGGGCCCAATTGGACTTCGACACCCGAGCGGTCTCGTTCGGCAACTTCGAGTGGGCGGTCCCTGCGCTCGTCCTCACGGTGCCCGGGATCCTCATCGTGATCGCCGTGCTGGTGCAAACCATGATCGGTCTTGCGTGGCTGCCGGTGGCGCGGCGCTGGCTCGGCGGCGACCGTCGGCGTCGAACCGCGACCGCCGTGGCCGGCTCGCGCTAGCCCGCGGTCACGAGACACACCCGGAGCGTCAGGACGCCGAGGACTTCTTCCGCGGCGCCCGCTCGAGCTGGCCGGCCCGGTCCGGCCATTCGTAGCCGGCCCACGGGTCGTAGTCGGGATCGAGTTGCTCCTGGGGCGGCCGATCGGCTTCCGGCACGTGTGTCAGGTTGACCCGCACGCGATACCACAGCGACGAGCGCCCGCGCATCCCGTCGACCAGCACATCCGCAGGTTCGAGCTCTTTCGCGGCCACCGGATGACGGGTCTTCCAGCGCTCGAAGCCTTCGAGCGCCTCGGCCTTCGACGCCGCTCGTGAGATCTCGATGACCGGGACGTTCGTCTTGCGCCTGCCGGTCGGAGTGGGACGGGAGCCCTCCCACTCGGTCGGGAGCCCGGCGTTCCGATCGCCGGCCGCGACCGCCGCAGCCCGTTCTGCCGCGACCTCGGGTGGCGGACCGCCGGCCTTGCCCTGGCCGGGCTCGTATTCAGAGTCGGGCCGCCGCTTGCGCGACGGCTGGACGCGTGGCGGTTCGCCGGCCTGTTTCGCGTAGTTCGGTGGCCAGGGCGCGTCACCCATGCCCTCGGTCTCGTGGCGCTGCGAAAGCTCGAGCAGCGCGTCGAGCGATCCGACGGCCTCGTCGATACCGGCGCCGGGATCGCTGATCGTCGCGAACCGCTCCGGTACCGTCGCGATCGTGTAGGCCTCGGGTCGGCAATCCGGCACCTCGTCCCACGCCAGCGGGGTCGAGACGCGCGCATCGGGCAGCGGGCGGACCGAATACGCCGACGCGACGGTGCGGTCCTTCGCGTTCTGGTTGTAGTCGAGGAACACGCCCTGGCGCTCCTCCTTCCACCACTTCGACGTCGCCTTGCCCGGCATCCGGCGTTCGACGTCGCGGGCCAGCGCCAAGGCGGCGCGGCGGACCTCCGGGTAGGTCCAGCGTCGCTCGATGCGGACGTTGATGTGGATCCCGCGCGAGCCGGATGTCTTCGGCCAGCCGACCAGGCCGACATCCTCGAGCGCCGCCTTGCAGGCCATGGCGACGTCGCGGATCTGCGGCCACTCGATGCCCGGGATCGGATCGAGGTCCACGCGCAGCTCGTCGGGATGATCGAGGTCGTCGGCGCGCACGGGATGGGGATTGAGGTCGATGCAGCCGAGGTTGACGACCCAAGCCAGGGCGGCGGCGTCGTCGACGACGATCTCGTCGGCGGTCCTGCCGGACGGGAACGTGAGCTCGGCAGTGCGGATCCAGTCGGGCGTGTTGTCGGGCGCGCGCTTCTGGAAGAACGGCTCCTTCGTGATGCCGTCGACGAAGCGCTTGAGCGCCATCGGCCGGCCGCGGACGCCGGCAAGCGCGCCGTCCGCGACGGCGAGGTAGTACTGGACGAGGTCGAGCTTGGTGTAGCCGGCGTCTGGGAAGTAGATCTTCTGGGGGTTCGAGATCGTGACGTCGCGACCGTCGATCTCCAGGATCTCCTTGGGCGTCGCCATGACCGACACGATACCCCTCGACAGGCGACCTGACGCCGACGGATGATGCGGCGACCGGTAGCGGCGCTGTCGATTCGGACGTCGGCCGTTCGTCGTGAGCATGACGGCCACACAGAGGATGGCCACGCACGTCAGGAGGCAGATCGAGATGCGCTACGCGATCCTCATCTACGACAACGAACACCGCGAACCCGTCGCCCGAACCGCCGAACCCGGAGGTCTTCGGCGAGGTCATGAGCGCCTACAACGGCTACACGCAGATGCTCAAGGACAAGGGCGTCTACGAGGCTGGCGAGGCGCTCCAGCCGGTCACGACCGCGACATCGGTCCGGATCAAGGACGGTCAGACCATCACGACCGACGGCCCCTTCGCGGAGACGAAGGAAGGGCTCGGCGGCTTCTACATCATCGAGGCCAAGGATCTCGATGAGGCACTCGCCTATGGCGCGCAGTGCCCCGGCGCGCTCTTCGGCGCGACGATCGAGGTCCGGCCGGTGATGGGTGTTCGACTACCCGACGGAGTCCGCCCAGGAGTCGGTCGGAGCGGCCGCGGGCTGAGCCGGACCGACGCCGCCACCCACGACGTCGTCGACCGCCTCTTCCGCGAGGAGCAGGGGCGGGCGGTCGCGACACTGATCCGCGTCCTCGGCGACTTCGATCTCGCCGAGGAGGCGGTCCAGGACGCCTTCATCGCGGCTCTCGAGGTCTGGCCGGAGCGGGGCGTGCCCGCCAACCCCGGCGCGTGGATCACGACGACCGCCCGGAACCGGGCGATCGACCGGTTGCGCCGCCGCCGGCGGCTGCGCGACAAGACCGAGGAGCTCGCCCGGGATGCCGCGATCGAGGCTGAGCTGGTGGCGATCGAGCCCGGGCCCGACGCCGAGGGCGAGATGCCCATCCCCGACGATCGACTACGGCTGATCTTCACCTGCTGTCACCCGGCCCTGCCGATGGATGGCCGGGTCGCCTTGACGTTGCGTACGCTCGGTGGGCTCACGACCCCGGAGATCGCCCGCGCGTTCCTCGTTCCCGAATCGACGCTCGCGCAGCGCCTGGTCCGTGCCAAGCGGAAGATCCGTGCTGCCGGCATCCCGTATCGCGTGCCGCCGCGGGAGGTCCTGCCTGAACGCCTCGGCGGGGTGCTCAAGGTGCTGTACCTCGTCTACAACGAGGGCTATGCCGCGACCTCGGGTGACGCGCTGGTCCGACGCGAGCTGAGCGCCGAGGCGATCCGGCTGACACGCGTCGTCGTCTCCCTGCTGCCCGACGAGCCCGAGGCGATCGGGCTGCTGGCCCTGATGCTGCTCCACGACGCCCGACGCGAGGCGCGCGTCGACGCGGCCGGCGACCTCGTGCTTCTCGAGGACCAGGACCGCTCCCGCTGGGATCTCGCGCGCATCGAGGAGGGCAGGGAGCTCGTCGGGCGCGCGCTCGTGTCCCACCGACCCGGGCCCTATCAGGTGCAGGCGGCGATCGCGGCGCTCCACGACGAGGCACGGTCCTGGGCGGAGACGGACTGGCCACAGATCGTCGAGCTGTATCGCGCGCTCATGGCCATGGAGCCCTCACCGGTCGTCGAGCTCAACCTCGGGGTCGCCGTGGCGATGGCGGAGGGACCCGCCGTCGGCCTGGCCATGATCGATGGCATCGCCCAGGATGGCGCGCTCGACGACTACCTGTACCTCCATGCCGCCCGCGCGGACCTGTTGCGGCGGCTCGAACGGTGGTCGGAGGCAGCGATGGCGTACCGTCGTGCGCTGGCACTCACCACCAACCGCACGGAACGCGCGTACCTCGAGCGCCGCCTCGCCGCGCTCCCTGATCCTGACGAGGTTCGCGGGCGGCTCACGTGACGGCTGCCCGGCTCGTCGCGACCCTCGATCGACGACCGGTCGCCCTCGCCCTCGCCCTCGCCACGATCCTGCTACCGGTCCTGTTCGTGCTGGTCACCGCCGCGCCGCTGGACCAGCCGTTCGCCAAGGACGTCCAGCTCTATATCGATGCCGCCGATCGATGGCTCGCCGGCGGCCCGTTCTACGAGCCGCGGCAGCTTGCCGGACCGTACGAGGTCGTCCACGGCGACATCCTCTACCCGCCGGTCGGGCTGTGGTTGTTCGTGCCGGCCGCGTTGCTGCCGATGCCGCTGGCGCTCGTGCTGTGGTGGGGCATCCCGGCGGCGATCACCGTGCTGGCGATCCATCGCGTCGCACCACGACCGGCCGTCTGGCCGTTGATCGCGCTGTGCCTCGCCTGGCCGACGACGCCACTGAAGATCTGGACGGGCAACCCGGTCATCTGGTGCGTGGCAGCGATGGCCGTCGCCATCGTCTGGCGTGGCGGCGCGCCGTTCGCATTGCTCAAGCCGAGCCTCTTCCCGTTCGCGCTCTTCGGGATCCGCGAGCGGTCGTGGTGGGTGGGGTTGGCGGTGTTCGTCGCGATGTCCATCCCCTTCGGGCAGATGTGGGCGGACTGGCTCGCCACCGTCCTGAACGCGCGCGGTGCCGGGGTCCTGTATTCGGCCCTGGAGGCCCCGATGCTGGCCCTCCCGCTGGTCGCCTGGCTCGGTCGTCGACGGGGCTGACCGGCCTTCTGGCCGCCGATATGCCATCCTCGAAGCCATGATCCCCATGCCCCCGAGGCGTCCTCGATGACGGATGCCGTCGTCCTCCTTCTCAGTCTCGTCCTCATCCTGTTCGCAGCCGAGCTCTTCACGAACGGCATCGAGTGGATGGGGCGCAAGCTCGGTCTCGGCGAGGGCGCGGTCGGTTCCGTGCTCGCAGCGGTCGGCACCGCCCTGCCCGAAACGCTCATCCCGATCATCGCGATCGTGTTCGCGACGGCCGAGGGTGCACACGAGGTCGGTGTCGGCGCCATCCTCGGCGCCCCGTTCATGCTCTCGACGCTGGCGATGTTCGTGACCGGCGTCGGGGTCTTCGCGTTCCGAGCGCGGCGCGCGACCGGCACGACGATGGCGGTCGATACCGGCGTCCTGTCGCACGACCTGCGCTACTTCTTCGTCGGCTACGGGCTGGCGGTCGGGGCAGCCTTCCTGCCGCCGGACCTGTCGGCGGGGCGCTGGGCGGTCGCCATCGTGCTCATCGGGCTGTACGCCTGGTACGTGAAGGGCCACCTGTCGGGTGAGGCCGGCGAGCACTCCGATGACCTCGCCCCGTTGCGGATGCATCCTCTGGACCGGGGCGCCCACCGGCTCGATCCGAGCGACCCGCGACTGCGTGTCATCGCGCTCCAGGTGATCGCCGCGATCGGCCTGATCATCGTCGGCGCGGTGTTCTTCATCGACGCCGTCAACAACGTCGCCCATGCGCTGGGTGTCAGCGAAGTGCTCCTCGCGCTCGTCATCGCACCGATCGCCACCGAGCTGCCCGAGAAGTTCAACTCGATCATCTGGGTGCGCCAGAACAAGGACACCCTCGCGCTGGGCAACATCACCGGCGCGATGGTCTTCCAGTCGACGATCCCGACGGTCGTCGGCCTGACGCTTGCAGCGGACACGTGGGTGGTCGGCGAAGGCTCCTACACGGCGTTCGCGTCGGCGGCGATCGCGCTCATCGCGACGGCGGTGATCTTCATCCCGGCTCGTCGTCGGGGCGGCCTCGGGGCCCGTCACCTGCTGGTCGGCGGGCTCTTCTACCTCGGCTACCTGATCTTCGTCATCGGCCTGATCACGGGCGCGTTCGGCGGGCCGGCGGTCACCGCCGCCGACGCGGCCGCATGAGGTTCGCCGCGAGCAGCATCGCGTCCGCGGCGATCAAGGCGGCCGTCCCGAGGGCCACCACCTGTGCGCCGACGGAGGGCTTCCGCTCGACAGCGGTGGTGCCGGGGGAGGTGTCGATCTCCAGCGCGACGAGGTCACGCTCCACCTGCAGCCGCTCGCGATAGACCGTCTCCCACTCGTCGAAGGGCACCGTCAGTCGCGCGATGCGCGATCGAGTGAGCGGACTCGCGCGATCCGCCCGCGGACCGACGCCGGGTCCCGGTCGGCGGGGTCGCCGGCCGCTTCGAGGATCGCGTCCTCGACCCGCTGCGCCTCGGCCGACGTCGTCATGTAGGCAGGTGCGCGCGTGAGCGTGCTGGAGATGGCCGCCCTGGCTCGTGCCGTGGCGATCTTGGTGCCGGAGATCGCGACGTCCGACGGGTAGACCAGGACCTCGAGCTCATCGCCCACGAGCAGCATCAAGCGGTCGGGCACGAGACCGCCCAACCGCCGCCCCGCGACGGCATCGAGCAGCCGGGGCGGCAGCGACACGATCGCCGGTGCCGGCCGGACGCGGACCGGAAGGTCGGCGGCGTCCAGGACGTCGCGAAGCTGTCCGAGCACTTGGTCGTATGCGCCCGGCTTGACGATGACCGGGACGTGGGCGTCCTCCCAGCGCTTGGACAGACTGCGCAGCTTCCTGGCCAGCGCGACGCCGGCGAGCACCACGATCGTCACGGCCAGCACGAACGTGAACGGGTACCCACGCAGGACGCCAAGGACGAGCCCTGTCCCCTTCGGTCGCTGCGTTGCCTCCGTGAGATAGACCGCCGCCGCGCCGATGACGAGCGGGATGAGCAAGGCCAGGGCAAGCATCGCGAGCCGCACCCAGTTCTCATCGATGAAGTCGGGCACAGGGACGAACGCGAGCATGAATGTGCCGATGTCCGGCACGAGGATGCCGACCAGGGTCACGACCCAGAGCAGCGACCCAAGGGCGACCACGAGCAGGATCGTCTGCTTCGACCCCGCGACCTTCCCGAACAGCAGGAGCGTCGCCCAGCCGAGCACGGCGTTGAGCAAGCGGCCGGCGAACCGGCCGACCACCGCGAAGAGCGAGCCGAGGATCGCCATCGCCCGATGATGGTGGCTTCGCCCCCTCGCGGGATCGGGATGCACGAACGAGGGGCTTGCAGGCGCGTGTCGATCACGCGGGTCCGCGATGGTCGGCGGCGTTGGGGGGTACGGTTGGCCCCGGCCAAGCCTGCGGCGGACGAAGGAGCGCGAATGATCCTCCCCAAGGTCCGCGATCCGAGGTTCATCACCGTCCGTCGCGGCGGCAGCCTCGAGGACACGGACCACCACCTGCTCGCGGTGTGGGCCGCCGACTGCGCCGAGCACGTGCTGCACTACTTCGAGCAGGCGCGACCGGGGGACGACCGTCCGCGACGGGCGATCGAGCTGGCGCGCGCCTGGGCTCGGGGCGAGATCCCGTGGGCCGAGGCCCGCACGGCGGCCGGCCATGCCAATGCCGCAGCCAGAGACCTGCGTGGGGCAGCTCGTCATGCCGCGTACGCTGCCGGTCAGGCAGCGGCCGTCGGCCATGTCGCGGCCCACGAGCTCGGCGCCGCGGCCTACGCGGTCAGGGCGGCGCGAGCGGCCGCGCCCGACGACGAGAGCGATGCGGCTGGCCGCGTGGAATGCCAGTGGCAGCGCCACCGACTGCCCGACCAGATCCGGGACCTCGTGCTCGACGACCAGCGGCTGCGCAACGAGCTGTGCTGGTTCGCGTTCGACTGCTGAGTCGGTGCCCGTTCTGGGACCTGGCAGGGCTTGACAACTGGCCGTCGCCTCGTATTATACCGATAGGTTAATTAACCAGAAGGCGAAATGACCACCTCGACCGACCCACTCAGCACCACGTTCGCGGCCCTGGCCGATCCGACCCGCCGGGCGATCCTCGCCCGGCTGGCATCCGGGGAGGCGACGGTCACGGAGCTCGCCGCCCCGTTCGTTATCAGCCTCCCCGCGATCTCGAAGCACCTGAAGGTGCTCCAGCGGGCCGGCCTCATCGAACAGGGCCGGCAGGCCCAGTGGCGGCCCTGCCGGCTGACGCCGGAGCCGCTTCGGGACCTTGCCGACTGGGTCGGCCAGTACAAGCGGCACTGGGAGGTCAGCTTCGATCGACTCGACGAGTACCTCAAGGAGCTGCAGAAGGAGGAGGAGCGCGATGACGCTGACTCTCGATAGCTCGACGACACGGGAAGGAGCAGGAGCGATGGCTGTGCAACAGCTCGGCAACGAACGGACGACCGCCTACACCGATGGCCCGGAGCTCGTGATGGAGCGGGTCTTCGATGCCCCGCGGGAGCTCGTCTGGAAGGTCATGAATGACCCCGCCCAGGTCACGAACTGGTGGGGTCCACGAGGGCACGGTGCGACCGTCGAGGAGATGGACCTCCGCGTCGGTGGGAGGTGGCGCTGGGTCGGGCATACCCCGGACGGCCGTGACACCCCGTTCAAGGGTGAGTACTTGGAAGTCGATCCGCCGGCGCGGCTTGTCTACACCGAGATCTTCGACGTGCCGCCGTTCAACGAGGGCGGCCCCGACGCCGCAGCCATCAACACCATCACCTACGAGGACCTCGGCGACCGGACCAAGGTCGTCGCACGGACCCGGTTCCCATCGGTCGACGTCCTCGATGGCGCGCTGGCGACGGGCATGATCGGTGGCGCGCTCGAGTCCTACGACCGCCTTGGCGAGCTCATCGATGAGGCCGCCAAGCGCTGACCTACCCCCTCTTGCACCACTCGGCCCGTCGGGCATCCGCCCGGCGGGCCTCCGATTCCCGGGACCCGCGACTCCCACCTGCATCGCCGCGCGACAGCCCTGACCGCCAAAGGGCAGGCTTGACTTATATAAGTCGTACCTTGTACATTGCGGACTCGATGCACGCGTTCGACGTCCTCGGTGACCCCGTCCGACGGCGGATCCTCGAACTGCTTTCCGACGGCGAGCTCCCGTCGGGGGCGATCACGTCGGTCGTCCAGGCCGAGTTCGGGATCACGCAACCGGCCGTCTCGCAGCACCTCAAGGTCCTCCGTGACAGCGGGTTCACGACCGTCCGGCCGGAGGGCACCCGCCGGCTGTATGCCGTCGACGCCGCCCCGTTCCTCGAGCTCGATGACTGGCTCGACCACTTCCGACGCTTCTGGGGGCAGCGCCTCGATTCGCTTGCGACGGAGCTCGCCCGCGGCAAGCGCGAGCGCCGCGTTCGGGCGGCTCCCCACCCACAGCTCGATAGGAGACAAGACCGATGATCGACATCGTTCGTGAGATCGACGCCATCCAGCGCGAGGTCGGCGAGGGCCGCATCGCGGCCGGCGAGGGCCATACCGTCCGTCTACGCCGGACCTACGACGCCCCGATCGAGGACGTCTGGGATGCGCTCACCAACCCCGAGCGGATCGGCCGCTGGTTCCTGCCGATCAGCGGTGACTACCGCCTCGGCGGGCGCTACCAGTTCGAGGGTAATGCCGGCGGTGAGATCGTGGCATGCGACCGCCCGAATCGGCTCCGCGTCACGTGGGGATACGGCGAGATGGCCGGCGCGAATGCCGACTCGGAGCTGGAGGTCCGGCTGGAGCCTGCGGGCGACGAGGCGACGGTCTTCGTGCTCGAACACACCGCCGTCGTGCCCGAGGAGATGTGGGGCGAATACGGGCCGGGTGCGGTCGGCGTCGGTTGGGACATGGGCACGCTCGGGCTGGAGCTCCATCTCCGCGGCGGATCGGTCGGCGATCCGGAGGCATGGCAGCTGTCCGCCGAGGGACGCGACTTCGCGACGCGGAGCAGCGTGGCCTGGGGCGAGGCCAGCCGAGCCGCGGGCGTCGATCCTGAGGTGGTCGCCCGCAACGTTGCGAACACGACCACGTTCTACGCACCCCCGGAGGGGGCAGCGTAGGCCGGCGCACCGACGTTCCGAGCGTCAGTCGTCGGACATCGACCGGCGCTCGCCGACCGTGTTCGCCGTCGCCGGGAACGCCAACGTCCCGGCGGCAACCCACCACTCGAACACGTCGTAGGTCAGGCGCCCGGCCTGGACGGACGGGTCGAGGTCGGTGAGGCGCCGGGCTTCGTCCAGATCGCACGACAGGATCGAGAGCCCTCGAAGGGACGGATCCGACTGCTCCCCGAGCGGGCCATTGGCAACGAGTACGCCGTCATCGCGCAGCTTCGCTCGATAGGCCAGGTGCCGTGCCTGCAGGGCGTCGAGCTCGTCCTCCGACATCTCCGGGGCGTCGCCTGGGCGGCGCAGGAGCACCAGCGTGTACACGTCGAACGCGTCGGGGACGTTCGGATCGCGCGGCATCGCCGAACGATAGACGGTCGTGTCTCTCATGGGCGTACCATCGCCGCCGCCCAGCGATCACCGGGCTGGGCGCTCGGTGACCTCATCTCCAACGCCCCGGTCAAGGAGCGTGGCGAGCGCAACCGGCTGGCTCAGCGCCGGACAGTGACCACTGTCGATCTCCTCGGGTTCGATCCCGAGGCGATCGCGAACGACCGGCCGTAGCCACGTCGCGGGAAAGAACCGATCGTTGCGGCACAGGACGAATCGGATCGGGATCGCGGGCCATGCAGGGAGTGGCCATGGCTCTCGGCCGGGCGTGTCGGACTGGCGTCGTTCATGCGCGAGCGCCTCGTCTGCGAGGTTCGACGGGACGTCGTGGTAGAAGACCGACCGTGCGCTCGAGTCATCGAGCCGCTCCGGTTGCCAACCGGTGTTGGCGAACATCTCCTCCGCCGTTTCGCCAGGCAAGGGCACCATCCCCGCTACGAGAACGATCGATCGCGCACCGAACCGCTCCGCGACGATCGGCGCGACGTAACCACCGAACGACTGGGCGACCACGACGACGTCGCGCCGGTCGCCGATCGCGTCGACGACGACATCTGCATACCGCGACAGCCCGGCGCTGTCGTCCTCGATCGGGAGATCGGGTGCGACGGTCTCATGGCCGCGACGCTGCAGCTCGGCGCCGACCAGGTGCCAGTACCAGCCGACGTCGCCGGCTCCGTGGATGAATGCAAACGTGGCCATCAGTGCCGGCCATTATCGCGGCGGACGTTCGAGAAGCGGCCGACTTGGACAAGCAAAGACCGCCTCGGCACGAGCCGGGGCGGTCTGTGATCGCCGCGTGCGCGGGGTCGGCGGGTAGGCCCCGACCCGAGCGCGCAGCGATGCGGTAGCCGAGGCCTAGACGGCGACGGGCATCCCACGGAAGAGGGCGAGGTCACCGATCTGGGTGGTCAGCGGCCGAACGCGGTCGGCGATGTTCGTCTGGACCCAGGTCGTCGCCATGGTGGCCGACTTGTGGGCCTGCTCGCGGGTCTCCCAGATGCTGATCGCGACGACCTTGTGGTCGCCGGCATCGACCAGTCCGTAGTTCACGAAGCCGGGCTCCTTGGCGAAGGTCGGCAGGAGGCCCTTCTCGACGATGCCGGTCAGCTCGTTGAAGCTGCCCTTGGTCAGGTCGTACGTGGAGAGTCTGGTGTACTGCATGTGTATCTCCTCTGGTCGTCGGTGCGTTTGTGCGGCCAAGTCGACACGAAGCGGGATATGCCGGTGGCTCGCCGTCGTTCGAAGGGCCAGAGGATCAAGCGGTTCGCAGCCTTGCAGCCGAATACGCGCACTGTACCACGTATCATCTCGAAATGCCACGTGTTATATTCGAAGCAGATAAGTTACAGACCTATACAGGTGAGTTCAGGTGCCTAGAGTCGAGTTCGAGGCGGACACGGAGGAGCAGCTGCTGGCGCTCGCGTGGCGCTGGGTGATGGGTCCACAGCGAGATGCCGATAGCCTGGTCCCGGACCAGGCCGACCAGGCCGATCTGCGCCGCCGGCAGCTGGGCGAGGTGCTGAATGGTATCCGGGGGGCCGACAGCCGCCGTTTGCTGCGCGAGGTCGCCGAGCTGGCCAGTCGAGACGAGGCGCTCGTCCTCGATGCCGACCTTGCCGCCAGGTACGGGAAGCGCACCGGCACGGCGTTCGCAGGAATCGTCGCCGGGCCGAACAAGGTCATGCGCCGGGTCGCCCGCCGAGACCTGATCGCCTGGGATGCCGACGCGCGGGGCTACCGGATGGATCCCGCCGATGCGGAGATCGTCCTCCAGCGCTGGCCGGCAGTGTAGGGAGCCAGGGAGAGGGCCGCCTACGGCTGCGGCTGTCCGTCCTTCATGACCGTCCGTCGCTCGCGCCGAGGGTGACGAGAAGCTCGTCCAGTTGTGCGAATGTCTCGACCGTCGCATCCGCCGCCCCCGTCCCGGCAGCGTCGAGGGCTTCCTTCGAGGGATACAGCTCGTGCATGACCAACAACGTCCTGCCGCCCTGTTCCTCGAAGGTCACGGTCGTGACGGAACTCTCGTCACCTTCCTCATTGGTCCAGACGAGGCGCGAGTGCGGTGTCACTTCGCGGTACGTGCCGAAGAACGCCACACCATCGGGTTCGAACGCGAGACGGTACGTGCCCCCGACACGAACATCCATCTCGCAGGAACGCAGCGACATGCCCATCGACTTCGGCAGCCACCACTGCCTGAACAGCTCGGGCTTGGTCCACGCCTCGAACACAAGGCGCGCCGGGCCGTTGAACGTTCGCGTGACGACGAGCTCACGCTCTGAGACCCGTTCCACCGTCGTGGAGTTCGTCTTCACGGGGGTGGGCTCACTTGTCCGTGTTGCGTCCATCGATCTTCTCCTTCCGTTTCAGTCCCTCGACAACCTTGTCCAGCTCGTCGAAGCGTGCGTCCCAGAGCCGGCGGTGCCTCTCGAGCCAGTCCGTCTCTTCTTCCAGTCGGTGCGGGCCGAGCTTGCACGTCCGCACGCGCCCGACCTTCTCCGTGGTGACGAGCTCAGCGTGCTCCAGGACGCCGACGTGCTTCTTCATGCCCGTGAGGGTCATGTGGAAGGCCTGGGCCAGATCCGTGATCGAAGCATCGCCACGCCCCAGGCGCTCCAAGACGCCACGTCGGGTCGCGTCCGAGAGCGCGGCGAAGGAGGCATCGAGTCGTCCGCTCACATACTGAACCATGTGGTTCACTATACGCGGATGAATCAGCGGATGCAAGAGGCTCTGGCGGGTTCGACGCGAAGGACCTCGGTCCCGGATCCGCGCCGCGCATCGGCAATGGCGGGTCGGTTCCGACCATCCGTCCTGAGACAGTCGGTCTGCCCACGCTCAGAAGCGGGGTAGTGGAGCCGACACTCGGATTTGAACCGAGGACCTGCTGTTTACGAACTAGGTGGGCCTAAGCGTTGTGGCCGGAGCGTGGAATCGCGAGCGTAGGCCGCTCAGTTAGCAGGTCTTCGTTTGCGCTCTCGCGTGGCCTCCGTAGGTGCGCTGTAGTCGACGCTCTTGTACCCGGTGCCGGATGACGCCCTGAGCCGCCAACGCCCGCTAGGGCCTACAACTCCGGGCGCTTGGTCGGCTCCTCGGTTAACCGAGCGACGGGACCCGGCGCCGTTACGTCTGATAATGCGAGAGGACGATGCCGTCTTTCACGTATGTCAGCGCTTCGGTGACCTCGTAGGCGTGGACCGCCGAAACGAACTCCGGCAGCTTGCCTGAAAGGGTCGCGATCTCTCCGCCACCGAAGAACGCCTCCAAGGCATTGGTATCGGCGAAGCCGAGGATCAACGAGGCATGGAACCGCTGGTCGGCCGGGTTGTCGTGCGCGACATTCGGCGTGTCCCAGAGCCGCTTGATCCAGGGCATGAAGACCTGCGATCGGAGTTCCTTCAGGGAACCAGCCTTGACGAGAGCGGGAACAATCTCGTCCGTGAGGAGCCTCCGGAACGCACCGATCTTGACGCCTTCCCGCTTGCGGATGTAGATCAGGCTCCGCGCTCCCACCATCTCCCCGGGACCGGCCACGCTGTACCAGCGGGCCGAGTACGGTGGCCCCACGTAGAGCAGGGTGCGTCGAAACACGTTCACTTCATCCTTGTACGCGAGCCTGGTCTGTTTACGACCCCACAGCGGCGAGAGAACGGACGTGAACGTGATCTCGGCGACGCCGTCGATCCTGCGCTCGGCCGGGATGACCGTCTCGACCCCGCTGATGGCCGGCCACAAGCCGGGATTGTTCTCCGCTAGGTGGATCTGGCGGTACTCCTCCATCCCCGGCGTGGCGGAGATGATCTTCGAGTGCGGGCCTTTCCAGTGGTCCATGCCCTGCTGCCGGGGCTGATCGGTCCGCATCCATAGCAGGATCGATGAGACGAGGGCCCTCCTCGCCGAGGGAGGTGTAGTTACCACCTTCGTGCCTTCGTTCGCAGTGTGCGTCAGCGGTCGAGGAACGCGACGGCGACCGGCGCGAACGTGTCGTGGAACTGGAAAATGCCGCCGTGCCCGGAGTCGGGGTAGACAATGAGCTCGGAGCCCTTGATGCGGCGGTGCAGGTCCTCGGAGAGCACCGAGGGCACCATCCGGTCGTTGTCGCCGTTGGCGATGAGGGTGGGCTGGCTGATCGTCGACAGGTCTGCGGGCGCCAAGCGGCCCCACCGCTTGATCGCCTTGAGCTGCGTCTGGAGCGTGCTCAGCGCGACCGGGGCGTCGCGGTCGACCGTGCGCTCCTTTAGCCGTTTGACAAATGCCCTGGCGGCCGGCTTGCCGCTGGCGTTGCGATTGAAGAACAGGTACTCCTTCGGGTCCGACCGGGTCAAGGTCGCCCGGAGGATGTCGTAGTAGGTGATACCGGCCACCTTGTCGATGTCCTTGCCGCCGGCAGGGCCGGTTCCGGTGAGGATCAGCTTGCGAACCAGGTCTGGGTGCTTGACCACGAGGGCCTGGGCGACAAAGCCACCGAGGGAGAACGAGAAGATGTCGACCTCGTCGAAGCCGAGCGCGCGGATGAAGGTGTAGGCATCGTCGGCCATCGTCTCGACGCTCTCGGGAACCTTGCCGGTGGAGGCACCGACGCCGCGGTTGTCGAACGCGATGACGTGGTGCTCCCTGGCGATCGGGTCGACGATCCGCGGGTCCCAGTTGTCCAGGTTCGCGGCGAGGTGGACGAAGAAGATCACGGGGATCCCGCCCTTCGGCCCGAGCTCGCGATAGGCGTACGTCACGCCGCCGGCGGTGATGGTGCGGGTCGGCGCCTTCGCGTAGGACGTGATGACGGGGTCGTTGCTAGTGGTGCCCATGACGGTTCTCCTTGTGTGGGGCTAAGTGAGGGTTCAAGCCTCAGGCGGGCAGGCGGTTGAGCTTCCGGATCTGCCGGTCGAAGACCCGGCTGGGAGCGAAGCGGCGCGCGGCGCTGACGCGTCCGGACAGGGAGCCGGCGGTGTAGCGCAGCTTCGGCTTCCGATCGGTGGCTGCCGCGACGATCGCGTTGGCGACGATGGACGGGTCATCGCCGTCTGTCATGGCACGCGCGATCACGCCATCGAAGGTGCGCCGCTGCTGTGCGTAGATCGGGAGGGGAGCGTCGGGCTGGATGGAGTTCGCGTCGAGGCCCGTCTTGGTCCAGGCAGGCTCGATGAGGAGCACTCGGATGCCGTGCTCTCGAACCTCATGGTCGACCGACTCTGAGTAGCCCTCGATCGCGTGCTTCGTCGCGGCGTAACTGGCCATGTACGGCGCAGGGACGAGTCCGAGGACCGATGAGATGTTGATGATCCGACCCGTTCCCGCGGCGCGCATGTGCGGGAGGACCGCCTTCGTCACCCGGACGAGGCCGAAGAAGTTGATGTCGAAGACGCGCTGATCTTGGGCGACCGAGCTCTCCTCGGCGGCCCCGGCTGCGCCGGTGCCCGCGTTATTGACCAGGACGTCGAGCCGCCCGAACTGCTTGATCACGCGCCCGACTGCCGTGCTGACCGACTCGTCGCTCGTGATATCGAGGTCGAGGAACCTGACGCCGGCGAGCGGGGCGATGCCAGACGCTTTCCGGCTCGTGCCGACCACCTCGAAACCGGCCGCGGCGAGGGCGGCCGCGGCGGCCCTCCCAATGCCCGAGGACGCGCCCGTCACGAGCGCGACCGGCTTGGCTGTTGTCATCGTGGACTCCCTTGCTCCTATTGGCTGATGGTCGTAATATTACGGACGACATAGAATGAATGTCAAGAAGGAACTTCGACAAGGAGTCGTGCATGGCCCGATACGGGAAAGAGCACAAGCAGGCGACACGGCGGCGGATCATCGAGGCGGCCGGCCGTCGGCTCAAGCGGGACGGGATCGATGGCTCCGGCGTGGCGACGCTCATGGCCGACGCCGGCCTGACCAACGGCGCCTTTTACGCCCACTTCGACTCGAAGGAGGACCTCGTCGCGAGCACGGTCGCAGATCAGCTCCGCGAGCAGCGCGAGCGGTACAGCGCCCAATCGCCCGAGGAGATCGTTCGCGAGTACGTGTCCGTTGAGCACCGCGACGACAGGCAAGGCGGCTGTCCATCGGCCGCGCTCCTCGACGAGATAGCGCGGTCGTCCGACGCCGTGAAGCGCGCCTACACCGATGGGCAGCTGGCGATCATCGATGACGTTGCCGCCCGATTGGCACCGGACGATCCCCAGTCAGCGCGCGTGAGGACGCTCGGCGTCTTCGCCTTGTTGGTTGGGACGCTCCAGGTCTCCCGTGCCCTGGCCGACCAAACACTTGCCGATGAGATCCTCGAGCAGGGAGTCCAGAACGCCCTGGCCCTACTCGCGACGCCCGCAGCTGATGGTGGCATCGGTGCGGTTTAAGCGAGGACCAGCTGTGTCAAAGACAGCAGGCCTAGGAAGCCACGGTGTTGGATCGTCGGCGCGTTGGCCACGCTCGGCGTGCTCCGCACGACAGGCTGCGAGTGCCCCAGATTCGATCAGTTAGCAGGCCTTCAGCATTGTGGTAGACGCACGCGACGAGATTCGCATCCGGACCGGGCGATTCTGAACGAGAGAAAGGCTGGAGCCGACACGCAGATTCGAACTGCGGACCTGCTGTTTACGAAACAGCTGCTCTACCGCTGAGCTATGTCGGCGCCGATCGAGTATAGGTGCTGCTCGCAGACGGGCGTCAGATCGATCGCTCGCCCGAACAGCGCGGATCACGCCCAGACACTCCGGGGACGGTGTCGGCGCCGGGATGCGAAGGACACATCCAAGCCTCGGATCTCCACGCGGGGCCTAGGCCGGCGCGCGGAAGTCGCGCCCGTAGAGCCGCGTGGCCCAGAGGTACCCGACGACAGAGAACACGACGCACCACGCCACCGCGATCACGCCATGCGTACCGGTCTCCGTCCCGTAGAGCAGCCCGCGCACCGTCTCGATGATGGGCGTGAAGGGCTGGTATTGGACGAAGGTCCGCAGCGGCTCGGGCAGCGTCTCGATCGGGACGAATGCCGAGCTCAGGAACAGGAGCAGCAGGAACACTTGGGGCAGGTTGCTCGCCGTCTCGACGCTGTCCGTCACGAGCCCCATCGCGACCGAGAGCCACGCGATCGCCACCGTCGTGAGCAAGAGCAGCCCGAACGCGGCAAGCCAGGAGAGGGGCTCGGTCGTCGGACGGAACCCGATCGCCACCGCGATCACGAGAACGAGTAGCGACGCCAACACGACCTGGATGACGGTGCCCAGCACGTGGCCTGTAAGCACGGAAGCTCGGGCGATCGCCATCGTCCGGAAGCGGGCGATGATCCCGTTGGTCATGTCCATCGCCACCGAGATCGCCGTCCCGGTCCCCGCGCCGGCGACGGTCGCGACGAGGATCCCGGGCATCAAGTACGCGAGGTAGGCGTCCCGCCCGCCAGCAGGCGCCGCCGCCCCGAGCCCCGCCCCCATCGCGCCCCCCAGCACATATACGAAGAGCAGCAGGAACACGACGGGGAGCACCGCGATGAAGAAGGTCAGCGACGGGTAGCGGCGCATCCGGCGGACGCTGCGGCGCAGCATCGTCATGGAGTCGATGACGGGGTAGGCGATCATCGGGCGACCTCCTTCGGGGGCAGGGTCTGGGCCACCGGGACTTCGGCGCCGTCGCGCCGCCCGGTAAGCGACAGGAACACGTCGTCGAGGTCGGCCGACCGGACGGACAGGCCGTCGACCTCGATCGAGGCGGCATCGAGCCGGTCGAGCAGCGCGCGAAGCGAGCGCACGCCGCCGTCGTTGGGCACCTCCAGGGAAAGCCCCTGCTCGTCGCGCGACCCGTCGCCGAGCACCGCTGCGGCGCGGTCCAAAGCAGCCTCGTCGCCGAACTCGAGCTGGACGCTTCCACCGTGCACGAGCCGCTTGAGCTCGGCCGGCGTCCCGCTGGCGACGACCCGGCCACCATCGAGCAGCGCGATCCGGTCGGCCAGCCGGTCGGCCTCTTCGAGGTACTGCGTCGTCAGGAGGACCGTCACCCCGTCGGCGACCAGCCCTCGGACCACGTCCCACATCACCCGGCGGCTCCGGGGATCGAGCCCGGTCGTCGGCTCGTCGAGGAAGATGATTCGCGGGTTGCCCACGAGGGTCATCGCGAGGTCGAGCCGCCGGCGCATCCCGCCCGAGTAGGTCATTGCCGGCCGGCCCGCGTCGGCCACGAGGTCGAACCGCTGGAGCAGCTCCGCGACGCGACGCTTGCCCGCCTCGCGCCCGAGGTGGAGGAGATCCGCCATCAAGCGCAGGTTCTCCTCGCCTGTGAACTGGCCGTCGACCGCGGAGATCTGGCCCGTCAGGGCGATCGTGTGCCGCACCTTGTCGGGCTCGCGGGCGACGTCGAAGCCGGCCACCCGCGCCTCGCCTGCGTCGGCCGAGATCAGCGTGGCGAGGACGTGGATCGCCGTCGTCTTGCCGGCACCGTTGGGCCCGAGCAGGGCGAACACCGATCCGGCGGGGACGTCGAGGTCGATCCCGTCGAGGGCGACCTGCTTGTCGTAGGCCTTCTTGAGGCCGCGGGCCTCGATGGCGAGCGTGGGCGTGGGCTGCGGTTGCGGGATCATCGGGCACCTCCCGGGTTGGCCGGGTGGCGCCCCAGCTCAGATTTCGAGCTCCTCCACGGTCGGCAGGCGCGCGGAGCGCGCGACCATGTCGTAGAGCTCAGACGGGACCATGAGAAGCAGATCGTCGACGGTCGCGACGACCTCGATGGTCGACTCCTTGGGGACGCTGCCATAGCGGACGTCGCCGATGCCCAGGTGGCCGCGCCATCCGGCCGGATTGCCCTCGGCGTCGACCATCCAGAAGTCCGGCTCGCGTTCCACGTGGAGGACGTACTTGCCGGTGCGACCGCGCCAGACGCGGTAACGCACGGCGCGCTTCGTGCTGCTGTCCAGCCACTCCCCGACCAGGACGCCGGTGAACCGGACCTTACGCCCGCCGCCGACACCCACGCGGACGACGACGTCGTCGAAGCCCTCCTTGAGGCCCTCCTGGAGGTCGACGAAGCGGCGGAGGGCTGTAGCGATCGCGGAGGAGAGGTTGCCCCCCGCGAGTTCCTGGGCCCGCTGATAGAGCTTGAGGTCGCCTTCGGAGACGTAGATGGTCTTGTTCGGCACGGCTGCATCGTATCGCTCTTGGTGGGTGCGTTGGATGTGTATGAGTATACGTATAGTCAGCCGGCGCGTCAAGCCCGACCTCGACGCCGACGACGCGATAACCGTCGGGCCTCGTTGACGGCGATCGAGATGAGCCACGAGTCTGACTCGCCGATGCGTCAGAGAGGGGGTCGCCGAGGGTTCGACGGGTTCGCAGTTCGCCCTGACGCCGGCGGGTCGGCCGGCCCGTACGTTTCGTCTGTTTGGCTCTGGCAGACCCCCGCTCGGGCCCCGGATGATCGATCTCGGCATCCGTCGGCGATCGGAGACGTTCGCGATCGGTCGACGCTGGAGTGAGTCGCGTGAGGTGCAGCATGGCGTTCAACGTTGATATCGTCGCCGCCGCGAAGACGAACACATCCTTCAGGCAGGTTCTCTCGACCGGGCCGAACGCCCAGGTCGTCGTCATGTGCATCCCGTCGGGAGGCGAGATCGGGGAGGAGATCCACGATCACACGGACCAGGTCCTGGCGTTCGTTCAGGGCGAGGGTGTCGCGATCCTCGATGACGAGCAGAGTCCCGTAGGACCCGACCGCCTTGTCCACGTTCCGGCCGGGACGCGCCACAACTTCGTGAACACGGGGTCGAGCGACCTCCGCCTGTACACGATGTACGCGCCGCCTGAGCACGCACCGGACACGATCCACCGAACGAAGGCCGAGGCTGACGCCGACGAGGCCGATCACGTCGCGCCGTAATGCCGACTTCGTTCGCATCATCGGGCTCGAAACCCTAGGCGGCCGGCCCGGCCGGCTACGGCCCACCGCGATCACTGCGCCTTTGGGAGGCCCGACGGAAACCCGGCCCGGGTCGGCCGTCTGAGGTCTGCGGTTCACGGTGCGACGGGCTCGTGTGGGCGGGCCCGCCCGTGAAACCAAGCCCTACGCGCGCTCGAGCGTGGGGAGGGCCCAAGGGATGCCCAGTCCCCTTTGGTTGCTTGACAACGCAGATTTAGTGCTAAATAATACCTGAGGTCGAGTCAGTCAGACCCGACATCACACCCAAGCCAAGAGCTCGAAGGGAAGTCATCAGTCATGAAACGATCCATCACCCTCCTCGTGCCAGCGCTCGCGATCGCGATCGCGGGCTGCTCCGCCGCTGCATCGCCGAGCGCGTCGACCACCGACGCGTCGACGCCGAGCCCGGCAGCCACGTCCGCCGCATCCCCAAGCGCCGCGCCTTCGGCTTCGGCAGCCACCATGGCCAAGGACATCGTCCAGACTGCCACCGAGGCGGGCTCCTTTTCCACCCTCCTGACCGCCGTCAAGGCCGCCGGGCTCGTGGAGACGCTCCAGGGCGAGGGTCCCTACACCGTGCTTGCGCCCACTGACGAGGCCTTTGCGGCACTCCCAGCCGGCACGCTCGAGGGGCTGCTCGCCGACAAGGAGGCGCTTAAGCAGGTGCTGCTGTACCACGTCGTCTCGGGGGCCGTGTCATCCGATCAGATCGTCGGGCTCACCTCAGCCGATTCGGTCGAGGGCTCGCCGATCGCTATCGCCGTCAAAGACGGCGTCGTCTATCTGAACGACAGTGCGAAGGTCGTGACTCCCGACGTGATGGCGTCGAATGGCGTCATCCACGTCATCGACAAGGTCATCTTGCCGCCGACCGACTGATCCTCAGTACCATCGCTCCCACTCGAGGGTGTGGCCTGCCTCCTGCAGGCCCCACCCTCGTCCCATACAGGACTCCCTCGTGATCGCCAGCGACCGACTCATTCCACGCCGACGGTCGAACTCCCTGCGTCTCGGGCCGCGTCATTGCGGCACTGCGATATCGGGCTCGGCCTTGTCCATGCCGTCAGGGGGTCGCCTTCCTCGCCCTCGCCACCGCCTTCACGCGCTGCCGGTGACGGCGACGTTCGACATCTTCGCGCTTAACCTGTGGCTCCAGTACCGGCGGGTCGGTCGGTGGAAGTCGAACGTCTTCGGCGAGAGGGCCTCCTTCATGCTCAGCTTGATCGCGAAGTCGACCCTCGCATGGCAGGTGTTCGCGGGGAATCTGGCGCGTTGACCCCGTCGGACCCTTCCGGCCATCTCAGCCTGCTCGAGGCGGCCGATCGTCTGGGCGTCCACTACATGACGATCTACCGTCGCGTCCGGCTGGGCATCCTGCCGGCCCGGAAGATCGGCGGTACGTGGATGGTCGACCCTGCCGATCTCGCGGGCGCCACGACAACGCCCGCCCGTGGTCGCCGCCGCCGCGGGGGTAGCCACCCCCGGGTATCGACCTGGCAGGAGCGGCTGCGGGCGCGGATGCTCAGCGGCGACGTCGCCGGTAGCTGGCAGGTCGTCGAGGCTGCAATGGCCTCGGGCCTCGAGCCAGGCGAGATCTACGTCCGCGTCCTCGCGCCGTCGCTGCACGCCATCGGGGCGCTGTGGGCATCGGATGGCATCTCCGTCGACCAAGAGCATCTCGCGAGCAGTGTGGCCACGACGCTGATCGGACGTCTCGGCCCTCGGTTCGTGCACCCAGGCCGCAAGAAAGGCGTCGTCATCGTCGCGATGCCGCCCGGAGAGCGTCATGGGCTGGGGGTCGCGATGCTCGCCGACATCCTGACCGATGCCGGATATGAAGTACTCAACCTGGGCCCCGACACGCCGACCGTGTCACTCGCCGCTGCGATGCGAGATGCGGGACCTCTCGCAGCGGTCGTCGTGAGTGTGGTCGATATCGAGCGTCGTCCCGCAGCCGGACGCCTCCTGGCCGCCGCGCGTCGTGAACGGCCGTCGGTTCCGCGCCTGGTAGGCGGAAACGCGGTTCCGGACGAACGAGTGGCACTCGATCTCGGTGCGGACGGCTGGGTCGCGGATCCGCGAGGGCTTGGCGAGCTGATCGAAGCGCTTAGGGCACGGGCGTGATGATCACCTTGCCCTCGCCCGTAGCGGGGGTCCCGTTTGATCTGGAGACTGCCGCCGGGCGGGTTGCCGCCTACCGGCTGGGCGAGGGTCGGACGGTCCTGCTCCTGCACAGCTTCAACGCAGCCGGTTCCGGGATCGAGCTCGCTCCGCTGGCGTCACGGCTGGCCGAGCACCGACGAGTCGTGCTGGTCGACTGGCTGGGATTCGGCACATCGGATCGGCCCGATGCGCCCTATGGGTGGGCACTCTACGGCGACCAACTCGAGGCCATCCGGTCGGCCGCCCTGCAGCCGGGCGAGATCTCCATGGATGTCGTCGCGCTCTCGCTGCCGGGGCAGTATGTCGCGGCCTCCGCCGCGGAGGATCCGCAGCGCTTCGGCCGGATCGTCCTCATCAGTCCGACCGGATTCGGCCGATTCAAGGGCAGTGCCGGCAGAATCTCCCGGATCATCTACCGGTTCCTTCGCCTGACGGGGATCGGTCGCTTGCTGTTCGAGGTGCTTGCTCGGCGCCAGGTCATCCGCTGGTTCCTCCGGCAGATCTTTGCGGATCCGGAACAGGTCCCGCGGGAGTACGAGCGGTATTGCTGGCGGACCTGCCAGCAGCCAGGCGCCTTTCGAGCTCCGCTGGCGTTCGTCTCCGGGTTGCTCGATGACCCCCGGGCGGAGGGCGCCTACAAGCGGCTGGCGAACCCGACGCTCCTCGTCTTCGGGGACCATCCCCGCTTTACCGACCCCGCGGCCGCGGAGGCGCTGGTCACGGCGAATGGCCATCTGGAACGGATCACGATCGCGCACGCCGGGGATCTTCCACAACTCGAGCAGCCGGCCGAGACCGCGGCCGTGGTCGACGGGTTCCTGGCCTCGTTCTAGAGCTGAAGAGTCCGAGCACGATCCACCGACCGGCGCCGATGTGCCACGAGGGCGGGCAGATCTGCGCGCGCTATGGTTATTCACGCCATGCCGCACGCTGGATCCGCCGAGACGAGCGCGAGCACGCCCGGCGGAGCGGCCACCCAGCCAGCCCCGAGCCGTCGGGCGATGGCGGGGCGCGTGCTCGTGCTCGTCGGGGTCTTCCTGTTCGTGTTCGGGGTCGTGCTGCCACGCCTGATTGACTACGACATGGTTCGGGCCGCGCTCGCGGCGCTGACCCCCGGGCAGATCGCGCTTCTCGGCGCTGCCAGCGCGGTCGCCTACGTCGCCAACGCCGGCCCCACCCGGGTCCTCGTGCCCGGGCTGTCCTGGCCGCACGCGGTCGGATCGGACCTAGCTGCGCGCGCGGTTGTCAGCACCGTGCCCGGGCCGACCGACATCGCCACGCGGCTCCTCCTGTACCGCCAGTGGTCGATCCCCACCCCTATCGCGAGCGCCGGGATCGTCCTCGCGGCCCTCTTCGAGACGTTCTCCTACTTTGCCCTGCCGCTGATCGCCACGGGCGGTTTGCTCGTCACCGGTCACCCGGCCGAGACGCGTGCGTTCCTGCTCGCGCTGATCGGCCTCATCGTGCTCGTCGCCGCGGCGGTCCTGCTGTCCTCCATCGTGCGCTCGGAGAGCCTAGCCCGGAAGCTGGGCGGTTGGCTCGACCGGATGGCCCAGCGCATCTGGAAGCTCTTCCGGAAGACGCCGCCAACGGGCATCGTCGAGGGCATCCTTGACCTTCGAGAGCGCTCGAAGGCCATCCTCACGCAGCACGGCCTGCGTGGGTTCGCCGCAGCCGTGGCCGCCAAACTCGCCTGGTTCGTCGTGCTCGTGGTCGCCCTCTGGTGCGTTGGGGTCGGCCCAGATGTGCTCCCGCCGTCGGCCGTGCTGGCAGCGATGGCGGTCGTCGGGATGGTGTCGCTGGTGCCCATCACGCCGGGCGGCGTGGGCGTCACCGAATTCGCCTACATCGGCATCCTGTCAAGCGTGGCCGGATCGGGGTTGACCGAGCAGCTCACTGCCGCGGTGATGCTGTTCCGGATCGCCCAGTGGTTCGTCCCGATCCCGGTCGGGTGGGTGCTTCTGCTCGTGATGCGCCGCGGCCACTGGGGCGAGTTGCTCGGCGGCCTTGACACGGCCCCGACGCCGTCCACCACCTGAGGCCGTGTGCGCCGGAAGCAGGCGGCCACGGTCCGACCGGGGCGCATGGCCGGTCGAGGACGATCATGGCTCGGTCGGCGGCAGGACGAACGGCGCCGCCCGATGGAAGCGACTGTCCGTTAACTGGTCGACCAATGCCAAGGCAACGTCGGCTCGACGCACTCGCGCGCCAGGCTTCAGACGGAGATCGAGCCGATACCCCCGTGTCGGGCCGTCGGTGACGAGGGGTGGACGCAACGCCGTCCAGTCGCAGTCGGCTGCAGAAAAGACCTCGTACTCACGTTGCTTCGCGCCGACCACGTGTCGCGCCACGCGGCCAACCACCCGAGATGCGACTCGATCGAGCCATGGCTTGCGGTCGCCGGGAACGTCGATACCCGCCCCTGAGAGTGCGACCAGGCGCCGAACACCCGCATCGCCCATCGCGGTCACGACGTTGCGCATCCCGGTCTCGAGCGCCCGCTCGTCCTCGATGGTGTTTCCCCGCGGGCCGACTGCCGCGATAACCGCGTCGACACCCCGCATCACCCCGCCGACGGCCGAAGCATCGGTGATGTCCCCGCCCAGGACCGTCAGGCCCGGTCGAGCATCCAGCCGGCCGGGGCCTCGAAGAAGAGCCACGACCTCGTGGTCGGCGGCCAAGGCACCCGCGAGGGCCAGATTGCCCACCCGGCCAGTCGCTCCGAGGATCAGAACCCGCATCGAGGGCAGCTAGTCATGCCCCATTGTGGCGTTCCGATATGTGTGTGAGTCAGCCGATCGGGCGACGCGTTGGTAGTGTGCGCGTCCTTGTGGTCCCAGGCCCCGTACGCGAGCCTTCGCTCACCGATGCGTCAGCGGTGGTCGCCGAGGGCTAGACGGGTTCGTCCATCGCCCTGACGTCGGCGTAGTCACAGGGGACCTGACGACCATGGCGCAGATCGCTGAAACCGTCGTCAAGCGGGCAACGCCCGCCGATCCGATGCCCGGCTCGACCGTAGACCGGAGCATCCCCAGCCCCAAGCGCCGGAACCTGCCGCCTGAGCTTGGCCCGAATGCCATCGCGATCCTCGAGGGACGGACGTTCCTGTACTCGGACGCCGTCGGTGACGTCACCAAAGGCTCGATCGGGGGCCTGATCCACGCCGACACGCGGTTCCTGGACCAGTGGCTCCTGACGGTCGATGGGGAACGGCTGCTCGCCCTTCGATCAGGCACGGTCGACCACTACTCGGCGGCGTTCTTCCTGACCAACCCGCAGATGGCGGGTCTCGCACCGAATACGCTCGGCATCCGCCGACTCCGGTTCGTGGGCGACGGCCTCCACGAGCGCATCGAGGTCAGCAACTACGTGGAAAAGCCGGTCAACGTCGAGCTGCGACTCGCCGTCGGCACCGACTTCGCCGACCTCTTCGAGGTCAAGGACGTCGTGCGCGACCGATCGGCGCAGATCGTCCGCGATCACGCTCCGGACGGCGCCAGGCTCGCCTTCCGCTATGCGAACGAGGGGTTCGATGCCGAGACCGTCGTGGAGGTCTCGACGCCACCCGACCGGCTCGATGGTGACGACTTCGTCTGGGATCTCGCATTGCCACCTCGAGGCGAGTGGACGTGCGACGTGCGCGTACCACTGCGGCTCGGACCCAACGAGATCCAGCCGTTGCACCGCGACTTCGGGGAGGCGTTCGCCCCCGAGGGTGCCGATCCGGTCAGCCGGTGGCTTGAGCAGATCCCGCGGTTCGAGTCGGACTCGCAGCTCCTGACGGACGTCATCGCCAAGAGCGCTCGCGACATCCTGGCCCTCCGCATCGAGGTGAAGACCCCGCACGAGAACATCGTGCTCCCGGCCGCCGGGCTGCCGTGGTTCCTGACACTCTTCGGCCGTGACACACTCCTGACGTCGTACCAGTTGGTGGCTTTCGGGCCCCGGATCGCGCGCGGCGCGTTGATCGCCCTTGGGACGCTCCAGGGCACGAAGATGGACGACTTCCGCGATGAGGAGCCGGGCAAGATCCCGCACGAGCTGCGCGCCGGCGAGCTCACCCGGCTGGAGCTCAAGCCGCATAGCCCCTACTACGGCACCGCGGATGCCACGATCCTGTGGCTGACGCTGCTCTCCGAGTACTGGCGCTGGACGAGGGACGACGAGTTCGTCGTGTCCCTGCGGGACAACGCCCTCGCCGCGCTGCGCTGGATCGACGAATACGGCGATCTCGACGGCGACGGGTATGTGGAATACGCGACGCGCTCGTCGCAGGGCCTCGGCAACCAGTGCTGGCGAGACTCGTGGGACGGGATCCAGTTCGCCGACGCGACGATCCCGCCCCTGCCGATCGCGACCTGCGAGATCCAGGGCTATGTGTACGACGCGAAGCAGCGACTGGCCGAACTCGCCGACGGTCCACTTGCCGATCCCGCGCTCGCGACGCGGTTGCGGGCCGAGGCCCAGGCACTCCAGGAGCGGTTCGACCGCGACTTCTGGATCGACGAGCGGGGCGGCTACTACGCGATCGGGCTCGACGGTGACAAGCGTCGGATCGATTCGATGACCTCGAACATCGGCCAGTTGCTCTGGACCGGCATCGTGCCGCAGGAGCGAGCCGGGGTCATCGCGGCCCACCTGATGTCCGATGCGCTCCATTCGGGCTGGGGTGTCCGCACGCTCTCCACCGACGACCGCGGGTTCAACCCGATCGGCTACCACCTCGGGACGGTATGGCCACACGACAACTCGATCATCGCCATGGGGCTCGCGCGTTACGGGTTCCGGGACGAGGTGAACCGGATCGCGATGCCACTGCTGGAGGCTGCGGCGTTCTCCGGGTACCGGCTGCCGGAGGCCTTCTCGGGGTACGAGCGATCGGTCGGCCGGTTCCCGATCCCCTACCCGACGGCCTGCAGCCCGCAGGCGTGGGCGACCGGCACACCGGTCGCGCTCGTCCGAGCCATGCTCGGCCTGGACGCGGTCGATGGCGCATTGGTGCTGGACCCGCACCTACCCGAAGCGATCGGTCGCGTCTTCATCGGCGGTCTGCCGGCCTTTGGGAAGCGATGGGACATCGAGGCCATCGGGTCGAACGGCCATATCCGGCTCGCGCGCTGACGTCGGGTCGACGCTAGCGGAGGGCGGTCGCTCCCTCGACGACGAGCGAGCCTGCCATCCCCTCGTGGATCGTGCACACGAACCGGTAGCGACCGGGTTTGAGCGGCGCCACCGATAGCCGTTCGATGGAGCCGGGCTCGACGATCGAGCCCGTGGACACGCTGATGCCGGACGTGAACACGAGGTTGTGGGCCAGCGCCGAACCATTGTGGAAGGTGATGGTCAGCGTGCCTGCCGAGGGCACGCTGACCTCGGCAGGTTCGAACGCGAGCCTATCGCCGGCCGCCGTCGCGATGGTGACTTCGACGGCCGAGGATGGGTTCGGACTCGCCTCGCCCGCGTCGGCACAGCCCGCCGTGATGACCGCGATGAGGGTCGATCCGAGAGCGCGACACAAGCGACGGTCTAACGGATGTCCACGCACGCCGTGTAGGTCTTGAGGTCGTCGTTGGACTTGTGGATGTTGACGGCGAGGTTGCCTCCGAAGAGCTCACCGAGCGGGGCCGGGACATCCGTGGTCGAGCGACCGTCGCGGACGTTCTCGAGCGGGAACTTGGGTTGCGGCGTGAGATCGGCGCAGGTTCCCGGATGGATATGGGCCGGCATATCCCGGTTGCCGGCGGGCTCGACCGTGACGTCCACACGCGTGCGGCCGCCGAGGTCGGTGAACGTGACGGCACCGGTGACGCCGGAGGCGTTGAGGGTCTCGAGAGCGATCGTCCGGGGCGCGACGGCGGCCGACGGCCGCAACGCGACGAGCAGGGCTGCCCCGGCGATCGCCGCGACGACGAGGCCGAGAAGCAGCATGCGTGGCGGTGGGGCCGTGCGCGCGGGTGCTTGCGTGGTGGGCGTCATGGTCGAACCTCACGTTGCGTGGTGGGTCGGCGGTGGCTCGCACGCAGACCTGCGGCGCGCCTGCGTGATGGCGGAGTGGTCGGCGGGGCTGCCCCGGCGGAGGGCCCGGTCTCGGCGACGCCCCTCCCACCGACGGCGAGCAGGCTGCCGAGATCGGCCGAGCTCATCGGTCGAGCGAATAGGTAGCCCTGACCATGGTTCGCGCCCAATGACTCGAGCGCCGACCGCTGCTCGGCCGTCTCGATCCCCTCGGCGACCGTTTCGAGGTGGAGCGTCGTGCTCAGATTGAGGATCGAGCGCACGAGGGCGCTCGAGTCGGCGCCCTCGTCGAGACTGGCCACGAAGGACTGATCGATCTTGAGGATGTCGATGGGGAACTGGCGCAGATAGCTCAGTGACGAGTAGCCGGTGCCGAAGTCATCGATGGCCAGCCTGATGCCCAGGCTCTTGAGCGCGCGGAACGCCGCGACGGTCGCCTCGATGTCCCGGACCAGGACACTCTCGGTGATCTCGAGGGTCAGGCAGGACGGGTCGAGACCCGACGCCGCGAGCGCCCGGGCGACATCGCCGACGAGGTCGCCATCGGCGATCTGGCGGCCGGAGAGGTTGACGCTGACCGTGAGTTCCGGGCGGCCGGCCTCGAGCTGCCAACCCTTCGTTTGATGGCATGCCTTCTCGAGGATCCATCGGCCAAGCTCGAGGATCAGCCCGTTCTCCTCGGCCAGCGGGATGAAGTCGGACGGCGGGATCAGACCGCGGTCCGGGTGCTGCCAGCGCATCAACGCCTCGGTCCCCGTGACGGCGCCTGTCCCGATGTCGACGATCGGCTGATAGGCCACGCCGAGCTCGCCCCGTTCGAGCGCGCCCTGCAGGTCCGCCTTGATCTCCATGCGGGCGACCGTCGCCTCGTAGAGACGAGCCTCGTATGTGGCATGACCATCGCCACCCCGGGACTTCGCCGCGTACATCGCGATGTCGGCGCGCCGCAGCAGCTCGTCGGCGTCGGCGCCGTCGACCGCCTGGCTGGCGATGCCGATGCTCGCCCGGACCGTCGTCTCCCGCCCGCCGAGGTCGAAGGGCTCGGCCAGGATCTCGAGGATCCGATCTGCCGCATGTCGCGCTTCGACGGGATCCGTTTCCTCCACGATCACCGCGAACTCGTCGCCACCCAGCCGCGCCACCGTGTCGCCGGCGCGGGTCGCCGACTGCAGGCGCTGGCCGACGGCGATGAGGAGTCGGTCGCCCTCGGTGTGCCCGAACCGATCGTTGACCGACTTGAAATCGTCGATGTCGAGATACAGGACCGCCGTGGGGCTCGCCCCACGGGCTGCCCGCGCGAGGGCGTGACCGAGACGATCGCGGAAGAGCGAGCGGTTGGCCAGCCCGGTGAGCACGTCGTGGAAGGCCTGATGGCGGAGCTGCTCCTCGAGGGCCTTGCGCTCGGTGATGTCGCGGTAGTTCACGACGACCCCCCCGACCGCCGGGTCATCGAGCAGGTTCTTGGCGATCGCCTCGAGCGTTCGCCAGGATTCGTCGGCGTGACGCGCCCGGAACTCGAAGGTCGCCTCTGAGCCGCTCGCACTGGCGACCTCGGCGAGACGCCGCTGGACGGCGGCGCGATCGTCGGCGTGGACGTCGGTCGTCGCCGTGCGCCCGATCCTCTCGGCGTCGGTTCGCCCCAGGATCCGTTCGACAGCCGGGCTCTCATACCTGACGAGACCGTCGGCGCCGAGGACGATCACGCCATCCGAGGCGTTCCGGACCAGCGAGCGGAAGCGCTCCTCGCTCCGCTGCAGGTCGACGAGCAGCAGTCGTTCGGTCGCGGCCTGGTCCTGCAGCTGGCGATTCTGACGGGTCAGGACCCTCGAGGCGCCGCCGAACGACAACATGATGAGCGCGGTCAGCATGCTCGCGGCGATGAGGGCGACCATGAACACACCCAGGCGGGTCGCCGCGATGCGTTCCTCGATGCGGCCGGCATCCTGGTAGACGTCGTAGACGCCGATGGGATTGCCGTCGACCATCCCTCGGATCGGGACGAACAGCTCGAGATAGCGACCGCTTGCGAGCGACTCGGCACCGGGCCGGGTGTCACCCGATGCGTTCGCGGTGTCGGCATCGATGTAGCGGGCCACCCCATCGCCCGCGTACGCGCTCGAGAGCAGTGGACCGATCGAAAAGCGCTGGCCGCGGAGTTCCGGCGAGCTCGAGTAGACGATGCGCCCGTCGCGCGACCAGACGTTGACGCGGCGGATCTCGCCGGACAGGATCAGCCGCTCGAGTTGGGGATCGACATCGACGTCGCGCGGGGCATCGAGGTCGAGGCTCGTCTCGTCGAGGTCTGGATCGACATAGCCACGCACGATCGCCTCGATGTTCTGGATCGCCGACTCCTTTGCGCTCTCGCGGAGCTCGTCGGCGACGCGGTTCGAGACGACGATGGCCATGGCCACGATGACGGCGACCGCCGGTATGACGACGAGCGCGCGGAAACCGGCTCGCCGTGGGACGCGGGCGAGCACGCCGAAGACGGCTTGGGGATCGAGGCGCGATGGCATGGTGCTAGACCGCACCGTACGAAGGACACGCTCCTTCACGCCATGACCGATTGGTACTGGAATGCGGCGCTGACCACGCCGTCCGGGGAGCGCCAGGCGGCCTGCCGCATCGTGATCGGCTGACAGCGACGACGGCAGATGGTGGGACACTTGCCACCTCGACGGCATCTACCTCATATGACGGGGATCGCCGTGCAGGACGCATCGGTCGTGGCGACGACGGTCCGCCTCGCGGCGGAAGGTGACGAGGGAGCCTTCACGCGCCTCGTGTCACAGCACCGCGAGGCCATGGCGCGAGTCGCGTTCGTCATCTGCGGCGATCCCGAGGCGACGCGCGACGCCGTCCAGGCAGCCTGGTCGATCGCGTGGCGTCGTCTGCCGACATTGCGTGACCCGGATCAGGTGCGGCCCTGGCTCATCGCCATCGCTGCCAACGAAGCTCGCCAGTCCATGCGCGGGCAACGACGTCGCCCGGTCATCGACATCTCCAACGTGCTTGACGTGGCTGCCGGCGGCGACCCAGCCGATGTCATCGGCCTTGTCGATCTCCAGCGCGCGCTGGCACGACTGAGCCCGGACGACCGACGGCTCCTGGCATTGCGGTTCGTGGCAGATCTCGATTCGACGCAGATCGCTCGCCACGTCGGTCTGTCGGCGTCAGGGGTCCGGACTCGCCTGGCGCGGCTCATGGAAAGACTCCGAACGGATATCGACCATGCGTGACGACCCGACCTTCGAGACCCGATTTGCCGACGCGCTGGCACGCTATGCCGACCTCGCGCCGGCGATGGACGACACAGCCATCGCGCGTGGAGCGATCGCAGACGACCGAACCGGCAGTGGCGCGCTGAGCGACCGGCTTCGACGTTGGGCGGAGCGCATGGGGATGGGCCGACCGGCGGTGCGCGCCGCGTACGTCCTGCTCCTGTTGAGCCTCCTGCTGATCGTCGTCCTCGCCGCCCTCGCCGTCGGCGCGTTCCAGACCGAGCCGCTCCTGCCCCTGGCACGCAATGGCGTCATCGTCTTCACGGTCCAGGGCAACAACCACCAGGCCGCCGGGACGCATCTGATCAACCCGGACGGATCGGGCGATCACGGCATCGAATCCGGTCGCTGTCCGACCTACTCGGCGGACGGAAGCGTGCTCGCGGCCGTCTCGTACGAGGGGGCGGCGTCCCTCGTTGTCGAGCGCGCCGATGGGACACCGGCCAGGACGATCCTCCTCGTCGATGAGCCGCCCACATCGGTGGCATATGCCCTGTCGCCCGATGGGACCCGTGTCGCATGGTTCAAAGAGCTCGCCGACAGCGTCGAGCTCTGGGTCGCGCCACTGGACGGCGGTGCGCCCGACCGCATCCTGTCAGGGGACGCGTCATCGAACTACGCCTCCCCGGTGTGGTCACCGGATGGCCGTCGCCTCGCCTTCGCGGCATTCGTCACGGACCCCAGCACCGGCGTGCACGTGCGTTCGGCCATCGACGTGATCGACGCGGACGGAGCCGATCTGCGCCGCCTGACGACCCGGCCAGCCCTCCTCGACGACGGGATGTCGTGGTCACCGGATGGCCAGACGATCGCCTACGTCGGTCTGCCCGATGGTCAGCCAGCTTCCTCGCCGGGCATCGACCCAGCCCCATCCGCCTACCCACCGCGCGACATCTTCGTGATCGGCGCCGACGGGACCGGCGATCGGGAGATCACCCACACGCCAGATACCGAGAGCCAACCCGAGTGGTCGCCGGACGGCGAGATCCTGGCGTACGAATCGTCTGCCGACGGAGCGGTGCACCGCCTGACCACCGTGCACATGGAGGGATCGATGCCCTCTGGTGAGCCCGTCCTCGGACCCGAGTCCGAGTGGTTCGTCTGGTCTCCGGACGGGGCCGCATTGCTCTGGGTCGAGGTCAGTTCGTCGGACTCCGCGACATTTCGCAGCGTCTTGCGCTCGATCGATCGAGAGCTTCGGCAACCCCCGGTGACGTTGCAGAGCGTCGATGGCCGGGTCGTCTGCAAGCCGAGCTGGCAACGGCTCGAACCATGAGGAGGTCAGGGATGCAGCCATCGACGTTGATTGCGGCATGTGCCGTTCGAATGGAGGATCTGATGTCGAACATCGTTCGCGCCTCGGTCGGCATCGCGGCCGCGCTGGTCGTCGCCGCCTGTGCCGGTGGCTCCTCGCCTACGATCGACGCATCCGCGACGCCGTCGAGCGAACCGGCAGCCTCCGCGTCAACGGTGGCCTCGGCGTCGCCGTCGGCGCCGAGCCCCGCGGTGACCGTATCCCCGAGTGCGTCGGCGGCAACCACGAGTTTCACCTCGAAGACGTACGGCTACTCGCTGACGCTACCGGCCGGCTGGACGGCGATCCAGGCGACCAAGGCATGGGACGGCAAGGGAGCCCCATTCCACGACGTGCCGCAGGCGGATCAGTTCATCAGTCGGGCGGCGTCGAGTGCCTGGTTGTTCGAGGCACCGACGACCAAGGACCTGGCCGGCAAGGTCAAGGAAAGCATTGCCATCAATGCCGCGGAGCACAGCGACACGTGCCCGGCTGTGCCTGAGGTCAACGATCCGATCGACATCGGGGGCGAGGCTGCCGTCCTGTTGGGATGGGACTGCGGGATCCTGATCAACAACGCGATCGCCGTCCACGATGGGAACGCCTACCTGTTCGGCTTCCGCGATCCGGCCATCCACGCCGCCAACGACCCGGCCGATCGCGCCACGTTCCTCGAGCTGCTCCACTCGGTCACGTTCCCCGAGTGATCCTCAGGCGGTGACCTCGGCCCGATTGCGACCGTTGGCCTTGGCCCGGTAGAGCGCGGCATCGGCCCTGGCGAACCACTCGTCGTCGGACTGACTGAGGTCGCCCGGGGTCAGGAGCACGCAGCCAAGGCTGATCGTCACGACGTCCAGCGGCTCGTTCGAGGGATGCGCGATCCGGGCATCGGCGACAGCCGCCCGCAGGCGCTCGGCAGCTGTCGTCAGGTTCTCGAACGTGTCGAGGCGCAGGACGACGAGGAACTCCTCGCCGCCGAAGCGATAGATCGCGTCCTCGGCGCGAATGGTGTCCTTGATCGCGGCGACGACGCCCTTGAGGGCCGCGTCGCCGGCGAGATGGCCGAGCTCGTCGTTGACGCGCTTGAAGTGATCGAGATCGAGCACGACGAGTCCGTAGCTGTGATGGAGTCGGTTCATGCGGGCCCGGGTAGAGCGGAGGTCCTCGCGCAATCGAAGGCGGTTGCCGGCACCGGTCAACGGATCCACCCGCGCCGTTTCCTCGAGGGCGTGGTGGACGCGCGCGAGCTCGGCCATATCCGCGTCGGCTCGGCGATGGAGCGACTGGATCTTCTGCAACTGGGTGTGATTCTTGATCTGGGCGCGCTGCAGCAGGACGTGACCGGCCAGGCTCGTGGCGACCGCGATGACGCCCACGACGATCAGGTCGCTGCGGTCCACGACGCTGAGGACCGGGCTCGGCCCGAACATGAGATAGCCATAGGCGATCACGGCGTACCCCGCCAGCCACCACACATGTGCGCGCGTGCTCCAGGGGACGATCAACGCGACGAGGCCCGGGATGAGCAGCAGGTAGCCGATGGTCTGGACCGCGAGCTCAGGCACGAGGAAGGCAGTCATCGCCGTCGCGAACACGACGGCCAGCGTGACGAGCGCGGTGATCGGTTCGGGTCGTCGGCGAAGCCCGTGGCCGAGGGCGTAGACGCCGAGGAGTGCGAGGGCGGCGACCGTGCCGTTCAGCGCGAGAAGGATGGGCCCCATGCCCGGTTGGATGTCGTACAACGCGATCGCGTCGAAGAAGACGGCGGCCGCGATGACGACGAACCCGACGCGACTGGCTGCTACGGTCCGACGTCGCTGGACGGCACGGAATCGAGGGCTCGCTCCGACGGTCGCGTACTCGCTCTCGCGGATCCTGGCCAGGAGCCGGCGGGGCTGGACGGAGAGCCACGCTCGCGACGGATGGGGCCGCGCCACGCTGACGCTGGACGCGAGTGGAGCCGGCGATCGCATCGATCGATCCTGCGCCCCGATGCGGCGACGGTCCCTGACCTCATAGTCACGGCTCCACGCATGGCCGATGGGGCCACCGAGGTCAGGCTTCGTTGCGCATCCGCTCGAGGCCGTCGAGGATGAGATCCAGCCCGAGTTCGAACTCGTCGCCGTAGTCGTACCCAGGCTGCATCACGTGGTCGGTCAGGATCTCGAGGAGATGCGGGTACTCACCTGCCGGGAACGGCGCGAGCATGGCCTCGGCCACGTCGCCGACCTCCTCTGAGGATTGGAAGGGGAGGTTCATCTTGGTGAGCGCAAAGCCGTAGATGTAGCTGTCCAGTAGCGAGTAGGCGTGGGCGGCCATCGCGATGTCGAAGCCGCCTGCGCGAAGGCTGCCGATCACCGCGTCGTGGTGTCGAAGGTTCGCCGGACCGGGCGCCCGGCGCGACTCCATCAAGCCGATCGCCCAGCGGTGGCGGAGCAGCGCGTCACGCACCGAGACAGCCCTCTTGCGCATGGCGCTCCTCCAGTCAGGCCCGGAGTCAGGCAGCTCGATCTCGGTGAAGACCAGATCGACCATCCCGTCCACGAGGTCGTCCTTGTTCGCGAAGTGGTGGTAGAGCGCCATCGCCTCGACACCGAGCTCCTGGCCCAGCTTGCGCATCGAGAGGGCCTCGAGGCCGCCGACATCGGCACGCGCGACGGCGATCTCGAGGACCCGAGCGCGCGTCAGTGGGACACGTCGCTGGGTGGTTTCGTCGGTCTGCGTGGTCATCGACTTCTCCAGGAAGCGGTTCGCGTGATATGTGCTGTTGACACTGTCTACTTTACACCGTATGGTTTACGGCGTCAGGTTTACATCGTAAAGTCGGGAGACACAGATGAGGGCGATCGTCCAAGACAGCTACGGCTCACCTGCCGTCCTGCAGGCGCGGGATGTCGACAAGCCAGAGATCGGCGACGACGAGGTCCTGGTCCGCGTTCATGCCGCATCGATCCACGTCGGTGATTGGATCCTCATGACCGGCACGCCGTTCGTCATGCGCTTCGCCACCGGACTGCGCAAGCCGAAGAACCCGGTTCCCGGCACGGATCTCGCGGGCACCGTCGAGGCGGTCGGCAGGGACGTGCGCGGATTCATCCCAGGCGACGAGGTCTTCGGCTGGGCCGATGGAGCGTTCGCCGAGTACGCACGGGCGACCGAGGACCAGTTGGTCAAGAAGCCGGCCGACCTCACGTTCGAGCAAGCGGCCGCCGTGGGCGTGTCGGCGACGACCGCCCTCCAGCTCCTCCGCGATGACGGACGCGTCCAGCCCGGGCAGAAGGTCCTGATCAATGGGGCATCGGGAGGGGTGGGCTCATTCGGCGTGCAGATCGCCAAGGCGCTCGGAGCCGAGGTCACCGGCGTCACCAGCACCAGGAACGTCGACCTCGTGCGCTCGATCGGCGCCGATCATGTCATCGACTACACCGCTGAAGACTTCACGAAGGGCGGACAGCGCTTCGACCTCATCCTCGACAACGTCGGGAACCACTCGATGGCCGAGACGAGGCGAGCCCTCACGCCGAACGGGAAGCTGATCTCCAACGGCGGTGGCCACGCCGGCGGCAAGCTCAGCCGGACGATCAGGACCGCGATCGTGTCCATGTTCGTACGCCAGCAGGCCGGGCCGTCATTGAAGACCCAGAACGCTGCCGACCTGCTGGAACTCAAGGCGCTGAGCGAAGCCGGGAGGATCGCGCCGGTCATCGGTGGGACGTACCCGCTGGAGCGAACGCGTGATGCCATCGAGCACGTCGCTCAGGGTCACGCCCGCGGCACGATCGTCGTCGCGGTGGCGCCGTCGCCATCCGCGACGTCGAGCGCTCCTGCACAAGCGCTGACGCTGGCAGGGACCGCCGCATGAGGATCCACACGGATCCAGTCCACACCACGAGTCCGACATCGACACAAAGGAGACCTCCCGTGTCCAAGGCAACAGTCACCCGACTCTTCATCGGCAGCGTCATCGCAGCAGTCGCGGGCGCCATCCTCCTGATCATCGCCGTGGGCCTCGCGATGGCGAACGATGTGTTCGTCATGAACGGCAACAACGTCGTCGGCGTCAATGGCGGGCCGCTCGCCCTTGCCTTGCTCGCGGTCGGCGTGGCCGGCGGTTTCGCGATCGTCGGCGCGATGATCGGCGGCCTCGTGTCGTGGATCGGAGCGCTGTTGAACACGGCGCAGCTCGACAGCAAAGCCTGGTTCCTCGCGCTGCTGCTGCTGGGGATCTTCAACTTCGGGTTCCTGGCGATGATCGCCTACGTGATCGTCGGGCCGGATGGCACGGCCCTGGCCGCCTCCCGTCGCGTGCCTGCGCCGATCACCGTCTGACGCATCGCCGTCCGAGCACTCGCGGCGCCCGAACACCCCGTCAAGGGATGTCGGGCGCCGCACTGACACCGAAAGGAAGCGCACGATGGTTGCCACCTCGTCGATGACCGGCAAGACCGTACTGGTCACTGGTGGCACCGGCGGGATCGGCAAGGCGTCGGCGATCGGCCTTGCCTCGATGGGTGCCCGCGTGGGCATCACGGGCCGCGACCTCGCGCGGGCAGAGCAGGCGGCGTCGGAGATCGCCAGCGTGTCGGGCAACGCGGCGGTGGATGTGTTCGTCGCCGACATGTCCTCGCAGGCCGGAGTCCGGCGGCTGGCCGGCGAGGTGCTCGCCGCCTACCCGCGGCTCGACGTGCTCCTCAACAACGTCGGCGGGTTCTGGGCCCACAGGCATCTGACCACGGACGGGTTGGAGCGCACGTTCGCGCTCAATCACCTGGCGCCATTCCTGCTGACCGACCTCCTTCTGGATCGGCTCAAGGCCAGCGCGCCCGCGCGCATCGTGACCGTGTCGTCTGGAGCCCAATCGATGGGCAGGATCGATTTCGATGACCTGATGGGCAAGCCCGATTACTCCGGCCAGCGTGCGTACAACCAGTCGAAGCTGGCCAACGTGATGTTCACCTACGAGCTGGCACGCCGGCTCGAAGGGACTGGGGTCACCGCCACCGTCCTGCACCCCGGCGTGACGAGCACCGCCTTCGGGAGGGAGGACACCGCGCGTGGATGGGGCCCGCTCATCGCCCTCATGCGACCCTTCATGAAGAGCCCCGAACGTGGTGCCGAGACCTCGGTCCATCTGGCCAGTTCGGCCGACGTCGAGGGCATCACCGGCACCTACTTCGCCGGCGCAAAGGCCAAGACCTCCCAGGCGACCTCCTACGACCGGGCCACCACGGCACGTCTGTGGCAGGTCAGCGCCGAGCTCGTCGGCATGCCGGTCGCTGCGGGTCGCTGAGCGACCGACCCGATCAGGCCTACGAGCGGGGGGCTCGATCCCGGCCATCGGTGACCTCGCGCTAGACTGCGGTCAGGCCGCACGGGTGGACGAGATGACAGGGCCCCCATCGGGAGACGCGCCGCGACGGATACGCCGACTCGGTCGGTCGGTCCCGTACGTCGTCGGCGCCGTCGTCGCCTTCGGGGCCGTGGTCGCGTACAACGTCGTGTTCCCCGGGCCACCGCCGCTGACGCGGGACGACGTCGACGCGCAGGTCGGTGAGGCCTTGGCGTCGGTGACGCCCCCGCCGGCCTTCTCGGAAACCGTGTACGCCGCAGTCCGACCATCGGTCGTGCTCATCGAGATCGAGCGGCCGGCTGCGAACGGCGGGACAGGTGCCGATGAGGGGGTCGGCAGCGGGGTCGTGATCAACCTCGCGGGCGACATACTGACAAGCCTGCATGTCGTCGGCGACGCCACGGACGTCGCGGTGACGTTCGCCGACGGCACCCGATCCCCGGCCGAGATCGTGGCCCGTGACGCGTCCAACGACATCGCGGTGCTTCGCGCGGCGAGCCCACCGGCAGAGATCGTGCCCGCGACCCTGGGCGACCCGAACGGTGTCCGCGAGGGGAGCGAGGCCTACGCGGTCGGCAGCCCGTTCGGCCTTGCCGCCTCGATGAGCGAGGGCGTGATCTCCGGGCTCGGCCGCTCCTTCAAGCTCGAGGAGAACGGGGTCGTGTTGCGCGGCTTGATCCAGATCGATGCGGCGGTCAATCCGGGCAACTCCGGCGGACCGTTACTCGATAGAGAGGGACATGTCATCGGCATCGTCACGGCGCTGCTGAATCCAACGAATGACGACGTCTTCATCGGCATCGGCCTGGCCGTGCCGATCGACGTCGCAGGCGGCGCCGCCGGGCTCCCGCCCTACTGACGCCATCGCCCGACATCATCCGTAGCGCAGGGGATCGACGCGTGGACCACTCAGCCAGCCAGGACGGAGCCGCCCCGATGGAGCGGCTGTTGTACGAGGTCAAGAAGGTGATCGTCGGGCAGGATCACCTGCTCGAGCGACTCATCGTGGCGCTCCTCGCCCGGGGTCACATCCTCGTCGAAGGCGTGCCCGGACTGGCCAAGACGATGGCTATCCGGACCCTGGCCGAGGCCATCGGTGGTGAGTTCAAGCGGATCCAGTTCACGCCGGACCTCGTCCCTGCCGATCTGGTCGGCACTCGCATCTACAACCAGAAGACGGGCGATTTCGGGACGTCGCTCGGGCCCGTGTTCGCGAATCTCCTGCTGGCCGACGAGATCAACCGCGCCCCGGCCAAGGTCCAGAGCGCGCTCCTCGAGGTCATGCAGGAGCGTCAGGTCACGATCGGCAAGGAGTCCTACAAGGTCCCGGATCCCTTCCTCGTGCTGGCGACCCAGAACCCGATCGAGACCGAGGGGACCTACGCGCTCCCCGAGGCCCAGATCGACCGGTTCATGCTGAAGGTCCTCGTCGGCTACCCGAGCCCGACCGAGGAGTTCGTCATCGTCGAGCGCATGACCGGCTCGGTCCCGACGGCGCACGAAGTGCTGTCGACCCAGTCGCTGATCGAGATGCAGCGTGCCGCCGACCGCGTCTTCGTCGATCCGGCGTTGATGGAATACGCCGTTCGGCTCGCCACGGCGACCCGAGAACCGGAGGCGCATGGTCTCGGGGAGCTCAGTCGCTACATCACCTTCGGCGCCAGCCCGCGCGCGTCGATCAACCTGATCCTCACGGCGCGTGCCCTGGCGTTCGTCCGCGGTCGCGACTACGCACTCCCGGAGGACGTGCTCGACATGGCCCTCGACGTCCTGCGCCACCGGCTGGTGCTCTCGTTCGAAGCGCTGTCCGACGACATCGACAGCGACGACCTCCTCACGACGATCATCGACCGCATCCCGGTCCCTGTCGTCCCGTTGCGCGACCATGGCAGCGTCGTCAGCGCCTGAGCGCATCCTCCAGCGCCTCGACTGGCAGGTCGTCCGCAGACTCGACGGCCTGCTGCAGGGCGACTACCGGACGCTGTTCCACGGCAGCGGCATCGACTTCGCGGACCTCCGCGAATACCAGTGGGGCGACGACGTCCGATACATCGACTGGAACGTCACGGCGCGGACATCGACGCCCTACGTGCGGCAATACGTCGAGGATCGCGAGGTCACAGCCTGGTTCCTCCTCGACCTCAGCCCGTCGGTCGACTTCGGCACGGTCGAGGGCGAGCGGCTCAAGCGGAGCGTCCTGATCGACTTCGTCACGACGCTTGCTCGACTCCTGACCCGCCGCGGAAACCGCGTCGGGGCGATCCTCTTCGGGAGCCAGGTGGATCGGACGATCCCTGCGCGTGGCGGTCGGGTCCAGGTCCTGCGGCTCGTCAACGACCTGCTCGACCAGCCGCGACTGGCGTCATCGCCCTTCACCGATCTCGCGCCGCTGCTCGACGCCGGTCGGCAGACCATCAAGCGCCGGTCGCTGGTCTTCGTGATCTCGGACTTCATCAGCGCACCCGGGTGGGAGCGCCCGCTGAACATGCTGACCCAGCGCCACGAGGTGATGGCCGTCCGGCTGTTCGACCGGCGGGAAGTCGAGCTGCCCGATGTCGGCCCGCTCCTCATGGAGGACGCCGAGACCGGCGAGCAGCTCTACGTCGACACGCATGACACGGCGTTTCGTCGTCGCTTCCGCGAGGCGTCGGAGCGTCGAGAGGTGACGCTCCGGGATGCGTTCCGGAAGGCGGGCGTGGACGCGGTCGCCCTGTCGACCGATGACGACCTGGTCCAGGCGATCGTTCGGATGGCCACACTGCGCCGCCGGCGCCGACGGACATAGGCGTGAGCTTCCTCTGGCCGTCGATGCTGCTGCTGCTCCTGGCTATCCCGTTGGGTGCCGCGCTCTACGCCCGGCGCGAAGCGCGGCGTCGACGACGGATCGATGCGCTCGGCGCGCTCCGGGCAAGCCCGACGCCAGCGGGAGGAGCGGGCCGCCGCAGTACGCTGCGACGCCGGATCCCGGCCGCCCTGTTGCTGACCGGGATGACGGTCCTCGTCCTGGCTCTGGCCAGACCGCAGAGCGTCATCGGCGTCCCACGGTTCGAGGGGACGGTCATCCTGTCGTTCGACGTGTCCGGCAGCATGGCCGCCACGGATATGGATCCGAGCCGCATGGAGGCGGCCAAGGCCGCAGCTCGGACGTTCGTCTCCCGCCAGCCGACGACGATCCTTCATCGGCATCGTCGCGTTCAGTGACACCGGCTTCTCGATGCTCGTGCCCACCTCCGACCAGGCGCAGGTCCTCGCGGCGATCGACCGGCTGGGACCCGAACGCGGGACATCGATCGCCCGCGGCATCGTCTCCTCGCTGACCGCGATCGCGGCCGCCGACCGGGACCCAGAGGCCGGCTACTACACGAACCGCTCGCCGGATCCCGATCCGCTGCCCCCGGTCGTTCCGCCCGGGACGCATGCCCCGGCGGCGATCGTCCTGCTCACCGACGGCGAGAACAACCAGCGGCCGGATCCACTCGAAGCGGCAGGGGCCGCGGCCGAGCGGGGCGTCCGCATCTTCACGGTCGGTCTCGGCACGAAGGAGGGCGCGACGCTGGAGGTCGAGGGTTTCCGTGTCCATAGCCAGCTCGACGAACCATCGCTCCGCCGTATCGCGGAGCTCACCGACGGCGCGTACTACGCCGCGGCGGACCCGGCGGAGCTGGCGTCGATCTACGACGACATCGAGACCCGGTTCGTCATCCGGCCCGAGGCGACCGAGGTCACCTCGCTCTTCGCCGGGGCGGGCGTCCTGATCCTCCTCGTGGGTGCGGCGGGGGCGCTCCTCTGGCTGGGGCGACTGCCGTGATGGACGTCCTCGCGCCCGGGGCCTTCCTGCTCCTGGCCATCGTCCCGATCCTGGTCGTCGCCCGGATCTGGCTGCTGAGGCGCAGGAAGCCGGCACTGCGCTACTCCAGCCTCGCACTCATCCGGGAGGCCGTGACCGGTTCCTCATGGATCCGCCGACACCTGCCGTTCGCCCTGTTCACGCTCGGTCTCGCGAGCCTGGTCGTGGCGATGGCGCGGCCGGTCCAGATCGTGAGCGTGCCGGCCGGCCGGACGACGGTGATCCTCGCGATGGACGTCTCGCGCAGCATGTGCGCCACCGACATCCCACCCAACCGACTGGTCGCAGCCGAAGAGGCCGCCGCCTCGTTCATCGACCGGCAGGGATCGAGCACGCAGATCGGCATCGTCGCGTTCGCCGGTTTCGCCGAGATCGTGCAGACACCCACGACCGACCAGGAGGTGTTGCTGGACGTCGTCGAGAGCCTGACGACAGGACGGCGAACCGCGATCGGCAGCGCGATCCTCGAATTGCTCGACGCCATCGCCGAGATCGATGACAGCGTCGCCCCGCTGCCGGCCGGCGGCTCCGATCCAGCAACCGTGCCAAGCCCGGTGCCGCGTGGGGCCTACGCCCCCGCGATCATCGTGCTGCTGACCGATGGCGCCAGCAACGCCGGCCCCGTCCCTGTGGAGGCCGCCGCCGAGGCCGCGGCCCGAGGCATCCGCGTCTACACGATCGGCTTCGGGACGGCGGACCCCAACGCGGAGCGACCACCGTGCGGCCTCCAGTTCGTCGGTCGCGAACCCGCCGACCAGTTCGGCTTCGGCGGGACCGGTGGCGGCGGTGGGGGCGGCGGCGGGTTCCGGCGCGCGATCGATGAGGAGACGCTGAAAGCCGTCGCCGACGCGACAGGCGGGACGTACTACCCGGCCGAGAGCGCCGACGAGCTCCACACGGTCTTCGAGAACCTCCCGACCAACCTCATCACCAAGCACGAGATCATGGAGATCAGCGTGCTGTTCGTGGCCCTCGGGGCGGTGCTCGTTGCGCTGGCCGTCCTGCTCGCGCAGGCCTGGCGACCGCTGCCATAGGCGTTGGGCCCGGGGAGCCGCGATCTGCACCCTGTCGATTCGCGTTGTCCCCGTTCGTCGTGTGAGTGATGGGGCGGCCGATCTGCCGCCGAAACAGAATGGAGGTCTCCCATGGGGACGACGGTCGTACACGTCGAGGTCGTCGGCAAGGACGGGCCGGCGCTGCAGCAGTTCTACAAGGACGTGTTCGGGTGGAGCCTGGACACGAGCAATCCCGGCGGCTACGGGATGTATCGCCAGGATGGCGGGCTGACCGGTGGGATCGGCGCCAGCCAGGACGGCGGTCAGGGTCACGTGACCTTCTACGTCCACACCGACGACCCGCAGGGTGTGCTCGACAAGGCGGCGGCAGGTGGCGGTCGCGTGATCATGCCGCTGACCGAGGTCGCTCCCGAGACGAACGTCGCACTCTTCGCCGATCCCGAGGGTCACATCGTCGGGATCATGTAGCGCGCCGCGCACGCCGCTACTCGGTGGCCGGGTCCCGAACAGGGCCCGGCCATCGTGTGTGCACGCGACGTGATGTCATCGAGGAGGTTTTGGTCGAGGGCGCGCGATAATGCGCACGAGCGTTTCCGATGCGTCCATCCGCGCGGGCGAGCCGATCCGCGGCTCGCCTCAGTCGTTCGATCCTCCTCGCCGGGATGGCGTGGTTGTTGCTGGCCGCCATACGCCAGCCGGTCGTCATCGTCCGCGGCGCCGACGAGACCGCAGGCATATCGACGTGCTGACGGCGACGGGTGTCGTCGACAACGTCATGGCGACGTATGTCGAGCAGGGCGTGGCGCAGGCGTTGGACGGTGGTGCATCGGCCGTGATCGTGACCCTCAACACGCCGGGCGGCAGCCTCGACGCGACCCAGCGGATCGTGTCGGCCCTGCTCGAGGCTCCCGTGCCGACGATCGTCTGGGTGGCGCCCAGTGGCGGCCGGGCTGCCAGCGCCGGGACGTTCATCACGCTCGCCGCCAACCTCGCGTACATGGCGCCGGGAACGAACATCGGCGCAGCGTCACCGGTCGGTGCCGGCGGCGAGGAACTGACGGGCACCATCGGGGACAAGGTCAAGAACGATGCCATCGCCAACATCCGGTCGATCGCCGAGCATCGCGGTCGCAACGTCGAGTGGGCCGTCTCGACCGTCGACAAGGCGGTGTCGTCGACGGCCAGCGAAGCGGTCGCGGTCGGCGCAGTCGATGGCATCGCCACGTCGCTCGAGGATGTCCGAAGCCAGGCGGACGGCCAGACGGTCGAGGTCCGATCCGAGCCCGTGACGCTCGAACTGACCGACGCCGCGTTCGTCGATGTCGGCATGAACCCGTTCCAGTCGATCATCCACCTGCTGTCCGATCCGAATGTCGCGTTCATCCTGCTGACGCTCGGCTTCTACGGCCTCCTGTTCGAGCTCCAGAGCCCGAACTTCGTGACCGGCATCCTCGGCGCGATCGCGCTGATCCTGGCCTTCATCGGCTTCGGCAGCCTGCCGCTCAACGTGGCGGGTCTGATCCTCATCGGGCTCGCCGTGCTGCTCTTCGTCCTCGAGCTGACCGTGGCCAGTCACGGCCTCCTGGCCGTCGGCGGGCTCGTCTGCTTCGTGCTGGGCGCGTCCACGCTCTACACGGCGCCGGGCTCGCCGACGGCCCCGGACGTCACGGTCGCGGCACCGCTCGTCGTGCTCACAGCCGTCGCGACGGCGGCGTTCATGGTCGTCGCCCTGTTCACCATCGTGCGCGTCCGCCGCCGCAGCCTGGCATACGCGCATGTCTATGGCGCCGGTGGCAGCAGCATGGTGCCGGCCGGCAGCGAGGGGATCGTCCGGACTTCGCTCGCGCCGCTCGGTGTCGTCTATGCGGCCGGCGAGGAGTGGACGGCACGCTCGAGCAGCGGGGACGAGATCCCTCCCGGTCAGGAGATCCGCGTCGTCGGTCAGGACGGGCTTACCCTCATCGTCGAACCCGGACCGGGAGCCGGGTCGGCCATCGAGGGGAGCGCATCGTGACGACCGATCAGGTCCTGCCTGCAGCGTTCGTGACGGTGATCGCGATCTTCGCGATCGTCGGCGTGCTCCGCATCATCCTCCGACGCCGCCACGATGCAGAGGCGTTCGGTGCCGGTGGGACGAACACCGTCCCGGTGGGCACGGACGGTGTCGCCCGGACTGCGATCGCGCGGACCGGCGTCGTCTACGCGGCGGGCGAGGAATGGACCGCTCGCTCGAGCAACGGATCGACCATCGGATCGGGTGCGTCGGTCCGGGTCGTCGGCCAGGACGGCCTCATCCTCATCGTCGTCGCATCGCCGGTCGAAAGTCCGGCACAGTAGAAGGAGCCCAGAGTGGACATCGTGGTCGTCGCCTTGGCGGTCGCCTTCCTCCTTGCCGTCGGCCTGCTCCTGTTCTGGGCCGCGATCAAGATCGTCAACCAGTACGAGCGCCTTCTCGTGTTCACCCTGGGCCGGACCAGTCCCGACGAGGTCAAGGGTCCGGGTTGGGTGTTCGTCGTGCCGATCCTGCAGCGTGGTGTGCGTGTCGACCTGCGCGAGCAGTTCATCGAAGTCCCGAGCCAGACGGGTATCACCAAGGACAACGCCCCGATCAGCATCGACTTCCTGATCTACTGGCGGATCGCCGACCCGTACAAGAGCGTCATCGAGGTCCAGAACTTCAACGGCGCACTCCAGAACATCGCCACGACGACGCTGCGAGCGGTGGTGGGCGACATCCTCCTCGACGACGTTCTGTCCAAGCGCGAGCAGATCAACGAGGTCCTCCGCGTCAAGCTCGACGAGGTGACCGAGCGGTGGGGCGGCAAGGTCACGACCGTCGAGATCCGCGAGATCACGCCGCCGCGCGACGTCCAGGACGCGATGAACCGCCAGCTGTCCGCGGAGCGGACGCGCCGCGCGGTCATCACCGAATCCGAAGGGAGTCGGCAGTCGGCCATCAACGTGGCCGAGGGCACCAAGCAGGCCGAGATCCTGCGGGCCGAGGGCGACCGCCAGGCGGCGATCCTGCGCGCGGAAGGGTTCGCGCTCGCGCTCGAGCAGATCTATCGCGCCGCGTCGCAGGTGGACCAGAAGACGATGGCCCTCCAGTACCTCGAGGCGTTCAAGGCACTGGGTGCCAGCCCGTCGACGAAGTACATCCTGCCGCTCGAGGTCACGGCATTGGCGGAAAGCTTCCGCGGGTTCCTGGACGCATCGAACGAGGAACCGCCGAAAGCCGGTTGAGGTCGGGTCGTTTAGACGTCCGGGACCGCGGCCTCGGCCAAGGACGCCATATCCGGATACGTGGCGTCGGGCTGGGCATTGGCCGGCGGCGTCGCACCCGAGCCGGGACGATCGTGGCGCCGGTCGATCCAGACCGTCGTCAGCCCGAGTCGCTTGGCCGGCGCGTGATCGTGGAAGAGGCTCTGGGCCACGTGCACGACCCGATCCGTCGGCAGGCCGAGCCGGTCGAGCAAGACGTTGAAGTTGCGCTCGTTCGGCTTGTAGGAACCGACCTGCTGCGCGGTGACGACCCAGTCGAACTCGACGCCCAGGCGCCGGTTCGATGGGGCGAACAGATCGTCATCGCAGTTGGTCAGGACGCCGAGTCGGAACCGACGCTTGAGCCGCTGCAGCGCCTCGGAAGCGTCCGGGAACGCGGGCCACGCCTCGACCGACCGGGAGAAGGCGGCGACCTCGTCCCCCGTCGGCTCGAACCCGAGCTCTGCTCCGACACCGCGAAGTCCCGCCGCGAGCACCTCCGCGTACGTCCGGTATGGGCCGCCCTCGGCGGTCGCCTCGTGTCGGGCATAGCGAGTCAGCACGTCCTCCGGGTCGTGCCGCACGCCATGGGCGTCGAGGACGACTTGGAAGGCCGCGGTCAGCCCAGCCTCCCAGTCGATCAGCGTCCCGTAGCAGTCGAAGGTCAGGGCCTCGACGTCGGTGAAGTCGATCGGCGGCATCCGCGGAACTGTAGCCGGAACGCGACCGTCCGGAAGGGCATGCCGAGACTCGTCATCCCGATCGTGCTCATCGTAACGGCCCTGCTGTCGCTCGCCGCATGCGGTGCCGGCGCTGCCCCATCCGGATCGGCCGACCCGTCCGTCCCTCCTGCCGGCGGTCCGGTGACGACGGGAGCCGATGCGGTGGCCCGGGTGATCGCCCACGAGCCGCGTTTCACGGGCATCCGGCCGCGCGACCCGGGCATGATCGGCCAGTCGAGCTGGTACGAGGTCGCACCGGCGTCCGGTGTCGGGGCGTTCCTGGTCAGCATGCGCGTGGGCTGGGGCGACTGCCAGGCTGGCTGCATCGACGAGCACACATGGGTGTATGCCGTGGGTCCGGACGGGACGGTGACGCTCCAGTCCGAGGGTGGCGCCGAGGTGCCGCCGGCGGCGTTCCCGTCGCCCGGTGGAGGCGACGGAACGGGGACGGGCATCCACGTGATCGCTGTCGCCGGGCCGACCTGTCCGGTCGAGACCGTGCCGCCCGACCCGGCCTGTGCTCCCAAGCCGGTCCCCAATATCACCGTGCTCGTGATGGACGCGGGCGGAGCCGTCCGGGAGAAGGTCGTCCTGGACGCAGCGGGTCAACGGTTCCTCGGCCTGCAGCCGGGCGCCTACGCGGTTACCGCCGAGGGCGTCGCCGGTTTCATGGATGGTCCGGAGGCGCAGCGCGTCACGGTGGAGGACGGCCGGATCACCGAGGTCACGCTGGCGTTCGACACCGGCATCCGCTGACCGGCCCTCGCGACCCATCCGGGTTCCGCCGCCGTGTCGGCGATAGGATGCTGCGATGCGATTGGCCGTCGCCCTCGTGCAGCTCGATGCCACCGGTGATGTCGACGCGAACATCGACCGAGCGACGAGCCTGGCCGACGATGCCGCCGCCTCGGGAGCGCGACTCGTCGTGCTGCCCGAGTACCTGCAGTACCGCGGAGACGACGCGGGCTTCCGTGCATCTGCCCGCCCGATCCCCGGTCCATTCACAGATGCCTTTGCTGACGTCGCGGCTCGTCGCGGCGCCTGGATCCTGGCGGGCAGCCTGGCCGAGTCGGGCGGCGACCCGGATCGCCCGTGCAACACCAGCGTGCTGTTCGCGCCCGACGGCTCGATCGCAGCGACCTACCGGAAGATCCACATGTTCGATGTCGATGTGGATGACGGCCCCGTGGATCGCGAATCGGCTCGGGTGACGGCCGGCGACACCCCGGTCGTCGTCGATGTCGAGGGCGTGAGCGTCGGTCTGAGCATCTGCTACGACCTCCGCTTCCCGGAGCTCTATCGGACGCTCGCGCTGGCCGGTGCCGAGGTCCTGACGGTCCCGGCGAATTTCACCGAACGGACGGGCCGCGACCATTGGGAGGTCCTGCTGCGGGCGCGGGCGATCGAGAACGGCGCATGGGTCCTGGCTCCAGGTCAGGCTGGTGGACCGCCCGGGCAGCCGGCATTCGGGCGCTCGATGGTCATCGACCCGTGGGGGACGGTCGTCGCGCAGGCGCCCGACGGCGTCGGGATCGTCCGAGCGGAGGTCGACACCGACCGCGTCAAGTCGGTCCGACGCCAGATCCCGTCGCTCGCAAACCGCCGACCGGACGCCTACCGCCTGGTGTAGGGCGTCGCGCCCGGCGGACCACTGCGGGCCGGAAATGGAAAAGCCGCGTCCCCCGACACGGCTTCCCACATGAGTCCTCCGCCATACGGCGGCTCACTGCGACCGATTCTGATGGACCAACCTTGCAATCGCCATTGCAGAACCACGTGTGCCGGCGGACATGCTTCGGGACTCCGATGACCGGACACGTCGAGCGCCAGGTGCCTGTCGCCACCTGGCGCTCGACTCACCCCCGTCTGAGATCGGAAGAGTGCGTCAGGGCCGTATCTTCCGGCGCCGACCTTGCGTCCATCCTTACAGCGGCGCGGGGAGTGGTGCCCGGCCGCACCGGTGGCGCCGCTACTTCACGAGCCCGATGAAGACCGTGGTGTCACTCTCATCTGGCGGCAGCGTTCCGCCGGTCGGGTCGCCCGAGAACGGGACATACTCGACGAAATAGCCCTGGATGTTGTCGACCGCTGGCTGGTCGCGAGACGACAACACGAAGGCCGCCACACCGGTGATGTGGTACCACAGGTTGTTCCCACCTCCGCCGCCTGTCGTTTCGATGATGTCGTAGATCGGAACGAGGACGGTCGTCCCCCGGGCGATCCAGCCATCAAGACACGATCTCACGCTGCTCTTGTTGGACTTGCCAGGGTCAACGGGGAACCAGGTCTCGCCGCTCGATGGGCTGGTCCCCATCGTGCCTGGCGAACCCGGGCTGTCGTACGGACTGTCGATGCTGAACCCCGGGTTGTTGGGAGTGCAGACGCTGTCGGACAGGGCGCCTGCGCTGTTGCTGCCGTTCCACGACAGCCAGCCGAAGCCCCCCGGGGCATCCTTCCCATCGGTGAGGTCATAGACCTGCCCGGTCTGGAAATCGAGGCCATTGGACGTCGTCGCCTGGATGCAGTCGTTCGATGTCGGGTTCGTCCAGCCACACATCGCGATCGGCAGCACGATCCCCGAAGCGGCGCTCGACACCTTCGTGCTGATCGCGGTCCCTTCGGTGGACACGGTCCACGTGGTGAAGCCGAGCATCCGACCGAGCATCGCGCCCGGGGTTCGGGTGACCTGCACGCGGACACCCAGCGAACCCCCGGGGATCGCTGCTCCGCTGTTGCTGACAGAGCTGAGGTTCGACAAGCCACTCCCAACGAAGTTCGCCGTCCAGGTGCACGGCGCAGGGGCGACACAGCCGTTGGCGTCCATGCTCGATGTGAGCGCATCGAAGACGTCGGCCTGCGTCTTGCCGCCGGCTTCCGTGTAGTTCAGCGCGACCATCCGGGCGCCAGCCACGGCGGCGAGGTCGGACGAGTTCTGGCCGTCGCGCCGGTTGAGCACGAGCGTGCCGCCCTCGAGTGCGAGTCCAGCGAAAGCGAGAAGCCCGATGAGTCCTCCCGCGACGATGACGAGGATCTGTCCCCGTGCGGACCTTGGAGCGGCGTTGCGGGCCACGTTGGTTCTCCTCATTGGTTGACGGTCACACGTGTCTCGCCGGCGACGCTGACGCCGCCGAGGATCTGCCCGGCCACGGGCGTGAGTACAGAGAACGGCATCTGCGTGCGGACCCGCAGCAGATCTCCCGATCGACAGGTCGCGGTGGCCACGACGCTGATCCCTCCGGCGAGGGACACGCGCTCGCATATGACGGTCGTCGTGACCGGTCCCGGTAGGCCCCACGATCGATCCCGGGCGATCCGCTCGACACAGGCCTGGCGGGACAGCCCGTTGCACTCGGTCGGCCGAGCGCCGACGGATCCGATGCGGGCCGCCTCACGCGCGCTGTTGCTGAGGGTATTGGCCGTGTAGACGTACCGGCCGAAATCGATGATCGCGAACACGAACACCAGGAAGATCGGCACGACGAGGGCGAACTCGGCGAGCGCCTGGCCGCGGCCGCGCTGGCGGCGGTTCATCGGTCGACTACCATCGTCGACGTCCGCGGGATACAGCCGAAGGCCGGGCGGGTCTGCGTGGCGACCGACGATCCCGTGCCACCGTTCCATGTCGACAGGGTCGTGGTGAAGCCCGCCGATGTCCACGCCGCCGTCGCCGCCGACTTGGACAGCCCGATGAGGTTGGGGACCGTCCGGTCATTCGTTCCCGTACAGGCAGACACGCGCACCACGGCCGTATGGCTGTCATCACCGTCAGGGGTCACGTTCGTGCCAGTGGCGCTCGCCGTATTGCTGTTCGTCGCCGGCGAGGACGAGGTGAATGTCGCTTGGTACCGACATGTGTACACCGCGCCCGCCGCGAGAGTCGACAGCGCCGGACAGTTCGAGTTGGTCGGCAGCGGCCCCCGTGAGTCGGTGATCTGCAAACCGGTCGCAGTCTGGCCGCCCGTGTTGACGACGATGATCTTGAACCACGCCGACGGGGTGGCGACCTGCGTCGTATGGGTCACGGTGATGTCATCGTCGAAACCGAAATTCGGGTCGCCGTCACCCTCGTCCCCGCCGAGGGCGAACGGGCTGACCCACTTTCCGACCTGGAGCCGGGCGGGAGGCTTCTCGATCGTCACGGTGACGTCAGAGGTGGTGGGCAGCGTCTGCGCCGAATCGATCGTGCCGACGTTGATGTAATCCTGGCTGACCCCCGAACCGGTGACGTTCGGGGCGACACGGGTGTAGTTGCAGATCTGGACGTACCCGACCGGCATCGACGACGGGAAGCTGCACCCGGTGGAACCCTTGGAGTCACTCACGGTCGCGCTGGTCAGCGTCTGCCCCCCGCTGTTGCCGACCCGTAGCCGGTAGGCGATCGTCGTTCCTTGCTCGAATCGGAGCTGGACCCTGTCGCTCGGGTCGGACGTCGACGAATCGAGGCAGGGGGATCGGTAGAATCCATTTGCATCCTGATCGTCCGGTTCCAGACACCTGCCGATGACCTCGCCGCCGTTCGTCGCACCGATCGGTGACACGAACTTCTGGATGCTGGCGCCTGGCGTCGGGTCGAAGGCCAGGTTGAGGACGACCGCCTGCGACGTCGACGTGAGGTTGAGATTTCCGACGATGCTGCCGATCACCGGGGTGAGTGGCCGGTACTCGTAGACGAGCGACACGGAGTAGGTGTCACCCTCCGTGCAGGTCTTCAGAGGGACTCGCGGCGCACCGCCCGGCCCGAGACACTCGATCGTCGGCACGAGCTCGTTGCCGGATGCGTCCCGGATGCCCTGCTCGTACAGTTCGTTCCGAACGCGCCATCTGACGTTGTTCGGATCCGAGCAGCCTGGGGCTGAGGCGTCATCGCAGAGCGGCTGACGAGACCCGAAGAACGCCCCTTCCTTCGCCGCGTTCTCGATGGCGACGTAGGCATAGAAGCCGCGGCCGAGATCGGCAGCGGCCGCAAACGCCAGCAGCAGGATCGGAGCCACCAGAGCGAACTCGACCATGCTCTGGCCTCGGGAACGGCGGCGTACGCGGCCAGCTCGGCTACGGCTGGCCCATCGGCGGCTAACGCGGGACAAAAGAGAGAGGGACATCGGTCTCAAGATACGAGGTACTAAGCCGATAGTCCCACGCGTAGCTTGCAGTCCACCTGTCTTGTGGTGCGCATCGACGACACCACCGGTTCCTGTGGCAGCTCGGTGAGTGGTACCTCTGTGTGACTGTTCGACCGCGGGCCGAGGGCGCACGCTCTCGGACATGAAGAAGCGCATCCTCGCTGCGTTCCTCTGGTTCTATGCCGGCTGGTACGCGGGCGCCATCATCGCCGAGTTCGTTCACGTCAGCCCATTGCTCGGCCCGCTCATCGGAGCGGTGGCCGCGGCGCTGGTCGCCGGCGATCCCCGGCACATCATCTGGAAGGCGAAGGCGGCAGTCGACGCCTCGGGCAGCGTGCCTGCCGTCAAGGCCAAGGCCGCCTGACCCGACGCTTCCGACCGCACGCGCACGCGACGACGCCGGCCCCGAAAGGGTCGGCGTCACGATTCCCGGTCCGAACGCGGATCTCCTAGGCTTCCTCGCCCGCCTCCCCCGGGAGCTTGACCGTGAACGCGGCGCCCCCGCCGTTCGATGGTGGGGCCAGGATGAGATCGCCCCCCATCGCGCGGCACAGTTCGCGCGAGACGTACAGGCCGAGCCCGCTCCCACCGTCGCTCACGCTCGACGATCCCCGCTGGAACCGCGTGAACAGTCGGTCGCGATCCGCCTCGTCCACGCCGGGCCCGCGGTCCGCGATCGTGAGGTGGATCTGCTGGTCCTCGTCGTCCACGACGACCACGGCGGTGACGGGGGCGCCGTCACCGTACTTGATCGCGTTGTCGAGAAGCGCCCAGAGGACCTGGTCGAGTTGGTCGGGGTCGGCGACGGCCAGCCAGCCCCGCGCGTCATCGTCGACCTCGAACGCGACCGCGTCGGCGCCAAGCCCCTCCCACGCCTTCCGCACCCGGGTGGCGAGTGACACGACCTCGCTGCGCGGCCGGAGCGCGCCCGACTCGAGGCGGGTCACCGTGAGCAGCTGGCGGACCATCCGGGACAGCCGTTCCGATTGCTCGGCGATGATCCCCAGCCGACGATCGGGTGCCGATTGGTCCAGTTGCTCGGCATAGGCGCGGATGCTCGTCAGGGGCGTCTGGAGGTTGTGGCTCACACCGCGCAAGAATTCGTCCTTGGCCGCGTCGAGCTCGAGCAGCTGGCGGTTCTGGCTCTCGACGGTCGCGAACAACTGGGCGTTGCGGATGGCGGCCGCCATCGCGCTCGCGAACAGCTCGAAGAGGTCCTGGTCGGCGGGCTCCCAGCGGCGTGTCGCGGACAGTCGCCCGATGAGCACGCCGATATCGGCGCCTCCCGCGCGCATGACGGCACGGAGCGGTCGCGACACCCCGGGGACGACGTCCTCGAGTCCGATCGTGCCCGGATCGCCCATGATCACCACCGCGTCGATCAGCTCGAAGGCGGCGATCGCATCAGGCCCGACGCGTTCGACGATCGCATCGACATCGTCGCGCGGCGACACCTCGTCGATCGACTCGAGGATGCGTCCGAGCTCGCGATTCCGCCGCTCGAGGTCGGCGGCCAGCCGGTTGTGGCTGTCGGCCAGACGAGCCAGCTCGTCGTCGCCGGCGACGCGGATCGGGTTCCCGAGGTCACCCTTCGAGACACGATCGACCGCGGCTGCGACATGGCGCAGCGGGGCCGTCAGCTCGTTCGCCAGGCCGAAGGAGGTGAAGATCGCCACCGCCAGCAGCACGGCGAACGCGAAGAGCACCACCTGACCCATCGCGGCATCGGCGCCCTGGCGGCCGAGGATCAACTCGGCGAACAGCACGATCACCCCGAACACCGCCAGCGGCATGATCGACGTCAGGAGCAGGGCCAGGACCAGCCGCATCCTGAAGCTCAGGCGCCCGCTGGCCGAGGCATCCTCCTCGTCATCCACGGCCGCACCGTCGGCGGAGGTCGTCGAGCGCTCCGTTCGTTCGTCGATCATCAGGAGGGCCCGATGTCCTCGGTCCCACCCGCCCCGGCCTGCACGTTGGTCGTCGCACCCACCAGGCGATAGCCGACGCCACGCACGGTCTGCAGGTGGACGGGCCGATTGGGGTCGATCTCCACCTTCTGGCGCAGCCGTCGCATCGTGACCCAGACGTACGACGGGTCGGCGTCCTCGGTCTCGGCCCAGCCACGGGCCAGGAGCGTCTCGGTGGGGACCGTCTGACCGATCTTCGCCGCGAGGGCGTACAGAAGCCGCGATTCGGTCGGCGTCAGCTGGACCGTCTGGCCGCCGACCGTCGCCTCGCGCCGATGGAGGTCGAGGGTCAGATCCGGACCGAGGACCAGGCTCCTGCGCGGGACGGAATCGCCGAGACGCCGCAGGACGCGGTTGATCCGTGCGCGCAGCTCCGGGTAGTGGTACGGCTTGGTGACGTAGTCCTCGGCGACCTCTTCGAGGAGGTCCGCCTTCGAGTCACCCGCGTCGATGGCCGACAGGACGATGATCGGCAGGTCGGCCTGGGCCTTGATCTCCCGTGCGAGGGACAGGCCGTCGAGCCGCGGCATCATCATGTCGATGACCAGGAGGTCAGGCCAGCTCGCCCGCAGTCGACGAAGCGCCTCCTCGCCGTCGCGTGCCGTCATGACCTCGAAGCCATCCGCCCGCAACTGGTCGGCGAGCAGCGCGAGCATGTTGTGATCGTCGTCGACCAACAGGATCCGGTACACGCGGCCGCCACCGAGCATCGCGGCGAGTATAGGTTCGTGCGAGAGAGGCAGGCCGCGCTAGGGCGCCTTGGGGTCGTAGAACCGGCACCGCACGCGGAGGGGGCACGCGTCGTGGTCCGGTCGCTGGGCGTGGCACACCTTGCGGCCGTGCTGGATGAGGTTCACATGGGCCTCGTACATCTCGTCCGGCTGGAAGACGCCGAGGAACAGCTCGTGGGCCTCCTCGAGCGTCGCCTTGGGTGGCATCAGGCCGACGCGGAGCAGGATCCGCTCGATGTGGCGGTCGATCGGGAAGAGCGGCTGGCCGAAGCAGAACAACAGGACGATCGAGGCGGTCTTCTTGCCGATGCCATCGATCTGGGTCAGCCAGTCGCGCGCCTCGATCGCCTGCATGTCGCCCAGGAACTCGAGGGAGTGATCGCCGCGCTCTTCGCGGATCTTGCGCAGGGCCGCCTGGATACGTGGCGCCTTCTGGTTGGCCAGGCCACCCGGCCGGATCACGTCGGTCAGCTCCGGGAGCGGCGCGACCTCGACGGCGCTCCAATCGGGCGGCGCTCCATCGGGAAGCCCGACCCCGCCCCAGCCGGCACCCGGGTTGTGCGCCACTGCCGGCAGGCCGCTGGGGTACGTGTGGCGGAGCGCCTCGAACGCGACCTCGGCATTCACGTCGGCGGTGTTCTGGGTGAGGATCGTGAGGATCAGCTCGCTGGTCGGGTCCAGGCGGCGCTCCCAGACCGGACGTCCGTACAGCCCGGCCAGCTCGACGAGCGTGAATCGGGCGAGCCCTGGGCGGTACCGCTCGAGGCGCTTCGCGTAGCTCGCACCGGGGTTCGTGAATTTGCGCTTCTTCGGGCGGCGCTTCTTCGGCCGCGGTGCGGCGCCCGGCGTCACCATGTCGACACGAGCCGGGCGATCCGTTCGCCGGTCCGTTCGAGCGGCGCCGTGCCGGCGGCCATCGCTTCCTCGATGGACATCGGCCGCTCGATCACCGGGACCGCCACGGCCCCGACGCCCGAAAGCGCGGCGATCCCATCAGGTTCGACGCCGCCCCCGACCGCGATGCATGGCACGCCGGCCGTCGCGGCCCGCTTCGCGACGCCGAGTGCCGTCTTGCCGAAGCCCGTCTGCGCGTCGATCCGGCCCTCGCCAGTGATCACGAGTGCGGCGCGCGCAAGACGCGCCGGGAAATCTGTCGCCTCCATCACGAGGTCGATCCCCGGCCGCAGCGCGAACGATCGGAAGCGACCCTGCGCGGCCAGTAATCCGAACCCCACGCCCCCGGCTGCGCCGGCCCCCGGGGTGTCGCGTTCCCGGCGACCCTCCGATGCCTCGAGCTCGTCGGCCCATGCGGCGTTCCGTGCATCGAGCGCCACGATATCGTCCGGCGAGGCGCCCTTCTGCGGTCCGTAGGTGGCCGCGGCGCCGGTCGGCCCGAGGAGGGGGTTCGAGACGTCACAGGCGACCTCGACGTCGACGGTGTCGAGTCGCGTCCCATCACCGAGGCCCTCGAGCAGTCCACGCCCGCCGTCGGTCGTCGCGCTGCCGCCGATGCCGAGCGTGATGTGCCGGGCGCCGGCGTCGATCGCGACGGCGACGAGTTCTCCCGTCCCGACCGACGTCGCGCCGATCGGGTCGAGCTCGTCCGCCGCGAGGCGCGACAAGCCCGATGCCTCGGCCATCTCGACCACCGCACGCGACCCATCGGCCGACAGCAGCCAGCGGGCCTCGATCGGCCGCCGCAGCGGGTCGTGCACGGTCGCGCGACGGGACGTCCAGCCGCCGGCCGCCTCGATCGCGGCGAGCGTGCCTTCACCGCCATCGGCCAGCGGACAGATCACCACCGCATCGTCCGGGCGGGCACGCGACCAGCCGTCGGCCAGGGCGCGCGCGACCTCGACCGACGTCAGCGACCCCTTGAACGAATCGGGTGCGATCAGCACGGTCCGCCGGGTGGTCATCGCAGGTCCTTGTAGTAATAGGTGGCGGCCTCGGGCTCGCCCCCGGTGTCGAGCGCATAGGCGGGGATCGTGCCGACCGTCTGCCAGCCGAGGGACTCGTACAGGGCCGCGGCCGCGCTCCCGGTCACCGTGTCCAGGATGAGCATCCAGCGGCCCTCGGCGCGGGCGCGTTCCTCGGCGGCCTCCATCAGCGCTCGGCCGAGGCCCTGCCGCCGCATCGACCGATGGACGATGACCTTGCCGATCTCGGCGCGATGCGGTGAGTTCGGGTTGCGCGAGCGCTCGAGCAGCGTGGAGCCGACGATACGGCCGTCCTCCCGGGCGACGAATACGGTGATCGTGCCTGCCTTCACGAGGTTGGCCCGGTCGGCCCACCAGCCGGCCGTCTCCCCGGGCGTCGCGCCGGCCAGGAAGTTGACCGAGGCCCCGCCGTCGACCGCGTCCCTGAGCAGGGCGCCGAGCCCCTCGATCGCGGCGTCGTACGCCGCGGGATCGAGTGCCTCGATGTTCACCGGACCGACGGGTCGAGGATCGATTCGGCCGCAGGGCGTCGCAGTTCGAGGTACTCCGGGATGCGGATCATCGGCGGGCGCTCCTGGTCGGCCAGCTCGATGACCTCCAGCGACAGTCGCCCCTTGCCGGAGCGCGGCAACTTCATCGTCGAACCGAGCTCCGCGAACAGGCGCGCCTTGCGGCGCTCCTCGAGCCGCTTCATGACGGCCTGCAGGATCACGAACGACATCCGCGACAGGCCCTCGAGCTCCTGGTTGCGATGCACGCGTCGCTCCAGGTCGACCTGGCCGAGACCCTCGATGCCGACCCGCTCGGCGGCGTCGATGAGGTGGCCGATCTCGACGGCGTAGCCGGTGAAGAACGGGATCGACTCGAGCAGCGTGCGGCGGCCGGCGTACTCGCCCGCGAGCGGCTGGATCATCCCCGAGAGCTCCGGGTAGAACAGGTTGATCAGCGGACGGGCGACGAGCTCCGTGACCCGACCGCCACCGCCCTCCTTGAGGACGCCCTCCTGCACGATCGGCCGCTGGTAGTAGCCCTTCACGTACTGCAGACGCGGCTCGTGGAGGAGCGGTCCAAGGGTCCCGTAGACCATCCGGTGGTGCCAGTGGCGGACGTCGGTATCGGCCCACACGACGATGTCGCCGGTCGTCGCGAACAACGACTTCCAGAGCGCCTCGCCCTTGCCGCGGAATGAGCCGTAGCGCGCGAGGACGTCGGGGTGCTGGATCACCCGAGCTCCCTCCGCCTCGGCGATCTCGCGCGTGCGGTCGGTCGAGGCCGAGTCGATCACGAGGATCTCGTCCAGCAGCGGGACGCGTCCGATCATCTCGCGCACCGCCTTGCGCACGATCGGCCCGATGGTCTCCTCCTCGTCCAGCGTGGGCAGGACGAGCGAGACCGTCACGCCCTGCTTCTCCTTGAGCTGGACGAGCCGTCGCAGGTCGGCGAACTCGGCATGGTGGAAGTTCGATTCGCCGAACCAGCGCTCGACGCGTGCCGGCACGGCGCGCGCCTCCTCGGCCGCACGGTCGGCGGCGATGAGCGACTCTGCCTTCGATGCCAGCGTGTCGAACGTCGTGCCGCCGATCTCCTCGCGGGTCTTGACCACCACGACGGACGGCTTGGCGCGGGCCGCGATCGCCTCCGGCAGGGCGCCGAACAGGTAGGAGTCCGCGCCGTCGGCCCCCGGCACTGCCGATGCGCCCATCACGACAAGGTCGGCCTTCTCGGCCTCGCGCAGGATGGCGTTCCGGACGTTGGGCGCCTCACGAAGAACCGCCTCGCCCTTGCCCTTGAGGTGCTGCTTGATGAACGTGGCGAGCGCCCGTTCCGCCTGCGCCCGGACGGCCATGGTGATGCCCGGCGGGACGAGGTGAAGCACGACGACCGTGCCGCCGTGATAGGTCGCGATGGCATCGGCGAAGCGCATCGCCAGCTCGGCATGCGGTCCGCCGCGGACGGGGACCAGGACGCGCTTGATGTCCCGGGACCCTCGTTGCTTGACGACCGCGATATCGCAGGGCGACTCGCGGACGACCTCGTCGATCGTCGGTGAGAACACCGTCGGGCCACCGTTGCGACCGTCGTTGCCGATCGGCGCCTTGCCGCCCCAGCCGAAGATGATGAGATCGGATTCCTGCTCGGCGGATGCCTCGATGATGCCTTCCGAGGCATGCCGCCCGATTCGGACGATCGGATGGATCGGCGTCCCGTCGGGGGCGTAGTCGAGGACCTTCTGGAGCAGCCGCCGCGCGTGCCGCGCTCGGGTCGCGCCCTCGGACAACGGCATCCCCTCCGGCACTTCGACGATGCCCAGCGCCGACAGCTCACCAGCCCGTGGGTCGAGCATCGCGGCGCCGAGCCGGATCAGCTCCTCGGCCGTGCCGGGGTTGGCGACCGGGATCAGGATGCGAGCAGGGAGCGGCGATCTGGGGCTCATGCGCCGCCCTTGCCGTCGGTCGTGGCAGAGCCGTCGCCGCTGTCGGTCGCGGCCGTCCAGCGCTGGGCGAGGTAGGGCTTGAGCAGCTCGAATTCGCGCGCCTGGCGCTCGACGCGCTCCTCCGCCTGCTCGGTCGTGATGTGCCGGTTCTCGATCACGAACGAGCCGACCCGCCCGAAATAGATCGGCACAAGGGCGGCGACCAGGCTCTCGAGGGGATGGCTCGGGTTGCGCGCCGTCACGACGAGGTCGTAGACGACCTTGGCCCACAGGTCATCGGGGAAGTGGAACGTGCTGGCCGCCTCGGCCATCTCGAGCGTCGTCGCCGTCGTCGACGCCACGTCGCCCCCGATGCCCAGTCGGGCCCGCGCGACATCGCCCAGCCGGCCGGCCTCGGCCGCCAGCTCCAGCACGGCCTCGAGCGACTCGGGCGACAGCATCGATCGCCACATCTCGGTCAGGGTCAGCGAGCCGGCGTGGAACTCCGAGAGGAGACGAAGCGTGTTCACCTCGAGCGGCGGCGGGTCGATCATCCGCTCGAAGCCGTAGGCCGGCACGCTGTGGCTCCCGCGGATCGTCAACCACTCGTCGGCGTTCCGGACGGCGAGGCGCAGGATCGTGCCGACGACCTGGCGGAACATCGGCCCGAGGTCCGAGCCCGGGTCCTTCGGGTCGTGGATCTTCGCGCCGAGCCGGGTCTGGCAGACGGCGAACCCGCCGGTCAGCGCCGAGGTCGTCATCCAGATGTCGATGCCGAACTTGCTGACGTCGTCGGTCCAGTCATCGAGCGTGAGGTAGTGGCGCACGAGGTCGCCGCTCACCCCGAAGTCGCCACCGATCGGCTGGCGGATGCGATGTCCGTACAGTGCTCGCGTCAACGGATACGTGACGGTGTTGGTGATCGTGCCGTCGTACTTGTATCGCGCGTAGAGCGGGGCGACGAAGTCGTAGCCGCCCTTGAGGATCGGGCCGGACAGCAACTCGATCCACTCGGGCACGATCGAGCGCAGGTCGGAATTGACGACGACGAGCGCCTGGACCTCCAGCGCTGCGGCGATCTCGAAGATCGTCCGCAGCGCGGCGCCCTTGCCACCGACCCCATCGATCTCGGGGTAGGTCAGGCTGACCCGCTCGAGCTTGTGGTTGGGCCGCGTGAGCAGGATCTGCTCGACGTAGTCGGGCGGTTCGGTCTCGATGACGACGCGACCCGTGCCGTCGGGCGAGCCGGCGTCCGAATTGACCACCACGGGCCGGAGGTCGGGGAAGTACTGGACGAGGCCGGCCTGCGCGGCGCGCACGACGTAGCCGATCGTCGCCGCGTTCTTGAAGCTTGGGATGCCGACCATGATGTCGGCCTTGCCGAGGCGGGCGATCTGATCCCGGACCGTCGGTGTCAGCACGGTTGAGGGCATCCCCTAGACCGTACACCGCACGACGATCCCGCGCTTGGTGCACCGGCCCCCTGAACTGGTAGCGGGTGCCAGAGCGGGACGTGGCAAGGCGCAGCCGAGCACGTGAGCGAGCGCACCTCGAGGTGCGTGAGCGAGCGCGCGGAGGATGCAACGCCGCCATGGACCGAGGCTGGCGCCCGCCGAAGTGCCCGCCACTCCCCTTTAGCGGCGGGGCATGTCGGCGAGGGTCCAGTCGTCGGCCGTCTCGCCCGGGCGGTAGCGCGAATTGGCCGCCTTGAAGGCCATGCCCCGGAAGCCCTGTGCCCGCCAGGAGCCGATCAACGAGTCGATCGGCATCCGCACGTAGAGCCCAGGTCGGACCAGTCGGCCCGGCGGGAGGATCGACTCGAGGACGCGCTTGCGCTCGAGCAGCGGGACGTCGAGCAGCCACGTGCCGTCGAGCCAGAGCAGGTCGTTGACGATGAGGCTCACGACATCGGTCTCGTCGAATCGCGCGTCCTCGGCTTCCGCCTCGCGACGTTTCTGCATCTCCTCCGCGCGATCCCGTCGTCCGCCGATGAAGAACCTCGTCACCTGGCTGCCGATCGAGGGGTACTCGTAGACCCCGATCTGGGTCCCGATGCCCTCGGTCGCCTTCGTCTTGGTGAGGTAGCCATCGAAGATCGCGTCGGCACCAGCAACGCCGACCGTCGCGGCCCTGAGTGCCGGGCCAAGGGATACGTGCTCCTCGAGGCGCTCGCCGTCGAGCCAGAGGGTCGCCCGTCCTTCGCCGACAGCAACGATCACGCGGAGCCCCGGCCACGCCGGTTCGACCAGCGGATCGTCGATCGACATGAGGCGGGTCTTGCCGAACTCCTGCGGGTGGAGTCCCCTGGCCAGGTCGTGCGGGTCGGTGCCGTCCATCGCTGGCATCGTAGCGGGACGGGCCACGCGTATCATCCGGCCGTGGCCAGCGCCGCCCCGTCCGTCGGCCCAGCGCCCAGCGCCCGCGGCCTCGCGGCCCTGACGCCGAGTGGGCGCGCGATCGTGCCGGCCTCGTGGGCCCTGTACGACTTCGCGAACACGATCTTCAGCTTCGCCGTCGTATCGGGGGCCATCGGTCTCTACCTGAACGACGAGTTCGGCCGTCGCGACGGCGGCGTCCTTCTGGCGGTGTCCGTAGCGCTGAGCGTCGGGATCAATGCGCTCGTGTCGCCGATCCTCGGCGCCATCTCGGACCGGGGCGGCCGACGGATGCCGTTCCTGCTCCTCTTCACCGCGCAGTGCATCGTCGCGACGTTCTTCATCGCGAACGTGCCGCCGCTCATCGGACTGGCGCTCTTCATCGTCGCCAACTTCTCGTACCAGGCCGCGCTCATCTATTACGACGCGACGCTCAAGACCGTGTCCTATCCGGTGTCGCGCGGCCGGCTGTCCGGCATCGGCACCGCCATCGGCTACTGCGGGACCGTCGTCGTCGGACTGCTCATCTTCCTGCTCGACATCCCGGTCGCCGACCGCTTCCGGCTCACGGCATTGCTGTTCCTCGTATTCGCGATCCCGATCTTCCTGGTGGTCCGCGAGCCGCGGCCCAAGGACGAGCCGCGCATCACGGCGCGCGACGTGGTCGACGCCTTCGGGCAACTGCGGACGTCGATCGAGCACGCTCGGGCTGTCCCGGGACTCGGGCGTTTCCTCGTCGGGCGCTTCTTCTACAGCGACGCGGTCAACACGGTGATCGTGGTGATGAGCGTCGTGACGGTCGAGGCGCTCGGCGTCTCCGTCCGCGACGCCAACACGATCCTGCTGGGGCTGACGATCGTCGCGATCGCCATGAGCTTCCTGTGGGGCTGGCTCTGCGACCGGATCGGTCCGAAGCGGACGCTCATCACCGTGCTCGCGACGTGGGCTGTCGGCCTCCTGCTCGGCGGGTTCGCGATCGGCCTCGGGCCGGCCGGCCTGGCGCCGTTCCTGGTCGCCGGCGCGATCCTGGGATCGGGGCTTGGCGGCGTCACGGTCGCCGACCGCGTCCTCATGATCCGCCTGTCGCCGCCCGAGAGGATCGGCGAGTTCTTCGGTCTCTACGGCCTCGTCGGGAAGGGCTCGCAGGTGATCGGCACGCTGCTGTACGGGCTGATCCTGTTCCTCCTCATCGACCGGATCGGGAACGGCGCGTTCCAGGTCGCGGTCCTGAGCTTGCTGGTCACGATGCTGATCGGAGTGTGGCTCGTGTGGCCGGTGCGCGACGACTGGTCGGGTAGTCACGAGCTCGCGGCAGATGCCGTGGTCGTGCCGCCAGAGCGACTCGCCCCTGCCAGCGCACCGATCGAGCCGCGGGAGACCTAGTCGGCGTAGCCGTCCGGGTGCGACCGGCGCCAGGCCCACGCCGATCCGACCATCTCGTCGAGGCTGGGTCGTCGTGGTCGCCAGCCGAGGACATCAGCCGCGCGGTCCGCGGCGGCGACCAGGGTCGGCGGGTCGCCTGGTCTGCGAGGCCCGACCTCACGCGGGATCGGGCGCCCGACGACGGTCTCGGCCGCCGCGAGGACCTCGAGGTTGGTGAAGCCGCCGCCGTTCCCGAGGTTGCACACGAGGAGGCCATCGCCGATCCGCTCGTCCCCGGGCGCCGTCGCTTCGATCGCCCGGAGGTGGGCGTCCGCGAGGTCAGCTACGTGGATGTAGTCGCGCACGTTCGTCCCGTCGCGGGTCGGGTAGTCGCCGCCGAAGATCGTCGCGGGACGTCCGGCCTCTGCGGCGGCGAGGACGGCCGGGATGAGGTGGGTCTCGGGATCATGGTCCTCGCCGATCGCCTCCGTGGCACCCGCCACGTTGAAGTACCGCAGCGAGACGCTCCGCATGCCGTAGGCCCGGCCGTACCACTGGAGCACGGCTTCGAAGGTCCGCTTGCTCTCGCCGTACGGGTTGATCGGTCGCAGCGGGGCATCCTCGTCGACCGGCGTGGTGTCGGGTACCCCGTAGACCGCGGCGGTCGAGGACAGCACGAAGCGCTGGACGCCTGCGGCCCGGGCCGTATCGAGCATCGCGATCCCGCCCGCGACGTTGTCCCCGAAGTACCGCGCCGGGTCCTGGAGCGACTCACCGACCAGCGAGAGCGCCGCGCAGTGGAGGATCGCATCGATCGACCCCTCTGCGAGCACGGTGGCGACGGTCGCCCGATCCGTGTAGTCCCCGACGACCAGCCGCGCGCCATCCGGGACTGCCGCCCGATGCCCGGTCGAGAGGTCGTCGAGCACCACGACGTCGTGGCCCACCGCCAGGAACGCTTCGGCCGAGACCGCCCCGACGTACCCAGCCCCGCCGGTCACGAGGATCCGCGCCATCCCGCGAACCTTAGCGTTGCCGCAGTCGGTCGATGATGGACCGGCGCTGGGGCGGGACGGGTGCCGCGGCTGCAGGTGTTGGGGCCGGCGCATCCGGCGCAGCCGGCGGAGCCGACGGCGGCGGAGGTGTTCCGGACACCTGCGGCATCGGGTCGTCCACGGGCTGACCGCGCGTGGCGAGCACCTCCTCGAGCCGGACGGCCATCCGACGCGCGGCGTCGTTCTCGGGGTCGATGCCCAGGGCCTGGCGGGCGAGGCGATAGGAGGCCAGGTCGTCGCCGCGATCGAGCGCGACTCGGGCCAGTCCGACGACCGCGATCGAGTTGTGCGGGTCGGACGCGACGACCTGCCGATAGATCTCCTCGGCGCGGTCGAGGCGACCGAACGACATGGCCCGCTCGGCTTCGAGCAGCAGCTCGATCACGAGCCGGGCTCGACGGCGACCATCGACCGCGCGACCGCCAGCAGGCGTTCGCGGGTGTTGAGCGACGGATCGCCGATGACGCGATCGAGCAGCCGCTGCAGGGTCTCGCCGACGATCGGACCGGGCGACCAGCCGAACTCGGTCATGAGGTCGGTGCCGTCGACGGCGAGGGCGCGCAGGTCGAGGGCGGCCCCGGACTCCACCTGCCCCGCCACGCGCGATCGGAACTCGGCGAGACCGCCGGCGTCGGCTGCCAGCCCCGAGCCGATGTTGTCCGCCTCGCGCAGGAGGAACAGGTCGTCGAGGGCATCCGTCCCCACCTTCACGATGAACCGCCGGATGGCCGTGTCCGACCAGCTCGGCACGTAGCCGAACATGTGATGACGGATGAGCCGGGCGACCCGGTCGCGTTCCGCGGTCGGCCAGTGCCAGCGATCGAGCAGTGCCCGGGCCATGTCCGCGCCGACGATCTCGTGGCCGACGAACCGTCCGTCGGCCATCGTGGATGGCTTGCCGAGGTCGTGGAGCAATGCCGCGAGCCGGATCAGCGGCGGTTCGAGCACGGCGCCGTCGACCGACCGGACCGTGTGATCCCAAAGGTCTTCGCCCGGGACCTTGTTCTGCGGAACGCCTCGCTGCGATGCGAGCTCTGGCGCGATGTGATCGAGCAGTCCGCTCTCGGCAAGCGGTCGGAGCCCGATCGATGGCCGCTCGGCCGTCAGCAACAGCCGCATCTCCGCAGCGATCCTCTCGCCCGAGAGGTGTCGGACGAGCTCCGCTTGCTCCCGCATCGCCTCGAAGGTCGGCGGATCGATCGTGAAGTCGAGCGTGGCCGAGAGCCGCGCGGCCCGAAGCATGCGGAGCGCGTCCTCACCGAAACGCGTCGCCGGGTCGCCGACCGCGCGGAGCGTCCGTCGCGCGAGGTCGCCGCGCCCGCCGTGCGGATCGACCAGCCGCGGCGTGGCGCCCGGCTCGGCCCCCCAGGCGATGGCGTTCACGGTGAAGTCCCGCCGGGCGAGGTCGAGCTCGATCGAGTCGCTGAACTCGACCCGATGGGGACGCCGGAAGTCCGCGTAGTCGTGGTCGGACCGGAACGTCGTGATCTCGACGTCCTGGACTTCGGGATCGGCGGTGCGGACCGCGACCGTGCCGAACGCGTTCTCGTAGACCGCGCCAGGGAACAGACCTGCGGTCACCTCGGGCAGCGCCGACGTGGCCAGGTCCCAGTCCTTCGGCACGCGGCCGGCGAGCGTGTCGCGCAGCGAACCGCCGACGACGTACGCGGCATGGCCGGCCGACCACAGCCCGTCGAGCAGCTCCTGGACGGCTGCGGGGAACGCCGGAGATGGATCGACCGGAGACGGACCCGCGTCGAGCGTCAGTTCCTCCCCAGGAACAGGTACGTGCGCCATGCGTCGTTGCGGTCGTCCGAGAGGTACGGGGTGAAGAGCGAATAGATGTCGCTGCGCGGCTCGAACGGGGCATGCTGGAGGCGTAGCCGGGCCTCGTCGAGCGTCTTGCCGCCCTTGCGATGGTTGCACGACTTGCACGCGGTCACGAGGTTCTCCCAGCTGTGCCCACCGCCACGGTGGCGGGGGACCACGTGGTCGAGCGTGAGGTCATGGGTCTGCCGGCCGCAGTACTGACAGGTATGCCGATCGCGGGCGAAGACCTCGCGCCGCGACAGCTTGACCCTGGGTCGCGGTCGCTTGATGAGGTGCTGGAGCCGGATCACCGAGGGCGCGCGGAACTCCGTCCGCGGCGTCCGAATCATCTGGTGGTCGTACTCGATCACCTCGGCCTTCTCACCGAAGAGGAGACGGAAGGCCCTCGGGAGATTGCAGACGTTGAGCGGCTCGTAGTTCTGGTTCAGAACGAGAACGACGCCGTCCATGGTGGGCGGAGGATAGCAAGTTCACCGGAGCAGGCCCCCCGTTCGCGACCAGGCGGCCGGCCGTCAGTCCCCGCGGCCGGTCGCGTGGCCTGTCGCCCCGTCCCAGCCACCCGCCTGACCGACTTTCGTCGCGAGAGGCTTGCCCAGGGCATCGGCGATGAAGCGTGCCGCGGTCAGGACACCGTCGAGGGCGACTCCGTGCTCGTAGCCGGATGCATCGAGCAGGTAGACCAGGTCCTCGGTCGCGAGGTTGCCGGCCGCGCCCGGCGCATACGGGCAGCCGCCGGTTCCGCCGGTCGACGCGTCGAACGTCCGTACGCCCGCTGCGAGTCCCATCGCGACGTTGGCGAGCGCGGTTCCCCGCGTGTCGTGGAAGTGGTAGGCCTGTCGGGCGGGCGGGATGCCAGCGGCCTCGACGAGTCCCACCAGCTCGGCGACCTGATCCGGCACACCGACACCGATGGTGTCGCCGAAGCAGATCTCGTCGACGCCGAGCGCCATGAGGCGGACGGCGACCGCGACCGCGTCCCGTGGGTCCACCCGCCCGGTGTAGGGGCATCCGAAGGCGGTCGAGACGTAGGCGCGGCGCCACCAGCCGAGCTCGTCGGCCCTGGCCAGGACGGGCTGGAAGGCTGCGAGCGACTCGTCGACCGTCATCCCGATGTTGTGCTGTGTGAACGCGTCCGTCGCCGCGGTGAAGACCGCGATGGCGTCAACGCCGGCGGCCTCCGCCCGCGCGAGGCCGCGCTGGTTCGGGATCAGGACCGGATAGCGAACGCCTGGCCGGAGCGGCAGCCGTGCGACGAGGTCGTCGGCGTCGGCCAGCTGGGGGATCGCCCGCGGCGAGACGAATGACGTCGCCTCGATCTCCCGCAGACCGGCGTCGACCAGCAGCTCGATGAAGCGGAGCTTGACGTCGGTCGGTATCGCGACCGACTCGTTCTGGAGCCCGTCGCGGGGCCCGACCTCATAGATCCGGACGCGACCATCGCCGGGTCTCGGGGTCATCGGCCGGAGGTCAGACGACGGGCGGATCCATCGCCCGCTCGATGCGGGCGATCTCGATCTCGATGCGACCGATCAGGTCGATCGCCTCCACGTGCTCCGGGCTACCGTGTGCCGCTGCATTCCGACGCGCCCGTGTCTCGCGGTGCAGGGCGAGGAGCTCGGCTCGGGTCTTCGGGAGCTTCGTGGTGCCGCCGGAAGGCGGTCGTCCCTTGTCGTCGTTCGCCATGGCCGAAGCGTACCGCGTCGCCCCTCAGGCGGGCTCGACCACCGCGAGCGGCTGGCCGCGGGCCACCTGGTCGCCGGCCCCCACGAAGACATCGCGGATGACACCCGTCCGCGGAGCCGTCACGGCGTGCTCCATCTTCATGGCTTCGAGGACCACGACGGTGTCGCCGACCTCGACGATCGTGCCGACTGGTGCGCCGATGGAGAGCACCTGGCCCGGCATGGGCGCGACGAGCTCGGCCGGGCCCGATCCGTGCGCGGCCGCTGCGGCGCTGGCGGCCCGGTCGACATCCGGCGGTGGTGAGATCCGGAAGGCGACGCTGCGCCCGGCGATGTCGAGGTGGACGGTGTCGCCGACGACGACGCTCGCGGAGCGCAGCGTGGCGCTGCCCGGTACCAGTCGGATCGTCTGTGTCTCCTCCCCGGCCGTGACTCGGGCTGTCGGGGCGGCATTGAGGCGGAATCCGTCGCCCGATGTCCGGCCACCCAGCAGCAGGCGGGTCGCGGCCGACCACGCCGCCTCCGGGATCCGCGTCCGGCGTGCCCAGTCGTCGGGCGGCCAGATCCGGTCGAGGGTGTCGGTTCGCGCGGCCCCCTCGCGGATGACGGGTTCCCGGACGAGCCATCGGAGGAAACGCAGGTTGGTCGTCAGCCCAAGGATCAGCGTGTCGTCGAGGGCCCGGGTCAGGCGATCCAGCGCGTCGTCCCGGTCGTGGCCGTGCGCGATGATCTTCGCGAGCATCGGGTCGAAGCGGCCACCGACCGCATCGCCCGCCATGACACCCGCGTCGACGCGGATGCCCTCGCCCGTCGGCCAGCGCAGTCGATGGACCTCGCCGGTCGCGGGCAGGAACCCCTGCTCGGCATCCTCGGCGTAGAGGCGGACCTCGATCGCGTGACCGTCGCGTCGCACGTCCCCCTGGTCGAACCCGAGCGGCTCGCCGCCGGCGATCCGGATCTGGTCGGCGACGAGGTCGCGGCCGGTCACGAACTCCGTGACCGGGTGCTCGACCTGGAGGCGAGTGTTCATCTCGAGGAACGTGAACGCGCCACGATCGTCGAGCAGGAACTCGCAGGTGCCTGCGCTTTCGTAGCCGACCTCTGTCGCGAGGGCCAGCGCGGCCGCGCCCATCCGTTCCCGGAGCGGGGCATCGACGGCCGGTGAACCCGCCTCCTCGAGGACCTTCTGATGCCGACGCTGGATCGAGCAGTCACGCTCCCCGAGGTGCACGCCGTGGCCGTGTCGGTCGAAGAGGACCTGGATCTCGACGTGCCGGGCGCCCTCGACGAGCCGCTCCAGGATGAGGCGATCGTCGCCGAACGCGGCATGCGCCTCGCGCCGAGCGGCCGCGATCTCGCTCGGCAGTCGCGCGAGGTCGCGGACCGTGCGCATCCCCTTCCCACCACCGCCTGCGGCGGGTTTGATCAGGAGCGGCACGCCGATCCGCTCGGCCGCTGCCGCAAGCATCCCGTCGGCCTGGTCGGCGTCGTCGTAGCCGGCCGGCGTCGGTACGCCGAGACGTGCTGCGAGGCGACGCGCGGCCGCTTTGTCGCCCATCGCGCGGATCGCAGAGGGTGGCGGCCCGATCCACCGGAGGCCGGCGTCGATCACCGACTGGGCGAAATCGGCGTTCTCGGCAAGGAAGCCGAAGCCCGGATGGACCGCGTCAGCGCCGGCAGCGCGTGCGGCGGCGATGACCGCAGTGGGGTCAAGCAGGTCGACGGCGTTGTCGCCGCTGATCGGCGGAGCGACGGCGATGATCCCCAGCCGCTCGCACGTACGGGCGATGCGGTCCGCGATCTCGCCACGATTGGCGATGAAGACGTTCGCGATGGCGGCTGGGCGTTCCTGTGGGCGTTCTGGTGCGTCAAACGCGTCAAACGCGACACGCCAGCGCCCTCCAACACGCCGAGCCGGGAGTCGACCGTTGGCGATCCAACGCTGGACGGAGCGGGTGGACGTTCCGAGCCGACGCGCGACCTCGCTTGGGCTCAGTTCTTCGGCCATTCCGTCGCGAGTGTCGCATACGGCGCGGCGTACGACTAGCGGCGGACGACTAGCCGAACAACGCGACCAGGTCCATCGCGCGCTGGCGTACGGCGTTTTGGTGGCGATCCCACGCTGCCCACGCGCCATCGGTCCACTCGCGGACGAGATGAGGGGCGGTGTCGGGCATGCTCGAGGCGACGTCGATGGCCGTCACGTCACCCATCGACCGAGGTGGTTCCAACCACGGCCAGCCGTCCGCGGAATCGGCACCGACGCGTCTGATCTGGACCAGCCTCGCCGGCGGCCAGCCACGTTCCAGGGCCATGTGGAGCGTGATGAGATGGACCCACACCGACTGCGTCGCCTGCGGGTTGGGCACACCCGGATGCTGGACGGCGTAGGCATCGACCATCAGCGACAGGTGCGGTTCCGGCACGGTCAGGCCGGCGAGCACGCTACCCAAGAGCGAGGTGTAGGCCGCCCAGCACCCGGGTGCGGCGAGCATGTAGCGGTGGACCGGTCCCTCGATGTCCGGCACCAGCCCGCCGCAACCGACGCACGCGACACGAGGCTCAGTCATCGACCTCTGACTGCCACGCCGGCTGGCGTTTCTCGGCGAAGGCCGCAAAGCCTTCGCGGGCCTCGTCGCTGACGCGCTGGCGTGCGATGACCCGCGCCGTGTGCCACTTCGCCGATCCGTGGCCGAGGCCGCGGACCTCGCGGATGATCGCCTTCGCCGCGCGAGCGGCCGTCGGTCCCGCGGCAAGGACATCGCTCACCGCCGACTCGACGGCGGAATCGAGCGCGTCCTCGCCCTCGGCGAGCTCGTGGACGAGCCCGATCCGCTGTGCCCGCACGGCATCGAACCGGCGACCACCGGGGAACAGGGCGCGAGCGTTTGTCTCGCCGATCTTGGCGATCACGAACGGGGCGATGACGGCGGGCAGGATGCCGAGCCGCGTCTCGGTGAACCCGAACCTCGTGCCGCTCTCGGCGATGACCAGGTCGGCGACCGCGCACAGCCCCATGCCGCCACCCAGGGCCGCACCGTGGACCCGTGCGATGACCGGCACCGGACAGACATCGATGGTCTCGAACATGTCGGCCATCGCCATCGCGTCCTGCTCGTTGCCTTCGACATCGAGTGCCATAGCCGCGCGCATCCACGCGATGTCCGCTCCGGCACAGAACGAGGGCCCGTCGCCGGCGATCACCACAGCGCGGAGGGCCGACTCGTCCTCGCGCGCCAGGGCCATGAAGGTCGACAGCAACTCGGCGATCAGGGATGCGTCGAAGGCGTTGTGGACGTCGGGGCGCGCGAGCGTGACATGCGCGACCACGCCACCGGGACCAGTCCGCTCGAGCCGTAGGGCCGGATTCACCGGGGCATCGTACCGGCCGCCATCAGCGACAACGCATCAACCTCTGGTGCCCGTATGCACCGCGAACCCCCAGAACGAAGGTACTCTCCGGCCATGGGTCCCGCGAACCCCTGGTCTCCGAACTGGCGGCCCGATCCGACGGGTCATCGGCTGGCGTCCATCCGCACGGCTCGACGGGGGGCAGCGCTCGCTGCAGTCCTGCTCGGCGGGGTGACGGCGATCGCCGGCATCGTCGCTCCCGAGGCTGCCGGACGACCATGGTCGGTGCCCGTCGCGATCGCCTTGATGGCGGTGCCGGCCCTGGCTTTGCTCGGTGCCGCATTGGCACCCACCGCGGTCGGCTCGCGGGTCGACGCGGTCGTCGTCGGCGTCGCGCTGGCGATCGGCGCCCCGGTCGCAGCGGCCCTGTCGACCGGGATCGCTGTCTTCGTCGTGGTCGCCGTGTCCGAATTCACCGAGTTCACCGGTCTCGCGCTCGGCGAGATCATCCGCATGGGTGTCGCGTCGGCGATCCGAGTCGCACCGCTCGTCGCGATCGCAGCTGTGGTCTGGGTGATCGCCCTCCGCCGCCTCGAGCGGCGATACGGGGGTCAGTCGAGCAACGTCACCGCGTCGCCGACACGGATCCGGCCGGGCTGATCGACGTCGGCCAGGACGCCGAAGTCGGCGTGCTTGCCCTCCCGCAGGCCGCGATACGAGATCAACGTCCGGAGCGTGTCGAGGTCGGGCTCGCCGGTTTCGGGGTCGTGCGTCGTCATCGCGCACCGAGCATCGTGCTTCGTCACGCGCAGGATCGCCTCGCCGAGGCCGATCCGTTTGCCGATCCAGCCGTCCTCTTCGTGGGCCACGGCACCGTCCAGGTCGATCAGCATCCGGAACCGCCGGCCGTCGACCGAATCCACACCGGCGTGCGCCGCCAGCTCACGGAGTGATCCGTCCGAGATGATGGAGGTCGGGTTGCCACTGCGCGTGCCACCGGGCCGATCGCAGCGTATGACCCGGATCGGCATGCCGACGAAGTCGCTGAGCGCCTCGTCCCACGGTCCGACCACGCGATGCCCGACGCCGGTGCGCCCGTGGATGGGCGTCTCGACCGCCTCGCCGAGCTCGATAGGGGCGTCGACGACGGTCCCGTCCGGGAAGCGAAGCCACAACGTGGTCGCGTCCGGGTCCGTCCTTGATGCGACCTGCACGAGCTTGAAGACGATCAGCTGATCGATCAGTCGATTGGCGTCATTCGTCAGGAAGAACCGCCGGTCCTCGACGACACCGAGCTCGGTGACGTCGATCTCGCTCGGGTGCTGGAGGCCGAGACTCCTGACTGGTGCGATCGAGAAGCGGGCGACGGTGGGCACGACGCGATGCTAGCGGAGACTGCCGGTCGACGGCGTCAGCGTCGCAGGCCGACACTGGCGAGCTCGGCCCGTGCCAGTCGCTCGAAGTGGCCGGCCGCGAAGTCGCCGAACGGGTCGGACGTGTGCTCGAGCAGCTCGGGGTACGACAGCCGGTTGAGCGCTCGCGTCGCCAGGCTGCGCTGCATCGCGGCATCGGACACGTCGACGGGCGCCCGGCGGATGGCCTGGTGCGCCGCCCGGACGGTGGCCAACCGTTGGGCACGCCATGGCACGTACCTGACGAGCCACGGGATCAGGAACACCGCGACGACGAGCACGCCGAGCAACCGCGCGATGAAGAGCAGGAGCGACTCGAGCTCACCGCCGACGTAGATGAACGGCTCTCCGGCGGTCGCGAACGTTTGGGTCGTCAGGTCGTCGACACCGGCACCCACCAGCGGTAGCCCGCCGAGGGCGTCGCCCAGCTGGGCTCCTGCGCCCTGGATGTTCTGACCGCCTCCCCGGAGGATCCGGCCGGCCTCGGCGAAGCCCGAGATCGCGTCATGGATGCGGACGCCGATGATCGTCCAGAGCGCCACCCATCCCCACGTCGAGAGGTCGGCGAGCAATTCACGGAAGCGGGCAGTCGGGATCTCGCTGTAGAACTTGAGCATCGATGCCTCCCTGCCGGGTCACATACGGAATACCCCGAACCGCGTCTCGGGGATGGGCGCGTGCAGCGCCGCCTCGAGGCCCAGGGACAGGATGCGACGCGTGTCCATCGGGTCGATGACACCGTCGTCCCACAACCTGGCCGTGGCGAAGTAGGGCGAGCCCTCGCGTTCGTAGGTCTCGAGGATCGGCGCTTCGAACGCGTCGCGAGCCGCGTCGTCGGGGAAGTCGCCACGAACCGTCGAGAGGACACGCGCCGCCTGCTGGCCACCCATGACCGAGATCCGGGCGTTCGGCCACGACCATAGGAACCGGGGCTGGTACGCCCGACCGGCCATCGCGTAGTTACCGGCCCCGAACGAGCCGCCGATCAGGACGGTGAATTTCGGGACCTCGGCCGAGGCGACCGCCATGACGAGCTTCGCTCCATCCTTGGCGATGCCGGCCTCCTCGTACTCACGGCCGACCATGAACCCGGTGATGTTCTGGAGGAAGACCAGCGGGATGCGGCGCTGGCAGGCCAGCTCGATGAAGTGGGCGCCCTTCAGCGACGACTGGCTGAACAGGATCCCGTCGTTGGCGAGGATGCCGACCGGGTAGCCGTCGACGTGCCCGAAGCCGGTGACCAGCGTCTCGCCGTAGAGCGGTTTGAACTCGTGGAACCGCGAGCCGTCGACCAGCCGGGCGATGATCTCCCGGACCGGCACGGGTCGGCGCGGGTCGGCCGAGACGGCGCCGTACAGCCCGGCCGCGTCGACGGCCGGCTGGGCGGGCTCGCGGCGGTCCCACGGCGGCGACGGCGGACGACGGTTGAGGTTCGCGATGATCGAGCGCCCGATGGCCAGCGCGTGGTCGTCGTCGAGCGCCTCGTGATCGGCCACGCCCGACCGACGCGTATGGACCTCGGCGCCCCCGAGCTCCTCGGCCGACACGTCCTCGCCGGTCGCGGCCTTCACCAGCGGCGGACCGCCGAGGAAGATCGTCCCGGTGCCCTTGACGATCACGGTCTCATCGCTCATCGCCGGGACGTATGCGCCACCGGCGGTGCACGAACCCATGACCAGGGCGACCTGTGGGATGGCCGCGGCCGACATGCGCGCCTGGTTGTAGAAGATCCGCCCGAAGTGATCGCGGTCGGGGAAGACGTCGGCCTGGAGCGGCAGGAACGCGCCACCGCTGTCGACCAGGTAGATGCACGGCAGGCGGTTCTCGAGCGCGATCTCCTGCGCTCGAAGGTGCTTCTTGACCGTCGCGGGGTAGTAGGTCCCGCCCTTGACCGTGGCGTCGTTGGCGACGATCACGCAGGTCGTGCCCTCGACGCGCCCGACGCCGGTGACGATGCCCGCGCCCGGTGCGTCGCCGTCATAGAGCCCGTTCGCCGCGAGCGGGCTCAGCTCGAGGAACGGCGAGCCCGGGTCGAGCAGGTGGTCGATGCGTTCGCGGACAGGGAGCTTGCCCCGCTCGCGATGACGCTCGATCGAGCGGTCGTCCCCGCCGGCTCCGCGATCAGCGACCTCCGATTGACGGGCCCGCAGGTCGTCGACGAGGGCGGCCATCGCGTCGTGATTGGCACGGGTATCCGGCGCCGCAGGGTCGAGGCGGCTGCGGAGGACCGGCATGCCGCCGATGATAGGTCGGAACCGACAGCACGCCACGTCCGTCCGGCAGCCATGTCGATGCGCATCGGTGCCCGGGTCGTCGCGATCGTGCTCGTGGCTGCGGCCTGCTCACCGGCTGCGGTGGCATCGCTCCTTCCTGCGACGGCCGGACCACTCGTCACCGTCACCTCGCGAGGTGGCGAGTGCCCGGATGGACCGTGCGGTTCGACGCTCGTGATCGATCGCGACGGGCAGCTCCGCCAGACACTGCCCGAGGACGTCGTGCTGGGGCAGGTCCCGCCGGAGCTGCTCGCGGCGCTGGACGCGGCGATCAAGACGACCGATTTCGCGGCGATCCGCGCCCGCCCGTTCACCGGCGAATGCCCTGTCAACTTCGACGGCCAGGAGCGCATCTACGAGTTCGGTGCACCGGGAGGCGTCGAACGCGTCGCCTCCTGCGAGACCGAGATCGACGCCGATCATCCGGTGTTCGCGGCGGTCGAAGCGGCGCTGTCTGCCGGCGGGGCGGTCTGAGCGCCAGAACCCGCTCAGTCTCGTGCTACCATCACATAGCAAGTTATGACTGAAACGATCGCCACAACCAACGCCCAGGGATCGAACGGCGATCCCGCGGCGGACACCGGCCGACCATCGACGGCAGAATCGATCAGGCTCGACCTCGCCGACGCGTGGGGCGAGATGGGGGCGGCGTGGGGCGTCACGCCGGCGATCGCTCGCGTCCAGGCCTATCTGATGGCGCGCCAGGAGCCGTTGACCGAACGTGAAGTCCGCGAGGCCCTCGGGCTGTCGCATCGTGCGGCGAGCCTCGCGCTCGCCGAGGCGGAATCCTGGGGTCTCGTCGCGCGCGTGTCGGAACCGAGACGCGTCGGTCGTCGGGGCCCGGCGGGCACCGCGTTCCTGGCCGTCAACGACCACTGGCAGTGGTTCGGTCGCGTGATCGCCGAGCGGAAGGTCCGCGAGGGCGACCCGGTGGTCGCCGTCCTGGAGCAGAAGGCCAAGGAAGCGACCGCGGCGTCCGCAGCTGACCCTGACGACGCCGAGCTCGCCGCGCTCGAGGAGTGGCTGACGTCATTCGTCGTGTTCGTGCGGCTGTTCGATCGGGCGGTCGGCCTGGTCCCGCAGCTCGAGCCGCGCGAGCTGGAACGAGCGCTGCGCCTCCTGGATCGCATCCCGGACGACACGGTGTTGCGGCTGTTCGACCTGCTCGGCGGCCTCGACGACGACGACGTCCTGGAGCTCGTCGACGCGGTCTCGCGACTCTCGCCGACGGCCGCACGCCGCGCGACGAAGCTGATGTCCGGCGTGGTTCGGACGGTTTCGCGCTAGGTCGGGTGAGCGAACCCCGCGTCGACCGGCCGCACATTCCCGGGTACGGCATCCCCACGACGATCGAAGGCGTGCTGTCGTGGTCCTGGGCGGTCGAGCGGCTCGAACGCGCCGAGATCTACTGGCTTGCGACCGCCGGCGCCCAAGGCGCGCCGCACCTCATCCCGATCTGGGGCGCCTGGGTCGACGGTCATTGGTATGTCGAGGGCGGCCCGACGCGCTGGCAGCGGAACCTGCGCGAGAACGCCCAGATGGCGATCCATGTCGAAGGGGCCGGATCCGGCGTGACCGGCGCGGAGGTGGTCATCGTCGAGGGCTCGGCCGTGGAACTGACCGCGCCGGAGGCATCGATCGCCGACCGGATCCTGGCGGGCTATGCGAAGTACAAGCCCACGTACGAGGCATCGGCGGACCACTGGACGCACGGCGGCCTGTGGGAGTTGCAGCCCACGAAGGCATTCGCCTGGACCACCTTCCCCGACGATATGACCCGCTTCACGTTCGTCGACACGTAGGGACCGCAGTCCCTGACCGCCCGACCGGTCCATTCGAGTCCAGCGCTCGCAGGGCGGGTCGGGTGGCCTCCTTCATTGGCCTCGGAAGGGGCCCGTGACATAATCCTGAACGCGCGCGACACGCCCCGACGGGCCCGCGGCGCGACCCGAACCATGAGGAAACCACAGCCCACATGACCGTCGAAACCTCCACCTGGGCGACCAAGAAGGGTCTCGCCCAGATGCTCAAGGGCGGCGTCATCATGGACGTCGTCACGCCCGACCAGGCCAAGATCGCGGAAGACGCCGGTGCCGTCGCGGTGATGGCCCTCGAGCGTGTGCCGGCCGATATCCGCAAGGCCGGCGGCGTCGCGCGCATGTCCGACCCCGAGATGATCACCGGGATCATGGACGCCGTGACGATCCCCGTCATGGCCAAGGCCCGCATCGGCCACTTCGTCGAGGCGCAGGTGCTCGAGGCGCTCGGCGTCGACTACATCGACGAATCCGAGGTCCTGACCCCGGCCGACGAGACCAACCACATCGACAAGCACGCGTTCAACGTGCCGTTCGTGTGCGGTTGCCGGAACCTCGGTGAGGCACTCCGCCGCATCAACGAGGGCGCCGCGATGATGCGCACCAAGGGCGAGGCGGGGACGGGCAACATCGTCGAGGCCGTCCGCCAGCTGCGCGACGTCAACAGCGAGATCCGCCGTCTCCAGGGGATGCGCGAGGACGAGTTGTTCGTGGCCGCCAAGGAGCTGCAGGCGCCGTTCGAGATCGTGAAGGACGTCGCCACCGACGGCCGACTGCCGGTCGTGAACTTCGTGGCGGGCGGAATCTCGACCCCGTCCGACGCGGCCCTCGTCATGCAGCTCGGCGCCGAGGGCGTCTTCGTCGGCTCGGGCATCTTCAAGAGCGAGGACCCGGCACGGATGGCCAACGCCATCGTCCAGGCGACGACGTTCTTCGACGACGCGAAGAAGATCGCCGAGGTCTCGAAGGGCCTAGGCGCCCCGATGCGCGGGATCGCCCTCGAGGAGATCCCGGAGCAGGAGCGCCTCGCCGTCCGCGGCTGGTAGCGACGTCTCGTCGATCCGGGCCGCTTTCGCCGCGGAGGTCCTCGGACCGCTGGCTCACGGGAGCGTCGCCGCGGTCCTCGGAGCGAACGTGCTGGTACGACGTAGCATTCACCTGACCGTGAAGATCGGTGTACTGGCCCTGCAGGGGGCCTTCCGTGAGCATCTCGACACCCTCGACGCCATCGGGGTCGAGGGCGTTCGCGTGCGCGAGCCGGCCGACCTGAAGGGCGTCAGCGGTCTGATCCTGCCCGGCGGCGAGAGCACCACCATGCGGCAGCTCATCGACCGCTGGGGTCTGCGCGAGCCCATCCTCGACCTCGCGCGATCCGGCGCGCCGATCTTCGGCACGTGTGCGGGGATGATCGTCCTGGCACGCGACATCGCCGGCGAGGAGGACCCGATCCTGCCCCTGCTCGACGTCCGGGTGGAACGGAACGCCTTCGGCCGCCAGCTGGACTCGTTCGAGACCGACCTCCCGATCGACATCCTCGGCTCGACACCGGTCCATGCCGTCTTCATCCGGGCACCGGTGATCGAGCACGCGGGCCCCGACGTCGACGTCCTTGCGCGGCTCGACGATGGCCGGATCGTGGCCGTCCGGGAGCGGAACGTGCTCGCCACCGCCTTCCATCCGGAGCTCGCCGGCGAGACGCGCTTCCACCGCCTCCTCGCGACGATGGCATCCGAGCACGATGACCCCGGCGAGGGATCCGGCCGTCGACCGCATCCGACGAGGCGGACGCAGGTTCGATGACCGCCACGCGCGCACCCAGGAAGCAGGGCAAGGTCCGCCCGGCCCGCCTCACCGACCTCGCCGCGCTGGGCGAGCTTTCACGGCTGTGCCAGTCGGACGATCCGTCGACCCGGTCGCTCGGGCTGCCGGTGAGCGGCCCGCCGATCGGCGTCTTCAGCCTGTTCCGGCTGCCGCTCGGGGCATTCCGCCCCAATGACCTGATGTACGTGTACGAGGAGGACGGCCGGATCGCGGGGCTGCTCCGTGTGGAGCGCGAGTCGACCCGCGACGAATGGACGATCGTCGAGCTCGATGCCGTCGGGATGGCCGACGCCGGCGACATCCGCTACCGGCTCGTCAACCAGCTCCTTCGAGAGGGCTCGAAGCGCGGGGCAGCGCGGTTCCATGTCGCCTGTGCCGATGTCGACGGCAACGTGGAGCTGATGATGCAGGCCGGGTTCATCCGCTACGGGGAAGAACGGATCATGTTCCGCCCGGACGGGGAGCTGCCCAAGCCGTGGACCGACAAGGCGACCAGGGACGCGCGGATCCGTCCGGCCCAGCAGATCGATGCGCTGGCCCTCAACCGCTTGTATGTCGCGGCTACCCCGCCGCCGGTGGCTCGCCTCGAGGCCATCCGTCTCCCCGATTGGGAGCGTCAGGGCAATCACTGGCGCGTGCCCCGCTCGAGCCTCGCCCCGATCCTGCGGTTCGCCGACATCGAAGCGTTCGTGCAGGAAGCACCCGGCGGGGGCAAGGACGGCACGGAGCTCGACGGCTTCCTGCAGGTCGGTGTGGCCAAGGAGGACCAGCCGCATTACCTGAAGGTGCTCGCAAGGCCCGAGACCGATGTCGCGGCGCTCATCGGATTCGGACTGGGCATCATCGAAGCACGCACGACGAAAGGAAGCGAACATCGACACGACCACGGCGTCATCGCGCCCGTGCGAACCTATGAGGGGCCGATCGACCGGCGCCTGGAGGACGCATCCTTCGGATCGATCGCGAGCGTCACGCTGCTCATGAAGGAGACGCTCGTCCGCGTCGCCGAGCCGGCCCTCGTGCCGGCCGGGGTCCGCTAGCCGTGGGACTGGAGGCCAGCGTGGGATCCGACGACCGCCAGCGCGAGACCATCGACGATCTCGACGCCATGCTGTCATCGCTGCCGCCCGAGATCGTCGACGCCGTCCATGCGCTGCCCGATCGTGAGGAGCTGATCGAGGTCGTCATGGACCTCGGTCGACGCCCGGAGGGCCGCTTTCCTGATTCCGAGGTTGCCCTCCTGGATCGTGAGATCGTCGAGGCGGACATCGCCTTCGTCATCGACCACATCGGCTCGTTCGGGGACGACAACCGCGCGGGTATCGAGCGCACGCTCCACCGCATCAGTGCGATCCGCAACCGCAATGGCAAGGTCGTCGGATTGACATGCCGCGTCGGTCGCGCGGTGTACGGGACGATCGAGATCATCGCGGACTTCGTCGAGAGCGGGAAGTCGATCCTCATCATGGGCCGGCCGGGCATCGGCAAGACCACGATGCTCCGCGAGGCCGCGCGGGTGCTCGCCGACGACGTCGACAAGCGCGTCGTCGTCGTCGACACGTCGAACGAGATCGCCGGCGACGGCGACATCCCGCATCCGGCCATCGGCAAGGCCCGCCGGATGCAGGTCCGCACCCCATCGCTGCAGCACGAGGTGATGATCGAGGCGGTCGAGAACCACATGCCCCAGGTCATCGTCATCGACGAGATCGGAACGGAGCTCGAGGCGCAGGCCGCCCGCACGATCGCCGAGCGCGGTGTGCAGCTCATCGGCACGGCGCACGGCAACAACCTCGACAACCTGATGCTCAATCCGACGCTGTCGGATCTCATCGGCGGGATCCAGAGCGTGACGCTCGGTGACGAGGAGGCTCGCCGGCGGCGGACCCAGAAGAGCGTGCTGGAGCGCAAGGCGCCCCCGACGTTCGACGTGATCGTCGAGATCCAGGACCGGGAGCGGGTGGCCGTCCATAGCGACGTCGCCGAGACCGTCGACGCGCTCCTGCGCGGCGACGCCGTGGCGCCCGAGCTGCGCTGGCGCGACGAGGAGGGCGTGCATCGCTCGCAGGGCCGGCCGAGGCCGTCGCCCCGGGAGCAGCTGGGCGCCGAACGCTTCGCGGGCCTGGTCGGTGGCGGTTCGCCGTGGCGGATGGAGCCCGGCTGGCGCGGCGATGGCTCTGCGCGGGGCGGCTACCGCGAAGCGGAGCGGGGCTCGTACCGGCCCGGCTATCGACCCGGGGCGTCCGGCGGTTGGCGCCAGGCCCGTGGCGGACCGGGACGCGAGGCGCCGCGCGGCCCGGTGTCGAGCGCCGACCCCGACGTCATGCCCGGCGAGCGCTTCGCGGCACGCCCTAGCGACATCCCGTTCGTCGCCGGTGACATCGCCGACCGCGGCCCGCTCGAGCGCGGGGTCGCCGCTACGACCCTCGAGAAGCGCGCGCGCGAAGCCCGCGAGCTCGAACGCCAGAAGGCCTGGCGGGATCAGGCATCGCGAGCGATGCAGTCGTACAAGGCGGACGAGGGCACTGCGCCGGTCAACGCCGACGACCTCGAGGCCGACGAAGCCGAGGCGCTGCCGCTCGGCGCGGTCGAGGGCGAGCACGGGGAGACCGTGCTCGTGCCGGGCGGCTCACCGCTGCCGACGCTCCGGGTCCTGCCCCAGGGCATCAGCCGCAAGCGGCTCGAGCAAGCGGTCCGCGATCTCGGGCTGCCGGTCGTCATCGCCCGGGACGTCGACGAAGCGGATGTCGTCATGACGCTCAAGAACGAGTACAAGCAGAAGACGCCACTCCTCCGCGAGGCCGAGGAGCGCGCGATGCCGATCTACGTCCTCAAGAGCAACACGGTCCCGCAGATGCAGTCGAGCCTGACGTCGATCTTCTCGCTCGAGATCGACCCCCGCGAGGCCGCGCTGCGGGAGACCGAGGACGCGATCGATGCCGTCATCCAATCGTCCGAAGCGGTCGAGCTGTCCCCCCAGAACGCCTACATCCGCAGGCTCCAGCACCAGATGGCGGAGCGCGCCAACCTGGTGTCCCGCTCCCGCGGCCGAGAGCCGTTCCGGAGGGTCCGCCTCTATCCGGACGCCGCGCGCAGCACCTGGCGGTGACGGCCGGGTCGGCCCCGCGATCCCTGCGTGCCGGCCTGCGCCGGCTCGCCACCGGCCTCATCGTCTACGGGGTCATCGGCCTGATCCTGGCGCTCGTCGCGGCGATCGCCCTTATCTACGCCAGCGGACGACTGTCCGCGGCGGGCGCTCGGGTGGAGCAACAGATCGACACCGTCGTCGAGACCCTCGACCGGACGGCGGCCGTCCTGACCGATGCTTCGGCGACCGCGGCCTCCTTCGCGGTCACGCTCGAACGGACGCCGCCCGTCGTCCGCCAGACCGCGGACACGGTCGCCCAGATCCGGGCGGACCTCCGCTCCGCCCAGGCGCAGATGGACGAGGTCCAGATCCTCGGCCGCCAGCCACTCTCCGGGGTGGCCGGTGCGTTCGGGGGGATGGCGTCGAACCTCGACGGCCTCGATACCAGGCTCGAGCTGATCGCGGGCGACCTCGAGGGCAACCGCACCGCCCTCCTCGCCAACGCCGCCTCGCTCGGCGCACTCGGGGAGCAGCTGGGGACGATCGCGGAGCGACTCCAGACCGGGACGGTGGGCGAAAGCCTCGACGACCTGCGGGTCGCCGTCATCATCGTGATGCTCGTGCTCCTCGTCTGGATCATCATCCCGGCGGCGGGCGCCCTGTGGTTGGGGGCGTGGCTGCGCGGGACCGTCGGCGTCGAGGACGACGACTAGCGCAGATCGCGCCGTAGCGCCGACCGCGCGGCGAGGTGACCGCCCATGCCGTGCACACCACCGGCGGGCGGCGTCGATGACGAGCACAAGTAGAGACCCGCGCCTGCGTGGTACGGGTCCACTGACGGGGTCGGACGGAAGAGCAGCTGGCGGACGTCGGCGATGCCCGCGTTGATGTCGCCGCCGACATGGTTCGGGTCGTGTGCCTCGATGTCGGCCGGCGAGCGCGTCGACCGCGCGAGGATCAGGTCCCGAAAGCCGGGAGCGAACCGTTCCACTTGCGCTTCGATGCGATCCGTCATGTCGATGGGCGAGCCGGGCGGCACGTGGCAGTACGCCCAGGCGGTGTGCCGGCCAGCAGGAGCCCGCGACGGATCCCACGGCTGGTACTGCGCGAGGAGGGTGAAGGGGCGGTCCGGCGGACGGCCCGCGGCCACCTGGCGCTCCGAGCGGATGACCTCATCGAGCGTCCCGCCCAGGTGGATCGTGGCAGCCCGTCGCAGGCCGTCAGCGGTCCAGGGCACCGGCCCCGCCAGGGCCCAGTCGACCTTGAAGACACCCGGCCCGTAGCGGAATCCCTCGTAGCGCCGCCTGGTCCGCGGCGCGAGTCGATCGCCGGCGATGTCGACCGCCGCCTGCGGCGTGGTATCGAGGATGACGACCCGGGCCTCCGGCAGGTCGTCGAGGGTTTCGACCCGGTACCCCGTCACGATGCCGCCGCCGAGGCGCCGGACCTCGGCGGCGAGCGCGTCAGCGATGGCCGCCGTGCCGCCCCGCACGAACGGCCACCCGACGGCATGGGCATACATCCCGAGCACGAGACCGAACGACGCCGTCAGTGGTCGGTCGAGGCGGATCATCGAGTGTGCCGCGAGACCGGCGAACAGCGCCTGCGCCGCGTCGCCCCGGAAGCGCGACCGAGCGAGACCGGCAGCCGAACGCAGGGCCGGGAGCCCGAAGCGGGCCAGCGCCAGCGGATGGCGCGGCGCGTGGAGGATCGGTCGGAGGAGCTCCCGGCCAAGCTTGGCCTCGTCCCTCGCGAGCGGACCGAAGAGCCGCCGCCATGCCGACCCATCGTCCGTCCGTCGATCCTCGTCGAGGTTCGCGGCGGTCGCCGTGAATGACCGCTCGAGCACGACCGCGCGTCCGTCGTCGAGCGCATGGGCGACCGGGGCATCCGGCTGGACGAACTCGACGCCAAGCGCATCCCAGTCGACTGTCCGAAAGAACGGTGACGCGAGGGCCAGCGGCATGATCGACGCACACACGTCGTGGCGGAACCCCGGCAGGGTCAGCTCCTCGGTCCGAGTCCCTCCGCCGATCGTGGCCGCCGCCTCATAGACGCGAACGGAGCGGCCCGCGCGGGCGAGTGTCAGTGCCGCCGAAAGCCCGTTCGGGCCGGACCCGACGACGATGGCGTCGAGCGCCGAGCGGGCGACGGTCACGCCGGCTCGATGGCTCCGCCACCGACCTGGATCGGCCGGCCGGGTGTGTAGCGCAGATCCGGCCACGTCCCGACGAAGCAGGCGACGCCGGCGAGGTTCTCCGTGAGTGGGCCGGCCGTCGTCACGGGCCGCCCGGTCCCGGTCGCGTCCTCGGCGACGGGCCCTTGCACCAGCCAGTCCGGCGGTGGCGCCTCCACGTCGAGCCCCGGAAGGAGCGCCGCGGCCTCCTCCCAGGTGTGCGGCGACCGGATGCCGACGACACCGACCCCGCTCGGCCGGCCGGCCGGTCCCTGGAACCGGAGCTCGTGGACGCCGGGCTGGTCGGATTCGCCGCTGACCGAGCAGGTCGTGCCGTCGAATACCACGTCGATGGCGCCGGCCAGCGTGAACGGCGTGACCCGCGGCTCACCACGCCGGAGCGCCTCGAGCAAGCCGTCCTCGACCGCCGCCCGGTCGGCCGAGGCCGCGAATCGGATGGTCTTGCCGGCCTCGTCCCGCGTCATCCGACCGTCGGCCTCGACCGTCACCGATGCGTCCTGCCAGCTCGCCAGATCCGGGCTGGTCAATGTCAGCGCCGCCAGTTCGTCCCACAGCTGCTGCCCGAAGTCGGAACGGAGCCGCTGCGGGTTGCGGACGAGCAGCTCGTAGACGAGGTCCGCGCCGGCGGCCTGGTGATCGGCCTTCAGCCGATCAGCGAGATCGGGCGGCACGGGGACGTCGTCGGTCGCATCGAGCGGCACGATCGAGATCGGCACGTCCGAGTCGAGCACCGCGGTGACCGCCGACGGGTCAGCGTAGGCGTTCCACTCCAGCGGGTCCGTGGCACCCAGCCCGTCGACGAAGACGTTGCCCGGTGCGTCGACCGTGCCGAGCATCGCGTGGACCGCGGCCACGCGGTCGGCGAGGGTCTCGTCCGCGGCGAAGGCGTCCTCGAGGTTGGTCAGCGGCCCGAGGGTGATGATGGTCGGGGCGCTCGGGCTCGCGTCGACCGCATCGGCGATGACGTCGACCGCATCGCGCGGCACGCCCAATTCTGCATGTGGCGGGATGTCCAGGCCGTACGCGGCATCGGCCACCACCCGCCAGTCATCGGGAAACGGATGAGCGTCGCTGCCCCCGGCCTCGCGGCCGCATCCGAACGGGATGTCGGGCGACCCGAGCTCGTCGAGCAGATAGCGTGTCATCAGTCGTCCGGCCTGGCAGTGGACGAGACCGGTGCCGTCGATGGCGATCGCCCGCACGTCGACCGCCGGATCGCGCAGCAGGATGGCGATCGCGGCGAGGTCGCTCAGGTCGAAGTCTGAATCGATGATGACGGGGATGCGCTCGGTCGGGGGCTCTCCGGTCCGGACGGGTCCCGGGCTGTTCGAGCTCGACGAGCACGCCGTGAGGACGGCCGCCAGGAGCGCAGTCAGCCCGATGCGAACGCGACCTGCGTGCCGTGCCATGCGTGCATCCTAGGGCCGTCCGCTACGGGCGGTCGCCCGACACCGACTCCCGGTCGAACCAGATCCGCTCCCCGCGGAATCGTCCGCTCAGCGGATCCCACGGGAACAGGATCACGACCTCGAGCGAAACAGCCATCCCGGACGGCGGCAGCCCGGCCCACGGCCCGCAATTCGTGCCGCTGAGCGTCGCGACCTCGAAGACGCCCTGCGGGCCGATCACGATCTCCGAGAGGGCGAACGCGTTGTCGGGGAATGCTTCGAACAATCCGGCGTAGAACGACCGCGCGCCGTCGTGCCCGACCCATCGCTGACCGGTGACGGCGATCTCGTACACGCAGTCCGGCGAGAGGGTGGCGATCAGGCCCTCGATGTCGCGCCGGTCCTCGGCGATCGAATGACGGACCCACAGCCGCTTGATGCGGCGCAGCTCCGTGGGGTCAAAAGGACGCGCCAGGCGCGCCTGGATCGACTCCGGTCGGGTCACACCACGGCCGCCGAGGCGATCGACTCGACCGCCTCGAGCGTCCGGTCGACCTCCTCGTCGGTGTTGTAGTGGACCAGCCCGAGCCGCAGGACGCCGCCATCGGCCTTGCCGAGTCGCTCGATGAGACCGGTCGCGTAGAAGTCGCCATCCCAGACGAAGATCCCGCGCCGACCGAGGGTCTCCGCGGCGTTCCGCGGGTGGACACCGTCGATGGACACCGAGACGGTCGGGACGCGCTCGTCGAACCGCGTCGGCTCGGTGATGCCGTGGATCGTCACGCCGCGGATGGCTCCGAGGCCATCGATGAGGCGCGTCACGAGGGCGCGCTCGTAGCCCACGATCGCCGTCATGCCCGCCACGAGCTCGACCCGCCGGGTCGCGCCGTCGGCCCCGCCGTGGCGCCGACCGATGTCGCGCAGGTAATCGGTCGCGGCCAGCGTCCCGGCGACCGACTCGAACGCCGCCGTGCCCGTCTCGAATTGGTCGTGAGCGGGACGGACCTTGAACGCCGGCAGCGAGTCGAGGACCTCGGCCTTGCCATATAGGGCTCCCAGGTGCGGGCCGAACCACTTGTACACGCTGCAGACGAGGAAGTCCGTGTCGAGGGCTCGGACGTCGATGGGGCCGTGCGGTGCGAACGCCACCGCGTCGACGTAGGTCAGCGCCCCGACCTCGTGCGCCCTGGCCACGATCTCGCGGACCGGGTTGATGGTGCCGACGGCGTTGCTGGCATAGCCGACCGCGACCAGCCTGGTGCGCGGGTTGAGCTTCGATTCGAGATCCTCGAGGTCGAGCGTGACGTCGTCCTCGCGGATGTCGACCTTGCGGACCGTGACGCCGCGCTCGGCGGCCATGGCTTCCCAGGTGCTGACGTTCGCCTCGTGGTCGAGCGTCGTCACGACGATCTCATCGGTCGGTCCGAGGGTCGCACCGATGCTGCGTCCGATGTGGAGCGTCAGCGTCGACATGTTGTAGCCGAACTTGATCTCGTCGGGACCGCCGGCGCCGAGGAAGTCCGCGACGGCGGCGTGGGCCTCGTCCACCATCGCATCGGACGCCTCGCTGGTCGCGAACGCGCCGCCGGCGTTCGCGTTCGTGTCCGTCAGATAGCCCGCCACGGCATCGATGACGCGTTGCGGCACCTGGGTCCCGCCCGGACCGTCGAGGAAGACGACCGCTCGACCGTCCATCTGACGCCGGAGTGCCGGGAACTCCGCCCGGAGGGCGTCGACGTCGAGCTCGGACATCGATCAGTCGGTCGTGACCTGGACGCCGGCGTCCTCGAGGATGCGTTGCGCGCGACGGCGTATAAGGTCCGTCATCGCGTCGTCGGACGGCAGGACGATCGTGGCGTTCCCCCCTGCCTCGGCGAGGGCGGCCGCATACGGACCGAGGTCGTCGAGGATGACGTGCTCCACCTCACCCTCCATCTCGGCGGTCATCAGGCCGCGGCTCGCGACCCGGATGATCAGGTGCGGCGGCTCCGCAGGTTCGGACCCGGTCTCGGGCGCAGGCTCGATCCCGGCAGCGGCCGGTTCGGGAGGCTCTGCGGCCACCGACTCGGGTTCCGGGACATGCTCCGCCCCCGCCACGGCGTCGGCCTCGGCCACGAACGGCGCCGCGGTGGCTGCCGGCGGCTCGGCGGCGACCTGTGGCTCGGCGGCGACCTGTGGCTCGGCGGCGACCGGCGGCTCGGCCGCGACCTGCGGCTCGGGCTCCGTCACGACCGGCAGCGTGAATGCTGCGACTGCGGCCAGCGGCCCGACCGCGGCCGCCGGGGGCGCCGCCGCGTCCGCTGCGTGCGCCGCGCTCGCCGCAGCCAACGCCGTGCGTGTCTGGACGACATCGACGAGCGTCGACGTGACCGTGCCGACTGTGTCCGCCGGTGCCTCGTCACGCAGTTCGGCAAGCTGGATCTCGCGCCGCGCTCGGATGTGGCGCTCCACCCACCAGATGAGCACCACCATGAAGATCGCCCCGACCAGGACCAGGCCCGTGCCGATCCCGGCGACCCTGACGAGGGTGTCGGGGTCGCGCGCGAACCACGAAAAGACCCGCGGGACGAGGTAGCCACCGAGCAGCCCGATCCAGGCAGCGAAGATGAGGGCCTCGCCGCGCCCGGCGGCGGGTTCGAGCCGGCGGACGACATCGCGGACGATCGCGGGCACGCGGAACAGGTTCAGGATCGGGATGAAGTTCTCGACGAACGCCATCATCCCGTTCGTCGGTGGATAGCCCAGCCCGAGGGCAGGCATCGACGTCACGGTCCGGCTCAGCCACAACGACCAGGCGATCAGAGCGAGCAGCGCGATCCCGAACGCGACGATCCCGACGCTGCCGACGTACTGGATCTGCTCATCCGTCGGATCGACGGTCTGACCGAGCAGCGTCGCCACGAGGTTGTACTGGATGACCTGCAGGACGGCAACCGCGACGATGAGGATCGTCGCCAGGACCGCCGCCCAGCGCGACGATTCGAACCCGGGCAGTTCGACCTTTCGCAGCTTGCCGGGTCGGGCCGGGTCGATCGTGCTCGGATCGACCGCCGCCCTATCGCGTGGCGTGCGGCAGTTGTAGCACTGTCGGGCTCCAGCGTTGTTGATGGACCGACAGTCGCCGCAGACCCAGAAGTCGCCAGCTAACGTGCTCATTCAGTGTTCGGTCGTTCCGGTGAACGTCCAACCCTCGAGCCGGATGGCCGGCACGACCACCCCTCCAAGGAAGCCCTTGAGGGTCTTGCGCTCACTCGCTACGGCGACTGTACACGCCAGCGCCTCGAGATAGCTCTGCGTGAACCGGAGGTTTCGCACCGGACCGACGATCCGTCCGTCCTCGACGAGGAACGTCCCATCCCGGGTCATGCCCGTGATGATCGCCAGCTTGGGGTGGACGGGATTGGTGTAGTGGAACCGCGTGACGAGCAGGCCGCGGTCGAGACCGGCGATCAATCCGTCGCGGGTCTCCGACCCAGGTGCCATCACCATGTTGAGCGGGAACGGTCCCCACGGGTTCGGGGCAGGCAGCCCGTGGCCGGTCGAGGCGACGCCATCGCGTGCCGCGGTCTGCGAGTCATGGACCACCCCACGGCACACCCCGGCGTCGAGCAACGGGACCCGCTGCTTGGCGACACCCTCGTAGTCGAAGGCCATCGGCAGGCCGGCTGGGTCGTGCCCGTCATCGACGATCGACACGATGTCGCTGCCGATCTTCCGGCCCACCTCGACGAAGCTGCGCTCCTCCTGGACGGCAAGCGCCGAGAACCCCAGGTATCCGAGCATGTCGAGAAGGTCGACGACCGCGTACTCCTCCAGGACGACCGGATAGTCGCCGGCGTCGATCGCCACCGCGTTCGCCGTGGCACGCGCCTTGCCGGCCGCCTCGCGACCGATACCGGCCGCGTCGATGGTGTCGATGTCGACCGCGGCCTGTTCGGCGTACCCGCTCCCGCCGCCGGGTCCCATCGATACGGTGAGGAGCTGGGCGACCGTCCGCGTTGCGCCGACGCGGACGCCATTCGAGTTGGCGACGGCCGTCGTCTCGGTGCCCGACGAGAACGAGCCAAAGGCCGTGACGCCGGCATCGTCCGCCGCGGCGATGACCTGGCGAACACCTGCGGCGCGGACCTCCGGAGACGCCCCCGCGGTCGCCGCCGCGTAGCCCGCCGTCGTGGCTTCGACGGTCGTGGGGCGAGGGAGGCCCCCCCAATCGTCGAGCTCCTCGACGACGCTCGCGATGGCCGTGGCGTTCTCAGCCAGCCGGAGCAGGCCGTCGGCATCCGTTCGCCCCGACGACGCGACACCGACGCGCTTCCCGATCACGACGCGCAGGTTGACCGTCACGTTGCGCTCGGCGACGTTCTGGTGGATCTGGCTGTTGGCGAACCGCGTCAGCGACGCGTCCTCGGCCAGCACCAGCGCTTCGGCCTCCGTCGCGCCCTGGTGCATCGCGGCGTCGAGGGCGCGTCGTGCGAGCCTGAGCGAGTCGTGCGCGCGATCGTCGTTCATCGGCGGCTCACCACTTGCCGACCCCGACCTGGACATCCCGGAAGCGCGCGCCCGGGACGGCATGACCGACATGTCCGGTCTGGCTCGGCTCGCCCTTGCCGCAGTTCGGCGTGCCCAGCATCACGTAGCTCCGCTCGTCGCCGACGGCGTCACACGATCGCCAGAATTCGTAGGTGATCCCGGTGTAGGTCGGGTTCTTGAACAGCCGCCCCTTCTTGCCGCCCTTGATCTCGTACGCGACCTCCGTCGCGAACTGGAAGTTCAGGCGCCGGTCATCGATCGACCACGAGCGGTTCGATGCGAGGTACAGCCCGTCGTCGGTGTCCGCGACGATGTCCTCGAGACTCATCCCGGGGCGGGGCAGCAGGTTGATGTTGGTCATCCGGATGAGCGGTATCCGGTTCCAGCCGTCGGCCCGCATCGCTCCGCTGCTCGACCGGCCGATGCGCGGCGCCGTCTCGCGGCTGCTCAGGTAGCCGACGAACGTGCCGTCCTGCACGAGCGGCACCGCTTGCGCGCCGACCCCCTCGTCGTCCCAGCCGAACGTGCCCATGCCGCCCGGGGCCGTCGCGTCGGCGACGATCGTCACGAGGTCGGAGCCGTAGCGGAACCCCTCCTCGAGCTTGTCGGTCGTGAGGAAGCTCGTCCCGGCGTAGGACGCCTCGGTCCCGAAGACCCGATCGAGCTCGGTCGGATGCCCACAGCTCTCGTGGACCTGGAGGTACAACTGCGACGGGTCGAGGACCACCGTGAAATGGCCACTCGGGCACTGCGGTGCGCTCAGGAGGGCGACTGCCTCGTCGGCGAGTGGCTCGGCACGGATGGCCAGGTCGAGGCCACGGATGTATTCATACCCTGCCGCCTGCCAGCCTCCGCCGGAGTCGGGGTAGGAGCGGCGCTGATGCTCGTCGCCGTCGACCGCGTTGGCCTCGACCGCCGAGCCGACATGGGTGATCGTCTGCTCGGTGAACGAGCCATCGGTGGCGGCGAAGGTCTTCGATTCGCGTTGGGCGGCGTACATCGACTCGGTGAAGGCGATGCCCGTGACCCTGGCGGCGGCCTGGTCGGCGGCCAGGAGGTCACCGATCTTGCGCTCGAGCGGCACGCTGAACGGGTCCTCTTCGAGCGGCGTCTCGTAGCGGCCGTAGGCGGGCGCACGGTCGTCGAGTTCGGTTGGCTCGCGGAGGGCGGTCGCGCTCGCTCGCGCGATTCGCACGGCGTCGCCCGCCACGCGGTCCGCCTCGTCGAGGCCGAGGAGGTGGCTGCTAGCGAAACCCCACGCGCCGTCGACGAGGACGCGGATCCCGAAGCCTTCGCTCTCGTTCGATGCGACACCCTCCACCCGGCCGGTCTTGATGGCGATCGACTCGTCGAGGCGACGAACGACCCGGACGTCCGCATACCGGGCACCGAGGGACGTGGCTGTATCGAGCGCGCGCTCGGTCAGGTCTCGCATGGGTCGGTCAGCCTACCAGCGGGTGGGAGCGCCGGCACTCGGGTGGATTCCGTATCCCGAGCCGGGTGCTCAGAGGACGCGCACCGCCGATAGGGCCTGGGCCGTGAGGACGACGCCGAAGCCGAGCACCACGACCGCGGCGGCGAGCGGCACGGCCTCGCGGACGCGTGCCAGGCCGGCACCCGCCTGGACCCGATCGACCCGGTCACGCGCCGTCACGAGGATGAGGCCGATCCCGCTCATGACCGCGGCCATGCCCAGACCGAACGCAACGACAAGGACGAGGCCGAAGGCGGGTCGGCCGGCGGCGATCGAGCCGAGGAGGATCAGCAGGGCGCTGGTCGAGGGGATCAAGCCACCCGCCAGCCCGAGCACGAACAGGCTCCGCCACGTGATGGTGGATCCCGCCGCGTGGCCGTGCGGGTGCGGGTGTCCGTGCTCGTTGGCGTGAACGTGGGGGTGGACGTGGCCATGGTCCTCGACATGGGGATGCGCATGATCGTGGCGATGCTCGCCCTGATGGCCGGTCCGGGCCGTTCGACGCCGCCTGATCTCGCCCAGGAGCATCCACCCCCCGATCAACAGGATCGAGACCGCTGCCACGACCGGCGCCCAGCGCACGACCGTGTCAGGGGCGATCACGTCGGTCGCTGCCACGATGATCGTCGCCAGCACGAGGATGCCGGCCGTATGCGACACGCTCACCGCGGCGCCCAGGCCGATCGCGTGGCGAGCGGAACCGCGCGTCCCGACGAGGTACGCCGCCATCAGGGTCTTGCCGTGCCCTGGCGTCAGCGCGTGACCGGCACCCAGGGCGGCCGCGGCCGCGAGCGACAGGAGGAGGACCACGGGCGTCAGATCGGTCTGGCGGAAGATGTCGGGCAGCTCGGTGGCGGCGATGCCGCCCGGGACGACGGCAGGCGTCGGGTCTGGCAGTCCGGACGGCGCGGGCGACGGCCCAGCTGACGGGGCCGCCGACGGTCCGACCGGAGAAGCGGCCGCCACGACGGGATCGGCATCGGGGATGTCGAGCGGTGGGAGAGCCGGGCCACCCGGTATGGCGCGAACGACCACGGCAGTATCCGACAGCGGGCTGGCGAGCCGGTCCTCGGGGTATGCACGAAGCCGGTCCGAGACACCGACCGCGCGGACCTCTCCCTCGAGGGCGCGGACCGAAACGCCGGATCCACGCACCACGATCTCGCGCCAACCGACCCGCTCGGGGAACGAGCCGTCGGTGAAGGCGAGGTCGACGCCACCGGGATCGATCGTCCGGCCGAGCGGTGCTTCGAAGGCGCAGACCTGGCGCATCGTGGCCAAGCCGCCCACGCCGAGCGGGAACGACAGTCCCGCTTCGACCAGCCGCGGCTCGAGCGGACGCTCATCGCCCGTCAGCGAGATCGACCTGGCGATGGTGTCGCAGGCGGCCAGTCGACCTTCGTCGATCTCCTCGTCGGAGAGCGAACCGTCGGCATCGAGGTCGAAGTCCTGGCGAGCCTGGAAGGTCGGGATCTCGGCCTGGTCGATCACGACGTCGAGGACGACGCGATCGACTTCGACCCGGACCTCCGCGAAGTGGTTGATCGTGAAGTTGCCCAGCGGATGGGCCATCACGGTCAACGGGAGCGCCAGGACGAGGCCCACTGCCACTGCGGCAGCGAGCACGCGGATCGCGCGCGATCGTCTGGAGCGTCCCATCTTGTCGAGGGTACGCGCCGGAGTCCCCATCGGATGAGCCCGGGCACTCCGGTCGATGGGGGTGTGTCGGCTACACTCGGGCCGATGTCAGGAGGCCACGCCACCGCGGGTCGCGGGGCGTTCATCACGATCGACGGGCCGGACGGTGGCGGCAAGACCACGCAGGCCCAGCGTCTCGCGGCACACCTGAGGGAGCGGGGGACGGCTGTCCATCTGACCCGTGAGCCGGGTGGGACGTGGCTCGGCGAGCGCATCCGCGACCTGTTGCTGGAACGGACCGGCTCGACGGCACCCACCGACCCGCTCGCCGATGCGCTGCTCTTCAACGCCGCGCGCCGCCAGCTCGTGCGCGAGGTGATCCGCCCGGCCCTCGAGGCCGGTACCACCGTCATCTGCGCGCGGTTCGTGGACTCGACGCTGGCGTACCAGGGCTACGGGGCGGGTGTCGACATCGAGCGACTGCGCGACCTCGCGGATGCCGCGACGGACGGCCTGCGGCCCGACCTGACCCTGATCCTCGACGTCCCGGTGGAGGCCGGTCTCGCCCGCAAGGCGCCCGGCGATGTGACGAGGTTCGAGGCCGAGTACGACCTGGGTTTCCACCGCCGCGTCCGGCAGGGGTTCGTGGCCATCGCCGCCGGGGAGCCCGGGCGCGTCGCCATCGTCGATGCCACCGGTGACATCGACCAGGTGAGCGAGGAGATCGCGGCCATCGTCGACGATCGCGTCCTGCACAGTGAACCGCCGGCGCCCCGCGTGCGCAGTAGGGGATGAGCGAGTCGTCGGGCCCACTCCCGCTCCGCGTGGCGACCGTCACGGACGACGCGGATCGCGCGGCGTTGGAGCGCATCGCCCGCGGGGAGCTCGGGGCGCTCGACGACCTGTACGAGCGTTACAAGACCATGGCCTATTCCATCGCATATCGGATCACGAACGACGCGACCCTCGCCGAGGATGTCGTGCAGGAGGCGTTCCTTGGCGCCTGGCGCAATGCAGCCCGCTACGTCGAGGGCCGCGGCAGCGTCAAGACATGGCTGTTGTCGATCGTCCACCACCGTGCGATCGACGCGGTCCGACGCCGACGGGCGACCGTCGAGCTGCCCGAGCGGGATGACGCCCCGCCGCCCGCCCTGCGCCTGCCGGACGTATGGACGGAGGTATCGGCAAATCTCGAGGCGGACGAGGTGCGTGCCGCTCTCGCGTCACTGACCGACGTCCAGCGTGAGGCGCTCGAGCTCGCCTACTTCGGTGGTCTCACCCAGGTCGAGATCGCCGAGCGGACAGGCACGCCGTTGGGCACCGTCAAGAGCCGCATGCGGCTCGGCCTGCTCGCCATGCGCAGGGTGATCACACCGTGACCGATCCGCGATCGCCGGGCGGGCTGCGCTGTGACGAGGTCGCCGACCTCGCCGCCTCGTTCGTGCTGGGCGCACTGCCCGACGACGAGATGGCGGCGGTTCGCGAGCATCTTTCGACCTGCGCGGAACCGCATCCGGAGATCGCCGAGCTCGGCGGCGTGCTGCCTGTGCTGCACGCTGGCCTGCGACCGATGGATCCACCGCCGGCTCTCAAGGACCGGATCATGGCGGCCGCGGCCGCGGACCTGGATGCTCGCCGACGCGAGGCCGCGGCGACGGCGAGCGCCCCCGCCGCGACGGCGACCGGCGCGACCCAGACCGTCACGACGACGGCCGCCACCGTGCCGCCCGCTGCCGACGAGCCGTCACGCCCGGCCGAGGCGATCCCGTCGCCACGGCCGACCCCGATCGACTCGAGGCGTCAGCCGCGCCTGTCGTGGGTCCTGGGCATCGCCGCGGTCCTGGCCATCGTGCTGGTCGGGGCATGGAACCTGTCGTTGCAGGGCCAGCTGGACAACGCGAGGGCGTACGAGCGCCAGGTGGCCTCGGTGCTCGACGCCGCCCGCCAGCCCGGTGCGCTGACCGCGATCATGACGAACCAGTCCGGCCAGGGCCCGAACGGTCTGGCGGCCATCACCGCCGATGGCGAGATGCAGATCGCCATGCGCGACCTGCCGCCGACGACCGGCAGTGAGGTCTACGAGGCGTGGATGATCCTGCCGGATACCGCCCCTGCGGCCCTCGGTGGTGTCCGCGTCGGAGACGACGGCGTCGCGTATTTCGTGGCCGACGGTGTCCCGGCCGAGGACGGGATCGTCCTGGCCGTCACGCGTGAGCCCCGTTCCGGGATGACCGCGCCCTCGAGCGATCCGGTCTCGGTCGGGACCGCGAGCCCGGCGTCGAGCGGCTAGCTCAGGTCGGGGTTCCGGGAACCGGCTCGGCGTCCGCGACGGTCCCAGCGCCGGCGGATTTCGCCCGCTCGAGCGCCGCATTCGCCGCCGCGATCAGCGATTCGACGTCGCCGCCGTCGGCGGGGAAGGTCGCGACACCGGCCGAGACGGTCACGCCTCGACCCGAGGTCGCTGGCAGCGCCGAGATCCCGTCCTGCACGCGCCGGGCGACGATGGCACCTGCAGCGCCAGGGGCGACCAGGACGAACTCGTCGCCACCGATCCGCCCGACGGTGTCGACAAGGCGGACGGACTCGGCGAGGACCGCCGCGACGCGACGCAGGATGTCATCCCCGGCCTGCTGGCCATCGCTGGCGTTGGCCGACCGGAAATCGTCGACGTCGAACAGCGCCAGCGCGACCTCACTGCCCTGTCGACCGGCGCGGGCCAGCTCGAGCTCGAGGACGCGCGCCACGGTGCGTTCGTTGGCGAGGCCCGTCAGCGGGTCGGTGTGGGCCATCCGCTCGAACCACTCGGACCGCTCAGCGCTGTCCGATGCCCGGCGGGCACGATCGGCGGCAAGGGCCGCCAGCGCCGCAAGTGACTCGATGACGGCGCGATCGTCATCTGACGTGGTGTGGGGAGCCGGCCACGAGAGGACCAGTGCGCCGAGTGTCGATTCCACGCCGCCCCGCCCGATCACCAATGGGACCGAGGTGACCACGAGCGATTCGCCGTCCGACGACGCCTGGTCGTACCGGGCGGCCTGACCGGCGGTGGCCTCTGCCAGCGTCCCGGCATCGGTCTCATCGAGACCGACCGACGCGGCGAGCTGGAGGCCAGCCCGATCCGGATCCGAAAGGAAGATCGCGGCGCCGGTCGGCCCCAGCCCGGCGACCCCGGCGTCGATGATCCCGCGCAGCGCCGCATCGAGATCGTCGCCTGTCGCTGCCTGGATCGCCGCGGGCAACGGGCTTCGTGGGTCGCGGGACGGACCGTCGGACACGGGTGGACTCCTGCACGCGTTGGTTCGGAGGCCGCATCGTACACCGCCCGAATCGGCAGAAGGCGCGTTGACCACGCGCATGCCCGCCGCGGATACTCCGCGCGATGAAGCTCGTCGTGGCGATCGTGCATAACGAGGACGCTGGCGCACTCGTCGATGCCTTGCTGGACAAGGAGTTCCGCGCGACCCGTGTGTCGAGCTCCGGCGGCTTCCTCAAGCGCTCGAACGCGACGATCTTCCTTGGCGTCGAGGAGAACGACGTCGATGAGGTCCTCGCCGTCATCCGCGAGACGTGCACCTCGCGCACGCAGGTGGTCAACCCGATGCCGCCGATCATGGAGCCCGGCGAGTTCTTCATGCCGTATCCGCTGGAGGTCGAGGTGGGCGGGGCCACGGTCTTCGTCGTCCCGGTCGACCGGTACGAACGGCTCTAGGGCCGATGCCATGGAGGCCGCCCGCGGTCGGCCAGCGCGGGACCTGGACGAAGACATTCACGCCAGATGACGTCGAGGCCTTCGCGCGCCTGACCGGTGACCGGAACCCGCTGCACTTCGACGAGGATTTCGCGCGCCGCACCCGCCCGGGCGGACTCGTCGTCCACGGCGGACTGACGACCGGCCTGTTCAACGCGTTGGTCGCCGAGGTCCTGCCGGGACCCGGCAGCGTCTTCCTCCATCAGGAATGGGATTACCCGTCACCGGTCTACATCGGCGACACCGTCACGGCGGAGGCCGAGGTCATCGATGCCCGTGCGGACAAGCCGATCACCACGCTCCGCTGTGTCGCCCGCCGATCGGATGGCACCGAGGTGCTGACGGGCACGTGCGTCGTGTACACGATGATCCCGACGGATCCCGCGTGACGGTCGCCCTTACAGGCGAGCGTGGGGACGAGCCATCCGAGCGTTGGATCCAGCTGCTGATCCTCAGCGTCGGCATGGTCCTCGCGATGTCGCCGTCCTTCGCCGCGGCTGCAGTCGCGCCGATCCTCCGGGAGGAGTGGACGGTCGGTCTGCTCGACCTCCCGTTCCTCACCGTCGTCGTCCAGCTCGGGTTCGCCGTCGGTGCGATCGGACTCGCGGCGATCGGCGCGCCCGACGTGATCCCCGGCCAACGCCTGTTCGCCGTCGGGGCGATGATCGCCGCGTTCGCGAACCTCGGGTTCGGGCTCGTCGCGACGGACCCGGCGTCTGCGGTCCCGTTTCGGTTCCTCACCGGAGCGGCACTCGCCGCCGTCTACCCTGTCGCGATGAAGCTCGCCGCCGGCTGGTTCCGGCGCGACCGCGGCCTGGCGATCGGGGTCGTGAACGGGGCGCTCACGGTCGGCGTGGCATTGCCGTTCCTGTTCCGCGCTCTGGGGGTGTACGCGGGGGTCGACTGGCGACCGGTCGTCGTGGCGACGAGCGTGGCAGCGATCGTCGGTGCGGTACTGGTGGGCCTGGCGGCGCGGGCCGGCCCACTCGACATCGCGGCCCCGCGCTTCTCGCCTGCGATCGCCGCCGCCGCGTTCCGAGAACCATCGGTCCGGCTGGCGTCGATCGGCTATTTCGGCCATATGTGGGAACTGTTCGCGATGTGGACGTGGATCCCGATCTTCCTGATCGCGACGTTCGCGGCTGCTGGCGTCACGGATCCGGCGGCAGCCTCGCTGACGGCCTTCGTCGTGGTCGCCGCCGGGGGCGTCGGCTCGGCGGTCGCGGGTGGCATCGCCGATCGAGTCGGCCGGACGACGACCACGATCGTCGCGCTGGGCACGTCCGGCACGTCGGCGATCGTCGCGGGCATCCTGTTCGGCGCGCCGATCCCGGTCATCGTCCTCGTGGCCGTCATCTGGGGCGTATCGGTCGTTGCCGACTCTGCCCAGTTCTCGTCAGCCGTGTCCGAGCTCGCCCCGCCCGGGACGGCAGGCTCGGCGCTCTCGGTCCAGACCGCGGTCGGTTTCACCCTGACGAGCGTCACGATCCTGGGCGTCGGCCTGCTCGATCCGAGCGGTGCCGACACCTGGCGGCTGGCATGGCTCGTGCTCGCGCTGGGTCCTGTCGTCGGGATCATCGCCATGTTCCGGCTACGCGGCCGGCCCGACGCCATCAAGATGGCGAACGGGCACAGGTGACCGGCGTGGGTCATGCCTGGGTCGATACTCTGGAGCCGGAGGCGTGCACGTAGTGAGCCCGATGCGACCCGATCTCGTCGACTGCTGGGTCTTCCGTACCGTCATGTCCGCGAGGGATGTCGCGAGTACGGAGATCCTGCTCATGCGCCGAGGGTCCGCCAAGATCCTGCCCGGCCTCTGGCAATGCGTCTCGGGCTCGCTCGAGGCCGATGACCGGGTCGCGGCCGGCGCGCTCCGCGAGCTGCGCGAGGAGACGGGCTACGGGCCCGACGATATCGAGGCCTTCTACGACCTGGACTTCGTGAACCAGTTCCACGAGCCGACTTACGACGCGATCGTCATCGCAGCGGTCTTTGCGGTGCGGATCCGCAATGGTGCCGAACCGACCGTGTCCGATGAGCACGATGCAGCCCGCTGGATCGCTCTCGAGGACGCGCATGCCGAGGTGATCTGGCCCGGCTATCGGACGGCCATCGAGCGGATCCGTGACGACCTCACCGATCCCGAACGGGCGATCTGGTTCGAGTTGACGATGGACGGCGATCGCAAGCCCCGTCCGTCATGACCGGTCCGGGCGCGACGGCCGACCGTGCGCGGTAGACTCGGGGTCGAGGCGGCCCACCGTGAGGCGGCAGGGAGGGCGACGTGATCGACCGGACCGACGTACCCGAAGCAAGCACTCCGGCGGCCGCACGCCGCGCCTTCCGGTCCAAGGTCGACACCATCCGTCCGACATATGGCTTCGAGGATGTCTCGCTCGCGCCGGGCACCGATACGATCGAGCCGGCCGACGTCGACCTCTCCCAGACGTTCTGCGGCATCGACCTGGCGGTCCCCATCCTCGCCTCGGCGATGGACGCGGTCGTCGATTTACGGATGGCCGGGGAGCTGGCACGGCTCGGCGGCCTCGCCGTCCTCAATCTCGAGGGGGTCCAGGCTCGGTTCGACGATCCCGACGAGGTGCTCGAGCGGATCGCCACGGCACCCGATGCCGATGTCCACGACGTCCTTGCCGAGGCCTACCGACAGCCCATCCGCGAGGACCTGATCGCGGCGCTGATCGAGTCGATCCATGCGGCGGGCTCGAAAGCGGCGGTCGCGGCGACCCCGGCCGTCGCGCGCCGCTTCGGGCCATTCAGCGCGGAGCACGGTGCCGACCTCTTCCTCGTGCAGAGCCAGGTCTCGTCGGCACGCCACATCGCGAGCGAGTACGACCCGCTGTCGCTCGCCGAGTTCACCCGCTACATGCCCATCCCGGTCGCGGTCGGCAACACGACGAACGCGGACGCGGCCTTCGCGCTCATGGAACAGGGTGCCGCCGCCGTGTTCGTGGGGGTCGGGCCTGGCGCCGCGTGCACGACGCGCGAGGTGCTCGGCATCGGGGTGCCGCAGGTGACCGCCATCAGCGATGTCGCGGCCGCTCGCGACGCCTACTTCAATGAGACCGGCCGGTACGTGCCGGTCGTCGCCGACGGCGGGATGCGCCGAGGTGGCGAGCTCGCCAAGGCGATCGCTGCGGGTGCCGACATGCTGATGATCGGGTCGCCGCTTGCACGTGCGGAGGAGGCGCCCGGACGCGGCATGAACTGGGGCATGGCAGCCCCGTCCCCGACGCTCCCCCGTGGCACGCGCATCAAGGTCGGCACGACCGGCTCGCTCGAGCGGATCCTGCTCGGGCCGGCCCATGTGACAGATGGCAGCGAGAACCTCGTCGGCGCCCTGCGTCAGTCGATGGCCGCCCTCGGCGCACGGACGATCCGCGACATGCAGCGCGTCGAGATGGTCTATGCGCCCTCGACCCAGACGGAAGGCAAATCCTGGCAACGAGCGCGGTGAATGATCGCGCACGATCGGGAGGGCGCCTGCGTGGCGCGCTAGCGGCCCTGCTGGCGACGGCGCTCGTGGTCGCATGTGCACCGGCGAGCGGGGCCAGCTGGACGTATCCGCCCGGTGGGGGCGCCGCGCCGACCACATCCGCGGCGCCCGCCGTCGACGCATCGGGATCGCCGCCCGCGCCCGACGGCTCACCGGGGGCGCCCACCGCGAGTGGGTACAAGGAGAAGGCCAGCGCCCCGTGCCCCGACAGCCGCTTCACCTGCGTCACGCTGACGGTGCCGCAAGACCACTACGGTGAACCGGGCGGTCCGACGTGGGACGTGACGTATGCGATCCAGCGCGCGGCGGGGACGAAGAAGGGGACGTTCGTCGTGATCACCGGTGGACCAGGGACCTCCGGGATCTCGTCGGCCGACAGCTATACGGACGCCTACCCGGCCTCGATGACCGACGACTACGACATCGTCTTCATCGACCAGCGCGGCATCGGGTTGTCGGGTCCGATCCAGTGCGTATCGGCCGCGGCGACGTACTACGCGTCGACCGCTCGCGCCCAGGACCCGGCACAACGGGCGGATGTCGCGACCGCTGCCCAGACGTTCTCGTCCGACTGCATCGCGGAAGCCGGCATCGCCGAGTCGGATCTCCCGCTGTATTCGACGGTCCAGGCGATCGAGGACCTCGAGGCGGTCCGGGCCCATCTCGGCGCCGAGACGCTACACCTCTACGGCGAGAGCTACGGGACACAGTTCGTCCAGTACTACGCCGCCGCCTACCCAGAGCGGATCGCGGCGCTCTTCGTCGACGGCCCGGTCGACCTGACGGTCGAGGCCATCCCCTACTACGTCGAGGCGGCCAGATCGGCCGAGGACACCCTGGTCGCGACGCTGGACGCCTGTACCGCGGACGAGGCCTGCGCGGCCGACATCGCCGGCGGTGATGCCCTGGCGGCCTACGACGACTTGCAGGCGCGGCTGGCCGCGGCGCCGATCGCCATCGACTTCCCGACAGCGGAGGGTACGACCACCGAGCGCGAGCTGTCGGTGGCGGACCTGGAGAATGCCGCGTTCGGGTACATCTACAGCCCCGGCGACCGGGCGATGTTCCTGCGCGCCCTGGCGGCTGCTTCGCATGACAACTTCGCGCCGCTGGCGCGCGCCGCGTACGACAGCATCGGGGTCGACCCGGAGACCCTCGAGGCGGAACTCGACCCGACCTGGTCCGACGCGATGTATTACGCGGTCGAGTGCCAGGACTACGCGTTCTATCCGAGGCTGGCGGATGCCGACGCCCGGCTCGACGCGTGGCTCGCCGATGGTGCCGCGACCGGCATCAACGACCTCCGGCTGGGGACGACCTTCTACGGCGACCTGCCATGCCTGTACTGGCCGACCGCGACCACCCGGCCCGATCGACCGGGTCCGCTCGCCGATCCGTCCTATCCGGTCTTCGTCCTGACCTCGACCACCGATCCGGCCACGCCGATCGCGAATGGGATGCGGATCTATTCCCGGCTCGGTGACGCCTACTTCATCCAGACGGTGGGTGGACCGCACGTCATCTTCGGGTGGGGTGAGACGTGCCCGGACGAGGTGATCGGCGACTATCTCGGGAGCGGCACTCTTCCGAGCGTCCGCGTCCTCACCTGCGAGGGAGCGGTCTCCGACGACTTCGTCCCGACGGCCGCACGGCAGGTCGGCGACTACGAGGACGGCCTCGATTTCGCCACGTCACTCGACGATCAGATCTTCTACAGCAACGACTACCAGTACCGCTACGAAGACGAGGCACTGACGATGGGCTGCGACTTCGGTGGGACGGTGATGTACACACCGAGCGACGCGGGGACCGATGTCCAGCTCTCGTCCTGTGCGTTCACGCCCGGTGCGGCCATGACCGGCACAGGCGCCTCGGACGACGAGGCCGGGACGTTCGTCCTGGACGTGACCGGTGAAGGGGACCGCCTCCACTACGAGCGTGACGCCGAGGGCGGCACGACGGTCAGCGGCACCTACGACGGCGCGTCGATCGACCTGGAGGGCTAGCCCTGGGGAGCCATCGGTCGGACGGCGATCGCCAGATGGCCGATGAGCTGGTCCGGGACGGACGGCTCGCGCGGATCTGGACGATGGGTCGGCGCACGGGACAGCGTCGTCCGGTATCGATCGGGTTCGTGGAGGAGCCCGACGGCGCATTGCTCGTGGCGTCGAGTGACGAGGCCAGCGATTGGGCATCGAACCTGCTCGAGGACCCATCCTGCACCGTCGAGGTGGGTTCGCGCACCTACGACGCGGTCGCCGAACCGCTCGCCGGCGCCGACCACGCCCATGCGATCCGCGAGCTCATCCTGCGCTACGGCACGCCATCCGAGCGACTCGGTCTCGGACCATCGTTCCGACTTCGCCCAGCCGCGGCGTCGGCGACCTGATGGCGATCGAGGTCGCGGTGGAATCGACCATCGCGCGCCCGCCCGCAGACGTCTTCGCAGCGATCGTCGACCTCGACACGTGGCCACGCTGGCTGATCGCGAGCGGCATCATCGCGATCCGCCGTGACCGGACCGGCCCGGCGGTCGCGGGCGAGCACCTGGTGGTGGAGCAGAACGCGGCGGGACGCGCCGGCATCTTCGACGTCGACGTCAGCACGGCCGACCCCGATGCGCGACTCGCGCTCCAGGGCCGCGACGCCGACGGGGTCACGATCGCGATCGACGCCAGCGTCAGCCCGACGCCCGGGACCGCCGAGCGGTCGACGGAGCTGCGCTGGTCGATCCGGATCGGGTTGCCACTGCGCTATCGCGTCCTCGAGTCGATGGCGCGACCGCAGGTCGAGCGGGCGGCGGTGCTCGACGTCGAGGCGTTGCGGCTGACGCTCGAGTCCCAGGCCAGGGACTGACATCCGTCCATCCTGTTTCGCGGCAGGTGACGATGCCCTCGTCGATCCCGGTGGGACATCCTCGGCTCATCGATCCGGATGCTTCGAGAGGACCGACCAGATGACCGTCGCTGCCCGCACCTACGACCCGATCCGCTTCTCGCGCGGCACGCGCGGGTTCGCGGCGTTCCTGACCGCTCTGAATGGCTTCGTCGTCCTCGGCGCGGCGCTGTTCGTCGTGCCCACACTCGATCTCGCGCCGCTGGTCGCGACCTGGGCGGTGATCATCGGGACGACGGCTGGGATCGCCCATCTGATCGCGGTCGTCGGCCTCCTGCGCGGCCGCCGCTGGGCCGCCTCGCTGGTCGGCTACGTGGCGACCGGTGGCATCGCACTCGCGGTGTTCGGCGCCCTGCTGGCGGCGACCCGTGTCGAGATCTTCGGCGCCGACCGTCCGACCTCGCTGGGCTTCTTCCTCTGGATGATCGGCACATGGCTGATCGCGGCACGCTATGCCGTCAAGCCGTTCAGCTTCGAGCCGCAGGCGCACCGCGTCATGGTCCCGGCGGCCAAGCCCGCACCCGACGCTCGACCGCTGACCGGCGCCCGCAAGCGGACCGTCGCTCGACCACTCGCCTCGCCAGCCTGAGGGTTCCAGGGGCGGACCCAACTCGCCACGCGCCGACATCGGCGTCTGCAAGTCCATCATCCGGCCTATCCACGACAGGACGTTCGCCCGGTTTCGAGCGGGCGATCGCACGCGCACGATCCAGGTCATGGACAGCGTCGGCATGGTGATCATCGCTATCAGCGCCCTCGCCCTGCTCGAGGTGGCGGCGGCCAACCTCCGCGGAGCGGAACGACAGCGGCGCGTCCGACGCTCGACCCGCACCACCCGCTAGAACCCGGCCAGCGGTCGCGACTCGGCCGGCGGTCGCACCTTGCGGACGGAGGCCTCGCGAGGCGAGCCGCTATCCTCGGCCATCGATGGCCACGACGACCCTCTTCGAACGCGCCGGCGGGATGCCGTTCTTCGAGCGTCTCGTCGGCCGTTTCTACGACGGTGTCGCGACCGACCCGATCCTTCGGCCGCTGTATCCCGACCAGGACCTCCACCCGGCGCAGCGCCGCCTGACGTTGTTCCTCGCGCAGTACTGGGGTGGTCCGCGGACATACGACACGGAGCGTGGCCACCCGCGGCTCCGGATGCGCCACGCCCCGTTCGCCATCGACGTCGCGGCTCGCGATCGATGGCTCCAGCTCATGCGCGCCGCGCTCGCCGCCGAGTCGCCCCCGGACGACGTCGCTGCGGAGCTCGACGCCTATCTCGAGATGGCAGCCGAGGCGATGCGCAACAGGTCCTGATCCGCCTCGGGTGACGGTCGCTACTCCTGGCGCAGATACGTGAGGACCGCCAGCACACGACGGTGATCCTCGGCTGCAGGCTCGAGGCCGAGCTTGCTGAGGATGACGCGGACGTTGCCCTCGACGGTCTTCTCGGTCAGCCCCAGCCGCTCGGCGATGGCGGCGTTGGATCGGCCCTCCGCCATGAGCCCGAGAACGCTTCGTTCGCGAGGTGTCAGCTCGTCCAGCGGTCCGCGTCCCCGCGAGCGCCCGAGCAGGGCCGACACGACCTCCGGGTCGACGACCGAACCCCCGGTCCCGACACGCCGCACGGCGGCGACGAAGTCGGCGAGATCCGCGACCCGATCCTTCAGCAGGTACCCGACGCCCTGCGGCGCATCTCGCAGGAGACGCAGCGCGTGACGAGTCTCGACGGCGTTCGACAGGATCAGCAACCCGACCCGCGGATGGTCGGCGCGGATGCGCGACGCGGCCTCGAGGCCCTCGGTGGTGTGCGTCGGCGGCATCCTGATGTCGATCACGGCGACGTCCGGCTGAGCGTTCTCGACGAGCCCCAGCAGGGCGTCGACATCGCCGGCCTGGCCGACCACCTCGAAGCCGGCCGAGGCGAGCGCTGTGGCCAGCGTCTCCCGGAAGAACACGGCATCGTCGGCCAGGACTACGCGCATGGGATCACGGCGCGGATCGTGGTCCCGCCGCCTGGCGGACTATCGACACTGAGCCGGCCGCGGATCGCCGCCACCCTGTCCTCCAGCCCCTGCAGCCCCGAGCCTCGATAGGCGGCGGCACCGCCCGGACCGTCGTCGCGCACCTCGATGAGGAGCGCCTCGCCGTCGTGACGAGCGGTGATCGAGATCGAGGCTCGCGGGGCGTACTTCGCGACGTTCGTCAGCGCCTCGGCGACGACGTAGTAGGCGGTCGAATTCGACCTGTGGATCGAACCGTCGATCGAGCACGTCCATCGATACCGGCGCGACCGACCGTTCCGCGAGCGCGCCGACGGCCGCGGCCAGGCCATCCTCGGTCAGGACCGTCGGATGGATCCCGCGAGCGAGCTCGCGCAACTCGGCGAGGCCTCGCTCCAGCTCGGTCCCGGCCCGATCCAGCATCTCGGCCACATCCGTCGCATCGTCATCGAGCCGCGCTCGGGCCAGCTGGAGTGCGAGGGCGAGGGTCACGAATCGCTGCTGGGCGCCGTCGTGGAGGTCGCGCTCGACGCGCCGCCGCTCGGCGTCGCCGGCAGCGACGATCCGGGCCCGCGACGCCTGGACGGCATCGAGCTGGACACGAAGCTCGGCCTGGAGCTGCTCGTTCTCGAGGGCGAGACCGGTCGCCGCGGCGACCGAGGTCATCAGCTCCGGGCGTTGGCTGAGCGCCGGGTCGTGGATGAGCGCGGCGATGGACCGGCCAGCCCGGTCGACGGTGGTGATCGCGCGGTCGTCGTCGTGCTGCGGAAGCGTCACGGGTCGGCCCGTGACGTCGACGAACCGATCCGTCCCCGGGATCGGGTATGCGACGACCAGGGTCGGGTCCCCGAGCGTCCGTGCCAGCGTGGTCTGCAGATCGTCGTGCGCCGGGCCGGGTCCGCCCAGGCCCACGACCAGATCCGCGACGCGACCGCGGGCGATGCGGTCCTGGCCCAGGCCGACCAGGAACGCCACCGGGATGGTCGACACCGTGACGATGGTCAGCCAGTTGCCGATCTCCCAGGCGAACGAGCGCTCGGCGAAGTCACCCGACCCGAGGTAGGCCATCGTCTCGACGACGATCCCGACCGCGAAACCGACTCCGCCAAGGAGGATGGGACCGGCGACGGCGCGACCGGCGGTGCTCTCCGCGCGCCAGCGCGCGACGGTGAGGACGAGGACGGCCCCCGCGAGGATCGCGATGAGGACCCGGAACAGCGTGTCGCCGGTCTCCCGGAGGTTGACGAGGGCGACGTATCGATCGACGGCGAGGGGATCCGCCACGTCGAGATCGGCCGTCACGGGGAAGACCAGGAAGCGGAAGACGGTGCGCACCACGAGCACCGCCAGGAACATGCCGACCACCGCGCGCGACGCACGCCACTGGAGTCGTCCGGTGGGGTAGGCCAGGATGAGCCACGCCAGGAATGCGTCGTAGTACCCCTGCAGCGCATGGGCCGGCCGATCGACCCCTGCGATCCCGGACGCGGAGGCCGTTCCCGCGTACCACGCGTACCCGACGGCGATCATCAAGGGACCGATGCGATTTCCCGGTGCGCGCGTCCAGGCGACGTAACCGCAGGCCAGGAAGGCGAGACCGGGTAGCAGGTCGCCGAGCACCCAGATGACCGACCAGCCGCCGGTGAGGCGGATCGCCTCGGCGACGAGCGCCCAGGCGATCCCCACGGCGAGGATGATCGGCCGTGCGACGGGCGGGACCCGCGGTCCCGCCCGTGCCAGCTCGACGGTCATGCGCCGACCGTCACGTGGCCGGTGACCACGGGTGTGCTTCGGTCACGACCGGCAGGACCGGGTCCGGCGGTTCCGGCACCGCGAGGATGAGTCGCCCGTCCTCGGTCCGCCATGTGAAGCGGACGACGTCGCCGGCAAAGTCCGGTGGGAATGTCGTCACCTGGTCGATCGCGTCGGCACCGACCGGGATGAACGTCCCGCGGAAGACCGGCCACTTGGTTTCCCGGTCGGTGTCCTGGACGGTGGACCAGGTGCCATCGGCGGCGAACGTGGTCGTGAAGACGCCCGCGTTCTCTTTGACGAGGTTGTCTCGCGACATGCCGATCACTGCCAGGGCCTCGTCGCTGACCGCTTCCAGGTCCTCTGCCGTGATGGTGGTCGTCCAGGTACCGATCGGGAACCCGCTCGGCAGCGCCAGCGCCGACCCATTCGGCGCCCCTGTGGCGGATGCCGACGCGCCCGTTGCCGGCGTGCCGGCACTGCAGCCTACGAGTGCGATCGTCGCGACGACGAGCGCCCAGGTCGCGAATCCCTTGTCCCGTACACGGATCATCGTGGTCCCTCCTTGGCCGACTCGCGGAGGATCGCCCGCAGCGTATCTCCCGATAGTCGGGATTTCGAGATGAACCCGATCGCTCCGCTCGCGGCAAGCCGCCGGCCGTAGTCGGACGCGTCCCGGGTCGACACCAGGACGACGGCCGCTGACGACTGTCCATCGGCGAGTTCGCGCGCGATCGCGAAGCCGTCGATGTCCGGCAGCTGGACGTCCAGCAGGACGATCATGGGGTCGAACCGCCCAGCCAGCTCGCGGGCTGCGTGTCCGTCCGCAGCCTCGGCGACCACGTCGAAGCCGGCATCTGCCAGCAGGGCTCGGGCGTGAGCCCGGAACCCGTCATGGTCGTCGACGATGAGGACGGTGGGTCGGTCCATGCCACGATCCTGTGACTCGGGCCGTGGCGCGCCTACCGTGGCAGCACGGGGTCGCCCGCTCGAACGCCGCGGTGGTGGCACCGCGGTCGGTACACTGCACGCAGCGGGTGGCGGAGCGGAGGGTGGCATTGGCGGACACCGAGGGGTCAACCCGGATCTCGCCCGAGCGCGAGCGCGGCAAGACCGTGCACGGCGAGCCGGCCAACGCCGGGCATCGCGTCCTCGCCCCGGACGATGCGGAAGTCGAGGCCTATCTCGAGACCGCGCTGCATGCGCCGGCACCGGATCGCGCCTCCGGGGACGCCGCTTCGACATCGAACGGCCCGGTCGTCGTCCTCGACTTCGGCAGCCAGTTCGCCCAACTGATCGCTCGGCGCGTCCGCGAGCTCGACGTCTATTCCGAGCTGTTGCCCCACGACACGCCGTACGCCGACCTGGAGCGACGTGGGACCCGGGCCATCATCCTGTCGGGCGGCCCGAATTCGGTCTACGACGACGCGGCGCCCAAGCCCGACCCGGCGGTCTGGAGCGGCCGGATCCCGGTCCTCGGCATCTGCTACGGCGCGCAGTTGATGGCGCGTGAGCTCGGTGGCGACGTGCTTGCGACCGGGAAACGCGAGTACGGACCGGCCAGCGTCCAGCTCGATACGAACGACGGCCTGTTCACCGGGCTGGACCGCGAGCAACCAGTGTGGATGAGCCACGGCGACTCGATCACGCGTCTGCCGGAGGGCTTCGTCTCGACCGCCCAGACGGACTCGACACCCTTTGCCGGCCTGGAGGCCCCGGACCGGAACCTGTACGGCATCCAGTTCCATCCGGAGGTCGCGCACACCCCGCGTGGCAAGGATGTCCTGCGCAACTTCATCCAGGGCATCGCCGGCATCGAGCCGTCGTGGACGGCCGCCAACTTCATCGAGACGACGGTCACCGGCATCCGCGAGCGGGTCGACGGGCACGCTCGCGCGACCGGCTCCGACGGGAAGGTCATCTGCGCCCTCTCGGGGGGTGTCGATTCGGCCGTGGCGGCCGCCCTGGTCCACCGTGCGGTCGGCGACCGCCTGACCTGTATCTATGTCGATCACGGCCTGATGCGCAAGAAGGAATCCGAGCTGCTGCGGGTCACGTTCGAGCGCGATCTCGGGATGCAGCTCATGATGGTCGACGCGCGCGAGCGGTTCCTCGCCCGACTCGCCGGCGTCGAGGACCCGGAGCAGAAGCGGAAGATCATCGGGGACGAGTTCATCCGTGTCTTCGAGGAGGAGGCGACCAAGCTCGGTCGCATCGACTTCCTGACGCAGGGGACGCTGTATCCCGACGTCATCGAGAGCGCGACGTCCGAGACGAAGGCAGCCCAGAAGATCAAGACGCATCACAACGTCGGCGGGCTGCCGGCGGACCTCCGCTTCCAGCTCATCGAGCCGCTGCGCTATCTGTTCAAGGACGAGGTGCGCAAGGTGGGGCTCGAGCTCGGATTGCCTGAGGCGATGGTGCTGCGACAGCCCTTCCCGGGGCCGGGTCTGGCGATCCGGATCATCGGCGAGGTCACGGCCGAACGACTCGACACGCTGCGTGAGGCCGACTGGATCGTCATCGACGAGATCAAGGCGGCGAACCTCTACCGGAGCCTGTGGCAGAGCTTTGCCATCCTCACGCCCGTTCGCTCGGTCGGCGTCATGGGCGACGGCCGGACATACGCCAATGTCGTCGCGGTCCGAGCGGTCACATCGGAGGACGGCATGACCGCCGACTGGGCGAAGCTGCCCTACGACGTGTTGGCGAAGATCAGCAGCCGCATCGTCAACGAGGTCCCGGGGGTCAACCGCGTCGTGTACGACATCTCGTCCAAGCCACCCGCGACCATCGAATGGGAATGACAGCTCCAGCGTGGTACCGCGCGCACCCCGGACCGATGGGGTATTCCGGCGCGTTGAGCGCGGGGTAGCATTCCATCCATGGTCGACGACTCGAGCGCGGCGGCCGAGCTATCGGGTTCCATCTGCCCGTGGTGCTCGGCGCAGTACACCGGTGACCCCGAAACCTGCCCATCTTGCGGGGCGGCTCTGGCCGTCGATCCGGGAACCGACCCGGCGCTGCCAGGTCTGACCTCGATCGATCCGGCCGCCATCGTGCGCTCGAAGGCGCCGGTGGCGCGACCACGGAGCCGGCTGCTTTCATGGATCAGCGGCGACTACGGGGATGAGCGGCTGACACCCGTCGAGGCCGGCGCGCTTGCGCTGCCCGATCTCGATGTCCGCCGCGAGATGCTCCGGCTCGAGCTCGAGGCCGAGGTCGCCAACCTCCAGGCCGAGGCTGACGCGTTGCTGGCCGACGCCGCCGTGGAGGGCCACGCGCCAGGGACGACACCGGAAGACGCGGCCGCAGCCGACGTCGTCGTCGAGCAGATCGCCGCCGTCAGCGCCGAGCTCGACGAGGTCGACAAGGCGCTCGATGGCGATACGAGCTCCGACGGGGACCGCCAACCGGTCTGATCCCAGCGGCCGCGTAGACTTGCGGCCGTGCCAGATCGTCTTCCTCCCCCTGGACCGTCGTTCCTGCGCGAGCACGAGGTCCGCGTCGGCGACACTGCCCTGCGCGCCGGCATGGCGCGCCCGTCCGAAGCCCCCGACGGCTGGTGGATGGCGCTCATGTGGGTGACCGACGACGACGGTGTCATCAGCTTCCGCGACGTGGCCCCGATCGCCGGCCCGCCTCCCGATCCACCCCTCGGACGTCTCGGGCCGGCCATGGCCGGAGCACTGTCCGGCTTGATCCTCGAGGACGACGGCCGGCTGCAGATGCGGGTCGGGATGCTGGTCCCGCCCGAGGACCCGGAGCGGACCTGGCGCGCGCCGCTGGCCGTGCGGGCGGCGTTCCGCTTCGAGCCGGCGCGCGCCGCGACGATGCCTCCGAACGAGCTGGCCGACACGGTCCTCGCGGCCTTCCGCCAGTCCGTCGAGACCCTCGCGCGGTCCTCGTAGCGAGACCCGATGCGAGACCTGTTCGACGACTTCCTCGAGGAGCTCCGCCGGCGAGAGGCGATCGCTCGTGGCGAGGACCCCGACGCCGAGGCCCCGCGACGCGCCAAGCCGGTCGGTCCGAACCCGGACGACGACGGGCCGCCGCGCAAGCCGTCCGCCCGCCGACGGCGGGTCGGGCGATCGGGCCCCGCCTGGGTGGTGACCGGGCTGGTGATCTTCGCCCTGATCCTTGCCGTCAGCTTCGGGCTCGAACTATGGACCGACGCGCTGTGGTTCCAGAGCGTCCAGTTCGACTCGGTGTTCTGGACCCGGCTCACCGCCCAGGTCGGCCTGTTCCTGGTCGCGGCGATCGGCGCGCTCGTGATCGTGATGCTCAACGTCGCCATCGCCACCCGGCAGACACGCGGGATGGGTACCGGCCGGAGTCCGTTCCGGGATTGGTTCGAACGTCTCAACGATGCGGCGGACCCCCGGCGAACCGGCGGCCCGGGGAACGGCGGCGGTGCGCGGACCGTCACGTTCGGACCAGATGACATCCCGGATCTCACGCCGATCGCCGGGGTGGCCCTCGCGGGACTGGCGATCCTCGTCGCGCTGACGATCGGCGCGTCCGTCGCGGCATCGTGGTCGACGATCCTGCTCTGGGCCAACCGCGTGCCGTTCTCGCTGGACCCAGCGGCTCCCGTGGTCGATCCCGTGTTCGGCCGCGACATCGGGTTCTTCCTGTTCGAGCTTCCGTTCCTGCGCCTGATCCAGTCGCTGTTCAACGGCATCGTCATCGCCAGCCTGCTCGCCGTCGGCGTGCGCTACCTCGTGGCGGCGTCACGCGGCGAGCTCGAGTTCACGACCCCGATCCGCGTCCACCTGGGCGTGCTCGCCGGGTTGTTGCTCCTGTCGATCGCGTTCGGTTACCAGCTCGACAAGTACGAGCTCGCGTACAGCACGCGGGGCATCGCCACCGGCGTGTCGTTCACCGACCAGAACGCCCAGTTCGTCGCCTACGACGTCCTCACGGTCCTGTCCGGGCTGGCCGCCGCCCTGCTCGTCGGCGGGGCGTTCACGCGGATGCTGTGGCCGCTCGGTCTGACGATCGGGCTGTGGTTCATCGCGTCGCTGCTCATCGGGCGGCTGTATCCCGAGGCGATCCAGCGGCTGACCGTCCAGCCGAATCAGTTCGCCCAGGAGGAGCGCTACATCGCGAACAACATCGCGATGACCCGGGTGGCCTTCGGGCTTGACGCGTGGGATCTCAGGTCGTTCCAGGGCGAGGAGCGGCTCGACGCCGCCGCGATCGAGGCGGAGGCCGACACGTTCCGTAACGCCCGGCTGTGGGACTACCGACCGCTGGGGGCCACGCTCGACCAGCTCCAGCGCGTCCGCCGCTACTACGACTTCGTCGACGTCGACACCGACCGTTACGACATCGAGGGCGTCCAGCGCCAGGTGATGCTGTCGGCCCGCGAGCTCGCCCTGGAGCAGAACCCGGCTGCCGTCGGCTTCGTGAACCAGCGGATCATCTACACGCACGGCATCGGCGCCGCGATGGTGCCGGTCAACGAGGTCGCGAACGAGGGGCAGCCACGGCTGTTCATCCGCAACCTGCCGCCGGTGTCGAGCGACGGTGCGCCCGAGATCACCCAGCCCCGGATCTACTTCGGCGAGCGGCCGAGCGACTACATCATCACCGGCGCCCGCCAGGCCGAATTCGACATCCCGACCGGCGAGAGCGACGCCGGTAGCGAGACCGGCACGGAGACGCGATGGAGCGGCAAGACCGGCATCTCGATCGGCAGCACGCTCATGCGTCTGCTGTTCGCGGCCCGGTTCCGTGACCTCGACCTGTTCATCAGCGACCAGGTGACGGCCGAGAGCCAGCTGCTCATGCACCGCTCCCTGGCCGACCGCATCCCGCGCATCGCGCCGTTCCTTGCGTACGACAAGGACCCGTACTTGGTCATCGACGGGAGCGGGCGACTGCTGTACGTGCAGGACGCCTACACGATGTCGGACCGCTTCCCCCACGCCCAGGAGTTCGACCCGCGCGGGTTCGAGGCGACTGGTCTCGGCAACGACCCGTTCAACTACATCCGCAACAGCGTCAAGATCACGATGGACGCCTACGACGGCACGATGGCCTTCTACATCGCGGACGATGCTGACCCGCTGATCCGGGCCTGGGCCAGGATCTTCCCGGACCTGTTCCGGCCGATCGAAACGCTCCCGGCGGACCTGACCGAGCACGTGCGCGTCCCTGAGGAACTGTTCAACGTCCAGACCCGCATGTTCGGGCGGTACCACGTCACGAACCCGCTGTCGTTCTTCTCGAGCGACGACCTGTGGACCGTGCCGCAGGCTCAGGGCAGCACCCAGAGCCTTCCGTCCGAGGCGTACTACGTGATCATGCGGATGCCCGGCGAGCCGGAAGCAGAGTTCCTGTTGCTCCAGCCGATGGTCCCGCTGAACCGCCCGAACATGATCTCGTGGGTCGCGGCGCGCATGGACGAGCCGAACTACGGCGCCACGCGCGTCTATCGCTTCCCGTCAGACACCTCGATCTTCGGACCCGCCCAGATCGAGGCACGCATCGTCCAGGACCCGCTCATCAGCCAGCAGTTCACGCTGTGGAGCCAGGGCGGCAGCACGGTCATCCAGGGCAACCTCATCGTCGTGCCGGTCGACGATTCGCTGATCTACCTACAGCCGGTCTACCTGCAGTCGCAGCAGTCGGCCTTCCCCGAGTTCCAGCGGATCATCGTCGCGTCCCCGAGACAAGTCGTCTGGGCCGAGACGCTGGGTGAGGCGCTGGACCTGCTGCTCGAGGCCGAAGGCGAGGCGCCGACGACCCCACCGGCGCCGACGCCGACGCCGACCACCCCACCGACGCCGACACCCGGGCCGTCCCCGAGCGTGGGACCGGACGGCCTGCCGGCCGACGTGCCCGGACTCGTCACGTTCGCGAACGAGCATTTCGAGTTGGCCCAGGCAGCCTTGCGCGACGGCGACTTCGCGCTGTACGGCGAGGAGATCGCCAACGTCGAAGCCGCCTTGCAGCGCCTCAACGAGCTGGCCCCTGGGCTGACATCCCCGTCACCGGTGCCGTGAGCCTCGGAGCGACGCTGACCGCCGCGTTCCTCGCGGCCCTCGAACGGTCCTCGACCTGGCTCCTCGCGCTGGTCGGTTTCCTGATCCGTGGCGGCTGGTTGTTCGTGCTCGCTCCCATCGTCGTGTTGCCCACGGCCGTCGGCGCGGCGAACGTGATCGCACCGCTGCTGGAGGACGTCGCTTTCGGACGGCGGACGGCCGAGGTCCTGACGGTCGGTGCCGGCGCTCTCGCCGCCGGCCTGGTGTGGCTCGTCGGTGGCGGGATCCTCGCGGCCGCCACCGAAGTCGAGGCCGTCCGGCGCCTCGCCGAGGTGATCGCGCCCGAGAGTCAGACCTCACCTCCGCGCCGGCATGTCGCGTGGCGCGTGCTCACCGTGCGGCTCCTGGCGCTCGTGCCGCTGGTGCTCGCGCTGGGTTGGGCGGCCATCCGGCTGGTGGGTGTCGGCTACCGCGAGCTCACCGCGCCGACGGACGTATCCACGCCAGCCGCGTGGCGCATCGTCGGCGGGGCACCCGATGCGGTCCTGGCGGTCATCGCCACATGGCTCGTCGCGGAGACCGTCGGGGCGATGGCCGCGCGGCGGGTGATCCTCTCAGCGGACAGCGTGCGCGAGGCCGTTCGTGGAGCAGTGAGCCGGCTGGTGCACGCGCCGATTCGTCCGATCGCCATCGCGATCATCTCCGGAGTGGTCCTGCTGGCGGTGCTGGGCACGACTGGATTCGCGGCGAGCGTGACCTGGAGCGGGCTCCGGGGCGCGCTCGACGCAGGTGATCCATCCCTGGAGGCGTGGGTGGCGCTCGTGCTGTTCGTGGGGATGTTCGCCGGCGGCCTCGTCCTGATCGGCTTGACCACGGCATGGCGTACGGCGATCTGGACGGTCGACGCGGCGACCCTTCGAGGGCGGACGGGACGTTCGGGGGAGTCACTGCCACCCGGACGGGGGACTAGAAGGCACGTCGGTCGTCTGGCACCGTGAGCCACCCCTGCACGCACGCGGCGGGTCGAGTAGGCACACGAGGTGGAGATGACCGCGCAGTCGATCGCCTGCGGAGCATGCGCAGCGGATGTCCCGTATGGGCGCCTGTCGTGCCCGTCATGCGGAGAGCTGCTCGCGTCCGTTGCCGGCAGTCGGCGTGGCTCGAAGGCGGCGGCCAGGCGCACCCCGATCACCGACGTCCTCTACGACATGCCGTCCGCTGTGGCCACGACACCGGTGGTCGATGGTCAGCTGTCGCTCGACGCCGCGACCCACGATGGGGCGAACGGGGCGGATCACGCGGCCGCCGACCCCGGTCCTGACATGGAGCGCCCCGTTGCCGGATCGACGCCGCGTGACGACGTCCCGGACGTCACGTCCGACGACACCGCGGACGTCGAGACCGACACCGGTCTGGGCTCGATGGTGACGCCGCCCTGGCAGGTCGGCGCCGCCAGCCTGTCGGGCGGCCCGACGCCCGCATACCTTCCCCGACCCGCCGTCCCGCAGCCCCATCCGGGGGCCGCAGCGTTCGTCGAACCCGGTGCGTATGTCCCGCCACTGCCGATCGCGACCGCGTCGGCCGGACTGGCCGCGCCCGCGCGAGCCTGGGCCGGTCACAGCTCCGAGGCGATCGTCGGCGCCGCCGCGAGCCAGATCGGTACCCAGGCGCGAACCGCGGTGGATCCCGACGGGCACGCGAAGCTCGAATTCGTCCGGTGGCTGTCGGTCGCCGGTGCGGCATTCGCGGCCGTGGGCTTCCTCCTGCCGTGGGGCCTCGTGGTGATCGGCTCGAACGACTCGGGCTACTTCGGTCGCTGGGGTCTCGCCGGCCCGTGGCACGCGGTCGTGGCGGGGGCAGTCCTGGTCCTCCTCGCCCTGTCGCTGGTCCAGAACCCGATCCCGACGTGGATCCGATCCGGGCTCGCCGGCCTTGGCGTCGGCGCCCTGCTCCTCGGTCTCGTGTGGCCGTACCTGGCGCTGCCGGCCCTCGGGACGGGTCCGGGCGCACTGATCGCCGCGGTCGGTGCGGCTGGACTGGCCGTCTCGGGACTGCTGGCACTCATCACCGACCGTCACGTCGAGGGTGCCCGCCCCGTCTGAGACGGACCTCCGCGGACTCGTCGCTGGCCTGTCGGCACGACCGGAAAACAGGGGTACCCCTGCTACACTGCCCCGCGAGCAGCACCGAACGGAGGCAAGCCCCGGCGCATGGATCAGATCCTCGAGGGTATCGGCCAGACGATCGATGACATCGTCCAGAGCCAAGTCGTCCAGTTCGCCGGCCGCCTGATCTTCGTCTACCTGGTGATCCTCTGGATCGCGTCGGCCTATTGGGCCTTCCGGGACATGCAGCAGCGCTCGGACAACGCGATCCTCCCGTACGTCGTCGCGGCCGGGATCATCCTCTTCACGCCATTCCTCTTCTTCCTCGCGATCTGGGTCTACAAGATCATCCGGCCGCACGAGAAGATCGGCGAGGTCTGGGAGAGGAACCTGGCCGAGGAAGCGCTCCTCAACGAGGTCGAGTCGGTCCACCATTGTCCGACCTGCGAACGGCGGGTCGACGAGGAATGGATCATCTGCCCGTCGTGCCGCACCCGCCTGAACCGTGTCTGCCCCAACTGTTCGCGATTGGTCGGTCTCGATTGGTCGTTGTGCGCGTGGTGCGGCAAGGACTTCGAGCGACGTGAGGTCGTCGCGGCCGGCATGATCCAGCCGCTACCGTCCGGCAACGAGCAGACCGGCCGGATCGCAAGTCCGGGTGCCGCGGCCCCGTCGGCGCTGCCGTCGGCGATGCAGCGCTCCGTCCGATCGCGTGGCGGGCGCCAGCGCCCGTCGACCGCGGGGGACCCGCTGCCCGAGCGGTGACGGCACAGCCGCCCGAGTCACCCGAACCGCCCCAGCGACCCGGCGCGTCGACCTTCACGATCGAGGGCCGTGCCGCGCCCGGCCTGTTCGTGCTCGGCTGGCTCGCGACGCTATTCGGACTCGGCGCGATCGTCGTCGCTGCGATGTCCGGTCCGGGCGGGCCGGGCACGATCCTGCTCATCGGCGCGCTGGTCGTCCTCTCGGTCGGTCTCGTCGCCGGGGCCGGCGGTCAGGCCATCGAGCGCAAGGCTCGCGGTGGACGTGCGTATACCGGCCCGTCGCCGTTCCTGGTCTTCGCCGCAGGGATCCCGATCAGCGGGCTGTTGCTCATCGGGGTGGGGGCGCTCTTCGATGCGATCGGGATCCCGGTCGATGGACCGCTCGGGCGGCTGACCTCCGTCTTGCTCCAGGCGGTCGTCTACATCGGGCTGATCCGGCTCCTCGTCGTCGACAGCGGGGCCCTGTCGTGGCGGCAGATGGGCATCACCCGCCCGACGTCCGCCTCGATCGGGGACCTGGGGCTGGGGATGGTCTGGGCCCTGCCCGTCATCGCGGTCACCATCCCGGTCGCGGTGATCGTCACCCGGCTGTTGCCGGTCCCGCCCGAAAGCCCCCTGCCACCGGCCGGCGACCTGGGTGGACTCGTTGCCAACCTGCTGGCCGGGGTCCTGATCGCCCCGCTCAGCGAGGAGATCATGTTCCGCGGCCTGGCGACGACCGCGTGGATGGCCGACATGGGCAAGTGGCGCGGGCTGATCCGCGGCGCGCTGTTCTTCGCAGTCGTCCACGTCCTCACCATCAGCGGCGCGGAGGCCGGCCAGGCGATCGGTGTGGCATTCGCGGCCTTTGCCGGGCGGATCCCGGTCGCGCTGGCGCTCGGCTGGCTGTTCGCTCGGACCGGGACGATCTGGGCACCGCTCGGTCTGCATGCGGCGTTCAACGGGATCCTGCTCGTGCTCGCGGAAGCGGCCTACCGGTTCGGCGTGCCTCCGGCCTGACCGGCTGCCCGTCGGCGAGCCACCGATGACCCGTCGGTGAGTCTCCGATGAGGTCGCCTCCGTAGGCTCGGTCACGTCCCCGAGGTCAGGACGGCGGGAGGAATCGGCGGGCTCTCGTCGTCCGGGCCGCGGGGACCCCGATGCAGGACATCACCCCGAGCCGGAGGCCGACGTGCCCGAGCCCAGCCGTTCGCCGCGCGCGACCGGCCACGCCATCCGCGAGCTACCCGAGGCGGAGCGGCCGCGGGAGCGGCTCGCCCTCCGCGGCGCCGGCGGGCTCACCACAGCGGAGCTGATCGCGCTGCTGTGGGGAAGCGGGGTCCGCGGCCGTTCGGCCGTCGAGCTGGCGACCGACGCCCTCGCCGCGCACGATGGCCTGGCCGGACTCGCCCGTGCGACCGACATCGAGCTGGCCACCATCCCCGGCGTGGGGGCGGCCAAGGCTGCGCAGCTCGTGGCGGCGTTCGAACTGGGTCGCCGGCTGCTTGCCGACTGGCCCACTGCGCGATGGACGATCCGGGGTCCGCGCGACGTCGCCGAGCGCCTGATCCTCCAGATGGGCGGGCTCGAGCGCGAGGAGCTGCGGGTCGTGATCCTCGACACGAAGAACCATGTCCTGCGCGTGGCCACCGTCTACCAGGGCAACGTTTCGGCCTCCCTGGTGCGAGTCGGCGAGCTGTTCCGCGATGCCGTCCGACTCAACGGCGCGAGCGTCATCCTCGTCCACAACCACCCGTCGGGCGACCCGACGCCTTCGCCGGACGATCTCCATCTGACGGCGGAGGCGCTGGCGGCCGGCAGGCTGCTCGACATCGCCCTGCTCGATCACCTCGTCATCGGGCACGACGCCTTCGTGTCCCTTCGTGACCGCGGGGTGTCCTTCGACCGGCCCACGCCCTCCCGTGGCGGTCCGGTCGCGGAGTAGCCTTCAGCCGTCATGCTCCAGGCATTCGCCCTGGGCGCGATCGCCCAGTCATCGCTCCTGCTCAGCGGTCTCCTGCCGTTCGTCGTGCGCATCCCCGACCGGATCGTCGGGATCCTTGCCGGGATCGGCGCCGGCGCGCTCATCGGCGCGGTCGCCTTCGACCTCGTGCCGGAGGCCATCGCAGGCCCCGAGGTCGCGCTCTGGTTCCTGGTCGGCGCCGGCATCTTCATCGTGGCCGATCGCATCATCGAGCAGCGGTTCGGGGAGGGCGGTCCCGGGAGCGCCCTCGGCATCGTCCTCGGCTCGGTGGTCGACGGCGTGCCGGAATCGCTGATCTTCGGCATCCAGCTGGCCGCTGGCATCCCGATCAGCCTCGCGTTCCTGGCGGCCGTGTTCGTGTCCAACGTCCCGCAGGCACTGGCGCCGTCCGCTGACCTCATCGGCTCGGGTTGGCGTGTCGGGCGGATGATCGGCATGTGGGGTGCCGTGGTCGTGGCCTGTGGAGTGGCCTCGGCCCTCGGCTGGCTCGTGGCGTCGAACATCGACACCGTCACGGGAGCCCGGGCGGCCTCGATCGCGGCCGGCGGCCTCCTCGCGATGCTGACGGCATCGCTCGTGCCGTTCGCCTATCAGAAGGGCGGCAGCGGAGCTGCGCTGGGGACGGTCGTCGGGTTCTGCGCGTCGCTCATCGGCTCCTGACCGGCGGTCGTTCGGGGAGCCTCTGGTAGACTGCGCGGGCCTATCCGGCCCCGAACGACCTATCCCGACCGATCCCCGGCGCGACGCGACCACCATCCCGGCCTGCCGTCACGCCCGACCCGCCATGGCGATCCACGAGGACCCTCCCCCCGATCATGCTCGACCGCCTGCTCGGCCTCTTTTCCCGCGACATCGGCATCGACCTCGGCACCGCGAACACCCTCGTCCACGTGAAGGACCGCGGGATCGTGATGAGCGAGCCGTCGGTGGTCGCGATCGACGCGAAGACGAAGCGCGTCCTCGCCATCGGCGCGGAGGCGAAGCGGATGGTGGGCCGCACGCCCGCGAACATCATCGCGGTGCGTCCCCTGCGCGACGGTGTCATCAGCGACTTCGACGTCACCGAGCAGATGATCAAATACTTCGTGAACCGCGTGCACGACCGTATCGGGCTGATCCCGCGACCGCGGATGCTGCTCGGCATCCCGTCGGGTGTGACCGAGGTCGAGAAGCGGGCCGTCCGCGACGCGGCTCTCAACGCGGGGGCGCGCTGGGCGCGGCTCATCGAAGAGCCGATGGCGGCCGCGATCGGTGCAGGTCTCCCGGTCAGCGAGCCGTCGGGCAGTCTCATCGTCGACATCGGCGGCGGGACGACGGAGGTCGCGGTCATCTCGCTCGGCGGCATCGTCGTGAGCCGCTCGATCCGCATCGGTGGCGACGAGATGGACCAGGACATCGTCACGTTCGCCCGGCGCGAGTACAACCTGTTCCTCGGCGAGCGCACGGCCGAGGACATCAAGATCGCGATCGGCTCGTCCTACCCGGGCGAGTGGGATGCCCAGCGCGTGACGCTCCGCGGCCGCGACCTGCTGACCGGCCTGCCACGGAGCGTGGAGGTCGGCGCCGACCAGATCCGCGAGGCCATCGAGCCGTCCGTCGCGCAGATCATCGATACGGTCAAGGACACGATCGAGGAGACGCCGCCCGAGCTCGTGGCCGACATCATGGACCAGGGCATCGTCGTGGCCGGCGGCGGCGCGTTGCTGGCCGGCCTCGACCGACGCATCGCGGAAGCCACACAGATGCCGGTCCACATCGCCGATGACCCGCTGACCTGCGTGGCCCGCGGGACCGGCGTGGTGCTCGAGGAGCTCGACGAGATGGATCGGGTCCTCGTCGCCGAAACGTACTCCCGACCTCCGCGCTGACGCGGCTGGCCGACGGGTTGACCGTCGGCCGATGATCGTTCTTCCCATGACGACACTTTCGACCGATCGCCTGACCCGCCGCCGCAGCATCGTCTTCACGGTGCTGTTATCGGTCTGCCTCGTGCTGATGGCCCTGTCCTCGAACCCGTTCGTCCGCGAGCTCCAGAACGGGCTTGGCTTCGCGTTCCGCCCGATCCAGGGCGCCCTCGACGAGGTCGCCGGTGGGGTCGCGTCCATCGGAGCCGCCGTCGCCGAGATCGACCGGCTGCGTGTCGATAATGGCTCGCTGCGGGCCGAGAACGACCGGCTGAGCGTCGAGAACGCCAGGCTCCAGGAGATCGCGCGAGAGAATGCCCTGCTGACCGACCTGCTGCAGCTGAACGCGGGGTTGGATTTCAAGACCGCCGCCGCGGCGGTCATCTCGCGGGACTCATCGGAGTTCCGGCGGGTCATCGGCATCGACAAGGGGACCAATGCCGGGATCAGCGTGGGCGACGTCGTGGTGGCCGGCGGCGGGGCGCTCGCCGGCCGCGTGACCGAGGTCGGTCCGGATTCGGCGACCGTGGTGCTGCTGACCGACGGGTCCTCGACGGTCATCGGGCAGCTCGTCCCGAATGCCGCGAACGGTCGCGTCGTCGGCCAGCTCGGTGGCGTGCTCGTCATGGATCAGATCGATTCCGGAGAGCCAGTGTCGCTCGGCGATGAAGTCGTCAGCGCCGGGATCGAGCTCGGTGGCGGGGTCCGGTCGCCCTACCCCAAGGGCCTGCTGATCGGCCAGGTCGTCGACATCCGTCGTGACGCCAACGCCGTCGTCCAGACGGCCTACCTGCAGCCAGCGGCCGACTTCGACAAGCTCGAGTTCGTGCTGGTGATCCTCGACTACGAAGGTGGTTTGCCGCCGATCGGGGAGCAGCCCGTCGATTGCGCGAACCCGGACGACGAAGGCACGCTGCCCGAAGGGGAGCAGCCGTGCCTCCCGGGCTCACCTCGTCCAAGGGCGACCCCCCGCTGATCGCAGCGGGCGGGCCCTCCGGCGCTGCTACGCTTCCTCGCGATGAAGGGCATCGTGCTGGCCGGCGGGACGGCGACCCGGCTGTTCCCGTTGACGATCGTGACCAACAAGCACCTGCTGCCGATCTACGACCGGCCGATGATCTACTACCCGATCGAGACGCTGGCCGGGATGGGCATCCGCGAGGTGATGGTCGTGGTGGGCGGCAAGAGCGTCGGCGACGTGGTCGAGCTGCTCGGTGACGGATCGCATTTCGGCCTCGATCTGACCTACCGCTACCAGGCTGGGGCATACGGGATCGCCCAGGCGATCGGGCTGGCGCGCGACTTCGTCGGTGCCGATGCGTTCTGCTGCGTCCTCGGCGACAACATCCTTCGTGGCCCCGCGCTGGCCGACGTCGCGGCCGAGTTCGAGGCCAGCGACAACGGCGCCGGCACCTTGCTGTACCGCGTCCCCGATCCGCAGCGGTTCGGCGTCGCGGAGCTGGACGAGGAGGGTCGGGTCGTCGCCTTCGAGGAGAAGCCGGAGCGGCCCAAGAGCGACCTGATCCCGATCGGCGTGTATTTCCTGCGGCCCGATGCGTTCGGCGTGATCGACCAGCTTGCGCCGTCGGGTCGCGGCGAGTTCGAGATCACCGACGTGCTCAACCACTACATCCCGGACGGCCGGCTGTTCACCCGGATCTACGAGGGTCATTGGACCGACGCCGGGACCGTGCCGTCACTGTTGCGTGCCGCCGAGCTCGCCAGGGACGACGACGAGTCCGGCCGCCTGGCACCGCCCGTCGAGCGGCCGCTCGCGTGACCGAGCCGGGACCTCCACGGCGGCTCCTCGTCACGGGCGGGGCCGGGTTCATCGGCTCGTGCTACGTCCGCGACGTCCTGGCGCGACGCGATGGGACGCGCATCACGGTCCTCGACACGCTGACCTATGCCGGCAACGAGGCGAACCTCCAGCCGGTCCGCGACGACCCCGAGATGGCCGCCCGCCTCCGGTTCGTCCGCGGCGACATCGCCGACACCGGTGTTGCCACTCCGCTGGTCGCCGAGGTCGACGCGGTGGTGAACTTCGCGGCCGAGTCGCACGTCGACCGCTCCATCCTCGATCCGGAAGCGTTCCTGCGCACCGGCGTCATCGGCGTGCACGTCCTGCTCGAGGCCTGCCGCGCCGCCTCACGGCCACCACGCTTCCTCCAGGTGTCGACCGACGAGGTGTACGGCTCGGTCGAGGAGGGTCACTCGACCGAGGGCGACCTGCTCGCCCCGCGTTCGCCGTATGCGGCCGCGAAGGCGGCCGGCGAGCTGCTCGTGCGTTCGTACGTCGTGACCTACGGGCTCGACGCCGTCGTCACCCGGGGGTCGAACACGTACGGCCCGTACCACCACCCGGAGAAGCTGATCCCGCTGTTCGTCACGAATGCGATCGACGACCAGCCGCTGCCGCTCTACGGCGATGGGCTGCAGCGGCGTGATTGGCTATACGTTGCGGACCACGCCGGCGCGATCGATCACGTCCTGCGCCACGGGGAGGCCGGCGAGACATACAACATCCCGGGTGGCGTCGAGATGGCCAACCGCGACGTGGTCCGGCTCCTCCTCGAACGACTCGGGAAGCCATGGTCGCTGGTCCGTCACGTCGAGGACCGGCCCGGGCACGACCGTCGTTATGCGATGGACGGGTCCAAGCTGGCTGCGCTCGGGTGGCAGCCGACGACCTCATTCGAGGATGGGCTGGCGCGGACCGTCGATTGGTTCATCGCCAACGAGCCCTGGTGGCGGGCGGCGCGATCGGGTGACTGGGACGCGTACTACGAGCGGCAGTACGGATCGCGGTTGCGGTCCACGGGCTGATGCGCGTCGCCGTCACGGGAGCCGGCGGGCGACTCGGGCGGGCGCTCGTCGCGGCCCTGGGTGATGCCCCGTTCACCGGGCCCGCCGGGCCGATCGCCTGGACGCGGGCCGACTTCGACCTCGATGCGCCCGCGTCGATCGACGGGCTGCTGGACCGCCATCGCCCCGAGGTCATCGTGCATGCCGCGGCCTGGACCGACGTCGACGGCTGCGCTCGGGACCCCGACCTGGCCATGCGCCGCAACGCCGTGGCGAGCGGTCGACTCGCCATCGCCTGCGCCCAGCGCGGGATCGACCTGCTGCTGATCTCGACCAATGAGGTCTTCGACGGGACGCGGATCGACCGCATCCCGTACGCACCCGACGACCCGCCCTCGCCCCCCAATCCGTACGGCGCCTCGAAGGCTGCGGCCGAGGACGTCGCCGTCGCCGCGTACGTGAACCGACCGGGTTCGGTGGGGATCGTCCGCACGAGCTGGCTGTACGGTCCGCCGGGCAACGACTTCCCGACCAAGATCCTCGCCGCCGGGGAGCGAGCCCAGACCGCAGGCGAGCCGCTCAAGGTCGTGGCCGACGAATTCGCGTCGCCCACGTTCGCGCACGACGCGGCCGAGTCGATCGCCGAGCTGCTCGCTGAGAGCGACATCCGAGGTGTCCGCCATGTCGTGAACGGTGGGGTCGCCTCTCGCGCCGACTGGGCACGCGAGCTATTCCGGCAGCTCGGCCTGGACGTCCCGATCGAGGAGGTGCCAGCGTCGACCTGGGTCCGGGCCTCGACACCGCCGGCGTGGGGCGTGCTCGAACCGACACCGCTGCCCAGCGGTGAGCCGATGCGGCCCTGGCAGGCGGCGCTCGCCGACTACGTCCCGCTGCTCCGACGACATCGGATCACGGCCGCCCGGTGACCACGTCCTCGATCCCCGGCGTCCGGTACGGCACCATCGAGCGGCATGCCGACGAGCGGGGTGCGTTCCGTGAGCTGTGGCGTGACGGGTCCGTCGGCCCGATCGATCCAGAGCACGCCGGAGCGGGGACAGGCACCGCGCCGCGCTTCGTCCAGGCGAACCTGTCGACCTCGGTCGCGGGGGTCGTGCGCGGTCTCCATGTCCACCGACGCCAACTGGACCGCTGGATCATCGGTTCGGGTCGGGCGTTCGTCGCTCTCGTCGACCTTCGGCCGCTGCTCGCCGGTGGCGACGACCCGCTCGTCGAGACCCGCGAGCTTGCGGCCGACGAGTGGGTCCAGATCCCGGCGCGGGTGGCGCACGGGTTCATGTCGCTGGAGCCGGTCGATCTCGTCTACCTCGTGACCAACGAGTACGACGGCAGCGATGAGGCCGGGTTCGCCTGGGACGATCGGCTGGCGGCGGTGCCCTGGCCGCTTCCCGCGGCGACTCCCGACGGTCGACCGATCCTGTCGGAGCGGGACCGCTCGAACCCATCGCTCCGGGACCTCGTGGTGCGTCTGCGCCACACCCGGTAGAGCTGTCGACTACCCCCGTCCGCACCCGCCGATACCGCACGTCACACACTCCATGCCGAAGTGACTAGACGGCTCGGGACCTTCCTGCGATGGAGCCGCGGACGGACCTCCGCGAGGCTCTCGGGGTCGGTCACCCCAGACCCCACGGAGCCCCAGTTGCGTCGACCCTTCGCCATCATCGTGCTCGTGCTCGCGGCTGCCGCGGGAGCGCTCGGTAGCGCCCCGCCCGCCCATGCCGCGGCTGCGCGTACCCCGGCCAAGGTCGTCATCGTCGTCGGCGCGACGCACGGCGCCACCGCGAGCTATCGGCGATACGCCGACGCTGCCTACGCCGAGGCCATCAAGTACACGCCGAACGTCTTCAAGGTCTACAGCCCGAATGCCACCTGGTCGAAGGTCAGATCGACCGCGGTCGGCGCGTCGATCCTCATCTACTTCGGTCACGGCAACGGCTGGCCGAGTCCCTACACGTACGACCCGAAGTACGCGACCAAGGACGGCATGGGCCTCAACGCCGACCTGAACGGCGACGGTCGGCTGTCCGACAACGAGAACAAGTACTACGGCGAGCCCTACGTCAAGACCCTCGACCTGGCGCCGAACGCCATCGTGCTGCTGCATCACCTGTGCTATGCGTCGGGCAATTCCGAGCCCGGCCACACCCAGCCGACCGTCACGGTCGCGCGCCAGCGGATCAGCAATTACGCGGCCGGGTTCCTCCAGTCGAATGCCCAGGCCGTGCTCGCCGACGGCCATCGCGGACCGGTCGACTACATCCGTGCGCTCTTCACCACCGATCAGACGATCGAGGCGATGTGGCGGACCGCGCCGGGCAACAACGGTCACGTCGGGAGCTTCACCTCGACGCGGACCAGCGGGGTCAAGTCGCTCATGGATCCGGAGGGGTCGTCGAGCGGCTTCTACCGCTCGCTCGTCACCCACCCCACGCTGACCACGAACCAGGTGACCGGCACCGTCGACACCAGCCGCGACCCGTCGACGCTGGTGGTGCCCGGCCGGGCTTCGGTCCGCGTCGCGGGCGCGCCACTGTGGCCCGACGCGGCGACGGCCGCCGCCGGCGCGCCCGACACGAGCACGCCCACGCCGCTCGGCACTCGCTTGCGCGCACTCGCCCGGCCGACGCAGACGGCCGCCGGCGCTCCTCTCGTCGAGGTCGAGGGGCTCGACGACCCGTCCATCCACGGGGTGATGCGCGTCGGCGACGTGCAGCCCAGGGACAGCGCACCGCCGCGGATCGTCGCCGTGGATCCTGCGGCGCCGGTCCTCTCGCCGAACGGCGACGACGTGGCCGACACGGTCGCCCTCAGCGCCGCCCTGTCGGAGAGCGCCGCGTGGACGTTCCGCATCCGCGACGCCGATGGGGCGACCATCCACGAGGAGTCCGGTGACGGCAAGGCGCCGAGCGCGACCTGGGATGGCCTCGTCGGTGGCGAGCCGGTCATCGAGGGCACGTACACCTATCGGATCGATGCGACCGATGCGTGGGGGAATGCCGGGTACAAGACCGGCTCGATCACCGTCGATCTGACCGGTCCGACGCTCGGTGGCGTGACGCCCGCCGCGGACGCCACGACATGGTTCGCGCCGAACGGCGACGGCGTCCGCGAGACGGTGGCCCTCGGCGGGACGGTCACGGAACGCGGCTCGATCGTCGTCCACGTTCGGGACCAGGACGGGGCCGTGGTTCGAGCGTTCACCGTCCCGACGGCCACGAACGTCGCGGCCGTGACCTGGGATGGCAAGGCCAGCGGCGGTGTGATCGTCCCGGACGGCGTTTACGACGTTCGGCTCACCCCGCGCGACGCCGTCGGCAACCCCGGGACGCCCGTGACCCGGTCGGTGAGCGTGGTCGCCCTGCTCGGGTTCCTCACGACGTCGAAGACCGTCTTCTACCCGCAGGATCGCGACACGATGTCGACCGGTACCCGCCTGACCTTCAGGCTCCAGCGACCGGCCACCGTCACGTGGACCGTCCGGAACGCCGCCGGCACCGTCGTGGCGACCTTGCTCGACGCGGTCGACGCTCCGGGCGGCACCACCGCTCGGACCTTCTACGCCCTGGGCACCAATGGTTCGATGCTGCCGACCGGCAAGTACACGGCCGTCGTCAACGCGACCGATGGCGCGGTGAGCGCGACGCAGGCCGTGGCGTTCGAGATGAACGCGTTCGCCATCCGGCCATCGGCGTCGTCCGCGACCCGCGGACGGTCGATCAGCGTGTCGGTCACATCGGCCGAGAACCTGTCGACGACGCCCCGCGTGTACGTCACCCAACCCGGCGTGTCGACCTGGGCGGTCACGTTGGCGAAGACGTCGGCCGGGACCTACAAGGCGACGCTGACGATGAAGACCGGGGGCAAGTCCGGGACCGTCGCACTGAAGGTGCAGGCAGCGGACTCGGCCGGGCGCTGGCAGCGGACGACGCTCTCCTTGCCGCTGCGCTGACCGCGCCACACCCCACGACACCGGACCGCACCGTACCGGTCGCGTTCGGGACCTTCGGAGCCTTGCTCCGACGCACCACGCGGGCGTACCGTCAACGACCCGAACCAGCGAGGTCCGCCGTGCCCATGACGCCCGCCCGCCTCTCTCCGCGTTCGCCTCGCAGGATGCTCGTCGCGGTCGGTCTGGCGACGCTGGTGCTGGCGCAATCCGCGGTCGCCGCGACCGCCGGGGTATCGCGAGGGTCAGGGTCGGAGGTGTCAGCGACGCCGGATCCAGCCGCGTCGACCGCCGGGCTTCAGCCGACCATCCACTGGCAGGAGGCACAGGCGCACGAGCGCGATCGCATCGCGTTCACACCCGGTGGCCGCGTGACCGTGGGCTTCAAGCCGCGATCGACCGACCGCTGGACGGTCGGCGGCGTGCGATCGCGCAGCCTGCCCGCCGGCCGGCTCGACGGCAGGCGCATGCGTTCACACGACCCTGCGCCCGATCCCGCTCTCGATCAACCGACCGTGGATCAGGCGGACGTCATCGAGGCGGACTCGACGAACGCGGCGACGCCCGGTAGCCCCGACCGAACGACCCAGGCTCCGGTCGATCCGGGAGCCCTTCGGCGCGAGGTCTTCGGCTTCCTGCCGTACTGGCAGGTCAACAGCAGCTCCCTGCGCATCCAGTACGACAAGATCTCGACGATCGCCTACTTCGGCGTCGGTGCCGATTCGAAGGGCAACCTGCAGAAGCGCAACAGCGACGGGACGATCACGACCGGTTGGTCGGGTTGGACGAGCTCGGGTCTCACGTCGATCATCAACAAGGCGCATGCGACCGGCACTCGCGTCGTGCTGACCGTCCAGAGCTTCGCGTGGAACAGTTCGGGCAAGACGCGCCAGCGGGCGCTGCTCACGAGCTGGACGGCCCGCGACAACCTTGCGCGGCAGATCGCCGCTGCGGTCCGGGACCGAGGAGCGGACGGCGTCAACCTGGACTTCGAGCCGCTCGCCTCCGGCGTCGAGGGTCAGTTCGTCGCCCTGATCAAGCAGATCCGTCAGAAGCTCGACGCCGTGTCGCGCGGATACCAACTGACATTCGACACGACCGGGCACATCGGCAACTACCCGATCGAGCGCGCGACGTCCTCGGGCGCCGACGCGATCTTCATCATGGGCTACGACTATCGAGGTGCCTCGAGCAGCCCGGTCGGGAGTGTCGCGCCGCTGTCACGCGCCGGTTACGACATCCGCGACACGGTCGCCGCGTACGCCGCGCGGGTGTCCCCGTCCAAGCTCATCCTCGGCGTCCCCTACTACGGTCGAGCCTGGTCGACGGACACGAACCGCGTGCACGCCAGGAATATCAGCGGGACCAGGAACGGCGCGTCGACGGCCGTGACCTACATCAACGCGCTGCCGTTCATGACCGATCATGGCAAGCACTACGAGACGACCGAGCAGGTCGCCTGGACCGTCTACCGACGCCAGAACTGCACGTCCACGTACGGCTGCGTGAATCCCTACCGGCAGCTCTACATCGACGACGCGAAGACGCTCGGGGCGAAGTACGACCTGGTCAACAGGTACGGGCTGCGCGGCGCCGGGATCTGGGCGCTCGGCTATGACGGGACCCGCACCGAGCTCTGGAATGCGATCGGCGCCAGGTTCATCACCGACAGCATCCCGCCGGCCATCCGGACTGGCTCGGTCACCGCGCCGGTCTTCTCACCGAACGGCGACAACCGGCTCGACACCACGCTCGTGCGGATGTCGGCGACAGGCTTGGTGCGCTGGGGCTATCTGGTCAATGCGGTCGTCGGATCCGGGCTGGGCCCGAACCTGCGCAGCGGCACCGTCAGCAACAGGTCGCCGGCCTTCACGTGGAACGGGCGGGATGCCAGTGGTGCCCGCGTGCCCGACGGCGCCTATCGAGTCACGCTGTGGGCCGAAGACGCCTCGGCGAACCGCTCGGGGCGCGGGTTCGCGGTCACGGTCGACAACCGGCCTGCGACGCTCGGCACCGGCGCCGGCAGCGGCTTCATCACGCCGGACGCCGACGGTCGGGCGGACTCGGTGCGGTTGCGCTGGAACACCGACCAGGCCATCACCGGCACGGCGCGGATCCGCAACGCTTCCGGGGCCACGGTCCGTGGGTGGTCGTTCAGCGCTCGGACCAGCTGGGCGGCGACATGGGACGGCCGCGATGACCGTGGTCGCGTCGTCACCGACGGCCGGTACACCTTCCGGGTCGACGGTCGCGATCGCGCCAGCAATCGGTCGGTCGTCGATCGACCGGTCCTCGTCGACCGGACCATCCGATCCGTGGTGTGGTCGGATCCCTCGTTCGATCCCCGGGCGGGCGAGCGGAGCCGTGCCTCGATCGTCCTGCGACGAGCGGCCACCATCACGGTCGCGATCTACCGCGGCACCACGCTGATCAAGCGCGTGTGGACGGTCAAGGCGCTCAGCGCGGGCACATACACGCACACCTGGAACGGCCGGACCGCGACAGGTGCCGTCGCGCCGCCGGGAACCTACCGGATCGCGGTGTCGGCCACGAGCTGGATCGGCACGACGTGGTCATCACGCAGCGTCGTCGTCGAGACCCATTGACCTCGCCGGGGCGACCGTAGACTTGGCGCACATGGAAGGCGACCGTACGCGGGGAGCCGGGACTTGGGTCGTCCTCCCGACCTACGACGAGGCCGAGAACGTCAGCCCGGTCACGGCCGCCATCCTCGAGGCGCTACCCGAGGCGCATATCCTCGTCGTCGATGACGGATCGCCCGACGGCACGGGCGACATCGCCGACGGTCTGGCCGCCGTCGATCAGCGCATCCGCGTCCGTCATCGAGCTGCGAAGCAGGGGCTCGGTCGCGCCTACCTCGATGGCTTCGGCATCGCGCTCGAGGGCGGGGCGTCGGTCGTCGTCCAGATGGATGCCGACTTCAGCCACGATCCGGCGACATTGCCGGACCTCATCGGGCCCATCGTCGACGCTACGGCCGACCTCGTCATCGGCTCGCGCTACGCGCCGGGCGGTGGCGTGGTCGACTGGGGATTGGGGCGTCGGGTGATCTCGCGCGGTGGGTCGATCTTCGCGCGGACCGTCCTGGGGCTCAGCCCGAACGACCTGACCGGCGGGTTCAAGGCGTGGCGATCGGCGACGTTGGCCGCGGTCCCGTTCGATGGCGTGCATGCCGGCGGGTACGTCTTCCAGATCGAGATGACCTTCCGTGCCAGCCGCGCCGGAGCACGCGTGGTCGAGATACCGATCACCTTCCGCGACCGGCGCGTCGGGCAGAGCAAGATGTCGCGCCGGATCGTCGTGGAGGCGCTGGTCGTCGTCGTCCAACTCCGTCTCGAGGACCTGCGCGGCCGCTGGCGGGAGCGGCGCCAGCCGACGTGACCTCCGACCGGACGCGTCCACCCGGCGTTCGCGTCGTCCTGGACGTGCGCGCCCTCCAGGAGCCTGCGCGAGCGCCTCGCACGGCGGCGTACCTGGAGGGGCTCCTCGGCGGCTTCGATGCGGATCCACTCCCGGGTGAGTCCTTCGCGTTCCTGCTCGCGAGCGACGAGGACGATCCCACGACGCAGTTTTCCCACCTCGAGGTCGTCGGCCGACGGTTGCTGCCGCCGATCCGCCTGCTCCGATCCGGCGCGCTGACCGTGGACCCATTCCTGCTTCGAGGGGCGTCGGTCGGGGCGGCCTGGCGGGCCGATGCGGGCGGTGCCGCCGGTGCTGTGTACCACACGGCCGGAGGCGGACTGCCGATCGCCTCGCGGCTGCCGACCGTCGCGACGGTCCTCGACCTCGCGCCGTGGGAGCTGCCGCGCGCCTTCCAGCGGACCGCCGCATCGCGGTTCGGCCAGCGGCTGCGAGCACGGTTGCTGCGCGATGCCGCGGCGGTCCTGGTCGGCACAGAGGCGGTCGCGCGCGAGGCGCGTCGGCTGCTGCACGTCCGGCGGGACCGCATCCGCATCGTCCCACTCGCGCCGCGAGCGGCGTACGCCGTCGGACCGACGGCACTTGCCGCCCGGAGGGGCGCCGCCCGTGCGGTCGCCGATCGGCTCGGGCTGGGCGAGCGGTTCCTCGTGTATCCCGGGCGCTACGACGTACGCCAGGACGCCGGGACGATGCTCTCCGCGCTCAGCGCGCTGGCGCGAGCCGGCCGGCCGGCTGACCTGGCGCGCGATGCGCCGTGGCCGCCGCGGATGCTGGTGCTCGACTCGACGCCCGACGACCGCGCCGCGCTCGCCCGTGTCGCGGCGCGGCACGAGGCCGGCGATCATCTCGTCTACGCGCCCGCCCTGCCGGTCGAGGACGCCGCCGCGGTCGTCGCCGCGTCGCGCGGTGTCGTGCTGCCGATGGTGACCGAGTCGACCGGGCTGGCGGCACTCGACGCGTTGGCGGCCGGTGTGCCGGTCATCGCGTCGGCGGTCGGTGCGTTGCCGGACATCGTTGGCACGGCTGGGATCCTGGTCGAGCCGCGGGACCCCGATCGTCTCGCCGCGGCGCTCCTCGCGGCCTGGGGCGACGAGCCCGTGCGTGCCGGGATCGCCGAGGCCGCCCGCGAACGAGCCGTCACGGCGACGCGGTCGTGGTCCGATGTCGCTGGCGACGTGCGGGCGATCTACGCCGAGGTCGGCCGCACGGCGTGACGTACGGCCGAGGCGGACGTCGCCGCGTCAGAGCCGTTCGTCTCTGCGTTCCTTGTCTGTCGGCACATAGGCCGGCACCTTGCCGTCCTTGATCGTGATCTTCGACCCGCGCGGCATGACTTGCACGAACGTCTGGCCGGCAGTCAATCGCACGACCTTGCCCTTGGCGTCGAAGAAGCGCGTCGGCGCCGTCATCGATGTCTTGCGCCATGTGCCCTTGATCGTCTTGCCGTTGGTCGCGATCCACGCGGGGCCACGCCCGATGAACTGGGCCTCGAGGCGGTTCTTCTTGCTCCCGTCGTTGAGGCGCCCGAACGACATGACCATGACGATGACGTTCTTGGGTGCGACGAACTTCTCCCGACCGCGGTCGACCTGGCGCTTCTCACCCGACACCGACCGGCGATACGTATTGGTCGCCCGGTCGTAGCGGTAGGTGATCGTGTTCCACGGGTAGACCGTGGTGATCGTGCCGCCCTTCGGGCGGAGCAGGAAATGCTTGTCCGCCACGAACCGCCAGGCGGGCTTCATCGTCGCGTCCTTCGCGCCGAGCCGGCGGGCCAGCTGCCACAGCTCCTTGCCGCTGGTGTACACGTTGTGCGGGGCGAAGCGGTCGCGCGTCCGGTGGAAATAGACACCGCCCCAACGGAACTCATCGGCGTTGTAGACGAGCTGGCCGCGGCCCTGCTCGCGAAGCGTGGCCATCGCCTGCGGCGAGCCGCCGACGTGCGCATAGACCGCGTCCCATTCGGCAGCCCACGCGATGTAGTACTGCCGCGCGCTGCGGACCGGCCCGACCGACGGCGGGATGCGGTCCTGGAAGATCAGCATGTAGCGCGGGATGCCGCCCTCGGCCGGTGCCTGCCACACGACGGACGCGTCGTTGAAGCCGGACTGTGGGCGGGCGTCGGGGTGGTCGTCGATCATCACGGCGATCGGGTGGCGCTTGGCAGCCGCGGGGGTCACCAGTCGGCCCGTCATCGGTGCCGCGACGGGCCTGGGCGTCGGGCTCGGCGTGGGCGTCGGTGTCGGGGTCGGCAGCGGTGTCGCCGTCGGCTCGGGCGTCGGCGTGGCGGTCGGTGCCGAAGTCGGCGTCGGCGATGCTGACGGCGAGACGAGCGCCTGTCCGCTCGGACTCGGGGCTGCTGCACCGGCGGCGATCACCCCGGCACCGACACCCGCGATGGCAGCGAGTCCCAGCGCCCCAACAAGGACGATCCTTCCCGGACCAGTTCGGCCTGTAGCCACGTGTCCCCTCGAACGACCCTATCCGCGGGCGCGATCGGCGCTCTCTCTCGAACCGCGGCAGGATAGACCATCGGCGCAACGTCGTCGCGAGGGCGTAGGCTGCGCGGATGGACGACAGCACCGTTGCGACCGGCGAGATCGAGACGCCCGAGATCACCCGGGCCGAGCGCATCGAGCTCAGCCAGGGCGGCATCCGCGACGCCGAGGCCGGCTCGATCAGCATCACCCAGGGCGGCATCTCGACCGCTACGGCCGAGGCGATCGACATCCAGCAGGGCGGCATCGGGCGTGCGATGGCCTCCGACATCGCGGTGAGTGATGGCGGGATCGGGCTCGCTCGGGGTACCACGGTGTCGGTCGATCGTGGGTTCATCGGCGCATCGCTCGGCGGAGAGACGCGAGTCGTCCAGTCGATGGCGAACCTGGTCGGCAGTCAGGACACCATCGTCGATCAATCGCTCGTCGTCGGGCTCTTCGGGGTGACGGTCACCATCCGCCAACCGAGCGCGATCGCGGTCCTCATCGCCGGACGCGTCGAGGGGACCGTTCGACCGATCCTCGACTGGCGCGGCGCGCTGGCGTTCGGCGCTGCATTCGCCATCGTCGCCAGGATCCTGCGCCGCTAGAGCGGCCCGGGTCCGACGGCGGAGGCTTCCGGCATACTGGCGGCCATGCCCCAGCACGTCGTCCACGTCATCGGCGCTCGCCCGAATTTCATCAAGGCGGCACCGGTCATCGCGGCCATCGGACAACGCGGGATCCCGCAGCGGATCGTCCATACCGGCCAGCACTACGACGAGCGCATGTCGGACGTCTTCTTCGACGAGCTGGGGTTGCCGGTCCCGGACGTCAACCTCGGCGTCGGCTCCGGGACCCACGCCGAGCAGACCGCAGCCGCGATGGTCGGTCTGGAACGCGAGTTCCGCGCGGATCTTCCGAGGCTCGTGATGCTCTACGGCGACGTGAACAGCACGCTCGCCGGCAGCCTCGCGGCGGCGAAGCTCGAGATCCCGTCGGCGCACGTCGAGGCGGGGCTGCGGTCCTTCGACCGGTCGATGCCGGAGGAGATCAACCGGCTCGTGAGCGACCTGCTGGCGGACCTCCTGTTCACGACCAGTCCGGAGGCCGCCGACCACCTCCGCGCCATGGGCCTCGAGGCCGACCGGATCCATTTCGTCGGGAACCCGATGATCGACACGCTACTCGCGCATCGCGCCCGGTTCGATGACCCGTCCGAGCGCCGACGCCTCGGTGTCGGCGATATCGAGTACGGCGTCGTGACCCTGCATCGGCCGTCGAACGTCGACACCGATGCGAGCGCACGCGCGATCGTCGAGGCGCTGCAGGGTGTCGCCGCGATGGTCCCCCTCGTCGTCCCCTTGCATCCTCGCGGGCGTGCAAATCTCGAGGCCGCCGGGCTGACCGATTCGGAACGGCTCCGGATCGTCGAACCCCTCGGCTACGTGGCGTTCCTGTCGGTGGTCGCCGGAGCACGCCTCGTGCTGACCGATTCGGGCGGGATCCAGGAGGAGACCACGATCCTGGACGTCCCGTGCCTGACGATCCGGCCGAACACCGAACGACCGATCACGATCAGCCACGGCACCAACCGGCTCGTGGCGCCGGGCGAGGTCGTCGCGGCTGCCCGCGAGATCCTTGCCGGACCGGTGCGACCGAGCGGGCCGCGACCGCCCCTCTGGGACGGGCACGCCGGGGACCGGATCGCCGACGTCGTCCAGGCCTGGTTGGCCGAGCGATCGCCGGCCTCGCTGGTCGCCCCTCGCGCGTAGGCGCGCCTTACGTCACCGACGTCTCGGCGACCAGGTCGTCCGCCGCGATGCGGGCCAGCCCATCGAGCTCGCCGTCGACACCCTGCAGGTCGACCAGGACGAGCGGGTGGACGATCGCCGAGATGAGCTCGGCCGAGATCCGCGTGCTGCCGTCAGGTCGGCCGGTGACGATCAGCCGGCGTCTGGCCCCGTTCGTGACCGCGGCGTCCATGTCGGCCAGCCGGGCTGCCAATCCAGGCGCGGCGGTCGCTCCGAGCGCGACCTGCACCGAATCGCCCGGATCGAGACCGAGTGCGTGACGCGCCGCGAGGCGACGGCCATCGAACTCGGTATCCCCGTCCATCGGCCCGGTCGCACCGTCGACCGACTCGGTCCCGGAGCGCTCGACCACCGTCGCCCCGATCGCCGCAGCGGTCACGACGGCGGCATCAAGCGCGTCCTCGCCCATGACGGCCACCACGCCGATGCCCTCCGACCATGCGTGGACGACATCCGGGCGGAGCGGGTCATGTGCGTCGTCGACCTCGATGATCCACAGCCGCAGGGCAGCCACCCCGGCCGACCCGAGGAAGCGTGCCGTCGCAAAGACGTCGAGGGCCGCGGATCGCGCATCGGCCGCGGCGACACGGCGGCGAAGGATCATGCCGGCACGCCCCGGCGCCCCAGCACGGACCGGTACACGGCGTCCCAGCGCGGCTGGTTGGCCGCCCACGTCCGCTCCGCGACGACCCACTCGCGGCCGGCGGCCGCGATCCGCGCCGCGAGGCCAGGGTCATCCATCAGGCGCGCGACGGCGTCGGCGAGACCGGCCGGATCTTCAGTGGGGTAGGTGAGCGAGCGCACGCCGTCGGGCGCGATCTCGGTCAGGGCCGGCAGGTCGGCGACGATGAGCGGGCGGGCCATCGCCATCGCCTCGTACGGCTTGAGCGGGGTGACCAGCCGAGCCGCCCGCTCGTCCTTGCGGGGGACGATGAAGGCATCGATCGTCGCGTACATCCCACGCACCTGCTCGTGCGGGACCTGGCCCGTGAAGATGATCCGGTCCGCCGCCCCTGAGTCACGGGCGACATGCTCGAGCTCGTCGCGTCGGGTGCCGTCTCCGACGATCAGACAGGCGACGTCCCGCCCGGCGGCCACCAGCTGCGCGGTGGCCGCGATCAACGACTCATGGTCCTCGCGGGGGTGGTCGAGGTTGCTGATGTAGCCGATCACGAACCGGTCGCCCAGGCCGTACCGCGCCCGGATCGCCGGGTCGGGCGGGATCGGCGAGAACGTCTCGGCGTCGACGCCGTTCGGGACGACGAACACCTTCTCCGGTGGCACACCGCGCTCGATGATGTCCGCGCGCATCGTCTCCGCCAGGGTCACGACGGCATCGGCGGCAAGCATCGCCCGCAGGTCTGTCGCGGCACGACGCTTGTAGCGTTCGAACCCGGTCGTATACGCCGGAGCGTCGAACAGGCCGCGGACCTCGTAGACGACGGGCAGGGCGAAGTGGCGACCGAGGGCCAGCGCCACGAGCGCCAGCTCGTACCCGCGGAAGCCCGACGAGGCGTGGAGGATGGCAGGGCGCTCGGTGCGGACCACCCCGGCTGCCCGCCACGCGAAGTCGTCGAGGTACGCGTCCGCGGGGGCATCGGTCGGGTAGGCGGGTCCGGGATCGAGCCGGTGATGGCGGATGCCGTCGACCTCTTCGACCGGCGGGCCGCCGTGCCCTGTGCGCCAGCGCGGGAAGCCGAGGGGCGTGACCACGACCGGATCCCAGCCGGCGTCGCGGATCGTGCCGACGTTGTACGCGCTGCGCATCGTATAGCCGGATTGCCGGTGGGGCAGCGACTCCTTGAGCAGATGGAGGACCCGCCTGTCTCCGTCCGAGCCGAGCGGCTCCGGTTGCCCAGGAACCCGCGGGCTCCAGCGCGGATCGGTCTCGGCGATGTGGCCGCCCAGTCGCCGCTCCGCGTTCTCGATGATCGTCATGCGTCGAGATCGGGTGATCGCCGCGGTGGCCGCGGCGACGGCCAGTCGATCGCCGATCGCACCCGCCGCACGCGAGAGGACGCCTTCGCCCGCGGGACGCGTGGGGTCCACGAGCCCGGTCATCAGGGATAGGCCGCGCTCCGGGTCGCCCTCTTTCAGCGCGGCCTCGGCCTGGCGCAGCCGCGGCGACATGGCGGTGAGCCGCCGGACCACCAGTCGGATCGGCCGCCGGACGATGGCGCGGGCGGCACGCAGGACGGGCATCAGGACCCGGACCCGGCGGGTCCCCGCGTCATCAGATCGCGGCCGATCCGATCTGCGCGGCTCGCTCGGCCTTGCGCTGCGCGGATCGCTCGACGTGGATGCGAACCGTCTCGGCCGGGTCGCCTTCATGGATGACGCGGCCCTGCTCGAGGAGGAGCGCCCGATTGCAGTACTCGGTCACCCACGCCATGTCGTGGGTCACGAGCACGATCCCCTTGGCCGCCTTGACGAGCTCGATGACACGGGCCTTCGACTTGTCCCGGAACTCGGCGTCGCCCGTCGCCAGCACCTCGTCGAGCAGCAGGATGTCCGGATCGACCGACGTCGCGATCGAGAAGCCCAAACGCGCGCGCATGCCAGACGAATAGGTCTTGATCGGGGCGTCGATGAACCGCCCGAGGTCGGCGTATTCGACGATCGCCGGCATCAGGTCGCGGACCACGGAGTCGGGCAGCCCGAGGAACGCGCCGGCGAGGAGGATGTTCTCGCGCCCGCTGAGCTCGGAGTCGAAGCCGGCGCCCAGGGTCAGCAGGCTGGACACATGCCCACGCACGTCCACAGAGCCTTCGGACGGCTGGATGATCCCCGCCAGGACCTGCAGCAGCGTGCTCTTGCCCGCGCCGTTCGGCCCGATCACCCCGAGTGACTCACCGCGGACGAGGGTGAACGACACGTTGCGCAATGCCCAGAAGGGCTCGAGCGGCTCGCGCGAGAACATCTGCACGAACGACTCGCGCAGCGTCGTCTTCTTCGTGAAGCGGAGGCTGTACTGCACGCCAAGGTCGACGGCCTCGATCGCATGGGCGCCGGACGCCCGCATGGGCGGCGGCTGGACGGCCGCGCTCAAAGGACCTTCGCGTACATCGGTTCGAGGCGCTTGAAGATGATGCTGCCGAGCATGATCAGGACCAGGCTGGCGACGCCGAGCGCGCCAAGCGCCGCGAAGTCAGGCAGATGCGGACCAGTCACCTCATCGCCGTAGATGACCGCGCGGAAGGCCTCGAACAGCGTCGCGAACGGATTGAGCTGGAGGATGCGCAGGAGGAGCGGGTTCTGGGCGAAGAAGCCGCTCTCCTCGAGCATCTGCAGGCTGTACAGGCCCGGAGACAGGTAGAACCACAGCCGCAGGAAATGGCGCAGGACGTTGCCCAGGTCCCGGAAGAAGACGTTGACCGCGGCGACGATGAACGACGCCCCGAGCGTGAAGAGGAACTGCACGACGGCGACGACCGGGATCAGCAAGAGGTACGCAGTGATCCTGTGCGGGTAGAGCGCCATGATCGCCACGAGCGGGATCAGGCTGAAGGCGAAACCGACGACCGCTGCGCCGGTCGATGCCATCGGCAGGACGATCTTCGGGAACTGGATCTGGCGGATGAGCGACCCCGAGCTGGTCACCGACACGGTCGCGTCGTTGATGCTGCTGGTGAACCACTTCCAGGGAAGGATCGCCGCGAGCACGAACAGCGGGTAATCCGCCGTGGGGCGCTGGAAGATGATCGACACGAAGACGACGTACACCAGCATCTGGAGGAGCGGGTCGAGGACCCACCAGAGGTTGCCGAGGAACGTGTCGGCGCCCTTCTTGCGGATGTCCGCCCGCACCAGGTAGCCGACGAGGCGGCGCCGGGAGAGGATGTCCTCGAGCGCATCGAGGAATAGCCGTAGCGGCCCCGGCTGGGCCGCCGCGTGGCGGAACTCAGCCGGCACCTCACTGGTGGTGGACATCGCGGCGAAGGGTAGCACGGCCTCCGCGAGTGGCCGGGAGAGCGTGGGAGGGCGTCCGTCGTGGGCTTCCGACGACCCGTTCGACCCCACCGCCGGGCCACTCCCGGTATCCTCTCCGGCGGACCTCCAGCCCCGTTCCGCGCCACGCGGGCGGTCATCCGCAGGAGGGATCGGAGGGATCGTGAGCGAGGACCGACGGGTCGCCGTCATCGGGCTGGGCTACGTCGGCCTGCCACTGGCCATCTCCTTCGCCGAGGCGGGTCTGACGGTCGAGGGCATCGACGCCTACAGCGGCCGGGTCGCGGAACTCAATGCCGGTTCCTCGCCGATCGACGATGTGACCAACGAACGGCTGGCCGCGGCCCTCGGGGACGGACTGACCGTGGTCTCACCGGAGGAGGCGCACCTCGGCGACGCCGATGCGATCTTCGTGTGCGTACCGACGCCCATCACCTCGACCAAGGATCCCGACCTCAAACCGGTCTTGTCCGCCGCCGAGACGATCTGCGGCGGCGTGCGCAAGGGACAGCTCGTGGTGCTCCAGTCGACGACCTTCCCGGGCACGACCACCGGCCCCTTCCGCGAGGTCGTCGAGCGCAGCGGCCTGCGCGCCGGCGTCGACTTCGATCTGGCCTTCGCCCCGGAACGGGTCAACCCGGGCGATCCCGCCAGCGCCAGCAAGACCGTGCCGCGCCTCGTGGGCGCCACGACGCCGCAGGCCACGAAGCGTGCCGCGGCCCTGCTCCGCAACATCAACGACAACGTAATCGAGCTCAGCTCACCGGACGCGGCCGAGCTCGCGAAGCTGCTCGAGAACGTGTTCCGCAACGTCAACATCGCGTTCGTCAACCAGCTCGCGTTGCTGTGTGAGCGGATGGGCCTCGATGTCTGGGAGGTCATCAACGCCGCGGCGACCAAGCCCTTCGGGTTCATGAAGTTCACGCCGGGCCCGGGTGTCGGCGGACATTGCATCCCGGTGGATCCGTATTACCTCGCCTGGCGGGCGCGTGAATTCGACTTCATCGACCGCTTCATCGAGCTGGCCGGCGACATCAACTTCGCGATGCCTCGCCACGTCGTCGACCTCGTGGCCGAGGCGCTCAACGATCGCGGCAAGGCCCTGAAAGGCGCCAAGGTCGGGGTCCTTGGCGTCGCGTTCAAGCCGAATGTCCGCGATGCCCGCAACTCCCCCGCGTCCGAGGTGATCGCCGGCATCGCCGAACGCGGTGCAGACGTGCGGTTCCACGATCCGCACGTGGATTCGTTCACCGATGCGGCCGGGACCGTCCGGCCCGAGACCGGCCTCGACGAGCTGCTCGGGTGGGCCGACGTGATCGTCGTCGTCACGCCGCATGCCGCGATCGACTGGCCGAGCGTGTACGAGCGGGCGGCGTTGGTCGTCGACACCGTTGACAGCTCACGCGACCGAGCGACGCGGGAGCGGCAGGTCCTTCGACTCGGGGCAGGCTGGTCGACGGGGGCGTGACCGTGCGGGGACGGCCGGTCCTCATGATCGTCCACGCCTACTACGAGGAGGATCCCCGGGTCCGCCGCCAGGCCGAGACGCTCGTCGCCACGGGCCGGCCGGTCCGGGTCATCGGGCTCCGACGTCCGGACGATCCAGTCGATTCCGAGCTGGCAGGGGTCCGCATCCGGCACCTCGATGTGCAGCGCCACCAGGGCGCCGGCATCGGCGTGTACCTGTTCGAGTACCTCACGTTCGTCGCGCGATCGATGTGGACGGCGGCTCGGCTGCATCGGTCCGAGCGATTCGCCGTCGCGCAGGTCCACTCGCCGCCCGACTTCCTCGTCTTCGCGACGCTGCCCCTCCGCCTCGTCGGGGTTCCGGTCGTCCTCGATCTCCACGAGGCGATGCCGGAGTTCTTCCGGATGCGCTTCCCGAGCGTGCGGAACCCGTTCGTCCACGGGCTGCTCAGGCTGCAGGAGCGGCTGTCGATCGCGTTCTCGACGCTGACGATCACCGTGACCGATGCGATGCGCGATCGCCTGGTGGCCCTGGGCCACGACGCGGACGACATCCATGTCGTGGTCAACAGCCCATCCCTCGCCCGGTTCGACGCCTTGGCCTACCCGAACCGCACCTTCTGCGAGGACGGGCGGCTTCGTCTCGTGTACACCGGCGCCCTGACGCCGACCTACGAGCTGGACGTCGCGCTGCGCGCGATCGCCCGGATGCGCGAGCGACGCCCGGATCTCGACGTGGTCCTCGACTGCTACGGTCGGGGCGACTCCGAAGCGACGCTGCGAGCGCTCGCCGATGAGCTCGGGATCGGTGACCGGGTCGTGTTCCACGGTCGCATCCCGATCGAAGACGTCCCGGCGGTCGTCGCCGCGGCCGATATCGGACTCGCGCCGACCCGCCTTGACCGGTTCACCGCGCTCACCGTGTCGGGCAAGGTCTACGAGTACGTCGCGATGGGCAAACCCGTCGTCGCCACGCGACTCCCGACCGTCGAGCGCGACTTCCCCGGCGACGCGGTCGCGATGTATCCGTCGGGCGACGCGGACGCCATGGCCGACGCCATCCTCGCCCTCGTCGACGACCCGTCACGTCGCGAGGCAGCCGCCCGGTCTGCGTCGTCGATCGTGGCGACGCTCGCCTGGGAGCATGCGTCGAAAGCCTACGTCGGTCTCATCGATCGACTGGCGGGCGACACGCCTTAGCGGTGAGGGGGGCGCTCGTCTCGGGCGAGCAGATCGCGATACAGGCCCAGCAGCGTCCGGCTCTCCTGCTCCCAGTTGTACCGATCCTGCCCCGCGCGCCACGTCCGTTCCCGCATCCGATCGCGCTCGTCGGTGGGCGCCTCGACGATCTCCCGGATGCCGCGGGCGATGTCGGCGGGATCGGTCGGGTCCACGAGGGCGCCGCTGTCGGTCTCGCGCACGACCTCGGCCATGCCTGGCAGGTCGCTGGCGACGACCGGCACGCCGGCCGCGATCGCTTCCCACAGCTTCTGGGGGGTCGTGAAGCGGTGGTTGATGCTCGTGGGTTGGATGGCCATCAGCATCGCATCGGCCGAGGCGGTCCAGTCGAGCAGCCGGTCCGGCGGCACCGGCGGCAGGAACCGCACCCGGTCGCCGTGGGCGACAGACGCGGCCAGCGCGCGCAATGCCGGCTCCGAGGACCCGAAGCCCATGATCGCGAGCACGGTCCCGGGCACGGCGCCGATCGCCTCGACGCCCTGCTCGATGCCCCGGTCGCTCAGGAGGCCGCCCTGGTACAGCACGACCCGCGTCTCGGGTGAGAGACCCAATGCCTGCCGGATGAGGTCCGGAGGTGGACTCGGCCGCTGGTAGCGCCATGGCGTGTTGCGCACGACCGGTGGTCGATCGATGTCGAAGCGCCGTGCCAGAAGGTCGGCATAGGCGTCGTTCACGGTGAGGACCGAGTCCACGCGCCGTGCCCAGCGGCGTTCGAGCCAGGCGAATGGGGCCTTGAACGGGCCCATCCGCTCGAAGCCGCGCGAGTGCATGTAGACGTCGCGGCTGTCATAGACCGTTCGACCGCCAAGCCTGGACTGCTGGCGAACGAGCGCCGGCAGCGAGCCGGCCCACATCCCATGCCAGATATCCGCGTGTTCCGCCACCTCATCGAGGGCGACGGCCCATCCGCACGGACGAAGCGGGAAGAGCAGGAACGGGTTGATGACGATCCGGCGGAATGCCCGGAGCGGGCGCGCGACGGTCGTACCTCGGATCTGGTCGGGGACCCATCCGAGACCGTCACCGCCACCCGCCGCCATGTCGGGCGCTGTCTCCGACGGATCGCCCGCCGCCGCGGCCTCCATTTCGGCCGTTCGGGCGACGACCTCTGCCGCGTGCCGGCGTCGCGCAGCGGCGACCCTTCGGCGACCGCGGCTTCGTCGACCCGGGATCGCCAGCTCGAGGAGCGCCGGCACGCGCTTGATGGTGTAACCGGATGCCTGTTCCTCGAACGGGAGGCCGGGCTGCCAGCGAGCGTAGACGACCACCTCGTATCCCTCCGCGAGGGCCGTCCGGGCCATCCGTTGCGTACGGCCGTCGTACTCGGCGGTCGAATACGTGAGGTACGCGATCCGGGTCATGACGGCGGACCGTATCACCCCGAACCGGCCGTATGCGGCGGGCCGTCACATCAACGACGGCCTCGCGACGAGCGGGCGCCTAGGTCGCGCTCGTCGATCGGCTCGCCGGTGCGGGAACGCTTGCAGCGGGCTGACCGAGGAGCTCGCGGTAGAGAGCGAGCAGCGTGTCGGTCTCGCGCTCCCAGTTGTAGCGGTCCTGCCCCGCGCGCCACGTCCGTTCGCGCATGGCACCCCGTGCCTCGGCAGGCGCATCCACGATCTGCCGGATCGCGCGGGCGATGTCGGCGGGATCGGTCGCGTCGACCAGCACGCCGCAGCCCGTGTCGCGGACGATCTCCGCCATGCCCGGCAGGTCGGTGGCCACCACCGGGACGCCGGCGGCGATCGCCTCCCACAGCTTCTGCGGAGTCGTGAACGTATGGTTGACGCTCGTCGGCTGGATGGCCATCAACATCACATCCGCCGACGCGGTCCAATCGAGCAGTGCGTCCGGCGTGACGGGTTCGAGCATCCGCACCTGGTCGCGGAAGCGAGGTGAGTCGGCCAATGCCTCGATCTCCGCTTGTGCCGATCCGAAGCCCATGATCGCGAGCACGGCGTCGGGGACGTCGAGGATCGCCTCCATGCCCTGCTCGATGCCGCGATCGCTCAGCAACCCACCCTGGTAGAGGACGACGCGGGTCTCCGCGCTGAGGCCGAGTGCCTCGCGGATGAGGTCGGGCCGCGGAGATGGCGGCGTGTACCGGTCCGGGGTGTTCCTGACGACGGGCGGACGCTCGATCCGAAATTGCTCGGCGAGCAGGGCGGCATAGGCATCGTTCACCGTCAGGACGGCATCCGCGCGCCGCGCCCAGCGTCGTTCGAGCCACGCGAACGGGGCCTTGAAGGCGCCCATCCGCTCGAAGCCGCGCGACCGCATGTAGACGTCGCGGCTGTCGTAGACCGTGCGCCCGCCATGCTTCGCCCGCAGCCGGTCGAGCGCGGGCAGGGATCCTGCCCACATGCCGTGCCAGATGTCGGCCGGCTCGGCCGTCTCGTCGAGCGGGATCGCCCAGCCGAGTGGCCGGAGCGGGAACAGCATCATCGGGTACGTGAAGCGGGCCATGCTGATCCGGCGGATCAACCGCCGGGTCGGTCGCCAGACCAGGCGCGCGAGCCGGCGTGCCAGCGAGGGCATCGCGACCTCCTGATCGCGCGTCTCGGTCGGCTCGTCGGCCTCCTCGGATGAGTCCTCGTCGTCGTCCCGCCGTGCGACGGTCGACCCCGCGTACGCGCCCGTCATGATGTCGCGGAGTCGGCGCCGGCCGCGCCTCCGCCGCCACGGGATCGCGAGGTCGGGCACGGCCGGGACGCGGATCACGCGGTAGCCGAGGCCGTCCTCCTCGAAGGGGACGCCCGGTTGCCAGCGGGCATAGACCACGACCTCGTAACCGGCCGCCAGCGCGGTCCGTGCCATGCGGCGGGTGCGGCCGTCGAACTCAGCGCTCGAATAGGTCAGGTACGCGATACGGGGCATCCGCGGAGAGACGCTAGCACAGGCGAGGGAAGGGGCTCGCGCGGCCCGCTATCCTTGCGCCGATGCCGGCTAGCGCGGGCCGGATGCCCACCATCGCGCCGATCCCATCGTCCCGTCACACCGACCCCGTCGGGCCGATACCACGACCGACGCTCCGGAGCCCATGAATCGCATCCGTCGTGCCCTGCGTCTCACGCGCGCCCGCCTGATCAGGCAACGCCTGCGTGCGATGCCCTGGGATGTGCGGCTGTTCCGGCGCAGGGTCCGCAGACGAGTACCGGAGTCCGACGTCCGCTCGGGTCCGCTCGTGTCGATCGTGCTGGTGGAACCCCGCCCCGAGGTGCTCGCGCGACGGCTGGCGGCGCTGGACCGGACGACGTACCGGCCGATCGAAGTGATCGTCATCGCCGACCCGGAGCCGGCCCCGGCCGAGCTGGCAGCGGCGACCTCGGTCGCCGTTCGGTCGGTCGCGCCACCGGTCGACCGGGATCGGCAGCCCGCCATCCAGGCGGCGGTCGAGGCGGCCGACGGCGAGTTCATCTGCATCGTCGACGGCGCGATCGAACCCGTCCTCGGCGACTGGCTCGGCCATCTCGTCGAGCGCGTCATGGCCGGGTCCGTCGCAGCCGCGCCGCTCCTGATCCGGCCGGGCGGCGCAGGTCTCGTCCGTGCCCGCCAGCAGACGGCCGACCTGACGGTGCTGTCGGCCGGCATCGACCTGGAACGCTCGAACGGGGTCATCACGCCGCGCCACCTCGGCGTGGGCCGACGCTACCGCTGGGACCCGTCGGAGCCGTATCGCGACGTGCCCGCGGTGTCGCTCGCATGCATCCTGGTGCGTCGGTCCGACCTCATCGAGGCGGGCGGCGTCCCGGCCGGCTACGACCGTGCCGGCGCCTACACGGGCGCGATCCCCTTCGCCGACGTCGATCTCGGAAGCGGTCTGCGGGCGACCGGACGGCCCGTCACGTCGGACCGGCGCGTCCTCGCCTGGTGCTGGTACGACGAACCGCTTGATACGCCGGTCGCGAAACCGCCGAAGGACCTGCGTGGAGCCTGGGAGACCGCCGGTGAACGAGCCCGCTTCATCGATCGCTGGGGACCTCGACTCGCGCGACAGGTGCTGGGCGATGCCGTGACCGGCGCACACGACTGGTCGCTCCCGCGGCTACGTGTCGCGCGGCTCGGCGAGACGCGGCTCCCATCCCTGGCCGACACGACCGACTGGCTCGTCGTCGATGCGCGACCGGACGGCCCATGGTCGGGCAAGGGCGCCGTCCACGCCGATGTCGTCGTCACGAACGATCCCGAGGCCGATATCCGCGAGGCGCCCAGCGGCCAGATCCGGGTGGCCTGGGTCACCACGACGAGCCCGCGGCACCTCGACGACTTCGACATCGTCGTCGCCGCGACCGAAGCCGACCGCGACCGGGTCGCCGACGCCACGTCGAAGCGCATCGCGGTCGGCGACCTCGCCGGCGACGGCGGTGGCGAGCTGCTCCAAGGACTGCTGCGCGATTGGCTGGCCGCTCGCCGGATCGGCATCCGGATCGGCCCGTCGAAGTGGCGGAACGCCTATCTCTGGGGCGACTTCCACTTCGCCCGGGCCCTCCAGCGGTACCTGGAACGTGCCGGTCTGCCGACACGCGTGCGGTTGATCGTCGACTGGGCGTCGACCGCCGCTGCGATGGACGATGCCACCCTCCACCTGTTCGGGAACCAGCAGGCCCACAACAGACCGGCGCAGGTCAACGTCCTCTGGCAGATCAGCCACCCGGACCTCGCCTCCGGCGAGATGTACGACACGTACGACCACGCCTTCGTCGCGTCCGACCGGTTCGCCGACCGCATGGCCGGACAGGCCCGGATCCCCGTCGAGCCGCTGCATCAAGCGACCGACACCGAGCGGTTCTATCCCGATCCCACCGGTCCCCATCACGAGCTGCTGTTCGTCGCGAACTACCGGCCCGATCGCCACATCGTCGAGTGGCTCGTGCCCACGGAGCGCGACCTCGCCATCTACGGTCGGGCGTGGGAGGAGCATGGCCTGGACTCGCGCTACCTTCGCGGGTCGCACATCCCGAACGCCGAGTTGCGCGGTCACTACGCCTCCGCGTCGATCGTGCTCAACGACACCTGGGAGGACATGCGTGGCGCTGGCTTCATCTCGAACCGCATCTACGACGCGCTCGCGTCCGGTGCGTTCGTGCTATCGGACGACGTCCAGGGCATGGACGAGGAGTTCGACGGCGGCGTGGCCATCTATCGCGACGCTGACGACCTCCGCTCCGCCGTCGACCGCTACCTGGACGCGCCCGAGCTGCGGCGTGAGATCGCCGAGCGCGGCCGGGCGGCCGTGCTCGCGCGACATACCTTCGAGCGACGCGCGGAGGAGATCCTCGCGGCGATGCGGCCGCTGCTCGACGCCCGGCCGGCCTGGGTCAGCGAGAGCTCGTCGACGCCGTCACCGCCTCCGGGACGCCCCGCCTGAGCTCGGACGCCACGTCGGCCGCGAACCCGAACGGCGGCGTCTCGGAGATGAAGTCATCCACGCCGGGGCGACCGCGTGAGCCCGCGTCGGGATCGGCCTCGAAGCGCCGGCACAGGTCGGTCAACGCCGTTGCCAGGCCCTCGGCCGAGATGTCGTCGACAGCCGTGATGTTCGAATGCCACATCGCGAGGTCCTTGGCCGCGAACCGGTTGGTCAGCACGAGCATCCCGAGGTGCGCCATCTCGAGCGGCGGATAGCTCGGATGGGGCGAGACCATCAGAGAGATGCCGATCGCGGACTCGCGGAGGAGCGCCGCGTAGGCATCGAGGTCGAGCTTGCCGATCGATCGCATCGTCGTCCCGCCCCCGAGGTCGATCGCGGGGTGGTCGCGACCGACGCTGACGACCTGCCATCGGTCGGCATCGGGGTCGCCGGCGCGCCAGGCCCGCAGTCCGTCGACGATGGCCGGGAACGCGTTGCGTGGCGTGCCAGGACGGCCGTAGACGAGGATGGTCCGCTCGCGCGGGACCGGTGGCCGCGCCATCGCGGCCCGGAGCTCGGGGAGGAGCCGCGGCTCGAACACGAACTCGCGCTCGAATGCGAGCCCGACGCCGTGGAAGTGGTCGCGCAGGAGCGAGGTGTTGAACATCGCGACGGTCTCGTCGGTGCCCGAGTACGTCGCGCGGGCGAGCAGCCATTGCGCGGAGAACGGGTAGAAGCCGGGCTCGAAGTCCTGGATGACGTAGCCGAACCGTTCCGGTGCACGACCGTACGCGGAGCCCTGCCAGCGCCGGATGCGGGTGACCAGCTCGGCCGTGGTCCAGTACGTCGCGACGAACACGTCGTTCCGACGGACCGCGAGCCTATCGAACGGTCGCGTGAGCGGGACGTATTGGTGTCGTACCTCGGCAGGATCGTCCCCAGCTGCGACTGGCGCATAGTCGGGGATCGACGCCGCGGCGTCGGGTCCGGCACGGCCGACCGAGATGACCCGGCGCTCGTCCGAGCCCTGGGCGATCGCCGCGAACAGGTCGAGGGCGGTGCGGATCCCGCCGAAGGTGCCCGCTCCCTCGACCGTCGGCACGACGAGGTTGAGCCGGTACTCGTCCCGTGGCGACTCGACCAGCGTCACCCGACGGAGCTCGGTCACCCGGTCCTCGACCTTGGGTGGCGGCGCCGCTAGCGGCGGCGGGGGCCCGGTACGCTCCGCTGGCGTGCGGCGGGGCGCCGATCCCCGAAGCCGCCGATACAGCCCGTGCAGTCCCGGGATCGAACGGATTCGGGCGCGGATCCGGCCGGCGAGCGAGTCAGTCAGCGGTGGGACCTCCGGCGTCGCGACGCGCTTCCCGGGATCGCCCCGGGACGGATGGAGAGGTCGGCTACGATACAGGCTCCCATGCAGCGCCCGCCGGACACGCCGTGAACCCTCGTCCCTCGCGCTTGCACTTCGTCCCACTGGCGACCGACGCTCCACCGGCCCGCCCCGGTGAAGTCTCGATCGTCCTCGAAACCGCATGGACGCCGGCGGCCGGCGAACGGTCCGACGTGGTGTCGGTCCGGCCGTATTTTGCGGCGGCCGTCGAGCGCGAGGATCTCTACGCCGCGGCACTCGCGACACTCGACCGATGGGGGCAGGCCAGTGGCGTGGCCGACCACGTGTTGGTCGACGGCGTTACCTACTGGTTCCGTGCTCGCGAGGACATGTGGCATTGGGTCCACGAGCGACTGTTGTGGCGGCACGCCCTGACGGCGATCGATGCCGACTTCGGGCCGGCGGCCATCACCGCTCCGGCCGATGAGGTCGCGCTGCTGGACGTGGTCGGGGCGCTCGACCGGGCGCTGGACGTTCGCGAGGCGCCGACGGAAGAGGGGCCGGAGAGTGAGACGGCCGCGCGACCGGCGGCGGCAGCGGCCGCGTCGCCCCGAACGGCGCAGGCGAGTCGATCGCTTCCCCGCGCGATCGCTCGGCGCATCGTTCGACCCTTCCGCGCGCAGACGCCGCCACCCGAGCGGCCGGGTCGAACGGAACAGGACCGCCGCTCCGCAGAGACCGCCCGACGCACGGCGCTGCTCGATGAGCGGCTGGCCCGGTTGCTGGCGGAACCGAAGCCGCGGGTCGTCGTGCTGACGCTCCCGAGCAGCTACCAGCGGGTCGGCGGGTCGGCCTCCGCCGAGCGACGCGACCCCAATCTCGGCTCGGTCATCCCGGCCCTCGCCGACGCCGGTCTGGAACCGGTCGTGATCGGATTGGGCATGAGCCGGCAGCGCGACGAGGACTGGGCGACCACCGAGCTCGACGACCGGCTCCTCCCGGCGTTCTACCTCCAATCCCGCTGGGCTCGGCCGGAGGACCGTGACCGCGCTCGGGCGGCTGCCGGGGCGGCGCTTGCCGGGATCGAGGCGGTCGGCCATGTCCCGTTCGAGATCGACGGGCTCGACCTGACGCTGCCGTTCCTGGCTTCGCTGCGCGCCACGCTCCAGAAGATCATCGAGCCGGACGTCGTGCAACTGGCGCGGGTCGAGCGCCTGACCGACGAGGTCCGACCATCGGCGTTCCTGATGACCCAGGAAGGGCACCGGACGCCGTGGCTGCTCGCCGCCGAGCGTGCGGGCGTGCCGACCTTCGCCCTGCAGCACGGGGTGCTCTACCCGACCCATGCCGGCTATCCCGACCACCGCGATCCCCGGCTGATCCTGCCGACCAGGACCTTCGTGTTCGGCGACTACGAGCGACGCGTCCTGGAGGACCTCGCCTACGAGCCGGGCGAGGTCACTGCCGCTGGTTCGCCCCGCCTCGACCTGGATACGGCCGTCCCGGCCGCAGCGGATGGCGGCGGCGGAGCGCTCGGCCACGCGACAGGAGCTCGGCATCGCCGACGGCGCCGTCGTCCTCGTCGTCTCCACGTTGCATCTGCCGTTCGTCCGCCGGTCGCATCTCGTCCACATGATCGAGACGTGTCTCGGAGGCCCGCTGCCCGGGGTCCACGTCGTCTTCAAGCAGCACCCGGGCGAGCGCGATGAAGGCCCGTACCGCCAGCTCCTGGACGGGCTGGCCAGGGCCGGTGGGTACGAAGCGCCGGCCATCACGCTGGTCAAGGACATCGACCTCTTCCGGCTCCTGCGGGCGGCCGACGCGCATCTCGGGCTCAACTCGACGGTCCTCACCGATGCCGTCATGGCCGGGACGCCGAACCTGATCGCGATCGTCGAGGGCCACCGCGACCTGCTCGGCTATGTCGCGGCCGGTGTCGCCCGACCGATCCACGGCGTGGACGAGCTGCGCGCCGCCCTCCACGATCCTCTCCCCGCCGCGCCTGACGCTCGCCGCGCCTTCCTCGACGACCACTTCCTCCCGGGAAACGCCGGACGACGGATCGCGAGGGAGATCGCGGCTGTCGTCGCCGACCCGGCAGCGATCGGTGCAGCCGGCCCCGTCTCGAGTCGCGCCTGATGTGGAAGCGACCCGTCAAGGCGGTCATCCGCGCCGGTCTGCGGCAGCGACGACTCCGAGCCCTCGTCGAGGCGGAGCTCACGGTCCCGAAACCCGCGACACCCAGAGAGGCGATCGCGCCGGGCACCGAGTTCGTCGACAAGCACGGTGTCCGCCATCCGCTCGACCCGACGCTGCGCGACCGCCTGAAGTCCGGCTGGCGGGTCATGGTCGACCCGGTCGCGAACGTCCAGCCACCGACCGACGCGACGCTCGCCGGGCGGGCCCGGAAGGCAGCCAAGTCCGTGCGCGAGGCGGCGCTCCTCGTCGAGACGACGACGGGCTCGCCGCTCCGCGGGCGGATCCTCGAGGTCGGCTGCTACGACGGAGCGATGGCGTTCCAGCTCGCCAAACGTCCCGACACCCAGGTGGTCGCGTCTGACCTTGCTCGCTTCTACGTGATCCAGCGACCCGGCGAGGTCGACGCGGCGACCCTCGCCGCGGACATCGACGCCCAGCAGGGGACGCTGGCCACGTTGCGCGAGCGTGCGCGCCTCGCCGGCGACGCTCCCCCGGGCGCCGTCGAGTTCATCGAGGACGACATCACCCAGTCCAGCCAGCCAGCCGACAGCTTCGACGCGATCCTCTCGTTCGAGGTCCTCGAGCACGTCCAGGATCCGCATGGCGCCTTCGCCGCGATGGCTCGCCTGCTCCGACCTGGCGGCGTGGCGTATCACGACTACAACCCGTTCTTCAGCGTCAATGGCGGGCACTCGATGTGCACGCTGGCGATCCCGTGGGGTCACGCCCGCCTCGATGCCGACGACTTCCGCCGCTACCTGGAGGAGCTTCGGCCGACCGAGATCGACCAGGCGATGCGGTTCTACGAGGAGAGCCTGAACCGCATGTCGCTCGCGGATCTCCGGGGCATCGTCCACGCCGCGGGTCTCGAGCTCGTCGCGGTCATGCCCTGGTTCGAGCGCAAGCAGACGCAGGAGGCGACGACCGCGCGCGCTGGCGGAGGTCCGGCGCATCTACCCGAGCGTGACGATCGACGACCTGCTCGCGACGTTCGTCAGCGTCATCGCCCGCAAACCGGGATGACGGAGTCGTCGTCGCTCACCCTCAGACCGGCCACCGCGGCCGACGGGCCCCTGCTGCTCGAGTGGGCCAACGATCCCGTCACCCGCGCGGCCGGCTTCCAGCCCGAGCCGATCGCGGCAGACGACCACCGTCGGTGGCTGGCCGACCGCCTGGCGTCGACCTCCGGGCGCTTGCTGGTCGGACTGGACGGCGACGTGCCCGTGGGCCAGATCCGTCTGGATCGTCACCGTGACGGCCGCGTCGAGATCGGTATCGCGGTGGCGTCAGCGGCGCGCGGTCGAGGCGTTGGACGGACGTTGTTGCGACTCGCGCTCGACGAAGCGCGGCACGACGAGGGGCTCGCTCCGGTCGCGTTCCTCGCCCGGATCCGGCCGGACAATGCTGACCTCGATCGCGCTGTTCACCGGTGCCGGGTTCAGACGGATCGGCATGACCGAGGTGCGGGGCATGCCCTGCCTCGTCTACGAGGCCGCGGTCTGACCGTCGTCCGTGGCGAGCCCTGCGATCGCGGCCGCGAGACGATCGGCGCCGGACCCATCCACCTCCCGGCGAGCCGCGGCAGACATCGCCGCTCGTGTCATCGGGTCGTCCATCAACGCTGCGACCGACTCGATGACGCGTTGCCGGGTCGATGGTCCGACCATCGCCGAGCCAGCGCGCAGCCCCCGTCGCCGCGAACGGCGGGCCCACCGGTAGCTGGTCGTCGGCCGCGGCGAGGAGCACGGCCGGCCGCCCGAGCGCGGCGACTTCGAATTTCATCGTCCCTGCGCCGATGACCACGACGTCGGCTGCCGCCACGCGTTCGGGCAGGTCGCGCGGCTCACGCACCCAGCGATCGTCGATCAGGTCCCCGCCATAGTCCGGGCCGACGACGACCGTGGTCGCCCAGCGCGGGTCGTCGGCGAGCCGACCGCCCAGCCGCCCGGTCACGTCGTGCGGGTCGCTGCCGCCGAAACAGACGAGCAGGTGCGGGTCGCCGACCCGAGACGTCTCGGCAAGCCCGACGACGCGTCGCCACGCCACGCCGATCGGCGCCCAGCGGTAGCCGGCGAGGACCCTCCCGGCGCGCGCCCGACCAGCCCATGCCGGGGCCGACGGCTGGACGACCATCGCAGCGTCCCCGGCGAACCGCTCGCTGTCGTCGAAGACGACGAGGCGATCGGGCGTGATCCCGGTCGCGAGGCGATCAGGATCGGGCCCATCGACGACGACGACCGCGCCCTCGGGGATGGCTGCGCCGGCGCCGACCACCCGAGCACCCGCGGCCTCGGCCCGGTCGCGCTCGCTGGCCGTCGGCGCGCCGCGCGCGATCGAGAGCTCCACCGCGACGGTGTCAGGCCAGACCGCCTCCGCCACTGACAGGGCCCGGGCCAGATGGCCGCGTCCCTCGCCGGGGCCGGCACTCGTCCGCATCCGCACGACATGCGGCATCGATCAGAACATGTCCCAGGCGAGCGGCTCGTGGCGGTCGATGTGGCGGCGTGCCGTTCGGCCGAGCACCTTGTCGAGGTCGGCGACCTCGAGCCCGGTGCCCGGTCGCAGCACGGCGATGTCGTCGGGGCTGAGCACGGTGCCTGCCTCGATCGGCCGGGCCGCGAAGAGCGACCGGCGGGCCGTGACGTAGAGGTCATCCTCCGCCGGGGCGCGGCGCTTCACACCCGTGCCGAGCGCCGCCTCGGTGTCGCGGATCGCGCGCACCATCTCCGCCAGCTCGTCGGGCTCGAGTGCGAACCGGTGGTCGGGACCCGGCCGGCCGCGGTCCGTCGTGAAGTGCTTCTCGATCACCGCCGCCCCGAGCGTCGTGGCGACCACGGGCGCCAGCCAGCCGGGCGTATGGTCGCTCCAGCCGACCGGGACCCCGAACGCCTGGCGCATCGTCTCGATCGCCCGCAGGTTCAGGTCGGCGAACGGCGGCGGGTAGTTCACGACGCAGTGCAGCAGGATCAGCTGCTCGTTGCCGGTCTCGCGCACGACGTCGACCGCCGCCTGCACGTCCGCCATGTCGGCCATCCCGGTCGAGCAGATGATCGGCTTGCCACGCGACGCGATGTCGCGGATGAGCGGCAGGTGCCAGAGCTCATACGTCGCCACCTTGAACGCCTTGACCCCGAGCTCGTCGAGCAGGTCGACAGCCTCGTGATCGAACGGGGTGGACAGGAAGTCCAGACCCTGCCGGGCGGCATGGTCGGCGAGCGTCGCGTGCCAGTCGCGCGGTAGCTCGAGCTGACGGAAGAGATCGGACATGGTCTGGCCCGGTGGCAGGATCGCGTCGAGGTACTCGGCACGTGTCGGCGTCTCGGCCACGATCAGGTCGGATCGGAACGTCTGGAACTTGACCGCGTCGGCGCCGGCAGCGGCAGCGACGTCGATGAGTCGCTTCGCCTGGTCGAGGTCGCGGTCGTGGTTCGAGCCAGCTTCCGCGATGATGTAGACGGGCGCGCCGGCCCCGACCGGTCGTTCGCCGATCCTCACGACGTCCATCGGCTCTCCTCCGTGGGTTGCGCCTCGTGCCACGGTCTCTGGGCCACGCCAGCGTTGATCTCGAGGAGCTCGGGGTCGTCCTCGATGATCGTCTCCAGTTCGCCGAGGTCGACCGGTGGCCCGTGGCCCAACCGTGCCGCGACGGCCCGTGCGAAGGCCAGGTCCGCATCGGTATCGACGGTATAGCGCGCTCGCGCGGCCGCGGGTCGCGCTGAGCCGGCTCGCGGGACCTGGCCGACGGGGAACCGGTCGGGGTGCCGATACAGGAACGGCAGCACGTGCTCGCGATCGGCTGCCTCCGTCGCCTCCCGATGAGCGGTCGCCAGGGCTGAGAAACGGCACGCCTCGGCGGCGATGCCCAGCGGCCAGCCCTCGATGCCGACGTAGTCGAGGTCGCGCTCGAGGAGCGCCCGCACCTGTCCCTCGGCGACACCGGGATCCGGGAACGGGTTGTCGGCGGTCTGCCGGACGACCACCTCCGGCGCGAACGGCGCGAGCGCATCGAAGCAGCGCGACAGGACGTCGTCGGTCGAGCCGCGGTGCACCGCCACTCCGAGCCGCTCCGCCTCGATCACGACGGCATCATCGCTGGCATCCGTGGTCGTCGCGACGACGACCGCCGAGAGGCCACGGATCGCCTGCACGCCGGCCACGGTCCACGCCAGCAGCGGTTCGCCCTCGATGTCCGTGAGCACCTTGCCCGGCAGGCGGGTCGAGCGCATCCGCGCCTGGACCACGGCGACAATCACCGGCTCGCCCGACCGCCCGGATCCGCCCTCGGTCATGCCACCTCGAAGACGCGTGCTTCGAACGCCGTCCCGAACCCGCCGTCGGCGTCGATGCTCTGTTGCGCCACGTGCTTGAGGCCGCGGGACTCGAAGACGACCCGATAGTCGCGCGGGGTGTGATGACGCGAGACGCCGTGCTCGTCCTCGACGGTCACCACGGTCCCGCGGGTGATGCGAACGATCTCGTCGAAGATCCACTCGCTGTCGGGATGGATGTGCTCCAGGACCGCCATCGTGTACACGAGGTCCAACGACGCATCGGGGATCTCCCGGATCGCCTCCTCGACGGGAGCGTTGATGAGCGTTGCCGCCGCAGCCATCTCGGGATACGTCGTACGCAGGAGCGCCAGCGCCTCGCCGTTGATCTCGATCCCGGTCAGGCGCCGGTAGCCCGCGTCGTACAGGTGGGCGAGGTTCCGCCCGACGTTGCAGCCGATCTCGAGGATCGTCGGCTCGGGGCCGAGATACGGCTTGACGAACTCGACCAGGAAGCGGCTGCGTCCGGCGTGGGCGAGGTATTCCTCCGGTCGATTCGGCTCGTCCGGGTCACGCCAGAACGAGTGCAGCTCGTCCTTGGGCAGGACGGTCGGCGGTGTGCGTAGCGGCGGCGCCTTGGCGGGGGCCGGAGCCGGACTGGCCTTCGGGCGAAGCGCTCGTCGGAGGCGGCGGACCGGTTTGCGGATCAGATCCAAGACGGACTCCTTCGTCAGCGGATGCAGGTACGCCTCGGCGACCTTGTCGAGCGCGGTCACCACATCGTCGACGTCGGCGTCGCGCATGCCCGCGTGGAGCGGCAGCGTCAGCAGGCGCTCGTACTGCGCCTCCGCGACCGGCATCGAGACTCCCGGGAACCGCTCGCGGTAGTAGGGGTGCGTGTGGATCGGGATGTAGTGGACGTTCACGCCGATGTTCTCGGCCCGCAGGGCTCGATAGACGGCGCCCCGGTCGGCGGTGAGGCGGTCGAGCCGCAGCCGGGCGAACAGGAAGTGCCACGCGGGATCGGTGTCGTCGGCGACCGCCGGTGACTCGACGGCCGGGTGACCGGCGAGGCGCTCCAGGTAGCGCGCGGCGAGCGCGCGACGGCGCTCGAGGAACTCGCCGAGGCGACGGATCTGCGATGACCCGAGGGCAGCGGCCACGTCCGTGAGCCGGTAGTTGTAGCCGAGCTCGACCATCGCGTATGTCCAGTCGCGCCGGTCGGCGAGCTCGGTCGCGATGCCGTGGTTGCGGAAGCGTCGCAAGGCATCCGCCCGCGCATCGTCGTCGGTCAGGACGGCACCGCCCTCGCCGGTCGTCAGGATCTTGGCCGGATGCAGGCTGAGCACGGTCAGATCCGCGAGCGTGCCCACCACCCGGCCACCGCGCGTGGCGCCCAGTGAATGCGCCGCGTCGGCGATGAGCACGACCGGCCCGGCCGGGGCAGCGTCGGCGACCCGTCGGAGCGCGTCGTAGTCGGCGGGATGACCCGCGTAGTCGACAGCCACGATCGCGCGAGTCGCGGGCGTCAGCGACGCACCGACCGCGTCGGGCGAGATGAGCAGATCGTCCGCGGTGACGTCGGCGAAGCGGGGCGTCGCCCCGGCGTACAGCACGGCATTGGCCGTCGCCACGAAGCTCATGGGGGTCGTGATCGCCTCATCGCCCGGCCCCAGGCCTGCGGCCACGACCGCGCCGTGCAGCGCCGCCGTCCCCGAGCTGAACGCGACCGCGTGCCGCACGCCGGTGGCCTCGGCAAGCGCGCCTTCGAACGCCGGGACACGCGGACCGGTCGTGAGCCAGTCCGAGCGCAGCGCCTCCCCGACCGCCGCGACGTCCTCGTCCGAGATGACCTGGTGGGCATACGGCAGGAACGTCGCTCGGACGGGCGTGCCGCCATCGATCGCCAGCCGCGTGGCCGCGCCGGTGCCCATCAGTGGACCGGGACCCCGGCCCCCAGGCGCTCCTCCATCCAGGCACGGACCCGGGCGAGCCCCTCGGGCAGTGCCACGGTCGGCCGCCAGTCGAGCAGCTCGCCGGCCAGGGTCGGGTCGCAGCGCAGCACGGCGATCTCGCTCTGGGGATGGATGTGCGGGACATGCACGATCCGGCCCGGGTCCGGCTCGACCAGGGCCGCCAGCTCGTTGACGCTCACGTCCGTGCCGGTGCCCGCATTGAGGATCCGGCCGGTCACCCGGTCTGAGGTCAGTGCCGCGACCACGAACCGTGCGCAGTCCTCGACGTAGAGCAGGTCGCGGGTCTGCGTCCCGTCGCCGAAGATGCGCAGCTCCTCGCCGAGGATGGACCGCCGGGTGAAGATCGCCACGACCCCGCCCTCGCCGACGGACCGCTGGAACGGGCCATAGGTGTTGAACGGTCGGACCACGGTCGTCGGCAGCTCGTACGCGTGGTGGTAGGACAGCGTCAGTGCCTCGCCGGCCAGCTTCGCCGCGGCGTACGGCGACGCCGGTTTCGTCGGATGATCCTCGGCGATGCCGGTGCGATCTGCCCGGTCATAGACCATGCACGTGCTCATGAACAGCACCCGAGCGCCGGTCAGGCGCGCGGCCTCGAGCACGTTGAACGTCCCGACGACGTCGTTCTCGAATGTCGTGGCCGGGTCGTCGATCGACTCCTGGACCGAGATCGATGCGGCGAGATGCGCGACGGCGTCGACGTCCCTCAGCCAGCGCCGGCACGCCGCGGCGTCCCGGACATCGCCGCGCTCGAACGGCCGCAGGCCCGGATGCCCCGCGAACTCCTCGAGCGATCGCTCGTCGCCGGCCACCAGGTTGTCGATCGGCAGGACGTCGTGACCGGCATCGAGGAGCTCACCGACCACCCAACGGCCGATGAAGCCGGCCGCCCCGGTCACGAGGACCCTCATGCCGGGATCTCGGCGCGCCGCTCCGACTCGAAGGACTCCGCGACGAGGCGACGGACGCCGTCCAGGTCGAGCGGCTCGACGCCATCGGAGCGATAGGCGCCGCCCGGTGCCGACGGCAGGTCGGCATACGCCGAGCGGACCTCGGGCGCGATCTCGATGGACGGCAGGACCGCGAACATGTCGCCGAGATCGACGGCGCGGGTCGCCTCGTCCTCGGTCATCAGTTCCTCGTACGCCTTCTCGCCGGCGCGCGGCTCGATGGGTTCACGTCGGATCGCCGCCGGCTCGAGGCCATGCGTCGGCGCGACCACGTCGATCGTGGCCGAGATGAGGTCGGCGAGCCGGGCGACCGGCATCTTGAACACGAACACCTCACCGCCCCGGGCGATCTCGGCCGCCTTGATCGCGAGCTCGACGGCGCGGTCCACGCTCATGATGAAGCGCGTCATCTCGGGGTCGGTCACGGTCACCGGACCGCCGGCCGCGATCTGCCGGGCGAACAGCTCGATGGCCGATCCCCGCGACCCGAGCACGTTGCCGAAGCGAACGCTGGCGAACGTCGTCGGATGGGAGCCGCGGTAGTTGGTCGCGGCGCTCACGAGCTTCTCGGCGAGGAGCTTGCTCGCGCCCATCACCGAGGTCGGATTGGCCGCCTTGTCGGACGAGGTGAGGATCATCGTGTCGACCCCGCTCGCCAGGCAGGCGTCGATCACGTTCTGCGTCCCGGTGACGTTGGTGAGCGTGGCCTCGAACGGGTTGTACTCGCCGGACTCGACGTGCTTGAGCGCCGCGCAATGGAAGACGACGTCGATCCCTTCGCAGGCACGCACGAGGCGATCGCGATCGCGGATGTCGCCGATCAGGAACCGGACGTCCCTGCCCCGATGCCGATGGCGCTGGTAGAACTGCTTCGTCTCGTCGCGCCCGAAGACCCGCACGACGGCCGGACCCGACTCGATCAGGTGGTCCACCAGACGTGCCCCGATCGTCCCGGAGCCGCCGGTGACCAGCACGCGCCGGCCACGGAGATGCGTGGATCCGTTGATGGACATCCTCCTGGGCTGACTGCCCGGGAACGGGCCGACCCGGACATTACGATACGATACCGGCCGCCCAACGAACGTCCGGCCCTCGTCGGCCATCGTCGGCCATGCCACCTTGCCATCAGGAACCAACACCGAATGACTTTTCGAGCCAGGCCGATCGTGAAGCGTGTCCATAGACCGTCATGGGACAGCCGCGACCGCCGCAACTTCTACCTCAACCTGGGTTTCGGCCTTGCCGTCGTGGCGGCGGTCGCCATCCTGGGCGTCGCCGTCATCCTCAGTTACTACAACGACCACCTGGCACCGGTCGGGAGCGTCAACGGCCAGTCGATCACCAAGGACGAGCTCCGCGAGCGATCCGAGATCGAGGGCTGGCGCCTCGAGATCGCCGGGCGCCGCATCAGCACGCAGGTCGCCGCCGGGCAGCTGACCCCGAGCCAGGCCGAGCTGCAGACCCAGTTCATCGATCAGCAGCGCCAGGATCTGGTGCCGAGCTCGCTCGAGCGCATCATCGACAACCGGATCCAGGCCGGCCTGGCCGGCGAGGAAGGCGTGAGCGTCAGCGACGAGGACATCGACGCCAAGCTCCTCGAGGAGGCCACGACCAAGGAATCGCGTCATGTCTGGCAGATCGAGGTCAAGCCGACGCTCGACACGGGAGCGGCCGAGCCGACCGCGGAGCAGACGGCCGCCGCTCGCGCCACGATCGACAAGGCCCTCGCCGACATCAAGGGCGGCAAGAAGTGGGAGGACGTGGCCCGGACCGTGTCCACCGACAGCGCCACCGCGCCGCAGGCGGGCGATCTTGGCTGGCTGGCCAAGGAGGGCACCCAGCTCGACGAGGCGTTCATGACGGCCGTGTTCGGTGCGGCCGCGAACGCGCCGACCGACGTCGTCCAGGGCGACGACGGCATCTTCCGGATCGGCCGGGTGACCGAGATCGCGCCGGAGGCCGTCGACGATGCCTACCAGGAGACGCTCGTCAACGACGGCATCGACCTCGCGAAGTACCGCAACGTCGTCCGCGGGGACGTCGTCCGGACGAAGCTCGAGGACAAGCTCGTGGCGGACGCGAGCAAGCCCGCTCCCCAGCGCGAGGCGGCGCAGATCTACCTGAGCCAGGAGACGGTCGAGCTTCCGGACGACGCGGTCAAGGTCCGCCACATCCTGTTCTCGCCGAAGGACGATGCCCAGGCGGCGAGCAACGGTGAGATCCCGCCGGACGATCCGTCGTGGGGCCAGGCCAAGCTGGACGCCGATGCTGCCTATGTCCGGCTCAAGAACGACGTCGACGGGTTCGACGCACTGGCCCGCGAGGTCAGCGACGAGGAGAGCGCCCGTGGCCCGCAGGGGAGTGGCGGCGTCCTCGAGGCGTACGTCAGCGCCGACAGCAGCTACGTCCCGAGCTTCTCGAAGCCGATCCTCGACGCCAAGCCGACCGATGGCCAGCTGCTGGCGCCCATCAAGACGGAGTTCGGCTACCACATCGTCCAGGTCATCAGCCATGCGCCCGACCTGGCCGACATCAAGCGACGCGTGGACGCCGGCAGTGCCGACTTCGCCGAGATCGCACGCGACGTGTCCGAGGGCCAGGAGGCGTCCCGTGGTGGCGATCTCGGCTGGATCGCCAACGGCCAGCTCGAGACGCCCAAGACCACCGCGATCTTCGCGGCCCCGATCGGCAAGACCTCGGACGTCGTGGCGGTCGAGGATGACGGCCAGTACCTGTTCCTCGTCACCGCCGAGGAGGAGCGGACCGCCGAGGGGCGCCAGCTCGAGGAGATCCGCTCGCGGCTGTTCTCGGACTGGTACCAGCCCAAGAAGGATGCCGTGACGATCGAGCGCGACGAGTTGATCACCTCCGGGACGGCCGGTTAGGCAGAGGTGCTGGACGCCCTCGTCACCGAGGCGCGACTCCGGTTCGGCCTCGATCCGGCCGCCGGCCTGCAGGTCATCGCCAGCGAACGGCTCGTCGGCACACCGCTCGAGCCGTCTCGACCTGCATTGGTCGTCCCGATCGCGATGCTGCACGCCGGGGGTCCGCCGGTCGCGGGCGCGGCGAGTGACGTGGTCACGCCGCTGCCGGGCCGCCACGGGCCGCGCGGCCGGCGCGCCCTGGACGTCCTCGCCCGGGCCTATCCGGGGGAGCACCCCGTCGGACGCTTCGGTACGGCACCGCCGACGACGGTGGCGGCACTGACCGACGACGACCTGGTGGCGCCCTTCTACCTCGCACCGCTCGAGCCCCAGGCCGCGGTGTTCGGGCCGTGGGCGATGCCGGCCATCAGCGACCGCCTCCGCGCACCCGACGGCTGCCCGTGGGATCGCGAGCAGACGCACCAGACCCTGCGCAGCCACCTGCTCGAGGAGGCGTACGAGGTCTACGACGCGCTCGAGGCGGGCGCCACGCCGGAGCTGGCCGGCGAGCTCGGCGACCTGTGGCTGCAGATCGTCCTGCACGCCCAGCTGGCGGCCGAGGCCGGCGTCTTCGACCTGACCGACGTGCAGGCCGCGATCGCGACCAAGATCGTCCGGCGGCACCCCCACGTCTTCGGTGACGCAGAAGCTCGCACCGCGTCGGACGTGAACCGCCAGTGGGAGCGGATCAAGGCGGCCGAACGCGAGGGTGAGGCGGACGGAGCCGCGGCCAAGGGCGCGCTGGACGGGATCTCGGGATCGCTCCCGGCGCTCGCCGCCAGCCAGGAGATGCAGGAACGGGCTGCGAACATCGGGTACGACTGGCCGTCGATCGACGGTGTGCTCGACAAGGTCGTCGAGGAGACCGAGGAGCTGCGCGAGGCCGAAGCCGACGACGCCGATCCGGGGGCCTGGGCCGAGGAGCTCGGGGACCTGTTGTTCGTGCTCGTCAATGTCGCCCGCAAGCGCGGCATCGAGGCCGAGTCGGCGCTGCGCGCCGCGAACGCCAAATTCCGGCGACGATTCGGGCGGGTCGAATCGCTGGCAGCCGAGCGCGGCGTCGCCCTGCGCGACCTCGATTTCGAGGCGCTCGACGAACTGTGGGATACCGCCAAGGCGGAGGAGAGGGTGACGACATGACCATCGGCAATCCACCGACCACGCGCGCCGACGGCCGAGGTCCCCGCGACCTCCGGCCGATCAGGTTCGAGCTGGGCGTCCAGAAGTGGGCCGAGGGCTCGTGCCTCGTCCGGTTCGGTGACACCCAGGTCCTGTGCGCGGCGACCATCGCGGACCGCGTGCCGCCGCACCTCCGCGGCAAGGGGACCGGCTGGGTCACGGCCGAGTACTCGATGCTGCCGCGGGCCACCGCCGAGCGATCGGATCGCGAATCGGCGAAGGGCCGGATCGGTGGCCGCACCCACGAGATCCAGCGCCTCATCGGCCGCTCGCTGCGCGGGGTCGTCGACCTGACGCGCCTCGGCGAGCGAACGATCACCGTCGACTGCGACGTGCTCCAGGCCGATGGCGGCACGCGGACCGCGTCGATCACCGGTGGCTACGTCGCGCTGGGGATGGCGCTCATCACCTACGGCATGGAGCGGCTGCTGGTGTCCAAGGTCGCCGCCGTGTCGGTCGGCATCGTCGATGGCGTGACGTACCTCGACCTCGACTACAGCGAGGACTCTCGCGCCGAGGTCGACATGAACGTCGTCGGGACCGATGCCAGCACCTACGTCGAACTGCAGGGCACGGCCGAGGGCCGGCCGTTCGATCGGCGCGGCGATGTCGTCGATGCTCGATCTCGCCGACGAGGGCCTGGCGACGCTGTTCGCCGCGCAGGCCGAGGTGCTCGCCACGGTCCGACGGTGACCCCACCTCGACTGTTGGTGGCCACCCGGAGCGAACACAAGCTGCGCGAGTTGCGCGAGCTGCTGCAGCTGCGGGATGGCGAACTGCTCACGCTGGACGAAGCCGGCGTGGCGGGCGAGCCGGTCGAGGACGGCGAGACGTTCGAGGCGAATGCCGCGATCAAGGCTCGGTTCGGTCTCGAGGCGACCGGTCTGCCGACGCTGGCGGACGACTCCGGGATCGAGGTCGAGGCCCTGGGTGGTGGCCCGGGCGTCCGGACGCGCCGGTACGCCGGGGAGCAGGCGACCGACGACGACAACAACACGAAGCTGCTGGGGGCGCTGGCTGAGCGCCCGACGAACGAGCGGCGGGCGCGCTACGTCTGCGTCCTGGCGCTGGCGATGCCGAACGAGCCGCTGGTCTTCGCCCGTGGCGTCTGCGAAGGACGGATCGCCACGTCGCCACGCGGTTCCGGCGGCTTCGGGTACGACCCGATCTTCGAGCCGGAGGGAGAGCCGCCGGGTGGCCGCACGTTCGGGCAGTGGACCGCCGTGGAGAAGAACCGGATCTCGCACCGCGCCCGGGCGGCCCGCGAGATGGCGCCGCATCTCGCCGAGCGCGGATTCTGAGGCGTGCGCATCTGCGTGTTCTGCGGCGCCAGCCCGGGCAACGAGCCGCGCTACCTCGAGGCGGCGCGGGAGGTCGGCGCGGGGCTTGCCCAGCGCGGCATCGGCGTGGTGTACGGCGGTGGCCGGGTCGGGTTGATGGGCGCCGTCGCCGATGCCGCGCTCGATGCCGGCGGCGAGGTGATCGGGGTCATCCCGCAGGGGCTGGTCGACCGCGAGCTCGCCCACCCTGGCCTGACCGAGCTCCATGTCGTCGATTCATTGCACGAGCGCAAGGCCCTGATGGCCGACCTGGCCGATGCCTTCATCGCGCTGCCGGGCGGGCTCGGCACGCTGGAGGAGCTCGCCGAGGTCGTTTCGTGGGCACAGCTGGAGCTGCATGCGAAGCCGATCGGGCTGCTCGAGGTCGGCGACTACTGGACGCTGCTGCTCGCCTGGCTGGACATGGCCGTCGCCGAGGGGTTCGTGGCACCGGCCCATCGCCGGTTGGTCACCCGGGCGGACTCGCTCGGCGCCCTGCTCGATGCATTCGCGGCGTGGCGGCCGCCGCCCGGTCGCTGGGAGACCGGTCTCTAGCTCACCGCAGCGACCGACGGGCCTACGACGGCTCTGGCGTCGGCCAGGGCTCCGGTTCGGTGCCCGGCGTCGGGAAGAGCTTGGCCGCGACGGCGCGGATGGCCGGCAGGTCGGGCATCAGTGACGACCCGTAGCGGGTGTCGACCGAGCGGACCAGCGGGTGGCGGATGATGGCTCGGGTGATGCCGCCATCGCGCATCTCGTCGATCGACACGGCCAGCTGGGGCAGCCGCTCGATCGGCAGGTCGGTGCGGATCGAGTCCCCGACCGCGCCGATGAGACCCGGCAGCTCCCAGAAGATGCTCCCGCCGTCCGTCGCGGCATCCTTCAGCGCGACGATGATCTGCTGCTGGCGCCCCGCCCGTGTGAAGTCGCTCTCCCCGGCCGACTTGCGGCTGCGTGCATAGGCCAGCGCGTCGACGCCGTCGAGGTGGTGGCGGCCCTTCGTGATCGACCAGCCGCGTCCATCGGCGCCAAAGCCGTCATAGCCCGGATCGTCGATCGCCTTGGCCACGGTGATGTCCACGCCGCCGACCGCGTCGACCATGTCGATGAAGCCTTCGAACTCCATCGTCGCGTGGTAGTGGATCGGGATGCCGAGCAGCTCACCGATGGCGCTCTGCAGTGTCCGCAGACCGCCCTTCGGGAAGTCCTTCGGGTGGCGGTCGGCGTAGGACATCAGCGAGTTGAGCTTCGGGCCGAAGTCGTCGCCGCCGCCCAGCGGGACGTTCACGAGGTCGCGTGGGAGCGACACCATCGATGCCGTCTTCCCGACCGGATCGAACGACACGACCATCATCGTGTCGGTGAGGACGGCAGACCGTCCGGGCGCCGCATCGACGCCCAGCACCAGGACGTTGACCCGCTCGTCCGCACCGGGACCGGCAGGCGGGGTCTCGCCGTCGGCCGCGAGGCTCGGGGTCTGGAAGACGCGCGCGAAGGCATCGCCGAACGCCGTCCCGTACCGGAAGACGGCGATGTGCGGGACCACGACGAGCAGGGCGATGACAGCGACGCCGATGATTCCGAGGCGTCCGGTCGGGCCATGCCGTCGCGTATCGAGGTAGGCCTGGCCGACGGCCAGAAGCCGCCAGGCCAGGATCAGCGCATTGAGCGTCAGCAACCCGCCGAGCACCGCCGGTGCGATCGCCCACGCGGCGATCCGGGTCGGGGTCTGTGTCGCCCAGATGAGCAGTGCGACCCCGCCGATCAGCAGGGATGGGATCAGGAAGAGGGCTGTGAGCCTGCGCCGCCCATTGAACGCCTGACCGAGACCGGGAACGATGGCCGACAGACCGGCGGCGAAGAGCCGGCGGCGGTCGATGGGTCCGGACGACGGGGCTGTCCGGATCCGGGTTGCGTGCACGACGGGCGAGATCCCCCTGACTGTGTCGGGTCCGGCCGAGTCTACCCGAGGCTGCCGCGGGCCGGACCCGCCCTGGATGGCGGACATGGGGACGCCGGGCGATCGATCAGCCTGCCAGTGACCGCCCGGCGTCTTGACCTACGACGCGCCGAGGTGGCGATGCGTGACGCTGTCCGTCACGTGTCCCCTAGAACTCGACCGGCAGGCTCTCCAGGCCGCGATCGGTGGGTGTCGGCAGCCTGCGGATCGGCCCGCTGACGCTCCATGACGGGATCCGCGGCAGCAACTCCTCGAGGACGATCTTCGCCTCGAGCCTGGCCAGCGGCGCCCCGAGGCAGTGGTGGATCCCATCGCCGAACGAGACGTGGCGGACCGGCGCTCGGCCGATGTCGAGAGTGTCGGGATCCGGCCAATGCCGCTCATCGCGGTTGGCCGACGCCCACAGCAGGACGACGCGTACGCCTTCCGGGATCGTCGTCCCGTGCCGCTCCACCGGTCGTGTCGTGGCCCGGACCAGCGCCTGGATGGGCGCCTCGTAACGCAGCAGCTCTTCGATCGCGGCAGGGATGGTCGCGGGGTCCTGCCGCATCGTCTCGCGAGCCTGCGGGTATCCGGCCAGATGCAGCAGCGAGTTCGAGATGAGGCCCGACGTCGTGGTGATGCCCGCGACGAAGAGGAGGAGCGAGCTGCCCAGCAACTCGTCGCTGCTGAGCTCGCCTGCCGCCTCCGCTCGGACCAGGTGGGTCATGAGGTCGTCGCCGGGCGACACCCGCCGCTCCTTCGCGGTGTCTTCGATGTATGCCCGCATCCGGTCGCGGGCGGCGACGGCGACCGGTGGCAGCGCTGCCTCGCCGGGCGTTCGCTCCAGCATGTCGCCGAACCATCCGATGAGCTGCGGATGGTCCGACTCCGGGAAGCCGAACCAGGTGAACATCGTGGTCCCGGGGAGTGGCCGCGCGAGGTCCCGCGCGAAGTCGGCCCTGCCCTGATCGGCGAACCCGTCGATGAGCTCGGTCACCTTGGCCCGGACCGCGGGCTCGAAACGGACCCTCAGCGCCGACGGGCTGAACGCGAGCCGTAGCGCGCCGCGGAGCCTGGTGTGAACGGGCGGGTCGGCCGCCGGCAGGTCACCGGCCGGCAGGAAGAGCTGGTAGGTGTCGTCGACATCGTTGCCGGTCCCGCCCGCGCTGCTCGAGAACGTCTCCCAGTCCTTCGCGGCGGCCTGGACATCATCCCAACGGGAGAGGACCCAGAGATCCCGACCGGCGTGGTGGTACACGGGCGCCTCATCGCGCAGGCGCCGGTAGATCGGATACGGGTCATCGAGCGGGATGAGCGGATCCCAGACGACCGACGGGTCGGTGGGTGCGAGCTGGTCGACTCCTGCCATGCCTCACCTCGCTATGCAAACGGTTGCACGCGCCATGCTACGCGGGCACCGACCGGGCTGCGACGAGCTCGTGAAGCGAGGTACTTGGGGATCCCAGGCGCGATCTGACGATCGTCATCGCGAACGGGTGAGACCGCTCACTACCGCCGACGGGTAGCGCGCAGGACGATCGGTCCGTGTTCACAGATGGGCCTGGCCACGACGACCGGGATGGACCCACCGCCACGGACACGGATAGCGCGATCGGATCAGGTATGGAGCGGATCAGGTACATGGGTATGGTGGACTACAGGGCCGACTACGCCGTGATGGCGGCCGAGGACCGGGTCCGAGACGGGTTGCGTGAGCGGACCCTGCTGATGCAGCTTCGGCGCAAGGGAGTGCCGCCAGCCCGGGATCTCGAAGGACGCGGACGCTGGAGCGTCGCCAGACTGACCAGTCGGCTCGTGCCCGGTCGAGATCCCGGGATAGGCCGCGGAACACAGGGAGCGGTGCGCTTCGTGTGGGGCGCACTGAGAGCGCAGGAGGAACGGATCGATGGCGACGCTTGATGACGCGCTCCAGAGCCAGATGCGGAACATCGAGCAGGCCACCGGCCGCTCCATGGACGCGTGGGTCGCTCTGGTCCAGGCGACCGGCATGGAGCGGCACAGCGAGATCGTGGCGTGGCTCAAGGACGTGCATGGCTTCAGCCATGGCAACGCCAACCTGGTCGCACTGCGAGCGCGAAACGGTCCAACGGCGAGTGAAGCCGGGCTCGTCGACGCGATGTACTCGGGTGCGAAGTCGAGTATCCGCCCGCTGCATGACCGCGTCATCACGCTCGTCCGGGGCTTCGGTGGCGACATCGACCTGGCTCCCAAGAAGGCCTACGTCAGCCTGCGGCGCTCGAAGCAATTCGGAACCGTCGGCCCGGGTCCCGGTGGCCAGCTCGAGATCGGACTGAATCTCAAGGGCGAGGAGCCAGGAGCCCGGCTGCAGGCGGCGGGCGGCATGTGCACGCATCGAGTCCGCCTCTCGTCGGCCGATGAGCTCGACGATCAGGTGATCGGCTGGCTTCGTGCGGCGTACGATCGAGCGTAGGCCGTCGATGGCCACTGAGGTCCGATCATGATCGACACGCTGACGTCCATCCCCGGCTGGCAGGTCTACGTCTGGGTCTTCGCCATCAGCGTGCCGGCAGCGATCAATGTCCGACACGCCGGGCGCCGTGATCGTTCAGGTCGGGCCGAGATCGTCTTGATGTACGTGCTCGGCGTGTCCGGGGCGATCGGCATGTCCAACGTGCTGTTGCACACCGTCTTCGCCGACGATGTCGCGGCGACGATCGGGTGGCCGCAGGGCAACCCGTTCCAGACGGAGGTCGGGTTCGCCAACCTTGCGATCGGGATGCTCGGATTCGCGTGCTTCTGGCGGTACGACTTCTGGCTCCCGGCGATCGCGGCCAAATCCGCCTTCGCGTGGGGTGCCGGCGTCACGCACGTGGTGGACATCATTCGCATGGGGAACCTGTCGTCGAACAATGCCGGTCCGATCCTCCTTTGGGACTTCCTGCTCCCGGTCGTCGCCATCGGCCTCTACATCCTCGCGAGAGCTGCGCGTCAGCGGACGGCCACGTCTCCTGCGCTCCACTGGTCCGCGCGGTGGCGCCTGGATGCGGAGCGAACCCGCGGATGAGAGCGCGGTGAGCGACCGCCCGCCCGACGGCACGAGGTGGATGCGCTACCTCTGGCTCGTCTACCTGGTGGCGCTCTTCTTCCAGCCTGCACTGGATCCGACCGCCGGTCTGCTCGACTGGGCCGTGGTCGCCCTGCTGATCGCCGCGTTCCTGCCGCTCTATGTCGCCGGCTACCGCGCCGCCGATGATCGGCAGTTGTTGTTGATCGTGGCTGCGACGGCCGCGCTCGGTGTGGTCGGCTCGCTGATCAATGGCGGCGCGAGCGTCTTCGTCATCTACGCAGCCGGCGCCGCCGCATATCTCGAGCCGGCGAGGCGTGCGGTCCAGGTCATCGGTGCGCTGGTGGGCCTCCTCGTTGCCCTGATGGTCGTCTCGCCCGTCCCATTGCCGTTGCGGTTGCTGGGCCTGGCACCTGCGCTCGTCTTCACGATCGTCACGGGTGCAGCCAACCTGTTCGATGCCGAGCGTCAGCGGGCGGAGCGTCGCCTGCGCCGCGCCGACGAGGAGATCGAACGGCTTGCCGCTCTCGGGGAACGGGAGCGGATCGCACGCGATCTCCACGATCTGCTGGGACACACGCTGTCGGTGATCATCGTGAAATCCGAGCTGGCGGCGCGCCTGGCGGAGCGCGATCCGTCGCGGGCCGGCGACGAGATGCGCGACGTCGAACGGATCGGCCGGGACGCCCTCACCGAGGTGCGCGCGGCGGTGGCCGGCTACCGCGCGCACGGCCTTCGCGGCGAGCTCGACGGGGCCCGGCGGGCGCTTGCGGCGGCCGGTGTCGAGGCGACGGTCGAGGTCGCCCTGCCCGCGCTCCCGATCGCACACGAATCGGCCTTGGCATTCGCGCTCCGGGAATCCGTGACGAATGTGGTGCGCCACGCCGATGCCAGTCACGCGATCATCCGGCTCGGTACGGATAGCTCCGGCGGGGTCGTCCTCGAGGTCATCGACGACGGACGAGGCGGAGGCGGCCCGGACGGGGCGGGCCTGACGGGGATGCGCGAGCGGATCACGGCCCTCGGCGGCACGGTGGCGCGCGAAGGAAGGTCGGGCATGCGTGTCCGCGTCGCCGTGCCGGCCGAAGGTACGACGAACAACACGGCTGCGCGACCCTCCGAATCGAGCGGACGTCTGTGATCCGCGTCGTCCTGGCCGAGGATCAGCGCATGATGCTCGGCGCGCTCGGCGTCCTGCTCGGACTCGAGGACGACCTGGAAGTCGTCGGGACGGCGCTCGATGGCGATGAGGCGCTCCGGCTCGTCGTCTCGCTCACCCCGGACGTGCTCTTGACCGACATCGAGATGCCAGGGCTGAGCGGCCTCGACGTCGCCGCAGAGATACGTCGACAGGGCCTGTCGACGCGTGTCGTGATCCTGACCACATTTGCTCGCAGCGGCTACCTGCGACGGGCGCTCGACGCTGGCGCCGCGGGCTACCTCCTCAAGGACGCCCCGTCTGCCACGCTCGCCGAGGCCATCCGCACGGTCCATAGCGGCCGTCGGGCGATCGACCCACAGCTGGCGGCAGATGCCTGGACCGAGGCGGATCCGCTCACTGACCGTGAACGCGAGGTCCTGCGCCTCGCTGGCGAGGGGCTCGCCAACGCGGAGATCGCGGCGCGTCTCCACCTGTCGGACGGCACCGTACGGAACTACCTTTCCGAGGCGATCGGAAAGCTTGGCGTGAGCAACCGCACCGCCGCTGCGCGGCTCGCCCGCGAGCGCGGGTGGCTCTGACCGTCCGGATCGATGTCGCCGCGAGGATGGCCATGCCACGGCTTGTCGGAGTCAGCCCTTCGGCGTATTCGGCGACAGCAGTGAGAAGACCGGATGCATCGCCGCGTCGGCGGCGAAGGCATCGACGGGAGCGTTGACCGGGGCGGCGAAGAACGGCCGCGTGATCGGCTCCATCGCGACGTACTCGTGGAGTACCGGGCCGGCCTCGGTGGGACTGACCTCGGCGACCTCGCACTCCTCCCGTCGCCGACCCCGTTCAAGCCAGACTCGACCCGCCGCCCGAGCGTTTCGGACCCAGCTCACCTCGCCATACGGAGCGACCAGCCAGCGCTCCGACCCGTGCTGGACGACAGCGACGGGCGTCGTGTGGGGTCGACCGGATCGCCGGCCAGTCACGGTCAATAGGAAGCGCTGACTTGGCGCGATCCCGAGGCGGATCCGTGTCCACTCGAGCATGTTGATGAGCCGGCGCACCGGCGTCCTTGCGTATTGCATCACGCGCTCCTTTTGGCGGCAGCGCCACGTACGCTCGCTCGAAGCGCAGTCGGGCGACAGCGTCCCTGAACAAGGACTCGGTCTCGATCGATGATCTCTTGGATCGTCCGGAGGTCGAAGGATGGTGTGCCTTCCGCCGGCGAACGCTCGACGTGTTCGGCCTCGGCATCATCCGCGTCGCCGTGGGCTCGTTGTCGTCGTTCGGTCATGAGCGCCTCCTCCATCCTGGATAGAGGATGCCCGCCCTCACGCCACTCGGGCAGGGTCGAACGGCCGTTTGTGACGGGCCGGTCGGCCCGTGCTACGTGCCGCTGTCGATGTCCCGGCTCGCGTCACGCAGGTGCGCCATGTAGGCGGCGGCCTGAGCGCGTCGCTCGAGATTCAGTTTGGCCAGGATCGAGCTGACGTAGTTCTTGACCGTCTTGTCGGACAGGAAGACATCGGCCGCGATCTCCTTGTTCGTCTTGCCCTCGGCGACCAGGAGGAGGATCTTCTGCTCCTGCGACGTCAACGCGGCGAGTTCGTCGGGTCGATCGGATGTCGCGATCCGCCGGATGCGCTCGAGCACGCGCCCCGTCACGGCCGGATCGAGCAGCGATTCGCCGCGCCCGACGGCGATGAGGGCCGCCACGAGATCGCGGGCGCGAACTTGCTTCAGGAGGTACCCACTCGCCCCCGCGATGATCGCCGCGAGGACGGCGTCCTCATCGGGGTAGCTCGTCAGCATGACGACCCGTGTCTCGGGCAGCTCGGCTCGAATGTCCCGACAGGCCTCGATCCCCGAGCCGTCCGGCAGCCGAACATCCATGACGACGAGGTCCGGGCGGAAGCGTCGCGCGCCGTCGATCGCTTCGGCGACCGTGCTTGCCTCGCCGACGATCTGGAACTCCGGCCGACGCCCCAGCAGGGCGGCGAGACCCTGGCGCACGACCTCGTGGTCGTCGACGAGGAGCAGCGTCAACGGTCGCGTCGGCGGCGGAGACGCACCCTCAGACACGTGCTCGCCTCACGTCGGCTCGACCGGGGCGAGGATGAACACCCTCGTGCCGGCCCCGGGACGGCTGACGATGGTCAGGGTCCCGCCGATCTGCGCGGTCCGTTCGCGCGTATTGGCCAGACCCTGATGCCCGAGCTTGACCACGCTGGCCGGATCGAACCCGACCCCGTTGTCCTCGATGACCAGCTCCAACCCATTCCGGTCCGCGCTCGTCGTGAGTGTCACGGTCGCGCGAGTCGCCTGCGAGTGACGCGCGATGTTGCTGAGCGATTCGGCCACGATCGCCAGGAGGTGACCGGTCACCTCGACCGGCGGTTCAGTCACCGCGTCGGGGAGGTGTAGCTCCAGGTCCACGATCATGTTATGTCGGTATTCATCGACCAACGCCGCTAGCCCGACGACCAGCGATGCACCCTCCAGCAACTCAGGGCGCAGGCCGAAGATGAAGTTGCGGATGTCCTTGATCGAGAGATGGATCGCGTCGATCGCCCGCTCGACTCGAGCCGCGGCCTCGGCGGAGTCTTCGGTCATGAGCTCGGGGACGTCCTCGAGCGAGAGTCCCACCGCATACAGGTTCTGGATGATCCCGTCGTGCAGGTCCTTCGAGATCCGTTCCCGTTCATCGACGACCGCGAGTCGCTGCAGCTGCTCGTGCAGTCGCGCATTCTCCATCGCGATCCCGGCGTGGAGGGCGAAGGTCTCGACGAGCGACCGATCTTCCTCGCTGAACTCGTCAGCCCCGATCCGGTTGGTGAGGTATAGCCGGCCGAGCGAGATGCCTTTGATCGTGATCGGCACACCCAGGAAGCTCGTCATGGGTGGATGGTTCGGCGGGAAACCGGAGCGGCGGGGGTCGACGTTCAGATCGGGGATCCGGAAGGAGCGGTTCTCGCGGATGATCAAGCCGAGGAGGCCATGTCCCTCCGGCAGGGCGCCGATCTGCCGTCGGATGTGATCGTCCATCCCGCTCGTGATGAATCGCTCGATGCGGCCGTCGGCGTCGACGATCCCCACGGCGGCGTACTGCGCTCCAACGAGCGGACGGACGCGATCGACGATGACCTGCAACGCGTCATCAACGGAGGTCAGTCCGGCGATGCCCCGAACGGCGGCATCGAGGGCAGCCTGGACCTCGTCAAGGCTGCGTGTCACAGGCGGATCCGGGTCGAGCATCCGTGGCGAGGATAGAGCACCGCCCAGGTCGTCCTGCCGGACGCGCCGAACGGCGTGGGCCTGGAAGGCCCACGCCGTGGCTGTTCGGGGGACCGGGTCGGCGACCCGATCACGGCCGGCTATCCCAGGGCGGCCACCGGCCGCAGGGCCGGAGCCTTCGCTCGCTCCGTCTCCGGGCGCGTCGCCCACACCAGGCCGAGGCCAGTGAGCAGGATCGTCAGACCGAAGCCGGCGAGAAGGGCGGCCATGCCGAGGCCGATCTGGAGCGCGGAGGCGGTCACGCTGCCGACGCCGAGCTCGGCGATGAGCGCATGGGCGGTGCCGGTCCAGACCTGGTCACGCGCCGCACCTTCGATCGGATTGGTCCGGTCGAAGCCGGTCCAGTAGCGACCGTCGGTCGCGAACTCATAGGTGCCTGCCGCGTAGACAGTCCCGTCGTCGGCCGTGACGGCCTCGTCCAGGACGACCGTCGTCGTGCCGCTAAGGGTGTGGTAGGCGATCGTGGCCATCTGGTACATGTACTCGCTTGCCGTGTTGACCAGTGGGTCATTCGGGTCGAGCTCGGACGCGTTGACCGCGTAGCCCCAGTCGTTGGTCAGGAGCGACATGATCGCGAGCGCCCCAGCGGTCTCGCCACGGTCGACCAGCTGGCCGTCGTCGTTGTAGCTGAGGGTGACGTTCTGCGCGGCGCTGAACGCCTGAAGCGCATGGGTCCCCTGGTTCGTCTTGTAGAACGCGAACCCGCCACCGGCGATGAAGGCGAGCCCGATGACCGCCAGCATGACCCCGATGATCTTCAAACGACCGTTCATGATCCCAACCTCACTGACCTATTCGAATGTTCTGAGTCAGTTCAGGATGGGCGAGGAGGTGTGCTCGGCGGATGGGCCAAGACGACCCATCTGACGGCCATTCGACCCCGTGATGGGGGCCGAATGGCTCGGCCGGCTGGTGGTGGATCTCCTCGCGGCTCCGAATCGCCGGGGTGCGTGCACGAGCTATGCGACCGCGTGCCTCGCCTAGGGCTGGCTACTCGGGAAGTCAGCTTCGCGGTACACGTACCACGTGACGCCGTTCTCTCCGCTCAGCTCCCGGCGTCGGACCCGGACCGCGGGATACAGCTCTCGCAGTTCGTCCTCGAGCTCCCGCGTCGACGTGATCGACTTCGACATCAGGACGCCGTGGACCACGCGCTGAAAGACGGGATCCGAGGACGGGACGCAGATGGCACGGACGCTGTTGAACACGGTGAAGATGGCCCCAGGAGGGATTCTTTCTGCGCCCCGTTCGAGCCAGACGCTACGCCGTGGTGGCTCCACTGGGTGCCGGTCCCGACTGGTAGTTGGTTGCATGCCCATCGCAGATCCGGAGGCAGCGTAGCGACAGGCGAGTTGTCGGGATCGGGCCAACACCTCCACCGTGGGTCGCCCTGCGCGGTGACCGTCTCCCTGCGCGGTGACCGTCTCATTGGTCGCGCGGCCTGGTGGACCCGCTCCCCTGGCGGCGACCCCTCGTTCTCGACGTCTTCGAGGCGTCCGATGTGGACGACGGCGTCGCCCTGCTAGGGCATTGGCCCTATTCCACCAGCTCCCTAGCGGCAACTACCGTTGCGACGAGTCACGCGGACCCGCGGGCGGTGCGGCGCCGCACATGACCTACGTAGGGATGCTCTCGCCGCGCGGCGCCTACCGTGATGGTGACCCCAGCAAGCACAGGGGAGAGGACCATGGATCCGAAGACGCACGTCGACTTGCTCATCCGGTCGTTCGGCCGCGACGACGACGGCCAGGGTCTCGCCGAATACGCCCTCATCCTCGCACTGATCGCCATCATCGCCATCATCGCCCTCATCTTCCTGGGCAATCAGGTCAGCACGATCCTGAGCACCGTGGGCCGCTCCGTCTAGACCGGGTAAATGCCTCACGTCAACTAGGCCCCGGCAGTGTCGGGGCCGTCGAGGATGGTCGCCTAAGACGCTGACCGCACGCCGCGGCATGTCGACGCCATGCCGTGGCTATCGGTGGCAGCGAAGGGGCGTCGAGAGGCCTTCAACCAGCGGGACTCCCTTACCGAGGTCCTCGGGGCCGGGCAGATGGCGAGCGCCATCCCGGGATCAACCGCGGCACCCGTTCGCGGTAGGCGACGTAGGCGTCGGGAAACGTCGCGAGGAGGAGTCGTTCCTCGGACCGGATCCTGAGCGCGGCGACGACGAGGCCGCCTGCGAAGAGCACGAGCCACTGCCCCAGCCCGCCCAGGATCGCGCTTCCCAGCAGCATCCCGAGCAGACCCGTGTAGATCGGGTGGCGCGTGATCGCGTACGGGCCGTCCGTGCGCACGCCGCGTTCGGTCGAAGCCAGCGGACCGACGCTCCACGACCCTCCGAGCGCGAGACGCGCCCATATGGCAAATAGCGTGGATCCGACGAGGACGCCCGCCCCGATCATCCTGGCCCACGTTGCCTCCAGCGTGAAGGGCGCAAGGATCGAGCGCCCGACGAGCAGGATGGCCGCGACCGCGACCATCGCGAGTACGACCAGCCCGATCTCGGTCGACCCGCGGACTCGCACGTCGCGCGGGGTGCGAGCGTCGCGGACGGCGGCAGCGATCCACACGACCACGATCGCGCCCCAGCAGACGACATTCGCACCGAGCACGAGGAGGTCCATCGCGCCCGGCAGCGTAGCCCATGACGTCCGCGATGCCCTGCGCGCGGCGCTGGAACACCGCCGTGCAGCCGCGCACCATCGCGGAAGCCAGCGGGGAGACGCTCCTGCCCCGAGAGTCGGGTCGGCAACGGAGCGCCAGGCTCGCGCGGGCGAGATGTCCCGCACGGCAGCTGCAAACGGTATGGTCACGCGGTGCTGCGCTTGGCGATCGGCTTGGCGTTGTGGTTTGGAGTGGCGGGGTGCGCCCAAGCGGAGCGACTCCTCCAACCAGACCAATGCACGCTCGGCGTGACGACCGATACGTTCGACGGCAAGGTCCCGGTCGAGCCGCCATACACCCTTACGTTGGCCACACCCGGGGTCGACCCACCGACCGCCATCGGTTTCACGGGTACGGGATGGACGACCGTGGACATCACTCAGATTTCGCCGGACGGCGTCGTGGTCGACACGTTTCGCGGTAACGGCGTAGACGATCGAGGCGTCGTCTTCCCCATCGACCGACCAGGGCAGTGGACGTTCCGGTTGATCGATCAGAACGTGGGCTGTGTTCGCGAGATCAAGGTCATCGTGGTTCTGACACCGTGAAAGCTCGCCCTTCGCGGTTGACCGTTCAGTCCGACCGTTCCCCCTAAGGGGGGTGAACGGTGAATGGACATGCCCCACTGAACGCTAATTGAACGGTCCGGGAGCTCCTTCTTCGTTTCAGTCTCGGCCCGATCCTGCGTGCGTACCGTGCGACCGCGGGAGTAGCGAAGTCCGGTCATCGCACGTGCTTTGGGAGCCCTGAGGCCAGGGAGCGTTGTAGGGTCCATGACCGTGAGCGTGGGTCTGGTGTGCGTAGGATCGTCGATTATCGTGTGGTTCGCTGGCGTGGTCCTGAGCCGACCAGAACGACACGCCGTTCCGACTCCGGTTCACCTCGCGTCGGAGATGGCATAGGCACCGATCTCCGGATCGCATCGGACCGGACCTGGACGCGATGTGGCATTCGGCGTTTTGACGGACCGTACGACGAGATGCAAGTCGCCTATTTCCGTGCCTGGAAGACCGTCAAAGAGGCCCGGCGCTCAGCCGGCCGTCTGATCTAGGCCGATTCGCAGCGAACGGTCGGAGCGGCTGCCCGACGAGATGTAGAGGGAGCGTGGCGTGCGAGCGTGCCCCGCAGCGATGGGCAACCCCAAATCGCCAAGCGCTTGCCGACGTGCGGGAGAGCGATAGCCGCGGGTCAGCCCGGCTACGGCCTATACCAATCTTGGCATCGACGAGGTCCTAGCCAGGGCCGAGCCATTGCGGGGGGTGTTGACTGCCTACCCGTCGTCCTGCCAGGTACGGGTCTGATCAGTCAGGCGGGATGTTGTGGTTGCGATGGAACACGTTGTCGGGATCCACGCGGCCCTTCACCTTGACGAGCCGCTCCCAGTTCGGGCCGTACGCTGCGCGCACCGCGCCCGCGCCCTGATCGTCGGTGAGGTAATTGAGCCAGCGCCGTTCGACCAGGTGCTCGCTGAAGGCCGCATGCGTTTCGCGCGTCCAGGTCTTGTTCTTCTCGGTGTCCGCCGGGTCGAGCCAGACGGACGGGATCAGCAGGTTGAAGCCCTCCTGGCGGTGTGGGACCGCGGTGTCGCTCATCGGCACGCGTGTCACCGCGCCGTGGAAATGCTCGAACAGGATCGCATTCATCGGCGACGGCGTGGACGCGAAACGCTCGACGGCGACGTCGATGAGCGCATCGGTGATCCCACCCGTGAAGCTCGACATCCAGTAGTTGAGCGAACCGGGTGGATATCCCTCGTCCAGGATCGTGTTCATGGCGGGATACGGCATCGGCCCGACCTCGACCATCAGCGGCGAGCCCCAGGCCTTGAACGGGGCCAGGTCTGCCTCGGCCCGATCCGGGTCGCCGGTGTGGCAGACCACGAGCGCCGAAAGTTGCAGACCCGAGCCGTCGGGTGCGTGCACCAGGCCCGCGAAGATCTCCAGATCGTCCGAAGCGTCCGCGACGGCGTCGCGATAGAAGCGCAGCAACCCTGGGCCCGCGTCGATCGGGTGCGCGATCAGCCCGCCCGTCACCATACCGAGCGGATGTAGCCGATACGTGAACGTGGTGGCCACACCGAAGTTTCCGCCGCCGCCGCGCAACGCCCAGAACAGGTCCGGGTCCGATTCCTCCGTGACCTCGACGATCTCGCCGTCGGCGGTCACGAGCTCGATCGCGATCACGTTGTCCGCTGCCAGGCCGAACTTCGGCATGAGCCACCCGAGCCCGCCTCCGAGCGTGAGCCCGGCGATCCCGGTCGTGGAGATGGCTCCCCCCGTGACCGCCAGCCCGTGCTCCGCGGTCGCCGCGTTGAGTTCGGCCCACGTCAGCCCCCCCTCGGCGCGTGCCGTTCGGGCCTCCGGGTCGACCTGGATACCCTTCATCTCGGCGAGGTCGATCATCACGGCGTCGTCCGCGACGGCGAGCCCGCCGACGTTGTGACCGCCGCCCCGGACCGAGATCTCGTGCGCGCCACCGCGAGCGAAACGCACCGCCGCCGCCACATCGGCCGCCGTCCGGCAGCGCACGATGAGCGCCGGCCGGCGATCGATCAGCCCGTTGTGGACTCGCCGGGCATCGTCGTAGCCCGCATCGCTGGGCTGCAACACCCGCCCGGTGAGGGAAGCGGCCAGCGTGACGATCTCTGGCCCATCGAGCGTCGGCGTCGTGCTCATCGTGATCCCCTCCGATGACGCCCCCCGGTGACGCGCGGCGTGCGCATCGGCCTCGCAGTTTACTGCGCCGTCATCGTCGAACCACGAGGGTTCCGGTCGAGCGCTGTACGCTTGCCGACGCCGGGCACGCGCAGCGTCATCTGCCGTTCGGCGACCGAGACCGCCGGGGAGTAGCGAAGCCTGGTTATCGCACGTGCTTTGGGAGCACGAGATCGTGGGTTCGAATCCCACCTCCCCGACCACCCTCGGATCCTGATCGTCCGAAGAGCTGACCCATAGACCCGCTAGACGCCGGCGTCAGGGGTCACGGCGAGGAGTTCCGCGGCGACCAGCTCGAATGGCTCGAGGCTTCGCTCCGCGCGACTGACGACCACCGCGCCTTCGGTCGCGGCGACGAGCGTCGTCGCTAGCCGGGCGGCCGCGTCCTCGGGCATCCCTCCCTCGACGAAGAGCTGGGCGATCCCACCCCGCCACGCTCGGAAGATCGAGGCCGCGCGGTCCAGCAGTTCGGGCGAGTCCGTGGCGACCGTGACAGCCAGCACCGCGCAGCCGGCGCGGAGATCCGACCGGACCAGTACGGCCCGCCACAGGTCGAGGAATGCCTCCGTGACTGCCCTGGGCGGTGAGCCGTGCAGATCCTCTAGGACGCTCAGCGCTCGCTCGCCGGCCAACGCGACAGCGGCCTCGACGAGCTGGTCTTTGCCGTTGGGAAAGTGGTGATAGATCGAGCCCCGAGGAGCACCCGAGCGCTCGATCACGTCACTGAACGCCGTGCCTTCGAGCCCGCGGAGTGCCAGAAGTGTCACCGCACTCTCGATCATCTTCCGTCGTGGATCGCCGGACACCGCGGTTCGTCCCTCCGGGTACTTGACTATGACGCACGTCATAGTCCATCGTTGGCTATGACGATCAGCATAGTCTGGAGGAAGCCACCGTGCCGATGATCGACATCCACGCCCCCGCCGGGACGTTCCGTGACGTCCACGCGCTCGCGACGGCCGCCGCCGCAACGGTCATGCGCATCGAATCCGTTCCAGATATCCCGATGTTCCGGGAGAACACCGCCGCCTTCGTCCGCGAGCTGCCGGCTGACGCGATCTCCGACGTCGACGGCGAGTCCGGGCACATCCGGGTCCAGGTCCTGACCAACGCCGGAGCGCTCGACCGGGACAAGCAGCTCGCCGTCGTCGAGCAGCTGACCGCGCTCGTGGCCGGAGCAGCGGGCGATCCGGCAGTGGCCCGGAAAACATGGGTGCTGCTCACCGAGGCCACGCCAGGCGGCTGGGGACTGTGGGGTCACGCCCACACGAACGATGAACTCGTTGTCGCGGCCCGGACAGAGATCGCGGCGCTCAAGGGCGGCGGCGCCTGAGGCAGCCGGCTTATTGCACTCGGTTCGCCAGCTGTGTCCGCGATGTCACGTCCAGCTTGCGGCCTGCAGGTGCATCCATGAAGCTGCCGCACCTGGACCACCCTCCGATCCCTCTCGTCCTATCGTTGGCCGGTGCTGCCAGTCGAGCCCACGCCGACCGAGATCGAGGACATGGTCTTCGACGCGCTTGAGCGGCTGCCGGCGCCGTTCCGGGAGCAGCTCGGGAGCGTCGCGATCGTCGTCGAGGACGAGGCGACGGCGGAACAGCTCGCTGCGACCGGCGCACGCGGCCTGTATGGGCTCTACCAGGGCGTGCCACGGACCGCCTGGTCCGCGGACGCCGCGCCGCTCCCCAGCAAGATCACGATCTTTCGCGGCCCACTCGTGCGCGCGAACCGTACGCCGGAGCGGCTGGCTGCCGCGGTCGCCGACACGGTCTACCACGAGATCGCCCATCACCTCGGCATCTCCGACGCTCGGCTCCATGAACTCGCCCGGGAGCGAGCGACCGGGCGGTAGGCTGCGACGGCCGAACTGTTGCGGTCCCTATACGACCGCGAACAGCTCCATCGGCGACGTCAGACCCTTCAACGATCGCGGACCGCGCTCCTCGAAGGTCAGGTCGGCGCCTTCCGTCAGCGTCTTCGTGACGGCGGACACCAGGATCTCGGAGGGAGCGGAGCTCGACATGATCCGCGCCAATGCGTGGATCGCGATGCCGCGGACGCCGTCCGTTGTCGTCTCGATCTCACCCGTATGGATACCGATCCGGACCTCGAGGCCGAGTCCGCGAACGGCCTCCCGGATCCCCCGGGCGCAATGCACGGCCGCGGCCGCGCTGTCGAACGCGACGAAGAAGCCGTCGCCCGTGGTGTCGATCTCGCGGCCGCGGTAGCGATCGATCTGGTACCGGACGACACGGTCGTGGTCGGCCAGGGCCTGCCGCCAGCGGGCATCGCCGAGCCGAGCCGCGGTCGGCGTGGAGTCGACGATGTCCGTCATCAGCAATGTCGCGATCTGGCGAGATGCCGCCTGGGGCGATCCGAACTGGGAGACGTTCCCCGACACGTCGAGGATCTCCACCGCGTCGTCACCCACGACCCAGGCGTCATGTCCTGGCGGGATGTCGAATACGTCCCCTGGCCCGAACTCCTCCACCTCGGTCGCTCCGGCGAGTCGCACCGCGAATCGACCACTGATCAGGATGTGGACGTGATGGGCCTCACACCACTCCGTGCCGACCACGGGCTTCACGTGCTCAGACCAGCGCCAGCCCGCCTCGAGGTTCGCACGTCCGATCGCCAGTGCGCCGACCTGGGCGACCGCGCCGGTCCCGTGCGACAGCGGTCGCAGGTTGACTGGATCCGTGAGACTTGCCCGCTCGAGTCTGGTCATGGTGCGTCCCTATGATGCCGGACGACCCGCGACGGTCACCATGGGCGGCTCGGTACGGGTGGGCGGTCGCGGCTCACAGGACCGCCGAGGCGATCGCCACGATGCCGAACGCCCCGATGACGAGCCCCGACACGATGTTCACGCGGCGCAAACCTGTGGGCGTCAGCCGTGATCGGAACGCTCCGACCGCTGTGACGAGGACGACCCACCACAGCGCCGAGCCGGTGAAGACGCCCAGCGTCAGCAGCGTCGCGCCCGCTGCATCGCCCCCAGTCACCCCGAGACCGACGAAGAGGGCGGCGAACGACAGGATCGTCATCGGGTTGGTCAGTGTCAGGCCGAGCGTGCTCAGGTAGGCGCCCGGCAGGCCTCGCCGGCCCTCGCCGTTGCCTGCCGTGGCCGTCTCCGACGGGACCGACTTGAAGGTGCGCCACGCGAGCCACAGCAGGAACGCGCCACCGACGACCCCAAGTGCGCGGCGCCAGTCGACCAACAGGTCCGTGACCGCCGTCAGCCCGAACGCCGCGACGGCGCCATAGGTCGCGTCTGCCGTGGCGACGCCCAAGCCGGACACGATGCCGACCAGCCGCCCCTCGGCCAACGTCCGCCGGATGCAGAGCAGGCTGATCGGGCCGACCGCGGCCGCGATGGTGAAGCCGAGGACGACGCCTCGGACGAACAGTGCCGGTTCCATCGTGTGATCTCCATGGTGGACATGAAAAAGCCCTCGGCGTTCGTGCCGAGGGCGTTCCTCTCAGATCCGTGGCTGGCGCCCTCACGGGCGCGTGGCATCAGGTCGAGCGGGCCCTCGCGGGCTGCTGCTGCGACAGGGTGGCGGTGCTGTCGACGACGTGATGCATCGCGCGGAGGGTGCCGGAGGCAGGGCATCGATGTCAACCGGCACAGCAGAGCGATCCGGCCGACCCGCTGGTCGCGCGGGCTATCATCCCTCCATGGATAGCCCACGCCGCGGCCTTCGGGCGCGCGGATCCCGCTCGGGCGCACGCGGCGACGGGACCACCGTTACGGCCGACACCGGCTCCGCCTCGACGCTGGAACCGGTCGACCACGAGCGGTTCCCCGACCGGGCGATGCGCCTCGCGATCGATGGCGGCAAGGCCAGCCAGCGCTTCCGCGACCTGCTCGCGGAGCCGGGTCCGATCATGGCCGACGGCGCGATGGGCACGATGCTCTTCGCCAACGGGCTGCAGTTCGGCGATCCGCCCGAGGTCTGGAACCTGACGCAGCCGGAGGTGATCCGCCGGATCCAGCGCGGTTACCTCGCCGCCGGGTCGCGGATCATCATGACCAATACGTTCGGCGGCAATCGATTGCGCCTCGGCCTCCATAGCCTGAGCGAGCGTGTCGACGAGCTGAACCGGACGGCCGCGATCCTCGCCCGTGCCGAGGTCAACGCCGCCGGCGGAACCGCACTGGTCGCGGGCGACATCGGCCCGAGCGGGGAGATCGTGCAGCCACTCGGCACGCTGGACTACGACATCGCCGTCGACGTCTTCCGCGAGCAGGCGGCGTCGCTCGTGGCCGGCGGCGTCGACCTGATCTGGATCGAGACGATGTCCGACCTGAACGAGATCAAAGCCGCCATCGAAGGAGTCCGGCGCGCCTCGCCAGGCATCGCTCTCATCACGACGATGACCTTCGACACCCGTGGGCACACGATGATGGGCGTCACGCCCGAACAGGCGGTCGAGGCGCTGGTCGCCTGGGGTGCCGATGCTGTCGGTGGCAACTGCGGCAACGGACCGGACGAGCTGCTGCCGGTCATGGAGCGGATGCACGCTGCGGATCCGGAGGTAGTCCTCGTCGCCAAGTCGAACGCCGGCATGCCGGAGCTCGTCGACATGCGGGCCGTCTACCGCGCCGACCCGTCGACCATGGCGGATTTCGGCGTCCAGATGCGCGCGGCCGGTGCACGGATCGTCGGGGCCTGCTGTGGCAGCACGCCCGACCACCTGCGGGCGATGCACGACGCCCTCATCCCGACCGCCGCGCACTAGCCACGGATGGCGCACAGGCCGCTGAAGGTCGGCATCCAGCTGCCCGAGGTCGAGCGGGAGACGCGCTGGTCGGAGCTGCTCGACATGACCCGGGCGATCGAGGACCTCGGCTACGACTCGGTCTGGCTCGGCGAGCACCTGCTCTACCGCTGGCCGGACCGCCCGCCGCGTGGCCCGTGGGAGGCCTGGTCGATGCTGTCGGCGATCGCCGCCGTCACCAGCCGGATCGAGTTCGGGCCGCTCGTCGCCTGTACCGCGTTCCACAACCCGGCGATCCTCGCGAAACAGGCGAGCACGATCGACGAGATCAGTGGCGGCCGCCTGATCCTCGGCCTCGGGGCCGGCTGGAACGAGACGGAGTTCCGGGCCTTCGGTGTCCCCTTCGACCACCGGGTCGACCGGTTCGAGGAGGCGTTCACGATCATCCGGACGCTGCTCCAGGACGGCGCCATCGACTTCGATGGCCGCTTCTACCAGGCGCGCGACTGCGAGCTATTGCCGCGTGGACCGCGCCCGACCGGGCCGCCACTGATGATCGGCTCGAACGGCCCGCGCATGTTGCGTATCGCGGCGCCCCACGTCCAGGCTTGGAACAGCTGGTTCGCCGACATCGGCAATACACCGGACGGCGTCGCCCGGCTGCGCGACGTCGTCGACGCGGCGGCACGCGACGTCGGCCGCGATCCGGCTGACATCGAGCGGACCGTCGCGGTGCTGATCCAGTTCCCCGACGGCACGGGTCGCGTGCAGGGCAGCTACGCGGAGTCGCCACCGCCACCGCTCGAGGGCCCCCCGGAGGTCATGGCCGATGCCCTCCGCGCCTACGCCCGAGCGGGGATCGCCCATGTGCAGCTCGTGATCGACCCGATCACGAGAGGGTCGATCGAGGCATTCGCGCCGGTCCTGCGCCTGCTGGATGGCTGACTGCCGGGTACCAAAGTAGGGTCGACGCCGAGGTCTCCTACTCCCGAAAATCGCACGGCCATGGCTCAGCCCCAGATGCGGACGGGACGCACCGCCACCGCGCTCATCGTCGCGGCCGCGGTCGCGGCTGCATGCGGCGGCGCGCAGGCGAGTCCGGCGCCGCCCGCTATCGCTCCGACGCCCCGCGCCACCCCGAACCCGCACCTGCCCACTCCCGCGACCGTCAAGCAGGTGTTCGCCGGTCTTGGCAAGGCGGGCTTGCGGATCACGGCCAACACCGCGACGCTCGGCGCCGAGGGGACCGACGTCGTCACCAAGGTGTACGGGACGTATCTCGGGTGGCCCTTCGAGATCACCGAATACCGCTCGGAGAAGGCGCTGTCGAAGGCCCTCGCCTGGCCCGATGGCGAAGCGCCCGGGACGGGCGAGCCGCCGATCGCCATCGCCGGCAGCAACATCCTCATCGTCTGGGGTCCCAAGAAGTCCGGGGCCGAGCCGAGCGAGCTCAGCGCACCGCAGGTCGATGGTCTCGGCCACCTCGTGCTCGCGACCGACCGATTGCTGTCACCCCTCAAGACCCGCACGAGCGTGCCCGTGGTCCTCGAGCCGACCACGGCTGCCGTCCCGAGCGCCGCACCCTCGCCGAAGGCGAAGTGACCGCCAGCCGGGGAGCGATTCGAAACTGACGGCCTCGCCGCGACCAGCAGGCCGTACCCTGTGGTCATGACCGACGTCGCCCGGTCGCGACCGCGTGCTCTGTCGACCCGCAGCGAAGAGGTCTCCGACCTCGACAAGCGGATCATCGAGCATCTCCAGGCCGACGGCCGTCGACCGTTCACCCAGATCGCCGCGGAGCTCGGTGTGAGCGAGGCTGCGGTCCGCGCCCGAACGAATCGATTGATCGAGCGCGGGATCCTGCAGATCGTCGGTGTGACCGATCCATTGAAGCTGGGCTTCCAGCAGATGGCGATGATCGGCATCCGCTGCGAAAGCGACCAGCTCGTGTCGGTCGCGGAGGCGGTCGCCGAGATGCCCGAGGTCGACTACGTCGTCATCACCGCCGGCACCTACGATCTGCTGATCGAGACGGTCTGCGAGGACAACGAAGCCCTCCTGCGATTCCTGACCGAGCGATTGCGCTCGATCGAGGGTGTCCGCGAGACCGAAACGTTCGTCTATCTCCGCATGGTCAAGCAGACCTACCAGTGGGGAACGCGCTGACGCTGGCGCGTGCGTGCACCGAAGCGGTGGCGCCTGTACGCACCGTTGTGTTGCGTTGGCGCCAGGGCGCAACGGCCAATTCGGCCAGTACCCGGGCTAATATGAGTGCGTGTCGCTGGAGCCGATCCTTGCGCTGATCGTCATCGCCGTCCTCGCGAATCTCGTGGTGATGGCGGGTTTGGTGGCATCGCCGGTCATCGAGCGGGTCCGCTCCGGGACCCCATCCGACGACCGGGGGGACGTCCGCTCGGAGCGCGCGATGGCCGCTGCCGCGGTGGTCGGTCGGGGCGACGCCGATCGCGCCCAGGATGACGAGACCACGCGCGCGTACGACCGCGTCGTGCGCATCGCGTCGTGGGTATTCCTCCTCGCCGTCACGACGATCGTCGGGGTCACTGGCCTGTGGCCGGAGAGCCAGACCGCGATCTTCATGCTGCTCGCGCTCGGCGGCGTGTTCGTGCTGGTCATCCACGACCTGCTCCCGTCCGGGGCGCTCGGGCCCGCCAAGTACGTCGTCGAGGGGTCCGTGGCCATCACCGTCGCGACGATCCTCGTGGCGCTCACCGGCGGGGCAGAGAGCCCGTTCTTCTTCGTCTATCCGCTGATCGTCGGCGGCGCCGCACTGGTCGTGTCACCCGGCATCACGCTGGGTCTCGCCTTGATCGCGGCCATCGGCTACCTGCTGGCCATCATGCTCGGGTCATCGCCGGCGGTGCTTGCGGACCCGTTCACGGTCGCCACGGTCGGCATCAACCTCACGGCCATGATCCTGCTCGCCTACGTCGCGATGGTCATCGCCCGCCAGCAGCGCAGCACGCGCGACGCGGCCATCCGCCTGTCCACGATCGACCCGCTGACGTCGCTGTTCAACCGCGGCTTCTTCTTCGCGGCACTGGAGCGGGAGATCGCCCGCAGCGCCCGATCGGGGCGTGGGTTCTGCCTCCTGATGATGGACCTCGATGAGCTCAAGGCCATCAACGACCGGCTCGGTCACTTCCATGGCGACCGGGTCCTGGCGGCCGTCGGTCTGGTCGTGAGCGATGGCGTCCGGCGCATCGATACGGCGGCGCGCTACGGCGGCGACGAGTTCGTCGTGCTCCTCCCCGAGACGGACCCGACCGGCGCATTCGTCCTCGCCGAGAAGATCCGCATCGGCGTCAACGAGCTCGATCTCGGGTTGCCGGACGAGGCGATCCGTCCCTCGATGTCGGTCGGCGTCGTGTCCTACCCGGACGATGGGCAGACCGCCGACGAGCTGATGATCAGCGCCGACCGGGCGATGTACACCAGCAAGCGAGCCGGCAAGAACCGGGTCACCGGCGTGAACGTGCCGGACCCGAAGGGCGTCGCTTCGAAGGCGTGATCGCCCGACGCTCGGTCGTCCGGGCGGGTCGTGACCAGCGCCACGCCATCGCGATCGACGCCGGGTGGTCGGGTGCCGCGATCGGCGGCTCCACGCCGGCCGCCCACGCGAGGTTGAACGCGTCCGGTGGTGCCGTCTGTGGCTCCACGCAGAGGGCGTCGTCCCGCTCGTCGAAGACGACCCAGAACGGGGCGGTCGAGCGGACGTCGAGCTCCAGGACCCCGGGCCAGGTCAGCCGGGGCGGGGTCACCAGGTCGGCGAACGCGTCATCCCACGGGCCCGGGGTGGGCGCCCCGATCGATCCGGTCGGCAGGCCGTCCGGCCCGCGGAGGTACATCGAATGCGCCTCGAACGCCAGCTGGGCACTGGCCCCGCCGACAGAGCGCCGGAACCAGGGATGCCACCCGAGGACGACGGGCATCGGTTCGTCCGCCTCGAGCCGAAGGACCAACTCCATCCCGCCGGGCACCAGCACGATCGCCTGGACAACCCGGCCGCGGAACGGCCAATCCGGTCCGAGGTCGGTCGTGAGCTCGACGCCCTCGGCGGATCGGGCGGTGACCTCCCACCGCCGGTCCAGGACGGTCCCGTGGATGGCGTTCGGCGGCAACGACAGCGGGACGTCGTACAGCCGGTCGCGGAACGGGAAGCGTCCGTCGCGGATGCGCCCGGCGAACGGGGCCATCGGGTAGCAGCCCCACCAGATCGGCCCGTCACCCTCCGTGACCAGGAGTTCGTGGCCGTCGACGAGGAGCGACGCGAGTCGCGCGCCATGCTCCGCATCCACTGTCAGGGTCGCACCGTCGCCCTCGAGGACGATCGCCGTCGACGGGACCTCGTCGCTCGTCACTCGGCCATCGTCATGGCCCGGTCGGGTCGGAGCAAGTACGGAGGCAGGAAGGCCGGGATGTTCGAGAACGGCAGGACGTCCGGATGGAGCTCGATGCCGAGCACATCGGCCATGAACGATCGCCGGCGCTGGATCCGCTCCCACGCGTCGGGATACGCAGCGGCCAGCTCGCCGCGCAGCGAGGTGTCGGCCAGACCGATGCCGTCCTCGATGTTGGAGGTGAAGTACGGCGTCCCGGTCGCCGGGATGATGTCGACCTGGAATGCCATGCCCGATCTGAGCTCGATGGTCGACCCCGGCCCGATCGGCGAGTTCACCCACTCGTCAAGGCCGATCTGGTGACCTGGGTTCAGGAAGATGCCGAAGAACGGATCGCCGAGGTGGCGGTCGATGATGTCGTGCAGCGCGCCGCCGGTCTGCCCGATCCGCAACGCCGAGTACCACTCGGCGACCGCCGCGAAGTAGGGGCCGACCAGGCGGTCGACGTAGTCGCTCGCCTCGGCCGGTAGCCCGCCGGCGTCCTCGACGACGAACCCGGCTCGGCAGTTCAACGCGCCCCAGATCCCGAAGGCCACCGTGAACGGATCGCCGCGCTCGATCGGACGATCGCCCGGGCTGAGGAGACCGAGTGCCGCACGCGGTCCTGCGGTCAGCATCAGATGACATGACAGTGGCGTGCCGTCCCAGCCCAGCAGGGCGACCGCATCGCGCTCGCGCATCCCCGGTCGGATGCCGGTGAGCACGTTGCGCACACCGCTCGACGTCGTGCAGGCCGCGGCCTCCATCGCCGCGAGCTGATCGACCTCGTTGATGACCCGGAGACCGTCGGCCGGGTCGATGAGCAGGTCGACGGCGTTCTCGACGACGCCGCTCGGACCTGCCAGCCGGCGAAGCTCGTCGGCGAGGAACGAGGGGATATCGAGCATCGCCCGGTCGGCGTACGGCTTCCAGCCGATGACGCCGACACGTGCGCCCGTCGTGACGCCCTCATCGCCGAGGATCTCGGCGAGCGGCCGCGAGCGGTCGCGCGGCTGGCTGGGCAGGCTGAGGTCCTGGAAGTAGTGGCGTCGCATCGGGAGCGGGGCCGCACCGGCCATCCCGTAGCACTCGTTGCCGACGAGGATCGCGGGCTCGCCGGTCGAGCCGAGGACCAGGACTGCCTCCTCGAACCGGGGATCGAAGCCGGTCAGCCAGGCCAGGTTCGCGCTGTGCTCGCGGTCGGCATACACGACGAGCCGGTCGTACCCGCGCCGGTCCATGCATTCCCGCAGTCGATCGAGGCGCGCCGCATAGAGCGACGCGGGCAGGTCGGGCGTCGTCGTCGGGCGTCCGAAGTCCGGGAGGGTCACCTCGGCGAGACGAGCGACGCGCGTCATCGACATCCTCGACTCCTCATGGCGCCAGCGGCTGCGCCGTCGTCGCGCCGCGCTCGATCCGCACGACCTGGTCCGCCGCGACTTGGAGCCACGGGCCGACCTCGCCGTCCGGCCAGGTCACGCGCACCTCGGCCGACGTCGCGGCGCCGAGCCCGAAATGGATGGGCACGAGCTGCCCGCTGGCGTGCCCGCCACCGATCGTGACCTCACGCTCCGCTTGGACGTCACCGGTGGCTCGGACCTCGATCCACGCCCCGATCGCGTCATGGTTTGGCGCAGCCTGGTCGAGGTCCACCGCCAACCAATGGCCCATCGGCCGGGCTGCGGCCGCGTCGCCCGACCCGACGTTGCGCCACAGCTGGACGTTCTCCCGGCGGATGACCTGGACGAGATCGAGCAACCCATCCCGATTGAGGTCCACCAGGGAAGCCCCGCGCGCACTGCCGTAGCCGACGATGCCCGCCGTCACGGCGCCCTCGACAAAGGTGCCATCGGCCTGCCCGATGAGGAGGTTGCTCGGGTCCTTCATGGCGTAATCGAGCTGGTGGTCGACGTTGCCCTTGCTCACGAACAGGTCGGTGAGCCCATCGTTGTTGACGTCCTCGAAGGCCGGATGCCATGCCGTGGAGGCCAGATTCTCCCCACCCGCGTACGGGACGTGGGCGGTCACGCCCCGGGGCAAGGCGATGTCCTCGTAGCGTGGCGCGTTCGGTCCATCCGCGAGTGACTGAAGCTTGTTGTCCCCCTGGCTGGTCAGATAGACCTCGGGATAGCGATCGCCGGTGAGGTCTTGGCTCGCGATGCCCATGCCCCAGATCCGCAGTCGGGCCCAGCCCTCCTCGCGCGTGTAGGAGCGCGGCGGCTGGCCCGACTCGATGCGCCACAGCTGGTCCTCGCCGTCGCGGTAGTAGTGCCGGTCGTTCGAAACGCGCAGGTCACGGCGACCCGACCGGTCCCAGTCGCTGAAGAGCATCGAGAGCGTGCACCAGCTCGGTCGGAGCGCGATCGGCGCCGCGTAGCGATCGCCCGACGCGGCCGGTCGCACGAGTCGGTCATCCGCGCAGGCGCCGGTCCACTCGCCCTTGTCGTCGAGGACGAGGTAATCACCGAAGGCCAGGGTCGGCAGCGGTGCCGACGGCAGCTCCCAGGTCGCGCTGAACCCGACCGTCCAGTTGTCGGGGTCATCGATGCCGAACGCCTCGTTGGCGCGCTCGAAGCGGCACTCGCCGAGTCCTCGGAGGATGACGTCCTCGCCAAGACGAAGCACGGCCAGATCCGTATGCCGATCACCATCGATATCGATCGGGTAGGCGCCCGAGACGCCGGACATGTCGGTCAGGGGCGCTACAACCTGCTCGAAACGCAGGGCCCCGCCGATCTCGCTTCGATTCCGGTACAGGCCCGCAGGGTCCGCGCCACCCGCCAGGTACAGGTCCGGCGCCCCATCGTCGTCGCAGTCGAACGTCGCAACGCCGCCACCCACGACATATGGGTAATCGCCGCCATACGCGTGGTCGATGCCCGCTCCGCTGGCCTCATCGACGAAATGCGGAGCGTCGAGCGCGACAGGTCGAGCCGGGGACAGGGGACCGGTCGTGATGAGCGTCCGCGCCACGATGAGGCCGCCGACCGTGACGATGACGATGGCTGCGACGATGGCAAGCACACCGACGCGGGGCACGGACCGGATCCCGGTCCCGATCAGCTGCCGGCCTCCGGTGGCAGGACGGCCACGTTGAGCCAGCGATCGCCCGTCGCCCGGCGCATCACGAACGTCCGCGTGAACGGTGTATCTCGACGGTCCAAGAGGGCGCCGCCCGCGTCGTACGTTTCCTCGGTCATCGTCCCGCGCGATTCGAGGGCCAGGCTCAGCCCGCTCTGCACGCCGAATGGCTCACGCAGGGACATGTCCATCGCGTCGAACCGGTACCGGGCGATGACCGTCTTGCCCGTAGAAACGGCCTCCTCGACGCGTGCCCGCATCTCGGTCAGGCGATCGCCGTGATCGACGGCGGCGAGGATCGCCGGGTCCGCCCGGAGGAGCGCCTGGTTCTCGAGCTCGAGGTTCTCGGCCAGGGTCAGCACGATCTCCTGGGCGCCCGGTCCGGCGATCTCGTGGTTCCAGTCGGTGACGTCCGGATCGACGGTGATCACAGGGAACGTCGCCGGATCGACCTGGTGCGGGACCCTGTCCAGCACGGCCGCGACATCCGGCGCGGCCGGCGCACGCGCCGGCGTGCCGGCGACGACGATGCCGGCTCCGACGACGAAGACCATGCCCACCAGGAGCGCTACGCGGCCGAGGCCCCGGATGGTGCCGGCACGGACGTCGGAGCCGAAGGCAACCCTCGTCGCGAACCGGCTCACGTCGTCGGACGCCGAGCGTGGTTCCGGCAGCAGTCGGTCGAGGATCGGACGTGCGGCACAGATGACCACGAGGCCTGCGAGGAGCCCGACCTTCGTGCCGAACTCATCGGTTTGCGGCGCCATCAGGAGCGTGCTCGCCAACGCCACCAGCAGACCGAAGACGACACGGCCGACGCGCCCCGTCGGCACGGTCTTCGGATCCGTGATCATGAAGAACAGGAAGATCAGCACCTCCGGCGACGTGATGATCACCCGCCAGAAGTCGACGCCACAGACCGGCGCGAAGGCCCAGTTGGCGGTCATGCAGTGACCAGACCCGGCGAGAAGACCGACACCGACTGCAAGGCCCACCCAGAACGTGGCGGCCAGGGCGAGCAGATCGAGTCGCCGTGTGATCAGCACACCGCCGCCGATGATCACCGCGTAGGCGAGGATCAGCCAGATGTCGAACGGCCCCCACCAGAAGTCCAGCGGTTCGACCCGGGTGCTGCCGAGGATGATGAATGCCAGTACGAGCCCGATGTTGGACGGGTTGAACACGTGGTTGCCGCGGTAGCGGATGACGTACTTGGTGAGCAGGGACAGGCCCGCGACCGCGGCGAAGACATACCAGGCGTAGGTGTTCCAGGGGTCATCGGCGGGCGTCCCGACGACGCGCAGGATGAGAGCGACGCCGCTGCCCGTCAGCATCGCGCTGGCCGGCCAGACGAACGCGCGGCTCTGGCGGAACGCCAAGGCGACTTCGAGGATCGCGCAGGTCACGATGGCCGCGAGGATCTGGGGGACGCTGACCTCGAAGTGCAGCCCGACCTGCCCGAGGACATGCACTGTGATGATGACCGCCGCCACGTGCAGCCGCGGGTCGCGGATGTTCGGCAGGACCAGCGGATAGCTCGTCCCGCCGACGGCGAGCGTCCGGCTGGTCATGGCTGTCGAGCGGCTGACATGTCCCGTCGATCCCCTACTGCGGCCCGGTCGTGAAGCCGAACCGACATCGTATCCGCCTCCACCCGATCCGATCCCCGAGCGGGTCGATGGCGCGGCCGTGGCATCTCGAGGTGGGAGCGGCTAGGTTTACGACGAGGCCGCCGCCGTACCGCGGTCGGCTGCCTCGAAGATCGACTCGATCACGCGCAGGTTGGCGACGGCGTCCTCCGGCGGGACCGGCGTGGGGCCGCCGTCGAGCACGGCCGTCGCGAACCGTTCGAATTCGACGCCATACGGATCGGCGATCGGGAACTCGACGACCTGCCTGTCCGGGGCCACGGGTGGATCGCCGCCCGCTGTGAGGAACACGCGCGTCGGGCGGTCCGGCGGGATGTTGAACGGGATCTCGATCGAGATGCGGCCGGTCGTGCCGTAGATGTCGACGCGCTGGTCGGTCTCGGTCCGGGTCGAGCAGCTGAACGTCGCGATGCCGCCCTCGAAGTCGAGGATCGCGCTGGTCAGCACGTCCACGCCCGTCGACGGATCCCGTCGGAGCGACGCCGCGACCCGGGACGGCTCGCCGCCGAACACCATCCGTGACAGGTTGACCGAATAGCACCCGATATCGAAGAGGGCTCCCCCGCCGTAATCGCGCACGTTGCGGATGTTGGCGGGGTCATCATTGAAGTACGAGAACCAGCTCTGGACCGCGGTGAGCGTGCCGATCCGCCCAGCCGCCACCAGGTCGAGCGCGGCCACCCACGATGGGTGGTGGCGGTACATGAACGCCTCCATGAGATGGCGGTCCGACTCGTAGGCGACATCGACCATCCGCTGGGCGTCGTCCGCGGTCATCGCCAGCGGTTTCTCGCACAGGACGTGCTTGCCAGCCCGCAGGGCGGCGATCGTCCACTCGGCGTGGAGGTGGTTCGGCAGCGGGATATAGACCGCGTCGACGTTCGGATCGGCCAGCAGCGCCTCGTACGAGGCGTGGGCGGTCGGGATGCCCAGGCGCTCCGCCGCGCTACGTGCCAGCACCCCGTCCCGTGAGGCGATCGCCACGATCTCGCAGCGGGCCGCCGTGCGCACGCCCGGGATCACCTTCCGTAGCGCGATGTCCGCCGTGGACAGGATCCCCCACCGAAGCACGCTCGACATCGACCCCTCCTACCAGCCGTATTGACATGGCCGCGTCCTTGTACGAGTCTCGCACAGCACAATTTGAGAAAGAGGAACACAAACCCCCAGTGTTCATCGGTCGGGACGAGCTCGGACACCGCAGCGAGACCGTACGTCGGGCGAACCTGAGCGCGATCATCCGCGAGCTGCACGAGAGCGGCCCGCTGTCGCGCTCGGACCTCGTCGCGCGCACCGGGCTGACCCGCAGCGCGATCCGCGGGCTCATCGGGGAGCTCGTCGCGGGCAGGCTGGCGTTCGAGGGTCCGGCCGCGCTGGACGGGACACCGGGCCGGCCATCGCCGCTCGTCCGGCCCGATCCCCATGGGGCGGTCGTCCTGGCGCTGGAGGTCGCGGTCGATTTGCTCGCCGCCGCCACGGTCGGCTTGGGCGGTGACGTGTTCGACCTGGTCCGCATCGATCTCCCCCGCCGGCGCTCGAACGTCGGCGACATCGCGACGGCCCTCGCCGAGCTTGCGTGGACGCTGCGTGACCGGTTGCCGTCCGAGGACGGTCTTGTCGGGATCGGCGTCGCCGTGGTCGGCGTCGTTCGCCGCAGCGATGGCATGGTGTCCGTCGCCCCGAACCTGGGCTGGCGCGACGAAGCGCTGGGCGATGCGCTGGTCGACGCACTGCAAATGGACGTGCCGATCGCCTTCGCGAACGAGGCGGACCTCGCCGTCCTCGCGGAGCATCGCCGCGGCGTGGCCCGGGGCATCGACGACGTGATGCTGATCTGGGGCTCCATCGGCGTGGGCGGCGGACTGATCGTCGACGGACAGCCGCTGGTCGGCGCCGCAGGCTACGGTGGCGAGGTGGGTCACATGCCGGTCAACCCGGACGGGCTGCCGTGCCGCTGTGGATCGCTGGGCTGCTGGGAGACGGAGGTCGGGACCAGCGCCCTGCTGCGCAGCGCTGGACGCTCACCGGAGGGCGGCCGTGAGACATACGACCGGATCCTCGCCGAGGCCGAGGCGGGCGACGCCACGGCGCTCGACGCCTTCGCCGCCAACGGACGCTGGCTCGGCATCGGGCTCGCCGGCTTGATCAACGTCCTGAACCCGAGCCTCGTCCTGCTCGGCGGCCGGCTGACCGCCAGCTACCCGTACGTCCGCTCGACCCTGGAGGCCGAGCTCGATCGACGCGTCTTGCGCGCGTCGCGCCGACTCGTCCGGGTCGTACCAACATCACTCGGAGACGACGCTCCGCTGCTCGGAGCAGCGGAGCTTGCGTTCGGACCACTGCTCGCCGACCCTGCGGCCTGGCTGCGTCCCCGCCGGACCATGGCCGCCCTGGCAAGCGCATGAGGAGGCCGTAGAAAGGAGGAAACGAGGGGGGCGCGGGGCATCACCGATGGTAGCCTTGGGTCCGACATCGGATCGCTCGAGGCGTAACCGCACAGGAGGAGAGTCAACGATGTCCATTCGAAGGGTGGCCGCGCTCTCATTGAGCGCCGTCCTACTCCTCGCTGCATGCTCGACGGGCGCCGGTGTCTCATCGGCACCAAGCGCCGCAGCGAGCGCACCGGCTGCCAGTGAACCCGCAGCCAGCGCGTCAGGCAGCGCGGCCGCTGCCGACTGCAAGGTCGGGGTGTCCTGGAACAACTTCAAGGAAGAGCGTTGGGCCAAGTGGGACGAGCCCAACATCAAGCAGGTCGTTGAGGGTGCGGGCGGCTCGTACGTCGGCACCGACGCGGGTTCGTCCGCCGAGAAGCAGGCGACGGACGTCGAGCAGCTCATCACCGACGGCGCGAAGGTGATCATCATCCTGGCCCAGGACGGCACGGCGATCCAGCCGACCGTGCAGGCCGCCGTAGATCGAGGCATCCCGGTCATCGCGTACGACCGCCTGATCGAGAATGAGAAGGCCTTCTACATCACCTTCGACAACCCGCTCGTCGGACAGCTGATGGCCGAGGAGATCGTCAAGGTGGTGCCCAAGGGCAACTACGTGATCATCAAGGGCAACAGCGCTGACGCGAACTCCGACTTCCTGCGATCGGGCATCGAGAAGGTCATCGGCGCGTCGGTCACGTCCGGCGACATCAAGATCGTCGGCGAGGACTACACCGACAACTGGGATGCCGCTATCGCGCAGACCACCATGGAGCAGTTCCTCACCGCCGAGGACAACAAGATCGACGCGGCGATCGTGCTCAACGACGGCATGGCCGGCGGCGTCGTCGCGGCGCTCAAGGGCCAGGGCCTCGATGGCAAGGTCCCCGTCACGGGGCAGGACGCTGACAAGGCGGCCCTGAACCGCGTCGCGCTCGGCACCCAGCTCGTCAGCGTCGGCAAGGACGCTCGCCTGCTTGGCGCCGCGGCCGGCACCGCCGCCGTCGCGCTCTGCGCCGGCACTGCGCTCGCCGACGTCGCAGGCGCTGTCCAGTTCGAGACCCCCGAGAAGAAGATCATGATGAGCTCGATCTTCCTGCAGCCCGAGCCCATCACCAAGGCCAACCTCCAGAAGGCCATCGACAACGAATGGGTCACCAAGGAGGAACTCTGCAAGGACGTGCCCGCCGGGTCCGTCCCGCCCTGCTAGGGATCACCCCCAGCGCCGTTGTCCTCGCGCCCTGTTCCGCCCGACGCGGAGCAGGGCGCGTCGCCTTACCCGGTCAGTGAGGGAGCCGGTTGATGAGCCAGACCACGATCGCCGCCGCACCGGACGCCGGAGCCAGAGCCCCTCGGTCGATGCGGTCGATGCTCCTGTCGATGGAGATCGACACACGGTTGCTGGGCATGATCGCGGCAACGGCCGTCATCTGGATCGGGTTCAACATCCTGTCCGGAGGTTCGTTCCTCACGGCTCGCAACCTCTGGAACCTCTCGGTCCAGTCGGCGGCTGTCGCGGTCATGGCCTCCGGCATGGTCCTGATCATCGTGTCCCGCAATATCGACCTGTCCGTGGGGTCCATGCTCGGGTTCACGGGGATGTTCATGGCGATCATGCAGGCCGAGTGGCTGCCCAATGCGCTCGGACTCGGCCTGGGTCACCCACTGACCTGGATCATCGCCCTGACCGCGGGCATCATCGTCGGCATCGCCATCGGCGGCCTGCAGGGGCTCCTGGTCGCGTACGTCGGCATCCCATCGTTCATCGTCACGCTTGGCGGGCTGCTCGTCTGGCGCGGCTTCGCCTGGACCCTGGCCAGCGGTCGGACGATCGCTCCCCTGGACGGCACCTTCTTGCTCCTGGGCGGCGGACCCAAAGGATCCGTCGGGGCCGCCATCTCGTGGATCATCGGCGGGATCGCCGTTGCCGCGTTGATCTATGCCCTGATCAGCGGCCGGCGACGTCGACGCCGCTACGGCTTCCCGGTCCGGCCGATGTGGGCCGAGATCACGATCGGCCTGGTCGGTTGTGTCGGCGCCTTCGGCGCGGTCTGGATCGCCAACAACTACTTCTGGCCCGAGGGCCTGGCCCGTCAGTTCGCCGAGGCCAATGGCATCGCCTGGCCGGACGGCGGACTGCAGATCCCGACCGGCATCGCCAACCCTGTGCTCATCGCGATCGGCGTGACGGTGGTCATGACGATCCTCGCCACCCGGCGTCGCTTCGGTCGCTATGTCTACGCGATCGGCGGCAACCCCGAAGCGGCCGAGCTGGGTGGCATCAACACCAAACGGATCATCATGATGACCTTCGTCCTCATGGGCGTCCTCGCCGCCGTCAGCGGTGCGATCTCGATCGCCCGCCTCGAGTCGGCCGTCGTCGGCCTCGGGGTTGGCGCGGAACTGGCGGTCATCGCCGCGGTCGTCATCGGCGGAACGTCGTTCGCGGGCGGCATCGGCACCATCCCCGGCGCGGTCTTCGGCGCCGTCCTCATGCAGTCGCTCCAGTCGGGCATGGCCCTCCTGAAGGTCGCCGCCCCCATCCAGGACATCATCGTCGGCATCGTGCTCGTCACGGCGGTCGGTCTCGATACCGTCCTTCGGCGCCGAGCTGGGAGGCCCTGATGACACTCGCCGGATCCGGGACGCCTGAGCCCCAGCCGCCACAGCCTGGGGTCACGGATCCAGTCACCGATGGGGTCGTGGCCCCACCGGTGGCCACCGCCGTCGGGACAGCGCCGCTCGTCGCGATGCGGGACATCCGCGTCTCATTCGGCGGCGTCCATGCCGTGGACGGGGTGAACGAGGATCTCTACGCCGGCGAGGTCGTCGGCCTCGTCGGCGGCAATGGCGCTGGCAAGTCGACCCTCATGAAGGTCCTGTCCGGCGCCCAGGTCGCCGATTCGGGCCAGACCCTCATCGACGGCGAGGAAGTCGCGATCAACAACCCGCGCGACGCGAAGGCCCTGGGGATCGAGACCATCTACCAGACGCTCGCGTTGGCGGACAACGTGGACGCGGCGGCCAACCTGTTCCTTGGCCGCGAGCTGACTACGCGCTTCGGATCACTCGACGACTCCGCGATGGAGTCCGCGACCCGCACGGTCATGGGCCGTCTCAACCCCCGGTTCAGGAACTTCAAAGCCCCCGTCAAGTCCCTGTCGGGGGGCCAGCGCCAGGCGGTCGCGATCGCGCGGGCGGTCCACTTCAACGCCAGGATCCTGATCATGGACGAGCCCACGGCCGCGCTCGGTCCGGCCGAGACCGCCCAGGTCCGCACCCTCATCCGGCAGCTGAAGGACGAGGGGATCGGCATCTTCCTGATCAGCCATGACATCCACGACGTCTTCGACCTGTCCGACCGGGTCAGCATCATGTACCACGGCCGCATCGTCGACACGGTCGACAAGGGCGACGTCACGCCCGACGAGATCGTGGGCATGATCGTCCTCGGCAAGCGGCCTGAGGAGGCCAGCAAGAAGGAGCTGGAGCAGCTCGAGCTGCGCACGTAGGGTCCGGATCCAGCCCGTCCCGCCGCGACTACCCGGCGGTCCGACGGAACGTCGGAACCAGGGCCGGATACAGCTCGCGGTACGCGGCGTGGACCTCGGCGTAGTGGCCGGCGTCAGGGCCGGGTGATGCCGCCGGGCTGACCCGGACGAACGCGCCGGCCACGTCCTCCACGCGGGGATACCAGCCGGCACCGACCGCGGCCAGCGACGCCGCCCCGTACGCGGCACCTTCGGTCGTGTTCACCGTCGCGAGCTCCGCCCCGAGCACGTCGGCCAGGATCTGCCGCCAGAGGGGGCTAGCCGTGCCTCCGCCCGACGCCCGGACCTGGTCCGGCGCCGGCATCCCGGTCGCGATCATCTGGTCGAGGCCGTCGCGCAGCCCGAACGCCACACCCTCCAGCACGGCCCGCGTCAGGTGCCGGCGATCGTGTGCCAGCGATAGCCCGACGAACGCGCCGCGTGCCTGGGGATCCGGGTGGGGGCTCCGCTCGCCGCTGAGATACGGCAGGAACAGCAGCCCGTCCGAGCCCGCCGGCACGGGGCCTGCAGCCTCGACCAGCGTCGGGTAGTCCTCGCCCGGCGCGAACGTGTCGCGAAACCAGCGCAGGCTGCCCGCCGCCGACAGCATCACCGTCATCAGGTGCCATCGCCCAGGCACGGCGTGGCAGAACGCGTGGACCTGGCCGGCAGGGTCGCGGAGCGGTCGATCGGTGGTCGCGAACACGACCCCGGACGTGCCGAGCGAGAGCGCGACGACCCCAGGCTCGACCGCGCCGACGCCGACCGCGTTCGCGGCCTGATCGCCTCCGCCGGCGATGACCGGGGTACCGGCACGCAATCCGGTGGCCTCGGCGGCGACCGCCGAGACCGAGCCGGTGACCTCCGGACCCTCGAAGGTCGGTGGCAGCCAGGCCGGGTCGATGCCCAGCGCCATGACGACCTCGCGTGACCAGTCACGCGCCGCGAGATCGAACAGGATCGTGCCGGCGCCGTCGGCCTTGTCCAGCGCGTGGTCGCCGGTCAGCCGGAGCCGTACGTAGTCCTTGGGGAGGAGCACGTGGGCGACGCGCGACCACACGTCGGGTTCGTTGTCCCGGACCCAGACGAGCTTCGGTGCGGTGAAGCCGGTCAGGGCGTCGTTGCCGGTGATGTCGATGAGCCGTTGTCGGCCGACCGCCGCGCGGATGGCATCGCACGCGGCCGCCGTCCGTTGGTCGTTCCATAGGATCGCGGGCCGGAGCACGGCGTCGTCGGCACCAAGCAGCACGAGTCCATGCATCTGACCGGTCAGCCCGATCGCCGCGACCGAGTCACCGGAGACACCGGTCGCACCGAGCACCCCCCGGATCGCGGCGACGGTCGCGTCCCACCACAGGGTCGGTGATTGCTCGGTCCAGCCGGGACGCGGGATCTCGAAGTCGTACTCGCTGGCCCCGATCCCGACGACCGTTCCGCGTTCGTCGACGAGGACAGCCTTGGTCGCAGTCGTCGACGTGTCGATGCCGACGACGTGGCCCACCCCGGTCAGCGCCGTGTGCCGGAGGCCACCCGCGACGCGTCTGCCGACCAGACCGACTGGTTGACCAGGTTCTCGAGCAGCTCCTGGTGCCCCGACGCCGGGCTCGGGGCGATCTCCCGCGCCGCGACCTTGGACTCCAGCGATTCCAGCGACTCCCCGCCATCGAGGATCGCCCGACCGAGCGGTCCGTCCCAACCGGCATACCGCTCGGCCTTGCGCTCCGCGAGCTCACCACGCTCGACGAGGTCGGCGGCGACGAGCAGGGCGCGGGCGAGCGTGTCGAGGCCACCGATGTGGGCATGGAACAGGTCGGTTCGGTGCGTACTCTGCCGGCGCAGCTTCGCATCGAAGTTGAACCCGCCGGGGTCGATGCCGCCGTGCTGCAGGATCTCGTAGAGCGGCAGCGCCAGGTCCTCGACCGAGTTCGGGAACTGGTCGGTATCCCAGCCGTTCTGCGGATCGCCCCGGTTGGCGTCGATGCTGCCGAGACTGCCGTTGGCGACCGCAAAGGCGACCTCGTGGTGGAAGCTGTGCCCGGCGAGCGTCGCGTGGTTCGCCTCGATGTTGACGCGGTACTCGCCCTCGAGGCCGTGGCGGACGAGGAAGCCGTGGACCGTGGCGGCGTCGTAGTCGTACTGATGCTTTGTCGGCTCCATCGGCTTGGGTTCGATCAGCAGCTGCCCGCCGAAACCGATGCGGTGCTTGTGCTCGGCCACGAGGTGCAGGAAGCGGGCAAGCTGCTCGCCTTCTCGTTCGAGGTCGGTGTTGAGCAGGGTGTCGTACCCTTCGCGGCCGCCCCACAGGACGTAGTTCTGGCCGCCCAGTCGATGGGTGACCTCGAGCATGTGCTTCACCTGGGCGGCCGCGTAGGCGAAGACGTCGGGGTCGGGGTTGGTCGCAGCGCCGGCCTGATACCGCGGATGCGTGAACAGGTTCGCCGTCCCCCAGAGCAGGCGCACGCCGGTCCGCTCCTGGTAGCCCGCCGCGTCGTCGACGAGCGCGTCGAGGTTCGCGCGGAATTCCGCGAACGTGTCGCCTTCCGGCGCGACGTCGCGATCGTGGAAGCAGTAGTAGGGGATGTCGATCTTCGAGAAGAACTCGAAGGCAACGGCCATCTTGGTCCGAGCGTCGGCCATCGGATCCCCGGTGCCCGCGAGCCAGGGCCGGTCCAGGGTGCCGATGCCGAACATGTCGAGCCCGGGCCAGGCGAACGAATGCCAGAAGCAGACCCCGGGTCGGAGGTGCTCCTCCATCCGCTTTCCGAGCACGATCCGGTCCTTGTCGTAGACCTTGAAGGCGAGCGGGTTCGTCGAGTCGAGACCCTCGAACCGGATCGGCTCGGTGACCTCCGTGAAGAACGCGTCGCTCACCGCCGAACCCTCCTCCGAACCGTCAGTCCACCGCGCCCGCAGCGTAGCACCGCGATTTGTAGGAGCGAAGCACAAACCGTCGCCGCGTGTCCGGGATGCTCTGGCGAGCGAGCCGGAGGGCTAGTGCAGGCGGCTGACGGGGACGTCCTCCGGCGGACGATCGAGCTCGATCAGCTCGGCCTCGGGGCCGACATCCGACCCGCTCGGGCTCGCGGCATCACCGCCGGGGTGCTCAGTGAAGTCGAAGTGGATCGTGTCCTCTTCCTGGACCCCACGTGGCCATCCGTACGAGCGATAGCCGATGAACCCCAGGCCGAAGGCCTCGAGCGCTCGGCCGTCGCGTGCGCTGGCGATCCAACCGACGACGGCGGCGCCGACGAGGAGCACGACGATCATGGTCATGAGATCCATGCGATGTCCTCTGTTCGCCTCGACTGTGCTCCCGTCCGGCCGAGGCGTCAACCGGAGGGTCGACGCCATGCGGTGTAGCATCCCGGCCATGACCGACCGGGATCCGAAGGGTTTCTCGACGCGCGCTATCCGCGCCGCCTCGCGCACGCCGGCCGTGAACCAGCGGCCGACCACGGTGCCGATCTACCAGACCGCGACGTTCACCTCGACCGACGCCGAGGAGCTGGCCGACGTCGTCAGCGACGCACGGGCCGGGTACTCCTATACGCGCCTCTCCAACCCGACCAGCCGCGCGCTCGGCGACGCCTTCGCCGAGATCGCCGGTGCGGAAGCCGGCACCTCGCTGTCCTCCGGCATGGGCGCGGTCCATGCGGCCCTTGGCTCGCGACTCAAGGCGGGCGACCGGGTCGTCGGTCCGCTCGCGGCGTACGGCTCCACCCGCAAGCTCCTGGGCGACATCTTCACGCGGTTCGGCGTCAGGGTGGACCTCGTCGACATGACCGACAACGCCGCCGTGGCCGCCGCCATCGCGGCCGCACCGACGCAGGTCGTCTACGCCGAGACCATCGCCAACCCGACGACCGTGGTGACCGATCACGCGACGGTCGCGCGGCTCGCGCACGAGCACGGGGCGAGCTACGTGGTCGACAACACCTTCGCTTCGCCCTACGTCTGCCGGCCGATCGAACTCGGTGCGGACCTCGTCATCGAATCGGCGACCAAGTTCCTTGGTGGTCACAGCGACGTCATCGCCGGTGTCGTCGCCGGCCGCGCCGAGCTGGTCCGTCAGGTCGAGGCGTTCCAGAACGACACGGGCGGCACCATCGGTCCCTTCGATGCGTTCCTCATCCTGCGGGGGCTGCTGACGCTGGGCGTGCGGATGGAGCGCCATTCGGGGAATGCGGCGGCACTCGCGGCGTGGCTCGAGCGTCAGGAAGGCGTGGTCCGCGTCATGTACCCAGGTCTAGCAAGCCATCCCCAGCACGACATCGCCGTCCGCCAGTTCCGCGACGGCGTCTCCGGTGGGATGCTCGCCTTCGATGTCGAGGGTGGTCGCGAGGCCGGTCAGGCGATCATCGATGCGATGGCCCTCCCCGAGCTGACCGCCTCGCTCGGCAGCGTCCACACGTTCGTCGTCCACCCGCCCTCGACCTCCCAGCGCCAGCTCTCGGAAGACGAGCTGGTCGCGTCGGGCATCAACCCGGGTCTGCTGCGCGTGTCCGTGGGGCTCGAGGACATCGAGGATCTGCAGGCCGACTTCGCCGCTGCGCTCGAGGTCGCCCGCAGCGCCGCGCGCAGCGCTCCGGTCGGCGTCTAGGCCTTTTCCGTGGCGACACCGGCCGCCGTCCAGGCGGCGAGCGCCACGGGCGCGCCCACGAACCCGTTCGCCCAGGTCGGGCGGGGTATCTGGCGTCTGCTGACATCGGTCGACTTCGCCGTCGCCCAGATCATCTTCCTGTCGATCCTGGCCGCGATCGGCATGACCCTGCAGCAACTCCCTGACTTCGCGTTCCGGTCACCGGCGGACTACGCGACCTCCATCGAGGCCATCCACATCCGGTACGACCCGGTCCTCGGCCCGGGGATCGTCAACGTCCTCGAGCGTCTCGGCGTCTTCTCGATCTTCAAGTCGCCGATCTTCGGCATCGGTCTGGTCGTGCTGGTGATCTCGATCGTGGTCTGCACGTTGGATCGGACGCCGCGCTTGTGGCGGGACGTGTCCGCGGTCCGCGTCGCACAGCCCGAGCCGTTCTTCGATCCACGGCTGCCCGACCGCGCGGCGATGACCGGTATGGCAGGCAGGGACCTTGCCGGTGTGGTGCGTGCCCGTGGCTTCCATGTGCGCGAGGAGGCCGGCGCGGACGGAACGAGGTACGTGTACGGCGATCGCCACCAGTACACGAAGATGGCGACTCTGCTCACCCACCTCGGCCTGGTCCTCTTCCTGGTGGCGGCGGCGGTGACATCGAGGTTCGGCGACGAGCTCGGGCTGGTCATCCCGGAGGGCGAGTCGCGCACCGTCCAGAACATCGGGACGAGCGACCTGATGCTCGTCAAGAACAACGACTTCGAGGCGCCGGGCTTCGAGACGGGCATGCCGACCGATTTCACGACCGACCTCGCCGTCTTCCAGAACGGCTCCGAGGTCGCGCGCAAGACCATCCGCGTCAACGACCCCCTCGGCGTCGGCGGCTACACGTTCCACCAGAACGGCTTCGGGCCGGCGCCGCACATCGTGGTCAAGGATGCGGATGGGGCGCCGCTCTGGGACGCCAAGGTGCCGATGCTCGGTTCGGCAGGTGGAGCACCGTACGAGACCATGGCCGTCCCGGGCCGCGACCTCGGCCTGCAACTCCTGCTCGGGCGCGACGACGCGGGCGCGGGTGTGCTGGTCGTCCTGCCGTACCGCGTCGTCGGGACCGACGCGGACGGAGCCGATCAGGTCCAGAACTTCGATGCCGTCCGCCTCCGGGTCGGGGACGAGAAGGTGTCGGACGCGCTGGGGATCTCGGTCGCGCTGGCCGATTTCGGGGAATACACCCTCGTGATCGCCAAACGCGACCCGGGCCAGGGCATCGTCTGGGCGGCGTTCCTGAGCCTCATCGCCGGGATCACCATCAGCTTCTACCGGCCCCGCCGCCGTATCTGGGCCCGCCTCACGACCGACGGCCGGCTCGGACTGGTGTTCCGTGCCGACCGCTATGTCGACGTCGAGCGCGAATTCGGCGCACTGCTCGACGATCTCGTCAGGGTCCGCCGCCCGGCCACCGGGTGACCGCGCTCCACGATCTCCATCGGGCGCTGTTCCCGACGGCACGACCGGTCGCCGGTGATGACCTGACGGCCGAGCGGGGCGAGCGCGAGGTCGGCTGGGTGCGGGTCCTCAAGCCCAGGGTGCCGGCATTCGACGCCCTCGAGACCGGCGACCTTGCGATCATCCCGGCGCCGGCGCTTGCCGTCGTGGCGCCCGGCCCAGCCCAACTCCACGACCTGATCGTCGCGCTCGCGCACGCCCGCGTACCGGCCGTCCTCCTGGTCGAAGGGGACGCAGGCAACGATCGATTGTCGGCGCTCGGCGACGCCGCCACGACCGCCGGCCTGACGGCCCTCCACCTCGGCCGGGTCGATCCGGTCGCGCTCGAGAGGAGCGTGATCGGCTTCCTCGTCAACCGGCGCGCCGAGCTCGATCGTCGCGCCGCGGACTTGGAGGCGCAGCTCGCCCGGTTCGCCCTGCTGGGTCGCGGGCTCGACATGCAGGCTGCGACGATCGGCGCCTTCCTCGGTCGGGCCGTGGTGATCGAGGGCCGCCGAGGCGACCCGATCGCGGTCCACGCTCCGGCCGATCTGCCGACCGCGGCTGCCGCCGTCGCGAGCTACCTCGCCCGACCATCCGGCGCGGGAGCGCTCCGGATCGATATCCCGGCCCCGGCCGGCGAGACCGGCACCGGCGGTCGATTGATCCTGCTCGGCGAGGAGCCGCCGGACGAGCTCGACCGGATCGCCGCGGAACGCGTGGCCGCCCTGCTCGCCCTCGAGCTGGCACGAGACGAGGCCGTTCGCCAGGCGCGCGAGGAGACCCGTAGAGGGGACCCGCTCCCGGCCGACGGCCCACCGTGGGTCGTGATGCTGGCGGCGCAGCGCTTTCCCGACGGGCCGGACGACATCGCGGCCCGCGAGGAGACCCGGGCCGAGCTCCGGCTCCTGATGTCGCCGCGCCGGTTGCTGCTCCGCGGCAGCTCGGAAAGCCTCGAGCTGCGCCTGGTCGCTGCGGCACCGGCCGACGATCCGGATGGCCTCGAAACGGCGAGCCGCCTCGCGACGTTCCTTGATCGGACGATCGCCGTGAGCCGGTCGTTCAGTGAACCTGGTGCGCGACCGGCCGCCGAGGCCGCGGCGCGTGCCACGCTCGAGGCGGCCGATCTCCTGCCCGACCCGCCGCGCATCGTCCGGGCGTCCCGGCTGCCCGCCTACCTCCTGCTCGGCAACGTGCGCAACCTCCCCGACGGCATCCGCCAGGCCCGCGAACTCCTCGCGCCCATCCTCGTCGGCCGGGAGGACGCCCAGCGCGAGCGCATCGACACGCTGGCCGCCGTGCTGTCATCTCCGAGCCTGGCCGAAGCGGCCGCGCGCCTCGGCGTGCACCGCAACACCATCGCGTATCGCGTCCAGCGGCTGGAGTCGCGGGGCGATTGGGACCTCTCCGACCCCGACCTTCGAGTGGCGCTGATGCTTGCGGTCAAGGTCATGCAAAATGCACAAGAAGTTGCACCAGCGCCGGTACTGAATTGCAACCCGGTTGCCTGATACCGTGTCCTCCCGAGGTGTATGCCCGCTGTTTCGTGCGGGATGCACAAAGCGGACGGAGGACCACCATCGCGATGACGACCCTCGAGCGGATCCCTAGCGGCGTCGCCACTTCCACTACGACCGTCGCCGACGTCATGTCGCTCGCCCGCGAGGCCGGCGTCCTGATGGTCGACCTGCGCTTCGTCGATCTACCCGGCCAGTCGCAGCACTTCAGCATCCCGGTCAAGGAGCTCGGTGAGGACCTCTTCATCGACGGGATCGGGTTCGACGGCTCGAGCATCCGCGGCTTCCAGCACATCCACGAGTCGGACATGCTGCTGATGCCGGACCCGACCACGGCGTACGTCGATCCGAGCCTTGACATCACGACCCTGATCCTGACCTGCGACGTCGTGGAGCCCGGGAGCCGTGAGCCCTACAGCCGGGACCCGCGCTACATCGCGCGCAAAGCGGAGCGCTACCTGACCGAGAGCGGTATCGCGACGACCTCGTTCTGGGGCCCCGAGCTGGAGTTCTACATCTTCGACTCCCTCCGATTCGAGACGTTCGGCCACAAGTCCATGTACGAGATCGACTCGGACGAGGGTGCCTGGAATTCGGGCCGCAACGGGACGCCCAACCTCGCCCACCGCCCGCGGCCCAAGGAGGGCTACTTCCCGGTCCCGCCGATGGACACGCTCCAAGACCTGCGCAGCCAGATGGTCCTTGCGCTCCAGGCGTCCGGCATCGACGTCGAGGTCCAGCACCACGAGGTCGGTGGCCCGGGCCAGGCCGAGATCGATATCCACTACGGGACGCTGGTCGAGACCGCGGACAAGGTCCTTCGCTACAAGTACCTGGTCAAGCAGGTCGCCCGGTCGGCCGGCAAGGTCGCGACGTTCATGCCGAAGCCGGTCTTCGGGGACAATGGGTCGGGCATGCACACCCACCAGAGCCTGTGGAAGGACGGCACGAATCTCTTCTATGACGAGAAGGGTTACGCGCTCCTGTCGGACACGGCGCGCTGGTACATCGGCGGTCTGCTGAAGCACGCCAAGGCGGTGCTCGCATTCGCCGCGCCGACGACCAACTCGTATCGCCGGCTGGTGCCGGGCTACGAGGCGCCGATCAACCTGGTCTATTCGCAGCGCAACCGTTCGGCCTGCATCCGCATCCCGACCTACTTCACGACGCCCGGCGCTCGCCGGCTCGAGTTCCGGTCGCCCGATCCGACCTGCAACCCGTACCTGTCGTTCAGCGCCCAGTTGCTGGCGGGGCTCGACGGCGTCATCAACAAGATCGAGCCGCCCGCCCCGATCGATCGCGACATCTACGAGATGAGCGCTGAGGAGAAGGCCGGCATCGACGGTACCCCCGGCTCGCTCGAGGAGGCGCTCGACGCCCTCGAGGCCGACCAGGAGTTCCTGTACCGCGGTGATGTCTTCACGCCGGACGTCGTCGAGGCGTGGCTCGATTTCAAGCGGGCCGGCGCCAAGGAAGTCCAGCTGCGGCCGCACCCCTACGAGTTCTACCTCTACAGCGAGATGTGATCCAAGCCAAGACCCCGGTGCTCCGCGCCCGGTCGCCACGGCGACCGGGCGTATCCTTGCCTCACCCCGCCCGTCCCGGCCCATCGTTCAGGAGGTTCCGTTGACCGTCGCTACCCGACCCGAGTCCGCCCCCGACGCGACCGCCAAGATCCAGGCCGCCAAGTCCAGCGGTATCCGCTTCATCCAGCTCCAGTTCACCGACATCATCGGCCACGTCAAGGCCGTCACGATCCCGGTCCATCAGCTCGAGGGCTCGGTCAAGCACGGCACGTGGTTCGACGGTTCGTCGATCGAGGGGTTCACCCGGATCGCCGAGTCGGACCAGTACCTGATGCCGGACATGGACACCTTCGCGGAGATCCCGTGGCAGCCGGGCTCGGGACCGCGCGGCACAGCCCGCGTCATCTGCGACGTCTTCACGCCCAACGGTGAGGCATTCGTCGGCGACCCGCGCCGTGTCCTGCGTCGCCAGGTCGAGCGGGCGCAGAAGCTCGGGTATGTCGTGAATACCGGTCCCGAGCTGGAGTTCTTCCTGTTCCGCCGCGGCGAGGACGGGGCGATCGAGCCGCTGCCCCACGACCAGGCGGGCTACTTCGACTTCTCGACCGACCTCGCCCAGGAGATCCGGCAGGACATGGTCGACGCGCTCGAGGCGTTCGGCATCCGGGTCGAGGCCGCCCACCACGAGGTCGCGGTCGGCCAGCACGAGATCGACTTCGAGTACTCGGACGCGCTCCGGACGGCTGACAACGCCATCACGTTCAAGTTCGCGCTGAAGGCCATCGCCCAGCAGCACGGGTTGTACGCCACGTTCATGCCCAAGCCGATCCACGGGATCAACGGCTCGGGGATGCACACCCACCAGTCGCTGTACTCGATCGCCGAAAACCGGAATGCCTTCGCAGACCCGGCCAATCCCTACGGGCTGTCGGACGTGGCCCGCTCATACATGGCCGGCATCCTGGCGCATGCCCGCGGCATGATCGCGGTCCTGGCGCCGCTGGTGAACTCGTACAAGCGGCTCGTGCCCGGGTACGAGGCGCCGACCTATCTGACCTGGGGGCGGACGAACCGCTCGGCGCTGATCCGCGTCCCGATGGTGTCGCCGGGCAAGTCCGTCGAGGGCACGCGTGCCGAAGTGCGCTGCCCGGACCCCTCCTCGAACACGTATCTCGCGTTCGCCGCGATGATCGCGGCCGGCCTCGACGGGGTCGAGAAGGGCATGACCCTGGCCGAGCCAGTAGAGGAGTCGCTCTTCGAGATGGATGCCGCTCGCATCGCCGAGAAGGGCATCCTCGAGCTGCCCGGGACGTTGGGCGAGGCGCTCGACGAGCTCGAGCGCGACGAGGTGATCCGCGAGGCCCTCGGCGACCACATCTTCAACCACTATGTCGACGCGAAGCGCTCCGAGTGGGACGAGTACCGTACGCAGGTGTCCGACTGGGAAGTCGACCGCTACCTCGACGAGTTCTAGCTAGAGGCCACCGCCATGGATCCGCTGCTCGGCACCGGGCTGTTCATACTCGGTGCGGTCGTCTGGGTGGTGTGCGCCATCTATGCGTACCGCATGGCGCCCGGCTTCGGCCGGAGCGCGGTGACCTGGGCCATCCTCGGGATCATCCTCGGCCCGATCGCCCTGATGATCCTGTACGTGCTCCCGAAGAAGACGCCCGAGGCCGGCCACGGGCGACACGCGACCGACCCGCGCGCGGAGCTGTACGAGCGGCCCAAGAAGCACTGACCCGGTCCTTCTCGAGACCGCGCCGCGCGGGCGGCGATCGCGAGTGACCGCGCGTCGGGGCGGCCCCACTCGACTGCGCGCGCTGCTATTGCTGGGCGTCGTCCTGGCGATCGGCCTGCTGGCACTCGTCATCGCGACCGACCCGCGCCGTCTCGGGATCTTCCAGGATCACCCGGGGCGGACGGCAGCACCCGGCGAGACAGGCTGGGTGCGCGCCGGCGCTGCACCCATCGCGCTGACGGAGGTGGCCGCGGCGGCGCATCAGGGTCGCATCTGGGTGGCGGGCGGGCTCGACGACGGAGGTCGCGCGGTCAGCCACCTCCTGGTGTACGACCCGGTCGGGGACGCGTGGGCGTCGTGGCCACCGTTGCCCGAGCCGGTCCACCACTCGGCGCTCGTGTCGGATGGCGAGTCCCTGTTCCTCATCGGCGGATACACGGGCGACGGCTTCGACCGCCCGACGGTCGCGGTCTGGCGACTCGACGATGCGGATGCGGGCGTCTGGTCCCGCGCCGAGCCACTGCCAGAGGCCCGCGCTGCCGGGGCGGCGGCGTGGGACGGTCGAGCGTCGATCCTCTACGGCGGTGGGGTGAGTCCGTCCGGCGTCTCGGCCGACGTCTTCATCCTCGACAGCGGCGAGTGGCGACCCCTGGCATCCCTCAGCCGACCGCGGGAGCATCTCGCGGCATCATCGTCCGGGGTCGGGTCCGTCGCATTCCTGGCCGGCCGCGATGCGAGTGGCAACCTGGGAACCGTGGATGTCGTGTCCGAGGCTGGCGATGTCGCTCGCGGGCCGGACCTGCCCACGCCGCGGGGTGGTGTTGCGGCGTTCGCCGCAGGCGCCCTCGGGGACTGCGTCGTCGGCGGCGAAGGGCCGAACGGGACGTTCGCCGACGTCGAGTGCGTCGGGGCGACCGGGACGACGACCCTTCCCGGGTTGACCGCGCCACGACACGGCCTGGGCGCTGCGGCCCTCGGGGACAAGGCCTACGTGCTGCTCGGTGGCCCGAGGCCCGGTCTGACCGTCAGTGCGATCGTCGAGGTGCTGGACCTGCGCTAAGGAGCCGAGGGCGCGGCACGCTTCCGGCATCATGGCGACGTGATGGACGTGCGGCCGGGTCGATCGCTCGGCCTGCTGTCGGTCGCGCACGCCGTCAACCACGCGTTCGCCGTCCTGTTGCCGCTGATCTTCCTCGCGATCATCGACGAGTTCGGCGTGACCGTGCAGTCGGTGGCGTTCCTTGCCGCGGCCGGTTCGATGGCCTCGGGGCTCGTCCAGCTCAGCTACGCAGAGCTGACCCGCCGCGTATCGCGCCGACGGTTGCTGGGCCTTGGTGGGATCCTGTTCGGTGGCGGGTTCGCCGTGATGTCGCTCGCGACGAACTTCGTGACGTTCGCGATCCCGAACATCGCCGCTCGCATCGGCGGATCGCCGCAGCATCCGGTCGGCAACGGCTTGCTGGCCGAGCAGTACCCGCCGGAGCGACGCGGTTTCGCGATCAGCGCCCACATCGCGGGCGGCAACGTCGGGACGGTGGTCGTGGCGGTCGTCGGCACGCCGCTGATCGCGCTGATCGGCTGGCGCGGGGTGTCGGTCGTGTTCGGCGCGGCGGCGGTCGCAATCGCGCTCGGGATCCTGGCGCTGGTCCGAGAGCACGGCACGGACCGGGCAGCTGCTCGGGCCGGTGGCAGCAGCATCGACGCGCTTCGGCGGGTCGTGGCCGACCGCGACCTGCGCTGGGTGTTCCTGACCTCGGTCCTCGGCGGTGGCGGCCGCGGGCTCGGCGTCGTGAACCTGTTCGCGCTGATCTACCTGACCCGGGTGATCGGCCTCGATGCCGCCACGTCAGGCTTGATGTACGGGGCGTTGATCGTGTTCAGCGTGCCGATGCCGCTGCTCGCCGGGTGGCTGTCGGACCGGTTCGGGCGCAAGCCGCTGATCATCCTCGCCTATGTCGGCGGGGCGATCGGCTTCGGTGTCTTCGTCCTCGGTGGGTCGTCGCTCACCTGGCTGTGGGCGGGGATCGTGATCATGGGCCTGTTCTCGTTCGCGGAGTCGCCCCAACTCCAGGCGCTTCTCGCGGACATCGCTCCGCCGGCCACGCGGGACGCGTCGTACGCGCTGTACTTCACCCTCGCGTTCGGCGTCGGCTCGCTGTGGACGGCACTGTATGGCGTCGTCATCGAGACACTCGGTGAAGAGCAGGGTGTCCCGGTCGTGTTCGGGCTGATGGCTGCGTCATTCCTGGCGGCCGCATTGGCGACACTCCCGATCCGAACGGACCATGCGGAGACGGCCGGGGCCTGAGGCATACTCCGCGGCGTGGACGCCAGGATCCTGCTCGTCGAGGACGACCCGTCGATCCGGGAGGTGACCGCGATCGGCCTGCGCCATGCCGGCTTCACCGTCGACACGGCGGACGACGGTCGGGCCGGACTCGACCGGTTCGCCGCCGCGGAGTTCGACCTCGTCCTGCTCGACGTGATGCTGCCGCGGATGGACGGCCTCGAGGTCGCCCGCGAGATCCGTCGCAGTTCCACGATCCCGATCGTCATGCTCACCGCCCGGGCAGACACGATCGATGTCGTGGTCGGTCTGGAGGCCGGTGCCGACGACTATGTCCGCAAACCGTTCGAGGTGCCCGAGCTCGTGGCCCGCGTCCGGGCGGCGTTGCGGCGCGGCGCCCGACGCGAGGACGGGGAAGGCGATGCGCCGCCACTCAGACTCGGCGACCTGGTGATCGATGTCGCCGGCCGGAGCGTGACCCGCGCCGGTACGGCCGAGGACATCCCCTTGACCCGGACCGAATTCGACCTGCTCGTCGACCTTGCCCGCCACCCCGGCCAGGTCCTCGCTCGTGACACGCTGCTGGATCGCATCTGGGGCTACGACTACCTCGGCGATTTACGCCTTGTCGACGTGGCGGTCGGCCGGTTGCGCGCCAAGATCGAGGCCGATCCGGGCTCGCCCGAGCTCATCCTCACGGTCCGCGGCGCGGGCTACAAAGCCGCCCGCTAGGCAGACGCGATGCGCTGGCCGAGAGGTGTCCGGGCTCGACTGGCCGGCGCGCTGGTCCTCCTCGTGGCGGTCACCGCGGTGGTGCTCGGGGTCGGCGCGTCCGTGTTCGTCGATGCCCGCCTCCATCAACAGGCGCTCCAGGACGCCGCGGCGCAGGCGACGTTCGATCTCACGGTCACCGTCCCTGGCCGCCAGCTACCGGACGAGCCGAGCGTCGATGACATCGTTCGGAGCGGCCTCACCGATACGTTCCGCCAACGCGACGTCGGCTCCGTCATCGACCTGGGTGACGGCGAGAGTGTCAAATCGAGCGACACCCTGGGCGATCTCCTCTCGCGGCTGCCGCCCGACGTCCCGCAGCGGGTCGGTCGTGGCGAGCTCGCCTACGCCTGGCTGGACGTCGCCGGCAAGCCATCGCTCGTGGTCGGCGGGCTGGCGCCGGGTGGCGGTCTGGCGGTGTACTTCGTCCGCGACGTGTCGGACATCGCTGGCGCGGTGGGTCAGCTCCGCGGCGTGCTCCTCGTGGGCACGGTCCTGCTGGTGGTCCTGGCGTTGCTGACGGCGCGAGTCGTCGCGCGCGGCATCCTCGCGCCGATCGAGGAGGCCGGTCACACCGCCGAGCGGATCGAGCGCGGCGACCTCCTCGCGCGCGTCCCGGTGACGTCGCACGACGAGTTCGGGACGTGGGCGGATCGGTTCAACCGGATGACCGACACGCTCGCGGAGTCGATCCGGCGCCTGGAGGTCTCCCAGCACCAGAACCGACGGTTCGTGGCCGACGTGGCACACGAGCTGCGGACCCCGGTCACGGCGCTGGTCGCGGAAGCCTCGATCGTCCGCGAGCACCTCGACGAGATGCCGCCCGAGACGCGCCGCGCGGCCGAGCTGCTGGTGAACGATGTCGCGCGCTTGCGGAACCTCGTCGAGGAGCTCATGGAGCTGTCCCGCTTCGATGCCGACGCCGAGGAAGTCGCACTCGAGCGCGTGCACCTCGCGAGGCTCATCGAGACGATCCGTGCCGCCCGTTCACCGAATGCGCGCTTCGTCGCTCCGCCGAAGCCCGTGATGATCGAGGTCGATCAGCGCCGCTTCGAGCGGATCCTCGGCAACTTCCTCGATAACGCGCGCGAGCATGCCGCGGATGCCGAGGTCGAGATCGAGCTCGACGACCGGGGCGACGAGGTTGTGGTCGCCGTGTCGGATCGCGGTCCGGGCGTACCGGAGGATCGACTCGAGATGATCTTCGACCGTTTCACCAAGGTGGACCCGTCGAGGTCGGGTGGCAGCTCCGGGCTCGGGCTCGCGATCGCCGCCGAGCATGCGGCGCTGATGGGCGGCTACCTCCAGGCCATGAACCGCGAGGGCGGCGGACTCAGGCTCGAGCTCGTCCTGCCCAAGGACGTTGCCGGATCGTTACGTGCGAGAGACGTGGCTGCGACGTAGGTCGGCGAGGCTCGGTACCTGAGCACCGCACCAGGAGCCCATCCGATCATGGCCGACCGTCACTGTTTCCTCATCCCGGCCCTCGCCGGTCTCCTCATCGCCTCCGCTGCCTGCACGTCGTCGGGTGGACTCGGACAGGTGCCGAGCGTGCCACCGACCGCGGCGCCGTCGATCGATCCGGGCCCGTCCGATGCCACCCCGTCGATCCCGCCGTCGCCCTCTGGTTCGCCGTCGGCGTCGCCATCGAAGCCGGCGTCGACCCCGCCATCGACCCCACCGAGCGCCACACCCTCGCCGTCGACCCCGGTCGAGACGATGGTCGTGCGCGCCTACTACGTGCTCGACGGCGCCCCCGGCGTCGAAGGACTCGTGCCCACGCTTCGCACGGTCCCCAAGTCGGCCGGGGTCGCGCGCGCGGCGATGACCGCCCTGCTCGACCCGAGGTCGACCCTCGACGACTACTCGCAGCTCTCGAGCGCGATCCCTGTCGGGACGAGGGTGCTGGGGCTGTCGATCAAGGACGGCGTCGCGACCGTCGACCTGTCGAGCCAGTTCGAATCGGGTGGCGGCAGCGCGTCCGGGATGTATCGCCTCGGGCAGGTCGTGTTCACGCTGACCCAGTTCCCGACGGTGCGAGCCGTCCTGTTCAAGGTCGAGGGTCGGACGGTCACGACGTTCGGCTCCGAGGGCATCGTGCTCGACGGCCCGCAGGCGCGGAGGGACTTCGACGACCTGATGCCGTCGATCTTCGTGGACCGGCCGGCGTTCGGTGCCGCGGCCAACAACCCCGCCCGGGTGACCGGCACGGCAAACGTCTTCGAGGCGACATTCCGGGTCGCGCTGTTGGACGGCGCGCGCAAGGTCCTCGTCGACAAGATGACGATGGCCACGTGCGGGACCGGTTGCCGTGGCACGTTCGATGTCACGTTGCAGTACGACGTCCCGAAGGCGCAGTGGGGCACGCTCCGCGTGTACTTCGGATCGGCCGTCGACGGCAGCCCCGAGGACATCCGCGACTACCCGGTCTGGCTGACGCCGAATTAGACGTCGGGCTCGACGCGATCCACGCCCGACGGGGCGGCTCCGGCCGCTTCGTCGGGCGGTTTGCTATCATCCGCAGGCTCTGTCAAACGAGCATTTCGGTCGGGGCGTGGCGCAGCCTGGTAGCGCGCATCGTTCGGGACGATGAAGTCGGAGGTTCAAATCCTCTCGCCCCGACCATTCCTACCTCATCGTCGAGCCGCGGCTCCGCGCGGCCGGCGGCTGGGACGCCGCGACGCCTTTGCGAGCCATGCCATCCTTGGACGCGTGACGGGTCCCCTTGCTCCCGAAGAGACGCGGGTCGATCGCTGGCTGTGCGCGGTGCGCCTCGTGAAGACCCGCCCTCTGGCGAGCCAGATGTGCGAGGCCGGCCACGTCCTCGTGAACGGTTCGTCGGCCAAGCCCTCGACGAAGATCCGGGCGGGCGATCGGGTCGAGGCGCTGATCGCCGATCGCCGGCGCGACGTCGAGGTCACGCGGCCGATCGAGTCGCGCGTCGGCGCCGCTGTCGCCGCGACCTGCTACGTGGACCACAGCCCGCCTGTCGTGCGCGAGGGTGAACCATCGTTCACGCGAATCCGGGGGGAGGGCCGGCCGAGCAAGCGCCTGCGGCGCGAGTTGGAGCGCCTGCGCCGGGCTGCCGACGCCTGAGCGCCTGCGGTCGGGGTGCAGTTCTCGGCCCCGTCCAATTACGGATCTTCCAACACGACCCCGTCGAGCACGTCGGCGAAGCGCCGGGCGAGTGCGGGCCAGCCATAGCGCTCAAGCGCGACGGCGTGCGCGCGGGCGCCACGACGCGCCCGTTCGGCGGGGTCGTCGATCGCCTCGAGCAGCGCGGCGGCGAGGCCGCCGACGTCGTCGGGCTCCACGAGCCAGCCGGTCTCGCCGTCGGCGATGATCTCGCCAGGGCCGAAGCGGTCGACGGCGATCGGCGGCACTTCGCACGCCATCGCCTCGACGAGCACGAGGCCGAACTGCTCGCGCACAGAGGCCAGCGCGAACATGTCGGCCACCGACAGGAACGCCGGCACCTCGACGTGGTCGTACCAGCCGGCCAGGAAGACTCCGCGCACGCCGAGCCTGGCGATCGTGTCGGCTGGGTGCTCTCCCTCCCACTCGCCCGGATGGCCGCCGACGATCACGAGACCGGCGGCGGCCCGCGCGCGGTCGCGGGCCTGGGCGAAGGCCTCGATGAGCAGGGGAAGCCGCTTGACCGAGGTGAAGCGGCTGACGGTGAGGACCACTGCGCCGTCGACGATCGGCGAGAGGTCCTCGCCTCGATATCGCACAGTGCCGGCGTCCTGGTCCGGGAGCCAGCCGCGCGGCGCTTCGACGAGCGTGTCTCGCCACAACGCCGCGCGATCGACGTCGCGGCGGACGAAGACACGCGGGTCGAACCCGTTGGGCAGCACGAACAGTCGGTCCGCGTCGAGTCCGAGCAAACGTTCGGCGCGGGGGATCTCCGACGGCGAAAGGACGATCAGCCGTTCGCACCGGCTCGCCCAGTCGCGCATCCGCTGCGCCCAGGCCTCAGCGTACGTCCAGCCAGGGGGCGGTCCGCCCGCGATCTCCTCGAGCATCAGCAGCTCAGTGCCGTGCAGATGGCCGATGACCGGGACGTCCGGCGCAACGCGCGACGCCGCCTCGTGGATCGGGGTGAGGTGGTGCAGGTGCAGTGCGTCGGCGTCGGCGGCGCCGGCGGCGGCCAGCGCGCGCGCCCATGCCGTCACCTGACGCTCGTAGGCGTCGTCATCTAGCGCGGCGAACACCCGGTCCGGAGCGCCGGGACGGTCCTCGAAGGACGGGTGCATCGGCACGGCCCCGGGCGGCGGGTCGAGCGGGTCGGACGAGGCGAGCGCCTCGTCGAAGGACACGGGATGGACCTCGAGGCCGGCGTAGAAGCTCGCGGCGTCGCCGAACGCCTCGAGGTCGGTCCGTGAGCCAGAGACGACCGTGACGTCCCAGCCATATGACGGGAGTTCCAGAGCGAGCGCGCGGGCGACGTGCGACGAGCCGCCGCGGGGAAAGAACTGGAGTGCGCTGAGGAGACGGCGGCGACGAGGCACCCGCCCAGTGTGGAGGACCACGCGCCGATCTCGCTGCCTCGTGTGTAAATCATCCTTGACATGATGTCAGGCATACCGTACATTCGCCGATGTCAAACATCCTTTACATCGGAGCGGATGCATGTCCAGCGAGGAGAGGGGCCAATGGGTCTACCTGGTCGTCATCGTCGTCACCTACGCCGCGTACCTCGTCATCACCCTCGGGCAGCTCGGCCAGACCGCGCCGGCTGACATCGACTACGTGCCGACGATGCTGTGGTCGATCGGCATCGGCATCGCACTCGCCATCGTCGGTCGCATCGTCGTCGAGATCGCCGGCCGCATCTCGGACGAGGTCGCGGGTCACGGTGAAGGTCACGATGCGGATGTCCGCGACCGCGACATCGGGCGCTTCGGCGAGTACTTCGCGGGCACGGTGCTCGGCGTCGGCATGGTCGTGCCGTTCGTCCTGACAGTCGCGGAGTTCGACTACTTCTGGATCGCGAACGCGATGTACCTCGCGTTCGTCGTGTCGGCGGTGGTCGGGGCGGTCGTCAAGCTCGCCGCCTATCGACGCGGCTTCTAGGCCGATGGGCAAGCCCACGAGGATCAGCAATCAGATCCGGCGCCTGCGGTTCGAGGCCGGCGAGATGACCCAGGCCGAGCTCGCCCAGCGGGTCGGCGTCACGCGCCAGACGATCATCGCCATCGAGCAGGGTCGCTACTCGCCGTCCCTGGAGATGGCGTTCCAGATCGCCCACGCATTCGGCGTGACACTCGACGACGTCTTTCGATATGAGTCCCCAGAAGGAGGCACGACATGACCAGTCCCACCACGACCGATCACGGTCGCCGCGCACCACTCCCGCCGCGCTGGGTCATCAGCGCCGCCTGGACGATCCATCGCGCGATCTACGCCCTCACGCTCGGCCGGATCGGCCTCCGTCGCCAGACGCCCGAGCGGTGGGGGATGATGCGGCTCAAGACGATCGGTCGTCGCACGGGCAGCGAGCGACACGCCATCCTCGGCTACTTCGAGGACGGTCCGAATCTGGTCACCATGGCCATGAACGGCTGGGGTGAACCGGAGCCGGCGTGGTGGCTCAACCTCCAGGCGAACCCCGACACCACGGTCGTGCTGACCGACGGCTCGCGCGCGGTCCGTGGCCGTGCCGCCACACCAGAGGAGCGGCCCCGCCTGTGGGCGCGCTGGGCCGAGTACGACGGCGAGGAGGAGCTCGCGAGCTGGGCAGCGCGCCGACCGCGGGAAACGGCGGTGGTCATCCTCGAGCCGCGGCCCGCAGCGTGACGCACGACGGTGGATGAGGTAGGTCCATCGGCCCGAGTCCTCTCGCCCCGACCAGACTCAGCGAGCTGAGGGCGGTGACTGAGGTCGCACCCGGTCCGCGGTGTCGACTGGCCGACGAGCGTCTCCTCGCGCGAGCGCGACCAGAGCGATGATCCCGCCGACGGCGATCGGGAGCGGTACCCACATATCCGGGAGCGCCCAGTTGTACCAGACGCTCGGATCGCCGAGCGCACTGAGTGGGCCCGGCCAGTACTGGACGATGTCGAATCCCGCCCAGGCGAGGGCGAGGAGCGATCCGACGAGCCCGAGCAGCCTCGCCCAGCGCCGCCCGGTCCACAGTCCGCGGGCGCTTACGAGGGCCAGGACCGCGATCAGCCCGTAGGGCCCACGGAGGATGATCACGAGCGGGCCCATCGGCCCGAACATCGCGGGCACGGCAAGCGCGAACCAGCCCAGCGCCACGATGCCGACCACCGTCAGCGCACGTGCGGCGATGCGTTGCATCTTCATGACATGCGGACGACGTTCTGTGTGCCGTTGACGTTACACACGTGGCGCCGGCCGCGGTGCCGGTCGAGGGCCCGTTCGGCCGCGCTGCTCGCCACCGGCCAGGTAGCCGGAGGATGTATCGCACCGTCCTGCGGCGAACCGCTACGCCTGATCACCGTCGGATACACCGGGCTGCTCAGGCGGGGACCGACTCAACGCGCTTCGACTCGTCGCGCGGAAAACCGAGTTCGGCCCTCGTCCGGATGACGAGTGCGATGGCGACGATCCAAGCGATCACCGCGGTCGATGCGAACGCGAGGAGGGGCACGGTCGTCTCGATGAGCGGAGCGACACCGATGGCGACCGTGTCGTACATCGCGTGCAGCACGGTCACGGCGGGCACGCTCTCGCCCGAACCGTTGAACACATATGACATGATCACGCTGATCGCCACCAGGTGCGCCGTACCCACCGCCATGTACGCGATCGGGGCGTCTGCATTGCCGGCCAGTGCGATCCAGTGGAACGCCCCCCAGATCACCCCGAGGACCAGCGCTGCCTCGAGTGGGGTCATCCGCTCCTGGAGCTTGGGTAGGGCGTAGCCCCGCCAACCGATCTCCTCGCCGTAGTTGGTCACGAGGAAGAGCGGGAACAGCGCGAGCAACATCGGGTGGAACGGGAAGACCCCGCCGAACAGCGTCGCGATGCCCACGCCAGCCAGGTGGACCAGTGGGAGCGCGACCAGGCCCACCGCATACCACCGCCAGCCGACGCGGACACGCGTCAGGCGGTGGCGCCACGCATCCCGCTCCTCCTGGGTCCCACTGACGCGAAGCACGACCCAGGCGATCAGCGCCGGGACGTAGCTCACGGGGATCGCGATCAGCGGTAGCAGGACCGGGTTCGACGCGAGCTGCGCCGACGCGAGCGTCAAGAGCCACCCGAGGCCCAGCGAGGCGATGAAGAACGTGAGCAGCGGTCGCCGCGCGATCGGGGTTGCAGACGATCCCATGTCAACTCCTTCGTGTGCTCGCCTCAGATAGGACGTCGGCCAAGCCGTCGCTGAACGTGCGAATCGTGGCGCCCTCGGGCTCGCCGTGGTCCGGGTTGACTTCGCAGATGGTCAAGGCCACCCAATTCGGTGCGGCGACGAGTTCCCGCAGTACGGCCACGAGCTGCGGGAAGCGAAGCCCCTTGTTTCGGCGCGTTTCCTCGGCGATCGGAAGATCGAGGTAATCCAGGACGTCCACGTCGACGTGGACCAGGAGACGCTCGAACCGTCGCGCCCAGTCCTCGGCCACGCCGCGTGCAACGCCCGCTGGGTCAGCCGCCACGCTCGCCAGCCGGACCTCCTGGATCCCTCGTTCGTCGATGATCCGACGCTCGAACGCCGTGGAGTTGTCGTTGGCGAACAGCATCACCTGGTCCGGGCGCATCATCGGCGTCCGCGGACCGATGCCGGCGAGGGCTGGGACCGTCCCTTCCAGGCCAAGCAGATGGGCCACGCCCATCCAATCGAGGGCACCGTCCTCGACGCTGTCCGGCGTGTTCAGATCCGTGTCAAGGTCGATGTAGACGAGCCCGAGATCCTCGCAGGCGACGGAGGCCCCGGCGACCGTACCGAGTTCCACGGTGCAGTCGCCACCGAGCACCAGGACCGACGCGCCTTCCGCGAGGCTTGCCGCGACACGACCTGCGACCGCCAGGACCACGCCCGTGGCGGCCTCGACATTCATGGCACGAGGGTTCGCTCGATCGACCCGCCAGCGAAAACCTGGCACATCGCCCCGGTAGTTGACGTCGATGCCACGCTCGCGCAGGGTCGCCGGCAGACCTGCGGCGCGGAACGCCTCGGGAGCTCGTTCCTGACCTGGCGCATACGCCCCGGCGCTGCTCGGTGCGCCGATGATGTCAAGTCGACGCATCGTTGGGGCTCCCGGTGGCGCGCTGACGTTCGACGAGGATCTCGAGCAGCTCCACCAGCCGTGCTGCGCACGTCCGATCCGGGTCGAGCGAGGGATCGTAGAGCGTGAGTGCCATGCCGAGTGCCTTCGGATGGCTCACGAGCGGGGCAAGGAATGCGGCGAGTTCGTCGATCCCTGGCCCGCCCGGCTCCGGCGAACCCACAGCGGGCATCACCAGCGGGTCGAGCACGTCAGCGTCCACCAGGATCCAGAACCCGGCCACCTCGCTCGATCCGACCCGAGCCAGCGCGGCAGACGCGGTCGCGCCCGCGCCCCCTGGCTCGAGGCCGGGACCGGGTAGGTCGAGGATGCCGGACACTCGGAGAGCTTCGTGGCCGTAGCTGGGTTCGCCCATATCGCGTCGCCCGATCAGCGCGACATGCTCCGGACGCACGATCGGGGCCACGCCGGCCAGCCTCGCGAGCGGCGAATCCCCACGCCCGACCGCGAGCGCGAGACCCATGCTTGCAACAGACCCTGTCTGCGATTGCTCGGGCGTCGCGAAGTCTGCGTGGGCGTCGACATAGGCGAGTCCGACCTGGCCGCTGTGCCGACCGGCACCGAGCAAGCACCCCAGGACGATGCTGCAATCGCCTCCCAGCACGATCACGAATTGACCTTGGTCGAGACCAGCCTCGACGCCGGCCGCGAGCTCGTGGCTATACGTCTGCGATCCGTCTTCGTTCCTGGCGCGGCCGGGCGGACGCGTGAAGTCCACGTAGGGCGGAGGCACCACGTCGCCGAGATCTGCGGCGTCGAGCCGCCTCGCTAGCCCGAGTCCGCGAAGGATCCCGGGTGCCCGATCTACGTGTTGAGGCTCACCGCTCCGGTCGTCTGGGCGGAGGCCGATGCTCGATGGTGCTCCCAGGATCGCGACTGGACGCCGCATCACACCTCATCCCGCGCGGAAGCCCGAGGTTGAGACGTGCGGCTCGCCCAGTCAATGGCGATGGCGTGAGCGCTCGGCCTCAAGCCGAGTGCGAAGTGGTGCCTGTGGGGGTCACGCGCGAACCACCACCTCGCCCTCGAGCGTACGATGCCGCGCCGGATCGGCGAGGGCCGGGTCGGTCACGAGGAGGCGGTGCCGACCCGGCCCGAGGTCGATGCGGGGTTGGACGGTCTCGCCGTCGAGCGAGACGGTCGAGCTTGATGTCGCGGGTGCGATGAACGTGCCGGTCGTCCCGATCGGAGTGTCGATCTCGACGACCAGCCCGCCTGATTCGATCCGCCACTCCGTCGTGATCGGCCCGTAGGGCGACTCGACCGAGGCGCGCGCCCAGTCGATGCCGACGCATGGCCTAGGCGCGAACACCACGTGCCGGTAGCCCGGCCGCTCCCGGTCAGGGGCGAGACCGGCCAAGTGACGGTAGACCCAGTCGATCACAGCCCCATAGGCGTAGTGGTTGAAGGACAGCATGTGGCCCCCGTCCGAGCCGGTCATGTCCGGTGGCGGCGCCATCGTCCCGGGGTGGATCGAGCCATCCGGACGGATGGCATCCCAGCGCTCCCAAACGGTCGTGGCGCCCTGCTCGACCTGGTACAGCCACGACGGGTCGTCGCGCCGGAGCAGCATCAGGTAGCACTCGTCGAGGTGCCCGAACTCCGCGAGCGCCGGCAGCACCAGCGGCGTGCCCAGGAAGCCGGTCGCGACCCGCCCGTTGGCCTCGCGGACGAGTCGTGCCAGCGTGGCGGCGACCTCAGATCGCTCCTCGCCGGGCGCGACGCCAAGCTGGAGCGCGACGGCGCAGCCGGTCTGCGTCGTGACCGCGTGATCGCGCCACCTGCCCCAGGTCGCTGGCGCCACGTCATCGGCAACGGACCGCGCATGCGCTTCGAGCGCGGTGGCGCCTGTCGCCCGAGCGGCATCCGCGGTAAGGCGGGCACTGTGCACGAGGAACGCGTTGGCGATGTACGTCGAATCGGCCTTCGCCTCCCACGGGCGATCGGACGGCGCGTCCGGATCGAGCCAGTCGCCGAACTGCATCGCTGATGGGAGCAGTCCGTCCGGCCCTCGCCGGGCCTCGAGCGACTCGAGCCATCTCGCCATGCTGTCGCGCTGGTCGACGAGCACGCTGAGATCACCGTAGGCCTCATAGACCGACCACGGCACGATCGTCGCCGCATCGGCCCAACCCGCGCGGCCGAACCGGGGCTCGCCATCGATCACCACGTCGGGCACGACCGTGGACACGCCGAGTGTCGGATGCTGATCGAGCGCCAGGTCGCTAAGCCAGCTCCGCCAGAAGGCTTCCGCATCGAACAGCGTCGATGCGGTGTTCGCGAACGCTTGGGCGTCGCCCGTCCAGCCCAGTCGCTCGTCGCGCTGCGGACAGTCTGTCGGCACAGACACGAAGTTGTCGCGCTGCGACCAGACCACGTTCGAATGGAGGCGTACGAGCGCGGACTCGGAGCAACTGAAGTCCCCGCGGCGCGGCGTGTCGCTGCTGACCGCTACCAGCTCCGCGTCGAGCAGCTCGGCGCTCGTCTCGACCTCGGCGTACCGGAAGCCGTGGAAGGTGAACGCCGGCTCGAGCGTGACGATCTGGTCGTCGGCGAGCACGTAGGTGTCGGTCGCCCTGGCCGATCGGAGGGCCCGCGTGTGGAGGGAGCCATCCGGTTCGAGCACCTCGGCATGCCGCACGGTGACGGCGTCGCCGCGCCGCCCACGGACCCGGAGTCGGACCCAACCGGAGATGTTCTGGCCACCGTCCAGCGCCCATCGCCCGTCACCACGCGGCGACCGGTCGACCGGCAACGTGGCGACGACGCGGACCGCCGGGGCAGTCCGGGGCTCGATGCCTCCGCCGTCGAATGGCACGATCGCGACGCTCGCCCAGCCCCTGTCGTCGAAGCCAGGGCAGTCCCAGTCGGGACGGCGCTCCCGGAGGTCGGTCGTGCTCCCGTCGTAGAGGTCGGCGGATCGGATCTCCCCGGTCGAGGCCCGCCAATCCTCATCGGTGCCGACCACGACCCGGCTGCCATCGGCGCAGTCGATCTCGAGCTGAGCGACAAGCCCGACCTGCTCGCCGTAGTGGCACCGCTCGTGCCCAGGCTGCCAGCCGAGGCGGCCTCGATACCATCCGTCGCCGAGGACCGCCCCGATGGCATTCGGCCCAGCGGTCAGGAACGCCGTGACGTCGTACGTGTCGGCGAGGAGACGGTGGCGGTATGACGTCCAGCCCGGCGCGAGCAGGTCCGCCGAGATCGGCCGTCCGTTGATCGTGACCCGGTGCAGCCCGAGCGCGGTGACGTGGAGACGGGCCCGGGTCACGGGCCCCGGGACGTCGAAGCCTCGACGCACCATCGGTGCCGGCGCCTGCCGATGACTGCCTGGGTCGTCCGGCAGCGTGACGGCTCGTGCCACCCAGTCGTCCGCGTGGAGCAGCCCGGCCTCGACACGCAACGGGTCGCTCCAGCCCGACCAGCCCGAACCGTCACGGACTCGGACCCGGTAGTGACGCACCTCGCGGCTACGAAGCGGGTCACCCGGCGCCACCACGGCCACTTGGTCGTCGTGATCGAGGTCGCCGGTCGTGGCAAGGATCACGTCGAAGTCCGGGCTCGCAGCAGCGTCGATCCGATACCCGAGCTGGACGGCGTCCGGCCGGTCCGCGGTGAGCCGCCACGTCAGCCTGACCGGATCGAGTCCGATCGTCAGCACGCCCTCGGGGACCTGCGAGCGCAGTCGCTCGACGCGCAGCGTCACCCTTTGACCGCTCCTGCAGCCATCCCGGAAACGATCTGGCGTTGGAAGAAGATGAACATGATGAGCGGCGGGATCGTGATCAGCAGCACGTCCGCGAACAGTAGGTTCCAGCGCGTGTTGAACTGGCTCTGGAACGCGAACAGCGTCAGCTGCGCCGTGGCGTTCTCGTTCCCGGGCAGGAAGTACAGCGGGTTGACGAAGTCGTTGTAGATCGCCACCGACGCGACCACGATCACGGTGATCACCGCAGGCCGCAGAAGTGGAAAGATCACGTGGACGAACAGCCGGAGCGGTGAGGCGCCGTCGATGATCGCCGCCTCGTCGAGCTCGCGCGGGATGCTCGACACGAACGCCCGGAAGATCAGGATGGCGAAGGGCAGCAGGAATGCCACCTCGACGAGGGTCAGGCCGATCAGCGTCTTGAACAGCCCGATCGACTGCAGGACGTAGATCGTCGGGACGATGGCGGGCGGGATGATCAGCCCGGCCAGGACCAGGGCGCTCACGACGCGCGCCGCCCTATCGCGCCGGCGCTGCAGGACGAACCCGACCATCGCTGCAAAGACCACGATGAGCGCCACCGACAGGACGGTCAGGATGAGGCTATTCCGCAGCGCCGTGACCATCAGGTCGTTCCTGAAGCCGATGACCTCGAGGATGTTCGGGATCAGCTGCCAGTCGGTCGGTGGGCTGAAGCGGAGACCCGACGCTTCCGCGCGATCCTTGGCGGCGGTGAACACGATGAAGACGAACGGCACGACGAACACGATGCCGGCCACCAGGAACGCCACGCCGTCGAGCCACCAACCCCGGATCGAGCGGATGCGTCTCATAGCTCGATCTCCCGTCTCGAGAGAAACCGCTGCAGCGGGTACACGAGCGCCGTGACGGCGATGAACAGGATCACGTTGCCGGCGGTCGCGAGCCCGTAGAAGCCCGCCTGGTATTGCTTGTAGATCGTGGAGGTCAGTACGTCGGTCGTGAACCCCGGCCCGCCGCGGGTCATCGTCCAGATCAGGTCGAACGTGCGAAGTCCGCTGATGAACGAGAGCAGGATCACCGCGAACGTCGCGTTGCGGCTGAGCGGCACGATGATATGTCGGAACCGGACCCACGCCCCGCCCTCCAGCTTGGCCGCGTCGCTGTATTCCTCGGGGATCGACAGGATCCCCGCGATGAAGATGACGAGGGCGATCCCGACGCCCTTCCAGACGTCGACCAGGGCCACGGACAACAGGGCGATATCCGGATCGATGAGCCACGCCGGTCCGTCGATCCCGACCGCGGCGAGCGTGGTGTTGATCAGCCCGCGCGAGGGATGCATGAGCACCGCGAACGTGATACCGACGGCGACCGTGCTGACCAGCACCGGGAAGAACACGATCGCGCGAAGGACGTTCCGGGCCCGGATGCTGGACGTGAGCAGGACCGCCAGCAGGAGGCCGAGGACGACCTTCAGACCACTGGTCACGATGGCATAGACGAACGTGTTGCGGAGCCCATTGGTGAGTGATGGTTCGCGCGTGAACTGGAAGAAGTTGTCGAGCCCGATGAACTCGGTCTCGAACAACGTCCAGCGCGTCAGGCTGTAGTAGAACGACAGCAGCGTCGGCAGGACGAAGATGACGCCGAAGATGATCGCGGCTGGAAGATAGAACCAGTAGGGGTACGCCCCCAGGGCAGCGACGTTGCGATGCCGGCGGCCGACGACATCGTCATCGGACCGCCGGGCATCGGCGGGGCGGGCGGCGGGAGCCGATCGCGCCTGATCGACTCCCTGGTCATGCTCCGTTTGGAGGACGCCCACGCCGCCCGCTTACCAGCCGGGTAGGCCGAGCTGCTTGGCCTGCTTCTCGACGTCCTGGTCGTACAGCTTGGCGCCTTCCTCGGCCGTATTGAGTCCCGAGCCGACGGCGACCGTGATCTGCTCCAGCGACGGGCCTTTCACTGGCGAAAGGAACTCGAGCGCCGGGCCGGCGGTGTTGCTCTCCAGGTAGGTCTGGATGTCCTTGACCGCTGGCAGGGCGTCGTCGGGCAGCTTCGACCCGTTGATGACGTAGGGACCGGATGGTGCGATGGCCTCGGTCAGGACCTCGGTCCCTTCGACCGACGCGATGAACCCGAGGAAGTCTTTGGCCACATCCTGGTTCTGGCTCGACTTGGCGATGTAGGTCGCCGCCGGCATCCAGATCGTGGCGCCGTTCTTGGCGGCGTCCTCGCCGGGCTGCCCGAAGAATCCGATGTCCTGGATCGCCTCAGGATGGTTCTCATTGATCGTCCCGAGCGTGAAGGTCAGCATCGGGTATTGCGCGATCGTGCCCTCGGCGAGTGCATTCAGCCCATCATCGAGCTTGGCGGCGCCGAAGTCCTTCTGATACCAGCCCTTCTCGAATCCCTCCTGGAGGCGCTTGAAGCCCGCGAGCGCCGCAGGCGTGTCCGAGTAGTGCACCTTGTTCGCCGTGTATTGCTCCGCGAAGTCGGGGACGGCGCTCTGCACGTTGTAGAAGTCGGCCAGGACGAACAGCTGCGACGTCCACGTGTCGGCGTACGTCGCCCCGATCGCTGCGACGCCGGCAGCCTTCAGCTTGTCGTTGTTGGCGGCGAATTCGGCCCACGACTTGGGGACCTGCAGGCCGTTATCGGCAAAGACCTTCTTGTTGTACAGGATCCCGCCGCCCATGGCGGTCTCGCTCGGCACGCCGAAGATCGCGTCGCCCTGCGACACGGTGGGCAGGTAGGACTCATCGATGTTGGCGATGAATGGTTCAGCGGCGATGTCGACGAGCGACTCCGACGGGCTCAAGGCCTGGAGCAGGGAACCCGAGTTGTACCAGAAGATGTCAGTCATCTCGCCGGTCGAGAGCCGCGTCTTGACGATGTTGTCGCCCTCGGTCCCGCCGGGCCGTGTCTCGATGTCGAACGTGACATTCGGATGCTTGGCGGTATACGCGTCGGCAAGGGCATTCGCCCGAGCTTGCGTGGCGTCCGTGTCGTCGACCAGATAGGTCAGCGTGACCGGCTCTGCCGCCGCGCTGGCAGACGCCGACGGTTCCGCGGATGCGGCCGCCGACGCAGATGCGGGCGCGCTCGCGCCCCCGAACCCGCCGCTGCACGCCGAGGCGGCGAACGCGGCGAGCAGCACGAGGACGGAGCCTCGTTTCAGATCCCAAGAGCGCATGAGCAGCCTCCTCGTAACCATATCCGGCCATTCGCCGGGCGCCGTTGGGCGAGGGCCGGTCCGGACACGATGGAGCGCCGAGCCGGCGACGACTTGACTCCCCTTGACATGTTCTTGGATGTCTTTGCGCTGCCCCGCGGCTACTCGCGCGGTGGCCGCCCCACGTGATGACGCTGGCGGTACTCGCGCGGACTCGTGCCGAACGCCACGCGGAACCTGCGGGAAAAATACGCCGGATCCACCCAACCGACGGCCGCGCCGATCGACGCGACAGGGTCATCCGTCCGGGCCAGCATCACGGCGGCCCGCTCTGCCCGCAGGCGCGAGAGGTAGTGCATCGGCGGCAGACCGAGGCAGCGCGCGAACGTGCGCGCAAGGTGGGCGGGAGTGACGTACGTCAGCCGGCTCAGCTTGGTCAGCGTCCAGGGGTAGGTGATGTCGCGCTCGATGAGGGCGAGTGCGGCGGCAACGGCGGCCGGCATGGTCCGCTCGGGCGCGTCCCCCCGGGAGGCCTCGCGTGCGGCCGTGGCGACGATGTCGAGGGCGAGCAGGAGACGACCGATCTGTCCGGCCCAGGTCCCGGCGTCCGGGCTATGCAGGTTGATCGGCTCGAGGGCATCGATCACCCGGTCCAGGTCGGGATCCGACAGCTGGGCCCGCACGATGGGATCGCTCGCCTGCGCGCGCGTGCCATGGGCAGGGTCGAACAACGCGCTTAGATGGCCATCGCGGAACGCCCACATGAGCTCGGCCTCCGCGAGCTCCGCGCGGAACAGGCAGTTGTAGACCTGCACATCGGTGCAGAACCGGTACTCGTGGCCCACACCCGGCGGCACGAACAGCACGGTCCCGCGCCCGACCTGCTCGATCCCCCTGTCGCTGACATGGAACGCCGTACCGCACTCGACGACGGCGAGCTCGTAGAAATCGTGGAGGTGCCAGGGTGTCGTCGGGAAGTGGTGTGCCCGGAAGATCCCGACGGCCGAGTCCTCCGGGATGTACGTGGTCGCCAGCCGGTTGAGGACCCAGTTCGGGTCATGGCGTCGGCTGGGCAGCAGTTGCTGTGCGAGTGCCATCAGCCCCACCCTGCCGCGACGCCGCCCGCGCGCGCGGCGTCACGCGCCTCCGCCTCACCGCTGTCGAGGTAGGCGCGGTACGGGTCCTCGGACAGGCCCTGCTCCCGCCGCAGCTCGGCGAGCAGCGGCCGGACGTCGGTCTGGAAGGCATCCTGGAGCTGGCGGTTGGCCTCGAGGACGTCGCCCGCTGCCTGCGCCGCGCGAAGCGCCTCGTGATCGACCAACAACGCCCGGGCCATGGTCTCCTGGAGCGTCATGACCGAGCGGATCATCGCCGGGATCTTCGGCTCGATGTTGTGGCACTGGTCGAGCATGTAGACGACACGTTCGGCGGTCGTCCGGGCGATCTGATCGGATCCGTCCTGCATCGCGGTGACGAGCTCGTGGAAGATCCGGAACAGCTGGTACGGGTCGATGCTGCCGACGATGAGATCGTCGTCGCCGTACTTCTTGTCGTTCAGGTCGAACGCGCCGAGGCGGCCCTCCTGGAGCAGGATCGCGACGATCTGCTCGATGTTGACACCCATCGCGTGATGGCCGGTGTCGACACACACCTGCGCCCGTTCGCCGAGGTGCTGGCAGACGGACAGCGACTGACCCCAGTCCTGCACGTCGGTGTGATAGAACGCGGGCTCGTAGAGCTTGTACTCGAGCACCATGCGCGCCGTCTCGGGGAGCGCCGCGTAGACCTCGGTCAGGCCGTCGATGAGGCGCCGCCGTCGCGCTCGGAAGTCGTCCTGACCCGGGTAGTTCGTCCCGTCCGACAGCCACACCTTGACGATGTCCGATCCGGTCTGGCGCGCGATCTCGCAGCACCCGACGATGGCGTCGATCGCCTTGCGCCGGACCCGGGCGTCGGGATGACACAGCGAGCCGAGCTTGTAGTCCTCGTCCTGGAATGTGTTGGAGTTGATGCCGCCGATCCGGATGCCTCGCTCAGTGGCGAACGACGCCAGACCCGCGTAGTCGTCGACCGCGTCCCACGGGATGTGCAGGGCGACCGTCTTGGCGATGCCCGTGTAGCGAGCGACGGTGGCCGCGTCCTCGATCTTCTCGAACGGGTCGCGCGGGACGCCCGGTTGCGGGAAGACCCGAAAACGGGTCCCCGTGTTGACGAACCCCCACGACGGGATCTCGACGGCCAGGCCCGTCGTCGCCCAGCGGATCCGGTCGAGGTCGCTCGAGGGGCGCGTCCCCGGGACCGTGGCGCTATCGCTCATGCCGTCTCCTCCGTCCGGACCTTACTCCCGATCCGGTCAGCGGCTCTCAGTCCAGATGGAACACCTCGTCGAGCCGCCGATGGAACCCGGTCGCCGGGTCCATCAACGGGTCGATGAGGCCCGCCATCTCCCGTTGCCAGCTGGTGTTGACGTCGCTGGCGGCGATCTCCCGCTGGAAGCGCTCGAGGTCGTCGACCTCGAGATACCCGAACAGGTCCTCGCCGCGCAGGAAGATCGAGTAGTCGTGAGCGCCGGCGGCACGCAGCGCATCGAGCATCTCCGGCCAGACCGCGGCGTGGCGCCGGCGATACTCGGCCTCCTGGCCCGGAAGCAGCCGCATCACGAAGCCGACGCGCTCCATCGATGTCACCTCTTGGATGTCCGGACCCGGGGCGGCGCCCCGGATCCGGACTGGTCAAGCGGGGTCGGTCAGCCCGGACCCCACTGTTGCGAGTCGATGTTTTCCGCGTTGAAGGTCAGGGGCGGGCCGAGGATGATCGTGTTGTTCTCACCGATCGTGTACGGCTTCCCATCGTTGAGGCTCGGGACCGTGAGCTCGTCACCGACGGCGCCGGTGATCGTGCCCTTCACGAGAGCGTCGGCCACGAAGAAGGTGAGGTAGCCGAGGTCCGGCACGCTCCAGAGCCCGAACTCGGGTGACGTCCCGTCCTTGACGTACGCCGCCATCTGCTTCGGGAAGCCGAGACCGGTGACCTTGATGTCGTTCGACTTGCCGGCCTGGCTGACCACCTCGGCGGCCGCCAGGATCCCGACGGTCGTCGGCGCGACGATGACCTTGAGGTTCGGATGAGCCTGCAGGAGCGCCTGTGCCTGGGTCGTGCTCTTCTGCGGGTCGTCGTCGCCGTAGACCGTGTCGACGAGCTGGAGGCCCTTGTACTTGTCGCCGGCCAGGATGCCCGTCATGGTCTCGATCCAGGCGTTCTGGTTCGTCGCCGTGGCGGCGGCCGACAGGATGGCGACCTCGCCTGTGCAACTCGGGGCGAGATTGCATGCCCAGTCCGCCATCGACTGGCCGATGAGGCTGAAGTCCGTCTGGTTGACGAACACGTCGTAGGCGCCGGCCGCCGGGCTCGAGTCGTAGCCCACGACCTTGATCCCGGCCGCCTTGGCCGCCTCGAGCGCCGGCACGACGGCGTTCGGGTCATTGGCGGAGATCGCGATCGCGCTCACGCCCTGTGTCGTAGCGTCCTGGATATACGAGGCCTGCGCCTCGGTGGCGGCGCTGGGACCGACCTGGGTGACGCTGCCCCCAAGCTCCGTGGCCGCCTTGTCGGCGCCTTCCTTGGCTGCGTCGAAGTACGGGTTGTTGATCTGCTTGGGGATGAACGTGACGGAGGTCGCGCCACCGGCAGCGGCACTCCCGGATGGCGAAGCCTCGCTCGATGCCGGAGCGGATGGCTCCGCGGACGCCGCACTGGGCGCTGATGACGACGCTGTCGTGCCGCACGCGGCGACCACGATCGCAGCGCCGGCTAGCAGGGCGGCGAACCGCCCGGATCGTTGCCAGATCAAAGCATTTCCTCCTTCGCTCATGGACCGACGACCTCACCTGGCCCTCCGACCGACCCGGTCGGCACGCGCCGACCTCCTTGAGTCCGGTCGTATGCCTCCTTGACCCGGCGAGCAAGAGTGGGGATGACCACCGACACGATGAGCAGCAGTCCGACGACGATGCTCTGGATGTCGGAGGACACGTTCGTCAGCCGCAGGACATTGCCCAGCACGGCCAACGTGAAGAATGCGAGAACGACCCCCGGGATCGTGCCGCGGCCGCCGAAGATGTCGACGCCCCCGAGCAACACGATCGTCACGACGACGAGGGTGAGACCGATGCCGACGTCGGCCCGGGCGCTGGCGAAGCGGGCGGTGAGGATCACGCCCGCCAGCGCCGCGACGGTCCCGGACAGAACGAACAGCCAGAGTTTGATGCGGGCGACGCGAACGCCCGAGAAGCGCGACGCGGCCTGGTTCTTGCCGATCGCGTAGATCTGGCGTCCGATCCAGGTTCCGTGCAGGAGCACGGCGAGGACGAGCGCGATGCCGAGATAGACGACGAATGGCCACGGCAGCGGCAGGCCCGGTACGGTCCCGAACCCGAAGGTCGTGAACCATGTCGGGAACTCGCTGATGCCGCGTGACTCGAGGACGATGAGTGCGAGGCCGCGGTACAGCGCGAGCGTACCCAGGGTCACGACCAGCGACGGCAGCCGCATGCGGGTCACGAGGATGCCGTTGAGCAGCCCGCCGAGGGCGCCGATCACCAGGACGATCGGGATCGCGAGCTCGATCGGCGTCCCGCCAGCGTAGAGAGCACCAAGGACCGACGCCGACAGGCCGACCATCGACTCGACCGAGAGGTCGATCTCCCCGGCGATGATGATCAGCGCCATCGGCAGCGACATGATCGCGACCTCGATGACGGCCGATATGAGGTTGGCGAAGTTGCGCCCGGACAGGAAGACCGGGGACACGGTCGACCCGATCCAGAGGAGCGCGATGAGCACGGCGGCGAGGAGCACTTCCCAGCGCGCCAGTGACTGCAGGAGGCCGCGTCCGCTGGCGCTCATCGCCGGCGCCGTGCGGTGGCGGACCGCTGGAACCGTCGGAGAAGGACGGCATCGACCGCGACGGCGATGAGGATCACCACGCCGTACAGGGCCTGGAGCCAGAACTGCGACAGGCGCAGCAGGATCAACGCGTTGGAGATGAAGCCGAGGAACAGGGCGCCGAGCGCGGCCCCGACGACCGTGCCCGACCCGCCGAAGATATTGACGCCGCCGACGACGACCGCGGCCACGACCTGGAGCGTGACGCCGGTCGCGGCGGTCGCGTTGATGGTCCCGAAGAGGATGCCCCACATGACGCCGGCGATGCCCGACAGGAGCCCGCACACCGAAAACACGATGAACGTGACGAGTCCGGTCCGGATGCCGAGGATGCCCGCCGCCTCGGGGTTGCTGCCGACCGCGTAGACCGACCGACCGAAGCGCGTCTGGCGCAGGACCACAGCGCACACGACCACGATCGCGAGAGCGATCAGCACGAACACGGGGATGCCCACCAGCGTCGAGCGGGCCGCGGCGGTGTACCCGGGAGGCAGCTGTGTCAGCGTGATCTGTTTGCCGCCGGCGAGCAGGAAGTCGATCCCGCGGTAGATGCTCAGCGTACCCAGCGTCGCCACGATCGAGGGCACGTGGAACCCGGCAACCACGATGCCGTTGATCATCCCGAGCACCAGGCCCAGGCCGACGCCGAACGCCATCGCCGCGGGGGCGTCCAGCGACCGGTTGGCGAGCACGGCCGCCACCGCGAAGGCGACGAGCCCGATCACCGCCTCGACCGACAGGTCGACGTTGCGGGTGATCACCACCATCGCCTCGCCCACCGCGGCGATGGCGATGATCGAGGCGAGCACCGTGACATCGGTGAGGTTCGAGACGGACAGCACCTGTGGGGCCCGGATCGCCACGAGCACGCCCATGGCCAGCAGGATCACCAGGAGGCTGAGCTCCCGCTGTCGCGCTGCCGCGCCCAGCACGCGCGTGAAGGGGCCGGAGGTCGGTGCCTGGGCGACCGTCGCGACGTCAGACATCCGCGTTCACCGATGGGTCGTGGCTCGCCTGGGCCGTCGCCGCGAACATCACCGATTCCTCGGTCGCATCGGCCCGCGGGATCTCGGCAGCGACGGCGCCCTCGTGGAGGACGAGGATCCGGTCGGACATCGCCAGGACCTCGGGGAGGTCGCTCGAGATGAGGATGATCGCGAGGCCGGACGCGGCGAGCTCCGAGATGATCCGATGGACCTCGACCTTCGCGCCGATGTCGATGCCGCGGGTCGGCTCGTCGAGGATGAGCACCCGTGGCTCGGATGCCAGCCACTTGCCGAGCACCACCTTCTGCTGGTTGCCGCCCGACAGCGCACTCGCGAGCTGGTCGACACTGGTCGCCCGGATGTGGAGCTGGTCCACGTAGCGCGCCCCGATCGCCCGCTCGGTCGACGTCCGCACGACGAGTCGCGGGAACAGGCGCGACAGGATCGGCAGCGTCACGTTCGAGGCGATCGGGAAGTCGAGGACGAGACCGTCCTGGTGGCGATCCTCCGGCACGTACGCGATCCCGGCAGCGAGCGCCGCGGACGGGCTGGCGAAGGAGACCGCCCGACCGCCGAGCCGGATCTCGCCGGCATCGGCGCGGTCGATGCCGAACAGCACGCGGGCGACCTCCGTCCGGCCCGCGCCGACCAGACCCGCGAAGCCCAGGATCTCCCCGGCCCGGACCGAGAAGCTCACATCGCGGAAGGCGTCGCCGCGGGACAGCCCGTCGACCTCGAGCAGGACGTCGCCGACCGGCGATTCGACCTTGGGGAACAGGGACACGGTCCGACCGACCATGTGGCGCACCAGGTCCGCGGGGCTGAGATCCGAGGTCGCCGCGGTCACGACGTGCTTGCCGTCGCGCAGCACCGTCGCCCGGTCGCACAGCTCGAACACCTCGTCGAGCCGATGGCTCACGAACAGGACGGCCACGCCACGGTCGCGCGTCTGGCGCACGATCGTGAACAGGCGCTCCACCTCATGCGCCGACAACGACGCGGTCGGCTCGTCCAGGATCAGGACACGGGCCTCGATCGACAGCGCCTTGGCGATCTCGATGAGCTGCTGGTCGGCCATCGACAGGCCGCGCACGATGGCGCCGGGGTCCATCCGCACGCCGAGCCCCGCGAAGATCGCCACCGCCTGTCGCCGCATCGCGCCCCAGTCGATCGTGCCGAGCGCACCGCCCGGGGCGTGCCCGATGAACACGTTCTCGGCGACGGTCAGGTCCGGGAACAGGCGTGGCTCCTGGTGGACGACGGCGATGCCGAGCGCTCGCGCCTGGGCCGGCCCGTGGAGCGTGATCTCCTCGCCGTCGAGCAGGACCGCGCCGCTGTCGGGTTGATGGACGCCCGCCAGGATCTTGACGAGCGTGCTCTTGCCGGCGCCGTTCTCCCCGACCAGCCCGTGGACCTCACCCGGTCGAAGGTCGAGCGAGACATCGTCGAGCGCCTGCGTCGCGTCGAAACGCTTCGCGACGCCGACCAGTGAGGCCCGTGCCGTCGACACCGGCGCTTCCGCGACCGTCACGACTCCACCCTCGAGACGGCGTCGACGGCCATGTCCTCAGCGGGGTCGCCAACGAGGTGGACGTCGATCTCGCGCGCGCGCAGCGCGGCCACCGTGGCTGGCGGCGCTCCATCGTCCGAGATGACCGCCGACAGGTCGGACAGCCGGCAGAACGTCGCGAACGCCGAGCGTCCCCATTTCGTGCTGTCGACGATGCCGATGACCTGCCGAGCAGCGTCGGCCATCGAGCGCTTGATCTGCGCCTCTTCCTCGGTGGCATCGCTCAGTCCGGACTCGAGGCTGAAGCCGGCGGCGCCGAGGAATGCTCGCTGCACGTTGACCTTGCGGAACAGCCCGTCGCCGAGCGGCCCCACGACCGACAGCGCCTCCCAGCGGACGAACCCGCCGGGCATGGCGACCGTGATGCCCGGGATGCCGGCGAGCTCCTGGGCGATCCGCAGGCCATTGGTGATGACAGTGAGGTGGACCCAGCCGCCCCGAGCGCGCAGATGACGCGCCACCGCCAGCGCCGTGGTGCTGGCATCGAAGGCGATGCTCTCCCCGTCGACGACCATGCCCGCCGCCAGCCGCCCGATACGGTCCTTCGCGTCGGGCTGGACGCGCTCGCGGACCTCGAACGCGCTCTCGGGGCGGTTACCTGCCGCGGCGATGGCCCCGCCGTGGGCGCGGACGAGGCGTCCCTGCGTCTCGAGTGCCTGGAGGTCCTTGCGGATCGTGACGGCAGACACGCCGAACCGCCTGGCCAGATCGCCGACACGGGCTCGGCCGTGCTCCTGCACGAGCCGTGCGATCAGCTGCTGGCGTTCCGAGGCGAAGTGGGCACGGGTCTCATACCGAGGATCCATTGGCGCGGACGGTCCCTCGTCGGCGGTTTCGAACCCTTGCGAGAAGGCAAGGTAGATGACGCTTCTTCGCAATGTCAAGAATATGATTGAAATCAAACGAAACCTGTGCCACGCTGACGGGGCAGCAGATGCCGGGGCGCCGGCCCGGAGTACGCTTCGAGACGAATGAGCGAGACCCGCACCCGCGCCATCAGCCCAACGCCGCCCGGTCTCACCTCCTCCGAGCCCGGGCGGCGCACCCATTCCGTCGTGGACCAGCTCGTCGAGCGGTCGCGTCGTCTGGGCGCCGATTCCGCGCACCACCAACTACGCGGGCGGCAACACGTCCGCCAAGGGCGCCGCCACCGACCCGGTGACCGGCCGGGAGGTCGAGCTGCTGTGGGTCAAGGGCTCCGGTGGCGACCTCGGCACGCTGACCGAGGCCGGGCTCGCCGTCATCCGGCTGGACCGTCTGCGTGCGCTCGTCGATGTCTACCCGGGCGTCGATAGCGAGGACGAGATGGTCGCGGCGTTCGACCATTGCCTCTTCGGGCGCGGCGGCGCGTCGCCATCGATCGACACCGCGATGCACGGGCTCGTCGAGGCGGACCACGTCGACCACCTGCACCCGGACTCGGGCATCGCGCTGGCCACCGCAGCCGACGGCGAACGGCTGACGCGCGACTGCTTCGGCGATCGTGTCGCCTGGATGCCGTGGCGGCGACCCGGCTTCCAACTCGGGCTGGACGTGGCGGCGATCCGGCGCGACCGGCCCGAAGCGATCGGGGTCGTGCTCGGTGGCCACGGCATCACGGCCTGGGGCGACACGTCCGCGGCCTGCGAGGCCAACTCGCTGGACATCATCCGGACCGCCGAGCGCTTCATCGCCGACCACGGCCGACCCGAGCCATTCGGGCCACTCGTCGAGGGCCACGAACCGCTCCCCGAGGCCGTTCGCCACGATCGTGCCGCGGCCCTCCTGCCACTGCTGCGCGGCCTCGCCTCGACCGACCGACCGCAGGTCGGCCACTACACGGACACCGACGTCGTGCTCGATTTCGTCGCCCGTGCGTCGATGCCGAGGTTGGCCGAGCTCGGCACGTCGTGTCCCGACCACTTCCTCCGCACGAAGGTCCGGCCCCTCGTCCTGGATCTGCCCGGCACGGCCGAGCTCGAGGAGGTCGAGACCCGCCTGCGTGCCCTGCACGTGGAGTACCGCGACGCGTACCGTGCCTACTACGAGCGGCATGCGACCCCTGACAGCCCGCCGATGCGCGGCGCCGATCCGGCCATCGTTCTGGTTCCCGGTGTCGGGATGTTCAGCTTCGGCACGGACAAGCAGACCGGCACGCGTGGCAGGCGAGTTCTACGTCAACGCGATCAACGTGATGCGTGGCGCCGAGGCGCTTTCTACCTACGACCCGATCCCGGAGTCGGAGAAGTTCCGCATCGAGTACTGGTCGCTCGAGGAGGCCAAGCTCGCGCGAGCGCCGAAGCGGAAGCCCTTGGCGGCCCGGATCGCCTTCGTGACCGGTGGCGGCTCCGGGATCGGCCGGGCGATCGCTCTTCGCCTCGCGACCGAGGGCGCGTGTGTCGTCGTCGCGGATATCGACGCTGGGAGCGCCGAGACGGTCGCCCGCGAGATCGGCGGATCGGATGTCGCGATCGGCGTCGGATGTGACGTCACCGATCCGGCGCAGGTGGCGGCAGCGCTCCGCGACGCGATCCTGGCATTCGGGGGCGTGGACATCGTCATCAACAACGCCGGCCTTTCGATCTCCAAGTCACTATTCGATACGACGATCGAGGACTGGGACCTTCAACACGACGTCATGGCGCGCGGGTCATTCCTCGTATCGCGCGAGGCGGCGCGGGTCATGCGCGAGCAAGGGCTTGGCGGGGACCTCGTCTACGTCGTGAGCAAGAACGCGCTGTTCGCGGGTCCGAACAACGTCGCATACGGCGCGTCGAAGGCGGACCAGGCACATCAGGTCCGGCTCCTTGCTGCCGAACTCGGCGAGTTCGGGATCCGCGTGAACGGGGTCAATCCGGACGGTGTCGTTCGCGGGTCCGGCATCTTCGCCAAGGGCTGGGGTGCCGATCGAGCCCGGACCTACGGTGTGCCGGAGGACAAGCTTGGCGAGTTCTACGCCCAGCGGACCCTCCTCAAGAAGGAAGTCCTTCCCGAGCACGTCGCTGCTGCCGTCTTCGCCCTGGTTGGTGGTGACCTCTCGCAGACGACAGGGCTCCACATCCCCGTCGACGCCGGGGTGGCGGCCGCATTCCTCCGGTGATATCAGGATCCGTGGCCGCGGTCGATCTCGGAGCCTCGAGCGGGCGAGTCATCCTCGGTTACGTCGGTCCGGACATGCTCCGGTTGGACGAGATCCACCGGTTCCGGAACGATCCAGTCGAGCTGCCCGAGGGCCTTCGCTGGGATGCTCTCGGCCAGTACCAGGAGATCCTCACCGGCCTCCGGATCGCCGCCCGCGGCGGCGCGACTCCGGCCAGCGTCGGCGTGGACACGTGGGGCGTCGACGGCGGTCTCCTCGATGCCGACGGGTCGCTCGTCGGGGCGCCCGCGCACTATCGCGACCCCCGGCATGACCGCGGAGTCGAGGCCGTCCATGCCCGGACGCCGCACGATGTCCTGTATCCGAGGAACGGCCTTCAATTCCTGCCGTTCAACACCCTGTATCAGCTCGCAGCGGCTCGTGGATCGCCCTCGTTCGCCGTCGCCCGGACGTTCCTGTTGATGCCCGATCTGTTCGGCTATTGGCTCACCGGGGTCATGGCCGCAGAGAGGACGAACGCCTCGACCACGGGACTGGTCGACCCCAGGACACGCGAATGGGCGTGGGACCTGATGGACGACCTCGAGCTCCCGCGTGCGCTGTTCCCACCGCTTCGGGACCCCGGTGACGACCTCGGTCGGATCCGACCGGAGGTCGCGGCATCGACCGGAGTCTCGGAGCTGATGACCGTCAGCCTCGTCGGCTCGCACGACACCGCCTCTGCCGTCGTCGCTGTGCCGGCGTCGGACGATCGGTTCGCCTACATTTCGAGCGGCACGTGGTCGCTCGTCGGCCTGGAGCTCGACCAGCCGATCCTGTCGGAGGCGAGCCGGGCCGCGAACTTCACCAACGAGGGTGGTGTCGACGGGCGCATCCGGTTCCTCCGCAACGTGATGGGCCTGTGGCTACTCCAGGAATCGCTCCGCGCCTGGGACCGATCAGGCTCCCCGGACGACCTTGATGGGCTGCTGGCCGCGGCGGCAGCGTTGCCGCGCGGCGGTCCCGTCATCGACCCCGATGACAAAGCGTTCCTCGCGCCCGGAGAGATGCCGACGCGTATCGAGGACGCCTGCCGACGAACGGACCAGCCCGTGCCTGCGTCCCGGCCCGCCCTGGTGCGGTGCATCCTGGACAGCCTCGCGCAGGCGTACGCACAGGCGATCGCCGATGCCCAGCGAGTCTCCGGCCAGGAGGTGACCGCGGTGCACGTCGTCGGCGGTGGATCGTTGAACGAGCCGCTCTGTCAGCTCACGGCCGACGCTTGCGGCCTGCCGGTCATCGCCGGCCCGGTCGAGGCGACCGCGATCGGCAACGTCCTGGTCCAAGCCCGCTCGCGAGGTTTCCTGGCGGGCGGTCTCGAGACGATGCGCGCGCTCGTCCGAGGGACCCACGAACTCCGCACGTACATGCCCGTGCGGGGATCCGCCAGCGTCGCCCACTGACCGTCATGGTCCGACGACGGGTCCCACGCTGGCACGAGCTTCGTCCGTATCTGCGGACCGGGCCGATCCGTCTCTCACCGGTCGAACGTCGGCTCGCGTCGGCGGCGACCATCTGGGATCTCCGGTCGATCGCACGACGACACGTGCCCCGGGCGGTCTTCGACTACACCGACGGCGCCGCCGAGACCGAGACGAGCCTGCGCCGCTCCCGCGAGGCCTACGCGCGCGTCGAATTCGTACCACACGTCCTGCGCGATGTATCGAAGGTCGACACGTCCACGACGATCCTCGGTCGACCCTCGACGTTGCCGATCGTCTTCGCGCCGACCGGGTTCACGCGCCTCATGCACCACGATGGGGAGAGCGCCGTGGCACGGGTGGCGGCCCGCCTCGGCATCCCATACGCGCTGTCGACGCTCGGGACCACGTCACCGGAGGATCTCGCCGCCGCGGCGCCCGACACGAACCGCTGGTTCCAGCTTTACATCTGGAACGATCGAACGGCCGTGCGAGAGCTCGTTCGCCGCGCCCGGGTGGCCGGGTTCAGCACCCTGGTCCTCACCGTCGACACGCCTGTCGCCGGCGCGAGGATCCGCGACGTCCACAACGGCTTCACCATCCCCCCGACGCTGTCGCCGAGGACCGTCCTCGACATCGCCCTCCACCCAGGGTGGTGGTTCAACCTGCTCACGACGGAACCGTTGCGATTCGCCGTCTTCACGGAGACCGAAGGCACGGTCGCGGACTTGATCAACCGGGTGTTCGACCCCACGATCACCATCGCCGACCTCGGCTGGATCCGCGCCGACTGGGACGGGCCGATCGTCGTCAAGGGTGTCCAGACGGTCGACGATGCGCGCATGGTCGTGGACGCCGGTGCTGACGGCGTCGTCGTCTCGAACCATGGCGGCAGACAGCTGGATCGTGCTCCCACACCGTTGGAGCAGCTGCCCTCGATCGTGGCTGCAATCGGGGATCGGGCCGAGGTCTACGTCGACGGTGGGATCCTGAGCGGAGCCGATGTGGTCGCGGCGGTTGCGTGCGGAGCGCGTGCCGCCCTGGTCGGCCGGGCCTACCTGTACGGCCTGATGGCCGGCGGCGAGCGCGGTGTAGCGCGAGCGGGCGAGCTCCTGCGAACAGAACTGGTCCGAACGATGCAGCTTCTCGGGTCGCGAAGCATCGCGGAACTCGGCCCTGAGCAGATCCGCTTGTTCCGGGCTTCCCCCGGTGTCTAGTATTGGCCCCGTCCGCCGAGGGAGGCGGAGATGGATGCTGGTGTTCGTTCGCCGCCACGGCGTGCGCGCTGGCCGCGCTTGAGGGATTCACCCCCATGAAGAATCCGCCCATTCTCATATCGGTCATTGGCTTCTTCGGAGTCCTGGCGGGATTCGGCTACCTGTTCTTCGGCCTCAGGGTCCTCGGCTTCGACTGGTTCGGCGTGCTCGGCGAATTGCCCGCCTACGAGTCGGTCGGGCTCTGGGGCTGGCTTGCCATCTTGACCGGGATCCTCTGGCTCGCCGCGGCCTTCGGTCTCTGGTCGCTGCAGCCGTGGGCCCGGCTGTTCGCCCAGGTCATCGCCGGCATCGGCGTCTTCGAGGCCGTCCTTGCGTTCTTCCAGTTCCCGGGTACGGGTGTCGGTCTGGCGATGGTCCTCATGCCGGCGCTCATCCTGTGGTATCTGAGCTCCGATGACGTCAAGGTCGCGTTCGGCGAGGCCGATCCCGGCACCGGCGGCATCTAGCGCGGGACGCAACCCCCCACGGCATGTGAACGGCCCCGTCGCGGTGCGACGGGGCCGTTGCTATGTACGCGGTCAGGGCGCTGTCAGCGGATCGCGCTGTGCCCCTTGAAATCGGCGTCCTGGGCGGCGGCCCGGGCGGTCTGCCGGAGGCTGCCGTCAGGGAAGAACCCGGACTTGGTGCGGGCCAGGGTCAGGACGGCGTCGGCCGCCGCATCGCCAAGCTCGAAAAGGGCGTCGGTGTTGACGTTGTTGATCGTGTCGCACGCCTGGTGATAGCAGACGTCGTACGCCACGCCGGCGGTACCGCCGTACACGGCCGCTTCCTCGGCCGTCTTGATGCCTTCGGCGCCACTGAACAGGCCGCCGGCCGGGATACCCACGGCGATGAACGGTCCGTAGTCGGATCGTCCGTCGAAGGCGGTCGGTGCGGACGCCAGGCCCTGGGACGCGAAGTAGGAGGTGAACACCTCCTCGATCTCGGCCGAGCCGGGCGGTCCCGCATCCGGCGTGTCCGAGCCGTCGCCGTCATAGACGAAGCGAACGTAGTTCGGTGAGCCGACCATGTCGAAGTTCAGGTTCGCGAAGATCTTCGCCAGGTTGGCGTCGCTGAGACTGTTCACGTAGTGCTCGGACCCGAGAAGGCCGGATTCCTCCGCACCCCAGAACGCGAAGCGCACCTTCTGGCGCGGCTTGATCTTCAGCTCCGACATCTCCTCGGCGATCTCGAGGATCGTGGAGGCGCCGCTGCCGTTGTCGTTGATGCCGGGGCCGGGCACCACCGAGTCGAGGTGGGCGCCGACGACCAGCACCTTGTTGGCATCGCCGCCGGGCGAGTCGGCGATGATGTTGGTGGTCTGGGCGTCGAGGTTGACCTCGGTCGTCGTCGCCACGTGGACGACGACTGGCCCGGCCTGCGTCTGTGCATACAGCGCGGCGGCGTCGGCAAAGCTAAGCCCGACCACCGGGATGCCGACCGGCACGCCGAGGGTCCCGATGAAGAGCTCGTCGCGGCCCGGCTGGCCCTCGTTGAAGATGATCGCCGCGTCGTAGCCGGCCGCCTCCGCATTCTTCGCCTTGTCCTCGAAGAAGCATGTGCCGCGCTGGATCAGTGCGACCTGCGGTTCGGTGGCGGACGCCGGCGGGAAATCCGCCGCCTCGCAACCCGAGGTCGACGACGGTTCCGGTGTCGGCGGGATCACGACGTCGATCGGGACGAGCTGCCCTGTGACATCGCCGCTGCCCGAGAAGTCGAACGTGCCGGTCTCATACGGGGTGGCCGTCGGCGTCACTTGTTCGAGCTCGGCCGGGGCGACTTCCCGGAAGAACGGGAACGTGAACGCCTGCTCGGTCACCTTGTAGCCGGCCTTCTTGAGGGCCTTCTTGACGTACGCGGCCGAGGCGTCGTAGCCGGGCGTACCGGACGCGCGCGTGCCGTCGTTCTGGTTTGCGATCCGCTGGAACACCCGCTCATGGGCGAGGATCCCGCCGACCGTCACTGCCTGGCGGAGTTTCGAGCTGTCGATGTCGTCGACGGCGGACGCCGGACCAGCCAGTGCCAGGACCAGTGTCAGGGCGACGAGGGGCGCGAAGAATTTGCGCATGGGGCCTCCTCCGATCGGCCTACGATGCGCGATCACCGCCCGTGGATGTCGTCGGGCCGGTCGTCTCGCGCAGCGGCCGCAGTGGGGAAAGTCTGGGCCGGGTCGCGACGACCCGTCAACCGTGACCATTGGGGCACACCCCTACTCCGGCCCCCAGACGCATCGCTGGAATGACCTTGACCGGGCCTACCCCTACCGGCTAGCCGACAGCCGCCTCGGTACGGATCGGGGGCGGCGGTGACACCCCATGGCGGTAGAACTCGAGCGGTTCCGGCGGAAGCTCCGTGTCGCCCTTGATGAGGTCGGCGGCCCTCTCGGCGAGCATCATCACCGGCGCGTAGATGTTGGCGTTGGTGACGTAGGGCATGGCCGACGCATCGACCACGCGCAGTCCGTCCACTCCGTACACCCGCAACGTCAGCGGATCGAGCACGGACAGCTCATCGACGCCCATGCGCGCCGTGCACGACGGGTGGAGCGCCGTCTCGGCGTCGCGAGCGACCCACTCGAGGATCTGTGCATCGGTCGACACCGAGGGACCGGGTGACGTCTCGCCGCCGTTGTACTCGTCCATCGCCGGCTGGTTCAGGATGTGTCGTGCGACGTGAACCGCCTCGACCCATTCGCGCCGGTCCTGGTCGGTCGAGAGGTAGTTGAAGCGCAGCTGTGGATGCTCGCGCGGATCGGTATTCCGCAGCGACAACGTCCCGCGCGCGTCGGAGTACATCGGCCCGACGTGGACCTGGTAGCCGTGCCCCTTGGCGCCGGCCGTCCCGTCATAGCGGATGGCCAGGGGCAGGAAGTGGAACATCAGGTTCGGATACGCGACGTCGTCATTCGATCTGACGAAGCCGCCGCCCTCGAAGTGGTTCGTCGCGCCTGGGCCTGAGCGCAGGAACATCCATCGCGCTCCGATGAACGGCCGTCGCCAGAGCTGCGTCGCCGATGGCTGCATCGAGACCGGTCGCAGGCTCTGGTACTGGACATAGACCTCGAGGTGGTCCTGCAGGTTCTGGCCGACGCCGGGCCGATCCGCGAGGACCGGGATCCCGAGCGCCTCGAGCTCGTCCGCCGGACCGATCCCGGACAGCATCAGGAGTTGCGGGCTGTTGATCGAGCCGCCGGCGAGGATCACCTCGCCGGCCAGCAGCCGCTCGACGCCGCTGCTGCCCGTGCCGCGTGCGACCTCCACTCCGACCGCCCGCGATCCGTCGAACAGCAGCCGGGTCACGAACCGGCGCGTCCACACCGCGAGATTCGCCCGCGCACGAAGGATCGGGTGCAGGTAGGCGCGTGCGGCACTCAGGCGGCGGCCCTGATGGATGTTCCGGTCGAACGGCGCGAATCCTTCCTGGCGATAGCCGTTCACGTCGTCGCTCAGCGGATAGCCAGCCTCCTGGGCGGCCTCGAAGAAGGCCCGGAACAGCGGGCTCGTGGCCGGGCCCCGTTCCACGACCAGTGGCCCGTCGTGCCCTCGCCATGGATCGTCGGGCTCGGCCGCCAGCGCCGTTTCCATCCGCTTGAAGTAGGGGAGGCAATGGGCGTAGTCCCACGTCTCCATGCCCGGATCGGCCGCCCACCGCTCGTAGTCGAGCGGGTTGCCGCGCTGGAAGATCTGGCCGTTGATGCTGCTGCTGCCGCCGAGGACCTTGCCGCGTGCGTGGTAGATGCGTCTGCCGTCCATGTACGGCTCGGGCTCCGACTCGTACTGCCAGTCGTAGTAGGGGCTGCCGATCGGGAACGTCAGCGCGGCCGGCATGTGGATGAACGGATCGATGCGCCAGTCGGACCGGCCAGCCTCGAGGACCAGCACGCGCGTGTGCGGGTCCTCGGTCAGGCGGTTGGCCAGCACGGATCCGGCCGACCCGCCCCCGACGATGATGTAGTCGAAGCTGGGCGGTGCCATGTGGCGGCGATGCTAGACGCTCACGCCGTTCGCCATCGCGTCGTTGCGGCCGCCCCGGTGGGGGCGGACCTACGACCGCCCGCGGCGAGCGTCCTCGCCGGGGATGCCCCGCTCGGCCAGTGCTGCCGCCAATCCCTGCAGATCCTCCACGCTGACGTACAGCGCCGGCACACGGAAGCCCATTGTCTTCACCGGCTCTCGGAAGTCGACGCGAACGCCGCCCTTGGGTGTCCCGGCAAAGGTGATGTCCCCGTGGCGGATGCTTCGGCGGATGCCGATCGCCGTGATCCAGAGCCACGGGCCCTCGATCCGCCACGAGGCGATGTTCTCGACGCGCGTTCGCAGGTGGCCGAAGCCGAACCGCGCGTCGAGCTCCTCACCCAGGTCGACGTACGCGGTCTCGGGCCTCACCCGGAACAGCAGGCGCAGGAGCGGACGGGACCGCCTGCCGAGCTCGATCGGGAAGCGCCGTGCCATCAGCGTGTCGACCATCGTCGCCCAGCCCTAGGCGGCCGCGCGCTCCGCGGCGGGCGGCACGAGCTCGACGAGCGTCGAGCCGGTCACGTTCGCCACGGTCGACGGGCCAAGGCGGTCACGCCAGTCCTGGACGCTCGCCATCGTCGTGTGGCCGTGCAGCCACAAGGGCGGGTGATGTCGTTCCAGGAGCCAGCGATAACCCGCATACCCGACGTGATACGGGTCAGCGGCCGTGTCGCCGATGCCACGGGGTGGCGCGTGGCTGACGACGAGGATCGGCGTTGCCCGGCTTCGCGGACCACGGCGCAGCAGACCCACTTCGGCCCGCATGACGTCGAGCCACGCGCGCAACTCGTCGCGCGGCGCCTGGTCGTGACCGAGCCCCGGCCACTCGAGCGGGACGACCGTGATGCCGCCGACATCGGTCAGGCGCCCGCTGGTGAGGGGGATCGGCGCCGGTGTCGGGGAGCCCGCCCATGGCCCGCCGCGGTCATGGTTGCCACGGACGTAGGCGATCGGCGCCGAAAATGCGTCGGCGAGGAACCCGAGGTAATCGGGCTCGAGGTCGCCACAGCCGATGATCGCGTCGATGTGGCCGAGCTGCGCGCGATTCGTCGGATGATCCAGCGTAGGATCGACCATATCCGACGCCGCCAGCAGGCGGATCGGTGCCCCACCACGGTCCACGAAGGGTCGGGGATCGGGCCATTCGACGGTCAGCCGCCGGGTCATGCGCGGTCCCTGGTCGAGTCGGGACCGACTCGATCCTCGTGGGCGAGCGCCTCGCTGGCGGCACGCCCCTCGCCGCGGGTGCGCAACGTTCGCGACCCCGAGAGGGTCGGTGCGAGGTCGAGGACCGGCTCGCTGCGGCGCTCGCCCGGCTTGACGAGCTCGACGATCGAGGCGTCGACCTCAGGCTGGCCGCTGTACAGCGCGAGCGCGACCCGATTGTGGCCGTCGATGACCCAATACCGACCACCGTGCTTCACGACCTCGATGGGCGGGAGGATCGCGAGCGCGTCCTGGGCGCGGTTGAGGCGCTGCCAGCGACCCGTCCAGTTGCCGCCACGGAACGGCTTGAGCGGGAGGAAATCCCCGCCCCGCTGATCGCCGCCCCCGACCGCGGTGCCGGCGATCTCGTCGACGGGGATCGTCCGCAGGCCGACCTGGACGGGTCGGGCCATCCGGACGTCGGGGTGGACGTCCTCGAGGTACGGCAGCGGGTCCGCGCCACGACGCCGGACGCGTCGAACGCGCGCGCCCGGCCTCTCGGCGAACGTCCGCTCGACCCCCTCGACGGCCTGGCCGACACGCTCGACGAGTGGTTCTGCGGCGGCCGCCACGCCGTCCGTGAGTGTGGCAAGTGCGTCCCGCGCCGGCCGCGCGACGCGCTCCATCCGCCCGACCGCGTCCACTTTCGGGCGTCGGGCCGGGCCGCTGGTCCGCTGGGTCTCGTCGCGGTCGGTCATCCCCACGAGTGTGCCCCATCACGGCCGGGACGGCCGATTCAGCGGCCGCGGCCCGCGTGAGTCCGAGCATCGTCATCCGTCGCATCCGGGTCGACATCCGTCGGGGTGCGCGCGACGACCCTTGCCCGCATCGACGCCCCACCGTGGGGATGGAACATCGCGGTACCCCCAGCTCCCATACGCCAGCGAAAGGATCTCCACGATGGCCCTCGCCCGCATCCCCGCTTTCGACGTCTCCGGTCCCTATGATCTGGCGGCCTTCGCCGCCGGCATCAGCGGCACCGTCATCCGTCCCGAGGACGAGGGCTACGACCAGGCTCGGGAGGTCCACAACGCCACGATCGATCGACGCCCGCTGTGCATCGTCCAGGCGGTCTCGGCTGCCGACGTCGCGCGGACCGTCGTCTTCGCGCGTGAGACCGGCCTCGAGCTGGCCGTCCGTGGCGGCGCTCACAGCCTCGCCGGGTACGGCACCAGCGAGGGCGGCATCGTTCTCGACCTTGGCCAGATGAAGGGTCTCCACATCGATCCGGCTCGGCGCCTCGCCTGGGCCCAGGCAGGCCTGCGCGCCGGCGAATATACCGCTGCGGCCGCGGCGCATGGGCTGGCAACGCCGTTCGGCGACACCGGCAGCGTCGGGATCGCCGGTCTGACGCTCGGCGGCGGCATCGGCTGGCTGGTCCGCAAGTACGGCCTCGCGATCGATGCGCTGGTGTCGGTCGAGATCGTCACGGCCGACGGCCGCATCGTCATCGCCAGTGCGACCGAGCACCCCGACCTGTTCTGGGCCGTCCGCGGTGGCGGCGGGAACTTCGGCGTCGTCACGCGCTTCCAGTTCCGGCTGTATCCGGTCTCGACCGTCCTCGGTGGAGCCCTCTTCATGCCGCCGACGCCCGAGGTCCTGCGCGGTCTCGAGTCGGCCGCCGCGAACGCACCCGAGGCGCTCACGACCATCTCGTTCCTGATGCCGGCCCCGCCGGCGCCGTTCATCCCCGAGGCGATCCACGGCCAGATGACGCTCGCGGTGATGTTCGTCTACGACGGCGATCCCGAGGCGGGCCAGACGGCACTCGCGCCGTTCCGCGCATTGGCGACGCCGATGGCGGAGCTGGTCATGCCGATGCCCTACGTCGGTATCTACGAGATGCTCAAGGATGCCGAGCAGCGGACCCCGGCCTCGCACCGCTCGCTGTTCCTCGACTCGCTCGACGACGACGCGGTCGACACCATCCTCGAATACATGGCCGCGCCGAGCTCACCGGCGGCGATGACGCAGATCCGCATCCTCGGTGGCGCGCTGGCCCGGGTCCCGGCGGAGGCCACGGCCTTCGCCCATCGCGATGCCAAGGTGATGGTGGTGATCATCACCCCGTTCGAGGATCTGGCGGAAGCGCCCGTGCACGCCGCCTGGACGCACGAGTACTTCGAAGCGCTCCGCCCGCGGGCCACCGGTGTCTACTCGAACTTCCTCGAGGTCGAGGGCGAGGATCGCATCCGCGAGGCCTATCCGCAGGCGACATATCGACGTCTGGCCGACGTCAAGCGCCGCTACGACCCGACCAACCTGTTCCGGCTCAACCAGAACATCGCACCCGCGGCGTCGGTCGCCTGACCCGCATCTCCGTCGTGTTCGACGCCGGCCCTCATCCGAGAGGCCGGCGTCGTCATTTCGCGGGGAGGGTCTTCCCGAGGGCGATCGCCCGCTTGATCCAACCGTCGAGCGCCGCATCGTCCGCCACGACGTCGTCGGGCAGCGTCGCGTAGCCCTTCATCGTCCTGCCGGGCGCCGGCTCGAACGGGGCGGCTCCCGGGAGCGCCAGCAGCTCGGATCGGTCGTCGTCCGGGAGGCGGATCATCCAGGACTCCGCGAATAGCCCGGTGACGAGGTTGCCGCCCACGAACAGGGCTGGGTAGCCGAACATCTTGCGGCGCTGCGCCTCAGGGAAGCGCGCCGCGGTCGCGTCGAACCGCGCGACCAGCTCGGGTGACGACTTCTCGAATGTCGGCATGGCGACCTCCCTGCTTTCCGTCGCTGCGTCAGATGCCCTCGATGCGACGCGGCGCCAGGCGCGGTCCGTAGCGCGGCGCGCGCACCCCGCTGAGTTCCAGTAGACGGACCACCAGCGCGCGCCGTCCGCGGTACGGCTCGAGCAGCTCGAGCATGCGGGTGTCGGTCGCTCGCGGCTCCCCGGCCAGCGCGTAGGCGACGAGGTGCGGCAGGTGGAAGTCGCCGACGCTCACCGCGTCGATGTCCCCGAGCGCCCGCACGCCGACTTCGGCCGCGGTCCACGGCCCGATCCCCGGGACGGCCTGGAGCCGCGCATAGGCGGTCGGCAACGGGGCGTCGACGAGCCCCTCGAACGTCGATGCCTGGCGGGCGACAGCCCGGATGAGGTCGGCCCGGCGGCGTTCCACGCCGAGCGGGTGATATGCCCAGTAGGGGAGTGCCGCCAGCGTCGCCGGCGCGGGGAGCAGGCGCAACCCGACCTCGGCGGGTCCCGGGGCGGGCTCGCCGTACCTGTGGACGAGGCCGTGCCAGGCGCGATGGGCCTCGGTACCCGTGACCTTCTGCTCGAGGATCGCCGCGACGAGCGATTCGATGACCGCGCCGGTCCGCAGGATGCGGACGCCGGGACGCTGTCGGGACAGGTGCGCGATGCGCGTGTCCGCGGTCTCGGCGAGGGCATCGGTGCCCGCTCCGAACAGCCGCGGGATGCGCTGCAGTGCTGCATCCGCGCCGGCGCCCCAGCCGTCCGCCTGGAGCCGCCGTCCGTCGAGGGTCAACCGGACGGTCGCCGGTCCATCGGTGGTCCGGGTCGCCCACCAGGCCCGATCGCGCGCCAACCGGATCGTCCGATCCCCGTTCCCCCGGACGAGCGGACCGAGCGACCGGACGAGGTCGAGCGGGCCGTCCAGGTCGATGTCGACGGTGGCGTCGGGACGGGGCACGTCGCGAGTCTGTCACGTCTGCGATATGCGGTCATGGCGGTGCACGCAAGCCACGAAACCCCGGACGATGCTACTGTCGCCAAGACGTGCGACGCCCAAGGGTCGTCGCGAGGATGGCGCTCATCGCCATGTTCGCCGCGGTCGCCGTCCCCGGACCGGTGGGTTCATGGGTCCCCAGCCCGAACCGAACCCCCTCCGTCGATCTCTCCGCGCAAGTCGAGATGGTCGCTGCTGTCCGTGGGCCGGTGACGAAGACCTTGCCCCTGGATCCACGCGCCCGCTCCGCGGGTGCTCAGGATCAACGCTCGAAGCTGTACGAGCCGAACACCGCGAACGAGCCGCCACAGGCTCGGCCGAAGGCTGCCCAACCCGAGGCGAAGGCCGACGTGGTCGTGAAGCCGCGCTGGCGACTCGACCGCAACGTGTCCTGGTACGGCCCGGGTTTCTACGGCAAGCGCACCGCGTGCGGTCAGGCCATGACCCGGACGCTCATCGGTGTCGCGCACCGGACGCTGCCGTGCGGCACGCGGGTCACGTTCAAGAACCCCGACAACGGCCGGATCGTCACGGCACGCGTCGTGGACCGCGGCCCGTATGTCAGCGGTCGGCAGTGGGACATGACCGGTGGGCTGTGCGTGAAGCTCGACCACTGCTACACGGGCACGCTGTACTGGAAGCGCGCACCGCGCTGACCCGATCGCGCTCGACCGGACCGGGCATGAACGGAGGATAGCCGCGGAACGGCTATCCTCCGCTGTCGCGCTCGGGGTGCAGTAGGGACTACTGCAGATAGAAGATCTGGTCGACGACGACCTTCGGGTGGCCGGCCGTCCCGTTCACCACGATGCGGATCGAGTGGTTGCCCACTGCCGTCCACGTGTGGGTGAAGACGAGCTTCCGGTCGACGACGGTCGCCGAGTTCAGGTTCACGGTCTTGATCAGGGCACCGTCGATGTACACCTTGGCCTGCCCGTTGGTCGGGGCGAGCCGGCTGTACCAGCCGACGCGGTTGCCGCGGAAGCTGACCGAGGCGCTCGAATTGGCGGTGGACGAGATGCGTGCCTTGCCACCGACGTACACGGACGAGCTCGAGAGCGACCAGGAGCCCGTGAAGTGCATCGCCGCGCTCGACTCGCTCACGCTCACGGTCTTGAACGTCGCGCTGCAGCGGAAGCGCGCTCAGGTTGTCGCCGTTGTCGACGGACCTGACGCAGAACCGGTAGGTGATGGCCGAGTTCGGCAGGTCGAGCGACAGGCCGGGTGCCGACGATGCGGGGACGACCGCGTAAGGCGCGAGCGCACCGCCGTTGACGGACCTGTGCACCTCGTATTCCTTGATGCCGCTACCACCGGCGTTGTCGCTGGCGGCGGGCCACTCGACGCGCACCGGGATGCCGAAGCGGCCCGATCCGAAGATCCGGTAGCTCACCGATGTCGGCGCGCTGGGTGCGGTGACGTCGTCGGTCAGCTCGATGGTGTCGCTGGCGGTCGAGGACCAGTTCCCCGCCGCGTCGCGCCACTCGACGTAGACCGTCTTGGTCCCGAGGCCGGCGCTGAGCGTCCAGCTGATCGGGGTCGTGTAGAGGTACGTCGTGCTGTTGCTCATGTCCGAGTTGTTCGACAGCCGGACAAGGCTCATGCCGCTGCCGGTATCCGTCGCCGGGACGGCGACGCTGACGGTCTGGGCGCTGGTGCTCGCGGCCCCGCCGGCGATCGTGACCGTGCCGCTCGGCGCGGCGGCATCGCTGGACGGGAGCGCCATGTAGTTGTGGAGATAGACCTTCGTGTTCGACGACGTCGACGACGTCAGGTTGTTCGAGATGACGGCGATGCCGCTGGCGGACGAGACGACCTGCTTGGTCGTCGAGGAGTCGTCGATCAGCGTCTCGGTCGTGCTCTTGATGAACGGCACGCCACGGTTGACGATCTCGTCGGCCGGGCCGCGGAAGACGAAGGCATCCGGACCGGTCAACGGCGCCGATCGGCGATAGATCGTGCCGCCACCGTTCGGGGTGGTGAGGAAGACATAGGCGACGTCGAGCTGCTCGCTGATGACGACCTGCGGCCGCGTATCGCAGTCACCGACCGTCGCCACGAGATAGGTGTTCCAGGTGCCACCCGGGGTGCGCCGGAAGAACGGGATGTTCGGCCGGTTCTTGTTGGTCGCGCACAGGGTCGTCTCGGCGCGGGTCTTGCCGACCATGTAGACCGAGCCATCGCTGGTGGTCTTCATGTTGATGTGGTTGTCGGCCTCGTTGTTGGTGAGGTTCGCGAGCTTGGGCAGCTCGACGGTGGTCCAGTTGCCGGCCTGGGTCGGGTCGGCCCCGGCCGCGATGGTCGCGAAGTAGTAGCCGTTGTCGGCCTGGGCGGGCAGGTTGTCCTGGTCGCTCCACATGACGCCGACGGTGTCCTTGGTGGGGCTGCCGAAGGCGATGACCGAGGCCGAGTCGCTGCGGGACAGCGTCTCGAAGTTGATCGAGTTGGCGGCCTGCGCAGGAACCTGCGCGGCGGCCGACCAGGTCTCGCCGTTGTCGTCCGAGAAGCTGTAGCGGACCTGGGTGCCCTGCGGCCAGACGACCCACAGGCGACCGGTCGAGTCCTTGTCGATCGACACGGTCCAGGCGCCGCCGCGGAAGTCGGGACCGACGGTGGTTGCCGTCCCGGCGATCGGCTTGTAGGCGAGGCTGCCGCCGATCTGCGTGTACGTATCGGTGGCCGCGTTGTACGTGTACCGGAAGATCCGGACGTCGTCCGGCGTGGTCGGCGCGGTCAACGGGGCGGTGTTGTTCGGGACCGGGATCGATGCGACGTAGAGCGTGTTCGCCGCCTCGTCCCAGAGGTAGTCGCCATGCGAGGCGTCACGTCGATCGACGATCGTCGTCGTCGGGTTCCACGAGGTCTTGTCCGCGCTCATCTTGAAGATGCGGAACTCCGACAGCGGGGGCGAGGTGCTGTAGCGGAACATGCCGCCCCACCACTGGACGGTGCCGCCGCCCTCGTCCGTGTACCACAGCTTCGACTGCGGCTTGTCACCGGCGGGTCGGGTCGCACCGCCGCCATAGGCGTGGTCGCGATAGCCGTTCGTGACCGGTGTCCCGGCGAGCACGGAGCTCGTCGCGACGATCGCGGTCAGACCGAGCGAGGTCAGGATCGTCGCAAGGCGACGCATTGGGCGCGTGGCGGAAAGCATCTGCGATGGGTCCCCCAAGATATGGATGAGTCCGATTCCCGTAGGACCATCGATGTGCATGGTCCCAGGACGACAGGGGTAGCAGGATACGCGACCAAACTGGAATCGCACCTTGCAAAGCGACCTTTTGGTGACGGAGGTCAACGCGGAGGGGCCGAGGCGCGTGCCGACTCCACCAGCTCGCGAGCCGCCGAGATCACGAGGTCGGGTCGGTCGGCCTGCACGATGTGGCCGGCGCCCCAGGCGATCTCGTAGCGGACTCGGCCCGGCGACAAGGCCTTGAACGCGGCCTCCCAGGCAGCGGCGATCCGCTCGTTCGTCGGGCCGTCGAGTCGCGGTTCGACACGTGGCGCCTGCAGCACGACGATCGGGATGCCCGCTGATGTCGGTGGCGCGGAGCTGTTCCTCGGATGTCGCCCAGTCGAGGTCCTCGACCCCGGCGATCAGGTCGCGGAAGTGCTGTGCTCCTGCCTCGTACTCGGGGCGCAGGTCGCCGAGCAGCGGATGGATCCAGTCGGCCTCGAGGTCCACGCTGAAGCCATCCAGGAGCACGAGACCCGCCACCTCGTCTCGATAGCGGTCGGCGAACACGCGCGCATGGACCTCGCCGAGCGAGTGGGCGACGACGATGAACGGCGGTGACTCACCGGCAGCCGAGAGGAGGGTCCGCAGGTCATCCGCGGCGTCGGCCACCGTGTGCCGTCCGCGGGGTTCGCTGGAGCCGCGTCCGGCGCGGTCGTATGCGCACGTCCGCGTCGTCTCGGCCATCCCATCGACCACCGGGGCCCAGCCCGCCACCCCGTCGCCCATCCCGGCCTCGAGCACGATCGTCGGCGAACCCGTGCCGCGACAGTCGATGTACAGCGCGTGTCCGCCGACATCGAATCGTTCGCCGGCGCCCGCCTGGAGCGGCTGGAGTCGATGGCGGAGCAGCCATACCCCCGGACCGCCGACCCTGGCGATATCGATGAGCAGCGCAAGGAGCAGGCCGGCGACGACGGCGAGGAGCAGCCGCGCCGGGTGGCGAAGGACGGCCATGCGCCCTACCGTAACCACATGTGCAGGAGCATCAAGACCCTCCGTCGTCCGGGTGAAGCGGCGACGACCGGCGAACTGGAGGCAGCCGCCCGCCAGTACGTCCGCAAGTTGAGCGGCTATCGCGAGCCGAGCGCCCGCAACCAGGACGCCTTCGATTCGGCCATCCGTGAGGTCGCGGCAGCCAGCCGGCGCCTCGTCGAGGCGATCGGCGTCGACATCGAGGATGGCCCGAACCACTGGACAGGACGCGATGGCGTGATCCATTACGGAGCGTGACCACGGTCGCCGCTCCGTGGTGGGTCCGGCCCAGCCTCGACATCACCGAGGATCGCCTGTCGATCGCCGGCCACGACGCCGAGACGCTCGCGCGCCGGCACGGCACCCCGCTGTTCGCCTACGACCTCGCCCGCTTCGGCGAGAACGCGCGCGCCCTACAGGCCGCCTTCGCGAGGACGGGCGTCCCGTTCCGGCTGCGACTCGCGCTCAAGGCGAACCCGCTGCCGGAGGTCCTGGCGGTCTTCCGTGGCCTCGGGGCGCCGGGCACGGTCGAGAGCGTCGGCATCGACGCCTGCTCACCCGGTGAGGTGCTGCGTGCCCTCGAGTGCGGATGGCAGGCGAGCGAGATCAGCTACACGGGGACGAACGTCTCGGACCGCGACCTCGACGTCCTGCTCGAGCACGGGATCCATCTGAACCTCGACGCGATCAGCCAGATCGAGCGGTACGGCCGGCGTGCGGCGGGAAGGAGCATCGGGATCCGCATCGACCCGGGCAGCGGCGCCGGATACACGCCCCACCTCGAGTACAGCGGCGACCGCCCGACGAAGTTCGGCATCGAGCTCGAACGGTTCGACGACGCCCTGTCCGCGGTGGCCCGCCACGACCTGGCGGTCGACACCATCCACTTCCACGCCGGATCAGGCTGGCTCGCCGGCGGCCTTGCCGGGTTCGAGCGAGCGCTGCCCGCGGCGGTCGAGGCCGTGGTCAGGGCGCGGGCAGCCGGGCACGCGATCAGCGAGGTCAACATCGGCGGTGGTCTCGGCGTCCCCGCCCGTGCCGATGAGGCGGGCGTCGACCTGGAGGCCTACGCCGACGTGGTCGCCCGCCACCTGGGTCCGCTCGGCGTGACCGTCGGTGCCGAGCCGGGCGACGCGCTCACGAAGGACGCGGCGATCCTCCTCGGGGAGGTCGTCACCGTCGAGACGCGTCGCGGCGTGACGTTCGTCGGGCTCGATATCGGCTGGAACGTCAACTGCGCGTACTTCATCTACGGCTTTGCCCAGGAGATCGTCCCGTGCCGCGATCCCGCGCGGGACCGGACGACGCGCGTCACCGTGGCCGGCCACATCAACGAGGCGAGCGACGTGTTCGCCGAGGACTACCCGATGGCGCCCGTCGAAGAGGGCGATGTCGTCGCGCTACTCAACGCCGGCGGTTATCACCAGGCGATGAGCTCCACGCACTGTCTGCGACCGACCGGGGGCGCGGTCTTCCTGACGCGTCAGGAGGCGTAGGCCGGGGTCTCGGCGGTACCGCTGCGAACGAGGCGGAACGGGATCACGAACGCCTGGAAGAGGGCGATCGCCCAGAACACGAGCGTCAGCGGGTCGGCCTGGACCGACTCCGCCACGACGCTGGCGACGAAGTCCGGCGGCTGGAGCAGCTCGACCTGGATGCCGAGCTCCTGCCCGACGAAGTGGGCGATGATCAGGTATTCGCTGACCACGAGGGCCAACAGGGTCAGGACCACGGAGATCGCCACGAGGGCGATCGAGCCGTGACGCCGTGCGCCGAGGACGACGCCCTGGCCGACCAGGAAGCCGACGGCGATGGCGACGATGCCCACCTGGAAATGGCTGACGGCCACCACGCCGTACCAGACGGCACTCGCGATGACCGCCGCGACGAGGCCGGCGAGGAAGCCACCGAGGATGTCGGACATGCTGGCGGGACGGGGCGGCGTGGCGACGGGGGCCGCGGTGCGCAGGTCAGTGGCAGGCGCCGGGAGTGGTGCCCCTTGGGTCTGTGGCGCGCTCAGCGCACCCACGCCGGCGGCGCTGACACCGAGTGCATCGGCGCTGGCAGCGGTCGGCCGCGCGGAACGCGGATCGGGCACGGCCACGATCTCCCTGGCGCCGCCGCAGCTGTAGCACGAGTTCGCGGACGGGCGGTTGATCGACTTGCAGTTTCCGCAGACCCAATCGTTCACAGAGGTCCCCCTTGTTCGGCCCGGTCCTCGACCGGGGGCGCGAGTATGGGGTGACCCACAGCGCCGGGCGACCATCCGACGGTCCGGGGTCGGCCAGTACACTCGCCGGTGATGGCGCAGCACGTCGAACGGGCAGATCCGCCGATCCGTCACATCACGACGAGATCGATCGTGGCGGTGCGCGGGCCGTCGCTCGAGGTGCGCCCCGACCGGATCGTCGGCGAGGCGCCGCTCGAGATCCGTGCGGCAGGGCCCGAACAGGACCCCGTGGCGGTGGCGGTGACGATGCGCACGCCGGGCCACGAGGCCGAACTCGCGATCGGGTTCCTGCGCACGGAGGGGCTCATCGATGGGTCCGAGGTCGTCGGCACCGAGACTGGCGACCCGGTCACCCTCAACCAGCCTGATGACACCATCGTCGTGCGCCTGTCGCGGCCGTTCGACGACTCGGCCGTGGCCGAACGCCATTTCGTGGCGACCGCGTCATGCGGCATCTGCGGCAAGGCATCCATCGACGAGGTCGCCTTGCGCGTCGACCCGCTGCCCGACGGCCCCGTGGTCTCGCGCACGGTGATCCTGGCCCTGCCCGATCTGCTGCGGGCGGCCCAGCGGGCCTTCGACGAGACCGGCGGCCTCCACGCCGCGGCACTGTTCTCACCGGCCGGGGAGCTGATCGCCATCCGTGAGGACGTGGGTCGGCACAACGCGCTCGACAAGGTGATCGGCTCGCAGGTGCTGGCCGGGGAGCTGCCGCTCAACGAACGGATCCTGATGGTGTCGGGCCGGGTCAGCTTCGAGATCGTCCAGAAGGCGGCAGTCGCCGGGATCCCGATCATCGCCGCCGTGTCGGCGCCGTCGGACCTGGCGATCGAGACGGCCGAGCGGCTGGACGCGACGCTCGTGGGCTTCCTCCGGGCCGACGGGTTCAACGTCTACTGCCACGACCGAAGGATCGACCTGCGCGATCTCACCGGCTGGGGCTGAGCGGACAGGTCGATCCGCCCTGTCAGGTCACGGCCTGGCGGCGAACCAGCTCGTGACGCGGTCCAGTTCGACCCGGATCACGGGTCGATGTTCCAACTCCTGCTGCTCGTACTGCGGGTACTTGGCGCGCAAGGCCGGGACGATCCCGTCCGGGACCCGCTCCGGCTCGATGACCGTGGCGCGGCCGCGGAGACGGAGCCACCCGAGTTCCGACCAGTCCTCGGACCAGTGATCCACCAGCAACGTGACCTCCGGGCGCTCCTCGATGTCTCGGACGCGGGCGAGCGCACGCGGATCGGCGACGGTCTTGGGCTTCTCGTCGAGCGGCGTCCACAGCACGTCCTCGACCACGACGAAGCAGATCGGCACGAGGCGGGGTCGCCCGTCCGGGTCGATCGTGCCGAGCGTGGCGCGACGAGCGTCGGCCAGGAGGTCGCGCTCTGCGGGCGACAGGGTCACGCCGACGGCTTCGGACGCTCGTTGACGAATTCGAAGCCGAACCGGCCCTTCACGCAGAGGTGGCCCTCGGTGACGGTCGAGTCCAACGGCGATGTCACCTTGAGGATGCGGTCGTCCTGCACGTGGAGGTCGACGACGCACCCGACGCCGCAGTACGGGCAGATCGTGGACGTCACGGTCTGGGCCGAGGGATCCCACGTGTCGGCGGCGCGCATGTCGTATTCGGTCTTGGCCATCAGTGCGCCGGTCGGACAGACGCCGATGCAGTTGCCGCAGTACACGCAGGCCGACTCGGGCAGCGGGACGGCCTGCTCGGTCGAGATGCGAGCGTCGAACCCGCGCCCCGCGACGGCGATCGCGAAGGTGTTCTGGGCGTCTTCGCCGCACGCCTCGACGCACTTGTAGCAGAGGATGCATTTCGAGTAGTCGCGGACGTAGAGCTCGTTGTCGACCTTGGTCGGTTGGGCGACGGTCGCGGCATACCCGGCTTCCTCAGCCGACGGCGCATGGTGATGACCGGGCTCATGGGCATCGCGCTCCCCGGCCGCGGCCGGACGGGCCGGCTCCCCGAAGCGACCCGGATCCGCGTCATAGCGGTCCATGTAGTCGTGGATGGTCCCGTCCGGCACGGCCGGACCGGCGAGCGACACATCGACCGACGAGGCCAGGAACTCCAGCACGACCCTGCGCGAGGTGCGGACTCGGTCGCTGTCTGTCTGGACATCCATGCCGGCCTCGACCGTGCGCGAGCAGGCCGGGGCCAGGACACGCGCGCCGGCCACCTCGACGACGCAGACCCGGCAGACGTTGACCGGCGTCAGGTTCTCGGCGTAACAGAGGGTCGGCGTATCGATGCCGAGGGCACGACACGCACCGAGGATGGTCGTGCCGGCCGGGACCGTGACGGTCCGGCCGTCGATGGTCAGCTCGATCGACGGTGGCGGATCGACGGGTGGCGGAACGGGTGGCCGCGATGGCCGGGCCGGCGGGCTGAGGACGATCTCGGTCAACGGTTGCGCGGCCGGCGCCTGGCCGGCGTGCGGCGTGGCCGGGTCCGGCGCCGGGTCGCGGCTCATCGACAGCCCGCGCGTGTCGTCGCTCACAGCGCCACCAGTTCGGGCTGCCGGACGGCCGACTCGATCGCCGACGAGGCGGTCTGACCGAGACCGCAGATCGAGGCGTCGCGCATGGCCTGGCCGATCTCGCGCAGGAGGATCAGCTCCTCGTCCCGAGACCGGATCTGCGACCCGGAGGCCAGTCGCGTGAGCAGCTCCTCCTGGCGGACGCTGCCGACCCGGCACGGGACGCATTGCCCGCACGACTCATCGCGGAAGAACTGCGCGATCCGGCGCATCGTGCCGACGAGGTCCGCGGTCTCGTCGAACACCATGATCACCCCGGAGCCCAGCGTGGCCCCTGCCGCGCGCGTCGCTTCGAATGTCAGCGGCATGGCCAGGGCGTCCGGCCCGACGAAGACACCCGCCGCACCACCGAGCAGGATCGCCCGGATCGCGTGGCCGCCGGACACGCCGCCGGCCATCTCGATCATCTCGCCGAGTGTCGTCCCGAACTCGACCTCGTAGACCCCGGGCCGCCCGATGTGTCCGGACAGGCAGAACAGCCGGGGTCCGGTCGAGCCCTCGGTGCCGATGCCGGCATACGTCTCGCCACCCATCGCGAGGACCAGCAGGACGTTCGCGAGCGTCTCGACGTTGTTCACCACGGTCGGCTTCCCGAAGAGACCGACCTCGACGGGAAATGGCGGCTTGTTGCGCGGCTCGCCGCGCTTGCCCTCGATCGACTCGAAGAGGGCGGTCTCCTCGCCGCAGATATACGCGCCGGCGCCACGTCGGACTTCGATGTCGAAGGAGACGCCCGACCCGAGGATGTCGGGACCGAGCAGGTTGGCGGCGCGCGCGGCGGCGATCGCGCCGCGGATGGCCGCATCGGCTTCGGGATACTCGCCCCGGATGTAGATGTACCCCTGGCTCGCGCCGGTCGCGACGGCGGCGATCGTCATGGCCTCGACGACCGCGAACGGGTCACCTTCCATCAGTACGCGATCCTTGAACGTGCCGGGCTCCGACTCGTCGGCATTGCACACGAGGTAGTGCGGCTGGGCGGGCTGCCCGGCGACGGCTGCCCACTTCCGGCCGGTCGGGAACGCGGCACCGCCACGGCCCATCAGCTTGGATGCCGTGATCTCCGCGATGACCGCCTCACCGCCCATGTCGAGTGCCTTCGGCAGCCCCGCGTAGCCGCCATGCGCCCGGTAGTCGTCGAGCGATGCCGGGTCGACGACCCCGACCCGGCGCAGGAGGCGGAGCGATGGGTCGCCGTGCTGCGGGATCGCGAGAGGTCGCCGCGGTGCCCCACCGCCATCCAGCCGCGCGACGACACCGGCCGCATCGACCGGTGCCGCGCTCGCGACGCGTGCATGTTCCCCGGCGTCCGTGACCAGCGCTGCGGGGGCCTGCTCGCACAGACCGAGACAGGGCGATCGCAGCCAGCCCACCCGCCCGTCGGCGTTCGCTCCGCCCTCGGGCCCGACCGTCCTGGTCAGGTCGTCACAGATGCTCTCCGCGCCGGCAAGGCGGCACGCGATGTCGTCGCAGACATGGGCCATCAGCGGTGCCCGGGGCTTCGTCGCGAAGAGGGCGTAGAACGTCGCCACGCCGTAGGCCTCGGCCGGCGGGACCGCGAGACGCCGCGAGATGTAATTCAGCGCGGGCTGGCTGATCCAGCCGACCCGATCCTGGACCGCGTGCAGCGCGGGTATGAGCTCCGAGCGCCGCGATCGCAACGCGTGGCCGCCGCGGGAGGCATGGCCGTCCACGCCCGGATGGCGTGGACCACCCACCCAGCCGGACTCCGGGGAACCGAGGACGCTGTCGACCGCCGCTCGTTCGGCAGGGGAAGCGAGCGGCCCGATGACGTGGAGGTCCATCGAGGTCGAGTGTAGCCGCGAGTCTCCCGTCAGACCCGGAGCACGCGGACGTCGAGTGGTTCCGTGCGGCCGCGCAGCGTGAGGGTGCGCGTCTCGGCCGCATCCTGGAGATCGGCCGCGTCAGCCGACGCCGCGCTGACGAGGATCTCGCCGGATGCCGCCGCGGAGGCCAATCTCGCCGCGACGTTGACGCTGTCCCCGAGCGCCGTGAAGTCCGTCACGGTATCGCCCACCGTCCCGACATACGCCACACCCGTGTGGATCCCGACGCCGATGGGGATCCACGGTCCCTCCGGCCGGCCGTGGCCCGTCGCCTTGAGCAGGGCGCGGCCGGTCACGACGGCGTCGCGGGCGTGGTTGGCCCCGTTCAGCGCCGGGATGAACAGGCCCACCACTTCATCGCCGACGAACTTGTCCACCACGGCGTCGTGCGCCACGAGGATCTCGGTCGCCTCGTGATAGAAGCGATCGAGCAAGCGGCGGAAGGCGGCCGGCCCCATCCGCTCGGCGAGTCCCGTGGAGCCGCGAACGTCGGCGAACAGCAGGCTGAGCTCGATCTCGGCCCCGCCGCGTCCCTTCTCGAGCTCCTTGAAGCACAGGCCACAGATGTTCGGGTTCTTCGCCCACGGCCCGCGATCGATCATGCGCATGAACGGCGCGCTCGGACCGGCGAACGGTGCCGCGCAGAGCTTGCAACGAGGCGAGCTCGGGAGCCGCCGGAAGAAGCCGCGGCCGGCGACGAAGCCCTTGTCCGTCCCGTCGAGGATGGCCCGCCATTGCGGGTCCGAGACGAACGGGCCCTCGCTCGCCGAGTCGTCAGGCTCCTCGTCGTGCGCGTGGTCGGGCACGGCTGCGTCGTCGGGCGCGGTCTCCGGGGGCATGGTCAGGCCGGCACGGCTTCCTGCAGCTTCTCGATCCGGATGGCCGTCGCCTTGAACTCGGCGGTGCCGGACTTCGGATCGGTCGCGTCGATCGTGAGCAGGTTCGTTGCGACGTCGTCCTGGAAATGGAGCGTCATGAACGTGAGTCCGGGCCGCAGCGATGGGTCGATGCGGACGGGCGCTTCGACCTGGCCGCGGCGAGACACGACGCGGACGCGCTCGCCGTCGGCGAAGCCGTAGGTCTCGGCGTCCTCGGGCGAGATGTCGAGGGATTCGCCGCGGCGCAATGGCGAGGTGTAGCCCGCGGTCTGCACACCGGTGTTGTAGGAGTCGAGCCGGCGGCCCGTGGTGAGCCGGATCGGGAAGTCGTCGGTCAGCTTGTCGACCGGTGGATCGTGATCGACCGGGACGAACGGCACGCGATTGCCGGGGACCGGGTCCTCCCAGAGCCGGCTGTGCAGGAACAGCTCGCCGGGATGGGTCTCGTCGTAGCACGGCCACTGGATGCCCCCCAGCTCCTCGAGCCGCTTGTAGCTCATGCCGGCGTGGACCGGCGACAGCGACCGGAGCTCGTCCCAGACCCGCTCCGCGGATGCCTCGCCCCAGTCCGCGCCCATCCGGTCGGCGATCTCGAACATGATCGCGAGGTCGTCGCGGGCGCCATCCGGCGGCTCGACGGCCTTGCGGACCCGCTGGACGCGTCGCTCGGAGTTCGTGACGGTGCCCTCACCCTCGGCCCATGCTGCGGACGCCGGCAGCACGACATCCGCGAGCTCGGCGGTCTTGGTCAGGAACAGGTCCTGGACGACCAGCATGTCGAGGCCGCTCAACAGGTGGATGGCCCGTTTCTGATCGGCCTCGGACTGGACGGGGTTCTCGCCGATGCAGTAGACGGCCGTCAGCTCGCCCCGCTCCATCGCATCGAACATGCCGGACAGGTGCCAACCTCGCTTCGGTGGGATGGTCGTCCCCCATGCGGCGTCGAACTTGGCCCTGAGCTCGTCGTTCTCGACATGCTGGAACCCGGGCAAGCGATCCGGGAGCGCGCCCATGTCGCCGCCCCCCTGGACGTTGTTCTGGCCGCGGAGCGGGTTGACGCCACTTCCATACCGGCCCACGTGGCCGGTGAGCAGCACCAGGTCGATGAGGGCGAGGACGTTGTCGACGGCGTTGTGGTGCTCGGTGATGCCCAGCGTCCAGCAGATCATCGCCCGCGGCGCGGTCGCCAGCGCATGCGCGAGGTCACGGATCGCTTCGGCCGGGACGCCGGTCTCCCGTTCCGCGTATTCGAGCGTGTACGACTCGACCTTCGCCGTGTACGCCTCGAAGTCGGAGGTCGCCCGCTCGATGAACTCGCGGTTCTCGAGGCCGGACACGATGATCTCCCGCGCGACGGCGTTGGCGAGCGCGATGTCGCTGCCGACGTCGAGCCCGAGCCAGCTGTCGGCCCACTCGGCGCTCGACGTCCGCCGCGGATCGACCGCGATCAGGCGGGCGCCCTTGTGCACGGCCTTGAGGACGTGGTGGAAGAAGATCGGATGCGTCTCGCGGGCATTGCTGCCCCAGAGGACGATCAGATCGGTGTCCTCGACCTCACGATATGAACTCGTGCCACCACCGGCACCGAACACGGTCGCCAGACCGGCGACGCTTGGGGCGTGTCAGGTGCGGTTGCAGCTGTCGATGTTGTTGCTGCCCAGGACCTGCCGGCTGAACTTCTGTGCGGCGAAGTTGACCTCGTTGGTCGCCTTGCTGCAACTGAAGGTGCCGAAGGTCGTCGGACCGTGAGCCGCCTTGGCGGCCTGGAACCCGACGACCACGCGGTCGAGTGCCTCGTCCCATGTCGCTGGGCGAAGGTCACTGCCCTTCCCATCGCGGACCAGGGGCTGGGTCAGCCGAACGTAGGGTCTCCCCATGGGGTGACTCTCCTGCGGGGATGACGACCGTCCGAGTGTACCCCTTGACGAGCGTCGACTCGGACGGCACCCTCCCATCGATTCCGCCCCGAGGGGAGCATGACGACCAACGCCGTCGCCGCCGAGCTGACCGAACCGCCGCCGCTTTACTGCTATCGCCATCCGGACCGCGAAACGTGGGTCCGCTGCGGTCGCTGCGACCAGCCCATCTGCACCGGATGTGCGATGCAGGGTCCGGTCGGGCTTCGCTGCAAGACCTGCGGCAAGCCGTCGCGCGACGCCCTCACGTCACTCAAGTCGAGCCAGATGGGGATCGGGTTCGCGGTCGCCCTGGGGCTCGGCGCCGCAGCCGCCTGGATCGGGGCACAGCTTGGGTTCCTGATGATCGTGCTCGGCTTCTTCGCCGGTACGCTCATCGCCGAGGTGATCGATCGGTCGATCGGGATCAAGCGCGGGCCGCGGATCGCCGCCATCGCGGCGGCGGGCATCGTGGTCGGTGGGCTGATGGGCGCTGGGTTCTCGCTGGGCGGGATGTGGAGCGACATCCAGATGTTCGCGGCCGTCGCCGCCGAGGCCGGCGAACCGGTCTATCCGTTCGAGGCGTTCCTGTTCGACAACATCCCGCAGGTCCTGATCGGCATCGGCGCGACGGTCGTCGGCGCGGTAGTTCGGCTTCGCTAGGGCCGGTCGCGATCGCGACCTGCCATGCTCTCGATCAGGCGAGCGCGACCCCGCTGCCCGTCTCGACCCGACCCACCCGCCAGTGATCGACGCCCGCATCGCGCAGCGCCGTGGTCACTCGCGTCACCCGGTCCTCGGGGATCGACGCGAGCAGCCCGCCGCTCGTCTGCGGGTCGTGGGCGAGCACGACGACCTCGGGCGGCAGCCGATCGGCAAGGTCAAGGCTGCCGACCACGAACCGGCGATTGTGCGCCGCCCCGCCGGTCTCGACGCCGGCCCGGGCCAGCTCGAGCGCCCCGGGGAGCGCGGGTAGCGCATCAGCGTCGAACACGAGTCGGGCGCCCGATCCGCGGGCTACTTCGAGCCCGTGACCCAACAGTCCGAAACCCGTGACGTCGGTCGCCCCGCTGATACCCTCGGCGACGAGGACCTCGGCCGCGGCGCGGTTCAATGTGCGCATCTCGTCGATGCCCGCGGCCAGGTCGTCCTGCTTCGTCCGGCCTTGCCGCGCGCCGCTCACGAGGACGCCCGTGCCCAGCCGCTTGGTCAGGATCAACGTGTCGCCTGGCCGGGCGCCACCCTTGCGTAGCAATCGGTCCGGATGCGCCGCGCCGACGACGGCCAGGCCGTACTTGGGCTCGGGATCGTGGATCGTGTGGCCGCCGGCAAGGGTGCCGCCGCCCTCGCGGACCTTGGCCGCAGCCCCGTCGAAGATCTCCGCCAGCACGTCCCGCGGCAGCTCCTCGGGGAATGCTGCGATAGACAGGGCGAAGAGGACGCGGCCACCCATCGCGAACACGTCGCTCATCGCGTTCGCGGCGGCGATCTCGCCGAATGTGCGGGCATCGTCGACGAGCGGTGGGAAGAAGTCGACCGTGCCGATGATCGCGAGGTCGTCGCTGACCCGATACGCCGCCGCATCGTCCGGCGGCTGGAGGCCGGCGATGAGCTCCGCCGGTGCCGCCACCGCACCGAGGCCGGCCAGCGCCTCGGACAGCATGTCGGCACCGAGCTTGGCCGCACACCCGCCGCAATCGGTGAGCGTCGTGAGACGGAGGCTCGGCACGTCGGAGAGCGTCGTCATGTCTCGATGATATGGCGGCGTTCGTTGGACCACCGCCGGCGCGGAGGCGGCAACGCACGGATCGGCCGCTCCTGGGCGTCCGCATTACCATCGCGTGGGAGCGGTTGGGCCCCGGTGGGTCCCCCGGTCTTCAAAACCGGTGATGCCGCGCTCGGCGTGGCGTGGTGGGTTCGACTCCCACGCGTTCCCGCCACGGAGGACCGATGTCGTCGAAGCCGGCCGTCCGCGCGGGTCCACGTCCGCCGAGCGTCGAGACCGTCCTGAAACGCCTGCGGGCGTCGCTCGACGGCCTCGACCCGGACGCACTGGTCGCGGTCGTGCGCGAGGTCGTCGGCGAGGAGCGTTCGCGACTCGCCGCCGGCGACGATCCGCGCGACCCTGACGCGCTCGCCGATGAGGCGCGGGCTCGGCTCGATGGGTTCGCCGATGCGGGCCTCGTGCCCGTCATCAACGCGACCGGCGTGCTCATCCACACCAACCTCGGTCGGGCGCCGTGGCCGCCGTCGGTCGCGCGGGCCGTCGCCGACCTGACCAGCGATGCGCTGCTGCTCGAGCTCGATCGCCACACGGGCCGGCGCGGGGCCAGGGCACGGGTCGCCGAGGACCACCTCATCGCGCTGACTGGCGCCGAGGATGCCCTCGTCACCAACAACAATGCCGCGGCCCTCGCGCTGGCGGTCGCGCTGGTGGGTCGCGGCGGGGTGCTCGTATCGCGCGGTGAGTTGGTCGAGATCGGGGGCGGCGTCCGCATCCACGAGATCATCCGCCGCGCCGGCGCGCGTCTCATCGAGGTCGGTACGACGAACCGCACTCGGACCGGCGACTTCGAGGGGCCGCTGGCCGACGGCGCCGCGCGCGCCGTGCTCCGTGTGCATCCGTCCAACTTCGCGATGTCCGGTTTCACGGAGGCGCCCGACCATCGGGCGGTCGCGGACCTGGCACATCGCCACGGCGCGGTCGTCATCGACGACCTCGGGTCCGGAGCACTCATCGATACCGCGGCCTTCGGGCTGGCCCACGAGCCATCGCCATCAGAACGGCTCGCGGCTGGCTCCGACATCGTGACGTTCAGTGGCGACAAGCTCGTGGGCGGGCCGCAGGCCGGCCTCGTCGTCGGCCGGTCGGATCTCATCGCGCGGATGCGGCGCGATCCGCTCGCGCGCGCCATGCGACCCGACAAGGCGACGATGGCTGGCGTCGCGCTGACGCTGGGGCTCTACCGCGCCGGGCGGGCCACGGCCGAGATCCCGGTGTGGCGGATGATCGCAACGTCGGTCGACGAGCTGCGCGCCCGGGCCGCGGCCCTCATCGACCTCGCTCGGAGCGCCGGTCGAGCCGGTCGACACCCGCTCCACGATCGGCGGCGGCTCGCTGCCCGGTGAGACCCTGCCGTCGGTCGGCCTTGCGCTGACGACCCGCTCGGCGACCCGGACGGTCGCCGCCTTGCGACGCGGCACGCCGTCGGTCGTCGCCCGGATCGATGACGACCGGGTGATCATCGACCTGCGTACGGTGCCGCCCGAAGCGGACGCGCGACTGGCGACCGCGCTGAGCGCCGTCCTGCGATGACCCTCGTCGTCGGCACGGCCGGCCACATCGATCACGGCAAGACGACGCTCCTGCGTGCCCTCACGGGTATCGATGCCGACCGCCTGCCCGAGGAGCGCCGGCGGGGCATGACGATCGATGTCGGGTACGCCCACCTGACGCTCGACGACGGCGATGTCATCGACTTCGTCGATGTGCCGGGCCACGACCGACTCGTCGGCAACATGCTGGTCGGCGCTGGCGAGATCGATGCCGCGCTGCTGATCGTCGCCGCGGACGACGGCCCGCGGGCCCAGACGCTCGAGCACCTCGCACTGCTCGACGCGCTCGGCGTGACCCCCGGTATCGCGGTGATCACCAAGGTCGACGCCGTGCCACCCGAACGCGTGGACGACGTCACGGAGCTCGTCCGAGGCGTGCTGGCCGGCACCTCCCTCGCGGGCTCGGCGATCCTTGCTGCGTCGGGCGTCAGCGGGGACGGGATCGACGATGTACGACGAGCGCTGATCGCGCTTCGGGCGGACGTCGAGCCGCCCGCGCGCCCACCGACCCTCGCGATCGATCGGGTCTTCTCGGTCAAGGGCCGCGGGCTCCGTCGTGACCGGCACGCTGCGGGGTGGCCCGCTGACGGCCCGGACGTCGCTCCGACTCCTTCCCGGTGACCGCGAGGTCCGGATCCGCGAGATCCAGGTTCGCGGTGTGCGGGTCGACATCGTCGACGGAGGCGGCCGGACCGCGCTCAACCTTGGCGGTGTCGAGGCGGGCGAGCTGCATCGAGGGATGACGCTGACGGCCGATCCGACCGTGGTCGCGACAGATCGCGTCCTTGCCGCGTTCGGGCGGCCCATCTCGGATCGCGCGCGAGGGCGGGTCCACGCCGCCACGTCGGCAGCCGAGGCGACGATCGGCCGGAGTGGTCGGGACGCCATCACGCTCGGCGACGGTCGACCGGCGGGCATCGTGCGTCTCGACCGGCCGATCCCGCTGCGGGCCGGGGACCGGTTCGTCGTGCGCCGGGGGACGACCTTCCCGCCGGTCGGTGGCGTCGTCCTCGATCCGCAGCCGCCGCGCGGTACCGCCCGGCGACGCCAGACGGAGGATCGGGTCTCGGCCCTGGCGGCCGGCGCACCGGGCGCCCGTCGCGATCTGCACGGCATCGACGGCGGCGAGCTGGCGCCCGATGTCGCATCGATCGCGGAGGAGGCGGCGCTCCGGGCGGTGGGCGACGCGACGCCGCTGGTGGCCGTTCGAAACGCTGTCGCGCGCGCGCTCCGGCGCAACCTGACGCTCCGCCCGGACCTGGCAGCGGCGACCGCGGCCATGGTCGTGGATCGGGTCGTCGAGGCCGGCCTGCTGGTCCGCGACGGCGAGACGGTTCGGCGTCCAGGGACCGCCGCACCTGCGGAGGACCCGACCCTGACGGCCGCCATGGATCGCCTCGAGGCGGCCCTTGCCGTCGTCGCGCCCCCACCGCTTGCCGACGCGGCGCAGGCCGCCGGCTGCCCACCCGCCGGCATCCGCGCATTGGAGCGGGCCGGCCGGATCGTCGTGCTCGATGCGGACCTCGCCTATGCCTCGTCGACGTACCGCGACATCATCGGCACCGCGCTCGCGATGGCGTCGACCGCACCGTTGACGCCCGCCGCATTCCGCGATGCGACGGGCACCAGTCGCAAGTACGTGATGGCCATCCTCGAGGACCTCGACCGCCGAGCGATCCTGCGCCGGACGCCGGACGGGCACGTCCCCGGCCCGAAGGCGCCCGCCGCCGTCGCGCGATGACCGCACACGTCGCGCCGTGAGCGAGCGGGTCGCGGCGATCGTCCTCGCCGGGGGCCGCTCGTCCAGGTTCGGACGCGACAAGCTCGTGGAACCGATCGACGGCAGGCAGATGCTGGACCACGCGATCGACGCAGTCAGCGCGGTTGCGACGGAGATCGTGGTCGTCGGGCCCTCCGTCGAACGACCCGGTGCGACCGCCGTGCGGGACGAGCTTCCGTTCGAGGGGCCGCTCGCCGCGCTGGCGGCCGGGTTCCATGCCCTCGACCCAGCCGTCGAGCGCGTCCTCGTCGTCGGGGGCGACATGCCGACGATGGTGCCGGCAGTCCTGGAGCGACTCGTGGCCGCCCTCGAGCGGCGCGAGGCGTCGGTCCTCGCCGACGAGGACGGACCTCGCCCGCTCCCGATGGCGACCCGTCGGTCGGTCGCGTCGCCAGCTGCCGACCGCCTCATCGCCAGTGGGGAACGACGACTCCGGGCCTTGCTCCTGGCGCTGGATGTCGACGTGGTCCCGCCAGCGACGTGGCGCCCGCTCGACCCGACCGGCCAGACGCTCCGCGACGTCGACGTCCAGGACGACCTGCCCGGCTAGGTGTGATCGCCGGAGAGGTCGTTGCCGCTCCTCCACGTGACGTGCGGCTGGTGCGTGCCAGTCAACACCAGGAGGTCGGGACGGCTGGCCGCGCCCGTTCGAGACCCTGGGTGTGACTCCCAGACACGGATCGTGCCTGAGGGCCGGCATGCCGGGTCCTTGGGTGCACCGGTGCTGACTGCCAGACACACCTTGGTCGGCGGCGAGCTGGATGCCTCACCCGGACGCGAAAAGACGACGACCCCCGTCGGAGGAACGGGGGTCGTCGTCGGTGATGGACGAAGCTGAAGGGAGGAGGCCTCAGCTCCGGTTGGGCGACTCGTCGAGCGTCGGGAACATCGTCCCGCGGTTGTCGAGGGGCGTGGCCAGCATGGCCTTGGCGCCCGACGCAGCGGAGCGGATCCGATCGATCACGGAAGGCCGGTCGACCTGGGCTCGGCGCTCAGCAGCGTCATCCAGGATGTCCTGCAGGTGGGCGTTCACGTACAGGATCGCGAGTGCGTTCATGACTGGTTCGCTCCTTTCTGCGTCTGCCGGATCGTTCCGGTGCGCAACAGGAGCATCGCTGTCGCGGCTCGCCGTCGATACCGACGTTCGATGCCGAAACGACATCGTCATCCGTCCATGCGTCCGCGGTGTCTCGTCAGCCCTCGAGCTCCGGGGTCTCGTGGACGGCCACGCCTTCGACGAACGTGCCGACGACCGTGGCATCGAGGATCTCGCCGGCCCGGCGGTCGAACAGGTCGCGATCGAGGACCGCCAGATCGGCGAACTTGCCGACCTCGAGCGTTCCGGTATCCGCATCGAGATGATTCACGTAGGCCGACCCAGAGGTGAACGCCGCGAGCGCATCGATCAGGTCGAGTCGCTCCTCAGGCAGGAGAACGCCGCGATCGCCGGCGTACCAGGCGGGTGCCTGGCGCTCGACCGCGATATGCATCTCCCAGATCGGGTTCGCGCTCGAGACGCTCCAGTCAGATCCCATCGCGAGGACGGCGCCTGCGGCTCGAAGCGAGCGGAATGGGTACTGCCAGCGCCATCGCTCACCGATGAACGGGATGGTCAGGACGTCCATCTGATCGTCGTGCGCCGCCCACAGGGGCTGAGCGTTAGCGGCGACATCGAGTGTCGCGGAATCGTGGGATGTCGTCGGGGTGGATGACCTGGATGTGGGCGATATGCGGCCGCGTGTCGGATGGGCCGTTGGCCCGTCGAGACGCCTCGACCGCATCGAGCGATGCCCGGATGGCCCTGTCGCCGATGGCATGGAAATGTGGCTGGAACCCGAGCGCATCGAGCGCCGGGACCCAGCTGGCCAGTCCCTCCGGGTCGATCTGGAGCAGGCCCCGGTTGTCCGTCGGGGACCCGTCGCCGTCGAGATACGGCTCGAGCATCGCACCGGTGAAGTTCTCGAGGACGCCGTCCATCATCAACTTGACGCTCGTCGGGGCGTACCGCCCGATCGCCGTGGCGCGCCGCCGCTCGACCAGCTCCTCGATCTGCTCGGCGCCGCGGTGATGCTCCCACCACAACGCGCCCACTACGCGACCTGTCAACTCGCCGCGGGCAGCCAGCGCCACGTACGCACGCTCCTCGTTGTGCGGCTCGACGATCGCGTCCTGCCAGGCGGTGATCCCGAACCCGTGGAGGTGCCGCTGGCCGAGGCGGAGGGCTTCCTCGAGGTCAGCCGGCGTGTCGTCCGGGCAGCAACCGGGCGACCAGGTCCATCGCACCTTCCTGGAGTGTGCCGCTCGCGGTTCCGTCCGGGTCGCGCTCGATCCGTCCGTCGGATGGATCCGGTGTCGAGGCGGTCACGCCGGCGAGTTCCAGCGCCTTGGTGTTCACCCAGGCGCTGTGGCCATCCCGGCTCGTGAGGAAGGCCGGGCGGTCGGGGAGGATCCGGTCGAGCTCCTCCCGTCGAGGGGTCCCGCCCTCGAACGCCGCCATGTACCAGCCACCGCCGCGGATCCATGCCTCGTCCGGGTGCGATCGTGCATACGCCTCGATCACATCGATCTCGGAACCGGTCTGCGCATCGGCGTGGAGATCGCACCGCAGCATCGCCAGCCCCCCATGGACCGGATGGACGTGTGCGTCCTGGAACCCGGGCGTCACGGTGCGCCCGCGAAGCTCGATCACGCGGGTGCGCGGTCCGATCCGCTCAGCCACGATCGCGTCGGGGCCGACGGCCACGAGCCGTCCGTCGCGCACTGCCACAGCCGATGCCCACGACCGTGCCGCGTCCATGGTCGCGATCCGGCCACCACGGAGGACGAGGTCGGCGGGCTGGTCAGTCGTCATCGGTGGAGTCTGCAGGCGTCGCGCCGTGCGCCTCGACTGCATCCCACCCGGCGCGACGGCGTAGCATCGCCGGCCATGACATCGGTCCACCTGCTCCACGCTGGGTACACCGGCGAGCGGACGGCCTCGTCCATCGCCCTCGTGCGCGACAGTGATGCGCTGATCGTCGTCGATCCGGGGATGGTCGCCCGGCGCTCACTGATCCTCGATCCGCTCGCCGAGATGGGTGTTGCTGCGGAGGCCGTGACGCATGTCTTCCTCAGCCACCACCATCCCGACCACACGATGAACGTCGCCCTGTTCCCCAACGCCGAGGTCGTCGATTTCTGGGCGCGGTACAAGGACGACCTGTGGCTCGACATGCCGGGCGATGGGTACCGGCTGTCGCCGAAGGCCCAGCTGTGGCTCACGCCTGGGCATACCGCCGAGGACGCGTCACTGATCGTCGAGGCGGACGACGGCGTCTACGCGATGACCCACCTGTGGTGGCACGCCGACCGATCGCCGGACCTGGATCCGTATTGCGACGATCAGGACGCGATCATGGCTGGTCGCGCCCGGGTGCTGGGTGTCGCCGATGTGGTCATCCCCGGCCACGGCGGCCCGTTCGCGGTGGAGCGCTAGGAACCGGCTCCAGCCGCTGCGCGTCGAGCGGGCGGATCAGCCGTCACCCGCCACCGAGGTCCTCCATGCGCCTCCTCTTCGGCATCGTCGTCGCCATGCTGCTTGCCGCGTGCGACAGCGCGAGCACGCCATCGGTCACGCCACCACCGTCGGCTGCCGGTCCGTCCGCCGCACCGAGCGCAAGCGCGCCGGCCACGGCCATCGACACCGATGCCCTGATGGCGGGAGCGGCCGCCAATGACGGCCAGTCCGTTCGCGTCAAAGGGTTCCTGCTCGCCATCGATGACGGCGCCAGCCTGTGCTCGCTCGTGCTGGAGTCGTATCCGCCCCAGTGCGGCGGCGGCACGGTCGCCATCGCGGGCGAGATCCCGGCCGACGTCGTCGCCGGGCTCGACCGCGCCAGCGAACCCGGTCTGGCCCAGGCGATGTGGGGCTGGGTCGAGGTGACGGGCACGTTCCATGCGTCGGGCGCGACCCCGACGATCCAGCTCAGCGCGATCAGCCTCGCCGCGCCGTGATGTTCAGCCGGACATAGTCGATCACGGGTTTCCCGAGACCGTCGGCGACAGCGAGCACGAAGGCATCGTGCTCCGTCGCCGGCAGGCGCTCGAGGTGGGCGCCCAGGACGACCGTCCGCAGATACGACTCGAACGGCTCGCCGGCCTCGAACCGCTCTGTCTCCTCCGAGAGCCAGCAGCCGATGTCCACGTAGCCGGCCGCGGCGAGACGTCGTTCCGTGTCGTGAGGCGTCTCGAAATGCACCGGACCGAGCCAGCCGTCGCCGATCGTGGCAAGCACGCGAAGGACCGACGCGATATTGCCGGCCCCGCCGCACTGGGCGACGAGCCGGCCGCCCGGCTTCGTGACGGCGGCAAGGTTCCGGAACAGCGCGTCGTGGTCCGGCACCCAGTGGAACGTCGCGGTCGAGACGATCGCGTCGACCGGATCCGCGATCGGCAGGGGCCGGCCGAGGTCCGCGACCACGTACTCGATCCGATCGCCGAACCGCGCCAGGCGTTGGCGCGCGCCGTCGACCATGGCCGGCGATCCATCCAGGGCGATGACGTGGCCGTCCGGCAGGCGCTCGGCCAGGCGTTCCGTGACGCGACCCGTCCCGCAGCCGGCATCCAGCACTCGCTCGCCACCTGCGAGCGGCAGGCGGTCGAGCACGGCCAGTCCCCAGCGCGTCATCGGGTGGGCGACGCGGTCGTACGTCCGCGCATCCCAGTCGCGCGGCATCAGGCGGCCGGCACCTGCTCGCGGACGGGTGCTTGCTCGCGCAGGCCGAACCACGACACCGCCCCGCCGATCGCGACGAGGCCGGCTGCGACTGCCATCGCCTGGTGGAACGCCTCGATCGACGCGCGCGCCGCGGCGTCGACCTGGGCCGGCGTGGCCTCGATGCGCGGCGGATTGAGCGGCGGGAAGGCGGCTCGGATCTCCGGCGACGTGACGTCCAGGTCCGGGGCCATCGACGACAGGGCCGCGTAGAAGGTGCCGCTCAGCGCGACGAAGATCAGGGCGCCGAGCAACGGCTGTCCGACCCGAGCGATCGCGTTGTTGATGGCCGAACCGAGCCCGGAGAACCGCTCCGGGATCGAGCCCATGAGCGTGTTCGTGAGCGGTGCGACGACACACGCGATGCCCAACCCGAACAGGCCGACCGCCGGCAGCACGTCGACGAAGAAGCCCGCGGGTGGGATCAGCGACGCAGGATGCTCGGGACTGGCGGGCCACGCCGGTGAGTCCGCGGGCAGCCTCGTGAACCACAGCAGGCCAGCGGTCATGAGTGCCGGGCCGATCGTCAGGAACCGTCGAGCGCCTTCACCGCCGGACTCTCCCGCGATCGTGCCGATGCGCGGCGACAGCACGATGAGGCAGATCCCGATGGGCAGCACGGCGGCACCCGCGGCGAGCGCGGTGTACCCAAGCGCACCCTGGAGCGTGATGCTCAGATAGCTCAGCATCACGTAGAGGCCGCCATAGACGAAGAACGTCGCGAGGTTGATCGACGTGAACGCCCGCGAGCGGAAGAGCCCGAGCGGGACCAGCGGATCGCGTCGGCGGCTCATCAGGATCGGGAAGGCGACGAGCGCCAGCGCGCCGACGGCGATGGCCGCCCAGGCGACGGGGTCGCGCCACTCCTGTTCGCTGCCGCGGATCACCCCGAACGACAGGCCGCCGACGGCGACCGCCGCCACGATCGAGCCGAGCCAGTCGAACCGGCGGTCGGTGTCGGTGTCGCGGGTCTCCTGGACGTGGCGGAGCGTGATCACCAGGGCCACGGCAAGGATCGGCACGTTGATGAGGAACGCGACCCGCCACCCGATCGTGTCGACCAGCAGGCCGCCCACGAGCGGACCGACAAGGGACAGAGCCGACGTTGCGGCAGTCCACAAGCCGAAGGCCCGACCGCGCTCGTTCTCGGGGAAAGTCTGGGTGATGATCGAGAGCGCGCCGGGCACCATGAGTGCGCCAGCCGCGCCCTGCAGCAGCCGCGCCACGATCAGCACTTCGAGGCTCGGTGCGAGCCCGCACAGAGCCGAGGTGATGGCGAAGCCGGCCAGACCGATGGCGTAGACCCGGCGCCGTCCGTAGCGGTCCGACAGCGCCCCCGCCAGGATCAGCAACGCCGCGAGTACCGCCAGGTATCCGCTGATGACGTAGGTCTGGCCCTCGAGGACACCGACCACGGTGGCCGGCAACTCGCGGCCGATCCTCGGCAGGGCCGAGTTCACGACCGTGCCATCGAGGAACACCGCACCCGATCCGATGATCGTCGCGATGAGGGTCCAACGCTGGCGCGGCGTCATCGCGGCAGTGTCGCAGATAGACTCTCGGCGCTATGCCCGGACCTGTGGCGCTGGTGGGCGCCGGCGAGTTCCTCCCGACGATGTCGGCACTCGACGCGAGCCTGCTCGCGACGACCGGGGTGACGCGCCCCCGGGTGGTCATCCTGCCGACCGCCTCGTACCCGGACGGGGAGGTCGTCTTCCAGCGCTGGGCGGCGATGGGCGTCTCGCATTTCACGGCGCTCGGTGCCGAGGTCGAACCCGTCCTCGTGCGCGACCGTTCCGGGGCCGATGATCCCGCCGCCGCCCAGGCCCTCGGCGAGGCGGACCTCATCTACCTGTCGGGCGGGAAGCCCGGATACCTGATCGCCGCGCTCGCCGGCACCGCGGTCGGGGACGGCCTCGTCGCTGCACATGAACGAGGCGCCGTCCTCGCCGGATGCTCGGCCGGAGCGATGGCGCTGGCCGCCTCGTCGTTCGACTTCCGGGTCAGGCTCGTGCCCTTCCCGCTGCGCTGGCGGAGCGGGCTCGGGTTCGCCGGCGGGGTGACCGTCGTGCCGCACTACGACGCGTGGCCGGAGCCGTTCTCCGCCTTGATCGCCTTCCAGGCGCCGCGCGGCGCGGTCGTGCTGGGCATCGACGAGGACACCGCTGTCGTCGGTCACGATGGCGGTTGGCAGGTCCACGGCGAGTCGCGCGTCACGGTCTGGCGCGGTCGCCGGCGCGAGCGCTTTCGTGCCGGCGAGGTGTTCAGGGTCTAGGCGAGTCGCGATCGCGCGACGAGCCGGCTTCCCGCCGGACTGTCAGTCCGGGCGGACGGTCCGGAAGCAATCGGAGCAGTAGACCGGGCGGTCCATGCGCGGCCGGAACGGCACCTGGGCCTGGTTGCCGCATGACGAGCAGACGACAGCGAAGTACTCCCGGTCCGGACGCTCGACGCTGCGCTCGTAGCCGCGCGGCCCGCCGATATCGTGGAGGTCATCGCCGCCCTCGCGGGCGGCCCGCCGGCTGGCGCGGCAGCTCGTGCATCGCTTGGGGTCCGAGGCAAAGCCCTTCTGGACGTAGTACTCCTGATCGGCGGCGGAGTGGATGAACTCGACGCCACAGTCGACACAGGTGAGGGTCCGATCAGCGTATGTCACGATGCTCCTCCGGGGGCGCGTTGGTCGGCGGGCGCGCTTGCGGAGGGCGACCGTATCGGCAGTCAGGAAAGCGAGGCTGGCGAAGAAGCCGGGCCCCAGCGACCCAGGTGCCGATGTGGAGTCCCTGTCTGCGGGCGCACCGGTTCTGTAGTGCGGCGCAGGATACAACGCCCCTTCGAATCTGACATCGCACGGCCGGATACGGGCTGGCGAGCGTGACAACGTACCTGTCACAATGGCGCGCGAGGATCCGGGTCGGCGAGCGGGGAGTCATGGGGGCGCCTCGCTCGCGCCATACCACCCAGGGGTAGCACCGGATCGAGACCGCCCGACCCGTCAACACTGAGAGGGCAGACCCGAGCGGATGCTACGGATCATCCATACCGCGGACGTCCATCTGGGCGCCCGTCATGACGACCTCGGCGAACAGGCCAGCGCGCAGCGCGAACGCCAATTCGCCGCTTTCGTCGCCACCATCGACCTGGCGCTGTCGGAGAAGGCCGACCTTGTCCTGATCGCCGGCGACCTGTTCGACAGCAACGTCCAGCCTCGCCGGTCGGTCGAGCGCGTCGCCGCCGAACTGAAGCGCCTCGCCGCGGCGAAGATCCGGACCGTCGTCATCCCGGGGACGCACGACGCCTACGATCGCTCGTCGATCTATCGGGCGTACGACCTCAAGGCGCTGTCCGGCAGCACGCCGGACGACGACTGGGTGACGGTCCTGACCCCGGAACGGCCGTCCATCCATATCACCTCATGCGACGTCGTGGTCCACGGGCCGGTGTTCGCGACGAAGCGTGCACCACATAGCCCGCTGCAGGACCTGGACGTGGCCGGCCAGAGGGCGAAGGCCGCCTGGCAGGTCGGGATGGTGCACGGCGCGCTGTCCATCCCGGGCAAGACGGACCGGGACGACGTCGTCATCACCACCGATGAGATCGCCGCGAGCGGGCTCGACTACCTGGCGCTCGGGCACTGGCATTCGGCGCAGCAGGCCCGAGCGGGCACCGTGACATACGCGTATGCCGGCGCACCCGAGCCCATCGCGGTCGATCAGGATCGCGCCGGCAAAGTCCTCAGTGTCCAGCTCGAGGACACGCCCACCGGGCGCAACGTGACCGTCACGGAGCGGTCGGTCGGTAAGACCCGGTTCGAGAAGCTCGATCTCGATGCCGCGGGCGTCACGACCCAGCCGGCCTTCATCGAAAGCCTCAACCGCAAGGGCAACCCGGATCTCGTGCTCGACGTTCGCATCGTCGGCGTGCGTCCTGACGACCTCGACCTCCACCCGGAGGAGATCGAGAACGCATTGGCCCCGTCGTTCCTCAAGGTCCGCGTGCGCGACGTGAGCGTGCCGCCACTGACCGAAGGGACCCTGCCCTCACCGGACACGATCGCCGGCGCCTTCATCCGCGATATGGAGGCGCGCATCGCCGAGTTGGAGGCGGCACCGTCCGCCGACGGTGGCACCGACACCTCGGTCGAGGCCGGCGAGCTGCGCGACGCCCTCCGTCTTGGCCGGCTCCTGCTGGCCGGACACGAGGTCTCGCTGTGAGGATCCGCCGACTGCAGGTCCGTGACCTGCGCCGGTACCGCGAGCTGGACATCGACCTGGCCCCCGGCGTCACGGTCGTGCGCGGTCCGAACGAGGCCGGCAAGAGCACGATCCAGCGAGCCATCGAGCTTGCCCTGACCCGGCGCGTCACGAGCAACGCGGCGGACCTGGAATCGCTCCGGCCGTGGGACGCCGGACCGGATGCCCGCCCGTGGGTCGCCATCGAGTTCGAGCAGGACGAGGAGGACGGGCGACTCGCGACCGGTACGCTCGAGAAGTGGTTCGGCGGGCAGAAGGGGACCGTCGACCTCGTCTATGACGGCCAGCGGGTCACCGATCCCGCGCTTGCCGACCAGGTCCTGGCCGAGCTGTCCGGCATCGCCAACGAATCGTTCTTCCGCTCGACGGCGTCGGTCCGCCATCACGAGCTCAGCGACCTCGCCCGCGACGAGGCGGCCCTGCGCGATCGGCTCCAGGCCAGCATCAGCGGTGCCGATCGGGGTACGGGCCGGGTGAAGAAGCGTCTCGAGCGGGCCATCTATGAGCTGACGACGAAGGGCGACAAGAATCCCGGTCGGCTCAAGCTGTCCGAGGCCGCCGTGGCCGAGGCTGCCGCCACGGTCGAGAAGGGCGAGCTCGACCTGGCCCAGCTCGAGCGTGACCGCGACTCGCTGTCGACGGCGCGCGAACGGCGGCTCGAGTCCGAGCGTGGACTGGCAGAGAAGCGCGCGATGCTCGAGAAGGCCCGCCAGGCCGAGCGGCTCGACGCCGAGCGCACCGCGGCTCGCGAGCGCTATGAACGCTTCCGCGAAGCGGTCGAGGTCGCCACCGAGCTCGACGAGCTTGCCCAGACCCATCCATCGCCCAATCCCCTGCCAGTCATCCGCCAGGCGGTCGAGCGGCTGCGCGTGCTGGACTCCCGGATGCGCGAGCTCCGTGCCTCGCTCGCCGGGGAGATCGACGTCAATTTCGAGGTCGCGCCGGAACCGACCTGGCGGCCGCTGTCGCGCTTGGGTCTGATCGCCGTCCTGATCGGCGTCCTCCTCGCGGGGGGCAGCATCGTGCTCGACGTCCTTGGTATCGCCGATCTCGGCATGCCGCCGCTGTTCCTTGGTGCCGCCTTGGCGCTGATCGGCGGGATCCTCAGCGCTGTGGCGGTGTGGCTGCGTCGCCATTCGCAGATGCAGGAACAATTGCGCGATGTCGAGATCGATCGGCGGCTACGCGGCCGGTCGGAGATGGAGGCGGAGCTGCACCAGGCCGAAGTCGACACCGAGCAGCAGCTCGGCACGCTCGGCCTCGACGACGTCCCCGCTGCCGAAGACCTCCTGGCGCGCGAGGAAGCACACGTCGCGCGCATGGACCAGCTCTCCGCCCAGCTCGACGGCCTGGTCGGCAAGGAGCCGCGCGAGACGTTGCCGCCGCTGCGCGACGCGGCGGCCCTCGAGATCGAGCAGAAGACGAGCGCGATGGAGTCGCTCGGGCCGATCGCCAAGGAGCCGCGGGCGCGCGAGCGGCTCGAGGTCGAGGTCCGCGATCAGGAGGCGGCGCTCGACCGGTCGCGCGACGACGAAGCGAACACGAGGGCTCGGGTCGAGAACATCGCAGTCGACGCCGAGCAGGTCGCGGCAGATGCCGAGCGTCTGGCCGTGTGGCGCGAGCAGCTGGCGTTGTCCCAGCGCCGATACCGGGTGCTCGAGACGACGCTCCGCGCGATCGAAGCGGCCGAGGCGGCGACGATGAAGACCGCGACGCGCTATCTCGAGGGCCACATGGTCCGCGATGTCTCGTCGGTGACCGGCGGTCGCTACCGCCGCGTCCGGGTCGACGACAAGACGCTGGACATCGACGTTCATGCACCCGAACGAGGCGACTGGGTGCCCGTGAGCACGTTGAGCCAGGGCACGCTCGACCTGGTCTACCTCACGGCGCGGTTGGGGCTTGTTCGGCTCGTCACTGGGGATCGCCGGCCACCCCTGATCTTCGATGACCCGTTCGTGACGCTCGACGACGAGCGCGCCACTCGGGCCCTCGCGCTCCTGAAGCGGGTCGCCGAGGACTTCCAGATCATCTACCTGACGACGTCCGACCGGTACGACGCGGCGGCCCACGCGGTGGTCGAGCTGCCGGGGCCGGCGACCGTCGACGATGGGGTCGATGACCCGTCGCTTCGGCCGGTCGAGACCGGAAGCGGAGCCCCGGCCTGATCGACGGGTTCCCGGCGGCGTCCGTGACCGTGATCTTCGGGCTTGCCGCCGCCATCGCCTGGGGCGCCGGCGACTTCGGCGGCGGCCTCGCCAGTCGGCGCGTGGCGGTCTATGCCGTCGTGCTCGTGTCACAGGCGACCGGCTCGGTGATGTGCATCGCGCTCGCACTCATCCTCGGCCAGTCATTCCCCGCGGGCGGGGATCTGCTGATCTGCGCGATCGCCGGTGCGCTGGGTGCGTTCGGCATCACCATGCTCTACCGGGGCCTGGCGATCGGTCGGATGGGCATCGTCGCACCGGTGACCGGCGTCCTGGCGGCGGTCATCCCGGTGGTCGCCGGCTTCTTGACCGAAGGCCTGCCGCCGCCGCTCGTCGTGGTCGGGATCGGCCTTGCCGTGGTTGCCGTGATCCTCGTATCCCGCGTCGCCGACGAGACCGGCGGCCGGAGCGGACTGTTCGAGGCCCTGACCGGGGGGACGGCGATCGGCCTGTTCGGGGTGGTCATCGCGCAGCTCAGCCAGGGCGACGTGTTCGCGGATCTCGCCACGATCCGGCTCGTGCAGGGCTTGTTGGTCGTCATCGCCATCGTGGCGACACGTTCTGCGTGGCGTCCCGGCAACCTCATCCTTCCCCTGGTCCTCATCGGCGTCCTCGATACGGCCGGGAACGGGTTCTACCTCGCCGCGATCCAGACCGGACAGCTGGCGATCGCTTCGGTGTTGTCGGCGATGTACCCGGTCGTGACGGTCCTTCTCGCCGCCGTCGTGCTGCGCGAACCGGTCACCCGCGACCACACGGTCGGCATCGGTCTCGCGGGTGCGTCCATCGCGTTGATCGGGTTCGGCGGGGCAGCCTAGGCGTTCCGCCGCTCGATCGACAGGGCAGCGGCCTCCGCCGGCGTACGCAGAACGACGATCTGGTCGAATCCCTCGGTCGCCAGCTGATCGCCAGCGACAGTTCTTCGGACGGCATCCAGGTGCCGATCGACGACGTCAGGAGCGACGACTCGAGGTCGACGGGCGTTCTGGACATGCACAGTTCCTGGCTCGAGGTCGAGGACGATGGCCGTAACGGGGATCCCGGCCGCGCGCGCCCTCGAGACGAGTGGGCGTCGGTCGGACGCCGATGCGTTGGTCGCGTCGACGACCGTCAGCTGTCCAGCGGCCAGGCGCCGCGCGACGGTGTGGTGGAGGATCTTGAACGCTACACGCGTCGCGCTCTGGTCCGCCTCGTCACCGGATACCACGGCTCGGAGCGCATCCGATGAGACGATCTCGTCGGGAGCGAACGACCGCGCGGCGAGCGTCGACTTGCCCGAGCCCGCCGCGCCGATGAGCACGACGAGGCTTGGATCGCGGAGGACGACGGTCGCCATCGGTCGGATGATGCCGCGGGGGCGACGACGCGTGGTGGCCGCTGCGAGACGATGGGGCGCTCGCGATCAGGCGGTCGCGGCGCGGCGCACCTCATATCCGCCACCGTCGGCGCTCCGGATCTCGTAGCTCGGTTGGTCATAGACCGTCGGGCCGCGCTTGGCCTGACCATCGGCCAGGTCGAACCGCGAGTAGTGCCACGGACATTCGATGCAGCCGTCAACCAGACGGCCTTCGTTCAATGGCCCGCCCGCGTGCGCGCACACGTTGTGCAGCGCGTGGAGCCGGTCGCCGATCCGGACGACCAGGACGTCGTTGATCCCGGCGCGCATCTTCGTGGGCGTGGCCTCGGGAAGCGCGGTCAGATCGCCGATGTCGCCCGTATCGAGGCGTACCCATTTCGTGCCGGCGCCCCGGAACGCGTGGCGGCTCACCATGTTCCCGAGCACATAGGCGACGTCCCCGCCGACGAATGCGCCGGCCGTCACCAAGAGGAACCCGACGATCGACAGGGCGATCGGCACCGTCCGGTCGGCCGGGGCGCCGCCTCGCAGCACTGCCGACACGATCAGGATGACGAGGGCCACCGTCATCAATGAGGCGTGGAGGGTGGCCCGGGTGAGGGCCGTGCCGGTCGTCTCGCTGTAGTCGGCGAGCCCCGACAGGGCGGACAGCACCATGAAGACGATGGTCGCGACGAGCGTGATGTCGGCCGCCGTCGGTTGCCCGATCAGGTCCAGGAGGACCGACCCGAGGAGCAACCCGATCGGGATATCGGTCGTCGCCGCGTGGAGCGGATGGCCGAGCCAGCGCCCGTTGAGGAGGTCGCGGACCGGCGTCATCGCACGGAAGACCGCGCGGGTCCAGCGAAGATTGAACGCACCGAACGGGCGCGCCCACCCGTCGTTCACGGCCACGAGCCGGGCCAACAGACGTGCCACGGGCCTACCTCCCATCGAAATCTACGCCTGAGCCGTGGGCAATGGATGTTGCATCGGTGTTTCAGAGAGGGGCCGTCCACATCTCGTCCACATCGGTCGGAAAGTCGGGGATAAGCTCGCCGCGGTTTCCGCGAAGTTCGTGGATAAGGCGGTTGTGGGTCCGTGGCCCCGGCCGGTACATTTCCTCTTGCCCGAAGGGGCAGGTGCGAACCGCCAGACCGCATCGAGGAGCGATCCTCGGGACGGTCCCGGGAGCCGGGTTCGCTGGCCGCAAGGCCAGTGAGCGAGGGACCCGGGCGGAGCGTAATGACTCCGGACTTGTTCGGAGCCGTTGCGAGCCGACAGGTGGTCCTCCCACCAGTTCCTTCGGGCGCTTTAGTGTGCGCTCCGCTACGCTCGGAGCGGTGAGCGCAGGCATCCCTCGACCCGACGATCTGCCCCGGTCCGGCCAGGACTGGCGCGTCCTCCTGGCGGTCTTCTGGATCACCTCGATGGTCGAGGGCCTCGGGGTCAGCCAGATCTTCGCCCTCGTCCCGACCTACCTGCGGCAGATGGGTGTGCCCCAGGACGAGCGGCTGGCGTTCGTCGGCCTGTTCACGGCCCTGATCTTCGTCGTGGGGATGCCGCTCGTCCCGCTGTGGGGCGTGTGGGCCGACAAGTACAGCCGCAAGGCCGTCATCATCCGCAGCGCGCTCGTCGAGGCGGTGGTGTTCGCGGGCGTGGCCCTGTCGCGCGAGCCCTGGCAGCTCGCCCTGAGCATGCTGCTGATCGGTTTCCAGCTCGGCAACACCGGCGTGATGCTCGCCGGCATCCGCGACGTGACGCCCCTGGCCAGGCTGGGGACGGTCATGGGCATCTTCGGCGCGTCGACCGTCGTCGGGATGGCGCTCGGACCGACCCTCGCCGGCATCCTCATCGACGGTCTGGGCTGGACGCTACCGGCCGTGTTCTGGCTGTCGGCCGCCTTCTCGGTCGGGACGGCGCTGCTCGTTGCGGTCGGATCGCGAGAGGTGCGACCGTCGGTGGTCCCGGTGGGGCCGGTGCTCGCCCTCGCGTACGGCGCGCTGCGCAGCGTGCTCGCCGATCCGGCCGTCCGGCGGATCTTCGCGATCTTCGGCGTGTCGTTCCTGGCGACCCAGATGAGTCGTCCCTACCTGCCCGTCGTCGTCGAGGACCTGGTCGGCACCGGTCCCGGTCTCGCGTCGGCGATCGCGCTGGTGATGGGCACGTCGGCCCTCGTCGGGGGGTTGATCGCTCCATTCGGTGGCGTGCTCGGCGATCGCGTCGGGTTCCGACCGGTCCTGGTCGCCGCCCTTGCGGGCGGCGGTGCGGTGCTCGCGTCGATGCCCTTCGTTTCGGCCGTGCCTGCCCTGTCCGGCCTGGCGGTCGTCTTCGCGGCCGCCACCGCCACGGTCAGCGCCATGATCTTCGGGATGCTCGCGACGGACATACCCGCGGACCGACGCTCGGCGACGCTCAACCTCGTCTACCTGCCGCTGTACGCGGCCGGGATCGTCGGACCGTCGGTCGGTGCAGTCGTGGTCGGCGTCGGTGGCGTGCCCGCGCCCTTCCTGGTCGGCGGCGGGGTGCTGATCGTCGGTGCCATCGTGATCGCGACGAGGGCTCGAGGTGGCGTCCGCGATCCGGGTCCCGCCACGAGCGCAACGGGGCCGTGACCAGCCTGAAGGCGGAGGCGCCGACGGCCTCCCCCCCGGGACGACCGTCGGCGCGAGGAACAGCACGGGTTTGACCATCCATACGCGGCCGCGCGCGACTTGGATGACCGGCGTGTCCACGTGCGGCTTGCGACCCTAGGTCCGGGCGACCGCCGGGCTCCCCACCGGCCTACCCGATGGGCGCACCGGCTCCACGTTCTCGCGCAACGCGATGACCGCCAGGAGCATCGACAGGCCGCCGTACCACAACGCCGGCAGCGCGAGCATCGAGGCCACCGGGACCGTCCAGCGCCGACCGGTCCACGCTCCCCAGATGACCACCGCGACGGCGACCGGGAACCGGACGACGAACGGGATGGGGACCGCTGCCCATGTGCCGTCCCGGCCCGCGACCCGGCTGAGCACCTCGCCCCAGGACCGCCAGGCATCCGGCATCACGACGAAGGACACGAGCACGATCGCAGCGGTGGCTCCCAGCGCGATCGCGAGGTTCCGCCATTCGCGCCGGACGACGAACCACAAGAGACCGATCCCTGGGGTGATCTTCGTCAGCAGCACGATCGACCACGTCCATGGATGGCGGAAGCCGAGCACGATGGCCGCCGCGATCAGCAGGTGGATGTTGCCGCCTGCGAGCTCCATCAGCCCCAGCACCACGCCGACGGCCAGCCACCGACGCCCGGTCAGGACGACCAACGCGCCGAGGAGGATGAGCGTCCAGGCGGCCATGTACGCCTGCCACGGCAGGATCCGGATCGGCTGCAGCAGCTGCAGGAAGGCCGGCGAGTACACGTAGGCGATCGGGTCCGTCCAGTCGGAGCGGGCGTAGGGGTCGTCCAGCGACGGGAACCAGTAGCAGTACGCGTCCTGGCCGGTTCCCCACAGGCGACCCCACGGCGAGGACAGGACGACGATCACGAACCAGGCGACGGCAGCCAGGCTCGGCCCGACCCACGGGTGCTCGTCGAGCCAGCGGCCGAGGCCGTCGACCCGCGCAGCGAACCGCGGCCCGACCCGCTCGCCCAGGCGTCCGGTCACCACACCCTGTGCCGTACCATTCCGCCGTGCCCAATCTGCCGTTCCCGCGTCCGCTGCCGCGCCCTCGCCGCCGTTCCGGTGGCGAGGTCGATGTCGTCATGCCCGACACGGTCGCGGATCCCGAGATCATCGAGGCCGCGGGCATCCGCTGGATCCATATCGAATCCCCGCGTACCGCCGACCGCGACTGGCTGGAAGAGCACTTCGATTTCCACCCGCTCGACTACGAGGACGTCTTCTCGCGCAACCAGCGCCCGAAGCTCGACCAGTACGACGACTACGTCTTCATCGTGCTGCACTTCCCATTGTTCGACAAGGACAGCGGGCGCATCCTCACCGCCGAGCTCGATCTGTTCCTGGGTGCGGACTTCCTGATCACGCTGCCCAACATCGCGCTGCCGCCCCTCTCGGCGATGTTCGACCGCTATCGGGAGAAGCCGGACCTGCGCGAAGAAGTCTTCTCGAAGGGCACCGGCTACCTCCTGTACAAGATCGTCGACACCCTGGTGGACGCGTCGTTCCCCATGCTGCGCAAGACCGGGCTGAAGCTCGAGCGGCTCGAGGACGACATCTTCGAGGGTCGCTCGTCGGAGATCGTCCGGGACATCTCGGAGGCCAAGCAGGAGATCATCAACTTCCGGAAGATCGTCCGGCCGCAGCGCGCGGTGCTGCGCGACCTCGAGCGCACCAAGCAGCGCTATCTCCAGGAAGAGCTCGAGATCTACTTCGACGACATCTCCGACGCGGCCGAGCGGATCTGGGACACCCTCGAGAACTACAAGGAGGTCATCGAGGGCCTCGAGTCGACGAACGAGGCGGTGCTGTCGCACCGACTGAACGACTCCTTCCGGATCCTCACCGCAGCGAGCGTGGTCCTCCTCCCGCTCACCCTCATCGCGAGCATCTTCGGGATGAACGTGGCGTTCCCCGGCGAGGGTCAAGTGGCCACGTTCTTCCTGATCCTCATCCTGATGGCGGTGCTGCTGGTCGCGCTCGTGATCCTGTTCCGTCGCCGAGGCTGGCTCTAGGCGGTAGGCTGGAGCGTCCATGACGGTGGACGACCGGATCGAGCGCGGCCGCGCGGCGTACGCCCGGAGAGCGTGGTCCGAGGCCTTCGACCTGCTGACCGAGGCGGACCGGGTGGCGCCGCTCGGGCTCGACGACCTCGAGATGGCCGGGTTCGCAGCGCAGTACTGCGGGCACGACGAGGTGGCCGGTCAGCTGGCGGCCCGCATCCATCGCGCGGCCATGACCGCGGGAGATTTCGTGCGCGCGGCACGGATGGCGTTCTGGCTCGGGATGGCGTTCCTGCAGCGCGGCGATGTCACCCAGGGCGGCGGCTGGATCGGTCGAGCGGCGCGCCTGCTCGACGAGCACGATCTCGACACCGTCGAGCGGGGTTATCTGGCCATCCCGGACGGCATCCGCCAGGTCGAGCCCGATCCAGCGGCGGCGCTCGCCGCGTTCGAGATTGCCGCGACCTACGCCGCACGATTCGACGACGCCGATCTCGGCGCATTGGCACGACTGGGCAAGGGTCGTTCGCTGATCGGCCTCGGCCAGACCGAGGAGGGTGTGGCCCTGCTCGACGATGCCATGGTCGCGGTGACGTCGGACGAGCTATCACCGCTCGTGACGGGCATCGTCTACTGCGCCGCCATCGAGGCGTTCAACGAGATCTTCGACCTCCGTCGAGCACAGGACTGGACCCAGGCGCTGACCGAATGGAGCGCGCGCGAGTCCGACCGCCTCCCGTTCCGTGGCCGCTGCCTGGTGTACCGGAGCGAGCTGATGCGGTTCCACGGGGATTGGGCGACGGCGTTCGACGAAGCCCGACGGGCGGAGGCGTGGCTGCTCCGGCCACCGCCGGAGCCCGCCGTCGGCGAGGCCTACTACGAGCAGGGTGAGCTGCATCGGTTGCGTGGCGAGTTCGCCGCCGCCGAGACCGCCTACCGCGAGGCGAGCCAGTGGGGCCGTCGCCCGGAGCCCGGTCTCGCGCTCCTGCTGCTCGCCCGCGGCAGGGGCAAGGCGGCTCGATCGATGATCGAGCGTGCGCTCGAGGAGGCTGCCGATGACATCGCACGCGTCCGGCTCATGCCGGCCCTGGGCGAGATCGCGCTCGCGACCGGTGACATCGACCGAGCGGGCCAGGCTGTGGAAGGGCTGGCCGCCGCGGACCGGGACCGCCCGGCTCCGATGCTCGACGCGATCCTGGCCCGCCTGGAGGGGGAAGTCTGTCTGGCCACGGGCGATGCGCGAGAGGCGCTTCGCCGACTTCGCTCGGCGGAGTCGGGCTGGCACGCGCTCGAGGCGCCGTACGACGTGGCAAGAGTCCGCGCGGACCTTGGGCAAGCCCTGCAGGCGCTCGGTGATGCCGACTCCGCGGCGCTCGAATTCGATGCGGCGCTGCGCATCTTCCGAGAGCTCGGCGCCGAGCCGGACCTCAGACGCGTCGAACGACTGGCCGACCGACCCCCGAGAGCACCCGGCGGATTGTCGACCAGGGAGGCCGAGGTCCTTGGCCTGGTGGCTGCCGGGCGGACGAATCGAGCGATCGCGTCGGCGCTCGGCATCAGCGAACGGACCGTGGATCGTCACGTCAGCAACATCTTCGTGAAGCTCGGCGTGACGTCGCGTGCCGCCGCGACGGCGTTCGCGGTCGAACATCGTATGAGCTGACCCGCCCGGTACCCATTCGTCGTCGGCGAACACTTTGGGTAGTTCGGCGGATGCGCCGTCCGCCCGCGCGCGCCTAGCGTCGTCGACGGCGACCGGCCCTGTCGGTCGCCTCCGACAGACAGCGGGAGGCCAGCGTGGATCCGACCGAGCGCACCCGAACGAGTGGACACATTGATCATCGGCGCGGGGCAGACGGGCCTGGCTGCGGCCTACCACCTGTCGAGGCACGGCCGTTCGTTCCTCATCGTCGATGCGAGCGAGCGGATCGGCGACCAGTGGCGTCACCGCTATGACTCGCTTCGTCTGTTCAGTCCGGCTCGCTGGGACGCGCTCCCGGGCATGCCGTTCCCCGCGCCGGGATGGAGCTCCCCGACGGGACGCCAGATGGGGGACTACCTCGAGGCGTACGCGGCCGCGTCCAGGTTCCCCGTCCGGATGGACACGCGGATCGAGCGCCTGATCCGGTCGGAGGACGGCAGCGACGACCTGATCGCGGTGCTGCCCGTCGGCCGGATCCGGGCGCGCCAGGTGATCGTGGCGACCGGCGCGTTCTCGCGGCCGAGGATCCCGGACGTCGCCGGTCGGCTCGACCCGGCGATCCGTCAGATCCACTCCAGCGAGTATCGAAACCGGTCACAGCTCGCCGACGGGCCGGTCCTGGTCGTCGGGGTCGGGCACTCCGGGGCTGACATCGCGTTCGAGGTGGCCGCCACCCATCGGACGATCCTCTCCGGCACGCCGCACGGCGAACTGCCGTTCCCCGTGCTCGACACGTGGCGTGCTCGACTGTTCCTGCCACTACTCGCGTTCGTCGAGCAGCACGTGCTCACGATCCGCACGCCGATCGGCCGTCGAGCGTCGGCGACCTCGCGCGTGCTCCCGGCACCCCTGCTGCGTGTGCGCCGATCCGAGCTCTGGCAGGCGGGCGTAGAGCTGCACGGGGCCAGGATCTCGGGTGTGCGTGACGGCATGCCGGTCCTCGAGGATGGTGCCGTCGTGGACGTCGCGAACGTCATCTGGGCGACGGGTTTCCGACCCGACTACGCCTGGGTCGAGCCTGCCGAGCTCGCCGCCGACGGATGGCCGATCCAGCATCGCGGCGTCGCATCGACGACCGGGCTGTATTTCCTCGGCGTCCCCTTCCAGTACGGCCTCACGTCGATGCTCATCGACGGCGCATCCCGCGACGCGGCGTATGTCGTCGACCGCATCGTGGAGCGAGCGACCGCCGCGCGTCGTGGCCGGGCGCTGGAGACCGCTCCGGCCGGGTGACGGGTCAACCCGGGAGGTCGCGCTCGTCTGGGCCGACGTAGTTCACGTCCGGCCGGATCAGTCGGTTGTTGGCGGCCTGCTCGAGGACGTGGGCCGTCCAGCCGGCGTGGCGCGAAAGCGAGAACGTGGCCGGGAACAGGTCGGGCGACAGCCCGACGCCCATGAGGACGGGCGCCGCGTAGAACTCCACATTGGTCCGGATCGGTCGTTCGGGGTGCTTCTCCGCGAGGATCCGCAGCGCGACATCCTCGACCTCGGTCGCCAGCTTGAGCCACTCCGGCTTGTGCTCCATGCCCTCCGCGACGGTGCGCAGCGCCGCGGCCCGTGGGTCGTATGCGCGGTACACGCGGTGCCCGAAGCCCATGAGGCGTTCGCCCTTCTCGAGCGTCTCGCGGATCCATGCCTCGGCGTGCTCGGCCGAACCGACCTGTGACAGCTGGTCGACCACCTCCGACGGGGCGCCGCCGTGGAGTGGTCCCTTCATCGTCCCGATCGCTCCCGCCACCGCCGAGGCGATATCCGAGCGGGTCGACGCGATGACGCGTGCCGTGAACGTGGAGGCGTTGAAGCTGTGCTCGGCACCGACGATGAAGTAGGCATCCAGCGCCCGGGCGGTGCCAGGCTCGGGCCGCTCCCCGGTGAGCTGGTACAGGAAGCCGGCCGTGAGGCCCAGCTCCGGGTCGGGCTCGATGGGGTCCTTGCCGGATCGCATCCGCGCGAACGCCGCGAGCGCCGACGGCGAGAAGGCCGTCAGCGCCCGTGCCTGCTCCACGGTCGGCGGCCAGGGCAGGTCCTGCGTGGCGCCCCACGCCGAGACCGCGGTCCGCAGCGCGTCCATCGGCTTCGTATCCGCTGGCATCGCCCGAAGCACGTCGAGGACGGTCGGCGGCACGGGGGCGGTCGCGAGACGGTGCGACGCGTCCCACTCCCCGGTCCAGAGCAGGTTCGCGACGGCTGGGTAGGTGCCGCGCTCGACGAGGTCGCCGATGCGGTACCCGCGGTACAGCAGGCGACCCGCCGCACCGTCGATGTACGAGAGGCTGGTCTCGCCGGCGATGACGCCCTCGAGGCCCGGGGAGTAGGGCCGTGTCGCCTGGACCGAGGTCTCGGTCGGAGCGTCGGCCGGCGGCGAATCGGTCACGACCTGCCGTCCATGGCGTTGAGGATGAGCCGTACGACGATCGACCCGAGCGTCGCGACGACGATGACCGCGATCAGCCCGTTCACCGGCCCGAAGCCCATCTGCTGGGCCAGCCAGCCGCCGATGACACCACCGACGATGCCGACCACGATGTTGGGCAGGCAGCCCCGCGCCGTCCGCCCGCCGACGACGGCGCCGGAGATCGCCCCGGCGATCAGACCGACGACGATCCACTCGATGAGGCCGAAGTCAGGCATGTTCCGAGTATCCCACGCTCACACCTGTCGACGTGGTTCAGCCGCCGGCCAGGAACGTGTCGATCGCCTCGATCAACGCGTCGGGATGGGTGTGGTGGGCGGCGTGGCGGGCGCCCGGGATGACCACGATCCGGCCGTCGATGAGCCGGTCGTGCAATGCCGTCGTGGCCTCGGCGAACGACGGCAGGCTGTCGCCGCCGAGCACCTGGAGCACCGGTTGACGGACCCGAGCCAGGACGTCGAGACCAGCGGCGCCCGCGCGGCCTTCGGCGACGAGCTCGCGCGGGATGGTGTGCGCCGCGGCGACTCGCAGCGGCCACACCGGATCGGCGCGATAGGCGGCGATGGCCGCGTCATCCATGCCGACCACGCGGCGGACGAACGTCTCCAGCACGAGGTCGTCCTGGCCGGCCGCGGCGAGCGTCGCGAGCTCGTCGGCCAACGTCGCGTCGCCGTACTCCACGCCCGGCGGGGTCGGTGCTCCTTCGTAGGACACGACCCGGTCGATGGCATCGGTCAAGAGCGCCGCGCCCAAGGCACAGCGCCCGCCGTAGGAATGACCGATCACGGCGACGCCGCCCGCGGTTCCCTTGGCGACCGACTCCGCGACGGCGGCCACGTCCTCGAACTCGCGTTCGATCTCGTAGGGCAGCGTGTCGCCCGACCGGCCGCGACCCCGCCGGTCGATCGCGTGGACCGTGTAGCGGCTGGCGAGCCGTGGGCCGATGACCCGGAACGTGGTGTGGTCGGCGGCCGCACCGTGGACCAGGACGAGCGGCGGGCCATCACCGCTGCTGAAGACCGCGATCGGCGTCCCATCGCGCGACGCGACGACCCGGGCGGGCGTCGACGTCAGCTCGGCTGCCATCGATAGAGCACGTCCGGCTGGCGCTCTTCGTTGGCCGACCCGTCGCCGTACCGGACCGGCACGAACCCGTGATGCTCGTAGAACCGCCGCGCCCGGGCATTGACCTGGAAGCAATACAGCTCGATGGCCTCCGGACGCCGACGCTTTGCGAGCTCGATCAGCCGCCGCCCGACCCCATGTCCGATCCAGTCGGGCGCGACGTACAGCTGCTCGACCTTGTCGTCGGACAGTGCCATCAGCGCCACCACCCGGCCGTCGGCGGTCGGATCGGTGGCGACCCACGCTTCTGACCGTGGCACGAGCTCCTGGCTCAGCCAGCGCCGCACGTCGTCGTCGGGGTGGGACGGCGGGAAGTCGAAGGTCGCGCGCCAGGACGTGAGCCACACATCGCCGATGCCGGTCGCGTCGTCTGCGGTCGCGCGCCGGATGACCAGCCGCTCGGCGGCGGCGGCCGTCACCGTCGCAGGTCGGCGGCGGCGGCCTCGTCGAGGATCCAGGTCGCCCCGTCGCGGATCGCGAGCTGCGCTGGCAGTGCGGCCGGGTCCCGTTCCCCATCGAATAGCCGCCCGACCACCTCCGACTTGGATCCACCCAGCACGACGGCCAGGACGCGCCTCGCCACGCCGACGGTCGCCGGGTTCAGCGTCACCCTGGGGACGTGCGGCTCGATGTGGGTCGGGGCCGGGATGGCCATCGCCCAGCGCGTCGAGTCGAACGCCGACGACCCGGGGAACACCGAGAGGATGTGGCCATCGCCCCCGACCCCGACGAACATGAGGTCGAACACGGGCCATCCGTCGCGCTCCTCCAGCTCGGCCGAGCGAAGCTCCTCCTCGAGCCACGCTGCACAGTCGTCGGCGCTGCCATCAGCCCCGATCGCTCTGCCCGTCCGGAACGGATGGACGTTCGCGGCGGGTACGAGCGTACGGCCGCGATCGTCGTCCGAATGGCCGCTCTCCCATGCTCCTGCCTCGAGAAGGATGTCCTCGAACGGGCGGGCGTTCGAGAGGGGATGGTCGGCCGGGACGAACCGCTCGTCGCCCCACCAGGTGTGGACTGCATCCCATGGGATGGCTCCGGGTCCCATCTCGACCATCTGGTTGTAGACGCCGATCGGTGTCGAACCGCCGGTCGTCACCCAGTCGGCGCGGCCCACCGCCGCGACCCGCTCCCGGAGGGCCCCGGCGATCACCTCGGCCGCCCGGCGCGAGGCCTCCGCAGCATCCGGAACGACGACGATCTCGGGTCCCGCTCACGACGCGCGCGCCCCTTTCGGATCCGCCGTCGACCAGCTTGGCTGCCATCCGCAAGGTCCCGGCCGAGACGAGGTCGCGGCGGCCCGCTTCGATCGCTTCGGCGAGGAGATCGACGTCGCCGCGCCGGGCGGCGAGGAAGTGCCGCTCCAGGCACTCGACGCCGTCCTGCCACACCCGGACGTGGACGGTCTCGGCTTCGGCCGTGACGTCCGCCCGCAGCTCGGACCCCCGCCGATCGCACAGCAGCTCGATACGCAGGGTGGTCCCAGACGGCATCGGCGAGACGACCGGACGGATCACGATGCCCACCTCGGCGCGGCCGTCGGACAGCGTCGCCGCCATCCCGCGACTCACGGCCGGGCGTGTGCCCGACCCAGACCGCGCCTTCGACGCCGGCGCGTGACCGCCGCCTGTGACAAGCGCCAGCGGCTTGACGACGCTGAACCCGAGGCGCGACGCCAGCCACGCGACGTGGTACACGGGCTTGACGAGGTTGGTCGAGCCAGGGGCGCCGGACTCGTCGTGTGTCGCGTACGTGACCGCGATGCGCCGCAGCGAGCGGAGGTACGGCAGGAAGTCCGGGTCGTCGAAGATCGACGCGATCGCCTCGCGCCAGCGAGACTGGCGGACCATGGCGAAGTCGCTCACCGCGATCTCGGTCGTTTCCGCGGTCGCGGCCAGCTCCCCGAGTCGGGCGAGCCCGTCGCCGTTCCACGTCGAGCCGTCGACGACCAGGCGGTCGGCCGCCTTGAACAGGTCGAGCGAGGCTCGCGAGGCGAATGGCGGCTCGCCCGGCCACCAGACCGTGACCGGCAGGTCGTGGATCACCAACGGCGTGACGATCGCAGCGAGATGACGGCCCGCCTCGCCGCCCGCGGTCAGGTGGATGGTCTCGGCACACGTCTCGGGAGCATCTTCTCGCGGCATGATGCAGTGCGCTTCGACGCGAGCGTCGATCCAGGATGGGCCATCCGGGTCGGCCGACTGGACGACGATCGTCCGCGAGGGATGCTTGCCGGTGAGGGCCTGGATCGTGGCCGCTCCGCGTTCCGCGATCTCGGGCCGCCGAGCGATCACGACGAGGTTCATCACGCTCGTGCGCGCGGCGACATGGCGACCCGGCTGGCCATCGACCTCGGTCGTCAGGTCCTGCTTCGCCCAGATCCGTGCCAGTTCCTTCTCGACGTCGGCGATGCTTCGAGCGCGCGCCGACCAGCGCAGGACCGGCTCGTTGACGGCGATCGGCTCGGCGGCGGCGGTCATCGCATCAGATCCGCCTCCATCGGCGGCCCTCGCGAGCCAGCATCTCATCGGATGCGGCCGGCCCCCAGGTGCCCGCTTCGTAATTCGGGAAGTCGGGCGGCGGGCCATTCGCCCATGCCTGGATGTACGGGTCGACGATGCCCCACGCCTCCTCGACCTCGTCGGCGCGGGTGAACAGCGACGCATCGCCCTGGAGGGCGTCGAGGATGAGCGTCTCGTACGCGTCCGGGGAGTCGACGCTGAACGCCGAGCCGTAGGTGAAATCCATCGTCACCGATCGGACGTCGAGCCCGAGACCCGGGACCTTGGCCCCGAAGCGCAGCATGATGCCCTCGTCCGGCTGGATGCGCATCGCCAGCAGATTCGCATCAGGTTCCGCGGCCGTGTCGCGGAAGAGGTGGTGCGGGACCGCGCGGAACTGGATCGCGATCTCGGTCGAGCGCTTGGGAAGGTGCTTGCCGGTCCGGACGTAGAACGGGACACCCGACCAGCGCCAGTCGTCGATCGTGAGTCGGGCAGCGACGTAGGTCTCGGTCTCTGATTCGGGGTCGACCTCGGGCTCCTCGCGATAGCCCGGGACCGGCTGCCCCGCGACCCAGCCGGGCCCGTACTGGCCCCGTACCACCTCCGTCGCCGGGTCGGCCGGGTGGGTCCCGATGGCACGCAGGACCTTGACCTTCTCGTCGCGCAGGGCGTTGGCCTCGAAGGTCGCCGGCGGTTCCATCGCCACGAGACTGACGAGCTGCAGCAGGTGGTTCTGGAGGACGTCGCGGACCGCCCCGGTCTCCTCGTAGAACCGGCCCCGGCTTTCGATCCCGATCGACTCGGCCACCGTGATCTGCACGTGATCGACGTAGCGCCGGTTCCACAGCGGTTCGAAGATCCCGTTCCCGAAGCGGAAGACCAGCAGGTTGCGGACCGTCTCCTTACCGAGGTAGTGGTCGATGCGATAGACCTGCGACTCGCGGAAGACCTTGCCGATATCACGGTTCAGCTTCTTGGCCGACTCGAGGTCGTACCCGAACGGCTTCTCGATCACGGTCCGCCGCCAACCACCGTCGTGCCGCTCGTGGTCCAGGCCGACCCGCCCGAGCTGCGTGACGATCTCGGCGAACTGCGACGGCTGGGTCGCGAGGTAGTACAGGCGGTTCCCGCGCGTGCCATCGGCCGTGTCGTACTCGTCAAGGGTGGCCGGCAGCGCGTCGAAGCCGCTCGGATCGCCGAAGTCGAGCACCTGGTAGTGGATCCGCTTGCTGAACGCGCGCCACGCAGGCTCGTCCAGCGGCAGGACGCGACTGAACTCTTCGAGCGACTTCCTGACCTCGTCTCGGAAGCTGTCGTCGTCGAACGATCGCCGGCCGATCGCGAGCAGCACGAATTCATGCGGCAGCAGGTTGTTCCGCCACAGGTGATAGAGCGCCGGGATGACCTTGCGATGGGCGAGGTCGCCGGTCGCCCCGAAGAGCACGAGGATCGCCGGGTCCGGCACGCGTTCGAGGCGCAGGCCTTCGCGCAGGACGTTCTCCGTGGGCTTGGCGCGGGACGGTCGCTTGCCCTGCCGCGACTCGCGCAGCTCGCGCATCGTCGTCGGGGCGTCCTTGGGACGCGGCGCGGGTTGGGCAGGGATGTGCTCGTCCGGCGGCGCTTCGGACGGCGCCGGGTCCTTGGCGGGCGCTTTCGTCGCGGCCACGGGTCCGCCCCCTACTCCGTCTTCACCGCGTGGCCGCCGAATTCGTTGCGGAGAGCCGCGAGGACCTTGCCTCCGTACGAGTCGTCCTGGCGGGAGCGGAAGCGGGTCAGGAGCGAGAGCGTGATGACGGGCGCCGGGACGTCGCGGTCGATGGCCTCCTGGACCGTCCAGCGGCCCTCGCCCGAATCGGCGACCCAGCCCTTGAGGTGCTCGAGGTCCTGGCCGTTCGACTTGAATGCCCGGCCCAGCAGCTCGAGCAGCCACGATCGGACGACGCTGCCCTGCATCCACAGCTCGGAGACGGCCGCCAGGTCGAGGTCGTAGTCGCTCGCGTGCATGATCTCGAAGCCTTCGGCGTAGGCCTGCATGAGCCCGTACTCGATGCCGTTGTGGACCATCTTCACGTAGTGGCCCGCGCCCGGGCCGCCGACGTGGAGATAGCCGCCGGCCGGGGCCAGCACGGTGAAGATCGGCTCGAGCGGTTCTACCGCCTCGCGATCGCCGCCGACCATCAGGCAGTAGCCCACCTGCAGACCCCAGATCCCGCCCGACGTCCCGGCATCGACGTAGTGGATGCCTTTCTCCTTCAGCGCGGCGTGGCGCCGAACGTCGTCATGGAAGTTGGTGTTGCCCCCGTCGATGATCGTATCGCCCGGCTCGAGGTGCTCGAGCAGCTCCTCGATCTGCGCCTCCGTGGCGTCGCCGGCAGGGACCATGACCCAGACGGCCCGCGGCTTCTCCAGCGCGGCCACGAGCTCCGCGATCGAGAAGGTCGCCTTGGCTCCTTCGTCCTCGGCCTCGATCTCCCTCGCCTTCTCCGGCGTCCGGTTGTAGACGATGATCTCGTGCCCGTCGCGGACGAGCCGGCGCACCATGTTGGCGCCCATCCGACCAAGACCGATGAAGCCGAGCCGCATCAGGGTCAACCCTCCGTCGTCGTATCGAGCGCCGCGTCGATGGCGCGCTCCAGGGCGGCCAGCCCGGCCTCCGGGTCGGCCCCGAGGTTGACTCGCAGGACGGGCAGGTCGTGCGCCGCGATGGCGGCGTGGTCGCCATCGGCCTGGGCGTCGATCAGGCGCCCGAAGGTGTACGGCCATCCCGGGATCGGCCGGTCGTTCGGGTGGTCGGCCGTGAGCTGGAGGAACCAGCCGATCGGCGGACCGCCCTTGTGCAGCTGACCGGTCGAGTGCAGGAAGCGTGGGCCATAGCCGGCGGTGGTGGCGTTGCGCGTCGCGTCGCGCAGTCGCGCCCGGATGCGGGCCATGGCCTCACTTCGGTCGCTGGTCGGAGCGATGAACGCCTGGAGAGCGAGGTACGCGGTCGATCCCCGACGCGCGAGATGCTCGCGTAGGCGGTCGGCCAGGGCGACATCGTCGGCGCGAATCGCGGGCACGGCCGACGCCGCCGCGTCTCCCCGCTCCGCCTTCGCGAGGACGTCGCGGGTCAGCTGCTTGGCCTCCTCGACGTTGGGCTGATCGAACGGATCGATGCCGAGCACGACCCCGGCGATCGCCGTCGCGACCTCCCAACGGACGAACTCGCCGCCGAGATCGATCGGATCGGGGATCGTGATGCGGATGACCGGTTGGCCGGCGACCTCGAGCGCGTCCGCGAGCGCATCGCGACCGCCATCCGTGCCGCCATCGAGGCGGAGGCGGACGAAGACCCTGTCCTCGCCGTAGCTGTCCGGCCGGCCGAGCGGCTCGAGGTCCACGGGCACGATCCCCACGCCGTGCTTGCCCGTGCTCTCGGCGATCAACTGTTCCGCCCACGCACCGAATGACGAGATCTCGTCGTCGGGCAGGAAGGTGAGCTTGTCGCGGCCGTCCCGGGCGAGCGTGCCGATCGCGATGCCGAGCGACACGCCCGGATTGGCGTCCGGGTCCGGCTCCCGGCAGGCCCCGAGCATGGCCGACGCGGACGCCAGCAGGGCGTCCAGGTCGAGCCCGATCAGCGAGGCTGGCAAGAGCCCGACGTAGGTCAGCGCGCTGTACCGGCCGCCGATATCCGGCGGGTTCAGGAACACCTCGCGGAGGTCGTCACGGTGCGGGATCGCCTCGAGGCTCTTGCCCGGATCGGTGATCGCGACGAACATCTCGCCCGGCCGGTCGTAGACGTGGTGCCGCACCTGCTTGAGCGCGCCCTCGGCGCGGTCCCAGGCGGCCGCCATGAACGCGTTGGGCTCGACGGTGGTGCCGGACTTGCTGGCCACGATCACCAGCGTCCGGAGCGGGTCGAGGTCGTCGAGGACGGCGCCGACGGCCTGCGGGTCGGTGGAGTCGAGGATGCGCAGCTCGAGGTAGCCCTCGGTCGTCCCGAAGGTCCGGTGGAGGACGTCGGGGGCGAGGCTGCTGCCACCCATCCCCGCCACGACCGCCGTGGTGACCCCGGCGTCGACGATGGCGTCGCCGAATCCTTCGAGCGCCGGGATGTTGTCCAGGAAGTCGATCGGCGCTTCCAGCCAGCCGAGCCGCTCGGCGATGGCCGCCCCGATCCCGGGATCGTCGGTCCAGAGGGTCACGTCACGATCGAACAGGCGGGTGGCCCACTCCCCGTCGCGTGCTTGCTCGACCGTCGCCCGATAGGCGCCCGCGGCGTCACCGAGCTCGAGGATGGGCGGCTGGACGGCGGACGAGACGGGGTCGGTCATCGTGGCCTCTGAAGCATAGTCGGGGGCATGCATGGTACGTCGCCACACGACGGTGAACGGTGCGTCAAACTGCATGTGATGCGGGGGCGATTGCGCTTGACCTGCGCGATCATGTCGGTGGTGCTCGGTTGCACGCCGGCGCCGTCGCCGACCCCATCGCCTACCCAACCGCCCACCCAGCCACCCGTACCCGCCGACGTGATCCCGTGGCCCGACGTCGTGTGGTCCGTCGCCGACGGCGTCGCCGCGCCGGACCCGGGCGACGGCGAGCAGGCCGTCGCGGTGACCGCCGGTCCCGAGGGGTTCGTTGCCGTCGGGTACCGCGACGTCGGCGCGACCCGCGATGGACTGGCGTGGTTCTCGCTCGATGGCCAGACGTGGTCGGCGGTCGGCGCCCCGGGCGAGTTCGACGGGGTCGAGATGCTCGACGTCACGCCCGCGCCACATGGATTCGTCGCGCTCGGCGTCGGGACGCTCGGCGCCCCCGCTGAGCGGCCACATGCGGTCTTCTTCCGATCGCCCGATGGACGGACATGGGAGCGATTGACCGAGGTGCCCGGGTCGGCCGGTGCGTACCCGGGCTGGTTGACCGGCAGCGATGAGGGCGTCATCGCCGTCGGCAGCGATGTCGACGATGCGACCGTGGTGTGGCGCTCCCGTGACGGCCGGGTCTTCGAGCAGGTCCCGATCGGAGGGCCGGCCACGGACGCCGTCACCGACCCGCATGCCACGAAGCGGGGCTATTTCGCCCTCGGGTCCGAGAGCGGGCCCCCGGTCCTGCTCCGATCCGACGATGGGGAGACATGGGACGCGACTCCGATCGACGCCACGCCCGATGTCGTGGCGACACGACTGGTCACCGGTCGGTGGGGCTATGTCGTGCAGGGGCTCTGGGCTCCCAAGTGCGCAGCGAATGCCGCGAGCGCCGAGGATCCCGCGTGCGCCGAGCAGCCGATCGGCTGGTGGTCCGGCGACGGGACGACCTGGGCACGGTTGCCCGAGAAGGATTCGCCGGTCGGGAATGGCGGCTCGATCATCGTCGACGCCGGCGAGCACGGGGTCCTGGCGATCGACGGGGCGAGCGCGTGGGCGAGTCCCGATGGGTGGGCCTGGCGACCCTTGCCGGAGCCCGGCGACGGGTCGATGTCGGTGGCAGACGCCGTCGTGGCCGGCGACGTCATCGTCGCCGTGGGCGCGCTCTACGGCGACGACGGGATCGGCCGAAGCGCGATCGTCGTCGCGAACTCGACGGCCGCCACCAACTAGCCGGACCGACCGAGCGGGACGGCGTCAGTCGGCGGCAGCCTCGATCGCCAGCACCTTCTCGAGGCGACGCTTGTGGCGCGGCTCGCCGCTGAAGGTCGCGCCGAGGAATGCCAGAGCACACTCGTATGCCGGTTCGGGACCGATGACGCGTGATCCCAGCGTGAGCACGTTCATGTCGTCGTGCTCGACACCCTGGTGCGCCGAGTACGTGTCATGGCACACCGCCGAGCGGATGCCGCGCATCTTGTTGGCGGCCACGCTTGCCCCGACGCCCGAGCCGCAGATGAGGATGCCGCGGTCGGCATCGCCTGCCTGGATGGCCGTACCCAGGCGCTGGGCGAAGTCGGGATAGTCGTCAGCGGGATCGGAGCCATCGCCGCCGAGATCGATGAGCTCATGACCCAGATCCGCCTCGCCGATCCGACGGAGCAGCTCGTCCTTGAGGGCGGCCCCGGCGTGGTCGGCCGCGAACGCGATGCGCATGGCCGAAGGATAGTCAGTACGCTGGCGCGGCGATGACGGCTCCGGAACACCTGGCGAACCGTGATCTCGACGTCGCGTCGATGCTGCCCGTTTCGCCCCTGCCGTCAGCCGCGCGGATCGTGGTCGTCGGCGGTGGGATCGTCGGGGCATCGATCGCGTACCACCTCGCTCAGGCCGGCGAGTCCGACGTCGTGCTCGTGGAGCGTGGCAGCCTGACGAACGGGACGACCTGGCATGCGGCCGGGCTCGTGTCGCAGGTGCGCGGCACGCACGCGCTCACGGAGCTCGCCCGGATCAATGCCGAGACCTACGAGCGAGTGGGCCGCGAGACCGGCATCGACCCCGGGTTCCGCCGCGTCGGGTCGCTGACGGTCGCGCGGACCGAGGAGCGATTCGAGGAGATCCGCCGGCCGGTGTCGATCGCGCGGGACGCAGGACTGCCATCGGAGATCGTCGACCGCGAGCGCATCCGTGCCCTGTGGCCGGCGGCCGTGGTCGACGACCTCGTCGGCGGCGTGCTCTTCCCGGACGACGGCACGATCAATCCGGGGGCGGCCGCCCTCGCGCTTGCGCGGGCCGCGGTCGATCGCGGCGTCCGGTACGTGCCCGGGACGACGGTCACAGGGTTCCGTCGCGAACCTGGCGCTCGTCGCGTCACGGGCATCACGACGGCCGCCGGCGATGTCGAGGCAGAGGTCGTCGTCCTGGCGGCCGGCCTGTGGACCTCCGAGCTGGCACGCCTCGCCGACGCGAGCGTCGCGCTGTACCCCGCCGAGCACGTCTGGGTCATGACCGACGAGACGCCGGCTGCGACGGAGGACCTCCCGTTCCTGCGCGACCTCGACGGCTACCTGTACATCCGCCATCACGGGGGCCGGTTCGTCATCGGCGCGTTCGAGCCGAACGGCAAGCCGTGGGCGCCGACCGGCGTCCCGACCGACGGCTTCGCCGAGCTCGGGCCGGACTGGGACCACTTCGGCCCGGTGCTGGCGGCGGCGCGGGCGCGGGTGCCGGCACTCGGTGACCTCGGCTTCGGACACTTCCTCCGCGGGCCGGAGAGCTTCACGCCGGACGCGAACTTCCAGCTCGGCTTCGTGCCCGAGGTGCCCGGCCTCTTCGTCGCCGCCGGCCTGAATTCGCAGGGGATCATCTTCGGCCCGGGCGTGGGGCGAGCGGCGGCCGAGTGGATCCTGAACGAACAGATGACGATGGACCTCGTCGAGGTCGATGTCGCGCGGATGGGTCGCTGGGCGAGCCAGCGGCGCTGGCTTCACGAGCGGACGGTCGAGACGCTCGGTGGGCTCTACGCGATGCACTGGCCCGGCAAGCAGCCCGAAACGGCGCGAGGCGTGCGGCGCCTGCCACTGGATGCGGCGTATCGGGCGGCGGGTGCGGCGATGGGACAGGTCGCTGGCTGGGAGCGGCCGTTGTGGTTCGAGCCGTCGGCGGGGAGTGCCGGGCCCATCGGTCCGATACTCGTACACCGAGCCGTCCTGGTTCCCCGCCGTCGGCGACGAGGTCCGGGCGACCCGCGACGGCGTGGCCGTGTACGACCTGACGACGTATGCGAAGTTCGAGGTGACGGGGCCGGGCGCGATGGCCGGCCTGCAGCGGCTCGTCACGTCCGACATCGACGTGCCCGTGGGCCGGATCGTCTACACGATCCTCGCCGATGAGCGCGGCGGGATCCTGATGGACCCCACGATCACCCGCCTCGATGACGATCGGTTCCTCGTCCTTGCCCCGACGGTCACCCAACGCCGGACCGAGGGCTTGCTCCGGGCCGGCCTGGCCAGCGGCAGCTTCGGCGGTGCCGTCGTCACCGACGTGACGTCGGGCTGGGCCACGATCCATCTGGCCGGACCGCGATCGCGGGAGCTGCTCGCCCACCTCACCGACACCGACGTGTCGAACGATGCGTGGCCGTTCCTCGAGGCGCGCGAGATCGAGGTCGGGCGCGGGCAGGCTCTCGCGCTCCGCGTCTCGTTCACCGGCGAGCTCGGCTGGGAGCTGCTGGTGCCGACCGAGTTCGCCGCGGACCTCTATGAGCATGTCCTCGCCGCGGGCGCCGACTTCGGGCTCCGGCACGCGGGCGCATATGCGTTCGAGGCTGCGCGTCTGGAACGGGGCTTCCGGTCATGGGGCCACGACATGGGTCCGCTCGACGACCCCTTCGCGGCCGGTCTGGGTTTCGCGGTCTCTCGCAGGAAGGTCGTCGACTTCGTCGGTCGGGCGGCCCTCGAACGCCTGCGCGACGTGCCGGCAGGGGAGCGGCGGCGTCGCCTCGTGTCGCTCCATGCCCCGTCAGCGGTGCTCTGGCATGGCGAGTCCGTGCTCAGAGGTCCCGAGCGGGTCGGGTACGTGACCAGTGCCTCGATCGCGCCGACCCTCGGCGGGTCCATTGCGCTGGCATGGGTCCGCGGTCCGCTCGAGGGCGACGACTGGTGCGTCGAGGTCGGGGGCGACCCGTTCCCGTGTGCGGTCAGCCGCGAGCCGTTCTACGACCCGCGCGGGGAGCGGTTGCGGAGCTGACGACGGCCGCACGAAGCGGTCGTCCAGGTCAGCTGTGGCCCGGATCGCTCCCGCCCGTCCGGTCGACCCCGGATTCCCCTGGCTTGACCGTCGGATGGGAGCTGCCGGCCATGTGCCCGAAATGGCCGCCGTCGAGCGTGCCGATGCGACCCTTCAGGCCATCCCGAACGACCCGGCGCCCGACGTCGGCGACCCGGTCGGGCGTGAACCCGAAGTGCTCGAAGATCGTGCCGGCCGGCGCCGAGGCACCGAAGTGGTCGAGCCCGATGATCGCGCCCTCGTCGCCGACCCAGCGCTCCCAGCCGAGTGACACGCCGACCTCGACGCTCACCCGCTTGCGCACGGACGGCGGCAGCACCTCGTCGCGATACGCCTGATCCTGCGCGTCGAAACGCTCCCAGCAGGGGAGGGACACGACGCGGGTCGCGATCCCGTCCTTCTCCAGGGCCTCGGCGGCGACGAACGCCAGCTGCAGCTCGGAACCCGTCGCCATGAGGATCAGGTCGGGCGTGCCATCGCGAGCCTCGCGCAGGATGTAGCCGCCCCGCTGGACGCCGTCACGTGCCTTCTCCGCCGTGCCGGCCAGGACGGGGAGCTTCTGGCGGGTGAGTGCCAGCGCGACCGGCCCGTCCTGGCGCTCCACGGCAAGCGCCCATGCTGCGGTCGCCTCGTTGGCGTCGCCCGGTCGGACGAACCACAGGTTCGGGATGGCGCGGAGGGCCGCGTAGTGCTCGACCGACTGGTGGGTCGGTCCGTCCTCGCCCAGCCCGACCGAGTCGTGCGTCCAGACGTGGATGACGTGCAGGCCAGCCAGCGCGCCGAGCCGGACCGATCCGCGCATGTAGTCGCTGAATGTCAGGAACGTGGCGTCGTACGGGATGAACCCGCCGTGGTAGGCGATGCCATTGGCCGCACCACCCATCCCGTGCTCCCGGACCCCGAACCGCAGGTTTCGTCCCGGATCGTCGGCACCGAACTGGGGTTCGCCCTTGACATCGGTCAGGTTCGACTCGGACAAGTCGGCCGCGCCGCCGAACAGCTCGGGCACCGGACCGGCGAGGGCCTGGATGGCGTCCTGCGACGCGTTGCGCGTCGCGATCTCCTCGCCGACGGCGTAGGTCTTGAGACCCGCATCCCAGCCCGGGCGTAGCGTGCCCGCGATCCGCCGCAGGAACTCCTCGGCCTGGTCGACGTGGCCGTCCGCGTACCGTGCCAGCTTCTCGTTCCACTCCTCGTACCGCCGCTCCCCGTCCTGCACGGCCTGGCGGAACACGGACAGCGCATCGGCCGGCACGTAGAACGTGCGATCGGGATCCCAGCCGTAGGCCTCCTTGGTGAGCCGGACCTCGTCGGGGCCAAGCGGCGAACCATGCGCCTTCTGCGAATCCTGCTTGTTCGGGCTGCCGAACCCGATATGCGTGCGCACCGCGATCAGGCTGGGTCGGTCGTCCTCACGGGCCTCCCGGATCGCCGACTCGATCGCGGCAAGGTCGTTGCCATCGTCGACCCGGGACGCGTGCCAGCCGTACGCCTCGAAGCGCTTCGGGACGTCCTCCGACCAGGCCATCGATGTCGGCCCGTCGAGCTGGACGTGATTGTCGTCATAGAGGACCACGAGCTTGCGCAGTCGAAGGTGGCCGGCCAGCGACGCAGCTTCCGAGGCGATGCCCTCCTGGAGGTCGCCATCCGACGCGATGACGTACGTCCAGTGATCGACGATCTCGTGGCCGTCGCGGTTGAACTCGGACGCCAGCCGCCGCTCCGCGATGGCCATGCCGACGGCGTTGGCGAAGCCCTGGCCGAGCGGCCCGGTCGTCGCTTCGACCCCCGGCGTCAGCCCCGATTCTGGATGCCCCGGCGTCCGCGATCCCCACTGCCGGAACGAGCGCAACTCGTCGAGGGGCAGGTCGTAGCCCGTCAGGTGGAGCAGCGAGTACAGCAGCATCGATGCGTGCCCGGCCGACAGGACGAACCGGTCACGATCAGGCCAGTCCGGATGCGTCGGCGCGTGGCGCAGGAAGCGCGTCCACAAGACGTACGCCATCGGGGCCGCGCCCATCGGCGCCCCAGGGTGGCCGGAATTCGCCTCCTGGACGCCGTCGATCGACAGGGTCCGGATCGTGTCGATGGCGAGGCGGTCGAGATCGGTCGTCACGGCGGCCATGGGCAGCACTCCCGGTGCGCGACCGCCTGGGGGTATGCCGGTCGGACGGCCATTGTAGGTGGAGGCGGCGGGTATCCTCGATGCATGCCGTCCCTCCGACCGAGCCGGCCCCGACGCGCACCCGGGCGGCCTCGGATCGTCGTGATCGGCGACCTCGTCGTCGACGTCGTGCTCCGACCGGAGCGCTCACTCGAGCATGGGAGCGACGTCCCGGGTCGGGTGATCCTCGCGCAGGGTGGTTCGGCAGCGACCGCAGCGCGCTGGCTCGGGAGACTCGGCGCACGGTCATCGCTCGTCGCCGCGGTGGGGCGTGATGCGGCAGGCCGCGCGCTGGTCGATGCCCTGCGGAGCGATGGCGTGACGCCGCGCGTCACCCGGGTCGCCGGTGTTCGGACGGGACGGATCGGCGTTCTCGTCGCGCCCGATGGCGAGCGGTCGTTCGTCCAGGACCGCGCCGCGGCGCTGCAGCTCGGACCGGATGACCTCAAGGCGAGCTGGTTCGCGCGGGCCGACGCCGTGCACCTGCCGGTCTATTCGCTGCTCGACGAGCCGCTCAGCCTGGCCGGCCGCCGTGGCATCGAGCTCGGCCGGTCCGGGCATGCGGCGATCTGCATCGACCTCGCCTCGATCGGTCCGCTGCTGGCCCGCGGGCGTCGAGCGGCCCGCGCGCTGATCGACGACATCGCCCCGGACATGCTGTTCGCGACCGCGTCCGAGGCCGAAGCCCTGCTCGGCCGGTACGCTGTCGAAGGCTTGTTGGACGTTGCCGCGATCGCTGTCGTCAAGCGCGGACCGAAGGGGGCCACGGTCCTCGCACGGGACGGCGATCAACGCCTCCGATTCGAGGTCGCGACGACACCTATCGCGACGACCGACACGACCGGTGCCGGCGATGCGTTCGATGCCGGCTTCCTCGTCGGCTGGTTCACGTCCAGGGCGGCGGGCAAGTCCCTTCCGGCGTCACTGCAGCGAGCGGCGCTCGCCGGCCATCGCGCTGCTGCGCGCCAGCTGTCGACACCCCGGCAGGAGCTCCCGCTGGCGTAGGGAGGACCGGTCGCCAGCCATCCCGCTGTGCGAGTCTGGCTTGACGCGGTGCGGGAGACTGATTGGAAGCATCTCGGGACCACACCGAGAGTATCCTCACGCCTTCGCGAACTCCGGACGGAGCCCCCATCACTCGCCGTCCCGATTCTCGACGCGAGATCAATTTCCAGGGCCGTCTCACTTCGGGGTTGCGCGGTCTTGCTGGCGCGTCTCATCGCTCCGCGATCCGTAGCACGTGTGGGAGTGAGGCGTAGAACCGCATAGAGGGGGAGTTGAGAGACGGTATGTCCCTCCGCTACGACTCCCCTGGGCGTGCATTCGCCTTGCTAGGCATCGCCCTTGTTGTCGCGTTCGTCGGCATGCTCGCGTTCGCGTCGAGGCCGGTCTCGGGTGCGGTCAGAACCTGGAGCGGGCTCGGTCTGACGAACAATTGGAACGAGGCGGCCAACTGGCTCGGCGGGCTCATCCCGGGCGCCGCGGATGTAGCGACCTTCGACGCGACCGGCTCAAAGAACGCCACGATCAATGTGGCGGTCAACGTCAGTGGGCTATCGGTCACGTCCGCATACGGCGGAAGCGTCACGCAGGCCGCCGGTGTCGCGATGACAGTGGGTGCGGCGGGCTTCACCCAGACTGGGGCGGCCTTCGTGGGTGGGACTTCGAACATCACCCTCAACGGACCGCTGAGCCTGAGCGGTGGCTCGTTTACCGCTACCTCCGGGACACTCACTGTCACGGGCGCCACGACCGTCACCGGCGGGACGTTCAACGCGAACGGTGGGAGCGCTACCTTCAGTGGCGGTGCTGCGACGATCGATACGGCGGGGCTGGTCTCGCTCAACAACGCCGCGTTCAACGCGACGAAGACCATCGCTGCTGGCACGACGCTCAGTGTCGGCGGCACGCTGAGCCTGACCGGTGGTTCGATCAACGGGGTGGGTACGGTCGCTGCGCAAGGGGCGATCAACCAGGCGCTCGGCTATGGCGGTGGCAGCGCGACCCTGCTCGTCAACGGGGGCGCTGCCCAGACCCTGACCGGGGCATCGACCACGGCCAGCGGCAACCTGCCGGCGGTGGTCATCAACAAGCCCTCGGGCACGCTCACCCTGGCCGGCACGATCCGCACCGCCACCGGCTGGACGTACACCGCGGGAACCGTCGACCCGGGCACCTCCACGCTCGTCTTCGCGGGCGGCACGATCACCGGGCTCGCACGGCCTCAACGCGGTCGACCTGCGAGCGACAACGTCGATCGCCGCCGGGACCACGCTGACCGTGACGGGCTCGCTCAGCCTGACCAGCGGTGCGCTCAACGGGACCGGCACGCTGGCCGCCCAGGGATCCATCAGCCAAGCCTCCACGACGACCGGCGGGACGGCGACCCTGCTCATCAACGGCGCCGGCGCGCAGACCTTCACCGGTGCCGCCACCACCGCCGCGGGGGCGCTGCCGCCCGTCGTCATCAACAAGCCGTCGGGCACGCTCACCCTGGCCGGTACTCTGCGCACCGCCACCGGCTGGACGTACACCGCGGGTACCGTCGACCCGGGCAGCTCGACGGTCGTCTTCGCGGGCGGCACGATCAGCGGGTCGCACAGCCTCAACGCGCTCGACTTCCGGGGAGCCACGACGATCGCCGCCGGGACGACGCTCACCGCGCTCGGCACGACCACGCTAACCGCGAGCACCCTCAACATCGGCACCCTCGCTGCGCAGGGAGCGATCAACCAGGCGCTCGGCTATGGCGGCGGCAGCGCGACCCTGCTCGTCAACGGGGGCGCTGCCCAGACCCTGACCGGGGCGTCGACCACGGCCAGCGGCAACCTGCCGGCGGTGGTCATCAACAAGCCCTCGGGCACGCTCACCCTGGCCGGCACGATCCGCACCGCCACCGGCTGGACGTACACCGCGGGAACCGTCGACCCGGGCACCTCCACGCTCGTCTTCGCGGGCGGCACGATCACGGGCTCGCACGGCCTCAACGCGGTCGACCTGCGAGCGACCACGTCGATCGCCGCCGGGACCACGCTGACCGTGACGGGCTCGCTCAGCCTGACCAGCGGTGCGCTCAACGGGACCGGCACGCTGGCCGCCCAGGGATCCATCAGCCAGGCCTCCACGACGACCGGCGGGACGGCCACCCTGCTCATCAACGGCGCCGGCGCGCAGACCTTCACCGGTGCCGCCACCACCGCCGCGGGGGCGCTGCCGCCCGTCGTCATCAACAAGCCGTCGGGCACGCTCACCCTGGCCGGTACTCTGCGCACCGCCACCGGCTGGACGTACACCGCGGGTACCGTCGACCCGGGCAGCTCGACGGTCGTCTTCGCGGGCGGCACGATCAGCGGGTCGCACAGCCTCAACGCCGTCGACTTCCGTGCGACAACGTCGATCGCCGCCGGAACCACGCTGACCGTGACGGGCTCGCTCAGCCTGACCAGCGGCGCGCTCAACGGGACCGGCACGCTGGCCGCCCAGGGATCGATCAGCCAGGCCTCCACCACGACCGGCGGGACGGCGACCCTGCTCATCAACGGCGCCGGCGCGCAGACCTTCACGGGTGCCGCCACGACGGCCGCCGGGGCGCTGCCGCCCGTCGTCATCAACAAGCCCTCGGGCACGCTCACCCTGGCCGGCACGATCCGCACCGCCACCGGCTGGACGTACACCGCGGGAACCGTCGACCCGGGCAGCTCGACGCTCGTCTTCGCGGGCGGCACTGTCCGCAGCGTGGGCATGGCCTTCTACGACGTCGTCGGCAATGGGGGCACGACCACGCTCGGGACCGCGATGACGGTCCTGCATGACCTGTCCGTGAACGCGGGCACGTTCACGACGTCGGCCAGTAACTTCGCTCTCGTGATCTCCGGGAGCCTCACGGTCGTCGGTACATTCCGTGAGAACGGCAGCAGCGTCTCGGTCGCCGGCAACATCGTCAACAACGGGACGATCGTTCCAGGGCACCAGCACGCTCACGTTGAACGGATCACTGGGCCAGACGATCTCCGGCAGCTCGTCCCTTCCGGCGTTCAACCTCGTCGTCGACGACCCGGCGGGCGTAACGCTCGCCACGGACGTGGTCACGACCGGCACGCTCACCCTGACGAGTGGGAGCTTCAACCTCTCAAACCGTCGTCTGACGATCAACAACCCCATCGCCGGTACGGGCACCAACCTCGTGACGGGTGCGAACTCGTCGATCACGGTTGCCGGCGCCGCCGCTGGCATCACGTTGCCGACCAGCGTCACGTTGCTCAACAACCTGACCGTGACCAACACCAGCGGACTCGCCGTGTCAATGGATCTCACGATCGGCGGCACGTTGACGCTGTCAGGTGGTCCCGTGACGGACGGGACGGCGACGATCCACATCGCCCTCACGGGGACGGTGGTCCGGACGACCGGCCGGGTCGTCGGCAAGCTCGGCAAGACGCTCAACACGGGCGCGGCGGTGCCGGCCACGTTCGAGATCGGCGACGCCGCCAGATACGCACCGGTGACGCTGCTCTTCGCGAGCATCACGTCGACTGGTGAGATCGTCGCGAGCACCACGCCGGGCGACCATCCAGATATCGCCAACTCGGGCCTGGCCCCGACCCGAAGCGTCAATCGCTGGTGGACCCTGAGCAACGCCGGATTGCTGTTCACCACTTACGACGCGACGTTCACATTCGTCCCTGCCGACGTCGACCCGGGCTCGACGACGGCCGTGTTCGTCGTTGGCAAGCGCGACGGAACGAGCTGGACGCTCACGCCGCCCGGCACGCGGACCGCCACGAGCACGCAGGCGTTTGGTCTCACGTCGTTCAGCGAGTTTGCCGTGGGTGAGCCGACCGTCGATCTCGCGGTCAGCGTCAGTGACGGCCTGGCCAGCGTTGTCGCCGGCGATGGCGTGACCCATGCCTACACGATCACCGTGAGCAACGGTGGGCTGTCCGATGCGACCCTGGTCAGCCTGTCCGACAGCTGGCCAACGGGCTTCGTGCAGGGCACGATCAGTCCCTCCCAAGGCAGCTGCACCCCGATCGGCGCGGGCCCCGACTTCAGCTGTGCGCTGGGCACTATCGCCGCCGGGGGAAGCGCTACCGTGAACGTCGCCTACACCGTACCGGCCGACGCCGCCTCTGGCGTCCAGACCGAGACGGTCAGCGTGTCGAGCGCGCTCGTAGACGCCGACCCCACCAACGACACGGCGTCCGATACCACCACCGTGATCGAGCTGTCCGCGCTCACGGTCGTCAAGGACGACGGCCTCGCCAGCGCCGTGGCCGGTGACGGCCTGAGCCATGCCTACACGGTCACGGTCAGCAACGCCGGCCCGTCCGACGCCGACAGCGTCGCCCTCGACGACGTCGTCCCGGCGGCGCTCACAGTGGGGACGCCGAGCGCCGATCTCGGGGGCGACTGCACGGGCTCGCTCGGCAACACCATCGCGTGCGCGCTCCCGGCCAGCCTGGCGGTCGGTGCGACCTGGACGGTCACGGTCCCCTACACCGTCGGCCCGGGAGCCACGCCCGGGACCGTGACCAATACGGCGCGTGCGACCAGCGCCGAGAACCCGGGCGGTATCACGGGCTCGGACGCGACCGCCATCGTCGGCTCCGGCGATCTCGCCGTCAGCGTCAGCGATGGCCTGGCCAGCGTGGTCGCAGGCGATGGCCTGACCCACGCTTACACCATCATCGTCACCAACGGCGGCCCGTCGGATGCGACGCTGGTCAGCCTCACCGATAGCTGGCCGGCGGCCTTCAGTCAGGGCGCGATCAGCCCATCGCAGGGGTCTTGCGGCCCGCTCGGCGCGGGCCCCGACTTCAGCTGTGCCCTGGGCACCATCGCGGCCGGCGGGAGCGCCACCGTGACCGTCGAGTACACGGTGCTGGCCACTGCGCCGGCGGGTGTCCAGACCGCGACCGTCAGGGTGTCGAGCGTGCTGATCGATGCCGATCCGACCAACGACACCGCGTCGGACACGACCACCGTGATCGAATCGTCTGCGCCCGGCGGGGGAGGCCAGGCTCCGGAAACGGGCACGCTCCTGCCGGCTGGTCCGACCACGGCTGCGCTCTCGTTGATCGCCGCGTTGCTCGTCGTCTGTGGGTCGTTCCTGATCGCCGTCCGTCGTCTCGATCGGAGCCCGGATCGACGGCATCGCAAGTCCCCGCGCGCGAGGCCCCGCCGCTGACCTGCAGCGGAGGCAAGCGCCCTGCGTTCGTCTCGCTCAGGTCCCGCGCGTCACCCGTACGTCGTCGATCTGGGCTTCGATCGTGCTGTTCGAGCCACCGTCGACCGCCTCGATGTGGATCCGGATGGTCTGGCCCTTCCACGCGTCGAGAGCGGCGTAGACGTTGCGCCACGCGCCGTCGACGTCGGTCGCCGAGCCGGTCTTGGTGAAGACCGCCGTCCGCGCGCCGCCTGACTCCTCGACGGACACGACCAGTCGATCGGCCGACGAGGCATTCGATCGGTGGGCGAAGACGTAGCGGAAGAACAGCCGCTGGCCGTTCGTCGTCGGGAGCTTGATCGGCGCCGAGCGAACGGTCGTCCGCCCATCGAGGTCGTTGGCGTTGACCGAGGATCCGGCCAGCAGGCCGGTGGTCAGCGCCCGGGAACCCGACGGCACCGTCCCCAGCTGCTTGGCCCCGCTCGACGACGTGCCCTCGGGGTTGCCGCGTGCGAACGCGCCGCTCGTCGCCGTGTCGCTGCCACCGGGATTCGTGACCCAACCGCGAGCCGCCTCGAAGTCGTCGTCGAATGCGCCGCAACGCCACGTCACGTAGGACGCACCAAGCACCGAGTACGGACACCATGCCCGCTCCGCCAGGTAGAGCACGGCGCTCTTGTTCCGGCCTGTCTCCGACGCGATGAGGCTGTCGTCCATGTAGTCGCGGTTGGACATCTCGAATGTGTACGAGAAGGTCCGGTAGACGCCGTAGGCGTAGTCACGGGTCGTCCCGGAGGAGATGTACAGGTCGCTCGCCTGCTGGGGCCGGTAGCCATTCGTCTTGGCCATGGCGCGGCCCATGTGGACGAACGCCTGGTAGTCCTGGGCGGTCATGTCACCGGGGAGGTTGGTGTAGGTGTAGCCGTACGGCCACATCACCAGCCGGCCGGCCTCGTGGAAGGTGATGTGCGCCCGGATCTGCTGGCGGCTGGCGACGACGCGGTTCGCCAGGAAGTCGCGCATCGCGCGGGTCTCGGGTGCCGAGAACGATCTCGGGCCACGGTACGTGATCGCCGCGGGGTTCGAGCTCGTTCGCCCGCCACCGCCCCACTTGTAGGAGTAGTTGCGGTTGAGGTCCGTGCCGATGTAGCCGGTCCCAGGCGTCGGCTGGCGGTTCTTCCGCCAGTAATGGAATTGGCCGTTGCCGATGTCGTAGTCGGCGCCATCCGGGTTGACCGAGAAGACGAGCCAGATCTCGCGGCCGTTGACGATGTTCGTGATGCGCGAGTTCGTGCCGTACCCATCGACCAGCCAGCGCATGATCTTGATGATCATCTCGACGCCCATGTGCTCGTCGGCGTGATGGCCGCCGTCGAACAGGACCTCGGGCTCGGCCTCGTCCGTGGCGACGTTGTCCGAGATCTTCATGGCCCACATGTCGCGGCCGCGATAGCTCTTCCCGATGCTGAAGCGCGATGCGATGGCGGGGTGCGCGTCGGCGACCGACTTCGTCAGGGCCGTGATCTCGGAGTGGGTGTGGTACCCCTCGTAACCCTTGGGGAACTCGGCCCAGGCGAGGGCCGTGCTCGGGACGACGATGAGGGCTGCAAGCGCGGCGACCGCGACGGCGGCGGCACGGGCTCGGGGGCGGCGCGTGCGCGTCATGGATCGATGATGACCGGGATGTCCAGCCGCCGCGATGCCGGGATGGGGCCACTCGGCGGTGGGCGAAACGTCCGGGGCGGCGTCCGTCTCGCCGCGCGCGGCGTCAGCGGAGGTAGCGGTCGAACCAGTCGATGATCCGTCGATTGCGGTCGATCCGGCGGTCGGGCCGGCCCGCCGATGCGTAGACGTGGTACTCGTCGGGATAGAGGACGTACTCGACCGTGCGTCCGAGGTGGCGGAGCGCGACGAAGAACTGCTCGTTGTCGGGCGCCGGGCAGCGCTGGTCGGCCTCTGCTTGGAGGATCAGCAACGGCGTCCGCACGTTGGCGACGTTGCGCAACGGCGACTGCCGCCAGAGCTTGTCGATGCCCTCGGGCGACAGCGGATCGCCCATGAGAGAGGCCCGGTCGTATTCCGGACCGCTGTCCGAGTTGGCCCAGCTGGTGATCTGGTTGGTCACGCCGTTCTCCGATACGGCGGCCGTGAATTGGTCGCTCGTGCCGACCAGCCAGTGCACCATGAAGCCGCCGTAGCTCAACCCCATGACGCCGAGCCGATGCAGGGTCGGCCAGGCCAAGGTCCACGACGTGGTCGACCGCGGCGTGGACGTCGGCGGCATCGACGCCGCCCCAGTCGCCGAGCTGTGGCGTGATCCAGTCGCGGCCGTAGGTCGCCGACCCCCGGATGTTCGGCAGGATCACGCGGTAGCCCGCAGACGCGAGGAGGATGACCTCGACGTGCGGCGCGGGCGCCCACGCGCCGAGCGGGCCGCCATGGACGTCGACGACGGTGGGCAGGCGTTCGTCGCCGGCGCCCGGCGGCGATGCGATCCAGACGTCGATCGGGCCGGCCGGTCCGGGCGCCTGGACGAGCTGCATCTCGGGCATCTCGAACGCGGCCTGCCAACGCGACCCGATCCGTGAGCGCGTTCGCGGCGCGGCATCGCGCCCGTCGCCGACGGCGACCGTCATGAGCTCCATCGCCCGAGTGCCCTGCGTCCCGAGGAACACGATGTGTTCCGGCCCGACCGCGATGGTGTGGGTCACCAGCTCGCCGTCCGCGGCCGGGTAGCACTCGACGTCGGCGCCCATGTCGTCCACGACGAACACCCACGGCCGCGACCGGCCACGGTCCGAGATGCTCGCCACGATCCGGTGGTCATCGAGCCAGGACGGCCCGTTGTAGCCGGAAACGAACCAGCCGGTGAGATCCGAGTCGACCCAGTTGCCGACGGGCCGGTCGAGGTCCGGCGCGACGAGCCGGGGTGGTCGCGAGCCATCGGCCGGACCAAGGAGGACGCCCGGGCTGACGTCATCGATCGGGTCCGGGTCGAGGAGGCCCTGGGCGGCGATCCAGCGGCCATCCGGCGACCATGCCGGCTGCAGTGCCCAGCCGCCTGGACCGAGCACCTCGCGCGGCTCGGTATCTGGGTCGTCGACGTCGACGGTCCAGATCGTCGTCCGCGGGTGGAGATCGGGTTCCGGGCCGCGGTCGCTGGAGAAGGCGATCGTCCGTCCGTCGGGGTGCCAGGCGATCTCCGCGACCCCCCAGTCGCCACTCGTCACCTGCCGTGGCCGGCCGTTGGGCATGTCGAGGATGAACAGATGCGCCCATCGGTCGCGATGCCCCTCCTCGTCCCAGCGCCAGTCCGTCCTGGTGATGTGGCGGGCCAGGGGCGTCTCGGCATCCGCTCCGTTCGCCGGACCTCGGCGCGAGATGGGCCGGGTCCTGCCGCTGATGAACCGGGGCGGGTCGACCTCGGCGGTGAAGGCCAATCGCATACCGTCCGGCGACCATGCGACCTCGCCGATCGCGCCGTGGCCCCCGACTCGGGCCATATGCACCCGGTCCGGTCGGCGGATGTCGAGGATGCCGATCGAGGCGACCGAGTCGTCGTCGGTCGGGTCGCTTCGGATGAAAGCGAGCGTATGGCCGTCGGGGCAGAGACGCGGTTTGGTATCGCGGATCGCCCCGCGAGTCAGCTGACGCGGGGACGGGACGTCGCGGCCGGACGCGAGGTCGATCGCGAACAGGTGGCCGAGGTAGCGGTTGCCCCGGATCGAGCGCCTGACGACCACCGCGGTCCGGCCATCGACGGACAGGTCGAGCTCCTCGACCACGACCATGCGCCGGATGTCCTCGGGTGTCATCGCGCGTCGACGGGGCATGCGCGACAGCCTAGCCGCGCCGCTAGGCTTCGGGTATGGCCGTCCCGATGTCCGTCGCCGATCGACTCGTCGTCGCGCCCGAGGTGGCCACGGCCCTCGCGGAAGGGCGCCCGGTCGTCGCGCTCGAATCGACGCTGATCAGCCACGGCCTCCCGTATCCGCAGAATCTCGAGGTCGCCACCGCGTCGGAAGCTGCGGTCCGGGAGACTGCGGATGCGGTCCCGGCGACGGTCGCTGTGCGGGACGGTCGCCTGCTCGTCGGGCTTGATGCCTCTACCCTCGAGGCCCTCGCGACGGCGCCCCTCGGCTCGGTCCGGAAGGCGGCACGCCCCAGCCTCGCGATCGCCCTGGCCGAGGGCGGCTGGGCGGCGACGACGGTCTCGGCGACGATGATCGCGGCTGCGGCTGCCGGCATCACGGTCTTCGCGACGGGCGGCATCGGGGGCGTCCATCGCGGCGCCCTCGATGCATCGGACGGCGTCCCGGCCTCCCTCGACATCTCGTCCGATCTCGAGGAGCTGGGCCGGACGGCGATGGCCGTCGTGTGCGCGGGGCCGAAGGCGATCCTCGATGTGCCGGCCACGCTCGAGTACCTGGAGACGCGGGGCGTGCCGGTGATCGTGATCGGGCAGCCAGAGGTGCCCGGCTTCTTCGCGCGCTCCTCCGGGATCCAAGCACCGGCGTCGGCGCCGGACGTCGCTGGCGCGGCTCGGATCGTCGCCGCCCACCTCGGCCTTGGGCTCGGCAGCGGGGCCCTGGTCTGCGTACCCGTGCCGGCCGACATGGCACTCCCCGATGACCTCGCCCGGAACGCGGTCGCGCGAGCGATCGACGACGCCGAGGCGGCCGGCATCGTCGGTCCGGCGGTGACGCCGTGGCTGCTGGCCAGGATCGCCGAGCTGACGGATGGTCGATCCGTGCCCGCGAATACGGCCCTGATCGTGAACAACGCGCGGACCGCCGGCCGATTGGCAGCCGTGCTGGCGGCGGCCCGATCCGCTGCCCCCGATCGCTGACGGGAGAGACACCAGCAACGGTCGTACCGAGAAACGGAACGATGGTGATGTTGCCGCCGCTATCTGAGGTCGGTACACTCGCCGAGCTTGGGGGTCACCGCGCGAGCATCGCTGCGCCAAGGTGGCGTGAGCCGCGAGCCCGAGCCACCGGGTCCTGGAGGTCGGCGCCGCATGCGTATCTACGAGGGCAGCCCGCGTCAGGACTTCGAGGAGGTCTTCCGCTCGATCGGCGCGTTCCTCGATCAGCGCGGCATGAAAGACGTCCTGCTGGTCGAGGCGCCGGATGGGTTCATCGTCCAGGGTCTCGTCATGACGACGCCATCGACAAGCGCCTGGTCAGACTCGCTGGGGACACAGATCAAGGAGACCCTGACGTTCCTCGACGACGACATCGCCCGGTTCATGGAGGAGGCGGCCGCCCGGCGCGGTCGGTCGAACCCTGCGCCGGCGAGCGATGCCGGGCATTACGAGACCGCGTTCCGCGTCCTCGGCCGCTACATGGATGAGCAGAAGCCGCGGGATGTGTTCTTCTTCGAGCAGGACGGCGCGTTCGTCGTCCGGCTCCTGCTGTCCGGCCAGGCCGGCAGCCAGCACCAGCTCGCGGAATTCACCCGCGAGGACATCGCGCAGTTGGTCGCTCGGGGCCCGTCGCTCCGGAACCCGGTTTCCATCCCGGGAGCCGGTCGCGGCACGACCACCAGCGCCTGATCGGAGGTAGGCCCATGAAAGCCCTCAAGACTGTCGCTGTCGCGCTCGGCATCACGCTGGCCGCGCTGATCGTCATCCCGCTGGCCGTCCTGGCCGGCCTGTTCGTCTGGCTCAAGCTGACCGAAGAGGACGACGAGGAGCTCCTCGAGCTCGACCGCGACGCCGTCTGATCGATCGCGACGGCGCCTGATCGACCCCGACATCCCCGCGGCCGCACCGACGCCCGCCGATCGACCGGCGGGCGTTCGACTGTCCGCCGATCGACGGGTCGCCGAGGCCGCCGTCCTCGGTGTCATGGTCGTCTGGGCGGCGAACTTCATCGTCGTCAAGGGCGCACTCACGGTCCTGCCGCCCGTCGCGTTCACGATGCTGCGCTACGGCCTGGCATCCATCGCCCTGCTCGTGATCCTGCGCTGGTACGAGGGTTCCGTCCGATTGCCCCGGCCCGATGTCGCGCGGATCCTGGTCCTGGGCGGACTCGGGTTCGGGGTCTACCAGATCCTGTGGACGACAGGTCTGACATCGATCCCGGCTGGCGACAGCGCGCTGATCATCGCGTCGACGCCGGTGCTGGTCGCCGTATTGGCCGTCGTCGCCGGCTCCGACACGCTCACGCCGATGAAGTTCGTGGGTGCCTCGCTGTCGTTCCTCGGGGTCGTGGTCGTCATCGGCGCCGGCGTCGGGATCTCGATGAGCGGCTCGACGGCCGGCAGTCTGCTGACGCTCGCGGCAGCGGCGTGCTGGGCGACGTACACGGCGTTCGCCGCGTCGGTCCTCCGACGCCACTCGCCGCTCGTCCTGACGACGTGGGCCACGATCGGCGGGACGATCGTGCTGCTCCCGCTGGGGATGGCGCAGTTGCTCGCGCCCGGGGCGCTCGGGCCGGAGCAGGCGGCGGCGATCGTCCCGATCGTCCTGGCCATCGTCTATTCCGGGGTGCTCGCGGCAGCCTTTGCGAACGTCGTCGTGTTCAACGGCGTCCGACTGCTCGGCCCGACCCGCGTCATCACGCTCCAGTCGTTCGTCCCGGCGATGGCGGTCGTCCTCGCCTTCGTCTTCCTCGGTGAGCCGATACGGCCCGCCCAGGTGGTCGGTGGCTTCATCATCCTGGCGGGCGTCGCGCTCACCCGCCGGGCGTCGACGCACCCGCCGTCGTCGCGACCGTTGCGACGAGCCGCAGCCGGACCGGCGCCGCGATGACGTTCGTCGTCGATCCGCCTGTGCCGCCGGCGCGCGCGGGGACACCACCCCTGTCGATCCTGATCGACTACGACGGGACGATCTCCCTGACCGACGTCACGGAGATCCTGCTCGCGGAACATGTTGCCGGTGCCGTCTGGGAGGACGCCGAGGTCGACTACGACGCGGGTCGGATGGGGTCGCGCCGGCTCATGGCCTGGGAGGTGTCGCTGATCGAGGCGGACCCGGCGATCCTGCGCTCGACCGCTGCGGCCCAGCCGCACGACCCAGGGTTCGTGCCGTTCGTGCGGCGTGCCCGGTCGGCGGGCATCCCGATCGAGATCGTGTCCGACGGGTACGGGTTCTTCATCCAGCCGGCATTGGACGCGCTCGGCGTCGGCGATCTCCCGATCGTGACCGCGCGGACCACGTTCGCTGACCGTCGCCCGTCCATCGAGTTCCCGAACGGCCACCCGACCTGTCTCGTGTGCGGCACGTGCAAGCGCGAGCGGGTGCTGGCGCATCGAGCCGCGGGCCGGCGGGTCGTGTACATCGGTGACGGCGAGAGCGACCGATATGCGGCGGGCTACAGCGACGTGGTCTTCGCGAAGCGGTCCCTGGAGCGGATCTGCCTCGAGGCCGGCTGGGCATTCCATCGATGGACGGCGTTCAACGAGATCGAGTCGTGGCTGGTGGAGACGCTGGATGCGTGGCGAGCCGATCCGGCAACGCTCCCACGAGTGCCTGTCGACGCTCTGCCGCCGCGTGGCTTCTTCTGCGGCCCGGAAGTGTGGGGCGAGGGCCTGGTGGATCCGCCGCCGGGGTCGTGGCCGCCGGCCTGAGTGGCCGCCGGGCGATGCCCGTTCACGGTTGGAACCTCCCCATGTTCCGACTGACCGGCGAGCCTCCAGGCGGATCGTCAGCGGCGGTCCCAGCAGTCGTTTGGAACCTCCTGGAGGTGCCAAACGATCGGGGAAGGTACCGATCGGACCCTTCCAACCCTCGGCCTGGTCCGCTCAGCGGTCACTTGGAACATCGGGATGTTCCACCGGCCCGCGGGAGCGCTCAGGTGCCCTTTGTAACCTGACGTGTTACGTGCGACCGGCGAAGCCCCGCTCAGGTGCCGTTCGTAACACGTGATGTTCCATATGACCGCCAAGGTCCCGGATCAGGGGACCTTGGCGGTCGGACGTAACACGTGATGTTCCAAACGCCGGCGAGCCCCCGCGCCCGGCGGGGCGGCACCAGCGGAGCGCGGCACCCCCCGCCGCCGCCGCCCGCCGCGAGACCCTCCCTACAACGGCATCCGCCTTCGGGGCATGGCCACGGTCTCGCGCTGGACCGCCCCCGCCCGCTCCGACGAGGCCGGCAGCGCCGCGCAGATGCCGGCATCCGCGAACGGCCCGGGCACGGTCCCGAGGTACTTCGGGATGTCTCGTCGTCCGAGCTCCTGCTCGAGGTCATAGGCGAGCCGGATGAGCTTCGGCTCGTCGAGGAAGCGCCCGGACATCCAGACGCAACCCGGACGTCCGTCCGCCGCGACCCCGGCCGGGACCGAGATGCTGGCATAGCCCGCGACGGCCGCCGCCGAGTACCCGACGGAATACGCCGGCGAGACCAGCACGTCGAGATCGTGCTCGTCGAGCACGCGGTCGAGCCCCTCGGGGCCTGCCAGCCGGACACTCTCGGCACGTGCCGCCAGATACGCCGGATCAGTGAGACTCCCGGACATCGCCTGCGCCATGTCGAAGATCTCCTGTCCGAAGTAGGTCATCTCCTCGGCGCAGTGCTCGATGTTGAACTCGATCAGATCGGCCAGATCGCGCATCTCGGTCCGCCTGACCGGCTTCAGGTACGCGGCGATGTCGTGCTTGAACTCGTTGAGCAGGACCGCGAACTCCGGGTCGAACCAGGTGTTCGGGTCGGGGCAGTCGGCCGGTTCGATGTCGATGATCGTCGCGCCCGCGTCGGCCATGACATCGAGCGCCTGCTCGGTCACGAGATTGAGCTCCGGGACGGCGAAGTAGTCCTCCTGGAAGTTCAATCGATCGACACCGATCCGGGCGCCCTTGAGCGCGCCCCGGCGAAGGAACTTGGTGTAGTCGCGCGGCAGCTTGTGGCCCTTGACCGGACCGAACGGCGAGCGGATGGCATTGAGCAGGATCGCGGCGTCGGTGACCGTCCGGGTGATGGGCCCCGCCGTGTCCTGCGAGTGCGCGATCGGGATGATCCCGTTCTGGGCCACCAGTCCGAGGGTCGGCTTCAACCCGACCACGTTGGTGTTGCCGGCCGGACACAGGATGGAGCCGTCGGTCTCCGTCCCGATCGTCACGGAGGCGAGGTTCGCGGCCGCCGCGACCGCCGAACCCGAGCTCGATCCGCATGGATCCCAGCTCAGGACATACGGGTTCCTGGTGAAGTCGCCTCGTCCGCTCCAACCATTGGGAAACCCCGGCGGGATGAAGCCGCGGAAGTTCGCCCACTCGGACAGGTTGGCCTTGCCGAGGATGACGGCGCCGGCCCGGCGCAATCGACGGACGATCTCCGCATCCCGGGGGACGCGACTCCCCTCGAGGGCGAACGATCCGGCGGTCGTCTCCATCTTGTCGCGCGTCGCGACGTTGTCCTTCACGAGGATCGGGATGCCATGGAGCGGACCACGGACGTGGCCACGTCGCCGCTCGCGGTCGCGCTGGGCCGCGATCCGGAGGGCGTCCGGGTTGGTCTCGATGACCGAGCCGAGCACCGGATCGAGCCTTCGGATCCGGCGGAGGTAGGCCTTCGTGAGGCCCGCGCTCGTGATCTCCCGCTTCCGCATCAGGCGCTGGAGCCTCGGGATCGACGCCTCGAACCAGTCCTCGTCCTCGTCGCGTCGCGACAGGTCGGCGAGCGTCGGCGGCGATGCCGCGAGGGCGGAGGATCCGGTTCCTGCGAGGAGGAGCGCCGCCCCTCCCGCGGCACTGGCCCCAAGGAACCGTCGCCGGCTCAGCCGTCGCTCGAGGACGCTGGACATCCGATCCTCCCCCGCCTTTCGGCGATATGCGGTTGTTGACCCCAGTCAACACCGCGGGCGGTTAGTCGGGCCATCCCAACGGCGGTGCTGCCGTCGGATTCGTGGTGCCTGGACGCACCACCCAACGCGGACCGTGGAAGGGAACTTGACATGCTATGTGTCATATTGCTATACACGACACGTGGCATGACGCCACGCTATTAGCAGAAGGAGGTTGACGTCGAAATGGCTCGTCACGGCTTCAGCCCGCTGCGCGACTTCATGTCCCTGCGGGATGGCATGGATCGGTTGTTCGAGGATCGGTGGGTCAGCCCAGGCAGCTGGCTGACGTGGTCCCCCGGAACCAATTACCTGCCGCTCGACATCTTCGAGACGTCGGATGACATGGTCGTCCGAGCGGTCGTTCCGGGGGTTGCGCCCGAGGGCATCGACATCCAGTTCCAGGGTGGCGTCCTGACGCTTCGGGCGAAGAGCGAGGAAACGGAGCTCCCCGAGGGTGCCAGTTGGCTCGTCCACGAGGTGACGCCCGGGGAGTACATCCGGCAAGTCACCTTGCCCCGCTCCATCGATGCGGACAAGGCAGAAACGACCTTCGAGGATGGGATCCTGACGCTGACCCTGCCGAAGACCGCGGACGCCAAGCCCAAGCAGATCAAGGTCGGGTCGGCGCGACAGATCGGCGCTGGCTCGAATGGCTCCTGATACGGAGCCTCTCGCGGGCGAGAGCGGCGGCCTCTACTCGATCGCCGTCGCGTCTCGCCTGACCGGGATGCACCCGCAGACGCTCCGCAAATACGAGCGAGCGGGTCTCCTGACGCCGGCACGGCAGGACGGCAACCAACGCCTGTATTCAGATGAGGACATCCAACGCCTGCGACGGATCCGGCATCTGGTCGAGGTTCGGGGGATCAATATCGCCGGTCTCGAGCTCGCGCTAGGGATGGCCGATCGGTTGGACGCATTGCCATCGGACTCCACCACCGCCGAGCTTCAGACGGCGATCGATGAGGCTTCAGACATGAGCAGGGAACCGTGAGGGGAGACCATGAGACTCATCACGGAGGCACTCGACGCGTGGCGCGCTGCGGTCCGTGAGCTAGAAGGCACGGCGCCACGGACGGCGCCGTGGTTCCGGGCGCGGCTCGTCGAGGAAGAGCGACGACGCGAATACCAGGCCCGCGCCGATGAGGCTGCGCAACCAGACGCGGCGGACCTACCGACCCCGCGCCGCGAGTAGCTCGGGCGAGAAGCGACTCAGGTTTCGCGCCCCGATCCGTTAGCGCGGTCGCGATCGACGTCCTCGATCGTGTCGGAGCCGGTCGGTATGGCGTCGCCCAGGTCATCCTGATCGCGAGCGATCCGGAAGATCTCTCGACTCGTCGCGTTGACGTCGTTCGCAAGCTCGTGAAAGGCGGGAGTGGAGATCGGGACCTTGCGCTTGCGTTCCTCGGTCTCCTTGAGATGCCGCAGGGCGTCAAGCAGCTTGTCGGACCGACCTGCCAGTTCGCGCTTCGGTTCGCTCATATCGGCGATGTTCTCCGTCGTAGGCGTTGTTCGTCCCTCGACGTGAACGCTATCGAATGCGGTTACCAGCCACGTTTCGATAGCTTCGGACGGTATTGCTAGTGCCTCTCTCCGACACGCGGCGGTGACAGCAGGCACGCGCTTCGGCCGGGACCGTCCCGGATTTGCGTCTTGGGCCGCTTTTCTGTAGCATCAGAAAAACCCCGGAGGAACCCTGACCCATGTCGAAGTATGTCTTCGTGACCGGCGGAGTCGCGAGCAGTCTCGGCAAAGGCATCACCGCGGCCAGCATCGGCCGCATCCTCAAGGCCCGTGGCCTTCGGGTGAGCATCCTCAAGCTCGACCCGTACATCAACGTCGATCCAGGGACGATGTCGCCGTACCAGCACGGCGAGGTCTTCGTCACCGACGACGGCGCCGAGACCGACCTCGACCTCGGTCACTACGAGCGCTTCATCGACGCGAACCTCAGCCAGCTGAGCAACGTCACGACCGGCCGCATCTACCAGGCGGTCATCGCCAAGGAGCGTCGCGGCGACTACCTGGGCGGCACGGTCCAGGTCATCCCGCACATCACCAACGAGATCAAGGAACGCATCGGGCGCGTGTCACGTGACGGTGACCCGGATGTCGTCATCGTCGAGGTCGGCGGGACCGTCGGCGACATCGAGAGCCTGCCGTTCCTCGAGGCGATCCGCCAGATGCGCAAGGACATCGGCCGCGCCAACGTGCTGTATGTCCACGTGACGCTCCTGCCCGAGCTGGCCGCCACGGGCGAGCTCAAGACGAAGCCCACCCAGCATTCCGTCAAGGAGCTGCGCGGCATCGGCATCCAGCCCGATGTCATCGTCCTCCGCTCCGATCGACCGGTCAGTGACGAGATCCGCGAGAAGATCGCCCTCTTCACCGACGTCGCCACTGACGCCGTCATCCCGGCCGAGACCGCCGAGTCGATCTACGAGGTCCCGCTGCTCTTCGAGGAAGCGGGGCTGGGACGGTTGATCGTGCGCGACCTCGGGCTGGGCGACCCCGACGCTGCCCCGGATCTCGAGGGCTGGCGCGCATTGGTCGAGCGGATCAAGGCACCCAAGCCGACGCTCGAGATCGGTCTCGTCGGCAAGTACATCGAGCTGCCCGACGCGTACCTGTCGGTCACCGAGGCGCTCAAGCATGCCGCGTGGGCTCATGAGGTCGATGCCCGCGTCCGCTGGGTCGATTCCGAGGCGCTGACCAAGGAGAACGTCCACGACGCGCTCGATGGCGTCGCCGGTGTCCTGGTGCCGGGCGGCTTCGGTCATCGAGGCATCGAGGGCAAGGTCCTCGCCGCCCACTACGCGCGCGACCACGGCATCCCGTACCTCGGCCTGTGCCTCGGGCTGCAGTGCGCGGTCATCGAGTTCGCCCGCGACGTGATCGGCACGACGGATGCCAACTCGACCGAGTTCGACATGTTCACCGAGCACCCCGTGATCGACTTCATGCCCGACCAGCGCGACATGGAGGACAAGGGCGGGACGATGCGGCTGGGGCTGTACCCGGCGCGGCTGACGCCCGGCTCGAAGGCGGCTGCGGTCTACGGCCAGGAGGTCATCTACGAGCGGCACCGCCATCGGTTCGAGGTGAACAACCGCTACCGCCAGACGCTCGAGGCCGCCGGGATGCTCCTGAGCGGTCAGTCACCGGACGGCCGGCTCGTCGAGATCGTCGAGCTGAAGGACCACCCGTGGTTCGTGGCCAGCCAGTTCCACCCCGAGTTCAAGTCGCGCCCCGAGCGGCCGCATCCGCTGTTCGACGGCTTCGTCGCGGCATCGATCGCGGTCGCCGACGGGCGGGAGCCCGTGCTGCGGGCACGTCCCGAGCAGCGCCCCGTGCCCGTGATGGAGACCGAGTCCGAGGCACCGACGCCGGCTTAGCTTAGACAGGACCGGCGGTCGGACTAGCCCTTCTTGGGTCGCGCTTTCACGGCCGTCGCGCTCGTCTGCGTGGTTGCAGCCGACGCAGCGGCCTGATCCTCGCGTTCCTCGGCCTCGCGGGCCTCCTTCGCGTCATCGCGCTCGGCTCCGCGCTGCTCGCGCTCCCGCTCGCGCTGTTCGCGTTCGGCCTCGGACTGGATCCGCTTCCGCTCCTTCTCGGCCTCGCGCTCAGTCTCAGCGACTTCGACCTTGGTCTCCAGCTGGTCGACGACCACGGCTCCGCCACTCGCCTTCTCGACGGTGGCCTGTGCGGGCGCCTCCTTGGGAGCTCGCATCTCCTCCTTCGAAAACTCGACGTCGGCCTTGTAGACGGAGCCCAGGAGGCTATCGAGCCCGCCTGAGTCATGTGCACGCTGGACGGCCTGGTGCGTGATGATGTCGCCAAGGTTCAGGACCACGTTGTCCTCGCGGTCGAGGATGACCTTCTTGACCGGACGACCGATGGCGTCCGTGATCTCCGAGAGCCGCCTTTTGGTCTGCTCCTGGTCGACGCGCTTCCCGGTCGCGTCGGTCATCTCTCCGACCTTGGCCGTGAACTTGTCCCACAGGCTGGCGGCTGAGTCACCGACGGTGCCCAGGGCATCCTGCGCTTCTGCTCCGGCCTTCTGCGCAGTAGCCATGGCCACGGATGAGCTCAGCGCGGGAAGCTTCCCCGCCTCGCGCGCGGCGGCGACATCCTCTTCTCGGATCCGACGGCCCTTCGGGACGATGACGGAGCCGTCGTCAGCTTCGACATCGGAGCCCGTCCGCTGGCCGATCAGCTTGTCCTCCGGCCTTCCTTCATCGAGCTTCCTCGATGCGGCGTCCTTGGTTTGCCCGAGTTTCGACCCGGCGTCCGCCATCACTCCCTGTAGCCCACCGACCTGCCCCTCGAGGACGTCCGCCGTTTCCGGTCGGACGTACATCAACTCCGGTCCTACCCCAGTGATCTCGTCGTTGGCCAGATATGACGTCCCCTTGGCGGCGTCGCCCAGCAGGCCGCTGGAAACTTCGAAGCCCAGGACATCGCCACTCCGCTCGTCGAAGTACAGATCGCTGATCGAGCCCTGATCGTCGCCCGTCGTGGTGAATACCTTCTTGCCGATGATCTTCTCGTGACGCTCCACGAGGGCTCGGAGGTCGGCGTGGTCGCCGACCGACATCACCGACTCGGCGCTGCGGACCACGACCGCGTCCCTGCCGTAGCTCTCGACTTCCTCCGTCGGCACGACGATCGAGCTCGACATGAAGCCACCCTCTTCGACGACGAGGGCGACGACACGCCGTGCCCCGGCGTCGACCACGAGGTCGCTTACCGTCTGGAGCTTCACGCCATCGGCAAGCGACAAGACATCCTTCCCGATGACGGACTTGCCCTTGCGCATGACGTTCCTCCGTTAGCGCGGAGCGAGAACGAGGAAGTAGTAGGCGAGGCCGACCACGACGATCAAAACCACGATCGCGGCGATCCACAGCATGGTGTTCGATCCCTGCCCCTTGAGCCTCATCCGAGTCTCCTCCTCGCGCTGCTGGATCCGCTTGGCGCGATGTTGCGTGTTGGCACCGTAGCCGCCGTCGACTTCAGGAAGGCTGCGAGCACGGGACCTGACTTGCATTCCGCGTGACGACGCCCGTGCAGATGCGTGAGACTGGGATGCCATGGCGAAGGCGATGCTGCGCGGTCGTGACTGCGGGGACCTCCTGTCATTCGAGGATGTCCGCCGCCGGCTGAACCTCGGGACGCGCCTCCCGGTCGGTCGCCGGGAGGTGCAGGTGGCGGACATCATCGGCTCCGTCGGGCGAGTCCACGACTTCGACGCCTGCTTCCGACCGAAGACGAAGGGACTCCGGACCGCGATCCGCGAGCGTGCCGCCGACCCGAGCGTGATCGACAAGCCCATCACGCTGATCCAGGTCGATCACGGCTATTTCGTGGAGGACGGACACAAGCGCCTGTCGCTGGTCATCGCCGCCGGGCGGACGGAGGTCGACGCGGACGTCGACCGCTTCGAGACCGAACTCCACGTCGGCCCGGGGGCCACGATGGCGTCGATCCGAGCGTCGGCGCGCGAGCTCCGGTTCCGCAAGGTGACCGGTCTTGCGGCGGCGTGTCCGAGGAAGCGGTTCGCGCTCTCGGACCCAGATGGATACCTGGAGCTCGAAGAGTCGGTGAAGGCCCACACGCTGGACCTCTCCCACGATGAAGGCCGCCTGTTGTCGCCCGAGGAGGGCGCCCGTCACTGGTACGAGACGGTCTTCAAGCCGGTCCTCGACATCGTCGAGGAGGCGGGCTCCTACCGGCTCCTCGAGTCGACGACCGACGCCGACCGCTTCCTGCTCTTCCGGCGTGGCATCACCGGGCCGATGGCGTGGGGTTGGCGGATCCCACAGGCGGCCGTCGAACGGGGCGTGGCGAACATCGCATCCACGGACCGCAAGGGTTGGACCGGACTGCCTACCGCCGATCCCGCGACGATCGACCCGCCGGCGGCCAGCCGTTCCGATCGAGGCGGACGAGGAGCACGACCCTCAGTCGTGACTCTGGCGCGAAAGGGCCCCGCTGGTATCCGAGGGAAACTCCGGGCACAATCACGGGCCACATCCGGACCGGGGGACACGTCCGGACTCCTGATCGAGGTGAGTCGAGCGGCCCGTGGCCACCGAACGATGCTCCGTTTGCGGGACGGCTCGAGCTGGCTCCTTCCGCTATTGCCTGAAGTGCAGGTTCGACTTCGAGCCGAGCACAGAGTTGGCGCGTCCGATCGAGCCCAGTCATGCCGCGTCACACGAGCGGCATCCTTGCCGTGGTCCAGGGGGTCAGGCGCCCGGCCATCGAAGCGCAGCGCGTCGAGGCCGGGCCGACCGACGCGTCATCGATCGCCACGGAAATGCAGGACGAGACCACACGGTCAGCTCCGGCCGGAGAGTCCGTCGAGCCAGAGACGCTCCCGGTTGCCCCGAGCGCGAGCGGCGAGATCCTGACGGCAAGCGCATGCCCCTATCTTGGCCTGGTCGACGACGCGGCGACGCACTTCATGTTCGCTTCCCCGGGTCATCGATGTCATGTCGCCGGCAAGGTCGAGAAGATCTCCCTGCCGCATCAGGGCGCGTACTGCCTGTCCGAAACCTTCCAGACATGTCCCCGCTTCCCGGCATCGGACATCGTCGAGGGCCCTGCTGCGTTCGATGACCGGTTGCAGCGCGACCGGGCGGAGATCGCCGCTCGACGGATCGCCTCGCCGGCTGCCGATAACCGTCCACATCGGTCGGCCCTGCGCCGCCGGCGTGGACGGCGGGTCGGTCGATCTGGCGGCAATCGTCGCCCTTCTCGCCCTCGGACTGACCGCGGTCTGGGCCATCGCCGCGCGGCCTGGGCCGCTTGCCTTCCCGGCGGTCGTCGCACCGAGTTCGAATCCGACACCCGCACCGACAAGCGTATCGACGCCGACACCGACGCCGACGACATGACGTTCGCACCGTCCGCCGCGAGAACAGGCCTGTGGGGTCTTGTGGGCAGGTGTATGGTCAACCTGCCACGAATGTCGGCACCTCCTGCGATGCAGGCGGGACCGAACGGGGGACGGATGATCCGAAGCAGAGTCTGGTTGCTCGGGTGCCTCATCGGCATCTTCGTCGCGATGGTCGCCGTCGGAACGACATCCGCGACGAGCCCGCAGCGCGCGTCGCTCGCTATCAGCGGCCCGCGGGGACCCGTGGAGTGCGACCAGTCGTTCACGTTCAGCGCCACCGTTCGAAATGCCAACGGGACCCCGGTGGTAGGGGCCGTCGTCCATTGGTCGTTCAAGAAGTCGAAGGCGGGGGATGACATCAGCCCCGAGCAGTCAACGACCAATGCAAGCGGTGTGGCAACGACGACCATCGAGTTCGGTTGCAAGCCGGGCAAGCGGGTCATCAAGGCCAGATGGAACGATGTCAGCGGAAAGCTGAGCCTGAGGGTCAAGGTCAAGGACGACGACGACGATGACGATGATCGGTACGGTCGGTCGGGCGTGCAGAGTGTCGGCTCTGGATCGAACACCGGCAGCCTGACCACCGGATCGTCGTCAAAGACGCAGGGCACCCCGGTCCGGGCGATCGGTGAGTTGCCAAGGACCTCGACCTCCCCTAGCACGGCACCGACGCTCCTCGCGGTCCTCGCACTCCTTCTCGGAATCGGCCTGCTCATCCGGCCGGATCGACTGCGCCGCCACTGAGCCGCCAACGGGTACGGCCGCGCCTCCCGTTGACCACGTCTAGTCGATGAGGATCCACCAGCACCGTCTGCTCATGTCCGTTGCCCTAGTCGGGCTGCTGATCCTGGTTGGAACCGTCGTGGCGGTCGGGCTGAGCGGAGGCCCGCGGCTTTCGACAGACGGCCAGGCTGTTTCTGGCTCTGCCCCCGGATCCTCGACTGATGGTTCGGCGGGCATGGCCGCGTCACCGGTCCCCGTCGACCGGATCCGATATGAACGACTCGGGATCGACCTGCCGATCATCGAGGGCGACGGGATCGACGCACCGCTGGATACCGCGGCGCACTTTCCAGGCTCAGGTTGGCCGGGAGACGGCACCAACATCTACGTCTACGGTCATGCCCGAGAAGGCTTGTTCCTCCGCTTGAAGGAGGCACGACCGGGCGATCGTGTCGTGATCGTCATGGCCAACGGATCTGCCCACGCCTATGACGTCGCCAGGATCGTCCCCGATGCGCCTTGGAGCGCGCTCGAGTACACGCACCCGACACCGACCGAGCAGCTGACGCTGCAGACATCGACGTCAGAGGACGCTACGGATCCGCGGTTCATCGTCATCGCCTACCCGGCCCCGTGACGGATACGAGGCGTCGTCGCCGTCGCACCAGGCGCAGACGATGGCGGGCGCTATGGGCAGGAGGCCTCGTCGTTGTCCTGGCAGCCGGCTTGGGCTGGCTCGCCTTCGACCGATACCTGCCGGCACTGGACGAAGCGCGGTCACTCCAGGCCGACGTGGTGTCGCTGGCCAGCCGAGTCGAGAGCGCCGGCATGGAGATCGATCGCCAGGGACTCGACGAGGTCGAGCAGGGCATCGCCGCGACCCGCGGCAAAGTGGACCAGCTCGGGACTCTCCTTGAGTCGGATCCGCTCATCGGGCTAGCCCGCGCATTGCCGCTGAGCGCCGCTGACGTCCGCGGCGCCGACGCCATCCTCGAGGCGGCACGGCGACTCCTGGACGCGGCTGACCACGGGTTGCTGATCGGCCGACGTTTCGTCGAGCTCAAGGAACGCGCAACCTCGACGCCTTCAGGCGATTCCACGCTTGCGAGCATGGTCGAGCTGATGGCGACGACCCGTTCGGCAGCCGTCGATGCCCAGCAGTCGGTGACGAGCGCAGCCGCTTCACTGGACAGGGTGCCCAAGGGGCTGGCCGCCCCGATCGAGGCCGCTCGCTCGACGATGGCGGACAAGATCCATACCTACCTGCCGCTCCTGGACGCGTACGTCGAGGTGAGCGCCCGCTTGCCTGCGATGCTCGGCTGGGACGCGCCGCGCCGGTACCTGGTCCTTACGCAGAACCCGGCCGAGCTCCGACCGACGGGCGGGTACATCGGGAGTTACGGCATCGTCGTCTTCGATCGCGCGCATGTGGTCGAGCACACGTTCCGCGACGTCTTCCTGCTGGATGGGCCAGACAACCCGTTCATCGCTCCCCCAGAGGACCTCGAGGACTACGTGCTGGGCTCCGGACAGGGATGGCAGTTGTCAGACGCGAACTGGTCGCCCGACTTCCCGACGAGCGCCCAGGTCGCCGCGAAGCTCTATGCCAGCGAATCGCAAGACGCGGACATCGACGGCGTCCTTGGGATCACGACACACACGATCGACGAGCTTCTCCAGGTCACAGGCCCCGTCGCCGTCCCGGGATACGACGCAACGATCAGCAGCGGTGAAACGACCCTGAAGACCCTCCAACTGACTCGCGTCGCGGAACCTGGTGAGGATCGGAAGGCGTTTCTGTCGGCGTTCGCTGATGAGCTCTTTGCCCGCCTTATCGCGTTGCCACCGAACAAGTGGACCGAGATGGTCGGCCACGTCGACCGCTTTCGTTCCCAGCGGCTGCTCCTTGCGTGGTTCAAGGATCAGGACGACCAGGCGATGGCCGCGGCCACCGGGTTCGACGGCGCCGTCCGTCAGGACCCTGGCGACTTCCTCTATCCGGTCGACGCCAACGTGACGCCGGCCTCGAAGATCAACGCGATCGCCACGCGCAGCCTGCGCCTCGACGTCAGTCTCGACGACGTCGGCAACGCGCTGAATACGCTCGAGGTGAGCTGGGACAACCCGATCGACACGCCTGCAGGGGCGCCGATCCGCGAGTTGCCCACCCTCGAGGATCTGCGGATCCTCGGGACGTACTTCCGGCTGCTGGTTCCCGAACGAAGCCGCGTCGAGGAAGTCTCGGGAGGGACCCTGGACGAGCTCACCGGCCCGGCCATCGTCGACGAGGAAGCCGGGCGCGCCGTGATCGGCACCTATCTGATGATCCCGCCGGGAGAGGGCGGTCTTCGGTACATCTGGACGAGCCCATATGTCGTCGAGACCGTGGGGAGCGGACGCCGCTACAGACTCACGATCCAGAAACAGCCAGGATTGCTACCCGGCCCACTCTCGGTGATCGTCCGACTGCCGACGGGCGGGCGGATCATCTCGGCAAGCGAGGGCGTGACCAGTCGTGGGAACACTGCAACCTTCTCGACCACCTTCGATCGAGATATCCAGCTCGACATCCTCTTCGAGTAGGACGCACTCTGGACTCCACCCTTCCAGACCGACCTATACTGCCGACCCACCATGGAACTCAGACAGCAGCTAAGCGTCCTCCGCTCTCGATGGTGGCTACTGCTTGCTAGCGCACTGATCACCGGGGCGGCAGCCGCATTCCTGATCTCCATCACTCCCAAAGGTCTACGAAGCTCGAACGACTCTCCTGGTCGGTCAGAGCGTTCAAGCGATCAATCCAGACATCAATCAATTGCTCGCGAGCCAGCGGCTGTCACAGACATACGCGGATCTCGCGGTCGCAGGCCCCCAGCTCCAGGCGTTATCGCGAACAACGGGCTTCAGACCAACGCCTGAGGAATTCGCAAACCGAGTCCGCGCCGAGGCGCCACGAGAATCCATTCTCGTCCACCTTACTGTCGAGGACGCTGACCCGCGCCGCGCCGCCGCACTAGCGAATGCTCTCGCCGAGGAATTGCTAGCGATCTCACCAGCGATCTCCGGTGTCGACAGCGATGTCCAGCACTTCATCGACGAGGAGCCTCGAGTCGATCCAAACGCAGATTCGCGATACCCAGGATGAGATCCAGCGGCTGACGAACGTGTCCTCGCGGTCCACCGCGGAAGACCAGCGGCTCGAGGTTCTCCAGGCTCGTGTCGTGACTCTCGAACAGACCTACGCGACGATTCTGGATTTCTCGTCGACCAGCGGGGCAAACCTGCTGACGGTCGTCGACCCGGCAACGCCCCCGCCCCAGCCATCTTCGCCACGAGTCCTGCTCAACACGCTGATCGCAGCCATCGTGGGCCTGGCGCTGGCGCTCGCTCTGGCCTTCCTACTCGAGTACCTCGACGACCGCCTGAAGTCCGCCGACGATGTCGAGGCCATCCTGGGGCTGCCGACCCTCGGGGCCATTACGCGGATGAAGGGCGGAAGTGACCGCAGCGAGATCTACCGGCTCGCGACGCTGCTGTATCCGCGCTCCCCGGCAGCAGAAGCTTATCGATCGCTTCGAACGAATACAGAGTTCGCGAGCGTTGACGCGCCCATGAAGACGTTGCTGGTTACGAGTTCCATCCCAGGCGAAGGCAAGACGACGACCGCCGCCAACCTTGCCGTCGCGATGGCGCAGGCGGGGCACCGGACCATCCTCTTGGACGCCGACTTTCGTAAGCCTGGCGTCCACAAGCTGTTCAACCTTTCGAACTCGACCGGATTGTCGAACCTGCTTCGACGGGACCGAGCCGCTATCGAAGAGCGATGCAGCCGACAGAGCAGGACAAGCTGATGGTCATCACGACCGGACCCCTCCCGCCAAACCCGGCGGAGCTCCTCCGATCGAAACGGATGAAAGCAGTACTCCGGGAGCTAGCGAACGCTGCGGACTACGTCGTCCTGGACAGCCCACCCGTCCAGGCCGTGACAGACGCGGCGATCCTGTCCTCGATGGTCGACGGGACGCTATTCGTCGTGGACGCCGGCCGCACGCATCGAGGCACCGTCCTGAGCGCTCAGGACGCTCTCGCGAGGGCAAGTGCCCGCGTTCTGGGGGTGGTGTTGAACCGCGTCGATGCGGCGGCCGCGTATACCTACGACTACTACGGTGCGTATGGAGGCCCAGGCACAGAGATCGGCGGAGCCGCGAGCTCACAACCGACGCCGGCGCAGCCGCCTGCGTAGCTCGACGATCCATGAGTGACCACTCGAACCCACTCTCGCGGCCTGCCATCTCTAGGCCGGCACTGTGTCAGGAAGACCTGCATACGATCGCGGGGGAAGCGAGATGGAACGAGTCTTGGTGACGGGAGCTGGAGGCTTCATCGGTCATCATCTTGTGACGTACCTGAAAGCGCGGGGATATTGGGTGCGCGGGGTCGACCTCAAGGAGCCTGAGTACACCCGATCGACGCCGACTCGTTCGAGATCCGCGACCTGCGGATCGAAGGTGAAGCGCAGCGCCGCGACACGCGACGTCGACCATGTGTATGCACTGGCAGCGGACATGGGAGGCATGGGCTTCATCTCCGCCAACCACGCCACGATCCTGCACAACAATGCCCTGATCAACCTGCACACGATCGAGGCAGCCCGCCGGAACGGCGTCAAGCGGTACCTATATAGCTCCTCGGCATGTGTTTATCCCGAGTACCTGCAAACGGATGCGGATGTGCGCCCTCTCCGCGAGGAGGATGCATACCCGGCTCAGCCGCAGGACGCCTACGGTTGGGAGAAGCTCATGACGGAGATCCTGTGTCGCTACTACGCCGACGAGTACCCGATCGAGACTCGCATCGCGCGCTTCCACAACGTCTATGGTCCATACGGTACCTACGACGGGGGTCGCGAGAAGGTGCCAGCCGCCCTGTGCCGGAAGGTCGCATTGGACGAGCCCGGGGGTGCGATCGACGTTTGGGGTGATGGGGAGCAGACCCGCTCGTTCTGCCACGTCGACGACTGCGTTGAAGGCATCTACCGGCTGATGATGTCGGATCATCGCGACCCGCTCAACCTCTGGGACTGATCGCATGGTCAGCATCAACCAGCTTGCGCGATGATCATCGGAATCTCGGGCAAGGATGGGATCTGCGCTTACATCACGTCGACGGGCCGCAAGGCGTTCGCGGCCGCAACTCGGACAACACACGGCTTCGAGAAGTCCTTGGCTGGGAGCCCAGGATTGATCTGGAGGAGTCGGCCTTCGCTCGACCTACCAGTGGATCGAGGAGCAGGTCTACCTCATACGCCTCGGAACCTGTCGTTAGCCGGCTGGCGACTGGATCGGCGCGTGCGGCGACACGCCACCGGAGCGGCCTCCACCATGGGCCGCCGAGCGGAGCGCAACCGACAGCTAGTACTTCTGGGGTACCATCGATGGTCCTCGGGAGGGGGGACTGCGATCGAATGATCAGACGGCACCTGATGATGCTGCGCGTAGCACTCATGGTCGTCGACGCGCTCACGGCCGCGTTGGTCTTCGTCCTGGTATCGCTTGTCCGATTTGGCGACGGCGACAGCGAACGACTGTGGCGCCAGATGGGTATCGACCTCTGGTGGCCGCTGCCCTGTTCTCTGCGGGCTGGGTCCTGCTCTGGGTTTCGCTCGGTCTTTACCGATTGCGTGTCCGTTGGCGCTTTGCGACAGAAGCCAAGGACATCGCTACGAGCCACACTCCTGGTCCTGGCAATCGACTTTGTCGACGCTGTTCATCTTCCATCTGGACAATGTCAGTCGGTTGTTCCTGGTCCTTCTGTTCGTGGTGCAGCCGCTGGTCACGCTGACCGGGTAGGGCCGTCCTTCGTTACGTGTTTCGGCGTCCTTCGCCGGCGCGGCTACAACACGCGGTTCATGCTCGTTGTCGGGACGGGCCCCTCTGGCCCAGAGCTTTGCGGACCGCGTCGAGAGCCGTCCTGCACTGGGGATTCCGCGTGGTCGGGCATGTGTCTATCCCGGGCGAATCGGATTTGCTGGTCTCTCGCCCGGTCCTTGGCAGCCTGGGGATGATCAACGCCATCTTTCGGCTGCACGTCATCGATGAAGTTGCAGTTTGCTTGCCGGCCACGTCGTCGCATCACCTGGAGCCGATCAGTCGACTTGCAGCGGATGAAGGCAAGACGGTCCGGATTCCCTTGACCCGATCGAGGAGCTGCATCCCGAGCACGCATCAAGAGGAGTTCGAGGGTTTCTTGGTTCGGTCCGTCTTTCGCGATGACCAGCGCGCTCTGGGTTTGGTGATCAAGCGGTGGATCGATATCGTCGGGGCGATCGTCGGGCCTGCTGCTCCTTAGCCCGGTGCTTCTGGCGGCGGCAGTCGCGATCCGGGTGACGGACGGCTCCCCAGTCCTTGTTCCGTCAGACCCGCGTCGGACTCCACGGACGACCATTCACGATCGTCAAATTCAGGACGATGATCCCGACGCGGAGGAACGCTATCCCGAGCTCGCTGCCCTCTCCGATACAAAAGGCGCGGCTTTCAAGATGACGCAATGACCCGAGGGTGACCCGCTTGGGTCGGCTCCTTCGGAAGGCCAGCATCGACGAGCTTCCGCAGCTGATCAATGTTCTTCAAGGCGAGATGAGCTTGGTTGGGCCGCGCCCGGCCCCGCCGCGTGAGGTTGACGGCTACGACATCTGGCACCGCCGCGCCTATCGATGAAGCCGGGTATCAGCGGCCTCTGGCAGGTCGAGTCCAGAGTCGGACGAGCACTTCGACGATCGGGTCACGCTCGACCTCGACTACATCGACCGCTGGTCGCTCGCTCTCGATCTCAAGATCCTGGCACGGACCATTCCGGCTGTGTTCGCCCGACCGGGAAGTTAGCGCCCCACGGCTGAGCTGGGGCGCAACTCAGAACGATGTCGATACAGCGGTGCGCGATCGACATCCGCCACGCGCCCATACAGCGCGCTGATTTCAACCTGAACAGGTCGTCCCGGTGCCATGCGGTCAACGGTCAAGAGTGGCGGGACATGATGAAGTGGCCGCTCGAAACAGATGGGTCGCACAGACGCGCCGTTTCCGGGATGCCGCCGATGCCACACGTGACAGCACTGCCTTCACCGGCGCGAGCGATTGCAGCGCGGGACATCCTGCCCTCCTTCATTGTCGCCGTCGGGCTGCTGTTCCCGGGAGCTGTCGATGTAGCTGGGCCATACCTTGATTTAAGCGGTATTTTCCGAGGTCGGCGCTGCGCTCCGCGCCGGTGGGATCTCTTACGTCGATTCGTGGGACCACAAGCCTCCAGGCATTTTCCTCCTTGACGGCTTCAGTCAAGCCGTGCTGCCCTTCTTTTCTCCTTGTATTGGCGCATGGATTGCATCCGTGGTATGCACCTTCGCCACCCTTTTGTCTCTTGCACTAGTGCTGCGTGCCGACGGCGTCGGACGCATAGGCTTGACGCTTTGCGCGGCGGCTGTGGGCCTAACGGTCTATCCAGTGGCGGTCGGCGGCGGGCTTGCGGAAGTTCCCGCTCTTTCGTTGGCCGTGATGGAGCTTTTCTGGCCGTCGGGCGAGGCGCGAGTCTCGGCCTCGTCCTGCTCGCCGGTCCATTAGGATGGGCTTGCATCGTGAACCCGCAGGCCGCATCGGCGGGGCTCGCGGTCCTATACCTTGCGATTGAAGGTCGCTCCTCAACCAAGCGCATCCGCGCCGCAGGTGCCTTCCTGCTGGGTCAGCCATCGTCGGCGGGACGACGCTTGCTTGGCTGTGGATCGTCGGAGCGTTTCCCTCCGCCGTAGACGCGGTCGTCAGATATAACGGCATCTACGTTCAGATCAACCGCCAGAGCATCAGCCTTAGGCTGATTAGCCAACGGCGTTGTCGCTCGGATGCTTGGCCTGTCTGATTGTGCCTGCCGCCTTTTCGCAATTCACGCGCCGCGCCGAGGCCGCGCTCGGGTCTTGAGTCAAGGTGGCAGCGTGGATATGGTTGGGCGCATTTGTATTGCTGACGGCCGCCCAAGGTCGGATCGCACCGCATTACTTCCTGCTCGCAGTGCCTCCATTGACAATGCTTGCCGCGCCAACCTTCAACGAAGCATTCCAACGGACAGGCTTTAGGCGCCGCCGAATGGCTCTCCTGGTGGTAGGCGTGGGCCTGTTAATCAGTACTGTCGTCGGGTCGGTCGTAACGCAGCGCTATTTCGAGAACAGCCTTCTGACGGCGATCAGGTCAGCACTGTCGCCGCCTGGGTTAGGGCCAACACGACGGCAGACGCGACCATCTTTGCGTGGGGAAACCAGCCGTACGTTTACGACGCTGCGGATCGTCGATCCGCCTCGAATTAATTTCTTCCACGCTTCCACTTACGACGCCCGGATACTCGACTGAGCAGCAGGTGGGGGATCTGGTCGTCCATTTCGTATTCCTCGCACCCGCACCGACAGCGATCATCGACGCCGGATCAGTGGAGCCTGGGGAACCCGGCTGGATGCCACTGCTGATTCCGCGGCTTGTCGTGCCTCTCGACGGGAGGGAGCTGGATATCTTGGAGCCGCTTCGAGCGTTTGTACGTCAGCAGTACCACCTAGCCGAAATCGTCGACGGTTGGCCGGTCTATCTTCACAACGAAGCCCGTGGCACCAGGATGGGCGGCGGGTGATGGCGACCGTGCAATCTCGACTTACGAAGACCCACTCTTGGGCAACGGTTACAGCGGGGTCCTCGCCGTGGTTTGGGGACTCAGGCGTCGTCGTCCTAGGCATTCGCCAGTTGCGAGTTCGTGATCTCGGCATTTGCGCCGCCACCAGAAAAGCTACCAGCCGCGGGGTAGCCTTCGTCATCACTCGGATCCTCTCTATCACCCTATCGGACCGGCTCGGCCCGAGGGCCCCAACCAGCAGGACAAGGACCAAAAGAGGGGACTCCTCCGAGACCAAGTCGTACGAGCCCTCGCACAAGGGGGCCGTACTCTCGCACCGGCCGAGCTGCGTGCTCTCTGAGAAGGGGGTAGGAGTAGTTGGCAAGGTCATGCACGATCGGCTGGAAGACTTTGAGTCGTGTTTGCCGTTCGAGTTCCTTCGTGATGGCCAACATTCCTTTGACGAACGACAAGGACGAGCTCGGAGTGACCTCCGCCTGGCGTGTAAGCCTGCTCAAATGAGCTGACTCCAAAATCAAGGTGGCCACTTTCCGCCTTGGCTCTACAGAGCCAAGACGTCGGGGAGCGATAGGCCCGGCCCACGTGAAAGAAGCATCCCAGAGAGATAGAGCTGATAAAGCAACGTGCCATCGAAGCGATTCGTGGCGACCGCGGCGGAGTTATCCCGATGAACGCAGAGCCCTGAAATCACGACTGATCGGCGGAAGAAGGTCACTACCGATGCTGCTCCAGGCGGAAAGTAGCGGGTGTCGGCGAAGTACCTATGCACGACTTGCCGACCATCCGTGTCGAACGTGGCATAGGTCCGAAGCACAACCTGTGTCTCCGGGCGGGCTCTTAGCGCGGCCGCTAGGACGGTCAACGAGTCTGGAGCGAGCAGATCGTCGTTGCCCATGAACAAGCAGTAGGACCCTCTGGCCGAGTCGACGAGGGCGCGCAAGTTGGCGTCGTAGCCAAGGTTCGTGTCGTTCTCCACGAATACCGAACGGTCAGATCTGGGTTCAAACGCATGAAATCGTCGACGGTTGAGCGGATCGTAAGGCGTTCAGGAGACGAATCCTCGCGAATGAGGATCTCGTAGTCCGATTCGGTTTGGCTCGCGGCCGACTCCAACAACTCCCTTAGGGGACCGGCCCGGTCGCCCCCCGGCACAAACCGATATCAGCGGCCGATGGGACGGGGCCTGGGTGCTACCTCGGGGGGTCAGGACGAAGGGGCAGCACATTTGCCCTTGACCACCGGACTTGGTATGCCTCCCTCGATGGCGTCGAATTCCCAGCACTGGACCATAGACTGAGGGACGCGTTGACAGGCGTTTTCGTGATGGCGAAATTAGTTCAATCCGCCTCTGGCTCTCTATGGCAAACCCCCGCGAACGCTTGTCGTCTAGAGCACGGCACGGCCCTGCCCGCCTATCCATGGGGTGCACGACGCTGACCGTCGCGCACCACGGCCCGATTTCTACTTCAGGTCGCGTTGTCACCGTAACCAGATGCATGCCGACACCGCCGTTGTCGTGCCTCCTCTCCCGGTCGAGCGACGACGAACACATCCATATGCCGCATGTGGTCGGCCACATCGCTTCGTCACCGCCTGCGCGAACTCGAATTGGCTCCCGCAGAGTCCGCCTGCACTCGCGCGTGCAGCGCCGCGACATCCCACTGGCGTCCTGGTTCTCCACCACGACTAGACGTACTGGAAGTCATTCCTTCTTCAAAATATCCCCGCAGCCTCGACAAAGACGTCAATCCCCTTATCGGGGTTGATATTGGCCACCATGCCGATGATCACCGCCCCTCCTCTATTGATCCGACTCCCCAGATTCCGGAAAGCCGCGTCATCGATCATCGGGCAGCCCACCGTCACCTTGTCAGCGGCCTTTGCCAGACCGGGATATTCGTCAAGCGTGGCGTACCCATTCACAAGGATTGCGTCGGCCAGAAAGTCCGGCACAAGGAGGCCGACAGCGCGCCGCAGGATCATCGGGGACGAAACATCGGCAAGGCGCCAGACCACCCCAGCGCCCGCCAGGCGCGCGGCAAGAGCCGCCTGGACGTTGACGCTGGAGCCTTCGACAACGTCGACCTCCTCCCTTCTCATCAGTCGCGCCAATCGCCACACATCAATGAGGAACCTGAGCGGATACAGGAGCCAGTAGAAAGCGCTCCGAGTTCGCCGAAGGCGAGTGAGCTGGAGCCTGAAGACTTTGATCCCCCGCGTCTGAAGTCGTAGGGCCGCCGCATCAGCATCCCGAGGGACGACCACCGTCAGGCTCCAACCCATTCGAGCTGCTTGTAGGCCCAGGGTCAACGCCTCGTTGTGGGGCCCCCCATAGACAGGCCAGGGGATGACATGCATTACCCGGATGCCCGCTACGAGGGCTGGCTGTATTGCGGAATTCGCGCGCCGCTTCCCGGTCATCTACTTGCTCTGGCGGACAGCAGAAACCAATTCGATGCTCTGATCATCCGCGACAACTAGCTGCGTCCCAGGTGGACCGAGGAGGGCAAAGCGCAGGCGCCTGAGAGTTGCGCCCGGCGACAATATCCACTTCTCGAGTCTTACCAACCTACTTATCAACTGGTCGGGCCGGCGCCACTCCCGCCCCTGTAATTTCCGGAAGATGCGCCGAACGTCACGCACGGCCTGGCTCGCGTCGCGCCGGGACCCGGTAGATCGATGTTCCGGATAGATCGCGAATGCGCCCCATCGTCTCGAGACATGCGCGAGCCGCCCACCGGCAATCGCAATATCGGCGAGTAGTTCTCCGTCCCAGCACGTTCGATTGTCGACATTGAAGCCACTCGTTCGCTCAAATGCTGATTTCCGAAAGAAGGTCGCTTGCTGCAGCACCATCACGCTTCCGTACGCATACCGACGCACGTTGAACGAGGACGATCTTCATTGGTCTAAGGACCATTCCATCGACATCGACCATGTAGCCATCGCCGTAAACGACATCCGTCTCTGGATGTGCCCTGAGATAGTCGACGGCTTCGCGCACCGCACCTGGGTGAGCAGGGCATCGTCGGCGTTGATATATGCAAGGACATCGCCTGTGGCCAATTGGAACCCGCGATTGAGTCCATCAGCAGGGCCATCGTCCGGATCAAAGATGACGCTTGCGAGCCTGGGCCCGTACGCATTGATGATCTCGCGGCTCCCGTCTGTCGACCCAGGGTCAACAACGATGTACTCGATGTCCGGATAATCCTGTGAAAGGACCGAGGTTATTGCGCGCCGCAAGAAGCGCGCCTGGTTAAAGGAAATCGTGACGATCGATACCTTCACGCTCGGGACTTGTTGACTGGACCTACCTGGTCGAGAGGACGCAAGTACTGAGAAGCTAGCAGGCAAAGCGCAATGGCAAAGGGGGCTGTCAAACGGCCGGCCTCCCCGTAGGGGGAGAACGCGATATTCCAAAGTAGAAGAGTCGTGGAGAACACGACCAGTGGCGTCAAGGCCCACCGCACTGCGTAGATATTCAGCAAGAGCCATGCGGCCGAGCCAGCGACAGCCAGCCAGAACAATCCACCCAGGATGCCGCCTTCGACCCATGCTCCGAGCAGATAGGAGTCGGCTGGAATCACGCCAGAATGTCGGCTGGATCGGTGGAGATGTCCCCGTACCCTAGCTCCGTCAAACGGTCGGAAAGCAACTCCACGTATTTCGGATCCCTTGCCCACGAGCCATGTCCGAGGATCGGGGAATGCAGGATTGCCTGTGTCGAGACCAGCGACTCGTGCCTTCCGCCGAGGAGAACCCCAAGAGAACCTGCTTGCGTGTAGTACCTCACTTGCGCGTCGGGGCCGAGCAGGCCACGGCCCGCTGCCAGGTCGTAGACAACCAGAACGCTGACGGCCATCACCACGCAGGAAACCACGCCGACGAATGCGCGGCCGATGGAGGGACGAAAAGCCGATTCCGAACGGCCTACAAGACTGTTCAACACCAGGTAGGCGGCGGTCATCAGGGCCACGCCGCCCAGACTGCGATATCCGAGGACCAGATTTAGGGCACCAAACAGCATGAAGGCGCCCACGGTAAGTCCCGGCGATTGCAGGCCCCCTGGTGCCCGAAACGGCCGTGGCGAGGAGCAATCCGATGGGAAGGGCCAGAGCCCATTTCCATGGGTCCGCGGCGGCGCCGGCGCTCGGGTTCAGAACGTAGCCAGCGATGCCTGCAAGAGCGAGCCCGAGAGCAAAAAGGCGGGCGCGCTTGGGAGTCGAAATCAGAACCAGGATGGCCAGGAAGCTAGTCAGCGTGACCAGGATCTTGGCCCATCCGCGCGAGTAGTCCGCAAATGCGCTGCCAACAGCTACGTCCGTAATTGCTTGAGAAATAAACCAGCCTGCCCACACCACCATGAACCAGCGAGGCACGCGCAGGCGGCCCCGCCTTCCAAGAAGCCAAGGAAGCATCGCGACTGCGAGGAGCTCGCTGACCTTAAGCCTCCCAATGAGGGCAATCTCAAGGAAGGACACGGCAGGAAGTAGGAATGCCCAAGTGTCGAGCGCTGTCCAGCTCCCATCGACCGATCGACCCTCAATCGTCGCGCCTCGAACAAGATCAGCAACATCCCGGGGCCGCTCGGACCTGACCGCCTGCGCTTGGATCGGAGTGCTCAAGATCCGTGAATCCATTCATCGGGCGCATGTGCGCCGGCCCGCAGCCGACAACAGGGCGGGCCGTCCTTGTGGAGACTGCAGAGTCCCGTTTGTTGATCTGGTGTCACGGGTAGGTAGGCCCTCAACTCGGGCGCGGATTGCCGATGAGACCGCTGACTCATCCCGGCTCCATTAAGCGCGCTGGAGTGGGCTTACGTATAAGACGTCGGCCCAACAGTACGAGGGGAATGATCAAGATCCCCTCCGTAATGGCGGTGGCCCAGACCACGCCCGAGGTGCCCAGCCTTCCAGACAGCCAGATCCCGAAGCAAGATGTTGCACGCAGCCATCGTCGCCCAGTAGGCGACTTGAGGGCCAACCACGCCGGCGCTATTGAGGAAGACCGACGCAGTCCCGGCTAGCACGACTGCCACCGTAGAGAAGGCAAAGGCGACGAACAGATCAGGCTCTGGCGCGACCCTGTCCTGCGAAATCAGGCGGACCAGCTCCGGGCCAAGGAAAACCAGTGCCGCAACCAGCGGCACGGTAAGCCCGATCGTTACCAGTACAACTTTGCGCGTCGCTTCGACCACCCAGCCTTCGTCCCCCCGGCTCCGAGCTTCGGAGAATCCCGGCCAAAGCGCCACCACGACGGAAACCCCCAACTGCAAGGGCACGTTGAGAGAGTCGAGCGACGACGGAGTACTCCGTGACGGCTGCGGGGCCGATGACATGCGCAAGAACAAGCGAGTCAGACGAGGTTGCGACAGCGATAGCTGTCTGGAGCAGTAGGTATCCGACCCCGATTGCAACGAGCTCTCGCCCCACTCGCCGGTCAATCAACTTATGGGATGGCCGGAGGTCCGCGCGCGTGCCAAGCAGGAGTGCGCCGCTCATCAAGAGCGCCACGATGGGCCCAAGGGACGTTGCGGCCATCAGGACTGGTACGCCTTGATCTGTTCCCACTGCGACTGCGACGCCACCGAGGCTGAGCACTGAGCCAAGCGCGAGGAAGAACCCGACGATGTAGACGCGTTGAAGACCAGCCCATACGGTGCTGATAAGACTCAACGGAATGCTGGCGAGAACGCGGCAGCGAAAACGGCGATTGACGGTCCGGCCTCCGCCACAGCAATCGGTGACGTCACGTTGAGCACACGCGCCCAAGAAATGAAGGGCCATATGGTGACGATCCCTACGCCCAGTATCAGTGCGAGGCCCTGACGCCCACTACCAACGCGTTGGAAATACTCGAGCGTTGACTTTCGACATCGCCGCGACCCTCACTCTTAGCGATCGAGGTCATGAGCCCTAGGCCGATTTCTGTGCTAGCAAACGACAGGAGCGTGGGCCGTACGAGATGATCGTCATCCACATTCCGAATCGTTCCGTGCCTAAGTAGGGGAGAGTCAATGGAATGGTGACGATCGCAACCAGGAATGAGATCGCTCGAGCAGCAATCGTCGCTGCGTATCCCAAGCCGCCGTGTAGGTACCGTCGGCGCGAATGGTCGATAGCGACGTCGTCGGCCCGACTCACGAGTCAATACTCGCGCGTCCCTCGTCTCGAATGAGCGCTGGGGTCATGCGGCCGAAGCTTGGGCGAGTCACGCAGGGATCAAGCCGCGGGCTCGGTTCTCGACGTACCAGTTGACCGTCTGCTCCAGGCCGACTTTGAAGGAGGTTTCTGCCACAAACCCAAAGAGTTCGCGTGCACGGCTCGTCTCGTAGCGCTCGCCGCGGCTGACCATCCGGCTTGTCTCTATCCCTATTTAATCTCCCCGCGAAAACCTGTGGCGTCCGCGATGAGTGCCACCAGGTCCCGGATCGTGATTCCTCTGCACCAACGCCGAGATTTATGGCTTCGCCCCGTCGTACTTCCTCGCCGCGGAGGGCCACTCCCCCGGCCGCGATCTTCACGCAACAGAACTCTGTGATGCGGCGGCCAAGGCCCCAGACCTCGATGAAATCGTGTCCCCCCTCGCGCGCGTCGACACACTTCTTGATCAAGGCTGGAATGACATGGGAGTTGGCGGGGTCGAAGTTGTCTCCGGGTCCGTATAGGTTTACGGGAATAAGGTAGATGGCATTGAAGCCGTATTGCTCGCGATAAGCCTGCCCCTGTACCAGAAGCATCTTCTTCGCTAGCCCATAGGGAGCATTCGTCTCCTCTGGATATCCATTCCAAAGCTCTTCCTCTCTGAATGGGACTTCTGTGATCTTGGGATAGGAGCAGACCGTGCCCACGGTCACGAATTTCTCGACCTCATGGAGGCGCGACTGTTCCAGAAGCTGGATGCCCATGATGGCGTTGTCATAGAAGAACCGCCCCGGGTTCGCCCGATTCGCGCCGATTCCACCTACTACGGCCGCGAGATGGATGACCACGTCGGGATTGAAATCCAAGAGCGCGCGATCGATACCCTCCTTAGTCCGTAGGTCGTAGTCACGCGAGCGCGGAACAAAGGTCTCTGCCGCATCCCCTGATTTTATCCGCCGGACTACAGCCTGACCGAGGAAACCACCGCCACCAGTGACCATGACACGTTTTCCCGTCAAGCCCTCACTGACCCTCTACCTCCAGGCAGTCCAGCCAACTCGTCGGACCGAATGTAGACCCTGTCGATCTGCAAGAGGCGACCGGTATCGGAATCCGCGAAGCCGGGCTCAAGCCCGCAAGCCGGAAGCCCGCCTCCGAAATTGCACGGTGCACCTCAGAGGCCAACGGCGCGTCGGCGTACAAGGGCACGAGCGACAGCTCCAGTTGGATGGCTACGAACTCGTAGAGTCGTGCACCTGCCCCTTGCAAAACCTCCAGTTCATATCCCTGGGACGTCAACCTTCAGGAACGTGCGCGAATTTGGGGATACGTGGTCCGCGAGGATGGAGTCCAGTCCACGCAAAGGCACCAGTTCCTCGCCAACGTAGGAGGTGCCTGGAGCGGCTGCCTCGTGCAGAGGCAGCATGGGCAGAAGCGAACTGCTCGCCGATCGACCCGCAATGTGCAGGACAGTCTCGCCTTCGGCCTTCCCAAGAGCGCACCGGATCGTAGTCCAGCCTCCATCGCCAGCCGCCCGTTTCATCAGCGCCTCGTGCGCCTCGGCCATGGGTTCGACTGACAGGATCCTGCCATCAAAACCTGATGCCCGGAGTTCGGCGCCGAATCGACCAACGTTGGCGCCGACGTCTACTACTTGGTCGACTCGCAACGCAGCGATGAGCCGCGAGCGCCGCCCGATAGGGTGTCGGACACTGTTCACGCGGGTAGCCTCGAGCCCAGCCCAGCCGAACAAGGTTCGGAGAGCCGCCCGTGTCCTATGGCTGCCGCGAAGGTTCACTCCCTGAGTCGACCACGGGGCGCGTTTCGGGCAGGACTGCGTATGCCTAGTTGTAGCCCGCGTCCCCTACCCATGCGACGCACGGGGAAGGCTACGCATTAGGCGCCTGACTATGGTCCGAACCATCCCCAACATCGATCTGACAACCGCCGTCGTTCGAGGTGTCTCGGCTGCGATAGCAAGGAATGCCGGGTCCATGCGCTCTAGGTCATATGGATCGGTAATGACTCTCTGCCTCTCCGGGACGCGATCTGGGCGGCAGAACACAAGCATGTTCTGCCGGTACCACCACATGACCCGCGTATCGACAGATCGCGGGGCGTATGCAATCCACCGCAACGTAGCCGTGGGTTGCAAACAAATGCGCCCAGTAGCTTTGCCATTGCTCATTCACATGACCGGTGCCGCCTTGACCCGGAACTGCGGCTGAGAACAGAACAACCGGAGCGGCGTCGACGAAGCGCGCACCAAGGCTCGGCAGAGCTGTTAGGCAGGTGCTCAGCGACCTCAAGAGAACAAGCGATATCGATTGGTGGTCCATGTCCGGGATGGAGCGAAAGTCGGCAACCTTGAATTGGTCAGCTGGGATTTGGAGCATGTCCATTGGCAGGTCGTCGCTATCGAGTCCGAGGACGTCCTCCACTCCCGACCGCTTGAACGTGTCTACCAGGCGCCAGCTCCGCAGCCAAAATCCACGGCCGACTCCACTGGAAACATGAAAAGAATTGGAACGACGACTTCAGCCGAGGCCAATGAACCAGAATTGTGTGCGGCGTAGAACCGCCGCGAATAGGCGGGTTTCAGGCGTGCTCTCCTGACTTGCTGCCGTTCGATGCCATGGAAAGCCGGCAGAGCAGTCGACGCCCCGGCCAGCTCACGCCACCAAGGTCGCCATGATCCCAGAATGGATCTGTCGACGACGTCCAGTTGAGTCGGGCGCGGTACTCCGTGCGAGACGTCAAGGCGAGTGGAATGTATGAGCCGTCGTAATCGGCCATGCAGGTCGCAATGGACTCCGCTGCAGCCTTTGCGGAGAATGGTTCGTCAAACAGGTAGCCATTTGTGCCGTCCGTGACCACCGATCCTATGCCGCCGGTCCGGATTGAGATCGACGGAACACCGCAGGCGCTCGCCTCGCACAGGACGATCGGCGTGCAGTCGGCGTAGGACGGGAGGCATAGAAAATGGCTTTCGCCAAGCAGTCGCACAATCTCGGCTTCGCCCTGCGGTGTCGACTTGTCGATATGGCCGTGATAGTCGATAAGCTCTGAATCAGGTATCGCGGTCGCCGCGGGCCCCACCACCGTTAGGCGCGTCGGGATACCCAAATTCGACAATTCCAGCGCGACATCGAGGGCTCTGTCCCCGCCCTTTCGGCGCCAGTCAACTCCCAGGAATATCAGCCGACACTCACCGCCACGTCGACTCTCGATCCATTCCGCTACTTGGTCGTCATCCGGCTCGTCGGCCAAGTTGGCACCGAATGGAATGACCGATACCTTCGATGGGACGGCTTCGTACGCGTCCACAGCAGACTCAGCTGCCCACGAGGACGAGTAGACGGCCGCGCTCGAGCGCGTGATCGCCGAGCCTTCCATTTGGTTGCCTTCGCGAACAGTCGCGTCGCAAAGGCCGGAGAACCCGGGGTAGTAGTCGACCATCACTGCGAAGGTCGCGTCCGTCCAGAAGACCGTGGGAAGCTCCGTCTCAAGGTACGCAATCGGAATCGTACCGGGGCTGAGAACGGCATCGACATCGAGGTTCGCAAGCTGTTTCGCCACATCGCGGGCGTAACCCCGCAAGACGCTGGGATTGCGGTCGAACAGGTACCGACGACCACGCATGCGCTCAAGAACTTGCCGCCCTCGCACGAGTGGTGTGATCGGCTTGTGAAGCGGGCCAACGTAGTCCAGCTGGACTCCCGCGCGCAGAAGAGCCCGTGTCATGTGATAAGGGGTCCCTGACCAGCTGCTGATCCTGGACGCGTCGTAGGTCGTGACATAGGCCAGTCGTGTCATGTCGAAATCGGCTGACGCCCTTGCATCGGCTTGTTGATCAAGCGGGAAGGATCAAGCCCAGCCCCCAGCAAATCCGCCTCAAGCATGATTTGGACGAGTTCGGCGAAAAGGACCGTGGGCCTCCAGCCCAGCAGCTCACGAGCCTTCGAAGCGTCACCACACAGTGTGTCTACCTCGGTCGGTCGGCGATACCGTTCATCGAGGCGGACATAGCGCTCCCAATCGAGCCCGACGAATCCGAACGCGATCTCGCATAGTTCGCGGACGGAATGCATCTCTCCCGTCGCGACGACGTAATCGTCTGGGTTCTGCTGCTGGAGCATCAGCCACATGGCTTCGACGTACTCGGGGGCGTACCCCCAATCGCGCTTGGCATCGAGGTTGCCCAGGAATAGGTGCTCCTGCTCTCCCTTGATGATCGCCGCAACGGCGCGAGTCACCTTGCGCGTCACGAACGTCCCGCCTCTTCGCGGAGACTCGTGATTGAAGAGGATCCCGTTGCTGGCGTGCAGCCCGTATGCCTCGCGGTAGTCCACTGTCATGAAGTGCGCGAAGACCTTGGCGATCGCGTACGGCGATCGAGGATTGAAGGGCGTCGTTTCCCGTTGCGGAGACTCCAGCGATTGGCCGTACATCTCTGAGCTGCCTGCCTGATAGAAGCGAATCGGCCAGTCCGCCGTCCGAACCGCCTCGAGCATTCGCAGTGCGCCCATCGCCGCCGTTTCAGCGGTGAACTCAGGCATCTCGAAGCTCACCTTTACGTGGCTCTGGGCGCCCAGGTTGTACACCTCGTCGGGCTTCACGCGATGCAGGTGACCGATTAGGGACGAGGAGTCCGTCAGGTCCGCGTAGTGAAGAAACAGCTTCGTCTCAGCTTCGTGTGGATCGACATAAAGGTGATCGATCCGCTGCGTGTTGAACTGGCTGGCGCGGCGTATCAGGCCGTGCACCTCGTAGCCCTTGTCGAGGAGGAGCTCGGCCAGGTAGCTCCCGTCCTGCCCCGTGATCCCGGTGATGAGCGCCTTCTTCATGCGGCCGCCCTCGCCTGCCGATTGGCGTCACCCAGTCAGGATCGCGTCCGAGAGCAGCCCCGATGAGTCGCACGCTTTGCCGCGAGCGACCGCGCGACGTCACGGCCTCTCGAATGACTAGTTCAAAGCCGCCGCTGATCTTCTCATCGCGTTCCGCTCGGCGTACGCCCCGCCAGCCCGTTCCGAGCTCGGGCAGCGGCTGATCGGTCTGAAGCCGCGCCAACGCAGCCAGGAGCCCATTGGTATCGCCGGCCTCCACCCGCAGGGCAGCTCCCGACCGCTCCACCTCGCGCGCCGAAGCTCCGTTCTTGGGGACCGCTGCGACGATCGGTCGGCGCGCGGCGAAGTAGGCCGTGAGCTTGCTTGGAAGGCTCATGTCGATCTGTGCCTTGCGTCTCCGAAAGCAAGAGAACATCAGCGGCGGCCAGCAGACTGGCGTGCATCCCGTCAGGTTGGACCCCGAGGAAGCTCACGTTGGGTAGCCCTCGAGCGGCTTGCTGCATCTCGAGCGCCTGATTCCCGCCGCCTGAGAACACGAATTGCACGGCCTTGTCTCGATCGGCAGCCACGTGCGCGGCTCGGATTACCTGTTCGAGGCCCTGCTTGTATCCGATGTTGCCTGCGTGGAGAACGATCTGCTGTTCATCCGTCCAGCCGAAGTGCGTTCGCGTCCCGGCGACTCCCATCGCAGGTTCGGCCACGGTGGTCCAATTGGGAACATGTTCGGAGTCGATCCGCCCGGGCACATTGATCGATGACGGATATAAGGCTCGAATGCCATGGAAACCACGCCAACAGCGCGAGCCCCCGTGACTGCCCAGGCCTCAGCGCGCGCCGTCGCGTTTGCGACAGCGCCACCGCCGGCGATCCCAGATTGACCGGCAGCTGGGCCCATGAGGTCCTGGAACAGGAGCCCGAAGGGCGCCGTCCCGTAACGGGCCGACAGTACCCGGGCGAGCACGCCACCGGACAGGCTTGGCACGATTCCGAGGATGGCGTCAGGACGGTGCAGACGCAGCCCGGCAAGTAGAGCCGTCAGGCCGAATGTTCCTTCGTAGGTCGCGCGTCGAACGGCATCTTGCCGGCTTGGTCACGTAGTGGGCGGCCCTGATGACGGTCACGCCGTTCATGGATTGCGATTGCATCAACTCGCGTGGCACGTCCTTGGCGATCCGCCAATCGGGGTAGTGGGGCAGGCCGGTGACCACGGTGACGTGATCACCGCGAGTGGTCAGATGCTCAGCAAGGCCAGCCGTGTACGGACCGATCCCAGTCAGCCCCGGTGACGGTAGTCGATCCCGGACGATGAGGACCTGGTGGCCGGACGACGCTCGATGCTTCAAATCGGGTCCTGCCCGCGCTGTCTGGGCATGCGACAGCAACTCCCCCTGCGGACGACGGATGGTAGGCCATCGCGTGCATTTAGGTCATGTCCGGTGCATTGCAGTGCGGTCAAGTGGTGACTTGCGTCACCCGGCCGGTCGCGTACCACGGTCGTCGAGCCGGCCGAGGCGTCACGCGTGCCGCGCCTCCTCGAGCCGACGCCGATCGGATGTCTCGAGCTGGAACGTCGAATGTTCGATGTCGAAGTCACCCGATAGACAGCTGCACAACTCGTCGAGGACGGCCGGCGGGTCGGCACGCTCGTCGAGGACCACATGGGCGGACAGGACGTTCACCCCCGACGTGATCGTCCAGGCATGGAGGTCATGGACATCGGCGACACCAGGGACGTCGCGGATGTGGGTCCGGACCTCCTCGAGGTCGATGCCCTTCGGGGCGGCCTCGAGCAGGACGTCGACCGCGTCGCGCAGCAGCCTCCACGTCCTCGGGATGATGAGGAACCCGATCAGGGCAGACGCGACAGCGTCGGCGGGAGTCCAGCCGGTCAGGGCGATGACGATCGCGGCCACGATGACCGCGACCGAGCCCGCGAAGTCGCCCATGACCTCGAGATAGGCGCCGCGCATGTTGAGGCTAACCCGCTGGGCATCGCGCAACAGGTACAGGGAGACCGCGTTGGCGGCGAGCCCGAGGATGGCGACGGCAAGCATCAGGCCGGTGGCGATCTCGGGTGGGGCCGACAGTCGGCGCCAGGCTTCGACCAGGATGAACGCGGCGACGCCGAACAGGAGCACCGCGTTGATGACGGCGACGAGGATCTCGAGCCGCAGGTAACCGAAGGTGCGGCCGACGCTCGCGGGACGGGCGGCGAACCAGATCGCCAGCAACGCCAGGCCGATCCCGCCGACGTCGGTGAACATGTGCCCCGCATCGGCCAGGAGGGCAAGACTGTTCGAGAGTGCCGCGGCGACGAGCTCGACGAGGAAGACGCTCAGCGTCAGGGCGAAGACCGCGACGAGCCGCCCACGGTTCGCCGACGCAGCGGTCCCATGCGCGTGTGGCATCACGGGGTGCCGGCATTCCAGGTGGGACTCGCTGCGACCGTGCATGCGGGCATCGTAGTTGTCAGGCCCGAAGCGACCCCGGATCTGGTCGGCGGGACCGTCGGCGACATCGAGAGCCTGAAATAGTCGACGTCGTCTGACCAAGTGGTGCGGCACCGCACCATCACGCAGGGGACGAACTCTGGGCCGTCCGGCATGACAGTCACGACAAGGCCAAGATTGGCCCACTACGGCGGGCCGCTGCGGTCACCTCACACCGGTGCACCGTCCCCAAAAGCGGCCTTTATTGCCGCACGCCTGGTAGGAGGAATGCCCATGCGTAGGCTCCTGGCCACCCTGGCCGTCTCGATCCTGCTCCTCGGTGCCGCACCGTCGGCCCTTGCGAGCCAAACAGTTGCGTACGACCCACCCGGAGCGAGCGCTGTCTGTGCCACGTTCTTCGGCGTGGCGGCTGGTCCAGAGCCCCTGTCCGCCTGCCAGTGGGGCATGCGCGCGATCGAGGCCAACAGCGCGTCCCGGGCGAAGGCAACGGGTGATGGCGTGACCGTTGGCGTGATCGACGGCGGCATCGACTTCACCCACGTCGACCTCGCGAACATCGACACCGCCCTGTCGTGCTCGTTCATCAACACCGACACGCCTACGGCCGACCCGGCGGAGATCGCCAACGGCGATTGCTCCAACAAGGCTGCGGTGCAGGATCTGCAGGGCCACGGCACCCATGTGGCGACGACGATCGCCGGCGCGCTCAACAGCCGCGGTATCGTCGGGGTCGCACCCGACGCGACGATCGTCGGCCTTAAGGCCTGCACCGTCGCGGGCTTCTGCTTCATCGACTCGGTGGCGGCCGCGCTGCGCTACGCCGGTGACCACCAGATCGACGTCGTCAACCTGAGTCTGTTCGCCGATCCGTACCTGTACTACTGCAGCAACGACGCCGGCCAGCGGGCGATGTACAAGCAGATGAAGGACGCAGCCAAGTACGCGCAGCAACGCGGCGTCGTGATCGTCGCTGCAGCCGGCAACGAGGCCGACGACCTCGGTCACCCCGTGACCGATGAGATCAGCCCCGACTGGCCGCCGGACACCGCCGAGACCCGGCGGATCCGCAACAACTGCCGCGTCGCACCGGCGGAGTTGCCGGGTGTCCTGACGGTGTCCGCGTCTGGTGTCACGACGCTGGCGAGCTATTCCAACGTCGGGAATCCGATCGACGTCACCGCACCTGGTGGCGATGCGGCCCAAACGCCGGGCACGACCTTCGGCCGGATCCTTGCCGGCTGGTCGCGCACGGATAAGTCGGGCCAATGGGAAGCATTCGTTGCCGCCGGCCGAGCCGTAGAGGACGCCGACGGCAACCGGTGGGTCTGGATCAGCGGCACCTCGATGGCCTCGCCCCACGCGGCTGGCGTCGCGGCGCTGATCCGGGAGAACCATCCTGGCCGGATGCCGGGATCGGTGACGGCGAACGTCAAGTCGTCGGCGACGCCGATGGCCTGCCCGAGCCCGGCTGACCCGAACCTGGCACGCTGCTCCGGCGGTCCGGGCAACACCACGTACTTCGGTGCGGGGATGGTCAACGCCCTGCGGGCGGCCTCCAAGTAACCGGGTTCGCATCGCGAACACTCAGAAGGGCCGCCCAGCTGGGCGGCCCTTCTGCATACAGACGTGTCGCATGCATACATCGCCGATACGGCCCGTCGACCGGCTACGCGCGTAGAATCCGGTTCCCTCGCCCATAGCCGGAGCCGCCCGCCATGAAGATCTTCCTCGACACCGCCGACATCGAAGAGATCCGCACCGTCGCGCGGTGGGGCGTCCTCGACGGGGTCACGACCAACCCGACGCTCTTCTCCAAGACCAGCGGCCGCTCCTACGAGGAGGTGCTGAAGGAGATCTGCACGATCACGAGCGGCCCGGTGTCGGCCGAGGTGGTTGCCGAACACGTGGACGGGATGCTCGAGGAGGGTCGTGCATTCGCCAAGCTCGCCCCGAACATCGTGGTGAAGGTCCCGATGAGCGAGGAAGGGCTCGAGGCGATGAGCCGCTTCGCCGAGGAAGGGATCAAGACGAACTGCACGCTGATCTTCACCGCGAACCAGGGGCTCCTCGCGGCGAAGGCCGGAGCGTCGCTCCTGTCCCCATTCGTCGGCCGGCTCGATGACATCAACCAGGACGGGATGATCGTCGTCCGCGAGTTGGCCGAGATCGTGGCCATCCACGAGCTCGACACCGAGGTCCTGGCGGCTTCGATCCGCAACCCGGTGCACATGACCCAGGCCGCCCTCGCCGGGGCGCACGTCGCCACGGTGCCGTTCAAGATCCTCCAGCAGTTGGTCCATCACCCGCTGACAGACAAGGGCATCACGCAGTTCCGCTCCGACTGGGACAAGGCGCGCAAGGCGCTCGCCGAGCGAACCGGCAAGGCACCCGAGGACATCAAGCCGACCGAAGCGCGGGCCTAGATCCAGCCACCCGATCGGAGGAGGAGCGCGTGGCAGTGACCGAGGAGGTGCTCGGCCAGTTCCTGGGTGACGAGTCGTTCCCGGTCACGTGGGACTCGGAGGTCGAGAAGGACTTCTTCTGGGTCTACGACGACCTGCACATCCCGCACCCGGTCAGCCCGATGTTCTTCGACATCGGCGGCTGGTGGCTCAGCTGCGACCACATGTTCCGCCGGTTCGGGACACCGTTCGCGGTCGACTGGCTGGCCAAGAACGTCAACGGTTACGTCTACACGACCGCCATCCCGGCCGACCCCGACATCCACATCGAGGGCACCGAATACAGCTCGCGCTACCAGGCGCGTGTACCGCGCGACGCGTCGTTCGCGGCGGGGATGGGCGCCTACCTCGATACCGTCCTGCCGGTCTACGGCGAGCACTTCGCCGATTGGTGGCATGACCGGCTGGTGCCTGAGATGCAGCGCAACTTCGCCTACCTCGAGGAGCAGCTCGACGCCGCCGGCGCCATGTCGCTCGCCGAGACGGCGACCCTGCTCGAGGACGCCATCGACGTCCACGACCGGCACTGGAAGATCCACTGGATGCTCAACTTCGCCCAGCTGTCGGCGACGCTGAATCTCCGGGCGGTGATGGAGAAGACCCGCGGATCGATCGATGAAGAGCTCCTCGGCCGGCTCCAGAACTCGGCGTCGGACCGCAACTGGGACTCCATCGAGTCGCTGTGGAGGATGAAGAACGAGGTCCGCGACGACGCCGAGCTCCGAGCCGCCTTCGAGCCCGAGGACACCAAGGCGATCGCGGGGGCGCTGCAGGCGAGCGACCGGGGACGCCGGTTCATCGCCGAGCGGATCGATCCCTACCAGCGCGAGTTCGGCTGGCACGCCGTCTGGAGCCACGAGTTCATCTTCCCGACCGTGCGCGAGGAGATGGGCCCGGTCCTCGAGCTCATCCGCGGCTACCTCGTGAGCGACTACGACTTCCCGACCGCCATCGACGCCATGCGCCGCGACATCGAGGCCGCGTCCGCGGAGATCCTCGCCGGACTGCAGGGCGATGCCCTTGACGAGATGCGGACCGCCAACGAGGTCAACCTCCGGATGGCGCCGCTGACGCCCGACCACCACTTCTACATCGACCAGGGCGCGAATGCCCACATGCGCCTGGTCCTGCTGGCCGTCGGGCGAAAGCTGGTCGAGGCGGGCCGGCTCGACACGCCCGACGACGTCCTGTTCCTGCGCTACAACGAGCTGCGGATGCTCATCGGTGACGCCGAGGCGCTCGATGCACGGTCGGTCGTCGCGACGCGCCGGGCCGAGCGCGACGCCGCCCGGAACGTGCAGCCGCGCGACTGGATCGGGACGGTGACGCCGACGCAACTCGCCTTCCCGTACCTCGTCAACTGGGGCTATCCGGAGCGGTTCGAACGCCAGCAGTCGGAGGATGAGAGCCAGATCACCGGTATCGCGGGCTCGCCCGGAACGATCGAGGGCGTCGCCCGCGTCGTGATGACCGTGGACGAGTTCGACCAGGTCCGCGACGGCGACATCCTCGTCTGCCAGATGACGAACCCGGCGTGGGTCGTGCTGTTCACCAAGATCGCCGGCCTGGTCACCGACACCGGCGGCACGACGTCCCATCCGGCCGTGCTGTCGCGGGAGTTCGGGATCCCCGCGGTCATCGGCACGTCGATCGCGACGAAGCGGATCAGGACGGGCGACCGGATCCGGGTCGACGGGTCGAACGGCATCGTCGAGATCCTTTCGACCGAGACGGCCGCGCCGAGCACGTCGGCAGGGGCCGAGACCGCGGCGATCGGCTCGTGACGACCGAGACCCTCCAGCTCTCGCAGGAGTTCGTGGCCGGACCCGCCCGGCTGCGGATCGACGTCTACGGCTCGGAGCCTGTCGGCGACGCGCTCGCCGACAAGGATTTTCTCGACTACCGCCTCGCCGACGTCGGGATCGCCGCCGAGCCCACGCTCACCGAGCCCGACATCGTGTGGGATCGGGATCGGCCCAAGGGCATCGCCTATGACGGGCGCCGGATGACGTTCAGTGGCGATTGGCCCTCCGGCCCGATGCAGAAGGTCGTCGTGACGATGCTCGCGCTGCGGATGGAGTCGGCCGGCCTGCATCCCTTCCACGCCTCGGCGGTCCGCTTTCGCGACAAGACGATCATGTTCCTCGGCGGCGAGTCGAACCACGGCAAGTCGATGGGCCAGATCGAGGCGTGTCGTCGTGGCGCACTCCTCGTCTCGACCGAGACGACCGTCATCGACGAGGACGGCCGCGTGATCGATGGCTCGAAGCACCCGTTCCTGAAGAAACGCAACGTCGGGACGGAGCGCGCCGACAAGGCCGCCCCGGAGCGGGGCGTCGAGAAGTTCTTCGGCGAGATGCCGACCTGGGACCTGTACACGGAACCCGATCCGGTCGATGTCGTCATCGTCCCCGCGATCGACGGCAACTTCGATGCCTCGACCGTCGACATGATCCCGTTCGAGCGGCAGTTCCAGACGTTCCACTCGCTGCAGAACTACTTCCTGCTCAACGAGCTGCTGGCACCGGGCCATCCGATGCCGATGGTCGACACCACGGAGCGGCGAGCAGCGCGGGCCGGGTTCGTGGAGCGATTCACCGAGCGCCCGTACCACTTCGTGCGGGCCGCGACGCCGCAGGTGCTCCTCGACGAGGTGGAGCGGGTCCTCTAGGCCCGGACCGATGCGCGCGTTCGCCTACGAGCGGCCGGAGCGGCTCGCCGACGCGCTGGCGCTGTTGGCCGACCGCGGTGAGGATGCGCGGCCGCTGGCCGGTGGCACCGACCTGATCATCCGCATCCGAGACGGGTCGATCCGGCCGACGACGGTCGTCGACGTCAAGCGGATCGAAGAGTTCGCGCGCGAGATCCGGGCTGGCGACGGCTGGCTCACGATCGGCGCGCGGACCGTGATGACCGACCTCATGCGTGACGAGCGGATCCAGCACGACTACGTGGCACTGGCCGAGGGAGCGGCGGTCGTCGGGTCGGTGCAGATCCGCAACCGAGCGACGTTGGCTGGGAACATCTGCAACGCGTCGCCGGCGGCCGACACCGCCCCGGCACTCCTCGTGTACGGCGCGCGGGTCGTGGCGGTCGGGCCGGGCGGACGTCGGACGATCCCCGTGGACCGGTTCTTCGTCCGGTCGGGCGTCACCACGCTGGCCCCGGGGGAGCTCGTCGCGGCGATCGAACTGCCGCTGCCGGAGGGACCGCGCGGGGCAGTCGCCCTTCGGCGGACGCGGCGGCGCGGGCACGACCTCGCGTCGGTGACGATGGCCTGCGCGATCGGGGAGGACGGGGTGACGCGCCTGTCGTACGGGAGCGTCGGTCCGCGGCCGGTGCTGGTCGTCGACGACTCGGGTGTGCTCGCCGACCCGGCTGCGGCGCCGGACGCGAGGGCCGAGCGGCTTGCCGAGCTGTTCGCGGAGGCTGCCCCGTCACCCACCTCGATGCGAGCGAGCCCGGAATACCGCTTGGCGATGCTCCGATTGCTCGGGATGCGCGCGGTCGACATCGCGATCGACCGGCTTCGCGCGGGGCTGAGCGGAAAGGTCGTCCTGTGATGACCACCCGCCGCATCGACGTCACCGTCAACGGCCGGGCCCGATCCGTGGACGTCGAGGTCCACCACACGCTGCTCGACGTCCTGCGCGACGACCTCGGTCTGACCGGCACGAAGGAGTGCTGCCTGGTCGGGGAGTGCGGCGCGTGCACCGTCATCGTCGACGGTGAGAGCGTCGACTCGTGCCTGATGCTCGGCGTCGAGGCCGATGGCGCCGCGGTCACGACGGTCGAGGGGCTTGCCGTCGGCGACCGGCTCGACCCCCTCCAGGACGCGTTCCTCGAGACCGGTGCCGCCCAGTGCGGCTTCTGTATCCCGGGCCAGCTCGTGTCGGCGAGGGCGTTGTTGACGGAGATCCCCCATCCGAACCGTGCCGAGATCGAGGAAGGCCTCGCCGGCAACCTCTGCCGCTGCGCCGGCTACGAGCAGATCATCGAGGCCGTGGCCATGGCCGCGGAGCGGCGGAGCGGCGAGGATGCGACCCATCCCGTGCCGGCCCCGGTGGACGTCGCATCGACCCCCGACGCCTCGGTCGCGCCGCAATGAGCCGCGTCGTCGGCGACCCGGCCGTGCGCGTCGGCGGCCTCGATCGCGTCACCGGACGGCAGGCGTACGTCGCCGACATCCCGCTCGACGACGTCCTCCACGTCAAGCTCGTCACGCTGCCGGTCGCCCGGGCACGCATCGGGCCGATCGACACGACTGCGGCCTGCGCGGTGCCGGGCGTCCGGATGGTCATGACCGCCGCCGACCTGCCGCAGCCCATCCCCCGGTTCGGGCCGCAACGACGCGACCGACCGGTCATCGCATCGGGGGAGACCAAATACCACGGGGATCCGGTCGCGGCGGTCGCCGCGGAGACCAGGGATGCCGCCGAGGAGGGCGCCGGCCTGGTCGAGGTGCAGTTCGAGGAGCTGCCCGCCCTGCACACGCTGGCGGCCGCCCTGGCACCGGATGCCCCGCTCGTCCAGGACCCCGCGTTGCGCCCCGACGATCCGCATGCGACCAGCAACGTCCTCCACGAGCACCGGCATGCCTGGGGCGAAGCCGTCGACGCGGCCGCGCCCACCGCCGAGGTCGTCGTCGAGGGCACGTATCACTTCCCGATGGTCACGCAGTTCGCGATCGAGCCGCATGCGTTCATGGCCGCGCCGGATGGGGACGGCATCGCCGTCTGGAGCGCCATCCAGCATCCGAATTGGCTCCAGCGGGTGACCGCCGAGCTTCTCCAGCTCCCGCTCGCCAAGGTCCGCATCCACGCGCCCGATCCGGGTGGGGCGTTCGGTGGCAAGCAGCACGCGAAGTACGAGCCGTTGCTGGCCTTCATGGCCCGCGCGACGGGCCGACCGGTGCGCCTCGTCCTCACCCTCGAGGAGACGTTCCAGGCCGTCCGCCGGGGAGCGGCCGAGGTCCATGTCCGGACGGGTTTCCAGCGTGATGGGACGCTCGTCTTCCGCGATCTCGAGGCGAACTACCTCATCGGCGCGTACGCCGACATCGCCGATCGGACGGTGGCCAAGGGCAGCTACACCTCGATGGGGCCGTACCGATGTCCGTCGGTGCGGATCGTCGCCCGGAGCGTGCTGTCCCACACCGTGCCGTCCACGGCGTTCCGTGGGTTTGGCAATCCGCAGCAGATCTGGGCGGTCGAGTCGAACATGAACGAGGCGGCCCGGGAGCTCGGCATCGACCCGCTCGAGCTCCGGCTGCGCAATCTCGCGGGTCCCGGCGACGAGTTCATCCCCGGCGACACGCCGGCCGATGGGGACTGGGCGGTGGCCGTGCGGCGCGCAGCCGAGATGATCGACTGGGGCTCGCCCACGCCCGAGGGTCGCGGCCGAGGGATCGCCGTCGGGCTGAAATCGGGCCCGACGACGGGGTTGTCCTACTCGACGGTCCGGCTCCTGGTCGACGGCAGCGTCGTGGTCTACGCGGGCACGTCCGACATGGGCCAGGGCGCACGGACGATCTTCGCCCAGATCGCGGCCGACGAGCTCGGCGCACCGCTGGAGTGGGTGACCGTCGTCAGCGGCGACACCGCGGTCGTCCCGTACGACCAGCAGACGTCGGCCAGTCGATCGTCGGTGTTCATGGGGAACGCGGTCCTGCGCGCATGTCGCGACATCCAGGTGAAGGTCCGGTCGATGGCGGCGCGGCTCGAGTCGGTCGACGAGGCGTCGATCACCGTCGAGCACGGCGAGGTCCGCATCGGCGAGCGGACGCTCCCGATCGGCGACGTCGTGAAACGCGGGCTCGGGCGCCTCGGCGGGGAGATCATCGGCGTCGGTGAGATGCGCAAGGACGCCGAGCCCGACCATCCCCTCGGCGGCACCGCCGCGTTCTATGAGTTCAATGCCACCGCGGTCGAGGTCGAGGTCGATCGCGAGACCGGTGACATCTCGATCTCCCGGTACGTGACCGTGTCGGACGTCGGCACGGCGCTGAATCCGCTGCAGGTCCGCGGCCAGGACGAGGGCGCCGCCGTGATGGGGCTGGGGCACACGCTGATGGAGCACTACATCTGGGATGACGCCGGTCGGATCCGGAATCTCGGCGCGATCGATTACCGGATCCCGACGTCGATGGACCTCCCGCTCGAAACGCAGAGCGACATCGTCGAGAACGCGGACGGTCCCGGACCGTACGGAGCGAAGGGCATGAGCGAGGGTGCCCTGCTGCCGGTCGCTCCCGCCGTCGCCGGCGCTGTGGCGGATGCGACGGGCGCGGTCATCCGCGACCTGCCGCTGTCGCCCGAGCGCGTCTGGCGGGCGTTGCAGGAGGCGGGCGAGCGGGGCGGGGACTCCGTGTCGTGAGCCGGTTCGTCTACGCGCTCGACGAGCCGCACGGCGAAACGCTCGACGAGGCCAAGGCGCTGGTCGGCGGCAAGGCGGCCAACCTCGGCGTGATGGCGCGGGATCTGGTGCTGCCCGTACCGCCGGGGTTCGCGATCACCACCCAGACCTGCCGCGAGTTCCTGGCCGACGGCTGGCCCGACGGGCTGGAGGACGAGATCCGGACAGCGATGACCGCGGTCGAGCAGGCGGTCGGGCGGCGCTTCGGTGATCCCTCGGACCCGCTGCTCGTGAGCGTCCGCTCCGGTGCCCCGGTGTCGATGCCCGGGATGATGGACACGGTCCTCGATCTCGGGCTCAACGACGAGACGACGCGCGGTCTCGGGGCGGTGGCCCGGGATGCGGACTTCGCGGAGGAATGCCGGCGGCGGTTCGAGGAGTCGTTCCGCTCGATCGTCGGCGTCGAGGATGTGCCGGAGGATCCATGGGCCCAGCTCCGCTTGGCGATCGAGGCCGTCTTCCGGTCGTGGCAGAGCGATCGGGCCAGGACGTATCGGCAGAAGGAAGGCATCCCCGACGACCTCGGCACGGCAGTGACGGTCCAGGCCATGGTGTTCGGCAACCGCGGCTCCGACTCGGGCACGGGCGTGCTGTTCACCCGCAACCCGGCGACCGGGGAGCCGACGCTCTACGGCGATGTCCTGTTCGACGCCCAGGGTGAGGACGTCGTCGCCGGCACCCACCAGACCGAGCCGATCGCCGTGCTCGACACGCGATTGCCGGCCGTGGCTCGCGAGCTGCGCGCCGCGGCCGAGCGGCTCGAACACCACTACGCCGACCTGTGCGACATCGAGTTCACGATCGAGGACGGCAAGTTGTGGCTGCTCCAGGTCCGGGTCGGCAAGCGTTCGCCGCAGGCGGCGTTGCGGATCGCGGTCGACATGGCACACGACGAGGACTTCCCGTTGACGCGGGAGCAGGCCGTCCGACGGGTGCTGCCCTTGCTGGTGGATCCGCCTCGCGTCGCCACCGGACATGCCTCCGACGCCGTGCCGCTGACGACCGGGCTGGCCGCCTCGCCGGGCGTCGCCAGCGGGCCCATCGTCACCGACCCGGACTCCGCGGTGGCGTCGGCCGAGGGGGGCACGCCGGCCATCCTCGTCCGTGCCGAGACGTCGCCCGACGATGTCCACGGGATGTCGCGTGCGGCGGGCATCCTCACGTCCCGCGGCGGGCTCGCCAGTCACGCCGCCGTCGTCGCGCGTGGGTGGGGCATCCCAGCCGTCGTCGGCGCTGGGGGCATCGAGGTCCGTGACGGCGAGATCCGCATCGACGGGCGGGTGCTCGAGGCGGGTGACGTGTCACGATCGATGGCGGTACGGGCGAGGTCTTCGAGGGCGCGGTCGCGGGTGCCACCGAGATCGCCCCGGAGGCCGCCACGCTGCTCCAGTGGGCGCGCGAGGCCGGCATCGAGATCGAGGGCTCACCGCCGGAATCGGCCGACATGACTGTTTCTTCGGGAGGCCCGATCGAGCCCGACCGCGTGCTCCGCGCGATCGCGATCAAGGGTTTCGCGCTAGCCGACGGTGTCGCCGACGCGGTCATGGCGAAACCGGAGGAGCTCGGCCCCGTCATCGATGCACTCGCCGCGGATGGCCTCGTCGCATCCAGTGCCGGGGCGTACAAGCTCACCGACGCGGGCCGATCTCGTACCGAGGGGTTGCTGACCGAGGAACGCGAGAAGTGGGGCGCCGAGAACGCGGCAGCGGCGCTCGATGCCTTCCTCGAGATCGATCACCGGGTGAAGGAGGTCGTCACCGCCTGGCAGATGCGCGATCCACAGACGATCAACGACCACGCTGACGCCGACTACGACGCTGGTGTCCTCGAGCAGCTGACGGCGATCCACGCCGAGGCGACGGCCTGGCTCGCCCCGACCGAGGCGGCGCTGCCGCGTCTTGGCGACTACGGTGCCCGGCTCGGGCGAGCGTTGGATGCGGCACGGTCGGGCGACGGCCGCTTCGTCGCCTCACCCCGAGTCGATAGCTACCACGGCATCTGGTTCGAGCTCCATGAGGACCTGATCCAGCTGGCCGGCCGCACCCGCGAAGAGGAGACCGCCGCGGGCCGCGCCTAGGGTGTCAGCGGCAGTGCCGGAAGGAATTTGCAGCCCCGGTGCGTCCCATGCGAGACCGGCCGCGAGGGCATTGCCAGTAGGGATAGGGTTAGCAGCGCAGGTCGTGCGGTCGGAGGTCGCATCGTGCAGTCGTCATGGTTCCAGACAGTGCTTGGGCTCGGTGTCGCCATCGCGGTCACCGCCGTCCTCGGTCTGGTGTTCACGCCGGTCGCCGCCACCTCGTCCGTGTCACGAGATGGAGTGGTCCTTGCGGCCGACCATGTGCCGGTCCGGAGCCCAGACGGCCTGGCAATGGTGATCCTGCCGGCTGATACGGACGCGACACCATCCTCGACCGGGGTCCCGGCCGGCCCCGAAGATCCGGGTGTCCCCAGCGAGCCGTCGCCCACTGGAGAAGCGGACGATGCTCCGGCGACGAACGGCACGCCGCGGGCGGCGAAGGAACCTGCCCTGCCGGCGGAGCGCTCCAGCGGTTCGACGCCCGGCCGTCCGCCCGATGCGGATCGCGAGGCGTCCAAGCCGCGCGAGGAGCCGGACAAGCCGGAGGAGCCCGACAAGCCGGAGAAGCCCGACAAGCCGGACAAGCCGGAGAAGCCGGACAAGCCGGACAAGCCCGAGAAGCCCGACAAGCCCGACAAGCCCGAGAAGCCCGACAAGCCCGAGAAGCCCGACAAGCCCGACAAACCCGGACGACGCGCCTGTCATCTAGTCGGCTTCGATCGCGTCCGCCTAGGCCCGGTCCGCGCCTAGCATGGTGGCCATGAGTCCTTCGCCTGCGCGACCCGTCATCACCGACGCGTCCGAGCGCGAGCGCTATGAGGCCCACCTCGACGGTGAGCTCGCGGGCGTCCTCGAATACAAGGTCACGCGCGGGCGGATCGCCCTCATCCACACGGAGGTGCTACCAGTCCATGAGGGCCGGGGCGTGGGTTCCGCGCTCGTCCGCTTCGCGCTCGAGGACGCCCGTCGGCGGGAGCTGCGGGTCATCCCCATGTGTCCATATGTCCAGAGTTACCTGAAGCGACACCCGGAGGACGACATCGTTATCGGGCGGTCTGCGCAGGCGCCGGACTCGGCGCCGTGAAAACGAGAGTGACCTGCAACCCCGGCCACGGAGCGCCGTTGTGCCGACCAGATGACCCGCGTGTAACGCTGCTGTAATCCAAGGAAAGCCAGCACGGACAAGGAGGTACACCGTGCAGAACATCACCCCATGCCTGTGGTTCGACGGCAACGCCGAAGAGGCGGCCCGGTTCTACACGTCGACGTTCCCGAACAGTCGGGTCGACAAGGTCGTCAAGGCCGCGGCCGTGACACCGAGCAACCAGAAGGGCGAGGTCATCACGGTCGAGTTCACCGTCGACGGCAGCAAGTTCGTCGGGCTCAACGGCGGCCCCGAATTCAAGTTCAACGAGGCGATCTCGTTCATGATCGACTGCAAGGATCAGGCCGAGGTCGACCGCTATTGGGACGCCCTGGTCAAGGGTGGCGGCGAGCACAGCGTGTGCGGCTGGCTGAAGGATCGCTTCGGCGTCTCGTGGCAGGTCGTCCCGCGCCGCCTGAACGAGATGATGGAGAGCGACGATCGCGCCGCCGCCGAGCGCGCGACGAAGGCGATGCTCGAGATGACCAAGATCGACGTCGCCAAGCTCGAGGAGGCCTACAGGGGCGAGCCGGCACTCGCTCGGTAGCACTCCTCCCAGGAAACCGGCGTCAGTGGGCCGTCTCCCATACGGAGTCGGCCCATCATTCTGTCGTCGAGAGTCCGACCCGGGCCGAAACGGCATGCATTACCGTTCCCGGCAGGATGCGGGAGATCGCGGACGACTTCGTGCTGCACGTGGCCGAGATATCGGCGACGGGAATGTCACCCGAGCGACTGGTCGGGGAGCCGGATCGTGGCACTGAAGTCCATTCGCCTCTTGGGGAAGCCGGACTGCTCGAACTCGAAGGGGACCGCCACGCCAAAGCGCGCGTTTGATGGTTCGGTCGCGCCGCTTCCGCTGTCGGACATTCTCGTGGTCATGTGGTCTGGGCCGCCTAGCGCCGATGGCAACGGGACTACGGGGAACCCGCGCGACGGCGCTAAGCGGGAAGACACGTTCCGTCGGCCTGCGCCTTGCATCGGAAGTCAGCCTTGTTCCGCTTGGGCCCCCTCCACGATGTAGGCGATGAACCGCGGCAAGGCGAAGCTGGCCTTGTGGAGCTCCGGGGTGTAGTAGCGGGTGTCGAGGCGAGCCGCATCGAACCGCTCCCGGAGCGTCGTGAGTGGCACGGTCCGGAGCCCTACGTCGTCCGTGCCCCAGCCGAATGCCATGAACCCGCCGACGTAGGTCGGCACGACCCCGAGGTAGCAAGTCGCGTCGGCGAACAACCCACCGAAGATCCGCATCGTCGACTGGAGCTCCGCGGGCTGGAAGAACGGGACACCGTTCTGCGTCACGAGCACACCGCCGGGCTGCAGTACGCGCTTGCAGTTCCCATAGAACTCGGGGGTGAATAGGGCCGCACCCGGACCGATCGGGTCGGTCGAGTCGACCACGATCACGTCGAACCGCCTGTCGACCGTCGCCACGAAATCGGCCCCGTCGCCGAGCACGATCTCGACGCGCGGGTCGTCGAACGCCCCGCGGCTCAGATCCGCGAGGTGCGTCCGGGCGAAATCGATGACGCCGGCGTCGAGCTCGGCGATCGTCACTCGCTCGACCGTCGAGTGCTTGAGCACCTCCTCGACGAGCCCGCCGTCGCCGCCACCGACGATCCCGATGTCGCGCGCCGCGCCGTGGGCAAGGATCGGGACGTGCGCCAGCATCTCGTGGTAGACGAACTCGTCGGCCATCGTCAGCTGCGTGACGCCATCGAGCGTGAACATGCGCCCGAACCGCTTGCTTTCCGCGACGACCAGATGTTGATGCTCGGTCTGGCTGTCGAACAGCACCCGATCCACCTTGATCGACATCCGCACGTCGTCGTACAGCGACTCAGTCAGCCAGATCTCGTCAGACTCCATATGGGTAGCGTACTGGCGCGCATCAGTCATCCGAACACAGAAGATCGTGCGTTCGGCGGCAGTTGCCTCGTGGGGAGGCACATCAACGCCGAGTGGCTCAGTGTTTGGGAATGTCACCCGGTCCATCACTCGCGCTGGCGTTGAAGATCCGGTCACGTGCGTTTCGAAAAGCCGCCTCGCACGACGAGTCGCGCTGGCCCGTCGGCTTCCGAGAACCTCAGGCAGATCTGTAGGGCGAGCGCGACATGCTCGGCCACGGCTTCCCGACGTTCAGGCACCGGCTCCACTGGCTCGCAGGCGTGGCAAGACGTCGGTGGCGATCCGTTCGAAAGTCCCCACCTGCCGATCTTCCAACGGGTAGTAGAGGCCGATCTCGTCCATGCCGAGCTCGATGATCCGACCCACCATGTCCTCGAAGCGATTCGGCGAATTGAAGTAATCGATCGACCCCCCTCGGGGTCGGGCCTTGGCGTCGAACATGGTGTAGGAGCGTCGCAGCGTCGCCGGCTCGCGCCCAACCGACGCGCAGACCTCGTCCATCAGCGTCGCACGTCGACGTGTCTCGTCCACCTGGTCCTCGAACAATTCATGGAACGACAGGCTGTTCCAGGTGTCCGCGTACCGGGCTGCGTGGCGCATCATCACCGGCCCAAGCGCCCCGACCATGATCGGCGGCCGCGGCGACTGGACCGGACGGGGATTCATGATCGCCCCAGCTACCTGGTAGAAGTCACCCGCGAACGATGTCACCTCGTCGCGCAGGAGGCGATCGACGATCTCGATATATTCCGCGAGCCTGGCGACGCGTTCCTTCGGCTCCCAGTCGGGGATGCCGATCATGCCGTACGACGGGTCGTGCACGAGGCCCGTCCCCAGCCCGATCTCGAGTCGGCCATGCGAGATGTGATCGAGCGTCAGGGCTTGGCGAGCGAACAGCGCCGGGTTCCGGAATGGGATCTGCGTAACGCAGCTGCTGAGTCGGATGGACGTCGTGGCGGATGCCAACCCAGTGAGTGCCGTCCAGGACTCGAACCACGGACTCGGCGGGTTGGTCCAGTCGACGAAATGATCCGGTAGCGCCGCCACCTCGATCCCGAGCTCGTCGAGACGGACGAACCGCTGTTTCAGGACGTCCCATGGGACATTGGGCAGGCACAGGACCTGGAACCTGAGCACCGGGCTCATGGCGCATTCTGGCACGCTCCATCGAGGGCGCTCGCGCGGCTAGATAGTCGCAACCGGGTGACGCGGATCGATGTGATCGAGCCTGTGTCGCATCCAGGAGCTTCATCCGCGCGGACGATACGACCTCGCGGTGCCAATGCGTGATCTCGCTCGACGGTCTAGCGCCCCTTTTCGTATCCCGTCGCGGTGAGCTTGTCCCAGAGCGACCCGGCGTTGTTGTTCTGGATGTGATCCATCATGTACGCCTGCCCGACGTCGACCGGGCCGAAGGCGTCGTCGAAACGGACCTTGGCGATCGTCTCCTCGCGCGACCAGCCCTTCGCGACGGCGTCGGCCACGGCCGCCTTCCAGGCCATCAGGTGCGCGCGCTGGGTCTGGATGTAGTCAAGCCCGACCACGGGTCCATGACCCGGCACGACGTGATCGACGTCCAACGCCCGGATCGTCTCGAGCGCCTCGAGCCACTGGTCGACGTTCGAGGTCATCAGCCATGTCTGGACGCCCGAGAAGATCGTGTCGCCGGTGAACACGACCCGTTCCTCCGGGACGTGGACCGCCAGCTGTCCCGGGGTGTGCCCGGGCGTCCAGTGGCAATCGATCGTGTGGTCGCCCACCTTGCAGCTTCAATAGGTCGCCGGTGAACACCACGGTCCCGCGCGGCAGGTCCGCGTAGTACTCGTCGCGATCGGGGATCAGGGGTGCGGCCTCGGGGTCGTCGGTCGGGATCGCCTCGAGCGCGTAGTCGAACGGGTCGAGCGCCGCCTTCGGGTCCATGAAGATGTCCCACAGCGCTTTGTGGTTCACGACCTCGCCGGCGCCGCGAAACCAGTAGTTCCCGAAGATGTGGTCGACGTGGTTCTCCGTGTTGATCAGGTAGCGGATCGGCCCGTGCTGTTCCGCTGCGGCGCGCATCGCGACGGCCTTCGTCGGGAGTTGCGGCGTGTCGATCACCACGACGCCGTCCGAGGTCACCACGAAGCTCGGGTTGCAGCCCCGCAGCTTCGTGTTGGTGAAGACGTTCGGGGTGACCTGCTCCATCTCGATGGTGGCGGACGGCATTCGCGACTCCGTGGTGGTCATGGGATGACGTGGCTACTGGGTGGCGGTCAGGCCGCCGTCGATGCCGAGCACCTGCCCCGTAACGAACGAGGCCGCATCGGACACCAGGAAGATGGCCGGTCCGACGATGTCGCGAGTCTCGCCCACGCGTCCGAGCGGGATCCGATTCACGATGCCCGCCTTGAACGCCGGGTCGCCGAGGAGCATCGCCACCTGTGGCGTGTCGACGAAGGTCGGCATGATCGCGTTGACGCGAATGCCGTGCTTCGCCCACTCCGTCGCCCACTGCCGGGTCAGCGAGGCGATGGCGCCCTTCGCCGCGACATAGGCCGAGTAGCCCGCGTTGATGCCGAGCACGGCGCGTACCGAGGTGATGTTCAGGATCGCGCCACCGTGACCTGCCGCGATCATCGCGCGGGCTGCCGCCTGCGTCGGGATGAGGGTGCTGCGGACGTTGAGCTCCATGATCCAATCCCACGCGTCGCGTGGGTACTCCTCAGCCGGGTGGAGCACCTTGCCGGCCCCACCGCCGACGGCGTTGACGACGATGTCGATGCGGCCGAAGCGGTCGATGGTCTCTCGGACCATCCGCTCGGCATCGTCTTCGCTGGTCGCGTCGCCGGTGATGGCGAGGCCCTCGGAGCCTGCCCCGGTCACGAGATCGACCGCCGCCTGGAGTGCTTCGGCCGTGCGTCCCGCGACGGCGACGCGCGCGCCGGCTTGCGCGAGTGCCTCGGCCATCGGCGCGCCGATGCCTCCGCCACCGCCCGGGATCAGGGCGACGCGGTCCTTCAGGCTGAACATCTCGAGTCTGTGACATCGGCCCATTGTCGCCGCCGCGCCGCTGGCGTGTGCCGCGCGCGCACAGAGAAGGTTTGCTGTAGGCTACGGTCTCGCGCCCCGTCACGCGCTCCAACCCCGGAACCAGAGCACGGAGAGCGGCATGACGCTGAACCTCGACGGCCTCATCCCGGCCACCGTCCTGCCGATGCACGGCGACGGCAGCATCGACGAACCCGCCCTGCGGACGTACATCAGCTGGGTGGTCGAGCAAGGGCCCGTCGCCCTGGCGATCAACGTCGATACCGGCGAAGGACCGCACCTCACCCACGACGAGAAGGTCCGCATCATCAAGGTCGTCCGCGACGTGACGGACACCCCGATCGTCGCCGGGCTCGCCGGTCCCTCGACCGACGCCGCGGTCCGCCAGGCACGCGACTTCAAGGACGCGGGCGCCGACGCCCTGCTGGTCTTTCCGATCCCGGCATACCTGAGCTCCCCGCTGGATCCGGCGGTTCCCGTCGCCTACCACACCGCGATCGCCGAGGTCGGGCTGCCGTTGATCCTGTTCCAGCTCCAGCCGGCCTTGGCCGGCGTCAACTTCGAGGACGACGTTCTGGAGGCGATGGCGCTGGTCGATGGCGTGGTCGCCATCAAGGAGGCATCGTTCGACGCTCGCCGCTTCGTCGACACCGCCCGCCTCCTCGAGCAACTCCCGAAGAAGATCACGCTGCTGACCGGCAACGACAACTTCATCCTCGAGTCGTTCCTGCTCGGCGCCACCGGTGCCCTCATCGGCTTCGGCGCGGTGATGACCCGCGAGCAGGTCGACATGATCCGGGCCTGGCAGGAAGGCCGGACCGACGACGCGATGGCGCTCGGCAGGCGCGTCCAGCGGCTGGCCGACGTCGTGTTCGCAGCGCCGGTCGGCGACTATCGCGTCCGGCTCAAGGAGTGCCTGCGCATCCTCGGCGTGCTCGAGTCTGCGACCGTCCGGCAGCCGCTCCTGCCGATCTCCGACGCCGAGCGCGAGCACCTCACCGCCGTCCTGAAGGAGGTCGGCCTGCTCTCGCCGGCCAGCGCCCCCGCGCTCGTCTGATCCGCCCGGCACTGGAGGAGGAGCAATGGCCGAGGAGCCCGCGGACGTCCTGATCATCGGTGCCGGCGCGTCCGGCGGGGTGGTCGCGAAGCGCCTTTCGGAAGCCGGCTTCGGCGTCGTGTGTCTCGAGCAAGGAGAGTGGCTCGACCGCGCCGACTACCCGGGCAACAAGCTCGATTGGGAGCTCAAGGCGCGCAAGGACTGGGCGACCAGCCCCAACATCCGCGGCCTCGCCCAGGACTACCCGATCGTCGAGGAGGACACGCCGGTCTCACCGCTGATGTACAACGCCGTCGGCGGGTCGACGATCATCTTCGCCGGCGCCTGGCCGCGCGCACTGCCGTCCGACTTCCGCGTCCGCTCGCTCGACGGCGTCGCCGACGACTGGCCGATCGACTACTTCGAGCTCCTGCCGTACTTCTACCGGACCGACCGCGACTTCGGTGTGTCCGGCCTGCCCGGCGACCCGGCGTACCCGCCCGATACCGAGGACGCGCCGATGCCGCCGCTGCCGATCGGCTCGGCCGGCCTCAAGGTCGCCCGAGGCATGTCCAAGCTCGGCTGGCACTGGTGGCCGGAGTTCAACTCGATCAACTCGGTCGCCTACGACGGCCGCCGGCCGTGCGTGCAGCGGAGTACCTGCCAGTCGGGCTGCAACGAGGGCGCCAAGGCGTCGACCGACCTGACCCATTGGCCGAAGGCGATCGCGAAGGGCGCACGCCTGGTGACCGGCGCACGTGTCCGGCGCATCGAGACAGATACAAAGGGACTCGCCACGGGCGCCACCTGGATCGACCGCGACGGTGCCGAGCACTTCCAGCGGGCGAAGGTCGTCGTCGTCGCGGCCAACGCCATCGGCACGCCCCGGCTGCTGCTGCTCTCTTCGTCCCCGGCTCACCCCGACGGCCTCGCCAACTCATCCGGTCTCGTCGGGAAGCGGCTGATGATGCATCCGTTCGCCAATGTGGCCGGGCTGTTCGAGGACCCGCTGATGAGCTGGCAGGGCCAGTTCGGCGACCTCATCGAGTCGCTCGAGTTCTACGAGACCGACGAGAAGCGCGGCTTCGTCCGCGGCGCGCGCTGGGGCCTCGCCCCGACCGGTGGTCCGATCAACACCGCGCTCCCGAGCCGCGCCGGCGAGCAGATCTGGGGCGCCGACCACCACGCCCATGTCCGGACGCATCTGGGACACGGTGCGAACTGGGGCCTCTTCGCCGAAGACCTGCCCGACGAGGCCAACCACATCACGATCTCGTCGACGGTCACCGACACGTCCGGGATCCCGGCCCCCGAAGTCCACTACACGATGGCCGACAACGCGCGCCGGATGCTCGACTTCCACATCGAGCGCGCGAAGGAATCGATGGAGGCGGCCGGCGCGTACAAGATCGAGGTCGACCGGCTGATGCGCTATTCGGGCTGGCACCTGCTCGGGACCGCCCGGATGGGCAACGACGCGAAGACGTCCGTCCTGGACCGCTGGAACCGCGCGCACGATGTCCCGAATCTCTACGTCGTCGACGGCTCGTCCTTCGTCACGTCGTCGGGGGTGAACCCGACGTCGACGATCGTGTCGATCGCCCTGCGCGCCGCCGATCACATGGTCGAAACGCGCTTCGAGCAGCAGGTGCCCGTATGACGCAGGAGACCGGCGCCCCGACCGACCTCGAGGGCGGGATGCCGGCCACGACCGAGACGGCAGCCTCGACCAGCCTCGACGATGGGGAGCGCGCCACGCTCGCGGCGATCGCCGACCACTTCATCCCGGCCGCGGACGACATGCCGTCGGCGGCGGATATCCTGACCGACGATCGCCTCGCATTCGTCGTTCGCGCACGCCCCGACCTGGCGGAGCCGCTGAAGGCGGCTCTGCGGCCGGACCTCGGCGCCGACGTTGGGAAGCGCCTCACCGCCCTCGCCGATGAGCCGACCAACCTTGCCGCGCTCCAGCTGACGATCGTCGGTGGCTACTACACCGACAAGCGCGTGCGGGAGCTCATCGGCTATCCGGGCCAGATGGCGCTCGAGCTGCGCTCGTGGGAGTACCCCGCCTACCTCGAGGAAGGACTGATCGACGCCGTGGTGGCTCGCGGCCCGGTCTGGCGTGACCCGTCGACCGGTCATCGGGCCGTCGCGACGGATGCGCCGCGCACCTACGCAGAACGCTGGTCGGGTGACAGGGAGTCGCCCGAAGGAGGACGAGATGGCCGCGATCGCACCTGACACCACAGAGTCATCGGCAGCGGGCTGGCTCGGCTCGTTCGTCGAGACCTGGGAGCCGGGGACCGGAGCCCCGGTCGAGGACCACGAGCCCGCGACGGGCCGGCTGATCGCCACGGTCCGCGGCTCCACCACGGACGACGTGGCCCGGGCTGCCGCCGCGGCCAAGGAGGCTCAGCCGGTGTGGGCCGAGACATCGTTCCAGGAACGCGCGCGCATCCTGCGCAAGGCCGCCGACATCTACGAGGCCAACCGCGAGGAATTCGGGACGTGGACGATGCGGGAGACCGGCGCGTCGCACAGCAAGATGCACCACGAGTCGAACTTCGCGTACGGCGAGATCCTGAGCGCCGCGACGCTGCCGTGGCAGCCCTACGGCTCGCTCGTACCGACCGCCGTGAAGGGCCGCCTGTCGATGGTCCGGCGGATCCCGATCGGGGTCGTCGGTGCGATCACGCCGTGGAACTCACCGAGCGTGCTTGGGATGCGGGTCGTCGCGCCGGCACTCGCCCTCGGCAATGCCGTCGTCCTCAAGCCTGATCCCCAGACGCCGGTCATCGGTGGCGCCATGTTCGAGGCGGTCTTCCGCGAGGCGGGGCTGCCGGACGGCCTGCTCCAGATCGTCGTCGGCGGCGCCGACGTCGGCGAGGCGCTCGTCACGGATCCGAACGTCAACATCGTGTCGTTCACGGGTTCGACCGCCGCGGGCCGGCGGGTCGGCGAGCTCGCGGGCGCACGGCTGAAGAAGGTGTCGCTCGAGCTCGGTGGCAACAACGCCTTCATCGTGCTCGACGACGCTGATCTCGACGCCGCGACGGCCGCCGGCGCGTTCTCGTCGTTCCAGTTCCAGGGCCAGGTCTGTTTCGCGGCCGGCCGGCACATCGTCCACGAGAGCATCGCCGGCGAGTACGTCGATGCGTTGCGCGACAAGGCACAGAAGCTGCGGATGGGCGACCCGTACCGCGAGGACGTCCAGCTCGGCCCGATCGTCAACGAGAAGCAGATCCGACGCGTCGACGACATCGTCCAGCGGTCGGTCCAGGGCGGGGCTCGCCTTGTGACGGGAGGCACGCACGAGGGCCTCTTCTACCAGCCGACGGTGCTCGCCGACGTGACCCAGGATCTGCCGGCCTGGACGGACGAGATCTTCGGACCGGTCGCGCCGGTCACGACCTTCCGGACGGACGAGGAGGCGCTTGCCCTGGCCAACAACAGCGAGTACGGACTCGTCGGCGCGGTCTATTCGAGGTCGATCTCGCGCGGATTGTCGGTCGCCAACCGCATCAAGGCCGGGATGGTCCACGTCAACGACGGCACGCTCAACGACGAGGCGACGATCCCGTTCGGCGGGACGGGGATGTCGGGCAACGGCAGCCGCTACGGCGGCGAGGCGAACCTCGACAACTTCACCGAGTGGCAGTGGGTCACGGTGCGCGACGAACCACCGACCTTCCCGTTCTGATGGCATCGATCACCGAGGTCGCCCGTCTGGCGGGCGTCTCGACGGCGACCGCGTCGCGCGTGGTCTCGTCGGCCGATTACCCGGTCAGCGCGGCGACGCGGGAGCGGGTGCTAGATGCCGCCCGTGCCCTTGACTACGTGCCGAACGCGCTCGCGCGTGGGCTGCTCAAGAGCCAGATCCCGGTCGTCGCGGTGATCGTCCACGACATCACCGACCCGTACTTCGCGGAGGTCGTGCGCGGCGTCGAGGACGCCGCCTCGCCGGCCGGGTATCTCGTCATCACCTGCAGTTCCGAGCGTGACGCCGAACGCGAGACGTCGTACGTACGGCTGCTGCGATCGATGCGTGCGGCGAGCGTGATCTTCGCCGCGAGCGGCCTCGACGACCCCGAGTCGAACCAGGAGATCGAGAAGCACCTCGCCGCGATGCGCAGTGACGGAGCAGCAGTGGTGCACCTCTCGCCGCATGCGCTCGGCGACGCCGACGTCGGCGTCGATAACGAGGCCGGGATGGCGCGCATGATCGCGGCGCTCGTCGAGCTCGGCCATCGCGAGATCGCGTTCCTCGCCGGTCCGTCGACGCTGTTCGTCGCCCGGGCCCGCCTCGCCGGTTATCGCCGCGGTCTCGCCGAGGCCGCGATCCCGTTCGACGAGCGGCTCGTGATCCATACCGGCTTCGACCGCGATGGTGGCGCGCTCGGCATCGACACGCTGCTCGGCGGTCCGGGACGGTTCACCGCGGTCGCCTGCGCCAACGACCCGCTGGCGATGGGCGCCCTTGCGCGCCTCGCCGAGTCGGGCATCGACGTCCCGCGGCAGGTCTCCGTCGCGGGCTTCGACGACGTCCCGGTGGCCGCGATCACGTCGCCCAGCCTCTCGACCGTCCGGCTGCCATTGCGCGAGATGGGTCGTCGCGGCTTCGCCGAGGCAGTGCGCGTCCTCGGCGGCGAGGAGCTGTCGTCCACGGTCCTGCCGACCGAGCTGGCCATGCGGGCGTCGACGGCGCGACCTGCCGCGGTGCCGCTCGGCGCCGCCGTCGAAGGGGTCGGCGCTTGACCGGCTCGCTCGCGGATCGCGTCGTGCTCGTCACCGGCAGCAGCCGCGGGATCGGCGCGGAGGTCGCGGCCAAGGCGGCAGGGGAGGGAGCCATCGTCGCGATCCATTACCACCAGTCGCGCGATGGGGCGGAGCGGACGCTCGCCCGCGTCCGCGAAGCGGGTGCCGACGGGGACTGCTTCGCAGCGGACATCGGCGATGGCGAGCAGGCCGAGCGGCTGGTCGCCGCCGTCATCGAGCGCTTCGGCCGCATCGACGGGCTCGTGAACAACGCCGGCAAGACCCAGGTCGGCCCGTTCCTCGACATCGAGCCCTCGGAGTGGGACGAGGTCATCCGGACCGATCTGAGCGCGGCGTTCCACACGATCCGGGCGGTGCTGCCCTCGATGGTCGAGCGTGGCAGCGGGTCGATCGTCAACATCGCCTCGCGGCTCGGCCAGATGGGCGTCACCGAGACGGCCGCGTACAGCGCGGCCAAGGCCGGATTGATCGGGCTGACCCGGTCGCTGGCGCGGGAGTTCGGCACGAAGGGCGTGCGCATCAACGCCGTCGCTCCGGGCGTGACGCTGACCGAGATGACGACGGACCTGGTCGACACCGATGCGGGGAAGGCTCGGCTCCGCGACATGGCGCTCGGGCGGTTCGGTCGCGCCGACGAAGTGGCCGAGGCGGTCGTCTTCCTCCTGTCCGACCGGTCGTCGCTGTTCACGGGCCAGACACTCAACCCCAACAGCGGGGGATACATGCCGTGAGCGGCCTCGGAACGCCCAAGGTGATCTCCGTCCGCGATGCCGTCGGCCTCGTCCGGGACGGGAGCACCGTGGTGATCGGCGGGTCGGGCGCCGGCCATGCGCTCCCCCAGCGGTTTATCGACGAGCTGGCCACGGTCTACGAAGCCGACGGCCGCCCGCGCGATCTGACGACCGTCCGGGTCGTCGGCATCGGCGACTTCGCCGATCGCGGGTTCTCGCAGCTCGGGCTGCCCGGACTGATGCGACGGACGATCGGCAGCAACATCGGCAACGAGCCGCGGCTCGGTGCGCTCGTCGAAGCTGGTGAGCTCGAGTCATATTCATTCCCCCAGGGCGTGCTCTCGCAGTTGATGCGCGAGATCGCCGCCGGGCGACCCGGCCTCGTGACGCAGGTCGGGCTGGGGACGTACGTCGACCCCCGCCAGACCGGCGGGAAGCAGAACGACCGGACTACAGACGATCTCGTCGAGGTCATCACGCTCCGCGGCAAGGAGTGGCTGCTGTTCCATGCCTTCCCGATCGACGTCGCCGTGATCCGCGGCACGACCGCGGACGAGGACGGCAACCTGACGATGGAGGGCGAGGCGGTCCAGGGCGAGATGCTGGCGATGGCCATGGCCGCCCGGAACAGCGGCGGGATCGTCATCGCGCAGGTCCGCCAGCTCGCGCGCCGTGGCAGCCTGCCGCTGCGCGACGTGAAGGTCCCGGGCGCCCTCGTCGACCACGTCTACGTCGACGCCGACCAGTGGCAGACATACATCACGCGGGACTCGCCGTACTACGCCGGCAAGCTGCGCAAGCCCGTGACGGACGAGCCGCCGCTCCCGCTCGACGTCCGCAAGATCATCGCCCGCCGGTCGCTCCTCGAGTTCCCGCGCGGGGCCATCTGCAACCTGGGCTTCGGCATCAGTCAGCTCATCGGTCGGGTCGCCTGGGAGGAGGGCATCACCGATCAGCTCGTGCTCACCGTCGAGCAGGGCATCTTCGGCGGCGTGCCGGTCGCCGGCAACGAGGGCGGGGCCGGCTTCAACTACCAGGCGATGATCGACCAGCCGTCCATGTTCGACTTCTACGACGGCGGCGGGCTCGACATCGCGAGCCTCTCGTTTGCGGAGGTCGACGCCGAGGGCAACGTCAACGTGCACGCCTTCGAGGGTCGTGTGCGCGGGCCGGGCGGTTTCCCGAACATCAGCGCCAGGACGCCGCGGATCAACTTCGTCGGGACATTGACCGCGCAAGGCCTCCAGCTCGAGATCGAGGGTGGGGTCCGTGTCGTCCATGAAGGCACCCTGCCGAAGTTCGTGCCGGAGGTCCGCGAGATCTCGTTCAGCGGGCGCCTCGCCCGGGAACGTGGCCAGCAGGTCCGCTACGTCACCGACCGGTCGGTTTTCGCCCTCGAGGACGATGGCCTGGTCCTGATCGAAGTGGCACCGGGCATCGACGTCGAGCGCGAGGTGCTCGGCCAGATGGGCTTCCGCCCGCGTGTCGCCGACGACCTGCGGCAGATGGACCCGCGGATCTACGCGACGGGGCCGATGGGCCTGGCGGCCGACTTCGCGAGCGCGCCATGACCGGTCTCATCCGGCTCGAGCTGGGCACCGTCGCCCACCTCACGATCGCCAACCCGCCGCTCAACCTCGTCACGCGCGAGCTCCTCGTCGAGCTCGGTGGTGCGCTCGATGTCCTCGAGGCCGCATCGCCGGGCGATGTTCGGGTGGTCGTGGTCACCGGCGAGGGCGATCGGGCGTTCTCCGCCGGCTCGCACGTCGGGGAGTTCGAGTCGCAGCGCGGACCGGACGGTCGTGAGCGACATGCCCTCGAGTCGGGCACGGCCGACCGCCTGGCGCGCCTGCCGATGCCGACCATCGCCGCGATCGAGGGGAACGCCCTCGGCGGCGGGCTGGAGCTGGCGCTGTGCTGCGACATCCGCGTGGCGTCCGAGACCAGCCGGCTGGGGCTGCCCGAGGTTCGGCTCGCTGTGACGCCCGGTGCGGGCGGCACCCAGCGCCTGCCTCGGGTCGTCGGGGACGGCGACGCGCCAAGGAGCTGATCCTGACCGGGCGGGTGCTGACCGCCGACGAAGCCGAGCGCATCGGCCTCGTCAGCCGGGTGGTGCCGTCGGGCCAGGCCCTCGCCGCCGCCGACGAGATCGCCGCCGAGATCGCGTCGCGTGGTCCGGTCGCCGTGCGGGAGGCCAAGCGACTGATCGACCTGGCGAGCGACGCCGATCTGGCGACCGGCCTGGCGGCCGAGCTCGACGCGTCGGATCGAGTGTTCGCCACCGACGACATGCTCGAGGGCGCGACGTCGTTCTTCGAGAAGCGAGATCCGGAATACCGCGGCCGATGAGGCCACAACGCGCGAAGGAGCATGGCCGATGAGCGACGTCGGACGATTCGGGGTCTTCCTGCCCTCCTACGTCTGGGAGGGTGACGGGCCGGAGCGGGCGCGCGGCATCAAGGCGTTCGCCCGGACCGTCGAGGACCTGGGCTTCGACTCGCTGTTCATCACCGACCACCTGCTGGTGGGCAAGCGGTTCTACTCGGTCAACTGGCTCGAGCCGCTCATGGCCCTTGGCGTGGCGGCCGGCGTGACCGAACGGGTCCGGCTCGGGACGTCGATCCTGATCATGCCGCTGCGCAACCCGGTCCTCCTCGCCAAGGAGCTCGCGACGCTCCAGTTCCTGTCCGACAACCGGATGGTCCTCGGGGCTGGGGTCGGCTGGAACGACGCGGAGTACGAGGCGGTGGGCGTGCACAAGTCGGAGCGCGGCAAGCGGACCGACGAGATGCTCGACATCATGCTGCCGCTGCTCGAGGGCGAGACCGTCACCTATCACGGCAAGTACTACTCGGTCGACGACGTCTTCATCGAGCCCCGCACCGGGCAGCGTCCGCCCGTGTGGGTCGGAGGTGGCTCGCAGCTCGCCAACCCGAAGTCACCCGATGTGCCGAAGTTCGTCGAGTCGGTGAAGGCGCGCACGCTTCGCGCCGACGGCTGGATCCCGCGACCGACATGCCCGCCCCCCGACATCCGACGCGACTGGGACGAGCTCCAGACGTTCTTCCGCGAGAACGGTCAGGACCCGACGGAGCTGTCGGTCGCCCACGAGAACTTCCTCCATCTCGTGCTGACGAACGATCCGCAGAAGGCGCGTGAGGAGCAGCACCGCGCGTTCCTCAAGGTGATGAGCGGCGAGCGCGGGCCGGACTATCTCGAAACCGTCTACCTGTTCGGCACGCCGGACGAGATCGTCGCGTCACTGCAGGCCCGGGTGGACGCCGGCGTCGAGCAGTTCGTCCTGCACACGATGACCCCGGACCCGAAGCAGCTCCAGGACTGGGTGGACCACATCATCCCGAACGTCACCTTCCCCGCATCGGCTGGACCGGTCCGCAAGCCCAACCGGGACCGGGTCGCCGTCCCGTCGTGACTCGTCAGGTCGCGCTGATCGGCAAGCCGCTCAAGCGACGGCACTCGCAGGTGATGCACGACGCGGCGTTTGACGCCGCCGGGATCGACGCGCGCTACGTCCTGCGCGAGATCGAGCCGGACGCGGTCGAGCCTGTCGTGCGCGAAGCGCGCGCCAGCGACGACTGGCTCGGCCTCGGGGTCACCGCGCCGTACAAGCAGGTCGTGGCCGGGCTGGTCGATGAGGTCGAGGGGGACGCCGAGACGATCGGGGCCGTCAACAACGTGGTCCGCATGCCCGACGGCCGGCTCGTCGGTTTCAACAGCGATGCCCCCGGCTTCCTGGCCGGCGTCGAGCTTGCGATGGGCCGGCCCCTGACCGGTGCCGACGTTGTGGTCGTCGGCGCCGGGGGCGCGGCCCACGCGGTCGTGTTCGCATGCCTTCAGGCGGGCGCCGGCCGAGTCACGGTCGCCAGCCGGACGGTCGACGCCGCCCGGTCGCTGTTGGACCGGTTCGCCGCGGTGCGCCGTCCGGAGCGGCACGCCGCGGAGCTTGGCGGTCCCGCCTTCATCACCGCCGTTCGCCTGGCCGACCTGGCGGTCAACGCGACGACGGTGGGCATGATCGACCCCGGTCTCACGATCCCCGTCGACGAGATGCGCGGCGCGGCGACCGTTTTCGACCTCGTCTACGTCCCCGCCGAGACGCCGCTGCTGCGGGCGGCCCGGGCGCGCGGTCTGCGCGCCGCCAACGGATCCGAGATGCTGATCCAGCAGGCGGCCATCGCGTTCGAGCGCTGGACCGGCGTGGGCGGCATGGCCGACGTCATGCGCGAGGCCGTCACCCCGCTCCTCGCCGACCCGACGGTCACCGCCTGACCGATGCGACTGGAGGTGCCCGCTCCGGGTGCGATCTACACGATCGGGCTGAACTACCGTGCGCCCGGCGCACCGGGCGATCCCGGCCCGGAACGACCGCTCGTATACGGCAAGGCGCGGACCTCGGTGATCGGTGATGGTGCCGTCCTCAGCTGGGACCGCAGCCTCACGCACGAACGTGGACGCCGAGGTGGAGCTCGGCGTGGTCATCGGCGAGCCGGCGTGGCAGGTGTCGGTCGAGGACGCGATGCGCCACGTCCAGGGCTACACGATCGTGAACGACGTCTCATCGCGCGACCCGTGGCTCGACGGCGATCAGTGGCTGCTCGGCAAATCGATGCCGGGCTTCTGCCCGGTCGGACCGTGGGTCGTCACGGCCGACGAGTTCGATACGAGCGACGTCCGCCTTGGCTGCACGATCAACGGCACCGCGATCCAGGACGGGCGCACGTCGGACATGCGGTTCTCGGTCGCGGAGGTCGTCGCCTACCTGAGCCGGCATGTCCGTCTCGAGCCGGGCGACCTGATCGCGAGCGGGACGCCGGCGCGGCTGGCCGGTCCGCTCGGTCCCGAACGACACTTGGAGCCGGGTGACGTCGTGACGTGCTGGATCGAGGGCATCGGGAAACTGAGGACCACCATCGCGTGACCGCGACGCAACGAGGAGAGCCGGGATGAAGCGACCGACCGTGTTCCTGGGTGAGATGACGAACCCCGAGGTCGAGGCGTTCGTGGCCGAGCACCAGACCGTCATCGTGCCGATCGGCTCGACCGAGCAGCACGGTCCGCATGGCCCGCTGGCGACCGACGTCATCGTCCCGGTCGAGGTCGCCCGGCGCGTGGCCCCGAAAGTCGGTGCCGCGGTCGCCCCATCGATCGACTACGGGCTGTCGTACCCGCATGCCGGGTTCACGGGCGTCGTGTACCTGCGGATCCCGACGTTCATGGCGCTCGTCGAGGACGTCGCGGTCGGTCTGGCGACGATGGGCTTCCGCACGATCGTGTTCCTCAACGGCCACTACGACAACACGCTCGCGATCGCGTATGCCTGCGCGAACGGGGCAGACCGCCTGCCTGCCGGCACGCGCGCCTTCCCGATCAACTACTGGGACGGTCTGACCGCCGACGAGTCGGCCGAGTTCTTCGGTCCGACGGCGGGCCTCCACGCGAACCGTGCCGAGACGTCGGCCGTGATGGCGGTGGACGAAGGCCTGGTCGACATCGACAACGCGAATGCCGAGATGCCGCCGTTCCCGGAGGTCGGCAGCCCGGCCGGCGTGCACACCGCCTTCTTCTTCTCGACACCCGGCTCGGTCCATCGCGCGACGCACTCAGGCACCTGGGGCGACGCTCGGGAGGCGTCGGTCGAGTACGGGCAGCGCTACCTCGACGTGGTCGAGGCGGCGACGCTGCGGATGCTCGAGGACGTGGACAATACCTTCGCGGCGATGCCGCCGCGCTGAGGGCTAGTCGCCGACGATCCAGGCGCCGCCGCGCATGACGCGGAGCACCGATAGGTCCTCGTCGAGCTCGACCAGGTCCGCGCGCTGGCCCTCCGCAAGCCGGCCCCGGTCGGTGACGCCCAGCAGTTCGAGCGGGTTGCGGCTGGCGGCGGCGACGGCGTCGGCCAGAGGGATCCCGACAGCTGCGGCGTTGCGGACGGCGCTGTCGAGCGCGATGACGGATCCAGCCAGCGTGTCGGTCCCGGCCAGCACGGCCCGACCATCCCGGACCTCGATCTCCAGCTCGCCGATCCGTCCGCTCCCGTCGGCCGTCCCGGCGACTGCCAGCGCGTCGCTCACGAGCAGCAACCGCTCGGGCGGCTTGAGCCTCGTGATCAGCGGCCAGATCGATGGGTGGACGTGGATCCCGTCGGCGATGAGCTCGACGTACGCGTCGTCGTCCAGCAGCGCCGCGACGGCGACGCCCGGCGATCGATGGTCGATGCCGGTCATCGCGTTGAACAGGTGGGTCGTCGAGCGAGCACCCGCGGCGTACGCATCCCAGGCACCCACGGCACTCGACGCGGAGTGCCCGACCGACACCACCACACCCTGGTCGTGGAGCCAGCGGATGAGGTCGGTGGCACCGGGAAGTTCCGGGGCGAGGGTCAGGAGACGCAGACCGTCGATCAGCGGTTCGAGCGTCTCGCCCGGGGTACCGGCCGGTTCGCGAAGATGGGCCGCCGCGTGGGCACCGCGCTTGCCCGGAGCCAGGAACGGACCCTCGAGATTGAACCCGAGCGGCTCGGCGCCGTCGGCCGGCGCGGTCGGCATCCATGCCCGGACCCTGTCCGCGAACGCCGCGAGCGTCTCGAGTGGCGCCGTGACCGCGGTCGGCAGGAACGACGTCACGCCCCGCCGAAGGAGCGCCTTCGCCATGCCATCCAGGGCGTCGGCATCGCCCATCGCATCGTGGCCGCCCCAGCCGTGGACATGGACGTCGACGAACCCGGGCGCGATGTAGGGCAAACCGTCGTCGGCGGGCTCCAGGTCGACGGCAGCGATCCGCCCGTCCTCGATCGTGATACGCCCGCTCTCCACCCGGTCGTCGAGGACGAGCCGGCCGCGGACGACCTCGTCGGTCACTCCGGGGAGCCGCTGGGTTCGAAGTCCGGCAGCTCGACGTCGAACTGCACGTCCAGCCCGTAGCGACCCGCGACGTAGCGCGACTCGGTGGCTTCGATGCGGCGACCGTGGCCGTCGACGATCACCCGCCGCTCGACGAGCAACGGGTCCCCGTCGCGGATCCCGAGGAGATGTGCATCCTCGGCCGTGGCCGCGAGCGCCGAGATCGTCCCGGTCCCGCGGTACAGCACGAACCCGGCACGCCCGAGCGTCTCGTGGAGCGACCCGCCCGCGAGGTCCGCAGCCATGACCGCCTCGGCCGTGGCGCCGACGAGGATCGTCGATTCGAGCGCGATCGGCTCGCCGTCGGCAAGCCGCAGCCGGCGCAGGTGCACGACGGCCTGACGCGGCGGGATCCCGAGCGTTGCCGCCTCGGCCGGGTTCGACGGGCGGACGGCCCGCGTCAGCAGCCGCGAGCTCGGGACGCGGCCCGTGCGCCGCATCTCCTGTGAGAAGGTCATGAGCCGGTTCGCCCGGCGGTGCGCGGGTGGCGCCGTGACGAAGCTGCCTCGGCCTGGCTCCCGCCGGATCAGCCCGTCGGCGGCGAGGCGCTCCATCGCGTTCCTGGCGGTCATCCGGCTCACGCCGAACTCCGCGCACAGGTCGGTGTCCGATGGCAGCTTCGCGCCGGGTGGCAGGACGGCGATGCGCTCGCGCATCGCTTGCTCGATCTGGCGGTACTGCGGTTGGTAGCCGGCCTCGGTCATCGCGCCGGCGCCGTGGATCCGGCAGCCGCGGTCATCGGTCCACCTGCGCCGCTCGATCGCGCTGCGGCCTGCTCCGCCCCGTGGATCGCTGCGCCGATCCCGCCGGCCCAGGTGCCGAGCTCGGCCGGCACGATCTCGACGCCATCGAGCGTCGTGGTGAAGACGTGGCGACGGACCTCGTCGCGAATCGTGTCGAGGAGGAGATCGATGCCGGCGGCCACGCCACCGCCGATGACGACCTTCTGCGGCGTGACCACCGTGATCATGTTCGCGATCCCGACGCCGAGGTATCGGCCGACGCGCTCGAGGCCCTCGCGTGCCCGCGGGTCACCTGCGCGCGCCCGGTCGACCGCCTCCTCGACCGTCGACGCCCCGCAGGTCTCGGCGATGCGGTCCGCGCGGGCGTAGGCCTCGAGACAGCCGCGATTGCCGCAGCCGCACGTCGGCCCGTCCGGGTCGAGCGTCTGGTGACCGAGCTCGCCACCCGTGCCGTCGCGACCCTGGTAGACCCGCCCGTCGATGGCGATCACGCCACCGACGCCGGTCCCCAGCGTCAACCCGATCATCGCCGACGCACCCCGAGCGGCCCCCAGCCGCAGCTCCGCCAGCCCGAATGCCCGGGCATCGTTGATCAATGCCGTCGGGAGCCCCAGCGCGATCCCGACGGGGCCGGCCACGGCCTTGCCGTCCCACGCCCCGGGGATGTTGACGAGGAACCGGGTCGTGCCGGCCGACGGGTCGTACAGCCCGGGGATGCCGATCCCGACGCTGGTGACGCCCGGACACCGGCCGATCGCCTCGGCGCCGACCTCCGCGAGCCGGGCGACCACACGGTCCGGGCCGTCGGCCGCGGGAGTGCCAACCTGGTCGCGATCGAGCACCCGCCAGTCCTCGCCGTCCCGTTCGACCACGACGGCCTTGATGTTGGTCCCACCGAGGTCGAGACCGAGATGGCGGCTCGGGACCTCGTGGCCACTGGCGGCCATCAGGTCTCGCCGGTCACCCGGGTGTAGGCCGCGGCGACCACGACGATGATCGCGCCGTACAGCACTTGCCGGACCGCCTCCGGGTAGCCCAGCGAGTTCAGGAGCGCACCCATGACGGTCAGGATCAGTGCGCCGACGATGGTCCCGCCGTAGCCGCCACGACCGCCCATGATCGACGTCCCGCCGATGACCGCCGCCGCGACCGATGGCAGGACGTAGCTGTCGGCGAGCGTCACGCTCGAGACGTTGGTCAGCCCGGAGATCAGGAAACCGGCGATGCCGGCGAGGAGCGCCGAGATCACGTACAGAGCGATCAGGACCTGCCACGCCCTGGCGCCCGAGAGGCGCGCCGCGATCGGGTTGTCGCCCACGGCATACAGGAGCCGACCGTAGCCCGTCCGTCGTAGCCCGAGCAGGATGATCGCCGCGAGCGGCACGAAGACCGCGAAGCTGTACGGGATCACGCCGAGGAGTGTTCCTGTCCCGAGCGTTCGCAAGCTGGCAGGCACGCCGGCGCCGGTCTGCACCATGACGATCTGCCAGACGTTGGCGAGACCCAGCACGACCAGGCTCATGCCCAGGGTCATGATCAGCGGGTGGACCCGGAAGACACCGACGCCGACGCCGGTCGCGAGACCGGCGAGTGCCGCGATAACCAGCGCGATCGCCAGGCCTGCCGCGAGGCCCGGGCCACCGACCAGCGTGGCGAGCACGAACCCGGTCATCGACGCGACCGCACCGACCGACAGGTCGATGCCGCCGGTGAGCATGGCGATGGTCTGGCAGCCGGCCAGGATCGCGAGCGGGACCGCTGCTCGGAGCATCGCCGCGACCCAGTCCGTGATGTTCGTCCTGGGGTTGAGCAGAAGGAACGCGACGACGAGGATCCCGAGCAGCACCAGCAACGGGATCATCGGCCGGTCGCGGAAGAGGCGGCGCCAGCCTGCCGCCGTCAGGTACGGATTCCCCGTGGGAGAGGTGTCGACGGCGCCGGTCATGCCCGTTCCCGCCGGACCTGGATGAGGGTGCCGACCATGACCACGCCGATCAGGATCACGCCCTGGGCGACCGTCGCGAGGTTCGTGTTCATACGCAGGAACGTCATGTCGGTCCGGATCAGCGAGAGGACCATCACCGCGATGATCGGGCCGACGACGCCCCCGCGGCCGCCGGCCAGGCTGACACCACCGAGCACGATGGCGGCGACGCTCAGCAGCGTGTACGGGCCGGGCACGGGCGTCCCGATCCCAGTGCTTGCCGTGAGGCTGAGCCCGGCGATGGCAGCGAAGAGGCCGCCGATCATGTAGGCGATGATCTTGGTCCGACCGATCGACACGCCGCTTCGGAAGGCGGCGAGCTGGTTGCTCCCGACCGCGTAGAGCGACAGCCCCAGCCGCGAGCGGCGGATCGGGATCCAGATGATCGCGATGATGATCGCCAGGGCGACGGCGGCCTTCGGGACCCACTCGCTGCCGATCGGCCCCAGCACCAGCTGCTGGAGCCACTTCGTCGACCCGCCCCCGGGTCGCTGGAGCACGAGCAGTGCGGAGCCGGCCCAGACGAACGACATCGCGAGGGTGACGACGATGTCCGGCACGCGAGTCACGACGACGAGTCCACCGTTCACCGCGCCCAGCACGAGACCGAGCAGCAGCACACCCGCCACGACGACGAACCCGAACTCCTCGGACTGGTTCAGCATGAGTGCAGCCGACACCACGCTGGTGAGCGCCATCATCGAGCCGATCGAGAGGTCGATGCCGCCGGCGATCACGATGACCGCCTGGGCGACCGCGGCCAGCGCGAGGGGCAGGACCGAGATGGCGAGGCCCTGGATGCCGGCGACGCCGTAGTTCGGTTGGATCATCCTCGTGAAGCCCAGCAGCAGGATGAAGAACGCGATCAGCCCGAGGGTCCAGCCGTTCCGACGTGCCCAGCCCGCCAGCGCGATCGAGAAACGGGGTCGAGGCGCGGCCACAGTCGGGCTGGCGGCGCTCATGCGTCGGTCCTCGGCTGCTCGACCGCGACCGTCTCTACGTCCGTCCCGGCAAGGGACTCTGCGGCGGTCTCGGCGGTGTCATCCATCGACGCGGCGACGACTTCCGCTGCGACGTCCTCGGGCAGGACCTCGCCAGAGCGCAGGTTGTACGCCGCGCGGAGCAGCGCGGGCTCGTCGGCATCAGCCGCGGCGATCTCGGCGACGACGCGGCCACCGAAGATCACGATCGCCCGGTCGCAGACCAGCTGGACCTCCTTGAGCTCCGACGTGTAGAGCAGGACGGCGGCACCGGCATCCGCGAGGTCGCGGAGCAGCAGATAGATCTGGGCCTTCGTGCGGATGTCGATGCCGCGCGTCGGGTCGAAGCACAGCATCGTCCTGACGCCACCGGCAACCCAGCGAGCGATCGTCACCTTCTGCTGGTTCCCGCCCGACAGTCGCCGAACCTCGCGCGCCGCGCGCGTGTCGATCTGGAGTGTCTGGATCGCGCCGCTGACCTTCTCGCGCTCGACCGGCAGGTTGATCGGCCCCCAGCTCTTGAGCCGCGTGGCGAACGGCAGGGCGATGTTCTCCCGGACGGACCGTTGCATGAGCAGCGCCTCGGCGCGATCGGCGGGCACGTACACCAGCCCGGCACGGATCGCGTCCGCGGGATGACGGAACGTGACGGCCGAGCCGTCGACGAGCAGCTCACCGCCGCTCGGCCGCTCGGAGCCCGCCAGGATGTCGAACAGCTCGTCCTGGCCTTGACCCTCGAGGGCGACGACGCCCAGGACCTCGCCCGGGTACAGGTCGAAGGACACGTCCTGGAGCTTCGTCCGGGCCGAGATGTCCCGAGCCGTGAGGCGCGGGGTCGTGGTCGCGCGCTCGCTTGTGCTCGCAGTCCGCTGGGCGGCGGCCGGCATGTCACCGACGATCTCGCCCAGCATCAGCTCGACGATCCGCTCCTCCGAGCCTGGCGTCACGTCGACGACGCCGACGGTCTGGCCTTCGCGCAGGACCGTGGCGCGATCACAGACCGCGGCGATCTCGATCATGCGGTGCGAGATGAAGATCACCGACCGATCGCTGTGGCGTTGTCGGCCCACGACCTCAAGCACCCGCTCGGTGAGGTTCGCCGGCAGCGCGGCGGTCATCTCGTCGAGCATCAGGACGGCCGGCTCGATGGCCAGCGCGCGGGCGAGGTCGATGATCCGGAGCGAGGCCAGCGGCACGTGCCGCGCCATGCTCGACAGATCGAGGCCGGTCAGCCCGAGCTCGGCCAGCCAATGACGGAATGGCTCCAGCGGCGTATCGGTCAGCCGGAGGTTCGATCGGATGTCCAGGTCCGGGATGAGCGCCGGCTCCTGGTAGACGGAGATGATGCCGCCCCGGCGTGCCTCGGCCGGGGAACGGGCTACCCACGGCTTGCCGCGGATGGTGATGGTGCCGGTATCCGGCTGGATGGCGGCGGTGAGGATCTTGACGAGCGTGCTCTTGCCGGCCCCGTTGGCGCCCATGAGCGCGTGCACCTCGCCGGGTCGCACGGCAAGCGACGCGTCGCGCAGCGCGACCACGGCGCCATAGGTCTTGGCGATCCCGGTCGCTTCGAGCAAGAGGTCGGTCGCGACGGTCATCGATCCTCAGGATAGTGCGAGGGGACACCGGCGGTGCCGGCATCCCCTCGCGGAATGGCTAGGTGGACCCTGGCAGGCTTACGCCTCGCCCGGACCCTTGCAGGCGACGGCCTGCTCGGGGGTGTACGTCGTGAAGCCTTCGATCTGGAGACCGAGCGGCCAGAGCGGGTCGAGTCCGTCGACCTGCCACGACTCGAGCGTCGTCTTGCCGGCGTCGCTCGTGTTGTCGGCCAAGACCGGCTTGAGCAGGACCGTGTTCGGCTGGGCAGCCGTCGAGTCCGTCTCGACGGTCTCACCGTTCAGGAGCTTGAGGGCGAGCGCGACACCCGCGCCACCGACGGCGGCGGTGTTGGTCACGGCGGCGCCTTCGAGGCCAGTCTCGTTGAGCAGCTGCCCGACGAACGCCCCGAGGTCCGCGCCGACGATCGGCACGTACGTCTTGTTGGCGCCCTTGATGGCGTCGACGACCTGGGAGTCCATGCCCGACGTCCAGATGCCCTGGATGGTGTCGTACTGGCCGCTCGAGATGAACTCGTTGATCAGGGTCGTGGTGGTGGCCGGATCCCAACCGGTGGCGACGCCATCGGCATTCGGGACGACCTTGATATTCGGATAGTCCTTGAGGACTTCCTTGAAGCCGATGTCGCGGTCGCTATCGGCCGGGTGGCCGGCAAGTCCGCGCATGTAGTACACCGTGCCCTCGCCGTTCAGCTGGTCGAACAGCCACTTGGCGCCAAGCTTCGCGTACTCGATCTGGTTGTTGTACAGGTTGTAGGTGCTCGGCTCGGTGACGTAGGCGTCGACCGAGATCGTCTTGATGCCGGCGGCGTTCGCCTCGGCCAGGGCCGGGTTGAGCGCCGCAGGATCGTTCGGGTTGAACACGATCGCGTCGACATCGGCCGCGATCAGGTCACGGATGTCCTGGAGCTGGCCGGCCGCATCGGTGTTGCGGTGGATGGTCGTCAGCTCGGACACCTGGCCGGAGGCCAGCGCCTCGGCCTTGGCGGTGCACACCTGCTCCTCACGGAAGCCGTTGCCGACGCCGCCGCCGTTCGAGTAGCCGATCTTCCACTGCTGCGCGGCGGACGCCGATGCAGACTCGGACGCGGCCGGCTCGGACGCGGCCGGCGCGGATGCGCTCGGTGCCGTGGTGGCGGCACCGGGGCTCGAGCACGCGACCGCGAGTACCGCGATCGCCGCCAGCCCGAACAGCCGCTTGGGGGTTGAAGTCATGGTCATTCGCTGTCCTCCTCCTGTCGACGCGCCGATCTGGTCGCGTCGTCGAAACCTGTCTACCCGGTGTCGGGTCCCTCTCGTGGGATCTATCGGCGCCACCTCCTCCGCGTGATCGCTCCCACCATCACCCCTCCCCGGCGATGGCCCGAGCGAGTCGTCGCGCGTGCTCCTGATATGCGGCTTCGAACAACGCCCGCGAGCGCTCGGCGCCGACGACCGAGGCCCGGGTGATGGTCGGCGGCAACGCCCCACGCTCCGCGAGGAGCTGGGCGGTCCGCACCTTGATGCTATTGGCGACGGCGACCGCCGCGAGTGTCGTTCCCGGCCCGACCGGGGTGTCGACACCGTCGATGGCGACCAACGCGTCGGCGTGGGGTGTGCACAGGTCGATGACGAGGTCGGCCTCGTTCGCCAGGCGGTCGCCGACTGGGGAGTCCGGATCCGTCGTCGTCGACTGCGCGAGGGAGGTTACCGCGATGACGCGCAACCCGCGAGTCCGAGCTCCACGCGCCATCTCGATCGGGACCGCCGTCTCGCCCCCGGCGGAGAACACGATCATCACGTCACGCGGTCCGAAATGGAAATTCGACAGGATCACCTCGGCCAATCCGGACGTCCGTTCGATCGCCATGGCCTGCCGCTGACCGTTCGAACCGACCACCTGGGTGTGGAAGGTCATCGACAGCTCGACCATCGGGTTGAAGCCCGGGTACGACCCGTAGCGCGGGAACATCTCCTCGACCGGTATGCGCGAGTGGCCCGTCCCGAACAGGTGCACGAGCCCGCCGGAACCGATCGCGTCGGCACACCACCGGCTCGCCAGCTCCATCGCGTCGGCCTGGCTCTCCGCGAGACGATCGAGGACCGGGCCGGCGGCATCCAGCCACGCCAGCACGGGCGCGCTCGTGGCGGCTCCCATCAGTAGGACCCCGCCCCATCCGGCCTCGCCCCGGTCGCGGCAGCCGCGGGTGCCCGTCCGGCCTTGCGCGCGCGGAAGTCATCGATGATCGCCTTCGTGGCGGTCGCCCCGATGCGGGTCGTCCCGAGCGCCATCACCTCGAGCAGCGCATCGAGCGTCCGGACGCCGCCCGCCGCCTTGACCCCGATGTGGGGCGACGTATTGGCCCGCATGAGCCGGAGATCGTCGTGGGTGGCACCACCGGGCGCGAAGCCGGACGACGTCTTGACGAAGTCGGCGCCTGCGGCTTCAGACACGTGGCAGGCCCGGACCTTCTCATCGTCGGTCAGGTAGGCGTTCTCGAAGATCACCTTGACGATCGCGCCGGACGCATGGGCGACGTCGCAAACGGCCGCGATATCGGCCTGCACATCGGCGTCGCGGCCCGACCTGAGCGCGCCGATCTGGATGACCATATCCAGTTCCGTCGCGCCCTCGGCGAGAGCCCGATGCGCTTCGAACACCTTCGTCGCCGTCGGCTGGCCACCGTGGGGGAAACCGATGACCGTGCCGACGGCGACGTCGGTGTCGGCAAGAAGCGAGATGGCGCGGGGGACATCCACCGGTCGCACGCAGACCGATGCGACGTCGTACTCCGCGGCGAGCCGGCAGCCGTCCTCGATGAAGGCATCATCGAGCTCGGGCCGCAGCAAGGAATGATCGATCGCCTTGGCGATGTCGCGCTCGGTGAGGGAGTCGATCGAGGGCGTCATGCGGTCAGTGGCAATACGGTCGGAGGACGTCCCGGGCGATGAGGAATCCTTGCTTCACTTTTGCATCGGAACCCTCGAACCGCCGGTCTTCGTGCTCGATGATGCAATCGCCCTCGTAGCCCTGGCGATACAGCTCGCCGTGGACGACGCCCCAATCGACCTCGCCCAGCCCGGGGAGGCGCGGGATCTGCCAGCCGATGCCCATCGAGAAGATGCCCCGCTCATAGAGGCCGTCGCGATCGATCATCAGGTCCTTCGCCTGGTAGTGCAGGACGTGCGGTCCGAACTCCGTGAGGAAGCGTTGTATGTCGATCATCTGCAGGATCAGGTGCGACGGATCGAAGTTGAGCCCGATCGTGTCGCCCCACTGCTCGAGGATGCGCCGCCACTGGCGCGGCGTCGTCGCGATGTTGTGCCCACCCGGCCACTCGTCGTAGCTGAACAGCATCGGGCAGTTCTCGAGGGTGATCTTCACGCCCTGGTCCTTGGCGAACGCGACGATGTCCGGCCAGACCCGGAGCGCTTCCTCCCAGTTGTCGTCGAGGTTCTTGGCGCCGTCCCCGCCCATGAACGTGTTGACCAGCGGGATGCCCATCTTGCGGGCCGCGACCATGACAGCCTTGAGGTGCTCGGTGACCTCCGCGCGGTGTTGCGGATCGGGATGGAGCGGGTTCGGGTAATAGCCCAGACCGGAGATCGACAGGCCCTTGGCGGCGACTTCGTCGACGATCTCCTTCGCCTGGTCCTCGGACAGGTTCTTGACGTCGATGTGGCTGGTGCCGGCATAGCGCCGGACCGGCCCGTCGGCCCTCGGCCAGCAGGCGATCTCGAGGACCTCGAAGTCGGCGCTTGCCGCCCAGTCGGCCACGTCCAGCAGCGGCGTGTCGGCGAAGGGTGCGGTCAGGAAGCCGAGCTTCATGCGTGCGTCTCCTGCGGCGCCGTGGTCGCGTGGACGTCCGACCGATCGACGTCGACCCACCGGCCCTCACGGGAACTTCGGGCGATGGCCTCGCCGACGAGCATCTCGTCGTGCCCGTCGGCGAAGGTCGCGTAGCCGGGCGAGGAGGAGGGTCGCCCGGCGAGGACGTCGTCGTAGATCGCCCGGAAGTGGGCGCAGTGCGTGTCGAAGAAGCCCTCGACGTGCCCTGCCGGCAGCGCGGACGCCGCCTGGCCGGCCGGACCCATGAGGGCCGGGTTGCGGATGAGGATCTCGTTCGCGCGATCGCGGTGGCCGATCCAGGCCTGGTCCGGCTGCTCGCTGTCCCAGCCCCAGGCGCTCTCCGAACCATCGATCTCGTAGACGAGCGAGTTCTTTCGGCCGGAGCTGATCTGCGAGATGCTCACGGCGCCCCGGGCGCCGCCGTCGAAGCGGAGCAGGATCGTCGCCGCGTCCTCGGTCGCGATCTCGCGCTCGACCGTCTCGACGGACCGATCGGTCGAGAAGGTCTCGACCGGCCCGGTCGGCTCGCGGCGCGTCTCGATGAAGGTGGTCAGGTCGGCCATCACCGACGCGACGTGCTGGCCGGTGACATAGGTCATGAGGTCCAGCCAGTGCGACCCGATGTCGCCGACAGCCCGCAGCGCCCCGCCGCGGTCCGGCTGCAGCCGCCAGTTCCAGTCGCTCTCGAGCAGGAGCCAGTCCTGGAAGTAGCGACCGGTCACCAGACGGACCTGGCCCAGCCCATCGTCGGCGATCACCTCGCGCGCGTGCTGGTTGAGCGGGTAGAAGCGGATGTTGAAGTTGGTCGCGTTGACGAGGCCGGTCTCGGCGGCGAGGGCGACCAGTCGCGCCGAATCCGCGGCGGTCATCGCCAGCGGCTTCTCGCATACCACGTGCTTCCCGGCACGGAGCGCGGCCTCGGTCTGGCTGACATGCAGGTCGTTGGGCGAGGTGACATGGACGACCTGGACCCCATCGTCGGCGAGCAGGTCGTCGAGCGAGGGGTAGGCCTTCGGGGCGCCGATCGCGTCGGCGCGTGCCGCCCCGCGTTCCGGGCTGCTGCCGAGCACGCCGCGCACGTTGACGCCGATCCGTCGAAGGGCTTCGACATGGACCGTCCCGATGAACCCCGTCCCGATGACGGCGGCGCCGATCGATGCGCGGTTGACCAAGGGCGTCGGGCCTCCTCCAGCCGGGCGCAAGACTTGGGCGACTGTCTAGACAGTCTAGATGACCCCGGGCCGCAGCCCGGCTACGCAACACCTCACCATGTTGCGTAGCGTGATCGTACTTTGGCCTGTCAAGTGCAAAAGTCGTACCGCGAGGTGCGGAGGTCCTATCATCGCGACGTGGAGACGGAACCGAGCGTCATCGCACCGACCGCGCTGCCGGACGAGGTCCTCGACGACCTGGTCACCGTCCTCGACGAGATCCGCCTGGGCAGATCACGCTCGAGGTCGGAGCTCGTCCAGCGGACGGGACTCGGCCGGGCGATCGTCGGGCGTCGTGTCGGTGAGCTCATCGAACGAGGTCTGGTCGCCGAGGGCCCGGTCGGACCCAGCACGGGCGGGCGGCCGCCACGGCAACTCGCGTTCCGGGCCACGGCCGGCCACCTCCTCGTGGCCGATCTCGGGGCGACCAGCATCGACGTGGCACTGACCACGCTCGACGGCCGGATCCTCGGACATCACGACGAACCGGCGCGCATCGAGGACGGTCCGGAGGCATGCCTAGACAGGGTCGATGCGCTGTTCGGCCTGCTGCTGGCCACGGCCAAGGACGTACCCGGCCGGTTGTGGGGCGTGGGCATCGGCGTGCCGGGTCCGGTCGAGTTCGGGTCCGGTCGACCCATCTCGCCGCCGATCATGCCGGGCTGGGACGGCTACCCGATCCGCGAGCGGTTCGCCGCGCGGTACGGCGCACCGGTGTGGGTGGACAACGACGTCAACCTCCTGGCGATGGGGGAGTGGCGCTCCGGCGTGGCCGCCGGGCACGACAACGTCGTGGTCATCAAGGTCGGATCGGGGATCGGCGCAGGGATCATCTCCGACGGACGCCTCCATCGCGGGGCACAGGGCAGCGCGGGCGATGTCGGCCATATCCAGGTTTCGGACGACCCGTCGGTCGTGTGCCGCTGCGGCAACGTCGGCTGCCTCGAGGCGTACGCCGGTGGGGCCGCGCTGGGTCGCTCGGGTGAGGCGGTCGCCCAGGACGGCACGAGTTCCAGGCTGGCGCTCGCGCTCGACCAGACCGGGACCGTGACCGCCGAGGATGTCGCCCGGGCCGCGTCGTTCGGCGACCCGATCGCCGTCGCGATGCTGCAATCGGCGGGACGGCGCGTCGGCTCGATGCTCGCGAGTGTCGTCAACTTCTTCAATCCGTCGCTGATCGTCATCGGCGGTGGCGTGGCCAACAGCCCGGAGCTGTTCATCGCGGCCATCCGCGAGACGATCTATCGCCGCTCGCTGCCGCTGGCGACCCGCGACCTCCGCATCGCGCACTCGTCACTGGGCGGGCTGGCCGGGGTCATCGGCGCGTCGGCGATGGTGGTCGACCAGCTGTTCTCGCGCGAATCGATCGGGCGATGGCTGGAAGCGGGATACCCGTCCGACGCGGCCGACCTCACGCTGGCGCGGGCTGGCTGAAGGTCGGCCGGCCGAGAGTGGCGGCGGGCGCTCTCTTCGACCTATCCGCCGTCCGCGACCACCCGGTCCGTGAAGTCCCCACTGGCCTCGTCCTTGAGGATCAGCTTGTGCCGCCCGTCCGGCAGGATCTCGCGCTTGATGACCGTCTGGCCCTCGAACGTCTCGGGCGTCGACGCGATCCGTGGTGTGGCGCCGCCGCGCCACATCCAGCTCGACCGGCTCCCAGGCGCTGCTCTTCGCGGACCGATAGCACGCGTCCATCACCGCGTTCACGACATACCCGTCGTAGAACGTCTCGCGCGGCTGGTCGCCGGCCTTCGATCGCTCGGAACATGTCGCTGAACATATCGACGTAGCCCAGCTCCGACGCCTCGTCCCCGACCGGGAACAGCCAGCCCGCGGCGGTCTCGGCCTTCTCGGCGACGTAGCCGGACCCGCCGCCGGCGGTGAACATCTCGAACCCGGTGCGCAGGAAATGGTTGAGCCAGATCGTGCCATGCGTGCCGGCCACCTCGTCCCGCAGGTCCATCCCGCCGCGGAACGTCCAGCTGACCTCGAACTGCCCGATCGCGCCCGACTCGAAGCGGATCAGCGCGATGGCGTTGTCCTCGTCGCTGATCGGGTGCACGAGCGTGTCGGTGTGGCACATAACGGCCACCGGGCGGTTCCCCTTGCCGACGAAGTTGCGGATGATCTCGATGCAGTGGCAGCCGAGGTCGATGATCGCGCCGCCACCGGTGAGGCGGCCGTCCCAGAACCAAGCCGAATGCGGTCCGGGGTGCGTCTCGCGTGATCGGACCCAGGTGACCGCACCGATCGCCCCGCCCTCGACCGCGGCGATCGCCTTCAGCGTCTTGGGCGTGTAGACGAGGTCCTCGAGATACCCGGCGAACACGCCAGCCGACTCGACCGCCTCGAGCATCCGCTTTGCCTCCTCGGCCGTCCGGCCAAGCGGCTTCGTGCACAGGACGGCCTTGCCGGCACCGGCCGCCAGCGAGATCGCCTCCTCGTGCATGAAGTTCGGGACACCGACCACGACCACGTCGGTCTCGGGGTGTTCGATCGCGGCCCGCAGGTCGGTGGTCGCTTCGGGGATCGACCAGCGCTCGCGGAACGCTTCACCGCGCTCCGGGCTTCGCGAGTAGACGACCTCGACCCGGTCGCGGCCACGCTGGCCGTGCAACGTCGCCGTGTAGAAGTCGCCGATCAGCCCGGTCCCGAGCATCGAGATGCGGTGGCTCTCCACGAGGATCCTCCTCCTTCAGGTGACGCGGTCGGGGGCTGGGGCACTAGCGCCGGAGCGCCCCACGACGAGGTCGCGCCCGGCGACGAGAGACCGGAGCTTGGCAAGCGTCGCCCAGCGGGCGGTCTGGCTGAAGCCGCAATCCGGGACGAGCGTCAGGCGCTCGGCCGGGACGCCGGCGGCCATGACCGCGTCGATGCGCTCGGCCACCTCCTCCGCTGTTTCGAGGTGGTAGTTCTTGACGTCGACGACCCCCGCCGCGACATCCCGGCCGGCAGTCGCGATCTCGCCGAGCAGGTCGACCTCCGCCATCTCGCGATTGGCGAACTCGAGGACGAGCTCGTCGACGCGGAACCCGAGCATCGCATCGAGGACGGGCCGGTACGTCCGCCGGGCGAGCGGTCGGCCGAGATAGTTGCCGAAGCACAGGTGCGCACCGAGCCGGACCCGTCCCACGATCGGTTCGATCGCCGCGTTGAACAATGCCGCGAAGTCCGACGGCGCGTCGGGGTGGATGGCCGGCGATGGGTCGTCGATCTGGATGTGCGTGGCGCCGGCCTCGACCAGCCCCTCCAGTTCGGCGCCGAGGATCGGTACGAACGCCTCGGCCGAGGCATCCCGGGTCGTGTAGACCTCGCCGAGCCCGGTTCGAAGCCGCCCCGACAGCGTGTACGGGCCGGGCAGGGTGACCTTGAGCGGACGGTGCGCCCGCTCGACCGCGTAGCGGAACTCTTCGACGACGCCCAGCCCGTTTGGCGCGGCGATGCGCTCGAGCACCTCGAAGCGATGCTGCTGGTCGTGCCCGCCCGCGCCCAGCCGACGGTCCGCGGGTAACGCCCGGACGCCCGTCACGTGCTTGTAGAACTCCGCGGTGAAGAACCCGGCCCGGCGCATCTCGCCGTCGGTCACGAGGTCGATGCCGGCCTCCTCCTGGTCCCGCAATGCCAAATCGACCGCGTCGTCGAGCATCTCCGCGAGGTCCGCCGGTCCGAACTCGCCCCGCTCCGCGGCGTCGATGCCGGAGACGAACCACGACGGTCGGGCGTGCGAGCCAACGACGCTGGTGCCGAGCTCTTTGGTCATGCACTCCCTCCACCGACGGCTGCGAACGAGTAGACGCGCGCCGGATCCTCGACGAACAGCTGTCGCCTGACATCGGCGCCGAGCCCAACTCCTCCATGGCCGCCGCGAACCCGTCCAGCAGCCAGGTCAGGCCCGCGACCCACCGTACACCGCGTAATAGCCGTGCCGCGCGGCGTCCATGCCCACGATGACACTGCCCAGCAGACCATCCTCGGCCATCCACTCGAGCAGCTGCAGCGTGCCGTTCGGCTCGGTCCTCAGCGGGATGAGCCGTCGTATTCGAGGGTCGCCCCAGTCGACGCAAGCTCGCGGTGGTAGCCGCGATCGACGACCTTGTCGACATGACTCAGCGCAACATGCTCGCCGGTCACGGCCCTACTCTGTTCGCTCTCGGCGCGCCCGCCCGGGGCGAGCGCGCCGTGGGTCGGTCAGCGCAAGAGGTAGTCGACGATCCGGTCCATCACGTCGCTCCGAGTCGCCGCGCCGGTGACCCCCTCGAAGCCGAAGCCCAGGTAGACCGAATCCGGCGTCGTGATCGCGGCACCCTCCTTGATGCCGAAGCCGCCGCGTCGGGTCCAGTCGTTGACATTGGGTCCCTCGATCCCGTCGACGTCCTGCGGCGCGCCGGGGATCTCCCAGCCGTCCCTCGGGTCGGCATCGTCCTCGAACGAGGTGGAGCCTTCGCCCGTCGAGACCTCGATGTCGTCGACGAATACGCCCGGGAACTGCTGGAGACCCCAGTCGCTCAAGACCGTGATCGAGACCTCGACCTGGCTGCCAGCGAACGCGCCGAGGTCGATCTGGAACTGTTGCCAGCCACCGGAGGAGCCGGTCGCTGCGTTCCAGCTCCCCGAGGTGCCAATATTGCTACAGGTCCCATCCGCGGGGTTGAACGTCTGATAGTGGGTCAGGAACGGGTGGAGGATGTCGGCAGTGTTGGCCGGGTCGCTCCAACCTTCCACGCACGCCTGGTCGTTGCTGAGGTCGTCCGACGTGTGACCGTTGGCGTCCGGCAAGGTCGTCCAGTCTTCCTGCCCGACGGTGTGGGCCTCGACGATCATGTAGTCGAAGTCGAGCTCGAGGTTGTAGCTGGTCCAGAAGGAGAATGTGGCGCCGCCCCCCGGTACGTTGATGGTGTGGGTCAGGCGCTTGTAGCCCTCGTTGGCGAGCTGCGACCACATGAACCGCGCGCCGGTGCGTGGCTCGAACGGGCCGGCGATGCCACTCTGGTACTCGGCCGAGGGCTTGCTCGCGAACTGCGGGAAGCTGCCGGCCGGGTCGAGGATCTGGAGCAGGTCCTGGGTGGCGATGAAGGACGAATTGATCCCCTGGTTGTCGGCGCTGTCGGCACCGTTGCGCGTCAGCGACAGACCGGTGAGCGGATCGTCGATCCCCGAGATGGGGAAGGGATCGCCCGTGTCGGGATCGATACCGCCCGCGGCCGTGGTGATGGCCGCGCCCAGCCAGTACTCGATGACGTCACCCTGCGAGTCGCCCGAACCGCTCAGCGGCAGGCAGCGCGCTTCGATCGCCGGGTCAGAGGTGCACTGACGGTTCTCGAACGGGTCATAGAGCTGGGTCGCGAGGGGGGGCGTGTACTGCTGGCCGGCCCGCTGGCCGGTATACAGGACGCGGCCACCCTCGTTCATGAAATCGCGGACCTCGAGGATCTCCTGCATCGCGAGTCGCGAGGCGTTGCCGGGTCCCCAGCCAGGCTCGCGCGTGACGACGTCGTCGCCGGTGTACCAGATAACGCCGTCGTAGTGGCTCAGAACGCCGAGGTTATCGGGCGCCGTCCGGCCGTTCGCGTCGACGTCGTACACGTCGAATGCGACGCCGTTGGCGGTGAGCGTATCCGTGTAGAAGCTCAGGTACTGCGGCGAGGTGACGCCGGGCTTGGCCGGCGATGCGCCCGTGTAGTCCTCGGCCGCGAGGACGAGGATCCGCCTGCCTGAATCGGACTCGACGTGGTAGGTGAACGAGTCGCTGCTCGCGCCACCACCCGTGAACCACACCTCGACCGAGTCGCCCGGGGCGGTGCCGGTCACAGTCCCGCTCACGACGTGGAAGTGCGTGTCCTGACCGGGTCCGTAGCGTTCACCGCCGTTCCACTCGCTCGTACCACGGGTCACCGGGGTGCCCCCGTTGATCCGGTAGTTCAGCGTCACTGCGCCAAGGCTGCGCTTCGCGAGGACGCGCACCTCCTGCGGATCGCCATACGACTTCGCGAAGGTGAAATCGAAGAGTGAATGCGACCCGTTCTGCGGGTCGATCACGTCCTGGTCGAGGTAGAACGGCTCGACGCTGATCCCGACCGGTGACACCGGATCGTCCGGGTCGATCGCCGAGCGCGCCAGCGCGAGGTGGAAGGGCAGCACGTTCTGGAACTCGGCCTCGACGAGCGCCTCGTCGTCGGGGAAGACGAACCCGCCACCGGAATCGGCGTCGCTGAGCTCCGGCGTGAAGGCGACCGTCCCGGCCTTCGTGTCCGCGTAGTCGGTGGTCTCGCCGTTCGTGACGTACAGCGTGTCCGCCGATTGACCCGGGTTGAAGCCGGAGATCGCCGGGTGGGCGTCCGTGCCCGCAAGCGCCGCGTAGATGGGGTTGTCGGCGTCGAGCGTCCCGACCTGCCAGCCCTGCGGGTAGAGGATCCACTCGCCGACCGAGTGCAGGTTCGACATGAACTTGGGCTTGATCCGGTCGATCAGGCCCTGCATGGCGCGCGTCTCGGGCTCGGATCCGGCTGACGGTCCGCGGTATGTCTCATCGCTCGGGTCCGGCGACGACCCCTCGTTGTCGTAACCCCAGTGCTCGTTGAAGTTGCGGTTCGGGTCGACACCGTCGACAGACGTGATGTGGCCGTCGTTGTCGTTGTCACGGAGGTTCTTCCGCCACAACCGCTCGACGTCGAAGGTGTACTGGTAGCCGTCCGGGTTCGCGACGATCACGAACCACAGCTCGCGGTCCTTGAGCATCTCCTTGACGGCCTTGTCGTTCGCCCGCCAGCGGCTCACGAAATGCTTGAGCGTTCTGAGGTTGACCTCGCCACTGATCCACTCACGCGCGTGCTGGAGCGAGGAATAGAGGACGGCTGGGCGCGATCCGTCTTTCTCGCCGCGTGCCCCCTGGGTGAGCTTCAGCGCGATGATCTCGCGTCCCTGGTGCGTTTTGCCCAGGACGACGAGCTTGGCCAGCTGCGGGTTGCGCGCGGCGATGTCATAGAGCTGGTCGCGGATGCCGCCGGGCTCGTCCCACGAGCGCCACACGGTGAAGCCGTTGAGCGCCTGGATCCGGGCCTGTTGGGTGACCGTCTGGCCCTTGTCGTTGCGCAGGAGTCGGACCGTGATGCCTTGCGCTCGGAGCTTCGCCGCCTGGCGTGCCGAGAGCACGGCGTCGGCCGTGGTGCTGTCAGCCGTGTGTCGGATGTCGACGAGCTCGAGTCCCTTGGTCGCCTCGCCGACGTCGGCCGCCGGGCCGCTGACGACATACATCTCGAGCTTCTCGCGTTTCGGCGAAGCCGCCAACGTGGTGGTCGGCAGCGCGCCGACGACTGCGATGAGCGCAACGAGCACAGACAGGGACCGAGCCTTGCGTCGCATGCCGACCTCCCTCGCATCCGTGGCGGCATCGTCGGCCGGCACGGCCAATTGGCTCTCTGACGCTTCCCGGGTGGGCGCTGCGCCCTCTGCGCACCGCTCAGCGGTGATGCTAACGTCCGGCGTCGGTCGAACGTCAACCCGGCGAGCGACTCTCCGCCACATCGGCGCGATATGCGTTGCCAGTGCGCACCGCTCGACCGCGGTCGCCGGTCATGGCGATGGTGCGGCAGTGGTCGACACGACCGACCATCCGCCGTCGATCGCCAGGGACTGGCCGGTGACCGCGCGCGACTCGTCGGACAGGAAGTAGATCGCGGCCTTGGCCACCTCGTCCGGGTCGAGCATCGCGCCGGCCAGGGGCTGCTTGCGCGCGGCGTACTCCAGGATGTGGGCGTCGTTCGCGGCGCGCGTGGCCATCGGCGTCCTCGTGAGCGACGGGACCACGAGGTTGACCCGGATCCTGTCCGCGATGTACGTCGCGGCCATCGTAGTCATCAGCGCGGTCAGCGCGCCCTTGGCCGCGGCGTAGGCATGGGTCCCGAACAGCTCCGGCACCGGGGCGCTCGTGGTGACGCTGCCCAGGATGAGCACGGAGCCGCGCATCCCGGACGGATCTGGCGGTTGCTCGCGCATCGCGCGCACGACCCGACCGCACACGAGGACCTGCGTCCGGAGGTTGAGCGCGGCGGTAGCCTCCCATGCTTCGGCGGTCACGGCGTGCAGCGGCCCATCGCCGAATCGTCGACCGCTGCCGCCGACCGCCGAGAACAGGCCGTCGATGCGACCGAAGCGATCGAGGGCCGCCGTCACCGCCGCGTCAACTCCGGCTTCGTCGGTGAGGTCCGCCGCGGCCCACGCGGCCCCCTCGAGTCGATCCGCCAGGGTCCGGGCGTGCTCCCCGGTCTTCGAGACGACGAACACCGACGCCCTCTCCGTGGCGGCGCGCTCGGCGGTCGCCGCAGCGATCCCGGTCGAGCCGGTGATCAGGACGACCCGTCCCGTCAGTCGCGCCACGTGGATCCCATGGCGGCCGCCACGAACGCTTGCCGCTCCGCGGCGTCGGCCCGCACCAGCGCACTCCCCACGCCGACCGCGACGCAGCCAGCGCCGAGGAAGTCGCGAGCCGAGGCGGCGTCGATGCCGCCGGTCGCGATCAGCTCGACGTCCGGGAACGGACCGCGCAGCTCGCGCACGTGCGCCGGGCTCACGCTCGACGCCGGGAAGAGCTTCACGAACGTCGCGCCACGGTCCCACGCTTGGGCGATCTCCGTCGGCGAGTAGGCGCCCGGGATGACCGGCAGCCCGCGTTCCAGCGCACCGTCCACGACGGCTGGGTCCAGCGTCGGGCCGACGATGAAGGCGGCCCCAGCCTCCGTCGCCCGGTCCAGCACCTCCAACGTCCGCACGGTCCCGGCTCCGACGATCGCATCACCCCGCCCGATCTCGGCCAACCGGTCGCGGACGGCCACGAGATCGTCGGGCGCGCTCGGCGCGTCGAACGTGATCTCGAATACGCGGACGCCGTCATCCGCCAGCGATGCGACGAGCTCGAGCAGGCGGGACTGCGGCTCGATGCGGCGCAGGATCGCGATCAGGCGCCGGACCCGAATAAGGTCGGCGACCGGCGAGCGTCGAAGGGCCGCGGCGGCATCGGGATCGGGCACCCACGCATCGTAGCCCGCGGCCCGGACGTCATGGCTCGCGCTGGGTCAGGCCTCGTCCTCGTAGTCCCAGGCCCGAATGGTGCCGGGCTCGAGACGGATCACGGCACCGGGCGCGTACTCGGACACCATGCGTTCGGCAGCCTCCGGCCCGCTGTAGCGGAGACCGGTCCGACGCAATGCGCCGTAGAAGTCGTCCGGCTCGGTCGACACGGTCGCCTCGCCCCGCAGCTCGAAGCCCTTATACGGCCAGTCGCCGGTCGCTACGACGACCGTGACGCGTGGGTCCCGGCGGACGTGTCCGACCTTGCCGCCCTCGGGCGTCGGCACCCAGATGTTGATCCCGCCCTCGTGCCATTCGAACCAGACCGGCGAGAGCATGATCGAGTCGTCCGCCCGGCGCGTCGCGAGCACCGCGATGAGCGGCCGTTCGAGCAGGTCGCCGAGGTCGTCGATACCGAGGCCGGTCCGCATGCGCGATCTCCCTTCGTGTGGCTGTCCATCCTCGCCGAGACCGTATCGATGTGCGAGGACCGGTGCCCGATCGACACGATGGGCCGGTTCGGGTAGTACGACCGGGTGCCCGAACGTCGTTGACGACCCGTCGTCGGCAGGTCTATGCTCCGCGTATCCCGACCGGTACCCGCGCCGCGGCAGCGATTCCGCGCGCATCCGAGCTCGGCCCCCAAGCGATCGGACCCGGCCCCACGGCCGTCGAGTCCGTCCCGCCTCCGTACCCAGGTGACCCCGAACAGATGCCCGCACCAGGCCCCGACCAGCGGTCTCGCAACCGCCGTCCGCGACGACGCGGCCAATCGTCGTTTCGCGCCCCCGTCAGCGAATTCGAAGAGCAGCAGGAGCTCGAGGCTGCGCGCGAGCGCAACGACCTCGATGTGAGCGACCTCCGCGAGATGAGCGTCGCCGAGCTCCGCCAGGTCGGTCGCGACCTCGAGGTCGAGGCGGCCTCGGCCGACCGCAAGGATGACCTCGTCGAAGGCATCCTCCAGAAGCAGACCGAGCGCGCCGGGCACGCCTACGCGACCGGCATCCTCGACATCGTCGACGAAGGCTTCGGCTTCATGCGCCGACACGGCCTGCTGCCGAGCCCGGAGGACGTCTACGTCAGCTCGAGCCAGGTCCGTCGTTTCGGCCTGCGCATCGGCGACCGAATCTCGGGCGCCGTGCGCGCACCACGCGAGGCGGAGAAGTACTGGGGCATGCTCCGGGTCGACAGCGTCAACGGCGTCGATACCGACACCGCTCGGCGGCGTCCGGTCTTCGCCGACCTGACACCGGTCCATCCCGACGAGCTCATCAACCTCGAGACCGACTCGAAGAACCTCAGCCAGCGGCTGATCAACCTCGTCAACCCGCTGGGCAAGGGACAGCGCGCCCTGATCGTCAGCCCGCCGAAGGCCGGCAAGACGATGCTCCTCAAGCAGATCGCGAACGGCGTGAGCGCCAACTACCCGGAGATCCTCCTCATGGTCGCGCTCATCGGCGAGCGTCCGGAGGAAGTCACCGACATGCGCCGCAGCGTCAAGGGCGAAGTCATCTCGTCGACGTTCGACGAGCCGACCGAGAACCACACGCACGTCGCGGAGATGGCGCTCGAGATCGCCAAGCGCCAGGTCGAGACCGGTCGCGACGTCGTCATCCTGCTCGACTCGATCACGCGCCTGGCGCGTGCTTACAACCTGGCGCTGCCGCCATCGGGCAGGACCCTGTCGGGCGGTCTCGATCCGATCGCCCTGTATCCGCCCAAGCGCTTCTTCGGTGCCGCCCGCAACATCGAGGAGGGCGGGTCCCTGACGATCATCGGGACGTGCCTGATCGATACGGGCTCGCGCATGGACGACGTCATCTACGAGGAGTTCAAGGGCACCGGCAACTCCGAGCTCATCCTCGACCGGAAGCTGGCCGAGAAGCGGATCTACCCGTCGATCGACGTGCAGCGGTCCGGAACGCGTCGCGAGGAGCTCCTGCTCGAGGAAGGCACGCTCAAGATGGTGTGGACGATGCGCCGCATGCTGTCGGCCGTCGGCACCAACGAAGGCATCGAGATCCTGCTGAACCGGCTCTCGAAGACCCAGTCGAACGCCGAGTTCCTGGCCTCGCTCACCAAGAATCTCGACGCTTGAGCGGCCTTCGAGGCCGATGCGTCGACGCCACGGAATCGCACGATCGATAACCTCCGTGTTTGCCACGGCCGTTCCGTGCGTGGTACGTTTCGCCGCGATGTCGTAAGTCCGGCGTGATGTCGGACGCGGCCGCGAAGAGAGACCCCCAGCTCGATACCGCGACCCCGGACGGGCCGTTAGCCCCCTCCCAGCGCAGAATCCACCCCTCACGCGCCCGGGCTCGTCCTCACGTCAGGAGACCGTATTGCTCAATGCGTCGGTCGGCGTCCAGCGCGTCCTTGGCCGCGTGCGCCGAACTTCGATCGACTCGATGATCGCGTTCCCGCAGCTGACCCGCCCCCGGGTCACGGCGCGCGTCTCGCGTCCGCGATACGGCTATCTCGCATCGTCGCGACATCTCTACCCGCTCCCTCGACGGCGTCGCCGGACGTTCGTCCTTCCGTCGCTGACGCTGTATCGGCCGTCCCTGCGCGTGTCATCGTTCCGGGCGTCCTCGCTTCGGGCATCGTCGTTCTCGGTGTCGTTCTCGGTGGCGTCCGCGCGCGAGACGATCCGCCTCTTCCCGCACCTCATGCGCCGGCTGATGCTCGGCATCGGCCATGAACGGATCGTGGCCATCGCTGCGGCAGGCATCCTGCTGACCGCATCGTTCATGAGCGTGACCCCCGGCGGCCCACGAGGCGACACCGGGGGTCCGTCAGGTGATGGGCCGGGTCCGCGGCTCGCGATCGCGGGATCGATCGACGATGACGGCGTCGCGTCGGTCGAAGAGGACTACGTCACGGACGCCCCTCACCAGACCGAGGGTGGTGCCGTCGGCTCGATCGCCCATCCCGACCTCGAGCCCGTCGTCGATCGATACGCCATCACCGATGTCGATGCGCTCAACCGCGCAGGCATCGCGGCCGCCCTGGCGAGCGCGGCCACGAAGGTCGACGGGCCGTTCCTCGAGGACGGAACGCTGCTCAAGCCTGTCGCCGTCGACACGAAGGTCGAGGACGGCAGCGATCTGCTTCGGAGCTACAAGGTCAAGTCGGGCGACACGCTCTCGACGATCGCCAACCGCTTCGACATCGAGATGATGACGTTGTGGTGGGCAAACAAGCTCGAGGCGAAGGACCAGCTCCACATCGGGCAGCAGCTCCGGATCCCGCCGGTCAACGGCCTCGTCGTCACGGTCACGCCGGCCGACACGCTGACCAGCCTGGCCACGAGGTTCAAGGTCAACGAGCAGGAGATCCTGACGACGAACGAGCTCGATGACCGCAACCTCGTCGTCGGCCAGGTGCTGGTGCTGCCGGGCGCCCGAGGCGCGAAGATCAAGGAACCCAAGGCCCGCAAGCATTCGACCAGCCTGGTCTCTCGACCCAGCCGTCCGCGAACGGGTGGAGGCTCGGTGCGGCCGCCGGCTCGTTACAACGGCGGGTCGATGGCATGGCCGACCTCGAGCCACCACATCAGCCAGTACTTCCACTACGGGCACTACGGCATCGATATCGACGGCTCGACAGGCGACCCCATCTTCTCCGCCGCGGCCGGGACGGTGGTCTTCGCCGGCTGGAAGAACAACGGTGGCGGGTACCAGGTGTGGGTCGCTCACGGCTCCGGTCTGTACACGACGTACAACCACATGTCGGGCGTCTCGGTCGGGCGCGGCCAAAGCGTCGGGCGCGGCCAGCGAGTCGGCCGGATGGGCGCGACCGGTTTCGCGACCGGCTCGCACCTCCACTTCGAGGTGTGGCGCGGCCGCATCTGGGACGGCGGGACCCGGATCAACCCGCTCGCGTTCCTGTAGTCGCTGACGGCCCGGTCGGGCCGCTCAGTGCGGACCTAGGGCCCCGCGCGAGCCCGAAGCCACACGTCCAAGCCCGGGAAACGGCCTGATCCGACCGCGTCATCGGCAATTGGAACATCACATGTTCCAAGCGACCGGCGAAAGGCTCGTTGAGCTCTCGAATAGCCCGTTCTAGCGGTCATCTGGAACACCCCATGTTCCGATCGACCGATAAAGCCCCGTTCGCCGGTCGGACGGAACACGTCATGTTCCAATGCCGCCAGGCAGCAGCGCCAGGACCGGAGTTCCGAGCCTCGCGTGGGAGAATGGCCCCGATGTTCCTCGACCGCGTGAAGATCTGGGTCCGCGCCGGTGATGGTGGCGACGGGGCCGCGACCTTCCGCAAGGAGGCGCACGTGCCGCGCGGTGGACCCGACGGCGGTGACGGTGGCCGGGGCGGTTCGGTGCACCTGAGGGTCGATCCGGGCCAGACCACGCTTCGGGACTTCCAGTACAAGCACCACTTCAAGGCGACGTCAGGTGGTCGAGGCACACGGTCGCGACGGCACGGCAAGGCCGGCGACGACCTCCTCCTCGACGTCCCACCGGGCACGGCCGTGCTCGAGGACGAGTCGGGCGAGCTCCTGGCCGACCTGGTCGCGACCGGTCAGCAGGTGATGGTGGCCCGCGGCGGGCGGGGCGGGCTTGGCAACACCCATTTCAAGACCGCCACCCACCAGGCGCCCAAGCATGCCCAGAAGGGCGAACCCGGCGTCGAGCGCTGGCTGCGGCTGGAGCTCCGGTTGATCGCGGACATCGGTCTCGTCGGGCTGCCGAACGCCGGCAAGTCGACCCTGCTCGCGGCCGTTACCGCCGCGCAGCCCAGGATCGCCGACTATCCCTTCACGACACTCGAACCCAACCTGGGGGTCATGGAGCTCGAGGAGGGAGACGAGCGACGGCCGAGCATCGCCGACGTTCCCGGCCTGATCGAAGGTGCATCGAGCGGGGCCGGGTTGGGGCACGCGTTCCTTCGACATGTCGAACGGACACGCGTCCTCGTCCACGTCATCGACGGCTCGTCGCGCGACCCCGAATGGGATCTCGACGTCATCAGGGACGAGTTGCGTGCGCACGATCCGGCCCTGCTCGAGAAGCCGATGCTGGTCGCTTTCAACAAGATGGACCTGCCCGGCGCCCAGGAGGCGTGGCCCGCCTTCTCGAAGGCACGTGGCTCCGAGGGCCAGGACGCCGTCGCGATCGCCGCGGCCACGGGGGAGGGGCTGGCCGCGTTCCGTGCCCGCGTCGCCGAGCTGCTGCCATCCGCTGAGGAACTCGAGGCGCCGCCGGAGCCGTCGGGCGTCGTGGTCCATCGCATCGAATCGATGGTCGACGGGTTCGTGGTCGAGCGCGATCGCGACGGTGCCTTCCGGGTCCGGGGCAAGCGCATCGAACGGATCGCCGCGCAGACGAACTTCGATGTCGAGGAGTCGGCCGAGCGCTTCCAGCGCGACCTGGCGCGCATGGGTGTCGACGCGGAGCTGCGCCGGGCCGGCGTGGCCACTGGCGATCTGGTCCGGATCGGCGGCTCCGAGCTCGAGTGGGAGCCGCAGCCCTGGGAGGACGCGTGATCGATCGGCTCCGTGGCGCGACCGGCGTGTTCGGCGGCACCTTCGACCCGATCCACGTCGCCCATCTCGCCGTCGCCGAGGCGGCGCGCGATACGTTCGGTCTGCGACGCGTGCTGTTCATCCCGGCGGCCCAGCCCCCACACAAGGCGGGGCGGCCGATCACGGCCGTGGACCATCGACTCGCCATGGTCGAGGCGGCGGTGATGGGAAACCCGGCCTTCGAGGTCAGCCGCATCGAGGTCGACCGGGACGGCCCGTCGTACACGGTCGACACGCTCGCCGAGCTGTGCGCCGCCGACCCGGGCGAGCACCTGGCGTTGATCCTGTCGGCCGAGTCTTTCAACGAGCTGCCGACCTGGCACGAGCCGGCCAGGATCCTCGGACTGGCGGATCTCATCGTCGCCCCGCGCGACGGTCACGAAAGCGCGGATCCGGAGCTCATCCCGCGGCAGTTCCCCGATTCACCTGCCGCCATCGCCTTCCTCGACGGCCCGCGCATCCGCCTATCCGCATCGGAGATCCGGCGACGTGCCGCCGATGGACGCTCCGTCCGCTACCTCGTCCCGGATGCGGTCGCGGCGTATATCGGCGACCATGGCCTCTATCAGGACCAACGGAGGGACCATCGATCGTGACCGACCCCGCGCTCCCGAACGCCGTCGCGCCGAAGGCCGACGGCTTGCCGCGACGAGCCAAGAAGGCGGCCGTCAAGGGCAGTGAGCGCGAGGCGCTCGATCTCGCCCGCCGCGTCGTCGAGCTGGCCGAGGACAAGAAGGCGGCCGACATGGTCGTCCTGGAGCTCGCGCCCCTGACGACCCTCGCCGACTACTTCGTGATCTGCTCCGGCGGGTCCGAGCGGCAGCTCGATGCCATCGCGGACGGCATCGTCGAGGCCCTGCGCGACGAGAAGGTGCGGCCCATCGGCCGCGAGGGAACGGCCGCGTCGCACTGGGTGCTGCTCGACTATGGGTCGGTGATCGTCCACATCTTCACGCCACCCGAGCGCGACTACTACGGTCTCGAAAAGCACTGGTCCGAAGCGAAGACGATCCTGCGGGTGCAGTAGGACCCTCAGCGCCTGCTGGGCGTCGCCGGAGAAGGCGCACCCGAGCACGAGAGCGAGCGCACTGTGACGTGCGTGAGCGACCGCGCGCAGGGGGCAACGCACTCCGGCGGCGCACAGTGGGCGCTGACACCGGTACCAATGACCCGGGTACCGTCGGGTCATAGGGACCAGGCGATCGGGCTGCCAGCATCCGGGCCATGTCCACCTCGCGCGATCGCTGCCCCGCTTGCGGTCACCGGCTCATCACGACCCGGTTCGACACGACGTTCCGGTTGCCCGACCGGAGCGAGCGGCTGTGCTTCGGCATCCCGGGTGGGCTCTGCGAGGACTGCTCGCAGCTCTACATCGATCCTGATCTGATCGAGTTGCTCGACCTCGCCGAAGGCCGCTGCGTCTTTGCGATCGAAAGCGACCTCGTCGTCCAGGAGCAGGCCTGGTCGTCCGCCGACTGATGGCCTGAAGGCGTCGGAAGGTCCCGGTCAGCCGGGACCGACCACGCTGGGCCCTGCGGGGACCCGATCGCGGAGCCACAGCAGGAACGCGAGTCGTCGCTGGGCGGTATCCGATTCGAAGCCCGGCGCGCCCTTGACCATCGCGTCGAGGGTCAGCAGCCCTTCGAGTGCCTCGCTCAGCTCCTCGGTCGTCCACTTGCGCGCCTGCGCCGCGAGCGTCTTGGCGCGAAAGTCACTTGTGATGCCCATAGCTCGGGCCGCGTCCGGCAATGTGGCCCCGGATGCCACGCGATCCCCGAGCTCGATCAGCTCGACGATCCGGCGGTGCAGGACCGCGAGCAGGACCGGTTCAGGTGTCGAATCGAGCAGTCTGTCCAGGGCCGCTGCCGCGACATCGACCCGCCGCTCACCGACGGCATCGCTCAGCGCCCAGACCGATGCCGGCGCCGCCTCCGCGACGAGCGCGCGGACGTCCTCCGCGGTGACCGGACCCTCGTCGATCGCGTGCCGAAGTCCGAGCTTGTCGAGCTCACCCGCGGCGATCCGACTGAGGTACCGCCGGTCGACGTCGCCCTGCGTCACGCGCGCCCCGAGTCGGTCGGCCAGCTCGCGTGCGGCGCCACCCGCCAGCGCGAGGCCGCGTTCGCGCGCCTCGTCGGTGATCCATGCCGCGAGCGCCGTCGGACGGGGTGCCATGGCCGCGGCGATCGTCCCTCCGGCGGCCTTGACCGGATCCGCCAGCCGCTTGATGCCAGCCCCCTTGGCATTCGACTTGGCGTTCTCGAGGAAGGCCAACGCATGGCCTGGCGCCATGAGCCCGATCGTCTCGACGACGCGATCCCGCGTGTCGTTGCGCTTCACGAGGGCACCCGGGTTCGCGACGACGGCCAGCGTCCCGCCACCGAACATCGGGGGAGTCGCGAGCCGCTCGTACAGAGCGGCGGCATCGGCAGTCGCGGTGATCGGATCGGCCTTGAGCTCCCAGCGCTCGAGCGGCGAACCGAGGTCGCCCTCGAGGCGTGTGGCGAACCGTGCCACGAGCCGCTGGGCCAGCAGCTCATCGTCGCCATAGATGTAGAGCAGCGGCGCGATCAGGGCGCCACCAGCTCAGTGCGCGCGCGGCCGCGCACCCCTGCTCGACCAGCGTCGGGTGATCGCTGTCGAGGGAGGCGGAAGGGCAGGGCAACGCCCGCCGACGGGCGTAGGGACGTCATCGGCCGGATGGTACCCGAGGGCGCCGACCGGCCCGTGCCCGACCGTCGGTGTCGTCGGTCGCGATGGCGCGACGAAGGGCTGGATCGGGATGTCGCACAGGAACGAGCGCCGGCTGGCCACCGCGCTGGCCGGCGCGGTGATCGTCGCCGAACGTCGCTGTCCAGCCCGAACGGACATGCCCGTGGCGTCGAAGGTGACGCTGACCGTGCCGTCCTGGTCGGTGCGGTACACGCGCGCTCCGGTGTCGGCCAACCGGTCGAGGGTCGCGCGGGCTGGATGGCCGTATGTGTTGCCGGCACCGGCCGAAGCCACCGCAACCCGGGGTCGGACGGCGTCAACGAAGGCCTCGGTGGTCGCGGTCCGGCTGCCGTGATGCGCGACCTTGAGCAGGTCGAGGCGCGGCAGACCCTCGGCGAGCAGGCTCCGGTCGATGTCTTCCTCCACGTCGCCTGCCAGCAGGAACCGCCGCTGACCCACCGTCCCCAGCAGGACCACCGACACGTTGTTGATGCCCGTGCCGGTGTCCGGCGGCTCGGCCGGCACCTGGCCGCGTAACGGCCAGAGCACGCGGAGGTCGATGTCATCGACGGCGAGGCGATCGCCCGCAGCGATCGACAGCCGTGACGTCCCACCGGGGATGCCGACCCGATCCAGCCACGCGGCATAGCCGGGCCCCGGTCCGCGCATCCCCGGCTCGAATACCCGGCCCACTCGGTACCGGTCGAGCAGCAGGGGCAGCCCGGCGACGTGGTCCTCGTGCGGGTGGCTCAGGACCAGCACGTCGATCCGGCGGTCCCAGGGCGGGATGCGGCGGTCGAGCTCCACCAACAGGCGGTCCGGATCGGGGCCACCGTCGACCAGCAGTCGCCCTCCCCGGGAGCCCTCGACAAGGATCGCGTCGCCTTGCCCGACGTCGAGGACGGTCACGCGTGCGGTCCCATCGGTCCGAGTGACCGCGACGGCCCCGGCGACCGCGACCGCGACGATGAGTCCGCCCGTGGCGAGACGCAGCGTCATCGATCGCGGTGTGCGCGTCGTCGACCGCTGTCGATCGATGGACGGTGCCTCGACCCGGCGGGGAGAATGCCGTCGCCACGCGACCAGGCCGGCGCCGGCGAGGGCGCTGCCGATCCCCACGAAGGCGCCGAGCGGTGGCTCGAGCGAAACGCTCGCGAACGGCACCACGGCCGCGACGTCGACGATCCCGATGATGAGCCGCAGCGCGACCCAGGCAGGTGCCGCCAGGATCGTGCCGGTCGCGTCGGGTGCACCGACCGCCACGAGCGTGCCACCCGCGAGCGCCACGATGCCGGCTGCCATCGCGGGTGCCACGAGCGGGACGACGAGCAGGTTCACCGCAGGTGCGATCAGCGCAAGACGCCCGAACGACGCCAGCACGATCGGAAGCGTCGCGGCCTGTGCCGCGAGCGACACGCCGAGGCTTTCGCTCAACCATCTCGGGAGGCCGCTGCCTGTCCAGCGATCGAGCCGTTCGGTCAGCGTGGTCGCCCACGCGATGAGCCCGGCGGTCGCCAGGGCGGACAGCTGGAACCCGGCGTCGGCGACGAGCCGCGGATCGGCGAGGAGCAGGAGCGTCGCGGCCCAGCCGAGCGCAGCCGCCGCTCGACCGGCCCGGCCACTCTCACGGGCCAGCAACACCACACCGGCCATCACCCCGGCGCGGAGCACGGACGGCGACGCACCCGCGAAACAGATGTAGGCCACGATCGCGACCGTCGTGACGACAGCGCGACGCCGCCGACCGATGCGGCCGGCACACGCCGCGATCGCCGCGGCGACGATGGCGATGTTCCATCCGGAGATCGCGACGACGTGGCTGACACCGGCCGTCGTGAAGCTGGCGGCGACGGCCCGGTCGACTCGATCCCGGAGTCCGATGAGGATCCCGGCTGCCAGCCCCGCCTCCGGTTCGGGGAGGACCCGAGCCAGCAGATCGGCAGCCCCTCGCCGTAGCGATTCGAGCCACGCAGCGGGGTCGGCGGGACGTTCGAGGAGCCGGACGGACCGTGCCTCGAACGTGCCCCAGGCTCCGAGCCGCTCGAGGTATTGCCCGTATGGGCTGTCGGGTCGTGGGCGGGCCCGCCCATCGACCTCCACGTGGTCGCCGGGCCCGATCGGCGGATAACGAGGGAGCGTCGACGCCAGGCGGAAGCCGCTTGATCCTCCGTCGAGGGTGCGCAATGTCGCGACCTGATGGCCCTCGCGTGGCGACCCGATGGTCTCGACCACCATCACCCACGGCCCCTCGCCATCGGGATGACCGGCGAGCTCGGCGGCTTCGGGGAGCGTCAGACCACGGGTGACGATCGTCAGCGCACCGACAGCGATCGCAAGACAGATCGTCCGCAACGAGCCCCGTGTCACCAACGCCAGGGCGAATGCGCCCGCGACCAGTCCGAGAACGAGTGCCATCACTCGTCGATCGCCGGATGTGGCCGCCAACGCCCCTGCGATCGCCCCGCATGCAAGCCAGCCGCTGCGCGGCACGTCAGCCCACCGTCACCAACGCACGCAGCTTTTCGAACGTCTTCTCGCCGAGGACTCCGCGGGACCGCAGCTCATCGACCGCCGCGAATGGGGCCTCCTCACGCGCCGCGATGATCTTCTCCGCGGTGGCCGGGCCGATGCCCGGCAGCTCCTCGAGCTCGGCCTGCGTCGCCGTGTTGATGTCGACGAGCCCGCCACCGCCCGCATCGCCGGTCGGGCCGGCACCCGATGACGCCACCGCCGGCGCGTCATCGCGGGAAGGAACGCGGACCTGTTCGCCGTCCTTGATGGGTGCGGCCAGGTTGAGCTCGTGTTCAGCGCGTTGTGTGTCGACCCGCGGCCCATAGCCACCGGCCATATGGACGAGGTCGGCGACCCTGGAACCCGGCGGCAGCCGATACACGCCAGGGTTCGGCACCGCTCCGACGATCTCCACGACGAGTGCCCCACCCACCCCGGGGTCGGGCGACGCGGTGACCGCTCCCGAAGCGTCGACGGCCAACGGCGAACCACCGTCGACCCGGACCGAGCCGCCATCGCCGGTCACGGCGAGGACGATGGCCAGCACGGCGCAGGCGATCGCGATGGCCACGATGACGCCGACCTTCGCCAGGGACGTCGCCGCACCCGTCTCTCGGGTCTGGGGCTCGATCCGACCACGGTCTGCCGCGTCTGCCGGCGGCGTCTCGAGCACGCGCCATGGCGGGGTCGCACTTGGTTCCATGTCACGCTCCGCGGCGGGCGCTCGCGAGCTGCGTGTCGGATGTGCCGACGCCCCGGCGGTGTCGGGGGCACTTCCGACGTCGACGGGGCGTCTTGGCCGACCTTACCGGCGGCGGCTTAGCTGCGGCTTATCTCGCTGAGAGCTGCTCCCAGTCGACCCAGCGCGTGCCGTCCCACCACCGATGCCAGATGCGGCCATCGCGACCAGGCGCGAAGACGTCGATCCGGTCGGCGCTCCAGGAGGACGCGGCAGGCGTGCCGGTCAGCTCACCGCCCATCGGCTCCCAGTCGTGCCACGAGGTGCCGTCCCAGTACCGGTTCCAGAGCTGCCCGTCATCGAAGATCGCGAAGACCTGGAGCTCGTCGGCACCCCACGCCGTTGCCGCCGCTGGAGACGCGAGCTCACCGCCGAGGGAGGTCGCCTCGGACCAGCTCAGCCCATCGAACGAGAGGTGCAGCAGCGACCCGTCGTCGGCCACGGTGAAGAGGTCGATCCGGTCGGTTCCCCACGAGACCGCGGCGGCACTCGCAGCGGTCGGGTCACGCGGTGACATGGGCCAAGCCTACCGTCTCGGTATCACCAGAATCGAAAGAGCGCCTGCCGGGAGGGGCAGACGCTCTGTCGGTGATGAAGTCGTTCGGTATCGTCAGATGGCGAGCGTGCGGCCGAGATCCTCGGCCACGGTGTCGTCCAGCCGGCGTGTCGCGGCTGCCGCTCCGCGGCTGACCGCGGCGGTCGCTCGGGCGAGTCCGCGGCGGAGTCCGGAGGTCTGGTCGGGAGCGGGGAGCCACTCGTAGTCCCCTCGATCCTCGTCCCAGGTCTCGCGGGCGAGGCGCTCCAGCCGTCGCTCGTCGGCCTCGCGCGAACGCTCGTTCGCGAGGTCGAGGGCCAGGATGGCGAAGTAGGAAAACACGGGATCCTCCTTGGGATGTGCTTCGGGTCTAACGAACGTGGGTGTCGGGGATCTGGTCCCGCGAGTCCGCTCCGAAGCGGACAGAGCCCAGGTCCAGGGCCGCGAAGCCGATGACCAGGACCAGGAAAACGATGATCACTTCCATGGTCGGTCCTCCCAGTTACTCGTAACCCGTTTCTACTTGTTTATCGGTTACTTCACGTACTGTAGCCCCTTGCGCATAACCTGTCAAGCGGTTTATAGTGGTTAGCGAAATGGAAACACGCGTTACCGTCCCGCTCGGTCGAGGGCACCACGCCCACGATGTCGATCTCGAGGACACCTTCGACTTCCTGAACACCGACGACCTCGAGAACGGTTTCCCGCTCGAGCGTCTCCCGAGCCTCGGCGACGCCCTGACGTGGTTCGTCGATCGCGGCGTGATCCACGGCGAGGGCGCCGATCGGCTCGGGCACCAGGCCGAGGCCGATGCGGGTACGGCGGCGCGAGATCTCGCGCGCATCCACGCCGTGCGCAGGGCGTTGCGCGAGGTCGCCGATGCCATCGTCGACCACCGCCCCCCGACCGCCGGGGCCCTCGACACGGTCAACCGCGCGCTCCATGCGCGTCAGGTCATCGAGCTCGTGCCGTCATCGGACGGCTGCGTGGCGGTCGATCACCGGCACGTGGGTGACCCGGTCGACGACGCACTGGCGCGCCTGTGCGACCCGCTCGTCGCCGAGCTGACCGGCGGCAATCCGGAGCGGATCAGGATCTGCGACAACGACCGGTGCCGGTGGGTCTTCTATGACACCTCACGCACCGGCCGGCGGCGCTGGTGTGACATGTCGACGTGCGGCAACCGTGCCAAGGCCGCCCGCCATCGGGCGAAGTCGAAGGCGACGGCCGACGGGACGACCGACGAGGCGTCCGTCAGCGCTGGAGCGTGAGCACCGCGTAACGGCAGAGCGGCCAGAGCTCGGGCCAGCGCTTCAGCAGCAGGCGGTCGTATTCGCGCAGCACCGGCAGCTTCCGGTGGAAGCCCAGTCCGCGCTCGAGCATGCTGAACAGCTGCACGCCCTGCAGATGCGCCTCCGCGAACGGAGCCATCCACGCGTCGATGTCGCTCCGCCGGAGCGGGATGTCGGCGCCGCGCTCGTGCTTGTGCGGATACGGCACGTGATCGCGGACGAACTGCACGACCGGGTTCGTGCCGAGCGGTTCGGAGAACGCGGCACGACCGCCCGGGCGGAGGACACGTGCGAGCTCGCGCGCTCCCGCGACGGCATCGAGGTGGTGCAGGACCGCTTTGCCGAAGGCGATGTCGAACGCCCCGTCGTCGTAGGGGAGCTGTTCGCCGGCCGCCACCTGGAAGGTGATCCGGTCCTCGACGCCGGTCATCTGCGCACGGCGACGCGCGACTTCGACGCTCTGCTCGGAGAGGTCGAAGGCCGACACGTGGGCGCCACTCCTCGCGAGGAGCACGGTCAGCTTGCCCAGGCCACAGCCGTACTCGATGACCCGCTTACCGCGAAGGTCGCCGAGGTACTCGACGATGCCGGGCAGCAGGGAGTCGCGCCGGGCATACGAGGCGAAATCCTCGCCGGGTCTGGGTGGCGTGATCGCCTCGCTCGTGGTGCCGGCGTGGGCATCCCACTTGGCGCGTTCGATCGTGTAGCGTTCCTGAACAGCCGTCATCGGCCTCCTCCGGGTGGGGGACCGACCGACCGTCGCGACTGGGCAGCGACAACGGTCGACCACGGATCAGATCGCCAAGGCGCCACCCTACCCTGCACGGGCGCCGGTTGTCACGTCTTGTGCGGTTTGGGCGCGTCGAGTCCGGTGCCATCCGTCAACGGCCGAAGGCCGCTCGCTCGCCCCTCAGGCGTCGCGGACGACCACGTTCAGCAGCTTGCCGCTGCCGGCGACGACGATCCGTTCGGGCGTCCGACCGTCGAGGATCGCCACGATCCTCGGGTTCGCCAGGACCTCGGCCTTGATCTGGTCCTCGGTCGCGTCGGCTGCGACGACGACCTTGGCGCGCAGCTTGCCGTTGACCTGGACCGGCACCTCGCGGACCGACACGCGGATCGCCGACGCATCGACCTGCGGCCAGGCCTCCGTGTGGATCGACGTCCAATCCCGACCGTCAGCCTCGGCTCGACGCGACCAGATCTCCTCGGTGATGTGCGGGGCGGCGGGGGCCAGCATCAGCAGCAGCAGGCGGACGGCCTCGTCCCACTCGGTGTCACCGGCGATCTCGGTGCCGCGGTATCGGTACAGGGTGTTCGACAGCTCCATCAGCTTCGCGACCATGGTGTTGAAGCGGAAGCCTTCGTAGTCCTCGGTGACATCGCGCAGCGTCCGATGCGCGGCGGCACGGATCGCGGCGCCAGCGTCGGCCGCGCTCTCGCCCGGCGGCAGCCGGGCGGCATCGGGATCGCCGGGCTCGCGACCGTGCGGATCCAGCGTGACCGTCCAGACCCGGTTCAGGAATCGATGGACGCCACCGATGTTGGTCGCACTCCACGGGCCGCCCTGGTCCCACGGTCCCATGAACATCAGGAACAGCCGGACGGTGTCGGCGCCATACCGGCGGACCAGGTCGTCGGGATCCTCGACGTTGCCGCGGGACTTCGACATGCGCTCGCCGTCGGCACCCAGGATCTGGCCCTGGTTGAACAACCGCTTGAAGGGTTCATCCTCGGCGATCAGCCCGATGTCGCGCATCGCCTTCGTCCAGAATCGGGCGTACATCAGGTGCATGACGGCATGCTCGGCGCCGCCCGTGTACTGGTCGACCGGCGTCCAGACGTCGGTCATCGACCGGTCGACCGGGCCGTCCTCCTTGTCCGGCGACAGGTAGCGATACCAGTACCAGGACGAGTCGACGAACGTGTCCATCGTGTCCGTCTCGCGACGGGCCGGCTCGCCACAGATCGGGCAGGCCACGTTCAGGAACGCCTCGTCGCGCTGGAGCGGGTTGTCGCCGCGCCCCCGGTAGTCGACCTGTTCCGGTAACCGAACCGGCAGGTCCTCGTCCGGGACGGGCACGATGCCGTCACGCTCGCAGTAGATGACCGGGATCGGCGTGCCCCAATAGCGCTGGCGGCTGATCAGCCAGTCGCGTAAGCGGTAGGTGACCGTCGGCTCGGCCTTGCCCTCCCCGGCCAGCTTCTCGACGATGGCCGTGCCGCCCTCGTCGGCCGACATGCCGTCGAAGCCGTCGGAGTTGACCAGCCGCTCGCCGGTGGCGTGCGCGACGTAGGCGTCGGCCATCTCGTCGTCGGCCTCGGTGCCCGGTGCGGCCACGACCCGCCGGATCGGCAGGCCGAACTGCGTCGCGAATGCGAAGTCGCGCTCGTCGTGGGCGGGCACGGCCATGATCGCGCCTGTGCCGTAGCCGGCCAGCACGTAGTCGGCGACGAAGATCGGGATCCGCTCGCCGTTGACCGGATTGATCGCGTCGGCACCGATCGCCACGCCGGTCTTCTCCCGGTCCGTCGACAGGCGGTCGATCTCGGTGCGCCGCCGAGCCTGGGCGACATACGGCTCGACCTCCGCCCGCCGCTCGGGCGCGGTCAGCGCCGGGACCAGCGGGTGCTCGGGGGCCAGCACCATGAACGTGGCACCGAACAGGGTATCCGGCCGGGTCGTGAACACGCGCAGCTGAGCGCCGCCCGGATGGTGCGGCGAGGGGGCCGTCTCGAAGTCGATCTCGGCGCCCTCCGAGCGACCGATCCAGTTCGTCTGCTGGATCTTGATCGGCTCGGGCCAATCGAGGCCCTCGAACGACAGCAGCTCGTCGGCATAGGCCGTGGTCTTCAGGTACCACTGGTCGAGGTCGCGCTTCTCGACCAGCTCGCCACAGCGCCAGCAGCGGCGGTCAGGGCCTTCCACCTGCTCGCGCGCCAGGGTCCCGTCGTTGGGACACCAATCGACTGCCGACTTCTGCCGGTACGCCAGCCCCGCCTCCAGGAACCGCAGGAACATCCACTGGTTCCACTTGTAGAAGGACGGGTCGGCGGTCACGACTTCGTGCTTCCAGCTGAACGTCGCGCCCATGGTCCGCAACTGGCGGCGCATGTTCTCGATGTTCTGCATGGTCCATGTGAATGGGTGGCCGCCGCTCTTGATCGCGGCGTTCTCGGCCGGTAATCCGAACGCGTCGAAGCCGATCGGCAGGAAGACGTTGTAGCCGTGCATCCGCCGATAGCGAGCGAGCGCGTCGGTCGGTGTCTTGATGTACCAGTGGCCGATGTGCAGATCACCCGACGGGTACGGGTACATCGTCAAGAGGTAGTACTTGGGCCGCGACGTGTCGAGCAGGTCCGTCTCGTACATGCCGAGCTCCGCCCAGCGCGCCTGCCAGCGCGGCTCGACGGTGGTGGGGTCGTAGCGCTCGACCCGGGTTCGGCTGTCGGTGGTCTCGGTCACGTCGTGTCGATGGCCTCTCATCGGAGCGCGGTTTCGTCGGCTCCGAGTATCTCGTGGCAGGCGCCCGCCGGATACGGATCACCCCCCGCCGTCGGCGAGGGGTGGTGGTCGGCGGCCTCGTCAGTCTGGTGGAGCTACGGGGACTCGAACCCCGGACCCCCTGCATGCCATGCAGGTGCTCTTCCAGCTGAGCTATAGCCCCACGGAGCGCGGATTGTAGCATCGGCCGCCGCGACCGCCCTCCACCTACCTGCCGCCTGGTCGCCGTTCCGGATGGCATCATCCACTCGTGACGTGGGAGGCCACCGCTATCGCCGACCTGCCGGGCGGGCCTCTCCCGTACACGTTGCGGCGCTCGCCGCGGGCGCGCGTCGTGCGCGTGGTCATCCATCCGGATCGGGGCGTCGTGGTGACGATCCCTGCCCGGACGGTCCGACCCGAGCACGAGCGCCGGGCGGTGGCGTTCCTGGCAGAACGCGAGCCGTGGCTGCGCAAGCACCTTGCCCGCCAAGCGGACGTCGACCGTGAGCTGGCCACGAGAGGTGGCGCCCGGCACGGGGGCGTCATCCCATACCGCGGCCGCCTGTGTCTGATACGGGTCGTGCCCGCGGTCTCTGGCATCCGGCGTTCCGACGTCGCGCCCTTCGCCGACGAGCTGGTCATCCACCGCGTCGCGGCAGACCGCCGCTCCGACGGCGCCATCCTCGAGGCGTGGCTGCGTGCCGAGGCGCGCCGGCTGATCGACGTGAGCGTCGCCGACAACGGCGAAGCGATGGGGGTCAGACCAGCAGCCGTGACCCTGCGTGACCCACGAACCCGATGGGGCAGCGCCTCACGGACCGGACGCCTGTCGTTCTCCTGGCGACTGATCCTGGCTCCACCCGAGGCACTCGAGACCGTCGTCTGCCATGAGCTGGCGCACCTGAAGGTGTTCGGTCACGGTCCGCGGTTCTGGGCAATGGTCGCCTCCCGTCGACCCGACCATCGGGTCTGGCGTCGCTGGCTCCACGACCATTCGACGGAGCTCCACCGCGCCCTGATCGTCGATTAGTTCGGCAACCCGACCGTGGCATCGTCACGTGCCGCGACGGTCGACCCGGTCCAGCGCAGTGGATCCACGTCGAGCTCGTCGTGTGCGCCGTCGGCGATCGCCTGCCAGAGATCGACCGCGAGGTCGTCGTCGACGTCGTCCGGGAGTGCCACCAACGTGTTGCGGACCGGAGCGAGCAGGAGTCGTGGCGTCGAGCCGAGGATCGGCCGCAGCACCTCTGGTACCAGGATCAGGGACGAGCCCCAGCCCTGACCCTGGATGGCGGTGACCTCGATACCGTCGATCGGGACTGTGTCGATAACTGGCCCCTCCCGGCGGACGAGTTCCGTGAGGTTCTCCAGAGCCGTGCCGAGCAACGTCGCGTGGTCGATGCCCCAACCGTCGAGAAGCACCTGGCTGACGTGCGAGAACGCCGGGCCGAGATCGATGCCGAAGCCGGTCCACACGCCCGGCGGGATCCGGATGTGCAACGGCGCCATCTCCGGCGGGTACGGATGATGGACACGTTTGAGGACGGGGACGATCCTCGGCGCCACGGACGACCAGGGCCCGGTCGGATCGAAGCCATCGAACGCCGCCAGGATGCGGTCGGCGAGTCCCGGCTCGAACGGTCCGCCCAGCGGATGGAGCCGCAGCCCGTCAGGTCGTCGAGGCGCCTTCTGTTTCCGCCGACTCCGGCGTTCGTGCTTCGCCGATGTCCGCGTCTTCGACGACTTCATGCCCCGCATCCTGGCGAGGACCGCTCACCTGGCGCGTATCCGCGCCTTCACCTCCACGTATCAGGCCGAAGCGGTACGTCTTGAAGACGATCAGCCCGGCCGCCGCAGCGGCGAGCAGGGCGATGACGACCGGCGGACGCAGCGCGACGCCCGCCAGCGGGATCACCAGCATGATCCCGACCTCTCCGGCGAGGACGCGCAGCCTGACCAGCCGGTCGCCGCCGATCGTGGCGTAGAGCTCGTAGCGGACCGCGAGGAAGATGGCCAGCGGCGCCGCGATGCTGTAGCCGACCAGCAAGCGCGACGCCGCGACCTCGTGGGTGACCGCCTCCACCGTCACCTCGATGCCTGCGCCGATGGCGGCAAGGGAGGCGAACACGAAGTAGTGGCCGTAGCCCCAGATGAAGCCGAGATCCCGACGGGTATCCAGCCGAGGCGCGTCGGATTCGAGGAAGTACAGCCACCAGCAGGCGAACAACAGGACGAGGCCCGAGATGGCGACGATGACGAGATCGAGCGACAACCCCGTCTCGGACCGGGCGACGAGGATCGCGGTCGTCGCCGCCAGGACGCTCTCGCCGAGGACGATGATCGTGAAAAGCCCATAGCGCTCGACGATGTGATGGGCATTCCACGGCGTCATGTTCCGCCGCTCGGCCCAGAGCGGGATCAACAACTCGACGACGATCAGCAGGAGGAACGCGAGCAGAGAAAGCGGGTACGGAAGGGCCAGCCGCACGATCCACAGGAGCTGGACCGCGGCGATCGGGATCGCAAAGCGCAGCGCGGTGTCCCGGTATTCGGGTACCGACCACGCCACCCTGAGCCACTGGGTCACGAGGGCGATCCGCATGAGGACATAGCCGAGGACCCCGATCCCGAACTCGGAGCGTTCGAAGAATGGTGCGATCCCCGTCGTGAGGACGAGCACGCCGACCATCTGGAGCATCGTGAGTATCCGGTAGAAGGCATCGTCACAGTCGAACGCGGACGCGAACCAGGTGAAGTTCATCCACGCCCACCAGATCGCGAAGAAGACGACGAGATAGAGGAGGAGGCCTTCGGCCGGACGGCCCTCGACGATGGCCCGGGCGAGTTCGGTCACGACCGCAGCCACCGCCACCACGAAGGTCAGGTCGAACAGGAGCTCGAGCGGCGTCGCGGCCCGGTGCGCCTCGTGCGGGTCGCGGGCCCTCATCGTGGTCAGCACGCGTCGGTCCTTGTCAGCGGGCGAGGAGGACGGTACCCAGCGCAAGCACGGCCGGAAGCGCCTGGACGGCGAGGATCCTGCGCGACACCGTCAGCCCGCCGTAGATCCCCGCCACGATCACGCAACCGAGGAAGAACACCTTGAAATAGAGAGCGCTAGGCTCCGGCAGCAGCAGGCTCAGACCAAGACCCGCCGCCAGGAATCCGTTGTACAGGCCCTGGTTCGCGGCCAGCGTCGCCATCGTCGCTGCCTGCTCGGGCGTGGTCCCGAATGCCTTGAGACCACGCGGTGTCTGCCACAGGAACATCTCGAGCACGAGGATGTAGGCGTGGATCAGGGCCACGAGTGCGACGAGACCCGCAGCGACGACCGACATCGGGCCCCTCCCATTGACGACCGCGGAAAGACGTCGGGATGGTGGAGATGAGGGGACTCGAACCCCTGACCCCCGCGATGCGAACGCGGTGCTCTCCCAGCTGAGCTACATCCCCACGGGTCGCCGAGTGTAGCACGGGGTCCCCTCCGCCCCGACCCTCGAAGACGTCGCGCGGCACGCGACCCGCGAACGCCTGCGGCCGCTCGCCCCTAGGCTCCGCCGATGCCCATCGGCCTGCTGACCGGACTCGGTGCCGCCATCTCGTGGGGTACGCTCGATCTCTTCTCGGCCCTCGCGAGCCGGCGGATCGGCAGCCTGCGGGTCACGACCGGCATGCAGCTGGTCGGCGCCGTCCTCGTCTGGATCGCGGCGATCGCGACGGGCACGCCACTGTCGGACGACCCCTTCGTGCTGGCGGGTGGTGCGCTGGTCGGGCTCTTCGGCGCGGGCGCCTACCTGTCGTATTTCACCGGCCTGCGGATCGGTCCGATCGCCGTCGTCAGCGGGATGGTCGCCGCGTATGGCGGTCTCACCGTCGTGCTGGCTGTGGTCATCCGAGGCGAGACGCTGACCCCCCTCCAGGCCGTCGGCGCGGCGGTCGCGACCCTCGGCGTGGTGCTGACCGGGATCGCCTTCGAGCACGGCTGGCGGAACACGCGCTTCGCCAGTCCCGGCGTGGCCTTCGCGGTCGTCGCCCTGATCCTCTTCGCCACGATGACGATCACCAGCGACATCGTCATCGATCGGGCGCCATGGCTCGAGGTCGTCATCGTGTCGCGCACGGCGAACGCCGTGCTTTCCGTGATCGTGCTGATCCTTGCCACGACCATGTTCCGGCGTCTGGCCGCGCCGATGATCGAGGGGGCCCCGGGCGATGGCGGCGCGGGTCGGGCCGATGCACGCGTGATCGGCTTCGTCGTCCTATCCGGCGTCCTCGACGTCGTCGGCCTGGCGTCGTTCGCCTACGGCCTCGAACATGCCGAGACGTGGCTCGTGGGTCTCGCGTCCTCGTTCGGGCCGGCGGTCACGATCGTCGCCGCCGTCGCACTGCTCGGGGAGCGTCTCCGGCCGATCCAGTGGGTCGGCCTGGCCGGCATCCTGGCCGGGATGATCGCGATCGGGCTGCCCTAGTCAGTCTTCCCCGCGGCCGACGCCTCCTGGCGAGCCTGCGCAGCTCGACCGACGAGCCGCCGGCTCAGGCTGGCAAGCTGAACCAGAAGCGCGTCTGACCGTGGGCTGACTCCGCACCGACATGGCCTCCGGCGCCCTCCACGAGCTGCTTGACGATAGCCAGCCCGATGCCGGCGCCGCCGCGCGCCCTGTCGCGCGATTTCTCAACGCGATAGAAGCGTTCGAAGACACGGTCGAGCTCCTCGGCCGGGATCGCATCGCCCGTGTTGGCGACCGTGACGAGGATGTCGCCCGACCGGCGCTCCGCCTTGACCGAGACCTCGCCACCCGCCGGTGTGTACCGCGTGGCGTTGGACAACAGGTTGGCCAGCACCTGGGCGAGTCGATCGGGATCAGCGCGCGCGGGTAGGGAAGCGGGGACGCCGGTGGCATCGATCCGCAGACCCGCGCGCTCGATCGACGGCGCGGCGAGGTCGAGCGCCGACCGGATCGCCATCGCGAGATCGAGGTCGACCAGCTGCGGTCGGTTCACGCCGGCATCGCCTTCGGCCAGCGCGTCGAGGTCGCGTGACAGGCGGACGAGCCGATCCGCTTCCTCGTGCAGCGATTCGTAGGTGGCCCGGTCCGCCGTGATGACGCCATCCCGGAGCGCCTCGAGATAGCCCTGCAGGTTCGTGAGCGGTGTGCGGAGCTCATGGGCCGCGTTGGCGATGAAGTCCCGACGCATCGCTTCCTGTCGCTCCAGCGAGGCGGCCATCTGGTTGAACGAATCGGCGAGGCTGGCCAGCTCCTCCGGACCCTCTCGGGGGACGCGCGCCGCGTAGTCACCGTCGGCGATGCGGCGCGCTGCGCCGCCGATCTCGCGCAGCGGACGCGTCAACATCCGGGCGAGCAGCACCGCGAGTCCGACGCTGGCGATAACGGCGACGATCGATGCCGTGACGACGACACGTGTCACGGAGTCGTCGTACATCTGCCGGGCATGATCGGCCGAGTCGCCCGCTTCCATCATCAGATCGGTGAAGACGTCGGCGCCCACGACGGCGACACCCACCGCCAGGATCACCAGCCCGACGGCGGCGCTGACGATGGCCGCCAGCGCGATGCGCGCGGCGATGCCGCCGGCGATCACGATCGCGGCATCGCGTGACGGGTCATGTCCGCGCCGCCCGATACCCGACCCCGCGAACGGTCTGCACGTAGCGAGGTGCGTCGGGGTCGTCATCGAGCTTGTCGCGGAGTCGACGGATATGGACGTCGATCGTGCGGTCGAGGACGTCGGTGGACTCGTGCCCGTAGACCGCGTCCAGCAGCTGGTCCCGTGACAGGACACGGCCGTCCGCCGCGAGGATCGCGGTCAGCAGCCGGAATTCGACGCGGGTGAGATCGACGATGTCGTCGCCGCGGCGGACCTCGTGACGGGCGGGGTCGATGGTCAGGTCGCCGTGGCGGATGGTCGGCCCGGGACGATCGGGCGCGGCAGTCGCAGCACTCCGTCGGAGGATCGACTTCACGCGCAGCACGAGCTCGGCCGGCGAGAATGGCTTGGGCAGGTAGTCGTCTGCGCCGTCCTCCAGGCCGGCGATGCGGTCGATCGTGGAGCCGCGGGCGGAGAGGACCAGGATCGGCGTCCGGCCGGCTTCCTCATCCCGACGGACGGCGCGGATGACCGCACGTCCGTCCAGCTCGGGGAGCATCAGGTCGAGGACGACGAGCGCAGGCTGATGGGTCTCGATCGCATCGAGGGCGGCGGGCCCGTCGGATGCCGTCACGACGCTGAAGCCGTCGCGCTCCAGGTACGTCCGGACCAGCCGGACGATCTTGGCGTCATCGTCGACGACGAGGATCGGCGCGGTCGGGATCGGGGTGTCGGTGGGTGAGTCGGGCATCGTGAGCATCGTAGGACGAGCGTAGGTGCGCGCCGTGTCGATCCGGTGACGCCGACCGCCGGGACAGCGTGGGTTACGGACTTGCCCGACTAGAACATCTGTTCTACTATCGGCGTCCGATGTCGACCGGTCGGGGTGATGTGGACGCTGCTGTCGCGGGCCTCCGGGCCCGGTGGGGTGCCGCAGCTCCGGGGGTGGTCGGAGCCCTGGCATTGGTGCCGGAACCGGAAGAGGATGTCCAGCCACGGTACGACCCTCGGCCCGATGAGCGGGTCATCCGCACCGGGTTCGCGGCGCTCGATGCCATCCTCGGCCCCGGCGGTCTGCCGAGATCGGCCAGCGTCGCGATCCGTGGCGAGGGCACGAGCGGCCGCACCACCCTGAGCCTCAGGGTCGCCGCGGAGGCCCAGGCGCAGGGGTCGGTCGTGGCCTGGCTCGACCTGTCGCGGAGCTTCGACCCGGTCGAGGCCGTCGCGCGCGGGGTCGATCTCGACTGGCTCGTCGTCATCACGCCGGCCAGCCTCGACGAGGGTCTGCGCATCGCCGGCAGCCTGCTCGCCGGCCGCTCGGTCGACCTGCTGGTCCTCGACCTGCCCGGCGGCCGGCTGGCTCGGACCGACACGCCTTCGAGGATCGGTGACCGGCTGCATCGGCTCGCGGCGCTCGCGCGGCGCGCGGAGATCCTGCTGCTGATCCTCGATGCACCGGGGCTCGGTGGCGGTCTGGCGACCGCGGTCGCCGAGTCGACCGGCATCCGACTCGAGCTGGCGCGCCGGTCGTGGGTGCGTCTCGGGCGTGACGTCGTCGGGCAACGGACCGAGGCGCTCGTTGCGCACAACCGCCACGGACCGCCGGGTCGCCGGGCGACGCTCCGGATCCTCTACGCCGAGGGCGGCGAGCGGGACACGTGCCTCGCTCGGGACGCCCTGCTGATCGACCAAGCCCCCGTTCACGAGGCCCCCGATCGCGAGATCCACCATGCGACGGCTGCACCTGTTCCTGCCGCACCTGCCACTCCATCTGGCGCTGGCCCGACGCTCCGAGCCCTGCCCACTCCCAGGTCCGCTCGTGCTGGGCGGTCGACCGTGGGACCCGGGACCGGTCATCGACGCCGATCCGACCGCCCGGACGCTCGGCGTCCGGCGGGGGATGCCGCTGGGGAGCGCGCATCGACTCGTCCCTGAGGCGACCTTCATCGACCCCGATCCCGAGGCGGATCGGGGAACTGCCGAGGCCGTGTTCGAGGCGCTCGGGGCCTTCAGCCCGAGCCTGGCGGGGAGTGCCGATCCACGGGACGTGGCATTCGGGCTCTTCGAGGTCGGCATCGACGGCCTCGGTCCCTTGTGGGGTCCCGAGCCGGTGCTTGCCGAGCGGCTGGCGGGCGCCGTCGCGAAGGCGCTCCCCGGGGAGGTGGAGCCACGGGTCGGGATCGCGGGCACGCACTTCGCAGCGACCATCGCCGCGATGGCGGCAGGGCCGGATGCCCCGATCATCGTGCCTCCCGGCGACGAGGCCGCGTTCCTGGCCGATCGCCCGTCCACACTCCTGACCACCGACCCCGACATCCGCGCCCGACTCACCCGGTTCGGCCTGCGCCGGATCGGGGCCGTGGCGGGACTACCGACGTCCGCCCTGATCGCCCGGTTCGGCGAGGAGGGCGGCCGCCTCCATGCCCGGGCGAGGGGCCAGGAGACCGAGCCGTTCCGTGCTCGGCGCGCCACGAAGCGCCTGGCCCTCGCCCTGCCGATCGAGCCGCCGGTCGAGGAGCTCGAACCGCTCCGGTTCGTGCTGCATCGCCTGGTCGCCGGTCTCACCGGGCAACTCGGCGCTCGGGGCCTTGCGGCGGACCGCGCCATCCTGGCGCTCGAGCTCGATCTGGCGTTCGCGCCGACCGGGACGTTGCCGCGGATCGAGGTCGAGCAGCGTTTCCCGGAACCCACCGCGGACGCCGAGGCGGTCGAGCGGCTGCTGTTCGCGCGGCTGGAGCGGGACCCGCCGCCGGCGGCGGTCCAGCGACTCGACCTGGAGCTGCGCGGCACGACGCCGGCCGCCGGTCAGCAACTGCCGTTGTTCGTGCCGCAGGCGGCTCGGACGGCACGGCTCGATTGGCAGCTCGCGAGGCTCGTGCTGACCTATGGCGAGGATCGTGTCCGGCGCGTGTCGATCACCGACCCGGAGGCGCCACTGCCCGAGGAACGCTGGGCGTGGCAGGGGGTCGGGCTCGGCGAGGACGACCGTGGTGGGGCCCCGGCATGACCCGACTGTTGCGCGAGCACCCTCGCATCGACGTCGAGCTCGATATCGACGGCCGGCTCGTGGCCATCAGCTGGAACGGCCGGCGCGAGGCGGTCGAGGTCTGCAATCGATGGCGGGTCGAGGAGTCGTGGTGGCGCGACCCGATCGCGCGCGACTACGCCAAGGTGGCGGGGAAGCGCTGGCTCGCCCTCATCTACCAGGACCGCATCGCCGGGACCTGGCACCTCGAGCGCCTGTACGACTAAGGCGCCCAGGCAGTCAGCGAAGCGGGCCCCCGAGGGCCAGGGTGACGACGAAGAGGACCAGCAGGACGCCGATCGCGAGGATCAGCGCGCCGAGTTCCCGAGGCCTTGTCGATTGCATGTGGCGAAGGTCCCCCGTCCCGGTCCCGAGCTTCCGGGCGTTCGGGAGGCAGCATACCGTCCGGCGAACCCCGCGCGTGTCGCATCTTCGACACGCCTAGGTTGCGGGGCAGGCCGCGCCGTACAGGACGGTGACGAAGGTCGTGTCGCCGAGCGGGGCGATGGTCGTCTGGAGCGACACAGTCGCCCTCGCCGACCGAGTCGATGACGAAACTGCCGTCCTCGGCCGGACCGTTCAAGCCCGCCGTGCTGAAGGTCGCGATCTCGAGCGCACCCTGCATCCATGTCGCGATCGCCTGCGGATCGCCGCCCGGGACGGCGTATCGGGCGCTCGCCGGCTCGCTGCTCGCGTCGTCGGCGGGAGTGGCGCCGGGGAATCGTGGAAAGCCATCCGGGACCGTGTCCCAGATGCGGCCCCAGGCAGTGTCGGTCTGGCCGGCCACCGAGGCGGCGGGCGACCCCGACTCGGTGGCCTCGCTCGGCGTGGCCGCCGCCGGGTTCGACGCGCTCGACGACGGGCTCGTGACGGAGCTGGGCGCCGGGCTCGGCGTCGGGCCACACGCGGTGAGGATCAGCGCGACGGCGGGGAGCGTCAGCAGGAGGCGGCGGGCTCGCGTGGACATCGGGGGAGTCTAGCCCGGGCAACGACAGGACCCCGCCGCCCCCAATGCGACGGGGTCCTGTGTTGCGGGTAGGCGGTGTCAGCCGGGGTACGGTGCAGACCGTTCGTTGTCGGTCGACACGCTGGGACCCGCGTATCAACGACGTGTTCGCGGACGTCACGTGGAACGAAAACCTTGCAGGCCCGACCTGACGGTCATCGCCGTGCTCACTCAGCGTCGCGGAGTGTCACTCCTGAACACGAGATTCTGAGGCACGTCGGTCATCGCGGGAGTGGATTCGGGCCGGTCGCGGTGACCAGCCGCTGGGGCACCCAGCCCTCGATGTGCTGGAACCCGTCGTCGAACCGGTCACCGAAGAGTTCGACGGATGCCTGCAGTGAGAGTCGATAGAACTTCACGTGCGTGAAGTCCTCGAACAGGATGTAGACCGGGTCGGGTGTGCTGTTCGGGCCTTGGAACTGCTGGCCCGTCAAGACGGGCTTGTGGGCTTCGACGAACGTGTCGAACCCGTCACCCACGACGACGCCGAGGTGCTCCAGGCCCATCTTGTAGACGCGCTGATGAACTGGGGGGATGAGCTCGATCATCGGAACCGCTTTGCCGTCAAGGACCTCGAGCGGCTCGGCGGGAAGGATCAAGGAGATAGGTCGGCCGTTCCATAAGTTCTCGCGATTGGCGACCGCGTGGCGCTCCAGGAGCGTCCGGACGTGCACGTACTGGTCCCACTCGGGCACGCGGAAGGCGAGGTGGCTGAGCGCGTACGGGGCAATGTCGATGCCGCGCGCGAGAAGGCGGTCGCGTTGCTCGGCCGCGAACCCCCGGTAGTCGCCGATGATGTCCGCGATCGGGTGGGTCACCTCGCTCCCTTCTCTCGGTCGTGCGTCGCTCAGCGTTCGCCAATGTCATGAGGTCGAGTCATCAGAAGTGCGCGAGCACCATGTAGAGGTCGGCGCTCTCCAGCTCGAGGAACCCTGGACGTGGGGCATTGCGGGTGAGCTGGAGAGCGGCTCGCGCTGCTTCCTCACTTTCGAAGACGATCACGTTCAGGGTCGCGCCCTTCCCGTCCGACATGAAGGAGGCCGAGACTACCCCCGGCGCCTCACGGACACGGGGCAACAGGTTCGCCGCGAGAAGCTCCCCGCTGCCCTCGATCGCCTCACGTTGTCCGGTCTCTCGAACCACGACGGCGTACATAGCGGCTCCCTTCACCCTATCGAGTCGTATCCAGCTCCTTGGCACGTCGCGCTGCCCATAGTTTGTATACGTCGCTCGGATCCCGCGCGCCGGACGTGACAGGACCCCGTCGCCCCCAGCGACGGGGTCCTGTGTGCCGGACCGATGCTCACCAGCGGTCCGGCAGGTCGGCTCCCGACCATCGCGGTCAAGGCCGCCGATCGTCCCGAGCCCCCAGGCGCCGAGACGCTATGTAGTGGCTAGATCGCCGCCGACTGGGCCTCCAGGAGGGAGGGCAGGACGACGAGGATCAAGAGCAGCGCGCCTATCACACCCAGTGCCGTCCGGAGCGCGGTCATGGCGACCGGTCGGAGCGGGCGATCGAGCTGGATGGGTGCGTGCATGCCCAAGAGACGCCGAACCCACCCGACTTGTTTCGCGTCCGGACAGTGAACATTTGTTCTATGATTGTCAACCCCCTTCCACTGGTCCGATCGAGGCGACCGCTGTGGCGACCATCCCCTACGCCGAGCTCCACGCCCACACCAACTTCTCGTTCCTCGACGGGGCCTCGGCGCCGGATGATCTGGTCGACCATGCGGTTGCCAAAAGCTTGCGCGGCCTGGCGGTCACGGACCACAACGGCCTGTACGGCGCGGTGCGGTTCATGGGTGCGGCCGAGGAGGCCGGACTGCATGGCATCGTCGGCACGGAGATCGGCCTGCTGGACCCGGCCGTACCGGATCCCGATGCCGTCGTCATCCCGCCCCGACGTCGACCGCGCCGGCGCCGCGCCGAGCCCGCGGCGACGGAGCCACTCGTGACCGAGGGTCGGCCGGCCCGACCGAGGCCGCGGCGGGCGAAGCTTCCCGGCCACCGCGATCCGGTCAAGGAGGACTTCCGCGGCATCGGCGACCGGGCGCGCGGACCGCACCTCGTGCTGCTCGCGCGCTCCCCGGTCGGCTGGCGCAGCCTGAGCAGGGTGATCTCCCGGGCGAACATGTCCGGGACGAAGGCCGTGCCCCGCTTCCGGCACGAGCTGCTCGAGGCGGAGCACGAGGGCATCGTCGCGCTGTCCGGCTGCCGTGACGGCGAGATCGCCCGGCGACTGCGAGTCGGCGATCGAGCCGGCGCCCGTGCCGTCGCCGAGCGCTACGCCGCGCTCTTCGGCCGTGGCGACGGGCCGTCGACCAGCGGCTTCTTCATCGAGCTCTCGCACCACCTGCTCCCCGATGACGACTGGCTCGTGGCGGAGTCCGCGGCGCTCGCGGCGGAGCTCGGTCTGCCGGTCGTGGTCACCAACGACGTCCACTACGCGACCCCGGACGACCGCGAGTTCCACGACGTCCTGACCGCGATCCGCCATGGCCGGACACTCGACACCCTGGCCGACCTGCGGCGACCCGACGCCGAGTCGTTCGTGAAGTCGGGCGACGAGATGGCGGCAGTCGCCACCGGGTTCGACGCGGACACGGCACGGGCCTGGCGTGAGGGCATCGCGACGTCGGTCGAGCTGGCCGCGTCGTGCGCGCTCGATCTCGAGTTCGAGCAGTACCGCTTCCCGGGGTTCACGGTGCCGTCCGGGGAGACGCCGTTCTCCTACTTGTCGGAGCTGTGCTGGGCGGGTGCCCGCTATCGCTACCACCCGCTGACCTCTGCCGTGGTCACGCGGCTCGCCCACGAGCTCGACGTGATCGAACGAGCCGGCCTCGCCGAGTTCTTCCTCATCTGCTGGGACCTCATGCGCTTCGCCAGGGAACGGGGGATCCCCGCCCAGGGCCGGGGCAGTGCGACCAGCTCGATCGTGTCGTACACGCTCGGGATCAGCCGAGTCGAGCCGATCGCCCACAACCTCCTGTTCGAACGGTTCATCAATCCCGGTCGGACGACGTACCCGGACGTCGACATCGATTTCAGCTCGGAGCGCCGGGAGGAGGTCATCCAGTACATCTACCGACGCTACGGGCCGGAGCACACGGGGATGGTCTGCAACCTCGTCACGTACCGGGCGCGTTCGGCGGTCCGTGAGGTGGGCTACGCGCTGGGGTTCCCGCGACCGCTCGTCGATCGGGTGGCCAAGGCGCTCGAAACGTACGACTCGGTGATGGTCCGGCGCGACCTCGAGGCCGACGGCGGGTTCGCCGAGTTCTTCCGACGGACGGGGGAGGGTCTGCCTGGCGAGGCACGTGCGGCCGAGGAAGCCGAGGCGCACGGTCTCGTCGACCGGATGGGTCAGTTGAACACGCGGATCCCGCTCGTGGGGAAGGTGCCACCCTGGCGCCAGCCGCCCAGACCGGAGGACCCCGACGCACCGCGACCGTTCGCCTGGATGCGGGAGGCATCCGCCGAGGATCCGCTCGCGCCGGTGACGACGATCCGCCACGGGCCGTCCGACGACGAGGGCGGTCCAGGCGACACCCCGGCGAGCGTCGCGTGGCTGCGTGCCGGGCGAGGGACCGGCTACCCGGACCAGGGACAGGGCGCGGGTCCGGCGGATCGGCGAGGTTCGCTCCGAGGTCCGAGGCGGAGCTCCGCGACGCCATCGGCCCGAGGATTGGACCCGGAGAGCGGCATGCAGCTGTCGCCACCCCGCAAGACCGATCGGCTCGGCCGCCCGAGCATGTGGGACCCGCCGCCCACGCCAGCGAATTCGAGCTCGGTCGCTCGCATCGAGCCGGAGGAGCCGCCTCGAGCCCGTGGCGGTTCGACGGTGGGGCTGTCCCACTGGGAACGCTGGCTCGAGTTCTGCGCGCGCATCGACGGCTTCCCGCGCCACCTGTCGATCCATTCGGGCGGGATGCTGGTGACGGCCGCGCCGCTGATCGATATCGCGCCGCTCGAGAAGGCGACGATGCCCGACCGGGTCGTGGTCCAGTTCGACAAGCGCGACGTCGAGACGCTCAAGCTCATCAAGCTCGATCTGCTCGGGCTCGGCATGCTGGCCGCGATCGACGAGACGCTCCAGCTCATCGAGCACGACTGCGCCATCTGCCTCGACCTCGACCGTCTGCCCGAGGAGATCCCCGAGGTCTTCGAGATGCTCCAGGCGGCCGACACCGTGGGGGTCTTCCAGGTCGAGAGCCGGGCGCAGATGCAGACGCTCCCGAAGTCGAAGCCGCAAACCCTCGACGACCTGGTGGTCGAGGTCGCGATCATCCGGCCGGGCCCGATCCAGGGCAACGCCGTCCACCCGTTCCTGCGCCGCAAGCAGGGTCTCGAGCCGGTGGTCTACCTCCATCCGAGCCTCGAGCCGGTGCTTCAGGACACGCTCGGCGTGATCCTCTACCAGGAGCAGGTGATGCGCATCGCCATCGAGGTCGCGGGGTTCTCGCCGGCAGAGTCGGATGGGTTCCGCCGGGCGATGGGCACGTGGCGCTCCTCGCGCGAGATGGAGAAGCTCCATGCGCAGTTCGTCGAGGGAGCGCTGCGCCAGCCGGGCATGACCGAGCCCGATGCCGAGGAGCTGTTCCGGCAGGTCTCGGCGTTCGCCTCGTTCGGGTTCGCCAAGAGCCATGCCGCGGCGTTCGCCCGGACCGCCTACGAGTCGTCGTTCCTCAAGCTGTTCTATCCGGCCCAGTTCCTGGTCGGTCTGATCAATGCCCAGCCGATGGGGTTCTACCCGGTCGAGGTCCTCGTCAACGACACGAAGCGCCACGGTGTCGCGGTCCTGCCGGTCGATATCAACACGTCGTCGTACAAGACGACGACGGAATGGGTCGGGGCGGACGGCCAGCCGGACACGGTCATCTCATCCGGCTGCATCGTGCCGTCGGGCGAGGCCCGCGAGCGATGGACGCCGTCGGCGACCGGTGGCTGGGGCGTTCGACTCGGGCTGCACCTCGTGAAGGGGATCGGCGAGCAGCACGAGGCGTTGCTTGATGCCGAGCGGGCACGCGGCCCGTATCGCAGCCTGGTCGACGTCGTGGAACGGACCGACCTGCCCGAAGAGGTGCTCGAGCGGCTGATCCGAAGCGGGGCGATGGATTCGCTCGGGCGGCCACGGCGTGAGCTCCTGTGGCAGCTGCGCGAGGTCGCCGGCGCGTCGCGTGGCCGGATGGACGGGCGGACCGTCCGGGCCCTGGGCCGCGCCGCCGGGAAGCGTGGTGCCGCCGCCGGTCGACCGATGGATCTGCGCCTGCCGCCGACCGACGTGCCGGACCTTCCCGCGATCACCGAGTCGGAGCGGCTCGGCGATGCGTACGCCGTCCTCGGCGTCGATGCGCAGCGTCAGGTTGTCGGACTGTTCCGCGGGGCGCTGGATCGACTCGGCGCGGTGACGAACGCGTCGTTGTCGGACAGCAAGCCAGGCAGGGTGCGGGTCGGCGGGTTGGTGGTCACCCGGCAACACCCGATGACCGCCAAGGGCACGGTCTTCCTCGCGCTCGAGGACGAGACCGGCATGGTCAACGTCACGCTCTGGCCGACCACCTGGGAGCGACTACGCGGGGTGGTCCGTCGCCACGCCCTGCTGCTGGTCGATGGCGAGCTGCAGCGAGAGGGGTCGGTCGTCAATCTCGTGGCGCATGCGGTCCAGCCGCTCTCCGAGGTGGCCGCCACGGCCGGTGGGCCTGAACAGCCGGGTGGCGTTCGGCAGATGGGCCACGCCGGTATGCGCCGCCTCGGGTGATTGCCGGTCAACGTGGCTGTCGCGGCTGGACGTCCGGGCGGGCGTTGGAGGTTGCGCTCCTCGCTCACGCACTTCGAGTGCGCTCGCTGTGGTGCTCGCCTCCGCCTTCGCCCGGGCGCGGTCAGCGGCGGGCGCTGGCCTTCTGGCTCGAGCCGGAACGTGATCGACCGTCGGGTCGCGATGAAGTCCCGCTCTTCGGCCGGCCACGATTGGGGTTCGACAGGTACAGGAAGCGTCGATACCAGGCGGCAGTCGAGGCGAAGAACGCCCCCACGGCCGGGGACAGCACGAACGATGCGAGCACGACGTCGCGCGCGAGACCTTGCGTCTCCGCGGTCGGGGCAAGTCCGACGAAGCCTTGGAGCACGAGGAACGAGTAGGACGCGGCGGCGACGAGCCCGACGAGGATGCCGAGGAGCCAGCTCGCGCGTGGGGCCATGAAGCCGGCGATGAACACGCCGCCGATCGCCGGCGTCACGACGAAGTACTGGTACAGGAACACGGTCAGCACGCCGACGATGTCGGTCCGTCCTTCCGGGCGGATGACGATGAACAGGACCGTCGCGGCGAGCGTCAGCGCGATCGGGATCCACAACGCCTTGCTGCGAACCAGCTCCGGGAGCGCGCGCAGGTCGGACCGGATGTCGAGCGGCCGGAAGGCCTGGCGGAACGCGTTGCCGACACCGCCGCGTGCGGGTTCGGGCGTCGTGGTCCCGGCTCGGGAGGGCTGGCTGGCGGATGACTCGGGCGCCTCGATGTCGTCGCCGTCATCCATCTGGTCGGCCAGCGCCTGATCATTGCGATAGCGACGACGGGCCTCGGCCCGGTGGGTCCTTTTGGCGCGCGCCACGCTGTCTCCTGGTTCGGTCGGGGTTCGGTGCGGGCCATCGTAGTCGATGGGTGCCCAGGAGGCCCGCGATGTGTGCGGGTGCATCCACGGTTGAGTCCCCGTCGAACGCAGGCTGCTTCAATCGCCACGCGCCGCCGCCCGCTCGGTCCCCGCCGGGAGGTCACGCATGCAACGCGTCCGGCGCGCGGCAGCTGTCGCGCCCCTTCTCGTCGTCGCCCTGTGCCTGTCGAGCCTGCCGGCGGCCGCGATCCCCACGGGTGCGACCGTCGCACTCGCCGCCACCGTCCCGTGGCCGCCGTCGACCCTCGTCCTGTCGGAACTGCAGACCGGGGGATCGAGCGCGTCGGACGAGTTCGTCGAGATCGCGAACCAGGCCGCGGGACCGACCGACCTGATCGGTCTCGAGCTCGTGTACGCGACGTCGAGCGGCTCGACAGTGACGCGCAAGGCCACGTGGACCGTGTCGACCATCCTCGCGTCCGGCCAGCGGATCCTCGTCGTCAACGGCGCGGGCTCATTCGTGGGCCTGGGCGACGCCTCCTTTACCGGCGGTTTCGCGGCGACGGGCGGCGCTGTGGCGCTACGGGTCGTCGGTGGCGCGGTCGTGGACGCGATCGGATGGGGTGACGCGACGAACGCCTTCGTCGAGGGGACGGTGGCGCCTGCACCGCCGGCGTCATCGAGCCTCGAACGGCGGCCGGGCGGGACTGCAGGGAATGCGTCGGACGCCAACGACAACTCGATCGACTGGTTCGTCACCGCGTCGCCCGGCCCGCAGAACCTCGCCTCGCCGTTCGTCCCATCGCCGGGCGCCACGCCAGGTCCCACCGCGACGGCGTCGGCCGAGCCGACCGCGACGCCGACTGCCGAGCCGACCGCGACGCCGACTGCCGAGCCGACCGCGACGCCGACTGCCGAGCCGACCGCGACGCCGACTGCCGAGCCGACCGCGACGCCCACTCCATCACCAACGACAGAACCGACAGTCAGCCCGACACCGACACCAACGCCATCGACGGTGCCGATCGCGGAGGCCCGCGCGCGACCCGACGGCACTATCGTGACGATCGCCGGCGTGCTCACGACCGATCTCGGCGCGCTCGAGGCCGGACACGGTGCGTTCGTGCAGGACGACAGCGGCGGCGTTGCCATCTACCTCGAGGCAGCAGTCGTGAGCCCGCTCGTCGCCGGCACGTCGGTGGTCGTGCTCGGCTCGGTCGACGACCGGTTCGCGCAGCGCACGATCCGCGCGAACGAGGCCGATGTCGTCGCGACCGGGACCGCGCCGCTGCCCGTCCCGTTCACGTCAAGCACCGGCGCAGCGGTCGAACCCGTCGAGGGTCGGCGGCTCCTGGTCGCCGGCGATGTGGTCGCTGGTCCGGATAGCCTCGCCGACGGTACGGCCGTGACGGTAGACGACGGCTCCGGCCCGACACGGGTCATCGTGACGCCGGGTGCACTCGGGGGGCGCGCACTCGACCTCGGCTCGCGCATCACCACGGTCGGGCCGCTCGGGCAGCGCGACAGCTCAGGGACGGGCCTCGCGGGCTATCGCCTGTTCGTCACGGTGCATGCCGACCTCGTCGTCGCGCCGCCCCCGACTCCGACGCCTACCTCCGCCCCGACGCCCAGCCAGACACCGACACCGACCCCGAGCTCGACGGGATCCCCTGGCCCCACGCCCACGACATCACCGACTCCGTCGTCGTCGCCGACACCCGCCACGCCATCGATCGCCGACGTTCGTGCGCTTCCGATGGGCAGCACCGCCTCGGTCCGCGGCATCGTGACCGCCGAGACCGGCCGCCTTGGGACTCAGGGTCTCGTGGCGATCGCCGACGCGAGCGGCGGCATCGTCGTCAAGCTGCCCTCGGGCATCACGCCGCCGGCTCGCGGACGCGTCGTGTCGGTGACCGGCAAGGTCGCCGATCCATACGGCCAGATCGAGATCCGCCCCGCCGCGAGCGGCATCACCTTCGAGGGCACGGCCGCGCTGCCCGCCCCGATCGATGTGCCGGTTGCTGGACCGAACGAATTGATCGAAGGACGGCTCGTCCGCGTGACGGGCGTCGTCGCGGAACGCCCGACCAGGGTCGACAGCGGCGACATCCGGCTCCTGATCGAGGTGGCGAGCGGCACGAAGGTCCGGGTCATGGCCGACGCATCGAGCGGGCTCAAGCAGACATCGTTCATGAAGGGCGCGCGCTATCGGATCGTCGGTGTCGCCGGGCAGCGCGCGACCCAAAAGGGTGCGCTTGACGGCTACCGCGTCTGGGCGCGCGACCGCCATGACGTGACGCTCCTCGCCGCGGCCCCGAAGCCGTCGCCTTCGGCGGGCCAGCCGGGCGCGTCGAACGGCCCGGGACCGTCGGTCGTTTCGATCGCCACGGCGCTCCGGACCACCGATCGCGACATCGCCATCGACGCCGTGGTCACGGCGGGCACGAAGCTCCTCGACAGTTCAGGGCGGCGGATCGTAGTCCAGGATGCGACCGGGGCCATCGAGGTCCTGATCCCCAAGGACGCGTCGGCGCCGTCGGTCGGCAGTCGCGTCCGCGCCGTCGGCCGCGTCGGGACGGCATACGGTGCGCCGCGCCTGCGCGCGGAGTCGCTTGATCGCCGTGGATCCGCAACCGTACCCGCGCCGCTGCGCGTCAACGGCCCACTGACCACGTCACACACCTGGCGGCTCGTGTCGGTCACCGGGCGCGTGGACGACGTCACCAAGCTGGGCGAGCGGTGGCGCGCCGAGATCGTCGTCGGGGCCACGAGACTCGTCGTCGTGGCACAGCCCGGCGCACGCATCCCCAACACGGCGCTTGCCGAAGGTCGCGTCGCCGACGTCGTCGGGATCGTCCGACCCGCCTATCCGAGCGCCTCCGACAAGCGGCCGTCGATCCTGCCTCGATCCACCGCTGATGTCCGACAGCGCGGAGCGGCGTCGAGCTCGGGCGCCGGAGCAGCCTCGGACACACGAGCGGGGGCGTCGACGGGACCGTCTGCCCGGACGACCGACGCGATCGACGCCGATCTGGTCGACCTTGCGTCCCTGCGCGGGTCGGTCGTGCGGGTCGGCGGACTCGTCGTCGACCTTCGATCCGATGGCTTCATGCTCGACGATGGCACGGCCGTCGGTCGCGTCGTGCTCACAGGCGCCGCGAGCGACTGGGTGGGTCTCGTCGAACCCGGCGACGCGATCAATGCCACGGGTCGCGTGGAGACGCAGGCGGACGGCGAGCCCGCCCTCGTCGTCACGGACCCGTCCGCGCTCGTGCTCGGTAGTGCGCTCGACCGCATCGATGCCGGGGCGGACCCGGACCTCAGTCCCGCGCCGACGCTCGAGAGCCAGACGGATGTGCGGTCCGCGGGCTTCGCCGACGCTGGCGGACTCGTGCCCGGCGCGGGTGCCGGACTGGCCGGCCTGCTGCTGGTCGCGTTGGCATCGGTGGCGATGACGGTCCTCCGCCGCCGGCACGGCAGGCGTCTGCTGGCCGAGCGTGTCGCGACGCGGCTTGCCGGTCTGACCAGCTCGGCAGGGCCCGATCGGGGCGAACGAGTGCCCCCGATCGGGGTCCAAGACCTGCACTGACCTGGGTCGAGCGCCGCCGGATGGCCGTCGTGCGGGGCGCCGCCAGGACGCCGTGAGGGCGCCGCGCACGCAGGAAACGTGCGTGGGCGTGCTTGACGCTCGCAGAATCGCCGGACTATCCTCGCCCGAGTTTCGCGCCAGCGAAGCAGGCACGTGAGCGAGGAGAGGTTTTGCCGAACGCGGAAACCCGCGTAGAAGATCCCCGAGACCGCAGGATCGCGGTCCCGGAAGGGGAACGGCAGTACCACATCGGACTCGGACCGGGAGACCTGGCCGAGTACATCCTCCTCCCCGGGGACCAGGATCGGACCACCAGGATCGCCTCGCGCTTCGATTCCATCGAGCTCGAGCACCGACACCGGGAGTTCGCCTCTGCGACCGGCACGTTCCGGGGTCAGCGGGTGTCGGTCGTGTCGACCGGCATCGGAACGGACAACGTCGAGATCGCCGTGGCCGAGATCCTGGCGATCACGACTCGTCCGACCTTCATCCGGGTCGGCTCGTGCGGAGCCCTCCAGCCGGAGATGCGCCTGGGAGACTTGGTCATCACCACCGGAGGGGTTCGTCTCGAGACGACGACGAGCTGGTACGTCCACGATGGGTATCCCGCGGTTGCCGACTATGAGGCGATCGTGGCGCTCATCGAGGCGGCGGAACGGCTCGGTCACCGCTACCACGTCGGAGTGACGGCGACGGCACCGGGGTTCTTCGGGGCGCAGGGGCGTCCCATCCCGCAGTTGCCCATCCGCTACCCTGACCTGGCGGAGGACATGGCGCGCCAGCGCGTCATGAACTTCGAGATGGAGGCATCGGCTCTGCTGGTGTTCGCGTCGCTAGCCGGCTGTCGTGCCGGCGTCGTCTGTGCGGTCTACGCCAACCGGACGACCGGCGAGTTCATCGACGGACCGATGAAGGATGCTGCCGAGGCGGCCTGCGTCGAGACCGGCCTCGAGAGCCTGCTGGTGCTGGCACAGATCGACGCCCAGAAACGAACCGCGTCGACGGACCGCTGGCGGCCGTCGCTGTGGTCGACCTAGCGAGCTATCGACGAGCGGATGCGGGACGCGTGCTCCCGCGACGCTCGACCCATCGAGGAGGAAGCCCACATGGCTGAGGCCTATTGCGTCAAGGACAAGCGAAAGGTCGAGGTCCAAAACCCTCAACGGATCACCATGAAGAACGGCAAGCCGGCCCTGCAGGGCACGTGCCCGATCTGCGGTAACAAGGTCTTCAGGATCGGCGGCTGATCGCCCGCATTCATCGCGATACGCACGACGGCCCCCGCCGGGAGGCGGGGGCCGTCGCATGTCCGGGAGCGCGGTGGGCCTTTGCTAGAATGGCCCTGTTCCCCCGAGCTTTTGACGCGCGCGTCGAGCGCGCCACGAACCAGCGGTCCCCGCATCGGGCCGCAGGAGGTTTCCCCTGATGGCAGTTCGTGTCGGCATCAACGGCTTCGGCCGTATCGGCCGCCAGTCGCTCAAGGCGCTGCTCGAGCGCGCGCCGGACGTCGAGGTGGTGGCCGTGAACGACCTCGTCGATGCCGAGATGAATGCGTTGCTGTTCAAGCACGACTCGACGTACGGCGCCTATGACGGGGACGTCCGCGCCGGCGACAGCTCGATCATCATCGACGGCCGTGAGATCAGGATCCTGGCGGAGAGGGATCCGGCAACGCTGCCGTGGGGCGACCTCGGTGTCGATATCGTCCTCGAGTCGACCGGCATCTTCACGGACGCCGAGAAGGCCAAGGCGCACATCACCGCGGGCGCCCAGAAGGTGATCATCAGCGCTCCGGCCAAGAACGAGGACATCACGATCGTCCTGGGCGTCAACGAGGATCGCTACGACCCGTCGGCGCACCACGTCATCAGCAACGCCAGCTGCACGACGAACTGCCTCGCCCCGGCCGCCAAGGTCGTCCACGACCTGCTCGGCATCGAGAAGGGGCTGATGAACACCATCCACAGCTACACGAACGACCAGCGGATCCTCGACGTCGCGCACAAGGATCCGCGTCGCGCTCGCGCCGCAGGCCAGAACATCATCCCGACCACCACCGGCGCGGCGAAGGCGCTTGCGCTAGTCATCCCGGACCTCAAGGGCAAGTTCGACGGGTTCAGCCTGCGCGTGCCGACGCCGACGGTGAGCGTCGTCGACTTCACCGCCACCGTGCGGCGCTCGACGACCGTCGAGGAACTCAACGATGCCTTCCGCGCGGCATCGACCGGCGCTCTCGAGGGCATCCTCGGCGTGTCCGACGAGCCGCTCGTGTCGAGCGATTTCCGAGGCGACTCCCGCTCGTCGATCATCGATGCGGAGTCGACGATGGTCCTCGGCGGCGACATGGTGAAGGTCATCGCCTGGTACGACAACGAATGGGGATACAGCTGCCGGGTCGCCGATCTGATCGCGTTCGTGGCCGCGCGCCTGCCCGTCGCCGCCTGACGCGGCGGTGACCATGGACAAGCTCACGATCCGCGACGCGGACGTCGCGGGGAAACGCGTCTTCGTCCGCGTCGACTTCAACGTTCCGCTCGCCGACGGCAAGGTCCAGGACGACTCCCGGATCCGGGCGGCGATCCCCACGATCATCTCCCTCGGGCAAGCCGGAGCCAAGGTCATCCTGGCCAGCCATCTCGGACGTCCCAACGGCAAGGTCACTGACGGCCTTCGCCTGCGGCCCGTCGGCCAACGCCTGGCGGAGCTCCTGCGTCGGAACGTGCCGGTCACCGGCGATGCGCTGGGTCTCGGGACCGAGGATGCCCTTCGGCGCATGCGACCGGGCGAGATCGTGCTGCTCGAGAATCTCCGGTTCCACCCCGAGGAGGAGGCCAACGACCCGGAGTTCGCGGCGACCCTCGCGTCCTACGCGGACCTCTACGTCAACGACGCCTTCGGGACCGCCCACCGCGCGCATGCCAGCACGGTCGGCATCGCGAGGCTCCTGCCGGCCTACGCCGGCCTGTTGATGGAGCGCGAGCTGGCCATGCTCTCGAAGCTCCTCGAGTCACCCGAACGGCCGTTCGCGGCGATCCTCGGCGGCGCCAAGGTTAGCGACAAGATCGGGGTGATCGACAACCTCCTGACGAAGGTCGACCTGCTCGTGCTCGGTGGCGGGATGGCCAACACCTTCCTGCTCGCACAGGGCAAGACGATCGGCAAGAGCCTCGCCGAGCCGGACCGCGTCCAGGACGCCCGGCGGATCCTGGCCCGGGCCGAGAAGAACAAGGTCCGCGTCGTGCTGCCGGTCGACGTGATCGTGGCCAAGGAGGTCACCCGCGGGACCGAGTACAAGACGCTGCAAGCCGAGAAGATCCCTGCGAGCTGGCACATCGTCGATCTCGGCAAGGCGAGCCAGGACCTTATGGTCGACGCCCTGTCCGACGTCCGGACGGTGTTCTGGAACGGACCGCTCGGCGTGTTCGAGATCCCGTCATTCGCCCACGGCACCAACGCCGTCGCGCGGATGCTGGCCGAGCGAGCCGAGAAGGGCGCCACGGTCGTGATCGGGGGCGGCGACTCGGTGGCCGCCATCACCCGGCAGGGTCTGGCCTCGAAGATGAGCCATATCTCGACTGGCGGCGGCGCCTCCCTCGAATTCCTCGAGGGGCGGGAGTTGCCCGGCGTGACGGTGCTCCTCGACCGCGAACCGGCCGAGAAGCCGAAGGCAGCCAGGAAGAAGGTCCCTGCGAAGTCGCCGGCGAAGGCGGCCTCGAACGCGAGTACGACCAAGACCACCGCGGCGAAGGAACCGGTGGCCGCGAAGAAGCCCGCGGCCGCAACGAAGCTTGCCGTCGCCGAGAAGCCCGCGGCCACCACGAAAGCAACGACCGCCAAGAAGTCCGCGGCCACCACGAAGCCTGCCGTCGCCAAGAAGCCCGCGGCCGCAACGAAGCCGGCGGTCGCCAAGAAGCCGGCGGTCGCCAAGAAGCCGGCCGGCCAACCCACGGCCAAGGCCGCGAGCCGCCGGTGACGCTGATCGACGCGGTCGACGCGCGCGAGATCCTCGATTCCCGCGGCAACCCGACGGTCGAGGTCGATGTCGTACTCGTCGACGGGTCCGTCGGCCGGGCGGCCGTGCCGAGCGGTGCCTCGACCGGGGCCCACGAGGCGGTCGAGCTCCGGGACGGGGATACCGAACGCTACGGCGGCAAGGGCGTGCTGACGGCAGTGCGCAACGTGGTCGACCGGATCGGACCGGAGCTCGTGGGGCTCGACGCGACCGATCAGGCCGGCATCGACGGGCTGCTCATCGAGCTCGACGGCACGCCGAACAAGAGCGAGCTCGGCGCCAACGCATTGCTCGGGGTCTCGCTGGCGTGCGCTCACGCCGCCGCAGCCGCGTACGACCTGCCGCTGTACCGCTACCTGGGCGGCGTCGGAGCACGGACGCTGCCGGTCCCCATGTTCAACATCCTCAACGGCGGCAAGCACGCCCAGGACTCCACCGATTTCCAGGAGTTCATGGTGATGCCCGTCGGATCGGCGACGTACACGGATGCGCTGCGCGCCGGGTCGGAGATCTTCGCCGCGCTCCGAACCATCCTCCATGACGAGGGCCACGCGACCGGCCAGGGCGACGAAGGTGGTTTCGCGCCGTCGCTCGCCTCGAACGAGGCTGCGGTGGAAGTCATCCTCCGCGCCATCGAGCGCGCCGGGTACCGACCGGGCGAGGATGTCGCCATCGCGCTCGACCCGGCGACCACCGAGCTTGTGGAGGAGGGTAGCGGTCGCGATGGCCAGACCACGCGATACACGCTGGCCAAGGAGGGTCGGACGCTCGAGAGCGGCGAACTCGTCGATCTCTGGGCCGACTGGACCAGTCGCTACCCGATCGTGTCGATCGAGGACGGCCTCGCCGAGGACGACTGGCTTGGCTGGACCCAGCTGACCGAGCGTCTCGGTGGACGGGTGCAGCTGGTCGGCGACGACCTCCTGGTCACGAACACCGCACGCATCGCCCGGGCGATCGAGCTACGCGCAGCGAACGCGGTGCTCATCAAGCTCAACCAGATCGGGACGCTGTCCGAGACCATCGAGGCGATCGACCTCGCGCGCACCGCGGGTTGGGCGGCCGTCGTCTCGCATCGCTCCGGCGAGACCGAGGACACGACCATCGCCGATCTCGTCGTCGCGATGGGCACGGGCCAGATCAAGACCGGTGCGCCGTCACGTTCCGAGCGAGTCGCCAAGTACAACCGGTTGCTCCGGATCGAGGGTGAGCTCGGCGACTCGGCGCGCTACCCCGGTCGCGCGGCGCTCGCGGGGACGTGAGCCGGTTCGTCGATCGCGGGGCCATCATGGCCGCGTATGTCGGGATCGGGATGGCGGTCACGATCGCGGTCAGCTTCATCCTGATCATCCCGATCGAACCGATCATCTGGCTCCTGACGATCCCGGCGGGCCTGCTGATCGGCTACTACGCGAACCAGCGCTCCGACCGACGAGCCGGCCCGTGGTCGCGGATCCTGCGGAACGGGGTGTTCGCCGGAGCCGTGACCGGGCTCGCCTTCGCGGCGCTGCTCCTGATCCTCAAGTCGATCTTCTTCTTCGCAGACACGGGCTACCCGGACTTCAACCGCGCGAACGAGGCCGGCCAGCCGATCCCGCCCACATGCGCGACGGGAGCCGACTGCGTGTATTCGAGGTACGTCGCGCTCGGCCGCGGGCCCGAGCTTGAGGCGGCCGGCGTGGTCGACGCGGACTCATTCGGCGCGCTGTACTGGTCGCAGCAGTCGAGCGTGGCCTTGACGCTCTTCCTCGTCACGACAGCGGGTGGCCTTGGCGGGGCCGTGCTCTACGGCCTCACCCGACCGAAGGGGACCGTTCCTCGGGCGACCGAGACGACGGCCGCATGAGCCGCCCGTTGGAAGTGCTTCGACTGATCCCGCCGACATGAACGACGCCCCGGGTGTCCGGGGCGTCGGTCGGTTCGGTCGGCGAGGTCGTTAGCTCTTCGTGGTCGCCTTGGTGGCTTTGGCCTTGGCCGCAGGCTTCGCGGCGGTCGCCTTCGCGGCAGGCTTCTTCGCCGCGGTCGCCTTGGTGGCGGGACGTGCCGGCTTGGTCGGCGCGGCGGTCTCGGTGGCGCCGGCCTCGGCGGCCTTGGCCGCAGCGGCCTCGGCGCGGGCCGTCTTGCTCAGTGCGGCACGGGCCTTGCCGGCGGCCGTCTGGGCGCCCTTCGCCTTGGTCGACTTGCCGGCGGCGATGCGGGCCTTGGCAGCCTTCGCAGCAGCGGCCTTGCCGGTCTGCTTCGTGACACGACCGGCGGTCGACACCGTGGTGCCACCGAGAGCGGCGTTCACCTTGCGCGTCAGTCGTGACTTGCGGCGCGCCGCGGCATTCGGGTGGATCGCACCGGCCTTGGCTGCGCGATCGAGCGCCGAGAGCGCGTCGATCAGGGCGGCGTTGGCGGTCTCGGTATCGGTCGACGAGGCGACCGTGCTGAGGGCCTTCGCGACGTAGGTCTTCGCGGCAGTCCGACGTGGGCCGAGCACCTCGTGGCGGCGGGCCGCCTGCCGGACGCGCTTGAGACCCGACGGAGTACGAGCGCCCGACCAGGTGCGGGGCGTCTTGGCCAAGGGGAACCTCTCTGGTGTGTGGTCGTGAAGGGCTGATCGACATGCGACGGCGCGGGATGAGCGCCGCAGCGGAGGCGGATGCTACCACAGGAGGGGCTACACTCCCGCCTCGTGACCATCCCCCAGGAGCGCCTGCGCAACTTTTCGATCATCGCCCACATCGATCACGGCAAGTCGACCCTGGCGGACCGCCTGCTCGAACTGACCCACACGATCGACGCGCGCCAGATGACGAGCCAGGTCCTCGATTCGATGGACCTCGAGCGCGAGAAGGGCATCACGATCAAGGCCCGGGCCGTCCGCCTCGAGTACCGCGCCAAGGACGGCCAGACCTACGGGCTCAACCTCATCGACACGCCCGGTCACGTCGACTTCGCGTACGAGGTCAGCCACAGCCTGCAGGCCTGCGAGGGCGCCATCCTCGTGGTCGACGCGACCCAGGGCATCGAGGCGCAGACGCTCGCCAACGTCCACCTCGCCCTCCGCGAGAACCTCACCCTCATCCCGGTCCTCAACAAGATCGACCTTCCGTCGGCCGACCCCGACACGATCATCGATGAGCTCGAGAACGTCCTCGCCATCCCGCGCGAGGAGGTCATCCTCGCCAGCGCCAAGGACGGCACGGGTGTCCCTGACATCCTCGAGGCGATCGTCGAGCGCATCCCGGCCCCGACGGGCGACCCGACCGCTCCGGTCCAGGGCCTCATCTTCGACAGCCACTACGACGCCTACAAGGGCGTGATCGTCTACGTCCGACTCGAGCAGGGCACGCTCAAGGCATCCGAGCAGATCCGGCTGATGGGCAGCGGCGCGGTCGCCGAGCCGCTCGAGCTCGGCGTGTTCCGGCCACAGCTGGTGCCGGTCAAGCAGCTGACCGCGGGTGAGGTCGGCTACGTCGCTACGGGCCTCAAGAACGTGCGCGAGGCGCAGGTCGGCGACACGGTCACGGCCCAGGCCCGACCGGCGGCCCGCCCGTTGCCCGGCTACCAACCGGCCAAGAGCCTCGTGTTCGCCGGCATCTATCCGGTCAGCGGCGAGGATTACCCGATCCTGCGCGAGGCGCTCGACAAGCTCCACCTCAACGACGCCAGCTTCACCTTCGAGCCGGAGAGTTCTGTCGCCCTCGGCTTCGGCTTCCGGTGCGGGTTCCTCGGCCTGTTGCACATGGAGATCGTCCAGGAGCGTCTGGAGCGCGAGTTCGACCTCGACCTCATCGCCTCGGCGCCATCGGTCGAGTACCACGTCCATTTGCAGCACGACCGAGGCTTGGTCGTGGTCGACAATCCGGCACTCCTGCCGAACCCGTCCGACATCGAGTCGATCGAGGAACCCTGGGTCAAGCTCAGCGTCGTGACGCCGAGCGCCTACATCGGGGCCTTGATGGAGCTCTCGACGAACCGCCGCGGGACGTTCGAGAACATGGAGTACCTCGACCCGAACCGCGTCGTCCTCCATTTCGAGATGCCGCTCGCCGAGCTGATCGTCGACTACTTCGACCAGCTCAAGAGCCGCAGCCAGGGCTACGCCTCGATGGACTACGAGGAGCTCGGCTACCGACCTGCCGATCTCGCCAAGGTCGATATCCTCGTCAACGGCGAGCCCGTCGATGCGCTGAGCCTCATCGTCCACCGCGATCGGGCCCAGTCGACCGGCCGCGCGCTGGCGGAGCGCCTCAAGCAGCTGATCCCACGCCAGATGTTCGAGATCCCGATCCAGGCGGCGATCGGCAGCAACGTGGTCGCGCGTGAAACGGTCCGCGCGATGCGCAAGAACGTCTTGGCCAAGTGTTACGGTGGCGACATCACCCGCAAGCGGAAGCTGCTCGAGAAGCAGAAAGAGGGCAAGCAGCGGATGAAGCGGGTCGGGTCGGTCGAGATCCCGCAGGAGGCATTCCTGGCGATGCTCCGCATGGACGAGGGCTGAGCGTTCGTGGAGGAGCTCTTCGACGTCTCGCGCGGGTCTGATCGTGATCGGGCTGATGCTGCTGCTCGTCCTGCTCCGGCTCGATGCGGAGCGGTTCGGGACGGCCGAGTACTACGAGACCACCCGTGACGGCGAGCGGCCACGGGTCCGACGCCGGCTCGCCTGGTACGGCCTGGGCACCGCACTGGTCATCGCGATGGCCTACATCCACCCACATCCCCAGGGCGAGCTCTTCCTCGGGTCGGGCGATCGACTCGGGGCCGTCACCGGCGGGCTGATCTTCGCCGGCTTGGGCGTGGCCCAGGCGCTCGCGTTCGCGACGCTTCGCTATCAGCGGATCCGGTTCCCGGACATCGCCTCCTACCCCGGCGCGTTGCTCAACTCGACCGCCACGGCGTTCATCGACGAGGCCACGTTCCGTGGCGCGATCTTCGGGACCCTGCTCATGCTCGGCCTCGAGGCGAACCTCGCGAACATCATCCAGACGCTCCTCTACGCGCTCACGACCCGACTCGGGGCGCCCGGTCGGGACCGCTATCTGCTGGTCCTCACCCTGGGCATCGGCTTCATCGGCGGCTGGCTGACGGCCGTGACCGGCGGGATCGCCGCGGCGTTCCTCGGCCACGCGGCGACCCGCTTCGCCGTGTTCCTGGCGACCGGCCATACCGGCCAGACGTTGCCCAAGGGGCGCGAGGTCGAGGAGATCGATCGCCGGCGGCGGCCACCTGAAGGCTGGCGCGTGATCGGATCACGGGAGTCCGCACAGCGCGAGCGATGAGCCCGGCAGCCGCATCGGCCGCGCGATCGCCCGTCGCCCTCTACATCCACGTTCCCTTCTGCGTGTCCCTCTGCCCGTATTGCGACTTCGTGGTCATCGCCGGCTCGGCCGCGCGCGGGCCGCGCAACAGGATCGGCGAGTACCTGGACGCGCTGCACGTGGAGCTGGGCCTTCGCGCTGACGCGCTCGACCGGGCGTTCGGTGCGCCCGGCACGCGCCGGCGGCCGCCGCTCGGGTCGGTGTACCTCGGTGGCGGCACTCCGTCGCTTATCCCGACCGAGCAGATCGAGCGTCTCCTGGGTCGCGTTCGTGAACGGTTCGGACTCGCGGACGACGCCGAGGTCACGATCGAGGCGAACCCCGGTCCGGACGAGCGCGGCGATCCGGCCGCGCTCCACAGGGCCGGGATCACGCGGCTCTCCTTCGGCGCCCAGTCGTTCGACGACACGGAGCTTCGCAAGCTCGGGCGGCGCCACCGGGCACGGCACGTCCGGGATGCCGTCGCGGCGGCCCGCGAGGCGGGCATCGGATCGATCAACATCGACCTCCTCTACGACATCCCGGACACCGGGCTGGCGACCTGGATGGCCACCCTCGACACGGCACTGGAGCTCGAGCCCGACCACCTGTCGCTCTATGCCCTGACGCTCGACGATCCGGTGGCCGAGGGCCTGGCCGGACCGGTGGGCGATCACCTGCCCACCACCAAGGGCGCACGTCGCTGGCGCGACACCGTCCGACCCGGCCAGGACGAGGACCGGGCCGCCGGTCAGTACCACCACGCTGCGCTGCTGCTCGAAGAGACCGGCTATCGCGGCTACGAGATCTCGAATTGGGCCAGGCCTGGTCACGAGAGCCGCCACAACCTTGCGTACTGGCAGCGCAAGCCGAACGAGGCACTGGGACCGGGAGCACACGCGTTCGACGGTGCGGACCGGCGCTGGACGGCCGCCCGCCTCGATCTCTACGTCGCGGCATTGGCGGCCTCGCAGCCGAGCCTGCCGCCCGGCGGTGTCGAGCGACTCGGCGTCGAGACGGCGACCGCCGAGTCGCTGATCCTTGGCCTCCGGCTCGACACGGGCGTGCCGCTCGCGGCGGCGCACGAGCCCCCGCTCGCCGATGTCTTCGGCTGGGCACTCGCAGCGGGACTGCTCACGGTCACGCTGAAGGATCGCGTGGTCCTGACCACACGCGGCCGGCTGCTGTCGAACGAGGTCTTCGGTCGACTCATCTGAGGGGCGGTACCGGACCATCGCCCGCGTTGACACTCGGCAGTGGCCACTGCTACGATGCCAGCACGCTCGTTAGCACTCTCACCCATCGAGTGCTAACACCACGGGAGAACGAGTTTGGCGCGACGCATTCGCCGCCCACTCGGCCCGTTGGACCTCCGCTCTCAGGCGATCCTTCGGGCCGTCATCGAGGAATACGTCACGTCGGCACAGCCGGTCGGCAGCCTGGCGCTCGTCGAGCGCTATGGCCTTGGCGTGTCCAGCGCGACTGTCCGGAACATCCTCGCCGACCTCGAGACGGCCGGGCTGCTGACGCACCCACACACGAGTGCCGGTCGCGTTCCGACCGACGCGGGCTATCGCTTCTATGTCGAGTCGATCGTCGATGCCGTCCCGCTGCCGGCCGTCGAGCAGCTGATGATCCGGCACCAGTTCGGTCAGGTCGAGTTCGCCAGCGAGCACTGGTTCCGCCTCGCGGCGACGACCCTCGCCGGTCTCACCCGCTCCGCGGGCATCGCGACACCAGCCAAGCCGCGCGCTGCCCACATCCGGCGAGTCGATCTCGTCGCCGTGAACGAGCGCATGGCGAGCCTCATCCTCGTGCTCCGCGAAGGTGCCATCAAGCAGGCGGCGGTCACTCTTGACGAGCCAGAGCCGGTCGACCAGTCGACGCTGAACCAGGTCGCCGGCCTCCTCAACGAGCGCCTCGTGGACAAGACCACGACGTCGGCCGAGTCGACCCTGAGCCGCCTCGAGGAGGCCGATCGGGTCCAGCGCATCGCGCGTCGCGTCGGCGAGCGGATCATGCGGATCCTGCTCGAATACGACGCGGCAGCGGTCGAGGAGGTCTTCTCGGACGGCCTGCTCAACGTGATGGAGGCTCCCGAATTCGCGCAGAGCGACAAGCTGCGCCAGGTCTTCACGGCCCTCGAGAACCGGGCCTACCTGGGCGAGCTCGTCGGCAGCGTTGCCGGTTCCGGGCGGATCAGCATCGTCATCGGGGCCGAAAACCCCCGCGAGGAGATGCACGACGTGACGCTGATCCTCGCGCCGTACGGCCGGCCTGGTCGCGCGCTCGGCGTCGTCGGCGTGCTCGGCCCGACCCGGATGAGTTACCCCAACGCGATCGGCACGGTCGCATTCGTGTCCGGTCTGATGAACGAACTGGTGGATCACCTCTATGCCTGAACCGCGCCAGCGCACGCGCGCCGATGAGCGCGCCGAAGAGATCGATATCCGGCCGACCAAGCTCCTGGAGGAGATCGAGGCGCTCAAGGGCGAGCTCGCCGAGACCACGTCCCAGGCCGACGAGTACCTGACCGCGCTCCAGCGCGAGCGGGCGGAGTTCCTCAATTACAAGCGCCGCACGGCCGAAGAGCGCGAGCGTGAACTCGGACTTGCCGGCGAGGACCTCATCCGCAAGGTGCTCGCGATCGCCGACGACTTCGACCGCGCCATCGAGGCACGCCCGGAGTCGATCGCGGGTGAACCGTGGTTCGAGGGTGTCGCCGCCATCGACCGCAAGCTCAGGGCGCTGCTCGAGAGCGAGGGCGTCAGCCCGATCGCGGCCGAACCCGGCACGACCTTCGACCCGCGCGAGCACGAGGCGATCGCCAACGTTCCCGGCACCGGCCGGCCCGAGGGCGAGATCGTCGAGCAGGTCCGGCGCGGGTATCGACTGCGCGACCGTGTGATCCGGCCGGCCCTCGTGGCCGTTGCCGGCGCCGGTGAACCGGCAACGAACGACCTACCGAACTGACCCGACCAGCAGACCCGACGAGGAGCAGACACACATCATGGCCAAGATCATCGGCATCGACCTCGGCACGACGAACTCCGTCGTCGCCGTCATGGAGGGCGGCGAACCGACCGTCATCGCATCGGCGGAGGGCGGGCGGACCATCCCCAGCGTGGTCGCCTTCACCAAGACCGGGGAGCGGCTGGTCGGCCAGCTCGCCAAGCGGCAGGCCGTGACCAACCCCGGCAATACCGTCTTCTCGATCAAGCGCTTCATGGGTCGTCGGTTCGACGATCCGGAGACCAAGCGGTCGCGCGAGCTCGTGCCGTACACGGTCGAGAAGGATCCCAGCTCGGACGGGATCGGCGTGAAGCTCGCGGATGGCAAGACCTACACGCCGCCCGAGATCAGCGCGATGATCCTGCAGAAGCTCAAGACCGATGCCGAGGCGTACCTCGGCGAGAAGGTGACCGAGGCGGTCATCACGGTCCCGGCCTACTTCGACGACACGCAGCGCCAGGCGACCAAGGACGCCGGACGCATCGCCGGTCTCGAGGTGAAGCGGATCATCAACGAGCCGACCGCGTCGGCGCTCGCCTATGGGCTCGACAAGAAGGGCGACGAGAAGATCGCGGTCTACGACCTCGGTGGTGGCACGTTCGACATCTCGATCCTCGAGCTCGGTGAGGGCGTCTTCGAGGTCAAGGCGACCAACGGCGACACGCACCTGGGCGGAGACGACTTCGACCAGCGCGTCATCGACTGGCTGCTCGCCGAGTTCAAGAAGGACCAGGGCATCGACCTGTCCAAGGACCAGCAGGCCCTGCAGCGTCTCAAGGAGGCCGCCGAGAAGGCGAAGATCGAGCTGTCGACGACGGCGACGACCGAGATCAACCTGCCGTACATCACGGCCGATGCCTCCGGTCCGAAGCACCTCGTCGTCACGCTGACCCGGGCGAAGCTCGAGGATCTCGTCGCCGACCTCGTGTCCAAGACGGAGGGTCCGGTCAAGGCTGCGCTCAAGGACTCCGGTCTCAAGCCCGCGGACATCGACGAGGTGATCCTCGTCGGCGGCATGACGCGCATGCCGGCCGTCGTCGAGGCGGTCAAGAAGATGTTCGATGGGAAGGAGCCCCACAAGGGCGTGAACCCGGACGAGGTCGTTGCCATCGGTGCGGCCATCCAGGCCGGCGTGCTGGCGGGCGACGTCAAGGACGTACTCCTGCTTGACGTGACACCGTTGTCGCTCGGCATCGAGACGCTCGGCGGGGTGATGACCAAGCTGATCGAACGAAACACGACCATCCCGACCTCGAAGTCGCAGGTGTTCTCGACCGCGTCGGACAATCAGTCGCAGGTCGAGATCCACGTCCTGCAGGGCGAGCGCGACTTCGCGGCCGACAACAAGACATTGGGCCGGTTCATCCTCGACGGGATCCCGCCGGCGCCGCGCGGTGTGCCGCAGATCGAGGTGACGTTCGACATCGACGCGAACGGCATCCTCGACGTCAAGGCCAAGGACCGGGCGACCAGCAAGGAACAGCAGGTCCGGATCACGGCCTCGTCGATGCTCTCGAAGGACGCCGTGGACCAGATGGTGCGCGACGCCGCCGAGCACGCCGACGAGGACAAGCAGCGACGCGAAGAGGTCGAGACCCGCAACCAGGCCGAGGCGCTCACGTTCCAGGCCGAGCGGACGCTCAAGGACCTGGGCGAGAAGGTCTCGTCCGAGGACAAGCTCGAGGTCGAGAACCAGGTGTCCTCGCTGCGCGAGGCGCTGAAGGGCTCGGACGTGGACCTGATCCGCTCCGGGATGACGGCCCTCGCCGAGACGCTGAACCGCGTCTCGACCGCCGCCTATCAGGCGTCGGCATCCGAGGCCGGGGCCACGAACGGCGCCGAGGACGGTGACGGTTCGGCCGACGGTGGCACCGAGGGCGACGCCGACGAGTCCTCAGCCGCGGGCGACACCGAGGGCGAGGAAGCGGTCGAAGGCGAGTTCAAGGAGGTCTAGGACTCCGGGCCCGTTGGGGGCTCCTCGCGGGCCCTCACGACCGCGCTCGATACGGGCGACGGTCGAACGCGAAACACCGACGAGCCGTGCGAGTCGCTCTTGGCTGAGCCCTCGCCGGCGACGGAGCGCGCGAATCGACAGGCCGATCCGGACCGTATCCATGGCGGCCAGTGTCGCGAGGTGCGCTTACCGCCGACGTACCTGGCCAAGCGGGGCGGGAGCAGCCCCGCCAACCATCATCAGCCCAGGAAGAGGTCGACCCCGGGAGCGAGCACCATCGCCGCGATCACGATCACGTACGCGACCAGCAGCAGCGCACCCGCCGCGAGGTGCAACCGGACGTTGACCCCCATGAACGCCATCAGCCCGTACGGGTTGTCGTAGTTCGGTGTCAGACCGGACGACACGCGCCGCGCCAGCGGGATCGTCAGCAACATCAGCAACGCGGGGACCGGCAGCAGGCCGACCGCCACGCCACCCACGACCGCGACATACGCCGCGGCGGCCGCGACGTTGTAGCCAGTCACGATGGTCGAGCGGGAGAAGCGCACCGGCAGCGTCCGCTTGCCCGCATACGCATCGCCGCGCCGATCGGGGATCTCGTTGACATAGAGGATCAACGCGACGAGGAGCGCGATCGGGATCGACGCCACGAACGGTTCCCAGGCGAGCTGGCCACCGGTCTGCACGACGTAGGCGCCGAGCAGCATCAGCGGTCCGAACCCGAGCGCGACGGCGACCTCGCCGAGCCCGCGATAGACGAACTTCAGCGGCGGCGCGGTGTACCCCAGCGAGACCACGAACCCCACGATCCCGATCACCAGGAGCGCGAGCGACCCATGGGTCGCCAGGAGCACCAGGCCGACAAGGGCCGCGGCCACGTAGAAGGCCGTCGCGATCGACGCCATGCGCCGCAGTGACACGAGCCCGTATTGGATGACCCGCGAGCCGCCGCTGAACTGGGTCGGCGTCACGTTCGCGTCGTCGGCGCCCTGGACGGCGTCGAACACGTCGTTGGCGACGTTCAGGCCGAGCTGGACGAACGCGGCACCGATGATGGTCAGCGCAGCCGCCGCGAGGTCGAACGAGCCGTGGCTCGCCGCGATCGCGATACCCAGGACGACCGGCACGATCGTGGCGGTCAGGAACGGTAGGCGCGTCGCGCGCAGCGTCAGGAAGCCGAACGAGAGGCGTGGCTTCACCGGCGTCCCGCGCTCGGCCGACAAGGCGTCGAAGTAGCGCCGCGAGCGCGGCACGGAGCGCTCGGAGTACTCGAAGAACGGCGTCTCCGATTCGTCCCAGCCCCAGGCTGATCGACCGATCAGGGTCAGGACGCGCGCCATCGTGTCGGCGCGGATCCCGGGCGACACGTGGCCCCAGACCGTTACGTGCCGCCGCTCGTCGTAGCCGTAGCCGGGTTGTGGCCGGATGTGCGATCCGGTCAGCGATACGTCGCGGTCGGTCGGTACGGCCAGACCTGCGGGAGGCGCGAAGGTCGCGGCCAGGCTACGCGGGTCGATGCTGGCCTGGACGACGACCGACACCGGGTAGCCGGCGTCATCCACCCACGATGCGATGTGGAACGGGTAGGTCGCCAGCCTTTCGAGGCCGGCGCGGGCGTCGAGCGGAGGGGTCGAGCGCATCACGCGGCCTCCTCGATGTCGGTGACCTGTGGCGCGATCGTCGTGTCGCCGTCACCCCAATACAGGACGCGGCGCGGGACGATCTCGATGAGCGCACGTTCGAAGAACAAGGGCAGCGCGACGCGCGCCTTGAGGAACGAGACGATCGCCGGCTCCTTGGCCGACCAGATCGGGAGCAGTCGCTCCCAGCCACCGTGCGGGTCGTCCGCGATGACGCGTGCGTCGCCCTGGATCGTGACCCGATCCGGCCTACCCTCGACGCTCACCGGATCCGAGACGGACACCGAGACTTTGCCGTTTCGCCCGATGTGCTCGAGCTTGCGGCTGAAGAGGGTCGACGACGTCATGTAGATGCGCTCGCCGTCCCACAGCGGGATGAGTGGGTACGTCACCGGGCGGCCCGTCGGGTCGATGACCGTCAATTCCGCGACGAGCGCCTTCGCGAGCAGCTCGGCGGCAGGGATGGGGATCGTGGCCATGGCCGGCTCCTGGATCGGTTGTCGATGCGTCCGCCGCGATGATACCAGATAGCGCTACTCGCGGGTAGCACGTTTTTCATGCCATGCCGGATGGCACGGTTCGGCGGTACCATGCCCGCCCATGCCGGAACAGCCCGAGTCGGTCGACTCGACCTCGCTCATCCATGCCCGCGGGCTGACGAAGCGCTTCGATGACTTCACCGCCGTCGATGCCATCGACTTCGACGTCGCGCCCGGCGAATCGTTCGGGTTCCTCGGCCCGAATGGCGCCGGCAAGACATCGACGATGCGGATGATCGGCTGCGTCTCGCCGCTGAGTGGCGGCGACCTGCGCGTCCTCGGCATGGACCCTGACCGTGACGGTCCGCGCATCCGGGCGCGTCTCGGCGTGGTGCCGCAGCAGGACACGCTCGACACCGAACTGACCGTGCGCGAGAACCTCCTGATCTACGGCCGCTATTTCGGTCTCAGCCATGCCGCGGTCGGTCGCCGTGCCGACGAGCTCCTGGAGTTCGCCCAGCTGACCGAGCGGGCCGGCGACCAGGTCGAGCACATGTCGGGCGGCATGAAGCGCCGGCTGACGATCGCCCGGAGCCTGATCAACGAACCCGAGCTCCTGCTCCTCGACGAGCCCACCACGGGACTCGACCCGCAGGCGCGCCACCTGCTCTGGGACCGCCTCTATCGGCTCAAGCAACGGGGCGTGACCCTCGTCCTGACGACGCACTACATGGACGAGGCGGAGCAGCTCTGTGACCGGCTCGTCGTGATGGACAAGGCCAAGATCGTGGCCGAGGGCTCGCCGCGCTCGCTGATCGAGCAGTACTCGACCCGCGAGGTGACCGAGCTCCGATTCGCCCCGGGCGTCCAGGACACGCTCGACGGTCAGCTCGATGGCCTCGCCGAGCGCATCGAGCGATTACCCGATCGTGTCCTGCTCTACGCCGACGACGGCGAGGCAGCCGTCGCCGCAGCCCATGCGCGCGGGCTCGAGCCAGAGACCGTCCTCGTCCGCCGGTCGTCGCTCGAGGACGTCTTCCTGCGCCTGACCGGCCGCTCATTGATCGACTGATGGCCGCCGTCGCCCGTCCGTCGCCCGGCATCGGGCGCGTCTTCGAGCACCGGTTCCTCGTCTACCGTCGGACGTTCAGGGCGAGCCTGTTCAGCTCGTTCCTCACCCCGGTCCTGTTCCTGGCCGCGATGGGGCTCGGCCTCGGCGGGTACGTCGATCAGTCCACTGACGCCGCCCTCGGTGGCGTGCCGTACATCGCGTTCCTGGCCCCGGGGCTCCTGGTCGCCACGTGCATGCAGGCGGCCTCGTTCGAGGCGACGTTCCCGATCATGGCCGGTCTCGTCTGGAGCCGCGTCTACCACGCGATGTTCGCCACCCCGATCAGCGGCCGTGACATCGCGCTCGGCAACGTCGTGTGGTTCGCGGCGCGACTGCTGCTGATCTCCGGCGTGTTCACGCTCGTGATCATCCTGTTCGGCGCCGCCATGTCGCCGCTCATCGTGCTGGCCATCCCGGTGGCGGCGCTGACCGGCCTTGCGTTCGCGACGCCGATCGCCGCATTCGCCGCGACCCAGCGCACGCCCGAGCGTTTCGCGGCGATCTTCCGGTTCGGGATCATGCCCCTCTTCCTCTTCTCGGGGACGTTCTACCCGATCGACACCCTGCCGCCGTTCCTGCAGGCGCTCGCATGGCTCACCCCGCTGTACCACGGTGTCGTCCTCGCCCGCGGGCTGTCGCTGGGCACCATCGGTGACGAGCCGACGATCGAGCTCGCCGCCGTCCACCTCGGCATCCTCATCGCCTTCGCCGTCGTCGGCGCCGTGTTCATGGTCCGGACGGTCAGCGGGAAGCTGATCCGCGGATGACCGCCCTGCCGCTGACCTCGGCGCTGCTCATCGGCAGTCGACGCTCGCTGCGCCTGGTCGAACGCAACATCTTCGTCTACAGCCACACGTGGCTGGTGCTGCTGTCCGGCTTCTTCGAGCCGCTGTTCTACCTGCTCAGCATCGGCTTCGGGCTCGGGGCGCTCATCGGTACCGTCCCGGGCCCCGGCGGTGAACCGATCCCGTACCAGCTGTTCGTCGCACCGGCGCTCCTGGCGACCGCCGCCATGAACGGGGCGATCAACGAGAGCACCTTCAACTTCTTCTTCAAGCTCCACTACAACAAGACATTCACGGCCATCCTGGCCACGCCCCTGTCGGCCGGCGACATCGCGGTCGGTGAGTTGATCTGGGCGCTCATCCGCGGCGGGCTGTACTCGATCGGGTTCATGGTCGTCCTGATCCTGCTGGGCCTCATCGTGTCGCCATGGGTCGTGTTCGCCGTCCCAGCTGCGCTGCTCGTCGGGTTCGCCTTCGGGGCGGTCGGCATGGCCGCCACGTCGTTCATGAAGACCTGGCAGGACTTCGACCTGATCCAGCTGGTCGTCCTCCCGCTGTTCCTGTTCTCGGCGACGTTCTATCCGATCGAGACCTATCCGGAGCCGCTCCGCTTCATCGTCCAGCTCACGCCGCTCTACCAGGGCGTCGACCTCATCCGCTCGCTGACGATCGGGGCCATCTCGCCGATCCTGCTCGTCCACATCGTGTATCTCGTGGTCGTCGGGTTCGCCGGTCTGTTCGTCGTCTCGCGCCGGCTCGACAAGCTGCTGCTGACGTGACCGATCGGGCCGCGTTGGCGGCCCTCACGGCGGAGGTCGTCGTCTGCCGTCGCTGCCCGCGGCTGGTCGCCTGGCGCGAAGCGGTCGCACGCGAGAAGGTGGCCCGGTTCCGCGACGAGACGTACTGGGGCCGGCCGGTGCCAGGCTTCGGCGACCCCGACGCGCGGATCCTGTTGGTCGGGCTGGCACCCGCGGCCCACGGCGGCAATCGCACCGGCCGGGTCTTCACCGGGGACGCCTCGGGCGACTTCCTGTTCGCCGCCCTCCACCGCGCCGGCCTCGCCGACCGACCGGTCGCCCGCCGCGCCGACGACGGCCTGACCCTCACCGATGCGTACATCGCCGCGGCAGTCCGCTGTGCCCCGCCGGCCAACAAGCCGACGCCCGAGGAACGCGACGCATGCGCCCCGTACCTCGCCCGGGAGCTGGCGATCCTCCACCACGTGCGCGTCCTCGTCGCGCTCGGCGCCTACGGCTGGGACGCCGCACTTCGGGCTTTGGCGTCGAACGGTCACCGGCTGCCGCACAAGCCGCGGTTCGGACACGGGGCGATGGTCGAGGTCGGCCCGAGCCGGCTCATCGGCACGTACCACCCGAGCCAACAGAACACGTTCACGGGCAAGCTGACGCCGCGGATGATCGACGAGGTCCTCGCCGCGGCCAAAGCCATGGCCCTCTCGTAGACTTTCGGCTCGATGGCCACCACCGAGCGCGATCTGTACGAGGTCCTCGGCGTCCCGCGCGAAGCGAGTGACGCTGAGATCAAGCGCGCCTATCGCAAGCTCGCGCAGCAGTGGCACCCCGACGTCAACAAGGATCCCGAGGCGCCGGCGCGATTCAAGGAAGCCAGCGAGGCCTACCAGATCCTGTCCGACCCCGAACGTCGGCAGCGCTACGACATGTTCGGGCAAGCGGGCGTCGATGGCGGTGCCGCCGGGGCGGGCTTCGAAGGGTTCGGCGGGTTCAGCGACATCTTCGATGCCTTCTTCGGGGGGTCGGCCACGGGGTCGACCAGGCGCGCTCGCCCGCTCCCGGGCTCGGACCTCCGCTATGACCTGCGGATCACGTTCGAGGAAGCGGTCAAGGGCACGGAGAAGGAGATCGACTTCCGATCGCTCGCCCGGTGCGAGACGTGCTCCGGGACCGGGGCCGCGCCTGGTAGCGAACCGATCACCTGCCCGCAGTGCGAGGGCCGCGGCGAGGTCCGCAGCGTGCGCCAGACGATGCTCGGCCAGATGGTCAACGTCAGCGCCTGTCCGCGCTGCCGGGGCGAAGGGAAGATCGTCGAGGATCCATGCCCGACATGCCGCGGCGAGGGCCGCGTCGAGGGCAAGCGAACTCTCCGCGTGACGATCCCGGCCGGCATCGACGAGGGTCACCAGATCCGGCTGACCAACGAGGGCGAGGTCGGACCGCGCGGGGGTCCGCCCGGCTCGCTGTACGTGGCGGTCCACGTCGCGCCCCACCCGACGCTGCGGCGGGATGGCACCGAGCTCTACTACGAGGCGCGCATCTCGATCGCCCAGGCCGCGCTCGGGACGACGATCACCGTACCGACGGTCGAGGGCGAGGAGGAGGTCGAGATCAAACCCGGCACGCAGCCCGACACGGCCATCCGGTTGCGGGGCAAGGGCGTGCCCCACCTGCGTCGCAGCGGGTCGCGTGGCGACCTGCATGTCCTGGTCGACGTCGAGGTGCCCAAGAAGCTGTCGAAGAAGCAGCGCGAGTTGCTCGAGGCATTTGCCAAGGAGTCCGGCGAGACCGTCTCGGCGCCGAGCGGCGGCATCCTCGACAAGCTCGGCCTGGGGTGACGCCGGCGGCCGACGGCGCGTGGCTGGAATTGTCCGTCGAGGCCGACCCGGAGGCGGTCGAGGCGGTCAGCGAGATCCTCGGCCGGGTCGCCAGCGGCGGGACCACGGTCGAGCCGGGCTTCGACCTCGTCGACGAGGGGCTCGGCGTACGGGTCGACCCGAACCGGCCGGCTGTGGTCCGCGGGTACGTGCCGGCGGGGGATCCGTCCGCGGCCAGGGCTGCCGCGCAGGCGGCGGCGGAGGTCGCCGACGCTCTCGGCCACCTGCAGGCATTCGGGCTGCGGCAGATCGGCGAGGTCCAGACCCGTGTCGTCCGGGAGGCCGACTGGGCCGAGGCGTGGAAGGCCTATTTCCCGGTCATGCGCATCGGCCGCCGGCTGGTCATCCGGCCGACCTGGCGTCGCCACCGGGCTGGTCCGGCCGACGTGGTCCTCGCCCTCGACCCGGGCATGGCGTTCGGGACCGGTCTCCACCCGACGACCCGGCTGTGCCTCGCGGCGCTCGAGCCGCTGGCCGACGACGGTCGGCTCTCCGGGGCTCGCGTCCTCGACGTCGGCTGCGGCTCGGGGATCCTGTCGATCGCTGCGCTCAAGCTGGGTGCGGGGTCGGCCGTCGGCGTGGATACCGACCCGATCGCCGTCGCATCGACGACGGCGAACGCCCGGCGGAACCGGCTTGTCCGGCGCCTCCACGCACGCGAGGGGTCGCTGCCGGCGGATCCCGGGTCGTTCGACGTGGTCCTGGCCAACCTCGTCGCCGGTGTCCTGATCCCGCTTGCGCCCCTCCTCTACGACGAGCTCCGGTCGGGCGGGACGCTCCTGGCGTCCGGCATCTTCGCGGACCGCGAGACCGAGGTGTCGACGGCGTTCCTGGCCGCTGGTCTGCAGGCGGCCGGCCGCTCTGACGAGGGTGACTGGGTGGCGCTGGAGCTGAGGCGGCCCTGAACGATGGCCGCTGGTACGATCGGCCGGATGCCGACCACCCTCGTCCCGGTGCTGCTCGTGACGCACATCGCGCTGGCGATCGGGCTGTTCCTGCCGTCGATCCTGCTGCCGTTCGCCCTGCGGACGCGGAGAGCGGCGGTCGACTCCGAGAGTGGGGTCGTCCGGACGCTGCTGTGGGGCCAGTCGCACGGCACGATGATCATCGGCGCGGGCCTGGCGATCACCGGCATCGGCCTGGTGCTGGCACTGGGACCGTCGCTCCTGCAGCAGCCGTGGCTGCTCGTCGCGTTGGCGATCTACGCCGTGAACCTCGGGCTGGCGTTCTTCATCCAGCGTCCGAACCTGCGCCGGCTCATCGGGATCAAGGCCGCCCCCGATGACCAGGTCTGGCTCGAGCGCGCGAAGCGCCAGCGCTACATGTCGTACCTGATGGCCGGCCTCGTCGGTGTCATCGGGTTCCTGATGAGCACCAAGCCGAGCCTCTGATGGCCACCGACTGCCTGTTCTGCCGGATCGTCGCGGGTGAGCTCCCATCGGCCAAGGTGCACGAGGACGACCTCGTCCTCGGTATCCGCGACATCGCCCCGCGCGCCCCGACGCACATCCTGCTGATGCCGAAGCGCCACGTCGCGTCGGCGCTCGACCTCACCGACGAGGACAGCTCGATGGTCGGCCACATCTTCGCCGTCGCCGCGGACCTCGCCCGCTCCGAGGGGATCGCCGAGTCGGGCTATCGGCTCGTGTCGAACGTCGGGCGATGGGGTGGCCAGTCCGTCGACCACCTGCATGTCCACCTCATGGGAGGCCGCGCGTTCGAATGGCCGCCCGGCTGATCCTGGCGGTCGCCGTGGCGCTCCTGCTCGCGGCGTGCGCCCCGGGTGATCCTGCCGCCGTCCCCACGCCCGGCCCGCTCCAACCGAGCCTGGGCCCGACTCGGACTGCCGGTCCGGTGGTCGCCCAGACCCGTGCCGACCTCGTCCGCGCCCTCGGCACCAAGAACCTCGTCCTCCAGGACTCGCAGGCGCCGTTCCGCCCGCCCGAGGACGCACGCTTCACGACCACGCCCCGGGCGCTCTACCAAGTGATCCTCCCGCAGGCGCCGCAGGAGGGTTTCATCGTCGTCTACGAGTTTCCCGATCCGACGACGGCCTCGGATGCCGCCAGCGCACAGGCGGCCTACCTCGCGACCGGCCCGGCCAAGGTCCAGTCCGCGCTCGGAGCGCGCCACATCATCCGTCTCGTCGGGCCGACCGTCGTCATGTACTCATGGGTGCCCGAAGGGGCCGAGGACCCGCTCCAGCCGGACATCCAGACGGCCCTCGAGACGCTCGGCACGGGGGTGCCGGTCCCGTCCTGAGGTCGCGTTAGGCGTTGCCGGGGGCGCCCGACCGTCAGCCGCCCGCCTTGGCCCACTGCCGGATCGGATCGCGCTTGATCTTGAGGGTGTGCGTCCGCGGGTAGTCCTCGCCCGGCCACAGCCGCCAGCCGGCGATCCGCTGGTTCGAGCCGAGCGTCGTGTTCGCGGCCTTGACAGCCGTGTCGATGCGGGTCTTGGTCGCGGCCGGCTCTTCGTCCTGGAGCGCCAGCACGACCGCCTCGATCCGCCCCGGATCGGTCTCGACGACGACCGCGTCACGGACGCCGGCGATACGCAAGGCGTTCTCGATGTCCTCCGGATAGACGTTGAATCCATTCGGCAGGACGATCATGTCCTTCAGTCGACCGCTCAGGATGAGACGTCCGTCCGCATCGAACCGCCCGAGGTCGCCGGTCCGATACCAGCCGTCATCGGTGAACGCCTGCGACGTCAGATCGGGTGCGTTCCAGTAGCCCTTGAAGACGGTCCGACCGCGGAACTGGATCTCCCCGTCGGGGGCGAGGCGCATCTCGATGCCCGCGGGGACGCGCCCGACCGTCCCGAGTCCGTGGTCGTCCAGCGTGGTGCACGAGCCGGTCCCGGTCTCCGTCGCCCCGTAGCCCTGCAGCACCGTGACGCCGATGTCCTCCCACGCCTGTTGGAGCGCCGGCGGCAGGAACGCCCCGGACGACAGGAACAACCGGAAGTGCCCGCCGAGTTGCGCGTGGACGCTGCGGAACAGCAGACGACGGATCGAGACCGGGAGCCGTCGTGCGATGCCTCGGAGCCGTTCGAACGATCCGGTCCGACCACGCTTCGCCACCTCGCGCTCGATGGCGCTCCAGAACAGGTCCAGCACCTGGGGGACGACGATCATGCTCGTCACCCGGTGGTCGCGGAGCGCGTCGAAGATCACCCGCGGGTTCCGACTCCGGACGTACAGCACGTCTGCCCCGACGTCGAGCGCGTAGTACAGCCCGACGGCCTGCTCGAGCAGGTGGGACAGCGGCAGCAGCGACACGATGCGATGGTCCATCGGCGGGATGATCCGGTGGAATGACTCGATCGACGCGACGACGTTGTCGTGGGCCAGCATCACGCCCTTCGGCGTGCCGGTGGTCCCGCTGGTGAAGACCAGCTCGAAGACCTCGTCGGCGGCCGGTCGACCCCATGACGCCTGGCGAGCCTCCCAGTCGGGCGGGAACGCTGGGTCGCCGTCGGCGGGCTCGGCGGCCAGCGCGTCGACGCTCGTGGTCGGGAAGTCCGCGAGGCCGGCCTCGCGCGGATCGGGTGCATCTCGGCCAGTGCCCAGGATCAGGTGCCGGGCTCCCGACGCTCGCACGATCATCTCGACCGCGTCCGGTGACATCCGCAGGTCCAGGGGGACCAGCACAAGTCGAGCGTGCATCGCGCCGTAGTAAGCCGCCGGCAACTCGGGCGTCGACGGGCTCCACGTCAAGACCCGGTCGCCCGGTTCGAGGTCCAGCGCCCGTAGCCGCCATGCCGCGATGCGGGCCCGACGGTCGAGATCGCGGTAGCTCCAGGTCGTCGTCGACCCGTCGTCGTGGCGCACGCCCAGTGCCGGCCGCTCGCCATAGCGGGTCACGGCGGAATCGAGCAGATCGAGCAGCGTTCCGGGCATCGCCGACTTCCGTTGGGGTGCTGCGACGTGACGGGTCGCCGCATCGTACGACGCTCCGTCGAGGGCGTTCTGGACCGTTTGACCACCCCGGACCCCTCGGGTAGACTCCGGCGGCTCTGCGGCCCTGGCCGCTCGAGCCCGCGTTCCGATCGGTCGGCCGCGCATCAGGACGCCGCACACGAGACCCTGGTCGAAGGAGGTGAACACCGATTGGCTGAAGTCCGAGTAGGGGAGAACGAGACGTTCGAGAGCGCCCTGCGTCGCTTCAACAAGAAGATCCAGCAGAGCGGCATCCTCGCCGAGGCTCGCCGACGCGAGCACTACGAGAAGCCCTCCGTGAAGCGCAAGCGCAAGGAAGCAAAGCGCAAGAAGAACGCCCGAACGCAGGCCGGCTGAGCGGGACCGCACCGCCGCCGACAGCCTGCGACCCCACGGGCGTCTCGCACGACCGCCCGAGGTAAGCCAGACCGGTGTCCCTTCAGGAACGCATCCAGTCCGACATCACCGCCGCGATGCGCGGCGGTGACGCCCTGCGTCGCGATGTCCTGCGCATGGCCGCCAATGCCGCCTACGCGATCGAAAAGCGCGAGCAGCGTCCGGTGACGGACGACGAGTACCTCGGTGTGCTGACCCGGGAGGTCAAGACGCGCCGCGAGTCGGTCGAGGCGTACACCAAGGGTGGCCGGGCCGACCTTGCCGCGAAGGAGCAGTCCGAGATCGACATCCTGGCCGAGTACCTGCCGCAGGCCCTGTCCGAGGCCGAGATCGACCGCCTGGTCGCTGAGGCCGTCGCCGCGACGGGTGCCACGAGCGCACGCGACCTCGGCAAGGTCATGGGCTGGCTCGCCCCGAAGACACGCGGCCGGGCTGACGGCAAGGTCGTCAGCGGGCGGGTCGCGAGCGCGCTCGCCCAGGCCGACCTCGCGGCTCATGACGTGAGCGACCACTGATGCTGACCCAGCGCGCCCCCGTCCTGGCGCGGTTCACCCGCAACGACGCCGTCCGCCTGGCGGTGGCCGCCTCGGCGCTGATCATCGTGATCACGGCGATCCTGTCGGTCGACCTGCTGCCATCGGATCCGGTGCGCTACGAACTGGGCGAGGTCGTCCGCGAGGACCTGACCGCCCCGCGTGCGCTCTCGTTCGAAAGCCAGACCCTGACCGAGGAGGCCCGGACGACGGCGCGTGCGGCGGTCCCGTTCCAGTTCGACTTCACCGCCGAGAATGCCATCGCCATCGCCAACGAGCAGGCAACGGCGTTCACCGAGCGAGTGGGACGTGTCGATACCGCCTTCGCGACGGATCTCACCGCGGAAGAGCGGACAGCACTCCTCGAGACGGCGATTCCCGGTCTGACCGACACAACCCAGGCCACGCTGCAGGCGATCGACGCTCCCCGCTGGGCGGCCGTCCGCACCGAGGCCGCACGGGTCCTCGACGGGACACTGCGCACCGAGCTCCGCGACACGCAGGTCGCCGATGCCAGGGCGACCATCAGCGGCCGCATGGGTGGCGACCTGGACGAGGCGGAGCGGATGCTGGCCGGGGAGCTGATCCGGCCGCTGCTCGTGCCGAACTCGTCGTTCGATCAGACCCTGACCGATCAGGCCCGCGACCGCGCGGCCGAGGAGGTCCAGCCGGTCCGCGTCGAGATCGCGCAGGGCGAGGTGGTCGTGCGCAACGGCACGCCGCTGACCGCCGCCGATCTCGAGGTCATCGAGGCCCTCGGGCTCGGCGTGGACGCGCCACTCGACGTCGCGACGTTCGGGGGCTGGTTCCTGCTCGCGGTCCTCACGGTCGCCATGCTGTTGACCTGGATCTGGCGGTTCCGACCGGTCCTTTGGCACCGCGGCAACGTGCTGCTGCTGATCGGACTGCTGCTCGTCGGTACGGCGGTGGCCCTGAAGGTGACCGCCGGTCGCGAGCTCCTCGGGTACTTCCTGCCGACCGCCGCGATCGGAATGGTCCTCGTGATCCTGCTCGATGCCTCCGTCGCGACCATCGTGATGGCCATCATCGCCATCGTCGGCGGGGCACTCGCAGGCTCGTCGCTCGAGTTCGCGACCTACATCTTCCTCGGTGGTCTTGCCGGCATCCTGACCGTCCGCAAGGGCGATCGGCTCCAGGTCTTCGTGCAGGCCGCGATCGCCGTGTTCATCGTCAATGCGCTCGTGGTCTCGGTCTTCTCGCTGCTCGGCACCCGAGATATCCGCGGGGTCCTCGAGCTGTGGTTCGCCTCAGGCGCGTCCGCGGCCGGCTCCGCTGTGGCGGCAGTCGGCACCTTCGCGGTGCTCGGATCGGCCTTCGGCATCCTCACCGTCTTCCAATTGCTCGAGCTGGCGAACCCGTCGCAGCCGTTGCTCCGCCGCCTGTTGGTCGAGACGCCCGGCACGTACCACCACTCGTTGATGGTCGGCAATCTCGCGGAGCGGGCGGCCGAAGCGATCGGGGCCGACTCGCTCGTCACTCGGGTCGCTGCCTACTACCACGACGTCGGCAAGCTCTCGAACCCGCTGGCGTTCATCGAGAACCAGGCGGGCGGCGAGAACATCCACGATGAGCTCGAGCCCGAGGTGAGCGCGCAGATCGTCAAGCAGCACGTCGCCGATGGCATCGACATCGCCTACGCGGCGCGCCTCCCCAAGGCCCTCATCGCGTACATCCCGCAGCACCACGGGACGGCGGTCATGAGCTACTTCCTGGCCCGCGCTCGGGAGCGCGCTGCGGAGGCATTCGGCGGCCTCGGTACGTCCGAGGGGACCAAGGCGGCCGCCGCGGTCGACGAGCGCAGATTCCGGCACGCGGGCCCGAAGCCCCAGACACGGGAAGCGGCGCTGATCATGCTCGCCGACAGCGTCGAGGCGTCGGTCCGCTCGCTGGTCTCCCGCGATGAGCCCTCGATCCGGGCGATGGTGTCGCGCATCATCGACGAGCGCATCGCCGACGGCCAGTTCGACGAGTGCGACCTGACCTTCCGGGACCTGGAGCGGATCAAGGACGCCTTCGTGGCGCAGCTCCTCGGCATGTACCACACGCGCATCGCCTATCCCCAGAACACGGTCGTCGAGCTCGAGTCACGGCGGGCCAAGGCGGCGGGCGGATCGGCGGGCGCCGGAGGCGATCGACCCGTCTCGTGACCCGGTCGATCTACCACCGACCGTGGCGGATCGACATCGACGTGCGCGATGGCGTCCGCCCCCCGGCATCGACGGCCAGTCTGGCGCGCACCATCGCGATGGCGCTCGATGCGATCGATGCTCCGTCGCCAGCGTCGATAGGCCTGATCCTCGCTGACGATGCGGAGCTGGCCACGCTGAACCTCAAGCACATGGGTCACGTGGGACCGACGGACGTCCTGTCCTTCCCGTTGCTGCCACCCTCGTCGTTCACCTCGGGAGCCGCCGTGCCCGCCGTCCCGCGGCCACCCGGACGTCGTATCTATCTCGGCGACATCGTCGTGTCGGTCGAGCGCGCGATCGAGCAGGCCGCTCAAGGTCGCGGCGGCCAGACCGGCGATGTCCGCTGGTCGCCCGGCCGACGAGATGCGACTCCTCGTGACCCACGGGGCGCTCCACATCTGCGGCCGGGACCATGCGACCCCGTCGGACGAACGTGAGATGCGAGCCCTGGAGCGTCGACTACTGGCCGTCACGCCCCGGCCGTCGCGCCGTTCCCGCCGCTGACCGGCGGTCGAACCCGTCGGCAGGTACCATCGACGCTCGGCCCTCCCGCGGTGTCGAGCGATGTCATGACGTCGCCCGTCGGACGGGATTCGGGCCACATCGTGCTGTCCGCAGGATCGTCAGGCAGGGAACGTGAAGGTCGTCGTCGGGCTCGGCAATCCGGGTGAGCGGTACGCCGGGACGCGTCACAACATCGGTTGGCTCGTGCTCGACCGGCTCGCGGAGCGCGCCGGTTGGTCGGGCCGTGGCCGGCAGCGTGACGCCTCCAATGTCGTGATGGGCCGGTACGAGGGGCTTGACCTGACCCTCGTCAAGCCACTGACCTGGATGAACGACTCGGGTCTCGCGGTCCGCAAGGTGCTGGCGCGGGAGCACGCCCCCCTTGGGGATCTCCTGGTCGTCGCCGATGACTTCGCCCTGCCGTTCGGCAAGCTGCGGTTCCGCGAATCGGGCAGTCATGGGGGCCACAACGGCCTGCGATCGATCGTCGACGAGCTCGGCACCGAGAAATTCAGCCGGTTCCGCATCGGTATCGGCGATCCGGTCAGGGATGCGCGCGACCACGTCCTGTCGCGCTTCGAGCCCGACGAGGTCCAGCGCCTCGATGAGCTGCTCGATGCTGCGACGGACGGCGTCGAGGCCTGGGCTCGTGACGGCACGAGCAAGGCCGCGAATCGCTTCAACACGTTCCAGCTGCGCGAGGCCGACGTGTCGCGTCTCGCGGCGCCCGGTGAGATCGACGGGCCGCCCGACGATCAGGGCATCCGACGGACGCGCACTGGCTGGCGGCGGGCCCTCCCGCCGCGGGATGGGACGCCCGATGCCTGAGTCGACACGCCAACCGCTCCGAGGCCGGCGCGGACGCGAGCGGAGGATCGCCGAACGGGTCGCGACAGATTTCGCGCAGCGGCACGCTCGACCGCCCGATGACACGGCGGTCGACTTCGACGTGGGCGCGGTCGATGCGGAGGTCGAGGATGCCCGTCGCGCGGCCCCGCGGGCGAGGCCGCGCGCGCGGGCCCTCGGGGAGCCTCGGCGGTCCGGGCATCGTCTCCCGGACCTGTCGGCGTTGCCGCCCCTCCTCGCCGGAACCGGCACGTTCGCCACGATCCGGGAGCGGCTCGGGTCGCCGGGCGACGTCGGCCGCGTCGGGCGGCATGCCGGGGTCGTGGCGGTCCCGCATGGGGCCAAGTCCTACCTGGCGGCGGCATTGGCCCTTGAAGAACGGATCGTGTGGATCGGCCGAGACGCCGAGATCGGCGATCGCGTGGCCGAGGAGCTGCAGGCATGGCTCGGCGACCCGGCGCAGGTCGCCGTGCTCGATCCCCGGACCGCCCTTGCCTACGAGCGGAGTGAGCTCGTCGCCGATGAGACGGCGGCTCGGGTCGCGGCGCTGGCCGCATGGCGGCAGGGGCGTGCCCGGGTCCTCGTCGCGAGTGTCCAGGCGCTGCTCCAGCACACGATCGCCCCGGGCGATCTGCCGGACGATGCCCGCGAGATCCGCGTCGGGGGACGACTGCACCAGGACGCGTTGCTGCGCGACCTGTTCCACCTCGGCTACTCCCCGGTGACCGAGGTCGCTGGTCGCGGGGAGTTCGCCCGGCGGGGCGGCATCGTCGACGTGTTCCCGCCGTCCATGGACCTGCCGATCCGGATCGAGTTCTTCGGCGACGAGATCGACTCGCTGCGGGCGTTCGACCCCACCGATCAGCGGACGACTGGCAAGGTCGAGCAGGCGGTGCTCCTCCCCGCGTCGGAATTCCTGCTGCCGACCACGGGCGTCGCCGCGATCCGCGAGCGTCTCGGGCGGGCTGCAGCGCGTCTGTCGGAGCGACTGGCAGGCGACCTGGCCCGGTTCGAGGGCACGACCGATGACCCGCTGCGCCCCACCCACGTGACCGACACGCCGGATGGATCCCGGGCCTACGGCGTCGGCGATGCGGCGGCGGCCTCGCGGGCGCTCCAGGTCGGCGATGCCGCCGAGGTCTGGGCCGCCCACCTCGCCCCGGCGACCGCGCTCGACCATATCGATCCGGGCACGGTCCTGATCCTGGACGAGCCCGGCGACATCGCCGAGGCGGCAGCCTTCTTGTGGCGCCAGGCCGACGAGCGGCGCGCCGAGCTCGTCGAGGCCGGGGAGCTGTCGAAGGACTGGCCCTCGACGTACCTCCCGCCGCGGGACTGGAAGGGTCGGCTGGTCGCGTCGCGGACGCTCGAGCTGACCTGGGAGTCGGAGCCGCCCGCCGACGTCGCGATGGCGAGCAGCGCCCGGAGCTCGGGCGACCTCTTCGGCTGGCGCGAGCCGACGCTGCCGCTGGGGCGTACCGGTCGCCTGGCGGACGCCGTCGAGACGTGGCGCGAGGACGGCGCCCGAATCGTGCTCGCCTCCGACCAGGCGCCTCGTTTGGCCGAGATCCTCGAGGAGGCGGGTCACAGCGTCGCCGTGGTCGATCGGATCGAGGCCCCACCGCCACCGGGCGCGATCGCGCTCGTCGGGCGGAGTCTCAACGGTGGCTTCGCCGGCGGGCCCGATGGCGTCACGTTCGTCACGGATCGCGAGCTGTTCGGGACCGTTCGGGTCCGTCGTCCGAAAGCCCTTCGACGGGTCGTTCCACGCGACCTCCTCGAGCGACTGTCAGCGGGTGACCTGGTCGTCCATATCGACCACGGCGTCGCGCGCTACCAGCAGATGCTTCGGCGCGGCGGCGCCGGGGAGGAGCGCGACTACCTCGAGCTCGCCTTCGCCGGCAACGACCGGATCTTCGTGCCTGTCGAGCAGATCGGCCGGGTCACGCGGTATGCGGGCGGGGAGCGGCCGGCGCTCAGCAAGCTCGGTGGGACCGAGTGGCTGCGTGCCAAGCAGAAGGTCAGGAAGGCGGTCGCCGAGCTCGCCGATGATCTGCTGGCGCTGTACGCGGCGCGTGAGGACGCCGATGGTCATGCGTTCATGCCGGACACGCCCTGGCAGGGTGAGATGGAGGCGTCGTTCCCGTACGAGGAGACGATGGACCAGCTCCGCGCGACGGCCGAAGTCAAGGCCGACATGGAGCGGTCCGTACCGATGGATCGGCTGGTCGTCGGTGATGTCGGCTACGGCAAGACCGAGGTGGCGCTGCGCGGCGCGTTCAAGGCGACGCAGGATGGGCGTCAGGTCGCGGTCCTCGTGCCGACCACCGTCCTGGCGGCACAGCACCACACGACGTTCGGCCAGCGGTTCGCGGCGTTCCCCATCGAGGTCCGGCTGCTGTCGCGGTTCGTCCCGCCCAAGGAGCAGGCGGCCACGCTCGCCGGGCTGGCGGACGGCTCGGTCGACATCGTGATCGGCACCCATCGACTGCTGTCAAAGGACGTGCAGTTCAAGGATCTCGGCCTGGTGGTCGTCGACGAGGAGCAGCGCTTCGGGGTGGCCGCCAAGGAGCGGCTGAAGCAGCTCCGCCGGGAGGTGGATGTCCTGACGCTCTCTGCGACCCCGATCCCGCGCACGCTGAACCTGGCGATGGCGGGCATCCGCGACCTCTCCGTCATCGAAACGCCGCCCGAGGATCGATTGCCGATCCAGACACGTGTCGCTGAGGCGTCGGCGGGGCTGGTGCGCGATGCGATGCTCCGCGAGCTCGACCGGGGCGGCCAGGTGTTCTACGTGCACAACCGCGTCGAGACGATCGAGGCGCAGGCCGAGCAGCTCCGCCGGCTGCTGCCCGATGCCCGGTTCGTGGTCGGCCATGGCCAGATGCCGGAGGGTGCCCTCGAGAAGGTCATGATCACGTTCGCTGCCGGCGAGGCCGACGTCCTCGTCTCTACGACGATCATCGAGTCGGGGCTGGACATCCCGAACGCGAACACGATCATCATCGATCGCGCGGACACGCTCGGGCTGGCGCAGCTCTATCAGCTCCGCGGGCGAGTCGGTCGATCGTCCCGGCGGGCGTACGCCTACCTGCTCTATCGCCGCCGGGAGCGCCTCTCCGACGAGGCACGGAAACGGCTCCAGGCGATCTTCAACGCGTCGGAGCTGGGTGCCGGCTTCCAGATCGCGCTGTCCGACCTTGAGATCCGCGGCGCCGGGAACATCCTCGGGGCAGAGCAGTCGGGTCACATGGCGGCCGTCGGCTTCGACCTGTACTCGCGGATGCTGGCCGAGGCGGTCGAAGGGCAGAAGGCGTCGCGAGAGGGCCGCGCCCCGATCGTCGTGGCGCCGCAGGCCGTCGTCGACCTGCCGGTCGATGCGCACCTGCCCGACGACTACGTCCCCGACGAGGCGCAGAAACTCGAGCTGTATCGACGGTTGGCGCGGGCACGCACGGCCGGCGACGTCGCCGCGTTCCGGCAGGAGGTCACGGATCGGTTCGGCCCGATGCCGGCGTCGGTCGAGCGGCTGGTCGAGGTCGCCGAGCTGCGGCTCGCCGCCGAAGTGGCCGGCGTGTCCTCGATCTCGCGCGAAGAGGGCCGCCTGGTCGTGCGGTTCGGCGAAGGGCTGACCCGTGAGGCCGCGATGCGATTGCTCGGCGACGGAGGATTGCCGGGCGTCCGACCCACCGACGTGACGTTCGCATCGAACCAGGTGCGGATCCGCGTCCCGACCGGTCCGGATCGAGCGTGGCAGCTGACCCGGGCCGTGGTCGCTCGGTTGCGCGCGGAGCCGGGCCAGGGGTGACAGCGCCGTAGCGACGGACCGCCGAGGCACGGACCGGAGAACCGCGGCACACTTGGACCATGTCAGTGAGCCAACCCGGGACCGCGCGGGCCGATGGCGGCGGTCTGTGGTCGCCGGGTCGGCGCAGCCTCACGGTCGGGCTCGTCCTCACCATCACGCTCGTGGCGTTCGAGGCCCTCGCGGTCTCGACGATCATGCCGATCGTCGCCGAGGAGCTGAACGGCATCGAGCTCTACGGCTGGGTCTTCACGGCGTTCATGCTGGGCTCGCTGATCGGCATCGTGCTGGTCGGTGGGCTGATCGATCGCCGGGGGCTGGGCGGCCCGTTCGCGGTCGGGATCGGCCTGTTCGCCGCCGGCCTGATCATCGGCGGTCTCGCGCCATCCATGGAGATCCTCGTGGCCGCCCGGTTCCTCCAGGGTCTCGGAGCAGGCACCGTGCCGCCGATCGCGTACGTGGCCATCGGACGCAGCCTGCCCGAGCACCTTCGGCCCCGGATGTTCGCCACACTGTCGACGGCGTGGGTCATCCCCGGCGTCCTCGGTCCGGCGCTGGCGGGCATCGTCGGTGAGGCGTTCGGCTGGCGCTGGGTGTTCCTGGGGCTGCTGCCGCTAATCGTCCTCTCGTCGGCCATGGCGTTCCGGGCGGTGCGCAAGATCGGGCCCGATCCGACCGATGCCGCCAACGCCGCCACGCTCCGAGAGCGGGCACCGCTCGCATTCGTCGTCGCGCTCGGCACGGGGCTGCTCCTCGCAGGCCTGACCAGCGGTCAGGCCATCCCGCTGGCGATCCTCGCGACGGTCGGCATCACGCTCGCGGTCTTCGCGCTCCGACGGCTCACCCCCGCGGGCACGCTCCGCGCCGCCCGTGGGCTGCCTGCCGCCGTCCTGATGCGCGGGATCATCACGTTCGCCTTCTTCGCCGTCGATGCGTACGTGGCGCTGGCGCTCGTCGACTGGCGCGGCCTTCGCCCGGTGGAAGCGGGCATCGCCCTCACCGCGGCCACCATCAGCTGGACGGCCGGATCATGGACACAGGCCCACTACTCGTCGCGCTGGGCACCGGAGCGGTTCGTCCGCGCCGGCCTGCTGGTCCTGGTCGTCGGTCTGGCGAGCTTCGGTGTGGTGCTGTTGCCCCAGGTCTCACCGTGGCTGGCCATCCCGACGCTGGCCGTGGCCGGCTACGCCATGGGTCTGGCGTACTCGCCGCTCGCCCTGATCGTGCTCCGGGAGGCACCGACGGCCGAGCAGGGCCGCGCATCCTCCGCCATCTCCCTGACCAATTCGCTCGGCACGGCGCTCGGGACCGGCATCACCGGCGCGCTCGTCGCCGCATCCGTCCGGAGCGTCGGCGACCCGGTCGTGGGTCTGGCGATCGGTTTCGGCGTCGCGGTCGGGGTCGCGCTCCTCGGCGTCGCGATCGGCGGTCGGCTCCATCCCGCCCGGAGCGAGGATCGCGCGAGCGCGCTCGCGCCGACGCAAGCCTGACGTCCGAGAGCCGTAGCCTCCCGGCACCACCGACTCGGCCCCAGCATGGGGATGGTCATTGCCTCGACCGGTCCGTGCCATTATCGTCCGCTCGACTCGCCATCGACGACGGACGACCAAGGGCATGCATGGGGGTGTGCCTCCGGACTTCGATGTCGTCTGGAGCTGCCTCGTGACATCACGCTTCCGCCGCCCGATGTCGGTCGTCCTTGCGACCGTCTTCGCCCTTGCCGCGTTCGTGCCGGCCGTGGCGGCCGCGCCCGTGCGCGCCAGCGACGTCGCCGCGCCCGGCGGGCGGTTCATCGTCATCTGGCGGGACCATGCGCCCGCGAAGCTCGGGATCGCCGGTGTCCGCCGTGCGGCTCGCACGGCGTCCGACCAGCGCATGGTCGTGACGGCGGACTCGGGCAAGGCCGGCGCGGTGGGTCGAGCCCTGCGCAACGACCCGCGTGTCCTGGCGGTGGTCCCGGACGCGAAGATCAAGGCGTCCGACTGGCCCGCCGACCCGCCGGACGACCCTCGCTTCGGCGACCAGGACGACCTCGACCAGATCAACGTTCCCGAAAGCTGGCCGATTACGACGGGTGATCCCAACGTCGTCGTCGCGGTCATCGACAGCGGCGTCGATCTCACCCATCCCGACCTGGTGGGTGTCGACGTCGTCGATCCACGCAACGAGATCTGGAACAACACGGACGTCACGGACGATGCCGGGCACGGCACCCACGTCGCCGGCACGATCTTCGCCCAGACCGACAACGGCGAGGGGATCGCGGGGATCGCACCGACGAGCTCCCTGATGCCCATCAAGGTCCTCGACGAGTTCGGCTTCGGGAGCTTCTCGGACCTGCTCGATGCGGTCGATTGGGCACGGACGCACGGCGCCGACATCATCAACATGTCGCTGGGCGGCGACCTGGACCCTGAGCAGGTCGCGCTCGTCCAGCCGACGTTCAGCGCCGCCCGCTCGGCGGGCATCCTCACCGTTGCCGCTTCCGGCAACACCGGGACGCCACTCATCGAATACCCGGCGGCGCTCCACGGGGTCGTGTCGGTCGGTGCGGTCGACGGCTCCGATGTCCTCGCCGACTTCTCGACCTTCAACCGCGGCGTCGACATCGCGGCTCCCGGTGTCGAGACGTTGTCGACGGCCTTCGGCGATTACGAGCGGGCGAGCGGCACCAGCATGGCGACACCCCACGTCGCCGGCGGCGCGGCGCTCGTCTGGTCGGCCCGGCCCGGACTCGAGGTCGCCGAGCTCGAAGCGGTCATCCGCACGAGCAGTGTCGATCTCGGCGAGCCCGGACGCGACAACAGCTACGGCTCTGGCCGGCTCGACGTCCTCGCGGCGTTGACGGAGCCCGTGCCGGATCCGCTCCCCGACCTGGAGCCGGCTCCGGGCATCACGGATCCACTCACGTTCACCTTCACCTCGCCGACGAGCACGGTGACCCAGTCCGGTTCGACATACACCGTCGCGTGGACCGCGAGCCACGAGGTCATCGCCGGGCAACTCGTGCGCACGCAGTGGAACCTCATCAGCGGATCGTGTCCGGATGAATTCGAGTTCCCTGACGATCAGGTCGTGCTCGATTTCGTGACGCCGACGCTCGACACCGGCCTGTCCGCGGGCGCCTGCTACCGCTGGACCGTCCTGGGCATCGACGAGGAGGGTCAGCTCGCGATCACCTCGAGCGCGGCCGTGAAGGTCGTCGACCGGATCAAGCCGACCATCAAGTCACGCAGCCCGAAGGCGAATGCCACGGGCGTCGTACGCAGCGCATCGATAAGAGTCACGTTCTCGGAGCCCGTCAAGGGCGTGTCATCGTCGACGGTGCGATTGAAGAATCTTCGCACCGGGTTCTGGGTCCGAGCCAAGGTGACCTATGCCGCCGGCTCGCGGACGGCGACCCTCGACCCGACGCTGTCGATGTTCCGCAACGAGCGCTACGGCGTGTACGTGAGCAGCACCATCAGGGACCCGAGCGGCAACCGACTCACCTCGACCAGCTGGTCCTTCCGCACCAAGACCTCCTGACCACGAGCCCGCCCAGGAGCGGACCGCCGACGTCTCGGATGCACGCCCCCTGGAGCGGAGTCGCGCCTGCGGTAGACTTTCGGCCGGCCCCGCGCCCGCCCGGTGACGGCACGTCCGCCGATCAGTCCAGCCACCCGATGGAGGGCCCGAATCCCGATGTCCGCTGAGGCATTGCGCGAGAAGATCCGCGAGATCCCGGACTTCCCCAAGCCGGGCATCCTCTTCTATGACATCACGACCCTGCTCAAGGACCCGGCCGCCTACAAGGAGGCGATCGACCTCATGCTCGAGCCCTACCAGGACGAGCAGGTCGACGCGGTGGTCGGCATGGAGTCGCGTGGGTTCATCTTCAGTGCCCCGATGGCATACCAGCTGGATGCCGGCCTGGTCCCGGTCCGCAAGCTCGGAAAGCTGCCCGCCGAGACGATCACCGTCGAGTACGCGCTCGAGTACGGCTCCAACACCCTCGAGATCCACCGCGACGCGATCCAGCCCGGCCAGAAGGTCCTCATCGTCGACGACCTGCTGGCTACCGGTGGGACCGTGAAGGGCACGATCGAGCTCATCGAGCGGCTCAAGGGCGAGGTCATCGGGTTGGCCTTCCTCGTCGAGCTGGAGTTCCTCAAGGGTCGCGAGCGGCTCGATGGTCGGCGCGTGACCAGCGTCATCAAGTACTGAGCGGGCGCATCGGCCCGTCGCGCCATTGACTGACACGCCGCACACCGACCCCGACACCCCCGCCACCGACCCGACCCCATCGGCCACGGACGGTGGTGCCGACCTTGGGCGTCGACGATTTTTCCGTCAGTTCGCGGGGGACGTCGTCCACAGCGCCGCCACGGTCGTCGGGGCGGCCCAGGCGATCCAGCGAGCCTCCGCCGATGCGGCCAGTGCGATCCTCGACCCGTCGTCGTACACCCAGGCCGACCGCGTCGTTCCGCCCGCGGCGCCGAGCGGCTTCCGCACGCCCTTCCGCGAGGGTCCGGGCGTCCTCTATATCGTCGACCAGCGCAAGCTGCCGGACGTCCTCGAGGAGTTCGAGGCGAAGTCCGCGGCCCAGGTCGGCTATGCGATCCGCGAGATGATCGTCCGCGGCGCACCGGCCATCGGCCAGGTCGCGGCCCTGGGCATGGCCCTGACAGCCAAGGCCAACGCCGGCACCCGACCCTACGCCCGCCGCGCCACGTTCCGTGGCGCCGCCAACGTCCTGCGCAGCTCGCGGCCCACCGCGGTCAATCTGGGCTGGGCGGTCGATCGGGTGATGGCCGCCTACGAGGCGGTCGGGGAGCTGTCGGAGGACGGTGATGCGATCGCCGCGGCGGTGCGTGCCGAGGCCGACGCGATCGTCTTCGAGGCGACCGAGGATCACGGCCGGCTCGCGTCGTTCGGGCTGGAGGCGCTCGACTTCCCGGAGGACGGCCCGCTCCGCATCCTGACCCACTGCAACACCGGTCCGCTCGCGTGCGGCCAGTTCGGCACGGCGCTTGGTGTCGTCCAGGCTGCCTACCATGCCGGTCGCCCGATCCACGTCTGGGTCGACGAGACGCGGCCCTACTTGCAGGGCGCCCGGCTGACGGCATGGGAGCTCGCCCAGGCGGGCGTGCCGCACACCCTCATCCCCGACGTGGCGGCCGGCCACCTGATGGCCCGCGGCGAGGTCGACGCCGTGATCGTCGGTGCGGACCGGATCGCCGCCGATGGCGACACCGCCAACAAGATCGGGACCTATCCGCTGGCCGTGCTCGCCGCACGTCACGGGATCCCCTTCCTCGTCGCTGCGCCGGTCAGTTCGATCGACCTCGGGACAGCCACGGGCGCCGACATCCCGATCGAGGAACGCTCGGCCGACGAGGTGCTCATGATCCGCGGCGTGCGCCTGGCACCGCCGGACACCGACGTGCGCAACCCCGCCTTCGACGTGACGCCCGCCGAGCTGATCTCGGGGATCGTCACGGACGAGGGCGTGCTCCGCCCGCCATACGAGACGTCGTTAGCAGAGGCCGTGGCAGCACGCCAGCTCCGTCGCTCCGCAGCTCCCGGGTTCGCCGCCCTGGCCGGACGGCCCGACTGATGGCCACGGTGGCCATCGGCCGTCGCTCGGTGACGGTCGCCCGGCAGACGACCGAGCGCGACCTCCTCCGTGCCTTCCTCGGCCAGGACCGCCTGTACGCTGCCTACGCGCTCTGCGATCTGGAGGATCGCGAGTTCGCCCGCACGCGCTGGGCCGCTGCGTACGACGGCGATGCGTTGGTCGCGGTCGGCCTCGAGTACACGGGCCCGACGCCACAGCCGGTGTTCGTGATGGGCAGCACCGACGGCATCGCCGCCGTGTTACGCGACGTGATCCGACCTCGAGCGGCGTACATCGCCGCCCGCCAAGAGATGCTGCCCGCGATCGAGACGCAGTACCGCGTCGATCCGGGGCCACAGATGGTCCGCATGTGGGTCGACCGTGCACGCTTCAAGCCGTATCCAGCGACCGTCCAGCGATTGCTCCCGGTCGAGATCGGGGAGCTCAACCGGCTGTACCAGCTCGGGTTCGCGTCGTGGCTGCCATCGACGGCGATCGCCGACGGCGTCTACTTCGGGATGCGGGTCAACGGACGCCTCGTGGCTGCTGCCGGCACGCACGTCGTCAGCCCGACCGCACGCCTGGCGGTGGTGGGCAACGTGTTGACCCACATGGACTATCGCGGACGCGGCTTCGCCACCGCCGTGACCGGCGCCGTGACCGCCGAGTTGCTGCGCACCTGCGACCAGGTCGTGCTCAACGTCCGCGCCGACAACCCGCCGGCCATCAACGCCTACCGCCACCTCGGGTACAGCGAGCATGCCCGCTTCGAGGAGCGCCTGATCCACCGTCTCGGCCCGCCCTGGGCCGACATCACGGCGCCGCTGCGCCGCCTGTTCGCCCGCAAGGAGACCGACCGCCGATGACCGCCTCGACGATGCTGCCTGCCCACGACGTCACCGACCTCGGCCTCGCCGGCGAGGGCGTCCGTCGCATCGAATGGGCGGAGCGCGAGATGCCGGTCCTGCGGCTCATCCGCGAGCGGTTCGAGCGCGACCGCCCGCTGGACGGACTGCGCATCGGGGCCTGCCTGCATGTCACGACCGAGACGGCCAACCTGATGCGAACACTCAAGGCCGGCGGTGCCGATGTCGTCCTCGCTGCATCGAACCCCTTGTCGACCAAGGACGACGTGGCCGCCGCGCTGGTCGCCGAGTACGGCATCGCCACGTTCGCCCGACGCGGCGAGGATCGCGACACCTACTACGACCACCTCAAGTCCGTCGCGGACACACATCCGCTGATCACGATGGATGACGGTTGCGACCTCGTTTCGCTGCTGCACAGCGACCGGCCGGATCAGGTCAAGGAGGTGCTCGCAGGGACGGAGGAGACGACGACGGGCGTCATCCGCCTCAAGGCGATGGCCGCCGACGGCGCCCTCGGTTTCCCGGTCGTGGCCGTCAACGAGGCCCTGACCAAGCACCTCTTCGATAACCGCTACGGCACGGGCCAATCGACGGTCGACGGCATCATCCGTGCCACCAACATGCTCATCGCCGGTCGGAAGGTCGTCATCGCCGGCTATGGCTGGGTCGGCAAGGGCATCGCCGCCCGGATGTCCGGGCATGGAGCGCACGTCGCGGTGGTCGAGGTCGACCCGGTGCGGGCGCTCGAGGCGCTGATGGACGGGTACGCGGTGATGACCCACGCCGACGCTGCCCGCTGGGGTGAGCTGTTCGTGACGGCGACCGGCAACCTCAACGTCTTCCGGCGCGAACACTTCGAGGCGATGCGGGATGGAGCGGTCATGGCCAACTCGGGTCATTTCGACGCGGAGCTCGACCTGGCGGCGCTGCGCGAGCTCGCCGAAGGGCACGTCCGCGAGGTCCGCGACAACGTCCAGGAGTTCGACCTCGGTGGCAAGAAGCTGCACCTCATCGCCGAGGGTCGGCTGGTCAATCTCGGAGCGGCCGAGGGCCATCCGGCGGCCGTGATGGACATGAGCTTCGCCAACCAGGCGCTGTGCGCCGAGTACGTCGCGAAGCATCATGCCGAGCTCGAGCCGATGGTCTACGTCGTGCCCGAGGCGATCGATGCCGAGGTCGCCCGGCTCAAGCTGGCTGCGCTCGGCATCGAGCTCGAGCCGATGACGCCCGAGCAGGCGGCCTACGTCTCGTCCTGGCAGCACGGCACATGAACGTTCGCTCGCGTCGGGACCGGACGCGATAGGGTTCCGACGATGGACGAGGAGGTCGGCACCGAGGAGGTCGGCCCCGAGCCGCGCGCGGAGGGACCCGCCACGTTGCCGTACGGCAGCTGGCCATCGTCGATCCGGATCGACGACATCGTCGGCGGTTCCGTCCGGCTGACCGATCCATGGATCGACGGGGACGAGATCTACTGGATCGAGGGTCGGCCCGCCGAGGCCGGCCGGAGCGTGTTGCTCGACCACTCGCCCGACGGGACGACCCGTGACGTCACCCCGCCGCCATTCGACGTCCGGACGCGGGTACACGAGTACGGTGGTGGCGCCTTCACGGTGGCCGGCGGCACGGTGCTCTTCTCGCACGTGGCGGACGGCCGACTGTACCGGCTCGACCCGGGCGACGACACGCCGCAGCCGATCACCCCGCTGGGCGCCTCTCGCTACGCCGACCTCCGGTTCGACCAGGTTCGGCGTCGGTTCCTGGCCATCCGGGAGGACCATACGGACGGCGGCGAACCGCGCTCGGCGATCGTCGACATCGCCCTCGACGGCGATCGTCCGCCGCGAGTCCTGTACGAGGGCCCCGATTTCCTCGCCGCTCCGCGGCCATCGCCCGACGGGCGCCGGCTCGCCTGGCTCGAATGGGATCACCCCGACATGCCGTGGGACGCAACGCGCCTGCGGGTCGCCACCTTCACCGACGATGGCGGCCTCGGTCCGAGCGATCTGGCCGCGGGCGGCCTGGACGAATCGATCGCCCAGCCGGAGTGGTCGCCCGACGGGATCCTCCACTTCGTCAGCGATCGGACGGGCTGGTGGAACATCTACCGTCTCGCCCCGGGACCGCGCCTCGAGCCCTTATCGCCGCTCGAGGCCGAGTTCGCCGATCCGGCCTGGCTGTTCGACCGCTCCTCGTACGGCTTCCTGCCCGACGGCTCGATCGTGGCGGTCGGCCGGGCGCGCGGTCGGGACCGGCTGTTCCACATCGCGCCGGACGAGGTGATCGGCGAGGTCGAGTCGCCCTACACCGAGATCGGCACGATCCGGGTCGGTCCGCCCGGGATCGTCGCCCACGTCGGCACCTCGACGGAACCGCCGTCCATCGTCGTGCTCGACCCGGCGACGCTCGCGCCGTCCGGCGTCCTTCGCCACTCGACATCGGTCGCGGTCGACTCGGCGGTCGTCTCGATCCCGGAGGCCATCACGTTCCCGACCGCCGGGGGTCGGGTGGCCCACGCCCTCTTCTATCGGCCGGTCCATCCCGATGCCGTGGCACCCGACGGGGAGCTGCCGCCGCTCCTCGTCCGGTCACATGGCGGACCGACGGCGAACAGCACCAACGCGCTCGATCTGACGGTCCAGTACCTGACCTCACGGGGCATCGCGGTGGTGGACGTCGACTACGGCGGCAGCACGGGCTACGGTCGTGCGTACCGGCAGGCGCTGGAGGGCGAATGGGGCGTCGTGGATGTCGACGATTGCGTCGGGGCGGCCCGCTACCTTGTCGATCGTGGCGACGTCGACGGTGATCGGTCGGCCATAGAAGGTGGCAGCGCCGGCGGCTACACGACGCTGGCCGCGCTGGCCTTCCGCGACGTGTTCGCGGCGGGCATCAGCCTCTTCGGTGTCGGAGATCTCGAGTCGCTCGCACGGGACACCCACAAGTTCGAATCGCATTACACGGAGCGACTGGTCGGGCCGTATCCCGCCATGGCCGACCGCTATCGGGAGCGTTCGCCGATCCATCACCTCGACGCCATCTCGTGCCCGCTGTTGATCCTCCAGGGCCTCGATGACAAGGTCGTCCCGCCGGCCCAGGCCGACGTCCTTGCCGAGGCGCTCGCCGTGCGCGGGATCCCCTACGCCTATCTCGCATTCGAGGGTGAGGGTCATGGCTTCCGGGGCGAGACCGCCCAACGACGGACGCTCGAGGCGAGGCTCAGCTTCCTCGGCGCCGTCTTCGGGTTCACGCCGGCCGACGAGCTCCCGCCACTCGACCTCCACGGCATCGAGGCCTGGCAGGGTCGTCGCGGCGTGGCGGTCCATTGACGGCCTGATCCCCGGCCGCTCCGAGCCCATCTGACCGTGCCGCCCACCGATCACGCCCTCGAAACCATCGAACTCGTGCTCGCCATGCTCGCCGTGGCCGTCGCGATGTCGTACGTCGCCCGACGCATCCGTGTCATCGAGCCGATCCTGCTCCTGGCGGCGGGCGTGGTGCTGGGGCTGGTCGCGGACCTCCCCAGCGTCGAGCTCGCACCGGACGTCGTGTTCGTGTTGTTCCTGCCGCCGATCCTGTTCGCGGCGGCCTATTTCACGCCGATCCGTGATTTCAAGGCGAATGCGCGGCCCATCCTGCTCCTGGCCGTCGGCCTGGTGCTGTTCACGACGCTCGCCGTCGGCGTCGTGGTCAACGCCATGGTCCCGGGCATGGGGCTCGCAGCGGCCTTGACGCTGGGCGCCATCGTCGCCCCGCCGGACGCGGTCGCCGCGACCGCGATCTTCCAGCGCCTGGGCGTGCCGCGCCGGATCGTCACCATCCTCGAGGGCGAGAGCCTGGTCAACGACGCCACGTCGCTCACCGCCTACCGCGCGGCGTCGTCCGTTGCGCTGGGGCTCATGACGTTCTCGCTGATCGGCTCGACGCTCGACTTTGCCGTCATCGGCATCGGCGGCGTCCTGGTGGGCGCCGTCATCGGCTTGGTCATCACCGCCCTGCTCCAGCGGACGGGCGATCCACGGCTGGAGATCGTCGTGACGCTCATCGCGCCCGCGACTGCCTACCTCGCCGCCGAGCGGTTCGGGCTGTCCGGTGTGCTGGCCACGGTCGTCGCCGGCCTGATCACCGGACGGCGAGCCGCCAGGGTCCTGTCGCCCGATGCCCGCTTGCTGGGGAGCGGCGCGTGGCAGATCGTCATCTGGGCGATCAATGCGTTCGTGTTCCTGTTCATCGGCCTGCAGCTCGCCATCCATCCTCGACGGCCTGTCGGAGACGCCGCCCGAGGTCCTGGTCTGGTACGGCGTGGTGGTCAGCCTGGTCGTCATCGTCACCCGGATCGTCTGGGTCTTCCCGGCGAGTTATGTCCCGCGATTCCTCAGCGCCAAGCTGCGGGCCCGCGACCCGTATCCGCCGGCGCGCGCGGTCTTCATCGTGTCCTGGGCAGGGATGCGCGGGGTCGTGTCGCTCGCGGCGGCCCTCGCCCTGGCGGCGGACTTCCCGCAGCGACCGTTGATCCTGTATCTCACGTTCTGCGTGATCGTCGCGACACTGGTCGGCCAGGGTCTCACGCTGCCGTGGCTGATCCGCGCGCTCGGCGTACGGTCGTCCGACGATGGCCTCGAGTCCGAGGAGACCCATGCTCGGCTCGCCGCGGCCGATGCAGGGTTGGCCCGTCTCGAGGAGCTGCGCGCCGAATACCCCGATCACCTGCCGCTCATCGACCAGATCCGCGACGAGCTCGAGCATGAGGTGACCCACGTCTCGCCGGGCGAGCATGTGACCATCGACGAAGCCGCGCAGGAGGCGCTGGATCATCGGGCGATCCGGACCGCGGTCCTGCTCGTCCAACGTGAGGCGGTGATCCAGCTCCGCGACGACGGCGTCATCAATGACGAGACGCTCCGTCGCATCGAGGTGGAGCTGGACCTCGAGGCCGTGCGCACCGGGGCCTGACGCCGACCCCGCCGCGGTAACGGGCCCGGGTGGAGTGCTACCCTTCGGCGCGATGAGCATCGTCGACGCCGCGCAGTACCTGTTCACCTCGGAATCCGTGACCGAGGGTCATCCCGACAAGATGTGCGACCAGATCTCGGACGCCATCCTGGACGCCATCATCCGCGAGGATCCGGAAGCCCGTGTCGCGTGCGAGACGGCGACGACGACCGGCCTCGTCCTCGTGCTTGGCGAGATCTCGACGCACACCTACATCGACTTCCAGGAGATCGTCCGCGACACCGTCCGCGACATCGGCTACACCCGGGCCGACTACGGCTTCGACTACCAGACCTGCGGGACGCTCGTGTCGGTCAAGGGCCAGTCACCGGACATCGCCCAGGGTGTCGATGCCGCGCTGGAGGTCCGCGATGACGCCGCGCCGGCGTTCGAGCTCGGGGCCGGCGACCAGGGGATGATGTTCGGGTTCGCCTGTCGCGAGACGCCCGAGCTGATGCCGCTGCCGATCGCCCTCGCCCACCGCATGGCCCGCCGGCTGTCCGAGGCCCGCCGCTCGGGGCAGCTGCCCTACCTGCGCCCCGATGGCAAGACCCAGGTCACCGTCGAGTACGCGCACGGCGTCCCGGTGCGGGTCAAGACCGTGGTCGTGTCCGCGCAGCACGATCCCGACGCGCGGCCCGAGCGGCTCCGCTCCGACATCGTCGAGTCGGTGATCCTGCCGTCGATCCCGCGGGAGCTGCGCGACGTGGACCCGGTCATGCACGTCAACCCGACCGGCCGCTTCGTCACCGGTGGGCCGATGGGTGACGCAGGTCTGACGGGTCGCAAGATCATCGTGGACACGTATGGCGGGATGGCACGCCACGGCGGGGGCGCGTTCTCGGGCAAGGATCCGACCAAGGTCGACCGGTCCGCCGCGTACGCGGCCCGCTGGGTGGCCAAGAACGTCGTCGCGGCTGGCCTCGCGGATCGGTTCGAGGTCGAGGTCGCCTATGGCATCGGCATCGCGCGGCCGATCAGCTTCAGCGTCGACTCGTTCGGGACCGGCCGCATCGACGACGCCGCCATCCAGGCATTGGTCGAGCGGCATTTCGACCTGCGCCCGGCGTCCATCATCGCCGCGCTGGACCTGCGCCGGCCGCTGTACCGGCAGACGGCCGCGTACGGCCACTTCGGCCGGCCGGACCTCGACCTTCCCTGGGAGCGCACCGACAAGGCCGCCCTGCTCGCGGCCGACGCCGGCCTCCCCGAGCCGGAGCTGGAGGCGATCCCCGCGGGCTGAGTGGACGCCCTGCTCGCGGCCGGCTGGGGCGCCGTCGCCGCTTCGTCGCTCGTCGTCGGGGCGGTGGTCGCCCTCGTCCGGCCGGTCTCGAGTCGCACGCTCGGTCTGATCATGGCATTCGGCTCGGGCGTGCTCTTCAGCTCGGTGGCGTACGAGCTGGTGGAGGAGGCCGTCGCCGTCGGCGGCCAGCTGCCGATGGCGGCCGGACTCGCACTGGGCGCCACGACGTTCTTCGTCGGCAACGAGCTGATCGACCGGATGGGTGCCAAGGGCATGGGCAGCGTGCATGGCCCCGCATCGCCCGAGTCCGGGTTGGCGATCGTCCTCGGCGCAGCCCTCGACGGGATCCCCGAATTGCTCGTGCTCGGGCTCACGATCGGGGCGGGTGGCGGTGGTTTCGCGTTCCTGGTCGCCGTCTATCTGTCGAACCTGCCTGAGGGGATCGCCGGCACGGTCGGGCTGCGAGCGGGGGGCTGGGCGCCGGGCCGGATCATCCGGCTGTGGCTGGTCGTGGTGGCGGCGTCGGCCGCTGCGGCCTTCGTCGGCTCGGCGCTCCTGGGCGGCGGTCAGGGCGAGCTGCGCGCGTTCATCCTGGGCTTCGCGGGCGGAGCGATCCTCACGATGCTCGCAGACACCCTCGTCCCCGAGGCGTACGAGCACGCCGGCAGCGCGGCCGGACTGCTGACGACGCTGGGCTTCGGCGTGGCGTTCGCCCTGACCCTGCTCGACTAGGCCCGGCGCTCGCCACGGCAGACCGCCCTCAACCGCCGCCGGCGTTCTCGGCGACGATCCCGGCCACCCCGCCGCCCTTCGCGCCGGCTCGGCGGGCGTTGCGCGACAGGAAGAACTGGCCGATCAGGAGGACGCCGAGCGTGATCAGCAGCATCACGGCGGCGATGGCGTTCGTCGACGGTGTGACCCCCACCCGGATCTGGCCGAAGACGTAGAGCGGCAATGTCGAGGTGCCCCGACCGTTCACGAAGGTCGAGATCAGGTAGTCGTCGAAGGCGAAGGTGAACGACAGCAGGAAGCCCGCCACGATGGCCGGCAGCAGCTGCGGGAACGTGATCTGCCAGAACGTGCGCCAGGGCGTGCCGTACAGGTCGTAGCTCGCCTCGACGTGGGTGCGATCCATGCCCGACAGCCGCGCCCGTACGAGCAACAGGACGAGGCTGATGTTGAACAGGGAGAGCGCCCCGATCATCGTGTGGAAGCCGAACCCGATCTCGACGCCCGTGGCATTGGTCAGGATGCCGTCCCGGCCGATGGTGCTGGCGAAGAAGACGAGCGTGGCGACGGCGATGACGAGCTCGGGGACGATGACGCTCACGTAGGTCAGCGCATCGAACGGCAAGCGGAACCACTTGGGCGTTCGCTGGAGGCCCAGCGCCGCCATCGTCCCGACGATCGTCGCGACCACGGCCGTCCCGAAGCCCACGATGAGGCTGTTCCCGAGGTAGCGCTGGACCTCGCGGTTGTTGAGCACGTACTCGTACCAGCGCAGGCTGAACCCGTCCCAGTCGGTCAGCCGTCGCTCGGTGGCGTTGAAGCTGAACACCACGACGATGACGATCGGGATGTACAGGAACAGGTAGACGAGCGCGGTATGGCCACGGAGCCACGCCTCGACGAGCCCGCCGAATCGGTCGGTGCCCGCGCGAGCCCGTCCACCGAGCGTGCGCGGGGCGGGGATGGAGACCGATGGAGCCGTCACAGGACGCTCACGTCACGACCGTGCCGACCGCGGTTCGTGAACCACACGTAGAACGTCACGCTGATGAACATGACGAGGATCAGCCCGACTGCCTGCGCTGACCCGGCCGGCCAATTGCGCGCGTCGAAGAAGCGCAGGACCAGCGAGTTCCCGATCGTGAAGACGCGGCCGTAGCCGAGGATCTCCGGGATCACGTACTCACCCATCATCGGGATGAACACGAGGATGCTGCCGGTGATCAGACCCGGGAGGGCCATCGGTAGGGTGATCTGGCGGAAGGACGCGAACCGTCCGGCACCGAGGTCCTTGGAGGCCTCGATCAGCGTGCGGTCGATCCTCTCGAGCGTCACGTAGAGCGGGAACACCATCAGCGGCAGATAGCCGTACACGAGGCCGATGAGCACACCCGCCTCGGTGCCGAGGATGCGGAACGTCCGGTTGCCGGTCGCGTCTGCGATGTATCCGGCGATCCCGTCTGGTCCGAGGATCACGATCCAGGCGTACGTCCGGATGAGGAAGCTCGTCCAGAAGGGGATGACGAGCAGGATGATGAACAGCGCTTTCCGATCCCCGCCACGCGTCGCGATGTAGTAGGCGAGCGGCAGACCGACCGCGAGGCAGAGGACGGTGCCGAGGACCGCCAGCATGATGCTGGTGATGAACGGGTCCGGGCTCCGGATGATCGTGGCGTAGTTCTGGAGGGTGAAGCCGCCGGCGTACCCACCGGTCGGGCTGCGGTCACCGAAGCTGAACAGGATGACGATCGCGATCGGCAGGACCAGCAGGATCAGATACCAGAGCGAAGCCGGCAGCATGAGGGCGGCCGTCAGCAGACGACCGCCCCCTTTCGCGGGTGCCGGTTCGCGCGCCGGTAGCGGTGCGGCGGGCGCTGCCGTCGTCATCGGATCAGGTCCGCTCCCGCCTAGCCGCCGATGCTGGAGCTGAACTCCTCCCAGATCTCGACACGAAGCGGGTCGGTCGAGACGTCCTGGGCTCCCTCGAGGCTGGGGAGGAGCTCGTCCGGGACGAAGACCGTCGGGTCGTTCAGGATCTCAGGAGCGACGAGAGCCTTTGCCTCGTCGTTGGCAGTGGCGTAGCGGTTGGTCTCGGTCTCCTTGGCCTGGATCGCCGGCTCGTGGATGAAATTCAGCCAGGCGAGGCCGGCTTCAGGATGCGGAGCGTCCGTGAGCTGCACCCACGTATCCAGCCAGAAGAGCGTCCCATCCTCGGGGATGATGTACTCGATATCGGCGGTCTCGGGCTCATCGCGGAGGCTCACGACACCCCCGGTCCAGACGAGGCCAAGGACCGCCTCCTCGGTGGCGAGCTTGTCGCCATAGTCGTTCGAGTCGAGGGCAAGGACGTGCGGGGCGATCCCCTGCAGGAGCTTGCGTGCCTCCCCGAGCTCGGCCGGGTCGGTAGAGTTGAGCGAGAAGCCGAGTGCCTTGAGCGGCGCGGTGAACACGTCGCCGGCGGACTCCACCATCACGATCCGGCCCGAGTACTTCGGGGCCACCTCGAAGAACTGCTTCCAGGTCTTGATGTCCTCGGTCACGACCTTCTTGCGCATCGCGATCCCGGTCGTGCCCCAGTCCTTCGGGATGTGGTAGCCGTTGTACTTGGCGTCGGGACCATTGGGGTCGTAGAAGTTCTGGAAGTCGGGCCTGACCTTGGCGGCATTCGGCAGGCGGTCGAATGGCAGCTCGACGATGTAGCCCTTGTCCGCCATGACCTTGACGAATTCGGCCGTCGGCGAAGCGATGTCGTACAGCCCGGTGGCTCCGCCATCGAGCTTCGTCAGGAGCGCCTCGTTCGAGTCGTAGATGTCGTAGGTGAACTCGCCGATGTTGTAGCGCGCCTTGTACTCCTCGATGTTCTCGAGGTCGATGTACTCCGCCCAGTTGTACATGAACAGGGCGCCCTCGGTCGCGAAGGACGCCTCGGCCGCAGGCGCGCCGGACGCGCCGCTGGCCGGCGGCGCCGCGCTCGGGGCGGCCGAGGGGGCCGACGACGCGGTCGTCCCGCCACCGCAGGCCGCGAGGAACGCAACGCTCGCCGACATGGCGCTCGCCCACATGAAGCCCCGGCGACTGAGCGGCACGCGCTCGAGACTCTGGATGCGCCGGATGACCCGTTCGATCTCCTGGTCTGCCACGATCGATCTCCTCCTCCCGGTCGACCCGGGCCCTGGCCGCCTCATCCAGCGAGGATGAGGTTCGCCTCCTCTTGCCACCGGACGACCACCGGGTCACCCGGACCGACCCCGGGGGCGCCCCCGGCGCCCGCGGCATTCTGATGGCGCACGATCAGCTCGCCCGCCTCCTCCGTGTCGACGCGGTATTCCGTCTGGTCGCCCAGGTAGGTCCCTTGCTGGACCCTGCCCCGGATCTGCGTGATACCGGCACCCGCGGGCGATGCGGCGTCGGCAGGCACCACTTCGAGGCGTTCCGGTCGGGTCGCCACGACGACGGCATCGCCGGCGCTCGCCGTGTGACCCGGGTCGGTCAGGCCGCCGCGGAGCGTCACTCCGCCGCCGCTCCGCACCGCGACCCGGCCATCGCCGAGATCCTCGACGACCGTGGCTTCCATGAAGTTCGACGTCCCGATGAAATCGGCGACGAAGCGGTTGACCGGCCGCTCGTACAGCGTGGTCGGATCGCCCTTCTGCTGGACCAGGCCGTCACGCATCACGACGATGACGTCGCTCATCGTCAATGCCTCTTCCTGGTCGTGGGTCACGTACACGAAGGTGATCCCGACCTCGCGCTGGAGCGCCTTCAGCTCGAGCTGCATCTCCTTGCGGAGCTTGAGGTCGAGCGCGCCGAGCGGCTCGTCGAGGAGCAGGACGGTCGGGCGGTTCACCAGCGCGCGAGCCAGGGCGACTCGCTGCTGCTGGCCGCCGGACATCTCCCAGGTCCGGCGCTTGTCGTAGCCGGACAGGCGCACCAGCCCGAGCGCCTCGGTGACGCGGCGCTCCTCCTCCTTCTTGTCCACTTTGCGCTGGCGGAGGCCGTAGCCGACGTTCTGTGCGACGTCCATGTGGGGGAATAGCGCGTAGTGCTGGAAGACCGTGTTGACGTTGCGCTGATAGGGCGGCACTCCAGCGATCGGCTTGCCGGCGAGGAAGATCTCGCCCTCGGTCGGCTGCTCGAAGCCGGCGATCATGCGCAGGGTGGTGGTCTTGCCGCAGCCCGACGGCCCGAGCAGCGAGTAGAACTCGCCATGCTCGATCGACAGGTCCATGCCGTCGACGGCCGTGACCGATCCGAAGCGCTTGGTGACACGCTGGATCTGGACATCCGGTGCGCCGGCCCGCTGGGGGGCAGGAGTCGACGGATGGTCAGGCCGGGCGTCGATCGTCGGGGAAGCGGTCAACGGCGGTCCTCGCGCGATGGTGCGGACATCGAGCAGCGGTCCTGTAGCTGGGGTACAGGCCTCCGCATCCTAGGGGCGATGCCGTCAACCGTCAACGCGCAGGACGTGCGAATCTCGCAGGCTCCGCCCCTTGCCAATCGGCGTCCTCGTGGCATCCTGAACCTATACTTCAGCGGAACCGCAGGTCGCCCGTGCAGCGGAGGACGCCCGGACCGTGGTCACGGAGCTCCAACTGGGGTCGCGCATCCGCTCGCTGCGCCAGGCGCGTCGCCTGACGTTGCGCGACGTGGCGGAGCGCGCCGGGGTCACCGAGAGCTTCCTTTCGCAGGTCGAGCGGGACGTGACCAGCCCGTCGATCGCCACCGTCCATCGGATCGCCCGCGCGCTGGACCTGTCCATCGCCCAGCTGTTCGCGGAGGATGCGGACACGGGTCGGGTCGTCCGCCGGGAGGCGCGACGTCGGGTCGCGTATCCCGGCCTCAAGGCCGTCGACGAGTTCCTCACATCGAACGCCGCCGGACGCCTCCAGGTGATCCTTTCGACGATCGAGCCGGGTGGCGGCACGGGTGCGGACCCCTACACGCACGACTCCGATGAGGAGGTGGTGGTCATCCTCGAGGGGGTTCTCGACCTGTGGGTCGCCGACGAGCACTACGTCCTGCGGGAGGGGGATGCGATCACGTATCCGTCCCGCGTCCCGCATTGGAACGTCAATCACGGGTCCGGCCGCGCGATCGTGCTGTTCTGCATCACGCCGCCAAGCTACTGAGCTGCGAACGTCGCGGTCCGGTGCCGGCTCGCAACGGGTTGGGACCATCGGGGAGGGCGCAGGGGCTGGCCCCCGGGCGGTAGGCTGTGGTCATGGAGCGACGACCGGCGGCGCGTGCCCGCCTGCCCCGCGTGATCCTCGCAGCCGCGTTCGGCCTGACGGCGCTCGGCGCGATGCCGTGGTCGGCCGCGGCCGACGAAACACCGGCCCCCTCGCTCGAGTCGACACCAGAGCCGGCGGCCGAGCCGACCACGTCGCCGAGCCCGACCCCGACGGCGGCCCCGACAGCGTCGCCCACACCGGCACCCACGTCAGCGCCGGAGCCGACGAACAAGGTCGCCTACCAGCCCCCGACCCAGCCGCCGACGCCGAACGACGACGACGATGACAGCCCGTCGCCGACCGCCACGCCGGCGGCGACCTCGGGCACGGTCCTCCAGAGCCGCAACCTCTACCGCTACTCGGCGATGGTCCGCCAGTACACCGGCTACTGGTGTGTCCCGGCCACGGTGCAGACGATGGCCAATCTCGTGCTCGGGACCAGCAACAAGGCGTACTCGCGCCAGAGCTACATCTACAAGTTGACCCGCCAGCACAACAAGTACCGATACGCGACGCGCGGCAACGATCCCCAGGGTTGGGGCTGGTCGCTGCGCTACTTCACGAACGGCCGGCCGTACTACCCGCGCGCCTACACGAACAAGGACAAGGCGATCGCCTCCATCGCGGCCTCCATCGCGAAGACCCGTCACCCGGTCGGCGTGACCGTCTTCTCCGGCACGCACGCCTGGGTCGTCCTCGGGTACAAGCAGACGTATGACCGGAGCGAGCCGTCGAAGAAGACGCTGCTGGGCCTGTACGTCAGTGGACCGCTCGGCACGAGCCGCGACCGCTGGCCGTGGAAGTACCTGACCGTCTCCCAGTTCCGCGAGGTCTTCACGCGCTACCACGAGTGGCAGCGGAGCGTCCCCTGGGAGGGCAAGTGGGTGGTGCTCGCCCAGTGACGCGCGGCCGCTCGGTGCCACCGGGCGGCGCTACGATGGTCGGCGCATGTATGCCGTCATCATGGCCGGCGGCGGGGGGACGCGTCTCCATCCACTGAGTCGCTCCGAACGTCCGAAGCCATTCCTGCCGCTGCTCGGTGGCGAGACGCTCCTCCAGGCGACCGCGCGACGGTTGGGTTCCCTGACGGGCGACATCACCGTCGTCACCGACCGGCGCTACGAGCGCCTCGTCCGCGATCAACTCCCGGACGTCGCGCTGCTGCTCGAGCCGATGGGTCGCAACACGGCGGCGGCGATCGCCTTGGCGACCGCGGCCATCGACCGGCCCATGGACGAGGTCATGCTCGTCATCCCGGCCGATGCCCATATCGCGCCAGATCGCGAGGGGACGTACCAGGGCGTCCTGCGGATCGCGGCCGCCGACCTGGCGACCGGTGCATTCGGCGTCGAGGACCCGCTCGTGACACTGGGGACACAGGTGACCCGGCCGGCCACGGAGTACGGCTACCTGCTGCCGGATCTCGGACGCGGTGAGGACGTCGGGCCGGCCGAAGCGCCGATCCGCGCCTATCCGCTCCAGGCGTTCGAGGAGAAACCGAAACCCGCGCGCGCGGAGGACCTGTTCGAGCGCGTCGCCGGCGCGGCGTGGAACGCCGGCATGTTCCTGTGGCGGCGTCAGGCCATCCGTTCCGCCCTGCTGCGCTACACCGGCCTCGTCCAGTCGCTCGAGCCGATGGCCGGCGCGCCACAGCTGCTCGAGCGGGCATATGAGGCCATCCAGCAGCCGCTCTCGATCGACCACGCCGTGATGGAGGGCGCAGCCCGCAATGGGCAGGTCGTGATGGCATCGATGGACGTCGGCTGGTCGGACCTCGGCTCCTGGTCGGCCCTCCTGGCGGCGATCGGCGCCCGCGGCGAGGGGACCGTGATCCAGCCCGGCGAGACCGTCTCGGTCGAGCGCGACGACCTCGTCGTCCGCCGCGTCGACGGTCGATTGGGGGTCATCGTCCCGCCGGAGCGCGGTAGCATCACGGCCGCGCAGCCGATCGCGCTGCTGCGCGGGTCAGCGCCGGACATCGGCGTCGTCGAGTCGCTCATCGAACGCTGCGCGCAGGTTGGAGGCTGAGTGTCCGCGACTGCCGGTGTGACCCAGCCCACGACGATCGTCTTCGGCACCGACGGCTGGCGTGCGCGGATCGCCGACGAGTTCACGTTCGACAACGTGCGGCGGTGCGCCGATGGTGTCGCCCACTACGTGGAACAGGAGGGAACGACCGAGCGGGGCGTGGTCGTGGCCTTCGACCGGCGGTTCGCGTCGGAGCATTTCGCGGCAGCCGCCGCCGAGGTGCTCCTCGCCCGCGGCATCCCGGTCGCGCTGGCGCGCCAGGCCGTGCCGACCCAGATGAGCTCGTTCGAGGTCGTGGAACGGGGCGCCGCGGCCGGCATCGTGATCACCGCAAGCCACAACCCGTGGGTCGACAACGGGTTCAAGGTCAAGGCCCCGACCGGCGCGGCTGCCGGTCCCGAGATCCTCTCCGCGATCGAGTCCAGGCTGGCGGTCAACGGTGGCGTGCCGATCGACCGTCGACCGCTGGCCGACGCTGACGCTGCCGGCATGGTCGAAACGTTCGATCCCTACGACGGCTACGAGCGCTTCGTGCGCCGGACGGTCGATCTCGACGCGCTTCGCGCGGCCGATATCTCCGTCCTCGTCGATCCGCTGTTCGGCGCAGGTGCCGGCTGGATCGGCCGAATGCTCGGTGGCGGCACGATCCGCATCCACGAGATCCACGAGGAGCGCAACCCGTTCTTCGGCGGCATCAACCCCGAGCCGATCCCGCCGAACGTCGATGAGGCGCTGGGCATCGTCGTCGGCGGCGGATATGACCTGGCGCTGCTGCTCGACGGCGATGCCGACCGTGCCGGTGCGGCCGACGAGCGGGGGACATTCATCCACCAGCTCCAGGTCACCGGGCTCCTGATGTACTACCTCGCCGAGCATCGGGGCTGGCGCGACCCGGTCGTCGTCAGCGTCAACAACACGTCCATGGCCGAACGGCTGGGCGGGCGATACGGCATCGCCGTCCATGAGACGCCGGTCGGCTTCAAGTTCATCGGTCCGAAGATGATCGAGACCGGCGCGATGATGGGCGCCGAGGAATTGGGTGGCTTCGGCTTCGGGATGCACCTCCCGGAGCGCGATGGGATCTATGCCGACCTGCTGCTGCTCGACCTCTTCCTCCGGGAGCGCGCCGCGGGCCGCTGGCCGGTCTCGACGGTCATCGAGCATTTCCACGAGATCGCCGGCCCATCGTTCTACCGCCGGGTCGACGTCCACGTCGACCGTGCCGAGTACCCGGAGGTCAAGCGCCGGCTGCTGGTCGATCTCGCCAAGGGCGGTCCGACCGACCTGGCCGGCGAGCCGGTGGCGCGGACCGTCGGCCTCGACACGAACGACGGCTTCAAGTTCTTCCTCGACGATGGCTCGTGGTTGCTGATCCGCGCGTCCGGCACCGAACCGCTCGTCCGGGTCTACACGGAGGCGACCTCGGCCGAGACGCGGGACGCGATGCTCGTCGCCGGCGAGCGCCTGGTACGCGGCTCGTGACCGGCCGGCGCGTCGACAAGCCGTGGGGCCACGAGCTGATCTGGGCGCACACGGACCGCTACGTGGGAAAGGTCCTGGTGATCGAGGCCGGCAAGCGGCTTTCGCTGCAACGCCATGAGATCAAGGACGAGAGCATCCTCGTCCACAGCGGGCGGCTGCGGCTGTACCTGGAGGACGACGAGGGCGTCGTCCAGGAGCACGAACTGGCTGCCGGCGAAGCTCGGCAGATCCCGACCGGCCGCATCCATCGTTTCGAGGCGATCGAGCGCTGCGAACTCATCGAGGTGTCCACGCCGGAGCTCGACGACGTCATCCGGCTGCAGGACGATTTCGGCCGGGAGGGGACCAACGCGCCCTGATGCGGGACGATTTGGGGGTGACCTCGGAGGGCGCGAGGTGTAGGCTTCAGTGACGCGACCGCCACCACCGGTCGATGGTGCAGACCGGACGGCGGCCCCGAGAGCGCCCAGGCGGCGACGGAGGTTGCTCGAGATGCACAGCTCCCTGATCGGCAAGGTCGAGAAGGCGAATCGCTACGCGCGAGAGCTCGATCGGATGACCATCGATCGTCTTTCGCTCACGTTTCGCGGCGACAACGACACGCACCATGTCGCCCTCGATTCCGGTCAGTGGCGCTGCACCTGCCACTACTTCGAGAGTTGGGGATCGTGCGCCCATACGCTGGCGCTCCAGAAGGTCTTCGGTGTGATGCTGCCGGAGGACGCCCAGGTCTCGATCTTCTCCGCGGGACAGCCCGTCGCGACCGAGGCGTGACCCGCCGCCCCCGGGCGGTACGAGCCTCACCTTCGGTCAGGGCCTCCGGGTTGTGCTTCGCAGCGGCTAGGTGACGTCCAGGCGCCAGAAGTAGCTCGCATCGCCCAGCCCGTCGTCGAACACGACGTGGACCTCGATCGTCCACGTGCCCGCACCCGGCGCGGCGAATGCCGGGGAACCCGAACCTTCGCCGAGTGACGCCGCGCCCTCCGGGCCGTCGGCCGACGCCGGGACCGACCGCGCCCGCCATGAGGCGATCCCGGTCGCTGGCTCGAGGCTGAGCGACAGCGGCTCGCCGGCGCCGACCGCGATCGGGGCGCCGGGCAGCCAGGGACTGTCGGAGCCACCGTCACGCCAGGCGTACGTCCCGAGCTGGCCCACCACGGGGTCGCCGCCTTCCGCGACGAGCGTCGCTGCCGGTGGTGCGGTGTCGGCCGGTGGCGCCGTGACGCCCCGAGTCGGAGCGGGCGTGGCCGCGCCTGGACTCGGTCCCACGGATGCGCTGGAGGGCGTGGCGATGCTGACCGGCGTGGCCGTGGACACGGTGGTCGACGAGCAGCCCAGCACGACCAGCACGAGCACGGCGACGCCGGACGGCACACGCTTGGATCTCAGGCCTCTGATCATCGAGCTCACTCCGAAACGACCGGTTGCGGGCAGTTCGCGGTGCACGGCGCGACGGTGACGCGCACCGTCGGGCTCGTGTCGCCGCGGACGCCTTCGTTGGATGGGGTCGAGAACACCGTCCGGAAGTCGGCCGTGCCGAACAACCGGAGCGTGGAGGCGTACGTGCCCGTCGGGCTGGTCCCGGCGAGGGTCGCCAGGTTGGCCCAGGTCGAGGATCCGACGGCGCGTCGCTGCAGCCGGATCGTCCGGCCGCCGATCGGATTGGCGCTCAACCGCCCATAGTCGGTGTCGGTCGCGACCTTCAGGATCGATGTGAAGTCGACGGCTCCGCCGTACGGGATCGAGGCGTCATCCACGGCGAGCGAGAGCACCGTGACGACGTCGAGGCACCGCGAGTAGAGCGACGACAGCGTGGGCAGGTCGTACCTGACCTGCAGCGTCGCGGTGTCGCAGATGCCGTATCGGTGCATGTTCCAGCCGGTCTTCGGGCGAGTGCGGGAGAACGTCTGGACGACCGCATCCGTGTAGTCACGTTCGTCGGCGTAGTTCGCGTGGTGGTTGAGGATCTCGACGTGCCCGAACTCGTCGAGCGCGATGGTCTCGGCGTCGTAGCAGCCGTTGGTCGGCGATGCCTGCATCTGGCACCACCGCAGCGTGCCCCAGTCGAAGACCCGGCCGTGCTCGCGGAGCCACATCGTGAAGCCGGTCGGAGCGGTCCGGGTGAAACAGCCGAGCCCGTTGACGCCGCACGATCCGGTGCCGTAGCCGATCAGGTTCGGACCCGTACTGTCGTACCTGAACGTGGCCGCCTTCGATGAACGGCTCGCGTTGCTGTCGGCGGCGGCCGCGAGGACCGCGTTCCGAACGCCGCCGGGCGGCTCGGAGCCTGACCGCCAGCGGAACTCGAGGACCTGGCTCTGGCCGAAGAGCCCACCGCTGAGGCTGGGATCGGGACCGTGCGCAGCCACCGGGCTACCGCCGGCAAGGGCGACCGCGATCGCGGCGACGGGGAGCATGACGCGGACGGAGCGGCTCATCGCAGCACCTCGCCAAGGGGAACGGTCTCTTCGTCCGAAGGGGCACGGAGGAGGGCGTGTCGGGTCCCATCCACGGGCAGGCGCCCATCGGGACCGAAGATCAGCCGGTCACCCGGATGCTCGGCAGCGCCACCGGCCCACGCGAGATCGCCGACGAGCCGGAGGCCTCGCGGTGCGCTCGGCAGGAGCCGTCCATCACCACCATCGGGCCCGACCGACCGAAGCGGCCCGCCGTCCGCGCCGATCTCGTGGACGATGACGTTGCGCATGTGCTCGTCGCGGCTGAGCACCGCGAGCCCGGCCGCGTCATGGATCGTGGTGCGCGTTCGGTCGGCGATGTCCACCGAGACCAATGGGCAGGGCATCCCCCGACAGGCCGCATACGTCACGAGGTGTCCCGCCGCCAGCCCGACCGATGTCCCGAGCGTCGGATCCGCGATGGTCGTCACGACATCGCCGGACGCGGGCAACAGCCGGTACCGACACGCGGCCTCACCGCAGGATCCGACCACGAGCGTGTCGCCGTCCGCGGCCCATTCGAGCTCCGTGCGCCAGGTCGGCCCGAACCGATCGTCGGCGGCGATGGGCGGCAGGAGCCGGGTCGCCGGTCCACCTGCCAACGGACGTCGCCAGATGCCGAGATCGGCCCTCGACCTCCGGTCGACTCGGCTCTCGACGATCGATCGTCCGTCCGGGCTGACGATCGCGTTCCGGATGATGTCCCGCGCCGCGGCCAGCGGCCAGCGGCAGCCACCGGCGAGGTCGATGAGTGACAGCTCCGAGGCTCGTCCGGCGTCCGTCCCGACGAGGACCGTGCCGCCGACCGGCCCGGAGGCGAACGACTCGGCGTCGAGCTCCAGCTGCCATGGCCCGGACATGTCCGCGTGCCCCAGCGTCATGCGCTGCCCGGAGAAGGCACCGTCCACGATCACCGGGTCGAGCCGGAACCACGCGCCGATGGGCGCTGTGCCGACCGCCGCCGGACCCGGGCAGTCCGGTGGGTCCCAGATCGGCGATGGCGCACCAGCCGTGGTCGAAGCGATGACGGCCAGCGCGCCGATCACCGCGACGCCCGGACCGGCTCGATGGATCCATCTCGTCTCCATGCTGCGTGGCCTCCCACCGGCGGGCTGTTCGCCGGCGGGAAAGGCGAGGTCGGCATCCTACGGAGACCCGCTTCACTGCCACGTATCTGGGCCATGCGGACGGTGTGCTACGCTCGCCGGCGACGTCTCGTCAACGCCGCGTGGTCGCGAAGCCGGTGCGAATCCGGCACAGTCCCGCTACGGTGAACCGCCCTCGGGCGGAAGTCCGGTCGCCGACCCTGCGGTGCATGCTCGAACCTTCGAGAGAAAGGTAGGCAGGCTCCGTGCAGCGCATCACCTGACCCCTCCTTCGACGTTCGAAGCGAGGGGTCGTGCGTGTCCCACGCGACCCCTCCGGCCGGCCATCCCGCTACCGGAGTCCCGTTCGATGCCCCTTCCCGATCGACGCCGCGGCGTCGTCCTGACCCTGACGTTCCTTGCCGCCATCGTCAGCGCCTGCACATCGGCTGGCGCGTCGCCGTCGGCTGCCCCCTCCACGGCACCTCCGACCGCGAGCGCGAGCGCGGCGCCGAGTCCGACGCCCGCCGCCTTCCCCGTCACGGTGACCGACGACGAAGGCACCGCCGTCGATATCGCGGCCGAGCCCGAGACGATCGTGTCCCTCACGCCCGCGAACACGGAGATCCTGTTCTCGCTCGGGGCCGGGGAGCGTGTCGTCGCAACCGATGACGGCAGCGACTTCCCGGAGGCGGCGGTCGCCCTGCCCGATGTCGCCACGTTCTCGAGCGTGGACGTCGAGAAGGTCGTCGCGCTCGAACCCGACCTCGTCCTTGCCGGCGGCCTCGGTTTCACGCCTGCCGACGCCATCACGCGCCTGCGTGACCTGGACGTGCCGGTCGTCGTCCTGTATGCGCCGTCGGTCGAGGGTGTCTATCACGACATCGAGCTCATCGGCAGCGCGACCGGCACGAGCGACTCGGCCGCGACGCTGAGCGCCGACATGAAGGCCGAGATCGAGTCCATCAGCTCGGCGGTCTCCAGCCAGTCGCCCAAGCCGCGTGTCCTGTACGAGGTGGGCTACGACGCGACGACCGGCGCCATCTACGCACCAGCGGACGATTCGTTCGTCGCCGAGATGGTGACCATGGCCGGTGCCGACACGATCACCACCGGGGACCCGAACACGTACGAGATCTCCCTCGAGAAGCTCATCGAGCGGGATCCCGAGCTCATCGTCCTCGGAACCAACCCGTTCTACTCGCCGACGCCGGAGTCCGTCGCCGAGCGGCCCGGCTGGGACGCGCTGACGGCGGTCCGGAACGGCGACGTCCGACCGGTCCGGGATATCGAGATCACCCGGCCGGGGCCGCGCCTGCCACTCGGGCTGCGAAACCTCACGACGGCGATCTGGCCCGACGTCACGCTGCCGGCGGCGTCCTAGCGACCATGGCGGCCGGCGCGCTCCCACGCGACCTTGGATCCGGGGGTGTCGCCGCGTGGGTCCGCGCCCGGCCGCTCGTCGTCGGCCTGGCCGCGTGCGGCGTCCTGCTCATCACGCTCATCCTCGGCGTCGGACTCGGCTCGGTACGTATCGGCCCGATGGAGACCGTCGGGGTGATCCTGTCGCGCACGCTTGGTGTCGATATCGGCGTCACCTGGACGGCGGCCACGGAGGCGATCGTCTGGGAGCTGCGGCTGCCACGGGTCCTGACCGCGATGCTCATCGGCTGCGGTCTGGCGGTGGCCGGCGCGACGTTCCAGGGACTGCTTCGAAACCCGCTCGCCGACCCGTACGTGCTCGGGACTGCAAGCGGCGCTGCGGTCGGCGCGGCGATCGCCGTGCTGTTGCCGATCCAGCTCGTGCTCATCGAGTTCGGGCTGCTGCACGGCCTCGCGTTCATCGGCGCCCTCGGCTCGGCCTGGCTGGTGTTCCGGCTCGGTGGGACCGGTGGGGCGGGCGGGCTCACCCGCCTGCTGCTGACCGGCTACGCGGTGGGCTCCGTGCTGGCGGCGGTCCTCACGATGGCGATGTATGTCTCCGGCGCCGAGCTCCGCCAGATCTTCTCGTTCCTGCTCGGCGGCCTGGGCGGCGCATCGTGGGTCCGGTTGCTTGCCGCAGCGCCTCTGATCATCGGCTCCTCGCTCCTGATCATGGCGCGGGGCCGGTCGCTGGACGGCATGCTCCTGGGCGACGCTGCGGCGCGCCATCTGGGCATCGACGTCGCCCACGAGCGCACCATCCTGCTCGCCCTGGCGTCGATGGCGACCGCCGCCGCCGTCGCGATCAGCGGCCTCATCGGGTTCGTCGGACTCGTCGTGCCGCACGTCGTTCGGCTGCTCGTCGGACCCGCCGCGCACCGCGTGCTGCCGATCTCCGCGGTCTGCGGGGCGGCACTGCTGTCGGCTGCCGACCTCGTCGCGCGCATGGCCGGCGATGTGCCGGTCGGCGTGGTGATGGCGTTGCTCGGCGCGCCCTTCTTCCTGTTCCTCTTGAGCCGTTCGCGATCGGGTTACGAGCTATGAGCGGCGCATCGCCGGTCATCGATGCGCGTGGGCTCACCATCGGGTACGGCGAACGGACGGTCGTCGACGCGGCGAACCTGTCCGTGGCTACCGGAGAGCGCGTCGCCCTCGTCGGACCGAACGGTGCCGGGAAGTCGTCGCTCCTCCGCGCCCTCACCGGCGTGCTGACGCCCCGAGCGGGGTCGGTCGACCTGCTCGGCGGCCCCATCGAGCGCGTCGATCGGAAGACCCTTGCCCGGACCATCGCGGTCGTGCCCGAGGTCGCCGACCTGCCGTTCGCGATGCCGGTCGACGAGGTCGTGGCGCTCGGGCGCCTGCCGCATGAGCCCCCGATGACCGGTCTCCGCCCGGGCGACATCGCGGCAGTCGACGGGGCGATCGACCGCGTCGGCATCAGCCACCTGCGCAAGCGCGACGTGCGCGAGCTGTCGATGGGTGAGCGGCAGCTGGTGTTCATCGCCGTTGCCGTCGCCCAGTCGGCGCCGATCCTGGTCCTCGATGAGCCGACGGCGCACCTCGACATCCGCCATCAGGTCGAGGTCATGGAACTCCTGCTCGAGTTGAACCGGCGCGACGGCACGACGATCCTCGCGGTGCTCCACGACCTCGCGCTGGCCGCCCACTTCTTCCCACGGATCGTGGTCCTGGCCGATGCGCGGATCGTGGCCGACGGCACGCCCGCGGCGACGCTGGATGCGGAGCGGATCCGCAGCGTCTTCGGCGTCGATCCGATGCTCGTTCGGCTGCCGGTCGGAGCGGCGTGACGTGTCGACCATGCGCGGGGCTGTGACCCTCCTGACCCGTTTTCCGGTCGGCGTGGTGACCACGGACGGACCAGGGGCGGCGGCGTTCGGCCTGGTCGGCGCGATCGTCGGGTTGGTCGGCGCTGTGCCGCTGATGCTCCTCGGGCGGTGGCTCGGGGAACCGATGCTCGCGGCGATCGGAGCGGTTGCGGCGATGGCGCTGGTCACCGGGGCGATGCACCTGGACGGGTTGGCCGACACGGCCGATGCCCTTGCGGCCCCCGACCCGACGACCGCCGAGCGGGCGAGGAAGGACCCGGCCCTAGGGTCCGCCGGGGTGGTCACCCTCGTCCTGGTCATCGCGGCCGAGGTCGCCGCGCTGACCAGCCTTATCGGCTCGAGCGGCGCCGTCACGGGCGGTCTTGCGCTCATCGCCGTGGCAGCGACATCCCGAGTGGTGCCGGTCATCGCCGCGCGAGCAACGCGCGCCACCGCTGATGAAGGACTCGGATCGTGGTTCGCGGACCGCGTGACCATCGCCGCCGTCGTGGTTTCCGCGGGTACGGCTGCGCTCGTCGTGGTCGCCGCGGCGTGGCTGGCCAGCACATCAGGCTGGATCGTCGGTGTCGCCGGCCTCGGTGCGGGTGGCCTCGGCCTGGCCGTCGCAGCCGTCATCGTCGGGCGACGGGGTGGCCTCGACGGCGACGGGATGGGCGCGATCGTGGAACTCTCGGCGGTGGCCGGGCTGCTCGCAGCCGCCGTCGTGGCAGCCTGACCGAGGATGGCGTCCCCCCTGATCCTCGCGCTCGGCGGCACACGGAGCGGCAAGAGCCGGTTCGGCCTCGCCACGACGCGGCGACTCGCCGACGGCGGTCGGGCGTGGTTCCTCGGCACTGCCTGGTCGGGCGACGAGGAACTCGACGACCGGATCCGGCGCCACCGTGCCGAACGACCGGCCGACTGGCCGACCATCGACGTCGGGGCCGATCTGGCCGCAGCCATCGCGGCCACGGAGCCGTCCGAGCCCATCCTCATCGACGGGCTGACGCTGTGGCTCAGCACGTTGCTGGGCGATGGCGCGCCACCGATCGACCCGATCCTCGACGGACCGGTCGCCACGGCGTACGCGGCGATCGAAGCGCGCCCGGGACCGGCGATCGTCGTCAGTGACGAGGTCGGTCTCGGCATCGTGCCGATGCATCCGAACGCTCGCGCATACCGCGATCTCGTCGGCATCGCCCATCAACGACTCGCGGCACTGGCCGACGAGGCATACCTGTTCGTGGCGGGCCTGCCGGTGACACTGAAGGACGGGAAGCGATGACCGGCCATGCGACCGCCGTGCAGCAGGCCGTCGACCGGGTCCGGTCGCTCGGCCCGCTCGACGCCGACGCGGTCGCCGGGTCGACCGCCCGCCTCGACGCCCTGACGAAGCCGCCCGGGAGCCTCGGGCGCCTCGAGTGGCTCGCCATCCAGCTCGCCGGCATCACGGGCGATCCGTCCGCCACCTACGGTCGCAGGGCGATCGTCGTCGCGGCGGCTGACCACGGCGTCGTCCGCCAGGGCGTGTCGGCATACCCGGCCGAGGTGACGGCGCAGATGGTCGCCAACTTCCTGGGCGGTGGCGCCGCGATCAACGTCCTGGCAGGTTCGGTGGGCGCGACGGTCTCCGTCGTCGACGCGGGGGTCGCCGGCGCGATCCCCGACGCGACACCGCCGACCGGCACCGGCCCGCACGCCAGCCTCATCCGAGCCCCGATCCGCGCCGGGACGGACGACATGACGGCCGGACCGGCGATGTCTCGAGGCGAGGCGCTCGGCGCGATCGCGCTCGGACTCGACGTCGCGCACGGTCTGATCGAGGATGGCGTCGAGATGCTCGGCGTCGGCGAGATGGGCATCGGCAACACGACCGCGGCGAGCGCGCTGACGGCGGCGATGACCGGCCTGCCTCCGGAGCGGGTGACCGGCCGCGGCACCGGCATCGACGACGCCACCCACGCTCACAAGGTCGAGACTGTCGCGCTGGCACTCGATCGGAACCGGCCCGATCCGGGCGACCCGATCGGCGTGCTCGCGGCCGTCGGGGGCTTCGAGATCGGTGTCCTGGTCGGTGCGATGCTCGAGGCCGCCGGTCAACGCGTGCCGGTCATCCTCGATGGCTTCATCACGGGTGCCGCGGCACTCCTCGCGGCCGGCCTCGCTCCCGGGCTCGAGACCCGTCTGATCGCGGCGCATCGGAGCACCGAACCGGGCCATGCGGTCGTGCTGGAGCGGCTGGGGCTGCATCCACTGCTCGAGCTCGACCTGCGGCTCGGCGAGGGCAGCGGAGCGGCCCTGGCGATGGGCCTCGTCGATGCCGCCGTCGCCATCCGCGATGGGATGGCGACGTTCGATGCCGCCGGTGTCACGGGAACGGCCGATCCAGCACGACAGGTCCGCTGACGTGGTCACGATCGTCCTGGTGAGGCACGCTTCGACGGCGTGGTCCGGTGTGCGGTATTGCGGGCGAAGTGACCCACCGCTGTCCAGCATCGGGGTAGACGAGGCCCTGCGGCTCGCCGAGTCGCTGGCGGGCGACCTTCCGCCCGGCACCCGGGTCGTGTCCAGCCCGTCGAGACGGGCGACCATGACGGCAGCGGCGATCGTCGAAGCGGCCGGGCTCTCGACCGCCGCGATCGATGACCGCTGGCGCGAGGCCGACCTCGGCATCGCCGAAGGACGAACGTTCGACGAGCTGACCGCTATCGCCCCGGACCTGGCCGCGGCCCTGGCGGCCGGTGAGCTGGCCATCGACTGGCCAGCGGGCGAGACCCACGCCGCACTGGCCGACCGGGTGGCCTCCGCCTGGGCCGCCCTTGTCACCGATGGGCGGCCGACCGTGGTGGTCACCCATGCCGGACCGTTCATGCATGCCCGGGCGCATCGCCGGACGCCGGCCGATCTCCCCGGACGATCTCGTCGCGCCGGCGGCGGCCCATCGCCTGGAGGTCGCCGCGGGGCCGTCACGGCCTCCCGTGCTACCCTCGACCGCGTGACCCGTCCCCGACCGGCCCATCCGGGCCGTGCCGTCGCGGCGCTGCCCCGGTCCCCATCGCTCCTCCTGATCGTCGTGTGTGCCGCCATCGCCGGTGGCTGTATCGGCAACAACGCCGACGATGCTGGGACCGCCACACCAGCCGCCGTGACGTCCTCTGCGCCGTCCGCTTCGACCGCGCCGAGTGCTCCGTCCCTGCAGCCATCGCCCTCGAGCGATATCGCATCCCCATCCGCCTCGGCGAGCGGGTCCCCGAGCTGCGGCGCCGTCGTCACGTGCCTCCTGAGGTGGCTGTCGAAGCCTGCGCAGGCAACTGACGACAACAAGGCGTTCTACGCGGATGCGGCAGGCGATCTCGACTGGCCGGTGTACTGCCCGGTCCTGCCGGCGCGCTGGGTCGTGTCGACCGGCAAGTACAGCGTTCGCGGGGTCGGGCAGCTCTCGATCTCGTACAAGGGACCGTCCGGGGCGACCCTGTCGCTGCAGCAAGGGGCCTTCTGCGAGACCTCGGACGGGTGCGTGCCACCCGGGACCGACGCTGGCACGGCGTCGTTCGGCGACCAGCCGGGGACGCTCATCACGCTCGATGACGGGGGCTACGCGATCGTCGTTGGTCGCGCCGAGACGCCGAGCTGGCTGGCGGTCGCGACCGGCATCGACGAGGCCACCTTCCGGGATATCGCCGCGGGCTTCGTCCGCCTCGACTGAGCCCACACGAGCCTATGGCTCGGCGAGGGCCGCTTCTGTCAGCGCCGCGATGGCATCGACCGTTCCGTGCAGGTCGGCACCGTCGCGCTCCATCACCGCCGTCGCGCCGAAGCCGATGACCGGCGCACCGCTCGTGGCGATCGCCCGGACGGTCGCGACCGCGGTCTCGAGCGACAGACCGTCCGGCTCCGGAGTGGCGATCGCCCATCGTCCCGACGCGTCGAGCGCGTCCAGGTCGAACGCGATGTACCAGGCATCGACGCGGGCCGAGACGGACCCGCTCCAGGCCGCGACGGCCGCCTGACCGGCCGGGTCCGCCAGCATCCCCGAGCCGAATTGCGCCACGCCGCTGGCGGCGATCATGCGCGACTCCGTCTCGTCGAGCACCTGACCGCCGAACAGACCGGCATCGATCTCGCGGACGCTCGGACCCTCCGCAGCGGCGACGAGCTTCTCGTCACCACGCCCGCAGGCGAGCGCGAACGGCATGCCCCAGACGTTCCCCGACGGTGTCGTGTCCGGTGTGTTGAAGTCGCCATGCGCGTCGAACCACGCGAGCCCGAGCCGGATCCCGGGTCGAGCGCGGCGGATGCCGGCCATCGCTCCGGCGTGAGTGGTGCAGTCGCCGCCCAGCGTGAGCAGCATCGCGCCGCCGTCGCCCTGTACGAGACCCGTCTGCACGTGGCTCGCGAGCCGACCGAGATAGGCGGCGATCAGGTCACGGTTCTTCGCACGCCGGTCGGGATCCGCGACCCAGCCCGGATCGTTGGCGGCATCGCCATGATCGAGCCAGGTCGTCCCGGTCAGGCCGGGACGGGCGGCGAGGCGGTCGCGCACGCCGACGTCGCGCAGCAGCGCTGGACTGCGCTCCATCCCCGCGAAGTGTCCGCCGAGGGCAGTCGGGGAGCCGACGATCACGATGGTCCGCTCGGTCACGATGTCCAGCATACCCACGCGCGGGAGACCCGCCGTCGGCGATGATGCAGGTCATGCGCATCGCCGACTTCGCGCTCGAGCGCTATTTCGCCCGCTGGGAGTTCGCCGTCGACCACCTGCTGTGCGCGTCGGATGTCCAGGGCTACGCGATGGCCGACCTGCTCGACCTGGCCGACGAGGAGACGCGGTCGATGTGGGACGGGCTCACCCTCGGCTACACGGAGTCGACGGGTCATCCGCTCCTGCGCGCGGAGATCGCGGCCCTATACGAGGGCCTCGAGGCCGACGATGTCCTGGTCTTCGCCGGTGCCGAGGAGGCGATCTTCTGCCTCGCCAACGTCATGTTCGGACCGGGTGACCACGCCGTCGTGACGTGGCCGGGCTATCAGAGCCTGTACGAGGTTGCCCGCGCGACGGGCGCCGAGGTGACCCTCCACGAGCTCCGCGAGGACGCCTCGTGGGCGATCGACGTCGAGCTGCTGGGCCGCCAAGTCACCCCCGAGACACGGCTCATCGTCGTGAACGCGCCGCACAATCCGACCGGGATGCTGCCCGACCGCGGGACGTTCGACGCGCTCGTCGAGATCGCCGACGGCGCCGGCGCGCATCTCCTGGTCGACGAGGTCTACCGCTACCTCGAGCTCGCCGATGCGGATCGCCTGCCGGCGGGCGCGGAGGCGTCGGACCGGGGCATCTCGCTCGGGGTCATGTCGAAATCGTTCGCCATGGCCGGTCTGCGCATCGGCTGGCTCGCGACACGCGATCGCGAGCTCCTCGCGAAGTGTGCCTCGTTCAAGGACTACACCACGATCTGTTCGTCGGCACCCTCCGAGGTCCTTGCGCTGATCGGCTTGCGCGCCCGCGACGTCGTGCTGGCGAGGTCGCGCGAGATCGTCGCCGAGAATCTGCGGATCCTCGACGGGTTCTTCGACGAATGGGCCGATCGGCTGGCGTGGGTCCGGCCGCGGGCGGGATCCGTCGGTTTTCCGCGGCTCACCGTGCCCGGCGTGTCCATCGACGACTGGGCGACGAGCCTGGTCGAGGCGGAAGGCGTCCTGTTGCTCCCCGGTTCGCAATTCGGCTACGGCGGCAACCATTTCCGCCTCGGCTTCGGGCGGACCGATCTGCCGGTCGCGCTCGACCGCCTGGAGGCTCACGCCAGCCGGACCTTGCGCTGACGTCCGGTCAGCGGATCCTGACTGTGGCCCTGGCCGTCAGCGCGGCTCGATCCGCCCTCGTTCGGGACTCGACGACCGCTGGCTCCCACACGTATGTCCCGGGGGTGATGACGCGCGCGTAGTAGCGAAGGCGGACGGTTCGCTGCTTCTTGGTCGGCTCGGCGCAGAACAGCACGCGCTGGCCATCCACGGCGAACGGCTGCGCGAACCGCGGATCCGCGATCGAAGCCTCGTCGCCGTCCGGCGAGGTCGACATCGGGTTGAGCGGGATCAGCCCGGACGGGACCTGCTCGGCGACCAGATGGCAGCCCGCCGGGGCCTTCGGGCCGAAACGGACCGTGAGGTCGACACGGACCAGATCTGCCGTGCCGATCACTGTCGCGGGCGTCCGCGAGCGGCGGATCGTGACGTCCGGATCGCGTTCGAATGACGATGCCGCGACCGGTTCCGCCCAGGTCGTCGTCATCCCGAGGGAGCCCTCGATGCTCTCGAGCTGGAGGTTCGCTCGCTGGGGCGCCGTCAGTGTCAACTGGAATGACTCGCCCATGCCGAGCTCGACCACCGTGCGTTTGCCGTCGATCACGTAGGCGAAGGTGGCCGGCTCCACGGGTAGGCGGTCGATCAGCCGCTCCACGAAGGAGACCGCAAACAGGTCGTAGGGCACCTCCGTGCTCGGGTTCGCCTCGACATATGCCCACAGTGCCGGCGCGTGACCATCGCCGATCGCCGCGGTCAGGAGAGCCATACGTGCGGTCGCATCCGTGCTATCGGCGACGGTCTCACCGACACGAAGGTGCGCCTGGGCGGCCAGCTGTTCACCAGCCGCCGTCCACAGCTCACTGGCGATCGTTCGGGCGGTCGCGGCATCGCCGATGGCAGCGGCGCCCAGCCCGATCATCAGCCGCTCGCGGACGGTGAGCCCTCGGTCCGCCGCCGCCGCCCGGATCTGCGGGAGCACGGGCGTCCCCACGCCGGCGAGACCGGCGAGGGCATACATCCGTCGCTCGCGCGTTGACTTCGGGTCGTCCTTGACGTCGCCGAGGTACGAGCGAAGGTCCGCGGCCCGGAAGTCGTCCGGGGAGACGATCGCAACGAGCGACGTGAGTGCCAGGTCGCTGCTCGCGTAGGGCAGGGGAGCGATGCCGCCATCAGCAGCCTGGTACAGGTCGCCGTCGAGATCGCTGGGTCGCCAGGCGCCTTCGGCTGCGCCATACCGACGAGCCAGCAACGACGATGCCATCGCCGCCCCAAGAGAGCGCTCGAGACGTGCGCCCTCGTTACCGGCGACGTCGAGGAGCAACGGCAGATAGCGTCCGGCGCTGCTATCCGAGATGACGAGGTTCGTCAGACCCGCCCCGCCGGCGATCGGGCGGGCACCGATCCCATCGGTATACGTCGTCCTGGTGCGCTCCAGCCGCGACGCGATGACGTCGAACGTGCGGGTGAGCTTGTCGAGCATGACGGCTGTCCCGCTGCCGGAGCGGGCCGTGATCGTGACGCTGTGCCGGCCGGGGCTGAGTTTCGGCATCGGGACGGTCACCGTCTCGAATGCTTTCGCCCGGATGGTCTGAGCGACCAGGCCGAGGCTGTCGGAGGCGACGGTCATGCGCACGTCGGCACCGGGCGCGAGCCCCTGGCCATAGGCGCGGACCTGGATCGACGGTCGGTCGCCGGCCAGGTACTCCGGCGCGATCGACGCATCCACGAAGAAGGGCAGGCCGACCGGGATCTCGATGGACCCGATGCCGGCCCCGAGATCGTCGGTGATGGCCGCGCCGCTCACCCGCCACGAGGTCAGGTCGTCGGACAGCCGGAACGTGGCCCGGGCGCGACCGTCGGCGCCGGTCTCGACGAGCTCGAAGAGAAGGGCGTCCCGGAAGTCGATCCGGTCAGCGCCCCCACCGCCCGTGTCCCCGCCCTCACCCGGTCGTTGCCGCTGGCGATGTGACGCGAAACGGGTGCGAACGCCGCTTGCGATGGAGCTGTAGAGCTCAGTCAGCGGATCGGTGTCCGCGGCCGCCCCGATGTCGAACAGCTTCGCATCGATGGCCTGGAGGACGACCGACGCCGCCAAGGGCGCGCCACCACGATCGCGCGTCCTGACGTCGAGCGTGACGGGATCGCCCGGTGCGTACCGCGCGCGATCGGGCGTCAAGGCGACGTCGACTTCCCGGTCGCTCGCGCGGAACGACGCGTAGTACTCGTCGGACTGGACGTAGCGCGTCCCCGTGAAATGGACCGCGGCGATGACGGCGTTCGGCACCGCCCAACGCTCGAACGTCGTCACGAGGCGGGGCGAGCTCTGGACGGTCGCCTCGCGCAGCCCGCGCTGGGCGAATTCGAACAGGTACCGACCGCCTCGGGTGCGTCGGTTGTCGGTGACGGTGAGATCGATGCGATCGCCGATGGCGTAGCCGTTCGGACGGGCGACGGACGAGGACGTGGGAGCCAGCGAGGCATAGTCGACGGTTTCCGTCGATGCCCGGCCCGCACTCGCGTAGGCGACCATGCCTGCGGGATGGCCGTCCGGATCGCCCACGGTCATCCGCACCTGGAAGTCGTGTCTCTTGCCTGGATCGGCGATCGACGCCGAGAACGATCCGTTCGCGGAGGTCCGGACCTTGACCGACCTGACCAAGTTGGTCTCGATCTCATACTGGTAGATCGGCACGACCTTCTTCTCGATCCAGTCGTACTCGGTCCCGACCTCCACCCGCGACGGGATCTCTTCGATGAAACTGATCGTGACGGTCGCGCCGGCCACCGGTTTGCCCCGCGGATCGAGGTCCCACGGCGATCGGCCTGCCGCGATCTCCCCTTCGAGGCGGTCGCGATCGACGACGTGCACCGTGCCCGTTGTCCGCACGCGGCCCGATCCGATGGTCGCCTCGCCGCGGATCGTGCGGCTGCTGGGGAAGACGAGGAAAGCCTGGGTCGACCCGGCGATGTCGCCTTCCTCCGCCCGCGCGGGGCTGACCCCGACAGTCTGATAGTCCCAACTCGATCCGTCGATGTCCGGGTCGGCCCGGGCGACAGTTCCGAAGGTCGCCGTGCCGGTCCGATCCGTCGTCACGTTTCGCTGGACGCGGCCATCGATGCGCAGCGGGACACCGGGTACCGGTGACCCCTCGTAGAAGGTGGCGTGCGAGGTGACACGGATACGGTCGCCCTCGATGTAGACGCGACGGCCGGTCTCCACGTCGAGCTTGTAAGCGGGCTTGAGGATGCGGGCGACCTGCACGCTGGTCGAACCGATCTCGTCCGCACCGGCCCGGAGGATGATGTCGTAGGAGCCTTCGGGCAGGTTCGCGATCGGCAACGAGCCGGTGAAGGCTCCGGACGGCGAGGGTTGGAGACGCATGGAGGCGATCGGCGGGGGCGTCGGATCGCTGAAGCCCGCCGTCAACGCCACATCGACGGTCTCGGGGACCGCGCCGCTGGCGCGGTCGCGGACCATGCCCCACACGTTGATCGTGTCGGTTCGTCGATAGACGAGCCGGTCCGTGTGGTAGACGAGCCAATGGCTCTGGGCGTTCTGGGGCAACCCAGATCCGCCGCCGCCCACGCCGAACGGGCTGTCGGCCGGCATGAACATCGATCGGCCGTTCGGCGTGCGGACGATGACGACTCGATCGCACGGTCCGTTGGCGCAGCCGGTCTGCCCGTCGGCGCGCAGCGGCGCTGGCGTGTCGACGAGGAGCAGGCCGTCCGCACCGGTGCGCCCCAGGTCGGCACCCTCGGTGGTCACCGTAGCGCCGGACAGCGGCCGGCCGTCGGCGAGGTCGTTCGCCCAGACCAGCATGCGGCTGTCTGACAGGCTCAGGTAGCCGGCGACGTCCGTGACCTGGAGGATGACCTGCGTGGGACGGGTCTTGGATGGCTGTTGGACGAGGTACCAGCCGGCCGAGAGGGTGTCCGGCAATCGGAACCACAGCGATTCGGCCCCGCGTTGCAGCGCGGCGCGGAAGCTCATGACGCGTCGCAGGCCCGCGGTCGGGACCGCGTCCGCGACCGACCAGCGCGCCCATCGCGACGACCGGCGCAACTGTCGGAATCCATCGATCGCGGCAGCGCGATCCGGGAACCGGTAGACCTCCATGGCGGCCGCGCTCGGGACGGTGTCGTCATCGCGGAAGGCCCATAGCGGCAGCGTCGCGCGGCCGGCTGTCGGCACTTCGAGCACGTCATCGGGGAACCCGAACGACGTCGTCGCCCGGCCGGGCTTCGCGGCAGTCTCGAATCGGAAGCGGAAGTCCTCTGCGAGGACCTCATCCGTGCCCTCGACCTGCACACCGCGCGTCACCGTGACCGTGTAGACCGTGGCGGGCTTCAGGCGCTGCGGGACGAAGGCCAGCGTGCGATCGCGCCACTCGAACCGCCCGGGTGTCCGGGGTTGGATCGTCACGTGCGACGCGGGGTCGACGACACCGTCCTGGTCGAACGTGATCTCGATCCCGGTGTCAACAGGCACGTCGGTCTCGGTATCAGCAGGGGTCGTAGCGACGACCCGGACGGCCTGCTCGGTCTGGAAGGCCCAGCTGTCCTCCGGACGGCCGTCGGCCCCGGCCAGCGTGAACCGGTACACCGTGCCCGGCTGCATGGGCTTCGTCGGTCGGATCCGAGCAGCCGTCCCGTCCGGCTCGGGTTCGACGGCAAGGTCGAGGGCCGGCTCGACGGTGAGCCGAGCGGCAAGGTCGACCGCCGGCGAGCCGTCGACGCTGACGAGTCGGAACTCGGCATCGGGAGCCACCACGGGACCGGCCCCGGAGGCAGGCGTCAGCTCGGCCCGAGGGGTGTAGGCAAGGATCGGTGGTCGTTCGGTGGCGGACGGCGCGGCCGTCGTACCGGGCGTCGGGCTCTCGCCTGAGGGCGTCGAGGTCGGGCCGACGATCGCCACGCTTGGCGTGGGCCGTCCCTGCCATGGGAGCAGTGACGCGACGACGGCGATCGCCACGACGGCGGCAGCGGCAGCGATGCCGAACGCCTGCAGGCGGGGGATCCGTGTGAGGTTCCACCGGGACGCCTGGTTCCCGCGGGCCCGCTCGCCGGCCGGGTCGAGGATCCGCCGTCGCAGTCGGTCGGGCGCGTCCTCCGACGGAAATTCCGCCATCGCGTGTTGGATCGCATCCAGATCCGCCGCCACCGCTCGACACGCCTCGCAATCGGCGAGGTGACGATCCAGCGCGGCGCGATCGTCGGGCGCGAGCTCGAAATCGAGCGCGATCGCGGCGAGCTCCTGCGCGCGTGCGTGGTCGATCATGCCCATGACTCCCGGCTCCCGAGGCGCTCCCGGAGCTGGAGGCGCGCCCGGCACATCAACGAGCGAGTCGCGAGGGCGCTGCGGCCGATCGCGGTCGCGATCTCATCGCCGCGGAACCCGTCGGCCGCCATGAGGAGGGCGGCCCGCGCGTCCGCGCCAAGCTCACCGAGTGCGTCATCGAGATCATCCCGGCGTTCCTGATCCAGGAAGCTCGGCTCGGGTCCGCGCACAGTGGTCTCGGGCGATCCGACAGTGGCAAGCCAACGCTTAGCGACGGTCGCGCGTCGCCCCCGCGATGCGACGAGATTGGCGGTGACCCGGTACAGCCAGGCACGGACGTTCTCCGGCATCCGACCCGCCTCGACCTCGGTGATGAGGCGGACGAAGGCTTCGTGCAGGAGATCTTCGGCGGCTTCCCGGTCGCGGCAGCTCCGCAGCGCGAACGAGAAGAGTTCGGCCTGATGGCGGTCGTAGATCGCAGCGACCACGCCGCCCGTATCGACGATGGGCTGTCGCGTCGTCAGCACATCCCCGTCGTGCACGACCATCGTCGTCGCATCGTTCACGCCGGCTGAGACGTCGAGCCCGTCGGGATGTTGCGGTCCGCCCGCCTCTGGGGCCGGGCCGCTTTCGGGTGACTCGTCGCTGGTACGTTCCATCGCGCCAGATCTTTCGCTGGAAACGCCGTCCCGCGACCTTGGGCGTCGCAGGAGCTTGGCGTCGTGCGATAGGCGAGAACGCCTGGACGCGCCCGATGTTGCGCCCGGGGAACGATGTGTCCGCTGGATGACAGGCGCCGTGCGGCGTCCGTCAGAGCCGACGATCGGCGGGAGTATGGACCCCTGCCGTCTGGAGCCGCGTCGAGTGCCCCGACCTACCGAACGTCAGGCTGCGCCGAGCGCGAGTGCCGGTCGGCCGAAGGCCAGGCGGCGCACGGCGTCGAACCAGGAGCGCGGCGCCGAGCGCCCGTGCCAGCCGAGCGCCCGCGCGGGCGTGAGGCGGATCGTCGCCGAATAGGTCACCGCGAATTCGGCCGGCGTCAGACCGAGGCCCGCCATCCGCGTGCGGTATTTCGCCACGAACGCCTCCGGCAACGGGCGGTCGCCGTCGATGACCTCGGCGCGTGCCTCCAGCAGCCCGACGTCGAAGTCGTCGTCGGCGTCACCGAGCGCCAGCATCGCCCGCGGCTCATGGGCGAGGTTGCGGACCTTGCGCGCGTGCGGCTTCGAGCGGATGACGACGGTCTCGCCGTCCCAGATGAACCAGGTCGGAACGAGGTGGGGCGCCCCGTCCGGACGGATGGACGACAGCCAGATCACCGGCTCCGTCTCGAGGAACCGGTGGACGCGGAGGGCAGCGGCGCTCGTGGTGTCCATGCCCGGAGCATCGCTCCGAGCGGAGCCGACCGCCGCTGACGTCGGTCAGCGATCCGGCATGGACATCCGTCAGGGGCGGTCAGCGACCCTTGTCACCGCCGAGCGTGCCGCCGAGCCCACCCAGCAGGTCATCGAGACTGCCCGTGCCGCTGGCGCCGCCGGTCGTCGCACCGCCCATCAGACCCCCGAGCAGGCCGCCGAGGTCGCCGAGACCACCGCTTCCCAACGCGTCGTTCAGGCCGCCCGACGGCGCCTGACCGTCCGGCGTCAGCATGTCGATGAGCTGCGGCAGGAACGCCGCAAGGAGGGGCAGCAGGGCCTGGATGTCGAGGCCCGAACCGTTGGCCAGCCGCTGGACCGTCTCGGGTCCGAGCGCGTCGCCGAGGCGCTGCGGGTCCACGGACGCGTTCGGACCGGTCGACACCCACGAATCGACTTCCTGGTCCAGACCGCCCTGCCGCAGCTTCGTCACGAGCCCGTCGACGCCACCGGCGTCGTCGATCGCACCGGCCAGGTCGCCCATCGTCGCTCCGACGTCGGCGCCGCCCGCGCTGCCGAGCCCGCGGCTCAGGTTGGAGAGATCGTCCATGGTCGGCGCCTCCGGGTTCGCGGTGTCGGCTGGGGGACGCGGTCGATGGTACGCGCCACGGGCCCCGGCGTCAGCGACGCCGGCGGTTCCTCGGCTTCGATGGACGTGCGTTGGCCGGCGCCTCGCCGGGCGACGCCGTGGCCGGTGGCTCGTCGGGCTGGTGCCCCCTCCGCCCGCGCGCCCTTGGCCGGCAGGTCCCAGCTCCACGTCTTCAGGCGACGCAACAGCCGCCGCCCCGTGAGGTCGAGGTGGATGGGTGTCACAGCGATCCGTCGATTGACCACGGCATGGAAGTCGGTGCCGGGGACCGCCAGACCGGACGGCGGCGGACCGCCGATCCAGAAGTACGGGATGCCGCGTGGATCGAGGCGCTCGACGAGCTGGTCGGAGTACACGCGCCGGCCCAGCCGGGTCACCTCGAACCCCTCGGTCTCCTCGAGCGTTGCCGCCGGGACGTTGATATTGACGAGCTCGCCGCGCGACAGGCCCTCGGTCAGGATGTTGCGGGCCACCACGGTCGCCGCGTACCCGGCGAGCGTGAAGTCGGGATGCTCGTAGTACTCCTGCGAGATCGCGAACGCGGGGCACGAGTTGATGACCGCCTCCATGGCCGCGCTGACCGTGCCCGAGTAGGTGATGTCGTCGCCGAGGTTGGCGCCGTAGTTGATGCCCGACGCCACGAGATCGAAGCCGTGGCTGAAATAGCCGAGGAAGGCGAGGCTGACGGCGTCGGTGGGGGAGCCGTCGACCGAGTAGGCAGGCGAGCCGTCGGCGAGCGTCCGCTCGCGGACGCGCAGCGGTCGCATCAGGGTCTTCTGGTGGCCGACCGCGCTCTGGTTCGTGTCCGGCGCCACCACCGTGACCTCGCCCAGTGGCTCCATGGCCTGCTTGAGCGCGAGCAGGCCGCGCGACTCGACGCCGTCGTCGTTGGTGACGAGGATGCGCGGCTTGCTGGTCCACTCAGGAACGGGCCTGGTCGGCGTGCGCAGCGCGCGTGGGCCACCACGGGCCGCCCCACCGGCCAGCGGCTCGCCACGCTCCTTGTCGAGGTCGCGCCGCTCGGTCCGGGCGCGTTCCCGCGTCATGTCGGGTACTTCGTCGCGCGCAGCCTCGGCCTCCTTGGGTGTCGAGACGTCGGGTGGCGCGGTCGGGTCGTCGCTCATGGTTCGGGTACGTCGGTTGCCTGGCCGGGCGCCGGCTCGCGGGGCACCTGGACCGATCGCCCCTCGCGTTCGCTGAGGCGCTTCGCGGCCCGGCCGGCCACGGTCCGATCGCCGGCCGACAGATGCAGGAAGTGGAAGAAGAATGACGACACGACAGCCGCGACGGGGATCCCGAAGATCGCCCCAGGGATGCCGGCGATCTTCGACCCGATGAGCACGGAGCCGAGGACCACGATGGGGTGGATCCCCACGGCGCCCTGCATGATCCGCGGCTGGAGCGCGTTCATCACGACCACCCAGCCAGCACCCATCAGCACGATCGCCGGCAGCACCGCGTCCGGCTTGGTGAACAGTGCGACGAGGACCGGTGGGGCCCAGGCGAAGAACGGCCCGAAGAACGGGATGGCCATCAGGACACCGGCCGACGTCGCCGAGAGGGCCGTCAGCTCGAGCCCGAGGATCGCGTGGGTCAGCAGCGCCACGCCGAAGTACACGATGCCCATGAACGCCTGACCGCGCAGGAAGCCGCCGAAGGACCGCGCCACGGACGTCTGCAGGAGTCGTGCCTCCTCGGCGTATGCCGGCGGCACGAGACGGAAGAGGAAGGCCATGATCTGGTCGCGGTCGATGACCATGTAGATCGACAGGATGAACACGATCAGCATCGTGCCGATGGCCCCGAGGCTGGCGACGGCGACCGACTGGAGCGGGACGATGAGCTGCCCCGCGAACTCGTCGAGGTTGTCGATCACCGCCAGTGCCTGCGTCGAGAGATCGACCTGGCCCAGCCCGATCGAGTCGAGCCATGTCTGCATCGGCAGGACGATGATCGTGATGTTGCCGCGGATCTCCGGCAGGGACGCGGCGAACTGCGTGATCGAGTTCGACAGCGCCTGGGCGATGACCAGGACGAGGAAGACGAGGACCGCGACGATCAGCGTATAGACGAGCACGGTCGCGAGGACGCGCGGCAGGCGTGGGATCAGGTTGACGCTGCGCGAGACGACCGGGCTGATGATGAATGCCAGCAGCCACGCGAGGAAGAACGCCAGCAGGACATCGCCGAAGTACCCGATCGCCGACGCGGCCAGGTTGACGGCCACGAAGAACAGGACGATCGTCCCGAGCACGAGGATGGCGCTCAGGAGCCGGCGGTCGCGACCCCCGGGTGCGATCGCGTCGGCCATGTCCGCCTCAGCGCAGCCCCATCTTGTGATGGACCTCGTCCATCGTCGCCTGGGCGATCGGGCGGATGCGCTCGGCCCCATCCGCGAGGATGCGATCGATACGGGCGGGGTCGGCCATCAGCTCGCCGTAGCGCTGGCGGGCGTCTGCGTAGCGCGCGAGGACGCGGTCGGCGAGGAGCTTCTTCGTGTCGACGCAACCGGTGCGCGCCGTCCGCTCGCCATCCCAGATCTCCTCGTAGTCGTCACCGAACGAGCGGTGGAGCTGGCACACGTTGCAGACCTCTGGGCGACCCGGGTCGGTCCGGAGGATCCGCTTGGTGTCGGTGACCATCGACATGATCTGCTTCCTGATGACATCTTCGGGGGCAAAGATGTCGATGGTGTTGCCGAGGGACTTGCTCATCTTTCGGACGCCATCCGTTCCGAGCACGATCGGTGCCTCGGTGAAGACCGCCTGGGGCTCAGGGAAGACCTCGCCGTAGCGGTTGTTGAAGGACCGCACGATCTCGCGCGACAGCTCGAGATGGGCTGCCTGGTCCTTGCCGACGGGGACCAGCGAGGCCTTGTACAGGATGATGTCTGCAGCCTGGAGCACCGGGTACGTCAGCAGGCCGTGATTGATGTCGTCGGGCTGGTTCTCGCGCTTCTCCTTGTACGTCGGCGTGCGCTCCAGCCAGCTGACCGGCGTGACGGTGGCGAGCAGCCAGGCGAGCTCGGTGCACTCCGGTCGATGGCTCTGGACGAAGAGCGTGCAGCGCTCGGGATCGAGACCCAGCGCGAGCAGCCCGGCCGCCATCTCGCGCGTCTGCCGCCGGAGTCGATCCGGATCGTGGAGGCTCGTCAGCGCGTGGTAGTCGACGATGCAGTAGATCGCCTCGTACTCCCACTGGAGCTTCACGTAGTTGCGGATGGCGCCCAGGTCGTTGCCGATGTGGGGCGCGCCCGAGGGCTGGATACCCGAGAAGATCCGCGGCCGCGGGGCAGACGCCTCCACGGGTGACGGCGCTGGGAGGATCTCGGTCGTCATCGTGCGGGAGTGTAGCCGACGGTCCTTCGCCGCCGAACGCGCCGAGCATGCCTACGTCTCGCCGATATCCTCGTTCCAGATGTCGGGATGGGCCGCGATGAATTCGTCCATCAAGGCCTTGCACGCGGCGGAATCGAGGTTCACGACCTCGACGCCCCGGGATCGAAGCAGGTCCTCGGCGCCGAGGAACGTGCGGTTCTCGCCGATGACGACCCGCGGGATGCCGTACAGCAGGATCGCGCCCGTGCACATGTCGCAGGGCGAGAGGGTCGTGTACATCGTCGCGCGCCGGTAGACCGCCGCCGACAGGCGGCCCGCCTCCTCCAGCGCGTCGGTCTCACCGTGCCGGATCGCGCTCCCCATTTGGACGCGTCGGTTGTGGCCGGTGCCGACGACCTGTCCATCGACCACGAGGGCCGCCCCGATCGGCACGCCGCCTTCATCACGGCCGGCACGCGCCTGCTCGATCGCGACGGCGAGGTACTCCTGGTCGGTCATGGCGTCCTCAGCTTCGGCGGTATGGCTTCAGATATGCACCCGGGTAGGCGACGTTGCGGCCCGAGATCGCCAGCGCGGCGATGACCACAAGATACGGAAGAGCGAGCAGCAGCTCGAAGGGGATCTCTCCGAAGCCCGGGAGGATCCTGAGGCGGAGCTGGAGCGAATAGACCGCCGCGAACAGGAGCGCACCGCCGACCACCCGCATGATGCGCCAGCGACCGAAGATCACGAGCGCGACGGCGACCCACCCGCGCCCGGCGATGATGTCGAGCGTGAAGCTGCCGAGGAGCGCGAGGGTGATGAATGCTCCACCGATGGCCATCAAGGCACCACCGAGCATGAGCGCGAGGTACCGGGTCAGCCCCACGCGGATCCCTGCGGCGTCCGCGGCCTCCGGATTCTCGCCGACGGCGCGCACATCGAGACCGAAGGAGGACCGATTCAGCAACCACCACGCGGCCGGGACCACCACCAGGAACGCCAGCCATGTCAGGCCGTACTGGCTGAATACCGGTGCGAGCGGGCCGAGGGCGGCGGGGGCTTCGAGCGCGGGGAACGGATCGATCCGCACGAGTTCGGTGCCACCGAAGATGAGCCGGTTCGCGAACTCTGACAGGCCGATCAACCCGATCGTCAGGCCGATGCCCGAGACGTGCTGGTTGGCCCCGAGCGTCACGGTGAGCAGCGCCATCAGCCCACCTGCGAGCAGGCCGACGACGATCGCGGCAGTCAGCCCGAGGAGCAGTGAGCCACTCGCATAGGCGACTGCGAAGCCGGTGAAGGCCCCGGCGTACATCGTCCCCTCGATTCCGAGATTGAGGACCCCGGCACGCTCCGTGAAGGTCTCGCCGACTCCGCCGTAAACCAGCGGGGTCGCGTTGCGCAAGGTGGCTGCGATGAGGTCGACGAAGAACGTCATCGGACGGGATCGTCCCCGGCGACGGCGGAAGGCGCGGCATCCATCTCGTCGAGCTCGAGCGGTGGCACCGCCATGTCTGCCGCGACCGCGTCAGCCGCGACGCCGGCCCCCTCCGAGGTGAGCGCCGAACCGACCAGACGGTTGCGCCGGATCGCGAGCAGGGCGATCGTCACGAGCAGGAGCGTGCCCTGGACGACGGCCCCGAGCTGCGACGGGATCCCGAGCGCTCGGCCCGCGGAGCTCGCTCCGACCGATAGGTCCCCGAGCAAGAGTGCGGCCACAGTGACGCCGGGCATCGTGAGACCGCCGAGGGTCGCCACCACGATCCCTGTGTAGCCGTAGCCCGGCGAGAGCCCCGAAGTCAGCCGGAACTGGATCCCGGCCACCTCGCCGACGCCGGCGATCCCGGCGATGGCTCCGCTCGCGAGGGCCGTCAGGAGCAGCGTCCGACCGACATCGATCCCGGCGAACCGTGCGCCGTGCGGGCTCAGGCCGACGGCTCGCAGCCGGAGTCCGGCCGGTGTCCGCCCCACGATGTACCCGACCATGGTGACGACCATGAGGGCCACGAGGAACCCAAGATGGAGCCGCGATCGCTCGAGCAGCTGGGGGAACTCAGCCGCCTCGGCGATCCGTGGCGATTCCGGGAACCCCGAGACCGGGTCGCGCCACGGGCCGTGAAGCAGCGCGTTGACAAGCAGCAGCGCGACCGGGTTGAGGAGGAGCGTGGTCACGACCTCGTCGATCCCGAAGCGCACGCGCAACAACGCCGGACCGAGCGCCCACAACGCCCCGCCTATCGCACCGCCCAGGATCATGAGCGGCACGGCCACGACCTGGGGCAGTCCCGCGATCTGCCCGACCGCCGCTGCCATGATCGCTCCGACGAGCAGCTGTCCCTCGGCACCGATGTTCCAGTAGCCGCCGCGGAATGCGAGCGCGACCGCCGCGCCCGTGAGGAGGATCGGCGTCGATGCGACGAGGACCTCGAGGACCGAGAACCGCGAGGTCAGGGGCACGATGAGGAACTCGGCATAGGCGGTGAGGGGGTCGGCTCCGGCGAGAGCGATAGCTCCGGCCGTCAGCAGGAACGTGATGACCAGAGCCATGAGCGCCAGCCCCGGTGTCGACCAGACCAGGGCGCGCCAGCGGACGCTTCGCATGCCCCCGATGGCGACGGTCATGCAGCCCGTCCGTCGGGATCGTCTGCACGGCCCGCCATCAGCAGGCCGAGACGCTCCGGGACCGCGTCCTCGGCGCGCATCTCGCCGACGATCCGGCCCTCGTACAGCACGATCAGGCGGTCGGCAAGGGCAAGGAGCTCGTCGAGGTCCTCCGACACGAGCAGGACGGCACTGCCCGCTGCCCGCCGGGCGAGCAGCTCGGAACGCACGTACTCCGTCGCACCGACATCCAGTCCGCGCGTGGGCTGGGAGACGATCAGGACGCGCGGATCCCGCGACAGCACGCGGGCGAGGAGCACCTTCTGCACGTTGCCGCCCGACAGCGTCCCAAGCCGGTCCTCGGGCCGGGCCCTGATCGAATACCGCTCGATGAGGTCGGCGGCGTGCTCCCGGATGCCGCGCTCGTCGAGGCGACCCCAGCCACCGAAGTCGTCGATGCGCTCGAGGACCAGATTGAGCGCAACGGACAGGTCCGGTACCAGCGAGGCATGGCGATCCTCCGGGATCCGGCCCACCCCGGCGGCGACCACCTTCCCGGGCTGGGCGCCAGCGAGCTCGACGTCGTCGACGAGGACCGAACCACCATCTGGACGGCGCATTCCCGCCAGCACGTCGACCAGCTCGGTCTGGCCGTTGCCCGACACACCCGCGACCCCGAGGATCTCGCCCGGCGCGACGTCGAACGAGACCGACCGCAGCGCGTCGACACCCGATCCCCTGACCTGGAGGTCGCGCACCACCAGGAGCGGCCGTTCCGCCTCGACCGCAACGTCTCCGCTCCGCCGGACGCCGGTCATCGGACGCCCGATCATCATGCGTGCCAGCTCGCGCTCGTCGGCGGTCCCGGATGCCGTGCCCACCAACGATCCCTTGCGCAGCACGCTCACCCGGTCGCTGATGGCCCGAACCTCGCCCAGCTTGTGGCTGATGAAGACCACACCGAGGCCGTCGGCGACGAGCCGCTCCAGCGTGGCGAACAGTGCCGTGACCTCCTGCGGCACAAGCACCGCGGTGGGCTCGTCGAGCACGAGCACACGACAGTCACGGGCCAGTGCCTTCAGGATCTCGACCCGCTGCTGCTCTCCGATCGACAGGTCCGCGACCCGCCGCGCCGGATCCACCGAGATGCCGTAGCGCGCCGAGACCTCGCTGACCCGCGCCCGCGCCGCACCCTCGTCGTAGCGGAACGACGCACGCCCGAGGGCCAGATTCTCGGCGACGGTCATCGGTCGGACCAGCGAGAAGTGCTGGGTCACCATGCCGATGCCGGCCGCGATGGCGTCCCGCGGTGACCGGATTGCGATGGGTCGGCCATCGACGAGGATGTCACCGGCATCGGCCGTCGTCAGGCCATAGAGGATCCGCATCAGGGTCGTCTTGCCCGCCCCGTTCTCGCCGAGGAGGGCGTGCACCTCGCCGCGTCGGATCACCAGATCGACGCGGTCGTTGGCGACGAGGCGCCCAAAGCGCTTGGTGATGCCCCGGAGCTCGACGAGCGGCGGCGCCGGGGCAGCCGGCATCACGTCCCGGTCAGGGGGCCAGCCGGATGGTCAACCGGCCGGGACGGTCGCTCCCGGGGGCGTGGCTTCGTTGATGTCGACGCGGAACGTGCCGGATTTGATCGCGGCCTCCTTGTCCTGGACCTTCGTCAATAGATCGGCCGGCACGCCACCGGTCACCGCGTCGTTGACCGCCGCGAGGGCGGCGCCACCCTTGGCCACCATGCTGAAATCCTTCAGATCCTGAGCGGTGTAGGCCCCCGCCATGACCTGGTCGATCACATATCCGACGGTGGGCGTCATGTTCCAGGTGACGCTGCTCACCACGTGCTGCGGCGCGAGCTCCTTCTGGTCGCTCATGTTGCCGATCGCGAGCAGATCGTTCTCGGAGGCCGCCTCGATGACCCCGAACCGCTCGGCGAAGAGCACGTCCGCCCCGGCCCCGACCTGGGCCAGCGCCGCCTCCTTGGCCGCCGCGGGATCGAACCAGCTGTTCAGGAACGTCACCTTCACCTCGACGTCGGGATTGACTTCCTTCGCGCCCCCGATGAAGGCGTTGACGATACGGTTGACCTCCGGTACCGGGTAGCCTCCGACGACTCCGAGCGTGTTCGACTTCGTCAGGCCGCCGGCCAGCATCCCGGCGAGGTACGCCGGCTCGTGGATCCAGTTGTCGAACACCGAGAAGTTCGGTTCGGCCGGACCGCCGCCCGAGCCGAATACGAAGGCGATCTCCGGATACTCAGCCGCCACTCGGCGCACGGCCTCCTCGTTGCCGAAGGCGTCGCCGAAGATGACCGCCGGCTGATCGCGTTCCGCGACCTCGCGCAGGACGCGCTCCATGTCGCCCGAATACCCGATCGCGTCGGTGAACTGGTAGTCGACGCGACCTGCGGCCTTCTCGTCTTCGAGCGCGCTGTGGATGACGCCGTCCCACGGCTCCTCGATCTCGGTCGCGAACGCGCCGAAGACAGCCAGCTTGCCCGCGACGGACGGACTGGCGGCCTCGCTCGGGGCGGCTGCTGAGGCGCTGGCGCCGGGCTGGGAGGCGCTGGGTGCGGTGGTGGTCCCGCACGCGGCGACCAGCAGGGCGACGATGGCGAACATCGCGAGGTTGAGCGCGTGGCTCTTCGGCCCGACGATGGACGGTTGGCGACGATGACCGAGCATGGCGTCCTCCTGCCTCGTGCGCCGCGATGACGTCCCTCGGACGGTCAGCGCGAAGGCGTCCAGGACGGGTCGTCCTTCGGCGGGCTAGGGCGCGGTGTCCGGACGCAACGGTGGCGGCAGTGTCCGGCGACCGCACGGCGGGTGTCAACCGACCACTGCGGCGTGTGAGGGCCGGCGGGCCTAACCGGTTTGCTACATGAATGCAAGGGTCCGACGCGTCTGATGTCATGCCACCGCTGGGTGGCACGCCGTTGCATCGGCTCGACCCCAAGGGTCCCCCGCCCTTGCGTCCCCGAACCCGAGGGGAGGTGAGTCGTCCGAGCCTGATGCGCTCCCGCGTGCCCTGACCGAGCGCGCTCCCCGTGTACGCCCTCGCCCGGTCTTCCGGGCGTCATGGAGGAGGGATCCCTTGGCTACGACCGCCACCCCGGTCCCCGCGGCCGAGGCCGCGACCTACCGCTACAAGTTGCCATTCGTGATCACGGCATCCGCTGCCGGCACCGTGATCGAGTGGTACGACTTCTATCTGTATGGCGTCCTCGCCGCGTTCTTCGCGACGCAGTTCTTCCCGCCCGGGAACGAGGTCGCTGCCCTGCTGTCATCGCTCGCGACGTTCGGTGCCGGCTTCGCCGTCCGACCCTTCGGCGCGGCGGTCTTCGGTCGTGTCGGTGACATCATCGGTCGCAAGTTCACGTTCCTCGTGACGATCAGCCTGATGGGCATCGCGACCGCTGCCGTCGGTTTCCTGCCGACCTACGCGCAGATCGGCATCCTTGCGCCGATCCTCCTCGTGTTCCTGCGCCTGCTCCAGGGGCTGGCCCTCGGTGGGGAATACGGCGGCGCGGCGATCTACGTCGCGGAGCACGCGCCCGATCACGAGCGTGGCAAGTACACGAGCTGGATCCAGACGACGGCGACCGTCGGCCTGCTGCTCGCGCTGGTCGTGATCCTGTTCTTCCGGCTCACGATGGGCGATGTCGCCTTCCGCGAATACGGCTGGCGCATCCCGTTCATCCTCTCGGCTGTCCTTGTCGTGCTGGCGCTGATCATCCGGCTCCGGCTGCAGGAAACGCCGCTGTTCTCGCAGCTCAAGGCCGAGGGCCGCTCGTCGTCGTCGCCGTGGCGGGAGAGCTTCGGCGATCCGAAGAACCGCAGGCTGATCCTGCTCGCGCTCTTCGGGATGACCGCCGGTCAGGCGGTGGTGTGGTACCAGGGTCAGTTCCAGGCGCTGTTCTTCATGCAGAACATCCTGGGTGTGAAGTTCAGCACGGCGTACGTCATCGTCGGGACCGCCATCGTGCTGGCCACGCCGTTCTTCATCATCTTCGGGCGCCTGTCCGACCGGATCGGACGCAAACCGATCATCCTCGGTGGCTGCCTGGTGGCGGCGCTGACCTACTTCCCGATCTACAACCTGATGTTCTCGGCCGCGAACCCGGTCCTGAACCCCAAGACCGACCCGCTCATCACGTCGACCTATATCAGCGCCGACCCCAACGTCCCGCTGCTGACCGCGCTCGTGTGGATCCAGGTCTTCTACGTGACGATGGTGTACGGACCGATCGCCGCGTTCCTCGTGGAGTTCTTCTCGGCGCGGATCCGGTACACCTCGCTGTCGATCCCGTACCACATCGGCAACGGCTGGTTCGGCGGGTTCCTGCCGCTCATCGCGGCGACCTTGTTCGCCGCGACCGGCAACATCTACGCCGGGTTGATCTACCCGATCGTGGTGGCCTTGATCACCGCGTTCATCGGCTGGCGGTTCATCCGCGAGACCAAGGACGTGCGGATCTGGGACGAAGTCGGCGGCGAGACCGAGAACGTTCGGGCAGCGAGCGCCGGCGTGACCTGAGCCCGCCTCACGCGGGCCGTTGGGGGAGTGCGACGACCGAGGGCCGCCCATCGGCGGCCCTCGGTCGCGTCGCCGCGGTCGGGCGAGCTGCTGATCCGCGTCGCTCCGGCCGCCCAGTGGCGGGCTACCATTCGACGCGATGCGCGCCCCCGTCGCGAGCCCCACCGATGAGTCGTCCGCCCCTGCGTGTCGCCGTCCTTGGGGCGGGCACGGTCGGCGGCGCGGTGCTCGATGGCCTGCTCCATCATCCGGATCGACTCGCCACTGCCGACGCGCCAGCGCTCGTGCTCACCGCGGTCGTGGTGCGTGACCTCGGCAAGGCGCGAGACGGTCTCGGCATGGACCTCCTCAGCGACGCCCCGGCGCACGTGGTCGCGGATCCAGACACCGACATCATCGTCGAGCTCATGGGTGGCCTCGAGCCGGCGCGCACGCTGATCACCGCCGCGCTCGGTGCGGGGAAGCCCGTCGTCACCGCGAACAAGTCGGTCATCGCTCACCACGGCCCTGAGCTGGAAGCCGCCGCACGGCGGACGGGGGCGGCGTTCCGGTTCGAGGCCGCTGTCGCGGGTGGCATCCCAATCCTGGCCCCACTCGCCGCGGACCTGGCGGGCAATGACATCGTGCGTGTCCGCGGCATCGTCAACGGCACGACCAACTACATCCTCACGGCCATGGCCCAGGACGGCCAGCCGTATGACGATGTGCTCCGCGAGGCGCAGGAGCAGGGCTACGCCGAGGCCGACCCATCCGGTGACGTCGAGGGCGACGATGCCGTCAACAAGCTGGTGATCCTGGCCCGCCTCGCGTTCGGGGACTGGCTGGAGCCGGACAGCGTCGGCCGTCGCCCACCGACCGTGCGGGGCATGGGCCGCGCCGGGATCACCGGCGTGACCGACCAGGAGATCGAGGGCGCCGCAGCGCTCGGGCTGACCATCAAGCTGCTCGCCTCGGCGAGCCGGCGCGGCGACGATATCGAGGCCGCGGTCATCCCGACCGCCGTCTCGGCCGACAGCCCGTTCGGCTGGACCGATGGCGTGACCAACCGCATCGAGATCGAGGCGGAGCCGCTCGGCACGATCCGCGTCGCCGGTCCGGGCGCCGGCGGGGCGGCGACGAGCAGCGCGGTGCTCGGTGATCTCGTCGCCGTCGCTCGCGGCATCGGCTCGACGTGGGCGGGCCTGCCGCCCGCGACGCGCGGCGGGGTGTCCGCGGTCGACCCGCTCGACGGGCGACGTCGCTGGTTCGCCTTCGTCCCGTCCGTGCCCGCGATCGACGGCGAGCTGCCGCGCGCCCTCGCGCGCGCAGCGTCGGTCGAGTTCGAGGACGGCAGCGCCATCCGGACCGAGGCGGCCACGCTTTCGGAGGCCCGAGCGGCGTTCGAGTCGATCCTCCCCGACGACGTCGACGTCACCCTCTATCCGGTCGATGACTGACGCGCCGTCGGCGGCCTTGATCGGCGGGAGCCGACCACGCCTCATGGACCGGTACCGGCGGTTCCTGCCGATCAGCGAGGCCACGCCCTCGCTCAGCCTCGGCGAAGGTGGCACGCCGCTCGTTCGGGCCGAGCGACTCGGTCGGGCGATCGGAGCGCCCCACCTCTATCTCAAGGTGGAGGGCCAGAACCCGACGGGCTCGTTCAAGGATCGGGGCATGGTCGTCGCGGTCGCCAAGGCGATCGAGGCGGGCGCCCGGGCCATCGTCTGCGCCTCGACCGGGAACACGTCGGCGTCGGCTGCGGCCTACGGCGCGGCCGCCGGGCTCGAGGTGATCGTGGTGCTGCCCCGCGGCCAGACGGCGCTCGGGAAGCTGCTCCAGGCGCTTGCCGCGGGTGCGCGGGTCGTGGCCGTCGATGGCAACTTCGACGACGCCCTGCGCATCGTCCGGGCCCTGGCGGAGCAGGACGAGCACCCCGTCACGCTGGTGAACTCGGTCAACCCGTACCGCCTCGACGGCCAGAAGACCGCCGCGTTCGAAGTCTGCGACGAGCTCGGCCGGGCACCGGACATCCTCGCGATCCCGGTCGGCAACGCCGGCAACATCAGTGCCTACTGGGCGGGTTTCCGCGAGTACGCCGAGGCCGGCCTGGTCCGCTCCCGACCCCACATGTGGGGGTTCCAGGCCGCAGGGGCGGCGCCCCTCGTCCGCGGCCGGCCGATCGAGCGGCCGGAGACCGTCGCCACGGCCATCCGGATCGGGGCCCCCGCGTCCTGGGACAAGGCGATCGCGGCGCGCGACGAGAGCCGCGGCCGGATCGAGGCGGTCACCGACGAGGAGATCCTGGCGGCGTATCGCGACGTGGCCCGCCTCGAGGGCATCTTCTGCGAGCCGGCGTCCGCGGCGTCGGTCGCAGGACTCCGCAAGATGGCGGCGACCGAGGCGCTCGATCCCGACGCCACCGTGGTGGCCGTTCTGACCGGTCACGGTCTCAAGGACCCGCACACGGCCGAGCGCCAGGTGCCGGGCGTGATCGAGTCCGCCCCGACCCTCGGCGCGGTCGCCGTCGCGTTGGGCTGGAGCTGACGATGGTCGCCCACTGGCTCGCCGAGCTCGATGGCCGTCGAGTGTCAGTCGAAGTCCCCGGCTCGTCGGCGAACCTCGGTGCCGGGTTCGACTGCCTGGGCGTGGCCCTCGCCATCACGAACCGGATCGAGGTCGAGGTCCGGGGCTGGAGCCGTGGACGGATCGAGCTGACGGTCGAGGGCGAGGGTCGCGATGAGCTGACCGATGACCGCGACAACCGCTTCGTTCGTGGCCTCGAGGCGGCGATGGGCGCCGCGCGCGGTGAGCTGCCCGAGGGTGTCGGGTGGCGGATCGACATGCGGAACGCGATACCGGTGGCGCGCGGGCTCGGCTCCTCCGCCGCTGCGACCGTCGCCGGGGTCGTCGCCGCGAACGCGCTCCTCGGCGGACCGCTCGACACGGCCACCCAATTGCGCATCGCGGCCGGGATCGAGGGGCACCCGGACAATGCCGCCGCGGCCCTGCTGGGAGGGTTCGTGGCATCCGCCCAGACGGCGGACGGCGTGGAGGCGCTGCGGATCGACGTGCCACGCGACCTGCGGGCGGTGCTGTTCATCCCGGAGCGGCGCCTGCCGACCGAGGCGATGCGCAAGGCCCTCCCCGCCACGGTGCCGTACGACGACGCTGTCGCGAACCTGGGTGCGGTGGCGCTCGGTGTCGCGGGGCTGGCGGCCGGCCGGAGCGACATCCTGGGCAGATTGACGGTCGATCGGCTGCACGAGCAGTACCGAGCCAGCGTCTACCCGGAGTTCCCCAAGATGGTCGCGGCGGCCCGCGAGGCCGGGGCGCTCGGGGCGTGCCTGTCCGGCGCCGGCTCGACCATCATCGCCTTCGCCGATTCGATGTCCCGCATCTCCCGCGTCGAAGCCGCGTTCGGCGCCATCGCAGCCGATACCGATCTGGAAGGACGCGTGCTCGTCGTCGAGCCGCGCAACGCCGGCGCGAAGGTCCTCACGACCGCCTGATCGACGCGTGGGCGACCTGTCAACGGGCCAGGACCCTCGGGTGATGGTGCGCGCGTCGCCCGACGGCCATGCTCCCGCATGAACGACCTCGCCGGAAGCGTGGGCAGCGGCATCACCGGGCTGGTCGGGGGCGCATTCGACGCGATCGGCGCCGGGCTGCGCGGGATCGTGGGCGCGGGCGAACGAGCGCTGCCGAACGGCTTGCTGTGGGCGGTGATCTTCGTCTGCTCGTCGCGGGAGCCTGGACGCTCGCGAAGCGCTAGTCCCATCGGCGCTCTCCGTCTCAGCCGCTCGAGTGAGCGTCGATGAAGGCCAGGACCTCGTCCCACGCGGCCGCGCTCTCCCTGGCGAAATCGGCCGCCTTGCGGTCGAAGAAGCTGTGCGGCGCCCCGGCGTAGGTGACGACTCGATGATCGACCCCGCGGTCGGTCAGCCCGCGGTCGAAGCCCTCGACCGCGTCGGCGGTGGTCGAGCCATCAGCCCCACCGAACAGCCCCAGGACCGGCGAGCCGATGTCGTCGAGTCGATCGAGTGGCGCCGGAGCGTCGTTTCGCCACGGACCCTCGGAGCGTCCCGTACAACCCGATGACGCCGGCGAGGTCGAGCTCGAGCGTGGATGGCCAGGAACGACATCCGGCCGCCCATGCAGAAGCCGATCGTGAAGACCGACGCGACGCCGTCGTCGCGCAGCGCCTGGACGCCCGCGGCGATATCCGTCGCGTTGCCGTCCCACGTGGTTCGCTCGACGTGTGGCATGTGCTCGAAGCCCTCGCCACGTCGACCGACGCCGGCCGTTCGACCGAACCAGTCGATCGCGATCGCATCGACCCCGTGCTCCGCGAACCGGAGGGCGAGCTCCTCGTAGAACGGGTGGAGGCCGCGGACGTCCGGGAGGATCACCACGCCGGTGCCACGCGGCTGCGTGGGCCGAGCGCGAAAGGCCGCGAGCTGATTCCCGTCCGCCGCAGTGAGCTCGACGCGCACCCCGTCGAGGGCGCCACCGGCGATGGGGGCGATCGGCGGGTGGCTGTCGTGGTCGTGGCACATGGGCAGGTCCTCGCTGTCGCGGGCGGTTGGTCGTGTCGCGCTCGATGCGCCGAAATCGTCGCATTGCGTCGAGATGCGGGCCTTCGTGCACGACGCCGGTCGCGCGGATGAGGTCGCTCAAGGCAGCCACGCTCGGTTCCGCCGATCTCAGCGTCAGATGCGACGATTTCGGCGTATTCGCGGCGGGGCGTTCGCCGGCCCACACGTTCGGAGCGTGCGAGACCCGGCAGTAGAATGCCCGGCATGCCCGGCCCCCTCGTCGTCCAGAAGTACGGCGGCTCATCGGTCGCCGGGGCGGACCGGATCAAGCGGGTCGCCCGGCGGATCGCGCGCGAACGCGCCGCCGGCCACGATCTGGTCGTGGTCGTCTCGGCCATGGGCGACGCGACCGACGAGTTGCTCGGCCTGGCCGCGGCCATCACCGACGAGCCCGACCCGCGCGAGCTCGACGTCCTGCTCGCGACCGGCGAGCACCAGAGCGCGACGCTCCTCTCGATGGCGTTGCATGCGCTCGGCGTCCCGGCCATCAGCCTCACCGGACCGCAAGCCGGCATCACCACCGATGGCTCGTACGGCCGGGCCCGGATCGCGGGCGTCGAACCTCGTCGCATCCGCACCGAGCTCGAGGGCGGAAAGGTCGTCATCGTCGCCGGTTTCCAGGGGCAGAGCGCCGAGCAGGCCCACGAGATGGAGCTCACGACGCTCGGTCGCGGGGGCAGTGACACGACGGCCGTCGCCCTCGCGGCGGCCTTGCGGGCCGATCGATGCCAGGTCTTCACGGACGTCCGGGGTATCTTCACCGCCGATCCGCGTCTGGTGCCGCCCGCCCGCCAGCTGCCCGTGATCGGCTACGAGGAGATGCTCGAGCTCGCCCACCAGGGCGCCCAGGTCATGCAGGTCCGGGCGGTGGAGCTGGGCTGGATCAACGACGTCGTCATCGAGGTCCTGAGCTCGTTCGAGGACGCGCCAGGGACGCTCATCAAGGAGGACCCGCTCGTGGAGCAGCGCAACAAGGTCCGCGGCCTTGCCCACGACCGGAACGTAGCGAAGGTCACGATCGTCGCGGTCCCGGACCGGCCGGGCATCGCCCGCGCGATCTTCGACCCGCTCGCGACGGCCGGCGTGAACATCGACATGATCGTCCAGAACGTCGGCCACGGCGGCGAGACCGACCTCTCGTTCACGGTCCCGCAGGTCGAGCTCGGCAAGGCCAAGAAGACGCTCGATCCGGTCGTCCGCGAGCTCGGTGCCCGCGAGCTGACCACGGACGCCTCGGTCGCCAAGGTGAGCATCGTCGGGGCGGGACTGCACAACGCACCGGGCTACGCGGCCCGGATGTTCGGCACGCTCGCCGACGCCGGCGTCAACATCGAGATGATCTCGACCTCGGAGGTGCGCATCACCTGCATGATCGCCGAGGATGAGCTCGAGACTGCCCTCCGCGCCCTGCATGACGCGTTCGAGCTCGAGCGACCCGAACCGGTCGAGGTCGCGGCGGCCGGCTGACGCCGCCGATCGCCCTGAGCCCATGCCGCCCTTCATCTCTCGCCGAGAGCATTTCGAGGTCGTCGGATCGACCAACGACGTCGTCCGGAGCTGGCTGGCCGATGGGACGCCGGAGATCGCGCTCGCCGTCGCCGACGAGCAGACCGCCGGTCGCGGGCGGGACGGTCGGACGTGGACCGCGCCGGCCGGCGGGGCGCTGCTGCTCTCACTCGGGTTCCGGCCGGCGTGGCTGCAGCCGGAGCACCTGTGGCGCCTGGCGGCCGTGACCTCGCTGGCGATGGCCGAGGCCTCCGAGCGTGTCACGGGCATCCGGGCCGGGTCGATCCGCCTGAAATGGCCGAATGACCTCGTCATCGAGTCAGGTGATGGCGTCGGGAAGCTGGCCGGCGTCCTGGGCGAGAGCGACGGCATCGGCTCGGACGATCCACGGGCGGTCATCGGCATCGGTCTGAACGGTGACTGGCCACGGGACGCTTTCCCGGCCGAGCTGGCCGGATCGATGACGTCCCTCCGCGAGGCTGCGGCTCGGGCGGTCGACCACGGGGCCGTGCTCGACGCATTCCTGGCCCGCCTCGAGGTGGGTGTCGAGGCATTGCGCGCCGGCCGGTTCGACGCCGATGGCTGGAGCGTCCGCCAGGTGACGACCGGCCGCGAAATCGATCTGATCGGGCCGGACGGTGCCAGTTCGCCGGTCCGTGCCACCGGGGTCGACACCGAGACCGGCGCCCTCGTCATCGAGGGACCGGCGGCTGCGGCCCGACGATCGGTCGTGGTCGGCGAGGTCCGCCACGTGCGCCTCGCAGCGCCCGCCGTTGCGATCCAGCGGGTCGGGGTGTAACGCGATGGACCGTCCGGCATTGAGGAAGACGACGCGGCCCGAGGAGGCCGGTCGCTCGCGTCTCGCCCACCTCGACCTTGATCGGTCGCTCGTGGAAGCGGCACGGGCCGACCCCGCGCGGTTCGACGCGCTGTATCGGAAGTACGTGGCCCAGGTGTACAACTTCGCGGTCTACGAGCTCGGTGACCATCACGAGGCCGAGGACGCAACGGAGCGGACGTTCCTGTCCGCGCTCGCCGGTTTGCCCCGGTTCGAAGAGCGTGCACGCGCCGAGGATGGCGACGACGCCTCGACGTTCCGGATCTGGCTGTTCCGCATCGCCCGGAACGTCGTCGCGGAGCGCCGACGCCGCCGGCGACGACGCCCCGAGGCGCCGCTCGACCTCGCGTTGGCGACGCCGGATCCGACGGATGTCGAGCGGGTCGTGGTCGACCGTGAGGCCGCCACCTCGGCCTGGCGTGCTGTCGACAGGCTTCCCGGAGACCGTCGACGGGCGGTCGTCCTGCGCTTCGTCCACGAGATGTCGACGGCCGAGATCGCCGAGGTCCTGCAGCGGTCCGAGGGCGCCGTCCGCGTCCTGATCCACCGAGGCCTGCGCGGGATCGCGCGCGATCTTCGCGATCGCGGCGAGGGGAGGGCGTGACCCTCGGCCCGTCGGCGCGCGATGGGGAGATCGAGGCGTTCGTCGTCGACCGCTACCTCGAGTCGTTGCTCGCCCGCGCGCCGCGAGATCCGTCCGACATCCCGGCCGACCTCCGCGCGACCGCGGACCTGCTCGTGAGCGGCCTGCCGCGCTATCACCCGTCGTTCCGGTTCGTGGAAGCCCTGGCGGCGCGGCTCGCGTCGGTCGCCGGTGGCGACGCAGCATCGGGTGAGGTCATCGAGTTCCCCGAGCCAGGCCGCACGGGCGAAGCCGTCCTTGACGCCCGCCCGCCGGGCCAGGTGCGGCCCGTCGTCATCGGCGGCGTGCTGATCCCGGCCGCGATCTCACTCGCCGGCGCTGCCGCGTGGGTCGCCTGGCGACGCGGCCGGCCCACCGCCGATCCGATGACGCGCGCCATCCGCGCGGTCGCCAGGGCGAGGCTCGTCTGATGCCGCTCAAGCTGCCGTCGTTCCGCGCGCGGAGGGACGTCTATCCGCCCGACCTGTGGACCAAGTGCCCGACCTGCTCGACGATGCTGTTCAACAAGCAGCTCGAGAAGAACCTGCGCGTGTGCACCACCTGCGGTCACCATTTCCGGCTGTCCGCGGAAGCGCGCATCGCCCACCTGCTCGATTCGGGCACCTGGAGTGAGCGCGACGCTGGCCTCCAATCGGTCGATGCGCTCGGGTTCGTCGACCAGAAGCCCTATCCGGATCGCCTGGCCGCCGCGCAGCTGGCGACCGGCATGCGTGACGCTGCCGTTTGGGGGACCGGATCGGTGGGCGGCCACGAGATCGCCCTGTGCGTCATGGACTTCGGGTTCATGGGCGGCTCGATGGGCGCCGTCGTGGGCGAGAAGGTGACGCGGGCCGCCGAGCACGCCCTTGTCGCGCGGGTGCCGCTCGTCGTGGTGAGTGCCTCGGGCGGCGCGCGGATGCAGGAAGGCACGCTCGCCCTGATGCAGCTGGCCAAGACGCTCGCGGCCCTGGAGCGGCTGCGCGCCGCCGGCGTGCCCTATATCTCGCTGCTGTCGGACCCGACGACGGGTGGTGTCTTCGCCTCGTTCGCTGCGGTGGGTGACGTGAACGTCGCCGAGCCGGATGCGCTCATCGGCTTCGCCGGGGCGCGTGTGACGGCGGGCACCATCGCCACGGAGCTGCCACCAGGCTTCCAGCGCTCCGAGTTCCTGTTCAGCCACGGCTTCATCGACCGGGTCGTGGCGCGGTCCGAGCTCCACGACGAGCTCGCGAGCCTCCTGCGGCTGCTGCCGGCGAAGGGCACGGTCGAGGAACCCGAGCCGATCGAGGAAGTCCCCGCCTTCCGCCCCTTCTCGTTCCTGACCACGCTGGCCGACCGCGTCGGCGAGCTGACCAACGGCGACGGCACCGACACGGACCTGGAGCCGGAGACGACCGCGCCTCCCGTGACGGTCCCCGCGGTCGCACCCGACGGTGCCGTGGCGGTCGCGCCGCCCGACGCGGCGGCGAAGGACGACGTGTGGGCCAGGGTGCAGCTGGCCCGCAGCCTCCGCCGACCCCGGACGCTCGAATTCATGGAGGCGATGGCCGACGAGTTCGTCGAGCTCCACGGCGACCGTCTCTTCGGGGACGACGCTGCGGTCGTGGCCGGACTTGCCCGGATCGACGGACGACGGGTCGTCGTCATCGGGCAGCAGAAGGGGGCGGACACCGACGAGAACATCCGGCGCAACTTCGGGATGCCCCATCCCGAGGGCTACCGCAAGGCGATGCGGATCATGGAGCTCGCCGAGCGGGCCGGCCTGCCGATCGTCACCTTCGTCGATGTGCCGGGCGCCCATCCAGGACCGGAGTCCGAGGAGCGCGGGATCGCCGAGGCGATCGCCCGGTCGATCGGATTGATGAGCCGCCTCCGGACGCCGATCATCACGATCATCACCGGGGAGGGTGGCTCCGGGGGCGCGCTCGCGATCGCCGTGGGGGACGTCGTGATCGCCCTTGAGAACGCCGTCTACTCGGTCATCAGCCCCGAGGGCTGCGCATCGATCCTGTGGCGCACGGCGGACGAGGCGGCCACCGCGGCCGCGGCGATGCGCATGTCGGCCGCCGACCAGCACGCCCTCGGTGTCGTCGACATCGTGGTCCCGGAACCGGGTGAAGGCGCCCACGCCGAGCCCGAGGCGACGGCCGACCGGCTGCGGGCCATCATCCTCGACCGGTTGGACGCCCTCGAAGCGATGCCGGTCGACACGCTGGTCGAACAGCGCTACCGACGCTACCGTGCGCTGGGCGCCTACACTGAGGTGTCCCGTCCCGAGGTACCCGGACGCGTCGACCGAAGTCTCGCGGATCGCCTGCGCGACCTGCTCGACCCGGCCCGCCGGAGCCTCGCTGGCGTCGAGGTGTGGTCGCGCGACGACGACCCGCCTGCTCGTGAGGAGGTGTAGCGCGTGCCTGAACCGTTGTCGCGCGACACCCGTTCCGAGCGCGCCGACGCCGACCGCGCGACGGATCACGCCGCGATCGACCGGCTCACCGCCGAGCTGCTCCCGGCGCTGATCGCCAAGTTGGGCGCCACCGGCCTGGGCGAGCTCGAAGTGCGGGAAGGTGACTGGCGCGTCCGGTTGCGCCGACCGGGTGGCACGGCGGTTGGCGGCCGGGAGCGGCGGGTCACGGACCGTACCGGCGAGCGCTCCCAGGAGCGTAGTCACGAGCGGCCGCCGCGGGCCCAGCACCTGCACCCGCATCCGGAATCGCACGCGAGCGTGCGCTCCGACTCGGGGAATGTCGCGACCTCACCCGCGGTCGGGATCTTCCAACCGCGCAAGGACCTGACTGCCGGCTCACGCGTGCGGGCAGGCGACCCGCTCGGAGCCGTCGACATGCTGGGTGTCGCCCAGGAGGTCGTCGCACCGATCGACGGCGTCGTCGGGACCAGCCTCGTCGAGCCGGGCGATGCCGTGGAGTACGGCCAGGAACTGATCATGATCGAGTTCGGTGTCCCGATGTCGACCAACGGCACCGGGAACGTCTGATGTCCCGCAGCGACTGATGTTCCGCAAGGTCCTCATCGCCAATCGCGGGGAGATCGCGCTGCGCATCCTGCGCGCGTGTCGCACGCTCGGCGTCGAGGCCGTCGTCGCCTATAGCGAAGCCGACCGCGAATCGCTGCCGGTCGGTCTCGCCGATGAGGCCATCTGCATCGGGCCGGCGGAGGCCCAACGGTCGTACCTCTCGGCACCGGCGGTCATCTCGGCCGCCCTCGTCACCGGCTGTGATGCGGTCCATCCTGGCTACGGCTTCCTGTCCGAGGACGAGGGCTTCGCCGAGGTCGTCGCGGCCCACGGCATGACGTTCATCGGGCCGCCGGCCAACGTGCTCGAGCGCTTCGCCAGCAAGGCCGGCACCCGGCAGCTGCTCGGCGCCCATGGTCTGCCGACCATCCCGGGCTCCGACGGGATGCTGCGCGACGACATGCACGCCCTGGCCGAGGCCGAGCGCATCGGCTACCCGGTGCTGGTCAAGCCGTCGGCGGGTGGCGGCGGCAAGGGCATGCGCATGGTGCGCACGCCGCGCGAGCTCGAATTGGTGCTCAAGGTCTGTCGCAGCGAGGCCAAGGCGGCGTTCGGCGACGACTCCCTGTACCTCGAGAAATGGCTCGACGAGAACCGCCACGTCGAGGTCCAGGTGGCGGTCGACCGGTACGGGCACGGCGTGCACCTCGGCGAGCGCGACTGCTCGGTCCAGCGTCGCCACCAGAAGATCCTGGAGGAGGCGCCGACACCGGCCCTGTCCGAAACGGCACGTGCGGAGCTCGCCGAGAAGGCCGTGCGCGCGGTGGTGGCCGCCGGGTACGAGAACGTCGGCACGCTCGAGTTCCTGGTCGATGGCCGGGGCGACTTCTATTTCATCGAGATCAACTGCCGCATCCAGGTCGAGCACCCCGTGACGGAGAGCGTGACCGGCCTCGATCTGGTCGCGATGCAGATGCGCATCGCCGCCGGCGAGCCGCTGGGCATCACCCAGGCCGACGTCGAGTTCGACGGCCACGCCATCGAGTTCCGCATCAACGCCGAGGACCCGGCGCACGACTTCCGACCCGGAGCCGGGACCGTCGAGCGCTATCACGCGCCCGGCGGACCGGGTGTCCGGATGGACTCACACCTGTTCACCGGCTACGAGGTCCCGCCGTTCTACGACTCGCTCCTGGGCAAGCTGATCGTGTGGGGCCCGGACCGGGCGACGGCCATCGCGCGCGGGCGGGTGGCGCTCGAGGAACTGGTCATCGAGGGCATCACGACGAACGTCGACATCCACCAGGCCCTGCTCGCATCGGAGACGTTCCTCGAGGGCCGCATGACCACGAACCTGCTCGATCGAGTGGGCAGCGCGGCCTTCCTCGCGGCGGCCGCCCGGGCATGAGGGTCGTGCAGACCTGCACACGCCGGTCCGCATCCGCAGGTCAGAATCGCCCAGACTGATCGAAGCACCCGCCCCAGGAGCAGCCGTGACCGACATCGTCCACACGACCGCCGAGATCGAAGGCCTGATCCCGCACCGCCATCCGTTCCTGCTCGTCGACCGGATCGTCGAGTACGACGCAGACGGGAAGCGGATCGTCGGCGTGAAGGGCGTGACGGCGACCGAGTGGTTCTTCGCAGGCCACTTTCCGGGCCTGCCGGTCATGCCGGGCGTGCTGCAGGTCGAGGCACTCGCCCAGACGATGGCGGTGTATGTCGCCAAGCAGCCGGGCTTCGGTGACCGGATCGGGTTGTTCGCCGGCATCGACGACGTCCGCTTCAAACGGATCGTGGCGCCGGGCGACACGCTGCGACTCGAGATCACGATGGAGAAGCTGGGGTCGCGGTTCGGCAAGGGTCGCGGGGTGGCGACGGTCGATGGCGAAGTCGCCTGTGAAGGCGTCCTGAGCTTCATCATCCCGCCCGAGGGAGCGCTCCGATGACCCGCGTCGCGGCCCTCTCCGACATCCATGGCAACGCCCTCGCCCTCGAGGCGGTCCTCGCCGATATCGCCCAGCAGGCGCCGGACCGCGTCGTGATCGCCGGGGACCTGGTCCTCAACGGTCCGGACCCGGTCGGGGTCGTCGATGTGCTCCGCGGCCTCGCGGCGGAGGGCACGCTGATCGCCAGCGGCAACACCGACGTCGCGGTCGCCGATTTCGATTACGCGGCCGCCTTCCCGTGGATGACCGATGGGGTCCCGGACGCCATCGTCGATGCCGCCGAGTGGGCGCATGACGCCCTCGGCGAGGAGCGCATCGAGTGGCTGCGCGGTCTCCCCGCCGAGCGCAGGCTGCGCACGGACGATGACACGCTCGTCGTCGTCTGCCACGCGTCGCCGGGCTCGCAGACCGCGGGTCTCGACCGCGACCTCGACCCGTCGGTCACCGTCGAGCGGGTCGCCCGGACGGACGCTCGGGTCATCGTCTGCGGCCACACCCACCAGCCCGACGTGCGCGACCTCGGCTGGAAGGTCATCGTCAACGACGGGTCCGCGGGCTACGTGTTCGACGGCGACCCGACCGCGTCCTGGGCGCTGATCGACATCACGGATGGCGAGGTCCGCGCCGACATCCGGCGGACGGCGTTCGACACGCTGGCGGTCGCGAACGCCATCTCGGCGCGCGGCCTCGCCGGCGACGTCTATCGCGCGGCGACGGTCCGCACGGGGAAGCTGGTCCGATGAGCCCGCGGCGCGTCGTGGTGACCGGCATGGGCATGCTGACGCCGCTCGGCAACGACGTCCCGAGCTCGTGGGCCGGGCTCGTCGACGGCCGCTCCGGCATCCGGACCATCGAGGCGTTCGATCCGTCCCGGTTGTCGTCCCGCGTCGCGGGAGAGGTCCACGACTTCGATGCGAGCCACGTGCTCGATCGCAAGGACCAGCGCCGCACCGATCGCTACATCCAGTTCGGGCTGGTGGCCGCTCGCGAGGCGATGGACCAGGCGGGGCTGCCGGAGCGGCTCGAGGGCGAGCTCGCCGAGCGCACCGGGGTCATCCTGGGCACCGGGCTCGGCGGCGTCGGGACGCTGAACGACGGCTTCTCGATCAACGCCACCCGCGGCCCGGATCGCATCAGCCCGTTCCTCATCCCGATGGGCATCCCGAATGTCGGATCGGGTCAGATCGCGATCACCTACGGCATGACCGGCCCGAACTTCGCGACCGTGTCGGCCTGCGCGACCGGCGGGCACGCCGTCGGCGAGGCGTACGAGACGATCCGGCGCGATGACGCCGACGTCATGCTCGCCGGTGGCGCGGAGGCGGGTATCTACGAGGCCCTCGTCGGGGGCTTCGCCGCGATGCGCGCCCTGTCGACGCGCAACGACGACCCCGAGGGCGCGTCCCGGCCGTTCGACGCCGAGCGCGACGGGTTCGTCTGCGGCGAAGGAGCGGGTGTGCTCGTGCTCGAGGAGCTGTCACATGCCGAGGCCCGTGGCGCCGAGCCGCTGGCGGAGCTCGTCGGCTATGGCGCGACCGCCGATGCCTCGCACATCACGCTGCCGGCCCCGGGCGGGATCGGCGCCGTCCGAGCCGCCCGCCGAGCGCTCGAGAAGGCCGGGCTCGGTCCGGACGAGGTCGACCACGTCAACGCCCATGCGACCTCGACGCCGGAGGGTGACAAGGCCGAGCTCCAGGCCATCAAGACGATCCTCGGCGAGCACGCGGCGTCGGTCCCGATCACGGCCAACAAGTCGATGATCGGGCACACCCTGGGGGCTGCGGGCGCCATCGAGTCGATCGCCTCGGTCATGACCATCCGCGAGTCCTGCATCCCCCCGACGCTCAATCTCGAGCAGCCCGACCCCGAAGCCGAGGGCACGACGATCGTGTCGGGTACGGCTGCACGGCACGATGTCCGGGTGGTGCTCTCGAATTCGTTCGGGTTCGGTGGCCAGAACACGGCCCTCGTCTTTCGGCGGTGGGACGCATGACCGACGACCTCGAGCCGGCGGGCGTGGGGCAGGGCGGCGACCTTCCCGCCGATGACGTCCTGGCGACCACCACGGACGTGGCCGCGGCGGCGATCGAGGCCGCCGACCCGCCGACGCCGCCGAGTGATGGCGGCGACGTCGAGCTGCTCCGCCTCATCGACCGGCTGGCGTCGCTGCTCGACCGCTCGGACCTGACCGAGCTGGAGGTCGAGTCGGGTGGCACCGGACTGGTGCTGCGCAAGCCGTCGGCCCTGTCGCCGATCACCGTCGCGAGCGTGGCGGCGTCTTCGCCGGCCGCGACGATCACGGCACCGACGACCGCGGACGCCTCGGGCGCGGGTCGCGACCCGACGCCGGCCGCCAAGCCGTCCATCAAGGCCCCCCTCACCGGGATCTTCTACGCCTCGCCGGCGCCGGGGTCGGCGCCGTACGTGTCGGTCGGCGGTGAGGTGGCCGTCGGCCAGATCATCGGGCTGATCGAGGCGATGAAGCTGTTCAACGAGATCAAGTCGGACCTCGCGGGCCGCGTCGTCCGGGTCGTCGCCGAGAGCGGCACGCTCGTCAAGGCCAAGCAGCCGCTCATCGAGGTCGAGCCGCTATGAGCGACATGGCGCGACCTCGCGCCCACGTCACGGGCTGGGGACGCTACGCGCCCGAGGGCGTGCTGACGAACAAGGACCTCGAACGGATGGTGGACACCTCCGACGAGTGGATCGTGTCGCGGACCGGCATCCGCGAACGACGCGTCGCGGCCGCCCACGAGACGACCGCATCCATGGCGGCGGTGGCCTCCCTCCGGGCGATCCGCACGGCGGGCATCGACCCCGACGACATCGACCTCATCCTGCTGGCGACGCTCACGCCGGACTACTGGATGCCGTCCACCGCGGCCCTCGTCAAGGAGGCGATCGGCAACAGCAAGGCGGCGGCGATGGACATCGCCGCGGCCTGCTCGGGCTTCGTCTATGCGTTCGCCACCGCGCAGGCGTACATCACGAGCGGTATCGCCCGGCACGTCCTGGTGATCGGCGCGGAGCTGCTGACCCGGTTCCTCGACTACACGGACCGCAGCACCTGCATCCTCTTCGGCGATGGGGCCGGAGCGGTGGTGCTGTCGGCGAGCGACGAGCCGGGTGGCGCGCTCGGGATCGAGCTCACGACGGCGCCGCAGGGCGCCTACATGATCTGGCTGCCGGCCGGCGGTGCCAAGAGCCCGCCATCGGCCGAGACGATCGCCCGCGGCGAGCACTTCATCCGGATGGAGGGCAAGGAGACGTACCGCTTCGCGACCAAGACGATGGCGACCACGGCCCTCGAGTCGGTCCGCAAGTCCGGGCTCGACGCGTCCGACATCGACCTGTTCATCCCGCACCAGGCCAACATCCGCATCGTCGAGGCCGTGGCCAAGGGTCTCGACCTGCCGATGGACAAGATGTACGTGAACCTCGACCGGTATGGCAACACCTCGGCGGCATCCGTGCCGATCGCCCTGGCGGAGGCGGTCAACGAGGGTCGGGTCAAGGTCGGCGACCGGATCGTGATGGTCGCGTTCGGTGCCGGGTTCACCTCGGGCGCCGTCACGGTCCAGTGGACCGCCGACCCGGCACGTGGCGTCGTCGGGGATGCCGCGGTCGATCCCGACGACGTCCAGGTACGCCTCCCGGTCGACTGGGATTCGGTCGACCCGATCCCGCCGGCACTGGTCGAGCTGCTCGCCCGGCCGGGACCGGTCGACGTGCCGCTCGACGACGTCGTTCCGGGCGAACCGGAACGCGCCCACTCGGAGGTCCCGGGATGATCGACCTGACCGGCAAGGCCGCGCTCGTGACCGGTGGCGGACGTGGCATCGGCAAGGCCATCGGGCTGCGGCTCGCTCGCCAGGGTGCGGACGTCGCATTCAGCTATCGGGGCAATGCGGACGCCGCCAAGGCCACGGCGGCCGAGATCGAGTCGATCGGCACCAAGGCCCTGGCGATCCAGGGCGACGTGAAAGACCCCGAGTCCGCCGAGGCGGTCGTGAAAGCCGCGCTCGATGCCTTCGGCAAGGTCGACATCCTCGTGAACAACGCGGGCATCACCCGCGACGACCTGATCATGCGGATGAGCGAGGATGCCTGGCGCGACGTCCTCGAGACGAACCTGTTCGGGGCGTTCTGGATGACCAAGGCCGTCACCCGGCCGATGCTCAAGGCCCGCGCCGGACGGATCATCAACATCACGTCCGTGTCGGGGCAGGCCGGCCAGATGGGTCAGGCCAACTACTCCTCGGCCAAGGCGGGCCTCATCGGGTTGACCAAGGCGACGGCCCGTGAGCTCGCATCGCGCGGGATCACCGTGAACGCGGTCGCGCCGGGGTTCGTGCTGACCGAGCTCACGCAGGACCTGCCGGAGAGCCTGCAGAACGAGATCACTGCCCGGACGCCGCTCGGGCGATTCGGGACGACCGAAGAGGTCGCCGATGCGGTCGCGTTCCTGGTCTCCGACGAGGCGGGGTACATCACAGGGCAGGTGCTGGCCGTCGACGGCGGCCTCGTGATGATGTAGCGGTCTCGACCGCCCGACACCGGTCGTCGCCGGGTCGCCACCACGGACCTTGTAGGGCGAACGACCTAGGACCACCTCCGACCGTACCCGGTACCGCTGGCGAGGGCCTCGCCCGCACGCTCGATGGGACCATCTGGGCGATGACCGCGCGTGTGCGACCCCGCGTTGCTGCTGGTTCGCGCCCCGGACCGGGTTCCCGCCCCCCGAGGCCGGCCGTGTTTCGGCGCCTGCTTCCGGATGACACTGACCCAGGGACACCCCCCGACGCTCGCAGCGGCCTCGAGTCCGAGTTCGCCGAGCGCCTCGACAGCGTTCTCGGCATCGCCGGGAAGCTGGCCGCCTCGCACGATCGACAGGAATTGTTCCGCATGATCGTCGATGAGACGAAGCGGGCGCTGCGCGTCGACTTCGTCACGATCCGCCTGCTGCGGGACGAGCACCTTCACCTGGCGGCGTGGGCCGGGATCGACGACGACATGGCCGCCACATTGCCGGTCCTCGGCGTCGAGGACGGGTGGGTCGAGGAGGTCCTGCGGACCGGTCACACCAGGGCCTGGACCGACGCCCGGACCGACGCCGGCTCCGGGATCGAGCGGTATGAGGGCATCGTGGAGTTCGCCGGCGACCTCGTCGCGCCGCTGACCCATCACGACCGGGTGATCGGCGCGCTGTCCGCATGCACGCGCGAACCGCGCGAGTGGACCGATGGCGATGTCGCGTTCATCACGACCCTTGCGACGCACGCCGGCATCGCGCTCACGAACGCGGAGCTCTTCGAGCAGACCGAGGCGACGGCCGCCCAGCTCGCGGTCCTGCAGGCAGCGTCCGGCCGGCTCAGCCGGGCCACCTCGGTCGAAGCCGTCGGCCGGGCGCTGGTCGAGGAGACGCGCCGGATCATCGACTATCACAACGCCCGGGTCTACCTGATCGAGCCACCCGACCAGGTCGTGCCGATCGCCTTCGAGGGCCGGGTGGGTGCCTATGAGCAGGTCGATCTCGACCTGCTTCGGACGCGCCTCGGCGAGGGGTTCACCGGCTGGGTCGCCCAGCACGGCGAGCCGCTCCTCATCGATGACGCGAACAGCGATCCCCGCGGCGTGACGATCGCCGGCACCGATGACATCGACGAATCGATGCTGGTCGTCCCGATGCGCTACGACGCGGCCACCGTAGGCGTGATCGCGCTCTCGAAGCTCGGGCTCGACGGCTTCGAGGTCGACGACCAGCGACTGCTGACGATCCTCGCCGATCATGCCGCCACGGCGCTCGAGACGGCCCGCCTGCTGACCCGCAGCCAGGACTTGGCGCGCGAGCTTCGGCGCCTGCTCGACATGAGCGGCGAGCTGTCCGAGAGCCTCGACCCGCGTCAGGTCGCCAACCTGATGGCCGGCCATCTCGCGCGGGCGATGGGCGTCGACGAGTGTGCCATCAGCTACTGGGACCGAGCGTCGGGTCGGGTCGAGTCGCTCGGCTACTTCCCGACCCTCCGCCTCGAGGAGATGGAGCCCTACTTCGAGGTCGCCGGCTTCCCCGAGACGATGCGCGTCCTCGAGCGCGGCGTGACCGTCATCGTCGATGCCGAGGATCCGATGGCGGATCCGGCCGAGGTCATGCTCCTGCGCCGCGACGGGATCCGCATGCTCGTGATGCTGCCACTCGTCGCCAAGGGCCAGGCGATCGGCCTGGTCGAGCTGTTCTCGAGGACGGCGGTCCGCTGGGACGCCCAGCAGCTCGAAGTGGCGCGGACGATGGCCAATGAGGCGGCGATGGCGCTCGAGAACGCGCGCCTCTACGAGGATGCCCGCAGGCGCGCCGACCGCGACCCGCTGACCGGCTTCTTCAACCACCGTTTCCTGCACGAGCGGATGGGGGAAGAGGTCGTGCGTGCCCAGCGCAACAAGCGACCGCTGAGCGTGCTGATGCTCGACCTCGACGACTTCAAGCTCGTCAACGACACGTTCGGTCACCTGTTCGGGGACCGGGTCCTGACGTGGGCGGCCGAGCTGATCCGGGCCACCCTGCGAGCCTCGGACGTGCCCGCCCGCTACGGTGGCGATGAGTTCGCGGTGATCCTGCCCGAGACCGACGCCGAGGAGGCGGAGCGCGCGGCCGAGCGGATCCGCGATGCGTTCCGCGACCAGCCCTTCATCGGCGAGCAGCGTGGTCCCGTGCCGATCTCCGCGTCCATCGGCGCCGCGACGTTCCCGGCCGATGGCCGCACCGCCACCGAGCTCATCGCGAGCGCCGACCGCGCCCTGTACCAGGTGAAGCGCGACGGCCGGCCCGGACGCGCCGTCGGGCCAGAGACCGCCGCCGGATCGGACGGCGCCGCCGCCTGACCTCCCGGCGCAGGATGTGGACAGGGCGAATGCCGCCCCCGGGCGATGTCCACGCGGTTTCCACGAACAGGACGGAAGTACTACCGGCGACTAGTACTGATGGCGGCGCGGCGTAGTGGACGGCGAGCCTCGCGAGCCGCATCCTGTATTCCCGACGTGACACGATCCCCCTCGCGCACCATTGCGCACTCGTTGGATCCGTCGGATCGCCGGATCCGCCGGTCCTGGTGGATCTTCTCCGGCGCATTCCTCCTGGTCGCGTTGGTCGTCCTGCTGCATGCGCTGGGGCCCGATGCGTCCCTCGCCGACCGCGCGTTGCTCGTCGTCGTGCTGGTGGCCGGTTCGGCCGCCGTCGTCCACGGCTCGGCCGTCGCCGAGCTGGACGCCCGGCGCCGTGGCGAAGCGGAGTCGTTCGCGCGGATCCTGAGCGGGCTGTCGCGCTCCATCTCACCCGACGCCATCGTGGATGCCATCGCCGAGGAGCTCGGGCAGGCCACCGCTGCCGACCATGTCGTGGTGGTCCGGCGTGACGAGTCGGGGCGGTCGCTCGCCGCCCACCTCGTCAGCATCCGCCCGGGGATCCCGACCCACTCGACGCCGCTCCCGCTCGGTGACCTCGAGGACGCCGTCCGGGGTCGCCCGGCGACGCCGCCGGAGATCGCCGATCGGATCGCCCATCGGGTGCGTGCCGTCTACGGGCTCGGACAGGTCATCGCGACCCCGCTGGTGACCGCCGAGGGTGTGGTCGGGGCGATCGTGGTGTCGCGGCGGGCCGGCACGGACTGGCCCGAATCGACGCGGCGGATCCTCAACGGTGCCACGGTCGAGGCATCGGCCGCGCTCGCCCGCGTGTTGTCGCACCGGGCTGCCGAGGCGCAGGCATCGACCGACCCGCTGACCGGTCTCCCGAACCGTCGCTACTTCGACGAATTCGTAGGGTTGCTGGCCCAGCGCCGCCGCGCCGGCGACGCGGTCGGGATCCTGATGGTCGATATCGACAAGTTCAAGCTGCTCAACGACAAGCATGGCCATGCGACTGGCGACGAAGTGCTGCGCGGCGTGGCCTCGGCGATCGTCTCGGCCGTCCGCGAGGACGATGTCCCGGCACGGTTCGGCGGGGAGGAATTCGTCGTGCTGCTCCGGAACCCCGGCCCGGGGGTCGCGGTCGAGGTCGGTGAACGGATCCGGGCCGCCGTCCGCGGGCTCGACCTGCGACCGTACGGCGTCCCGCCGGTGAGCGTCTCGATCGGCGTCGCCGTCGCGAACGACCCGCACGAGGACGTCGGGTCGTTGATCGAGATCGCCGACCGGGCCCTGTACAGCGCGAAGCGCCGCGGTCGCGATCGGGTGGTCGCCGCGTAGCGGCTCCGGCCGCCGACCCGCGTACCATCGCGGCCATGCCGCGACGCGTCGCCCGCACCGATCCGCCGCCCGATGCCCGCCCGGAGGTCGAGCTCGACGCGGAGGAGCCCCCAACCGCTCCAAGCGATCCCGACCTCGCGCCGGCCGACGCCGACCTCCGCGACGATGAGGAACGCGCCGAGCGCGACCTGTCCAATGGCGACCTCGCCCGGATCTTCCACGAGATCGGCGACATGCTCGAGGTCAAGGGCGAGCTGTCGTTCAAGACGGTCGCCTATCACCGGGCCGCCGATGCGATCGGCCGGAGCCCGGTCGACCTGGTCGCAGCCTACCGCGACGGCGACGTCCCCAAGATCCCGGGGGTCGGGCCGGCGATCAGCGACAAGATCAAGGAGATCGCCACCACCGGCCGGATGGCCTACTACGACAAGCTCATCGCCGAGGTGCCACCGAGCCTCGTCGAGCTGCTCCGTATCCCGGGCCTCGGGCCGAAGACGGTCCGCCAGATCTGGCTCGAGCTCGGGATCCTCTCGGTCGAGGACCTGCGCACGGCTGCCGAGGCGGGCACCATCCGCGGCCTGCGTGGGCTGAGCGAGCGGACCGAGCAGCTGATCCTCGAGGGCATCCGCCGCCTCGAGAGCACCCCGCGCCGCATGCACCTGCACCGGGCCGAGGCGACGATCCTCGGCATCATCGAGGCCCTCACGGACACACCCGGCGTCACATCCATCGAGCCGGCCGGGTCGTTCCGCCGCCGCCGCGACTCGATCGGCGACCTCGACCTCCTGGCCGAGACCGATGATGGCCCCGGTCTCATCGAGCGATTTACGACGTTCGGCCTGGTCGACCAGGTGCTCAACAAGGGCGGCTACAAGGCCGCGGTGAAGATCTTCCGCGGTCCGCAGGTCGACCTGATGGTCATGCCGCCCGGCGCCGCGGGCACGTACCGCATCCACTTCACCGGATCGAAGGAACACAACGTCCGCCTTCGCGAGCGCGCCCGCGACCAGGGTTGGAGCCTGTCCGAGAAGGGTTTCCTGCGCATCGACGGGGACGGCCAGCCCATCACCGGCGACGACGCCGAGCTCAGGACCTTCGCGACCGAGGAGGAGGCATACGCCTTTTTGGGTCTGCCCTACATCGAGCCGGAGCTGCGCGAGGACGAGGGCGAGATCGAGGCGGCGCTCGCCGGCCGGCTCCCGCGGCTCATCAGCCTCGACGATCTCACCGGCGACCTGCACAGCCATTCCGACTGGTCGGACGGCACCCACACGATCGAGCAGATGGCGGAGGCGGCACGTCGGCGCGGGCACGCCTACCAGGTGCTGACCGATCACAGCCAGTCGCTCGCCATCGCGCGCGGTCTGACGCCCGCGCAGGTCGAGGAGCAGCGGACGATCATCGCCGAACTGAACGCGCGCTACGCACGCGAGGAGGCCGAGGGCACCGCGCCACCCGAGACCCCGCCGGAGGGGTTCCGGCTGCTGCACGGATGCGAGCTCGAGATCCGTGCCGACGGCGAGCTCGACTACCCCGACGAGCTGCTCGCGCGGTTCGACCTGGTGGTCGCCTCCGTGCACGTATCGCGCCGCCAATCGAAGGCCGAGCTGACGCGCCGGACACTCAATGGCATCCGCAACCACCATGTCGACGTGATCGCCCATCCGTCCGGGAGGATGATCGGCGGCCGCGACGATCTCGATCTCGACTGGGATGCGGTGTACGGGGAGGCGGCGCGGACGGGAACGGTGCTCGAGATGAACGGCTCGCCGCATCGACTCGACCTGGCGGTCGAGCGCGCCCGCCGGGCGGTCGCGATGGGATGCACGCTCTCGGTCGATTCGGACGCGCACAAGATCGCCGAGTTCGACCACCTGCGCTGGGGCATCACCCAGGCACGTCGCGCGTGGGTCGAGCCGCGGGATGTCCTCAACACGCGTTCCCGCGCGGACGTCCTGGCGTGGGTCGCGGGCAAGCCGGAGCGCGTGTGACCGCCGGCGCCTCGCGTACCATCGCCGCGATGCAGGACGATCGGGCTGGCCGTCGCGACCTCGCGCTCGCCGCGGTCACGATCGTCGGCCTGTCGCGCCTGATCGAGCCGCCTGGTGTCTGGCTCGTGGCGATCTTCCTGCTGGGCGCCGTGATCCTCGGCAGCCTCCAGGTCCTCAACGATGAGACGGCCGATGCCGCCGACCACGCGCTCGGTATCCCCATCGAGTCGCTCATCCTCCCGGCCGTCGCCGCGGTCGCCTGTCTCGGCGCGATCCGGCTCGTGCCCTTTGGGCTGGCACTGGTGCCGGCGCTGCTGGTGACAGGCGTCATCGTCGAGCGCTGTCTCGCCCTCGAGGCGCGGATCCTGTCGTCCACCGGTGGCCTCGACCAGGACGGCCGCACGACCGTCCTCGTCACCATCCTCGTCGTGGGGTTCCTGGCGTTCGTCGGCGTTGCGGCCACCGTCCCCGGCGGCCTCGCCCAACCCGGCACGTCCGGCATCGCGGGCCAGGCCCTGCCCCGCCGCGACCTCCTCGTCCTCGCGACGGGTGACGCCGCGGTCGCGTTCCTGCTGGGCTATCGGGCCGCGGCGCTACGGGTCTCGACCCTGCGCGACGCCCTGTGGTCCGCGGCCACGTACGGCATCGCCATCGCGATCGCCGCCGCGGCCCTTCGCTTCGTGCAGATCCCGCGGCTGATGGGGCCGGCGCTGCTCACCCTCACGTTCTACCTGTGGGACGCGTTCCACGCCGCCAGTCCGTCCCGTCGCCGCGACGTGCGCTGGCTGTGGCAGACGGTCCTGCTCGCCATCCTGGGGGTGGCCGTCGTCGGGCTGAACCTGCTGATCCGCGAGTAGCCGAAGCACCGACCGACCGACCGGCTCGGCCGCCCTCGTTTGACGGCGCTCGCCACCAGTGCTAGAAAGCGGAGCCCCGGACCGCCCCCGAAAGGACTTCCGCCCCGTGACGTTCCCTGATGTCGAGACCACACCGCAGAGCCCGGTCAACCTGACGCGTACCAAGCGCCAGCTGGCCGAGCAGGCGATCGCCCAGGCGTCGGCCGCCGGTTGGGAGGAGGCCGCGGAGACGAATCGCAAGCTGCTGGAGCTGGGCCCCGACCCGGAGGCCGAGAACCGTCTCGCCAAGGCCCTCTGGGAGCTGGGCATGCTGGCCGAGGCGCGCGAGCACTATCAGACCGCGCTCGCCCTCGACCCGACGAACCGCATCGCCGAGCGCAACATCGACCGGCTCAAGGTCCTGCTCAACGCCGCCGGCGAGCGAACCGTGCCCGCAGCTGACGGCAGCAAGGCCCCGGTCAGCATCTTCGTCGAGGAGACCGGCAAGACCGGCTTCGCGTACCTGACCGACCTCGCCTCGCCCAAGGAGCTCGCCCAGGTCAACCCCGGCGACGCCGTCGAGCTGGTCCCGGAAAAGACGCGTCTCATCGCGTACTCCAACGGCATGCGCATCGGCGTCGTGGAGCCGCGGGTCGCCGCCCGCCTGCTGAAGCTGATGGCCGATGGCAACAAGTACGCCGCGGGCGTCACCAGCCTCGGCGACAAGGACGTCCGCCTCATCATCCGCGAGACCTTCCAGGATCCGAGCAACTACGGCAAGGTCAGCTTCCCGACGGCAGCCAAGTCGACCGACCTGCGGCCCTACACCAAGGGCACCCTCGTCCGCGAGGAGATGGAGCTCGAGGACGATCTCGAGGACGACGAGGAGGACGAGGAGATCGAGGACCTCGACCGCGTGCTCCCGCCGGAATCGACGACGGACGAGGCCTTCGAGGAAGAGACCGACGACCTCGACGAGGCGTAGCCCGGAGAGCTAGCCCCGATCGGCGGTCGCCTTCACACCTGCGGCGGTCGCCGCGGTCCGGGCGGCGGCGGCCGCAGCCAGCGACAGCGCTGCGTCGTTCGCCGGGATAGGCCACAGCGTCGACTCGATGGCGCCCCACGCGACGCCGACTCGCCGCAACAGGCGGTCCACTTCGGTCGGTCGCCGGCCGAGCATCACCAGCGTCTTGTCGACCTGGATCGTGTGCTCGACGATGTGCGGCGACCAGCGGCCCTGTCGGAAGGCGATCGTGACCGGTAGCTCCGACCAGCGGCCCAGGAGGTCCAGCTCGGCGTCGTCGAGATCGGCGAGCCGGGCCGCGGCCTCGTCGATGTAGGCATGGATCCGCCGACGCAGATCACCGAGCGAGCCGTCGGCCGCGATCTCCTCCTGGTCCGGCTCGTCGAGGTCGTCCGGTGGTTCGGGGACGGGTCGCGTGTCCGCCGGGAGCCGCTGCTGGCGCCACCAGTCGGTGTAGATCGCGTATGAACGCTGGCTCGTGAGCATGTGGGAGATGGCGCGGCGAGCCGTCCACTCGCCACCGCCCGGGTCCCGGTCGAGGTCGTCCTCATCGAGCGTCGCCAGGAGCGCGACCAGGTCCCACGCGGCGACCGCTGTGGGCGTGACGATCGATCGAGCGCGTGTCCGGTCGTCTCCCGACCGGGAGATCTCGGCCGCGGTCCCTTCGAGATCGAGCAGGGTGTGGAAGAAGCCGTAGCGCACCTCCAACTCACCGTGCTCGGGCCATTCCCAGGGCCGTTCCAGGACATCGTCCGTGACCGTCGCGAAGTCGAGAAGGGCCGTCTGGATCGTCTCCCTGAGCGTGTCCAGGTCGACACCGGTGGCGGGGGTCGTCATGGTCCGAGCGTAGGGGTTGGCAAGGCCGACGGCAACGCCCAGGGGGGCGGGCTGGCACAGGGGAGGTAGCATTCCGCAGATGGCTGCCCGTCTTCACGCCTCACGCGTCGACGTGGGCGGCAACCTGCCGGTCTTCGAGCGCCTTGCCCCGGCGCCGCCATCGGCGCTGCTCGCCGCACGCATCGAAGCCCACACCGGACCCGGCGACGTTGTCGCCGATCTGGCCGGTCGGGGCGGCTGGGTGGCGCGCGCCGCGGTCGATCGTCAGCGTCGTGCCGTCTCGATCGAATCTAGCCCGCTCACGCGGATGCTGGCCGAGGTCGTCCTGCGCCCGCCAGACGTCCGCCATCTCGATGCCGCGTTCCAGGGCATGTCCGCCTCGCCCCGCGGCGAATTGAGCCTCAAGGTGTCGATGGGCGACCTGTTCGCGACTCGCTGCGCGACCTGCGGGCGGATGCTCGTCGCCGATGAGTTCACCTGGTCGACCGACGGCGAGTCGCCGGCGAGGCCGATCCAGCGCCACTACCGATGCACGGTCTGCCGCGACATGCGCGGTGGCTCCGAGGCGCGGCTCGGCGAGCTGGAGCCTGACGACCTCGAACGGGCGCTGAAGGATCCCGACGGTGGCGCGTCCCGGGCATGGGCACGTGATCGCTTCCCGATCGTCGATGGTGCCCCCGATCTGGTCGACGAGCTGCTCGATCTGCACACGCCTCGCCAGCTCCTGGCGCTCACCGCGATCATGGAGCGCATCGAGGCCGACCTCCGCGCGGCGCCTGTCCTCGCGGCACTCCGCCTGGCCGTGCTCCACGCGCTGATCCCATCGAGCCGGCTGGCGACCGGCGCCGGTCGCGGCGGCGCCCTGCGCGTCGCCGGCGGCCGCGTACGGTTGCCCGCCGCCGCCCAGTGGCGGGAGCGCAACCCGTGGCTGGCGTTCGAGGAGGGGTTCCGGACCGTTCGCGGCTTCGTCCAGCATCTCGAAGGCGGCGCGCTCGGCCCGCTGCAGGCTCGTCTCGGCGAGGACCTGCAGGCGTTGTCCGAGGGGTCGGCGACGGCCGTGCTGGCGGTCGCGAGTCCATCCGCCGTTCGGGCGCTCAGCGACGGCGACGGGTTCGGCCGGACCGGCGGTCCGACGCCGAGGATCCGGCTCGTCCTCGGTCAGCCGCCGATGCGCCCGAGCCTCGATCGTCTCGCGGTCGCCTACCACGGCACCGCCTGGACCCTTGGACGTGAAGCCGCCGCCCTCCTGCCCATCGATGCGCTCGCGGACGCGTCGCTTCGCGCACCCTGGTCCTGGCAGGCGGTGACCGTCGGTCGCTCGCTGGCGGCGGTCGAGCCGTCGATGGCGCGCGATGGGCGTGTCGTCCAGCTGGTGGATGGTGGCGCAGAGGCGCTGGCCGCCGTCGCGCTCGGTGGGGCGTCGGCCGGGTACCGCGTGGTCGTGGCCCGCCAGTCGGATCCGGATGACGCCGGTGCCGGCGTGGTCGAGCTCGTGCCTCCCGGAGCGGCCATCCCGCCCGGACCTCGAACGCGTGCGAACGTCGCGCTGCCATACGCCCCGGGTGGATCGGGTGACCCCGAGATCGTGCCCGGCAAGGGCCTGTTCGCGCCACCCGAGCGATTCGACCAGCGGCCATTCTCCCCGTCCGACGCCGCGAAGGTCGTGTCCGAGGCGGCGATCGAGACGTTGCGCGCTCGTGGTGAGCCCGCGCGCATGGAGCGATTGTTCGGCGAGATCCTCGTCGGGCTCGACCGGTCGGGTCATTTGCGCCGCCTGTCGACCGGTGGACGACCGACCGATCCGCCCGCCCCCCGCACCGACGATCCGAGACCGCCGACGACGGACCCTGCGACGCCGACGATGCCACCCGCTGCGCCGTCCGGCGGCCCAGCCGCGCGGCCCGCGGCCGAGCTCGCCGAGGGCGGTTCCGGGCCACCGGTCGCGACCCGGCGAGCAGCCGCGGTCGTCGACCCGGCGCCCGACCCCGTCGAGCGGCTGCTGGCGCTCATCCGCGATGAGCTCACGCGACCTGACCAGCGCCGGCTCACCGAGATCGAGCCGGGTCGCTGGTGGCTGGCCGAGGCGGCCGATCGGGACGCTGCGGCGCAGCCCCTCGCCGATCGCGTGGAGTGGGCGGTCTTCAGCCTGCTGTCGACGGCCGGTCCGCTGTCCGAGACCGCGTTCTACGATCGCATCGCGACCCTGTTCACCGGTCATGACCTGCCGGACGAGACGCTCGTACGTGCCTGTCTCGATAGCTATCGCAGCCTCGCCAGCACACCCGACCACCTCGTCACGAGCGACGACCTGCTGCGTCGCAGCCAGGAGCACACCGAGCTCCTTGCCACGATCGCCGAGGCGGGGCACCGTCTCGGGCTGCGGGTCTGGATCGCCGAGCGCGAGCAGGCGCGTCGACACGAGAAGGGCCACCTCGGGGATCTGCTCGACGAACGGGAGAAGGGCGCCTACCTGGGCAGCATCGGCAAGGCGGTCGACGCGCTGTCGCAGGTCGATGCGATCTGGTACATCCGCGGCAAGATGGCCTTGATGTTCGAGGTCGAATGGACCGCCATGCTCGGCGAACCACTGCTGCGCCGCCACGCCCGGATCGGTGCCGACGAGCGATTCGTGCGGTTCCTCGTGGTCGCCCCGGAACGGACCGACCTCATCCGCCACAAGCTCGACCGGTCGCCGCTCCTCCGCGCAGCCATCGAGGAGCACGGCTGGAACATCATCAAGTGGGACCACTTGCGAACGTTCCTGGCGACGGAACAGCCCGACCTCGACGAGCTCGAACCGCTGCTCGGACTCGACCCGGTCGTCGAGCGCGGCGGTGAGCAGATGCCGCTCTTCGGCGGCTGAACGCGTCGCCCGCTACCCTAGCCGCCGACCCCCACCGGCTCACCGAGAGGCTTGTTTCGTGACCGATCAGCCGTCTGCCGTCAACGACCTCGCCCATCGATTTTGGGAAGGCATCCTCGAGCTCAACCCGACGACCGCCACGTTCTACGGCGATTCGCGATATGCCGACCGACTCGAGGACCCGTCACCCGCAGGGCGAGCCCGGACGCGCGAGCACATGGAGCACACGGCGGCCGCGGCGGCCGCGATCCCGGTCGAGGCGTTGTCGACCGAGGAGCGCATCACGCGCGACATGCTCCAGGTCATCGGGGAGCTCGGGGTCGAGGAGGATGACCACGGGCTGCACCAGCTGCGTGTCGTCGACCAGATGGGCGGCCCGCAGCAGCTGCTGCCCCAATTGACCGCATTCCAGCCGGTCGACACGCCTGAGCGTCTCGAGGCGTTCATCGGTCGTCTGCACGCCTATCCGGCCTACATGGCTGCCAACACCGACATCCTGCGCGAGGCGCTCGGCAGCGGCCTCACCGCGCCCTCGATCGTGACCGAGCGCGTGATCGCCCAGCTCGAGCGGATGCTTGCCATCCCGATCGACGCGGCCATCGTGCCGGGCAGCGTGCAGGGCGCGTCCGATGCCGATCGCGAGCGGATCCGCGACGTCGTCCGCGATGTGGTCTACCCGGCCGACGCGGCGTTCCTGGAGGCCCTCCAGGGTGAATACCGCCACGCCAGCCGCGAGGAGCCCGGGATCTGGTCGGCGCCGAACGGCGAGGCGATCTACCGGACCGCGATCAGGAGCTGGACCACGCTCGAGATGGACCCCGAGGAGATCCACCGGATCGGTCTCGAGGAGCTCGAGTCGATCGATGACGAGCGCCGGGCGATCGCCCGCGCCGCCGGCTTCGGCGACGACATGGCCGCCTACCGTGCGTCTCTCAGCACCATGCCCGGCAACACCCCGGCCACGAAGGACGAACTCGTCGAGCGTGCCCGCGAGGATATCGACCGCGCCATGGCCGAGGCACCGCGCTACTTCGGCGTGCTTCCGAAGGCCGGCCTCGAGGTCCGCCCGGTCGAGGAGTACAAGGAGAAGGACGCGCCCTTCGCGTACTACTACCCGCCGTCTGCCAACGGCGACCGCGACGGCATCTACTACGCGAACGGCTACGACCTCGAGTCGCGCTCGTACACGAAGCTCGCGTCGACGACCTACCATGAGGCGGCGCCGGGTCACCATTTCCAGATCGCGCTCGAGATGGAGAACCCGGATCTCATCACCTTCCGTCGGCTCGGGTCACGGATGGTCGGCGGCGCCTACGTCGAGGGCTGGGGGCTGTACAGCGAACGCCTGGCCGACGAGATGGGGCTCTACCGGTCAGAGGCCGAGCGCTTCGGCATGCTCGATGCACAGGCGTGGCGGGCGGCACGGCTGGTCGTCGATACCGGGCTGCACGCCAAGCACTGGGAGCGCCAGCGGTCGATCGACTTCCTGCGCAACGATGCCGGCCTGTCCGAGACCGACGCCGTCATCGAGACCGATCGGTACATCTGCTGGCCAGGCCAGGCGCTGACGTACATGCTCGGCAAGCGCCAGATCCAGGACCTGCGACGCCAGATCGAGGAGCGAGACGGGTCCCGCTTCGACCTGCGCGAGTTCCACGACCAGGTGCTCGGCCACGGCTCCCTGCCCCTCGCCACGCTCGCCCGGGAGCTCCCGACCTGGGTCGCCACGCCGGCCTAGGCGCAGCGTTTCGAGCAACCAGAAAGCGGTGCGATCGGTCACCAGGCCAGGTCGCTGAACCGAGCGCCCGGTTGCCTCCATCCCGGCCACAGGCGCACCATGGATCGACCCCCGGCAGTCCCCCGACCGCACGATCCGCGAGGAGGAGGCCCATGCAAACGCCCACGATCCGTGGTTCCAGCACCCGTGCACGGCTCATCGCACTGGCCGGCGCCGTGGTGCTCCTTGCCGGCATCGCAGGTCCGGCTGCTGCGGCACCTGGCTCACGACGCGGCTACCTGACCGGGCAGGACGAGATGCTGACCCCGGTCGCCGCAGGAGCGCGAGCGCATGCGCTCATCACCGCCGGCGAAGTCCTCGGGAACTATCGGTTCGAGTCGATCCCCGACGGGATCGCAGTCCGGCGTGGGCCACGCGACTCGGTGGAGGTCTTCGTCAACCACGAAACGTCGACGGTGGCATTCCCGTATGTCGCCGCAGGGCCGACGCAGGAGAACTCCCTCAACGACTTCGACAACTCGCAGCTGAGCCGCCTGGTCCTGTCACGCGATGACGGTGCCGTTCTCGATGCCAGCATGGTCATCACGTCGGCGGATCGGTTCCATCGGTTCTGCTCCAATTTCCTGGCGACCCGCGAGCACGGGTTCTCGCGCGACATCCTGTTCACGAACGAGGAGGCGACGGACTTCGTCTTCCGCCAGGGGCAGGGCCCCGAATGGACCCAGCCCATCCCGCCCGGAACGCCGAACGCCGAGCAGACCGGCGTCGTCGTGGCCTATGACGTCACCAGCGGAGCCCGCAAGCCCATCTACGGCATGGGTCGGCTCAACCACGAGAACAGCGTGGCCATCCCCGGCCTGCGCGAGATCCTGCTCCTGACCGGTGATGACACGTTCACCACGAACCCAGCCCAGTCACAGGTGTACGGCTATTTCGCGAAGGATGCCGACGCCGTCTGGAACGACCAGGGCGCGCTATGGGGTTTCCGCGCGAAGGACTGGAAGACCTACAACGACTACTACGACTTCGTCCCGAACGCGGGTACGAGCATCGAGGGCGAGTTCGTCCAGATCCCGGACGCGGCCGCCAAGGGCGATCAGACCGCGCTCGAGAACGCCTCGGATGCGGCCGGCGTGTTCGAGTTCGTGCGTGTCGAGGACATCGCCACCGACCGGCACGACCCGAACGTCGTCTACATCGCGGACTCCGGACGTGCGAACGCGGCCGTCGGAACGGGCGTCACGTACAACCCCGACGGGACACGGAGCCAGACACCGGCCACGTTCGCGTCGCGCAACGGGCGCATCTGGAAGATGGTCATCGACCCGCGAGATCCGCGGAAGGTGAAGAGCTTGTCGATCCTCATCGAGGGTGATCACATCCCGTTGGCGAGCCAGGACCCGGCAGCGTCGCTGGCGGCCATCCATCAGCCCGACAACCTCGAGGCCACTAGGAACAGCCTCCTGATCACCGAGGATCCGTCGAGCGCCAATCAGTACCCGATCGCCACCGGCAACACGGCGCGCGTCTGGTGGTACCACTTCGCCGGCCCGAAGAAGGGCACGATGGAGGTCGCATTCAAGGTCGATCAGTCCGCCGACCAGGGACTGACCGATCGTGACCCGACGGTTCGCAACCCGGGTGCCGTCGTACCGGCCGGGTTCGGGCTGGGCAACGCCGGCAGCTGGGAGGCGAGCGGCATCGTCGACGTCTCGCGCTGGTTCGGATCGGGCTGGTTCCTGCTCGACGTCCAGGCCCACACGTTGTGGGTCGAGACCGCACCGGGTCCGGATGCCGTGGCACCGGCCGGTCCCGACTGGCTGTACAAGCGCGAGGGAGGCCAGCTCCTGCTGGTCCGCATCCCGGGCGCGTAGACCACCGCGCCGCCGACACCGAGAGGCCCCGCCACCGGCGGGGCCTCGTCGCGTCTGCTCCGACCGCGACTACGAATCGAACCCGATGCCGATCGCGTCGAGCGTGCGCAGGATCACGCCGCGCCGGCCATCGTTGCGATCCGCGCGGTCGAGCTCCTGGCGGACGGTATCGACCGCCAATGACCGGAGTGGCTCGGGTGGGAACGGGATGGGCGGGCTGGTGACGAGGCGAAGCCGCAGCCGCTCCTCGTCGGGGCGCAGGATCATGTCGCGCACGACACCGCCGGCCCATCGACTGGCGCCGACCCCGAGACCGGTGTAGCCGAGGGCGTAGGACACCCGGCCGCCAAAGAGCTTCCCGAACGTGACGGTGAACCGGGACGTGGTGTCGATCGCCCCGCCCCAGCGGAACGGGAAACCGAGACCATCGAGCTGGGGGAAGGCCCGCAGGAACTGCGATTCGAGCCTGGCGAACGTGGCGGGCCGGTGGTCGAGCTCCGGCCCCACACGGCTGCCCCGGTGATGGATCGCGTCGTAGCCGCCCCACAGGATCCGATCGTCAGCGGTGAGCCGGAAGTAGTGGAACTGGTTGTTCGCGTCGGACAGGCCCTGCCGGCGGTGCCAGCCGACGGCCTCGCGCTGGTCCGGCGTCAGTGGGTCGGACACCAGCACGTAGTCGTACACCGGCACGAAGGTCGAGGACAGGCGCGACAGCCACGCCGAGTAGGCGGAGGTCGCGATGACGGCGTGGTCCGCCCGGACGGTGGCGCCACCCGCCGTGGTGAGCGTCACGCCACCGGCCCGCCGCCGCAGCCGAGCGACCCGTGTTCCCTCGTGGATGGCCACACCTCTCTCACGGGCGACTCGGGCGATCCCGCGACACAGCTTCGTGGGATCGAGCAGGACATCGCGCCCGGGCGGGCGGTACAGGCCCCCGTGCCACAGCGGTGAATGCACCTCCGCCCGAGCCGCCTCGCCGTCGAGGAATTCGAGGTGCTCACCGAACGCTGCGGCCTCGTCGACCCATGCCCGGAACTCGTCGACCTGGTAGGCCTGGTCGGCGAGTGCCAGCGTCCCGGTCTCCTCGAGGTCGCACTCGATACGGTGCTCGCGGGTGAAGGCGATGAGCCCCCGGAGGTTGTCGATCCCTTCGCGTTCGAGGGTCTCGAGCTCATCGGGGAAGTGCTTGATCCCGTTCGCCAGGCCGTGCGTCAGGCTCGCTTCGCAGAAACCGCCATTGCGGCCCGTCGCGCCGAAGCCGACCGTCTCCATCTCGAGGACCGCGACGCGGAGGCTGGGATCGGTGTCGGTCAGGGCGACCGCCGTCCACAGCCCGGTGAACCCGGCGCCGACGATCGCGACATCGACCTCGAGCCGCTCCCCGGACGCCAGCGGCGGATCGGCGATCCCGGGCGGCGGCGGGTCGCGCAGCCAGTAGGAGATGGCCCCGGTCATGCCGCGCATCGTGGCACGCTGGGCAGCGGTCGATCCGGCGGCTACGCTGTCGGCCGCCAGAGGGCAGTGGAGGGATGGCGATGAGCCTCGATATCAGTCAGCTCAACTGGCTTGCCGTGTTGGTCGGCGCGGTCATCTACTTCGTGATCGGCGCAGCGTGGTTCGCGCCGGCGGTGTTCGGCCGACCGTGGATGGCGTCGATCGGCTGGGACGAGTCGCGCCCGCGACCGGAGATGAACCCGGTCAGCTACGCCGGCCCGGCGCTGTTCTATCTCGTGGCATCGATCGCGACCGGACTGCTTGCCGCGGCGACCGGCACGGACACGCTCCAGGAGGGTGTCGTCCTTGGCCTGGTGCTCGGTGTGGGCTACGCGTTGACCGTGACGGCGACGGATGCCGTCTTCGACCCGAACAAGCCGAAGCCGTGGACCTGGTTCGTCATCAGCGGCGCGTATCACGTGGTGTCGCTCGTGATCGTGGCCATGCTCATCGCCACGTGGCGCTGATTCGGACCGGCGCTGCGCGTCGCCTTGTCCGGCGGAGCGTGCGGGCCGCCATTCGCACCTGATGCGACCGATACCGACGAATCTCGCATTGACGGCCGCGCTGGCGGTATGTCAGCATGGGCCCCCGCGCGTCTCGTATCGCGCAACGCCCGTCCCACGGACCGGGCCACCCGGAACCCGCACCCGAGGACTTCATGGCCACGGAGCCCGCCACCACGTCGACCCCGTTCCTTCGCCGCGATCGCCAGGCGGCGCTCTACCGGCGCGCTCTGGAGCACCTCCCCGGAGGCACCGACTCGAACTTCCGGGCGTGGGGCGACAGCACGATCTACGTGGATCGCGGCGAGGGCGGCATGGTGTGGGATGCCGACGGCAACGAGTACGTCGACCTGCGGATGGGCTACGGGCCGGTCATCCTCGGGCACGGCGACGCGCGGGTCGATGACTACGTCAACGAGCGGATGCGTCGGGGTGTCAGCTTCAGCCTGACGAGCGAGGACGAGATCCGCGCCATCGAGCTGGTGTGCGAGCTGACCGGCTGGGTGGACATGGCGCGCATGACGGTCTCGGGCACCGAGGCGACCATGCACCTGATGCGCATCGCCCGCGCCTATACGGGCCGCGAGCGCATCGTGAAGTTCGAGGGCCAGTACCACGGCGTCCACGACTACGCGCTGATCAGCGTGGGCCCGGACGACATGGCCGAGCTCGGCGATGCCGATGCGCCCGTGGCCCTCGCGTGGGGTCGCGGCATCCCCGGCGCGGTCGCCGACACCATCATCCCAGCCCGCTACAACCGGATCGATAGACTGCGCGCGCTGTTCGAGGAGCGCGGCGAGGAGATCGCCGCCGTCATCGTCGAACCGGTCCTCGGCAACGCGCAGGCCATCATGCCCGAGCCTGGCTTCCACCAGCAGATGCGCGCGTTGACCGAGGAGTTCGGCATCCTCCTGATCTTCGACGAGGTCAAGACCGGGTTCCGGCTGGCACGCGGCGGCGCCGCCGAGTACTTCGGCATCAAGCCCGACCTCGCCTCGTTCGCCAAGGCCATGGGCAACGGCTATCCGGCAGCGGCCTTCGGTGGCCGGCGCGAGGTCATGGAGATGCTGCCTGAGAAGGTCAGTCATGGCGGGACGTACGCCGGCAACCGCGTCGCAGCGGCGGCAGCCGTGAAGACCCTCGAGATCCTGCGCGACACCAACGCCCTCGACACGATCCACGCGACGGGCCGCACGATCCAGGACGGTCTGAAGGAGATCCTCGACCCGACCGGCATCCCGTACCACTTCACGGGGCACCCGTCGATGTTCGGGATCATGTTCCGCGAGGAGCTCGCGACCGAGTATCGGGACTGGGCGACCAGCGACCACGACCTGTACGACGCGATCGCCATCGGGATGCACGCGCGTGGCGCGATGCCGGAGCCGGATTCGCGGGAACCATGGTTCATCTGCGAGGCCCACGCCGATGCCGACATCATCGATCGAGTCCTGACGTCGTTCCAGGAGTCGCTCGACGCGGCGCTCGACGACCGAGCGCATGGTGGCCCGGCCCCGACGCCGCATGGCGGCATGTCGTCGCCGGCGGCCGGTTGACGGGCTTGTCTGATGGTGCTTGACGGTAACGCGGTCCGTTCGGTCGACCGGGCGGCTGCCCTGCTCCTGGCCCTCGGCGACTCGCAGGGCGAGGCGGGCGTGACCGAGCTCGCGCGCCGTCTCGGACTGCACAAATCGACGGCGTCGCGCCTGCTCGCGACGCTCCAGAAGCGGGGGCTCGTCGAGCAGGACGACGAGACCGGCAAGTACCGATTGGGGCTGGTCGTGATCCGCCTCGCGGAGCGTGCAGAGCGGACCCTCGACCTCCGCGGGATCGCCATGCCGGAGCTCGAGCGGCTCGCGCGGTTGACGCACGAGACGACAGGCGTCGGGATCCTGGACGGCGAGTCGCTGCTGACGGTCGCCCAGGTCGACGGCCCGAACCTCATCGCGGTGGGGGACTGGACCGGGCGCTCGACACCGCTCCATTGCGTGGCGTCGGGCAAGGTCCTCATGTCCTCGCTGGCCGAGCGCGAGGTGCTCCGGATCGTGCGCCGCGGGCTGATCCAGTACACCGAGCGGACGATCGTCGAGCTGGAGCCACTCCTCGAGGAGCTGGCACGCATCCGCCGGCGAGGCTACGCGACGGCCAGCGGCGAATACGAGCTGGGGTTGAATGCGGTCGCCGCCCCCATCCACGACGCGCGCGGCAACGTGGTCGCCGCGGTCGACATCTGGGGGCCGGCGTTCCGCCTCACCCCGCGGCGCATCCCCGAGCTGGCGGCCCAGGCGCGCGAAGCGGCCACCGCCATCTCGGTCCGCCTCGGCGGGACGGTCCCGGAGCGCCAGACAGCGCCACCGGTCCACGCGACCGCATAGGCCGACGCCTCCCGCCCGGGATGGCGCCAAGGCATCGGCTGCACTCGATAGGCTGTAAGCCATGCCCGACCTGACGTCCCCCGAGGTCTCCGACCTCATCCGCCAGACGCTGCTGCCGATCCTGTTCATCGTGCTCGTCGCGGTGCTCGCGGCGCGGCTCGCCAGCGTGTTCGTGCACGGCATCGTCAAGACGCTGCTGGATCGCGAGGCGAGCGAGGGCACGGCCCAGGAGTTATCGGCCGTCGAGCTCAAGAAGCGCATGACCACGCTCGAGGACCTGGGCGCCCACGCGATCCAGTTCTTCATCGCGGTCATCGCCGGCCTGATGATCCTCGGCAAGCTCGGGCTCGACATCGGCCCGGCCGTCGCCGGGCTCGGCGTCTTCGGCATCGCCGTCGGCTTCGGTGCCCAGACCCTGGTGCGCGACTACCTGAACGGCGCCCTGATCCTCGTCGAGAACCAGTTCAGCGTCGGTGACGTCGTCCGACTCGCCGGCGTGGCCGGGACGGTCGAGGACTTCAATCTCCGGCGCACGACCGTTCGCGACATCGATGGCGTCGTCCACACGATCCCCAACGGCGAGATCAAGGTCGCCTCCAACCTCACCCGCGTCTGGGCCCGCATCAACCAGGACGTGACCGTCACCTACGGGACCGACATCGACCGCGCGATCAGCGTGGTCGACGGCGTCGGCCAGGAGATGGCCGAGGATCCCGTCTGGAAGCGGCGGATCCTGGAGCCGCCGCGGGTCGAGCGCGTCGAGGCGCTCGGCGAGTACGGCGTGACGCTCAAGATCCTGGGCTCGGTCCGGGCGCCGGAGCAGTGGACCGCCGCCGGCGAGTTCCGGAAGCGTCTGCTCGCGGCACTCGAGGCGAACGGCATCGAGATCCCGCGACCGCAACGGGTCGTCCTCTCGCGGGACCCGGTGGATCCGAATTCCCTGACCGCCCCCGGGCTCGCGACCGCGGACGACGAAGGCGACGGATCGACCACGACCTCGACCACCGGGTGACGCGCCTTCAGCGAGGCGCGACGGCGTGCGCGCACCCGTGACGACGGGTCAGCGACGCAGACCCGGCCGTCGCGCCCACCGCACGCGGTACGATGACCCGGCCAGCTTGACTCCCGGAGGTGTGTTTCCGTGAGCGCCGACCCGACCGCCGCCCCGAGCGCCGAGATCGAGAACCTGCTCCTCGAGGAGCGGACGTTCCCGCCCGACCCGGCGTTCACCGCGCAGGCCAACGCGACCGCCGACCTGTACGCCGAGGCCGAGGCCGACCCGGAGGCGTTCTGGGCCCGACTCGCGCGCGAGCGGATCGACTGGGTCGAGGACTTCCATACCACGCTCGAGTGGGATCTCCCGTTCGCCAAGTGGTTCGTCGGCGGCAAGCTCAACCTGGCGTACAACTGCATCGACCGTCACGTCGAACGTGGCCTGGGCGACAAGGTCGCGTACCACTGGATCGGCGAACCCGGCGACACGCGGACCATCACCTATGCCGACCTCCAGCGCGAGGTGAGCAAGACCGCCAACGCGCTGCTCGAGCTCGGTATCACGACCGGCGACCGCGTCGCGATCTACATGCCGATGATCCCGGAGCTGCCGATCGCCATGCTGGCGTGCGCGCGCATCGGCGCCCCGCACACCGTCGTCTTCGGCGGGTTCTCGGCCGAGGCGCTGAGCGGGCGGATCAACGATGCCCAGGCGAAATTGGTGATCACGGCCGATGGCGGCTGGCGTCGCGGGAAGCCGGCGCCGCTCAAGCCCGCGGTCGACGACGCCCTCACGCAGACGCCGACCATCGAGCACGCGCTCGTCGTGCGCCGGCTGGGGGACGAGGTCGAGGGCGGCACACAGATGCAGGAGGGCCGGGACGTCTGGTGGCACGACATCGTCGACCGCCAGTCCGAGGAGCACGAGCCCGTCCCGCTCGACAGCGAGCACATGCTCTACCTGCTGTACACATCCGGGACCACGGCCAAGCCCAAGGGCATCATGCACACGACCGCGGGCTACCTCCTCGGTGCGAGCTTCACGCACGAGATGGTGTTCGACATCAAGCCCGACGACGTGTACTGGTGCGCCGCCGACGTGGGCTGGGTCACCGGACACAGCTACATCGTGTACGGCCCCCTCGCCAACGCGACGACGTCGGTGCTGTACGAGGGCACGCCCGACACCCCTGACTGGGGTCGCTGGTGGCAGATCATCGAGGACTACAAGGTCAACATCCTGTACTGCGCCCCGACGGCGATCCGGGCGCACATGAAGCAGGGCGCGGAGTGGGCCCACGCGCACGACCTCTCGAGCCTGCGGGTGCTCGGCTCGGTGGGCGAACCGATCAACCCGGTCGCCTGGCTGTGGTACGACAAGCACATCGGCGGCGGCAAGACGCCGATCGTCGATACCTGGTGGCAGACCGAGACCGGCATGATCATGATCACGCCGCTCCCCGGCGTGACCGTCACGAAGCCGGGCAGTGCCACCTTCCCGTTCCCGGGTATCGAGGTCGACGTCATCGACCGCGCCGGCAACTCCGTCCCGCTCGGTGGCGGCGGCCTCTTGGTCCTGAAGCGGCCGTGGCCGGCCATGCTCCGCGGGATCTACGGCGATCCCGAGCGCTACAAGGAGACGTACTGGAGCCGGTTCCCGGGCATGTACTTCGCGGGCGATGGGGCGAAGCGCGATGCCGACGGGTACCTCTGGTTGCTGGGCCGCGTCGACGACGTCATGAACGTGTCCGGCCATCGTCTCTCGACGACCGAGATCGAGAGCGCGCTCGTGTCGCATCCTGCGGTCGCCGAGGCGGCGGTCGTAGGCGGGCCTGATCCGATCACCGGAGAGGCGATCAATGCGTTCGTGATCCTCCGCCTCGGCAACGACGCGTCGCCCGAGCTCGGCAACGAGTTGCGTCAGCACGTCGCGACGAAGATCAGCCCGATCGCCAAGCCCAAGACGCTGATGTTCGTGCCCGACCTGCCCAAGACGAGGTCCGGCAAGATCATGCGTCGGCTGCTACGCGATATCGCCCAGGGCCGGAACCTGGGTGACACGACCACGCTGGCCGATGCCGACGTCGTCGAGTTGATCCGATCGAATTCAGGCGCGGCGGAGGACTGACGAGTGCCGTTTGACTTCCTCAAGAAGAAGAAGCCGCAGGAGGCGCCATCGACGGTGCCGCTGGCCGATGCGCCCAAGGCGGCGGGGTCGACGGCCGGTCGTGGCATCGCCTTTGACGGACTCACGGAGGAATGGCGGATCGTCGGCACGATGGATGTGTCCGGTCGGCTATCGGACGTCCTCAACAGGCGCGAGTCGGTGACGATCTCCGACGTTCGGTGGGCGCCCATCGACGGCTCCGCCGAGATGGCCGAGGCCCCCGGGCTCAAGGCCGTCGACCCGTACGACCTGATCATCGTCCTGGCCGGCGAGGCGACCCTGCCGCCGCTCAATGACGAGGAGCGCTCCGCTCATCGCATCCACAAGGTGTCGTACGAGGTGTCGATGGAAGTGCCCCCCTTCCGGATCGTGGGCACGGTGTTCCTCTACCCGGGCTCCGAGCCCGAGCGACTCCTCGATCGAGCCACGGAGATGTTCGTGCCAGTCGTCGACGCGACGGCCTATATGGGCGAGGACGCCTTCGGCCCGCAGATGGACGCGATCCTCGTCAACCGCATGTACCTGCGCGGCGTCGAGCAGATCGACCGGCGGACCGGCGAGGCGCCGCAAAAGCTCCCGGGGAACCCCCTTGGCGGTACGTCCTGGCAGGAACGCTCCCGGTAGCCGCTCCCGGAGCGGCCCCGGTCGTGGGCTACGCTCGAGCGGTCGTCTTCGCGCGGTTGAAGAGGCCGAAGGGGACCTTGACCGCCGGCGGGGCGATCGGTGTGCCGAGCACGCGATCCGCCAGCGCGTCGAAGTCTTCGGTGATCCGCTCCTTGGGGAACATCTCGATGACCGTCCGACCTTCGTTGGCGGCCCGGACGAACAGCAGCCCGCCCGATCGGATGAGCGCGATCGACGGCATCCCGATGGTCCGCTCGATGTCGGCCACGGCGACGCCGCTGTTGGCACGATTGATCACCAGCGCCAGCCGTTCGCGGACGCCGAGCTCGGTCGCGTAGTCGGTCAGTTGGACCGCCGCCCGGATGGCCGGCACGTCCGGGGTGACCGGCACGAGGATCTTGTCGGCGATCGCGAAGATCGCCTGGTTGAGCCGGCTGTACGACGGGTGCAGGTCGACGACGACGAACTCGAACCCACGTCGGGCAGCCGTGATGGCCAACGCCACGCGTTCCGGATCGAGGATCTCGCTATCGAGCGGCGACGACGTCAACGCGGCCACCTTCATGCCCGACGAATGCGCCGACGCGATGTCGACGAGGGTCTCGCGCGGACCGCCCTCCCGCTCGTCGCGCCAGGCGTCCGAAAGCGTCCGCACGCCGTCGATGCCAAGGGATGTCGTCACGTGCCCGGTGACCGTGTCGGCGTCCACCAGCAGGACGTTGTGGCCCCGGCGGGTCTGGAGGACCGACGCGAGGTTCGTCGCGATGGTCGTCTTGCCGACGCCGCCCTTCGGATTGAACACCGCCAGGATCGTCGCGCGGGCGGTCCAACCTTCCGCCTCCATGGGGCCGCCCTGGAGGACCGGACCCGATCCATCGTCGACGGTCTGGCTGCGGATGCACATCGCCTCGACGCGCCAGCGCAGTGACTCGGCCGAATAGGGTCGGGTGAAGTACTCGTCCTCGACGTCGCCGTTGTTCGGGTCGAGTCGTCCGAGCGAGCGCTCGGACAGCACCATCAGCGCCGGGATCTTGCGCCCGGCATCGCGCAGCAGCGAGTAGTACTCGAGCGACTGGTCGAGGTCCGTCTCGCCGTCGAGGATCGCGACCGCGACGTCGCGTCGCGCCGCGAGCAGCGCCTCGAGCTCGTCCGGGTGGTTGACGGTCGCGACCGTGAAGCCCGCAGCGCGCAGCTCGGCGGAGACTGGCGCGGCCTCGCTGGACGGCAGGGCGACGGCGATGGCCGGTCGCGCCACGATGTCAGCCCTCCGATTCGGGGTCGCGCGCCGCGACGGTGAGCTCGCCTTCGGCCTCGTTCGTGACGCGGGCACCGAAGCCCGGCAGCGTCGCGATGCCGTCGGTCAGGCTGAGACCAGGATCGTGGGAGACCGCGAACACGAACTCGCCATCCGGGCCGGACGACACGCCGACCGATCGGACACCGCTGACGCGGGCGAGGTTGCGCTTGAAGCCGGCGATGCTTGCCACGCTGACGAGGCCGGTCACGACGACGCGCGTCGAGGCGGCTTCACCGGCGGGGGCATGCTCTTCCGCGACGAGCCCGGCAAGGCGTGCAGCGAGCGCGTCCTCGGCGATGGTCGGGATCTCCTGCTCATCGGTCGTCGCTTCGGCCGGGAACTCGGCGGCCTCGGCCTCGGCGGCCGCGAAGTCCTGCTCGATGCCGAGCGCGGACAGGCGCGGATCCGTCTCGTCGCCTGCGGCGTCGGGCGCGATGCCGAACAGATCGCCGCTGTCCTCTGGCGTCGCCTCGGGCGCGGACTCGGACGTCGACTCGGACGTCGGGGCCTCGGTCGTCCCTTCGGAGACGGGCTCCTCGACGGGAGCCGTTGCGACAGGTTCGATCGTGGCGGCCTCGTCGACCGGCGCCTCGGCGGAGGCCTCGGGCGCCTCGGTGGCGTCCACCGTCGAGACGGCTTCGGTGGTCGTGGTCTCGACCGGCTCGGGTGTCTCGGCGGCGGGTGTCTCGACCGGCGTAGCCCAGCTCGAGGGCGCCATGTCGTCGTCGTCGAACGCGGGTGGCTCGGGGAGCGTCTCAGCCATGGCCGCGAATCGCGTCGGGTCATCCTCGCTCAGGAGCTTCTCGAAGAACGCGGCCATGTCCGCCTCGAACGCGGTCACGCGCGACTGGACGTTGTCGATGCGCGCCTCGATCTCGGCGGCGTGCGCCTCGATCTCACGCTCGAGGACTTCCTTGCGGTGGGCGATGCGCTCGTCGGTCTCCTCGCGGATCCGGGCGATCTCCTGCTTGGACCAGTCGCGGACGGCCGCGATGTCGTCGTCGGCCCGCTTGCGCAGCGCCGTGGCCTCGTCGGCCGTGCTGGCGTGGATGGCCTCGATGTGCGTCTTCGCCTCGGCCGAGAAGCGCTCGAGCGTGTCGGCGCGGGCGGCTTCGGCGGCGGTCTGCATGGCCTTCGTCAGGTCGGCCATGAACTTGTTCGGCTTGCGCTTCGGAGCGGGTGCCGGCGCAGCCGCGGGGACGTCAGCCGTCGCGGCCGGGACCTCAGGGGCGGTGCCGGTCGCTGGTGCGTCCGTCGCCACGGCGGCGGCGTCGTCCTGGGGTGCCTCGCCGGCGGGGGTCAGCGCACTATCGATCATCGTGGGGGTCTCGCTCTCGCTGTCGCCTTGCTGCTGGGTTGCATCCACGGCACCGGCCTCTGCGGACGGGTCGGACTCGGCGTCGGAGTCGTTGCGGTCGGTGCTCCAGGGGAGACGGAAGCCGCTCTTCGCGTCGGTCGATGCCATGCGTGGATCCCTCGTCGGAATAGGTGGCGCTTTCGGGGTGTGATGGCATCGTGCCAGCGAGGTTCGGTGCGGTGGAGTCCGCTAGTGGTACCAGCGGTGTACGCCGGTCGTACCTATGGAGGCCCCGTACCTCGTGGCGTTGTGCAGGTGCAACGGGGTTCGGCGCTACGATGGACGTCGAAATGGACGCCCCTGCGATCGTCGCCGCCCCAAGCCGTCCGCTCGACCGTCTCGGGCGGCCGCTGCACGACCTGCGGATCTCCGTCACCGACAGGTGCAACTTCCGGTGCACCTACTGCATGCCCAAGGAGATCTTCGGGCGCGACTACGCGTTCCTGCCCAAGGACCAGGTGCTGTCCTTCGAAGAGATCCACCGTGCCGCCCGGGCCTTCGTCCAGCTCGGCGTCGAGAAGCTGCGGATCACCGGCGGTGAGCCACTGGTCCGGCGCGGGCTGCCCGAGCTCATCCGGATGCTGGCCGACCTGCGGACACCGGCCGGGCGGGCCCTCGACCTGACGCTGACGACGAACGGTGCGGCCCTCCGGTCGCTCGCGCAGCCGTTGGCTGACGCCGGCCTGCGTCGCGCGACGGTCAGCCTGGACTCGCTCGACGATGCGGTGTTCGGCGCGATGAACGGGGTCGACTTCCCGGTCGCCAAGGTGCTCGACGGCATCGATGCCGCCATCGAGGCGGGGCTGACGCCGGTCAAGATCAACATGGTCGTCCGGCGCGGCATCAACGAGACGTCCGTCGTCCCGATGGCACGCTGGGCCAGGGACACCGGCGTGACGCTCCGCTTCATCGAGTACATGGATGTCGGCCATTCGAACGGCTGGCGGCTCGACGAGGTCGTCCCGGCGGCCGAGCTGATCGATACGGTCACCGCGGCGTGGCCGGCCGATCCGGCCGAGCCGCAGTATCGCGGCGAAGTGGCCGGGCGCTGGCGCTATGCCGATGGCGGCGGAGAGTTCGGCATCATCTCCTCGGTCACGCGGCCGTTCTGCCGCGACTGCACGCGCGCGCGCCTGTCGGCGGACGGAAAGCTCTACACCTGCCTGTTCGCCGTCGACGGTCGCGACGTCCGCGCGGTCCTGCGCGACGGGTCGTCGGACGACGAGTTGCTCGCATTCCTCACGGATACGTGGCGCGCCCGGGACGACCGCTATTCGGAATCGCGTTCCGACTCGACATCCGATCTGCCGAAGATCGAGATGTTCGCGATGGGTGGCTGAACGGCTCGACACCAGTCGTCCACAGGGTTATCCACATGCCGACCACAGGCCCCTGGATCCCGTGGACAGCCATCGCGGGGCGATCCGATGTTCGTGGATAAGCGCGTTGACCCACCGCTGACCCGGCCGATACCGTAGGTCGTGCCCGAAGGGGCCGACAGGACGCAGGAACCGAGATCACATCAAGGACCTTTGTCCGCCGCCGGTCGCTTCGGGCGCTTCGTTGCCCGCGGTCGCGCGGCCGTCTCACCGCGGCCCGTCCACGGGAAAGGCGCCCGACGGGACGCGATCGGCATCCCGGTGTCGATACTTCCGTCGGGCGCGACGAGGCCTCTGACCCCCACCCACGACCTCGTTCCTCCCTGTCATGCTGGAAGACGCGAGGAGGAACGCGTGTCGGACCCTGCCAGCGTGATGATCGACCCCGGCCAGCCGATCCCACCGGTCGACCAACCGGCACGGATCGTGGCGCTCGTGGAAGCGGTCCGGCGACGTACCGACATCGTGCCCGAGGTTGGCATCGTGCTCGGCTCAGGACTCGGGGGTCTTGCCGACGCTCTCGAGGATCCCGTCGCGATCCCCTTCGATGAGCTGCCGGGCTGGCCCGCCGCGACGGCACCGGGTCACGTCGGTCGATTGCTGCTCGGCACGATCGGGGGCCGGCCCGTCGTCATGCTCCAGGGCCGCTTCCACCTGTACGAGGGCAACGACCCGGGTCTCGTCGTCCAGCCCGTCCTGCTGTTCCGGTCCCTCGGCGCGCGGATCGTGGTGCTGACCAACGCCGCCGGCGGGCTCGACCCCTCGTTCGGGCCGGGCACCCTGATGATCATGAGCGACCACATCAACCTGACCGGTCGGTCGCCGCTGACCGGCCGCAACGCCGATGAGCTGGGCCCGCGCTTTCCCGACATGACCGAGGCGTGGAGCCCACGCCTGCGCAGCCGCCTCCAATCGGCGGCTGCCGCCGAGGATGTCGAGATGCGCGAGGGTGTCTACGTCGGGCTCAGCGGGCCGACGTACGAGACGCCGGCCGAGGTCCGGATGCTCGCGGCGCTCGGCGGTGACGCGGTCGGCATGTCGACGGTCCTCGAATGCATCGCCGCCCGCTGGGTCGGTCTGGAGGTCTGTGGCGTCTCGCTGGTCACCAATGCCGGGGCCGGGTACTCGGGCGCGCCCTTGACGCACGACGAGGTCCTGGAGGCCGGCGCCACGGCCGGGCCGCGACTCGCCAAGGTCATCCACCGATTCATCCGGGATCTCGAGGACGAGACCGTCACGACGGGATGACCGAGATCCGCCTGGTCCAGGGCGATATCACGGGCGTCGCGGCGGACGCCATCGTCAACGCCGCGAACGAGCGACTTGCGGGCGGCGGCGGCGTGGACGGGGCCATCCATCGGGCCGGTGGGGCGGCGGTCATGGCCGACCTTGAGCGTCGCTATGGACCTGCCCGGCACTGCCCGACCGGGAGTGCCGTGGTCAGTGATGCCGGTGCACTGCCGGCCCGCGTCGTGGTCCACGCCGTCGGCCCGATCTGGCGTGGCGGCGACGCGGGTGAGCCCGAGCTGCTGGCCAGTGCATATCGGACGTCCCTCGACCGTGCCGCGGCGGAAGGGTGCAGGAGCGTGGCGTTGCCGTCGATCTCCACCGGCGTGTACGGCTATCCGGTCGAGGCTGCCGCCAAGGTCGCGCTCCAGGCGGTGGATGCATGGATCGCCGAGCATCCCGAGGCGCTCGATACGGTCACGTTCGTCCTGTTCTCGGCCGACACGCTGGAGGCATTCGAGCGGGCGAGCCGCTCGTGACGGCCGCCCGCGCCTCGAACGAGCCGGTGCTCTCGCGCCGCACCCTCAACCGCACCCTGCTCACCCGGCAGCTCCTGGTCGAGCGGGTCCGGCGGCCGGCGCTCGAGGTGGTCGAGCACCTGGTCGGCATGCAGGCGCAAGAACCGCCCGACCCGTATGTCGGACTGTGGACGCGGATCGACGGGTTCGATCCGACGGAGTTGAGCCGTGCGATCGAGCAGCGCCAGGCCGTCCGCATGGGCCACCTGCGGGGCACGCTCCATCTCGTCACGGCGCGCGATGCCCTGGCGCAGTACCCCATCCTGGCCGACGTCATGGCCCGGTCCTGGCGCAGCAGCCCGTTCGCGAAGCGGCTCGTCGGGGTCGACCTCGACGCCGTCCTCGCGCGCGCGCGCGATGTCCTTGAGGAGCAGCCGATGACGCCGTCGCAGCTCGGCGCGGCCCTCGGTCCGGCATGGCCGGATCGCGACGCGCCGTCGCTCGCCTACGCGGCCCGTTTCCTGCTGCCGCTCGTCCAGGTCCCGCCGCGCGGGCTGTGGGGCCGGTCGGGCCGTCCGACCAACACGACCGCCGAGCGCTGGCTCGGCGCTCCGATGGTCGACCATCCCAGCATCGACGACCTGGTGCTCCGGTACCTTGCGGTGTTCGGTCCGGCGACCGTGAGCGACATCCGCATCTGGTCGTGGCTCACTGGCCTGCGCGAGGTCATCGACCGGCTGCGGCCGCGTCTTCGGACGTACCGCGACGAGGCCGGCCGGGAGCTGTTCGACGTCGAGGACGGGGTCATCGCCGCCGACGACGTCCCGGTCCCGATCCGGTTCCTGCCGCAATACGACAACGTGTTCCTGTCCCACGACGACCGGTCGCGCATCGACGGGGAGTTGTCGTGGGGCATCGAATTCGGCTGGAAGGGGCCCATCCTCGTCAACGGCGGGATCGCCGCCGCGTGGCGCGTTCGTCGAACAGGGAAGGCCGCGACGATGACGGTCGAGCTCGGCCGTCGACTGACCCGGGTCGAGCGAGTCGAGCTGGAGGAGGAGGCGACCTCGCTCGCCGCCTTCCTTGATCCGGCGCGGGCCCGTGAGTTGGTGATCGTCGAGCCCGGCTGACGGTCGGCGGTGCGAGCGTCGGACGGCAGCAGGACGACCTCGAGCCGGCCTAGACCTGCGGGAGCTCCCGACCGGCGGCCTTCGCAGCCGCCGACTTCTCGGCCCACGCGCTCAGGACGTTGTCCTTGTGCGGCCGGATCGGGCAGTGCTCGTCGCGGTTGTTGAACTCGTCGCAGTACCCGAGCGGGACGCACTTCGGCGCCAGGAACGAGCCGAGGAACGGCGACACCGTGAAGATCTGCTGGCGGATGAGCTGGAACAGCCGCCGGATCTCCCACTGGGCCATCGTGCACAGCCGAAGCCCCGACATGTGGATGAGCGCCCGCAGGTTCGCCGTCATCACCAGGTTGGTCCGTGTGGCGTTCGGGAAGACGAACCGGGCGTCCTCGCCCGGCAGTCCGGCCTCGAGCAGCTCGCCGTAGAGGTCGAGGGCGCCCGACACCTGCGACTCGTACCGTTCACGGAGCTCTGAGTCGCCCTCGGCGATCGAGTGCGGCAGCATGGTCGCCGCACCCTTGAACTTCACGTAGCGCTGGCTCTGCTGGTCGAACGCCACGCCAGCCCGGTGCCGGACGAGCTGATGCGACAGTGTCCGCGAGACGCCGGTGATCCCGAACGTGAACACGATGTGTTCGATGGTCGATCCGTGGCCCGACTCGATGACCGACGCGATGAGCTTCTGCATCTTGGCTGGGTCGAACTCGCCGTCGACCGACTTGCGGAAGATCTCCTCGGGCGGCATCTCCGAGTAGCACGTCCGGCACGCGGTGTAGATGATCGGGACGTAGAACTTCTCGACGATCTCGCGATCCGGGAACAGCAGCGTCGCCGTCATGCCGAGCTCGCGACGCCCGGGGTTCTTGGGGATGCCCGTCTTGGGGCGGGGCTGGGAGATCGGCTCGGCGGACATCGAGGGCCAGTCTAGCCCAACCGGGGCCAGTGCCCGCCGAGCAGCGTCGAGGGCGCGGACTTCTCGCTCAGTAGTAGTCGGAGCAGGACAGGAAGTAGCCGCAGCGGCAGATGAGCTTGCACTTCCGCTCGTCCATCGGCGCGCCGCAGTTGGCACATGTCAGGATCACGACCCCGGGATCGACCGGGTCGACGCGCTCCGCTTCATCGCCCGCATCGACCAGCGCGATCGTCGGGAGCTCGGACGAGCGCGGCTCGATCACGATGGGACCTCCACATGCGACGGCGCGAGGGCGCTGGACGGCACCTCGAGAGCATAGGCGACGATCTCGTCGAGCGACATGGCGGCGCCCTGCGCGGCGAGCGCTTGCAGCTCGTCGGGCGGGATGTTGTCACGCGGGGTCGGCACGCCGAACAGGCGATTGTTCTGGTCGACGTAGTCGGCGAGTCCGGTACCCGTGCGTTGCTGGAGATGCCGAGCGGCGCCCCACAGGCGGCCGCCACGGTCGAGGTCGCCGAGGCCGACCGCGATGATCGCCAGATCGTCCAGCACGAGGGTGACGCCCGAAACGTCCCCGGCCTCGTAGAAGTGGCGCAGCGCATGGCGGATGATCTCGCGCGCATCCTCGTACCGCCGCTGGCCGACGACCGACAGGCCGAGCATGTGGAGCGACCACGCCTCCATCGAGCGGTTCCCGGCCGCCCGATGCAGCTCGAGCGACCGCCGGTACCAGGACTCGGCATCTGCGGCGCTTGCGGAGAAGTAGTGCAGGCTCCCGAGGGCCCACAGGATGTTCCCTTCGCCGCCCGCGTCGCCGAGTTCCCGGTAGATCCCCAGGGCTTCGTCGAGGAGCGGCGTCGACACCTCGGCTCCCGGCCCCGGGGGCGGGACCTTGCCTTCCATGATGTCGATCATGTCCGCGTAGGCTCGATTGAACAGCGCGTTGGCGATCTCGCGCTTGTCGTCGAGCTCGCGCCAGACCTGCAGCGCCTCGTCGTAGTGACGCCGCGCGGTGGGCGCGTCCGACTGCCAGTACGCGACGCCGCCGAATGCCTCGTCGAACCGCGCCCGATCGATGGGCTCGAGCGCCCAGCCCTGTGCCTCGAGGCTGCCGAATCTCGCCCGCGCTTCATTGAGGTAGCCGCGCTGCTGCCAGAACCTCCAGAGCGCGGTCGCCAGCTGCGCGCCCAACGCCGGATCCGGCTTGGCGACCGCCCGATCGAGGGCGGCCCGCATGTTGTCGTGTTCACGCTCGAGCCGGTCGAGCCACTCGCGCTGGTTCGCACCCATGAGCTCGGGCGCGGCCGTGAGCGCCAGTCCCAGCATCGCGGCGGCGTGGCGGTCCGCGATCGCCTCGCTCTCGCCGCGCTCGACGAGCATCTCGACGGCGTACTCGCGGATCGTCTCGAGCATCGCGAACCGCGGTTCGGCCGATCCCTCGTCGAGGCGGACCAGGCTCTGGTCGACCAGCTCCCCGATGCGCTCGACGACATCCCCGCCGATCTCTGCCGCGGGACCGCACACGACGTCCGCGACGTCGAGGTCGAAGCCGCCGCGGAACACGGAGAGCCGGTCGACGAGGCGACGACTGCCGTCATCGAGCAGGTCGTAGCTCCAGCCGATCGCGCCCCGGAGCGTCTGCTGCCGCTCGGGCAGGTCACGCGCTCCTGCCGAGAGCAGGTCGAGGTGATGCTCGAGCCGGGCGAGGATCTGGTCCGGAGTCAACAGCTTGATCCGCGCGGCGGCCAGCTCGATCGCCAGCGGCATGCCGTGCAATCGGGCGGCGATGCCGGCGACCGCGGGCGCATTCGCATTCGTGACGGCGAACGCCGGTCGGATCGCGGTCGCCCGGGCGATGAACAGTCGCACCGCCTCGAACTGGGTGAGCGCATCGATGTCGAGTTCGCGCAGCTCGCGCGGCAGGTTCAGGCGCTCCATCTCGGAGAGCCGGCTCACGTCGGGCGGCGCGGGCAGGCCCGGGACCGGGTACTCCTGCTCGCCGGAGACGCGCAGCGGGATGCGCGTCGTGACCAGCGCCTTCAGGTTCGGGCAACGCCGCAGCAGCTCCGCCACGTCGGGACCCGCCTCGGTCACCTGCTCGAAGTTGTCGAGCACGAGCAGGACCCGGCCAGCAGCGACCTCGTCGGCCAGCACCTCGATCGACGGCTTCGTGGCGTTCTCGGCGAGTCCCACGGTCCGGGCGATCGTCGGCGTCACCAATGCCGGGTCCCGGACCGCGTCGAGGGCCACGAACCAGACGCCGTCCGGGAAGTCGTCGGCCGCCGTCGCGGCGACCTGGAGGGAGAGGCGCGTCTTCCCGGTGCCGCCAGGCCCGGTCAGCGACAGCAGCCGGGTGCCCCGGAGCAGGTCGCCGGCCTCGGCGAGTTCGCGATCGCGGCCCACGAACGTGGTCAGCTGGGTCGGCAGGTTGTTCGGGCGCGCGTCTAGCGATCGCAAGGGCGGGAAGGTGTCGGGCAGGCCCTCGATCGCCAGCTGACTGAGGTGTTCGGGTGCACGGAGGTCCTTCAAACGGTGCGCACCGAGGTCGCGCAGGGTGACGTCGGACGGCAGCGCGTCCGCGACCAGGGCACGGGTCGTCCCGCTGAGAAGCACCTGGCCGCCATGCGCCAGGGCCGCGATCCGCGCGGTCCGATTGATGTCGTACCCGATCACGTCGCCACCGATCGATTCGATCTCGCCGGTGTGGATGCCCATCCGGACGCGGACCTCCGCGCCGTCGGGCCAGGGCTCGGCCGCCATGGCCCGCTGCCCGAGGACCGCCGCGCCGACCGCGTCATGCGGGCGGCGGAAGAGCACGAAGAACGAATCCCCCTCGGTCGACTGTTCGTAGCCGTCGTGCGCGCCGAAGGCCGCTCGCAGGAGCTCCCGATGCCGCTCACGGATGTCGCGGTACGGGCCGGTCCCGAGCGCGAGCTCGATGCGGGTCGAGCCCTCGATGTCGGTGAACAGGCACGTGACGGTGCCGGTCGGGGGTCCCTGGTCCTGACGCATCGCGGCGGTGGGCCGGGTCGTCAGTGACGGTGCGTTTCGGTCAGGTCGCGCAGCCGTCCTGCGAGCCCGCGCATGATCGCCAGCGCGACCGCGGGCTGCTCCCGCACGACGGCCTCGAAGTCCCAGCTCGCGAGTGCCAGGCAGACGGTCGGCTCGTCGGCGATGACCTGGGCGACACGCGGGCGACCGTCGAGGACGGACAGCTCCCCGAAGAAGTCGCCGGGGCCGATGTGCGCGATCGTCCGGCCATCGCGGACGACCCGGACCCGACCGCTCGCCACGAGGAAGAAGCCCGTCCCGACCTCGCCCTGCCGGGCGATGACGTGGTCCTTGGGGAACTCGACCTCGACGACGCGTTGCGCGATCATCGCGATACCGTCCGGGTCGACGCCGGCGAGCAGCGGGGCGCCCGCCAGCAACTCAGCGCGGTGATCGTGGGTGAGGGTCGTGCCGGTCTCCATCCTGGAGTGCTGATGCTGCGCCGCCCGACAGCGGAGCGTCAAGGTCGCGGAGCGTCACCGCCGTTCAGGCCGGCACTGCCGTTCGCCCGATCCGCCTTTCGCGGCAGACGTCCGCGTGGCACGATGCGCCGATGATCGACCGCGACGAACTGCTCGATGCGATCTCGGGCTTCGGCCTCTTCTCCGACCTGTCCTCCCCGCAGCTCGAGGCGGTCATCCACATCTTCGACGAGCGGATGTTCGCCGAGGGTGAGACGGTCGTGCACCAGGGACTCTCCGGTTCAGGGTTCTTCGTGATCGTCGACGGAGAGGCGCTCGTCCGGGCGGACGGACGGGAGCTCGCACGGTTGGGCCGCGGCGACTTCTTCGGTGAGGTCGCGATCCTGCTGGGCGTCCCGGCGATCGCCGATGTCGTCGCGACGCGCCAGATGCGCTGCCTGGTCCTGCCCGGCCCACAGGTCGAGCCGTTCCTCATCAGCCATCCGAAGGTGATGTACCGCATGCTCCAGGCACAGGCGCGACGCCTCCGGGCCGCCAACCGCTCGGAGACGTGACCGGCTCGACCCGGCCGTTCCCGCCCGGCGCGTACCCGGTGGTCGTGATCGGTTCGGGGCCGGGTGGACTCCAGGTCTCGTACGCGCTCCGGCGGTACGGGATCGAACACGCGGTCATCTCGGATGACCCCGCCCCGGGTGGCATGTTCCGGCGCTGGCCGCACTTCCAGCGGCTGCTGTCGTGGACCAAGCCGCACGCGCCGGCGCCGCGAGGGTCGCGCGCCTACGAGCGGTACGACTGGAACAGCCTCCTGGCCGACGAGGACGAGGCACGCGCCCTGCAGCCCTCGATCATGGATGGCACCTCGTACTTCCCGTCCCGGCCCGAGATGGAGGAGAACCTCGCGCGGTTCGCGGAACGAGCGCGCATCGCCGTGCGTTACGGCTGCCGCTGGACCGGGACGCGACGGCTCGACGACGGCGGGGGCGGCGGCTTCGCCGTCGAGACGACCGACGGCGAGTACCGGGCACAGGCCCTCGTCGTCGCGGTCGGTGTCGCCCAGCCGTTCTCGCCGCCGGGCATCGGGATGGAGTTCAGCCACCACTACGCCGAGGTCCGTCCGGCCGAGTCGTACGCCGGCCGCCGGGTCCTGATCCTCGGCAAGCAGAATTCGGGGTTCGAGCTGGCCAACGGGCTGCTGCCCTGGGCGCGGGCCATCGCGCTGGTCTCGCCGTCACAAGCCAAGTTCTCGATCCAGACGAACTCGCTCGCCGGGGTCCGGGCGCGATACGTCCAGCCCTTCGAGGACTTCGTGCTGGGGGGCGGCGTGGCCGTGCTCAACGCCGCTCTCGACCGCATCGAACGGATCGACGGCGGCGACGGCAGCCTGACCGTGCGCGTGCGCCGCACCGACACGGCCGCCGAGCTGGAGATCGAGGTCGATGACGTCATCGCTGCGACCGGGTTCACGACGCCGATCCTCGACCTGCCCGACATCGGGTGCTCGGTCAGCGGTCGGAGCCGGCTACCGCTCGTGTCGTCGTGGTGGGAGAGCTCGACCCTGCCCGGCGTGTACTTCGCGGGCACGATCGGGCAGGCCGCGAAGGGCCTCGTGAAGCACGGTGTCCCGGCCAATTCCGGCGCGGTCCACGGCGCCCGGTACAACGCGATGGTGCTCGCGCGGCGCATGGCCGAGACCCGGTTCGGCGGCGCCACGGATCGACCGCCGGTCGCCCTGGGTGACCTCGTGTCAACCATCGCGGGCGAGCTCGCCGAGGCACCCGAGCTGTGGCATCAGCGGGCGTACCTGAGCCGCGTCTTCACGATCGACCCGGCTGCCGGTCCGCTCGACGACGGTGTCCAGCCGCTGACCCATTTCCTCGATGCTGGCGGATCAGATGCGATCGCCGTCACCCTCGAGGCCGACGGGAGCGGCGCGATCTACCCGGTCCTCTACACGCGCCTGGCGGGCGAGATCCGCGAGCGGAGGATCGAGCCCGATCCGTTGCTGCGCTACGACAGCGATGACACTCGCCGGGAGGTGTGGGCGATCCTCCGCGAGGCGGTCCCGGCCCTGCCACCGGACGACTGATCTGCGGGGCGACGGGTCCTGCCCGACCCGTCAGGCCAGGCGCGCCAGCCGTTCGGCCGCGGCTCGCAAGGTCTCGATGCGTTTCGGGAACGCGAACCGCACCTTCGTCCGGCCCAGCTCGGGTCGCGAGAAGAACGACGAGCCGGGCACGGCCGCGACGCCTGGGTCGCGGATCAGCCGGTGGGCGAACGTCACGTCGCTCTCGCCCGGCTCTGCGAGGTCGCGGATGTCGGTCATGACGTAGTACGCGCCGCGTGGCTCGTGGACGGCGAAGCCCGCCGCCCGGAGCGCGGGCACGAGGACGTCGCGTCGCTCGCGGTAGCCATCGACGAGGTCGGCGTAGTAGGCATCGGGCAGGCACAGCGCGGTGACCGCAGCCGCCTGCAGTGGCGCAGCCGCACCCACCGTCAGGAAATCGTGCACGCGCCGGATACCGACCGACAGCTCTGGCGAGGCGATCGTCCAGCCGATCCGCCAACCGGTGACCGAGTAGGTCTTGGACATCGAGTGGATGCTGACGGTCCGCTCCGCCATCCCCGGGAGGGTCGCCAACGGGACGTGCTCGCCCTCGTAGACGAGATGCTCGTAGATGTCGTCCGTGAAGGCGATGACATCGTGCTCGATGCACAACGACGCGATGAGCTCGAGCTCATCGTGGGTGAAGACCTTGCCGGTCGGATTGTGTGGCGAGTTCAGCACGAGGCCACGCGTCCGCGGACCGAATGCCGCACGCAGCTCGTCCGGGTCGATCGACCAATCGGGCTCGTGGAGCGTGACGTACCGAGGTACGGCGTCCGACAGGATCGCGTCCGGACCGTAGTTCTCGTAGTAGGGCTCGAAGATCACCACCTCGTCGCCCGGGTCGAGCAGGCCGAGCATCGCCGCGATCATGGCCTCGGTGGCGCCGCAGGTGACCGTGATCTGCGTCTCGGGATCGATCTCGCCAAAGCCCGCGAAATGGCGCGGCGTCGATTCCGCGATCGCGTCGCGCAACGGCTTGGAGCCCCACGTGATGGCGTACTGGTTGATGTCCGCGTCAACGGCCTCGGCGACGGCCCGCTTCAGCTCGGGCGGGCACGCGAAATCCGGGAACCCTTGGGCGAGGCTGACGGCTCCGTGCGCCACGGCGACGCGGTTCATCTCGCGGATGACCGACTCCGTGAACGACTCCGCCTTGCGGCTGATGCGCAGCACCGCCGGAGTGTAGCGGGGCCCGGCGGCGCGGACGATCCGCCCGGCAACCGGTTCGTCAGACGAGTTGGCGGGGGATCGTCTCCTGCCAGTCGCGGTCGAAGAATCGCTCGCCGTCGACATCGACCTCCAGCCGCACGGAGAGATCGAAGTCCGACACCGTGCTGCGTTGACGGGACGTCGCCCGGATCTCGATGCGCGTCAGCTCACCGTTCCGTGCCGGGTCGCGTTCCTGCCAGCGGTAGACGACGTCCGCGTCCAGCTCGGCGCGTGCCGGGTCGTCGTCCCAGGCGGTCATCCGGATCGACTCGGCGGCGTACAGGCGGCGGCCATCCGGGACGACGTCCTCGCCGCCATCGTGGAACCGGACGGTGACCGACCCATCGAGGACGTCTTCCTCGATCCGCCAGGTGGGCGTATCGGCCAGGGCTGGGCCAGCACCGTCCGTCGCTTCCGGCTCGGGCCAGCGGAGGTCAGGCGGGTCGGTCCGGAATGCCGGCACGGGAAGGTCGCCCTCACCGCCGGCCGGCGGGATGACCGGGAGCTCGAGCCGGGACGGGGTCGCCGGTCCGCGATGGACGTGGAACGTCGCCGGATAGGGCGATGGCCACAGCACGGGCCACAACGACGACGCGATCGCCACCCGGAGTCGGTGGCCTGGGAGCCATCGATAGCCAGCCGTCCGTAACGGCACGCGGACCTCCTCGACCGACCCGGGTCGGAGCGGCTCGGGTGCGGCATGCGAGCCTCGATGCGTGAGGTTCAGCACCCCGGCACTCACGAGCGCCGACGTGCCATCCGGCGCGACGTCCGAGAGCCGCACCGACAGCGTGGCGACCGGCGCATCGACCTCGACGAACACGACCACCTCGGGGACGCCGAGCACGTCGACCGCCTCCGTGAGCGGCGCGGTCGTGTAGGTCGGTCCGTCCGCCTCATCTCGCCGCAGGTCGCGTGCCAGGCCGTTCGGAGGGTCGCCCGCGCCCCACGACAGCGGCCCCCGGGTGCCGGTCGTGGGTCGGTGGTGGAAGGTGTCGACCCCCTCGTTGCCGTTGCCCGATCCCGCGAGCGACGCCGCGCCGAATGCCCAGCTCTCGGTCGTCGTCGCGGGATGCGGGTACGCCGATGCCGCACGCCACCGCCCTGGCAGCTGGGCCGGGAAGGCGACCGGCGGCGTGAACTCGTGCTCATACCAGACGACCGGGGCCTCGTCCTCCCAACCGTTCGGCGTTCCGTTGAGGTGCCGGTCGAAGAAGCGGGCGATCTCGTACAGGTCATCGAGGTTCGGGCCAGGGAAGGCGCTGTGTGGCCACGAATGGACCCAGTTGCCGACCAGCGTGTGCGACGGCGCGCTGCAGCGCGCCTGCATCCGGAAGGCCGGGTCGACATACGAGTCGTGCCATCCACCGATGTTGAAGATCGGGACCTCGATAGCCTCGTAGTCGGGAGCCAGCGAGCCCTGTCGCCAGTACGGCCCGTCCGTCTGGTGGCGCAGCCACGCGAACAGCCACGGCGGCGTCGCGTCGAGACGGGCGCGCCACTCGTCCCGCCACGCGGCTCCACGGAACGAGGCGTCGGGCGGCATGGCGTTCATCGCCACCTGACTGACGGCGTACTGCGACAGCTCGCTGACCGTCACGCAACCGCCGCGGTAGTGGACGTCGTCGAGATACCGGTCGTCCGTGGCCATGACCGGCACGATCGCCCGAAGGTGGGGTGGCCGCAGTGCCGCGACCTGGATCGAGGTGAACCCGCCGTAGGAGATCCCCCACATGCCGACGCCGCCGTCGCACCACGGCTGGGCCGCCAGCCATTCGACCGCGTCGTAGCCATCGCGCGTCTCGTCGGCGGTGTACTCATCGAGCGCCACGCCGCTCGACGATCCAGTGCCACGGACGTCGAGGCGGCACAGGGCGAAGCCGCGGGCGGCGAACCACTCACCCCGCGTCGTGTCGACCGCGCGCCGCCAGTTGTCCTTGCCGTACGGGATCATCTCGAGGATCGCCGGGAAGCGCCCGGAGCCCCCATCCGGAGCACGATCGCGCGCGACAGGACGCCAGATGTTGGCCGACAGCTCGGTCCCGTCGCGAACCACGATCCGGGCATCCCAGTCGACCTGGACATCGAAGCGGGGTTCGGGGGCGGATCGACCATCGGTCATGGCCGCGAAGTCTAGGGCTCGCTCGCGACGCCACGACGAGCCCGCTCGCGCCATGCGACGATGCCGGGATGGAGGGTCGTTTCGTCCGGCACAGCCGTCGGGTCGCCTACGAGAACGCGTGGATCACCGTCTGGCACGACGACGTGGAGAGGCCGGATGGCAGCCCCGGCATCTATGGCGTCGTGCACTTCGAGAGCCTGGCGGCTGGCGTGATCGCCTTCGACGACGAGGACCGTATCGCGCTGGTCGGCCAACATCGCTACACGCTCGACCGGGTCTCATGGGAGATCCCCGAGGGCGGCGTGCCGCCGACCGAGACACCACTCGAGGGCATCCGGCGCGAGCTGCGCGAGGAGACCGGTCTCGAGGCGTCCGACTGGCGCGAGCTGTGCCGTCTTGACCTCTCGAACTCCGTGACCGACGAAGTGGCGGTCCTGTTCATCGCGCGTGGGCTCCGCCACGGCGAGGCGACCCCTGAGCCGACCGAGTCGATCACCCTCCGCTGGGTGCATTTCGACGAGGCCCTCGAGATGGTCCGCGACGGCCGGATCACCGACGCCATGAGCGTCGCCGCGATCCAGTGGGTGGCCCTTGACCGGGCGACCGGCCGATGATCCTCGCACGGCGCCACATCGACTGGGATGTCGTCGTCGTTGGCCTCGGAGCGATCGGGTCGGCGGCCGCGTACTGGGCGTCGAGCCGGCCGGGCACCCGCGTGCTCGGCCTGGAGCAGTTCGAGTTCGGCCATGCGAACGGCGCGTCGGCCGACCACAGTCGCATCATCCGCCTGTCCTACCACCGACCCGACTACGTCCGGCTGGCGAAGCGCGCCTACGAGTCGTGGGCGATCGTCGAGGCCGAGGCGGATGAACGGATCGTCACGGTCACCGGTGGCCTCGACCTGTGGCCGGCCGAGCCGGCGATCGCGCAGGCGGACTACACGGACAGCCTCACGGCCGAGGGCGTGCCGTACGAGTTGCTCGACGCCGCCGAGATCATGCGGCGCTGGCCTGCCTGGCGGCTGCCCGCCGACGTGACCGGCATGTACCAGGCGTCGGGCGGCATCGCCGACCCGTACCACGGCAATGTCGCTCACCGTGGGCGAGCGCTCGACGAGGGTGCCACGCTGCGGGAGCACACACCGGTGACTGCCATCCGCGACGTCGGAGGCGCCTACGAGGTCGACGCGGGCGGGACGACGTACGGCGCGGGACGAGTCGTCCTCGCCGCCGACGCCTGGACCAACGAGTTGCTCGCGCAGTTCGATCGGCGACTCCCGCTCACCGTGACGCAGGAGCAGGTCACCTACCTCGCCGCCCTGAACCCGGCGCCCTTCGCTGCGGAGTCCTTCCCGGTCTGGATCTGGATGGACGACCCGTCCTTCTACGGCTTCCCGATCTACGGCGAGGTGGGACCGAAGGTCGCCCAGGACTGTGGCGGCCGGCCGGTCACGCCGGCGACGCGGACGTTCGACCCGGATCCGGCCATCCACGATCGCGTGATGTCGTTCGTCGACGCCCACCTGCCGGACGCCGGTGGACCCGACATCTACACCAAGACCTGCCTCTACACCCTGACTCCCGAGCGTGACTTCGTGATCGACCGACTGCCCGGATCGCCGGGTGTCCTGGTCGGTCTGGGCGCCGCCCACGGGTTCAAATTCGCCTCGGTCATCGGCCGGATCCTCGTCGAGCTGGCGCTCGACGGCAGCTCGCCGTCGGACGGGGAGATCGGGGCGTTCCGCATCGACCGGCCCGTCCTGCTGGACCCCGACGCACGGCTGCAGCCGCTCGTCTGAGGCCTGTCCGGCGCGTCAAGCGCGCCCATTCCTTGCACGGGACCGCGCCGTGTGCGACGGTACCGCCGATCCGACCGGCGACGATCGCCATCGGTGAAGGAACGGCGGTCCGCCAGGGAGTGGTGTCGGACCGTCCTGGAGGAGGAGTCGATGCGTTCGACGATCCGTGCCCGGTCGGGCCGAATCCTGGCCATCGTCGGCCTGATCGCGGCCGCACTCGCGCCGGCCACCGCCAGCGTGCAGGCCGCCGCCGACGACCTGATCCTTCGGGTCGGTACGGACCAGGAGTTCCAGGGGCTCAACCCGTGGCAGGCGGTGTATGTCCTCGACTACGAGGTCTTCACCCTCAACTACGACCTGCTCGTGGGCTACGACCAGGATCTCGGCTATACGGGCGGTTTCGCCGAATCGTGGACGACCTCGGACGACGGCAGGACCACGACGTTCAAGATCCGGCCCGGGATGAAGTGGTCCGACGGCGAGGCGGCGACCGCCGAGGATGCCGCCTGGACCTACCAGCTCGTCCTCGGGGCGCTGGCCGATGAAGTCACGCTCGGGTCCGGCTATCTCGATGGCTATGTCAAGTCGGCCGGAGTGACGTCCGCGGAGGCGACGGATCCAACGACGCTCGTCGTCGAGACGGCTGAGCCCACGCCGTTGCTGCTGGCCGCCTATGTCCCGGTCCTGCCCAAGCACATCTGGGAGAAGTACACCCTCGAGCAGATCGCCAACGCCGAAGCCGAGGGCTTCTTCGCCAACGACCCGCCCGTGGTCGGGACTGGTCCGTACACGGCCGTCGAGTTCGAGCCCGGGCAGTTCATGCGCTTCGCCCGCAACCCGAACTACTGGGGCAAGCAGGGCGCGGCCGAGGAATTGATCATCACCCACTTCGAGAACAACGACACGATGGTCCAGGCGTTGCGCAATGGCGAGATCGACTACGCCCGCGGCGTCAGCGCGGACGCGTTCGACTCGCTCGCCGGCCAGCCTGACATCGTGACGGTCGAGGGCGCCGCGAACGGCTACTCGTACCTGACGTTCAACGGCTACTCGAAGCCGATCCCCGATGGCGGCGCGTCGACCACGGCGGTCGCCGACCCGGCGTTCCGCGACGCCCTCGCGTGGGCCGTCGACCTGCCCCAGCTCGTCGACCGCGTCCTCGCAGGGCACGGCACACCGGGCACCAGCCTCCTGCCGCCCTATCAGGCCAAGTGGTACGTCCCGCCAGCGGCGGACGTCCAGCGCAGCTTCGACCTCACCAAGGCCGACGAGAAGCTGACCGCGGCAGGCTACGTCAAGGATGCCTCCGGGCAGCGCCTCGACAAGGATGGCAAGCCGATCAATCTGCGGATGACATGGCCGGCCTCCGAATCGGAGCTGGCGACCGCGGCCCAGTTCGTCACCGAGTGGTGGGGCCAGCTCGGCATCAAGGTCGACGCCGGTGTCACCGATGACGACACGTTGCTCGTCGACCTGACGCCGCCGGAGTACGACCCGCCCGGCAAGGCCGATTTCGACACGTACATGTGGGGCTGGGTCGGGGACGTCGACCCGACCTCGCTGCTCGAGCCGTTCATCACCGATCAGATCGGTGGCTCGAGCGACACGTTCTGGTCGAACGCCCGTTTCGACGAGCTGTTCGCCGAACAGGGCCACACGCTCGACGACACGGCGCGCAAGGCCATGCTCCAGGAGATGCAGGAGCTCTTCTACGCCGAGGTCCCCAACATCCCCCTGTACTACGATTCGGAACTGCACGCGTATCGCACCGATCGCTTCGGCGGATGGGTGAACCAGCCGCCGGACAGCGGCACCCCGCTGTTCGGGTTCGGCCCGATCGGGTACACGAACCTGACCGTCGCCGGATCGGAGCCGAGTGCGTCACCGAGCGATGGCACGGCCCCCGCGTCGCCTGGCGCCTCACCGACCGACGGCGGCACCGGGACACCGACAGGCGGGTCGTCATCGAACACCGGACTGTTGCTGGTGGGCGGCGCCATTCTCCTGGCCGTGATCGTCGGTGGCGTGATCATGCGCCAGCGCGGCACGAAAGCGACCGAAGAGGAGTGACGAGCAGCCACCTGGTGTCCGCGGGCTGAGCGCCGGCCGTGGCGACCCGCTTCGTCATCCGGCGCCTCGGCCAGGCGGCGCTGACGATCTTCCTGATCGTCGTCGTCAACTTCGTCCTGTTCCGGGCGATGCCCGGCTCGCCCGATCGGATCCTGGCCCGGAACCCGAACGTCTCGCCCGAGGCGATCCAGCAGATCCGTGAGCGGTGGGGCATCGACAAGCCGCTGATCCCGGACCAGTTGATCAGCTACGTCGGCGCCACGCTGACCGGCGACCTCGGCTTGTCATTCGGCCAGCGCGGTCGACCCGGTGACCGAGGTCATCGCGAGCCGTATCGGCCCGACGCTGCTGCTCTTCGGCCTGGGCGAGATCCTGGCGATCGGCATCGGGCTCGCCCTCGGCGCATACGCCGGCTGGAAACGCGGTGGGCCGGTCGACCTCGTCGGCAACGGCGTCTCGTTGATCCTCTATTCGATGCCGTACTTCCTGCTCGGCATGATCCTGCTGCTGATCTTCGCCTCGACGCTCCACTGGTTCCCGTCCTTCGGGATGCACTCGCTCGGTGCGCAGTTCGATTCCCCGCTCGAATACCTCGCCGACCTCCTGTCGCATCTGGTGCTGCCGGTCGCGACGGTGGCCCTCGGGCTCATCGGCCAGTACTCGATCCTGATGCGCTCGTCGATCATCGAGACCCTGTCCGACGAGTACATCACCACCGCCCGAGCGAAGGGCATCTCGGAACGGCGCATCCTGCGGACGCACGCCCTGCCCAACGCCATGCTGCCGACGGTGTCGCTGATCGCCATCAACCTCGGCTACGTGGTCGCCGGCGCCATCACGGTCGAAGTGGTCTTCAACTGGCCGGGCCTGGGGACGTTGACCGTCGACGCCCTGAAGGGTCGCGACTACACGGTCCTCCAGGGGATCTTCCTGGTGTTGAGTGTCTCGGTCGTGCTGGCGAACCTGGGGGCCGACATGATCTACGGCCGGCTCGATCCGCGGGTTCGCTCATGACGACACCCGCCGCGACCGTCGACCTCGCGCCGCTCGCGCCGGCCGCACCATCGGAGCATCTGCTCCGCCGGATCGTCGGCCGGCCGGACGGGTTGTTCGGCCTGGCCATCCTTGTCGTCTTCACGATCCTCGCGGCGATCCCCGACCTGCTCGTCGGCCCGCTGCAGACCGCCGTCACGGCCACCGGCGGGCGGCTCGAGCCACCCTCGGCCCAGTTCCCGCTGGGGACCGATGAGATCGGTCGGAGCATCCTGAACCTGACTGTCCACGGCACGCGGATCTCGATGATCATCGGGCTGCTCGCCACCGTGATCACCGTGTCCCTCGGCGGCGTCATCGGCATCGTCGGCGGGTTCGTGGGCGGGCGCACCGACTCCACGCTGATGCGCATCACGGACTTCTTCCTGGTGCTGCCCACGTTCGTGCTGGCGTTGATCCTGGCGCCGATCATCGCCGACGTGATCGGGACGGGGAGTGTCGTGCTCGGCGTGCGGACGACACTCATCGTCATCGTCATCGTGGTCGGGATCACGAGCTGGGCATCGACCGCGCGCATCCTGCGCGCCCAGACCCTGTCGCTCAAGGAGCGGCCGTTCGTCGACCGGGCCCGGGTCATCGGGGCGGGCAGGCTGCATATCGTCAACCACCACATCCTGCCGAACGTGGTGAACCTGCTCGTCGCGAACGCCGTCCTCGTCTTCGCCGGTGCGGTGCTGACCGAGACGACGCTGTCGTTCGTCGGCCTCGGCGACCCCTTCCAGCCGTCATGGGGCCAGATCCTCAATGCCGCCGAGGAAGTCGGGGCGCCGAATCTCGGAGCGTGGTGGTACTTCGTCCCGCCCGGTCTGTGCATCGTGCTGGTGGTGTTCGCGTTCACGTTGCTCGGGACGGCCCTCGACGACCTGCTCAACCCTCGCCGGCGGCATCGCCGATGAGCCTGCCGATCCCGCCCTCCGCACGCGACGGCATCACGCCTCCGGACGTCGAACCGGAAGAGCTCGAGGAGCCGCTGGTCGACATCGGTGCCACGACGGCCGTGACCACGGCGATCAGGCGCCGCGAGCGCCCGCTGCCCAAGCTCGCCGACCCGGCTGCGCCGCTCCTGGTGGTGGACGACCTGCGCACCCATTTCACGGTCGGATCGGGCACGGTCCGGGCCGTCGACGGCGTGTCGTTCCGGCTGGACCACGGCGAGGCTCTCGGGATCGCCGGGGAGTCGGGCTGTGGCAAGACGACGACCGCCCTGTCGCTCGTGCGCATCCTCCCGTCGAACGCCCGCATCGTGTCGGGCAGCATCAACCTGATGGGCATCGACCTCGTGCCCAAGAGCGAGAACGCACTCCGCCGCTATCGCTGGCGCGAGGTCAGCATCGTGTTCCAGGGCGCGATGAATGCCCTCAACCCGGTCAGCCGCATCCGCGACCAGATCGCCGAACCGATCGAGGAGCGGCTCGGCGAGTCGCCGAAGGCCGCCCGGAAGCGGGCAGACGACCTGCTCGAGCTCGTCGGCATCCCGCGGAAGCGGGGCGACGCGTATCCCCACCAGCTGTCGGGCGGGATGCGGCAGCGAGCGATGATCGCCATGGCCCTCGCCTGTGACCCGGCCGTGATCATCGGCGACGAGCCGACGACCGCCCTCGACGTGATGGTCCAGGCCCAGATCCTGGAGCTGCTCGAGGACCTCCGGCACAAGCTCGGGCTGTCGTTGATCCTCATCACGCACGATCTGTCGGTCATCGCCGAGACCTGTGACCGGGTGATGGTGATGTACGCCGGTCGGGTCGCCGAGGAGGGGCCGGTCGACGAGGTGTTCCGGCGGCCGCGTCATCCGTATACGCAGAAGCTCATGGCGGCCTTCCCCAACATCCACGCTGACCGCCGCACGCTCGACATGATCCCGGGGTCCCCGCCGGACCTGCGCGACCCGCCGCCGGGCTGCCGGTTCGCCCCGCGCTGCCCGTTCGCGATGGACGTGTGCCGAGAGGTCGTGCCACCGGAGGTGACGTTCGACGGCGTGCGCGTCGCGTGCCATCTCTACCCGGCCGGGAGCGACGGCATCCCGGTCACGGTGCCGGCGCCGGCAGCGATCGACGACCCGGCCACGACGGTCGCCGGATGACGGACGACCTGCTCCGGCTCGATGGCCTCGAGGTGCACTTCCCGATCGGCGGTGGCCTGTTCGATACGCTCACGCGTCAGCCGGCCGCGGCCGTGCGAGCGGTGGACGGCGTCGACCTGACCCTCCGCCGTGGTGAGGTGCTCGCGCTGGTCGGCGAGTCGGGCAGCGGCAAGACCACGATCGGGCGAGTCATCGTGAAGCTGACCCGGCAAACAGCCGGGACGATCACGTTCGAGGGTCGGGACGTCAGTGGCCTATGGTCGGGGCGGGAGCTGCGCGACTACCGCCGCCGGGTCCAGGTCATCTTCCAGGATCCGTACGAGACGCTCGATCCCAAGCAGACGATCTTCGACTTCGTGGCAGAGCCGCTGAAGGTGAACGGCATCGGATCGGCCTCGGAGCGCCGGGCGACGGTGCTCGCCGCGCTCGACGCCGCCGGACTCCGGCCGGCGGCCGAATACGCATCCCGCTTCCCCCACGAACTGTCCGGCGGCCAGCGGCAGCGGGTGGTGATCGCCGGAGCGCTGGTCATGGACCCGGAGGTGATCGTCGCGGACGAGCCGGTGTCGATGCTCGACGTGTCGATCCGGACCGAGCTCCTGCGGCTCATGCTCGACCTTCGACGCGAGCGCGGCCTGACCTACCTGTTCATCACCCACGACCTGTCGCTCGCGTGGGTGATCGCCGACCGCATCGCGGTCATGTACCTCGGCCGGATCATGGAGATCGGCACGGCCGAGCACGTCATCAGGGACCCGCGGAACCCGTACACCGAGGCCCTGGTCTCGGTATCGCCGTCGCCGGAACCTCCCCAGAAGGGCGAGCGGTCCGGCCGGACGATCCTGAAGGGCGAGACGCCCGACGCGGTGCACATCCCGACGGGCTGCCGGTTCCACCCGCGCTGCCCGAAGGCATTCGACCGCTGCCGGATCGAGTCGCCACCGCTGTTCGACCTGGGCGACGGACACGCATCGGCATGCTGGCTCGCCGAGCCCGCCGTTGCCGAGGGTGGCCGGGCATTGCCGGTCGTGGATGCGGCGCCATCGACGTGAGCGGGACGAAGGCGGCCGGCACGGGATCGACGGCCTGAGTCACGGACCCGGGGCATACTCGCCGACCATGCCTCGCCGTGCGGTCAGGATCCTGGTGCTCGTCTGGTTCGGCGCGATGGTCGCGACCGCGCCCGCGAGGGTCGGGGCGGCCGATGCGGACCGCATCCTGCGGGTCGGGACCACCGAGGAGTTCGACTCGCTCAATCCGAACCTCGCGTTCATCGGCTCGTCGGCTGAGGCGACCAACCTCGACTACGACGTCCTGGTGGGCCTCGGTCCGGAGCTCGAGTACGCACCGACCGGCTTCGCCGAGAGCTGGTCGCAGGACGGCACGACGTGGACGTTCACCATCCGCGACGGGATGCGCTGGTCGGACGGCGGTCTCGCCGATGCCAACGACGTGGCCTTCACGTTCCAGTACATCCTCGCGAGCATGGATCCGGCCTATATCGGGCCATGGGCGCCCGAGGGGAACGACCTGCCGCGCGCGGGCGCGACACGCGGCGACCGCCTGCCGGACCACCCGCTCTCGCTGTACGGCGACGTGCTGGTCGACGCTGTCGGCCTGCGATCGGTCGAGCTCGTCGACGATCGCACGGTCAGGCTGACCACGGTCGAGCCGACGACGCTGCTGCTCGGCGCCCTGGTGCCGATCCTGCCGGCGCATGTCTGGTCGACCGTGCCGTTCGCCCGCGCCGCGACCGACTTCCAGGCGGCACCACCGGTCGTCGGCAGCGGACCGTTCCAGGCGGTCGAATGGCAGCGCGGCACATCGGCGCGTTTCCTGCGGAACCCGCAGTACTGGGGCAAACGGCCGTATATCGAGGAGGTCGAGTTCCGGTTCTACCCGGACCAGTCGGCGATGGCCGCCGCCCTCCGACGTGGCGAGATCGACTACGCGCGGGACATCGCCGCCGCCGACGTCGAGCCGCTCGACGAGGAGGCCGCCATCGTCGCTGTCGAGGGACTCGCGTCGGGCTACACACACCTGGCGTTCAACGTGTATGACAAGGAGATCGATGGCGGCGGCGCCTCGACTGCGGCGGTTCGGGACCCGACGTTCCGTGACGCTCTGGGGTATGCGCTCGACCTCGACGAGATCATCGACGCCGCCGTCGCCGGCCACGCGACACCGGGTTCGACGACGGTCCCACCGGGTGTCGTCCAGTTCCACGCCGAACCGTCGAGTCCGCGTCGCTTCGACCCCCCCGAAGCGCGCGAGAGGCTCGAAGCCGCCGGCTACCGCGACACGGATGGCGATGGCGTTCGCGAGGATCTCGATGGGCGTCCGATCGAGCTGCGGCTCTTCTATCCCACCTCGGATCGGAAGTACGCGGCCTCGGCCGTAGCCGTCGCCGCCGACTGGGAGCGCGTGGGGATCGGGGTCACGGCCAAGGGCCTCGACCCCGAGACGCTCGCCGAGCAGCTGTACGTGCCCGAAGCGGGCGGCACCGCCGAGTACGACGTCGAGCTATGGGGATGGACCGGTTCACCCGACCCGGATTTCCTGCTCTCGCTGCTGACGACGTCGGAGATCGGCGGGTGGAGCGACAGCAACTATTCGAACCCGGCGTACGACCGGCTGTTCGAGGCACAGCGACGCGCGGCCACCGTCGACGGGCGCCGGTCGATCGTCGGGCAGATGCAGGACCTCGCGTACGACGACGCGCCATACCTCGTCCTGTTCTACGACGACGAGCTGCACGCCCATCGCACCGACCGTTTCGAGGGCTGGACCACCCAGCCGCGCGACGGGGGCGTGAGCCTGTTCACGAGCGGCGTCCAGGCGTACCTCGACCTCGTGCCGGTCGGGACGTCCGCGACGCCGAGTCCGTCGATCGCCTCGCCCGGACCGGGTTCGACCGCCGTCGCGTCGCCATCGCCGTCCCAGGCTGCGGGCAGCCCGATGCGCTACTCAGCTGGAACGGTCACGCTGGGTCTGGCCGGTACGCTTGCCGCGATCGGCGGGCTCATCCTGATGATGGTCGGATACCGCATGCGGGGCAGGAGGGGATCTTGAGCGACTCGCCGCTCACGCCGTCGACGATCGCGGATCTGCTTGCTGCGACCGCGGTCACCGTCGCCGAGGAGCTGCGTGGTCTCGGGCCGGACGCCGGCTGGCGCCCCGCTGCCGGCGAATGGAGCGGGAGCGAGTGCGTCGGGCACCTGATCGAGGCCGACCAACGCGGGTTCGGCGGTCGGATCCGGACGATCCTCGCCGCCGCGCCTGGTGCACCGCCACGGCTCGCGGCGTGGGACCCGCCGGCCGTCGCCGAGGCGCGCCGTGACCACCTCCGGCCGGTCGACGAGCTCATCGCCGAGTTCATCGCCCTGCGCGAGGATGGGATCGCGCTGGTGCGTGGCCTGGGCCCCGACGACCTGTCGCGGAGCGGCTCCCATCCCGAGGTCGGCGAGCTGCGGGTCGACGAGCTGCTCGGGGAGTGGGTCCACCACGACCGCAACCACGTGCGCCAGATGCTCGCCGTGACCCAGACCCGGATCTGGGCCCAGATGGGCAATGCCCAGCAGTTCAGCCTTCGAGAGATCGACTAGGGCTTCAGCCCGCTCGCGGCGACAGCATCACGATGACGAGCTCCCGGTCGGTCTTCCGGCGGTAGGCCTCGTAGTTGCGCAGCCCGGCGACGAAGCGCGGCCACAGGCGCTCGAACTCCGCGGGCGTCGCGCGGCGGGCGGACACGTGCCGTCGTTCCTTCCCGAGCTCGACCTCCGCGTCGGGCGCGGCCTGGAGGTTCAGCCACCAGGCCGGTTGGTGGTCGCGTCCCGCGTTCGAGGTGATGACGGCGAGGTCCTCGCCGTCATCCACGAAGTACAGCGGTGTTCGCCGCGCCGTGCCTGACCTTCGCCCGACGGTGTGGAGGTAGAGCGTCCGCACCTGCGGCTAGGTTGCCGCGACTTCCTCGACCACGACCTCTTCCTCGTCCATGAGGCGGAAGAGTGCCCACCCGCCGATCGCCCCCACGACCGGTCCGATCACGTAGATCCAGAGTCCGGTGAGGTCGCCGCCGAGCAGCGCCGACCCGATGGATCGTGCCGGATTGACCGACGCGCCAGACAGGGTCGCCGCCGCGAAATGGATCGCGACCAGCGTCAGCGGGATGGCCAACGGGGCGAGCCCGGCTGCCCGCTTGGTCGAGACGAGGATCACGAGGACGAAGCCCGCGGTCAGGACGATCTCGAGGATCAGCGCTCCGATGTCGGTGACACCGCCACCCGGCTTGGTGACGCCGGCCGCCACCGCATCCTGACCGGACACCACGAACACCACGGCGGCCGCGCCGATGGCCCCGATGACCTGGGCAAGGATGTAGCCGATGGCATCGGTCGTCTCGGTCCTCCGGTCGAGGACGGCCGCGACCGTGACGGCCGGGTTGAAATGGCCGCCCGAGATGTGACCGACCGCGAAGATCGCGGCCAGCAGGCCCAGGCCGAACGCGAACGGGACCGCGAGATACGGGGGGATGTCGGTGGCCGCGGAAGCCGGGAACGACAGGTAACCGATCGTCAGGAACAGGAACGTGCCGACCAGTTCGGCCAGGTACTTGCGGGTGTCCATGATCCCTCCTGGGTGGGTGCCGCCGCGTCACCGCGACGGGCTTGGGCTCCTCGATGCTACCGGTTCGGTCCAGCCTCGGATGGGTCGCGGTACTCCCCGAGGGAGCGTCGGGCCGCCCTGATGAGGAGGCTGTCACGCCATGTCCGGCACAGCACCTCGACGAGCTCCAGCCGGTCGACGGCCGTGGTCAGGTCCGGCCCGATCGCAACCGCTCCGTGACGATCGAGGAGGAGCGCGTTCGCGAGTGGCTCGGGAGCCTCCGTCAGTGCCGTGGCGATCCGCGCCGCCAGCTCGTCGCTCCCGGGTACCCCGAACGGGATGAACGGCAGTCGGGGGATGAACAGCGCCGTCTCCGGAAGGGCCGCCGGGTCGGGGATCTCGCCACCCAGCGTGAGCGCCATCGCCGCGGGGAGGTGTGCGTGCGCGACGGCGGCCGCGTCGGGCCGGGCGGTCAGCGCGGCCCGATGGATGGCGATGTCGGTCGACGCATCTGGCTCCGGTGATCCCGAGGGCGGTTCCTCCGAGGCTCGGATCGGCACGATCCGCACGTCGGCCGCGGTCAGCTCGTCCTTGCGCCAGCCCCGCGGCGTGATCGCCAATCGCTCATCGTCGAGACGGACGGACAGGTTCCCCTCGCTGGCGGAGATCAGGCCTCGGGCGCCCAGTCGGCGACCTGCGGTGACGATGTCGTCGATGGCTCGTCGCTCGTCCACGGGGAAAGAGTAGGGCACGCGTTCACGATGCCGGCGCTCGTACCATCCGCTGGTGCCCGAACCCCTGCCGCTGAGCAAGAACCACGATTTCCGGGTGCTGCTGACGTCGCAGGGCGTCTCGGCGCTCGGCGACGCCGTCAGCTTCACGGCCCTCCCGCTCCTGGTCCTGGCGCTCACCGGCTCGGGCCTGATGATGGGCATCGTCGGAGCGCTCTCGATGCTCCCCGACCTGTTCTTCGGGATGATCGCGGGCGCCCTGGCCGACCGCAGCGACCGGCGGCGGATGATGTTCCTGGCCGACCTCGGCCGTGCTGCCCTGACCGCCCTGATCCCGATCTCGGTGCTGCTCGGCGGCCCGACGATGGCGGTGATCCTGGTCGTCACGGCCCCGATGAGCATCCTCCGCGCGTTCTTCCTCGCGGGCTACACGGCGTCGGTCCCGATCCTCGTCGGGCGCTCGCAGCTCGCCCGAGCGAACTCGATCTTCGAGGCCGTCTATTCGTTCGGGTACATCATCGGGCCGGCCTTCGCCGGGTTCCTCGCGGCGACGATCGGACCGGGCATGACCCTTGCCATCGATGCCGTCTCGTTCGCGCTGTCCAGTCTCGCGCTGGCGTTCATGCACCGCGACCTGCGCGCTCAGATCGAACGACCCGCCAGCAGCCTTGTCGCCGACATCCGGGAGGGCATCGAGTTCATCGTGCACCACCCGGTGCTGCGCCCGATGATCCTGTACTGGGGTCTCGTCTCGATCACCACCGCACCGCTGGTCGCTGCATTGACCGTGCACGTGACACGCGACCTCGGCCAGGACGCGACCGTCCTCGGGCTGGTGCTCACCGCCTACGGCATCGGGACGGTCATCGGTGCCTTGCTGACCGCGCGCGCCAGCCGGCACGCGGTGGCGCCCTTCCTGCTGGGCGGGACCCTGACGTCGGGGGTCCTGCTGACCGTCGTCGCGCGCGTGGAGCAGATCCCGCTGCTGCTCGGCGCCGCGTCGATCGCCGGCATCGCCCAGAGCGTGGTCCTCGTCACGTACCTCACGGCGCGGAGCAACCTGAGCCCCGACGCATTGCTCGGTCGCGTCGGGAGCACGGCGCGCACGATCTCGCTGGGGCTCCAGCCGATCGGCATGCTGGCAGGCGGGGCGCTCATCGACCTCACCGACGGCTCGACGACGATCGCCGTGATGGGTCTGATCCTCATCGGACTCACGCTGGCGTTCGCGCCCGTCGGTGCGCTCCGGCGTGCGAGCGTCTTGCCCAGCGCTCCGTCTGCGGGCTAGGCGGCGGCGTCCAGCACGGCGACCGGGTCCGGGGCGACCTCGACCGTCACGCCGCACCCGTCGCACGTGATGGTCTCGAGCGCGGGCTCGACGAACGTGTCGCCTGAGCAGAAGGGGCAATCGATGGTGGTCATCAAGGTGACTCCTGGCGTGGTTCCGATGACCGGAGTCTCGACCTCGCCTGTGACACCTAGCATGTCACGACCATCACCTCGGAATGGCTACGCTATCGGCGACATGGCGGTCAGCGTCTATCTCGGTCATGGCGCGTCCGGCACGTCGGCGAGCATGAAGCCGTTCGTCGACGGCCTTCGGGCGCGCGGGATCGCCGCGACGGCCATCGATCTGCCGAAACGCAAGGCCGAAGACGCGATCCCGGCGTTCCACAAGGTCGTGCCCAGTCGGCCCGATGTCGTGATCGGCGGCCACTCGTACGGTGGCCGGGTGGCCAGCCTCGCCGCCGCGGAGCCGGATTCGCCGTACCGAGCGCTGGTCCTGTTCTCCTTCCCGTTGCATCCGCCCGGCAGTCCCGACCGCACGGAAGCGCGCACCTCGCACTTCGCGTCGATTCGCTGCCCGACGCTCTTCCTGTCGGGCGAATCGGACCCGTTCGCGAAGATCGACCTGCTCCGCAGCGCGGTCAAGCGGATCGGCGGCCCGGCCGAGCTCGTCACCTACCCGCGACTCGGCCACGGTGTCACCCCGGTCCTCGACGATGCGCTCGACCGGGTAGCCGCCTTCCTCCAGGCCATCGGTGACTGACCCGATAGAGCCATAGCGAGCGTTCCCGATGCGCGGGTAAGGTCCGGTCGATCCCGAGATCGGAGCGCCCACCCCCGGGAGCGCGTCCGCTCTCGCCATGCCGCCCCGACCGCTGTGCTCACCCATCGACCGGCAGGAAGGAAGTCCATTGCGAGTGCCCAGACTTGGCGGCCGCCCCGGCGTCGTCGTCGCCGCCACGTTGATCACCGTCCTCGTCGCCGCCGCAGCACCGATGGACGTCGCGGCGGCACGCGCACCGAAGGGCCTGGCACGTTTCAAGGCGGCCGTCGGGAGCGTCGAGTCCGGCGGTCGCTACGACGCCCGGAACCCGGTATCCGGTGCGTTCGGCAAGTACCAGATCATGCCGTCGAACTGGCCGGCCTGGGCCCGCCAGTACCTCGGCAGCTCGACTGCCAGGCCGACGCCCCGGAACCAGGAGCGGGTCGCGTCCGGAAAGATGACCTCGCTGTACCGCTGGCTGGGCAGCTGGCGTCGCGTCGCGTACTGGTGGCTGACCGGATCATCGGCACGGACCGGCTGGTCACCCGCGGCGAAGTGGTACGTGAGCAGGGTCATGACGAAGTACCAGAAGCGCACGACCAAGCGCTCGACGAGCATGCGGCTCGTCGGCGACCGCTCGACATCGATCGACTATGACGGTCGCTGGCGGATCGCCCGCCACGCCGGGTATCGCGGCGACACCGTCCGCTACGCGACCGGTCGGGGTGCCAGCGCGACGTTGAGGTTCACCGGCCGAGGCGTGACGTGGTTCGGCCCGACCGGCCCGACCCGGGGCAGAGCCAAGGTCTACATCGACGGCCGGCTCGTCCGGACCGTGGATCTCCGCCGAACGGCCTTCCACGTACGGTCGACCGTGTTCTCGAAGCGCTGGTCGACGGTGCGTACGCACACCGTCCGGATCGTCGTCCTTGGAACGCGCGGTCGCGCGATGGTCGCGATCGACGACTTCGGCATCGTCAAGTAGCGCCGGTTCAGCGCGCGGCCATCACCTCGATCTCGACGTTGTAGTCGGCCGCCAGGGCGGTCACGCCGACCGTCGCTCGTGTCGGCGGGTCGGTCGCGAAGAACTCGCGATACACGGTGTTCATCGCCGCGAAGTCGCCGAAGTCGCGCAGATAGACCGTGCACTTGACCACGTCCGCGGGCGTCAGCCCGACGGCGTCGAGCAACCGGCCGACGTTGTCGAGCATCTGGCGGGTCTCGGCTTCGATCCCACCCGGGACCGCACCGTGCGAGCCCGGCGCGTCGCCGACCTGGCCGGCGAGGAAGACGAAACCGTTCGCCTCGACGACCTGGGAGAACGGGTATGGCCCTGGCTCGAGCCCGGGACCGTGCGGGACGTGCTTCGGCATCGATCGCTCCTTCCTCAGAGCCGCCGCGCTGCGGCTTCGGCGGCACGTTCAGTCCACCAGGCGAGGTCGTCTGCGGCGGACACGCCGGACGGCAGCGTGAGGCCGGCCTGGGCGTCGAGTCCCTTGCGCCACCCGCGCAGCAGCAGGCCGACGATCCAGGTCAGGTCGCGTTGGAGGTCCCAGTCGCCGGCGAGGCTGGCGAAGTCGGGCGGTCCGCCGCCCGAGCCCCACCGCCCGCTGTCCCACTCGAGTGCATCGCGGTAGCGCCGGAGCACCTCGTCCGGACCGACCGGCAACGACCCGCTGTTCGAGACCAGAAGCCAGCCCAGCTCGACGGCGACTGGCCCGCGCAGCGTCATCTGCCAGTCGATCAACGCAACCTGGTCATCCGGGAGCAGCGCCACGTTGGCGAGCTTCAGGTCGCCGTGCAGGCCGACCCACGGCAGGACTTCGAGCGCCAGGAGGAGCGGCGACAGATCGTCGTCGAGTCGTTCCACCAGCTCGCGGGCGCCCGCCGGTGCCAGTCGTTCGAATGCCTCCCAACCGGCGACGAAGCGGTCGCCGACCGGGTTCCCCTCCGCGGCATACCGTGCGGCCGAGGCGGGCGAGAGAAGCCGCAGCCGCTCCGGCAACGGGCACCACGGTGGCGGCTCGCCGTCGCGATCGTTGGCCGACTCGACGATGGCCGCCCATGGCACCGCGTGGAGGCGCGCGACCGCGCGCAGGACGCGATCCAGCGTCGCCGCATCGATCGCCGGGTCGTGCCCCGGCCGCTCCCAGGCGATCAGCTCGTTCGACAGATCTGGCGTCAGGATGGCGACGCCGTCCCCGTCGGCTGCCGCGCCCAGATACGAGGTCGTGGCCTTCGGGATCCACGCCAGACCACCCGGCGGCAGCGAGGCGAACCAGCCCTCGCGGAGCTCCTCGTCGCGGGTCGCGCGGGCGATCCAATCCGTGGCGAGCGACGTTCGCTTGAGGACGAACCGCCGGCCGTACTGGTCCATGAGGCTCGTGAACGTCGCGCCCGACCAGCCATCGGTCGGGAACTCGTGCTCCGGCGACAGCTCCAGCCCGTACTCGGTCAGCATGTCCAGCAAGGATCGGTCGCGCCATCCGCCGGTCATCGGATCACGTCAGCACGGTGCCGGGATGTCGTCGGCCCCGTCCGGGCCGCCATCGACGTATACGACATGCGAATCGGGACAGTTCCGCGTCAGGACGACGATGAGCGGCTCGGTCGCGCTGGCGTTCTCCTCGACGTGGACCTCGCCGGCGGGGATGTACACGAAGTCGCCGACCGATGCGGTCATCTCGTGCTCCAGACCGGTGGTGCCCCACGTGTAGCGAGCGCTGCCGGTCACGATGTAGATCGACGTCTCGCAATCGCCGTGGTGGTGGATGCGTGTCTTGTCGCCCGGAGCGGTCGACACGATCGAGGAATACAGCTGCTCCGATCCGACCGTCGGCCGCGAGATCGCGATCGACCGTTCCATGCCGGCGTGCTGCCCGACGGAGGTGACGCGATCATCGGGCGAGATGCGGGTCGCCATCAGCCGGTCGCCTCGAGGCGCTCGACGATGCGGAACCACTCGCAGACCACGACCGTGGAATCCGTCAGCGTGAATGTGGGATCCTGCAGCCCGGTTCGCAGGTCATCGATGTAGCTCCCCCAGAACCGCTCGTGGGCCTCCCGCCACTCGACGGAGTCCGCGAAGCCCTCGCCCTCGGCTCGGGCGAACTCGTCGCCGACCAGACCGATCGTCGACAGCTCGACGCGCGTGATCTCGACGATGGCGATCGGTCGCCCGGCGGAGTCCAGCAGCACCTCGCGGTCACCGGCTCGCGGAAGCGTGGACCCATCCAGGACGAAGTCCACGCCAAGGCTCGCGGTCGCTGTCTTCGTGCCGTCGAGCGCGAGCGCTGTCAGTTCGTCACGAAGAGGTCCCGGAAAGGCGAACCCCCACGCCGGCAGCCCGAGATGCGTCGTGGGCTCGACCTGCTCGGGCATGTGTCGATGATAGGTCGCTACCATCCGCCCGATGGCGTCTCCGCCCCGCTTCCCGCTCATCGATGGGCCGTCGCCGTTCCATGCCATGCCCCGCTTCAGCCAGGCGCTCGGTGGCAAGGTCGAGATCTGGGTGAAGCGCGAGGATCTCCTGCCCCTCGCGTTCGGCGGCAACAAGCTGCGCAATCTCGAGTTCCTGGTCGGCGCGGCGCTCGCCGAGGGGTCCGACACGCTCGTCACCAGCGGCCGACGCTGGTCGAACCACGCCCGGCTGACGGCCGCCGCAGGCGCCCGAGCCGGCCTCCGCGTCCATCTCGTCCTCTCGGGGCCACCGGCCGATCCGCCGGGACCGGGCATCCGGCTGGCACAGGCGTTCGGCGCCACGGTCCATCAGCTGGCGACGGCGGATCGAGCCGAGCGCGAGGCGAAGGTACGGGACGTGGTGGCCGAGACGGCTGCCGCGGGTGGGCGCCCGTACGTGATCGACGTCGGCGGCTCCGGCGCGCTCGGCGCGTACGGTCAGCTGCTCGCCGCCCGAGAGGTCCTCGCGCAGGCCCGTGATGCCGGCGTGTCCATCGACCGGGTCGTGCTGGCAAGCGCGACCGGAGGGACGCACGCCGGCCTCCTGACCGGCCTCCCACCGGCGATCGCGGTCGACGGCATCGTCGCCGCGCGCACGGCCGACGAGCTCCGACCGGTCATCGCCCGGACTGCGGCCGATCTCGGCCGGCGAGTCGACCCGAGCACGATCGAGCTCGACGAGCGCCAGATCGGCGAGGGGTACGGCCGCCCGACCGATGCCGCCCGTGAGGCGGCCGAGCTGCTGGCCCACACGGAGGCGATCCTGGTGGACCCGATCTACACGGCCAAGGCGCTGGCCGGTCTGGTCGCCGGCGTGCGCTCGGGGGCGTGGGATGGCCAGCGGGTCGTCTTCTGGCACGCCGGCGGGCTCCCCGGCCTGTTCGAAGCCCTCGACTGACGCCTACTCCCCGGCGGAGCGCCACGCGTCGCGCAGCTTCGTGCGGCCCGCCGTCTGGAGCACGGCACCGGCATACACACGGGCGCCGATCGAGAACAGGACCCAGATCGCCACGACCGTGACGGCGATGGCGAGCACCGTCTCGACCGGTTCGATCGCATCGAACGCCGCCCGGAGTGGCACGACGAACGGTGCCGAGGGCGGGAAGAACGTGGCGATCCGGGCCACGGGGCCGGACGGGTCGTTGATGACCGCGAAGATCGCGACGAAGTAGCTGATCATCGCGATCATCGTGACCGGGGTCGACGCATTGGAGGCTTCCTCGATGCGCGATGCCAAGGCACCCAGGAAGCCCAGCGCCGTCGAGTACAGCGCATAGCCCAGGATGAACCAGATCGCCAGCATGACCACGGCCCCGGGCGTGGTCGCGGGCAGCGTGAACCGATCTGTCAGCACGGCAGCCGCCAGCGCGGCGGCGACGAACACGACCAGCTGCACGAGCCCAAGGACCCCGATGCCGAGGACCTTGCCCATCAGCAGGTCGCGTGGGCGGACCGTCGAGAGGACGACCTCGACGACACGGCTCTGCTTCTCCTCGATCACCCCGGTCAGCACCGTGAAGCCGAAGCTGAAGATACCGACCAGGATCAGCACGGCGCCGATATTCGCGAACAGGAAGCGGGCCTGGTCGGCCTCCGTCTCAGGGTCGACCGAGTCGACCGTGGGCGGCTGCTGTACGGCGAGCAGCGCGGCCGGATCGATGTCGGCCTCGGCGAGCAGGTCCTGGATGCGCAGGGCGACGATCGATGCCGTCGCGATCTGGGACACGGCGTTGTCGGGCTCCTTCGGGAACCGGACCGTTCCTGGCGAGGACAGGTCGGCCGGTACGCTCACGACGGCGTCGACCGATTCATCCGCGAGCGCGGCCTGGGCCGCTGCCTCGCTGTCGAGCTCGACGACCCGGACCTCCTGGCCGAGCTGACCGGCCGTCAGGGCCATCGCCGACTCGAGCCCGGCCGGAGCCGGTCCGACCACGCCGATCACCTTGGGATCCTCGTCCCCGAACAGCAGCGTGGGGACCACGAAGGACCCGATGACGAGCAGCGTCGTGAAGGCCACCGAGAACACGAACCCGCGACTTCGTCCGCGCTCCAGGATCTCCCGCTTGGCGACCAGCCAGATGCTCCGCCAGCGGCTCATGCGACGGGCTCCGCCAGGGACGTGGTCGGAGCGGGCGTCGGTGTCACGGCTTCCATGAACAGCTCCGACAGCTTCGGGGCCTGGTAGGCGAACGTGCGGACCTCACCGGCGTCGCGCGCCCGCGCCAGGAGCGCGTCGAGATCGACGTCGTCCCTCACGAGCAGCTTCACACGGTCGCCGTCCTGCTCGAGGACGGTCAGGGAGCCATCGCCATCGAGCCACGAGCCGTCCGAGCCGACGACCTCGATCTCGAGATGCCGTCGACCCGACCGGGTCTTGAGCTCGTCGATCGCACCCGCCGCGACGACGCGCCCACGGGCGATGATCACCACGTCCTCGCACACGTCCTCGACGAGGTCGAGCTGGTGACTCGAGAAGACGACCCCGACGCCGTTCGCAGCGCGATCATGGAGGACGTCGGTCATGGTCGCGATGCCGATCGGGTCGAGACCCGAGAACGGTTCGTCGAGGACGAGCAGCTCCGGATCATGCGCCAGCGCGACGGTCAACTGGACGCGCTGCTGGTTGCCGTGCGACAGCTCCTCGAGCTTCGACTTGGCGCGGTCGCCGAGCCCCATCCGCTCGAGCCACCGACGGCCCGCCGCGTCCGCGTCCCGCGGCGTCAGACCGTGCTGCTGGGCGAAGTACGAGACCTGCTCGCCGACTCGCATCCGCGGATAGAGGCCGCGCTGCTCGGGCATGTAGCCGAACCGCAGGCGGGCATCGCGATCGACCGGCTGGCCCTTCCACCGCACCGTGCCGCGATCCGCCCTGACAAGCCCGAAGACGCAGCGCATCGTCGTGGTCTTGCCGGCCCCGTTCGGACCGAGGAAGCCGACGATCCGGCCCGGACGGGCGGTGAAGCTGGCGCCATCGAGCGCGACGACATTGCCGTAGCGCTTCGCCAGGTCATCGATCTCGAGCATGGGCACTCCCGTGCGGTCGACTGCAGCGCAACGGTACCCGACCCTCCGAGGGAGGGAGAACGCAGCGACCCCGGATCCGTGGTGGTCCCGGGGTCGGCGTCGGTACTGGATGCGTGCGCGGGCTACTCGGCGGTCAGTGTCCCGGTCATGTTCGGATGGACCTCGCACCAGAAGGTATAGGCACCCGCGGGCAGAGCCGGCACGGCGTTCGTGACCTTCGTGCCGGTGACGATCTCGCCCTTGAACACGGTGGCCCCCGCGCCGTCCTTGATGGCGATGTTGTGCGGCACCTGCTCCTGGTTGTCGAGGATGATCTCGGTCGGGGTATCGGCGGCGATCGTCAGGGTCGTCGGCTGGAACGCGAGGTCCTTGGCGACGATCGTGGTGCCGCCGCCGGCCGGTGCCGAGGCGCCCGGGCTGGCCGGGGCGGCTGTGGCCGGGGCGGGGGAGGAGCCACCGCCCGAGCAGGCGACGGTGAGGGCGGCCAGCCCGGCGAGGGCGAGAGCCTGGACGACTCGCTTCATGGATGGGTCTCCTTCACGGCGTGGAACGAGCCGCGTCACCGTGACGCGGCTCGTCCGTTGGATCGATGTGATGCGCTAACCCTAGCGCGGATCGCTACGCCCCGGCGCCGGCGGTGCCGCGGGTCTTGGCCACGAAACCGTTGAGAGCGGCCAGCTCGCGCTTCACGACGTTGACGGGATTGCCGTCCATGCGGGCGAAGTCGATGACCAGCAGTGCGATAAGCGCCACCTCGATGCCCTTGGCGATGTAGGCCAGCTGGAAGTAGGGGCCCATGATCGCCCAGGCGACGATCGCCGTCGCCGCGTAGCCGATCAGGCCGACGCGGACGAACCAGCGGAACCGGACGGCCAGCGCGAGCGGCACGACCATCGCGACCGCGGCGGTGAAGTAGCCGAGCGCGTTCAGGGTGAAGAGCAGCCCGCCGAGGGTCAGGTGGATGTACCCGGTGGCAAGGACAAGACCGACGATCGCGGCGCGGATGACGACGTCGGAAAGGCGGAGTGGCGTTCGGGAGGCGAACATCTCGTTGTCGGGACCTCGTCTGTGGTGGGTGCCGGATCAGTCCGGTCGGTGACGAGAGCATCGTCGGACGCGGACCCTGCCCGGCACGCCCGGCAAGCGACACCGAACCGACCGGACGCTCGCCCCCACTTGGCCCTGCCTGACGACCAGGCTCGCCGCGGCCGGACGACGGTCGCCGTCTCGGCCGGATGACGTAGTCGACATCGCCGAACGGCGATGCCCGCCGCACGAATGCCCGGCGTATCCTCAACGGCCGATGAGCGCTCCTGTCCGACCCCGTCGCCCGCGCACGCCTGCGTCGACTGCGTCGACCGCACCTGCCGCCGAACCCGATGCGACGCGATCCCGTGCCGGCCGGAGCTCGCGCGATCCCGACGGCGGGGGTGCTGTCCACGGTCTGCTGACCGCGGCCGTCGAGGAGACCGCTCGCCTTCTGGATGCGGACGGCGCGATGGTCTACCTGATCGACGCCGAGAGCGGGAACCTGCGCTTCGCCCACGATGCGGGCATCAAGCGCGAGCGCACGCGCGAGTGGATCCGGGACCTCGAGCTGGCACCGGGGGTCGGGATGTTCGGGCGGGCGGTCGCTTCGCGCGCCGTCGTGGTCACGTCCGACTACCGCAATGACTCGGCATTCCGGCACTCGCGGAGCGCGGATCGAGTCGTGGATGACCTCGGCATCAGGTCGATGGTCGTGGCTCCGCTGGTGGCCGGTGACGAAGTGTTCGGCGCCCTCGGCTCGTTCTCCCAGGCGGAGGACGCCTTCGACGCGGCGCAGATCGCGCTGGTGCGTGCCCTCGCGGAGCACGCCGCGAGCGCGATGGCCAACGCCCGGCTCATCGAGGAGCTCGACCGATCGCGTCAGGAGCTCGACCGCTCTCGGGAGGGCCTCGCCCGGCGAGCCGACGCCGAGCAGGCACTGCGGGAGATCGCCGCCCGCATCACGGCGCTGCGCGATCCGGCCGAGATCCTGCAGGAGGTCGTCGAGCTGGCGAGCCGCCTGGTCGGCGGCGAGGGCGCGATCCTCGATCTGCTCGACCCGGAGACCGGCAATCTGCGGTGGGCGTACGACGACGGTCTCCGCAAGCAGTTCAGCGCCGAGGAACGCATGAACCTGTGGATCTCGGTCGGCGAAGGAGCGACCGGTGTGGCCGTGGCCGAGGACCGGGTCGTCGTCGCCGGGGACGATCTCGCCTCCCTGTTCCCCCCGGGACCCGAGAACTCCACGTTCTACGAGCGGACCGGGTTCCGGTCGATGATCGCGGCACCGATCACCGGCGAGCACGAACCGCTCGGGGTCATCGAGGTGTATGCGGTCAGGCCGGACGCCTTCGACGAGGATGACGCCGCCCTCGTCCGGGCCCTCGCCAGCCAGGCCGCGATCGCGATCACGAACGCGCGCCTGATCACGGAGCTCGCCGAATCGCGCGCGGCGCTGGCTCGGACCGCCGAGGCCGAGCGCACGCTCCGCGAGATCGCCGCGATCGTGACGGCGATGCGCGACAAGGACGAGATCCTCCAGGCGGTCGTCGATGCCGCGACGCGCCTCCTCCGTTCCAGCGGGGCGATGATCGACCTCATCGACCCGGCCGACGCCGCCGGCGACTCGTACCGCCATACCGACACGCGGCTGCACTACAACGACAAGTTCCTGGCCGAGGTCGAGCTCCAGCCGGATGCGGGCGTATCGGGCATGACGCTGCGGACGGGCAAGGTCGAGTGGAGCGGTGACTACCTGCGCGACGACCGCTTCATGCACACCCCGGAGCGCGACAAGTTCGTCGTGGAGGCCGGCATCGAGTCGGTCATCGCGGCCCCGCTGCTGCGCCGCGGAGAGGTGATCGGCGCCATCACGGTCTACGTCGATCGTCCGAACGGCTACGACGAGCAGGATGCAGCCGTGCTCGTCGGCTTGGCCGACCAGGCGGCCGTGGCCATCGCCAATGTGCGCCTCATCGCCGAGCTCGAACGTTCGCGCGAGGAGACCGCCCGCCGCGCCGACGCGGAGCGGACGCTACGCGGGATCGCCGTCCGCGTGTCGTCGATCCTCGATCCGACCGAGGTGCTGGACCGGATCGTCGTCGAGGCGGCCCGTCTCCTCGAGTCGGACGGCTCGCGGATCGACCTCTGGGACGACGCGACCAGTTCGCTCCTGTGGGCCTACTCGGCCGGCGACGCGATGCGCGACGTCCCGGACTGGGGTCGGACCGGCGGGATCAAGCCCGGTCAGGCCGTCGCCGGCCTGGCGTTCGCCGATCAGCGGCCATACATGACCGCCGACTACCTCGCTGATAGCCGCTTCGAGACGACACCTGGCATCGAGAAGTTCATCCGCAAGGCCGGCATCCGGGCCGTGATCGCGGTCCCGCTGACCGGCGAGGACGCCCGCCCGTTGGGCGTGTTGTCGGTCGTGTCGCGCCAGCCCGGGACGTACGCCGAGGCCGACGTGGAGACGCTCTCGGCGCTCGCGACCCACGCGTCCATCGCGATCGTGAACGCGAATCTGATGGAGGCCCTCGCCCGCTCACAGGCGGACGTCGAGCGACGAGCCGAGGCCGAACGGTCGCTGCGGCAGATCGCCGCCCGCATCACCGCCCTCCGCGAACCCGACGAGGTGCTCCAGGCGATCATCGACGAAGCGCACCGCCTCCTGCGGGCCGACGGGGCCGTCATCGACCAGTACGACCCGGAGCGGGACACGCTGATCTGGGCGTACGACGCCGGTCTCCCCACGGCACAGCGCGAGGCGCTCAAGCTCAACAGCCTGCGGGTCGGCCAGGGGGTCGCCGGCAAGGCCGTCGCCGAGGGGCGCGTCATCAACGTGGCCGACTACAACACGGCCGAATTCGAGCACGACGTGCTGACCGATTCGCTGGCCGACCTCGCCAACGTGCGCGCCCTGATCGCAGCTCCGATCATCGGCGAGGCCGGGCCGCTCGGCGCGATCGAGGTCATGAGCCACGAGCCGAGCGCGTTCGACGAGCTGGACGCGGCCGTTCTCGGCGGCCTCGCCGAGCAGGCCGCGATCGCGATCACGAATGCCCAGCTCATCGACGAGCTGGAGCGGTCCAAGCGGGCGCTCGCACGGCGTGCCGAGACCGAGCGCTCCCTGCGTGACATCACGGCGCGCATCGCAGCGCTGACCGACCCCGACGAGGTGCTCGAGCGGGTCGTCGAGGAGGCGCGCCGACTGCTCGAGAGCGACGGCGCCCACCTCACCCGGATGGCGTCCGACGGCGAGAACCTGGTCCCGGTCGTGGTCAGCGGCGGCGCTGGTGACGCGACGCACGAGTGGCTGATGGGCATGCGGTTCCCGCTCGGTGGCGGCATCAACGGGCTCGCGGCACTCCAGGGCGCGCCGGTCTTCACATCGGACTACCAGGCCGACCCGCGCATCCCGCACGAGCTCGACGATCAGGCCGTCGCCAAACGGATGGGCCTGGTCGGGATGGCCGCGGCACCGCTGCGCGCGCCCGGTGGAGAGGTCATCGGGACGCTCGCGATCTCGTCATCGACGCCGCGGACGTTCGAGCCCGACGACCTGGACCTCCTCCAGGGCCTCGCCGACCAGGCGGCCATCGCCCTGACGAACTCGAGGCTCCTCACGCGTCTCACCCAGGAGGAGAAGCGCTTCCGTGGTCTTGTCCAGACGACACCGGACGTCATCTGGCGCGCGGACGCGGAGGGTGTCTTCACATTCATGGCGGACTCGGCCGAGCAACTGTTCGGCTGGCCCGTGGAGCGGATCGTCGGTGAGCACTTCGGCTTCCTGACCCACCCCGACTCCATCCCCATCGCCCGCGAGAAGTACGCGGCAGTCGGGCGGGACCCGGACCTCGTCGAACGGGTCCAACTCGTGCTGGTCCGTCGAGACGGCTCGACCTTCTCGGCCGAGGTGACGACCGCCGGGGTCTTCGAGGACGGCGTCTGGGTCGGCGCGCAGGGCACGGTCCGCGACGTCTCGGAACGGGCTCGGCTGGAGCGCGAGTTGCGCGGATCCGAAGAGCGCTACCGCTACCTCGTCCAGAACGCCCCCGACCTCATCTGGTCCATCGACGCCGACGCGAACATCACGTTCCTGTCCGCCGCGGTCGAACGGCTGACGGGCTTCCGACCCGATGAGCTGCTTGGCAAGCATTTCGGGGCGCTCGTCCACGACTCGTCCCAGGAGGTGGCCGACTTCGACTGGACGACGGCGATGGAGACCGGCACGCAGGAGGTCCGCGGCCGGATCAATCTCCAGCACCGCGATGGGTCGTCCGTGCCCGCCGAGTTCATCGCGGTCGCAAGCCTCGATGACGCCGGGCACTTCACGGGCGCCAACGGCTCGGTCCGCGACATGCGCGAGCGCGATCGGCTGGAGCGTGACCTGCGAGCCTCGGAGGACCGCTACCGGAACCTCGCCTCGTCGTCCCCGGACATGGTCTTCGCGACGGACGCCGAGGGCCGCTACACGTTCCTGTCCGACCGGGCGTCGACGATGCTCGGCTGGGACCTCGAGGACACGCTCGGCCGCGCCTTCTTCGAGCGAGTGGCGCCAGGCTGGGAGGGCGCAGCCGCGGCCAGCTACCAGGCCGTCCTCGATGACCCCACGACCGTCCACTCCGTCCGGATGGACTTCCTCGACGGTGACGGCGCTCCCCGGGCACTCGAGATCAACGTCCTGGCCAAGGTCGAGGACGGCGTGGTGGTCGGGATCAACGGCGTCGCGCGCGACATCTCGGAGCGGCTGCGCCTCGAGCATGAGCTGAGCCAGTCCGAGGAGCGTTACCGGTTCCTCATCCAGAACTCGCCCGACATCGTCTTCGCGACCGACGCCGAAGGCCGGTTCACGTTCCTGTCGGACGCCATCGAGCGGGTCACCGGCAACACGTCGGCGGACATGATCGGGCAGCACTTCTCGGTGCTGGTCGATCAGTCGACCGTGCCGCTCGCCGGCGATCGCTGGGGCGAGCTCGTCGCGCACCCCGACCGCGAGCAGCAGGCCGCGCTGGTCCTGACCGGGCCCGACGGCCGGCGCGTGCCCGTCGACGTGCGGGCCATCGGCGTGACCGACGACGCCGGTCGTTTCGCCGGGATCCAGGGCGCCACGCGGGACGTGAGCGATCAGGTCCGGCTCGAGAACGAGCTGCGCCGGCAGGCGGGGGAGCTGGCGGCCGGCGAGGAGCGCGCGCACCTCGCCCGGGAGCTCCATGACTCGGTCACGCAGGCGCTGTTCTCGATGACGCTCGTGTCCCGCTCCGTGGAGATGCTGCTCGAGAAGGATCCGGCGGCCGCCCGCGACCAGCTGGTCCAGCTGCGCGACCTCCAGCGGGAGGCGCTCGCCGAGATGCGCGCGCTGATCTTCGAGCTGCGCCCCGGCAACCTCGAGCAGGACGGTCTCGTCCGCGCGCTCAAGACCCACGCGAGCGCGCTCCAGGGTCGCCTCGGGCTGCCGATCGTCGTGGAGAGCGATCTGACCGATCGAATGCCACTGCCTGCCGAGGAAGTCCTCTATCGGATCGCCCAGGAAGCGCTCCACAACGTGGTGAAGCACGCTGCTGCGCACCAGGTCCGGGTCGATGTCCGGCGCGACGGCGGTGGCGTCCGGCTACGCGTCGAGGACGACGGCAAGGGCTTCGATCCGGAGCGAGTGCCTGACGGCCACCTCGGGCTGGCCGGGATGCGCGCCCGAGCCGATCGCATCGGGGCCGAGTTCTCGTGCGCAAGCCGGCCCGGCGAAGGCACCACCGTCGAGGTCCGGATGGGGCCGGACACGCTGGACGACCTGGCGGCGGCGGCCGGGATCCAACGCCCCTCGACCACCCTGGAGGACGCGTCGATCCGCGACGGATGACGTAGCCCCGACCTGTCATTCCGCCGATCCCGCCTTCGGCGAAGGTCCCTTTCGGTGCGACTCCCGGCGGGCCCACCATGGGCCCATGTCTCACCTCGGTCCCCATGACGACGGTCCGCTCCGTGTCCTGGTCGTCGATGCGGATGACCGAGTACGTGAAAGCCTCACCGGTCTCCTCGCCATCGGCGGTCAGTGCATGGTCGTGGCCAGTGCCGGCCAGGTCGGCCCCGCGCTCGACCTCGCATCCGATCATGAGCCCGATGTCGTGGTCGTCGATCCACGCTTGCCCGAGGTCGATGGCGGGATCGCCTTCATCGCCCGCCTGCGTGCCAACCTGCCGTCGGTCCGCATCCTGGCGATGAGCTGGTCCGATTCGCTCGAGTCGGGCGTGCTCGAGAGCGGCGCCGACGGTTTCGTCCGCAAGACCTTCCGGCAGAGCGAGCTGATCGCCGCGATCGTGGCTGCCGGCCGTTCTACCGATCCCGTCTGAACCGGCCCAGCCCGAGGACCCTGCTTTGCTAGACTCGACGCGCCCCGCGCATCCCACGACCACACCCTCGACCGACGCCGACACGGCCCCAGGAGTCGACGTGACCGATCCCGCCCCGATCCGCGTCCTCATCGTCGACGACCACGCGGTCGTACGCATGGGGTTGAAGATGTTCTTCGACCATCAGCCCGACATCGAGGTCGTCGGCGAGGCGGCCGACGGCTCCGAGGGTGTCGCGATGGCGCGCCGCCTCGAGCCGGACGTGGTGCTGATGGACCTGCTCATGCCGAACATGGACGGGGTGACCGCAATCGGCCGGATCAAGGCCGAGCGTCCCGAGACCGAGATCGTCACGATGACCTCGTTCATCGAGGAGGAGAAGGTCACGTCCGCCCTCGAGGCTGGAGCATCCGGCTACGTCCTCAAGGACGCCGAGGCCGAGGAGGTCGCGGCAGCCGTCCGTGCCGCATACGCCGGCGAGGTGCACCTTGACCCGGCGGTCGCCCGGCTGCTGGCGCAGCGGATGCGCGCCAAGAAGTCGCCCGACGAGCAGCTCGCAGAGCCCTTGACCGAGCGCGAGAAGGATGTCCTTCGGTTGCTGGGGCAGGGGATGAGCAACAAGGATATCGGCGCCGAGCTGTTCATCACGGAACGGACCGCCCGCACCTACGTGTCGAACATCCTGGGCAAGCTCGGCCTCGCGTCGCGCACCCAGGCGGCGCTGTACGCGGTCGAGCACAAGCTGGTCGACGGCCCGAAGGCCTAGTCCCGCTGGGGCGCCAGCGGCGCTCCGTCGGCCCGAACCCAGGCCGGGGAACCGCTACTCGACCGATACCACCCGGTACGCGACTCGGCCCCGCGGCGTCTCGACGTCGACCTCGTCGCCCGGTCGCGACCCGACCAGCGCGCGCCCGACCGGCGACACCACCGACAGCCTGCCCTCCGACGGCTTCGACTCGGCCGTGCCGACCAGGGTGTAGACCGATTCATCGCCGTCGATCTCGACAGTGACGCGTGACCCGATGTCGGCGCCGGCGCCGGCCTTCGGGGCCTCGGTGATCACGGCATCCCGCAACTGCCGCTCGATCGCCTGGATCCGACCTTCGAGGAACGACTGCTCCTCGCGCGCCGCGGTGTAGTCGGCGTTCTCCTTCAGGTCGCCCAGCTCCTTGGCCGTACGGATCCGCGCGATGACCTCGGGTCGACGCACGGTCGTCAGCTCGACGAGCTCGGCCTGCAGTCGCGTGGCGCCCTCCGCGGTGAGCGATACCGTCGTCGCGCCCGCTCGCGTCGTTCCGCGCGACGCAGTAGTCGCAGTCGCTGTCCGGGCGGCTCGAGGCTTCCGCACCGGCGGCTCGCCTCGCGCGCCCTCGGCGTCGCCGTCCCGTACGAGCACGACTCGCGACGGCGGGGGCGTGGGTTCACGCTCCTCGACCAGCAGAGATCCGGCGAGCCCGGTCGTACGCCGCTCGCCGGTCGGTCGCCGCAGGTTGGCGAACGGCAGGACGACGCCCGCACCCGGCAAGGTCGTGGCCTCCTCCTGGGGCACGCCCGCGGCGAAGGCCGCCAGGAGCGCGTCCTCGTATTCCTCGACGGCATCGGTGCGGGCCCACCAGACGCGCATCGGCGTGGACGGCTTGAATGTGTGCAGCCAATGTCCCGTGGACTGCGGCCGTCGGTCACCGAGGACGGTCTTCTGGATCGCCGCGACGCGCCCGCCGATCGTCGTGGTCGCCGCACCGATGAACACGACCGACTGCGACGGCAGCCAGAAGGCCCCGAGCCGCGCGGCCAGCCCCTTCGCCGTCGGACGTTCGCCGTCCAGCGTCAGATCGGGCACGCGTTCGATCCACTTGCCCACCCGTGTGAGCTCGATCGGCGCTCGTGGCAGGGGTGTGGTCAGCTCGACGACGAACACGCCAGCTCCGCCCGCTGACACGGGTCGGCCCCACACCACCGGACCATCGGCGAGCAGGCCGACCTCGCGCAGGAGTTCGGCGGCGTTCATCGATGGGACGTCGGGGTAGGCATCCCGGGATGGTAGCCGCGATCAGGTCGCGGTATGGTCCGCGCTGCATGGCCGCGTCCCGGCCGCGTCGGACGGGGGTCCGACGGGCCATCCCGCTCATCCCGATCGCCGCAGCCGTCGCGATCGTCACCGTCGCCCTCAGCCCGGCGTTCGCGGCGACCCCCACGTCGTCGCCGGCGGCCACGCCGACGTCGACGCCCAGCGAGCGTGCGGGAACCGAGCCGTCGCCATCGACCACGCTGTTCCCGTCCTCATCGCCGGCCGCATCGGTCGGCCCGAGCCCAGGTCCAGGTGCGCCTCCGGCGATCGAGCCACCCGTCTCGATCACCCGCCCGCGACTCGCTCCGGCGACCCGCCTCGCACTGCAAGCCCGGCTCGACCGACTCCGCGAGCGCTACGCGATCCCGGGCATCTCGGTCGCCATCGTGCTACCGGACGGCTCGACCTGGTCGGGTGTCAGCGGCCTCGCCGACGTGCCTGGCAAGGCGCCGGTCACTCGCTCGACCTCGTTCGCCATCGCCAGCGTCAGCAAGACCTTCACCGCGGCGCTGATCCTCGCACTCGCCGAGGAGGGTCGCCTGGACCTCGACGCTCCCGTACGGCGCTACCTGCCCGACGTCAAGAAGGTCTCCAGCAAGGTCAAGGTCCGCCAGCTGCTGGACCATACGAGCGGCCTTCGCGACTTCTTCTTCCACCCGTCCATCGACCGGCTGCTGCTATCGCGGCCGGACCGCGCGCTGGAGTCCGACCCAGGCCCTCAAGTACGTCGGCAAGGCCTACTTCGAGCCGGGCAAGGGATTCCACTACTCGAACACGAACTATCTCGTGCTGGGCATGCTCGCGGAGGAGGTCGGCGGGGTGCCGCTCGCCGAGCAGGTGCGGACCCGCTTCCTGGCTCCGCTCGAGCTCGACCACACCTGGTACCAGCCCGAGGACCAGGCACCCGCGGACATCGCTCACGGCTATCGATTCGAGTCGGCGTCCACGGCTGCGCCCGCCATCGACCTGTCGGACGACACGGCCCTCGTGCCGTTCACGTCGGTCGTGACGGCCGCCGGCGGGGCCGGCGGGTTCGCGTCGACCGCCCGCGACCTCGCGCGCTGGGCGCACTTCCTCTACGGCGGTGAGGTCCTCTTGCCCAGTTACCTGGCCGCCATGGTCGATCCGGCCGGGACGACCGCCCTCAAGTCGTCGGTGCCGTACGGCTATGGGACACAGGTGGTCGAGATCGACGGACTCACCACGGTGGGTCACTCCGGGCGGCTGCTCGGCTTTCGATCCGCAGTCCGCTACCTGCCCGACCAGGGCGTCTCGATCGCCGTACTGACCAACCAGAGCCGCACCGATCCGGCGCCGATCGTCCGCTCGCTTCTGCGCATGGCGCTGACCCCCCTCGATCGTCCCTGCGGCTGCCGCCAGCGGCGCTGATCGCAGGCGCGGTGCGCACGTGGGCGCCGGACCACCGGACGCGTGTCGCCGGTACGGATGGGTCACTTGCCGCGCGCGCGCGTGAGCCGCACGGTGGAGCCCACGCTGAGGGGACGGTATGCCGATCAAAGTGGACGCGTACACGGCCGAGGGAGTCGCCAGCGGCGTGCTGGCCCGCGCCGGCACCCTTCGTGAGGTCCTGGAGCATGACGGCGTCCTGACGCTCGATCGTGTCCAGTGGCACCCGCTCGGCGGGATCCCATCGTCCAACTCGGGCGTATCGATCCCGATCGACGACGTCCTGATCGCGGTCGGGGACGACGACTCGATCACCCCGGTACACGCCTCGTGGCATGGCATCCGTCTCGAGATGGGTCCATACACCGTCGAGGGTGAGATGCCGACCCTGCCCGGGTTCGACCCAGGGCGCGCCCTCACTCGGCCCAGCGGCGAGTTCGTGTTGCTGCGGGACGTCAGCGTGGGGCGGCGGTCCGAGACAGGCACGGCAGTCCCGCAGATCCCTGTCGGCCGCCACGCATTGGTCAATCGCTATGGCGTCGAGAGCGTCGCCTGCGACCTGATGCTGGGGTTCTTCTTCCCGGGAGCGGAGATGATCCAGGCCGACGTGGCCGAGACCGGCGCGATCTGATCCTCGCGTCCTAGTCGGTCGTCAACCCCGGCCCGACCTGCGCGCACCGCCGCCACGGCGCCGTCCGCCGGCGTCCCCAGCCGACCCGACCCCCGCTCCGGATCTCGTCCGGACCGGCTTGCGGCGGGCATGGTGATCGCGGCCGACATGCGCGTGGCCGGCCCGCATCCCGAGCGGACGCGGCTCGGCCGACCGATCCGGGACGAAGCCGTCCTCGACGGTCCACGGGATCGCCCGCTTGAGCATCCGCTGGATGCCGCGCAACAGGTCGACCTCGTCGATGCAGACGAGACTGATCGCCTCACCCGTCGCCCCCGCCCGGCCGGTCCGGCCGATGCGGTGGATGTAGTCCTGCGGATTCCACGGCAGCTCGAAGTTCACGACGACCGGCAGGTCCTCGATGTCCAGGCCGCGCGCCGCGACGTCGGTCGCGACGAGCACGCGGATATCGCCGGACTTGAAGCCCTCGAGCGCGCGCGTGCGTTCGGGCTGCGAGCGATCGCTATGGATCGCGACGGCGTCGAGACGATCGCGGTCCAGCCGTGAGGCCAGGCGTGATGCCGCGAGCTTCGTGCGCGTGAAGACCAGCACCTGGCGCAGGTCATAGGTGCGGATGAGGTGCGCGAGCAGCTCCTCCTTCCGATCGCGGTCGACCGGATAGACCAGCTGCTTGATGCCCTCGACCGTGGTGTTGCGGGGCGCGACCTCGACGGTCTCCGGGTTCCGCAGGATCGTGCCGGACAGGCGTCGGATGTCGTCCGAGAACGTCGCCGAGAACATCAGGTTCTGGCGTCGCTTCGGGAGCAGCTCGATGATCCGCTGGATGTCGGGCAGGAAGCCCATGTCGAGCATCCGGTCGGCCTCGTCGAGCACGAGGATCTCGACCTGGCCCAGGTTCGCGACCTTCTGGCCGACGAGGTCGAGCAGGCGCCCGGGTGTCGCGGTCAGGATCTCGACACCGGCGCGCAGCGCCTTGATCTGTGGGTCCATCGGCATGCCGCCGTAGACCACGGCCGAGCGCAGCGGCACGGTCCGGCCGTACGTCCGGACGCTCTCGTCGACCTGCATCGCGAGCTCGCGCGTCGGGACGAGGATCAGCACACGCACCGGGTGGCGTGCCGGGGAGAACGAATCGTTGGCCTGGCCGCGGAGTCGATCGAGGATGGGCAGCGTGAAGGCTGCGGTCTTGCCGGTCCCTGTCTGCGCGGCGGCGAGCACGTCGCGGCCCTCGAGCACGATGGGGATGGCGGCTGCCTGGACCGGCGTCGGGGTGGTGTAGCCCTCGTCGGCGACGGTCTTCAGCAGATCGGCCGAAAGGCCGAGCGATTCGAAGGTCAAGTAGCAGCTCCTGCATGGATCTGGCCGTCGGCTGGCGGGATCCGCGGGAGCACGACGGTGGCGCCGGCCGTGCGCGCCTTCGCGCAGCCGCCCGTCGGCCGACCGGAGCATAGCCGATATCCGTCGCCGACCTCCGACCCGATACGGCAGGTCGACAGCCGACCGACGTCGTCGTATCGGCCGATCCGCGCCGTGGATGGTGCGCCGGGGCACCGGAAACCGACCCGGTTCACCCGTCTCGGGCCGCGATAGGACCTCTGGCTGCGGACGACCGCTGGACCCGGCTGCCATACTGCCGGTCCAGGCCCAGGCGCCCAAGCCCCCACTAGACAGGCCCAACAGAAGACTCGCCGCCCCCACGGCAGGACTCCTGTCACCGTCGGGTTCCGTACCCGACCGCCACGTCGCACCCCCCGCGGACGTGGACCCGTCGTCGGCACCGCGCTCACCGCGGTGGTCGATGGCATGCCCCCATCCCCCGCGCCTCGCCTTCCTGCCGTCGGCGGCCCACATCACCGTCATCGCGTCCCCCACGCGATGTTCCGGAAGAGAGGAGGCAAGGATCTTGCCAGTTCGTCCAGACGGCGCCCAGCGGGCGTCCATCCAGCGATCTCATCGCGTGATCGTCACTGCACTCATCGCCGTCGTCGTTGCCGGTCTTGGCACGTTGGCGGTTCCGCAGGAGACCCGAGCGGCCAGCATCAAGGTCGTCGTCGTGGTCGGTCCTGCAGGCTCGAGCACCGCCAAATACCGCGACAGCGCGCGCGTGTATGCCAAGCTCGCCCGCTCGTACGGAGCTTCCGTCACCGAGCTCTACAGCCCATATGCCACCTGGACCAGGGTCAAGGCAGCGGCACGTGGGGCGAACCTCCTGATCTACCTGGGTCATGGCAACGGCTATCCCAGCCCGTACGGCGCGTTCCAGCGCTATACGAAGGACGGGATGGGCCTGAACGCCAGCTCGGGCCACGGCAATTACAACGTCAAGTACTGGGGCGAGTTCTACATCGACCGCGACATCCAGATGGCGAAGAACGCGGTCGTGATCCTCAACCGCCTGTGCTACGCATCGGGCAACTCGGAATGGGGCTCGGCGAATCCGACGCGGTCGACCGCCATCAAGCGCGTCGACAACTACGGTGCCGGCTTCCTGCGGGCCGGGGCTAAGGCTGTCTTCGCCGAGGCGATCAACAGCGTCACGCCCCAGATCCGGTCGCTGTTCACCACGAACCGGAACATGAACCAGGTCCTGATGTCGAGCCCGAGCGCGAGCGGGGCACGCGACTTCTGGTTCTCGTCGAGGCGAACCACGTGGGCGAAGGCGCACATGGATCCGCCCAAGTCCGGCAAGTACTGGCGATCCGTCATCGGCAACCTTGGCCTGACGGCCAGCCAGTGGCGGGCCGGAAGCTGAACGTCACTCGCTGACACCTACCTGAGGCCCGGCAGACGCCGGGCCTCACGATTCCCGGGACGTACCAGGCCACGCCCGAGACGACATGCGGAGGCCCCGGCGCGACGCGGGGGGCACGTCGACCGGGGCCGGGACGGACGGCCCGCGGCCGCCCTGAGTTGGTCTCGATCCGGAGGGGCTAGAGCGTCGCGGCGTGGGCCACGATCCCGAGGCTCGCGAGGATCAACATCAACAGGATCAAGATCGAGGGCAGGAGCCCATAGGCGTCTGCCCGGACCATCGGGGTCGAGGCCATCGTCGGTCTCCTTTCCTCATCCCCGACCACCGTCGGTCGGGCTGCGCCTATCCTCCGGCCATCGAGGCGGCCACGGCTGCTGACGTCCGTGGCGAACCCGTGTGGACATTTGTCGACGGGACTCCGGACGCCGTCCACTACCATGCGGTCATGACTGCCCCGATCGATCGACTCCCATTCACCGGGGACGACGAGGCCGATCGACTCCTGGTCGAAGAACCCCTGGCGCTGCTCATCGGCTTCGCGCTCGATCAACAGGTGACCGTGCAGAAGGCGTTCAGCGGCCCGCTCGAGCTCAAGCGCCGACTCGGCCATCTTGACGCGGCACGCATCGCCGCCACCGACCCCGCCACGCTCGACGCGGTCTTCCGCGAGAGGCCGGCACTGCACCGCTTCCCCGGCGCCATGGCCGGCAAGGTCCAGCAGCTCGCCGCCGCCATCGCCGGCGACTACGGCAACGACGCCAGCCGGATCTGGACCGACGCGACCGATGGACGCGACCTCGAGCGGCGGTTGCTGGGCCTGCCGGGCATCGGCGAGATGAAGGCGAAGGGCATGATCGCGATCCTCGGCAAGCGGCTCGCCGTCGACCTGCCGGGGATGGCTGACGTCATGCCCACGCATCCGACCCTGGGCGACGTCAATTCACCCGAGGCGCTGGCGTCCTACCAGGCCGGCAAACGCGCGCACAAGGCCGAGCTGCGGGCCGCCAAGGGCTGACGGCTTCGCGACTTCCCCGCCAGACACGAAACGACCCCGGCGAGAGGCCGGGGTCGTTCGCCTGCGCGGGAGGTTCGTCGTCAGCCGACCATCCATGGCCGCTGGTCGCGGTCGTCGATGCCGGGGCGCGAGTCGGCGCCGAATCGGAGCGCCGCGAGCGCGAGCGCAAGGAACGGACCGATGAGGACGATCGCCGTCATCGCTGCCATCCCGATGTCCATGCTCATCGTCATCCTTTCCGGTCCATTCGAAACAATTTCTTCGCAGTCCACCTTGACATTGGACTGCTGTTTGCCCGATATTGGCACCGATGACAGACGACCCAAATAGCCAATCACCCTCAAATGGACTGAAAAAGCATTCGATGGTCTCCGCCGCTGGACTGGTCGAGTTGATCGGACCCTGGGCGGACGGCGCCGACCCGCTGAACGAACAGCTTGCCGACGCCCTGACCCGGGCCATCGAAGTCGGCCTGCTCCCACCCGGCACGCGTCTCCCGGCCGAGCGCGAACTGGCCCGGGAGCTGTCCCTCAGCCGGACGACCATCGTCGCCGCCTACGACCGGCTCCGGCTGGCGGGCCTGGCACGCAGCCGGCAGGGCAGCGGCACGCGCGTAGCCGCCCGTCGTCCCGGGCTGTTCGCGTTGACACCGACACCGGCCGAGGAGACCGACACCGAAGTCCCGTTGCGCATGTCCGAGCCGCCGGCGTGGTCGACGGGGCTCGCCGGCGCCGAGCACTCCGATGCGATCCAGCTGACGATCGGCGCCTTGCCTGCCGGTCCGACCGTCGCAGCCTGTGTCGAGACGGCCCTCCGCGATGACGTCCCCGAGCTCCTTGGCGAGATGGGCTACGACCCGTTCGGCCTCCCCCGCCTCCGGGTGGCGATCGCTGGCTACCTCGACCGGCTGGGCGTCGCGACCGACCCGGACCAGATCCTCGTCACCAACGGCGCCCAGCAGGCGGTCCACCTCGTGGCGTCGCAGATCGGCGGCCCCGGCAGCGCGGTGGTGCTGGAGAACCCGACCTACATCGGGGCGATCGATGCCTTTCGCACCACCGGCAATCGCCTCATGCCGATGCCGGTCGATGCCGACGGGCCACGGATCGACGTCGCGAGGCTCCTCGCCGCCAACGCACCGGTGCGGCTTGCCTATGTCGTGCCGACGTACCACAACCCCACCGGCGCGACGATGCCGGAGGCGCGACGCCGCGACCTGGGAACAGCGGCCGCCGAGTTTGGCTTCCAGGTCGTCGAGGACCTGACGCCCGATACCAGCCTCGGGGTCGATGCGCCGCCGCCGATCGCCGCCTTCGACCCGGGCGACAGGGTCATCACGCTCGGATCGCTGAGCAAGCTCGCGTGGGGCGGGTTGCGCATCGGCTGGATCCGGGCGCCGCGCGCCGACATCGACCGCTTGGTCGCCGGCAAGATCGTCGCCGACCACGCGACGAGCCTGATCACCCAGGCCATCGCTGCCCGCGTCTTCGACCGCATCGACGACGTCGTGACCTGGACCCGTGCCGCCGCCGCCGAACGGCGGACCATCGTCACCGACGCCCTCGCCACCAGGCTGCCCGAGTGGCAGTGGTCCACGCCGGAGGGCGGTCTCTCGCTGTGGGTCGGCCTGCCCGACGCCGATGCGGTCCAGTTCACCCGCCTCGCTGCCCGACACGGCGTGATCGTCCGTCCTGGCCCACTGGCCTCGCCGGACGGTGGCTTCCGCGACCACATCCGGATCGCCTACGGCGCCGAGCCGGCGCGACTCGTCGAGGCGGTCGATCGGCTGGCCGACGCGTGGGCGGAATACGCTCCGGCAGCCAGGCGCTTCTCCAGGTCATCTCTCGCGGTCAGCGTCTAGCCAGACGACGCGGACTCCCCGCCGGATCCGGCCGGTCGGACTAGACTTGGGGTCCCCCATGGCCGAACTCCCGGACGACACGCCGCCAGTACGTCGGCGCACGCCGCGTGCGAGCCGGACCCGGTTCGTCCTCCCGACGGACCACCACGATGAGCGCGTCGGCGAGGTGATCGAGGCCTTCCTCGACGGACCGCCGACCACGGCACGACGGACGACGCGGCGGGCGCCACGACCGATCCCGTTGGACGACGTCCGCAGTCCCATCCCGCTCGACACCCGGCCGGACTGGGACATCGCGTTGCGCCACGAGGATGCCCGGCTGGCCCGCTATGGTCGGCCAGCGAGCATCGTCGTCATCCGTCTGCGCCTGTCGCCACCCGGTAGCGAAGACCGGCTCGCGTCACGGGTCGGCGAGATCGTCCGCGAGCATGCGCGTGAGACCGATCGCGTGACCCGAGCTGCCGCCGATCGCTTCCATCTCCTCTTGCCCGAGACGGAGGAGGCCGAAGCCAAGGCGCTGCTCGAGCGCGTGCGTGATGCCTGTGCCGAGAAGGTCGTCGGGCGACTCGGCGCAGAGCTCCGGCTGGTCGGCGCCGCCGCGAGTCCCGGCGACGGCGAGACACTGCACGACGCGCTCCGCTCGGCGCAGATGACCGTCGGGGCCGCCTGAGGCCCCCGACCTCAGCGGACGAGCGCGTCGAAGAGTCGATCCAGCTCGAGGGCCGGATCGTCCGTCAACCCGGTATGCACCTCCGACGGCTGGATGATCGTGCTGGCCGGCGCCACCAGCCAGTGGAAGCGCTCCGCCGTGGTCAGGCGAGCGATCGGACCCCCACGGGCATCACCCTGGGCGATCCGCTCGATGGCCTCGAGGTGACGCTCGATCGAGGCGATGTCGGCGTCGGGGGCGATCGCCCGAAGGCGCCCCTCGTCGACTGACGTCCGCGCCCCGACGAAGTCGGTCGACCGGCACAGCAACACGACGCCGGCGTTGACCGTCTCCCCGCGCTCGACGTGGGGGACGACGCGGATGATCGCGTACTGATAGGGATTACGCGGCGCGTCGGGCACGGTCGGCCTCCTCCACGAACCGGGCTCGCGCTGCCAGTCGGCGCTCGAGGTAGCGCACGTACGCGTCCCTCTGGGCGGGGGCCGACCCGACACCGTCGGCATCCGGCAACCACGTCTCCGGGATCGCCGCGGCCAGACCCTCGAACACCCCGGACACGAGTCGTGGCGCCAGACGATCATCGGCGTCCGCGATCGAACGGGCGAACGGCAGGAGCACGTGATCGCGGATGCGCTCGAAGGCGCCCTCGGCGTGGGCGTCCGGATCACGCCACGTGTGGTGGATGTAGAGCGCGGCGCCATGGTCGATCAGCCACGTCCGACCGTGCCACACGAGCAGGTTCGGGTTGGCCGCGGTCCGGTCCGGATTGGTCACGAAGGCGTCGAGCCAGACGATGTCCGCGGCCGTGTCGGGATCGACGTCGGGGTCGGCGGCGGGATTGAACATCAGGGCACCAGGCAGGAAGTCGAGCCCGAGGTTGAGACCACCGCTGCGGTGCACGAGATCCTGCAATTCCTCATCGGGCTCGGCATCGCCAAGGCCCGGGTCGACGTCGATCAGGACGAGGTCGGGCACGGCCAGCCCGACGGCCCGCGCGAGCTCGCCGGCGAGCCACTCCGCGACGAGCGCGCGCGGTCCCTGCCCTGCGCCATAGAACTTCACGACGTAGAGGCCGTCATCGTTCGCCTCGACGAGTCCCGGCAACGATCCGCCTTCGCGCAGGGGTGTCACATAGCGGGTCGCGGTGACGCGACGCGGTTCGGGCATCCGGCGGAGTCTACCGTCGTGCCGACGTGTGCAGGAGCGCATCGGTCTCGGCGGCCGCCGGCAGGTGAGCGGGTACGCTCCGGATGACCGCACACGACCGCGCGCAGGAGACCACGTGACCGATACGACCCGACGCCTCGAGCCTGGCCAGAAGCTCGATCCCAACGAAGCGCTGGAGGCCGACCGGGCGCTGCTCGTCGAGCTCGAGCCCGAGGCCGGTCGCCTGTTCGATCGGCACGCCAAGGTCGCGCAGGAGTGGTTCCCGCACGACTACATCCCGTACCGGCTCGGTCGTGACTTCGACAAGGAGCCCTGGACGCCCGACCAGCCGCGGCTCACGGGCGTCGCCCAGACGGCGTTCGAGATCGGGCTCCTGACCGAGGACAACCTGCCCTCGTACCACCGGCTGATCCACGGGATGTTCGGCAAGGGCGATGGGGCATGGATCAACTGGGTCGGTCGCTGGACGGCGGAAGAAGGCCGCCACGCGATCGTCCTGCGGGACTACCTGACGGTCACCCGGAACATCGACCCGGTCGCCCTGGAGCGCGGTCGCATGACGCAACTCCAACAGGGCTACGACCATGCCGCGCCGAGCACGTTGCGCGGCCTCGCCTACGTCGCCTTCCAGGAGCTCGCGACGCGCATCGCCCATCGCAATACGGGGCGTTACTCGTCGGACCCGGTGGCCGACAAGATCATGGTCCGTATCGCCGCCGACGAGAACCTGCACATGGTGTTCTACCGCGACATCCTCGGGGCTGCCCTGAAGGTGCAGCCGTCGGCTGCGGTCCGCGCGATCGTCGACGAGGTGCTCGCGTTCGAGATGCCCGGAGCGAGCATCCCAGGGTTCATCCGGAAGGCGGCGCAGATCGCCAAGGCCGGCATCTACGACCTGCGCGTCCACCACGACGAGGTCATCATGCCGATCCTTCGCCACTGGAGGATCTTCGAGCTCGAGGGACTCGACGCGGCCGCGGAGGACGCCCGCCGGCGGCTGGCTGAGCATCTCGTCAAGCTCGACGAGGCCGCTCGCCGCTTCGAGGAGAAGGCTGCCTCGTCGAATGTGCCCCGTATCGCTTCGACGGGGTAGGACGCGCGGGCGGCGCCTAGAGGCGGACGCTCCCCAACGCGCCGAGGAACGCGCCGACCGCCCTCACGATCAGCCAGATGATCCCGACGATCAATAGCGCCAGGCCGACGAACAGGGCCTGCTGACCGCGGGTCGACGACTCCGGGTCGAGGGCATGGCGACGGAACAGGTCGAGGTTCCGCGAGTTCGACGTGAAGACGAAGTCGGTCAGGTCGCCGATCAGTGGGATCAGGCCGATGGCGAGGTCGACGGACAGGTTGAGCACCATCCTGGCCAGGACGATCCGCGGGATACCGAAGCGCGCCGCCTCGAGGATCACCCAGCCGCCGACCAGCGCGGCGACCGCATCGCCCGCGACCGGGATCAGCCCGATGATCGGGTCGAGGCCGACCTTGAACGACGTCCCCGGTACCTCGAAGAGTTCGTCGAGGACCTTCGTGACGCGTCCGATGCGTCGCTCGGCTGCCCCGAATCGTTCGCGGCGCGAGAGACCGATGACATCGCCGTGCACAGCCATTAGTCGAGTATGGACAAATGTCCATGCTGGTTCATGTCGGGCGTCGGGTGGCGCATTGCAGTGACGCACCTACTGTGCGGTCAGCAAGAAGCGGACCGCCGGACATCGAGACCATCGACCGGCGACGCGTCGATCCTCCGGCGGGATGTCGGGTGACGACGGAGCCGGCAAACTTTACCGGACGGTGGTCCGTCACCGCTCCAACTGAAGAACAACCGAAGAACAACCGAATACCGAACCGATCGAAACCGAATTTCGAACCGCTGGCCGCTCGCGCGTGGGGACGTCGAGCGGCCTTGCGGTGTCTTTGGAGGCGTGCAAGGCGCGATTTCGCCGAGCCCCGGGAAACATGACATGTTCCGGCATGTATGACGGTCACACTCACCACATGCTGAACATCGAACTCGCCCGCATCATCCAAGCCGACCGAGAGCGCGAGATCGAGACGGAGCTCCGCACCCGTCGACTCCTTCGACCGAGCGATGCGCCCGACACCAGCCGGGTCGTCAGCCGGAACGGCCGCATCACTCAGCGACCAGCCTCGAGCGGCGCCTCGTCCCGGTAGCGCGCGGCGATCCGGTTCGCGAGCATCACGACCTTGTCGCGTACCTCCGGCGGACCGACGACCTCGAGGTTGTGGCCGACGGCCAGGAGCAATCCCGGCGCTTCGTCGGGATAGCCGAGGCGCAGGCGTAGCCGGATGGTGCCGGGGTGACCTGTCTCCTCGACTCGTTCACCGCCGGCGAGTGTCCCGCGCCCGAAGACCTGGTTGAGCCGCCACGCCTGGTCCTCCCGGACCCGGACGTCGACGGTGATCGTCGGCGCCTCCCGCTCGAACGCCGTGCTCGAATTCGACCCAGAACGCCGCGAGATCGAAATCGTCCGGTCGGTCGACGGAGACGTCGAGGAGGGTCGCCGCGACGACTCGTGACGCTCGATACGTGCGCAATTGACCATCGATCGAGGCAACGACATACCAGATCCCGCCCTTCAGCACCAGCCCCAGCGGCCCGAGCGTCCGGGGGACGACCTCGTCGCCGTGGTCGTAGTCGATCGCCACGCTCCGGCCCTCCCAGACCGCGGTCGACAGCGTCTCCAGGTGCGGCACCTCCTCGTTCGCCTGGAACCAGTTGGCCGCGTCGAGATGGAAGCGCTGGACGAGGCGCGAGGCCCGTGACCGGAGCTCCGGCGGGAGCGCCGCCATCACCTTCAACTGGGCCGCTGCAACGACCGTCCCGAGGCCGAGCTGCGCAGCGGGGCCGGGCAGTCCGGAGAGGAAGAGGGCCTCGGCCTCGTCGGCGGTCATGCCCGTGAGGCGCGTGCGGTAGCCGTCCACGAGGCGGATCCCGCCGGTCGGCCCCCGCTCCGCAAAGATCGGGACGCCGGCCGCGCTCAGTTCCTCGACGTCGCGATGGACGGTCCGGACCGACACCTCGAGCTCTCGTGCGAGCTCGGCAGCAGTCATCCCGCCACGGCTCTGGAGCAGCAGCAGGATATTGACCAGGCGGCTGGCACGCATCGGCTCAGCATACCCGCAGAGTTGACAGGTTCTGTCATGTACAGGCGTGGCGTCGGCAGCCGGCGCGCCTCAGTTCGGCCGGCGCCCCTCGGTGCCACCTTCGCGCAGGAAGCGCTCGATCTCGCCGATCAGATCGTCGCCAGAGGGAAGGCGCTGCTCATCGACCATCGACTCGAGGCGTTCGACGTAGCTGCGCGTCGTCTCCTCGAGCGCGGTCGCGGTGTCGAGTCGCGTCCGGAGCTGACCGCTTTCGTCGGCCAGGTCGCCGGTCGGCAGCTCGACGCCGAGGTGCCGGCCGAGCGCCTCGATCAACGCCAGAGAGGCGGCCGGATACGGCCCGGAGACGTAGTGCGGCACCTGGGCGAAGTAGCCCACCGCCGGGATACCGCCTTCGGCCATCGCCATCTCGAGGACGCTGATGGCCGCCGCCGGCACCCGTAGGAGACCGGCCGGGCCCGGTTGGATGTCGCCGCGCAGCCGCCCGGCTTCGGATGTCGTGCCGAGGATCGGGACGTCCCGTGTATGGGGGACCGCGGCAGGGATCGCGCCGAGACTGACCCACTCGACCACGCCCATCCGGCGTGCGAGCTCGACGCAATCGGTCGCGAAGGCCTGCCAGCGATCGTCGGGCTCGGGACCGGCCAGAACGAGCAGATCACGCTCGCTGAACCGAACGCGACGGACCACGAGCTCGGGCCAGGTCAGCTCGGCGAGCCGACCGTCGATGATCTGCAGCGTCGGGCGCCGGGCCCGATAGTCGAAGAGCGCGTCCGGATCGAATGTCGCGACGTCGACCGCGTCGTCGAGTAGGCTTTCGAGGGCGGTCGTCGCCGCGCTCCCCGCGTCGACCCAGCCGTCGAACGCGGCGATGAACGTCGGCGCGATCAGGTCCCCTGGATCCCCCGGGCTGCCCCGCCCGGCCAGCGAATAGAGGCTCACCCGGGCAGTCTACGCGGCGCTCCGCCGTCGTCCTCGGAGGGCTCCGCCCGAACGACGGGGCCGAACGTTAAGTGATCCGAACCAAGTGTGAATCGCATGGTGGTTGTATCGTCTCCGCCGTCTTTGGCACATTGTTCGGCGCTGTCAGTCGACCATGACTTCGGAACCACGAGGAGGGAAACCTTGCTCAGAAGGGTCGCGCGACGTGCCCCAGCGACGTTCGCGCTCGTCATCTCGTCACTCGTTCTCACGGTCTTCGCGCCGACGGTGGGCGCCGCGAACGGGCTCGAGGTCACGACACCCTACCCGGCCGTGGCGATCGCCCCAGGCAACAAGGTCAGCTTCGAGCTGACGGTCGATTCGACGCGACAGGCCGACGTCGAGCTGTCGGTCAGCGGTGTCCCGAGCGGTTGGACCGCGAGCCTGGTCGGTGGGGGCTACGTCGTCGATGGCGTGGCCGTCACGCCGGGCAGCCCCGGCAAGGTCCGGCTCGACGTCAACGTCCCGGCCGAGGCGGCTGCCGGCTCATCCACGCTCCGCGTGAACGCACGTGGTGGCGGCGCCGCGGACACCCTTCCGATCTCGGTGCGCGTCAATGCCGAGGCGGCCGGCGCGCTCACGCTCACCACCAACACCCCGGAGTTGACGGGGCCCTCCGACAAGTCGTTCAAGTTCGACCTGCAGCTCAAGAACGACACGGCCCAGGACGTCACGGTCAGTGCCGCGGCGACCGGCCCGGACGGCTGGACGATCGAAACGACGCTCACGGGTGCCACCGATGCCGCGTCGGCGGTGGTCACGGCTGGCGCCACGCAGAGCATCAGCGTCTCCGCCACACCGGCCGAGGGCACACCGGCCGACACGTATCCGATCAAGGTCACCGCCACCGCGGGCGAGCGGACCGTCGAGACGGACCTGTCGATCGCCGTGACCGGCTCGTATGGGATGTCCTTGTCGACGCCGGGCGGTGTCCTGTCGACCCGCGGCTCGGCGGGCTCCGCCACGAGTCAGGCGTTCGAGATCACCAATGACGGGACGGCGCCCATCACTGTCGTGACCCTTTCGGGCACGCCACCGAGCGGCTGGACCGTCACGGTCGACCCCGCCGACGGCCTGCCCTCGATCGATCCGCAGGCGACCGGCCGGATCAACGCCACCATCACGCCGTCGAACGACGCGGTGGCAGGCGACTACGTGATCACGTTCAAGACAGCGTCGACCGAGAACACGGCCGGCGATACCGTCGAGATCCGCTACACGGTCGAGACCTCGCCGATCTGGGCGTTCGTCGGGATCGCACTCATCGTGCTGATCCTCGGCGGCCTGTTCTACGTCTTCCGGACCTACGGTCGGCGATGAGCGCGGGTCCGGGACGGATCGCGCCGAAGCGACGGTCCGGGCGACGACCCGATGCCGGCGAGCGGTCGACGCCGTCGGACGGGCTCGCCCCGATCCGCATCAAGACGCGCGGTCTGACGAAGCGCTATGACGAGCTCGTCGCGGTCGACCACCTCGACCTCGACATCCGGGCCGGGGAGATCTTCGGTCTCCTCGGTCAGAACGGCGCCGGCAAGACGACCACGATCCTGATGTTGCTCGGACTGACCGAGCCGACCGAGGGCGCTGCGCGCGTCGTCGGGCTCGATCCCTCGCGTGGCCCGCTCGAGGTCAAGCGCAGGGTCGGCTACCTGCCCGACGCCGTCGGCTTCTACGGCGAGATGACGGGGCGCGAGAACCTCCGCTACACGGCCCGCCTCAACCGGCTCGACCGCAAGGAGACCGAAGCGACGATCGAGTCCGTGCTCGTGCAGGTCGGCCTGACCGATCGGGCCGACGACCCCGTCGAGCAGTACTCGCGCGGCATGATCCAGCGCCTCGGCATCGCCGACGCGCTGATCAAGGATCCCGACGTCCTCATCCTCGACGAGCCGACGACGGCGATCGATCCGCTCGGCGTGTCGGAGATCCTCGAGCTGTTGCGTCGCCTCGTGACCGAGCGGGGCATGGCCATCCTGCTGTCGAGCCACCTGCTCAACCAGGTCCAGTCGGTGTGCGATCGGATCGGCATCTTCTCGGCGGGTCGGCTCATCGGGCAGGGGACGATGGCCCAGCTCGCGGAGCGCTTCGGCGAGGGCAAGCAGGAGCTCGAGATCGGTCTCGACGTCCACTCCGGTCCTGATGTCGAGCGGGCGAAGGCCGTGCTTCGCGCGGTCCGCGGCGTGACGTCGATCTCGGACGGGGCGCGACCCGGCGACCCATGGCGTGTGTCGATCGAACGTTCCGCGGATCCACCGACCGTCCGGTCCGCCGTGCTCGCAGCCGTCGCGGCCGAGCACCTGCCGCTGACCTCCATCCGGGCGGTCGTGCCGTCGCTCGAGGACATCTACCGCCGCGCGGTCGCGCGCCCCGCGGCCGCCCCGCGCTCGGAGGGCAGCCGGCCCGCAGCCCGGGAGGTGCCCGTATGACGTCGACACCGACCACGGCCGACACCGGCGCCGTCCGCCCGGAGCCGGCGGTCGAACGCGAGGAGCGCACGCGCTCGATCCCGCGCGCGGGGTGGATGGTGATCGGCGCGAAGGAGTTCGGCGACCACCTGCTGTCGTCTCGTTTCCTGGTGCTGGCGATCATCATGGCCATCGCTGCCGCGGTGCCCCTGTACTTCATCAGCGGGCAGATCCGCGAGGCCCCGAGCGGAGCGAACGACTTCCCGGCGCTCTTCATCGCCTTGTTCTGGCTGACGCCGTCGGTCAACGACCAGATCGCGCTACCGTCGGTGGTCGGGTTCCTGGGGCTCGTCGGGCCGCTGCTGGGACTCGCCTTCTCGTTCGATGCGATCAACGGCGAGCGGGCGAACGGCACGCTGCCCCGACTCCTGTCGCAGCCGATCCATCGCGACGACGTGATCAACGGCAAGTTCGCGGCAGGGTTGGCGGTGATCGCCCTCGTCCTCGTCGTGATGATCGGCGGGGTGACGGCGTTCGCGTTGATCCGACTCGGGATCGTGCCCGAAGCCGCGGAGATCCTGCGGGTCCTGCTGTGGGTCCTGCTGACCCTCGCCTACATCGCGCTGTGGCTGGCGTTCGGGATGCTGCTGTCCGTGGCGATCCGGCGAGCGGCGACGTCCGCGCTGGTCGGCTTCGGGACGTGGTTGTTGCTGTCGTTCTTCGGCGGGCTGATCGTGTCGCTGATCAATGGCTTCGTGGCGCCGATCACCGGTTCCGGCGAGGAGGTCCTCCGGAACGTCGGGCTGCGGGAGACGCTCCAGCGATTCCTGCCGGACACGCTCTATCGCGAGGCGTCGCTGACGCTGCTGAACCCGCAGGTCACGACGGTCTCGACGCCGGCCACGCTCGGGGAGTACGCCCAGGCACAGCAGCGCATCCCGTCGCTGTTCTCGCTCGACCAGAGCTTCATCCTGATCTGGCCCCAGGTGGTCGGGCTGGTGGGGCTGACGGTGGCGTGCTTCGCGGCGGCCTACGTGCTGTTCATGCGCCAGGAGGTCCGCGCGTAGGGACGTGGGCCCGGGCCGACGATTTGCCGCCGGCCGGTCTCTGCCAAACGACCATCACACGGTCGTTGGTCAGGTCCTGAGCCGTGCGCGACGCGCGGAGCCACCGCGACTCCCTGTCATATGCGCACCTGATCAAGCAGATGACACGGATTCCCCGACGAACGCTCACGTGGTGAGCATCTGGCGGAAATCTTCGGCGACGATCCTGTGGACGGCTCGTGTGGCTGGCCACCGCGGAGGACGCGCGCGCAGTAACGTCGGTGGCTGCCGCACGGGACCTTGAACGCGCCGGGCCGTGGCCGGGTCCTAGCGGAGCGATCCCGGGTCCAGCCCCAGCTCTCGCTCTGCCGCGGCAGTCGACCACGCCACGACGTCCCGGCGCTTGATGGTCGTCCCGTGGGCGACGACCTGCAGTGCCAGTCCGTCGAGCAGCGAAAGGATCCGCCACGCCGCGCCCCCTGGGTCCTGGCACGTGAACGCCCCGCTCGCCACCCCGCTCCGGATCGTCCGCTCGAGGAGACCCTGCCACGCGAGGTTCAATCGGCGGGACGTCCGTCGGACCGCGGGACGTCGAGCCGCCTCGGCCCAGGCGTCGAGCCAGAGTTGGAACGCCCAGTCCTTGTCGGAGGGCGTATAGGTCCGGAAGAAGATCCGCAGCGCCTCGACCGGCGAACCAGCCGCGGCCATCGAGACCGCGGACACCTCGAGGTCCTGCCGCGCCACGACGTCGAACGCCGACGCCAGCACGTCGTCCATCGAGCCGAAGTAGTGATGGATCAGGCCCGACGACGTGCCCATCTCCGCGGCCACGTCACGGACCGTCGTCGAGGCGAGGCCCTTGCGGCGGGCGACGTCGACCGTCGCAGCGACGATCGTCTCGCGCCGTTCCGCCGGCGCCATCCGTTTCACAGACCGCAGCGTAGAACGATATTGCGCAAACGTCCAATAGCCGCTAAGGTCGCCGGGATGACCCGAGGGGAGAGGCGAGGGGATACGCGATGATCCGGACGACGCCGTTCCACGAGCGGACGAGCGCCCTCAACGAGACGCAACTCTGGAGTCACTGGTCGGGCCACCTCGCGGCGGACCGCTACCAGATGTCCGACAAGTTCGAGTACTTCGCGGTCCGCAACGCCGCCGGTATCTTCGACACGAGCCCGCTCTTCAAGTACCGGATCACCGGTCGCGACGCGGAGACCTTCCTGGCCGGCGTCCTCGCCCGGGACATCCGCGCCTGCCAGCCCGGCACCGCCCAGTACACGTGCTGGCTCGACGATCGCGGCTTCGTCATCGAGGACGGCGTCATCCTGAGACCCGGCAAGGACGAGTTCCTGCTCACGTCCGCCGAGCCGAACTTCGCCTACTTCGCCGACCGGATCGGGAAGCACGACGTCCACATCGAGGATGTCAGCCGCGAGATCGGCACGCTGGCATTCCAGGGTCCGCGCAGCCGCGCGCTGCTCAAGCGGCTGGTCCCGCAGATGGAACACATCCCGTACTTCGGCGTTGCCAAGGGCGAGATCGGCGGGGCAGGGGTGACCGTCAGCCGCACCGGCTACAGCGGCGACCTCGGCTACGAGGTCTGGATCGATTCACCCGACGCGCTCCACGTGTGGGACACGTTGTGGGAGTCGGTCGAGGGCCACGGTGTGCTGCCGTTCGGCCTGGCCGCCCTGTACATGCTTCGCATCGAGGCGGGGCTCCTCCTACTCGAGGCCGATTTCGACTCCAGCCGCTACGCGTGGAACGACGCCCACCGCTCGACGCCGATCGAGCTCGGCTGGGGCTGGATGTTCAAGGACCTCAAGAGCGACGATCGGGCCTTCATCGGCCGAAGGGCGCTAGAGAAGGAGCTCGCCGACAAGACGTCGCGCTGGGCGATGCGTGGCCTCGTCGTGGACTGGCGGGACTACGATCGGGTCTACAACGAGGCGGGTCTCATCCCGCCCAAGGACCACGCGCCGGTGGTCGAGGACTGGATGCTCTACGACGACGACTACGAGCGAGTCGGCTACGCGACGAGCTTCATGTACTCGCCGATGCTCCAGCGCCACATCGCGATCGCCCGCGTCCGACCGGACCTCGCGAAGATCGGCACCAAGGTCAACCTCGAGTTCACCGTCGACCACCATTACGAGCAGGTCGCCGCGCACGTGGCGCGGCTGCCGCTCTACAACCCGGAGCGAAAGACGGCCTGATATGACGATGACCGCGCCGAAGCCCGCCAAGGCAAACCGCAAGAACGGGAGCACGAAGTCGACCAAGGCCACCAGCCGCGGCGACCGCACCTACGACGCCATCGTCGTCGGCGGCGGTCACAACGGGCTGGTCAATGGCGCCTACCTCGCGAAGTCCGGCCTGAAGGTGCTCGTGCTGGAACGACGCCATGTCGTCGGTGGCGCGGCGATCACGGAGGAGCTCCGGCCGGGGTTCTGGTTCACGACGTTCTCGTACGCGTTGAGCCTCCTGCGGCCGGAGATCATCCACGACCTCGAGCTGACGAAGCACGGCTTCATGCCGCTCCTCATGTCGACGACGTTCGCGCCGGGCCTCGACGGCGAGTACCTCTACTTCACGCAGGACCACGGCCAGAACCAACAGGAGATCGCACGGCATTCCAAGCACGACGCGGATGCCTACGACCAGTACAGCCACGACATGGAGATGGTCTGCCAGGCCCTCAAGCCGTTGCTGGACATGGTCCCGCCCGACATCTTCAGCGACGATCCGGAGGAGCTGGTCGCCCTGGCCAGTCTCGGTTCGCGCTTCAAGAAGATGGACAAGCGCGTGCTCCACAACGCTGTCCGACTGCTGACCGGGAGCGCCGCCGACTTCCTCGACGATTACTTCGAATCGGACCTGCTCAAGGGTTATCTCGCGTCGTCGAGCATCATCGGGACCAAGGTCGGGCCCCGGTCACAGGGCTCGGGGCTGGTGCTGCTCTACCACTCGATCGGCGAGCACGACGGCGAGTTCGGGGCGTGGGCATTCCACAAGAAGGGCAACGGTGGCTTCACCCAGGTGCTCGCCCGGGCCGCCGAGTCGTTCGGAGCGGAGATCCGCCTCGAATCGCCGGTCGACTCGGTCATCACCAAGGATGGTCGCGCGACGGGTGTCGCCCTCCAGGACGGGACGGAGTACTACGCCGACACCGTCGTCTCCGCGCTCGATCCACGGCGCACGTTCCTGGAGCTCGTCAACCCGCGCGAGCTGCCCGACGACCTCGTCGAGAACATCCAGCGGTTCCGCTTCCAGGGCACGTCGTCCAAGGTCAACTTCGCGCTCGATGGGCTGCCGAAGTACCCGGCGTTGGGCGATCGGGGCGACCAGTTCCGCGGCTTCACGAACATCGGCCCGTCGCTCGATTACCTCGAGCGGGCGTTCGATGACGCGAAGTACGGCTGGTACTCGGAGCACCCCTACATCGACATGGCCATCCAGTCGACGATCGATGCCGATATGGCGCCTCCCGGAAAGCACGTCCTCTCGAGCTTCATCCAGTACACGCCCTACAAGCTGCGCGAGAGCGACTGGGACACGGAGAAGGAGAACCTGGGCGACACAGTCCAACGCACGCTCGAGCGGTTCTTCCCGGGCTTCGGCGACCTGGTCCTCCAACGCGAGGTCCGGACGCCGCTCGACATCGAGCGCACCGTCGGCCTGTCCGAGGGGAACATCTTCGCCGGCGAGTTCTTCGCGCCCCAGATGTTCTTCTTCCGGCCGGCGCCCGGGTGGTCGCAGTACCGCACCCCCATCGATGGCTACTACCAGTGCGGGTCGGGCACGCATCCCGGCGGCTGCGTGATGGGCGCGCCGGGCAAGCTCGCCGCGGGCCAGATCCTCAAGGATCGCGCGAAGAACCGCTCCAGGACGAGAGTGGCCGCGCGCGCCTGATCAGCGGATCAGCGGTTCGCGCCGCGGAGGATCGCGCCGCGGAATCACGAGGCCGGCGGCTCGCGCCACCGGCCCCGCCCCCCGTATGTGGTGCGGCTAGCCCTTGATCGGCTCGCCGTCGGCACCCACGACGTACCACTTCTCGTTGAGGCCCTGGCCGTTGGTGTCGCCGGCCGCGGCGTCATTGGCGAAGAAGTACAGCGGGTATTCCCCGTACTTGACTTGCTTCCCACCATCGGTCCGATCGACGACCGTGATCTTGGAGGCATCCAGACCGGTCCCGGCGGTCACCGCCGCGGGGTCGTCGGCCAAGAGCGGCGGCCACGCCGTGGCGCAGTCGTCGTAGCAGGTGGGTGTCCCGCCCTCGTCGGGCGTGAACATGTAGAGGGTCTTGCCGGCGCCGTCGGTGATGATCATGCCGAGGGCGCTGTCGGCGAGCGCGAGTGCCGCTCCGGCGGCCGCCGGAGCGGACGATGCCGGCGCCTCGGATGCCGGTGCTTCTGATGAGGGGGCGGCGGATGGTGCGGCCACCGACGGGGCGGTCGTAGCGGCGCCGCCACTGGAGCAGGCTGCCACGATCGCGGCGCTGACAAGCAGTGCCGGGAGCAGCAGGGAACGTCGAGGATCCAAGGTCATCGAAGGGTCTCCGTAGTGCAGGCTGGGGTTCAGGGTCGGATACGTCCCCGCGTTGCCGAGCGGTTTCCGGCGTCGCTCACCGCGCTACCCTCAGCGCATGGCCAGCCCGGGTCGGACCCGTCCCCGCGTCGCCCCTCCGCCGCCGGCGCCGAGCGGGCTGCTGTTCTTCGTCCACGGTGCGAACGAGACATCCGAGGGGCTGGTTCGGAACGTCGCCCGTATCGAGGACCAGGTCCGCAAGCGCGGCTGGGACGTGCGCGTGATCGCGCCCGAATGGCGCCGGCGCTCCGGGCTGCGGCTCGGCAACTGGCGCAAGGCCATGTACCGCCAGGCCCGCCCGACAGCGATCTCCCTGGCCAGTCTGCCGACGGGTGTCGGGCGCGCATCCGTCTTGCGGCTCGTCACGAATTATTTCGAGAGCCGGCGCGAGATGCTGCTCGACACCATCGGCGCCCAGCTGCTCGCCGACGTGATCGGCTATCACGAGCATCGAGCCTCGATCCAGGACGTGTTGCGGGATGAGCTCGACGAGGTCAGGCGTGCCGCTCGGGGCAAGCCCATCCTGCCGGTCGGGCTGAGTCTTGGCGGGATCGCTCTGGTCGACCTCGTCGCGAGCTGGCCGGAGGCGCCCGTCGAGGCCTGCGTCACGGTCGGCTCGCAGGCGCCGTTGCTGTACACGTTCGACGCCATCCCCTCGCTGCCCTACCAGGAGGCCGATCCGCCGCATCTCCCCGTTCCGTGGCTCAACGTCTACGACAGTCGCGACTTCCTGTCGTTCGTGGCCGAACCCCTGTTCCGACGGAGCGACGGCCTGGCGAGCGTGGTCGATCTGCGGGTCCACTCGGGCAAGGACTTCCCGCGGTCCCACTCGGCGTACTGGGATCTGCCGCCGCTCTGGGACGCGATCGCGACCGCGTTCACCTGGAAGCGGACGGAGCGGCTGACCGTCCGCGAGGCGCGCGAGCTGGGCTTCGAAGCCCGCAAGGCCCCGACGCCGCGCTCCTGAGGAGTCGGGCTCGACACACTAGAACATCCGTTCTATCCTTGCCCATAGCATGCGGCCGACCTATCGCGACGAACCGTGCCGGACCGCTCTCAATCGCGTCCGCGGCATGGGCTTCAAGTGGTCGCTCAACCCATACATGGGCTGCGTCCACCGATGCACGTTCTGTTTCGTCCGCGCCTTCGAGTACCTCGCCGACCGGCCGTCGGACGCGCGCTATGGCACCTCGATACGGGTCAAGACCAATCTCGTCGAGGTCCTGCGCAGGGAGCTGGCACGGAAGTCGTGGAAGCGCGAGCAGGTCGTGGTCGGCACGGCGACCGACCCGTACCAGCCGGCCGAGGGTCGCTTCCGGCTCACCCGCGGCGCGATCCAGGCGCTGGCCGACGCGTCGACCCCGATCGGTCTCATCACGCGCGGCCCGCTCGTCGTCCGTGACGTCGACGTCCTGACCGAGGCATCGGCAAAGACCGAGGTCGGTATCACGTTCTCGATCCCGACGCTCGACGAGGAGATCTGGCGCAGGACCGAGCCCGGCACCGCCCCGCCGCGCCAGCGCCTCCGCGCCATCCGGACCCTGATCGACGCCGGCATCGATGCCAGCGTCGGCATGGCGCCGATCCTGCCCGGCCTGTCGGACGACCCGGCCAAGATGGCTGAGGTCGTCAAGGCGGCCCGCGACGCCGGCGCGACGGCGGTGTGGACCAACGTCCTCTACCTCAAGCCCGGGACGCGCGAGCACTTCCTGCAGAACCTCGCCCGAGACTGGCCGGAGTTGCTGCCGTCATACGAGCGGCTCTACGACGGTCGGGCCTACGTCGCCAAGGACGTCGTGGAACCGGTCCGGCAGCGCGTTCGCGAGCTGGCCAGGGAGTACGGGATCAAGGACCGGCGCCGACGACGTGCGCCGGACGCACCCCCGGCCTTCGTCCCGCCACGTGTCGAACAGCTGACGCTGGCCAGTGCCCTGCGCTAGCCCTCGTTTCGCTCCGGCCAGCGAGCGGGACGAGGCACCGAGCGTGGCAGCGCGTCCCAATCGGCACGGACCGGGGCGAAGATGTCGACGACGATCGCACCGTCCGGTCCGGCCACCGCGTCGTGCGGCAGGTTCGACGTGATCCGCCACGTGCCGCCCGGCCCGAGCTCCCGCCGTTCGCCGTCGATCGTGAAGGTGATCGAGCCTGTGACGCAGAGCCCGAGCTGCTCGTGCTCGTGGCGATGCTCCGGGACGATCGCGCCGGGCGCGAGGTCGACCACGGCCAGGCTCGCGTTGTTCCCGACGATCACCCGCGCCTGGACGGTGTCGCCCCAGACGTCGAGCGACGGGACGTCGCCGATGTCGCGCAGGTTCGAGGTCTGCCGGTTCGAGTCGACCATGATGTCGACAGCCTAGCGCCGCTAGGCTTGCGGACGATGGAGATCTCGCGCCAGACGGCCCGCCGATTCATCCTCGGCCGGCAGGGTCTCTGGCCCGGCCGTCGATGGCGCGGTCTCGCCGGCACCGAGCGCGCCATGCGCGCGATGGAGCACCTGCAACTCGACCCGCTCGGGATCATGGCGCGCGCGCAGGACCTGATGTTGCACAGCCGCGTCATCGACTATCGACCCGACGACTGGGCGACGCTGACCTACGACAAGCGGCGGTTCTTCGACTGGGGTGGCTGGCTCGCTGTCCGGCCGATGGACGAACTGCCGTACTGGCGGAACCTGATGCGCCGCGAACGCGAGATCGGGCACTGGCGCGATGTCGAGCGCGAGCACCACGCTGCGATCGTCGAGATGCGCCGCATCCTCCAGGAGCGAGGCACCGTCGCCAACCGCGACTTCACGATGGCGAGCCGCACGCGGACCGACAGCTATCGCGGGCGCAAGGACAGCGCCGTGGCGCTGTACTACCTGTGGCGCGTCGGCGAGGCGATGGTCCATCACCGCGAACGGTTCGAGCGGGTCTACGCCCCGACCGAGGCCATCGCCCCGCCCGAGCTCCTCGAGGCGGCATCCGACGCCGAGACCGAGGACTTCATGCGCCGCAAGCACGTCGCGTTCGAAGGCATCTCGGCCGTCACCGGGACGTCGTACACGATCTACGAGAAGGGCAGCCGTGCGACCGCGATCGCGTGGCGGGATCGGGCCGTCGGGGACGGCACCCTGATGGAGGTGGTCGTCGAGGGCTGGCGTGGGCCGCGCTGGGCGCTCGCGTCGGACCGGAAGGCGATCGAGACCGTGGCCGCCGGCCGGGTCCCGCGCGACTGGAAGCCGAAGGAGACCACGACTACCGAGGAGGCGACCTTCCTGGCCCCGCTCGATCCGGTCAGCGCCCGCAAACGGGCCAAGCCCCTGTTCGACTTCGACTACATCTGGGAGGTCTACACGCCGGCCCCGAAACGGAAGTTCGGCTACTACGCGCTACCCGTCCTGTGGGGCGACCGACTCGTGGCCCGCTTCGACGGCCGTCTGGATCGCCAGAGCTCGACGTTCGCGATCCTCGGGCTGTGGCTGGAGGACCAGGCTCTCGCTGCCGACGAGACGTTCATCGACGCGTTCGCGACCGGGATGGAACGGATGCAGGCGTTCCTCGGCGCCGAGCGCCTCGACCCGAGCGGCGTACCCCAGCCGGCCATCCGGCGGAGACTCGTGGCAACCAGCGGCGACACGCAGCTGACACGTCCAGCCCGCGGCGAGACAGCCCGACGTGATGACGGCCTTTGACAGGATGGCCCGGACTCTTGGAGGTGCCCTGATGGTGGTCGATACGCGAACGCGCGCCGGACGAGTGGCCGGCGTCCTCGGGATCCTGACCCTGATGGTCGGGACGCTTGCGGCCTGCGCCGGCCAGTCGGCGACGTCGGCCAGCCCGAGCGTTGCCCCGGCCAGCCCCAGCGGCTCGGCAAGCACGGAGCCGAGCGCGTCGGCGGCGTCGCCATCGGCATCGGCCGGTGCGGTGACCGACGTCCCGATCGAGGCCAAGGACTTTTCCTACGTTGCGCCGGCGTCGATCGAAGCAGGCGTCACTAAGGTCACCGTGAACAACACCGGCAAGGAGGAGCATCAGGCCCAGCTCGCGAGGATCGCGGACGGCAAGACGTTCGCCGACCTGACCGCCGCACTCCAGCAGCCCGACGAAGCCGCCGCCCTCGCGATGCTCACACTCGCTGGTGGCCCCACTGGCGTTGCCCCGGGCGTCACGGCGTCGACCACCGCCAACCTCGAACCCGGCCAGTACGCCTTCCTCTGTTTCGTCTCGGGGGCGGACGGGATCCCGCACCTCGCGAAGGGCATGATCGCGCCCATGGAGGTCACCGGCACGGCCGTGGATGCCCCGCTCCCGGCGGGTGATGCCGAGCTGGCCCTCCAGGACTTCGCCTTCGTCGGTCTTTCGACGCTCACGCCCGGCCAGCACACCGTGACCGTCGAGAACAAGGGCCCGCAGCCGCACGAGGCCACCCTGGTCAAGCTGAACGAGGGCACCACGATCGAGCAGATCGTCGAGGCCTTCGGCTCGAGCGAGACATCGAGCGCACCGCCGCCCTGGACGAGCGCCGGCGGCATCGCCGGGATCTCCGCCGGGTCTACCGCGACGATGGACATCGATGTGGAGGCCGGCAACTACGCCTTCATCTGCTTCGTACCTGACCCGGCAACGGGCGCACCGCACGCCGCCCTGGGCATGATCGGAGGATTGACCGTCCAGTAGAACGGCGCGTCAACCGAGGCGGCTCGCACGCTCCTCGAGATAGCGCCGCTCCGGGACGCTGGTCGTTCGCTGCGCCGCCAGTCGGTACGCGGTCCGCGCGCCGTCGACGTCTCCGGCCATCTCCAGGAGGTGGGCTCGGACCGCCTCGAGGCGATGATGCCTGGCGATCCGCTCGTCGCCGTCCAGGGTGGTGAGCAACGCCAGACCGGCCGCTGGGCCATCGACCATCGCCGCCGCAACGGCGTGGTTGAGCGTCACCATCGGGTTCGGCGAGACCCGCTCGAGGAGCTGGTACAGGCCCAGGATCTCGCGCCAGTCAGTGTCCTCGGCCCGAGGCGCCTCGTCGTGGATGGCGGCGATCGCCGCCTGGAGCTGGTACGGGCCGATGCGACCGCGGGGGAGCGTCGCCGTGATGATGTCGACGCCTTCGCGGATGGCGTCCCGATCCCATCGCGAGCGGTCCTGCTCGGCAAGCGGGATGAGGCTACCGTCGGGCTCGGTCCGCGCCGGGCGCCGCGCATCGGTCAGCAGCATGAGCGCCAGCAACCCTGCGACCTCGCCGTCATCGGGCAGCCGGCCGTGGACGTCCCGCGTGATGCGGATCGCCTCGGCGGCCAGCGCCGGTCGCTGGAGGTCCTCGCCGGACGAGGCCGTGTAGCCCTCGTTGAACATCAGGTAGAGGACGTGAAGGACGACGTGCAGTCGCTCGGATCGCTCGTCGTCCGGCGGTAGCTCGAACCGCGCCCCGGCTCCCTTGATCGTCGCCTTCGCGCGGCTGATGCGCTGCGCCATCGTCGCCTCCGGAACCATGAAGGCGGCCGCGATCTGCGTCGTGGTCAGACCGGCGACGGCGCGCAGCGTCAGCGCCAACTGCGAGGGTGGCGACAGGGACGGATGGCAACACAGGAACAGCAGCGTCAGGGTGTCGTCGGCATCGGGCGGGGCGTCGTCGATGTCCGGCGCGGGGACGTGCCACGCCTCCGGTGGGAGGAGGGCCGCCGCGGCCGATTCCCGCCGCTGCCGAGCGACATCAGCGCGGAGCTGGTCCGTGAGCCGGCGCTGGGCGACGGTGATCAGCCAGCCACGGGGGTTGTCGGGGATGCCGTCCTCGGCCCACTGTCTCGACGCGGAGAGGAGTGCCTCCTGGACGGCGTCCTCGCAGGCGTCGAACTGGCTATTCCGTCGAGCGAGAGCGGCGAGGACCTGCGGCGCCAGGTGGCGGAGCAGGCCCTCGGTGTCGGCTGGAACAGCGTCGGAGGCGGTCACATCTCCGTCCCGGCATCCTCCATGACCGGCCGGATCTCGACGACGCCGTACTCGGCGAGCGGGCCGGCGATCTCCTGGGCGCGACCGAGGCTGTCGACATCGATCAGGAAGATGCCGGCCAGCTGCTCCTTGACCTCGCCGAACGGACCGTCGGTCACGGCCGGCGTGCCATCGCGGAACTCGATGAAGGTGCGATCGTTCCCTAGGCCCTCGACGCGGATCAGCTCACCCGACGCCTTGGTCTCGTTGATCACCGTGTAGTGATTGCCGAGGACGCGGTTCGCCTCCGCCTCCGGGAGGGTCTCCCAGAACGCCATGTCCGAGTGGATCAGGATCATGTACTTCACGGGGACTCCTTGCGTTCGCGGGCCTCATCCGGGCGCCGTCACAGGAAGGTCGGAACCGGGGACATCGTCTCGACATTGTGCCGCCGCCAGCCCGCGGCAGGTCGGTCACCCGGTGACCGATCCGACCCGTGAGCCGGCCGAACCGACCGTTGTCGGGCCCGTCGTTCGCTCGTTCGGTCACCCGGTGACCGATCCGACCCGTGAGCCGGCCGAACCGACCGTTGTCGGGCCCGTCGTTCGCTCGTTCGGTCACCCGGTGACCGATCCGACCCGTGAGCCGGCCGAACCGACCGTTGTCGGGCCCGTCGTTCGCTCGTTCGGTCACCCGGTGACCGATCCGACCCTTGAGCCGGCCGAACCCACCAATGCCGGGCCCTTCGTTCGCTCGTTCGGTCACCCGGTGACCGGTCTTGGCGAAGATCGTCGCTACAGCCATGTCGAGAACCGAGGCGCGGCTCCGACTACCAGATGAAACCGCCTAAAGGCACGGACGACCAGACCAGAAAAGGACGACCACCATGCGCAAGATCATCGCCGGCCTCTTCATCTCCCTCGACGGTGTCGTCGAGGCCCCGCAGGACTGGCACTTCCCGTACTACAACGACGAGATGGGCGAGGCCGTCGCCTCCCAGGCCGCCCAGTCGGACACGATGCTGCTCGGTCGGAAGACATACGAGGAATTCGCCTCGTACTGGCCCAACGTGTCGAGTGACGAGCCCTTCGCCGACGTCATGAACGGCACGCAGAAGCTCGTGGCCTCGACGACGCTCGACGCGGTCGAGTGGCAGAACTCGACCCTCATCGAGGGCGACGTCATCGAGGCGCTTACGGCGATCAAGGAGCAGTCGGGCAAGGACATCTCGATCACCGGCAGTCCGACCCTCGTCCGCAGCCTGCTGCGGGCCGGCGTGCTCGACGAGCTCCGGCTACTCGTCCATCCGATCGTCGTCGGCCACGGCAAGCGCCTGTTCGATGCGGAAGATCAGCCGATCCCGCTTCGACTCATCGAAGCGCGGACATTCACGACCGGCGTGCAGGCGATGACCTACGGGCCCGCGGCCCAGTAACGCACACGGCGCAGATAGACGCGACCAAGGAGTGACCACAATGACCAGCACGACCATCGAGTACGTCACCTCCAAGGACGGCACGACCATCGCCTACGACCGGCTCGGTCAGGGCCCTGCCGTCGTCCTCGTGAGCGGCGGCTCTGTCGACCGCTCATCCAACGCCGGCCTCGCCGAGCAGCTCGCCGGCGGGTTCACCGTCTTCAACTACGACCGGCGCGGCCGCGGACCGTCGGGTGACACGCAGCCCTATGCCATCGAGCGCGAGATCGAGGACATCGACGCCGTGATCGGCGCCGCCGGCGGCACGGCGAACCTGTACGGCTCGTCCTCCGGTGCAGCGCTGGCCCTGCTCGCGGCGGCCGCGGGTTCGCCGGTCACGAAGCTGGCGCTGTGGGAGCCGCCGTACATCGTCGATGAGAGCCGGCCCCGACCCGACCCGGATACCGCCCAGATCTACCGTGACCTGGTCGCCCAGGACCGCCGCGGCGACGCAGTCGAGTACTTCATGGCCAAGGTCGTCGGGATGCCGCCCGAGTTCGTCGCCGGCGCCCGGAGCCAGCCGTGGTGGCAGTGGACCGAGTCGCTCGCCCATACCCTCGCGTACGACGCCGAGATCATGGGCGACTACTCGCTGCCGGTCGACAAGGTCAGGTCCGTGACCGTCCCGACCCTCGTCCTCATCGGCGCGGCAAGCTTCGACTTCTTCGGCCCGACAGCACAGGCGATCGAGGCCGCGCTGCCGAACGGCAACGTCATGACGCTGGAAGGCCAGGAGCACAACGTCGATCCGACCGTGCTCGCCCCGGCACTCACCGAGTTCTTCGGCCGCTGAATCGACTCTCTCCACCCGCGTATCCCGCGCCCCGGGCCGTCGAACGGCCCCGGGGCGCATCCGTATTCAGCGAAGCGAGTCGACCGCGTCGGCAACGAGCCGCACGCCCTCGTCGATCTCGGACGCGGTGACCTGCCCGTAGCCGAAGATCAGCCCGCCCGGCGCCCGTGTCGGGTCGCGGTACGTGTGCGCAAGTCCGGTCACCTTGACGCCGGATCGGGCGGCGTCGTCGATGGCCCGGCTCTCGTCGATCCCGGCGGGCAGCATCGCGAGGACATGCAGGCCGGCAGATGCGCCGATCGGTCGCACGTCAGGCAGATACCGGCGCAGGGCATCGAGCAACGCGTCCCGACGCTCGCGATAGATCGGTCGCATCCGGCGGAGATGGCGATCGAACTCACCTCTGACGAGGAAATCGGCGAATGCGAGCTGGTCGAGGCTCGGTGAGCCGCGATCGTTGGCATCCTTGATCGCGCCGAGGGCGTCGACGTGGTCGTGCGGCACGATCATCCAGCCGAGACGGAGACCCGGTGCCAGCGTCTTGCTCGCCGATCCCGCGTAGATGACGCGCTCCGGGGCAAGCCCATGGATGGCCCCGATCGGCTCGCGGTCATAGCGGTATTCGGCGTCGTAGTCGTCCTCCAGGATGAGCGCATCGCGCCCGTCGGCCCAGGCCAGCAGGGCGGCTCGACGGTCCGGCGCCATGACCGCGCCGGTCGGGTAGTGATGGGCCGGCGTCAGGAACACCGCATCGGCCGACGAGTCCCGCAACGCCTCGATCGAGATCCCGCCGTCGTCGACGGGGAGCGGCACCGTCTCCAGCCCGTGCCGATGGACGGCCACTCGACCATCAGCATCGCCCGGATCCTCGACGGCGATCCGCCGCCCGCCACGCGCCTTGACGAGCTGCGTGACGAGGTCGATCGCCTGGGCGAAGCCATTGCAGATCACGATGCGCTCGGCATCGGCCGCTGTCCCACGGACGCGATTGAGGTAGGCGGCGAGGGCCGCGCGCAACTCCTCGGCGCCGCGTCGATCGAGGTAGGTGAGCCGCTCGCTCGGCGCCTCCACGAGGACACGCCGGAGCGAGCGCAGCCAGACCTGCCGGGGGAACTGCGTGACGTCCGGCCGTCCGTACGCGAAGTTGATGCGGATCTCGCGCGCGGCCGTGGGTGCCTGCGCCTCCGGTCGCACGACGGCCGCGCGAGTCGCGACGCGGGTGGCGCCGCCGGGCAGGCTCGTCAGATACCCCTCGGCGACGAGCTGCTCATATGCCTCGACCACGACACCGCGGGACAGGCTCAGCTGCTCGGCCAGGACACGCGTCGACGGGAGCGCTGTCTCCGGCACCAGCCGGCCTCCGCGGATCGCCCCGCGAAGTTCCTGCTCGAGCTGCTGGTGGAGGGGGAGGGGATCGTCCTTGCGGACCTCGACGAGGAGCTCCGTTGGGAATCTGGTCCTGGTTCTCGCCATCGGAATGGACCTTACCAGATGACCAGTCTGGCGTCACCATCGTCTCTACGAACTCGAGCCACGACAGATCGAGGAGATCGAGATGGAACTGCTGACGATCATCGCAACGGTGCTGGGGATCCTGCTCCTGCTCGACGTCTCGGCGCTCAGCAAGGGCACCGACTCGCGCGACGGCATCGGCGACGACTGGTCCCGCCCGACGACCGTCTAGACCGACGTCGAGCGCTCCGAGAGCCAGCTGATCGACGGCGCATATCCCAGCAGGTCACGAGCCCGATCGATCGCGAGCAATGTCTCGCGACCGGTCAGGGCTCGTGTCATGTCCACCGTCGGGAACTCCTGTTGCATGAGCGAGGTGCTGTCCATGGTCATGCACGTATCGGCGGCCGCGATGATGCAGACCTCGGCGCCGCGGACATCCGCATCGAGACCAAGGCGAACCGCTTGCGCCACATCCCGGGCGTCCACGTAGCCCCACAGGTTCCAGCGCCGCTGCGCCGGATCGTCCTGCCACGATGCGAACATCGCATAGTCGGCCGGTTCCATGATGTTCGAGATGCGCAGCCCGATGAACGGCAGGCCGTGGCGCCTGGCCGACTGCTGTGCCAGCATCTCGCCGACGAGCTTGGACATGGCGTAGGACGTCTCGGGGCGTGGCGGGTGCGACTCGTCGATCGGCGCGAACGCCGGAGGGTCATCGAAGGGCAGGCCGAGCACGGTCTCGCTCGATGCCCAGACGACCCGGCCGACGCCACCATGGATCGCCGCCTCGAAGACGTTGTACGTGGACAGCGTGTTGATGCGGAACGTCTCTCCGGGTGCCTTGAGATCGGGCGCCGGGATGGCCGCCAGGTGGACGACGGCGTCGGCACCCCGGACGACTTCCATCGCCGAGCCGAGATCGGTCAGGTCGGTGACGACGCACTGCCCGTGCGGGCTGCCGTCGCGGACGATGTCGACGTTCAGGACATCGTGACCGTGCTCGCGCAGGTCGCGGACGACCCAGCGGCCCGCCTTCCCGCTGCCACCCGTGACGACGATCCGCATCGTCAGCGCTTCACGTCAAGCGGGCGTCGACCATCGGTCGGACGACCCGGACCAGCGACTCCATCGTCTCCACATCGTAGGGCGCCGGGAGCTCGACGATGAAGGTCTCGAATCCGACGTTGACGTAGCCGAGCATCGTCTCGGCGATCTGTTCCGCGGTTCCCGTCCAGAACGAGACGTCGCCTTCGACCCGCGCCATCGGGGTGCGGTTGTGTTCGAGGAGGGACCGCCGGACGCGCTCGGCTTCGGCTTCGCTGGACCTGATCGTCACCTTGCAGCCCAACGTCCGCTCGATCTCCGATGGGTCCCGCCCGACATCCGCGCAGTGCGCGCGGAGGACGGCATCCTTCGCGGCCACGGTCTCGGGTGTGCCGAAGACGTTCCACATGTCCGCGTAGCGGGCGACGATCCGCAGGGTCTTCTTCTCGCCGGCGCCGCCGATCATGATCGGCAGGTGGCCCTGGAGGGGTGGCGGATCGATCCGCAGGTCGTCGAACGCATAGCGACCGTCGGGCGGACTCGTCACCGACGACCCGTCGAGCAGGGCTCGCAGGGCTGGCGCGGCCTCGGCCAGCCAATCGAGGCGTTGCCCGAACCCCGAGCCGAAGTCCAGGCCGAACGCGCGATGCTCCAGCTCGAACCACGCGCCGCCGATGCCGAGGATCGCGCGGCCGTCGCTGATGTGGTCGATGGTCGTGACGGACTTGGCGACGAGACCCGGATTGCGGAAGGGGTTGGCGCCGACGAACAGTCCGAGGCGGATGCGCTCGGTCGCCTGGGCAAGGGCCGCCAGCGCGGTGTAGCCCTCGAAGATCGGCTGGTGCGGGTCACCGAAGATCGCGTAGAGGTGGTCCCACGTCCACAGCGAGTCGTAACCGAGCTCCTCGGCACGGCGGCCGGCGGCCAGGAATGAGGGCCAGTCGCTCGCCTGGCTCCACAGATTGACCCCCAGCTTCACGCCCATCGCCCGGCCTCCAGTCGCCGCACCAGTCGGTGCAGATCATCGAGAATTCGAATGTGTGCACGCGTTTGCATGTGTGATATGGTGACACAGCTCGAGGGGACCGGAGGCAGCATCCCGCTGGCCGGACCGCCGGAGTGGTTCATGGAGGAGCACAGGGATGAGGAGCCAACTTCGGCTGTGGGCCCTCGCGATCGTGGTGATCCTCGCGAGCGTCGCGTGTAGCACCGGGACACCGACCACCGCGCCGTCGGCCGGGGCATCTGCCAGTGCGGCGGCCAGCGGATCAGCGGCCGCGTCGGAATCCGCTCCGGCGGCCGTCACGACACCGGAGCCCGCCGCCGATTGCGCGCAGAGCGCCGATCCGAACGCGCTCCAGATGTGGGAGCGCTCGGGCGGTAACAAGGGCATGGTCGATCAGCTCGTCTGCGACTGGAACACGGCCAACGCGGCGAAGCCGATCAACCTCAGCTACATCCCCCATGCCGAGATGGTCGGCAAGATCGCCCAGGGCATCGCCTCGGGCGAGGTGCCCGATCTGATGGGCATGGACCTGATCTACGCCCCGCAGTTCGAGAACGCGGGACAGCTCGTGGATCTCACGGACATGATCAAGGACTGGCCTGAGCTCACGACCGCGAGCCCCGGGCACATGTCCGTCGCGACGTTCAATGAGCGCCTCTACGGCGTTCCCCTCTACGCCGACGTGTCGGCGCTCTTCTACAACAAGTCCCTGTTCGAGAAGGCAGGACTGGATCCGACCAAGCCGCCGACCAGCCTGGCCGAGGTCCGCGAGTTCGCGGACAAGATCACGGCGCTCGGTGGCGACACCAAGGGGTACTACCTGCCGGGCAACTGCGCCGGCTGCAACATCTTCACCGTCGGTCCGCTGATGTGGGCCTCGGAGGCCCAGATCGAGGCCGGCAAGTGCGGCGACGAGCCGCTGACCGGCCCGGGCATCAAGACCGTGCTCCAGTGGGCACGTGATCAGATCAAGGCCGGGAACGTCCCGGAAGGAGCCCGGTCGGAGAACGGTGAGACCTTCCACCTGCAGTTCGGGTCCGGGACGCTCGGCATGATGGGCACCGGCAACTTCAACATCACGCTGGCCAACGACCAGATGAAGGGCCACGAGTTCGAATACGGCATCGCCAACCTGCCGGGCGAGGCGCCAGGGTCGTCCGCGTCGTTCATCGGCGGCGACCTCGTCGTCGTCCCGAACGGCAGCGACCGCGTCACCGACGCCGTCGAGTTCATGAAGTTCATCCTCTCGGACAACGAGCAGGTCGAGGGCTACGCGAAGCTGCTCAACCTCACGACCCGCTCGGACATGGCCGACAACAAGTACTTCCAGGCGGAGCCGCTGGTGCAGGATGTGGCCAAGGCGCTCGAAGTCGGCCGCACCCCGTACACGCTGACGTTCTTCGAGCAGATCAACTCCCCGCAGGGTCCGTGGCTGCAGATGCTCCAGCGGGCCTACTACACCGAGGACGACCTCGACACGGTGATCAACGAGACCAAGGAGGCGATGAAGGGCATCTCCTGCCAGCCGACCTAGGCTGCCCGCCCAAACTGACGACGTCGGCCGCGGTGCTTCTCCGAAGTACCGCGGCCACGTATCGTCGGAGGTCGATCGGCTGACCGGCCGTCTCGGTCGGCGCCAGTCCCATCCGGAGGTCGAGCGTGTACGCAACGCGCCGCTTCAAGCTCATCGGGCTCGCCTATCTGGCCCCGGCGCTGCTCTTCGTGCTCGTCTTCACGGCATACCCGTTCATCCAGATGGTCTGGGTCTCGTTCAACAGCTGGTCACTGATCACGCCGCCCAATTTCGTCGGGATCGGCAACTTCACGCGGGCATTCGCCGACCGGCAGTTCTGGGTATCGCTGATCTACAGCCTCCAGTACACCCTGCTGATCACCCCGATCCTCATGGTCGGTGGGTACCTGCTGGCCCTGTTGGTCACCGGGAACCGGGCGCTCAACCGACTGACGAGGACGGTCGTCTTCGTGCCGGTCGTCATCGGGCTGGGCGTGTCGAGCCTGCTCTGGTATTGGCTGTTCAACCCGACCTTCGGCTACATCAACACGGCACTCATCGACGTCGGCCTGATCGACAAGCCGATCAACTGGCTCGGCACCGACGCCTGGCTCTCGACGTGGGCGATCATCGTCTCGATCGTCTGGAAGGTCCTGGGCTTCGGGATGCTCCTGTTCGTCGCGGCCATCCAGGCCATCCCCTCGGAGATCAACGAGGCGACGATGGTCGATGGGGCCAGCGTGAGGCAGCGCGTCCTGCACATCACGCTGCCGCTGACCCGCCGAACGATCCTGCTGGTCACGCTGATCAGCGTCATCGGCTCGCTGCTGGCGTTCGACCAGTTCTACGTCATGACCGCGGGACAGCCGTTCAATCGGACGGCCACGGCGGTCTTCTACGTCTACCTGAATTCCTTCCCGTACCTCAAGCTCGGGTACGGCGCGGCCCTGTCGTTGATCCTTGCCGCGATCATCCTCGTCTTCACCGTGGTGCAGCTGTTCCTGACGCGGCGGAGCCACGTCTGACATGAGTGCCGGGTCAGTGGCGACGACTCCCGCGGCCGTGGATCGCGTCCGTCGGATGCCGCGCCGCGCACTCGAGGGCCGGAATCGCCTGCTGACCGGCGCGATCTGTGTGGCCATCTGCACGGTGATGATCCTGCCCATCGTCTTGTCGATCCTGGCATCGCTGAAGACGACCGCAGAGGCCGCCGCCGTTCCGCCGACCTATCTCCCGAGTCAGCTGAGCTTCGACAGCTACGTGCGCCTGTGGGACTACCAGGCCGGGTTGCCCCATTACCTGTTCAACAGCCTCGGCACGGCGGCCCTGACGATCGTGTTCGCCCTGGCCCTCACGATCCCTGCCGGTTTCGCGCTGGCTCGCCTGCCGATCCCGGGCAAGGAGATCCTGTTCGTCTTCCTGCTGATGGCGCTGATCATCCCGTACCAGGCGCTGCTGACCCCGATGTTCCTGATGTTCGTCCAGCTCAAGCTGACGAACACGATCGTCGGTCTCGGCGATCCTGCACACCACGATCCAGCTGCCGTTCAGCCTCTACATCATGCGCAACAGCTTCGAGGCGATCCCGCGCGAGCTCGAGGAGGCCGCGGTCATCGATGGGGCGGGGAGCTGGCAGGTCCTGACCCGGGTCCTCCTGCCGGCGGTCGTGCCGGCCATCGTCACGGTGGCCCTGTTCGCCTTCATCACCTCGTGGAACGAGCTGCTCGGGTCGCTCGTGATGAACAGCAGGGCGTCCTCGTTCACGCTGCCGGTCATCCTCGCGGCCGCCCGAACCGAGACGAGCCTCGGAGGCACGGACTGGGGGATGCTCCAGGCCGGCGTGACGATCTCGATCATCCCGTGTGTCCTCTTCTACCTGCTCCTGCAGCGCTACTACGTGTCGGGTCTGACCCAGGGAGCGCTCAAGTGATCGCCCGAGCGAGTCGAGCGGTGGCGTCGATGACGGACCTGCAGCACCTCGAGGCGTGGTTCGTGACGGGCAGCCAGGACCTGTACGGCGACGACGTGCTCCAGAAGGTCGATGAGAACGCCCGGCACATCGCTGCCTGTCTCGACGAGTCCGCCGACGTCCCGGTGAGGGTCGTCGCGAAGACCGTCGTCAGCACGCCGGAGGGCATCAGCAGCGTCCTGCAGGAGGCCGATACGGCCGCCCAGTGCGTCGGGGTGATCACCTGGATGCACACGTTCTCGCCGGCAAAGATGTGGATCGGCGGGCTGGCCGATCTGCGCAAGCCGCTCGTCCATCTCCACACGCAGTACAACCGCGATCTCCCGTGGGCCGAGATCGACATGGACTTCATGAACCTCCATCAGGCCGCCCACGGCGATCGCGAGTTCGCGTTCATCCAGACGCGGTTGCGGCGCGGCCGGAAGACGGTCGTCGGGCACTGGCAGGACCCGGCCGTGACGTCCCGACTCGGCTCGTGGGCACGGGCGGCGGCGGGATGGCACGAGGCCAGGCGGCTGAAGATCGCCCGGTTCGGCGACAACATGCGCCAGGTCGCCGTGACCGAGGGCGACAAGGTCGAGGCCCAGCTCCGGCTCGGTTTCTCCGTCAACGGCTACGGCGTCAACGACCTCGCCGATCGCGTATCGGCCGTCCCCGAGACCGAGGTCACGGCGCTCATCGATGCGTACGAGAGTTCCTACGACGTCGTGCCAGCGCTGCGAGCGGGTGGCGATCGCCACGATGCGTTGCGGACGGCGGCGCGCATCGAGGCCGGCATGCGGTCATTCCTCGAGGATGGCGGTTTCGCCGCCCTCACCGACACGTTCGAGGACCTCGGCGCGCTCGAACAATTGCCGGGCATCGGCGTCCAGCGGCTGATGGCGGACGGCTACGGGTTCGGTGCGGAAGGGGACTGGAAGGCCGCCGCGCTCGTCCGCGTCCTCAAGGTCATGGCGACCGGGCTGCCGGGCGGGACGTCGTTCATGGAGGACTACACGTACCACCTGGGCGATCCGGTGCCCGAGGTCCTTGGCGCCCACATGCTCGAGGTCTGTCCGTCGCTGACGCGTGACCGGCCGTCATGCGAGATCCATCCGCTCGCCATCGGCGGCCGTGCCGACCCGGTCCGCCTCGTCTTCGATGCCTCGCCTGGCCCCGCCGTCGTGGTCGGCCTCGCGGATCTCGGGGATCGGTTCCGCATGATCGCCAGCGAGGTCGACATCGTGCGGGCCGAGGAACCATTGCCCAAGCTTCCGGTCGCACGAGCCGTGTGGCGACCGCGTCCCACGCTCGCCACGGCCGCCGAAGCGTGGCTCATGGCGGGCGGCCCGCATCACACGGCCCTCACGACGAGTCTCGGCATGGAACCGCTGGTCGACTTCGCGGACATCGCCGACATCGAGCTCGTGACGATCGGTGCCGACACCACGGCGGCCGACTTCAAGCGCGAGTTGCGTTGGAACCAGGCCTTCTACTACGTCAACCGCGGTCCGTAGTCATGGCGATCACATCAGCACGGGACCCGAGCGTGCTTCCGACCAGCGGCGCATCGTCGACCTTCCGTCCCCTCGCCGCCTCGGATGTGCGGGTCACGGGGGGCTTCTGGGCGGACCGGCTGGCGACCAATCGCGAGCGGACCATCCCCGCCGGCTTCGAGCAGCTCCGGAGCGCCGGCACCCTGCACAACTTCACGCTCGCCGCGGGTGCCGCAGCGGCCGGCGACGGCTATCGGGCTCTCGGGCTCATGTTCGACAAGCCGTTTCCCTTCCTCGACTCGGACGTCTACAAGTGGCTCGAGGGGGCTGGCTGGGAGCTCGGCCGAGCGTGGGATGCCCGCATCGGCGAGATGGCCGATGAGGCCATCGGGCTCATCGTGTCCGCCCAGCGGTCTGATGGCTACCTCAACACCTTCGTGCAGATCCTGGCTCCCGGGACCGAGTACCGCGACCTGGCCTGGGGCCACGAGCTGTACTGCTACGGCCATCTCCTCCAGGCGGCGATCGCCTGGCACCGTGCGCTCGGCGACGATCGTCTCCTCCTCGTCGCCGAGCGTGCGGTCGCATCCGCCGAGCGAGAGCTCGGGCCGGAAGGCCGCGAGGCCATCGAAGGTCATCCCGAGTTCGAGATGGCCCTCGTGGAGCTCTACCGCGCGACCGGCGAGCGGCGCTACCTCGATTTCGCCACCGTCCTGATCGAACGCCGAGGTCACGGTCTGCTCGGCAGCGGGCGGTTCGGACCGGGCTACTGGCAGGACCACCTCCCGGTCGCGGAGGCGCCGTCGGTGGTGGGACACGCGGTGCGCCAGCTCTACCTCGATTGCGGCGCCGTCGACGTCGCCGTCGAGCAAGGGGACCAAGCGCTGCTCGACGCGGTCATGCGTCGATGGCGCGACATGGTGGCGACCCGCATGTACATGACGGGTGCCCTCGGCAGCCGGCATCGCGACGAGGCATTCGGCGATCCGTTCGAGCTCCCGCCGGACCTCGCCTACGCCGAGACGTGTGCGGCCATCGCATCGGTGATGCTCGCCTGGCGGCTCCTCCTGGCCACGGGCGACCCAGAGTGCGCCGACGTCATCGAGCGCACCCTGTACAACGCCGTCCTCCCGGCGCTCTCGCAGGACGGCACGCGGTTCTTCTACGTCAATCCACTCCAACGCCGGACGGAACGGGCGTGGGCCCAACCCGGCCAGGGCGAACGTGCGACGTGGTATGCGTGCGCCTGCTGCCCGCCCAACCTGATGCGGACCATCGCCTCGTTCCCGCAATTCGTCGCGACGCACGACCCGGATGGGATACAGATCCACCAGTTCGTCGACGGCGACGTCGAGGCGGACCTGGCCGGCGGCCGCGTCAGCCTGTCCATGACGACCGAGTACCCGTGGGACGGGCGGGTCGAGGTGACCGTGCATGAGACACCCGTCGAACCCTGGACGCTCACCCTGCGCGTCCCGGGCTGGGCGGACGGGACGACGCTCCGAACGCCGGACGGGGCCACCACTGCCCTCAGCGGACGCACCACCTCGGAACGGCGAGCGTGGCAGGCCGGCGACCGGCTGACGCTCGAGCTGCCGTCGGAGGTCCGGCTCGTGCACCCGGACCGTCGCGTCGATGCGATCCGGGGGTCGATCGCCTTCGAGCGCGGGCCACTCGTCTATGCGTTCGAGACGGCCGATCTTCCGCCCGGCACCTCGCTCGAGGATGTCGCCGTCCGGCCGTCCGCCGAGGTTCGAACGGTCCCGCGGCCCGATCTCGGCGCCGGCGTCCTCGGCGTGGTGACGACGGCCGCGACGCCGCCCGACCTGCCGGTGCAGGCCATCCCGTACTTCACCTGGGGCAACCGGAACGTCGAGGCGATGCGGGTCTGGATCCCGGCCGGACCGGGATGAACGACCTGGCCGAGCTGCGCGCCACGGTCGCCGCTGCGAACACGGGCATCCACGATGCCGGGCTGGTCACCCTGTCCTTCGGCAACGTCAGCGGCGTCGACCGTACGGCCGGCGTCATGGTCATCAAGCCCAGCGGCGTGCCCTACGCGGAGCTGCAGCCGGAGAACATGGTCGTGGTCGACCTCGAGGACGGCGGCGTCGTCGAGGGGTCGCTCCGGCCATCGACCGATACGCCGACCCATCGATACCTCTACCGCACCTTTCCGGACGTCGGCGGGATCGTGCATACCCACTCCCGAAGCGCCACGGCGTGGGCACAGGCGGGTCGGGCCATCCCCTGTCTTGGCACGACCCACGCCGACTACTTCCGCGGGTCGGTGCCGGTGAGTCGGGCGCTCCGGGACGACGAGGTCGCCGGGGAATACGAATGGGAGACGGGCCGGGTCATCGTCGAGACGTTGGCGGAGGCGGGTCGGAGCCCGACGGACGCGCCGGCGGTGCTGGTCGGTTCGCATGGGCCGTTCGCGTGGGGTCCGACACCGCAGGCGGCCGTCGAGGTCGTAATCGCCCTGGAGGCGGTCGCGGCGATGGCGTCCGAGACCATCGCGATCGAGGCGAACGTCACCGAGATCGGCGAGGCGCTCCTCGCCCGCCATTTCGACCGCAAGCATGGCGTCGGGGCGTACTACGGGCAGCGGCCGCGGTCATGAGGTACGCGGTCGGGATCGATTTCGGGACCGAGAGTGGACGCGCCGTCCTCGTCGATGTCGCGACCGGCGAGGAGGTGGCGACTGCCGTCCACGCCTACGCCAACGGCGTGATCGACGAGTGCCTGCCGGCCCCGAACGAGGACGTCCGACTTGCGGCGGACTGGGCGCTGCAGGATCCCGCCGACTACATCGCGACGATCCAGACCACGGTCCCCGAGGTGCTTCGCAACGCGCGGGCCACACCCGACGAGGTCGTCGGGATCGGGATCGACTTCACCTCGTGCACGATGCTCCCGACGACGGACACGGGCGTGCCGCTGTGCGAGGTCCCGGCGCTGCGGGCGGAGCCGCACGCGTGGGTCAAGCTCTGGAAGCACCACGCCGCCCAGCCCGAGGCGGATCGCATCAACGCGGTGGCGGCGTCCCGTGGCGAACCGTGGCTGCCTCGGTATGGCGGGCGCATCTCGTCCGAGTGGTTCTACTCGAAGGCCCTCCAGATCCTGGACGAGGCGCCGCACGTCTATGCGGCCGCGGACCGCATGATCGAAGCAGCCGACTGGATCGTCTGGCGCCTGAGCGGGCGCGAGGTCCGCAACGGCTGTACCGCCGGGTACAAGGCGATCTGGTCGAAGGCCGACGGCTTCCCGGACCCTGCGTTCTTCGCCGCCCTGGACCCCCGGTTCGAACGGATCGTGGACGAGAAGATGTCGCGCGACGTCCGGCCCCTCGGGGAGCGTGCCGGCGGCCTGACCGCGGAGGCGGCCGCGTGGACCGGGCTCGTGCCTGGAACGCCGGTCGCGGTCGCCAACGTCGACGCCCACGTCTCTGTCCCCGCCGTCGGCGTGATCCGACCCGGGACGATGGTCGCGGTGATGGGCACGAGCACCTGTCACGTGGTGCTGGGCGAGCGCGAAGCCCTTGCGGAGGGCATGTGCGGGGTCGTCGAGGACGGGGTCGTCCCGGGCCTGTTCGGCTTCGAGGCCGGCCAATCGGCGGTGGGTGACATCTTCGCGTGGTTCATCAGGTACGCCGTCCCACCGGAGGTGCACGAGGCGGCGCGCCGTTCGGGAGAGAGCGTCCATGCCTACCTCGAAGGGGAGGCGGCGCGCCTGCGCCCGGGCGAGAGTGGGCTGCTGGCGCTCGACTGGTGGAACGGCAATCGGTCGATCCTCGTCGACACCCACCTGAACGGCCTGCTGGTCGGCGCCAGTCTCGCGACCCGCCCGGCCGACATCTACCGCGCCCTCCTCGAGGCCACCGCCCACGGGACTCGCGCGATCATCGACTCGCTGGATGCCGCCGGCGTGGCCACGGATCGGATCGTCGCGTGTGGTGGCCTGCCGGACCGCAACCACCTGCTGATGCAACTCACTGCCGACATCACGGGTCGTGAGGTCGACGTTGCGGCCTCGAGCCAGGCGCCGGCGGTGGGTGCGGCGATGTACGCGACGGTGGCAGCAGGGGCTGCCGGTGGCGGCTACGACTCCATCGAGGCGGCGGCTGCGGCGATGGCACGCCCGCACGCCCGCACCTATCGGCCCGATCCGGCGAGTGCCGAGACCTACGCTCGACTGCACGCCGAGTACCTCCTGCTCCACGACTACTTCGGCCGTGGCGCGAACGACGTCATGAAGCGCCTGCGGGCGATCCAGGGGGAAGCGCTGTCCTCGGCTGATGGGGCCGTCGAGCAGCCGGTTGCTGCGACGCCCGGTTAGCTCGTTCGGGGCGGCGCGGTCGACTGCCGGACGATCAGCGAGGGGGCGAAGACCTTGACCGTGGGCTCGCGCGGCTGACGCGGGTCGCGGGCGGCGTCGACCGCGAGATGCATGCCTTCGCGGACGATCTCGGCGGTCGGCATCCGCAGCGTCGTCAGCGCCGGGATGGTATGGCTTGCGAACAGGATGTCGTCGAACCCGACGACCGAAACGTCGGCCGGCACGGTACGGCCGAGACTGTGGATCTCGTGGAGGACCCCGATCGCCAACGTGTCGGTCGAGGTCACGATCGCGGTCGGCGCCGGGTCGAGATCGAGCAGGTTGCGCGCTGCCGACTCGCCACCCGTCGGCGTGTTGGGCACCTGGCGGATGTAGCCCTCCGGCACGCCCCCGAAGTGATCGTGCATGAACTCGACGAACGCGGCTTCACGCTCTCGGATGTCCCCGAGCAGCCGGGCGCTCACGAAGGCGATGCGTGCGTGGCCGAGCTCGACGAGGTGCTCGAGCGCGGTCTGGACGCCCGCGCGGTTGTCGACGTCCACGGTGGGTACGTCGAGGGGACTCGACCCCTGCCACAGCGCGACAACCGGGACGATGGAGTCCCGCAGGTCCTTGAGCAGCCGTGGCTGATCCTGCATATCGCCGAGGAGGAGGATCGCATCGCAATGCCTCGTCTCGAGCACCGTCGTCAGCGCGATCGCCTCATCCGCCCGGCCATGCGCGTGACCGAGCACGAGGTTGTAGCCGCGCGACCGCGCTTCCTCGGACAGCGCTTCGATCGCCCCTGCGAAGAAGGGGTCGGTGATGTCGCGGACGACGGCCCCGAGCAGCATCGTCGCGGCGCCCCGAAGGCCACGCGCCAGCGGGTTCGGCCGGTAGCCGAGCTGGCGGGCAGCATCGTGCACGCGCGTTCGCGTCTCGTCGGTGATGGGCACCCGCGTCGCGACATCGTTGAGGACGCGTGACACGGTGCTCTGCGACACGCCGGCCAGGGCCGCGATGTCGCGCATCGTCGGAGGCGCATCGCGGCGGCGCGTGCCGTTGCCGCCGGTCGCCCCCGCGTCGGCGTCATCCGTCGACCGGGGATCGGAGAGATCGGTCTCGGGCGCCATGGGATGAAGCGTAGCATCGGCGATGCGGTCATACGATTGCATGCTGTCGCCGGGATCGCGTCTCGCCATGGGTCGTGGACGTCGCGCGCCATGCTGGGCAGACTTGGCGACATGCGAGGGATTCGCGTGGCGGCCGCACTCACCATGCTCGTCGCCAGCGCGTGCGCCCCAGCCGGCAGCGCGCCATCCGCCAGCATCGCGCCGTCCGAAGCGTCAGACACGCCCACCCCGTCCCAGTCCTCCAGCGCTCCGGCGACCTCCGCGGCCGAGGTCGGATTGACCGTCCGCGAGTTCGACGTCCCATCCGGCTCGCACCCGCACGACGTCGCCCCGGCCCCAGACGGTGGCGTCTGGTACACGGGCCAGCATGTCGGCACGCTCGGGCACCTCGACCCGGCGACCGGCACGGTGCGCGAGATCCCGCTCGGAAACGGCTCCGCGCCACACGGTGTGATCGTCGGACCCGACGGCGCGGCATGGATCACCGACGGCGGTCAGAACGCCATCGTCCGCGTCGATCCCGCCACCGATGAGGTGCGCGTCTTCCCGCTTCCCGCGGACCGTCCGAACACCAACCTCAACACGGCGGCGTTCGACGGCGACGGCATGCTGTGGTTCACAGGCCAGGCCGGGATCTACGGTCGGCTCGACCCGGCGACCGGCGAGATCGACGTCTTCGACGACCCGGAGGGCCGAGGCCCGTACGGCATCGATGCGACCCCAGCCGGCGACATCTGGTACGCATCGCTCGCCGGCAGCCATATCGCCCACGTCGACACGTCATCGGGCGAGGCCTCGATCGTCGAACCGCCGACTCCCGACCAGGGGGCGCGACGCGTGTGGTCAGACTCGACCGGGCGGATCTGGGTGGCGGAATGGGATGCGGGGCAGGTCGGCGTCCACGACCCGACGACCGGCGAGTGGCAGGAGTGGCCGCTCCCCGGCAGCGGTCCGCAGGCCTATGCGGTCTACGTGGACGACCGCGACATCGTCTGGCTGACCGATTTCGGCGCGAACGCGATCGTCCGGTTCGACCCGTCCACGGAGCAGTTCGACGCGGTCGAGCTCCCGAGTGCCGATGCGGCCGTCCGCCAGCTGCTCGGTCGACCCGGCGAGCTGTGGGGCGCCGAATTGGCGGTCGACAAGTTGGTCGTCGTCACGGAAAGCTGAGACGGTGTTGATGCGTGCGAAACGCGTCCCGGCCTAGCCTCTGGCGCACAACAGGAGGAAGCTCATGCTGTCCACCCAGAACGCGTATTCGGGCTTTGCCGCCAAGGACATCAGCGCAGAAAAGCGGTTCTACGGCGATACGCTCGGGATCCCGGTCAAGGACCTGTACGACGGCACCTTGCTGGAGCTCCGCTTGAGCGACAGCAAGCGCGTCCTGATCTACCAGAAGGACGACTTCGTGCCCGCCACCTACACGGTGCTGAACTTCCCCGTGAAGGATGTCGACGTCGCCGTGGACGAGCTCACGAGCTCGGGTGTCCAGATGGCGCGCTTCGATGGCTTCGATCAGGACGACAAGGGCATCGCCCGCCCGGGTGAGGATGGCGGCCCGACGATCGCATGGTTCCGTGACCCCGCGGGCAACATCCTCGCGGTGCACAGCGACGACCCGCCTCCGTCCTGATCCCAGGGTCGATCCTGAGCGCGTCGGTATGGACGGGCTGATCACGATCGACTGACGGCTCGCGCCCGAAAGTAGCGCGCCCGAGCGACCCGGGTGGTGCACACTGTCCCGTGGCCCGACACGACCCCCAGTCGGACCATGGGGAGGGATCGGGATGCGCCGGACACTCGCACGCCTCATCGTCGCCAGCCTGCTCTGCCTGGCGATCACGCCGGGCATCGCGCGAGGAGCCGAGTTCTCGCCGGGATCGGCGGGCATCGGGGACCCGTACTTCCCCAAGGACGGCAACGGCGGCTACAACGTCATCTCCTATGACCTCAACGTCCGCTACGAGCCGGACCGTGACCGTCTGAGCGGCACCGCCACGATCACCGCGCGCGCCACCAAGAACCTCTCGCGGTTCAACCTCGACTTCGTCGGGATGAACCTGCGCAGCGCCAAGGTCAACGGCAAGGACGCTCGGACGCGACGATCGGAGGGCGAGCTCATCGTCACGCCGCGGTCGGGGCTCCGTAAGGGGTCGACGTTCACTGCGGTCTTCCGCTACGACGGCGTTCCCCAGATCATCGAGGACATCTTCGGACAGTCCGGCTTCCTCCCCACCGAGGACGGCGCGATCGTGATGGGCGAGCCGCACGTGGCTGCCACGTGGTTCCCGGCGAACGACCACCCGCGCGACAAGGCGCGGTTCCACTTCCGCATCACCGTGCCCAAGGACCTCGAGGCCATCTCGAATGGTGTCCTCGTCCGCAAGACGACCTCCGGCCGCTGGTCCACGTGGACGTGGGATGCGCGTGAGCCGATGGCCCCCTACCTCGCGACGATGGCGATCGGCCACTTCGACGTCCACTCCTACCGGGCCGATGGCATCAAGTATTGGGACGCCGTCGACACGACGCTGATGGAGGACCTCCTCGCACCGGCGACCCCGACGCAGGGCACACAGATGCTCTACTCGCAGGTCGGCGAGCCGGCCTACAAGCGCCTGACACGCGTCATCCCCGTCCCGGCGGGTGGTTCCACGCTGACCTTCGACGTCAACCGCGACACCGAATCTGGCTGGGACTTCTTCTTCGTCGAAGCCCGCACGGCCGGCGGGACGGACTGGACGACCATGCCCGATGCGAGTGGCCACTCCAGCCAGGACGTCGGCGCCTGCCCGGGGTTCGTCGAGGCGAACCCGTTCCTCGGCCATTACCTCAAGCAGGTCGTGGTCGATCCGGGCGATCCCTCCACACCCGAGGACGACCAGATCTCGTGCGACCCGACCGGGACGAGCGGCGTCTGGAACGCTGCGAGCGGCTCGAGCGATGGCTGGGAGACCTGGTCGGTCGCGCTGCCGAACACGACGAGTGCGACCCGCCAGGTCGAGGTCTCGATCACCTATGCGAGCGACCAGTCCGTCCAGGGTCGTGGCGTCACGCTCGACAATGTCGTTTCGTCGACAGGAGTCGGTTCCACCAGCTTCGAGGCCGACGGGAACGTCCTGGACGGTTGGACGGCTCCGCTGGCCGGACCGGCCGGCAGCGCCCCCAACCCGAACACGTGGGCCACAGCAGCGAGCGTCCCGGGCGTGCCCGGTCTGGGTGTCTTCGCCCTGCAGTCGTTCGACCGACAGCCGGAGATCATCGGTGCCGAGAAGGGCTGGTTCGGGCCATATCCGTTCTCGGCGTCGGGTGGCATCGTCGACGTCGTGTCGGTCGGCTTCGCGCTCGAGAACCAGACTCGGCCGACCTACTCGCCGGTCTTCTTCTTCGGCGGGCCGAACGACTTCGTGGTCGTCCACGAGCTTGCCCACCAGTGGTACGGCGACAGCCTCGCCGTCCACGCATGGCAACACATCTGGCTCAACGAGGGCTTCGCGACGTATGCCGAGTGGCTGTGGAACGAGCGTGAAGGCTTCGGCACCGCGCAGGAGATCTTCGACTCCTTCGCGACCATCCCGGCCGACGATGGCTTCTGGGATATGGCGATCGGCGACCCAGGCCCTGACCACCTCTTCGACTTCCCGGTCTACGGCCGCGGGGCGCTGACCCTGCACGCCCTGCGGGTGGAAGTGGGCGACGCCGACTTCTTCCGGATCCTCCGCGATTGGGCGCGCACACAGAAGGGCGGCACCGTGACGACGCGGGAGTTCATCCGGCTGGCCGAGCGGATCTCCGGTGAGCAGCTCGACGACCTCTTCGACGAGTGGCTCTCGGCCGGCCGACCGGCGTCGTTGCCGGAACCGCCACCGCCACCGCCGGAGACCCGCAACCCCGCCTCGACACGGTCCTCGTCAGGGTTGCCCGATGCGCTGCGCGACCTGGTCGAGCGGTTGAAGGACAGGCGGGACAACCCCTTCTCGTAGGGCGATGTCGTATCCACCGAGCGTCTATGACGGCGAGGGTGGGCTGGCGAATGCCCGCCTTCGCCGCGTCGGCACCGAGCCGGAGGTCCGCTACAAGAACGGCGGCACGGCCGAGTACCTGGCGACGGGCGAGTCGACCAACGGCCAGTTCGGGCTGTATCGCTGGAACATGTCGGCGACCCGCAGCGGTCCCGACCCCCACTTCCACCGGACGATCTCCGAGTCGTTCTTCGTGATCTCCGGCACGATCAAGTTGTACGACGGGACGACCTGGATCGACGCCATGCCGGGCGACTTCCTCTTCGTGCCCGAGGGTGGCATCCACGGCTTCCGGAACGAGTCCGGTGAGGACGCCTCGATGCTGATCCTGTTCGCCCCGGGTGCGCCTCGCGAGGACTACTTCGAGACGCTCGCCCGGGTCTCCTTCGGCGAGGCGATGACCGACGACGAGCGAACGGCCTTCATGCTCCGCCACGACACGTTCTGGGTCTGACGCGCCGACTCTTCGGCGGCACGTCCATCAGGGCGGCCATCAGGCGGACGCCGATCTCGACCGCATCGGCATCGCTCAGCTCGCGGTCGATCACGAGGCTCCGCCACGTGCGGTAGTCGAGCAGGTGTCGCGCTGCTGCTCGCAGCCGGCGACCCGCCGTCCCCGCCGGCGCCGCCGTGCCGACCAGCAGGTCGCCCAGGCGTCGGTTCTCGTCGCGCATCCGGTCCTGCGATGACTGGGGCATGGACGTCATGTCCCGATAGATCGGGAAGAGCTCCTCGGCGTGCTCGTGGAACCAGCCGTAGAGCCTGGTCAGTGCCTCCCGGGTCCGTGCCTCGAGGTCGGGGATCGCGGACCACGTACTGACATCCGGCGGTGGGTTCTCCGCCCGCCAGTGTGCACGGCATGCCTCGAACAGCACGTCGAGGTCGGAGAAGTGGCGGTACACCGTGAGTCGCGTCACGCCGGCCTCCTCCGCGATCGCCGCGACGGACGTGTTCGCCGGCCCGATCGACGTGTGCAGCCGTGCGGTCGCGGCAGTGATCCGTCGGCGTGTCTCGTCGACGTGCTCGGCGCGTCGGGCCATCCGATACGGCCGAGATTTCAGTGAACTCACCTGTTCTCCGATATTGACATGCCTGGCATCGCGGGTTCAGTATACAGACCTGTTCACTTGAATGGGTATCGGAGGAGCGAGATGGCGATCCAGCAGGGCATCGGGGCGCGTCTGAAGGTCGTGCGCCAGGGTGAGGGTCGGGCCGGCGGACTGGCGCCCGGTATCGGGGTCACGTTCAAGATCGACGCCGAGGACACGGGTGGTGCGCTGTCGATCGTCGAGCATCCGTTCGCGGTCGGCGCACTCGTGCCACCCCACGTCCACACCCGCGAGGACGAGATCTCGTACGTGCTCGAGGGCGAGATCGGCTTTCGCTCGGAAGACGACGAGGTCGTCCTTGGCGCCGGTGGCTACATCGTCAAGCCGCGCAACCAGGTCCATGCCATGTGGAATGCGGGCCCGACGCCCGCTCGCATGATCGAGGTCATCAGCCCAGCCGGGTTCGAGGGATTCTTCCGTGAGCTCGTCGAGATCACCGACGTCCGGGCGCCCGACCCGACCGAGGTCGCCGAGATCGGGGACCGCTACGGCTTGCCGTTCGCCGAGCCCGGTTGGCTGCCCGACATCATCGGGCGATATGGCCTGACCCCGCCACGCCGAGGCTGACCCGCGCACTACCATCTCGGGGATGGACGACGCCGACGGTCGCCACGGTCACATCGTCGCGTTCGACGACCTCGAGCACAGCGAGCACTCGCACGAGTTCGTCGGCGGAGAGCACGGTGAGGTCCCGTTCTGCGTGATCCTCGTCCACTCGCGTCCGGGTGTCGGGCCGAGGTTGCATCGACACCCGTATCCCGAGGTCTTCATCGTCGAGTCGGGCCAGGCCACCTTCCAGATCGGCGACCGGACGGTCGTCGTCGAGGGCGGGCACGTCGTCGTCAGTCCGCCGGGCGAGGCGCATGGGTTCACGAACACCGGCACGGATGAGCTGCGCCTCACCGCGATCCACGGGGCGGCCCAGTTCGACACCGAATGGCTGGCCGGCCCCGACCCGACCTGGACGTCCAAGCCGAGGGCCTAGGCCGACGGCTGCTCGACACCGAGCTGCACGACCGTCTCGCCGCCGAACGCCATCGGCTCACCGGTCTGGTACGTGTCGGCGATCGCGTTCCACGTGGCGAAGCCCGGGTGGGAGTCGTGCACGTGATGTCCCTCACCGGACGCGAAGATCACGGCGACCAGGTACTGGACGGCACCGTCGACCGGCCGTGACGAGATGTCCAGTCGGTTGAGGGTGGCGGCGATCAGCAGTCCGCGATCCTGGAGGTCGCGCCAGACCGCGAGCTCGTGTTCGCGGAACCCCGACTCGAATGCTTCGACGTCCTCGGCTTTGACGTTCAGGACGACGGTGACCGTCTCCATCCCGCGTCAGCCGTTCGACGTCTTGGCAGCCTTGGGCGCCCGCTTCCGCGGCGACGGCTCGATGCGGATGCTGCTCGCATAGGGGCGGATCCCGGATTCGTGTCCGTCATCCCAGCGGACCCGGTACTCGGCCCGGATCTCGTGGGGAATGACCTCGAGGATCTCGCCGCCGCGTTCGGCGACCCCGACCTTCTCCGATTCGACGACGATGCGGTCGCCGACGTTCGCCACCATGCCGTGCTCCTCCAGGTAGGCCTGCGATCAGACCCCATCGTCGCGCGCGTGTCCAGACCTGATGTCCGGGAGGGTGGTGAAAATTGCTACTTGCAATCTGCAAGCGACACGCGTACGTTGTTGCACATGCAACAAACACTTCAGGATCGTCCCGCCGCCGAGACCGAGGCGATCCGCCGTTTCCTCGCGCGCGGCGGGCTCATCGACATCACCACGACCGGCCGCAGGACCGGAAAGCCTCGGCGCATCGAGATCGTCGTCCACAATATCGACGGCCGGCTCGTCATCAGTGGCCAGCCGTGGCGCGGGCGGACGCGGGCCTGGATCCACAACCTGGCAGCGGATCCGCGCCTCACGGTCCACGTCAAGGGCCCGCTCACGGCGGATCTGCCGGCCACGGCCCGTGTCATCACCGACCCGACCGAGCGCCGCGCCACCGCCGAGTGGATCGTCCGCCACGCGTGGCGGCAGATGGACCTTGACGCGATGGCCGCCGACTCGCCGATGATCGAAGTGACGCTCGACGACCCGGTCTGACTCCCCGGCCCTGGGCTAGGCCGAGCGCAGCTCCTCGATCACCTCGGCGAACGCCTCGACCCCCTCGAGTGATCTCGGCCGGAGCTGGACCTGGAGGTGATCGATCCCCAGCTCCGCGTACCTGCGCAGCTCGGCGGCGATGGCGGTCGAGTCGCCGCGGATCTCGCGGTGCTCGGGCGGTGCGGCGGTCGGCATGCTGCGCACGAGGACCTCGATCGATCTCGTGATCGTCGACGGGTCCCGCCCGACCTCGACACACGCGGCAACGAGGGCCTCGAGGAGCCGCGGCACCTCATCGATCGACCGCAGACCGCCGTTCCAGTGATCGGCGAGCTCCGCGGTCAGCCGGAGCATCCTCGGTCCGTTCGCTCCGACCATCACGGGCAGCCCGGACGGTCGCAGGCCGCGGGGTTCGAGCCGTGCCGAGCGCGCTCGCGCGACAGGCCCGTCGAGCGTCGACCGCCCGGTTCGGAGCATGTCGGTGACGATCCGTAGCGAGTCTTCGAACCGGTCGAAGCGGTCCTCGAATGGCACGTCGTAGCTCGTGAACTCCGGCTCGTTCCAACCGGCGCCGAGACCCAGGATCAGCCGGCCGCCACTGACCTCGTCGAGCGTTTCGGCCATCTTCGCGAGGAGCGCCGGGTTCCGGAACGGGACGGCGAGCACATACGGTCCGAGTGCGACGCGTGAGGTCGACGCAGCGAGCGCCGACAGAAGCGTCCAGCTCTCCCAGGCGCCACGCCACTCCCCGTCGGGATCGCCGAATCCGACGTGGTCCGACACCCACAGCGCATCGAAACCGATCGACTCGGCCGTCCGCGCCATCGCCAGGACGTCGGCCCAGCGCGGCGTCCGGCCATCCATCGACCCTTCGACGTACGGCAGGTTCAGGCCGAGTTCGAGCGATGTCACGGTCGGAGGCTAGCGGGTTTGAGAACGATGGGACCGTCATTGGCTATACACGGGTAGCATGTGCGGTCCGAGATCGATGACCATGGGACGAGCCGTGCAGGAATCCGAGAGGGCAGCCCCATGACCGGCGAAGCGCGTTTCTGTCCGCGATGTGGGACGCGTCGTTCCGGCTATTTCCGATTCTGCGCGGAATGCGCATTCGATTTCGACGAGCTCCTGCCGGTCGCAAGCCTACGGCCCGCGGATCCACACGCAACCTCGCCGACTCGCTCCGTCCTCGCCCGACCGATCATGCTCCCGGTCGGTGCCGTCGTGGCGGCGGTCGCGCCACCCGGGGCAGTCGCCGAGCCCCCGTCGACCACGCCGCCGCCGTCCGGCCCGGCAGGAGCGCCGCCGGGGCCGGCGCTCAAGGAAGGACCACCTGCCGCCGCGCCGGCGGGCGGTGTCGCCGTGGCCGCGTCAGCCGCCACCGCCGTCGCGGTCGCGCCACCGCAGGCCGCCCCGCGACCCGCCATCTGGCCGCCGCCGGGTGCCGTCCCCACCGAGGAACTGCAACGCCCCAACGTCGCTCCGCTTCCGCCGCCGAAGTTCAGGCCCGACCTGGTGGACGTGGCCACGCCGGCCGCCTTTGCGGCAGCCTCTGCCGCCGGTGCTGCCCAGGCCGCGGTCCCGACCACGCGTGTCTCCCCGCGCGTCCGGTCGATCCTGGCGAGGCGCCCCGATCTGACGCTGACACGGGTGGCGATCGTCGCGCTCTTCGGGCTGCTCGCATTCAGCGCGATCTCGAATCTCGTCAGGACTACGGCGGGCTCCCCAAAAGCCGACGCATCCACCGCGATCGGGTCGCCGTTGGTCGGCGGCGCCCCAGGCTCCGAGGGGCTCCCCCCGGAGCCCAGCTTCCGCCCGATCGGGCCGACCGAGTTCGCTACGGTGTCCGACGTCATCGATGGGGACACCATCCGCGTCGTCATCAACGGCACCGAATATCCGCTGCGCTACATCGGCATGGATACGCCCGAACCCGACGCCACCGATCCGACCATCAAGCGGATGGCCGACCTGGCGACCGCCGCGAATTCGAGCATGGTCGCCGGTCAGGACGTCTACCTCGAGAAGGAGGAGTCAGAGACCGACCAGTTCGACCGGCTCCTGCGCAACGTCTGGCTTGTCGATGACAACAGCGACTGGATCATGGTCAACCTCAGCCTCGTTCGTCTCGGCTACGGCCAGGTCTCGACGTTCCCGCCGGACGTGCGGTACGTGGACGAGCTCGTCGCCGCGCAGGCAGAGGCGGAGCAGGCGGGCATCGGGTTGTGGGCTCCGGTGACGGCTGAGAACCCGTCGTCAGGCCCGGCCGCCGCCCCGCCCAGTCCGGCCGCCGCCCTGCCCAGCCCGAGCGTGCACGACCACGGTTCAGCCGCGTGTCACCCTTCGTACGACCCGTGTCTGCCGATCGTGCCCGATCTCGACTGCGCCGAAGTGAGGGCGATCGGTGCCGCCCCCGTGTCGCTGAAGGGGCCCGACGAATACGAGCTCGATCCCGCGGAGGACGGCCTCGGCTGCGAGCCGAACGAATAGCGACCGGGCCGATCGCTCGGCAAGGAGGACCGACGTGAACCTATTCGGTCGCGGACGCGACACGGGACAGGCCACCGACCAGGGACAGACCGACGAGCAGGCGCTCGCGCGCTATCGATACATGCTCTCGACCGCTCCGCCCGAGGACGTCGAGCGTGCGCACGAGGAGGCGTTCGCTCGCCTGACGCCCGACCAGCGCCGGCAGGCGCTCCAGGCACTCGCTCAGGTCGTGCCACCGAGTGAGATCCGCGGCGACGACCCGGCGTCGTTGGCACGCACGGCGACGCGGGCGGAGATCCGCCAGCCCGGCACGATCGAGCGTGCCTGGGGGCCCGGCGCGCCGGGCCTCGGCAGCTGGTTCCTGGCGACGCTCGCGGGGAGCTTCGTGGGCACGGCCATAGCGCAGTCGTTCTTCGACAACGATCCGGGGATGGATCAGGGCGGCGATGGAGGCGACGCGTCGGGTGACACGGCCGAGGCCGACACCGGCGGCGACGCGGGCGACGGCGGCGATTTCGGTGGCGGGGATTTCGGTGGTGGTGACTTCGGCGGCGGTGACTTCGGCGGGATCTAGGGCGACTCCGCCGGGCTTCCGGAGCTCCCGGATCGATTGCAGGTAAGCGTCTGCGAGTGGTCGTCCGTCGGGCAGACTTGGGGCATGACCCAGTCCCGCTCAGACCAGGCGACCGTCAAGCGACGGCGGAGGGGCCCGGACCGCACCCGAGATTCTGGAACGAAGAGCTCGAGACGATGTCGCCTGCGGACGTGCGGCGACTCGAGAGTGAACGGCTGAGAGAGCAGATCGCCTACAACCACGCCACGAGCGACTTCTACCGGGCCAAGCTCGACTCGGCCGGGGTGAAGCCAGACCAGATCCGCACCGTCGACGACCTCGCGCGGATCCCGTTCATGGAGAAGAGCGAGATCGCGGCCTCGCAGGCCGATGGCAGCCTGCTCGGCGTCAACCAGTGCGCACCGCTCGAGCAGATCGTCCGCATCCAGGCGACAGGTGGCACGACCGGACAGCCGATCCGCATCGGACTGACGCGCCGGGACATCGCGGACTATTCGGATGTCGGTGCGCAGGCGCTCTGGGCGATGGGTTGCCGACCGGGCGACATCGTCTTCGAGTGCATGAACTACAACCTGTACTCGGGCGGTCTCAGCGATCACATGACGTTCGAGGCGCTCGGCGCCGCGACCATCCCGTTCGGCGTGGGTCACTCGGAGCGACTGATCCGGATGATGGCCGGGCTCAAGGACGACGTTGCGATCTGGTCGACACCGTCGTACACGATCCGCCTGGCCGAGGTCGCCCAGGAACTCGGCCTCGAGCCGCGGACAGTGGGCCTGCGCCGGGGCTACTTCTCCGGTGAGGCCGGCCTGCAGGTGCCCGGCTACCGCGAGCGGATCGAGGACACCTGGGGCATGGTCGCCCGCGACCAGTACGGGACCGGTGAGCTGGGGCTCCACTCCGGCGAGTGCGACGAACGGAGCGGCGTCCACTTCGGTGCGACCGGCATCGCGATCGCCGAGCTGATCGACCCCGACAGCGGCGACCCGCTGCCGTTCACCGACGGGCAGCAAGGCGAGGTGGTCTATACGTCCATCCGTCGCGAGGCCAGCCCGCTGATGCGCATGCGGTCGCACGACCTCATGCAGGTGTTCACGGAGCCGTGTGCCTGCGGGCGAACGAGCTTCCGGTTCCGCATCCTCGGACGTTCGGACGATATGTTCATCGTCAAGGGGGTGAACGTGTTCCCGCTCGCGATCCAGACGTCGCTCCTGACCCTTGCACCGGACGTCACTGGGGAGTTCCGGGTCGTCCTCGACCGCCCGCCACCGATCGACTACCCCGTGCCGCTCGATGTCGAGGTTGCACGCGATGTCGCGCCCGAGCGACGCGCCGAGCTCACCCGGGACATCGTGAAGCGACTGCGGAACGACCTGAACTTCACGCCCGCGGTCACGCTCCTTGACGCCGGCAGCATCGCCACGGACGGCAAGACACGCCGGGTCATCCGCACCTATCGAGGGGAGGTCGTCTAGTGGCGCTCGTGGATGTCGACCTTCGCGACGACGTCGCGCTCATCACGCTCGACCGGCCCGACAAGCTGAACGCGATCACCGCGGAGATGCTCGACGAGCTCCTCGACGCCGTCGAGCTCGTCGGCCGTTCGGCGGAGATCGGTGCGGCCGTGCTGAGCGGTCGTGGCCGAGCCTTCTCGACGGGGGGAGACATCACGGCGATGTCCGGCATGGACGACGACGCGTTCGCCGAGACGATCGCGCGCTACATGCGGGTCTCGGCGACGTTCCGCGACTGTCCCAAACCGATCGTGGCGGCGATCCACGGCTACGCGCTCGCGGGTGGCTTCGAGCTCGCGCTGATGTGCGACATCCGTTTCGCCGCGGTCGGCACCCAGTTCGGCCTGCCCGACACGCCGCTCGGGCTCAGCCCGACGAGTGGCATGACCTACCTGCTGCCGCGGATCGTGGGGCTCGGTCGCGCCATGTACCTCACGCTGTCGGCCGAGAACATCGACGCCGAGGAGGCCGAGCGTATCGGCCTGGTCGACCGCGTGGTCGCGCCCGATGCGCTCCTGGCCGAGGCCGAATCCTTCGCGCGGCAGATCGCCTCGTACCCACGGGTCGGGGTGGCCAACAGCAAGCGGCTCATCCATGCGGGCATGGACGGGGACTTCGCTCGTGCGACGCGCGCCGAGCAGGACGCCGAGCTCGAATGCTTCCGGTCAGCGGACACCCGCGCGCGACTGCGTGCGTTCGCGGAACGCAAGCGCGGCCAGGGGTGATCCCTGGTGGGCTAGGCCTCGCGGGGCGACCCGACCGCGTGCGCCTCTGAGGGCGCCACGTCGGGTCCCGCGCCTTCGATGAGCACGATCGCCAGGAGCGCGACCGAAACGACCACGAGCGGCCAGACCGGCGGCAGCGGCGCGGCCAGGACGAGCCCGACGAGCATCACGACCAGGATCGCCAACCGCGCTCGCAGGAGGTTGCCCCCGCACAGCCGCAGTGACAGCGCCGAGCTCGCCACGAACAGGGTCACGCCGATCCCGAGTGACGCCAGGACCGCCGCCGGCGCCGGCTCTTCGGGATGGGCACCGATCTCCTCGAGCGCGACCGCGAAGCCGACGATGCCCGCGATGAGGGGGAAGTGCGCCAGGCTGAAGGCGTCCCGTGCGAGCGGTCCGTTGCGTTCCGGTGGCGCGGTCGCGTAGCCGTGCTCGAGGGCATCCTTCAGCCACCCGAAGTACGTCCACCACAGCAGGCACGCGACGACGATCGCCGCTGCTGCCGCCGCCGCGAGAGCCGTCGAGCGCTCGTCGTTCGCGACGGTCGAACCGGCCACGATGAGCGACTCACCGATCGCGATGATCACGAACAGCCCGTGTCGCTCCGATAGGTGTGCAGGGTTCAGGTCCCAGACCGTATTCCGCCCGGCGATGCCGGCGGCGACGAGGTCGGCCAGGACCGCCAGCAACCAGATCCACGGCCGCAGAGACGGATCCGCGACGGCGCCGATCAGGACGAGTACCAGACCGATGGCGGACAGGGCGGCCCATCGGATGACGCCGGCGTGACTCGCGCCGGCCCGCTCGAGCTCGACCTGGACCTGCAGCCACAGACCCAGCACACGAACGAGCACGTACGGCACCGCGAACCACAACGCATCCTCGGCGAACGCACGGGGCACCGACGCGGCCATGACCAGCGCCAGACCAGTCGCCGCAAGGGTGATCACCCGCACCAGCGGGTGGGTCGTATCGGCCGGGTTGAGCGTCCACGTGAACTGGGTCCATGCCCACCAGATCAACCAGCCGAGCAGGATCGACCGCAGGATCCCGTCCGGCGTGAGGTCATGCGCGGTCAGGACGGTGAGCTGCGTGACGGCGAACACGAAGACCAGGTCGAAGAAGAGCTCGACGAACGTCACCGACTGCGCGCTCTCGGCGCGGATGCTGCCCCTCACCTGGTCCGCCACGAGCGGAGCGTAGCGTCACGGCGGGGCCGGGGCACGACGGATCGCTGCTGAAGCCAAACTACCTGGGTGCCCGACTTCCGCTACGACCAGCCGATCATCGAGCGATTCCCGGCTGTCGTCGGCGGGGTGATCCGCGCTGAGGGCATCCGTAATGGCCCGTCCTCGACCGAGCTCTCCGAGGCGTTCGCCGACGAACAACGCATCGCGCTGGACCGCATCGGTGACACGCCGCTCTCGGAGGTGGCCAGCCTGGCGGCATGGCGTCGCGCCTTCCGTGCCTTCGGCGTCGATCCGACCGCCTATCGGTCAGCGGCCGAGGCGCTGCTGCGTCGACTGACGAAGCAGGGCTCGATCCCGTCGATCAACACGCTCGTCGATATCGGCAATCTCGTGAGCATCCGCTACGCGCTGCCGATCGCGATGTTCGATCTTGGCTCGATCGATGGCGGTCTCACCGTCCGCATCGCGAGCGGCGACGAGACGTTCACCGACCTCGGCTCCGGGACGACCGAGCAGCCCGAACCGGGCGAGGTGATCTTCATCGACGACGCCGGTCACGTCGCCGCGCGCCGCTGGTGCTGGCGGCAGTCGGCCGAGAGCGCGAGCTCCTCCTCAACGACGGACGTGCTCGTCACCGTCGAGGGCCACCACGATCAGGCACGAATGGACGTCGAGGCCGCGCTGGCAGACCTCGACGCCCTGCTCCGATCGTTCGCCACCGCATCGGCGACGCGCATGGCGATCGTCGATGCGCGTTCCCCGACCTTCGGGGGCAGCTAGACCGACGGCGCGGCACCACGCGGCCCGCGTCGTGCCTGCGCCCGGGCGCGCTCGCCTGTCGGCGCCCTCGGCCGTCGGAGAGCATGTCCGTATCCTCGAACGGCGAGCGCGCCCCGGGAGACGTCCACGTGCGAATAGTCCTTCGAATGGCCATCGTCCTGTGCCTCGTCGCTGCCCTCACCGCGGCCTGTTCGACAGCCGCCCCGTCAGCCAGTGCGCAGACGCTGACGGGCAAGACATGGCAGTGGACGGCCTCGACGCTCGAAGGCGCGAGCACGATCGCAGACCCCTCGAAGTACACGCTCGAGTTGATGCCCGATGGGAGTTTCGCCTCGCAGGTCGACTGCAACCGCGTGGCCGGTCAGTTCACGTCGACCGACGCCGGTAGCATCACGATCACCCCGGGTCCTTCGACGATGGCGGCGTGCCCCGAGGGCTCCCTGGCCGACGTGTACCTCGCCGGTCTCACCGGGACCACGAACTACGCGATCAACGGGTCGCAGCTCGTGCTGACCAACAGTGCCGGGACGATGACCTTCAGCTGACGGAGGACTTGGGTTGACCACCTTCGATCCGATCCCGTCGTGGCGCCGATCGACGCTCGACATCCGCGTTGCCACGACCGTGCCGGACGATGCGACGGTCGTCGGCCTCCCGGTCGCGGCTGACGGAGCGGTTCCGGAGCGCGCGGGCTTCGACCGGGCCACCCTCGACGCGTCGGATTTCTCGGGATCCGTGGGCCAGACGCTTGCGCTTCCGCAGATCGATGGACCACTCGTCATCGAGACCGGCCTGGGTCCCCGGGCCGACGTGTGGCCGGCCACCATCCGCGACGCCGCCGCGTGGTTCGCCCAGCGAGCCCACCGTCATGCCGAGCTCGTCCTGGACCTGCGCGGGATCGACGACATCGGGGCCAACGACGTGGCGCGGGCAGCGGTCGAGGGCGTCGTCCTTGCGCGCTATCGATACCGCGTCTTCGCCGACCGGCCCCAGGACGCCCCCCTCACGAGCCTCACGCTCGTGGTCGATGGGCGACGAGCTGTCGCCACGCGCTCGGGTGCCGCGCGCGGCCTGGTCATGGCCCGCGCGACGAACCTCGCGCGCGACCTGTGCAACGCGCCGGCCACTCATCTCACCGCGACGCGGATGGGCGATGTCGCAAAGGAGGTAGGCAAGGAGGTCGGGCTCGACGTCGACGTGTTCGATCAGAAAGCCCTGGTGAAGATGGGCTGCGGCGGCTTGCTGGGTGTCAACGCCGGCAGCGACGAAGAGGCACGGTTGATCAAGCTGACCTACCGGCCGGCCGGTCGCTCCTCGGGGCACCTTGCGCTCGTCGGCAAGGGGATCATGTACGACTCGGGCGGCATCAGCCTGAAGCCCTCCGACGCCATGCACGCGTTGATGAAGCTCGACATGTCGGGCGCCGCGGCGATCCTCGGCGCGATGGTCGCGCTCGCCAAGCTCGGCGGCCGGGCGACCGTCACCGGCTATCTCATGTGCACGGACAACATGCCGTCCGGGACGGCGACCCGGCTCGGCGACGTGCTCACGATCCGCGGCGGCAAGACCGTCGAGGTCGTCAATGCCGACGCGGAGGGGCGTCTGGTGATGGCCGACGGGCTGGCCCTCGCGGTCGAGGATGGTGCCGACGCGATCGTCACCATCGCCACGCTGACCGGGGCGGCGATGCGCACGTTCGGCAGCGCCCTCGCCCCCGTCCTCGGCAACGATCCTGGCGTCGTCACGCAGCTCCGCGCGGCCGGCGACACCACCGACGAGCCCCTGTGGGAGCTGCCGCTCGTCCGCAAATACCGCGGGATGCTCGACTCGAAGATCGCTGACATCAAGAACATGGGCGGCGCGGACGCCGGGACCATCACCGCCGGGCTGTTCCTCGAGGACTTCGTCGACGGCACGCCGTTCGGCCACCTCGATATCTGCGGCCCGATGGTCGTAGAGAGCGACGACGGATGGCGCCCGACCGGAGCGACCGCGTTCGGCACGCGCCTGCTCGCGACGTTCGCCACCGATTTCCGCCCGACGCAGCGACGACGCCCGCCCACCGCCGTGAACCGCTGACCCAGGAGGGTCGAGACCGATGACCGCGGCCACCCTCGCCCAGCCCGAGCCCGCCGGCTCGAAGGGTTTCCTGAACCTCATCGAGCGCGCCGGCAACAAGGTCCCGCACCCCGTGCTGATGTTCCTCTACCTGATCATCGGCGTCGTGATCCTGTCGTCGGTGCTGGCGTTCGCGGGCGTGAGCGTGACCGAGGAGATCGTCGTTCCCGACACGGTCCAGGTCATCCCCGATTACTACGAGGACTCGACGACGCCGATCATCGAGCCCGAGCCGAACGAGCTCGGATCGGGCTACGAGGACGGCTGGCACATCGAAGAGGTCACGATCCCCATCAAGGGGATGATCTCGATCGAGGGCATCCGCTTCATCTTCACGTCGTTCGTCCCGAACTTCGCCGGCTTCGGGGTCGTCGCTGTGACATTCGTCGCGCTGATGGGTGCCGGCGTGGCCGAGGCCAGCGGGCTGATGGCGGCGCTCATCCGGCTGCTCGTCGGCGCGTCACCGCGCCGGCTTCTCGCGTTCATCCTGATCTTTGTCGGCGTGCTCTCGAGCGTCGCGTCCGACGCCGGTTACCTGATCCTGGTGCCGCTGGGCGCCGCGGCGTTCATGAGCGTCGGACGGCATCCGCTGGCCGGGATGGCCGCGTGCTTCGCCGGCGTGGGTGCGGTGTTCGGGGTGAACCCGATCCTCGGCCCGATCGACGCGATGATGACCGAGATCACCAACGAGGCCCTCGGGTCGGCCGGGGCCGAGCCGCTGACGATCGTCGCCAACTGGTTCTTCAGCATCGTGTCATCGATCGTCCTGGCCATCGTCGCGGCGGTCGTGACGGAGCGGATCGTCGAGCCGCGGCTCGGGGCATTCGACGCCGCGGGGGTGGTCGCCGTCGATGAGAGCACCCACGATCCCGCGGCCGAGAAGCGCGGCCTGCGCTTCGCTCTGTACGCCTTCCTTGGCTTCCTCGCGCTGATCCTGGTGTTCACGGTGCCCGAAGGCGCCCCGCTCCGCGACCCGGAGACCGGCGACATCATCGGGACGACCCCGTTCATGGACAGCCTGCTGTTCATCATCGCCATGTTCTTCCTGATCGCCGGCACCGCGTATGGGTACGGGGCGGGGACGTTCAAGGGCAGCGGCGACGTCATCGCGGCGGTCACGAAGACGTTCGCCGGGCTCGCCGGCCTCGTCTTCATGCTGTTGATGATCAGCCAGTTCATCGCGTACTTCAATTACACGAATCTGCCGAGCGTCCTCGCCGTCACGCTCGCCGAATGGCTGCAATCCGCCGGGATCCCGGCGCTGCCGCTGCTGCTCGGGATGATCGTCATCATCATGCTGCTCGACATCATCATCCCGGGCATCGTGCCGAAGTGGGCGATCTTCGCCCCGATCTTCGTGCCGCTGTTCATCCAGCTCGGGGTGCCGCCCCAGACCGGTCTGGCCGCCTACCGTGTCGCCGATTCGCCGCTCAACGTCGTGACGCCGCTGATGGTCTACCTGCCGTTCATGGTGACCATCGCGCAGCGCTACCAGAAGGACGCCGGCATCGGCACGATCATCGCGTTGATGATCCCGTACGTGGTCGTCATCGCGATCGTCTGGATCCTCCTGTTCGCCCTGTGGTTCATCACGGGGCTGCCACTCGGGCCGGGATACCCGGTCCAGGCCTGACGGCCGGGTGACGCCCGCGCCGACGGTGCGATGAGCGACATCGCCATCACGTTCGCGGTCCTCGCGGGCCTCGTGCTGCTGTTCGTGTGGGGCCGCCTGCCGGTCGAGGTGGTCGCGATCGGCGCCGCGCTCGTCCTGGCGGCGACCGGTGTGCTGACGATCGAGCAGAGCCTGGCCGGGTTCGGCGACCCGGTCATCATCTTCATCGCGACCCTGTTCGTCGTCAGTGAGGGGCTCGAGTCGACCGGTGTGACCGCCTGGGCCGGTCAGCAGCTGATCGACCGGGCCGGTGCCAGCCGCACCCGCTTGCTCGTGCTGATGATGCTGACGGTCGCGTTCCTGACGGCGTTCGTCACCGTCAACGCGTCCGTGGCCGCGTTGCTGCCGGTCGTTGTCGTGACGGCCACGCGCCTCGGGATCAGCCCCTCGAAGCTGCTCATCCCGCTGTGCTTCGGGGCGCATGCAGGCTCCCAGCTGGCGCTGACCGGCTCGAACGTGAACCTGCTGGTCTCGGACGCGCTGCTGGACTACCGCGGGCAGGCGTTCGGGTTCTTCGAGTTCGGACTCGTCGGCGTGCCGCTGCTGCTGGGGACCGTCCTCGTCACGGTGCTGCTGAGCGACCGACTGCTGCCGGTCCGGACGCCGCAGACGATCTCCGCCGACCTCAGCCGGCACGCTCGCACCCTCGTCGACGAGTACAGCGCGGGCTCCGGAGCCCTCGGCAGCTCCGGCGGCTTCGATCGCGAGATCGGATTGGCGGAAGTGGTCATCCCGCCTCGCTCGCCGTTCGTCGGGGAACGGGTCTTCCAGGGGATGACGACCGAGGACGGCGACCTCGTCGTGGCCGCCATCCGGCGGAAGGGCGAGGACCTCGGGGAGAAGCCTGTCGACCTGGCCGTCGGCGATGCGCTGCTCCTGCAAGGCCCATGGGAGGCGCTCGATGCCAAGGCGAGCGATCCGGGCGTCCTGGTCGTCGACCATCCGGAGGTCGTCCGGCGCCAGGCGGTCCCATTCGGGTTGCGAGCCTGGGAATCGATCGGGATCCTGGTCGGGATGGTCGTATTGCTCGTCACCGGGCTCGTGCCCCCGGCGGTCGCCGGGCTGCTCGCGGCGGGTGCGCTCATCGTGCTCCGCGTCGTCTCGGTCGAGCGGGCGTACCGGTCGATCACGTGGACGACGGTCGTGCTCGTCGCGGCCATGCTGCCGCTCTCGACCGCGATGTTCGCGTCCGGTGCCGCGGACCTGGTCGCCGAGGTCCTGGTCGACGTCGTCGGTGGGCTCGGTCCGTACGGGTTGCTTGCCGGGCTGTTCGTCGTGACCGCGATCTTCGGCCAGCTCATCAGCAACACCGCGACGGCCCTGATCATGATCCCGATCGGCGTCGCCGCGTCCGGTGAGCTGGGCGTCGACGTCCGGCCCGTGCTGATGTCGATCAGCGTCGCCGCGGCGGCGGCGCTGCTGACCCCGGTGGCGACGCCCGTCAATCTCATCGCGATGGGTGCGGCCGGCTATCGCTTCGGCGACTACTGGAAGCTGGGCATCGCCGTGATGGCCGTGTTCTTCGCGGTCTCGGTGCTGCTCGTGCCGGTGTTCTGGCCGTTCTCACCTGGCGTCTGACCGCGCCGTACGTCACGGCCGACAATGGGAACCTCAACGCCCGCTTCGAGGACGACATCGATGGCCACCGAAACGTCGACCTTCACGCCCTTCCGCGTCGCGATCGCCGATGCGGAGCTCGCCGACCTGCGCGATCGCCTGGCGCGAACACGGTGGCCCGACGCCGGACCCGCCGACACTGGCTGGAGCCGCGGCGCGCCACTGGACTACCTGCAGCGCCTCGCGGGCTATTGGGCGAGCGACTTCGATTGGCGCGCCCAGGAGGCGGCCCTGAACGCCGTCCCGCAATCGATCACGACGATCGATGGCCAGCCCATCCATTTCCTGCACGCTCGCAGCGACGTCGAGGGCGCGCTGCCGCTGCTCCTCCTGCACAGCTGGCCTGGCTCGCCGATCGAGTTCGCGCGGATGCTCGCGCCGCTGACCGATCCGGCGGGGCACGGCGGCGACGCCGCGGACGCTTTCCACGTTGTCGTGCCATCGATCCCGGGCTTCGGCGTACTCGGTGCCCGTTTCGGACACCGGCTGGACGAGCGGGCGCATCGCCAGAGCCTTCGCGCAACTCATGCAAGGACTCGGCTACGAGCGGTATGCGGCGGCCGGTGGGGACATCGGCGCGGGAATCGCCGGCGGGATGAGCGCCGCCGACCCGGAACGCGTCGTGGCCGTGCACGTTACCTCGGATGCGCCGACCGCCGTCACGTTCGCATCGTGGGGCGGCGATCCGGCCCAGCGCGAGGGTCTGTCGGATGACGAGCGGGCTCGGGTCGAGGAGCTGAAGGCCCGCTCGACCGACGACGAGGGCTACCTGCGCCTGCAGTCGACTCGTCCGCAGACGATCGGCTACGCGCTGACCGATTCTCCGGTCGGACAGCTGGCGTGGATCGCCGAGAAGTTCCAGGCGTGGACGGATCGGTCGGCGGACCTGCCGGAGGAGGCGGTCGATAAGGACCAGTTCCTCGCCAACGTCAGCCTGTACTGGTTCACGCGGTCCGGCGCATCGGCGGCGCACGCCCTGTACGAGAGCATGCATGCGCAGGAATGGGGCGAGCCGGGACCGGCGCCGGTCGGCTTCGCGGTCTTCGGATCGGAGTCGTTCGTCCGCACCCTCCTCGATCCGGAGCGGGCCATCGAGCACTGGACCGAGTTCCCGGTCGGCGGCCATTTCCCGGCCATGGAGCAGCCCGACCTGCTGGTCGGCGACCTGCGCGAGTTCCTGCGCCAGTACCGCTGATCGTGACCTGACGCGCACGCCGGAATTCGATCGACCCGGGCCGTCAGACGACCCGGGTCGGGATCTTGCGTCGTCAGCGGGCGGTGGGCCCGCCAGACGTCCTAGGCGGCGCGCACCTTGTTGGCGCGCGGGCCCTTGGGACTCTGCTCGACGTCGAACTCGACACGCTCGCCGCCGACGAGGCGGTCGAAGTCGAGTGGGGCCTCGAGGCTGTTGCGATGGAAGAAGTATTCCTTCTCATCCTCGGCAGCGATGAAGCCGAATCCACGATCGGCGACGACGCGCTTGACGGTACCGGTGGCCATGATGACCTCCCAATATTCTCGAACAGGTTTGCGGCGCACGGTCCGTTCGAGAGGAAGTCGACCACGCGAGCTTCGCCACAAGAGGCGGCGAGCAAATACCGTACCACGCAACCGTCCCGCGCACGGCCGGCCTCGGGTGTCCGGGTCAGCGCAGCGGGCGGTAGAACGCCCGGATGTCGCCGATCAGCTCGTTCGGCGCCTTGTGCGCCGCGAAGTGCCCGCCGCTCGGGTACATGTTCCAGCTGACGATGTTCGAGTGATCGCGCTCGGCGAACCGGCGGATGCCGCTGAAGTCGCCTCCGAACCCGGCCAACCCGATCGGGACCGTCGTCGGCTCGGTCGGGCGATCCTGGACGTGGGCGTTCTCGTAGTACAGCCGCCCGGCCGAACCGGCGGTCCCGGTGAGCCAGTACAGCATCACGTTCGAGAGCTGGAAGTCCGCGTCGAGATCCTCGCCCAGGAGCTGGGCATTCCAGGCGAGCAGCCCCAGGGGCGAGTCGGTGATGCCGTAGGCCACGGTCTGCGGCTGCTCAGAGAACACCTTGTTGAAGGACATCTTGTTCTCGAAGAACCACTGCAGCGTGCCGAGCTCGGTCATCTCCTCGGGCGTCATGCCCTCGAACTCGGACGGATCGCCCGACGGGAACGAGAAGAGCTGGGTGACGTGGACGCCGACGACGTTGTCCGGATCGAGCCTGCCGACCTCGGGCGAGATCATCGAGCCGGCGTCGTTGCCGGCGGCGCCGTAGCGCTTGTAGCCGAGGCGGCGCATCAGCTCCACCCACGCCGCCGCGATCCGGTAGTTGCTCCAGCCGCGCTCGCGGGTCGGGCCCGAGAGCCCGTAGCCGGGGATCGACGGGATCACCAGGTCGAACGCGTCGGCGGCGTCGCCGCCGTGGGCTCGTGGGTCGCTGAGCGGACCGATGATGTCGAAGAACTCGAGGATCGACCCGGGCCAGCCGTGGGTCACGATCAGGGGCAACGCGTTCGGCTCGGGGGAGCGGACGTGCAGGAAATGGACGTTCTGGCCGTCGATCTCGGTGGTGAACTGCGGGTTGGCATTGATCCGCGTTTCCGTCGCCCGCCAGTCGTACTCGCTCCGCCAGTGGTCGTAGAGCGAGCGGACGTACGACTGCTTGATGCCGTCATCGACGTCGCCGGAGAGCTCGTCGGGCCAGCGAGCCCGGTCGAGTCGATCGCGCAGGTCGTCGAGGTCGGCCTGCGGGATGTCGAGGGTGAACGGTCGGATCGTCGTGTCGCTCATGGTCTTGCCTCCGTTTCGTGCTCTGGAACGGAATAAAGTGTTCCGTTCCATTATGCCCAATGAGCGCTATCTTGTCCAGATGGAATCTCACGAACGCCTGAGCGGCCGGCGGGCCCAGGCGCGGCGCAACGACCCCCGCATCCGCGAGGCAGCCCGGGAGGTCTTCACGACCCATCCGGACGCGCCGATGTCGGCCGTCGCCGCCCGCGCGGGCGTCGGCATCAGCGCGCTGTACCGCCGCTACAGGAGCAAGGAGGACCTGCTGCGGGAGGTCGCGCGGGACGGACTGGCGCGCTACCTCGAGGAAGCCGAGGCGGCCGTTGCGGACGACGGTGACCCGTGGGAGGCGTTTGCGGCATTCATGGCCCGGCTCCTCGACGCGCAGACGGTCGCGATCACCATGAACCTGGCCGGGACGTTCGCGCCGGACGAGGGGCTGTATGACATGTCGGTTCGGGCGGCCGACCTGAACACCCGCATCGTCGAGCGGACGAAGGCCGCCGGTGGCCTGCGGGCCGACGTGGTCGTCGACGACCTGTCGCTGATCCTCGAGCAGGTGTCGTCGATCCGGCTCGGCGACGCGTCGCGGACGCGCGAGCTCCGTCAGCGCTACCTGACGTTGTTCCTCGACGGGCTTCGATCCGACGGCACCGACCCGCTACCCGGCCCACCGCCGGCGTCCGAGGAGCTGGCCTCGAGGTGGTCGCCCGAGTAGGGTCAGCCGCCGCCGCCGTCGAGATACGCCAGCACGGCGAGGACCCGACGATTGTCGCGGGAGTCCTCCTCGAGACCGAGCTTCGAGAAGATGACGGTGATCGCGCCCTCGACGGTCCGGGGCGTGACGCCGAGACCGTCGGCGATCGACCGGTTGGAGCGGCCCTGGGCGACGAGCTCGAGGATCTCCTGCTCGCGTGGGGTCAGCCGGCTCAGGCGGTCGGTCGCACGTCGCGCGCGCACGAGCTCGTCGACGACGCTCGGATCGACCGCCGAGCCACCGCCGGCCACACGTCGGGCGGCGTCGGCGAGCTCGCTCGCCTCAGCCAGCCGATCCTTGAGCAGGTAGCCGACACCGCCCGCCCCGGCTCCGAGAAGACGCAGCGCGTACTCGGGCTCGAGGTACTGCGACAGCACGAGCACTCGAACCCGTTCGCCATACCGCTTGCGGATGTCGAGCGCGGCCGTCAGCCCGGCATTGCCGCCCGGTGGCATCCGGATATCGACGACCGCCAGATCCGGAGTGTCCTCGGCGACGGCCGACATCAACTCGTCGGCGGTCCGCGCCTCTGCCACCACCGTGATACCGGCGTCCTCGAGGATTCGGATGACCCCGGAACGGATGACCGCGGAGTCGTCGGCCACGACGGCTCGGATCGGCACGTCGGGCGTCGTCATCGGAGCGGCACCTCGGCACGGATCCGTGTCCCGCGCCCGGCCGGCGAGTCGATCGCGAGGCGGCCGTCGACCGACGCGAGTCTGTCAGCAAGGCCGGCCAGTCCGCTCCCGCGGCTGGGGTCCGCACCGCCGACGCCGTCATCCGCGATGAGGATCTCCAGTCGATCGCCGAGATCGCGGATGGACACATCTACCCGACTGGCCCCCGCATGACGCACCGCGTTGGTCAGGGCCTCCGCGACGGTGAAGTAGGCGCTGGCCTCGATGTGGCGGGGCAGTCGACGAGCAAGGTCGATCCGCGTTTCGACCGCCACATTCGCCCGGCGACCGAGCGCCGTCACCGCGGCAGGCAGGCCCTCATCCTCGAGCAGGGCAGGATGGATCCCGCGCGCGAGCTCGCGCAGGTCACGGATCGCCGCCTGGACTTCGTTCGCCGCGACGGCGAGCGCCTCGCGGAGCTCACCCCCGACCGCGGTGTCATCCGCCGTTTGACGCGCTTGCTGCAGTGCGATGGTCACACCGACCAGCCGCTGTTGCGCGCCGTCGTGGAGGTCGCGCTCGATCCGGCGACGCTCCTCTTCCGCGGCAACGACCAAGCGCGATCGGGACGCACGGACCTCCTCGAGTTGGGTCTGGAGTGCCCCGTCGAGGCGTTCGTTCTCCACGGCGAGACGGAGGACGGCCATCACGGACCGGACGAGCGTCGGGTCCTCGCGCAGGACGGGGTCGTGGACGATCGCCGCGAGCGGCCGGCCCTCATGCTCGAGGAGCGTGACCGCGTGGCGCTCGTCCTCGACCGGTGCGGCAGCCGGCCGGCCGTCGGCGGCCGTCCACCCGGGACCGGCCTGATCGGGGCGGAGCAACCGGACGTCCGGATCACCGAGTGCCGCCGCGAGGGCGGACTGCAGGCGCATCGGCGATGGCAGTCGCTCGAGACCGACGGCCAGCGGTACCAGCGGTCCTCCGGCCTGGCGTAGACGGAATGACCCGACAAGGAAGCCGATCGGGACGAGCAGCCGAGCCCCGAACAAGGCCCACGACGTCACCGCGTCCCACGGCTCCGCCAGTTCGACCAGCGGTTGCCCGGTGGCGGCCGTATACGCGAACTCGAAGGCGTCGAAGGCGGCGGCCACCATCGCGACGACGCCTGCCGCGAGGATCGGCCACATGACCCGGCGGACGAGCGGCCGGCTGGTGACGAGCCGCCGGATGCAGACGCCGGCGATCGCAAGCGCCAGAAGGGTGATCGCGACGTTCGAGGCGGTCTCGATGGCGGTGAAGGCCGTCGGCTCGGTCGCGATCACGAAGGGGTTCGGCGCGCAGTCGGAGCAGCCGAACATCGATGGGTCCTGCAGGAAGAGCCGCGACGCGCTCCGGACCAGGAAGGCTCCGAACATCGCCAGTGCCAGCACCCGGCCGGCCCCGGTCGGCAGCCGCGCGGGGAGCGCCAGGACGAGGACCGCGATGGCGACGTCGTAGTAGCGCTCGAACGCGAAGCCGAGGTACGACAGCGTCGGGTAGCCAGTGGGCCCGTAGCTCCCGACGAAGTTGAGCACGCCGCAGGCGATCAACAACGGCCCGGTCAGCACCTCCGGACGCCGCAGCCAGGCGATGACGCCGGACCCGATGTAGATGAGCCCGATGGTCGTATCGAGGATGAGGAAGTCGGCCGGGGCACCACTCGAGATGCCGACGAGGAGCGTCACCACCGTGAACGCCAAGGCGCCGACCGTCGCGGCTATGAGCGCCACGGGCGGGCTCGGGCGCGCGGCAGTCCGCGCAGGCGATTCGATGAGGGGTGCAGGCGACTCCATGGCTCCGCATCGTCGCACGGCGTCGGCGGTCGGGGACCCGGGAAATCACGGGTGTCCCTGCACGAGATGGCTCGCTGGGCGGGCCCTGTGGATCGGCGCACGCTCGATCGACCGATCCACCGAGGAGGACACACGATGTCGAGATCCGAGCGTCATGTTGAGGTAGGGACCACCTCGTTCGTGCGCGTTGCACGGGCGATCCTGGTCGCAGGCCTCGTGGGGGCATGCGGCGCGTCGCAGGGGTTGCCGACGCCGCCACCGTCCGAGCCCCATACGGGGTTCGCACCGCTCGAGCTGAAGGTCATCGGTGGGCCCGATTGGCTGGTGGCCACAGCCGGTTCGTTGTGGGTCAAGCGGGACGACGGACACGTCAACCGCATCGACCCCGAGAGTGGCGACATCCAGGCCGAGATCGTGACACGGGTGACGAGCACGGACGGGTGCAACGGTCTCGGCGTCTCGGCCGACGCTGTCTGGACGTGTTCTGCCAAGGACCTCGTCCGGATCGATCCTGAAACGAATGAGGTGACCGAGACGATTCCCATCGACAAGGTCTTCTCGCAAGGTCGACTCGTGGAGGCCGCAGGCCGGATCTGGGTCCTCACCGGAAAGGGCGACCAGCTCGTCGGCATGACCCCGACCGATAGCACCCTCGACGACCCGGTCACACTGCCAGTGCCGTGTTCGGACCTCGCGGTGGCTGATGGGGTCGTCTACGCGACATGCCCCGATGCGGACACCGTGCTGCGGTTCGACCCTGCATCCGGATCGGTGACGGCCAAGGTGACCGTACCCGACCCGATGCAGATCAGCGGGACCAGCGGGGCGGTCTGGGTCGCGGGGGCCGACGGCCTGGTGCGGCTGGATCCGAAGTCGCTCGCTGTCCAACTGACGGTCCCGGGGTTGGCACCTGGAGGGCTCGGGGGCATCCTGGCCGGCCCGGCTGATGTCTGGGTGCGCGAGGTCGAGCCGTTCCTCACGCGGGTCGATGCCGCCACAGGTGCCAAGACGCGAGTCGTGAGCGCGCCATACGGTCCCGGCGACGTGCTGGTCGATGGTGACCAGGTGTGGACGAGCGACAACGAGGGCAGCGTCCTCGTGCGATTGACGATCCCAGCCTCGGAACAGGGTTGAGCCCCCGGCGGGCGGTCAGAGGCCCATCGCGGCCAAGATCCCTCGGCCGCTCGCCGCGAGCACGCTGCAGAAGATAAGGAACCCGGCCGTCAACGGCAGGAGGTAGCGCAGGAACGGCACCCCACTCATCGCGGCGGTCAGCGTCGCCAACGTGGTGACCGGGTTGGGGATGATCGACGCGAAAAACACCGTCCGGTACGGGTGCGATCGCATCCCGCTGGCGACCGCCCTGCCGGCCCGCTCGAGGCGCTCGCGACCGCCGCGCATCAACCGACGCGACCGTCGGGCCTCGACGGGAGTCACGGCGTCGACGTGCTCGGCCGTGTCGGCCGCGTCCGCGGACGCGCCTGGAACTCGCAGGTGCGCAAACCGGTGGATCCGACCCGAGGCGAACCGGTCGCCGTATCGGGCCGCTGCGAAGTACGACGTCTGGCCGGCCGCCATGGCGACCGCCGCCAGCACGGCCACCAGGATCGGGTCGAGGTTCGCGCCCTGCTGGACGATCGTGACCCAGCTCAGCAGGCGGACGCCCGGGATCGGGACGAGCGCACCACCCTCGCCAAGCCAGCACAGGATCATCAGCGCGAGGTAGGGGAGCAGTCCAAGGTTGATGACGATGCCGGCCACCCGTGCCATCAACGGGACCGCCGCCAGCACGAAGACCACCCCGATCACGATGAGCGCGAGTTGCCAGCGGACGGACGTCGGCCAATGGGCCAGCATCCAGGCGTACGCCCGGAGCATTCGGCCAGTCACGCCCTCGGCGGGCGCGTGGTCGGTCGTCGTTTCGGGTTCTTGGGTCGGCGCGTCCATCGGAGTCGCGTCTATGGAGCCGCCTCACGAGCCCGGACGCGATGTGGCCGACCGGTGGAATCGAGCGAGAGCGGAGCGGGGGTCCTCGTCAGGCCTCGGCCGTCTGTGTCGCTAGCTCGAGACCGGCGGCCCGGGCGTCCTCGGCGAACGCTTCGAGCGCCTCGTCCGAAGTCGCGCTCCGCTTGTCGAGCCCCATCACCCGGTCCACGCCGACCTCGCGGTAGCCGGCCAGGAGGTCGATGCGCCGCTGACCCGGGATGGTCGCCGTCTCGGCCCAGATATGGACGGAGATCGCGAGGGTCGCCGGATCCCGATCGATCTCCTCGCAGCGTGCGCGGATCGTCGGCAATGCGTCACGGACCTCGTCCGGCGACATTCCATCGACGTTGAGCTCATCCGCGAAGCGTGCCGCCAGCCGCCACGTGACGTTCGGCCCGTTGCCACCGACCATGACCGGGACTCGTGGCCGCTGGATGGGCTTCGGGACGTTGATGGCGTTGCGGACGTTGCTGTAGCGACCCTCGAACGTGGCGTGTTCATGCTTGTCCCCGGCAAGCATCGCGGTGATCACCCCGAGGTCGTCGGCGAGCCTGGCGAGCCGCTCACTCGTCTCCGGGAAGCCGTAGCCGTATGCGAGCCACTCGTCCCGCTTCCAGCCGGCCCCGATCCCGAGCTCCATCCGCCCGGCGCTGATCGCGTCCATCGTCGAGATCATCTTGGCCGAGAGCGCCGGGTTGCGGAACGCCGTGCAGATCACGATGTGGCCGAGACGTACACGGCTCGTCAGAGCCGCCAGAGCGGACAGCGTCGTGAACGACTCGAACGTGATCTCGTCCGTAGGCCGCGGCACGGTATGGAAGTGGTCGAACAGCCAGATGGATTCGAAGCCGAGCCGATCAGCCTGCTGGGCGACCTCGGTCGTGCGCTTCCAGGCCTTCAGCGGATCCCAGCCGTCGTACTCGCCGACCCAGCCCTGCGGAACGATCGCGCCGATCTTCATCGTCACCTCCCGATTGTTCCGCCATCATCGCCGGTCGGGCGCCATCGGGCGCCAACGTGACGCGGCGCGAGCCGCTTGATCACGATCAGTCGGTCGAACGCGCCGAGTCGATCACCTCGCGAAGGCTTTCGACCGGACCGAGATGCGCGAGCTTGTCCGGGTTCA
>CAWEZH010000002.1:47500-2039081 GCA_963813535.1 uncultured Chloroflexia bacterium | reverse complement strand
CGGCCTACGCGCACGGGTTGGCGCTGGGACTGCCGGAAAAGGTTGAACTGGCGCGCCCGACAGGATTCGAACCTGCGACCTTCGGCTCCGGAGGCCGACGCTCTATCCACTGAGCTACAGGCGCGCGGACGCCGATGATACCGCTGCCGCACGGTGGACCTTCGATGACGACCGCGCACAATAGACCGAGCCCCATCGGCGTCTGAGATCGGATCAGTCCTGTTTGCGCCGAATCGGCTCTCGGATCAAGCCGTTGACCGCGGCCGACTAGGACCGTGCCATGCCCATCTGCGGCCCCGAGGCGAAGGAGCGATGACCATGAAGCTATTCGCATCGATGATGCTGACCGTGGATGGCGTGTACCAGGGCCCCGGAGGCCCCGATGAAGACCGAAGCGGCGGGTTCGATCGCGGCGGTTGGACCGCCGCGCATGCCGACGAGGAGACCGGGCGCTTCCTGACCTCGATGTTCGAGCGTGCGGACGCGCTACTCCTCGGACGAAAGACATGGGAGATCTTCGAGAGCTACTGGCCCCACCACGATGGCGGCCCCAGCGATCCGGTCTCCCACGGCATCAACGTCCTGCCCAAGTACGTGCCCTCGACCACGCTCAAGGATCCTGGCTGGAACACCAACGTGATCGATGGCGACGTCGAGGCTGCGGTGCGCGAGCTCAAGGCCACGCCCGGGCGCGAGCTCCAGGTCCACGGCAGCGGCGAGCTGCTCCGTTGGCTGCTCGAGCACGACCTCGTCGACGAGCTCAACCTGCGGATCTCCCCCGTCGTGGTAGGCGATGGGCGTCGGCTCTTCCCGGAGCACGGCCAGACGCACGACCTGGAACTCGTCGAATCGCTATCGACGCCGTCCGGCGTGATGCTCCAGACGTATCGACCTGCCGGGCGGGCCACGTTCGGCAGAGCCGACGAGTGACGCCGACCTGCCGGGCCTCATAGGTCCCGCTGGATCGTGCGCTCGGGCCTGTTCCTTCCGATCTTCGACGCGCTGTCTGACCCGGCGACCGTCGCCGGCCTCGCTGCCGAGGCGGAAGACGGTGGGTGGCACGGGGTGTTCGTGTGGGACCACCTGCGCTGGCGCGAGCCCGTCGTCGAGGTGGCGGATCCGTGGATCACGCTCGCAGCCATCGCCACGGCGACGGAGCGTCTCCGCCTCGGCCCGATGGTCACACCACTCGCTCGACGTCGACCGGCGAAGGTCGCCAGGGAGACCGCGACGCTCGACCGCCTGAGCGGCGGGCGCCTCACGCTCGGCGTCGGCGTGGGCAGCGACACCTTCGGCAATGAGTACTCGATCACGGGCGAGGAGCTCGACGACCGGGTCCGGGCACGCATGCTCGACGAGTCCCTCGAGATCCTCGTCGCCGCCTGGTCCGGTGAGCCGGTACGCCACCGCGGCGAGCACTACACGGTGGATGGGATGCGGTTCCTCCCGCGGCCCATCCAACGGCCGGGTGTGCCGATCTGGGTCGCGGCCACATACGGCGCGACCAGGCCGTTGCAGCGCGCGGCGCGCCACGACGGGCTCATCCCGGTGAACCTGGAACACCCCGATCAGCTGGCTGAGATGGCCGCGCAGCTCACCGGCATGCGCCGTGAAGCGGGCACCTCCGCTACTCCGTTCGACATCGTTGCGGCGTTGCCGCCAGGGCGTGATCCCGCGCCGTACGCGACCGCCGGGGCGACGTGGTGGCTGGTCGATTTCCCCGGGGATGCCGTATCGGTCGACCTCGTTCGGGATGTGATCCGCCAGGGCCCGATCCCCCTGTGACGATCGCGCTACCCCACGGACATCGTCGAGCGGCCGAGGACGCTGACGCCCTGATGGCGTAGCGTGGCACCGTGAGTCGGGAAGCCGAGGACCTGAACCGGCGCCTGCTGCGCGCCCGCGACGCCATGGACCGCGCCTACGCCGAGCCCCTCGACGTCCCCGCCGTGGCCGCGGTGGCCCATATCTCCCCGGCCCACTTCATCCGGACCTTCCGCGCCGTCTTCGGGGAGACGCCACACCGCTACCTGCAGCGGCGACGGGTCGAGCGCTCGATGTTCCTCCTGCGCGAGACCGACCGGAGCGTGACTGACGTCTGCCTCGATGTCGGCTTCACCAGCCTCGGGACCTTCAGTCGGACGTTCCGGGAGATCGTCGGCGAGTCGCCGTCCGACTATCGCCAGGGGCACGGGCCGATCGTCGCGCCCCACTGCGTCCAGCTGGCAGCGATGCGGCCGCGGGAAGCGGCCGGAGAAGCGACGCGGTTGAGCAGTTTCGGAGAAGCCACGCCCGCGCCCGCGCCGTAGGGTGACCGACATCGGCATTCCACAGGCTAAGGAGAACTCGCGAGATGATCACCAGTCTCAACGTCGCCTCGATCTACGTCCTCGACAAGGAGGAGGCCCTCGACTTCTACGTCAACAAGCTCGGGCTCGAGAAGGGCAACGACGTCCGCCAGGGTGATTACCGCTGGCTCACGGTTCGGGTCCCGGGCCAGCCGGGCACCGAGGTCTCACTCGAGCAGCCGGGGGCGCCGCTGCACGACGACGCGACCGCGGCGCAGATCCGGGAGCTCATCACGAAGGGTGCGCTGGGTGGCCTCGTGTTCATCACCGACGATGCGCGGGGCCTCTACGACATGCTCAAGTCACGGGGCGTGACCGACTTCACCCAGGAGCCCACGGATCACTTCTACGGCACCGACATGGGCATCCGCGATCCGTTCGGCAACCCGATCCGGATCCTCCAGCAGGGGAAGGCCGCTCAGAAGGCCACTGCCTGACGGGTCCGGCCTCCATAGAGGCTCTCCCCAGAGCGTGAGCGCGTCACGACCGTCCTGTCAGGAGGTCGTGGCGCCGCTCGAGCCAGGGTGTGGCGAGCTCCATGCTGAGTCGCACCGCCTCATCGGATGAGAGGCCGCGCCCTCGGAGCGCGAAGAAGGTCGGTGGCCCGATCACCGAGGCGATGACCGCCACAGACCGCTCGTCGTCAGCCAGTTCGCCAAGCCCCGCCCGCATCAGCAGATCGATGTCCGCGTAGTACTGGTCGACGCCGCCGCCCCATGCGCTGATGAGCTCGGGTTCGCGCTCGTACGCCCGCCACCACGGCTCGCTCCGCTCGTAGAACGCGGCGAGCTCCACCGCGAGCCGCTCGATCCGCGAACCAAGGTCGTCGATGCCGTCGAAGATCGCCGGCGTCGGGATCTCGAGCTCGACGATCAGGGCGTCGAAGACGGCGCGCGCGAGATCGCGTTGCTCGGGGAAGTGGTTGCGCACCGTGGCCGGAGCGACATCGGCGGCGCGGGCGATCGCGAGGTTCGACGCTCCGGCCAATCCGTGATCGCGAAAGATCACGAGGGCCGCGGCCACGATCCGTGCCCGCGTATCGGCCTTCGGTGCGGCGCGTCGACCGAGGTTATAGGTGCGTGGCATCGAGCGCACGACTCCGTTTCTATTGACTGTTAGTGTCAGCCAAATAATACTACGCGGAGACTAGGCCATAGCGGAGTGTCGGAGGTCGATGATGATGGACGAAGCTCGAGCACGGGATACAGGGCGGCTGGCCCTCGCGGTCGGGGCGGTAGCGGCTGGCAGCGTGGCCTGCCTGGCGACGTTCTTCGTCGTCGGGGGGCCGTTCGGGACCATCAACGACATCGGCAATGCCGCGACCGGTGTGCTCAGCTGCGGCGCTCGCCTGGCGGCTTCGCAGTCAGCTATCGGCCCGGACGTCGAACCTCGTGGTCGGGGCAGCGCTCCTTGGCGCCGGCATCACGGTGGTCGGTTCGACCCTCGTCGTGTCGGGCACGACCGGCTTCTTCTTCGCGGGGCTCGTCTCGAGCATCGGGTTCGCCGCGATCGGCACCTGGCTCGTCGTCCTGAACCGCAGCGTGATCGGGTGCGGCGACGATGCCCCGGCGGCTTCGGGCGATCGGCATCGCTGCCGGGGCGCTGATGATGGTCGGCATCGTGGCCCTCCCGGCCATCCCCCTGCGCCTGGACGACGCGTCTACGGCGCCGGCCTGGGCCTGGATCGCCTCGGTGGGCTGGCTTGGGACGTACGTCGCCTATCCAGCGTGGGCGATCTGGCTGGGAATCACCGAGACGCGCGTCGCCGCTCGCGGCCGATCGGTCCGGGCAGGCACGGTCGTCACAGAGTGATGGACGTGCGACCGCTCGATGCCGCGATCTCGCCGGCCGCCACGTCGGGACGTCGCTCCATCCGTGCGGCCGCATCGATGCACGTCGCCCTGGGGGTCGGCTTCGGCATCGGAACGGCGATCGCCGTGCGGCATCACGCTCGTACCGGCGAATTGCCGATGACACCGTGGGGTTTCCGCGCGCTTGCAGGGGGACCATTCGAGCGTCTCGCCCCTGATCAGTTCGCCGCACTCGCGTGGGTACTGATCGGAGTGTGTGCACTCGATGTGGTCGCGGGAACGTGGCTCTGGCAAGGTCGCCGACGCGGTGCCGCTCTCGGGCTGGTTACCGCCCCGTTGGCGTTCGCACTTGGGATCGGATTCGCCCTGCCATTCCTGCTCGCCGGGGTGCCGCTGCGGGCAGGCCTCATCCTCACCGGCCGTCGAAACCTTCGATAGGCGGCTCGGCGGTCAGCCCTTGCTCGCGAGGACCTCGCGCAGCCTCGCTGCGAACGCCTCGGGCTCTCCGGTCTGGCCGTACTCGCCACCGAGGAACCCGCCGTGGTTGCTTGGGAACGGGACAGGCGTGGTCCCGAGGCGCTCGGCCACGCCGTGGGCGCCGCGGTTGGCCATCTCGCCCTCGGACTCCTCGCCCGCGGCCAGCACGATCCGGGTCGAGGCTGCCCGGAGCGCGTCGAAGTCGTGCTCGTAGTGGGTGCACGTGACGAGGTTCTGCCCCAGCATCACGTCGGTCCGTGTGCCGTCGTCGTCCGCCGGCATCCCGAACGCCTGCGGGTCCGGCGGAGGCTGCGTGGCGTAGTCGTCGGGGAACGGACCACGGTGGCTGACGACCGCGATGAAATGGGCCATGCCGGCGCCCCAGCCGCTCCGCTCGTACGTCTCGTGGATCGCACGGCACGTCGCGAGGGCGTTCTCGCGGTCCTCGAGGACCTGCGCCGACGGGGGCTCGTGGGCGACGAGCGTTCGGACGTCCTCGGGATGCTTCGCGACGAGTGCCAGGGCGTTCACCGCGCCGCCGCTGCTGGCGAACAGATCGACCGGTCCAGCCTCGAGCGCCCCGATGATCCGATGGAGGTCATCGGCGTGCTGATCGGGCGTCGACTCGGTGGTCGGGTCGGCCTTCGTGCTCCGCTCCGCTCCGCGCGGATCGTAGGTCGCGATCGAGCGGTCCGTGAAGTACCCGGCGAGCGTCTCGAAACCGGCCGCGCCCATCGGCGAGCCGATCATCATCAGCACCGGCTCCGTGTTCGATGGGTTGGTTCGAAGGTCGTACGTGAGAACGGCGCCCGGGACCTCGAGGGTATGCGTCATGGGGTCGGTCATGGCGTCGATGATACGTGCCGCGCGCGGCTCGACCTGATGACGGGACTGTCAGGCGTACGATCGACGTCGAATGACCGACCAGTCGCTCCTGCCGCTCCGCGACGTCACCAGCCACCTGCGGGTCCTCGGGGAGAGCTACGTCGGTCTCCGTGAGATCCCGATCGAGAAGATCGTCGGCTCGGTGGACCGGTCCGTCGACTTCGACCGGTTCTTCCGTACCCGTCGGCGAGACCTGAAGCGGCGCCTCGACGCGCTCGACGCGGCCTTCGGCGACCGACCGCTGCCTCCGATCACCGTCTATGAAGCGGGCGGCCTGTATTTCGTCGTTGATGGCCATCACCGCGTCGCTCTCAGCCGCAGGCAGGGCGGCGCCTTCATCGACGCCGAAGTGACGCTGCTCCGGACATCGCATCGGCTCCATCCGGGCGTCGACATCCTCGAGCTCGTCCATACCGAGCAGCATCGTCGGTTCAAAGAGCGCACGAAGCTCAAGGCCGTCGCTCCGGACGCCGTCATCGAGTTCTCCCGGCCGGTCGGCTACGGAGAGCTGCTCCAGGTCATCGAAGCGCACGCCTTCGAGCTCAGCGAAGCTCGCGGCGAACTGGTGACATTGCCGGACGCGACCCGCGACTGGTACACGACCAGCTGGGTGCCCGCGCTCGAGGCGATCGATCGGACCGGCCTCAAGGTCGCCTACGACTTCAAGACCGACGGTGACCGATACCTGTGGACCTACCGGAAGCTCAGCGAGCTGCGGTCGATCGACCGGGGCGCGACGTGGGACGACGCAGCCACCGCACTCGCACGGCTCCCGGTCCAGGGCAGCCATCGGAAGGAAACGCTGGCTGCCAGGCGCAAGCCCCTGCCGACGTCGTAGGACCTCGGGGGCGTTCGCGAGACTACGCGGCGAGTCGCGAGTCAGCCGCCGGGACGTCGATGATGGGGCTCTTGATGTGGATGGGCGCGGTCGCCGTCGCGAGCAGGCGCGCGACGATACCGTCGCGCTCGTCGCTCAGCGACGCGCACTCGAGCCAGACGACACCATCCCGCCAGACGGGAGTGGTGTGGCGGCCACACGGACAGAACGGTCGAGCGTCGTTGGCCCTCTCGATGAGGTCCACGACCTGGGACTTGTCGTACATGATGATCTCCAGATGATTAGATACGATACGAACCGTATCCTAAACGGCCAAGATCATCGGAGTGTTGTCGCCGTGTCGCAAAACGGGGTCAAATCGGTACGGAGCGTTTCGTATGATGTGTCGACGATGACCGCGCCGTCGACACTCGAGTCGCCGCCCCGACCCCGATCGCGAGGCCGCCCCCGCAGCGATGCCACGCATCAGAAGATCCTCGCCGCGACATGCGAGCTCCTGACGGAGGGCAGCTTCGCGCACCTTCGCATCGAGCACGTGGCAGCTCGAGCGGGCGTCAGCAAGGCCGCGATCTATCGTCGTTGGACGACGAAGGCCGAGCTCGCCGGGGAGCTTCTGGCGCAGCTGGCCGGGCCCCATATCGCGGTGGCCGAGACGGGTGATACCCGTGAGGAGCTGCTGGCCTCGGTCCTCAACCCGATGCACGCGGTGACCGACACGCCGTTCGGCCCGGTCATCCGGTCGGTGCTGTCCCAGATCGCCACAGACCCGACGCTGGGTGACCCGTTCCGGGCGACGGTCGTCCAGGCCCGGCGGAACGAGATCGCCCGGGTCATCGAGCGCGGGATCGCCCGCGGCGACCTGCGCCCGGACGCGGACGTCGGCGTGGCAACGGAACTCCTCGTCGGTCCCGTCTACTTCCGGGTGATGTTCGGCGGTGACCTCGATGCCGCGTTCGCGACGCGCATCGTGAACGGCATGCTCCGAGGCTACGGCTCGAAACGATTCCGGAAGTCGGAGCGGAAACGCGGGGACGCGAAGGACGCCTAGACGGGGAGAAGGGCGGCGGCGACGCCCACGGCCACGCCGATCCCCAGGCTCGCCAGCATGATCCGCCGTGCCTGCGCCCGATCGAGTGCCCGCGCGGCATCCGGGACCTCCTCGGTGCGCCCTACGTCGCCGAAGTTCAGGACGCCCCGCGCGCCGAAGCCGGCACAGAACCGCAGCCAGGCCTGGAGATAGCCGCTGGCCGCGATAGCGGCAGGCAACGCGACGAGCAGCCGGGCGGCAGGAGGCGCGTCGACGACGATGAGCGCGATGAGCGCCAGCAGGGTCAGCAGCACGCCCGTGTGCCCAGCCCGACGCCGGCGAGCGATCTCGGCCGGACCGATATTGCACTGACCGGGTCGGTACTCGGGGATATCGGCGAGCGGCCCGGCTGAGGCTGGGCCTGCGGCGGCGGTCAGTGTCATCGGATCCCTCGTGCGCGTGTCGACGACAGCTTGCCCCGAACGCCGGAAATGCGCTGTCGACGCGAATCGCGGATCGTCAGGCGGACTGCTGCTGCAGCGCGGCGATCATCGCCCGGGCCTGGGACTGGTCTTTCTCGTTCGGATGGCTGTGGTCGGCCATGATCCCGCAGTAGACGTCGTGGATCGCCTGGCTCATGGTGTCGACGTCGACGACTGCCAAGCCTCCGTCCTGCATCCGCTGCATGGTCTCCGCATCTGGCTCTCGGCCCATCGCCTGTTCGAGCGCCTGTCGCATCGTGGTCACGTTCGGCCCTCCATGCTGCCCCCTTGCCCCACAGGCTACGCCCCGACCGCCGGCGTGCAAACCGGCCGACGCACCGACTGGACGGTGTAGCACCCGGACCTTCAGCCGGACCGACGGGTACCTCTCCGTCCGGGTCGCCGGCGCCTCCCGCACGGGACTATCAGGTTGCCGCCGGAGCATGCGCTCGGGGCGGGTCCCCGTGCTCAGGAGGCGGCGTGCAGCAGGATCCCCAGCCCCACGACATCGAGATCATGGATGGCGGGGCGACGCCGCACCTCCTGCCTCCGGTGCCGTCCGGCTGGAGCGACTCGCTCACCGGCACCGACGGCCCTCGGTTGTGGGACCGATTCGTGTCCAGCGAGGTAGCGCGCGTCAGCCGCTATCGACGGCCGGTCACGGTCGCGCTCATCGAGATCACGGGGATGGACATCTACGCCCGCAAGTGGGGGATCGATGTCGCCGAGCGACTCTTCGTGCAACTCGCACGGACGATCTCGGTGGAAGTCCGCTCGAGCGATCACATCGCCCGGATCGACCGGACCCGCTTCGCGATCCTGCTCACCGAGACTGACGAGATCGCTGCGATCAACATCGTGGAGCGCGTCCGAGCTGCCTGCGAGTACCAGCTCGGTGCGTCCGATCTGGTCAGGATCGCGATCGGCTGGGCCGGGTCGGCGACGACGACCGATCTCCGGGCCGCGATCGACGTCGCCGGCGAGCGCCTCCAGGAGGAGCTCGAATACCCGTACTGACGGCGATGGCCGGTCGTCGCGTTGACGACCGGCGGTGTCGGCGAGGCTGACGGTCAGCTCAAGGCGCTGACGGCGATCCGTCGGAACCGGCGAACCAGAGCGAGCGGACCTCCATCGAGCACCCACGACTCGATGAGCAGCAGGCCGATGAGCGCGACTTCGATGCCCTTGTCGAGATACGCAAGGTCGAACCGGGCGCCGAACGCCAGCCAGCCTGCGACCGTTACGGCCGTGAAGCCGATCAGGCCGTAGCGCACGAGCCAGCGGATCCGGGCGACGGGTCCGGGGAGGACCATCGCCACGGCGAACACCGTGTACCCGAACGCATTCAGCAGGAACATCGTGCCGCCGAGCGATACGTGGATGGCCGCGGTCGCGAGCGTCAGGCCGACGATCGTGGCGCGGAGCAGGATGATGGAGGGGCGTGCGGCCCCTATCTGGTGGGCGGTGCGAACGGCCATCGGTGGCCTCCTGTCGCTTGCCGGTACGTGCTATCTACCGGTAGCACGTATCCTGCGACAGGAACTCGCTACTGTCAAGTAGCACGTAGTGGCAGGTCAGGTGGCTGGAGCCGGAAGCTCGCCGTCGCGGCCGACCTCGCTCGACGCAGCGGCGTAGCGGCCGGTGAGGTCGCGGTATTGCCGGGAGCGCAGCGCCAGGATCGTCACGAGCAAGCCGATGACGCCCGCGACGATGAAGATCAGCGCCATCGCCCGATCGGGTCCCGTGCCGAACCACGGGCCGATGGACTCCGCGAGCCGTCCATCGGTGAGCGACGGGATGACCCAGAACTGCGCGATCGGCCCGATGAGGAACGCGGTGATCGGCGACGCGGCGGTCTCGAGGCTCTGGCCGAACCCGAAGACCCGCCCCTGCTCCTGGAATGGCACGACCTTCTGGACGACCGTCTGCTCTGACGCCTCGGCGACCGGGGCGAGCGTGAGGTAGATGAAGAACCCGAGGGCAAGGGGGAGGATCTCGGACCGGATCGGAAAGACGATCGTCACCGTCCACATGACCACATTCGCGAGGAGCAGGGTCCGCACTGGGTTGGCACCGAGGCCGCGGCGTGCGACCACGACCCCGCCCACGATGAAGCCAAAGCTCGTGATCCCGATGAGGATGCCCCAGGCCTCGACCGACATCAGCGTCAGCCCATACGGGTCCATCAGCGACATGAACACGCCGCCCAGGAAGTTGTTGAAGGTGGAGAAGAGCAGGAGCGCGAACAACCCGGGCACCGTCCTGACCGCGCGGATGGCTCCCGCCACGTCGAGCAGCCTGGGGGAATCAGCGTGCGGCTCGGGCGCTTGCTCGGCGATCCTGATGGTCAGGAGATGCACGATGACGAGCGCCGTGACCACCACGGCGATGACCAGGCACGCCCCCATGCCGAGCAGACCGACGCCCAGGCCGCTCAATACGGAGGTCATCGCGAACGCCACGCCGTTGGCCGTGCCGACCAGCCCGTTGGCCCGGTCTCGACCGTCCTCGGGGACCAGGAGCGTCACGGTCGTCGATAGGGCGACCGCACGCAGGTTGCCGGCGATGGCGCCGGCCAGCACCAGGACGACGAGGGCCCAGAACGCGGGGTGGCCGAGATCGCCCAACGAACCGGCCGGTGCGAGCAGGTAGACCAGCGCGGCCAGCGCGAACGCACCGAGCGAGATGCCGCTCGACAGCAGCATCGATGTCCGACGCAGGTGTCGGTCCACGAAGGTCCCGAAGAACATGCTGGACACCGCGACCAGGAGCATGTACCCGCCGCCGATGATCGCCGTGGCCACGACCGCCCGGGTCTCCAGATAGACCCAGAACGTCAACGCGAACCACAGGAAATTGTTCGTGACGCTGGCCGCGAGCGTGTTGGCGACCAACAGGTGGAATGTCCGCATCTGACCCCAGCATGCCGGAACGACCGTCGACGCGTCGGGACGTCAAACCGCCGCGAAACCTCAAGCGGACCGAACGCGGGAGCTGAGCCCAAGGCGGACGCGAGCAGCTGAGCGAGCGTAGTTCAAACTACGTGAGCGATGGCGCGCAGCGGCCAACGCGGGGATCAGCCGCGCGTTCGGTCCGCGTCAATAACACGAGGCGGCTCCCGAAGGAGCCGCCTCGATGCTGTCCCGGTGAAGGAGTCCGTCACGAGGACGGACGCTTCTGCCACGCGCCAAGAGCATCTATCACGTCGGCTGTACCGACTACCCTGACCCTACCTACCCATGGCCTTGACGCTGGGGCAGCTTGGCTGACTGAGCAGCCCCGTTATCGTACCGTGCGAGGGGCCGATTTCCAAGGGTTTTGGCATACGGAACTGTGTAAATTCCTTAACCTTCGTGCGGGACGAAGGTCCTAAGGGGGTTCTAACGGCATGACCACCCAGGCTGATACGAGGTCCTCGGCGACCACCGACGGCGGTGTCGATGCGGGCACGGCCGACCTGCTTCGGCACGCCGCCGAGCTCGCCATCGACTACCGCTCGTCGTTGCCGGATCGGCGCGCCGGCGCCGCTCCCGGCCTCACCGCCGACGAGCTCCGCGCGCGCCTGGGCGGCCCGCTTCCGATGGACGGGACCAACCCGCGGGTGGTGATCGACGAGCTGGCCGCGGACGTCGATGCCGGCCTCGTCGCGATGAGCGGCCCGCGCTACTTCGGGTTCGTCATCGGCGGCTCGGTGCCCGCCGCACTGGCAGCCGACTTCCTGACCTCGGCATGGGACCAGAACGTCGGCCTGTACCTCGCAACGCCCGCGGCGTCCGTCGTCGAGGAGGTCGTGGCCGGCTGGCTGATCGAGCTCTTCGGGCTGCCGTCCGGAACGACCGTGGGCTTCGTCAGCGGCGCGACGATGGCCAATTTCACGGCGATGGCCGCGGCCCGTCACGCGGTCCTCCGAAACGCCGGCTGGGACGTCGAGGAGCAGGGTCTCATCGGAGCCCCGCCGGTCCGCGTCGTGGTCGGGGCCGACGTCCACGTGTCGTTGCTCAACGCGCTCCGCTACGTCGGCCTCGGTCGAGGCAATGTCGAACGGATCGCGGTCGACGACGAGGGCCGCATGGACGCGAACGCTCTTGCCGACGCCCTTCGTGGCCGGTCGGAGCCGACCATCGTCTGTGCCCAGGTGGGCGAGGTGAACACCGGCGCGTTCGACCCGATCGACCGGATCGTCGGCGCGGTCCGCTCGCACCCGAACGCGTGGCTGCACGTCGACGGCGCGTTCGGCCTGTGGGCAGCCGCCAGCCCACGTCTCAAGCACATTGTCCAGGGCATCGAGGGAGCCGACTCGTGGGGGACCGACGCCCACAAGTGGCTCAACGTCCCATACGACGCGGGCCTCGTGTTCATCCGCGATGGCGCGGCGCACCGGGCCTCGATGGGTCTCGCCGCCGCCTACCTCCCGCCGGCTCCCGGCGCGGAGCGCGATCCGTTCGAGTACGTACCGGAGATGTCCCGCCGCGCGCGTGGCTTTCCGATCTACGCCGCGATCCGCTCGCTCGGGGCGAACGGCATCGCCGAGACGGTCGAGCGCGGTTGTGACCTCGCGGCGCGCATGGCCCGTCGCCTGGCGAACCGCCCGGACATCCGCATCCTCAACGAGGTCGTCCTCAACCAGGTCCTCGTCGAGGTCGGTGACGGGCCGACGACGACAGCCGTCATCGAACGGATCCAGGCGGATGGCGTGCTATGGCTGGGCGGGACGACCTTCCATGGGACGCCCGCCCTGCGCGTGTCGGTCTCCGGCTGGAACACCCGGGAGGCCGACATCGACCGCTCCGCCGACGCGATCGTCGCGGCGATCGACGCCGTGCGTGGCGGTCGGGCGGCAGATCAGGCCTGAGCGTCCTGCTCCGGGTGGACCGTCACTGACGTCATGGCCACTGGCTCGTTCGGCAGGTCCCGCGAATCGCGGGGTGCCGACACGATCCGGTCGACGACGTCCAGGCCCTTGGTGACCTGGCCGAAGAGCGTGTAGTTCTTGGGCAGGCGACCGGCCAGGTCATCGGTGCAGATGAAGAACTGGCTGCCGTTGGTGTTGGGTCCCGCGTTGGCCATCGCCAGGCTCCCGCGCGCGTAATCACCCTTGACCGGCTCGTCCTCGAACGTGTAGCCCGGGCCGCCTGTCCCGACGCGGCTGCGCTCGAGCGCCGCCTTCTTGCCGAACTGCCCATCACCGCCCTGGATCACGAACCCCGGGATGACGCGATGGAAGATGACGTCGTCGTAGAAGCCCTTGTTGGCGAGATCGATGAAGTTCTTAGCTGCCTTCGGCGCGGACTCGTCGAAGAGCTCGATCTCGATGTCGCCGATATCGGTCGCGATGGTGGCTCGGGTCATGGTGCCTCCTCCGTTCAGGGATTCGCGACGGTGACCTTCGTCATCGTCACGGGGTTGCTGGGCTGCTCCGCGTCGGCCGCCTCGGTGATCGCGTCCGCGGTCTCCATGCCGTCGGTCACGTGACCGATGATCTGGTAGGTGTTGTAAGAGGACAGGGCGCCCTGGGCGGCATCGTCGAGCACGATGAAGAACTGCGAACCGACCGAATTCGGCTGGCTGGTGCGCGCCATCGCCACCACACCGCGCCCGTATTCGGCGGTGACCGCCTCATCCTGGATCGTGTACCCGGGGCCGCCCGTCCCGGATCCCTCCGGGTCGCCACCTTGGATCACGAACCCGGGCACGACCCGGTGGAACACGACGCCGTCGTAGAAGCCGCATCCGGCCAGTGCCACGAAGTTGCCGGCAGCGATCGGCGAGAGATCGGCCTCGATGGCAAGGGTCATCGAGCCGAGATCCGTGTCGATCGTGACGGTCCGCGTCTCCCCGGCGGGTAGCGCGGCGGGCTGCGTGGTCGGGCACTCGCCGCCGACCGCGGCAGTCGAGGACGACGCGCTGGGCGCCGCCCCCGGCGCTGCGGTGCAGGCCACTGCCAGGGTGGCGACCGCGGCGAGCCGGGCCAGGACACGGATGGGGCGGGGGATCATGCGGCGGCCTCCAGGGCGGCGGTCAGGTCGATGGCGCCGGACAGGATCGCCTCCCCGAGGATGACGCCGTTGGCACCGGTGTCGCGGATGCGACGGACCCCGTCAAGGTCGCGCACACCACCGGCGACGAGGATCTCGGCATCGTACGTCCGAACGACAGAACGCACCCGCTCGAGGTCGGGGTCGCTGCCGCCGTGGGCCAGGACGAACCGACCGACTCCGGCTCCGACCAGCTCCCCGACGAGTGCGTCGACCGTCGGCGGCGCCGCCCGCCGCCAGGGAAACGCCGCAAGCCGATCGGGCCTCGGGTCCAGCCCGACGGCCAGCCAGTCGCCCGCCACGGACAGACACGCGCGCAGGTCGTCGGGTCGATCGGCGATCGCGGTGGTCAGCACCACGCGCGTGGCACCCGCCGCGAAGGCCAGCTGGATCGCTTCGGCAGAGTCGAGGCCGCCGGCGAGCTGCAGCGGTACGGCCGAGCGCGACGCGACGGCGCCGACGACCTCGAGGTTCGCGGGCGCCCCGGCTCGCGCCCCGTCGAAGTCGATGAGGTGGATGAGCCCTGCGCCCTGGGCGACGAGCCGCTCGACGATGCGATCGGGACGATCGGTCGGCGCGCCGATACCGGCGGCAGCGCCGGGCCAGTACACGACCCGGGAGCGTCCGCCCTCGAGGTCGATCGATGGGATGACCAGCACGCGTCAGCTGCCCTCACCCCTGAGCAGGCGCCGGTGGAAGCTGATCGGCAGTGACCCGTTGCGCATCAGCGTGTCGTGGAAATCCCGCAACGAGAAGGCGTCACCGAGGCGGCGCTGTTCGCCGGCACGCAGCTCCAGGAGCAAGGTCCGACCGAGCAGGTATGAGAGCGGGTACGTCGGGCGGTATGAGTACCACTCGACCTCGGAGCGCGCGTTGTCGCGCTCGAATCGGGTCTGCTCGACGAGAAAGTCGACACCGTCGGCGACGCTCAGCTCGCCACGGTGCAGACGGACGTCGAGGATGATCCGGCATGCCCGCCAGATCGCATCGGTGTGGAGCATGACCCGGTACTCCGGCGCGTCGTCGAAGCCCTGCTCGCGCATCATCAGCTCGGAGTACATCCCCCAGCCCTCGACGAATTCCGGGGCATCGGCCATCAATCGCGTCAGCGACGGGTGACGGCGCGCGACGTCGAGCTGGAGGTGATGCCCGGGGTATGCCTCGTGGATGCTGGTGTTGCTGATCGACGCCCGGTTGTGCTCTCGCATCGCGTTCGGGTCGCCATGGACGGACGGCGTCACGATGTAGATGCCCTTGGAGTCCCGGTCGAACGCGGCGGGTGAGAAGTACGCCGCGAACGGGATGACGTTGCGCAGGTAGTCCGGCGTCTCGATGACGTCGATCCGCTCGTCATCCGGGATCGACACGAGATCTCGATCGATGAGGTGCGTCCTGGCCCGGTGCATCGCGACGCGATAGGCCTCGAGGGCCTCGCCGAACGAGGTGGCGTGGTCGGACTTGACCCGGTCGACGACGTCGCCGACATCCGCGCCGGGGTCGATCTCCCTGGCGGCGGCGGCCCGGGCCTCGCGCTCCTCGGCCAGCTTCTGTTCACCCAGTTCGAGGATGGCATCGGCGTCGAGACCGTCGAATGCGCGCAGCTCGACCATCCGGTCGTGCAGGTCTCGGCCGGTCGCCCACTCATCGGTGCCATCGGCGAGCGTCCCTTCGAGCCAGGTCGTGAAGAGGTCGACCGCGACGGTCGCCGCGGAGGCGGCTCGTTCGAGACGCCGCAGCTCGGCAGGTCCGACCACGTCCCGCCCCGCCCCGACGAGCTCATCGAAGAGCGCCGGGAGCTGGCTCGCCGATTCCATCTCGATCCGTTGCCACAACCGGACCTGCGGTCTCGTCGAGCGACTGCGGGCCTCCTCGAGGTGGCGGGGCACGCCCTCGAGCCGGCCGGCGATGGCCTCGAGCCGCTCGGCCAACGGGGCGTGGTCGCGAGCGAAGAGCAGGAACAGCCCGTCGCCGATCGTGTCGAGCGCCAGCGAGCGGCGCTCCCAGACCCGCAGCTCGTCGGCCTCGAAGATCGACCGGCGGGTGTTGTGGACTTCCAGGTCGCGTTCGAACCGGACCGCGGCCGAGAGGCCCGCGTCGTCGAGCGCCTCGATCGTGGCGAGGTGTGCGCGATCGGCCTGGATCTCCCCCAGGATCGTCTCCCGGCCGCCGTCCCCCAGCTGGTCGTCGTACGCATGGATGCCGAAGTACGTCGCCGCGACCGGGTTGTCGCGCATCAGCCGGCGGAAGCGCGCCTCGACGAGGTCGTAGAAATGCGCGTCAAGGGCGCCAACGTCGGGCGAGGGTTCGGGTCGCGGCAGGTCGGGCCCCGCGGTGTCGGGAGAGACGGTCAAGCGATGCTCCAGGGCATGGGATCCGGCGGCGGGGCGAGACGCAAGCCGGGACCCGGGTTCGGGCCGCGTCGGTCAGGCTGTCGCGGCGATCGGCTCGGCGGATCCGTCGGCCGACGCTCCGGGTGCCGTCTCGGCCAGCGCCTCGCGCGTCGCCTTGATGACGGTGTCGATGTCCGCGGCCGAGACGTCGTGATGGGTGACGGCGCGGACCTGACCGTGCGCATATTCCACCATCCAGACGTTCCGCGCTGCCAACCGGTCGAGGAACGCGCGGCGGTCGCGGTCGACCTTGAACAGGATGAAGTTCGTCACGACGCGCTCGGGGTCGAGCCTGCCGGAGGTGGGCTGGGCGATGCCACCCGGGCTCACGACGCCGTCCATGTCGGCGAGTGCCTCGCCAAGTCTGCGGGCGTTGGCATGGTCGTCGGCGAGGCGGTCGATCATGCCGTCCCGCCCGTCCGACAACGCGACCAGCCCGGCCCCAGCCAGCACGCCGGCCTGGCGCATCCCGCCACCGACCATCTTGCGCGCACGCCGGGCCCGGGCGATGAAGTCCGTGCTCCCGACGACGACCGACCCGACCGGGCAGCCCAACGCCTTGGACAGGCAGAACGTGACCGAGTCGGCCGGGTCCGCCAGGTCTCGCGCGGTGACGCCCTCCCCGCGCTGGGCGACGGCGGCGTTCCAGAACCGGGCGCCGTCGATGTGCAACGGGACGCCATGGCGGCGAGCGACCGATGCGACCTCACGCTCGTACGCGGGCGAGAGCGGACGCGCCATCGAGTGCGCGTGCGTGTTCTCGAGCGTCACGAGTCCTGACAGCGGCTCATGGACATCGGTCGGGTCGCGGAACGCGGCGTCGATGGCGGCCGGGTCGAGCGTCCCGTCGGCGCGATCCTCGAGCGTGCGGGCGCTGGCGCCGACGATGACGGCATGGCCGGCCGCCTCGTCGATGACGAGGTGGTGCTCCTTGCCCGCGATGACCTCCTGGCCCCGCGCGAGGTGGGCCATCATCGAGACGAGATTACCCATCGTTCCCGATGCGACGAACAGCCCCGCGTCCTTGCCGAGCAAGTCCGCGGCACGCTCCTCGAGGGCGATGACCGTCGGGTCGTCACCGAAGACATCGTCGCCCACTTCGGCCTCCGCCATCGCACGACGCATGGCCTCCGTGGGCCGAGTGACGGTGTCGCTGCGGAGGTCGATCGGACGGTTCGACATGGGGTCCCGAGTATAGGTCGCATCTCTGACAAGGCAGGGCGCCTCTGCTATGCTCCGCCCTCGCCGCAAGGCCGCAACTGGACCCGTGGTGTAGCGGCCCAACATGCCAGCCTGTCACGCTGGAGATCGCCGGTTCGAATCCGGTCGGGTCCGCCAACATCGCTTCTACCTACGCCCCGTCCGCCCGCCCGGACGGGGCGTTCCTTGTCCGTCGGGTCCCGGATGGGAAGTCTCGCCGCCTCTGGCAAAATGCCACCGATGCGGCGCCTGACCGAGAACCGTCTGCCCGTACTGGTCGTCGCGGGGCTGCTCGCGCTCGGCATCGCCGTCCCGATGTCCGGGGGCGAGCTCGGGTTCGGTGCCGGCTCCAGCGTCCCGTCCGGAGTGCCCGCCTCGCCGTCGGGCCCGCTCGGCGCGGCCAGCTCGCCGTCCGCGACCGCAGCCGTGAGCGCGGAGCCCACGGCCGTACCCCCCGAGACCGCCAGCCCCGTCCCGACGCCGGCTCTTGCCCAGGCCGCGATCGTGCCGGTCACCCAGTTCCGGTCGCCGGCCACGGCGACGAACCGCAGCGAGGTCGCGCGCGTGTTGGCTGGGACCAGCAACCGCTATGAGGCGCTCGCGCTGGTCGCTGACGAGGCCGACGCGATCCTCGCCGCCTTGCGTGTCGAGCGACCCAGCGACACATCCCGCCTCGTGCTCGCCGACGACGCCGCGGCCCTGACCAAGGGCCTGGCGAAGAACCGCAAGCGACTCGCGTTCATCCGCGCAGATGACGTCACGCCCGCGGTCCGTGCCCTGGCCTGGGGCGACCGGACGCTGTTCGGTGTCGACCGCGTCACGAAGGCGACCGACTGGCGCCTCAACGTCGAGATGCCGGCTCGGGCGACCGACGCGACATTCGATCCCTCTGCGACATGGACGCTGTTCGCCGGCGGCGACATCCTGCTGGATCGTGGCGTCTACCAGACGCTCAGGGTCCGAGGTCGCGGCGAGGACTTCCCGTTCGACGGCGGCACGGCCGAGATCACCTCGCGCTGCAAGGACTGCTCGCCGCTCGGCTGGGACCTGCCGCGCACCCGCCGCACGGGCAATGCCGGCGCCGTCCGCGACCTGATCTCCGGGGCAGACATCGCCATGGCGAACTTCGAGAACCCGGCCCCGAACCGCTTCACCTGGCATACCAGCAAGACCGTCTTCACGGCCGACCCGACGCTCATCGACGGGCTCGCCGACGCTGGCATCGACTATGTGTCGATCGCCAACAACCACATCGGCGACGCCGGCGATGCGGGCATCCTCCAGACCATCGCGAACCTCAAGAAGCGCGGCCTCAAGTCCTCGGGCGCCGGCAAGGACCTGGCGGCAGCCCGCAAACCGGGGATCCTCGACGCCAACGGGACGCGCGTCGCGATCCTCGCCTACGACGCCATCGCCCCCGGTTACCACGCCGCCAAGGGCGAGCCGGGGAGCTCGAAGCTGACGCTCAGCAACGTGAAGGCCGGGGTGAAGGCGGCGCGCAAGGCGGGGGCCGACGTCGTGATCGTGTTCCCGCACTGGGGTGTCGAATACCGCTACAGCCCGTTCGCGAACCAGCAGCGCCTGGCTCACCAGATCCTTGATGCCGGGGCCGACATGATCATCGGCAACCACGCCCACTACGCGGCGGCGATGGAGGTCTACAAGGGCAAGCCGATCTGGTACGCCTTGGGCAACTTCGTCTTCGACCAGACGTGGTCCGAGCCGACGATGGAGGGCATCACGCTGGAGCTGACCTTCCAGGGCGCCGAGCTGCGCCAGATCCGGCTGCGGCCGCACATCATCCTCGACAAGGCGCAGCCGAACTTCCTGGATCCGGCGGGCGACGGTCGGGTCGTGCTCGGGTCGATCTACGACGCGTCGCGCGGGATCCTGCCCTACTGACCTCGGCTCAGACGAGCCCCGCGAACAGGTCGTCCTCGGGTCGTTCCGTGTCGACCGTCGACTCGCGCAGGATGAAGGCCTCCTTGGACCACTGCTCGCGCCATCCCTCGAGACCGAAGGCCAGGAAGAACGAGTCCGGGGCCATCTGCGTGACGTGCTCGTTGATGGCTGCCCACTTGCCTTCGAGGGGCGATCCCGAGATGTCGATCCAGGTGGTGATCGATTCGTCCGGGACGAGCATCCGCGCCTGGAACGCCTCGAACTCCGCGAGCTGTTCCGGTGTGGCGTCGGCTGGCGGCGCCCACGGGTTCGGCTGGTCGCGCTCATCCATCCGCTCTGCGGATGGCGTCCCGGACCGACGCCGGGATGGCCTGTTCGTAGAGCTTGGATGGCGTCCACGGCGCCAGGCCGCCCTCCTCGATGGACGGCCCGCTGCCGCCGTGTTCGGGCGCCAGCTGCTCCGGATACCACGCCGCGTCACCGGCGCGCGGGAACGCGCGGACGGTCACGTCGTGGGTCCGGATGTGGTCCGGGTGGCCATAGCCACCGAAGTCGTTGTACGTCGTGATGACGTCGGGCTGGTAGCGCCGGATCAGCCAGACGAGCCGGCCGGCCGCCTCGTCCAGATCGGCCTGCCAGAACGAGCGAGGGTCGCGGTTCCCGGCTCGCCCCATCATGTCCGAGTCGTGATAGCCGAGGTTCTCCCACTCGGTCACGCCGAGGGCGCCCATGGCCCGTTCGAGCTCACCGGCGCGGATCTCGCCGAGGCGCCGATGGTTGTCGGGCGTGTCCATCTCGGGCACCACGATCTCGCCCATCTCGCCCCGTGTGCAGGTCACGAGGACGACGCGCCGTCCGGCTTCCACGGCCTTCGCCATCGAGCCACCCGTGCCGATGGTCTCGTCGTCGGGGTGGGCGTGAACGGTCAACAGCGTCGGGATGTGGTCGTCGGTCATCGGGCGATGCTAGCGCGGAACGGGCGACTGGTACTTCCGGGCTACGCCGATCCGGGACGTGCGTCGGTGCACCGGTGTCCACGAGCACCATCCGTCGGACGGAAGTACCAACGGGTCAGGTGTGCTGGCGGTGGGCGCGACCCACCATCCGGACATGATCCAAAGTCTTGGACGACGTCTCTCCCTCATCTTCGACCGCGGCGCCGAGGGCTCGGACCTGAGCAGCTCGATGCCCTTGGACGCCGCGGTCATCCATCCGCTGGTCGATTTCGTCGCGTACGCCGAGGACTGCACGCTGTCCGGGCGCATCCGCCTCCAGGCGGACCGGCTGAGCGACATGCTCAACGACCACGAGGAACTGCAGCTCGTCGACGTGATGGTGCAGTCGCTCGTCGATCGCGGGGCCGTCGAGGTCCGCGAGGTCGTGGTGCCCCGCGACGACCTGCTGCTCGTCCACGGCACGCCGCCCCGCGGCGACCTCAAACGTCGGACCAGGACGCGCCAGACGTACGTTGTCATCGAAGCCGGGCCGTACGTCGTCAGAGGCTATCTCCATTCCACTCCCTTCCTCGACGCCGTCGCCGCCCTCCAGCGCCGAGGACCGATGATCCCGCTGACCGACGCCGTCGTCGACTTCCGGATCGAGGACGAGTGGCATCGGCAGCGTGTCGGCACCGTGCTCGTGAACCGCCTGTCGATCGACCGCGTGGACGAAACGAGCGAGCTCGACGCGAGCGTGCCGGATCCCCGTTTCGTCGATCTCGACGTCGATCGCGAGCTCGAGCGCCCGGTCTCCCAAGAGCCGGTCGCCATCCCGATCGAGCCGGAGCCGGCCATCGTCGAGCCGCCCGGAGCCGTCACGGCCTCGTAGCCCCGGGTCGCGGCGCTACCATCGCCGCGATGTCCCCCGAACCGATGGCCTCACCCGGCCCGCTGTCCGGGATCCGCGTCGTCGACCTGTCGACGGTGCTCGCCGGGCCATACGCGACGATGGTCCTCGCCGACCTCGGCGCGGACGTCATCAAGGTCGAGCCGTTGGACGGCGATTCCACTCGTGGCTGGGGCCCACCGTGGGTGGGCGACCTGGCATCGGGGACGAGGACCGCCACCTACTTCCTGGCGGTCAACCGGAACAAGCGGTCACTCCGCCTGGATCTCAAGACCGCGGAAGGCGCGGAGGTCCTCCGCCGACTGCTGGCATGGGGCGATGTCCTCGTCGAGAACCTCCGACCCGGTTCGCTCGAGCGGATGGGCTTCGACGACGCCACGCTCCGGGCGCAGAACCCCGGGTTGATCCACCTGGCGATCAGCGGCTACGGAACGTCGGGCCCGGGTGCCGGACGGCCCGGCTACGACTTCGTCATCCAGGCCGTCGGTGGCCTGATGTCGATCACCGGCGATCGGGACGCGGACGGCGGCCGTCCGACGAAGGTCGGGGTCGCGATCAGCGACGTCGTGACCGGGCTGTACGCGACGATCGGGATCCTGGCCGCGCTGATCGCTCGTGACGGTGCCGGCCAGACGGTCGACGTGTCGCTGCTCGGGTCGACCCTTGCGGTCCTCGTCAACCAGGCCCAGAACGCGTTCGCCACGGGGCAGTCGCCCGGTCGACTCGGCAACGCCCACCCGAACATCGTCCCGTACGAGACCTTCGCCACCGCCGATGGCGAGCTCGCGGTCGCGGTCGGTTCGGAACGCCAATGGCCGCGGTTCTGCGAGGCGATCGGGATGCCCGAGTTGGCGGCCGATCCGCGTTTCGGGACGAACGGTGACCGCGTCGAGCATCGGGACGAGCTGCGCCCATTGATCGCCGAGCGCCTGGCCCTCCGCCCGACCGCGGACTGGGCTGCCGCTCTCGATGCCGCCGAGGTGCCGTTCGGTGCGGTCGCCGACATCCTGGCGGCGTTCGACTCGCCGGAGGCGAGTGCGCTCGACATGTCGGTCGAGGTCGAGCACCCGTCGCTGGGTGTCATCCGGCAGGCCGGCATCCCGGTGCGATTCGACGCGACCCCGGGCGCCATCCGGACCGCGCCGCCGCTCCTCGGCGAACACACCGACGAGGTCCTGAGCGCCCTCGGGTACAGGGGCCCGGAGATCGACCTGTTGCGAGACACGGGCGTCGTCTAGGGGTCGTGCAGACCTGCACGGGACTCGGTCGATGTGACCCGGGCCGCTGCTAGACTCGGCCCCGCCCCGACCGATCCGACCTGGAGGCCCGTCCCGACCATGACCGACGACCGCGAGCGCTGGGCGCTGATCCTGGGCGCGTCCTCAGGCATGGGCGAGGCGACCGCATTGACCCTCGCCAAGGCGGGCTACCGCATCTTCGGCGTCCACCTCGACTTCCGGGCGGCACTGGCGCACGTCGACGAGGTCAAGGCGGCCATCGAGGCAGCCGGCTCCGAGGCGCTGTACATCAACATGAACGCGGCCGACGACGAGAAGCGCGCGGGCGCCCTCGGTGCCCTGCGCGAACGCTTCGATCGGTCACGTGCCGAAGGACGCGATCCGTACGTCCGAGTCGTCATGCACTCGCTGGCATTCGGCTCTCTTGTCCCGTTCCTCGCCGAGGACCCGAAGGGGGCCGTCGACCGAAAGAAGATGGAGATGACCCAGGACGTGATGGCCAACAGCCTCGTGTACTGGGTCCAGGACCTGTGGCGCGGCGGGTTCCTCGGTCAGGGCTCGAAGATCTATGCGATGACCTCGGAGGGATCCACGCGCGTCGTGCCGTCCTATGGCGTCGTGTCGTCGGCGAAGGCCGCCCTCGAGTCGCACATCCGCCAGCTCGCCATGGAGCTGGCTCGTAATGGGACTGGCGTGACGGCGAACTGCATCCGGGCGGGAGTCACGGTGACGCCGGCGCTGCTCAAGATCCCCGAGTCGCAGACGATGATCGACATCACGATGAAGCGGAACCCGACCGGCCGGATGACGACGCCGCAGGACGTCGCGAACGCGATCCTCGCGCTGTCCGGCGACGGCACCGAGTTCATCAACGGCGACATCATCAGCGTCGACGGCGGGGAGTTCGTCACCGGCTCGTAGAGAGCGGTCATGCCCCGCTAGTGCGCCTCGATCCCGATGGCGCCTACCGCGACAGAGAACAGGTAGATCGCGAGCGCGCCGCCGAGCGTCGCCACGACCACCTGCATCGATCCGCCTCGCCGGTGCGCCTCCGGCAGGAGCTCGGCCGCGCCGACGTACAGGAAGAATCCCGCGAAGAAGCCGAGGATCCCCCCGAGGACGACATCGGGAACGGTGAACAGCGAGCCGATCAACACGCCGGCGACCGGTGCCGCGGCGACCAGGAGCACCCAGCGCCAGGTGGTGTCGGCGGGCGCCCGGCTGGCGAGCAGGAAGCTGACCACGCCGATGCCGTCGCTGAAGCGGTGCACGATGACGACCGTGGCGATGATCACGCCCAGCCCGCCACCGGCCGCCAGTCCCGCAGCGAGCGCCACGCCGTCGAGGAAGCTGTGGATGCCCATGCCGGTGGCCCCGACGACGCCGATGTGCTGGTGGGTCGCGGCGTCATGGTCGAGCTCGGCCGCGGTCTCATGGCCGACATGGAGCGAGGTCACCTTGTCGACCGCGTAGAACGCCAGGAAGCCCGCTGCGATCACCACCATCGCCGTATCGATGGAGCCGATGTGCTCGATCGACTCCGGGATGAGGTCGAAGAATGCCGCCCCGATCCGGATGCCGGCACCGGCCGCGATGATCACCCCCACGTAGCGGACGGCGCGCAGCGCCAGCCAGCCGCCGAGGAGCGCCGAGGCGAACGCGCCGAACGACACGGCCAGGGCGGCGATCGGCATCAGTCGACCCTGCTCCTCTGGCAGTCGGGGCAGCGCCCGAACAGCTCCAGTCGGTGGTCGTCGATCCGGTAGCCGGTCCGCCGCTCGATATCGCTCACGACCGCGCGCCAGCCGGCATCGTCCACGTCCCGGCTGGCTCCGCAGTTCGAGCAGACGACGTGGTGGTGGTGGACGGGCTCGCACGCGACGTAGGCGTGCTCGCCGGTCGGCAGGTCGAGTCGTTCGACGGCGTGCAAGTCGGCCAGGACGTCCAGCGTTCGGAAGATCGTCGCGCGGCCGATGCCCAGGCGACGAGCGCGGGCGTCTTCGACCAGATCGGCCGCGGTGAACGGACCACGCTTCGCGGCGATGAGGTCGGCGATCGACCTCCGGGCGCCGGTCCGGCGATATCCGGCGTCGTCGAGTGCGGCCTGCAGCGTCGTCGGCTCGGTCATCCAGCGAAGATGATACTGAGTCTCAGTATCGGTTGTCCAGAGTCGAGACGATGTGGCGTGGGTACCGCCCGGGCAAGGACCTTCGTCGGACTTCTTTGTGCACCGCACCGCCGCAGACTGCTGTCGTCATGACGATCGACGCCATGCCGGGTCAGCCCGAGCGACCGCACGAACCTGCACTCGACGCGTACCCGATCGGGGCGACGGACTCCAACATCTTCCTGTGCCCTCGGTGCACACGCCCACTGGCAGTCGGCGTGTCCCGATGCCCCGGCTGTCGCACCCGCCTGGTGGCCGGCGTCCCCCTACTCAAGGTGAGCGGGTTCATCGGCATGGGCCTGGCGGTCGGGATCACCCTCGGTGTCGGGATGCTGGGGGCGCTGGCACTGCTCGCCGGTCCCACCGCTGCGACGGTCCAGCCGCCCGCCGCGGTCGTCCCGTCCCTTGCCCCTGGTCAGACAGCCGGCCCGGTGCCGGTCGACACGACCGTCCCACGGGCCGCCACCTCGGCGTTGCGGCAGTCCACGCTCGTGAACCAGCGACTGCTGGCCGACGCCGACCGCCTCCGACGCCGCATGGCCTCGACCGGGTCGGGTGCTGCCGAGATCGCGCCGCTCCTCCGAAGTCTCGCCTGGACGTCGGGCTTCGCCGGCGGCGTCGCCTCGGATGTCGCCACCTGGTCCGATGGCATCGGTGTGGCGAAGAGCCTGGCGTCCTTCTATGCGTCGATCGGACGCGTGGCCGACCAGGGACTCTCGGCGTCGATCACCAACAAGACGGCCTATCGCGATGCGGGCCGGCGGATGCTCCTCGTCCTCGACCGACTCAAGGATCTCGACAAGGCCTCGCGCGCCCTTGCCGCGACGGCGAACGTCGACCTGCCGCCGCTGATCGCGACGCCCTGATCGCCTAGGGCGCCGGAGCGGGTGCCAACCCCGCTGGCGCGTAGCCGGTCAGCTCGACATACGCCTGGCCGGCCACTGACCGCCCGTCCCGCGTAGCGCGCACCGCCTGCGACCCCTCCCAGTAGACGACGCCTGTCGTTGCCCGCGTGTCGAGCTCCTGGTCAGCGACGGTCGGCGTGAGATCGATCGCCAGGCCCTCACCGGGGATCGCGATCGACCAGCCCGACGGGTAGACAGCGCCCGTCTTCGGGCTGGTCCAGCTGCCGGTCGTCGTCACCTGGAACTCGTCGCGCTCGAGGTGGCGAGTCGTGCCGTTCGGCGCGACCAGCGTGCCGTAGATCAACGGGTAGGTGCCGTCCACGTTGCGGACCAGGGAGAGGGTGAGGTCCGTACCGTCCTCGAGGTTGACCGCGAACCAATCCCAGCCGCCACCGCCGACGCTGACGAAGTCGCCCCACTGGTGGTCGAACCAGCCCGTGCCGTCGACGTCGTACGTGGCGTCGCCCAACGCCAGCACGCCCTCCGCCGCCATGTCCGTCCGGGAGTAGTAATAGGAGCCGCCGCCCGGTCCGAAGTCGATCCAGCCGTCGCCGTCGTGGAGGGCCGGCGGCTTGCGGCTGGACAGGGTGAGTCCGAGCGACAGGGACGGAACGCCCGCGGCTGCGGCCTCATCGGGCGAGAGGGTCACGCGCAGGCGGTCCGATCCGTTCCAGCCGGTCATCTTCCACGGTGGTCGGTCGAGGGTGGATGGTCGTGTCGGATCGGCCCCGATCAGCTCGAAGTCGAATCCCTGGGACGTGCCGTCCGTCGTCAGCGCCGAGCGATCGACCGCCTCGCCGACCTCGAGCCGCTGCGCGTAGTGGAAGCGACCCTCGGTCTCGTCGGTGAGGGCGAAATGGGACGCCCAGGTCGTCGGGAAGCCACCCCGCTCGGCGCGGAAGACCACGAACTCGAAGCCGTACCGCGGCCCCGGGAGCGAATAGGGATCCTGGACGAGGCCGACATCGGACTGATGCCCCACGAGGTGGCCCGTGTAGTACCACCACTCGGTCAGTCGATCGTGCGGCGCGTCGTCCCGTGGCAGGACGACGGGCACCGGATCCTCGACCGGCGCCGGCGCTTCCTGCGGTGGCGGGATCGACGGCCGAGGTGCCGGTGGGTTGGCCAGGATCGGGCCGTTGGCGCAGCCGGCGACGAGGACAGCGACAAGGAGAAATCGGACGAGGCCTCTCACCGGGCCGCCGCCGCTTCGGTCTCGGCTTCGGATGCCGGCAGTCGGTTGGCCAGGAAGCGCTCGAGTGTCGCGGGCATCCACCAATTCCAGCGACCGAGGAGTCGCATCGTCGATGGGACCAACAGCGCGCGGACGACGGTCGCGTCCAAGGCCACCGCGATCGCGACACCAAGCCCGAGCGCCTTGATCAGGACGATGTCCGCGAAGGCGAACGATCCGGCGACGACAACCACGATCAGCGCGGCCGACGTCACGATCCGCCCGCTGCGCTCAAGACCGCGGGCGACGGCCTCCGTGTTGTCACCGGTCGTGTCCCAGACCTCCTTCATCCGCGACAGCAGGAAGACCTCGTAGTCCATCGAGAGGCCGAAGAGCACGCAGAACAGGATCACGGGTTGCGTGGTCTCGACGAACCCCACCGGCTGGAACCCGAGCGGCGCTGAGAGGTTGCCGTCCTGGAAGATCCAGACGAGGGCGCCGAAGCTTGCCGTCAGGGACAAGGCATTGAGGACGAGCGCCTTGACCGGAAGGACGACCGAGCGAAGGAGGGCGAACAGCACGATGTAGGTCGTCACGATGATGAACAAGGCGGTACGCGGGAAGTCGGCCGCGACGCCATCGACCACGTCTGCGACATCGGCGGCACCACCGCCGACGAGGATCGTCATGCCGTCGGGTGCCGCGAGGGGTCCAGTCGCGGCACGGAGCTCGCGGACGAGTGCCCGGCCCTCGTCGCGATTCGGCCCGAAGGGCGTCGTGATCGTCAGGGCGGTCAGGTCAACCTTGGTCGTGGCGGCAAGGACGGTCGCGGTGAACCGGTCGCGGGGCCCGTTCGGGTCGGCGTAGAGCAGCTGGTACTGCGGGAGCGTCATGCGCGGGTCGACGTCGACCAGGCTGTCGACGCGCGTGACCCGCGGATCCGCGGCGATCCGACGCGAATAGTCGTACAACGCGGCGAGGTTCCCGGACGCGACGGCCGGTCCGTCGGTTCGGACCGCGATGGCGATCGGTGCGAATTCGCCCTCGCCGAACGCGTCGCGAAGCCGGTCGAAGGCGGCGCGAGACGGCAGCTCGGCCGGCAGGATGCTCGCGTCCGGCGAGTTGAACCGGACGTGCAGGAACGGGTACCCAAGGAGCAAGAGGAAGGCGAGCGTCGGGATGAGCACCCCCACCGGATGGCGCATGACCCAGCGCGCGAGCCGCGCCCACGACCCCTCGGCGGCGGGCCCCGTGGGGACGCGCCGGATAGCCATCCGATCGAGGTGCTGGCCGAAGACCGCCAGCAGCGCCGGCAAGAGGGTCAGCGCGGCGAGGACGGCGAAGCCGACGACGACCGCTCCCGCGAGCCCGACCGAGCGCAGGATCATGAACTCGAAGAGCACCAGCCCGAGCAAGCCCAGGAGCACGGTCAGCCCGCTGAAGAACACTGCCCGCCCGCCCGTCGCGACTGTGATCCGGACGGCCTCGCCCACCCGGTCTGGCTCGTCGGTCGGGCGCTTGGCGAGCTCTTCCCGGAATCGACTGGTGAGCAGCAGCGAATAGTCGACACCGAGGCCGAGCCCGAGCAGCGTCGCGAGGTTGAGGACGAAGATGCTCATCGGGGTGACCTGCGCGACGAGGAAGATCGCCCCGAGCGCGATCAGCACACTGGTGCCGCCGACGACCAGCGGGACGCCCGCCGCGACGACCGACCCGAACACGATGAGGAGCGCCAGCGCGGCCAGCGGCAACGAGATGATCTCGCTGCGCTGGAGGTCCCGCTCGCTGACGCTCTGGACATCGCCGTAGAAGGCGGGACCACCGGCAAGCTCGACGGTCAGGCCCGGTGCCTCGTGGAGCCGCTCGCGAAGGATCGGCAAGGCCTCGGGCGATTCGTCCGCGGGCAGGTCGAGCAAGACGATGTCGTATGCCGTGTGCCGGTCGGCCGAGACCTGCCGTGGCTGGAGCGTGTGGGAGATGACCCGGGCGACGTGCGGGGCGGTCGGGACATCCCGCATGGCTGCCGCGGCAGGAGTCTCGAACTCGGGCGTCCCGGCGACGAGCGTGTCGCTATGGAACGCGATCACCAATGCCGAAGGCGGCGTCCCGAGCTCCTGTTCCAGGAGGGCCTTCGCGCGGGCCGACTCGAGGTCGTCGCGGATGAAGCCGCCAGCGCGGAGCGCGCTCGGGACCTGCGGTGCGAACGGCAGGGCGACGAGGATGAGGATCCCCCACGCTGCGACGACGAACCGCGCGCGGCGCACGACGAACCGGCCGAGTCGATCGAAGGGAGCCATCAGCGGTCATCGTATGCGGGCGCGGGCGAGGAGGCCCGGATCGCCGCTGGCCATCTTCGACGAGCGGGCTTCTGCTAGCATCGCGGCACGATGCAGCTGTTCCTCGTGGCCTTCCAGCAGCCCATCCCATTCGGCATCAGCATCGCCGTCGTCACGCTGATGATCGTGATCATCCTGAAGGCCGCGCTGTCGAGCGAGGGCGGGGCCCGCTGGGTCCGCCGAGTCACCAATCCGAACGCGAAGTTCCTGTTCACCCTGCTGTTCATCGCGTGGGCACTCGGCTTCGGGATCGTCCTGCAGCTCGTGCCGCATGTCGGGGCGAGTACGCCGTACGGCGGCCTCGGCCTGATCGCCCTGTTCAGTGGCTTCTTCATCATGATGGGCCTGCTCTGGTCGGTGATCGGGGAATAGCTCCGAGGGTTCCCGTAGCGGAGGCTGCCCTCTTCGTCGCCGTCGCGTTCCTCGCGGCGGCGCTCGCATTCCTGGTCGAACCCCTCGTCGCGCGTTCGCTGCTCCCGACCTACGGCGGGACGAGTGCGGTCTGGACCACCGCGCTGGTGTTCTTCCAGACGACGCTCCTGGCGGGCTACGCGTGGGCCCATGTCACCTCTTCGCGCTTCGGGCTGCATCGGCATACCGTTGCGCAGGTCGCGCTGGGCGTGATCGCTCTCGCCCTCCTGCTCGTAGCGCCCCTGGCGGTGCCCTCGTTCGCGCGGCCGCCGGAGGGCGCACCGACCACCCTCTGGCTTCTGCTCGTCCTCACCGCCATGGTGGGTCTGCCGTTCTTCGCGCTGTCCAGCGCGAGCCCGACGACCCAGCGCTGGTTCGCGTCATTGCCCGGTGGCGATGAGCCATATCGACTCTTCGCCGCATCGAATCTGGGCAGTCTCGTCGGCCTCGTCGCCTATCCGACGCTGGTCGAACCCAACCTCGACCTGCCCGACCAGGCGCGCTGGTGGTCGATCGGGTTCGCGCTGTTCGTCGTGGCAGCGGCTGGCACCGCCTGGGTCGTCCGTCGCAAGGGCCGCCCAGTCGAGGAGCCGGTCGGTGGCGGAGCCCCCGTACCGGACGCGCTGCGCCGAGCGTGGTGGATCGTCCTGGCTGCCGTGCCCGCTGCGCTGCTCATCGGCGTGACGACCGACATATCGACGGATGTCGCAGCGGTGCCGTTCCTGTGGATCGGGCCATTGGTCGTGTATCTGGCGACGCTGATCCTCGCGTACGCGCGGACCGAGCCCATCGGGGCGCGTGTCGGGGCCATCGCCCTGCTGCCCCTCGCCTTGGCGGTTGCGCTCCGCAAGCTCGGTGTGATCGACCTCGCGATCGGCCCGTCGATCGCGCTGCTGCTCGCGACGCTCGGCGCCGCCGGACTTGCGCTGCACGGTCGCCTCGCGGCCGATCGCCCGAGCCCGAGCTACCTGACGGGGTACACGCTGCTGGTCGCGCTCGGGGGTGCGGTCGGCGGTGTCGCTGCCGGCGTCCTGGCCCCTCTCGTGTTCCGCGTCCCCATCGAGGGTCTCATCGTGCTCGCCGTGGCGGTCCTGCTCGTCTCTCGCCCCGGATGGCAGACGCTCGCTAGTATCCCGGCGCTCGTCGCGATCGTGATCGCCGTGACCCTCGGCGTGGGCGGCGCTCCGACATTGATCCGCCTCGACCGGAGCTTCTACGGCGCCTACCGCGTGGACCAGCCAAAGCCGGGGCTGCACGTCCTGTTCTCGGGCACGACGATCCACGGCCGCGAGACGTTCTCCGGGCCGTACGCGGGCGAGCCGCTGAGCTATTACCACCGGGCGGGGCCACTCGGCGAGGTGATCGAGTCACTCCAGGCGGAGCATCCCGCGCTCCGGATCGGGGCTGTCGGTCTGGGGGCGGGCGCGATCGCAGGCTACGGACGAGTGTCAGACACGTATCGGTTCTTCGAGATCGACCCGACGGTCGTCTCCATCGCCCGGGACCCGGCGAGCTTCACGTTCCTCGCCGACTCGCCCGCGTCGATCGACGTCGCAGTCGAGGACGGGCGGCTCGGCCTCGAGTCGACGCCGTCGGAGGCATTCGACCTGCTCGTTCTGGACGCGTTCTCATCCGATGCCGTGCCCGTCCACCTGCTCACGGTGGAGTCGCTGGCGACGTCGATGCGGACGGTCGCACCGGGCGGCGTCACCGCGGTCCACATCTCGAACCGTTTCCTCGATCTCGAGCCGATCGTGGCCGCGGCAGCGCGAGAGCTGGGGTTCGTGTCGATCATCGGGAGCGATCTGCCACCGCCGGAGCTCACGGACCTGGCCGACCCGTCGCAATGGGTGATCGTCGGCCGGTCGTTCGCGGACCTGGCCGACCTGGTCGAGGGCGATCGCTGGCGGACCGCCCATGCGGACGGCCGGCGGCCCTGGACCGATCGGTACAGCGACCTCATCGGTGCCCTGCGCGAGTAGCGGCCCGACGGGACCATCGGGCGCTGGACCGGTGTGACCGGCTGGCGCTATCATCCGGCGACTTGCAGAGTGCATAGACTCTATGCATCGCTGCCACCACCCACGCGGAGGTCGGAGCCGGTTGGACGCCCAGGAGATCAAGACCGCGGTCGCGCACCAGGCAGCGGCGAAGGCGGCCGCCGAGGCGCCGTTCGTCAACATGTCCGACCCGGCTCGAGCGCTCGGCCCGGACGGTCGTCCGGCGGTCAGCCGGCGCGCCCCGATCTACGAGGATGTGCCCGACGAGAAGTGGAACGACTGGCGCTGGCAGCTGTCGAACCGGGTCAACGACCTCGAGGAGATCGAACGGATCCTCGAGCTGACCGACGAGGAGCGCGAGGGGCTATCGGCGCCTGACAAGTTCCGCGTCGACATCACGCCCTACTTCATCAGCCTGATCGATCCGAAGGACCCGAACGACCCGATCCGCCGTCAGGTCATCCCGACCGGCAGCGAGCACGAGGCCTTCACCGCGATGATGGAGGACTCGCTCGCCGAGGATCGCCACTCGCCGGTGCCCGGGTTGGTCCACCGCTACCCGGACCGGGTGCTGATGCTCGTGACCACCCAGTGCGCCTCGTACTGCCGGTACTGCACGCGGTCGCGGATCGTCGGCGACCCGACCCAGAACTTCAACCGCAAGGACCACGAGGCGCAGCTCGAGTACCTGCGCCGGACGCCGCAGGTCCGTGACGTGCTGATCTCCGGCGGCGACGGCCTGACCCTCGCCCCGAAGCTGTTCGAATCGATCCTGCGCGGTCTGCGCGAGATCCCCCACATCGAGATCATCCGGATCGGCTCGAGGGTGCCGGTCTTCCTGCCGCAGCGCATCGACGACGAGCTCTGCGAGATGCTCGAGAAGTACCACCCGCTGTGGATCAACCTCCACTTCAACCATCCCAACGAGATCACCCCGGAGGTATCCCGCGCGGTCGACAAGCTGTCGAAGGCGGGGCTGCCGGTCGGCAACCAGAGCGTGCTGCTTGCCGGCGTCAACGACTGCGTCCACATCCAGCGCGCGCTCGTGCACCAGCTCGTTGCGAACCGGATCCGGCCCTACTACCTGTACCAGTGCGACCTGGTCGAGGGCTCGGGGCATTTCCGGACGCCGGTCGGTAAGGGACTCGAGATCATGGAGGGTCTGCGCGGGCATACGTCGGGCTACGCGGTACCGACCTTCGTGATCGACGCGCCCGGCGGCGGCGGCAAGATCCCGGTCATGCCGAACTACCTGATCTCGTACTCGGACCACAAGGTCGTCCTGCGCAACTACGAGGGCTACATCACGACGTACGAGGAGCCCGAGACCTACCGCAAGCACGACACGGCCTCGTGCGCCTATTGCCAGCACGAACGGCCTGAGCCCGGCCAGTCCGGCGTGCTCGGCCTGCTGGAGGGCGAACGGATGTGGATCGAGCCGAAGGGCTTCGATGAGGTCCATGCGCGCGGCAACACCGAGGCGCATCGATTGCAGGACCCGTCGAAGTGGGTGCCCTTCGGGGTCGGGGCGATCGAGGGCCAGGCCGGAGCGCCATTGAAGGTTCTCGAGTCGGGCAACGGCGACGAGTCGAAGGCCGACTTCGGTCCCGGCGAGGAACCCCGACCGCGTGAGGGCGAGCCGACCGGATCGGCCCACGGAGAACTGCTCTAGCCGTCACTATCGGCGGATCGCGGCGACGAGCGACGATCGGATGAAGTCGTGCCGTCACGATGGACTGCGCGCCTCCGGGTCCGATAGGGTGATGCATCCCAACGGCTGATCGACAGATGCTGCCGACGGAACTGAGGGATCACGTCGAAGGAGTCAGGGCATGAGCATCGGTCCGGTCGAATACATCGCCATCGCGTTTCCGGGGAACAAGTTCTCGGGCGAGATCGTTCCGGCGATCAAGGCGCTACAGGACTCGGGAACGATCCAGGTCCTCGACCTGGTGATCATCAGCAAAGACGGTGACGGAAACGTGACCGCCATCGAGCTGTCCGAAGCGAGCCCCGAAGAGGCCGCCACACTCGCCGTCCTCGGCGTCAAAGGGACGAGGCTGCTCGGCCAGGAGGACGTCGAGGAGATCGGCGCCGCCCTGGACCCGAACAGCACCGCCGGGCTCATGATCTGGGAGAACGTGTGGGCGGCGAAGTTCGCCGAATCGCTGCGCAACGCCGACGGGATCCTCATCGCGAATGGCCGGATCCCGGCCCAGCTCGTCGAGGAGGCCATGTCCACGGTCGCCTGATGGTGATCGGCTCAGCACGCGAGACATCGAAAAGGAGCGACCCAGAATGATGAGACGACGCCGAGGCGGCCTGATCCGTGCGGCCGCGACGACCGCCGTGGTAGCCGGTACCGCCGGCGCGGTCCGCCACCACCAGGAGCAGAAGTACCAGAGTCAGGCCGAGGCACAGGCCTACGAGCAGGAACAGGCTGCAGCGGCCTACGCCCCGCCCCCAGCGGCGCCCGCTCCCGCCGTGGATCCGACCACGGCCCAGATCGAGCAGCTCGCGCAGCTGCACGCATCGGGCGTGCTGACCGACGAGGAGTTCGCAGCCGCCAAGGCCAAGGCGCTGGGGATCTGACCAAGGCCATCCCGACCACATCGTGGTGACGCGGGTCCGGGCTCGTCGAGGCGACGCCCGGTCCCGCGTCGACCGGATGCCGACGCGCACGGCTGGTCTGGGCCCGGCGTGAGCAATAAGCGACGCAAGCCCAGCCGGGACTTGCTCGACCCGACCCCCGGGCCCACCCCGGACCCGACCGGCTGACCGCGAGGCGCCTCGGGCTCGACGCGCGGTAGCATCCGCGGATGCGTCGCGCGATCTTCTACGGCTGGATCGTCGTCACCGTCACGGCGATCGTCGTCCTGGTCACAGCCGGCGTCCGATCCGCGCCGGGCGCGTTCCTGCTGTCCATGACCGAAGAGCCGGGCTGGTCGACCGCGTCGGTGTCGTTCGCGGCCGCTGCCGGCCTGATCGTGTTCGGCCTCGCCGGTCCCCTGAGCGGCTGGCTGATGGGTCGGATCGGCGTCAAGAACGTCGTGCTCCTGAGTCTCGCGGTGACGGGCGCAGCGCTGATCGCGACCAGCTTCACCCGCGAGATCTGGCAGCTCACGCTGTTGTTCGGCCTGGTATCCGGGCTCGGCACGGGTCTCGTTGCCAGCGTCCTCGGCCCGACGGTCGCGACGCGCTGGTTCGTGAAGGATCGTGGTCTCGTCGTCGGCCTCTTCGGGGCAAGCAACAGCGCGGGCCAGCTCGTGTTCTTCCCGCTGCTGACGGGGCTCGCTGTCGCTGTCGGGTGGCGGACCGGCGCGATCGTGCTCGGGGTGATCTCGCTGCTGCTCCTCATCCCGGTGCTGATCTGGCTTCGGAACGACCCAGCCGATGTCGGCGAACGACCGCGTGGCGCGACCGACGGCGAGATCGCCCACGTCCGACCACCCGACCGGGGTGTCATGGGCCGAGCCGTCCGCACCTCCGACTTCTGGTTCCTGGCCGGGACGTTCTTCATCTGCGGCGCGACATCGAACGGTCTGGTCGGCCAGCACTTCATCCCGCATGCGGTCGACCACGGGTTCACGCCGGTCGCCGCCTCGACGGCGCTGGCCGTCATGGGCGTCTTCAACTTCATCGGTACGATCTCGAGTGGCTGGTTGACCGATCGCGTCGACCCGCGCCGGCTCCTGCTCGTCTACTACAGCTTCCGGGGCGTCAGCCTGCTCTTCCTGCCGTTCGTCCACGACACGATGACGATCGCGGCGTTCGCGATCCTGTTCGGGCTCGACTACATCGCGACCGTCCCGCCCACGGTCGCGCTGGTCGCGGACCAATTCGGGCAGCACAACGTCGGTGTCGTGTATGGCTGGGTGTTCGCCTCGCACATGATCGGGGCCGCGATCGCCGCCTGGGTGGCGGGCGTCGTCCGCGAGAACGTCGGGGACTACGCCGTCGCGTTCGTCGCGGCCGGATGGATCGCGATCGTCGCGGGCTTCGCCGCCCTCGCGATCCGGCGCAAGGGTCCGGACGTCGATGTCGCGACGCCGGTGTCGGCCCCGGCATGACGAAGAAGCGCAAGCGTCCGACGGGCCAGACGATCGGCTCGATGCTCGTCGGCTTCGACCAGGAGGTCTTCCGGACGCTGCCGCCCGCCCACGAGCTCGTCGCGAAGTCGCAGCCCGTGCGTGGCGTGTCGGGTGACGGCGACGGCATCGAGGTCGTCTTCCCCGACGACGAGCCGGGGCGACCGGCGCCCGAGCCGGATCAGCGCGCGGGGGCCGACGAGCCCGCCGGATAGCGCGCGTAGTAGTCGGTCTCCATCGGCCCGGTGGGTTCCCCCGTCGGCGCGAACCGATCGGGGAGGAACGGGCGGAGCATCGCGGGCGCCTCGCCGGCGACCATGTGCTCGGCCATGAGCTCCGTGAGGTACGGGGCCAGCAGCATGCCGCGGCCGCTCCAGCCGAGCGCCTGCCACCAGCCGCCGAGCTGTGCGGTCGGGCCGACGATCGGCAGGTGGTCGGGCGTGATGTCGTACATCCCGCCCCATTGGCGGATGACCGTGACGTCGCGCAGGGCCGGCGCCTTGCGCGTCATCAGCGCCGCGGTCCGCTGCAGGAATGCCCACGACGAACGTTGCTCGACGCCGGCCGGTTCGTCGGGGTCGACCGCACCCATCACGACCTCGCCACGAAGGGTCTGGTTGAACCAGCCCTCGCTCGGACGGTAGAACGTGACCGCGGCCTCGATCGTCCGACGCAGCGGGGCGGTCACGAGCACTTCGCGGCGGAGCGGCCGGTTCGGCATCTGCACGCCGGCCATGGCGTTGAGCTGGCCTGACCAGCCGCCGGCGGCGTTGAGCACGAGCGAGGTCTCGATCCGGCCCTGATCGGTGACGACCGCCCGGATATGCCCCGCGTCGCGTTCGATGCCGGTCACCGTCGTGTGCGGATGGATCTCGACGTCGCGGCCGGCGAGATGATCGAGGTGTGCCCAGACGACGGCATCGTGGTGGACGATCGCGTCGTCGCTCAGGACGGAGCCGGCGACCGGCTCGCCCCCTTCGAACACGGGCAGGTGCCGTAGCGTCTCGTCCGGGGACAGCAGCGCGCTGCGGATCCCGAGTCGCGCGTGGATCGCGACGACATCGCGCATCCGCTCGAGCTCCTGTGGCTCGTACAGGATCCAGGCGTAGCCGAGGCGGTAGAACAGGACGTTCGAGCGGAGCTCGCCGCCCATCCGCTCGTATTTGTCCTGGCACGCCATCGCGACGCGACAGAGCTCCTCGGTGAGCTGCATCCGTCGGATCCGTGCCACGTTCCGGCCGGTCGCACCGGAGCCCGGGTAGTCCCGCTCGACGATCACGATCCGGCGGACGCCACGGGCCGCCAGCTCGCGGGCGGCACCGAGCCCGCCGATCCCCGCCCCCACGATGACGACGTCGGCTGTCCGTGGCAGCGTCATGCGTCCTGCGTTCCCTCGGTCGCGACGAGGTCGCCGAGGCGGATCGGGCGCAGTGGCGGCCGAGCGGTCGGCAGCGGCAACGGGGAGGTCAGGCCGTCCGTACCAGACGCACCGGCCACGGTGCTCGCGAACGCCTGGAGGCAGTACTTCCCCTGGCACGGCCCGGTCAGGGCACCGGTCCGCCGCTTGACCAGTTCGGGGTCGCCGTAGCCCGCGACGAGCTGTGCCTCGATCTCGTCCGCGTGGACGTCCTCACAGAAACACAGGAGCGCCCTGCGGGCCGGTCGGACGGCGGCGCTCGCGACCCCGGCGCCCGTCGCCGAGCCGACGACCGAGAGCATCGGCACCGTCGTCCGGCCGGCGTCGTCGAGGATCGGTCGGAGGACACCGTCGCGCTGTTCGACGGATGCGCCGGCCGCCAGCACGAGGTCGAGGTTGGGCGTCCGATCGCCGAAGACGACGAGGTCGACCGACAGACGCCGTGCTCGGCCTGTACCGCCGACGACGGCGCCTGTCACCCGACGTCGACCGAGGACGCGTCGAAGGGCGGAGGTCGGGACCGGACCCGTCAACCGCGCGCCGGCTCGCTCGAGCGCGGCCTGCGCCCCGGCCAGGTCCCCAGGCTCCCCGACGAGCAGCGGCCGTTCGCCGGGCAGGACGCCGTGCGTCGTGACGAGGTCGATGGCCCGCCGCGCGCCGATCACGCCCGGCCGATCCGCTCCCCGGACTGCGGGCACGCGCTCGTAGGTCCCGGTCGCGGCGATGACGGATCCCGCTCGGATCGACCACGACGCGGAGTCGTCGATGGCAGTGACGATCCCGTCGTACCAACCCACGGCCGTCGCCCCATCGAGGAAACGGATCCCGGGATGCCGCGGATGGGCGCGCTGAGCGACGGTCTCGAGCAGCGCCACGCTCGATCCGCGTTCTGCCGCCTCGTCCGCAGCGGCGACTCCCGAGCGCCCGCCGCCGATGACCAGGACGTCGACCTCGAGGGTGCGTGCCACGCGCGACCGAGGTGCTGCCGAGCGGCCGACCGGCAGCCGGCCACGGCCGCCGAACCGCCGGATGACGTCGAGGTAGCGCCTCCGAAGCCTCCGGGGCCGGAGGAATCGATGGTGGTAGAACGTCGGCGGGACGAGCCGCGAGCCGAGATCGAGCAGCCCGAACAGATCCCGCTGGACCGACGGCCAGGCGTGTTCGCCGCGAGCCACCAGTCCCTCCCGCACCGGCACCTGGCACGACCGGACGCTGGGGCGACCGTCGATCTCGCACTCGCACCAGCCGCATTGACCCGTGTCGCACATGAGCCCGCGCGGGCGGTGGAACCGGAAGCTGCGCGACAGGATCGGCCGGTCCGCAGCCAACAGCGCGACGGCCAGCGGCTCGCCGTCGAAACCTTCGAGCGAACGCCCGTCGAAGGTGTATCGGACCCGGCGCCGTGGGGGGCTCGGCGCCGGCTCCGTTGGGGAGATGCGGCGTGACGCCACGTCAGCGGATGTGGAACGTCGGGGAGCTATCGATACAGATGCGCTTCGTCTCGAGGTATTCGTCGAGCCCTTCCATGCCGAGCTCGCGGCCGATGCCGCTGCCCTTGACGCCGCCGAACGGGCTCTCGGCCAGGCGGACATAGTGCGTGTTGACCCACACGTCGCCGACGCGGAGCCGCCTGGCGAGGCGGATGGCACGGTCGAGATCCCTGGTCCAGACCGCACTGCCGAGACCGAGCGGGTTGTCGTTGGCGATGGCGAGGGCCTCGTCCTCGTCATCGAAGGTCAAGACCGACAGGACCGGCCCGAAGATCTCCTCGCGCGCGATGGCCATGTCGGAGCGGACGTCATCGAAGATGGTCGGCGCCATGTAGTAGCCGTTCGCCCAGTCACCGCCGAGCCGCTCTCCGCCGAGGATGAGGCGAGCCTGCTCCTTGCGACCTTGCTCGACATATCCCAGGACACGATCGAGCTGGCGGGCCGAGACCATCGGGCCGAGCTGCGTGTCCTCCTCGAGCGGTGACCCGACCTTGAGCGCCCTGGCCCGGGCGATCAGCCCGTCGAGGAACGCGTCGTGGATCGACCGATGGAGCAGCAGTCGGGATCCCGCGGTACATGACTGACCGGCGTACAGGAAGATGCCGACAGCGACCGCGTCGAGCGCCTTGTCGAGGTTCGCGTCCGGGAACACGATCACCGGTGCTTTTCCGCCGCCTTCGATCGCGACCCGCTTGAAGTTTCGCGCGCCGAGCTCGATCAGCCGGCGGCCGACCTCGCTGCTGCCGGTGAAGCTGATCTTGTCGACGTGCGGGTCGGCGGCAAGCGCCTCACCGATGACCTCGCCTTGCCCGACGACGCCGTTGGCGACACCTGGGGGCAGCGCTTCGATCCGGTCGAGCAGCTCGAAGATCGCCATCGACGAGGCCGGGGCGTCGCTGGCCGGTTTCAGCACGAACGTGCAGCCGGTGGCGATCGCGGCACCGATCTTGCGCAAGGGCAGGTCGACGGGGTCGTTCCAGGGCGTGATGAGCCCGCACACGCCGACGGGCTCCTTCAGGACCAGGTTGAGCAGGTGGCCCGGCGCCGAGCTCGTGACGTCGCCCTGGATGAGCCTCGCTGCCCCGGCGTAGAACAGGATGCGGTCGATGGCCGGCTCGAGCTCCCGTTCGCGGACGTACCGGATCGGCTTGCCCATCTCTCGAGCGACGAGCTCGGCCAGTCGCGGCGACTCCTCACGCAGGAGCCGGGCGAGCTCGTACAGGATCGCCGCACGCTCCTTGCCCGCCGTCGTCGGCCAGCCGGTCTGGTCGAATGCGCGACGGGCGGCCTCGATGGCCGCGGACACGTCGTCGAGCGTGGAGGCGGTCGCGGTCGCGACGAGGTCACCCGTGGCCGGGTCGCGGCTCTCGAATGTCTCGCCGCTGCTGGGGACCCAGCCGCCGTCGATGTAGTTGAAGACCTCTCGCGCCGCCGTCCCGGTCTCGATCATCGACTCCTCCGGATCGCATCGATCACCACGTCGATCGCGTCGTTCGCCTGGCGCTCATCGATCGTCAGGGGCGGGCTGATCTTCACGACCTGCTCGTATCGACCGGCGACGGCAACGACGACGCCCGCATCGAAGGCGTGCTCGCGGACGGCTGCGCAGGCCTCCGGATCGGGCTTCTTCGTCGCCCTGTCACTGACCAGCTCGATGCCGATGAACAGGCCTCGGCCCCGGATATCCCCGACATGCGCTACTCCGTCGAGACCCTCGGCCAGCCGGTCGAGGAGGCGCGAGCCGAGGCCGGCCGATCGCTCCCACAGCCGGTCGCGGCACATGACCCGGATCGCGGCCCGGCCGGCCGCCAGGTTCACGGCGTTCCCGAGGAAGGTGGACGTATGGGTGCCGGCGGACCAGTGGCTCATGGATCCGGCGTTCCCGACCACGGCCGACAGCGCCATGCCGCCGCCGATGCCCTTGCCGACCGTCATGAGGTCGGGCACGACGCCCGCGTGCTCCGCCGCCCACATCCTGCCGGTGCGCCCGAACCCGGCCTGGATCTCATCGAAGATCAGCACGACCCCGTGCGCGTCGCACAGCGCCCGGAGCCCGGCCAGGAACCCGTCCGGCGGACTCACGATGCCACCGTTGCCCTGGACCGGTTCGACGACGATCGCCGCGAGGGGGCCGATCCCCGACGCCGGATCCTCCAGCGCATCGCGGACCAGCTGAAGCGCCGCATCGCCCGCAACGGCCGGCCCGCCCAGCTCATCCGGCCAGCGATACGGATCCGGGAACGGCAGGAAATGGGCGTCCGGATCGACGCCGGCCCGCGACCGGAACGACGCCTTCCCGTTCAGACCGACGACTCCGCCGGCCCGACCGAAGTACCCACCCGAGAACGCGAGCACCTCGCGTCGACCGGTGAGGGTCCGTGCGAGCTTCACGGCCGTGTCGTTCGCGTCGGCGCCGCTGATCCCGAGCAGGACGCGGTCGAGTCCCTGCGGGGCGATCCCGACGAGGTCCTCCTCGAACCCGACACGCTGCTCGCTGATCGCCGCTGACGACACGTGACTCGCGGCGCCGATCTGGGCTTCGACCGCCGTCACCACGTCGGGGTGGCTGTGGCCGATCGTCGCAGCCGCGAAGCTGCCTGCCAGGTCGGTGAAGCGGTTGCCGTCTGGGTCGACGAGGGTGGCGCCGGCCGCGTGATCGATGACCAACGGTTCGCCGGCGCCGGTCCGAGGGCCGGCACCTTCGACTCGGCGCATGCGCTCGATGAGGACGCGGGCCTTCGGTCCCGGATAGCGCGTCATCGACTCACGCCTCCGATGCACCGGCGTACACGTGGCGGCCGTCGACGACGACCGCCCTGTCGTCGAACGTGATCGTCGGCGCCATGACCAGCCCATCGAGATGGACGTCGCATTCGACCGTCCCGCCGTACTCGTTGGCCGAGTCGCCGAGCGCGATATGGACCGTGCCGTACGCCTTCTTCGCCTCGGTGATCTCGTCCGCGATCCGGGCCGCCGGGTTGAGGCCGATGCCGATCTCGGCGATGTTGTCGGCGTCCACCACGCTCGCCACGATGTCGCGAAGTCGCGCGGCGGAGCGGCCGCCTTCGACGTCGACCGCGCGGCCGTCGCGGACTGTGAAGCGGACGGGTTCGTCGAGGGCCCCGAGGTCCGACGCGACGCGCTCCCAGACGACGACCCCGTTCGCCGTCGCCTCGAGCGGCGGAACGGACACCTCACCGCCGGGCAGCGCCGAGACCTCGCCTGGTTCGCGACAGATCCCGGTGCGCCAGGCGACCGGTTCCCGCCCGCGCACCGTCGCCCGCAGGTCCGTACCCGCCGGAGACGTGATGCGGACCTCGTTTGTCCCCCGCCAGAGGGCAGCGAGTCGCTCGGCCTGCTCGCGGATCGCGAAGAAGTCGGCCGTCATCGCGCCAGCGCGCCACGCGTCGGCGCGATACGGCGCATTGAAATCGCCACGTGCGCCGGCCCGCTGCGCGGCCGCCTTGGCCGCGGTGTGATAGAGCGATGTGCTGGCCGCACACAGGATGACGTCGGCGGTGAGCATCGCGCGGGCTGCGTCCGGCTGGCGGTTCGGCGCCGCTCTGGGCAAGCGGCTCGATCGTCACGACGACCGGCTCCGCTCCGATGTCGCGCGCCACCGCGGCGAGGGCGCCCGGGATCTCCTGGTCGGTCCGGGTATCGATGACGATCGCGAACCGTTCACGCGGTCGGACGGCAAGGTAGTCGGCGACCACCCGTCGCGCCGTCGCCTCGACCGAATGCGTCTCGACGCTCATGCGCCGGCGTCGGGATGATCCAGGTCGACGAGCCGCCAGCGCCGCCAGACGTCAGCCGCCTCCGTCGCATCGTGTTGCTCGTGTCGCTGGTATTGACCCATGCGGCTGATCGAGTACTTCCCGGCCTTGTGCAGGTCGGCGAGGGTCTCGGCGGCCTTGAGTGCCAACAGATTCGGATTGAGGATCGGCAGCTCGCGGTGGCGGCCCGTCGTCATGATCTCGCGCTCGAGGCAGCCGGCGATGATCGTGCAACCGAGGATGATCACCTCCGAGCCATCCTCGTCGAGCGCCGTCAACGATCGGGCCGCGGCATCGTCGGCCACGGCCGATGGGTCGCGGATCATGTCGGTGATGTACCAGTCGATGCAGCGCACACCGCGGCAGTTGGCCGCCCCGTGGAGGCGCACCAGGTCCTCGAGCCATGGCACGGCCTTGCGGTGGTCGGTGATGACCGTGAATCGGTGGCCGAAGTACGAGGCATGGTTCATGGCCGCCTCGAGCGGCCCGATGACCGGGATGTCGACGAGCTCGCGGGCGACCTTGACGCCTGGGTCGTAGCAGCAACCGACCACGACCGCGTCATAGCCCTCGCCCTCGAGCCGCCTCACGGCGCGGAAGATGGCGACCTCCATGAGGTGCTTGGGGTAGTAGTAGTCGATGTTCTCCGGCACCCCGTCGAGATGGATCACGTCCACCGTGGTCGCGGGTCCGGCGTACGGGACGAGCGTGTCCTCGATGATCTCGTCGAAGGCCGCTGTGCCGAACGGATTGATGAAGGCGATGCGGCGTGTCTCGTCGCCCATCGTCACCAGACGCTCCCGTCGGCCGACGGGGTGAGGCTCGGACGGTCGGCACGGAACGGGGTCATGTCCATCGGCGGTTCGGCCCCGCAGATGAGGTCCGCCATCAGCCTCCCGGTGGTCGGCCCGGCCCCATTCCCGAAGACGTGGCCTGCGGCGACGTAGACGTTGTCGAACCCGGGCAGCGCATCGACGATCGGCAGGTTGTCGGCGGTGTACGGGAGGACACCGGCCCACGCCCGTGCGAACGAGGCACCCTGCAGTGCAGGCATCGAGTGGGGGATGGCATCGGTGACGAGCCCGACCCCGGCAACGTCCGGCTCCCAGACGTGACCGGGGTAGTCCACGGCACAGCCGAGCAGGTACGAGCCGTCGTCGCGCTGGCAGACGGCTTCGAGCAGCATCCGTCCGTAGCGGTCCTCGGCGTCGTTCGCCCAATCCTCGGCATGGAAGCTCGGCAGCTCGCGGAAGATCAGGTACTGCTTGACCGCGCCCGGGCCATAGAGGACCGGACCGAGCAGTCTCGGCATCGGCCCGGTCTGGACGATCTGGAGGCGCATCGGGAAGATCGGGACCTCGACGTCGAGACCTTCCAGCAACGAGGTCGTCCAGGCACCGGCAGCCACGACGACAGAGCCGGCCGTGATCGGCCCGTCGTCGGTCTCGACGCCCGTCACATTCGCTCCGTCGCGCTGGAACCCTCGGACCGCCGTCCCTTCCACCACACGCGCACCGGCGCGCTCCGCGGCGGCCGCGAACGCCCGCACATAGCGGGTCGAGTCCATCTGGGCGTCGAGGGGGCAGAAGGAGGCGCCGATCACGCTGTCTGGCAGGATCGGCGCCATCGAGCGTGCTTCATCGCCGTCGAGCATCCGGATGTCGACGCCGTCCGCCTGGCGTCCCGCCACGAATTCCCGGAGCGTCGCCAGCTGGGCCTCGGTGTGCACGTAGAGCAGGCCACCGTCCGTGCGCAGGCCGAAGTCGGCGCCGAGCTCTTCCGGCAACCCTTCGAGCTCGCGACGGAGGTGCATCACGAGCTCGAGCTCGGGGCCGGGCCGACGCGTGTGGACCCAGATGTAGCCCAGGTTGCGACCGGTCGCGCCGTAGGCCAGCGAGCTCGCTTCGAGCAACGTCACCGACGCTCCGCGCCGGGCGAGGTGGTACGCGGTCGCACTGCCGATGATGCCGCCGCCGATGATGAGGACGTCGGGTGTGGTGGCCACATCCCGACGGTAGCAGTCCTGTGAAGGTGTCGCCGATGCCGACGGTGTCGCTGTGGGTGCCAAGGGACGATCAGGCCGTCCCTATCTGGTGGCGACTTGCTCCGTTCGCACGAGCTCGAGGGCCCTGGCGAGTTGTGTGTCGTCGATGGACCCGACCGCAGCCGCGGTCAGCCGTGCCACGTCCTCGGGGCTGAGGGGCTGCGTCTCTGTGGGCAAGGCCACCGGCACGTCAGGGGCGATCCCCTCGTGCCAGATCCGCCGACCGCTCGGCGTCAGCCATTCGACCGTCCCGACACGCAGCGCCGATCCGTCAGACAGGTCGAACTCGCCGAGCACGGTCCCGGTCCCGAAGGTCGTCTCGCCGACGACCTTGGCACGACCCGCGTCCTGGAGCGCTCCGGACACGATCTCGGCCGAGCTCGCCGTGTTGCCGTCGACGACGACGACCAGCGGCAGATCGGTCGCGACGCCGTTCGCCGACACGGGATGCTCCGTCCGGTCGCCGGCGGCGTTGCGCTCGACGTACACGAGACCGCTGGTGAGGAACTGGCTGGCGACGCCGACCGCCTCGTTCACGTAGCCACCCGGGTTGCCCCGCATATCGAGCACGATCCGGTCCGCCCCGGCCGCCCGCGCAGCCTTCAGCGTCTCGACCATGTCGTCCGCGGCGCCGTTGGAGAACTGCTCAAGCCGGAACAGCGCCGTCTTGGTGCCGGGCACGAGCGTCCACGACACGGGCTGGATCGGAACGTCGGCGCGGACGATCGGTACCGTCCGCTCCGGACCGTCGGCGCCACGGCGGACGGTCAGCTCGACGGTCGAGCCCGCCTCGCCGCGGACCCAGCCTGCCACCTGGTCGATCGACGTGTCCTCGGTGCGTTTCCCGTCCACGGCCATGATGACGTCATCGGGCACGAGACCCGCCGTCTCGGCCGGGCTGCCCTCGAAGACGCCGATGATCTTGGGCAAGCCGGCGTCGTCCGGCTCGATCCGGACACCGATGCCGACGTACGAGCCCGACAGCGAGTCGTTGCGCTGCTTGCGCTCCTCGGGCGTCATGAAGTCGGTGTGGCCGGTGTCGCCGACCGCCTGGGTCAGCCCTTCGATCGCCCCGTAGATGAGCGCGCGGTCGTCAAGGTCGTCCCGTCCGACGAATTGCTGGTGGAGCGTGTCCCAGGCCTCCCTGATGAGGCCGAACTCGGTGGCACCCTGCGAGGAGCCTGGGTTCGGGGCCGTCCCGTCCGGAGCGCCAGGAGGCGCGACCAGTCGTCCGACCCCGATCCCGGCAGTGAACGTCACCACCATCGCGAGCGCGACGACCGCACCGATGGCCGCCGTCCGGCCACCGTGACCAGTCGCCGAAGACGTCGGAACCTGGGAGGGACCCGGCGCGAGGGAGGTCGCGCCCGGCGGCTCGTGGTCGGTGGTCGGCTGGTTCGGGATCGGGTCGGTGTCCATCGGAGGCATCGGGCTCGTGCGGCGGGGACGCTCGGCCGCGCGGTCGCCGCGCAGACGCGCCGGACGTCCGTCCGGCATCGGGAAGCATGCCCCAGAACGGTTCAGGGCAGGGGAGGCGAGCGGTGAAGGTTCATCCACGATGCGCTAGACTCGCCAATCCCCAGTGATCCAGTCGGAGATGCCCCTCGTGAGCGACGCCCCCACCGCGACCATCGGGCTGGGCCCGCTGCGACCGGCCCCGGCAGGGATGCCGGACCCGTCGATCACGCCGCCGACGGTGGGCGAGGCGCGGGATCCCTTCACATCGGTGCGGGTCATCGACCTCATCGCGCGGCTCGAGCGCGGACGACCGGTCCGCCTTGCCGACATCGCCGATCGCCTGAACGCGTCGTACCTCGACTGGCTCTTTCCCGTGTCCGTCGTCGCCGACGTCGCCCTCCAGCTCCAGGCGAACTGGATGGCCGACTATCGCAACAGCTCGGGACTCGATATCGCCGACGGCCCGTCGGGTCCGACGCTGACCGTGGAGGACTCGAGCCGCGTCGACCCGTGGATCGTGCGCCAGGCGATGCGCGCGGCCGCCGAGTGTACCGAGCGGCTCGCCGAGTTCAGCCGTCGCGACCGACCGACGTCCGCCGACTGATCCCGACCGCCGCGACCTCGATCATCGTTCATACCCAAGTCACATCGAACCCGAGGGGAGATCCATCCTCATGAGCCATCACGACACCACCGCATCCACCGCGCTCGTCGACGCCGCCTGGGCGCAGAGCCATCTCGACCATCCGACGGTGCGCTTCGTCGAGGTCGACGTCGACACCACGAGCTACGAGCAGAGCCACCTGCCGGGTGCCGTCGCCTGGAACTGGACGAGCCAGCTCTCGGACGGCGTGCGCCGCGACATCGCGTCGCGCGACGACTTCGCGAAGCTGCTGTCGGACTCGGGCATCGGGCCCGACACGACCATCGTGCTGTACGGCGACAACAACAACTGGTTCGCCGCGTGGGCGTATTGGCAGCTCAAGCTCTACGGCCACGACGACGTCCGCATCCTCGACGGCGGGCGCAAGTACTGGCTCGACCAGGGGCTGCCGCTGACCATCGACGTGCCGGCCTACGAGGCGACCTCGTACGACCTGCCCGAACAGGACTTCAGCTTGCGTGCCTTCCGCGACGACATCCTGCCGCGGCTCGGCGATCCCGAGCTGGCCCTCGTGGATGTCCGTTCGCCGGCCGAGTTCAACGGCGAGATCATCGCCCCGCCGAACATGCCCGAGACCGCCCAGCGGGCGGGGCACATCCCGGGTGCGGCGTCGATCCCGTGGGCGCAGACGGTGCGTGAGGACGGCACGTTCAAGGACCGCGATGAGCTGGCACAGCTGTACGAGGCCAAGGGCATCACGCCCGACAAGGACGTCATCGCCTATTGCCGGATCGGCGAGCGATCGAGCCATTCGTGGTTCGTCCTCCACGAGCTGCTGGGCTACGACCGGGTACGCAACTACGACGGCAGCTGGACCGAATACGGGAGCCTAATCGGCGTGCCGATCGAGAAGCCGGTCGCGGTGGGAGTCGGCGACTAGCCCACTCCCGCGGGCGAGCCGCGGAGGTCCCCCTCCAGGTCCCCGCCCGTCACACGCCGACTGCATCGGCCCGTCCCCCGGATAGCGACCTTCAGCAAGTCGCTCGCTCCGGAGGACGGCCGATGAAGGTCAAGTTCATCCTGCCTGCCCTGCTCGAAGCCACCGATCCGGGCTTCCGACCGATCAAATACGCGTTGTTCCCGCCGCTCGGGCTGGCCTCCCTGGCCGGCTACCTGGACCCCGACGACGAGGCCGTGCTCGAGGACGAGCACGTCATGCCGCTCGCTCTCGACGACCGACCGGATCTCGTCGTGATGTCGGTGTACATCACCTCGGCGAAGCGGGCCTACCAGCTGGCCGCCCATTACCGGGCGCTGGGCAGCCATGTGGCCCTCGGTGGTCTGCATGTCAGCTCGATGCCCGACGAGGCGGCGGGCCACGCCGACACCATCTTCATCGGCCCGGGGGAGGACACGTGGCCCCGATTCCTCGAGGATCTCCGGCGGGGCGATCCGCTGGCGCGCTACGTCTCCCAGCGCCGATCGCTCGACGACGCCCCGCCGATCCGGCGGGATCTCATCGATCGGGGGCGCTACCTGTGCCCGAACTCGATCGTCGTCTCACGCGGCTGTCCCCACCACTGCGACTTCTGCTACAAGGATGCGTTCTACAAGGGCGGCATCTCCTTCTACACGCAGACCGTCGACCGGGCGCTGGCCGAGATCGAGCGCATGCCGGGTCGCCACGTCTACTTCCTCGACGACCACCTGCTCGGCAATCCGCGCTTCGCGTCGGCGCTCTTCGAGGGGATGCGCGGCATGGGCCGCGTCTTCCAGGGGGCGAGCACGGTCGACGCGATCCTGCGGTCCGACCTGATCGAGCAGGCCGCCGGCGCCGGGATGCGCAGCGTGTTCGTCGGTCTCGAGACGATCAATCCCGAGAACCTGCGATTGCACGCGAAGCGCCAGAACCTGTCGCGCGACTACGACGAGGTCATCCGCCGCGTGCACGACCTCGGGATCATGATCAATGCCAGCTTCGTATTCGGCCTCGACGACGACGGTCCGGACGTGTTCGACAGGACCGTCGACTGGGCTGTGTCGCGCAGCATCGAGACGGCGACCTTCCACATCATGACGCCGTATCCCGGCACCGCCTTGCACGATCGGATCGTCGCGGAGGGGCGGATCACCGACCATGACTGGGATCACTACGACACGCGGCACGTCGTGTACCGGCCGCGGCGGATGGAGCCCGCGGCCCTGCTCGACGGCTATCAGCGCGCGTATCGCGACTTCTACACCTGGGGCTCGATCGTGCGCGGAGCCCTCGGGCAGTCGAGCGTGCATCGCTCGATGCGCCACCTCGCCTACTCCGGTGGCTGGAAGAAGCTCGAGCCGCTCTGGGACGCCGTCATCCGATCGCGACGGGTGAGTGCGATGCTGCCACTCCTCGAGGCGACGCTCGACGCGTTCGGCCGGGCGAGGTCGGGCGTGGATCGTGGCCTACACGAACGCCGGGTTGGGCAGGATCCGGACCGGGTCGACGAGGCCGGGATCGGTGGCGCAGAACGTGTCGCGACCGCTGATCCTGGCGCCGTGCTCGATGAGCGCGGCGAGGGCGGGATGGGGACCGGGCACGGGAGCGTTGAGTGGCTCGTCACCCGCGGCGGCCCGCAGGAGCGCGAAGGTCGCTCGGACCGGGTCGGCGTCGGGAGCGATCGAGGCGTGTGAGAGCCATCGGCCGTCGGACGCGTCCTGCTCCCGACGCGCCCAGCCGACCGCAGCCACCGCACCCGCATCGATGACGCTGAAGCCGGCCGCCCCCGGCAGCGAGGCGTAGTGCTCGAAATCGGATGATCGGTCGAGACCGGACCAGGTCGCCGACCAGCGTGCCGTTTCGGCGGGATCGGCCGCGCGCACCTCGATGCCTGGATCATGCAGCCCAAGGCTGCCCGGCCCGACCTCGAGGTAGAGCAGCGGCCAGAACGGCCGCATGCCCGCGCGGATATACAGGCCGAGCGCTCGGTCGTCGGCGGAGCTGAACGTCAGCCGCTCCCGGGCACCGTCCAGGATCGCGTCGAGCAACGCTCGACCGGAGCCGCGCTCCTGCGCATCCGGGTCGACGAACAGGTCCGTCACCATCCGGACGTCGCTGCTGCCCAGGTCCGCGGCCGAGCCGATGCCGACGACGCGACCGTCGAGCTCGGCGACACGCAGGCGCTTGTGGCGGAGGACGTGCTCCAGGTACGGATAGCCCAGCTCGGGCATGTCCGGCCAGCCCACGCCCTCGTCGTTCGCCTCCATGATCCGGGCGAGCTGGTGGAGATCGTCCGCGCGCCCGGCGCGGACCATGACGTCTCCCCGGGCGGTCACCGACCGGCCGCCCGCACCACCTCCACCAGGCGATCGTGCGGGAGCGCGTGGGCGGTGATGCCGTCACGGCCGACGACCGTCGGGGCCGCCACCAGCGCATTGACGATCGCCTCCTCGGTCGCCTCGATGACGGCATCGAAGAGCAGGTCGATGATCATGTCGCCCACCGCCCGCAGCTCGTATGTCTGCAGACCGATCGGATCGTCGTCATCGGAGCTGTGCGGGATCCGATTGCCGGTGGCGAAGGCGATGAACAGGTCGCCGCTCGTGTGGCCGCCCGTCCCGCCGACCCGGGCGATGCCGAGACCGGCGCGCTGGGCCAGTCGCTTGCACTGGTGCGGCAGCAACGGAGCATCGGTGGCGACGACCACGATGATCGACCCGGAGCCTGCCGGCGGCGACGCACGCTGTTCGCCATACGGGCTCGGGACCTCGCTGAGTGGGATGGCCTCGCCGACCCGGACGCCGTCGACCCGCAACCAATCGCGCTTGCCGTAGTTGGCCTGCACGAGCGCGCCGACGGTGTACGCGCCGGCGTCCTCCCGGAGCACGCGCGACGCCGTGCCGATGCCGCCCTTGAACTCGTGGCAGACGCTCCCGGTGCCGCCACCCACGGCGCCCTCGTCGACCGGCCCGCCGTGCGCGGTCGCGAGCGCTTCATGGAGGTGTGCGCCGGTCACGTGGAAACCGTTCATGTCGTTGAGCAGGCCGTCGTAGGTCTCGCCGACGACCGGTAACGACCAGCTCGCGTCGTCCCCGTCGACGGACGCCGCGACGAGGGCGTCCCGCACGACGCCGACGCTGTGGGTGTTCGTGATGGCGATCGGTGTCGTCAGCAGGCCCGACTCGCGGACCCACTCGAAGCCGGTCATCTCGCCGTTGCCGTTGAGGCTGTGGCACCCCGCGAACACCGGCTCGCGCAACGAGTCCGTACCCCGCGCGCACACGACCGTCACCCCGGTGCGAACGGGTCCCTGGCCGACGACCAGCGCCCCGGCTCCGCGGATCAGGGTCGTGTGGCCGACCGTGACGCCGTCGACGTCGGTGATCGCGTTGCGGGGGCCGGGAGTGCCGAGGCCGATGCGGATCCCGAGGTCTCGTGCTCGCATCCGAGGAGGGTAGCGGCCGCGCGTCCGTCGGGTCGGGCGGGCCCGCGGCCGACTCGGCCGTATCATCCCGGCGTGATCCCGAGCCGACCGATCGAGCCCGCCTCGCCCTACCCGCAGATCCGTCTGCGCCGGCTGTCGCGCGTGGCGAGCGTGCGCCCGATCGATGCGGCCGAGGCCTTCCGCGATCTCCCGGGGCTGGTCCTGCTCGAGAGTGCGAGGCCGGGTCGGAACGCCCGCTGGAGCTACCTCACGGCCGATCCGGTGGCCGTGCTCGAGGCGCCGGCCGCCGGTCCCGATCCGTTCGCCGTCGCTCGACGCCTCGTCGGCCGGCTGGATCCGAGCCTCCGCGACGGGCCGGACACGCCGCCCTTCATCGGCGGCCTCGTGGGGTTCCTCGGCTACGACCTCGGGCACGTCCTCGAGCGCCTTCCGTCGATCGCGATGGACGACCAGGGGCTGCCGTCACTGCGGCTGGCGCTCCACGACTGGGTGGTCGCATGGGACCGTCGGACCGGCGACGCCTGGCTGTGCGGCCGTGCCGTGGACGGCGACGGTCGGCGCCTCGCGGAACGGCTCGATGACGTCCATGCGCGGCTGACGATGCCGCTGCCAGTCGACGACGAACGGCATGACCTCGCTCGCTCGCTCGTCTTCCGATCCGGTCTGTCGCGCGCGGCCTACGAAGCGGGTGTGGAGACCGTTCGCCAGCACATCGCGGCTGGCGACATCTACCAGGCGAACCTGACGCGCCGCCTCGAGACGCCGTTCGACGGCGACCCCTGGGCGCTCTACCGGCACTTGCGGACAGGCGACCCGTCGCTGTTTTCGGCGTTCCTCGACCTCGGGCAATCGCCAGAGACCGGGATGGCTCGCGCCTTGCTGTCCGCCTCGCCCGAGCCGTTCCTCTCGCTCGACGCCGATGGCGTCGTCGCCACCGACCCGATCAAGGGCACCCGGAGGCGTGGACATGATCGCGCCGAGGACCGGGCACTCGCGCGTGAGCTGCTGATGAGCGCGAAGGATCGCGCCGAGAACGTGATGATCGTCGACGTGCTGCGCAACGACCTTGGTCGCGTGTGCCTGCCGGGAACCGTCCGCGTGCCGCGCTTGTGCCGGCTGGAGCGAACGGCGGCCGTCCAGCATCTCGTCTCGACGGTCACCGGGCGGCTCGCACCCGGACGAGACGCCTTCGACCTGCTCGCTGCGAGCTTCCCCGGCGGCTCGATCACGGGTGCCCCGAAGATCCGCGCGATGGAGATCCTCGAAGGTCTCGAGCCGGTCCGGCGCGGACCCTACACCGGCGCGCTCGGGTGGGTCGGCCCGGACGGCGCGATGCAGACCAGCATCCTGATCCGGACGTTCGTGGCCGACGGTCGCCGGTTGACGCTCCACGTCGGCGGTGGCATCACCTGGGGCAGCGACCCGGCGGGCGAGTGGCAGGAGACCGTGGCCAAGGCGCATGGCCCGCTGAGTGCGATCGGTGGCGAGGAGGTCCCATGACGTCGGCCGGGAACCCGCCGCGCGGCCACGTGTGGGTCGATGGCGAGATCCACCCGGCGGAGGGCCGCCATCTGTCCGTCTTCGATCGCGGGTTCCAGCTCGGCGACGGCATCTTCGAGACGCTGCGAGCGCGAGGCGGTCGCCCCGCAGAGCTCGACGCCCATCTCGCCCGCCTCCGGCGATCGGCCGCCGGTCTCGACATCGAGCTTCCCGCGGACGTCGACAGGCTGCTGACCGAGGGCATCGCTTCGCTCCTCGCCGCCGATGGCCTCGACGGTGACGACGGTGACGCGTCGATCAGGATCACGGTCTCGCGAGGCGTCTACCGCGCCCGAGGCGTGCTTCCGGCCAACGAGGACGCGAGCGCCACGATCGCGATCCAGGCGTGGCCTGTCGTGCCCGCTCCGGTCGACCACCTCGAGCGGGGGCTCCATCTCGTTGCCTCCGCGGTCCGGCGCGACCCGCGCAACCCGCTGGCCACCCTCAAGACCACCTCGCGCGCGGAATACGTCTATGCGAGGCTGGAGGCGCGTCGCGCGGGCGCCGACGATGCATTGTTCCTGACGATCGACGACCACCTCTCGGAAGGGACGTCGGCGAACATCTTCCTGGTCCGTCGAGGCGCCGATGGCACGCTCGAGCTGGCGACGCCCTCGCTCGATTGCGCGATCCTGCCGGGGACGACCCGGTCCTGGCTGCTCGGATGGGCGGCTCGCGCCGGGCTCCGTCCGTTCGAGGGTCGGCTGCGCCGCGACGACCTCGCGTCCGCCGAGGAGGCCTTCCTGTCCTCGAGCGTGGCCGGGATCCTGCCCGTGACTGCGTTCGACGGTGCGGACATCGGCGACGGCCGTCCGGGACGGTGGACGCTGCAGGCCCGCGCCGATCGCGAGGGGATGCTGCGCGAGACCCCCACCGGCGCGGAAGCCGCACGCCCGTGACTCGTGACGAGCTGATCGCCCGGACCCGGCAACTCATCGACGAGGGCGAGCGGCTCGACGCGCAGCCATCGCTCGGGGCGATGCGCGTCTGGCTCCAGCTCTCCGACGATCTCCTCGCGACGGCCTGGGGCAGCATGGATCGCTATCACCTCGCCTGGCTGATGGTCGGCAAGCCGAAGGCCATCGTCCGCGGCCGGCCGATGACACCGGATGAAGAGGCGGCATACGTGCGCGAGGTCGCGACACAGAAGACGGCCGCCCTGCGGATGAGCCTCGATGCGGTCGAACGTCAGGGGATGCCCTTCGTCGGCGAGTCGGGAGGGCTGGGTTCCGGGCCGTCGGCCGAGACCCCGTCGGTGGATCGCGCACCGGATCGCGCCGGTCTGCCGCCGGACCCGTCCCTCGCCGAGCGGCTCGCCGAGGCGCGCCGACGGGCCGACACCCATCGGGACCACGGGGAGCGGCGAGCCCCGCGCCCCGACAAGATGCAGCGGTGACCTCGGCACCCCAGATGGTCCCGGCGGTCGGCGGCACCCGGCTGGTGCCGGCCCCCGACCCCATCGCGTCGGACTATCTCCTGCTCGGACTCCGTTTCGATCAGCACCTGCCGGGTCTCATCGACGGCTACTACGGCCCGGCCGGCCTGAAGGCGCGGGTCGACACCGATCAGCTCCGATCACCGCGGCGACTCCTCGACGACGTCGCCTCGCTCGCCGAACGGGTCGCGGCCGAGGTCGATGCGCCGGATCGTCGTGCCTGGCTGATCGCCCAGCTCCAGGCGCTCGACGCGCACGCGCGGGCACTCGCCGGGGAGCCGCTGTCGTACCCCGAGTACGTCGAGCGGTGCATGGGCTTCGCGCCGCGGCGCCACGACGACGGCGAGTTCGATGCCGCGGTCGCGGCGATCGACGACCTCCTCCCGGGCCCTGGATCCATCGCGGAGCGCATCGCCGCATGGGACCGACGGGTCCAGATCGCCGCGGACCGCCTCCCGTCGGTGGCGGCGTGGCTGCTCGGGCGCTTCCGGGAACGGGCGGCGCACGATGTCGGGCTGCCCGATGGCGAGACCACCCGCCTCTCGATCGTCCGGGACCGGGCGTGGATCGCGTATTGCTGGTACCTCGGCGGCCGCCGGTCGCGTCTCGAGATCAACATCGACCTGCCGGTCACCGCGCCGGACCTGATCGTCACGCTCGGGCACGAGGGCTACCCCGGCCACCATCTCGAGGGGGCCTGGAAGGAAACGGACCTCGTCGATGGGGCACGTCGTCTCGAGGCGTCGATGCTCCTGACGAACACGCCCGAGGGACCGGTCAGCGAAGGGCTCGCCCGCTATGGCACGCGGTTCGCCTCCCCGCTCGACGAGCGGGCGGACCTGCTCATCGAACTCTTCCATCGGGCCGGGCTGACCGTCGCGGCCGACCCCGCTGCTGCGCGCGAGCTCGCCGAACGCGCCATCGGGCTGATCGCCCCCAGGAACACGCTCGACGCCGCGACCGACGAGGCCGCGCTACGACTGCATGCCGATGGCGTGCGCCGCGAGGATGTCCTCGCCTACCTGCGGGACGTCGGGCGCTATCCGGACGAGGTCGCCGCCAAGCGGCTCGAGTTCATCGACGATCCGCTGACGCGGCTGTACGTCTTCGCCTACGACCAGGGTGAAGAGCTGGTGGCCCGATGGGTCGAGACAGCCGAAGCGCCCGACCGGATCGGGCGCTTCAGCCGCCTCCTCCATGAGCAGGTCACACCCGGTCGACTCCTCGCGGAGCGGGGTTGAGCGTCACGGCGGGACCCTCGTGCCGCGACGCCCGACCGGCGAGCCATGCCATGGCGAACCCGGCCGCCGAGCCGGCCAGGACCGACAGGCTGATGACGGCCAGCAAGGGCAGCCCCCCGACACCCTCGAGCGCCTGGACGCGAGCCTCCAGCGCTTCGCGCTGGGCGGTCAGGTCCCTGGTCTGGGCCGCGAGGTTGTCGATCCGCGTGCGGTAGTAGTCGTCCTGGACCTCGAGGCGCCGGACTTCGGTGCCGATCCGCTCGCCGAGGCTGGTCGTCACGTCGCTCTTGGCCCGGTCGACCGCGGCAAGGATCGAGGACGGGTCGACCGGCGGCGTCGCACCCGATGCGGTGAGAACGGTCATGCGGACCGGTAGGTGATCGCTCTCGAGGTTGGCAAGCGTGACCTGCCAGCTCCAGAAGCCGGCCTCCTTGACGGTCGTCGTGGCCACGAAGTGACCGTCCGGGCGGTCGTTCTTGGCGATGACATCGAACGTCTCGCCGGTACCGGTATTCGTGAGATGGACGGTCGCTCCCTCCCACGGCGCCGGCGTCTCGCCATGCTGGAGGACGCGGAAGCCGATCTCGACCGGATCGCCCTCTCGTGGGGTGGTGGTCTGGCCGTCGGCCACGATCTCCGCCCAGCCGCCGGCCATCACCGGCACGGCGAGGATGAGCAGCATGGCGGTCGCGGTGACGACGGCGGCGATCCTGCGGATCATCGGTGACTCCTTCCGAGGCAGGTCGGACAGTGGGACCCTTCTCGCCCTTCTACACCGCTCCGCGCCAGCGGGTTCCCGCGCTCGGCCCTACCGCGCTCCGCCTTGCCGCGACCGGTCAGAGATCGCGCGTGAAGACGACCCGATCGTCGCCATCGCCGTCGTAGTCGGCGTAGGCCGGCGTGCCGTACAGGTTCTGCGTGCCGGGTCCGTCGTCGACGCGGAACCCGATCGAGCGGTGGAAGGCCACGCTCTGGCGATTCCCCGGCCAGGTGATGGCCTTGACCCGGTGGACGCCGCGCGATGCGAGATCCTCGAAGACGCGGTCGTACAGGGCTCGCCCGATACCGGCCCGGCGGTGATTGGGGTCGGCGGCGATCATATGGACGTATCCCGTGGTCGGGTCGTCCTGGCTGATGAACGCCACGACGAACCCGGCCAGCTTGCCCGCTTCGTCCTCCGCGATCCACGAGGTCCCGGCGAAGTGCTGGAACCACAGTCTCGGCAGCAAGGACCGCATCCTGCGGCCGTCCCACCACTCGTCGACCAGCCCGACGACCGTCGCATGGTCGGCCTCGCTGGGTCTGCGGAACGCCAGATCCACGGGCTCGCTCACGCCCGCCACCACGCGAAGCCCGCCGCCAGCGCGACCTCGAGGGGCACGAGGGCACCAAAGACCTCTGCGAGGTATGCAACGGGGTCGAGGGTGCCGCCCTCCTGGCGGGCGACGAGCCACAGTCCGACCTGACCGAGTGCGACGCCGCCGATGGCCAGTGCGGCCGCGAGCACGCGGCGCCGCTGCCGATCCGACGACGCGCCCCCATCGAGCCCGACCAGCGCGCCGACCACCCAGCCCAGCAGTGCGGCGATGACGAGGAGCCCGGCGGTCATCGTCAGGAGACCACCCGCCACTGTGATCACGAGGCCACCGCCGGCTGCCGCCGCGATCGCTGTCACGAAGGCGCGCGTTGGCGATCCTTGTTCGGCCGCGCCGGGCTCGCCGCCCACGGGCGGCACGGCGGGCTGGTCGGTCATCCGATAGCGGTCCGACGGCGGCCGCTCGAGCCGGCGTTCGCCCGGGCCCTCGGGGTCGCCCTGTCCATCCACCGCGCCATCGTATCCGCGTGTCCGCACGCACGATGACGACCCCCGGCGCCGTTCGCTAGACTCCGGGCGTGAGCCACCCCAGTCTGGGACGACCACCCCGCGATCTCACCGCCGGTTCGCCGGCCGCGGCTCGTCATGTCCAGGACGGCGGCCGAGATGCTCGCGGCACGCGCGCTGGAGAGCGCGATCGAGCGCGACCCGACGCTCAGGACACGCAATGACGAGATCGGTCTGCGCCAGCGCCTGCTCGATGCCACGTTGCTCGCGGAGCGCGTGGCCGTATCCGTCGGGGCCGGCGATCCGGCGCCGGCGCGCGAGTACGCCGACTGGACCGCCCCGGTCTACCGCCGCAAGCGGGTCCCGCTCGATGACCTGATCAACCTCAGTGAGGGACTTCGCGCCGCGCTTCCGTCGGTCATCGACGGTCAGGCCCTCGTCGACGGCGAAACAGCGGTGGACGCAGCGATCGCGCAGTACCGCTGGCATCGACGCCTGGCCGGAGACGCCCGCAAGCGCAACGCCTTCCTGCAATTCATCTACAAGGGCGGCTGACCGTGACGGTCAAGTGGGTCCAGCAGGACCCACTCGTGATGAACGGCGAGCCGTTCTGTTACGGCTCGCGGCTCACCGTCCGCCAGCTGCTCGAGCTGCGAGCGAATGGCTACGATCTGGCGCGCATCCTGACCGACCATCCCGAGCTTCGGACCGTGGGCATCGCCGCGGCATTCACGTACGCGAGCACCCATCGCGACCGATATGCCGAGTTCTTCGAGCCCGATGGCTCACTGGCCGGGCCCGGCTACAGCGAGGCCGAGGCCGCCATCCTGCCCTCGCAGTACCGGTTGCCGGGCATCGTCATCAAGGCCGGCTGACACCGCCGCAGGACTGGCCACACACGAGGGCGTTCTCGCACACGGTGCTACGCTGTTCGAAGCACCCTTCCGGAGAACGCATCCCGCATGACCGACACACGAACCACTGAACCGACCGCCGAGACGACCGCCGCGGCGGCGACCGCCGATGCGCCCGCATCGGACGCGCCGGCGTTCGATCCCGAGCGGCGAGCGACCGAGCTCGCGATCCTCGACGCGCTGCGCGCCGTCGTCGACCCCGAGATCGGCATGAATGTCGTGGAGCTGGCGCTCATCAAGCAGATCCTGCTCGGCCCCGACTCGACCGAGATCAAGATGATCCTGACCACGCCGTTCTGCCCCTACGCCGGCTCGATGATCGCCCAGGTCAAGGAGCAGGTCGAGTCGGTCGTGGAACACGAGGTCAAGGTCACGTTGCTGGCCGAGCGCTGGGATCCGCGCGACGCCGGCTTGATGTGGTGAGCCCGACGACCGTCGGTAGTTGAGGAGCAACGCATCGTGAGCGATCCGCGACCCACCAATCCCTACGTCGCACCGTCCGCGGCGACGAGCCCGGTCGCGACGACCGGCGAAGCGCCGGTCCGCATCGACGCCCGAACACAGCAGGCGATCCTGTCCCAGGCATTCCTGTGGATGTTCGTCGGCCTGGCCGTGACGGCCCTGGTTGCCTTCGTCGTGCAAGGCAACGAGCGGCTGCTGCAGTTCGCCGAGAGCAACCTCTTCATCCTGATCATCGCCCAGTTCGCCCTGGTGATGGCGATCGGCTTCGGGATCCGCCGGATGAGCGCGACTTTGGCGCTCGGTGTGTTCTTCGTCTACGCCGCCTCGCTGGGATTGGTGATCGGCCTGATCGTCACGGCATACACCGGGGCCTCGGTCGTGTCGGCCTTCGTCTCCGCCTCAGCGATGTTCGCCGGCGCGGCGATCTACGGCCATGTCACGAAGCGCTCGCTCGCTCGGATCGGCAGCCTCCTGTACATGGCGCTGTTCGGCCTGCTCGTCGCGATCGTGATCAACCTGTTCCTTCGGAGCGACGCGGCGTCGTTCGTGATCTCGATCGTCGGGGTCGTGCTCTTCACCGGCCTCACCGCGTGGGACGTGCAGCGGATCCAGAACGGGGATCTCGTCGTCTACACCGGGTCGACGGAGAAGGCGGCCGTCATGGGCGCGCTGAACCTCTACCTCGATTTCGTGAACCTGTTCCTGTTCATGCTGCGCCTGTTCGGCGCACGCGACTAGCGACCCTGCCCTAGACGACCCGGCGGAGCGTCCGCGAACGGCCTGACTTCGCGCGCATCGACCGCGCCGCCCGGGATCGGTCACGCAGGAGCTCGAAGGTGCGCTCGGCCGATACCGGCCGGCTGAACAGGTAGCCCTGGCCGAGGTCACAACCCATCTCGCGCAGTCTGTCGGCCTGCGACTCGCTCTCGATGCCCTCGGCCACGACACCGATCCCGAGCCCATGTGCGAGCGAGATGACGGCCTCGACGATCGATCGGTCGGCCGGTTCCTCGATACCGGCCACGAACGTGCGATCGATCTTGATCGTGTCGAGCGGCAGGTGCTTCAGGTACGACAGCGAGGAGTAGCCCGTGCCGAAGTCGTCGAGGACGAGGCGGACGCCGAGACCGCGGATATCTCGGAGCGCGCGGATACCGGCCTCCGACTGATCCATCAGGACGCTCTCGGTGATCTCCAGCTCGAGTGCTTCCGCCTCGAGGCCCGTCCGCGCCAGCGTCGAGCCCACGTCGTCGATGAGGTCGTTCTGGGTGAACTGGCGCGCGGACAGGTTGACCGACACGAACAGGCGTGACGCACCCCGGCGCGACTCGGGCGCGTTCCATACCGCCGCCTGCCGGCAGGCGGCGTCCAGCACCCACCGACCGAGCGGCACGATCAGCCCCGTCTCCTCGGCCATCGGGATGAAGGCCAGCGGCGGCACGAGACCACGGGTCGGGTGCTGCCACCGGACCAACGCCTCGAAGCCGACGATCTCGCCGGTCGCCAGGGTCACGATCGGCTGGTACTGGATGAGGAGCTCGTCGCGCGCGAGCGCCCGTCGAAGATCGTTCTCGAGGTCGAGTCGCTCGAGCGTCTGATCGCTCATCGACGGCTCGAACAGGAAGTGGCGGTGGGAGGCGTCGCCCTTCGCCCGGACCATCGCGATCTCGGCCTCACGCAACAGCTCGTCGGGTGTGCCGCGACCCGGCCCGGCGAGCGCGATGCCGATCGACGCGGTGAGGAACCAGTCACGACCATTGAGCGGGAATGGTTCACCGAGCTCCTGCGAGATACGGCTTGCGATGTCGTGCGCCTCCGCAGCGTCCGTCACCGGGTCGAGGACGAGGGCGAACTCGTCACCGCCGAAGCGAGCGACGGTGTCTGTGGGCCGCAGGCTGTGGACGAGACGCTGCCCGACCGCCATCAGCAACCGGTCCCCGGCCATATGGCCGAGCGTCTCGTTGACGACCTTGAAGCGATCGAGGTCGAGGAGGATGACCGCGATGGAGCTGTCGCCATCGACGAGATGACCCGCCAGCGCGTGCGCGATCCGGTCGGTGAGCAGCTCGCGATTCGGCAGACCGGTCGTATGGTCGTAGAGGGCGCCGCGCTGCGCGACATCGACGAGGCGGGCGTTCTCGAGCGCGATCGACGCCAGTCGGGCGAAGCTCGTCAGCGCCTCCTTGTCCCGCTCGGTCCAGTGCCGCGGTGCGCCGCCGGCGGCGAGCCCGAGCACCCCGACCACGCGGCCGGCCGACTTGAGTGGTGCCGCGATCGTGGCACCCAGACCGACCTGCGGGTTGGCGGGGCGGCCCGCCCACTGATCGTAGTCATCGACCGTGATGGCCTGGCCGGTCTCGCTGATCGCACCCGCGAGGCCCTCGCTCGCGCTCATGCACGAGCCTTGGAGGTCGGCGAAGAGACCCGTGCCGACGCGCAGCTCGAGCCTGCTGCCGTCAGCCTCGAGGAGGTCGATCCAGGCGTGCGGCGTCCCGAGCAGCGCCGATGCACGGGCAAGGATGGTCCCGAGGAGGCTGTCGTGGTCGGTCCGGTCGAGCAGCGCGAGGGCGGTCTCGTCGAGCGCGCGGAGATACGGGTCGGCCAGGCCGGCATCGGGCTGACGACTGTCGGGCGACTTCACGAGATAGAGCGCCCGGTCGGCGACAGCCACGAGTTCGTCCTTCGTGCGGCCGTCCTCCGGGTAGCACGCGACGCCGGCGCTGATCGATACGGCAAGACCGTCGAGTCCGGCCTTGGCGGCGGTCCGCTCCCGGACGGCACGCCGGATGCGCTCTGCGACCTCGTGGGCGACGACCCGATCCGCGCCAGGCAGGAGCGCGGCGAACTCATCGCCGCCGTACCGATAGAGCCGGTCAGTCTCGCGGGTGGCGCGCGTCATCCCCGCGGCGATCTCGACCAGCAGCCCGTCGCCCGCGGGATGGCCGTTGGCGTCGTTGAAGCGCTTGAAGGCGTCGAGGTCGAGCATCAGGACGGCGAACGGCCGTCCGCCCTCCACAGCCGCGCCAAGCTCCCGTTGGAACGCGCCGTGATTGCGCAGACCGGTCAGGGCGTCCTGCTCGGCGCGGACCCGGACCTCGCGATGCGTCTGGGCGTTCTGCATCGCGATCGATGCCTGTCCCGCGAAGAGCTTCGTGAGCTCGAACTCGTTCGGCGTGAAGTGTGCCTCGACCCCGCCGATGCGCCCGACGTTGAGCGTGCCGATCGTCTCGCCGTTGACGAACAGGGGCACCACCATGATCGACTCGGGTTCGAACGGCGTGCCGGGGACCTGGATCGACCGCGGATCGGTGTGCGCCTCGTTGGAGAGCACGGCCTCACCGTGCTCGATGGCCCAGCCCGTGATCCCGAGCCCGATCGGACTCGCGTCGGCCATGATCTCGTCGGCGAACCTGTCGCGGGCGATGACGGCCCGCCGGACGCCGGCCTCGCGGTCGGCGCGGTAGATGCTCAGCGAGTCGTACGGGACGATGGCCCGCAACGAGTCGGCGATCAGCTCCAGGACACCCGCCGGCTCCAGCGTGGACAGCAGTCGCTCGTTGACATCGAGGAGGCGGCGCTGGCCTTCGAGCTGGAGCTCCAGCTCGTCCTGCTGGCGCCGCAATCGCTGCACGTTCTCGGCATTGATCAGGGCCTGGACCGCGGCGGCGGCGAAGATGGTCAGCGTCACCTCGTCGTCGCCGTCGAAACGGCCCGTCCCCATCGCGGACACGACGATCACGCCGCGGACGATCTCTTCCTGGACCATCGGGACGATGAGCATCGACTCGGGACGCCGGTCGCCGACGACCACGACGCGCGGGTCGGCGGTCGCCTCGTCGAGCCGCAGCGGTCGACCGTGCTGGGCGACCCAGCCCGTCAGGCCCTGGCCGATGGGCATGCGCAGGGTCTCCATGTCGGGCTCGGTCGTACCGAGGAACGTGCCCTCGAACGCGATGGGCTCGCACATCCCTGTCGTCCGATCGACCCGGTACACGCGGATCGTGTCGTGCTCGATGAGCCGCTTGGCCTCCTCGACGATGGCGGCGGCGATCGATGCCTGGTCGTGGAGGCCGCTCAGCCGACCGGCCAACTCCGCGATCGACGAGAGCCGATCCGCGAGCCCACGGCGAGAGTCCGCGAGCCGAGCCGTGCCGATCGCCGTCGCCATGTGATCGCCGAACGCCCGGGCAAGCGCGCGCTCCGAGGGCGTCCAGCCGTACGTCTCGCGGTGGTACAGCGCGAGCAGGCCGAGCACGTCATCGCCGTACACGAGCGGCACGAAGCACACCGACCCGACACCGATCGATCGGTACACCTCACGAAGTGATGCGGTCGTGGACCGCATCTGTCGATCGAGGACGCGGACCCGGCGGGTCCGAAGGGCATCCATCCCCGCCGTCCTGACGTCGCCTCGCAACGACACGATCGTATCGATGATGATCTGCGGGAGGCCGCGCTGCGCCGCGAGCGACAGCGGGCGCTCGGCGGTCGCGTCGTACGTCCACAGGCCGGCACGATCGACGCCGAACAGCGCGAAGGCTTCGTCGATGATGTCGTCGAAGAGCCCGGTCAGGGCACGCCGGCCACTGACCTTGGCGGCGATCCGGCCGAGCGCATCGGCCCGCGTGGGATCGGCGGTCGCCGGATGCTCGCCGGCCGAAGTACGGCGGGGTGCCACGCGGCGTCGATCGGCGGGGTGCCGGGGCTCGGTGGGCATACGGTTCGCGCACGACCTCCTGGTGGCGGGCAGGGCCCGACCGTCCGCAGCTCGGACGGCTCACCCGACGGTACGGTCCGGCATGATCACGGGCGATAGCCCACTCGTACGGGATGGTCAGGCCAGCAGCGAGGCCACCGAATCGATGACCACATCCGCTGCGGCGAGATCGGCTTCCGATCCCACGCCGCTGCGCACCCCCACCACCAGGCCCGCGCCGGCAGCCCGGGCCATCGCCACGTCGCTTGGCGTGTCACCGATCACGGCCACGCGGTCCGGTTCGGTCCGGAACGCGTGACAGACCGCGATCACCGCGTCGGGTGCCGGTTTCACGGCGAACCCATCGTCGCCGCAGACCATCGCCTCGACGTCCGACCTGACGCCCAGGGCGCGGAGTGTGGCATCGGTCGGTGCGCGGTCGTCGGTGGTCACGACGGCGATCCGACGCCCTTCGGAGCGCAGCCGCCCGAAGAGGGTGGCGAGATCGGCCAGTGGGACCGCCAGCGTGGCCGGGTCCGGCACCGACCAGGCCTCCGCCGTCGCTCGTCGAGCGGCGGCGATGCTGGGGCACCATCGGCGAAGGACGCGGGCCACGGTCTCCTCGATGCCCGCCATCGTCGCCGTCGCCAGCGGCCCGCCGGGGGAGACACGTCCACTCGATGGGTCGAAGCCGATCGTCGCGAAGACGTCGGGAGACACGGGCCGCCGGATGACGGCGTCCAGGCGTTGGCCAAGCCCCATCGCCCAGCCGCCCCACATCGCGTCGAAGTCGATCAGCGTGCCGTCCTTGTCGAAGATGACGGCCTCGATGCCGATCAGGTCGACCGGCCCGCCGCTCGCGGCTACAGCAACGCCTCCGCGGCGGCCAGCGCGTCAGGCGACGGTTCCGGCGCGGCCTCGCGGGCGATCACCAGGCAGGCTTCCGGCGGGAATGAGACCGTGACCTCGGCGTCGATGGCGGGTGCCGCGACGTTGGGGTCGTTGAACGTATCGAGCGAGAGCATCGAGGTGTCATCGGGCAGCCGGATGCGGGTCCTGACGATGGACCCCAGGAAGCTCACTTCCTCGACGGTGCCGGTCAGCCGGTTCTCGCCGCCCTGTTCGCCAAGCTCGATGCCCTCCGGCCGGATGGCGACCGTCACCACCGAGCCGTTCTCAGCTTGAGCCTGTCCGGCGACGCGAATCTCCTGGTTCGCGAGGTTCAACCGGCCGGCCGGCCCGTCGACGACATGGGCGGTGAGCAGGTTGAGCGTCCCGACGAACGACGCGACGAACGGCGTCGCCGGGAAGTTGTAGATCTCGGTCGGCGTGCCGATCTGCTCGATCCGCCCCTCGCTCATGACGACCACCCGGTCCGACAGCGAGAGCGCCTCCTCCTGGTCGTGCGTGACGTAGACCGTCGTGATCCCGAGCTTGCGCTGGATGGCTCGGATCTCGAGGCGCAGGCTGATACGGATCTTCGCGTCGAGCGCCGACAGCGGCTCGTCCAGGAGCAGCACCTGCGGCTCGATGGCCAGGGCCCGAGCGAGGGCGATGCGCTGCTGCTGCCCGCCCGACAGCTGGTACGGATATCGAGCGCCACGATCAGTGAGGTGGATGAGCTCGAGGAGCTCATCCACCCGCCGGTCGATCTCCGCCTTGGGTCGGTGACGGACCTTCAGCCCGAACCCGATGTTGTCCGCGACCGTCATGTTCGGGAACAGCGCATACGACTGGAACACCATGCCGACATTCCGTCGGTTCGGCGGTCGGTCCGTGATGTCCGTGCCGTCGACGACGATCGTCCCACCGGTCGGTCGCTCGAAGCCCGCGATCATGCGCAGCGTCGTGGTCTTGCCGCAGCCGCTTGGCCCGAGGAACGAGACGAATTCGCCCCGTTGTGCGCTCAGGTTGAAGTCCTCGACGGCGACGACGTCGCCGAACAGCTTCTGGACATTGGTGAGCTCGAGGAACGTCACGCGTCGGCCATCCTAGCGGGCGCCCGCCACCTGGACGCGCTGGCGCGCGCCGCGGCCGACGAGGGCGATGAGGAGCATCGCGACCCAGGTCAGCCCGAAGCTGATGAGCGACACCGCCGCGGGCTGGTACGGCTGGCTGCGGCCGAGGAGCGAGAGGTAGGGCCCGAATGCGGCGGTGCGGGCCAGGAAGCTTGCGATCGTGTACTCGCCGATGACGATGGCGAGGGTGAGGAACGCCCCGGACAGCAGTGCGGTGCGCAGGTTCGGGAAGATGACCTGCCACATGATCCGCGCCCAGCTTGAGCCCATGCTCTGGGCAGCCTCCGTGAGCGTGCGGACGTCGATCGCCGCGAGGCCCGTGTCGACCGCCCGGTACATGTACGGGAACGACAAGATCACATACGCGCAGACAAGCACGATGTCACTGCCGAGATCGGTCGCAGTCAGGACGAGCGGGCGGCTGCTGTAGACGCGGATCAGCCCGAACACCAGCACGACCGGCGGGATCACGAACGGCATGAGCGTCACGAACTCGACGACGGGTCGCAGCCGCGGGACCTTCAGCCGGACCCAGTAGGCGGTCGGCACGATGAGCAACAGGCTGAGCATGATCGTGATCACGCCGACCGTGAAGGAGTAGGCGAGGCCGCCGAAGAACTTCGGGTCGGCGAACACCTGGCGATAGGCGAGGAAGATATCCGGGCGGGTCCGGATCGAATGGATGAACGTCCCGATGAGCGGCACGAGGAAATACATCAACGCCAGGATCAGGATCAGCCAGGAGAGCGGATTCCCGGGACGGCGCCGCTCGCGTCGTGCCGCGGCCGCTATCGCGGTCGCTCGTGCCGTGTTCGCGTTCAGGCCGGTTTCGGTCGCCATCGGAGGCGCGTCCGTGGTCATAGCCGCAGCCACCGCTCGGCGCGCCGCTGGAGGATCGTGTACAGGCCGATCGACAGGGCCATGATCACGACCATCCCCATCGCCATGGCGTAGCCCAGACCCGGGTTATGGAGGACGTCGCCGCGGATCTGAGCGCCGATGACGATCGGCACGAGGTTGAGAGTCCCGCCGGTCAGCTGGAAGGCCGTCGCCTGCGCGCCGAACGCGTTGCCGAACAGCAGGACCATCGTGCCGAGGATCGAAGGCGTCAGGATGGGCAGGCCCACGTGGCGCCAGTACTGGCGCGCGCTCGCCCCCATGCTCTCTGCGGCCTCGCGCCACTCACGCCGCAGGCCGTCGATGGCTGGCGCGATGATCAGGACCATGAGGGGCAGCTGGAAGTACAGGTAGACGAGCTCGACACCCAGCTTGCTCGTCAGGCGGAACCCGTTGACGTACGGGTCGATTCCCGCGTTGCGCAGCAGGACCGTCACGAAGCCGAGCTGACCGAGCGTGAACGTGAACGCGAGCGCGAGCGGTACGCCCGCGAAGTTCGAGGCGACGCCGCAGAAGGTCAGCAGCGCGGTGCGGAAGGCCTTGGGCAGACCGCCGAGGATGAGTGCGTACGCCAACAGCAGACCGAGCAGTCCACCGAGGACTGCCGTCACCAGGCTGACCTCGATCGTCGTCAGGAAGGCACCCGGGATGATCCCGGTGGACAGGTCCCGAAAGTTCTGGAGCGTTGTCTCGCCGGCGTTGTTCCGGAAACTGCCGACGACGAGATACGCCGCCGGGAGGAACATGAATGCCGTGCTGAACAGCAGGAAGGGGACCACGCCCAGCCATGACCAGTCCGGGCGCGGACGAACGGGGCGCGCCAGCGGCGCGCCCCGTTCCCCGATCGACGTCGCGGTGTCCACGGTGTGGTCCGCCGAGCGCGTCAGTCGGCTACTGGACGTTCAGCCCCACCGTGCTGTCCCACTTCTCGGTGATGAGCGCGGTGGCCGCATTCAGCTGATCGAGGGTCGGGAAGACCGCGCCCTCGACATCCGGCAGCTTGTCGAGCTGCTCCTGCGGCACCTTGTTCTCCGTGACGAGGTTCTCGTAGCGGATGGGATGGCAATAGCCCGCGAGCCAGTTGTTCTGGCCTTCGTCGCTGTATAGGAACTCCTGCCACAACTTGGCCGCGTTCGGGTGCGGCGCGAATGCGCTGATGCCCTGGACGTACACGCCGGCGAAGCGACCGCTCGCGGGAACGACGACCTCGATCGCCGGGCCACCACTTGCCGCCGTCGCATCGCGGCCGGCGAGGGCGTTGTAGGTCCAGCGGATCGTGATCGGCGTGTCGCCCGATGCGACCGTCGCCGCCGAGGAGATGCCGGGCAGGAGGTTGCCGGCGTCGTTGAGTTGCTTGAAGAAGTCGAGGCCGGGCTGTGCGTTGTCGAGCGACCCGCCGTTGGCGAGCGCCGCAGCATAGACCGTCTGGATCGCCTGGTTGGAGGTCCGCGGATCGCCGGCGAGGGCGATCTGGCCCTTGTATTCGGGCTTCAGCAGGTCGGCCCAGTCCTGCGGAACGTTCGGGACGACGGCCGTGTTGACCTCGAACGACAGGACGCCGTAGTAGTCGCCCACCCAGAAGCCCTCGGCATCCTTGGCGTCCTCTGGGATGGTGTCCCACGTGGCCACCTTGTACGCCTGCAGCAGGCTCTCTTCCTTGGCCGATGGACCGAAGGATAGGCCGACGTCGATGACGTCCGGGGCCTGCGGTCCGGGGTTGTCTTTGTTGGCTTTGATCGCCTCGACCTCGTCGCCTGAGCCGGCGAGCGGATCGAGCTCATTGACCTCGAGCCCCGTTCGCTCCTTGAAGGTGTCGATGACGTTCGACCCCGTCCAGCCGTCTCGCGGGCCGTAGTTGCACCAATCGTGGGGCAACGCGATCGTCGAGAGCGTGCCCTCAGCCTTTGCGGCCGCGAGCAGCGCCGGGTCGGGTACGAACTGCTCGAAGCCGCCTGCGGCGGCGGACGCCGATGGCGACGCCCCGGCGCTCTCCGATGGCGCTACGGACGGTGCCGTGGACGCAGCCGACGGCGCGGTCGACGCGGCCGGACTCGAGCACGCTCCGAAGATGATCGCCGATGCGGCGAACAGGCCCGCCCAGCGGGTCAGATACCGTTTCGTGGTCAACGTGTCTCCTCCAGGATCCTGTGGATGACGGTGGTCGCCCTGAACCCCGACCCGGGACCTCCTCATTCCCAAGTCATCCCGGATGGGCCGATCTCCCACGCCTCGCTCCGGTGTCGGTGCATTGCACCTCTCAGGTCGTCGGGCGTCAAGACCATGTGATGGGTTTGTTAACGCCGGATGTCCGCGAAGATATCGCCTCGCGCGGTGGTCAGCTGCGGAGTCGGGCCATCTCGGGATCGAACAGCGGCTCCTTAGCGACGGTCGCGCGGACCGCGTCCCCGAAGTACAGGATGGTGACCGGCTGGCCCGGTCGGGACGCCGAGGCCGGCAGCCACGCGTAGGCGATCGCGGCCCCCAGCGTGTATCCGAAACCTGCACTCGTGACGTAGCCTGCCGGCCGGCCGTCCACGTGCACGGGTTCCTTGCCCATGACCACGGCCTGCGGATCCTCGATGAGCAACGGGACGAGTCGTCGCTCGGCGGTCTCGACGCTGCGGCCCACGAGTGCGTCGCGCCCGACGAAGTCACCCTTGTCCATGCGCACGGCGAATGCCAGGCCGGCCTCGTACGGGTCGTGCTCGGTCGTCATGTCGACACCGGCGAAGCGGTAGCCCTTTTCCAGCCGCAGCGAGCCGAACGCACCCCGCCCGGCGGCGATCAGGCCGTGCGAGCGGCCCGCCGCCCACAGCGTGTCCCATAGGCGCAGCCCCATGTCCGCGGATGCGTACAGCTCCCAGCCGAGCTCGCCGACGTAGGAGAGGCGGAGTGCGGTGACCGGGACGTTGCCGATCCAGATCTCCCGAGCCTGGAAGTACCCGAACGCCGCGTTCGACACGTCGGCGTCGGTGACAGACGCCAGGACGTCGCGCGCCCGCGGACCCCACAGTCCGATACAGCACGTCCCGCTGGTGACATCACGGATCGACACGCTGCCGTCCCGCGGGGCGCGACGCTCCAGCTCGTCGAGGTCGAGCGGGCCATTGGCGCCGATCTGGAAGCGGTCAGGGGTGAGCCGGGCGATGGTCAGATCGCTACGGACGCCGCCACGCTCGTCGAGGAGCAGGCTGTAGACGACCGTGCCGACCGGGCGATCCACGCGGTTGGTCGTCATCGTGTCGAGGTACGCCGCGGCTCCGGGACCTTCCACCGCGATCCGCTTGAGCGGCGTGACGTCGTAGAGCGCGACGGCGTCGCGGGTCGCCCGGGCCTCCGCCCCCACGATGGGGTGCCAGTAGCGTGCGGCCCACGCGTTGCGACCCGGGATCTCGTACCGCCCCAGCAGAGCCTCGTTCACGCCGTACCACTGGGGCCGCTCCCACCCTCCGCCCTCGAGGAAGTACGCCCCGAGCTCCTGCTCGCGCTCGTAGAACGGCGATGTCCGGAGCGGTCGGGGCTCCTCCATCGGCTGGAGCGGATGGACGATGTCGTACACCTCGACGTAGTTCTGGATCCCGCGATCGTGGATGAACGCCGGGGACGTCTGGTGGGCCTCGAAGCGGTGGAGGTCGCCCTCATGCAGGTCGCTGGTCGATCCGCCGTCGACCAGCCACTCGGCCATCGCCCGGCCCACGCCCAGGGCATGGGTGACCCAGACCGCCTCGGCCAGCCAGAACCCGCCGACGTCGCGCGACTCACCCATCAACGGGAAACCGTCCGGCGTGAACGAGAAGATGCCGTTGATGGCGTGGTCGATCCGTGCGTCGGGCGAGCGGAGGGCCGGCACGAGCTCCTCCGCCCACGACCAGGTCTCGGCGAAGGTCTCCGGCGTGAACTCCAGCACCGACGGCATCACCGGCGCTTCCGTCGGGTGGAGCAGGTCGGCGGCATCGACCGGGAGTGGCACGTGCCCGTATCCGCCGACGGCCAGGCGGTCGGGGTACTCGCGGAAGTACATGTCGCGATCCTGGACGCGGATGTTCGGGTGGATCGCCTCGCGATCCGCGGGGATGCGGAACGCCACGACCTCGGGCAGGACCGTCGTCCACGTCAGCTGGTGGGCGAGGGGCTGGAGCGCGACCGTCATCCCGACCATCGCCCCGATGCGCGGTCCCCAGATCCCCGCGGCGCACACGACGAGGTCAGCGGGGATCTCGCCGCGGTCCGTGATGACGCCACGCACGTGGCCGTCGTCGGTCCGAACGCCGGTCACCGTGTGTTCGCCCAGGAACCGCGCTCCGTTCTCCATGGCTCGCCGGGCCTGTGCCTCGGACACCCGGACGGCGTCGGTCAGCCCGTCCGACGGGACGTGGTAGGCCCCGAGGATGGCGTCCCGATCGACGAGCGGCCACAGCCGCGCGGTCTCGTCGGCGTCGATGACCCGGCCCTGAGACCCCACGACTCGGCGAAGTCGCGCCGACGGTGCAGCTCGCGGAGGCGGTCCTCCGTCAGCGCCAGCTCGAGGCTCCCGATCGGGTTGAGACACCACCGGCCATCGAGCTCGAGCGAGGTTGCCTTCTCGACCGTGTACCTGGCGAAGCCCTGCATGGTCTTCGAGGCGTTGGTCTGGAAGATGATCCCCGGCGCATGGCTCGTCGATCCGCCGGTCTTGAAGAGGCGGCCCTGCTCCACGACCGTCACGTCGGACCAGCCGCGCAGCCCGAGCTCGTCCGCGAGCGAGCATCCGACGATGCCCGCCCCGATGATCACGACTCGTGGTGTGCTGGCCATCTGCGTGGTCCGTCCTGCCCCGGGAATCAGGATGGCGGCGGGTCCGGGGACCGCGCCGCCATCGCGTTGGCTAGCTCCGGCTCAGGAGGCCGGGATCCAGGGCTTCCAGACCGCCTCGTTCTCGGCGACCCACTTCTCAGCGGCCGCGGCGCGGTCCATGTTCTCGTTGGTGATGTAGTTGGCGACAGTGTTCTGGTCTTCGGCCGTCCACTGGAAGTTCTTGATGAACTGGGCGGCCTTCGGTGCCTTCGTCTCGAGGTTCTTGCTGATGTACTTGTCGAGCGGGGTGTACGGCGCGTAGTCGCAGGTGATGTTCTCCGGGTTCGCGTCGCACCCTTCTGTCCACTCCGGGAGGTTGATCTTGACGAGCGGCACCTCGTTGAGGAACCACTGCGGCGAGTAGAAGTACCCGAGCAGCGGTGTCTTGTCCTGCTCGGCCTTGCGGAACGCCTCGATGAGGGCGGCCTCGCTGCCGGCGTACACGACCTCGAAGTTCAGATCGAGACCGTTGATGATGCCCTGGTCGTTGGTCACGAACGACGGGTCCCCGGCCAGGAACTGACCCTTGTCACCGGATTCGGACGTCTTGAACATCTCGGCGTAGCCGTTGAGCTTCGTGTAGTCGGTGATGTCGGGGTACTGCGTCGCCATCCAGGGCGGAACGAACCAGCCGATGATGCCATCGACCCCGGTGCTCCCCGCGGCGACCGCCACGGCCTTGTCGGTCACGTAGGTCTTGATCAGGTCCGCGTGGCCCCAGTTCTCGACGATGGCGTCCACCTCGCCGGACTCGAAGCCCTCCCAGCTCACCTGTTCGGCCAGGTCCTTGTACTCGACCTTGAAGCCGAGCTGCTTCTCCAGCAGGTTGCCGACGACGCCCGCGTTGGCCTCGTAGCCCACCCACGGATTGACGGCGATGTCGACGACCTCGCTGGTTCCGCCTCCACCACTGCACGCAGCGACGACGAGCGCAGTGCCGGTCGCTGCGATGAGCGCGCGAGCGCGCCTGGTCACACCCATCAGGTCTGGATCCTCCTCTGACGACCCGGCGACCGGGTCGGTCCGGCGATTATCCGCGACAGACGCCGTCGAGGAAACCCCCGGGCTCGCGCCGTCACCGTTGTAGCGGTGAGACTCGTCCCGCGGCTCCCTGGGTCATCCGGTCCAGCATGACGCCAAGCAGGACCAGGGCAAACCCCGCGGCCAGCCCGAGCCCGAACTTGTCCCCCTGCGAGAAGCCGGCCACCACGTCGTAGCCGAGCGCACCGCCACCGACGAGACCGCCGACCACGATCATCGAAAGGACGATGATCACCGCCTGGTTGGCGGCGAGGATGATGGCCGGTCGCGCGATCGGCAGCTGTACCCCCGTCAGCATCTGGCGACTGTCCGCTCCTGATGACGTGGCGGACTCGATGATCGTGGCCGGTACCGACCGGATCCCGATGTCGACGAGCCGGATGACCGGCGGGAGGGCGAAGATGACCGCCGCGAAGATGGCGGTCATCCGCGTCGCTTCGAACAGGATCAGCGCCGGGAGCAGGTACACGAACGCGGGGATCGTCTGGAGGGTATCGAGGATCGGACGAAGGATCCCGGCGATGCGATCGCTGCGCGCGGACGCGATGCCCAGTGCCAGGCCGATCGCGAACGTGAAGCCGGTCGCGACGAGCACCTGCATCAAGGTCTCCATCGAGTGCTGCCAGAGACCCATCGCGAAGATCGCGGCGAGTGCGAGGCCCGCCACCATCGCCGCGCGCATGCCGCTGATCAGCACGGTCAGGGCGACCACGACGCCGATCACCAGCCAGAACGGCGCCTGTGTCAGAACCTCCTGGATCGGGTTCAAGAGCCCGTAGGTGACGATGTCCTTGATCCCGCTTGTCAGCCAGGCGACATCGCTGCGGAGCCAATCGACGAATGCGTTCACGGGCTCCCGGAACGAGATCGTGATGGCGTCCGGGAAATCCTGGGCGAACGGGACCACCAGGCCGATCAGCGCGAGGCCCGCGCACGCGATGAGCCCGATCCGTAGCCAGCGCCGATCGGTGGAGGTGATCCCGGCCGTCGCCCGCCGGTGGGGGTCGAGGCGGAGGCTGAACCCTTCGGTGAGCCGATCGAGGGCGATCGCCAGGATGACGATGGCCACGCCGGCATCGAACATCGCACCTGCGTCGTTGCGGATCAGCGCGGTGAGCGTGTCCTGCCCGAGACCCGGTGCGTTGATGAGCGCCGTGATCACGATCATCGAGAGCGACAGCATCAACGTCTGGTTGAGCGCGAGGGCCAGCTCCTTGCGAGCCATCGGCAGCTTGACCCCGGTCAGCAACTGGCGACCCGTCGCCCCCAGCGATCGTCCGGCCTCGACCGTATTGACCGGCACGCCGCGGATGCCCAGGGCCGTGATGCGGATCGCCGCCGGCATCGCGTAGATGAGCGTGACGATGGCCGCAGCCGCCGGTCCGATCCCGTACAGCAACACGAACGGCCCCAGGTAGGCGAACGTCGGCATGATCTGCATCACGTCCAGGATCGGCGTCAGGATCCGTCTGGCCCGGGCGTTCTGGGCGACGAGGATGCCGAGCGGGACGCCGAACAGGATCGCCAGGGACACCGCGGCGATGATCGCCCCGAGGGTGTCGACGCTCGACGTCCACAGGCCGAGCAAGCCGAGCACAGCGAACCCGAGGGCGGTCAGGACTGCACGGCGGAGCCCATCGGCGACGTAGCCGAGGAGGCCGGCGACCGCGATGAGGGCCGGCCAGCCGATGGCGTGCAACGCCCCGGTCAGCGATTCCAGCAGGATGTCAACGACCGTTCGCGGGATCACGAAGAGGACGAAGTAGACCGGGTTGTCGCGGTTGTCCCGGATCCAGTCGCGCACGCTGTTGAGGGCGAGGAACAGCGGGTGCTGGTTGTCATGCGGCTGGACAGCCGTGCCCGCGAACAGGACATAGAGGATGGCCGCGACGGCCATGATCGCGAGGAACCACGCCCACTTCGGGATGGCCGCCTCGCGTCGGCGGATGGCCGGGACCGAGACTGCCGTCATCGGCCGGCCATCGTGTCGATCAGCCGCCCTCCGACCGTGTCGGCGACGGCGGCAAGGATGCGAGCCCGGTCGACCATGCCGACGAGCCGGCCGTCCTCGACGACACGGATCGGCCGATCGGTGGACGCCGCGGTCTCGAGACAGGTGTTGATGACGGCGGAGGCCGCGAATTCGGGACCGTCCGTCGGGTCGCCGGGCTCGACCGGCCGCATGATCCAGCGCAGCGTCAGTACGTGGCTCTTGGGCACGTCGCTCACGAAATCGGCGACGTAGTCGTCGGCGGGGGCGCCTACGACCTCTTCCGGTCGGCCGATCTGGACGACCGCGCCGTCGCGCATGATCACGATGTGATCGCCGAGCTTCAGCGCCTCGGCCAGGTCGTGCGTGATGAACACCATGGTCTTGCCGACCTCGTGGTGGAGGCGCAGGACCTCGTTCTGCATGTCCCGGCGGATCAGCGGATCGAGCGCGCTGAACGGCTCGTCGAGGAACATCACCTCGGGATCGACGGCCAGGGCGCGGGCGAGGCCCACCCGCTGTTGCATCCCTCCGGAGAGCTGATCCGGGTAGCTGTCGGCGTGGCCCTGGAGCCCGACGAGGTCGATGATCGCCCGCGCGCGCTCCTCTCGAGCGGCCTTCGTCTCACCGCGGATCTCGAGGCCGAAGGCGACGTTCTCGATCACCTTCCGGTGGGGCAGCAGGCCGAAGTGCTGGAAGACCATGCTGAAGCGCCGTCGACGAAGCTCGCGCAGCTTCTCCTGGCTGGCCGCGAGGATGTCCTCGCCATCGAGCAGGACCTCGCCGGCTGTCGGCTCGATGAGTCGCGTCATGCAGCGCACGAGCGTCGACTTGCCGCTGCCCGACAGCCCCATCACCACGCAGACCTCGCCGGGCCGGACGTCGAACGACACGTCGCGCAGGCCGATCGTGGCGCCGGTCTTCCGTCGCAGCTCGTCCCGAGTGAGGGCAGCGTCCGGCGTGCCGATGACCTTGTGCTCAGCCTCCCCGAAGATCTTCCACAGGTTCCTGACGGCCAGCGTCGGCTCCGACGGGGAGTGCTCGCTCACGGGTACGCGGGTCACCGGATCCGTGGTCGCGGTCACGTCGTCACCCTCCGAACCAGCCAGTGGGACCAGGCGCCGTGTTCAGCCAGATGTGCTTCGCCTCACGGTACTCGTCCAGCCCGCTCGGGCCAAGTTCCCGGCCGATCCCGGAGCGCTTGAAGCCGCCCCACTCCGCCTGCGGCACGTACATGTTGTAGTCGTTGATCCAGACGGTGCCGGCCCGAAGCCGGGCGGCGACGCGCTGGGCGCGCGCGGCATCGGCCGTCCAGACCGCCCCGGCCAGGCCGTACTCGGTGTCGTTCGCGAGCTCGATCGCCTCGTCCTCGGTCGAGAATTGCTCGACGGTGAGCACCGGGCCGAAGACCTCCTCGCGCACGATCCGCATCTCGCGAGTGACATCGGCGACGACCGTCGGTCGGTAGAAGAAGCCCGCCTGGAGCTCGGGCTCGGCCGGACGCCGGCCGCCGGCCACGATGCGGGCCCCATCGTCGACGGCACCCGTGACGTACGCCTCGACCCTGGCCCGGTGCTCGGCCGAGATGAGCGCCCCTGTCTCGGTCCGCTCATCCAACCCGTGCCCGACCCGGATCCGATCGGCCCGCGCGGCCACAGCGGCCACGAACCGGTCGTGGATGGACGCCTCGACGATGGCCCGACAGCCGGCAGAGCAGACCTGGCCCGAATGGACGAACGCCGCGGTAAGGGCGTTGTCGACCGCCGTCTCGAAGTCGGCGTCGGCGAAGACGATGTTGGGGCTCTTCCCGCCGAGCTCGAGCGCGACCCGCTTCACGTTGACCGCCGCGCCACGCATCAGCGACCGACCGGCCTCGATGCCGCCGGTGAGCGAGATGAGGTCGATGTCGGGCGAGTCGGCGAGGGCCTGGCCGACGCGCTCGCCCGGCCCCAGGACGAGATTGACCACGCCCGGCGGCACGCCGGCCTCGTCGAGCAGCCGCGTCAGGTGGATCGCGGTCAGCGGCGTCAGGTGAGCAGGCTTCATCACGGCCGTGCAGCCGGCGGCCAGGGCCGGCGCGATCTTCCAGGACAACTGGAGGAGCGGGTAGTTCCACGGTCCGATGAGCCCGCACACACCGACCGGCTCGTAGGCGATGCGGCTGATGGCAGTGGGGACGCCCGCGTCGACGATTCGACCCGGCTCGTCGTCGGCGATGTCCGCGTAGTAGCGGAAGACGCTCACGACCTCGGCGATGTCGGCGCGGCTCTCGCGCATGGCCTTGCCCGTGTTGATGGTCTCCTCGCGCGCCAGGTCCTCGAGGTCACGCTCGAGCAGACCCGCGACGCGGTCCAGGAGCGCGGCACGCTCGCCGGCCGGCGTCCGTGGCCAGTCGGTCGCGTCGAACGCTCGACGCGCCGCCGCGATCGCCGCCTGTACCTGCTCATCCGTGGCGACATCGACCTCGGTCAGGATCGAGCCGTCGCTCGGGTTGATGACCGGACTGCACGTCCCGTCGCCTGAAGCGACCCACACACCATCGATGAACAGGCTCGCCACGGTCCCCTCGCTCGACTCTGGCTCGGACGGCCGAGGATGGGACCGGCTCGGGCGGCGGTCAAGGCGCGGTAGCGCGCTCCGGGTCCGGTGTCCGGGTATCCTCTCCCGCACGCCGCCCCATCGACGCGGCGGAGGAGGAGGGTCTGCATGGGCGCGCTCCCGGCGCGAGCGGACGTCGTCGTCATCGGCGCCGGCATCGTCGGCAACAGCATGGCGTACCACCTGGCTGAGCAGGGCTGGCGGAACATCGTGCTGCTGGACAAGGGGCCCCTCCCGAGCCCCGGTGGGTCGACCGGTCATGCCTCGAACTTCATCTTCCTCGTCGACCACTCGAAGGAGATGACGGCCTTCACGGTCGACAGCGCCAACCAGTACCGAGAGCTCGGCGTGTACGACGAGACGGGCGGGATCGAGGTCGCGCGCACGACGGAACGGATGGAGGAGCTCAAGCGCCGCATGGCGTCCTCGACCTCGTGGGGGATCGAGGGTTCCCGGCTGCTCACGCCGACCGAGGTCAAGGAGATGGTCCCGTTCATCGAGGACTCGGTGATCCTGGGCGGGTTCTACACCCCGGGTGTCGGCATCGTGGACTCGCTCCAGGCCGGCACGCTCATGCGCCAGAAGGCGCAGGACATGGGCGCCCTGACGGTCGCGGCCGGGGTCGAGGTCACCGGCATCGACGTCGTCGACGGGCACGTGCGCGGCGTGCGCACGGACCAGGGCGACGTCGCCGCCGACACCGTCGTCGTTGCGTGTGGCGTGTGGAGCCCGCGCATCGCGCGGATGGCCGGGGCGTCGATCCCGCTGACCCCGGCGGTGCACCAGATGATCGACATCGGTCCGGTGCCGCAGTTCGAGCACACGACCAAGGAAGTCGGCTTCCCGATCGTCCGGGACATGGACACCAACATGTACGAGCGACAGCACGGGACCGGCTTCGAGGTCGGCTCGTACGCCCACCGGGCCATCCTGATGGACGCCGACGACATCCCGTCGATCGAGGCCTCCGCACTGTCGCCGACGATGCTCCCGTTCACACAGGAGGACTTCGACCCGCAGCTCGAGGACGCCCTCGAGCTCTTCCCCGAGATCGTCGGTGACGAATCCGTCGGCGTGAAGCTGGCGATCAACGGACTCCTGTCGCTCACCCCGGACGGCAACCCCATCATCGGCGAGACCCCGGAGGTGAAGGGACTGTGGTCGGCGGCGGCGATCTGGATCAAGGAGGCGCCGGGCATCGCCAAGGCGCTCGCCGAGTGGATGACCACCGGCGAGCCCGAGATCGACCCGCACGGATCGGACATCGCCCGCTTCTACGACCACCACAAGGCCGCGCAGCACATCGACGCGCGCGCCAGCGAGGGATTCAACAAGACCTACGGCATCGTCCACCCGATGGAGCAGTGGGGCTCGAACCGGCCGATCCGGCTGTCGCCGGCCTACGACCGACATGTCGAGCTGGGCGCCGAGTTCTTCGAGGCGGCGGGCTGGGAGCGACCCTATTGGTACGGCACGAACGAGTCGCTCCTCGGCGAGTACGGGGACCGCGTCATGCCTCGCAAGGCCGAGTGGGAATCACGCTGGTGGTCGCCGATCATCAACGCCGAGCATCTGGCGATGCGCGATCGGGCCGGCCTCGTCGACCTGTCGGCATTCGCGATCTTCGACGTGACCGGACCCGGCGCACTGGCCGCCCTGGAACGCCTGGCGGTCAACAAGGTCGACGTCGCGCCCGGTCGGACCGTCTACACGCCGTTGCTGAACAGCGCCGGTGGGATCCTGGCCGACCTCACGATCATGCGGTTGGCCCATGACCAGTTCCGCGTCGTGACCGGCGGTGGCATGGGCATGCGCGACAAGAAGATCTTCCGGGACGCGATGCCCGCCGACGGCTCGGCGCAGTTGCACGACGTGACGAACGCGTTCACGACCTTCGGCCTGTGGGGGCCGGGCGCCCGAGACGTCCTCGGCGCGGCGTCCGACGGCAGCGCCGACATCAGCCACAAGGGCTTCCCGTTCCTGACGTCGAAGACCGTCGAGGTCGATGGCGTCCGGACCCTCGCGTCGCGGATCAGCTACGTCGGCGAGCTCGGGTGGGAGATCTACGTGCCCATCGAGCAGGGCCTGCGCGTCTGGGACGCCCTCTGGCGAGCGGGGCAACCCCACGGCCTCGTCCCTGTCGGGATCGGCACGTACGCGGTGACATCGCGACTGGAGAAGGGCTACCGCGCGCATGGCGCCGAGCTCGAGCTCGATTTCGACCTGGTCGAAGCCGGGATGGCGCGCCCGACGGTCAAGGATGCCGACTTCGTCGGGCGCGAGGCCTACCTGCGGCAGCGGGACGCGGAGCCGGCCGCGATCCTGTGCACGTTGACTGTCGACGACAACACCTCGAAGAGCGGCGTGCAGCGGTACATGCTCGGCCGCGAGCCGATCCTCGCCGAGGACGGCAGCCCGCTCGTCGACGCCAAGGGCCGCCGGTCGTACGTCACGAGCGCCGGGTCCGGTCCGTCGGTCGGCAAGCACCTGCTCATGTCGTACCTGCCGCCCGAGCAGGCCGTCGAGGGGACCAAGCTGCAGGTCGAGTACTTCGGCGAGCGCTACCCGGTCACGGTGGCGATCGCCGGCGCCACCCCGCTGTTCGACCCCGACAACGAGCGGATCCGGAGCTGACCCGGTCGATGCGCATCCTGGCGCTCGTGAAGCGCGTCCCGGCGACCGGCGGACGCATCGTGCTCGCCGACGACGGGCGTTCGATCGACACCCGGTTCCTCGGGTTCGTCGTCAGCCCCCACGAGGAGTGCGCGGTCGAGGAGGCCGTGCGCCTGATCGAGGCGAACGGCGGCGAGTCGGTCGTGCTGACGCTCGGCCCAGCAGAGGCGGCCGACCAGCTGCGCGACGCGCTGGCCATCGGCATCGACCGCGCCGTCCTGCTCGAGACCGACGGGGCCGATTGGGACCCGATGGCGACCTCGACCGCGCTGACCGATGCGGTCCGCCACCTGGAAGCGGCCGACGGCCCGTTCGACCTGATCCTCGTCGGCAACGAGTCCGCCGACTCGGGTGGCTTCCAGGTCGGGATCCGCCTCGCCGTCGCACTCGACCGGCCGATGGTCACCGGCATCAAGGCGCTCGAGGTGCGTGATGGCGTGGCGACCGCCCGGCGACAGGTGCCCGAAGGCTTCGACGTCTACGAGCTGCCGCTGCCGGCGGTGGTCGGCGTCCGAGAGGGGATCAACCTGCCGCGCTATCCGTCGGTCCCCGGCCGGCTCCGAGCCAAGAAGAAGGAGATCGAGCGGATCGAACCCGCTCGTGCCGCCGGCGGCCCGACCCTCGAGCAGCTCAAGCTGCCGGTCGAACAGGAGGCCCACGTCGAGGTCCTCGGCCACGGTCCGGAGGCGGCGCCACGCGTCGTCGAGATCCTGCGCGAGATCGGCATCCTGTGAGCGGGATCCTCGTCCTGGTCGAGACCGCCGGAAACGCTCCGGACCGGCTGAGCGCGGAGGCGCTCGGGTTTGCCGGTGGGCTCGCGGAGCAGCTCGGTTGCGACGTCGACGCGGTCGTGGTCGCTGGTGGGGAGGCGGCCTCCGAGGCCGAGACCGCGGCCGCCGGGTTGGGCGGATACGGGGTCGCGTCGGTCCACCTGGTCGCCGATGACCGTTTGGCCGCGTTCGCCCCGGCAGCCTGGGCCGCTGCCGTCGCCGGCATCGTCGTCGATGGGTCATATGACGCCGTCGTGGCGCCCGGGAGCGATCGCGCCACCGAGGTCCTGGCCCATGTCGCGGCACGGACCGGCCAGCCGATGGCGGCCAACGTGGTCAGCGCGGAGCCTGGCGATCCATGGCGGATCACCCGTCAGCGCTGGGCTGGCAGCCTGCTCGAGGACGCGTTCCTCGACGGACGGCCGCGCCTCCTGACGGTCGCCCCGCATGTCGTTCCGGCCCGTGCCGCGAGCGCCGGGGCGCCTGCTCCGACCGTCATCCGAGTCGCGCCGGCGCTCACGGATGCGGATCTTCGAGCGCGGGTCGTCGGTCGGGACGCCACCGCGGCCGACCGGGTGTCGCTGGCGGATGCCAAGGTCGTCGTCGGCGGGGGTCGAGGGCTCGGGAGCGGCGAGGCGTTCGCCATGCTCGATGAGCTGGCGTCGCTGCTCGGGGCTGCCGTCGGCGTGTCGCGCGTGGCCACCAGTCTCGGCTGGCGGCCCCATGCCCAGCAGATCGGGCAGACCGGTACCCGCATCGCACCGGACCTGTACATCGCCTGCGGGATCAGCGGGGCGATCCAGCACATCGTCGGCGCGAAAGCCGCCAAGCGGATCCTCGTCATCAACACCGATCCAGATGCACCGATCTTCAAGCGCGCCAGCTACGCCGTCATCGGTGACGTCCACGCCGTCGTGCCCGCGATCACAGCGGAGGTGCGCCGCCTGAAAGACACCGGTTGACCACCTGACGGGCACATGACCCGACGGCAGTACACTCGGTCCGACGCGGTCGTATGTGTCCATCCGAACTGGCCGACCCGCGGTGAGAGGGAGGTGACCCGATGGGCTTCATCAGTGGCATGATCGCCGGCATCGTGGTGGCGGCCGGAGCCGCTGCCTGGTACATGTCTCGAGCCGGCTCGGAGTTCCGGGACAAGTACCGGGTCGACCGCAAGCTCGGAGAGCTCGGCGACGAGATCGACGTGCGCACTAAGGACGTCCGCACCAAGGTGGCAACCCAGGTCGAAGACGTCAAAACGAATGTGACGGCCCAGGTGGACGAAGTCCGGTCCAACATCACCGGCGGCAACGGGACCGATGCCGTCGCCGGCTCCCTCGACGACGTCCAGGCGGAAGCTGCGGAGCTCGCGGCGGACGTCGAGGCCAAGGCATCGAAGGCCAAGCGCGCCATCAAGTCGGACGAACCGGAGTAGAGGAAGAACGGACTAACAGGAGGACTAGTGCCCAAACGGAAAGTCAATTACCCGCCTGCCAAGACCGCCAATCGACCCCCGCCGCCCACCGGGCTGCCGGACGACGTGCCCTACGTTCGCCCCACCGTCGCCATCATCGACACGAGCGCGGGCAAGGGCCGCACGGGCCTTGCCGTCGGAGGGCGGGTGCGCATCGCCGGCAACGGCCTATATGCCGGGGAGGTCGCCGTCATCGAGCGCATGTCGAACGGGGTGATCCCGTCGGCGGTGGTGCGGACCGAGGCCGGCAAGACGCGCCAGGTCCGGACCATCGATCTCGAACCGGTGGGTCCGGCGACGACCGAGTGAACCGCCCCCGCTAGCCTTCGCGCAAACCCGCCGCGATGCGCGCGGCCCCCGTCACGACCAGCTGCGAGAGCTCAGCCTCGCGCTCCGCCGGCGGGAATTGGTACGACGGCCCGTGGATATGGACCGCGGCGATGACCTCACCCGATGCGTCCGCGATCGGCGCCGCGACCGACGCGATCCCGGCGTCGAACTCCTCGATCGCCCACGCGAAGCCACGCCGACGCACGTCCCGCAGACGTTCGCGGACGGTCTCGGGGTCCGACAACGTGCGTGGGGTGAACCGCTCGAGCGACGCCTGGGCGAGATAGCGCTCGATGCCGGCCGGCGTGCGGAACGCGAGCAGGACCTGCCCGGAGGAGACGGCGTGCAAGGGTGCTCGCGCGCCGGTCCAGTCACGGACGACGACGGGGTTGGGCGTGTCGACCTGGTCGATGTAGTGGATGAGGTCGCCGTCAGGGACCCCCAGCCCAGCCGCCTCGCCTGACGCGGCCGCGAGATCCGCGAGCACCGGGCGGCCCACCGCCGCGAGCGAGCGAACGAGGCTGAACCCGCCGGCCAGCGTCACCAACCGCGGGCCGAGCCGGTACGAGGTCTCGCCCGGGACCTGCTCGACCGCGCCCTCGCCGACGAGCGTGGCCAGGAGGCGAGCCGCCGTGGACTTCGGCAGGGCAGCTCGATCGGCGACGTCGGTCACGCCGAGCGGCCCTTCGTCGAGGGCGTCGAGCACGGCGAAAGCCCGTCTGATGGATTGGACGCTGGACACTGGCTCCACTTCCGGCTACATTCGTGGTCGCGGGTTCCATCATACGGCACGGTTCCACGATGTGGAACCCCTCCCGCCGATCCCATCCCCGCCTTCGGGACCGGAGCGCTACACAGATGACCGACGACTATCAGGACATCGACCTCAAGAGCCTGTCCGACGACGAGCTTGTCGAGCAGATGCACAACGACCTCTACGACGGCATGAAGGACGAGATCGTCGAGGGGACCAACATCCTGCTCGAACGCGGGTTCTCCGCGACGAAGGTGCTCGACGACGCGCTGGTCGCCGGCATGAAGATCGTCGGCATCGACTTCCGCGACGGGATCCTCTTCGTCCCCGAGGTCCTCCTCGCGGCGAACGCGATGAAGGCTGGCATGGCCATCCTTCGCCCACTGCTCGCCGAGACCGGCGCGGAGCCGGTCGGCAAGGTCGTCATCGGGACGGTCAAGGGCGACATCCACGACATCGGCAAGAACCTTGTCGGGATGATGCTCGAGGGTGCCGGCTTCGAGGTGGTCGATCTCGGCATCAACACCGATGCCGACAAGTTCATCAACGCCCTCACCGAGCACAAGCCGGACATCCTCGGGATGTCGGCCCTCCTCACGACGACGATGCCGTACATGAAGGTCGTCATCCAGACGCTCAAGGATCGCGAGATCCGGGACGACTACATCGTGCTGGTCGGCGGAGCGCCGCTGAACGAGGAGTTCGGGATGGCGGTCGGTGCCGACGCCTACTGCCGGGACGCCGGCGTCGCCGCTGAGACGGCCCGCCGGCTCATCGACGAGCGACGAGCGCGTGCCAGCGTCCCGGCCTGACAAGGGCGAGCCCCGGGTCCTGGTCGTCGGCTGCGGGGCCCTCGCCCGTGAGCTCGTGGCGCTGACGAAGGATCTGCCGAACGTCGACATCACCTGCCTGCCGGCGACCCTCCACAACCGGCCGGGCGGGATCCCTGGTGCCGTCCGCGAACGGATCCGCCGGCGGCGGGCCGGCTACGACCGCGTCTTCGTCGCCTATGCCGATTGCGGCACCGGCGGCCTCCTCGACCCCGTCATCGCCGAGGAGGGCGTCGAGCGCCTTGCAGGCGCGCATTGCTACGAGTTCTATGCGACGAGCCCCGAATTCGCGCGGATGGTCGAAGACGAGCCGGGGACCTTCTTCCTGACCGATTTCCTCGCCCGCAACTTCGACCGGCTGGTCATCAAGGGTCTCGGTCTCGACCGGCACCCCGAGCTGCGCCACCAGTACTTCGGCAACTATCAGCGGCTCGTGTACCTCGCCCAGACCGATGACCCCGCGCTGGCAGTGATCGCGCGACGCGCCGCCCGGCGCCTCGGCCTCCGCTACGAGCAGCGATCGACCGGCTATGGCCAGCTCGGGACCACGATCGCTGCGGTCGCGGCCGGGCGACCCGCTCCGGCAGTCGTCCCGCTCATCGAGCTCGGGGGTCGCTGATCGATGGGCACGATGACCGTCATCTGGTGGCGCGACATCCCGGCGCAGGTCACCGCCCGCGAGGGCCGCAAGCAGAGCAAGATCGTCCTGCACCCGCGCTTCCAGGTCGCCATCGACAAGGCCGCCAGCCGAGCCGGCAAACGCGCATACAACGACTACATCGAGGAGTGGCGACGGACGCAACGCCGTTGCGGCGACGACATCGACGAGGAGGTCGCCGCCGAGGCCGAGCGTCTCGAGGCCGACTACGACAAGCACCGCCTCGCGATGCTGATCCAGTCCGGTGGCGTCGACGGCGCCGAGACGTTGCCGCCCGCGCACGATGAGACGCAGGGCAAGGCCGGCGCATGACGCGGACCATCGTCAGCTCCGCGACCCGGGAGGTCGTTTTCGGCGATGACCGGCCCTTCGTGGTCATCGGCGAGCGCATCAACCCGACTGGTCGCAAGCTGCTCGCGGAGGAGATGGCGGCCGGGGATTTCTCGCGCGTCGAGCGCGACACGATCGCCCAGGTCGAGGCCGGCGCGCAGATGCTCGACGTCAATGCGGGCATCCCCCTGGCAGACGAGCCGGCGATCCTCGCCAAGACCATCCAGCTCGTCCAATCGCTCACGGACCTCCCGTTATCGATCGACTCGTCGATCGTCGAGGCGCTCGAGGCCGGCCTGGCCGTGTACCAGGGCAAGCCGCTGCTCAATAGCGTGACGGGCGAAGAGGAGCGGCTCGAGCGGGTGCTGCCGCTCGTCAAGAAGTACGGCTGCGCGGTCGTCGCCATCAGCAACGACGAGACCGGCATCAGCATGGATCCCGACGTCCGCTTCGCCGTCGCCAAGCGCATCGTCGAGCGGGCCGCCGATCATGGCATCCCGCGCGAGGACATCGTGGTTGACCCGCTGCTCATGCCGATCGGTGCGCTGGCCGGTGCCGGCCGCCAGGTGTTCCGGATCCTCGGGCGCCTGCGCGACGAGCTGAGGGTGAATTCCACCTGCGGGGCGTCGAACGTCAGCTTCGGCCTGCCGAACCGCGAGGGCATCAACGGCGCGTTCCTCAACATGGCGATCGCCTCGGGACTGACCTCGGCCATCACCAACCCGATCTCGGAGGGTGTGCGCACGGCGGTCATGGCGAGCGATGTCCTGATGGGCAACGATCGCGACGCCGCCCGCTGGATCCGCCAGTTCCGGGTGGAGCCGGCCGAGGGCGAGGCCGGCCGCCGCCGCGTGAATTGACGCCGTGGTCCAGCGTCGAACGGCGCCGCGCCGGAACGCTCAGCCGACGTGCCGGGTGTGGACGTCCCGGGGCTCGACGTCCCGGCCAGTAGCTGACCGCGGGCCCGTGGCCCCGACCGTGACCGTGGCGGACCCGCAGGTCATCTTCACGCCCTCCGGACGACGCGGTCGCGTGCCGTCCGGGACCACGATCCTCGACGCCGCTCGCTCGCTGGGTGTCGACATCGATGCCGTCTGCGGCAGCCGTGGGGTCTGTGGTCGATGCACCGTCACGCCGGTCTTCGGCTCATTCGCGAAGCACGGGATCACGTCCGCGCCGGACCACATCGCGGAGCCCGGCCAGCTCGAGACGGCCTACCGCGAGGAGCAGGGCCTGGCCGAGGACCGGCGGTTGTCGTGCACGGCCGCAGTGCTCGGCGACGCGCTGATCGACGTCCCACCGGAAAGCCAGGTCCATCGGCAGATCATCCGCAAGGACCTCGCCGCACGGGCATTCGAGATGGACCCGGTCGTGCGGCTCCACACCGTCGATGTCACCGAGCCCGATCTCGCCACGCCGACCGGCGACCTCGGGCGCCTCTTCGAGGCGCTTCGCCGCGAGTGGGGCCTCGACGATCTTCGCGCCGACCTGTCGGTCATCCGCGCGTTGCAGTCGACACTGACGGCCGGCTCCTACCGCGTGACGGTGGCCGTCCACGGTGGCCGCGACGTGATCGCCGTCTGGCCGGGCTTCCATGACCGCGCGCTCGGGGTCGCGATCGATGTGGGGTCGACGACGATCGCCGGCCACCTCGTGAACCTCCTGAGCGGCGAGATCCTCGCCAGCGCCGGGGTGATGAACCCGCAGATCCGGTTCGGCGAGGACCTGATGAGCCGGGTCTCGTACGTGATGATGCACGACGGTGGCGACGTCGAACTGACGACGGCCGTGCGCAAGGCGCTCGATGGATTGCTTGCTGCGCTGGCCAACAAGAGCGACACCAAGCGGCTCGACATCCTCGAGCTGGCGATCGTCGGGAACCCGATCATGCATCACCTGCTGTTGGGTATCGATCCGACGCCACTCGGTTCCGCGCCGTTCGCGCTCGCCACCGATACGGCGGTCACCACGACCGCCGCCGAGCTCGGCGTCTACGCGCATCCCGGCGCCCGCGTCTACGTCCTGCCGTGCATCGCCGGTCACGTCGGCGCGGACACGGCCGGCGTGATCCTCGCGGAAGAGCCGCACGAAGCCGAAGCCATCACGCTGATCGTCGACGTCGGCACGAACGCCGAGATCGTGCTCGGCAACCGGGACCGGCTGCTGGCCGCGAGCAGCCCGACCGGCCCGGCGTTCGAGGGCGCCCAGATCAGCTCGGGTCAGCGCGCGGCCCCGGGTGCGATCGAACGCGTGCGTGTCGACCGGTCGACGCTCGAGCCCCGCTTCCGGGTGATCGGTGTCGATGCCTGGTCCGACGAGCCCGCCTTCGGCGATGCGCTTGAGACTGCCGGCGCCGGCATCACCGGCATCTGCGGATCCGGCATCATCGAAGTGATCGCCGAGCTCTTCCTGGCGGGCGTGATCACCGCCGACGGCGTGATCGACGGCGCGGTCGCCGCCCGGACACCGCGGATCGTCGCCGACGGACGGACGTTCAGCTACGTCCTGCACGATGCCGCCGAAGGCGGTCCACGCATCGTCATCACCCAGAACGATGTCCGGGCGATCCAGCTCGCCAAGGCCGCCCTGTACGCCGGTGCCCGCCTGCTGATGGATCAGCTCGGAAGCGACACGGTCGACGAGGTCCGGCTGGCCGGGGCGTTCGGCAGCCAGATCGACCCGCTCCACGCGATGGTGCTGGGCCTCGTGCCCGATTGCGACCTCGGTCGTGTGCGAGCTGCCGGTAACGCCGCCGGAACGGGCGCGCTGATCGCCCTGTTGTCCGGCGAGGCCAGGCGCGAGATCGAGTCGGTCGTGCGGCGGGTCGAGAAGATCGAGACGGCGGTCGAGCCCCGGTTCCAGGAGCACTTCGTCGAAGCCATGGCGATCCCGCACCGCACGGCCCCCAACCCGAATCTCGAACGGGTCGTCGACCTGCCGGCTCGCGGCCCGTCGACGGAGCGCACCCTGGACGGACCGCGCGATCGGCGACGACGCCGACCCGCCCTCCGGGCCGTGCCCGGTGACGAGCGATGAGCGATCCGGTGCCGACGCGCCGCAGTGGCGGCCGCGACGCTCGGCGGGCGGCACGTCTCCACGCGCAGCTCGAACGGACGCCGTTCCTGACGCGGACGCTGGCGCCCTTCGAGGTGCTCGACGAGGAGGGCCTGTCGCTCATCGAGCACAACGCCGACACCATCCTCGAGGAGGTCGGCGTCGTGTTCCGCGGCGATCCAGAGGCCGTCCGGTTGCTGCACGATGCTGGCGCGGATGTGGACGGCGAGCTCGTTCGCTTCCCGCGTGGCATGTGCCGCACGATCGTCCAGGCGACCGCCCCACGCCAGTTCACCCAGTACGCCCGCAACGAGGCGAACAGCGTCGAGATCGGTGGAGCGCACACGGTCTTCGCGCCGAACTACGGCTCACCGTTCGTGCGCGACCTCGACCGCGGCCGCCGCTACGGCACGATCGAGGACTTCCGGAACCTCGTGAAGCTGACCTATCTCTCGCCGCATCTCCATCACAGCGGCGGGACGGTCTGCGAGCCGGTCGACGTCCCGGTCAACAAGCGCCACCTCGACATGGTCTATTCGCACATGCGCTTCTCGGACAAGCCGTTCATGGGCTCCGTCACGGCGCCCGAGCGGGCGCGCGACACCGTCGACATGGCGCGGATCCTGTTCGGCGCCGACTACCTCGACGACCACGCGGTCGTCCTGTCGCTGATCAACGCCAACTCGCCGCTGGTCTGGGACGCGACGATGCTCGGCGCGGCGCGAGCCTACGCCGAGGCCAACCAGGCGACCCTGCTGACGCCGTTCATCCTGGCCGGGGCGATGGCGCCGGTGACCGCCGCGGGCGTCGCCGCCCAGACCCTCGCCGAGGCGCTCGCCGGCATGACCTTCGTGCAGCTGGTGCGGCCCGGCGCGCCGGTCGTCCTCGGCAGCTTCGCGAGCTCGATGTCGATGCAATCGGGAGCGCCGACGTTCGGGACGCCGGAACCGGCACTGGTGCTCTACACGATGGCCTCGCTCGCTCGGCGGCTCGGCGTGCCGTTCCGCTCCGGCGGTTCGCTGTGCGCCTCCAAGATCCCCGACGCGCAGGCCGCCTACGAGAGTGCGGCCACGCTCCAGCCGACCGTGCTCGGCGGCGTGAACTTCGTGCTCCATGCCGCCGGCTGGCTCGAGGGCGGGCTGACCGTCGGGTACGAGAAGTTCATCCTCGACGCCGACCAGTGCGGGATGATGGCCGTCTTCGTGAAGGGCGTCGACATGTCCGAGAACGGCCAGGCTCTCGACGCGATCCGGGCGAACCCGCCGGGGCAGCATTTCCTCGGCACGGCCCACACGCTCGCCAATTTCGAGACCGCGTTCTACCGCTCCGAGGTGGCCGACAACAACTCGTTCGAGCAGTGGAGCGAGGATGGCGGGCTCGACGCCGCGCAGCGCGCCAACGCGATCTGGAAGCGGATGCTCGCGGAGTACGAGGCTCCGCCGCTCGACCAGGCGCTCGACGAGGAGCTGCTCGAGTTCATGATCCGGCGCAAGGCGTCGATGCCCGACTCCGAGGTCTGAGCTGTGCTGTTCCGCCGCCATGCTCGCCTGTCAGCGAGCGCCCGCGAGGCCCTGTGGTCGCGGCTGCGCGCCCCGACGTTCGAGCTCATCCCGCTCAAGAACGCCATGGACCAGGCCGAGTACCTGCCACCCGGAGCGACGGTGTCGGTGACCGCCTCCCCGACCAAAGGGCTCGAGGCCACGGTGGAACTAGCGGCGCAGCTCCGTCTGGCGGGCTTCACGGTCGTCCCGCACCTGTCGGCACGGATGGTCCGTGACCGTGCGCACCTGACGTCGCTCGTCGCAGCACTCGAAGACGCCGGCATCGATCGGGCGTTCGTGGTCGGTGGCGACGAGAAGGAACCCGGGGCATATGTCGACGGGTTGTCGCTGCTCCGTGAGCTGGCCGAGATCGGCCACCCGTTCCGCCATGTCGGCGTCCCGGCGTACCCGCAGGGGCATTCGTTCATCGCCGACGGCCCGTTGCTGGACGCGCTCCGGGCCAAGGCCGAGTTCGCGCAGTACATGACGACTCAGCTCTGCTTCGATCCGGCGGCCATCTCGACCTGGCTCGCCGCGCGCCGCGCTGAGGGGCTGATGTTGCCCGTCCACGTCGGCGTGCCCGGTGTCGCCGAACCGCAGAAGCTGCTCGCGCTTGCGGCGCGGATCGGGGTAGCTGACACGCACCGATTCCTCGCGAAGAATGTGCGCTTCGTCGCGCGACTCGTCCGCTCCGGCGGCTTCTACCGGCCGGATGCCCTGCTCGAGGGGATCGCCCCGACGGTCGCCGACCCGGCGGCGGACATCACGAGCTTCCACCTGTACCTGTTCAACGCGGTCGAGGTCACCGAGCGCTGGCGCCAGGCCAAGCTGGAGACCTTGGAGTCGCGATGAGCGAACCGCCGACGCGTGACGACCTGCTCGCATCGCTCGCCGACTTCCCGGATCGTGTGGCCGCGGCGGTTCGAGGCGCGATCTCCCGTCCTTACCCGCCCGGCGAGTGGACGACCGAGCAGGTGGTCCGTCACCTCGTCGCGGTCGAGACCGACGTCCACCAGGCGCGACTGCGCGACCTCGCCACGATCGATGCACCGCGCTGGACATGGACCGAGCCCGGTCCCTGGTCGGGCGAGCCGGACCTTGACCTGGACGGCGTGTTGCGACGGTTCAGTTCACTCCGTGGCGCGACGCTGGCCATGGTTGACGCTCTCGAAGAGGCGGGCTGGGCCAGATCGGGTCAGCACGCCACCTTCGGCCCGCTCGACGTTGCCGGCGTGCTGCGCAACGCGGTCGACCACGACAACGAGCACCTGGCGGGCCTGGGCTAGGACCATCCGATCCCGCCGTCGGCGCGATCTGTAACGTTCGGGCGCATCCCTGCATGGCAGAATGCCGCTGCAGGCGGGGGCCCGATCCTCGCCATCATCAAGGAGGGGACCCTGATGGCGTCCGACCCGACCGCGCCCCGCTCCCGCCGTGCCTTGCTCGCCGCCGCCGCCGGTGGCGCTGCCGCGATGGCCGCCTCGGCCGCCCTGCCCCTGACCGCAGCCGCCGCCGACGGCGACACCGTGACGGTCGGCAACGAGTTCACGGGAGCGAACGAGACAAGCCTTGTCATCACGTCGGCGGACCCCGTCAACGATGCACAGGCCGCATTCCGCGGGCACAACACCGGCGCCGACGCTGCCGGGGTGATCGGCTCGGCCGGCGATGAGACGCTCGCCGCAGAGGACACACCATTCACCGGCGTGTACGGCTGGTCCGAGGCGGACCCCGTGGATGTCCTCGGCTCGGGTGTCTGGGGCGACAGCCCGGACTCGGGAGTCGTCGGTACCGGCAGTTACGGGGTGCTCGGCCTCGGTGGTGCCGGCGTCGTCGGCATCGGCGATCCTGGTGGCATCGGCGTGTACGCCGTCGGCGACTCTGCCACCGACGTAGCACTTCGCGTGGACGGCAAGGTCATGTTCAGCCGTTCCGGTAAGAACACGATCGGCACCGGCAAGTCGAGCCTGAAGATCAACCTGGCCGGCGTGTCGGGCAACAGCCGCATCTTCGCGGTCCTGCATTCGAACCGTTCCGGGCGCTACGTCCGGGCAGTCGTCCCGACGACCGGGTCGTTCACGATCTACCTCAACACGACGGTGACCTCGGCGACGTACGTCGCCTGGTTCGTCGTCAACTAGGCCGGCGTCATGGATCGCGAACAGCTCCAGGCAATCCGCGCCGCAAAGGGCGGGACGCCGGCTGGCCGCTCGAAGGCCGCGGTGGATCGCGACCTGCGGGCGATGCTCAAGCCGGGCTCCAAGTTGCGCACTGGCAGTAGCAACGCCTCCGCGACGCACGACATCACGGTCGTGCGCGACCTCGCGGTTCGGTGGCGGGCGGCTCGCCGGGCCTAAAGGAAAGGTTCGCCGCTGGCTGACGTTCCTCCCCCTTGCGGAGCGCACGCGGGACGGGCATCATCGGTTCACAACCGAAGAAGTGCTTATCCAGAGTGGCGGAGGGACCGGCCCGTCGATGCCACGACAACCTACCGACGCGACGTCGGCAAGGTGCCAAATCCGGGCAGGTCCTCCTGCGAGATAAGGGACACTCCCTTCGGAGCTCCCTCGAAGCGACCAGGTCGTCCGGGTCCACGGGCCGTGTCCTGCCGCTGCGCCGCGAGGCCCGGAGCTGCCAGTGTCGAACCGCACCCTATCGCCGCCACTTGGCGAGTCGCGCACGTCCGAGGCGGACGCCGCCGCGCCGTTCGCGCGCACGAGCCGACGCGCCCGGCTCTCCGGCATGCTCGCGGAACGCATCCTTGTCCTCGATGGCGCGATGGGCACGATGCTGCAGGCGTACGGGTTCGATGAGGGAGGCTACCGGGGTGACCGCTTCCGCGAGCATCCCCGCGACCTGCGTGGTAACAACGATCTCCTGACGCTGACGCAGCCCGACGCGGTCCGGGCCGTACACGCGGCCTATCTGGACGCCGGCGCGGACATCGTCTCGACCAACACCTTCACCTCCACGCGGATCGCCCAGGCCGACTACGGGCTCGACGACGCGGTCGTCCGCGACCTCAACGTCACCGCCGCCCGACTGGCGCGCGCCGCCGCCGACGTGGCCGAAGCACGCGACCCTGGTCGGCCTCGGTTCGTCGCGGGTGCCCTCGGCCCCACGAACCGGACCGCGTCCATCAGCCCGGACGTGGGCGATCCGGCGGCCCGGGCGATCAGCTGGGCCGAGCTGCAGGACGCCTACCACGACGCGGCGGCCGGTCTGGTCGAAGGTGGCGCCGACATCCTGCTGATCGAGACGATCTTCGACACGCTCAACGCGAAGGCTGCGATCTTCGCCGTCGAGACGTTGTTCGACGAGCTCGGCGAGCGGCTGCCGGTCATCGTGTCCGGGACGATCGTCGACGCGTCCGGACGGACGCTGTCCGGACAGACGGTCGAGGCGTTCTGGCATAGCATCCGCCACGCCGACCCGCTGGTCGTCGGACTCAACTGCGCGCTCGGGCCCAAGCAGCTGCGCGAGCACCTCGACGTGCTCGCACGCGTCGCCGACCGACCGGTGTCGGCCTATCCGAACGCCGGCCTGCCGAATGAACTCGGAGGCTACGACGAGACGCCGGAGGCGATGGCCGACGCGCTGGGCGAGTGGGCCAGCCACGGCCTGCTGAACATCGCCGGCGGCTGTTGCGGGACGACGCCGGAGCACATCGAGGCGATCGCAGCCGCCGTCGCCGGTGCCGCCCCGCGCCCGATCGTCCGACCGCCGGCGAAGACCCGCCTCTCCGGCCTCGAGCCCGTCGTCATCCCACCGCCCGGCGACACGTTCGTCAACGTCGGCGAGCGGACCAACGTGACCGGCTCGCGCAAGTTCGCGAGGCTCATGGCTGAAGGCGGCGAGGACGAGGCGATCGACATCGCCCGCGAGCAGGTCGCCAACGGCGCCCAGCTCATCGACGTGAACATGGACGAGGCGATGCTCGATGGCGTCGCGGCGATGACCCGGTTCCTGCGCCGCGTTGCCGCCGAGCCCGACATCGCGACGGTGCCGGTCATGGTCGACAGCTCGAAGTGGTCGGTCATCGAAGCCGGGCTGCAGCAGCTCCAGGGCAAGGGCGTCGTGAACTCCATCTCGCTCAAGGAGGGCGAGGCCGAGTTCCTGCGCCAGGCGCGCCTGTGCAAGCGCTATGGCGCAGCGGTGGTCGTCATGGCGTTCGATGAGCAGGGCCAGGCAGACTCGGTCGAGCGCAGGGTGGGCGTCCTCAAGCGTGCGCACAAGCTCCTGACCGAGGTCGTCGGCTTTGCCCCGGAGGACATCATCCTCGACGCCAACATCTTCGCCATCGCGACCGGCATCGAGGAGCACAACGCCTATGCCGTGTCGTTCATCGAGGCCGTACAGCGGCTGAAGGCCGAACTACCCGGCACGCGCACGTCAGGCGGCGTGTCGAACGTGTCCTTCGCGTTCCGCGGCAACGATCGCGTGCGCGAGGCGATCCATTCGGTCTTCCTGTACCACGCCAAGGGGGCCGGGCTGGACATGGCCATCGTGAATGCCGGTGTGCTGCCGGTGTATGACGATATCGAGCCGGACCTTCGAGAGCGCGTCGAGGACGTCGTGCTCAACCGCCGCGCCGACGCCACAGAGCGCCTGCTGGAGATCGCGAGGCAGTACGAAGGCAGTGCCGGAATGGACCGGCCGGCGGAGGACCTCGCGTGGCGCGAGCGCCCCGTCGGGGAGCGACTCACCCACGCATTGGTCGAGGGTATCGACACCTGGATCGTCGAGGACACCGAGGAGGCTCGCCTGGCGGCAAGCCGTCCCCTCGAGGTCATCGAAGGCCCGCTGATGGACGGGATGAACGTCGTCGGCGACTTGTTCGGCTCCGGGCGGATGTTCCTGCCCCAGGTCGTCAAGAGCGCCCGGGTCATGAAGAAGGCCGTTGCTCACCTCGTGCCGTATCTCGAGGAAGAGCGTGAGGGCACCGGCGTCCGCAAGGCCGGCACGATCGTGACTGCCACCGTCAAGGGCGACGTTCATGACATCGGCAAGAACATCGTCGGGGTCGTCCTGGGGTGCAACGACTACGAGGTCATCGACCTAGGCGTGATGGTGCCGGCCGCACGGATCCTGGAGACCGCCGCCGAGCATGACGCGGACCTGATCGGACTGTCGGGGCTGATCACGCCGTCACTCGACGAGATGGTCCACGTCGCGTCCGAGATGGAGCGGCTCGGCATGACGACCCCGCTGCTCATCGGCGGGGCGACCACCTCGCGCATGCACACGGCCGTGAAGATCGCGCCCGCGTACTCGGGGCCGGTCGTCCACGTGCTCGATGCGTCACGGGCGGTCGGCGTCGCGGGCGCGCTCGTAGACAGCAACCGGCGGCCCGCCTACGCCACTGGCGTCCACGACGAGTACGAGGCCATCCGCCTCGATCGTGCCGGCCGCCAGGCGAAGGAGCGCTACCTGACGATCGGCGAGGCCCGGGCGAACCGGGTGCCGATCGACTGGTCGACGGTCACGCCACCGCGCCCTGCGTTCCTCGGCGTCCGGACGTTCGACGACTACCCACTCGCCGAGCTCGTCGAGCGGATCGACTGGACGCCCTTCTTCGCGACCTGGGAGCTGCGCGGTGCGTACCCCGCGATCCTCGACGACCCCAAGGTCGGCGCGGCGGCGCGCGACCTGTACGACGACGCGCGGCGTCTGCTGGATCGCATCGTCTCCGAGACGCAGATCCGTGCGAGCGGCGTCGTCGGGTTCTGGCCGGCCAACGCCGAGGTCGACGACATCGCCGTGTGGCGTGATGAGGAGCGCCACGACCGGCTGGCCACGTTCCGGACGCTCCGTCAGCAGATGGCCAAGACCGACGCTCGACCGAACGTCGCGCTGGCCGATTTCGTCGCTCCGATCGGCAGCGGGCTCGTCGATCACGTCGGCGCGTTCGCGGTCACGGCAGGCCACGGTCTGGACGGTCCGGACGGGCTGGTCGCCGAGTTCACCACAGCGCATGACGACTACTCGGCGATCCTCGCGAAGGCACTGGCCGACCGCCTGGCCGAGGCGTTCGCCGAGCGCCTCCACGAGCGCGTCCGGCGCGAGCTCTGGGGCTATGCGCCGGATGAGGCCCTGTCCAACAGCGAGCTGATCGCTGAGCGCTACCAGGGCATCCGTCCCGCGCCCGGCTATCCGGCCTGCCCCGATCACACCGAGAAGCAGACGCTGTTCGAGCTCCTCGATGCGACGGCACGCGCCGGCATCGAGTTGACGGAGTCGTGCGCGATGCTGCCCGGGGCGTCGGTGTCCGGCTACTACCTGTGGAACCCGGCGAGCCACTACTTCGGCGTCGGCCGGATCGACCGGGACCAGCTCGAGGATTACGCCGCTCGCAAAGGGATCCCCCTCGCCGAGGCGGAACGGTGGCTCGCGCCGAACCTGCGGGAGCGGGCATGACGGTCGGCGACGCGCGCACCCGCTTCCGCGAGCGGCTGGCGAGCGGACCGCTCCTCGCCGACGGCGCCATGGGCACGCTGCTGTTCAGCCGAGGCATCCCGCAGCGCGCCGTGCTTGACGACCTGGTCGCGACCCGGCCGGACCTCATCGGCGCGATCCATCGCGAGTACCTCGACGTCGGCTCGGACATCATCGAGACGGCGACGTTCGGAGCGAACCGCGTCCGCCTCGCGCCGCACGGGCTCGCCGAGCGTGCCGCCAGGCTGGCCCGCCGTGGTGCCCAGCTCGCCCGCGAGGCCCGTGATGTGGCCGGCCGCGACGTGCTGGTGGCAGGCTCGATCGGGCCGCTCGGTCCACCGACACGCGAGATCGTGCAGCTCTCCGAGGACGCTGTCCGCGCCGCGTTCCGTGAGACCATCGAGGGGCTGCTCGAGGGCGGTGTCGATGTGTTCTGGTTCGAGACATTCGGTCTCATCGACCACCTCGCGGTCGCGGTCGAGGAGGCCCGCGCGGCTGCCGCCGACCTGCCGGTCGTGGCGCTGCTGACCTTCGGCGAGGAGGCCGCGCTGCCCGATGGGACGAGTCCCGGCGCTGCGGCAGCGGCGCTGGCCGGTCGGATCGATGTCGACGTCATCGGCGTCAACTGCGGCGCGGGGCCGGTCGGCTGCCTCGAGGCGCTCGCGGCCATGGCCCATGACGGCGGTGCGATCCCCCACGCGATCCTCCCGAACGCAGGCCTGCCGCAACGGATCGAGGGACAGTTCGTCTACGCCGCCGGCCCCGACTATCTCGGTCGGATGGTCGGCGACATGCTCGACGCGGGTGCGGCCATCGTCGGCGGCTGCTGCGGGACGACGCCGGAACACATCGCGGCGATGCGCGTGGCGATCGACGCGCGGGCCGGGACCGCCCCGAACGAGGTCGCTCCGGCGCCCGCCCCTGCGTACGCAGGGGCCGCCTCCACGACGATCCGCGCCGAGGTCGCCGCATCGGCGGACACGACCGCACCGCCGTCGCGGCTGGCCCGGGCCCTCGCCGACGGCCGATACGTGATCTCGGTCGAGATCGATCCGCCGCGCTCCGTGCGCATCGAGCGAACGATCGAGGCGGCGCGCATGCTGCAGGACGCCGGCGTCGACATCGTCAATGTCAGCGATTCGGCGATGGCGCGGGTGCGTATGGGGGCGCTGGCCGTCGCGTTCGGGATCCAGCACGACCTCGACGTCGAATGCGTCGTCCACGTCACGACCCGCGACCGGAACCTGATGGCGCTCGAGTCGGAGCTGCTCGGCGCCCACGCGCTCGGTGTGCGCGACATCCTGGCGCTCACCGGGGACCCGCCGCGGATCGGTGACCTGCCCGGGGCGACCGGCGTGTGGGACGTCGATTCGATCGGGCTGGTCGAGATCCTGGCCCGCCTCAACCGTGGCGAGGATGCGGCCGGCTCGCCGATCGGCCAGCCGGCCTCGTTCACGATCGCCTGTGCCCTCGACCCGACGGCCGCCGACGCGGCCACGGAGTGGGATCGCCTGGACCGCAAGATCGCCGCGGGTGCGCACCTGATCATGACCCAGCCGCTCTACTCGGAGGCGCAGGTCGAGGCCATGTTCCGCGAGGCGTGTCGCCGCTTCGGTCCGGCCGGTTTCCCCATCCCGGTGCTGCTCGGAGTGCTGCCGCTCCAGTCGTCCCGCCACGCCGAGTTCCTCCACCACGAGGTGCCCGGCATCACGATCCCGGACGCGACGCGTGACGCGCTGCGGGAGGCCGGTGAGCGCGGCGCGGAGGTCGGGCTGCGCATCACCGAGGAGTTGCTGGCGGTCGTCGGCGACCGGGTGGCCGGCACCTACGTCATGCCGTCGTTCGGGCGCTACGAGCAGGCCGCCGAGCTCGTCCGCCGGCTTCGTGCCATGCCCGCCGCTCGCGTTGACGCCCCGGCCCTGCGGGCCTAGACTCGATATCCGACGAAATCACTCGGATATCGAGGTCCTTCCGCCCTGACTGCCACGACCGGCTCCCAGCCTCAGCCCGCCCAGCGCCCGGCCTACCACGGCTCAGGCGCCGTGTCCTTTTCGACGAAGGGCGAGTACGGCGTGCGGTTGATGGTGCAGCTCGCCCGCCACTACGGCACCGGGCCGGCCAGCCTGGCCGGGATCGCGGCAGAGGAGGACCTGCCGCGCGCGTACCTCGAGCAGCTCGTCGTCAACCTGCGCGAGGCGGGACTCGTCGTCAGCACTCGCGGCGCCCATGGCGGCTACGAGCTGACGCGGGCGCCGGGCCTGATCCCGATGAGCGAGGTCCTCCGCGCCCTGGAAGGTCCGATCGCCCCGATGTTCTGCGCGACCGACGACCCGGAACACGCCACGACCTGCGACCGTTCGTCGCGCTGCACGGTCAACATCCTCTGGGTGCGTGTGCGCGATGCGATCACCTCGACGCTCGATTCGATGACCCTCGCCGACCTCGCCCCACCGCGCGTCGCCTCCGTCGACGACCCCCAAGGAGCCCTGATCACCCCGTGACCGACCAGTCGACCGCCGCCTCCGACCAGCAACTCGTCATCCGCGGCCTGCGTGTCGCGCCGCTCGGCCATCCCGACCAGGAGATCCTCCAGGGGATCGACCTGACGGTCGGGAAGGGCGAAGTCCACGCGATCATGGGCCCCAACGGCTCGGGCAAGACGACGCTCGCGTATGCGCTGATGGGCCACCCGGCCTACGTCGTCACCGCAGGCGAAGTCCTCTGGAAGGGCCGCGACATCCTCAAGCTGTCGCCGGACAAGCGCGCCCGCCTCGGCATGTTCCTCGCATTCCAGTACCCGACGGCCGTCCCCGGCCTGAGCGTCGCATCCTTCATCCGGAGCGCGCTGAACGCCAAGCTGCAGGGCATCGACAAGGACGCCGACATCGACCCGACCGATCCGGTCAAGGGCGGCGTGTCGATGCGCGACTTCCGCACCAAGATGCGCGAGAAGATGGCCCTTCTCCGGATGGACGAGGGCTTCGCCAGCCGCTACGTCAACGAGGGCTTCTCCGGCGGCGAGAAGAAGCGACTCGAGATGCTGCAGATGGCGGTCATCGAACCCGAGATGGCGATCCTCGACGAGACCGACTCCGGCCTCGACATCGACGCGTTGCGGATCGTCGCCGAGGGCGTCAACGCGATGCTCAACCCGAACCTCGGCGTGCTGCTGATCACGCACTACCAGCGGTTGCTGAACCACATCAAGCCGGACGTCGTCCACGTGCTCGCCCAGGGCCGCATCGTCAAGAGCGGTGGCCGCGAGCTGGCGCTCCGGCTCGAGGACGAGGGCTACGGCCCGATCCTGCGTGCCGCTGGTCTCGAGCCTGAGCTCCCGGACGAGGCGCTCCTCGTGCCCAAGGGTCCGGACCTCGACCTCGACCGCGAGCCGGTGGAGGCCGCCCGCTAGCCGGGCGCACGACATTGGCCGTCGAGGCGTCCACTCCCAGGCCCACCCTCGACCCGGTCGCGCTGCGCCGCGACTTCCCGATCCTGTCGCAGATCATCAACGGCCATCCCCTGACCTACCTCGACTCCGCGTCGAGCAGCCAGAAGCCGGCGGTCGTGATCGACGCGGTCGCCGACTACTACCGCGAGTACAACGCCAACGTCCATCGCGGGATCTACACGATCGGCGAGCGCGCGACGGCGGCGTACGAGGCGGCGCGAGCCACGGTCGCTCGGTTCATCAACGCCCCCGACAGCCACGAGATCGTCTTCACCCGCAACGCGACCGAGGCGATCAACCTCGTCTCGTACTCGTGGGGCCGGCGCAACATCTCGCGCGGCGATGCGATCGTCCTGACCGAGATGGAGCATCACGCCAACCTCGTCCCGTGGCAGCTCCTCGTGCAGGAACAGGACGGCGACCTCGAGTTCATCCCCATCACCGATGACGGCGAGCTGCGCCTCGATGTCTTCGAGGTGCTGCTCCGTCTCAAGCCGAAGCTGGTCGCGTTCACGCACGTCTCGAACACGCTGGGCACCATCAACCCGGTCCGCGAGATGACCGAGATGGCCCATGCGGCGGGGGCGCTGGTCCTCGTCGACGGTGCCCAGGCCGTGCCGCACGTGCCCGTCGACGTCCAGGAGATCGGCTGCGACTTCTACGCCTTCAGCGGCCACAAGATGCTGGCGCCGATGGGCTCGGGCGCGCTGTGGGCGCGACGGGAGCTGCTCGAGTCGATGCCCCCGTTCCTCGCCGGTGGCGAGATGATCCGGGAGGTCCACCTCCGGCGCAGCGAGTTCAACGAGGTGCCCTGGAAGTTCGAGGCGGGGACGCCGGCCGTGGCCGATGCCATCGGGCTCGGGGTCGCGGCGGACTACCTGATGGGCCTGGGTATGGATGCCGTCCGCGAGCACGAGCGGTCGCTCGTGACGTACGCCCTCGATGTGCTGCCACGCCAGGTGCCGCAGATCGAGCTCTATGGGCCACTCGACCCGGACCGTCGGGGCGGTGTCGTCCCGTTCAACCTGCCGGGCATCCATCCGCACGATGTGGCGCAGGTGCTCGATCGGTACGGCATCGCCGTCCGTGCCGGGCACCACTGCACGATGCCCCTCCACGAGCGTCTCGATCTTGCGGCCACCGCCCGCGCGAGCTTCAGCGTCTATACGACGACCGACGACATCGACCGTCTCGCGACCGGTCTGCAGGAGGTCTCGCGCCTCTTCGACCGGTAGCCCTCGCCCTCGGTTGATCCTGCCGTTGCGGGATTCCACCGGATGTGAGCGCGGGAGGATCCCCGGCACTCTGGTGGCGCTAGGCTGCCGTCATCGGAGAGGGGGCTGACATCAGGGACGACCGCACCTCCCGCCGCCTCGTACGGGTCGGGGTGGTCGACGACCATCCGACAGTCCTCGCGTCGATCGCGTCAGCCGTCGGCGATAGCGCGGACCTCGACCTGATCGGAACGGCACGAACCGTCGATGAGGCCATCGGGCTCGCGTCCATGGTCGATGTTCTCGTGTGCGACATGAACCTGGCGGGAGGCGCCGAGGGCCTGCACGTCCTTCGCGCGATCAACGACCCGCGTGCCGAGCGGAGCGATGCGGTCCCGGCGGTCCTGTTCCTGTCCGGATACGGCTACCCCTCTCTGATCCGCGCCGCGCTCGACGACGGTGCGTCCGGCTACCTCGACAAATCAGCCGACCTCGACGAGATCGTCGCCGCGATCCGCACGCTCGCCGGCGGCGGCACGGCCTACTCGGCGGCGGCACTCCACGGCTCGCGCGACGCACGTCGGCGGCCATCTGATCGCGAACTGCAAGTCATCGGCCTGATCGTCGAGGGCGCCACCAACGCCGAGATCGCCTCCGCCCTCGGTCTTTCGGAGAAGACCGTGGAAAGCCATCTGCGCCGCCTCTTCGATCGCTACGGGTTGCTGTCCCGGACCGAACTGGCGGTGCTCGCCATCGAGGAAGGCTGGGCGGCGGATCGACGGCAGCACCGATGAGCCGGCCGTGGCTTGGCGCGTTGCTCGGTATCTGGGCGCTGGGGCTTGTCGTCGCATTGGGCGTCCTTCGGATCTCGGTCGGAGGCAGGTCGAGCACGTCCCCGGAAGCCATGCTGCCGCTCCTCATCGCGGCCGCAGCGCTGTGCGTCTTCGGTCTCACCGTCCGGCGCCATCCCACGGCAGCGTGGCTCGCGTTGATCCTGGCGCTGTCCACGATGACCATCGACCTCGCGACGTTCGCCCGCGAACAGCGCCCTCTGATCCCTGCCGACACGTGGCGCTGGATCGCCATCGCGCTCGTCCTGGCCGCCTCGGGTGCCGTCGCTGCGGCAGCCGGATATGCGTCGGATCCCGCGCGACGGCCGCCGCCCGGTCTGGCGGTGCTGGGGGTGGGCGCCGTGGCTGCCGTGTTCGCGATCGGATTGTGGGCGATCGCGAGCCCGGACCCGGAGACCGCCACGGTCGGCGGCGTCTCGCCCCTCGGTGACCTGCGCCTCGTGACGCGAGCGTTCCTCCTGATCACGGTCGGCCTGGTGGTCCTTGGGCTGGCGAGCGACCTTCGACCCGCAGCTGGTCGCGCGACACGACGCCTTGCGACGGAACGCGGCCGATCTGCGGGCGCCAGCGGCGCGATCCGTTACGTCATCGACTGGCTCCGAGCCTTCGGCGAGGAGCTCACCCCGAGTCGGGCACGTGAGCGGCGAGCGGCGATGACGGAACGCGCGCGGATCGCCCGTGACCTGCACGCGGTCGTCGTGCCGGACCTGCGGCGCGCGATTCGTGAGGCAGAACGTGTCGGCTCGGTGGATCGCCTGGCCCGCTCGCTCCGAGAGGCCTTCCAGCAGATCGAAGCGATGATCGAGACGCGCGACGCGATCGGTCTCGAGATCGGCGGGTTGGTTCCGGCGCTCGAGTCGCTGGCCGAGCGGGTCGAGGACCGATCGGGCGTCCGCGTGACCATCGATGTCGCCGACGGTCCGGCACCACGCCCCGGGCCGCCCCCGACCGACGTCGACCGGGCCGCGCTGCGAGTCGCCACGCTGGCACTTGACAACGTGATGCGCCACGCCCCGGACGCGACGGTCAGGCTCGTGGTCGCCGCGGGCGCAGACCACCTCCGCCTGTGCATCGAGGACGACGGACCGGGTCTCCCGGTCGATACCGAGGGTGTGGCCCTGAGGGACGGCGGGCGGGGTCTGGCCGACATGGTCACCGAGGCGAAGCTGTGCGGGGCATCGGTTCGTTCCGGTCGCCGTGACGGCGGCATCGGCACGATCGTGACCTTCGACTGGCCGGCGGTCTGATCAGACATTGCGGGACGACCCGCAACGCGTACCCCGTCAGAACCCCGATTTCGGGCACCGCCCGAGCGACGTGATGCTGCCGGCGCCCGGTCGAAAACCGGGTGCGGCCTCGGCGACGAGGCACCCAGCAGGAGATTGTCATGGAACGGTTCCGGAACGCGCGGCTGCGGATCGCCAACGGCGATGCCGGTCAGGGACTGGCCGAATACGCCCTCATCCTCGCGCTGATCGCGATCATCGCCATCGTGGCCCTCATCTTCCTCGGGAGCCAGGTCAGCCACATCATTACGACCGTGAGCAACTCGGTCTGATCCCGCGGGCGGCCGGTGCCCGCGAGGGGAGGGCACCGGCGGCCTACCCACACGGTCAACCCGGGGCGAGCGACCGCCACATGTCGAGGGCCCACTGCCAGTCGGCCGGGTCATCGAACTCGATCTTGATCGCAGCGCCCGAGCCGCTCACCGCCGAGTAGCCCTCGAGGATCCCGACCTCGACGCCGGAGGAGGCGTCGGTCACGAGCCTCGCCCGGCCCAGCACCTCGCCCGAGCGATGCGCGATCGCATCCGGCCCGAGGTCGACCGCGAACTGGTCGATGAAATCGTGGGCACCCATCGGCGTCCCGTCGGCGTCGCCCGTCGCCGTCGCGGCCAGCGTGATGCTCCGGCCCGTGCCGCCACCCCACCATTCCTCGGGCGAACGGCGCTCGGCGAACGCCCCCGGGACCTCGAGCGCCCAGCCCTCGTGGCTGATGACCACCGAGTCGCGGCGATAGCCCACCGGCGGGTCCTCCGGGGAGACCGCGCTCGCGCGCTCAGCGGCCTGGCGGGCCATCGGGTCGTCGATGCCGCGCAGCCCCGTCAACTCGGTCCATGCGTGCCACGGGTACTCGAGGCCGGGATCGAACGGATAGGCGCGCGACAGCAGTCGATGGACTTCGTCGAACAGGTCGGCCTCGCCCTCCATCGCCGGCGTCCGCCAGCGGACCTGCAGCCACATCAGCACGAGTGCCCTGTTGAGGAGATACTGACCATCGGTCGCGTCGGCCCACCACGGCGTCATGCCCAGGGCGACCCGCGGATCGGCGATGGCCGCCTCGAGCCAGGCCTCGTCGCGCGGACCCATCACGGTCGCCATCGCCGCCTCTGTCGTGACGCGCGTCCCGCCCGGCATCCCGAGCGGGATGCCCCGCTCGCCGCGCCGCGCTCGCGCCAGCGACGCGGCAAGCTGCGGACCCAGCCAGCCGAGGTAGAGCTGCTCCGCTCCCTGGCGGTCGACGAACGCCGTCGCGCCGTCGCCATCGGTCCACTGGATGGCGAGCTCCCCGCTGAGTCGCTCGAGGACTCGACCGACGAAGCGGTGATAGCCGGGACCCGCGGCGCCGGTCTCGGCCGCGACCGTGACACGCCCCTCGTCGTCCGCGGTCAGGAGGAGCGGGGACGCGGCGGGATGGAGGTCGACCGCCAGCGCGATCTCGCCGCCAGGCAGCGTCCGCTGGTGGGTGGAGCGGACGGCGTCGGCGTACTCGCCGTTCAGCCAGACGGCGGCATCGGCCAGCAACCGATCGCCGTCCGGGACGCGCGGGATCAGCCCGCGCTTCTGCGCGAGTCCGCCGAGGGCGACGCCTAGGGCGTCTGCGACGTTCGTGGCCACCCCCAAGACGATAGCCACGGACCCACCCGTGGGCGCCTGTCCGCTCGTACCAGCGAGGGCGGCACAACGGTCCGTTGCAGGCAGGCACCGAGGCCCCGCGACGCACGTGCGCCCGACCCGAGGCATCGCCAAGCGTTCGAACCAGCAGATCCAGATAATCCCGACCCCAGTGGTCGGGATTGCCGTTCCGCGCTACACTCGATGTTCGATGGACGACCTGTACCGCGACTACATCCTCGAGCACTATCGCCAGCCCCACAACTTCGGGGTGGTCGAGGATGCCGATGCCAGCTATGAGGGTTCGAACCCGCTGTGCGGCGATCGGATCACGCTCATGGTCGGTGTCAAGGACGGCGTCGTCGATCGCGTCGGGTTCACCGGCCGTGGCTGCGCCATCAGCCAGGCGAGCGCGAGCCTCCTGACCGACGAGATCAAGGGCAAGCCGCTCAAGGACGTGGCGGCGATCGGCGCAGACGACCTGCTCGAGCTGCTCGGCATCGACATCAGCCCCGCGCGCCTCAAGTGCGCGATGCTCAGCCACGAGAGCCTCCAGCATGTCCTTGGCGACCTCGGTGTCGCTCGCGAGAGCGCGACGGCCCAGGGGAGCCAGGCGTGAACGGGATCGAGCGCCGCTGCAGGTGTCGCCGGCCGGCCTGAGCCGGCGCGCGTCGCGACCCCAGCCCCACCACCGCCCTGGCCGCCATGCGCGAGCCAGCCCGTCGAACACCGGAGTCACCATCAGCCCCATGCCGAAGTCCTACGCCGACCTCCTTCGGGAGGCCCGCAGCCAGATCCGCGAGGTCACGCCCCAGGAGGTCGAATCCCTGCCGGCCGGCGCCGCGACGATCGTCGACGTGCGCGAGGCGTCCGAGTGGGATCAGGGCTACATCCCTGGCGCCCAGCACGTCTCGAAGAGTTACATCGAGCAGCAGATCGAGGCCGCCGCGCCGGACCACGACGCCCCGGTCATCCTGTACTGCGCGGGTGGCATCCGCTCACTCTTCGCCGCCCAGACCCTGGCCGACATGGGCTACACCGATGTTGCGAGCATGTCCGGTGGCTTCCAGGGCTGGAAGGGCGCGGGCTTCGACTTCGAGACGCCCGTCGTCCTGGGCCCGGAGCAGAAGCAGCGCTATAGCCGCCATCTCCTGATCCCCGAGGTCGGATCGGCTGGGCAGCAGAAGCTGCTCGAGTCGAAGGCGCTGCTCATCGGCGCCGGCGGCCTGGGCAGCCCGGCCGCCCTGTATCTGGCCGCGGCCGGTGTCGGCACGATCGGCCTGGTCGACTTCGACGTCGTCGACCTCAGCAACCTCCAGCGCCAGATCATCCACACCACCGACCGGATCGGCGAACGCAAGGTCGAGTCGGCACGGATCGCGATCAATGCCCTCAACCCGGACGTGAAGGTCGTCGAGCACGAGGAGATGCTGACGGCCGACAACGTGCAGCGGCTCATCGAGGGCTACGACGTCATCCTCGACGGCACCGACACGTTCGAGACGCGCTATGTCCTCAACGATGCCGCGGTCGCTGCCGGCATCCCGGTCATGCACGCGAGCGTCTTCCGCTTCGAGGGCCAGCTCACGACGTTCATCCCCTACGAGGGGCCGTGCTATCGCTGCCTGTACCCGACCCCGCCACCGCCCGAGCTCGCCCCGGGCTGCTCGGTCGCGGGCGTGCTTGGGGTCGTTCCCGGCATCCTCGGTCTCCTCCAGACCAACGAGGCGCTCAAGGTGTTGCTCGGTATCGGCAACACGCTCGCCGGTAGGCTCGTGCTGTTCGACGCGCTCGAGACCGAGTTCACCGAGTTGCAGCTCCGGCGCGACCCGCAGTGCCCGGTGTGCTCGGACGCCGCGGTCGAGGCTCGCAAGGCCGGGCGCCCGTCGTCCGTCGCGAATGTCGGTGGTGACGCGCCGTTCCTCATGACGACCACCGGCTTGGCCGGTTCGGTCTCGCCCGAGGCGCGCGCGTGAGCACCGTCTACATCCCGTCCGTCCTTCGCGCGACCGTTGGTGGCGCGAAGTCGGTGGTGATCGAGGGCGACTCCATCCGCACGGTCGTGAACGGCCTGATCGAGCGGCATCCGTCGCTCGGCGGTCAGCTGCTGACGGACGATGGTGACCTCAACCGGTTCGTCAACGTCTACGTGAACGGGCAGGACGTACGCTACCTCGCCGGTCTCGATACCCCGGTGGCCGGGAGCGACGAGGTCCGGCTCCTGCCGGCGATGGCCGGCGGCTGACGTGGCCGTCCCGTGGCGGATCGACGAGGCCGCCCACGACCATCACCACGCTCACGAAGACCTGGCGCCCCACGGCGGCCGCTACGCGGACATCCTCGACGCGATCGGGCATACGCCGCTGGTCGAGATCCCGCGGATGAGTCCGAACCCGTCAGTGCGCATCTTCGCCAAGCTCGAGATGCTCAACCCGACCGGGTCGGTCAAGGACCGTGTCGCGAAGTACCTCATCGAGGACCTCGAGGAGCGCGGGCTGCTCCGCGACGACTCGATCATCCTCGAGCCGACGTCCGGCAACACCGGCATCGCGCTCGCGATGATCGGTCGCCGCAAGGGCTATCGAGTCGCCCTCGTCATGCCCGACAACGTGACGAACGAACGTCGGCAGATGGCGGCCCTGTTCGGCGCCGAGGTCATCGATTCGCCGGGCGCGCTCGGTTCGAACGGCGCGATCGCGCTCGCCAAGCACCTCGTCGGGAAGGACGACCGCTTCGTCATGCCGTACCAGTACGGCAATCCCGCGAACCCGCAGGCGCATTACGAGACGACCGGTCCGGAGATCCTGGCCGACTGCCCGGAGATCGACGTCTTCGTCGCCGGCCTTGGGACTGCCGGCACGTTGATGGGCGTGTCGCGCTTCCTGCGCGAGCACAAGCCGGGCGTCCGCATCGTGGCCGCCGAGCCTCTGCCCGGTGAGCAGGTGCAGGGTCTCCGCTCCCTCGACGAGGGGTTCATCCCCGAGATCCTCGAGCCCGAGGCGCTCGATGCGAAGTACCTCGTCTCGAACCTCGACGCCCTGACCGCCCTTCGCGAGCTGGTCTTCCGCGAGGGCATCTTCGGCGGTCCGTCGTGCGGAGCCGTGCTGGTCGCGGCTGCACGCGAGGCGGCCCGCATGCGGGCGGGGACCATCGTCGCCCTCCTTCCGGACGGCGGGTGGAAGTACCTGTCGGCCGGCACGTTCACGACCTCCTTCGACGAGATGCAGGAGGCACTCGAGGGCGGCGTCAACTGGTGGTGATCCCGGTCCATCCCGGTCCGGCGGCAGCCGCGATCCCGGCGACGATGGTCCAGTCACTCATCGACCACGCACGCGCGGGCGCCCCGAACGAAGCGTGCGGGCTCATCGTGGGCGACGGTCCGGCGGCAGCCGGCGGCCGAGCGCTCCGGTTCGAGCCGACCCGCAACGCTGCCGGCTCCCCGTACCGCTACGAGATCCATCCGGACGACCTGTTCCGGCTGACCGTCGCCACCGATGATGCCGACGAGGTGTTCTGGGGCATCGTCCATTCGCACACGCACTCGCCCGCGGTGCCCTCACCGACGGATGTGGGCCTGGCGTTCTATCCGGACGCGCTGTACGTGCTGGTCTCGCTGTCGGATGACGAGGCCGATCCGGCCTCCGGTACGCCGAGCGTCAGGGCGTGGCGGATCGTCGACGAGTCGGTCCACGAGGTGGTCCTCGACGTCGTCGAGGGATGACGCAGGCGTCTCGGCCACGGCTCGGCGCGTCGATCGCTATCGCGCTCGGGCTCCTCGCGGTCGTCCTCGCCACGGTGGCCGGCTGGAACGCCGGATGGCTCGACGCGATCGTCAGCCCGCCGCCGCTGGTGCGCGCGTTCCTGGTCGGGGTCGCCGTGGCCGTCGGGGTGATGCTGCTCATGCGCTCGGTGTCGCGCATGGAGGCATCCGGCCAGACCGACGTCCCGGGTCTCATCCGCGCCGTCAGGCTGGCGTTCCTCGCCGTGGCGGCGTTCGCTGCCGGTGTCGGCTGGGCGTTGGCCAACCCGTTGCCGCTGATCATCGCCGCAGTCATCGCCGGCATCGACGTGATCGAGACCTCGTTCCTGCTGCTGGTCGTCGGCCGGGGGCGCTAGGTCGAGATGGCGAGCCGCCGCCCGCGCGGTCCGGCTACGTCGGGACGCCGGCCCGATCGGCGGCAAGGCTGCCCACCCGCTCGATCATGCGATCGAGGAACGTTTCGACGTCGGCAGTCGCTGCCACGTCGAGATTCGGTGGCTTCCCGGTGAGCCGCCGACGGTCGGCGACGGTCATGCCGGTCGTCAGCTCGCCGCTCGTCTCCACGTCGACGTAGAGCGCCTCGGTGGTGACGAGCCGCGGGTCGAGGGCCGCGGCGACCGCCAGCGGGTCGTGGATGAACGCCCCGTAGAAGCCGTCATAGCGTTCATGGAACTCGAAGTAGAAGCGCAGGGCGTCGGCGACGAACCGGATGATCGCGTTCGACGCGACCGAGCGAGCCGGCGCGAGCGGGTCGTCGGCGGGCGTGCCCAGCGAATCGTCGGGCGTGCTGCCGGCGCGGCGGGCGAGGGCGACCACGTGCTCGGGCCCGATCCGCGCCTGCTCGGTGACGTCGAGGCCGAGAGCGAGCGGTCGTGGCACCGACGGGTCCGCGGCGATGGCCTCGCCCCAGGCCCGGAAGGCGATCCGCGCCGCTTCCGGATCGCAATGGACGTTCCACTCGGTGGTCGGGGTCGTATTGCCGGGAGCACCGAACGCGCCGCCCATCAGCACGTGCCGTCGCAGCAGGCGCGGCAGGGCGGGTTCGCGCTCCAGTGCGACCGCGAGGTTGGTCAGCGGGCCGAGGGTGACCAGGGTGATCTCACCGGGCCGAGCGCGAGCGGCATCGACGATCACGTCGACGCCGTGACGGTCGCCGACCGGGCGCCGCGGTGTTGGCAGCTCCCCGTAGCCGATGCCCGCCGGGCCGTGCGTCTCGGGCGTCGTCTCGAGCGCCCGTACGAGAGGGATCTCGCGCCCGACGGCCACGTCGATGTCGGTGCGACCGGCCAGCTCGAGCACGGCGAGGGTATTCGTCGCGACCTGCCGCGCCTCGACGTTGCCGGACACGCACGTCACCGCGACGATCTCGGCCTCCGGGGACGCGACCGCGTAGAGCAGCGCGAGGCTGTCGTCGATGCCCGTGTCGACATCGAGGATCAGCGGCGTGGTGGCAGCGTGTCCGCTCATGGCTCGATGCTAGCCGAGCGGACACCTGTCAGCCGCCACACGGGCCGCCCGGCGCCGAGCCGCCGCGCCCAGGTCGAGCCCGTCGCCGCGACCTCGGTAGACGTGGCAGGCCGCAGATCGATGAGCCGGAGTCCGGCGGCCAGCCAAGCGTCCGTCAGCGCCGGACGGATCGATGTGTCGAGGCAGTCGATGCCGTCCACCCGATCGGCCGGCACGACCGACGCCAGCACCTCGACGCGACCGCCGGGTCGGACGATCGACGCGATGCCACGGAGCGACGCCTCGTCACGACCGAGCACGCCGCGGAGCAGCGAGCCCCAGGGGAACGTGACGGTCACGACGTCGGCCTGGCCCGCGAGCGGTGTCGCGTCGAGCGCAGCTGCGCGGGCCGCCAGGAAGAGGGCGTTGTGCGGTCCGCGCCGGTCGGCACGGCGCGACGACTCGGCCATCGATGCCGCCGCGGCGTCGATGCCGATGACCAGCGCGCGAGAGTCCCCTGTCGCGCGAGCGATCACGGCACGGCCGTCGCCCGTGCCGAGATCCACGATCACCCGGTCGGCCCGGGCGATCAGTTCGGTGACTTATCCGACGTCCACCTCGAGGGCGTGTCGGCCGATGACGTGTCGCATGGGGGCGCAGTCTACACTCCCCCGGTGAACCCGCCGATCGGGCCGTACGTCCGACTGCCCGCGACGGTCGAGCCGTGGGATCCTCGGACGATCGAGGTCGCGGGCGCCGTCACCGAGCTCATCGGCGAGCGCCGTCCGGACCTGGTGGTCGAGCACATCGGCAGCACGGCCGTCCCCGGATTGCCCGGCAAGGGCATCGTGGATCTCGCGATCGCGACCACTCCCGAGGACGTCCCGGCTGTCGCGGCGATGCTCCGGGAGCTGGGGTTCGGACCGCAGCCAGGTCCCGATCCATGGCCACCGAGCCGGCCGATGCTGGTGGGCTCCCTCGTCCGTGGCGGCACGACGTTCCGCATCCATTGCCACGTCCTGCCCGACACCGAGGAGCTCCAACGCGACGTGGCGTTCCGCGACGCGCTGCTTGCCGATCCCACCCTCGTCGAGGGCTACGCGGAGCTCAAGACCGGCATCGTGTCCGACGGCCCGATCGAGCCGCACCAGTACACGTACCGCAAGCAGGCGTGGATCTCCGAGGTCCATCGCCGCATCGGCGTCGAGCGTCCGCCCGTCGTGCCGCCGGCCACGATCGGCATCCTCGGCGGTGGCCAGCTCGGGCGGATGATCGGCATGGCGGCCCGGACGATGGGCTACAGGGTCGCCGTCCTCGATCCGGATCCTGACAGTCCGGCGGTCAGCATCGCCGATCGGGTCGTCGTTTCCGGCTATGACGATGTCGGTGGGGCGCTCCGCCTGGCCGGGTGGAGCGACGTCGTGACGTATGAGCTCGAACACATCGCGACCGAGGTCGTCGACGCGGTCGACGCGGTGCGATCTGTCCGTCCCGGCCGGTTGCCGCTGCACGTGACCCAGGACCGGATCGCGGAGCGTCGGTTCCTCGAGACGGCCGGGGTCGCCGTGGCTCCCTGGCGCGAGATCCGGACGACCGAGGACCTGCACGCCGCCGCCGATGCGATCGGGCTGCCGATGCGGATCAAGGTGGCGACCGGCGGCTACGACGGTCGGGGCCAGGTGCGGGTCGGTGACCACCGCGAGCTCGACGATGCCCTCGACCGGCTGGGGCGTCCCGCCGGGGAGGTGTTGCTGGCAGAGGCCGAGCTCGCGTTCCAGGCTGAACTGTCGATCGTCGTCGCGCGCAGCTCGGTCGGTAGCATCGCGACCTACCCGCTCGCCTGCAACCGGCATGACGCAGGCATCCTCGTCGAGAGCGTGGCGCCCGCCGCGGTCGATCCGGAGGTCGCCGAACGTGCCGCTTCGATCGGGGAGCGGCTAGCGGTGATGATGGGCGTGACCGGGATGCTCACCGTCGAGCTCTTCCTGATGCCCGACCAGCGGCTCGTGGCCAACGAGCTCGCGCCGCGCGTCCACAACAGCGGGCACTGGACGATCGAAGGTGCCGTGACGTCGCAGTTCGAACAGCACGTCCGGGCGGTCTGCGGCCTCGACCTCGGCTCGACCGAGGCGCTCGCCCCGACCGCGATGGTCAACCTCCTCGGCACGGGTCCGGCCCGCCCGGCTCGCCTCGAACCGCTCGGGCTGGCACGCGCCATGGCGGACCCGGCCGTGCACCTGCACCTGTACGACAAGCGGCAGGTCTTCGAGCGCCGCAAGATGGGTCACGTGACCGTCATCGGACCATCGAGCGAGGAGGCGCTGGCTCGCGCCCGCGCCGCGATCGAGCTCCTCCGCTGGGAGGACGGCGACACCGACGAGCAACGAGATGGGCCGCCGTGAGCGCCGACGCGCCGAGCCCCGTGGTCGGTGTGGTCGGTGGGAGCCGATCGGATTTTCCCGTGCTCGAGGAGGCGGTCGAGACCCTTCGCGCGCTCGGCGTGCCGGCGGAGCTCCGGGTCGTCTCCGCGCACCGGACACCGGACCATCTCTTCCGCTATGCCGAGGAGGCCGCCGGTCGCGGGATCCGGGTGATCATCGCCGGGGCTGGTGGGGCGGCGCACCTGCCCGGCATGCTCGCGGCCAAGACGACGCTGCCGGTCATCGGTGTGCCGATCCCCACCCAGCACCTGGGTGGGATGGACTCATTGCTGTCGATCGTCCAGATGCCCCGCGGGATCCCGGTCGCGACCGTGGCGATCGGGAACGCCGTCAACGCAGGGCTTCTGGCCGCGTCGATCCTGGCCCTCGCCGACGAGGGGCTCGCGGCGCGCCTCGCCGAGTGGCGCTCGCGTATGACCGCGTCGGTGATGGACGACCCGTCGAACGCGGGAGACGATCTCAGTTCGTGAGGGCGATGCTCGGCTGACCGACGCCTCGGTGCTCCGCGAGGTGCAAGCCGAGGTCGAGCAGCGTCTTGACCGCGACCAGGATCGCGACGACGGCCGTGGGTGCGCCGGTGAGCATCACCGCCAGGGCGCCGAAGATGATCGTCAGGTGCAGGGCGATCAGCCGCCGATAGGGCGCGAACATCAGGCCGGCCGCCGTCACGCGCCGGTACTCGCCGCCGTGCAGGAAGTTCCACAGGAACGACAGCCCGTGACTGATCGCAAGCGCGATCGCCGCGACGAGCACCGCCCCCGGGTCGAGATCCATGCTCGTCGTTCCCGAACCGAACATCAGGAACACCGGTAGCGTGAGCACGAAGATGCCATGCACGAACCAGAAGATCCCGTAGTGGACGACGAAGAACGGGACGAGCGCCGGCTTCGACATCGCGGTCGCCGGCTGACCGTTGACGGTGATCGCCGGTCCTGGCCCGGCGTCCTCGCCGGTCGCGGCCATCATCTTCAGGACGTTGATGAACCCGACGATGCCGTTCTCCAGCCAGTAGATGACCAGGATGTTCCAGACACTCCAGTCGAGGAACAGCACGCCGAGCAGCGGGATGAGGTTCGCGGCGACGAGGGCGATGACCGCTCCGAGCGACGAGCCCAGCCGGTACCAGGCGAGGATCCGATCCACGCGCGGATGCTAGCGGTTCAGGGGCGAGTGCTCAGCCCTTCCTGGTGACAGGTCGCCCCGGTCATGCGTCGCCCGGTGTGCGCTCCTGCTTGGCAGCGGTGACCTTCAGGGTCATCTCGTCCGCGCCCCGCACGACGACCAGGTCGTACGGCAGATCAAGGCTCCCGAGCGCGTCCTGCAGATCATCCGCGTCGGCGATCGGCCGGCCGCCGGCCGAAACGATCAGGTCGCCGACCTCGACACCCGCCGAGGCGGCGGCACTGCCGTCCTCGACGCCCCGGACCAGGATCCCGTCACGCTCCGGCAGCCCCACCGAACGGCGCAGGCGGCGCGCGACGTGGTTCGGCGCGATCGCGACACCGAGCCGCGGCCGCTCGACCGATTCGCCCTTGCCCAGCGCCTCGATGCGGGCCTGCAGACCTGCTTCGGCCGGCAAGGCCAGGTAGAACCCCTCGCCGATCCGGTTCGTGTTGAGACCGACCAGCTTGCCCTCGGCGTCGACCAGCGCCCCGCCAGACGAGCCCGGTGCCAGCGGAGCGGTGTGCTCGATACTTCCGGAGATGCGCCGGCCACCCGGTCCGCGGAACGAACGCGCGACCGACGACACGAAGCCGACCGTGACGCGTGTGCCGCCGCCGTAGGTCGCCGCCGCGCCGAACACAGGGTCGCCGATCGACGCCCCATCCCCGGAACCCCAGGCGATGGCCGTGGATCCGGCCGTGTCGACCGCGATGACTGCAAGGTCGCCATCCGGGTCGACGCCGCGGACCTCACCACGGGTCGAGCGCCCGTCGCTGAACGTGACGGTGACCTCACGACCACGAAGGTTGTGCGCGTTGGTCAGGACCTGGCCGTCGGCGACGACGACGCCGGACCCGCGGCCGTCCCGACCGACCCCCACGATCGACGGTCCGACGCGGTCGGCGACCGCGGCGATCGACGTGCCGAGCTCTTCGATGCTGCCCATATGATGTGCTCCTTGCCGGGTGAGAGAGGGGTGTCGCTAGTGACTTGCAAGTTACTACCGACACGTCCGTCTGACAAGTCCTCCCACCGGCTACCATCGACCGACCATGACCGACACCACGTCCACCGATCGTCGCCCGCTGCCGCTCGAGGCCGCCCTCGACCGGGTCGGTGACAGATGGAGCCTCCTGCTGGTCGAAGCGCTGCTCGACGGGTCTCGCCGGTTCGGTGACCTCGGCGAGGCACTGCCAGGGATCGCGCCGAACATCCTCACCGACCGCCTGCGCCGACTCGAGCGGGCAGGCATCCTCAGGTCAAGCCCTTACCAGGAGCGTCCGACGCGGTACGCATACGAGCTCACCGCCGACGGTCGCGCCCTCGCATCGGCGTTGCGCCTGCTCGCGGACTGGGGTGCCCGCCGCTCGAACGACGTCGAGCCGCTGCGGCATGGCGTCTGCGGGACGCCACTCGAGGCTCGCTACTTCTGTCCGACCTGCACGACGATCGTCGACGCATCGGACGCCCGCGACGAGCGGATCCTCTAAGGGAGACCGCGACCCCGACTACACTCGAACCGTGACAGACGACGAACGCTGGGAGCCGGGCATGCCGGTGCTCGATCGCCAACCAGTCCAGCCGTCCACCCTGCCTCCGAGCCTCGTGGGTCTGCCCCCGCGGTCCGTACCGGAGGTGGCCCCGACGCCGCTGCAGAAGCACTACATCAACCTGTCTGTGCCGGTCCTGATCTGCGGCGCCGTCGCCATCACCGCGCTCAATCTCGGCGCCAGCCTCGGCGATCCGTTGGTCAAGCTGTGCGTCATCATCGCCGCCCCGCTCCTCGTGATCACCACGGCCGACGCGATCGTCCGCATCTGGCGTTCGGCCTGGGCGTGGATGCCGGTGGATCGCGGCAAGGGCTGGTTCCGACTGGCGTGGGTCGCGGTCAGCCTGATCGGGTTGATGCTGCTGATCGGCGCGGCCGTCGTCGTGCTGCTCGCCTAGGCGTGGACGCGTTCGACCTCGGGCCTGACGGGCGCTCGACCGATCTCGCCCCAGGGCGAGGCGTCCCGGACTGGATCGCGCGGACGCTCAACTTCTGCTCGAGCTGCGGCTCGGCTCTCCGTTTCGGCTCGATCGAGGGTGAGGATCGCGACCGCCTGTCGTGTCCTTCGTGCGGCCACATCGCCTACGTCAACCCGCGGCTCGTGGTGACCACGCTGCCGGTCACCGAGGACGGCGAGCTGGTCCTCCTCCGGCGCGGCATCGAACCCGGCCGCGGGGCATGGGCCCAGCCCGGCGGCTTCCTCGAGGTCGACGAGACCGTCCACCAGGCCGCCATCCGCGAGACGCTCGAGGAGACCGGGCTGATCATCGAACCGGGCGAGATCATCGGCCTGTACACGCGCCTCGAGGCGGCCGTCGTGACGATCGCGTTCGAGTCCCGGGTAGTCGGCGGGACCGCGATGCCGACGCCCGAGGCGCTCGAGATCGCGACGTTCGCGCCCGAGGACATCCCCTGGTCCGGGTTGGCGTTCCGGACGACGATGTGGATGCTCCGCGACTGGATCGAGCGACGGCGACCCGACCTCACGTGGCCCGAGGGCGACCTCGGCTCCTGACCGTCAGGTGCCGGGCAGCACGTTCGTCCCGAACGGGATCCCGCCCATGAGCCCGTCCTCGCCGTTGGAGCGTGAGCGTCGGCCGCCGGAGACGGCGGAGATGTCGATGATCGCCCCGATCGTGAAGCGGCGACGGACCGCGTCGATGGGGATGCCGGCGCCGTCGACGGCGACGATGAACAGGGTCATGTCGCCCGCAGGTCGGGGCATCTCCAGCCGGAACCGGCTCTCGAACGGGATCCAGTCGCCGTGTCCGTACCCGATGGGATCGATGGCAGCCGTCGCGACGGGCTTGCCGCCCCTCGATTCGAGCATGATCCGGACCTCGCCGGCAGCTCGGGCGACCCGGCCACGCACGATCAGCTCGCGGGTCGTCACGACATCGCCGCGTCTCGCCGGCTGATCGAGCGCGAGCTGACGCCGCCCCACCGGAGCGCTCGACGACGAGGTCACGACCGCCGCAGCGGACGGAGCCGCCCGCTCCGGAGTTGCACCGCCCTGTGTGGCGAGGGCGATCACCGCCCCGAGACCCACGACCCAGCCGACGAGGGCGATCGCGCCGCGCCCGCGTCGACCCCGCCCGGACGGGTCCAGCCGACCGTGGAACGAGGTTGGAGTCCGGTCCCCCCGATGCTCGCTTGCATCTCGCTCGCTGATGCGGCTCATCGCCGCGTTGGCTCCTGCGGCCGCTCGCTCACGCACTGAACGTGCGCTCGTTCGCGTCCTCGTCGCCGCCTTGCGCTGAGCGCGCCTGAGCGGCGATCTGCCGCGCTCGATCGGGAGGCCCAGACTCAGCTGATGTCGATGAAGACGTTCTTCGTCTCCGTGTAGAGGTCAAGGGCGGCCATCCCCAGCTCGCGTCCGATGCCCGACATCTTGTAGCCGCCGAACGGGGCCTCGGTATGGACCGAGCTGTTCGAGTTGATGCTGATGACCCCCGACTGCAGCGCCTTCGCGGCCCGCATCGCCTTGCCGATGTCGCGGCTCCAGATCGATCCGGACAGGCCGTACGGCGTCGCGTTGGCCAGCCTGAGCGCCTCGTCCTCGGTCTCGAACGGGATGACCGACACGACAGGACCGAAGATCTCCTCGCGGGCGATGCGCATGTCGTTGCTTACGCCGTCGAACACCGTCGGTAGGAGATACGCCCCGCCGGCCAGGGTCGGATCGTCGGGCGCCGCGCCGCCGACGACGAGCGTCGCGCCCTCGCCCAGCCCGATCTCGATGTAGTCCTTCACGCGGTCGCGCTGCTTGGCGCTGACCAGCGGCCCGACCTCGGTCGCGTCGTCGGCCGGGTCGCCGACCTTCACGTTGCGTGTGGCGTCGGCGAACAGCTCGACGACTCGCTCATGCACCGACCGCTCGACCAGGATCCGGCTTCGAGCGCAGCAGTCCTGGCCGCAGTTGTCGAAGACGCTGTAGGGCGATTCCTTGGCGAACCGCTCGAGGTCCGCATCGGCGAAGACGATATTGGGGCTCTTGCCGCCGAGCTCGAGCGAGATCTTCTTCACGTTGCCCGATGCCAGTCGCATGATCTCCTGGCCCGTCGTCGTTTCGCCCGTGAATGCCACCTTGCCGATGTCTGGATGGCCGGCGATCGACGCGCCCACCGTGCCGCCCGGTCCGGTCACCACGTTGAGCACGCCGGCCGGGATGCCCGCCTCGAGTGCAAGTTCGCCCAGGCGGATCGCCGTCAGCGGGGTGTACGACGCGGGCTTGAGGATCGCGGTGTTGCCGGCCGCCAGCGCCGGCGCGACCTTCCAGGCGGCCATCAACAGCGGGAAGTTCCACGGCACGATCAGGCCCACGACGCCGATCGGCTCGCGGAGGGTCATGTCGATGCCCGGCTTCGAGACCGGGATCGTCTGGCCATAGACCTTGTTCGCCGCGCCCGCGTAGTAGTCGAAGACCAGGCTCGCCCCGATGATCTCGCCCCGCGCCGAGGTGATCGGCTTGCCACCGTTGCGGCTCTCGAGCCAGGCCAGCTCCTCGCTGTTCTTCTTGAGCAGGTCGGCCAGCTTGGCAAGGGACCGGCCACGCTTGCCGGCGGCCCAGTTCGCCCAGCCCTTGCGCTCCTCGAAGGCGGTCTGGGCAGCCTCGACCGCGCGGTCGACGTCGGCGCGCCCGCCGAGCGGCGCGGTGGCGATCGTCGTGCCCGTGGCGGGATCGACGAGGTCGAAGGTCTGACCGTCGGCCGCCTCGACGGACTCGCCACCGATCATCATCCGCGTCGCGGTGGGCGCCTCGGTGCGTGCGGCCGGAGCCGTGGATTCGGTCGTCATGAGCGGGACCTCAGGGTGCGCTGCCGGAGGGGCGGGAATGGGCCCCGATGATACGCCCGGACCTCCCTAGGCCGACGCCGCCGCCGAGTCTTCTGGCAGGTCGTCCCAGGTCGACTTCGCATCCCACAGCCCCTCGACCGCGACGATCGCCGATCCGACGATCCCGGCATCGTTGCGGAGTTGCGCCGGAACGACCGGTGTGCGAAGCGTGAGCTTCGGCACGAACTTGTCGGCGTTCTTGCTGACCCCACCGCCGAGGATGAACAGGTTGGGCCACATCAGGTCCTCGATCCGCTGCAGGTGCTCGTCGAGGTCCTGCGCCCACGCTTTCCACGACAGGCCGCGCCGTTGCCGCGCCGCCGAGGCCGAGCGACGTTCCGCCGGCCGGCCGCGGATCTCCATCTGGCCGAACTCCGTGTTGGGGACGAGGTGCCCGTCGACGAAGACGCCCGATCCCACGCCGGTTCCCAGGGTCAGGAAGATGACCGTACCGGGCCTGCCCGCACCCACGCCGTGACGCATCTCGGCGATGCCGGCCGCGTCGGCATCGTTGACGATCTCGACCCGCCGCTTGAGCGCCCTGGACAGCTTCTCGGCGATCGGGTAGTCGACCCAGGCAGGGTCGATGTTGGCGGCCGTCATGAGGCGACCGTCGATGGCCACGCCCGGCAGGCCGACGCCGATCGGCGCGTCCGTCGGCAGATCGGCGGTCTCAGCCAGGCGGCGGACGAGGCGGCCGATGGATGCGGCGACCTTGTCCGGTGTCGACGGGTTCGGTGTCGGGACCCGCAGTCGCTCGGAGCGCAACTCGCCCGTGCCAGTGTCGACCACGGCGGCCTTGATGCCGCTCCCGCCGACGTCGACGCCGATGGCCAGCGGCCCCGACGCGGGCTGTGATGGGGTCGGTTCGTCAGTCATCGCCCGTCCCTCAGAAGTAGTTGACCGTGATCCCACCGTCCACGACGAGCGACGCGCCATTCGTCCAGCGCGACTCGTCCGAGGCGAGGTAGACGGCCATGTTGACGATCTCCTCGGGCTTGCCGAAGCGGCCCGACGGGTTGCGGGCCAGGCGGATGCGCTTGGCCTCCTCATCCTTGACGAGCCAGTCCATCAAGAGCGGCGTCTCGACCGGTCCCGGACAGATCGCGTTCGTCCGGATGCCCTTCGGCCCGAACTGGACGGCCAGGCTGCGGGTCAGACTCAGGACGGCGCCCTTCGAGGCGGTGTACGCGTCCTGTGGGACCGAGCAGCCGACGAGCGCGACGAAGCTGGCGATATTGATGATCGATCCGCCGCCGGCCGCCTCCATGGCAGGGACGGCGTACTTGCAACCGAGGAACACGCCGCGGACGTTGACGGCCATGACCTGGTCCCAGACATCGACCGCCGTGTCGGTCACCGAATGGTCGGCCTCGGGCATGACCCCGGCATTGTTGTAGAGGACATCGAGCCGCCCGAAGGTCGACAGCGCATGGTCGACCATCGCCTTCGCGTCGGTCTCGTTCGACACGTCGGCTCGCACGAAGGTCGCGTCGCCTCCCGCGCTCGTGATCTGGTCGACGGTCTCGCGCCCGGCGTCTTCGCCGTACTCCGCGACGACGACCCGGGCTCCCTGCTCCGCGAACATCCGCGCCGCGACGCGGCCCATCCCGCCGCCCCCGCCGGTGATGATCGTGACCTTGTCCGCGAGTCGCATCCTGGCTGAACCTCCCTCTCGCCCGCCATCGTACCCGCGGTCCGTGGCCGCTGCGGTAGGCTCCGCGCATGGTCAGCCCGGCGGACATGATCGCGGCCGTGACCGCCGGTGACACGGAGCGGGTCCAGGGCCTGCTCGCCGAGGACCCGTCCCTGGCGATGGCCCGCGGGGACGATGGTGTCTCGGCCGTGCTGTTGGCCCGCTACCGCTTCGACCGGCCGACCATGGATGCCCTCCTGGCGGCGGATCCGGATCTCGACCTCTTCGAGGCTGCTGCCCTTGGTCGCATCGACCGCGTCCGCTCGGCCATCCTCGACGACCCGGAAGCCGTTTCGCGGCTGTCCCCGGACGGCTACACCGCGCTCCACCTGGCGGCCTTCTTCGGCAAGCCCGAGGTGGCCAAGATCCTGCTCGACGCGGGCGCGTCCGTCGACACCTACACGACCAATGCGTTCGCGAACCAGCCGCTCCACGCGGCGGCCGCGGGCAGGCACCTCGAGGTCTGTCGAGTCCTGCTTGCGGCGGGCGCCGACGTCGATGCCACCCAGCATGGTGGCTACACGCCGCTCCATGAAGCCGCGCAGCACGGCGACGTGGAGATGGTCGAGCTCTTCCTGTCCGCCGGCGCCGATCCGACGGTCGCCGTGGCCGAGGGCGGCACGCCGGCCGATCTGGCTGAGGCGGCCGGCCATCCCGACGTGGCGCGCCGGCTGCGGCAGGTCGCGACCGAACGGCGACCAGGACCTTCGGCCGACGACGGATAGGACGTTCGTCCTACTCGCCGCGGAGCGCTCCCGGCCTCGAAGATGAGGCGTGTCAGGGGGAAGAGCGAGAGGGGGAGCCGGCAGAGACCCGCGCCGGGCCGCTCAGCGCGCCCTGCGCTCCGCCAGCAACGCATCCCTGACTTCGGCGAACTCCGCATCTGCGGCCGCGATCCGCGCCTGCATGTCGGGCACGGCGCCGGCGCGAGCGTCCGCCTCCAGCGATCGACACAGCTCCGCGAGGACCGTCGCCCCGACGTTGACGCTGTTCGACTTCAGGGAGTGGGCGGGCCGGACGACCCCCGCGATGTCGTCGGCCTCGCCGGCCGCCCGGAGCGCCACGAGCTGGGTCGCCGCGTCGTCGAGGAACGTGTCGATGAGTTCATCGACGAAGGCCTGATCGTCCCCGGTGATCTCGAGGAGGCGAGCCATCGCCTCCGGTTCGAGCGTCATGTGGGCGCGCCTTCTGGGGCCCGCTCCTGTCCGCCCGCGCGATCGCCGATGCCGGTGATCAGGAACGTCGGGACCGATCGGCTGAAGCCCTTGAGCATCCGGTCACCACCCGGCTCGGCGATGATCGAGGCCTCCGCCTCCGCTTCTGCGAAGGTCCGTGCCGCGACGAGGATCTCTCCGCCCGCGGCCTCGCCGCTGAGGCGCGAGGCCAGGATGATCGCGTTGCCGATGGCCCCGTAGTCGTACCGACCCTCGAAGCCGATCCGGCCGAGCGTCGCGTAGCCCGTCGCGATGCCGATCCCCAGCTCGAGCACGTGGCCGCGCCGCCGCCAATCGGCCGCCAGCGCGACGAACTCCTCGCGCATCGCCACGGCCAGGGCGATCGCCCGTGCCGCGTGATCCGGCTGGAGCACGGGATCGTTGAAGAACGTCATGAAGCCGTCGCCCGCGAAATGCTCGAGTGTCGCGTCGTGCTCGACGATCAGGGCCCCCATCGCGGCGTGGTAGGCCCGCAGGAAGCCGAGCACCTCCTCGGGCTCGGCCGTTTCCGAGAAGGCCGTGAAGTTGCGCAGGTCGCAGAACATCGCCGTGATCTCGCGCCGGTGGCCGGCCAGCATCTGTTCACCGTCCGCGCTCGAGACGAGGGCCGCGACCTGCGGCGACAGGAAGCGCGCGAGCTGCGAGCGCTGGCGATCGATGGTCGCGAGCAATTCGCGCTCGTTGTCGCGCAGCCGCTTCTGGGCGAGGGAGGCGTCGATCCGGGCACGCAGGATCTCGGGGTCGACCGTCTTGGGCAGATAATCCGCGGCCCCCATCCGGATGCAGCGGACGACGCTGTCGAGCTCGTCGACGCCCGAGATGACGATGACCGGTAGATCGCGCAGGGCGCCGTCCGCCTTGAGCGCCGCCAGCGTCTCGTGGCCGTCCATGTCGGGCATGACGATGTCCAGCAGGACGAGGTCGATCGGCTCGGCGTCGGCGTCACGCAGCCGGTCGAGCGCCTGGCGCCCGTCGGGGGCCTCCACCGCGGTATGGCCGATCCCCTCGAGCAGGCGGACGAGCAGCCGCCGGTTGAACGGCGTGTCATCCACGACGAGGATGCGCGACGACGTCATGCGGTCGCTCCATCGCCGACGGCGGACGCCCCACGCTCCGTCGCCGGTGCCGCGGCGACGAGGCTTGCCTGGAGCGCCTCCGGCGAGATCGGCTTGGCGATGTAGTCGTCCATGCCAGCCGCGAGGCACGCCTCGCGGTCGCCGTCCATCGCGTTGGCGGTCATGGCCACGATCCGAGGCGTCTCGCCCGGCCAGCGGTGCCGGATGCGGCGCGTCGCCTCCATCCCGTCGAGCTCCGGCATCTGGACGTCCATGAGGATCACGTCATAGGTGCTTCCCTCGACCGCGGCGACCGCGGCCGATCCGTCCTCGACGACGTCGGCGCGATACCCCATCCGCTCGAGCAGCCGGAGCGCGAGCTTCTGGTTCACCGGGTTGTCCTCGGCGAGAAGGATCCGGAGCGGATGACGCGCCCCGAGGCCATGGTCGATGCCAACCCCGGACGGCCGGACGGCGACGGCCGCGGACTGGCCGGCGAGGACCGTCGCGATCGTGTCGTACAGCGCCGACGGTTTGACCGGCTTGACGAGCGACGCCGCGACCGCGTCGTTCTCGCGATCGTGGACGCCGATCGACGACAGCACGATGACGGGCGTGCCCGTGCCGGCGTCGGCCGCCCGTAAGGCCGTGGCGAGGGCGATGCCGTCGAGCTCGGGCATGTGCAGGTCGGCGATGACCAGATCGAACCGCTCGCCGGCCACGACCCAGCCGAGGGCCTCCCGAGGGGACTCGACTGTCGCGGGCGCTCATGCCCCATCGCTCGACCAGCGTCCGCAGGATCCGCCGGTTCGTCGCGTTGTCATCGACGACGAGGATGCGGCGGCCGCTCAGGTCGAGGAGTCGAACGGGTGCCGACGCGATCTGATCGGGAGCCGCGTCGGCGAGGATCGTCAATTCGAAGGTGCTGCCGCGACCGGCGACACCGTCGCTCGTGGCAAGCAACGTGCCACCCATGAGTTCGGCCAGGCGTCGGCTGATGGCCAGGCCCAGGCCCGTCCCGCCGTAGCGCCGCGAGATCGATGCGTCGGCCTGGCTGAAGGACTGGAATAGCCGGTCCATCCGGTCCGCCGGGATGCCGATACCGGTGTCGCGGACGGCGATCGAGATCGACCAGAGTGCGCCTCCACCGGAAGCGTCGCCCCCGATCGGCCGGCCGGTCGCCGAGAGTTCCACCTCACCACGCTCGGTGAACTTGATCGCGTTCGAGAGCAGGTTGAGGACGACCTGGCGAACGCGGCCCTGGTCGCCGACGATCGTGCGCGGCAGGTCATCGTCGACCGTGTAGAGGAGCTCGAGGTGCTTCGCAGCGGCGGATGGCGCCAGCACGTCCACCGCGCCCTCGATACATGCGCGGAGGTCGAACGGCTCCCGGTCGAGATCGACCTTGCCGGCCTCGATCTTCGAGAAGTCGAGGATGTCGTTGATGATCGTGAGGAGGGCGTCACCCGAGGTGCGGATCGTCTCCGCATAGTCGCGCTGCTCGTCGGTCAGCGCCGTGTCGAGCATCAGCCCGCTCATACCGATGATCGCGTTCATCGGCGTCCGGATCTCGTGACTCATGGCCGCGAGGAACGTGCTCTTGGCCCGATCCGCGTCTTGGGCGGCGTCGCGCGCCTCCTGCGTCTCGCGGTACAGGCGGGCGTTCTCGATGGCGATCGCCGCGTGCTGCGACAGGCCGATCAGCAGGTCGAGCTCGCTCTGGACGTACGGTGCCCCTGGGATCGGTCGCCAGACGGCCATGGCCCCGATGACGACGTCGTGCGCGACCAGCGGTGCAACCATCAAGCGGTCGTTCTCGTCGGGGTCGGTGCCGGGGATGATGCGCGTCCGCGGATCGGCCAGGACGTCGTTGACCATCTCGGCGCGGCGATCGCGCAGGACGCTCCCGACGATGCCTTCGCCGAGGTTGATCGTGTCGGCCAGGAGCTGCTCGGCGATCTCGCCGCGACCGACGATGGCACGGAACGTGCGCCCGTCGGGCTGGGCGAGGTAAACGGCACTCGATGCGGCCGAGAGCAGGTCCATGGCGTGCTCGGCGATGCGGTCGAGGACAGCCGTCGGGTCGAGGGTCGCCGACAGCTCGCGACCGACGTCCGCGAGGGCGGCCATCTCGGTGGCACGCCGGTGGCTCTCACGGAACAGCCGGGCGTTCTGGATGGCGACGCCGACGTTGGCCGCGATCGTGCCCAGGAGCCGCACGTCGGCCTCGCCGAAGCGTCCCTCGTCGCTGGTGCTCTGGACGCTGATGACGCCGATGGCCTCGTCGCCGACCACGATCGGGACGCCGACCCAGGACAGCGCCGGTGTCCCGATGGACGGCATCGCGAGCCGGTCGAACTGCGACGCCCGGTTGAGCAAGAGCGGCTCTCGCGTCGTCAGGATGCGCGACGTCAGACCGCTGCCCATCGGCATCGGATCCTGCGGTTCGCGGAGGCCGTGCTCGATGTGATACGGGAACCGGATGACGTCCTCGGCCTCGTCCTTGAGGGCCACGAATGCGATGTCGGCCGAGAAGGTCTGGCGCATCTGCTCGCCGACCAGCTCGAGCAGCGTCGTGAGGTCGAGCTGCGACGAGATCGCCTGGCTGACCCGGTTGATCGTGTCGAGCTCCGCGACACGCTGGCGCGTCTCGTCGATCAGCCGCGCGTTCTCGAGCGCGACGCTGAGGCTGGCCGCGAGGGTCGTCAGGAGCCGCACATCCCCGTCCGAGAACGCGTGCGTCCGATCGAGGTTCTGCAGCGAGATGCTGCCGCGGACCTCGTCGCCGATCATCAGCGGGACGCGGACCATCGACAGGGCTGGCTCGCCCTGGATGACCGGCATCGCGCCGTGTTCCCGTTCGTACGCGGGGATGTCGTCGTGGACGACGGTCCGACGACCGGCGATGAAGCCCCGGGTGATCTCATTGAACGGCACCGCCTCGTCGGGGTACCGCTCGCCGCGCTCGATCGCGTAGGGATAGTGGGTGACCTCAGCCGCGTGGTCGTAGATCCCGATGTCGGCGACCTGGGCGTCGAAGATCTCCTGGATCTTCTCCCCGACGACCTCGTACATGGCCTGCATGTCGAGCTGTTCGGCCAGGCCGCGTTGGACCTCGTTGATGATCGCCAGCTCCGCAGCGCGCTCGTCGGTCTCGGTCAGCAGCCGCTTGGTCTCGTCGAACAGGCGGGCGTTCTCGAGGGCCACGCTAAGGCTGGCTGCGATCGTCATCAGCAGCTCGACGTCGGCGTCGGTGAACGCCGCCTCACGATCGAGATTCTGGAGCGAGATCACGCCTCGCGGCTCATCGCCGGCGACGAGCGGCACCCACACGGCCGACTTCGGTTCCTCGGTCCCGTCCTGGATGTACCAGTCGAACCCGTGGTCCGCGGCGAATCCCCTGAGATCGCGGTCGACCTTCACGGGGCGTCGGGTCTCCATGGCCAGCCCGCGGACGCTGTTGGCGATCGGACGCGGATCGTCGGGATACCGCACGCCCCGCTCGATCGTGTACACGAAATGGACAACGTCCGACCCGTGCTCCGGGATCGCGATGTCGACGACCTGCGCATCGAACGTTTCCTGGATCTTGTCGCCGACGAGGTCGTACATGGCCTGCAGGTCGAGTTGTGCGGCGAGACCCTGCTGGACCGAGTTGATGATCGCCAGCTCCGCGGCTCGTTCGTCGGTCTCCGTGAGCAGTCGCTTGGTCTCGTCGAACAGGCGGGCGTTCTCGAGGGCCACTCCCATGCTGGCCGCGATCGTCACGAGCAGGCGCTCGTCGGATGCGGAGAAGACGTTCGGTTCCGTGCTTTCGAGATTGATGAGCCCGATCACCCGCTCACCACTCAGGATCGGGACCCCGAGCCATGACGCGCTGACGGTCACGCCTATCACCAACGCTCCGAGTGCCTGCAGCTCTTCCGTCGTGCCGGCGCGCAGGGGCTGGCGGCTCGAGATGACGATCGACGTCAGTCCGATACCGAGCTCCAGGGGATCGGAATGGATGCGCTCGCCGTCATCGAGCTCGTAGGGGAATGAGATCGTTCGCTTCGACTCGTCGAGTAGCCCGATCGCGACGGACGGGGCCCGAAAGATCGCCCGGACGCGCTCACCGACAAGCTCGCAGATCTCGTCGAAGTCGAGCTGTTTGGCGAGCGCCGTGCCGATCTCGTTGACGACGGCCAGCTCCGCCGCCCGTTGGTCGGATTCGGCAAGGAGGCGTTTGGTCTCCCCGAAGAGGCGGGCGTTTTCGAGAGCCACGCCCATGCTCGACGCGAGCGTGGACAGGAGCCGCTCATCGGCCTCGGTGTAGGCGTCGAGCTCCAGGCGCTCCATGGCGATGACGCCGATCACCCGGTCGCCGGCGACGATGGGCACGCCGAGGAACGATTCGGTCGGCGACCCGCCCAGTTGGACGGCACCCAGCCGGACCGCCTCGGCGTCAGAGCCGACGCGGACGGGGCGGCCCGTCGTGATGATCCGCGAGGTCAGGCCCTGCCCCATCGGGACATCGGGCCGGTCGAAGCGCTGGCCGTCGTCGATCGTGTAGGGGTACGACTGCAGGTCCGTCGCCGGGTCATAGAACGCGATGAACATGCTGGATGCTTCGAAGATCGTGCGCACGCGCTCGCCGACCAGCTCAGTGATGGCGCCGAAGTCGAGCTGGCGCGCGAGCGCCTCGCCGATCTCGTTGATCACCGACAGCTCGGCGTTGCGCTCCCGCGTCTCCTCGATCGCGCGGGCGCGGGTGAGCGCCGATGCGATGTGCTGGCCGACGAACGAGAGGACCTCCACGTCCTGTTCGCTGTAGTGCTCGTCGGCGGCATACGTCTGGACGACGACCAGCCCGATGACGCGGTCGTCGGCCAGGAGCGGGACGCCGAGCCAGTCCTCGCCCTCCTCGCCGACGGCCCCGATCTCACCGGTCTCGACGAGGGCCTGCCAGCGAGCGCGGGTGAAGAGCTCCGGCCGTCGAGACCGGATGACGTAACCCGTCAACCCCCGCGCGTTGCCGACACCGAACGGCTCCCACGCCCGCGGATCGGGGATATCCACATCGACCTCGTCGACGTAGTAGGGGAAGTTGATCCGCTCGCGTTGGTCGTCATACAGCGCGACGTAGAAGCTCCGCGCGAACATGAGCTCGGCCACGATCTCGTGGATCCGGGCGAAGAAGGCGTGGAGGTCCTCAGCCGAGCTGGCCGCCTCGGCGATCCGATAGAGCGCCGACTGGATCTTCGATGCGGCGGCGACCTGGGGCTGCGTGGCCGGATCGAGCTGTGTCACCGGCCTCCTTCGTCAGCCTCGTTCGAGGTAGCGCTCGCGGTCCCAGGGGTGGACGATCGAATCGTACGTCTCCTGCTCCACGCGCGCCGCATTGAGATAGTGATCGATGACGTCCTGCCCGAAGATCTCGACCGCCGCCTGCGACCGCTCCAGCTCCCAGATCGCCTCGTACAGGGCGCGCGGCATGCGCGGGTGCCCCGTCGCAAGATAGCCGTTGCCCTTGAACTCATCCTCGAGCTTGAGCCCGTGGCGGATCCCGTACAGTCCCGCGCCGACCATCGCCGCGTAGGTCAGGTACGCGTTCATGTCCCCACCTGGGAAGCGGTTCTCGACGTGCAGCGACGGCCCGTGGCCGACCAGTCGGAAGCCGGTCGTCCGGTTGTCGCGTCCCCAGACCACGTTGACCGGTGCCCATGACAACGACGCGTAGCGCTTGTACGAGTTGATGAACGGCGCGACGAACACCGCCAGCTCCCGGGACAACGCCATCATCCCGGCCATGAATTGCTGACCGACCTTCGACAGCCCGTACGCCCCGCCCTTCTCGCGGCCCGTCGCATGCATCACCGGCACGTCCTTCGCCAGGTCCCAGACGCTCATGTGGAGATGCCCGGACGAGCCCGTCCACCGGTGGTCGGGCTTGGCCATGAACGTGATCCCCCAGCCGTTGAGGTAGGCGATCTCCTTCGCGCCGTGCTTGAACACGACGCTCCGGTCGGCCGACTCGAGGACGTGGTCGTAGCGGATGTTCACCTCGTGCTGGCCGTTGGCGGCCTCACCCTTGCTGAACTCGATCGGCACGTTGGCCGCGCTCATCTGCGTGCGCAACAGGTGATGCAGTGGCTCGGCCTTGGTGGCCTGCAGAAGGTGGTAGTCCTCGTTGTAGTAGCCGAAGGGCTTCGGTGTCGGCCAGCCCTGCTCGGCGAGTGACTCCCAGGAGTCCTTCAGGACGTAGAACTCGAACTCCGACCCGGCCTTGATCGCGAAACCGGCGTCGGTCGCGGCGGCCACCTGGCGCTTGAGGATCGTCCGCGGTGAGACCGGGATCTCGCGGCCCGTCTCCTCGTCGATCGTGTCGCTCAGCACGAGCGCCGTGCCGGGTAGCCAGGGCAGCACGCGCAACTGGTCCCAGATCGGCTCGGCGATCCAGTCACCGTAGCCGGTCTCCCAGTTCATGAGCCGGAACCCTTCCGGCGTGTTCATCTCCATGTCCGTGCCGAGCAGGTACGTGCAGAAGTGGGCGCCGTGGGCGATCACGCCGTCGAGGAACGCCTGGCCATGGACGCGCTTGCCCATGAGCCGCCCCTGCATGTCGGTGAAGGCCACGACGATGGTGTCGATGCTGCCGTCGCGGACCATGCCCTCGAGCTCGGCGAGGCGCGGGTGCTTCGTCGCGTGGCCGTGCTCGCCTGCGCCGTCGCTCATGGTCGGTCCTCCTCCGCGTGCAAGTGACGGGTCGAAAGGCCGGCCCGGCGGTGCCGGGCCGGCCCTACGTCTCGATCCGACGGTGATGACGTCTCAGGCGGGCTGCAACTCCTCGGCGGCCTTGTCGAACTCGCGCTCGATCTCAGTCAGCGCGGCGCTGTCACCCATCGATCGCGGGCCCTTGAAGCGCGTCCGCGCCCAGCCGAAGTAGTAGATGACCAGGAGCACCACGGTCCCGACCATGAACGGCCACGAGATGTTGCCCGAGGTCGGCCACGAGAAGAGGACCATGAGCACGACGATCCAGGCGACCGCGATCCAGGCGATCGGCTTCGAGAACCGGCCGAGGCTCCACACGCGTTCCTGCAGCCAGTCGGTCGTCGTGGCACCCAGGTAGATGACGACGCCGTACGCGGCGTACAGGAAGATCGTGCTGATGGCCGTGATGATCACGATGGCGGTGCCGGTCCCGACGATGAACGCCGCGACGCTGAACAACCAGGAGATCACCACGATCGCGGTCAGCGAGTTCGCCGGCGTGCGATAGCGGTGCGAGACCTTCTTGAGCCAGCCCGAGCCCGGCAGGCCGTCGTCGCGGCTGAAGGCGTAGAGCATCCGGCCGGCCGAAGCCACCGATGACAGGCCGCAGAACGCCATCGCGATCGCGATGCCCGCGCTCAACAGGTCGCCGATGCTCCCGAGGTTGTAGCGCAGGATGTCGATGACCGCGACGCCACCGCCGAAGTAGTACTGGCTGTAGGTCGCGGAATTGTCCAGGGACGGCGGGAACAGCGTCGACAGATCGGGCAGGTGGGTCGTCAGCGCGAGCAGGAAGATGAAGCCGACGACTGCCGACACCGCGACCGACAGGAAGATGCCCCACGCGCTCGCCACGCGAGCGCCGACCGTCTCCTCCGCCACATGCGCCGAGGCGTCATAGCCCGTGTACGTCCAGTTCGCCTGGAGCAGCGAGAAGAAGAACGCAAGGATGAGCGGGTAGGTGATCGCCGGTCCGTACGTCAGGTGCAGGAAGCCGAGGTTGTTATCCCACGACCCGGCCGTATCGAGCGGTTGCACCGCGAAGAGCGTCAGGCCGGACTCATCGGGCTTGCCGGCCAGGAAAACGAGCAAGACGACGGCGGCCACGATCACGATGTGCCACCAGACACTGACCTGGTTGAGGATCGCCACGAGGTTGATGCCGGCGATGTTCATGGCGAGCTCGACGAGCATCAGGATGCCCATCGTCACCAGCTGGCCATTGAGGACACCGAAGAACGTGCTCGTGTTCTGGAAGTCGACGCCGACGTTGCTCAGGAGCGGCGTGATGAGCGTCGCGTTCAGGAAACCGGCGGCCGCGTAGTTGATGCCGGCCACGATCGCGAACTGGCCGATGAGGTTCAGCCACGCCGTCCACCAGCCCCAGTTCTTGTTCTTCATCCGGCTGGCCCAGTAGTACAGCCCGCCGGCGGTCGGGTAGGCCGACGCGACCTCCGCCATCGAGGCGGCGATGGCAACCACGAAGACCGTCACGAGCGGCCAGCCGATCATCACGGCCGCGGTGCCGGCCCAGGCCAGACCGTAGTCGTACAGGATGACCGCGCCGGTCAGGATGCTGATGATGCTGAAGCTGATCGCGAAGTTGCTGAACCCGCCCATCGAGCGGAGCAGCTCCTGCGCGTAACCAAGCTGGTGCAGGTCGGCGATGTCCTGCTGGACGACATCGTCGTGCGAACGCGGCTGGGTCATCGATACCTCCCTCACGTGAGCGGAGCCTCCGTCCTGGGGTGGCGGAGGTCGCCCTGCCGATCGGGTCCCTACCACGGCCCGATCCTGCGTCGGCTGCTACCGCAGGTGCTGTCGCTGCGGTGCGCCTTGCGCGGATGCCTGGATGACGCTGGGGTTGGTACGGCTGCGCCGACTATACGCGCCGGTCCGGGCGTGAGGAAGAGGGTCCCACCTGCGGGGACCGGCCCCGTCGAGGGCCCTAGAACAGCATCGTCGTACCGGTCGGGAAGACGAACTCGAAGGCTGTCGGCGGGAGCTTGGCGTCCGGCTCCAGGACGCTGACCACGGCGTCGCGCGTGACGGCGTCACCGATGGTCTGGATCAGCCGGACGATGACACCGGTGTCGCGGTCGACGGCGATCTCGATCGCGTGATCGGGACGGTCGGCAGGAAGTTCGATGGTCCGCGGGTGGTCGCAGCGGAGGTGGATCGTCGCTCGGCCGGCGACCGTGGCACTCCCGGTGATCCTGCAGCGGCCGGTCGACAGCACGTTCTGACAGAAGCCCGCCGGGTGCACGAACGTGTCGGGCAGCGTCTCCATCGGGAGCGGCGTCACCGGGTCGTAGATGCGGGACATGCCGGGAAAATCGGGGTCCTCGAGCCCGCGCGGTCGGTTCCGGATCGGTCGTTGCGTGCCGAGCTTGTGGGCCGCGACATAGGTCCGGACGATCTCGCCGTCGGTGATCCAGATCTCGTACGGTCCGCCCACCTCTTCGCCGGGCCGGCTCGTCGTGACCTTCGCCTGACCCGGGTGGCGGAGCATCACGTCGACCTGGGTGGCGTCCTCGCCGCGCGCCGTGACCGCGCGCTCGACGATCCGCATCCGCAGCGTGGCGAAGCGCAACTCGGCGTCACGCATGAAGTCGAACAGCTCTTCGACCGTCGGCAGACCGGGCTGCAGGGACGTGACGGCCGGGAACCGTCTGCCCTCGGCGACGACGGCGACCGCGGCGCGATCCCAGAGACGGGTATCGGTCATCGCGCCGGATTGTACCGGTGACGACTCTCGCGCCGTGACGGCGCTTGACACGCGTCATCTTCGGGCGTATATCGTATCACGATATAGCGTACCGCGATACAGAGGTGCAGGGTGACGGATGGGATCCCGGAGTTCGGGCGATTTGCCGAGCCATCGTTGTACATCCTGCTGTCGCTCAGCGAGGGGCCCAAGCACGGCTACGCGATCATGACCGATGTCGAGGACATCTCGGGGTCGCCGCTCGGCCCCGGCACGCTGTACGCCGCGCTCGCGCGGCTCGAGGGGCGCGGCCTCATCGAAGCGCTGGAACCGGTGGACCGCCGTCGGCCGTATCGCCTCACGACGCTCGGGGCGACGACCCTCCGCGCGCAGCTCGAGAGCATGCGCGGCTTCACCCGGACCGCCCTGCGACGTCTGGGGCGCACGGAGCCGTGAGTCACGAGCCGGTGCCGAGCACCACCATCGCCGGCCCGGCCATCCGGGCCAGGCGAGACGCGGTCCCGTCCGGGCTGTCGCGGCGGACCCTGTTGCGGCGTGCCCTCGGGACGGCGGTGGGGCTGTTGGCCATCGAGGCCCTCGCGGGCACCGTCGGCTTCGCCTGGTCGGCGGGCCGGAACGCCACCGGTGTCGTTCGGATCGGGACATACCCAGAGCTGCTCGCCGCGAACGCGGCCCTGCCGTTCGGGGAAGGCTTCCCCGCGTACGTCGCCGATGCCAAGGGATTCATCGTCATCGTCGATCCCAGCCGCGGCGGCTGGTCGCCCGGCGACGACCCGACGGGTGACGGTCGAGCGCTCAACGTGCGCGCCCTGTCGCAGATCTGCCCGCATCTCGGGTGCCGCCCGAACCCCTGCCTCGAGGACTTCTGGATGCGCTGCCCGTGCCACCAATCGCGGTATGACCGCCTCGGCATCAAGGTCGACGGCTTGCGCTACGGCCCGGCCGAGCGGGGCATGGATCGGTTCGCCGTGCGCGTCGATGAGCGCGGAGTACTGTTCGTCGACACAAGCACCGTCACCCTCGGGCCGTTGCCCGTAGCGCTCGGCCAGCCGGGGGTGATCCCGCCGCTGGTCGAGAACGGATGCGTCTGAGGGATCGAGCAACGGGCATCAACGGCGCCGGCTGGTTGCGGCTGTATCCGCGTGACTGGCGCGACCGGTACGAACCGGAGATGCGCGCCATCCTCGAGGCACGGCCGCTCGATCGCCGGATGCGGCTCGATCTCGTGCGTGGAGCGCTCGACGCCCGGCTGCATCCCCGGACACCACCGCCACTGCCATGGGTCGCCGCGATCGTCGGTGGCGCCGCGTGGATCGTCTGTGGGTTGGCGAGTGCGCTGCAGCCCACGGCGCCGGACTGGCCGGGCTTCCTGCTCGAGACCGTCCCCGTCGGCGTCGTCGGTGCGGTCGCGACGGCCGTCGTCGTGATCGCCGTGGATCGGCGGTCGGGGCTCGAGCCGCCTCGCGGTGCGGACCTCGCCCTGTTGCTGACCCTCGCTGCGTATGGCCTGTGGGTCGCCGCGCTGCTGGTCGCCGCCATCGGCGGCCCGTACGGCGCGATCACCGGGGCGTGCCAGTCCCTCGCCGCGATCGCGACCGTCGCGGTGGGCCTCGTCCGCTGGAACGCCCGGGATCATCCGATCGGGGAGATCGTGCTCGTCGCGGGGGCCGCCATGCTCGTGCCGACCCCGCTCGCGTGGGCCATCGCCGGGGGCGCCTGGATCGTCCTGGCCCTCACCGCGATCGTCCCGTCGCTGCCACCGAGGCGGGCTTGACATCCCGAACGCTCCTCTGTCTGGACCGACGATCGTTCCTCCGCGCAGCGGTGCTTGGCTCGGGTGCCCTCGCCCTCGCGGGCTGCGCGACGCCACGCAGACAGGATCCGGTCCCCGGCACTGCGCTCGTCATCGGCGCCGGCGCGGCCGGTCTCGGGGCGGCGCGGCGATTGACCGAGGCCGGGCAGACCGTCACCGTCCTCGAGGCCCGCGACCGGATCGGTGGACGTGCCTGGACATCGGATGCGCTCGGACCTCCGCTCGATCTCGGGGCGTCGTGGATCCACGGCACCACGGGGAATCCGCTCGTGCCGCTCGCGCGAGCGGCCGGCACTCGGTTCACGCGGACGTCGTTCGACCGCTTCGCGACGTACGACCAGGATGGGCGACGCATGCCGTGGCGGGACGAGGAGCCGTTGTGGACGAGATATCAGGCGGTCCTGGGCGACGTCACACGACACGCGGGATCCGGTCCTGCCGATGAACCCGTCGCGGACGCCCTGGAGCGCGCGACGCAGGCTGCGGGTCCCGCACCGACCGACGTCGATCCTGCGCTCCTCGACCGATACCTCCGCTGGGCGGCCGACGTCGAGATCGGCGCGGATCACGCCGCCGACCTGACCGAGCTATCGGTCAGGACGCTGCTTGATGGCGAGTCGCTCGAGGGGCTGTGGGTCATGCTCGAGGGCGGGTATCGCTCCGTCTTCGACCCGATCGCGGAGACCCTCGACATCCGCCTCGGACAGCGGGTGACGTCGATCGAGGTGACCGATGCAGCCGTCGTGGTGACGACCGATGGCGGACGGCTGTCCGTGGATCGGGCGATCGTGACGCTCCCGCTGGGCGTCCTCAAGGCCGGCGACGTCACGTTCCGGCCGGCGCTGCCGGGAGCCGTGGCCGACGCGATCGGGCGGCTTGGCATGGGCAGCTTCCTGAAAGTCGCCATGCGCTTCCCGGAGCGTGATTTCCCGGGTGGCGCCGACTGGCTCGGCCGGGTCGGCGAGCCGACGTTCCGCGAGTGGATCGATCTCCAACCGGTCACGAACGAGCCGATCGTCGTCGGGTTCGCCACTGGATCCGAGGCACGGCGTCTGGAACGGCTCGATGACGCCACCGTCGTCGCCGAGGCACTCACGGCGTATCGCGCTGTCGTCGCCGAGTCGACGGAACGGCCGTCGGCGGCGGTCGTCACGCGTTGGGGGAAGGATCCGCTGGCCCGGGGCGCCTACTCCTTCCTGGGGCTCGGGTCGTCGCCGGAGGACAGGGCCGCGCTCGCCGAGCCACTCGGCCCTCGCCTCACGCTGGCCGGCGAGGCGACCAGCGTGCGCTTCCCATCGACAGTCCACGGAGCGTGGTTGTCGGGGATCGACGCGGCTGAACGACTCCTGGATCAGGCGCCGTAGGGATCGGGCGCGTCGGGATCCGGCCCGCAGGGTTCAGCCGCCGGCCGAGCCACTCCCGAGACCGGGCTCGGTCATCGAGGCCGGGTCCAGCAGACGGTCGAGATCGTCGGCGGCCATGCCCCGCTCGAGCGCGAGCTCGCGGATCGTCCGACCCGACTTGAGCGCCTCCTTGGCCAGAGCTGCCGCATCGTCGTAGCCGATCACCGGCGCCAGCGCGGTCGCCAGCATCAGCCCCTGCTCGACCAGCGCGGGGCCGCGACCCGTGGCCGAAAGTCCGCTCACGGTCCGATCGGCGAAGTTCCGCGCCGCGGCGGCGAGCAGCTCGATCGACTCGAGCAGCGAAACGGCCGTCACCGGCAGCATCACGTTGAGCTCCAGCAACGAGCCGGTCTGGGCGAACGCGATGGTGGCGTCGTTGCCGACGACGCGCGCCGTGACCATCGTCAGGCTCTCGATGATCACCGGGTTCACCTTGCCGGGCATGATCGACGAGCCGGGCTGTGTCTCGGGAAGTGCCAGCTCCCCGATCCCCGCGCGTGGTCCCATACCCATCAGTCGGATGTCCGACGCGATCTTCCACAGGCCCAGTGCGGTCGTCCGGACGGCGCCGTGGGCCGCGATCGGGACATCGAGCGTCGCCTGCGCATGGAAGTGGTTCGGGGCTTCGCGGACGGGTAGGTTCAGCAGCTCGGTGAGCCGCGCGCACGTTCGAGCGGCGAACTCGGGATGGGCGTTGATGCCCGTTCCGACGGCCGTCCCGCCGAGGGGCACCGTGAGCAGCTCGTCGCGCGCGGTCTGCACCCGCCGGATGGCCTCCTCCACCTGGCCGGCATAGCCCTCGAATTCCTGGCCGAGTCGGATCGGCGTCGCGTCCTGGAGGTGGGTCCGGCCGGTCTTGACGACGGGCCAGAACTCCTCCGCCTTCGCGGCCAGGGCTCGCTGGAGATGCACCAGCGCCGGGATGAGCGCCTCCTCGATGGCCAGCGCGGCGCTGAGCTGGAGAGCGGTCGGGATGTCGTCGTTGGAGCTCTGGCAGCGATTGACGTCGTCGTTGGGATGGACGCGCCGGTCCGAGCCGAGCCGCGCAGTCGCGAGGTGGGCCACGACCTCGTTCATGTTCGTATTGGTCGATGTGCCCGATCCCGTCTGGTAGATGTCGATCGGGAACTGGTCGTCGTGGTCGCCGTCGGCGACGGTCGCTGCTGCGCCGGCGATCGCCCGCGCGACGCCGGCGTCGAGGAGACCCAGCTCGCTGTTCGTGTCCGCCGCGGCGAGCTTGATCAGCGCCAGGACGCGGATGAACCGCCGCGGGAAGCGCTGGCCGGAGATCGGGAAGTTGAGGACGGCACGTTGGGTCGACGCGCCGTACAGGGCGTCCGCGGGGACGGCCATCTCACCCATCGAATCGCGTTCGATCCTGGATCCCTCGCGATCGTCGGTCATGCGTCGATCGTAGCGTCCGCGGAGCGCGGCGACCGGATGGTGTACCGGCGATGGGTGGCCCGGCGACGGAAGCCTGCCGCTGCGTAGAGCGCTTCGGCCGGCGCCTCCGAGGCATCCGAATAGACCTGGACGGTCCGTGCACCGCGCTCGAACAGCCGGTCGACCCCGGCCGTGACGATCGCCCGCGACAGGCCGCGCCGCTGGTGGTCCGGATGCGTCCCGACCGGCTCGAGCTCGCCGACCCGCCCGATCGGGTCGTACCAGGTCAGGGCGAACGCGGCCAGCGCCCCATCGGACGCCTCGACGACGAGGTCGTCGTCCAACCGGTAATGGGGCACGGTCAGGAGCCGCCCGTATTTCTCGGACGTCAGGCGTGAGGTCGGGAACGCCGCGCGGTGCACGTCGACGCGGGCCGGGAATTCGTCCGGCCCGCGGAGCCCTCGGATGCGGTAGCCCTCGGGCATGACCGCGGGCCCGGGGACGCCGTCAGCGACACCGAATTGCCACTGCGTCAGGATGCGACCGGCCGGCTCGAAGCCACGTCCGCGGAGGGCGTCGATCGCGGCGGGGTCGTCATCTGCCGCGAACGCCGCCAGCTCGGCATCGCCGGCGTCCGCGTCGACCGCCTGGATGATGGCCCCGAAGACCTCCGCTTCGGTATCGGCATCGCCGGTCCAGACGTGGCACTCGAGCTCCGGCGGCTCGTGCCACGTCCAGGCGACCGGACGGCCGTCGTCGAACCACAACCGGAGGTGGTCGGCGAGTGGATCCGGATACGTCACCGTGTACCACCACTCGATCGCCGCCGGCGTCTCGGCGACGTGCGGGGCGTCGGCCTGCCATGCGGCGGACATCAGGGCCGCCGCGGTCGAGAGGTCCTCGACATCGGCCGCCGGTCGATGGGTGAGCATCCGCCGGAGGATAGCTGGGCTAGCATCCGACCCGATGCCGACGATCGATGCCGACGGACGCGTGACCGCCTACCAAGTCGACGGCGCCGGACCGCCGCTCGTGCTGCTCCATGGTGCGACCGGCAGCGGGGGCGACCACTTCGCGGGACTCCGGCCCGTGCTCGCGGAGGCATTCCGCTGCTACATGCCGGACGCGCGCGGTCATGGTGGGACGGCCTGGGACGCGAACGAGAGCTGGACCACCACTGACCTGGTGGCCGATCTCGACGCGTACGTCGATGCGGTCGGGCTCACCACGTTCCACCTGCTCGGATATTCGATGGGTGGGATGACCGCGCTCCACTACGCCGCGCGCTTCCCCGATCGGATCAGGACGCTGGTGGCGATCAGCATCGGGCCCGAGCGCGAGCCCCGCCTGGCCGTCGGGCGGGCGCTCATGGATACCGAGACCATCGAGCGTGAGGATCCCGGATGGGCGGCCCGACTGGCGGCCCGGCACGACCCCGCCCACGGTTCGGGCAGCTGGCGGCGACTGCTCGACGCGATCGTCTCGGATATCGCGGCGCAACCGCTGCTCACGCCGCGTGACCTGCGGGCGATCGATGCGCCGACGCTGGTGGTGGACGGTGACCGCGACCCGTTCGTGCCGATCCCCCAGGCAGCGGCGCTGGCGCGCCAGGTCCAGGATGGTCGCCTTCTCGTGCTGCCCGACGTCGGCCATGATCCACTGGGCGAGCACCTGCCACTCCTCGAGGCTGCGCTCACCGACTTCTACCGGTCGACCGAGTCCATCGCGCGCGCCCGCGCCCACGAGCCACTGACCACGGAGGTCCCGACATGACGACGCTCCTCGCCTTGTACCGCCGTCCCGAGGGTGGCGAGCCGGCCCTCGCCGAGTTCGAGCGGCGATACGCGGCAGAGCACCTGCCGCTGGTCGCACAGACGCCCGGTCTCCGCTCCACGGACGTCCGTCGGGTCGCCGAGGCGCTCGGGGGCGAGACTGACCTCGTCATGGTCACGGCGATGCAGTTCGATGACCGCGCGGCACTCGACGCCGGCCTGGCATCGGATGCGATGCGCGCTGCCGGCCGCAGCCTGCGCGAGATCGCGCCCGGACTCGCGACGCTGCTGGTCCTCGAGGATGCGGACGACCTGAACGGCTGAGACAGAGGCCGCCGTCGTGGCCCGCAACGCGGTTGGACGCCCGGTGCCGACTTCCCGGGTCGTGGATACTTGCCCGACGAGCCGCGAGGAGTGCGCGTGACCGACGCCATGCCGACGACCCGCTTCATCCGCGTCGATGCCCCGGTCGAGGGCCACACCGGCGTGGCGCTGGCGACGATCGACCGACCCGAGGCGCGCAATGCGCTGAGCTTCACGCTGCTGGCCGAGTTGGCCGACGAGCTCGAGAAGATGGATCGGGATGGCCTGACGCGTGTCGTGGTCATCACGGGCGCGGGCGACCGGGCCTTCGCGGCGGGCGCCGACATCGTCGAGCTGGCCGACCAGACCCCTGAGCGTCTGCGATCCGAGGGCAACTTCGACGCGTGGGACAGGCTCGGCGCGATCGGTATCCCCCTCATCGCCGCGGTCCGCGGCTTCGCGCTGGGTGGTGGCTGCGAGCTGGCCATGACGTGCGACCTCATCGTCGCGGGTGACGACGCGCAGTTCGGTCAGCCGGAGATCCGCATCGGCGTCATGCCCGGCGCCGGCGGGACCCAGCGGCTGACACGGGCCGTCGGGCTGGCACGCGCCATGGAGCTGGTGCTGACGGGTCGGACGATGGGCGCGGCCGAGGCGCACGCGACCGGCCTCGTGACGTCGATCGCGCCGGCGGCGGATGTCGTCGATGCGGCGCTCGAGCTCGGCGACCGCATCGCAGCGATGCCGCCGCTCGCGGTGCGTGCCGCCAAACGTTCCGTGCTCGCGGCGGCCGAGCTGCCGCTGAGCGCCGGCCTCCGCGCCGAGCGTGAGGCATTCTTCGACCTCTTTGCGACCGACGACCAGCGCGAAGGGATGCGCGCATTCCAGGAGAAACGACCACCGACCTGGACCGGCAGATGACCGGGCCCAGGCTTCGAGGGAGGACCAACGACGATGGAGCGTGACCCGAACGAGGGCGGAAGGGACGTGGGGCGCGACACCGTCCGCGACCTCGCTGACGAGCCACCACCGGCCATCCGCGACGCCCCGCCGGACATCCTCTCGCCCATCGACGAGACCTCGCCGGTCAGCGGCCACGTCCCGACGCCGGAGTCGGCGGGTTCGGCCATCGACGCGCCGGAGCACGATTGGGGCCTGGCGCGCCCGCTCGTGCGACCCGCGTTCCGGCCGGTCGGGACGGCCGGCCTCCCGATCGAGTCGGTCGATCGCGACTCGCTCGCGCAGCACTCGATGCAGAGTCACTCCCAGCCGTTGCTCGACATGGGCCCGGCCGGGATCCCCGTGGTGTACACCTTGCCGGCCGACGGGTTCGACATCGTGGTGAACGGCGACCATCTGTTGTCGTGGGGCATCGAGCCGAGCGAGCTGCAGGATGCCGCGATGGCCAACCTGGGAGCGTGGGCTGCGAGCGCCCCGTGGACCGACGAGCGGGACGGTGATCGACGGCTGATCAGCTCGGACACGGGTGACGGCCTCGACGCCGTGCGCATCCTGCTGCCGGAGACGATCGAACACCTCACGCGAGAGCTCGGCGGGGACGGGCGCGTGCTCGTCGCCATCCCGGAGCGCCACGTGCTCGCCGCGGCGGCGCTGCGTCCCGATGATGCCGGTTTCGCTGCGATGTTCAGCGAGTTCGCGATCGAGCAGTCGGGCGGCGCGGACGAGCCCGTCGATCGACGACTGTTCGAGCTGGTCGACGGCCGATTGGTCGAGTTCACCTGATCGGCGAGCGTCACTCGGTGACCGAAGGCCTGCGCGTCGAGGTCGACGGGCCGGTCGCGACCCTCACGCTGGACCGGCCGGACTCGCTGAACGCGCTCACCGTGCCGGTCAAGGTCGCCCTCCGGGAGGCGTTGGCGTCGCTCGCGGCGGATCGTTCCGTGCGGGCCGTCATCCTGACTGGTGCCGGTCGCGCCTTCTGCGCCGGCCAGGACCTGGCGGAGCGAGAGCAGCCCGACGCGGCTCCCCTCGAGGTCGAGGTCCGCGAGCGGTACAACCCCATCATCCGGACGCTCAGGTCGATGGACCAGCCGGTGATCGCGGCCGTCAACGGCGTTGCGGCGGGGGCCGGTGCGTCGCTCGCCTTCGCCTGCGATATCCGACTCGCGGCGGACGATGCGCGATTCGTCCTCGCATTCGGACGGATCGGGCTCGTCCCCGACAGCGGCGCGACGTGGTTCCTGCCACGGCTGGTCGGATCGGCGAAGGCGGCCGAGCTGGCCCTCATCGGCGACCCGGTCGATGCCGCCGAGGCGCTCCGTCTCGGACTCGTCTCGCGTGTCGTGCCGGGCGATCGACTGATGGCCGAAGCGCGCGCTCTGGCCGATCGGCTCGCTCAGGGTGCGCCGCTCGCACTGTCGCTCGCGAAGAGCGCATTGCAGCGCTCGCTGACGATCGACCTCGACGAGGCCCTCGAGGGCGAAGCCAAACTGCAGGGCATCGCCGGAGCGTCTGCCGATCACGCCGAAGGCTTGGCCGCCTTCCGCGAGAAGCGCCCGCCGCGTTTCACGGGCTCCTGACGACACAGGCCCATGGGCGTAGGCTGATGCCATGACCGACCCATTGGCGCTCGATCCGGTCCTGTCGCCGTCAGAACGCTCGAGCGGTGGCGCGCCGGTCCGCGCGCACGACGAGGCCTACGACGCGTGGTTCGAGCGATTCGAGTCGCACGTCATGGATGGCGGCAAGGTCGAGGCGGTCGACGCGATGCCCGACGAGTACCGCACGGCCGTCCTGCGGTTCGTCGAGATGCACGCCAACTCCGAGCTGATGGGCGTCCTCCCCGAGCGCGAGTGGCTCATGCGCGCACCGACCCTGAAGCGAAAGCTCGCGCTGACGGCCAAGGTGCAGGACGAGGTCGGTCACGCCCAGCTCCTCTACCGGATCGCGGAGGACCTCGGCAAGCCGCGCGAGGCGATGTTCGACGACCTTCTGGCGGGCAAGACGAAGTTCCACAACGTCTTCCATTACCCGACCGTCGGCTGGGCCGACGTGGGGATGATCGCCTGGCTCGTCGATGCGGCGGCGATCGTGGCCCAGCAGGCACTGCGCGACTCGAGTTATGCGCCGTACGCCCGGACGATGCGCAAGATCTGCTGGGAAGAGTCGGTCCACATCATGCACGGTCGCGACGTCGTGGTGACGATGGTCACGGGCACGCCGGGCCAGCGCGCCGCCATCCAGGACGCCCTCGACCGGTGGTGGGGACCGTTGATGCAGATGCACGGTCCGCGGACACCACGCGAGAAGGACATGGACCTGCGCTGGCGCATCAAGGCCAAGTCGTCCGAAGAGCTGCGGCAGGAGTTCCTGACGATCTACGTGCCGCGCATCCGCGAGCTCGGACTCGTCATCCCCGACCCTGAGCTCGTGTTCGACGAGGACGCGGGGGAGTGGCGCTACACCGAGCCCGACTGGAACGAGCTCCGAACGGTGGTCACCAACCACGGGCCCATGTCGGAGGCCCGGCTCGAGTTCCGCCGGCTCGCCCGTGAAGAGACGAGGTGGGTGCGCGAGGCGATCCTGGGCGTGCCCGCCGTCGCGGCGTGAAGGACGACGGGGCGGGCGGCCCCGAGATCGAGGCCTGGGAGGTCTTCCGGCAGGAGAAGGAAGGCGACCCGATGCGGCACGGGGGCAGCGTCATGGCGCCCGACGCCGAGCTCGCCACCCACTACGCCCGCGAGATGTACGGCCGTCGTCAGGAGAGCGTCCGTCTGTGGGTCGTCCGCCGTGCCGACATCATCGACCTGGAGGACCCCGACCTGCTCCAGCCGCCGCTCGACCGGTCCTTCAAGAAGCCCGGCGGCTACGTGATGCGCGACAAGCTGGCCGCCGCGCGGGAGGCGGCGGGTCAGGCGAAACCGAAGGCGCGCAACCGATGAGCACGGCGATACCGGCCATCGTCGGTCTGGATGAGCTCCTGCTGACCATGGCCGACGACGAGTTCGTCATCGGCTTCAGCGATTCCGAGTGGACCGGGATCGCGCCGCTGCTTGAAGAGGACGTGGCGATGAGCTCGCTGTCCCAGGACGAGCTGGGCCACGCCGCCGCCCTATACGAGCTGCTCGCGCGGACGACCGCCGGTGACGCCGACGCCATCGCCTACGATCGCCAGCCCGCGGAGTACCGGCACGCTCGCCTGCTCGACCACGGGCGCGGCGACTGGGCGATGACCATCGCGCGCCGCTACCTGTACGAGACCGCAGACGCCGTGCGACTCGAGGCGCTCGTCGACGGTTCCTGGGCGCCGCTGGCCGACCTGGTCGCCAAGCTCCGTCGCGAGGAGCGCTATCACGAGATGCACATCAGTTCGTGGCTCGAGCGTTTGGCCGTCGCGGACGGCGAGCCGCGTGAGCGCCTGCTGGTCGCCCTCGACACCCTCGGACCCCATGCCGGGACGGTGTTCACGCCGTTGAGTGGGGAAGGCGCGCTCGTCGAGGTTGGGGTGCTCGCCCGCCCGATGGCCGACCTGGAGCGCACCTGGCGAGCACGCGTCGAGCCGGTGTTCGAGCGACTGGGGCTCCCGCTAGCCCCTGCGACGATCGATCCGTGGTCTGGCCGGACCGATCACGGCGAGCCGTTCCGCTGGTTGTGGGGCGAGTTCACGGCTGTGCGACACAGCGATCCAGCGGCCACGTGGTGATCGACGCCGGGCCATCGGAGCGGGATGTCCGCGCGGTGCTCGCGACCGTGCCCGACCCGGAGATCCCCGTCCTGTCGGTGGTCGACCTCGGCATCGTGCACCGTGTCGCCATCCGCCCCGACGCGATCGATGTCGCGATCCTGCCGACATTCGTCGGCTGCCCGGCCCTGGACGTGATCCGCACCTCGATCGCCGATACCCTGTCGGAGCGGTTCGATCGGCCGGTCCGGGTCGAGACCACGTTCGAGGTGCCGTGGACATCGGACCGCATCTCGACCGCCGGCCGGGCCGCCCTCCGACAGGCCGGGATCGCACCGCCGGATGACCCCAGCCGGATGCGTTGCCCGCTCTGCGACAGCGCCGACGTCGTCATGGACAGCGCGTTCGGCCCGACCCAGTGCCGGTCACTGTTCTACTGCCGTGGGTGCCGCCAGCCGTTCGAGGCGCTGAAGTCGGTGTGACGATCGTCGGGATCGTCGGGGCCGGCGTGATGGGTGCCGGCATCGGGCAGGTCGCCCTCGAGGCCGGCTGGGAGGTCGTCCTGCACGACGTCGACGAGGACGCCATCGCGCGGGCAGCCGAGCGGATCCGCGACGGCCTCGCCCGACGGGCCGCCAAGCTCGACCTCGATGCCGACTCGATCGACGAGTGGGCAGATGGCCGCATGGACAAGCTCCGCCACGCCCACACGCTCGACGGGCTGGCGACCGAGGCGGCGCTGATCGTCGAGGCCGCGCTGGAGGACGTCGAGCTCAAGGGGACGATCTTCCGGGCGCTCGATGCCGAGGCCGCGCCCGATGTCATCCTCGCGAGCAACACGAGCGCGTTGTCGATCACGGACATCGCCGGATCGACGGTGCACGCGGAGCGCGTGGTCGGGCTGCATTTCTTCAATCCCGTGCCGTTGATGCCGCTCGTGGAGGTCGTGCCCGGGGTGAAGACCTCCCAGTCCACCGCCGAGACCGCCGAGGCGATCGTCCGGGAGTGGGGCAAGACGCCGATCCGGAGTGCCGACCGGCCGGGGTTCATCGTCAACCGCGTCAATCGCCCGTTCACGATCGAGGCGCTGCGGATCCTCGAAGAGGGCGCGGCGAGTGTCAGCGCGATCGACGAGGCGATGCGCGCGGGCGGGTTCCCGATGGGGCCGTTCGAAGTCATGGATCTGGCGGGCCTCGACGTCAACCTCGCTGCGGCGCGGGGGGTGTGGGAGGGGCTCGGTCGTCCGGAGCGGCTCACACCCTCGCCGATCCAGGAACGGTTGGTCGCCGCCGGTCGCCTCGGCCGCAAGTCCGGCGGCGGGTTCTACCGGTATGACGACGGTCGCCGCGGGTCCGTCGACGCGGAGTTCGACGAAGGCCCGGCCCGGGGGCTCGGTTCGGACCAGATCCGCAAGCGGATCGAAGCGGCCATCGTGGACGAGGTGCGCTTCGCGATCGACGAGGACGTCGCTCCGCGCGCCGACATCGTCACCGCGTTGCGCCTGGGCGTCGCCTATCCGGAGCGATTCCTCTCGACGATCTGACGATGGGTCCGCGTCGGCCGGATCGACGGCCGGACGACCGGGACGCGAGGGAGCCGTTACGATCGGCCGCATGACGCGTGATGCCTACCGGCCCGTCCGCGAGACATGGATCATCGAGGCCGTTCGAACGCCGATCGGGCGATACGGCGGCGCGCTCGCGAGTGTGCGACCCGACGACCTCGCGGCCATCGTCCTGCGCGCGGTCGTCGACCGATCCGGCATCGACGCGGCGCTCATCGAGGACGTGATCCTCGGGTGTGCCAACCAGGCGGGCGAGGACAACCGCAACGTCGCCCGGATGGCGTCGCTGCTCGCCGGCCTGCCGATCGAGGTCGCCGGACAGACCGTCAACCGGTTGTGCGGCTCGGGCCTGCAGGCGATCAACTCGGCGGCCCATGCGATCGCCGTCGGCGATGGCGACGTGTTCATCGGCGGCGGCGTCGAATCGATGACGCGCGCCCCGTACGTGATGGCCAAGGCCGACGCTGCCTGGGACCGCGGTCCCCGAGAGCTCCAGGACACGACGCTCGGCTGGCGGTTCGTGAACCCGAAGCTCGCCGAGATGTACTACCCCTACTCGATGGGCGAGACGGCCGAGAACGTGGCCGAGCGCTGGGGCGTCAGCCGCGAGCGCCAGGACGCGTTCGCGCTCGAGAGCCATCAGCGGGCGGTCGCGGCGGCCGAGGCCGGACAATTCGACGAGCAGATGGTGCCGGTGGAGGTCGCCGGCCGGAAGGGCGAGGTGACGCTCGTCGAACGGGATGAGCATCCCCGCGCCGACAGCTCGCTCGAGGCGCTGGCTCGGCTCCGGCCGGCATTCCGCGGGTCCGCGGCCGATGGGTCCGTCACGGCCGGCAACAGCTCGGGGATCAACGATGGTGCGTCGGCCGTGCTCCTGGTCGAGGCCGAGCGAGCCCGGGCGCTCGGCCTGCAGCCTCTGGCCCGTGTCATCTCGACGGCGGTCGCCGGCGTCGATCCGGCGGTGATGGGCGTCGGTCCGGTACCGGCCACCCGCAAGGCCCTCGAGCGCGCCGGGATCGGCGTCGACGACCTCGACCTGATCGAGCTCAACGAGGCGTTCGCCTCGCAGTCGCTCGTGTGCATCGACGAGCTCGGCCTCGACCCTGCGAAGGTGAATGTCAACGGCGGCGCGATCGCGCTCGGCCATCCGCTCGGGATGAGCGGCGGGCGCCTCATCACGATGCTCACCCATGAGCTGCGGCGGACCGGCGGCCGGTACGGCCTCGCCACCATGTGCATCGGGGTAGGGCAGGGCATCGCCACCGTCGTCGAACGGACCGATCCGTAACGACACTGTCGCCCGACAGGACCATCGGATTTCGGCGGCACGCTTGTCGAAACCTGTTGCGCTGCGTACGATGGGATCATTCACCGCCACCGCGGCGCCCGAACAGCCGATCTCGCGTCCAAGGAGGACGAACCGACACATGATCGACCAGCAGCCGATGGTCATCGAGCCGACCCCGCCGGGCACGGTCGTATCCCTCTCCGACGCCGCGGTCGCGAAGCTCAGCGAGCTGACCAAGGAAGAGACCAATCCCGATATCGGTCTGCGGGTGTACGTGTATTCCGGCGGTTGCTCCGGTTTCCGGTACGGGATGATGCTCGAGGACGCGCCCACGCCCGAGGACAACGTCCTCGATGTGAGTGGGATCAAGGTCTACGTCGACGGTCAGAGCATCTCGTTGCTGCAGGGCTCGGAGATCGACTATGTCGACACCCTGATGGGCGCCGGCTTCACGGTGAACAATCCCAACGCGGTCGCAGCGTGCGGCTGCGGCTCCAGCTTCCGGACCGCCGACGATGAGGGTGCACCGCGCGGCTGCGCGCATTGACCATCGCCTGAGGCACTGACCAGCTGAACGAAAGCCGCCGGGCGACCGGCGGCTTCGTCGTTTCCGGGACCGCGTTCGGCTGGGCGTCCCATCGTGGCCGGTACGGTCGGGTCATGGGCGCTACGGACGACGGTACCGACACTGTCCATCGAACCGATGTCCGACCGCCGTTCATCCCCGCGCATCCCGACATGGGTGGCGTATCTCGCTGCCGGTGCGTTCGCGCTCGTCGTGCACACGCTGCTCGAGACCGGATCGCTGCCCCAGAGCTTCCTGTACGACGCGATCGGCGCGTCTGCGATCGCCATGGTCCTTCTCGGTGTCCGCCGCCACCGGCCGGAGCGGGTCGCCCCGTGGCTCCTCATGGCATTCGGGCAGGCCCTGTTCGTGGCCGGCGATCTCGTCTGGAACTGGTTCGAGATCATCGGAGAGGACCCGTTCCCATCGATCGCCGACGTCCTGTACCTCGCCGGCTACCCGTTCATCGCCCTTGGCCTGTTGCAGCTGATCCGTCGTCGGCTCGCCGGTGGCGACCGCGGCGGGCTGGTCGATGCGGCGATCCTCACGACAGCCGTCGCGATCCTGTCCTGGACCTTCCTGATCCAGCCGCAGGTCGTGGCGACCGATCTCGACCCGCTCAGCCTTGCCATCAGCCTCGCCTACCCGCTCGCGGACCTGCTCCTCATCGGCGTGGCGATGGGCCTGCTGACGACGCCCGGTGCCCGGACCGTCTCGTTCCGGCTGCTCGGCGCCAATCTCGTGCTCCTGCTGGTCGCCGATCAGATCTACGCGCTTCAGACGCTCGAGGGGTCGTATGTCAGCGGCGGCTGGATCGATTCCCTCTATCTCATGGCCTACCTGCTGTTCGGAGCATCTGCGCTCCATCCGTCGATGCGCCGTCTCACCGATCCGCACCCTGTCGTCGTCACATGGCTGGGACCCGTGCGCCTGGTCTGCCTCGCGGCGGCGATGATCACAGGCCCGTTCCTCGTCACGCTTGGCCCGCAGGGCGATGGCACGCTCATGGTCGTGGCGGCCGGGACCGCGCTGCTCTCGCTGCTCGTATTGATGCGACTGGCCGGTCTCGTCGGTCTGCTCGAGCGTGACGTTGCAGCGCGTCGCGTCCTGGAGGCACGGCTGACCTATCAGGCCTACCACGACCCACTGACCGAGCTCGCCAACCGTCGCCGGTTCGTCGAGGCGACCACGGCGGCACTCGCCGTGCGCAGGACGCCCGGATCACTCGCTGTGCTGTTCCTGGACCTCGACGACTTCAAGACCGTTAACGATGGCCTCGGCCACGCGGCCGGTGACGATCTCCTGGCGGCTGTCGCCGACCGGATCCGGAGCGGTGTCCGGCCGACCGATGTCGCGGCACGCCTGGGCGGTGACGAGTTCGGCATCCTGCTCACCGATGTCGGGGACGTGTCCGAGGCCGTCGACACGGCGTCGCGCCTGCTCGTGTCGCTCGAGCGGCCGATCGAGATCGCCGGCGAACCCGTCGCCGCCGGCGCGAGCATCGGTATCGCGCTTGATACGCTGGGGACGACCGGCGCTGACGCCCTGATGGGCCAGGCGGACATCGCGATGTATCGCGCCAAGGCACAGGGCAAGGGCCGCTACCACCTGTTCGACCCCGACGACGTCATCGACAACGAGGCCGCCACCGGACGCGTCGCCGAGGGCGCGTCGCGCCGTCGGCTGTCGTTCCGCAAGCCCGCCGTGGGCCGGACGGCCCTCGGGCCGGAACCCGGATAGACTCGGGCGGCGATGGAGATCCCGCTCTTCCCGCTGCACCAGGTCCTGTGCCCCGGCATCGTCCTGCCCCTCCATATCTTCGAAGACCGCTACCAGGCGATGACCCAGCATTGCCTCGACACGGGCCAGCCATTCGGCGTCGTCCTGATCCGTGATGGTCGGGAGGTCGGCACGAAGGGCGTCGCGACGCTCGCCGGTGTCGGCGCCTTCGCCGAGATCCGCGAGGCGGGCCGCTATCCGGACGGGCGGTTCGACCTGCTGGCCGCGGCGACGGGTCGGTTCGCGATCGAGTCCGTCGATGCGCAGCGCGAGCCCTACCTGCTGGCCGATGTCACACCACTCGACGACGAAGTCGGTGACGAGCTGCGGGCCGAGCGATTGGCTGCGCGTGCCATCCGTCGCTTCGTCCGCTACCTCGATCTGATGCGTGCGAGGGACGGCGAGTCATCGGAGCTCCTCGACATCCGCGTCGAGATCGAAGCCACGGTCGGCGAGCCGGATCCGGACGCCGACCCACTCGCGACGGCCGAACCCCAGCTCATGACAGACACCGACAGGCCGAGCCGGCACGATCTGGACATCCCCGACGATCCGACGGTCCTGTCCTACCTGCTGTCCGGCATCGTCCAGGTCGAGCTGCCGCGCCGCCAGGCCTTGCTCGAGGCGCGCACGACCGTCGAGCGCCTCGACGGGTTGGTCGCCTTGCTCGAGCGCGAGGTGCTCCTGCTCGGGCGCCGGATGCGCTACTTCACGCCCGATCCAGCGACGATCGGCGGCGCCCGCCGGAGCTGACACCCTGCCCGCGGCGGCGGTTGACTAGAACGGTACATCTGACATAGATTGTCAATGTGCCATTGAATAAAAACCCCCGACGGTCCGTCCGTCGGCGGACGGTCGACGACCTGCTCGACGAGCTGACCGCATGGGGGCCGCGGGAGCGTGCCGGCGCCTTCCGGCAGTGGCTGCGCGGTTCGCTCAGCCTCGTCCACCTGCACGTCCTGACCGTCCTCGAAGCCCACGGCCCCATGCCCATGTCCAAGCTCGCCGACGCGCTGGACGTGTCGGTCGCGAGCCTGACCGGGATCATCGACCGGATGGAGGACCGCGGCCTCGTGGGGCGCCGGCGCGAGCCAGGCGATCGGCGCGTGGTCCTCGTCTACACGACCGATGCCGGCGCTGCGGTGTTCACCGAGATGGCTGTGGAGCGCCGGAAGGACCTCGAGCCGCTACTCGACCGGATGACCGACGACGAGCTCGAGAGCTTCCTCGTCGGATTGCGAGCCCTGCGCCGAGTCCGGACCGAGATGCTCGAGATGGCCGCGGCGGCTGCGACGACCGGTGGGAGTGATCGACCGTGATCACCTTGTTCCGGCGGTTCCTTCGACCGTATGCGGCGCAGATCGCCGTCGTGCTCGTGCTGCTCCTCGTGCAAGCCCTCGGGAACCTTTACCTGCCGGTCCTCAATGCCGACATCATCGACAACGGCGTCGTGAAGGGCGATACCGACTACATCCTCCGGGTCGGCGGGCTGATGCTGCTCGTCACGGCGGTGCTCGGCATCGCGGCCGTGATCGGGGTCTACCTGAGTGCCCGGATCGCCATGGGCTTCGGGCGCGACGTCCGGCGGGCGATCTTCGCCAAGGTCGAGACGTTCTCGCAGGTCGAGGTCAACACCTTCGGTCCAGCGTCGTTGATCACGCGCAACACGAACGACGTCCAGCAGGTCCTCATCGTCGTGTTCCTGGGTCTGACGGTGATCGTGTCCGCACCTCTCCTCATCGTCGGCGGGATCATCATGGCGCTCCGGACCGACGTCGCTCTATCGGGGCTGCTCGTCGTCGTCCTGCCCTTGATGGCGCTCGTGATCGGGCTCGTGATGTCACGCGCGATCCCGTTGTTCCAGGCGACCCAGGCCATGATCGACCGGATCAACCAGGTAATGCGCGAGACGCTTGCCGGCGTGCGGGTCATCCGCGCATTCGTCAGGACGCGTCACGAGGAAGAGCGCTTCGACGTCGCGAGCCGCGACCTGTACGACACGACCCTGCGGGTCGGCCGGCTGTTCGCGGTGACGATCCCGATCATGACCGCGATCCTCAACCTCTCCACCGTCGCCGTCGTGTGGTTCGGCGCGATGCGGGTGGCCGAGGGCGCGATGCAGATCGGCAGCCTGACAGCCTTTCTGCAGTACCTGACCCAGATCCTCTTCGCGGTCCTGACCGCCGTGTTCATGTTCATCCTGATCCCGCGAGCGGCTGTCTCCTCTGGACGCATCAACGAGGTCCTCGCGACCCAGCCGATGATCCACGACCCCGACTCGCCGGTCGTCCCATCGGACCCCGACCAGCGTGGGGTCGTGGAGTTCCGGGGCGTCGAGTTCCGGTATCCCGGTGCCGAGGACCCGGTGCTCCGCGATCTGTCGTTCACGGCCGCGCCGGGTGAGACGACGGCCATCGTCGGCAGTACCGGATCGGGCAAGACCACCTTGATCAACCTCATCCCGCGCTTCTACGACATCACGGCGGGAACCCTGCTCGTCGACGGCGTGGACGTGCGCGACCAGGACCGCGACGCCCTGTGGAAGCGCATCGCGCTCGTCCCGCAGAAGGCATTCCTCTTCGGCGGCACCGTTGCCAGCAACCTGCGGTTCGGGGACGCGGACGCGTCCGACGAGGCTCTGTGGCGCGCATTGACCACGGCCCAGGCCCGTGACTTCGTGGCCGAGATGCCCGCCGGGCTGGAGTCACCAATCGCACAAGGCGGCACGAACGTCTCCGGCGGTCAGCGCCAGCGGCTGGCGATCGCCCGGGCGATCGTGCGCGCCGCCGACATCGTCGTCTTCGACGACAGCTTCTCGGCCCTCGACGTCGCGACCGATGCGCGCCTGCGCGCGGCACTCGCCGGTGAGCTCGAACGCGCCACCGTGATCATCGTGGCCCAGCGCGTAGCGACGATCATGCGGGCCGACCGGATCATCGTGATGGACGGCGGGCGGATCGTCGGCATGGGCAAGCACGACGAGCTGCTCGAATTCGAACGAGACCTATCGGGAGATCGTGTACTCGCAGCTGTCCGAGGCGGAGGCCGCCGCATGAGCGGGCGTCTCGGCGGAGGTCCGGCGAGCGGAAGTCCCACAGGCGGGGCCCCGGCGGGCGGGGGTCCCGCGGCCGGAGGTCCGGCAGGGGGCCCCGGCGGTCGACCTGCCCCCGGCGCTCGGGGCGGGATGATGATGGGCATGGGCATGGGCCTGCCGCCCGCCAAGGCCCGTGATTTCGGCGGTTCGCTCCGCCGCCTGCTCGGCGGGCTGCGGCCCGAGGCTCCGCTGGTGGCCGTTGTCATCGTCCTCGCGGTGGTCAGCGTCACCTTTGCCGTCCTTGGGCCGCGCATCCTCGGTGATGCGATCAACCTGATCTTCGAGGGCGCCATCAGTGCCCAGTTGCCCGCCGGCGTGACGACGGAGCAGGTCGTCGCCGGCCTCCAGGCGCAGGGCCAGGCCCAGCAGGCCGAGATGCTGTCCCACATGTCGTTGACGCCCGGCAGCGGGATCGACTTCGAGGCGCTCGGCCGGATCGTGCTGATCCTTGTCGCGGTGTACGTGCTCAGTTCGCTGTTCGCCTGGATGCAGGCCTACGTCATGACCGGGGTCACGCAGCGAACGGTGCTGCGGCTCCGCGCCGATGTCGACGCGAAGCTCGGACGGTTACCGCTACGGACCTTCGATTCGCGGCCTCGCGGCGATCTGCTCAGCCGCGTCACCAATGACATCGACAACATCGGGCAGTCGCTCCAGCAGAGCCTGACGCAGCTGATCACGTCACTGCTCACGATCATCGGCGTGCTGATCCTGATGGTGTCGATCAGCCCGATCCTCGCCGTCGTCTCGCTGCTCGCCGTCCCGGCCTCCATGGTCGTGACGGTCCTCATCATCCGGCGCTCGCAACGCCAGTTCGTGGCGCAATGGGCCTCGACCGGCGCTTTGAACGGGCACGTCGAGGAGATGCACACCGGCCACGCCATCGTCAAGGTGTTCGGTCGCCAGCGCGAGGCGATCGAGACGTTCGATGCCGAGAACGAGGTCCTCTACCAGGCCAGCTACAAGGCCCAGTTCATCTCCGGGATCATCCAGCCCGCGATGGCCTTCATCTCGAACCTCAACTATGTCGCGATCGCTGTGATCGGTGGATTGCGCGTCGCGAGCGGCCAGCTGAGCCTCGGCGACGTGGTCGCGTTCATCCAGTACTCGCGCCAGTTCACCTTCCCGATCATCCAGGTCGCCAGCATCGTCAACGTGCTCCAGTCGGCAGTCGCCTCGGCCGAGCGCGTCTTCGAGCTGCTCGACGAGCCCGAGGAGATCCCCGACCCGGTGTCACCCGCGGTCATCGAGCGCGTCGCGGGCTCGGTCGCGTTCGAGGACGTCTCGTTCCGCTACGAGCCTGACCGCCCGCTCATCGAGGGCCTCGATCTCGATGTCGAGGCTGGCATGACCGTGGCCATCGTGGGTCCGACCGGGGCGGGCAAGACCACGCTCGTCAACCTGCTGATGCGGTTCTACGAGCTCGACGGCGGGCGCATCACGGTCGACGGAGTCGACACCCGGGCCATGACGCGCGACGACCTGCGGCGGTCGTTCGGGATGGTCCTCCAGGACACGTGGCTGTTCCACGGCACGATCCGCGAGAACATCGCGTACGGCCGCCTTGACGCGACCGAGGCCGAGATCATCGCCGCAGCCGAAGCGGCCCATGTCGACCACTTCGTCCGCACGCTACCCGACGGATACGACACCGTGATCGACGACGATGCGACCGCGGTATCGACCGGTGAGAAACAGCTGCTGACGATCGCCCGCGCGTTCCTCGCCGACCCACCGATCCTCATCCTGGATGAGGCGACGAGCTCGGTCGACACGCGTACCGAAGTCCTGATCCAGCGAGCGATGGGTCGCCTGCGCCATGGACGAACCGCGTTCGTGATCGCGCACCGACTCTCGACGATCCGCGACGCCCACACGATCCTCGTCATGGATCGCGGCCAGATCGTCGAACAGGGGGACCACGCGTCGCTGCTCGCCCGCGGGGGCTTCTACGCCGAGCTGTATGCGAGCCAGTTCTCGGAGGCGTTGGCGGAGGCGGTCTGACCCAGGTCTGGGCGCTAGTCGCTGAAGCGCTCTTCCTTCCAGGGATCGGCGTCGTTGTTGTAGCCGTAGCGCTCCCAGAACCCGAGCTGGTCATGGTCGAGGAACTCGAGGCCGCGGATCCACTTGGAGCTCTTCCAGAAGTACCGCTTCGGGACGAGCAGCCGGAGCGGATAGCCATGCTCCGGCTCGAGCGGCTGGCCGTCGAACGTGTCGGCCAGGAGGACGTCGTCGTCATCGAGGACCTCGAGCGGCAGGTTCGCCGTGTAGCCCTGCTCGGCGTGGCTCACGACGTGCGTCGCCGACGGCCGGACCTGGGCCAGCTCGAGGATCTTCTGGATCGGCACGCCCTCCCAGGTCGTATCGAGCTTCGACCATCGGGTCACGCAGTGGATATCGGTACCCACCGTCTTGCGTGGCAGCTCCTTGAATTGCTCCCACGTCAGCGTGAACGGCGCGTCGACCTCGCCCCACACCTTGAAGTCCCACGTCGCCAGGTCGATCTTCGGCACCGAGCCGTAGTGCAGCACCGGGAACTTCTCGGTCCGGTACTGGCCGGGCGGGATCCGTTCGGCGGTGGCGGGGTCGACGGCGGTGTTGCCGAAGAGGCGATCGAACATGGGACGAGGATCCTTCCGTGGGCTTCTGCGAGGGGCAATGGTCGCACACCGTCGGTGACGATCCGGTGACCTGCCCCGCTCAGGGAGGAGCGAACCCGCTACCCTTCGCGCCGTGGCCCAACCCGATCCGCGGATCGTCATCGTCATGCCCGCGTACAACGCCGCCCGCACGCTCGAGCGCACGTACGCCGATATCCCGCACGACCTTATCGACCGGATCATCCTCGTCGATGACGTGTCCGGTGACGAGACCGTCGACATCGCCCGCCAGCTCGGCCTCGAGGTGATCATCCACGCCCAGAACCGCGGCTACGGCGGGAACCAGAAGACGTGCTATGACGCGGCCCTGGAGGCCGGTGCCGACATCGTCGTGATGCTCCATCCCGACTATCAGTACGACGCGACGCGGATCCCCGCCCTGGTCGAGCCCATCGCTACCGGGCGGCGCGACCTGATGCTCGGCAGCCGCTTCATGGGCGACCCGCTGGCTGGTGGTATGCCGACGTGGAAGTACGTCGCCAACCGCTTCCTGACTCTTGTCGAGAACCTCGCTTTCGGGCTGCGCCTGTCGGAGTACCACACGGGCCTCCGGGCCTATAGCCGGCAGCTGCTCGAGACGATCCCGTACCACGCCAACAGCGACGACTTCGTGTTCGACCAGGAGCTCATCGCACAGGTCGTGGCGGCCGGCATGCGGGACCGGGTCGGTGAGATCGCGGTCCCGACCCGGTACTTCGAGGAAGCGAGCTCGGTCGGCTTCAAGCGCAGCGTCGTGTACGGGCTGTCGACGCTTCGCGTGGTGGCTCGCTACGTCCTCCACCGGCTCCGGCTGCGAACGTCGAAGAAGCTCACAGCGCGCCGGCCGTGAGCCGCCGCACCGGGCTGCGGGGCCTGCTCGGGGTCGTCATCAGCATCGTCGCCGGGTACATCCTGCTGCGCTCGGTCGACGTGGCTGCCGCCGCCGACGTGCTGCGCCAGGCGGATCTCGCGATCGTCGGGCTGATGGCCGTCACCGTCGTCCTGGACGTGGCAGCACGTGGCGCCCGCTGGCAGGCGCTGCTCGCGCCGATCGCCCACGTCCCTTATCTCCACGTGCTCGGATACACGTTCGTGGGCTACCTGGCGAACAACGTCCTGCCGGCTCGTCTCGGCGAGCTCGTCCGTGCCCACGCTCTCGGTGAGGGCGAGGGCGTGAGCCGGACCACGGTGCTCGGCACGATCGTCGTGGAGCGGATCGTCGACACCGTGATCGTCGTCGGGCTCGCGGCGATCGCGGTCATCGTGCTCGGGGTCGGGGGCATCGTGTCGACCGCGGTCGTCCTTGGGGCCATCTTCGTCGGAATCCTCGTCGTCGGGTTGGCCTTGGCCGTCGTGAGCCATCGATTGCCCGGTGCCGACCGGGTCACGCGCATGGCCGAACGGTTCCCCCGGCTGCTCGACCTCGCCCGGCGTCTCCGGGACGGCCTAGGTGTCGTCAGCCGACCGCGAACGCTCGCCTCCGCGCTCGTCTTCAGCGCCGTCGCCTGGGTGTTCTCGATCCTGACCTTCATCCTCGGCGGCGCCGCACTCGGGATCGCGATCACGCCGATGCAGGGTGCTCTCCTGTCGAGTGGCGTGGCCCTCGCGACGATCGTGCCGTCAGGCCCGGGCTACCTCGGGACGTTCGAGCTGACCGCGGTCGGCATCGCCACGCGGTTCGGGGTCGACCGTGATGCGGCGTTTGCCATGGCCCTGCTGATCCACGCGATGATCCTGCTCGTCACCTCGGTCGGCGGCGTGATCTCGGCTCTGCGGCTGGGGGTCGGGCTGTCGACGGGCGAGCCCGGCGAAGCGGACGTCGAGACGCCTAGGCGGCTCGAGGAGCCCCCGGGTCCATGACCGGGGCGTCGTACGGCTCGAACCGCAGCGGCGACCGGCGTCGACCCGTCACCCGGATGAACTCGAGCGTGTAGCGCTCGTACATCTCGTCGAGGAGCGCGACCGCCGTCACGTGGTCCGGGCGGCCTGCTGCTGCCCGTGCTTCGGCTCGCGACGTCCAGAGGCAGAACGAAAGACACGTCCGGTCGCTCGCGGTCGGACCCTTGAAGTAGTGGACGAAGCCCGGCGCCTCCGCGGCCTCGAGATGCGCTCGCTCGTCGATCTCGGCGAGGCGGTCCTCGTCGGCGCCGATCCGCCGCACCGACCGGAAGGCGACGAGGTACCACTCGCCCGAGCCGAGCTCACTCGCGACGCCGGACCAATCGAAGGCGTCACCGACAGGGAGGTGCGCATACAGGTCGGAAACAGGCGCCAGAGCGGCGAATGCGTCCATCGGGACCACTATCCGCCTCGTCCCACACGATTGTCAAATCGTGGGAAGTCCCGATGCCGTATTTCGATAGTACTGGGTGGGTCAGGCCCCCGGCTCCGCACGAAGGGCAGCCTCGACGCCGGTCGCCGCGTGATGAAGGAGACCGCGCGCTCGTGCCTGCCATCGGCGGTCGGCACGTTCGACGGGCGCGGCGATCGCGATCGCCGCCACGATCTCGTCATTCATGAGCACCGGGACCGCCAGGGTGAGCGCGCCGTCGTAGGTCGCGCCCTCGTCCCGCGCGAACGAATCCGCCACGATCCCCGGCAGCAGGCGGCGCGTCGCGTCCGCATCGGCCACATCGGCAAGGGCCGCATCCTGGACCTCCGTCGGCGCGAACGCGAGCAGGACGCGGGCGACCGACCCCACCTGGAGCGGACCGATCTGCCCGGGTTCGACGACGACGCGCAGCGGCTGGGTCGACGGATATTGCGCGAGGCACATGGTGCTGGTGCCGACCCGGCGCGAGATGAACGCGGTCTCGCCGGTCGACTCGGCCACAGTGGCCAGGACGGGGTCGGCGACCCGGATCAGCTCCTCGGCCGAGACGGCCGGCCCGCTGCCCAGCAGGTGGAGCCGGGCCCCAAGCCGGTAGCCGGCCTCCTGACGTTCCACGAACCCGAACTCGGTCAGCGTGCGGAGGTAGCGGTAGATCGTGGAGAGGGGCGTGTCCAGGAGCGTGCTGAGCTCATCGGCCCTGATCTCGCCGCGATCGGCCACCGTCAGGAACACCCGCAGGCCGCGCGCGAACGACGTGTCCTCGGCGGCTTCTTCGGGTGGACGATCGAGAGCCGTCGTCACGGACTCCTCCGGCACTGGGAGCCGCCAGCGTACCGCAGCCATCCCGCAGACCCGCGGGTAGGGGCGGTCGGCGATACTGGCGCCGTGAGGATCGGCGCCATCCGTCTCCAGCGCCTCCGCGTCCCGCTCGATCCGCCGTTCCCGGCGGCGTGGGATCCCGTGCCGCGCACCGAGTTCCCGGTGACGATCGTCCGGGTGGAGACCGACGAGGGGATCGTGGGCATCGGGTCCGGCGACACCATGGACGGCTTCGAGGCGTTCGAGCACCTGTTCATCGGCGAGGATCCGCTGGCCATCGAACGGCATGTCCGCGTGCTCGAGACGATCGATTTCCACGCCGGGCGCTACTGGCCGCTGGAGGCGGCGCTCTGGGACATCGCGGGGCAGGTCGCCGGCACACCGGTGGCCGCGCTGTTCGGCGCCAAGCTGGACGCGATCCCGGCTTACGCGTCGTGCGGCATGCTGCTGCCCGCGCCCGAGCGCGCGGAATCCGCGCTCAGGATGCGCGACGAAGGCTTTCGCGCGCTGAAGATCCGGGTCGATCCGCGCGGGCTCGAGGAGGGCCTCGCCGCGGTGAGCGCGACGCGGGCGGCGGTGGGCGACACGATGGACATCATGGTCGACCTCAACCAGGGCTGGCGGATGGCGGGCGATACCTCGCCGTCCATCGATGTCGCGACCGCCCGCGAGATCGGTATGCGGCTCGCCGAGGAAGGGGTGCTCTGGATGGAGGAGCCGTTGGACGGCACCGATCTGCCGGGGCTGGCATCGCTGCGGACCGGCGGGCTCGGCGTCCGGATCGCCGGCGGGGAGATGACGCGTACGCACCACGAGGCGCTCTGGGCGCTCGCGTCCGATGCATTCGACGTCTACCAGGAGGACGTCGTCCTGGCCGGTGGCATGCTCCGCAACCGGACCCTGGCCGAGATGGTCATGGCTCGCGGCCGGTGGTTCACGCCACACACGTGGACCAACGGCCTGGGGCTTCTGGCCAACCTCCATGTCGCAGCGGGTGTCGGCGGCGGGCCGTACATCGAGTTCCCGTACGATCCGCCGGGCTGGACGCCGGAGCGGCGCGATGCGTTCCTGTCGGAGCCGATCCGCCCCGATGCCGACGGCCTCCTGCGCGTGCCGAGCGTGCCCGGCCTTGGGGCACGGCTCGATGAGGTGTCGGTCCGGAGGTACGCGGCGTGACGGCGACAGCTCCGAGCGGGCCCACGGCGGCCGACTGGATCGCCCGGGCGGAGGCGGTCCAGCCTCGCAACGAGGCCTTCATCGACGGGCGGTTCGTCCCCGCGGCATCCGGCCGGACGTTCGACGACGTTGCCGGTCGCGACGGCGGCGTGATCACCCGGGTCGCCGAGGGCGACGCGGAAGACATCGACCGTGCGGTGGCGGCCGCCCGAGCGTCGTTCGACGACCGCCGTTGGGCGGACATGTCGCCCGCCAAGCGCAAGATCATCCTGCTCAAGCTGGCCGAGTCGATCCGCGCGAACCGCGAGGAGTTGGCGCTCCTCGAATCGCTGGATGTCGGCAAGCCGATCCGCGACGCGCTGTCGGTCGACGTGCCTTCGTCGGCCAAGACGATCCAGTGGTACGCCGAGACGATCGACAAGGTCTACGGCGAGATCGGCCCGACCGGCCCAGACACGCTCTCGCTCGTGACGCGCGAGCCGATCGGCGTGGTCGGCGCCATCGTGCCCTGGAACTACCCGCTGATCGTGACCGCGTGGAAGGTCGGCGCGGCGCTGGCCGCGGGCAACTCGGTCGTGCTCAAGCCGGCGTCGGCGTCGCCGCTGACCGCGCTGCGCCTGGCGGAGCTGGCCTCGGAAGCGGGCATCCCGGATGGGGTCCTCAACGTCGTGCCAGGGCCGGGGCGCGTGCTCGGCGAGGCCCTCGCGCGGCACCCCGCGGTCGACAAGATCGCGTTCACCGGGTCGACCGAAGTCGGGCGCTCGCTGCTGCGGGCCATCGGCGAGACCGACGTCAAGGCGATCTCGCTCGAGCTCGGCGGCAAGAGCCCGCAGGTCGTCCTTGCCGACCCCGGCGACCTCGAGGCGGTCGCGGCGTCGATCGGGGCTGGGATCTTCTACAACAGCGGCCAGACGTGCAATGCCGGCTCGCGCCTGATCGTCCATCGCTCGATCCGCGAGGAGCTCGTGGAGCGTGTCGCCGAGATCGGGCAACGGATGGCGCCAGGCGAGCCGCTCGACCCGGCGACACAGCTCGGCTCGATCGTCGACGCCGCCCAGCTCGACAAGGTGCTCGGCTACGTGTCCCTCGGGCAGGAGGAGGGTGCGCGCCTCGTCACCGGTGGTCGGCGGGTCCGCGAGGACAGCGGCGGCTACTACGTCCCGCCGACCATCCTCGATGGCGTCGACAACGGCTGGCGCGTGGCGCGCGAGGAGATCTTCGGGCCGGTCCTGACGGTCACGGAGTTCGACGACGAGGCGGAGGCGATCCGGATCGCCAACGACACGCCATACGGTCTGGCGGCCGGGGTATGGACGCGGGACATCACCCGCGCGCACCGACTGGCTCGTGCCCTGCGGGTCGGCACCGTGTACGTCAACACGTTCGATACGGCGGATATCACGGTGCCGTTCGGCGGGTACAAGCAGTCGGGCTTCGGGCGGGACAAATCCCTGCACGCGCTCGACGGGTACACCCAGCTCAAGACGACCTGGATCGACCTGTCCGATGGATGATGCGACCCCGCCCGTGACGGACATGGACTCGGCCGCCGGTCGGGGGCTCCAGCGACGCCGCTCCGGCGGACGCGCTGGTCACGAGCGCAGCCTCCTCCCGCCGCAGCGGCCGTGGGCGCAGCCGCGCCTGCGCTATGGACCGACCGAGGTGCTCTCGGCCGATGAGATCGAGTCGATCCATGTGGCGTCGCTGCGGGTCCTGTCCGAGCTGGGCATGGACTTCCTCGACGCCGAGGCACGGGAGGTGCTGCGCGCCGCCGGGGCCGGGACGTCGCCGGACACGCAGCGCGTCCGCTTCGACCCGGACATGGTCACCGAGAAGATCCGGACCGCGCCGTCGTCGTTCACGCTGCACGCATGGAACCCCGACCACGACCTGCAGCTCGGCGGCGACTGGATGGCGTTCGGGACGGTCGGCAGTCCGCCGAACGTGTCGGATCTCGATCGCGGGCGGCGGATCGGGAACCGCGAGGACTACCAGAACCTGCTGCGGCTCGGCCAGGCGCTCAACCCGGTCCACTTCCTCGCCGGCTACCCCGTCGAACCGGTGGACCTCCATCACGGCGTGCGTCACTTGCACGCGACCTTCGACGCGCTGACGCTCATGGACAAGGCGATCCACTGCTACAGCCTCGGGCGGCAGCGGAACATCGACGTGCTCGAGATGGTGCGGATCGCCCGGGGGATCGAGGATGCGACCCTCGATGACGAGCCGTCGGTGTTCACGGTCGTCAACTCGAGCTCACCACTGCGACTGGACGCGCCGATGCTCCAGGGGATCATGGCCTTCGCCGAACGCAACCAGGTGGTGTGCATCACGCCGTTCACGCTGGCGGGCGCGATGGCCCCGGTGACGCTTGCCGGCGCGCTGGCGGAGCAGAACGCCGAGGCGCTGGCGGGGATGGTCCTGACCCAGGTCGTGCGCCCGGGTTCGCCGGTCATCTACGGCGGGTTCACCTCGAACGTCGATATGCAGTCCGGCGCGCCGGCCTTCGGGACGCCCGAGTACATGCGGACCGCGATGATCGGTGGCCAGCTGGCGCGTCGATACGGTGTGCCGTACCGCTCCTCGAACGTGAACGCGGCGAACGCCCTCGACGCCCAGGCCGCGTACGAGTCGGTGTTCTCGCTGTGGGGCGCGATCATGGGTGGCGTCAACCTGCTCATGCACGGGGCCGGCTGGATGGAGGGCGGGCTCCACGCCAGCTACGAGAAGATGGTCCTCGACGCCGAGCTGCTCGGGATGGTCGAGGCGTTCCTCGATCCGGTGGTCGTCGATGACGCGTCGCTCGCGTTCGACGCGATGCAGGACGTCGGGCCAGGTGGCCATTTCTTCGGCACCGAGCACACGCAGAGCCGCTACCGGACCGCGTTCCACAAGCCGATGCTCAGCGACTGGCGCAACTTCGAGACGTGGGAGGAGGCCGGATCGCCCGAGGTGCCGGGCAAGGCCAACCGCATCTGGAAGGAGCTGCTCGCGGCATACGAGCCGCCGCCCATGGACCCGGCGATCCGCGAGGAGCTCGAGGCATTCGTCGCTCGCCGGGTCGCCGAAGGCGGCGTTCCCACCGACTATTGACCCGATCGACACGAGGAGCGTTGAGGATCGCGTGAAGGAGCACACCCAGGTCGTCGTCATCGGTGGTGGCGTCGTCGGCGCCAGCGTCCTGTACCACCTGACGAAGGCCGGCTGGACCGACGTCGTGCTGCTCGAGCGGCGGGAGCTGACCGCCGGGTCGACATGGCATGCGGCTGGCGGCATGCACACGCTCAACGGCGACCCCAACGTCGCGCGGCTCCAGCAGTACACGATCCAGCTGTACGAGGAGATCGAAAAGCAGTCCGGTCAGGACTGCTCGATCCACCTGCCGGGTGGCCTGATGCTGGCCGACACGGAGGTCCGCATGGACTTCCTGCGGATGGCCGTGGCCCGCGGCCGCTATCTCGGCATGGACCTCGAGCTCATCTCGGCGAAGGAAGCGGCCGACATGTTCCCGCTCATGGATCCGCAGTACTTCGTCGGGGCGCTGTACGACCCGGTCGAGGGCCACGTCGATCCGACCGGCGTCACGCGCGCGTACGTGAAATGCGCCCAGCAGGCCGGTGCCGAGGTTCACCAGCACACGCCGGTCGTGGGGCTCGAGCAGCGTGAGGACGGCACCTGGGATGTTCGGCTCGAGAACGGCGAGTCGATCCATACCGAGCACGTCGTCAACGCCGGCGGCCTGTGGGCGCGCGAGGTCGGGCGGATGGTCGGCATCGAGCTGCCGGTGCTCGCGATGGAGCACCACTACCTCATCAGCGAGGACATGCCGGAGGTCGCCGCCCAGGTCGCGAAGACCGGCCACGAGATGCCGATGGCGCTCGACTTCGGAGGCGAGATCTACATCCGCCAGGAAGGTGGCGCGATGCTGCTCGGTACGTACGAGCAGGCATGCGTGCCGTGGTCGCCACGCGAGACGCCCTGGGACTTCGGGTCGCAGCTGCTCAAGCCCCAGCTCGACCGCATCACGCCGGAGCTGTCGGTCGCCTTCAAGCACTACCCGCCGATGCACACTGTCGGCATCCGGCGCGTGGTGAACGGGCCGTTCACGTTCTCGCCCGACGGGAACCCGCTGGTCGGCCCGATCCGCGGGTTGCGTGGCTACTGGGTCGCCTGCGGCGTGATGGCCGGACTGTCACAGGGCGGCGGCGTCGGGCTTGCCCTGGCGACCTGGATGACCGCCGGGGATCGCGGCGACTCCGGGATGGATATCTGGGCGATGGATGTCGCCCGCTACGGCGACTACGCGACGCTGGCCTACACGAACGCCAAGGTCCAGGAGAACTACCGACGCCGCTTCCGGATCACGTTCCCCAATGAGGAGCTGCCCGATGCCCGGCCGCTCCTGACGACGCCGATCTACGACCGGCTGACGCAGGCCAACGCTGTGTGGGGCGCGACGTTCGGCCTCGAGCACGCGCTGTGGTTCCAGAGAGCGGGGCTCGAGCCGAAGGAGGACGTGACGTTCCGCCGCTCGAACGCCTGGGAGTGCGTGTCGGAGGAGGTCGCCGCGGTCCGTGAGCGGGTCGGCATGACCGAGATCTCCAACTACGCCAAGTACCGGGTCACGGGTCCGGGTGCCGAGGCCTGGCTGTCGTCGCTGCTCACCCAGCGCATGCCGAAACCCGGCCGCATCACGCTGACGGCGATGCTCAACGAGGGGGGCCGCATCGTCGGCGAGTTCACCGTCGCACGAGCCGGCGAGGACGACGAGTTCTACCTCTTCGGCTCGCTTCCGGCCGAGGTCCATCACTCGCGCTGGTTCCGCCAGCACCTGCCGGATGACGGTACGGTCCGGTTCGAGGTGCTGGGTCTCGGTCTGACCGGGCTGTCGGTGACCGGCCCGCGGTCGCGCGATGTCCTGAGCGCCGTCGCGCCCTGACCTCGACCTCTCGACCGAGGCGTTCCCGTTCATGACGTTCCGCCGCGTCGATCTGGGCATGATCCCGGCGCACGTCGCACGGATCAACTACTCGGGCGACCTCGGCTACGAGCTGTGGGTCACGCCGGAGCACCAACGCGCCCTGTTCGACCGGATCGTGGAGGCCGGGGCGCCACACGGCCTGCGGCTGTTCGGGATGCGCGCGCTGATGTCCTTGCGACTGGAGAAGAGCTACGGGACGTGGTTCCGCGAATACCGACCCATCTACACGCCGGCAGAGGGCGGTATCACCAGGTACCTGAAGCTCGATCACGACTTCATCGGCCGGTCGGCGCACGAGGCGGAGATGGCCGCCGGCGGCCCGAAGCGACGGCTCGTGACCTTCGTGGTCGAGCCAGACCCCGACGATCCCGCCGACGTCATCGGCGACGAGCCGGTCTGGCACGATGGCACGGTGGTCGGGTGGGTCACATCGGGCGGGTACGGCCACCACGTCGGGCGGTCGATCGCGCTCGGCTACGTGCCGACCGAGCTCGCGACGCCCGATGGCGCGGGTGGTGACGGTTTCGAGATCGAGATCATCGGGCGGCGCAGGCCGGCGCGGCTCCAGCCAGAACCGTTGTTCGACCCAGCCGGGGCCAGGATGCGCCAGTGACCGACCGCCGCGGTTCGACGAGGGTCGCCGAGGCGGGACGTATCGTCGTCGACGGTCGCCCCGTGCCCTTCGCCGCCGGTGACTCGGTCGCGATCGCGATCCTGCGCGGCGGCACGACACCCGCCGGCCCAGGGACGCTGTGCCTGACCGGCGATTGCGGCAACTGCCTGGCGCGGGTCGAGGGCGTCGCCTACGTCCGGACGTGCCAGCTGAAGGCCCGACCGGGTCTCGCCGTCGTCCGCCACCCGCCGGACGGGTTGCCGCCGCTGCCCGAGGTTTCCGGCCCCGACCTCTCGTCGTCCCTGTCCGGCCCCGACATCGAGGTCCTGCGGGCCCATGTCGATGTCGCCGTGATCGGCGGTGGCGACAGCGGCAAGGAGGCCGCCGCGACGGCCGAGAAGGCCGGCAAGCGGGTGCTCGTCCTCGATGCCGAGGAGGGCGATGAGGTCGTCGGGATCTATCCGGGGCCGCTGGTCGTCGTGCGGACGCCGACGCTCATGCTCCACGTCTACCCGCAGGAGATCGTGGTCGCGACCGGCGCCGCCGAGATCCACCCGGTCGTTCCTGGCAATGACCTCGAGGGGGTGATCACGAGCCGGGCGGCGCGGCGGATGCACATCGCGGGCATCGAGATGGGTGCGGCAGTGGCCATCGGGACGCCGCCGCCGGGCGTCCCGTGCATCCCCGTCGCCGGCAGGCTCAAGCGGATCGAGGGCGACGAGACGGGGCGGGTGCGCGCCGTCGTGACCGCCGACGACTGGATCGGCGCCGAGACGACGACGCTGTGCGACACCGTGATCGTCGGGCTCGGGCTGGCGCCACGCGACGTGCTGGTCCGGATGGCCGGCGAGGTGCCGCTCAGCGCGGTCGGGTCGGTCGCCCAGCAGGAGGTGCTTCCTCCGGCCCCGATGGCCGGCATCGTCTGCGCTTGCAACGGCACGACGGTGGACCGACCTCCAGACCGCGTGGGACCGCGGCTTCCAGGAGATCGAGCTGCTCAAGCGGGCCAGCCTCGCGTGCCTCGGCACGTGCCAGGGGGCGGCCTGTCTCCCGCAGGTCCGGGCGTGGATCGCGGCCAGGACCGGGACCGTGCCGGCGCCATTCACCGCGCGACCGGCGTCGCGCCAGATCACCCTCGCCGAGGCCGCCGCCGATACCCAGGTCGACGTCTTCCGTCGGACGCCCCTGCACGACGAGCACCTGTCCCTGGGCGGGCGCCTCGACCGGTTCGGCAACTGGTGGCGACCGTGGCATTACGGCGACCCGATCGCCGAGTACTGGTGTGTCCGCGAGGGCGTGTCGGTCGGCGACGTCAGCACGCTCGGGAAGATGGTCGTCAGCGGACCCGATGCGGTCGAGTTCCTGGAGCGGCTGTACCCGTGCCACGTCGCCGATATCCGCCCCGGCCGCTCGCGCTACGCGCTGCTGCTCAACGAGCGCGGCCACATCATGGATGACGGGATGATCCTCCGGGAGGACGCGACCCGGTTCGTCCTGACGTTCACGTCCGGCGGGGCGGCCAACGCCGAGATGTGGGTGCGTGACTGGGCCGAGACCTGGGGCCTGCGGGTCAACGTCATGGATCGGACGATGTCGCTCGCCGCGATCAACGTCACGGGTCCGCTCGCCGGACAGCTGCTGCAGCGGGCCGGTCTCGCCGAGCCCCCTGCGTTCCTGGGGCACGCGCATGCCGAGGTCGCCGGTGTGCCGTGCCATGTGATGCGGTTGTCGTTCACGGGCGAGGCCTCGTGGGAGCTCCATCACCCGGTCGACCGCTCGGTCGAGCTGTGGCGCGCGCTCTTGACGCTCGGCGCGGACCTCGGAGTCCGGCCACACGGCCTCAAGGCGCTCTTCGGGCTACGGCTGGAGAAGGGTCACGTGATCATCGGTATGGACACCGAGCTCGACACGACGCCGCGGCGGGTCCGGATGGCGTGGGCGGCGCGGATGGACAAGCCCGCGTTCATCGGGCGCGCGGCGCTCGAGCGGACGCAAAAGGAACCCGATCATCGCCTGTTGCACGGCTTCACGATGCGCGGCGAAGCGCCGGTCGAGGGCTCGCCGATCATGGTCGACGGCCAGATCGTCGGCCACGTGTCGGGGAGCTGGGCGTCCCCGGTCCTGCGCAAGACCGTCATGCTCGGCTGGATCAAGCGGCTGCCGTTCCCCGACAAGGTCCAGATCGACGGCCGCGAGGCGGTCGTGACGCCGACCCCCTTCTACGACCCGGAGGGCGCCCGTGCACGTGCTTAGGGCGCCCGGCGTGCGTGTCGTCGGATCACCCGCGGCGATCGACGCGGCGGCGTGGCAGGACTCCGGTCCGGGACTCGACGATTTCGAGCCGCTGGTCCTTCGGTTCGCACCCGACGAGGCATTCGCCGTCGGTGCGACGGGCGTCCACCTCGACGATCCGGACGCGATCGCGGAGCCCGAGGTCGGCTTCCTCGCGATCATGTTCCCGGTCGACGAATTCATCGACGTCGTGTTGCCGCGCATCGAGTGGCCGGTCCCGCCGACACGCCCGGCCTTCACCCAGGGAGCGATCGCCGGCGTGCCGGCCAAGCTCTACATCGACACCACGGGCGCCGCCACCCTGTTCGTCCAGGCCGCCTATGTCGACGACCTCCTCGCCCGCCTCCCGGTCATGCCATGAGGCGGCGCGCCGCATGAGAAAAGGGGTGGCCGCGCCGTACGTGGCGACGTTGCCTGCGTTGCGGTGGGACGAGCCGAAGGACGCCTACGACGTCGTCATCGTCGGTGGCGGGGGGCACGGCCTGTCGACTGCCTACTACCTGGCGACGCGTCACGGGATCACGAACGTGGCGGTGCTCGAGGCCGACTACATCGCCTCCGGGAATACCGGCCGGAACACCACGATCATCCGCGCGAACTACGGGCTGCCCGAGGCGATCCGCTTCTACCAGCACTCGCTCGAGATGTACCGCGACCTCGAGGACGAGGTCGGCGCCGCGATCCTCCACCAGACCAAGGGCATCTTCTGGATGGCCCACACGGAGATGGCCCTGCGCACCGAGCGCGCGCGTGCGGCGATGAATACCGCCGCCGGAGCGAAGACCGTGATGGTGACCCCGGCGGAGATCAAGGAGCTCGTCCCGCAGATCGATCTCACCGGCGGACGGCGCTACCCGGTGCTCGGCGCGTCCCATCACCTCGAAGCGGCGACGGCTCGCCACGACCGCGTCGCGTGGGCGTATGCCTCGGGAGCGGCGAAGCGCGGGGTCCACGTCATCCAGCACACCGCGGTCACGGGACTCCTCCGCGATGGCGATCGCGTCGTGGGCGTGGAGACCGTCAAGGGCCCGATCTCGGCTGGCGTCGTGGTATCGGCGGTCGGTGGCCGCATCACCGCGTTGGCCGCCCAAGCCGGTGTCCGCCTGCCGATCCGCACCCACCCCCTCCACGCCTTCGTGACCAACGACTACGAACAGGGCTTCGGGCCGATCGTCGCCAGCACCGAGCTCAACTGCTACGTATCGCAGACCGAGCGGGGCCAGATGCTGATCGGCGCCGAGTTCGACGCCCAGCCGTCCTATTCGCGCCAGTCATCGTTCGCCGCGCTGCGCGGCTACGCCCACAAGATCACCCGCATCCTGCCGTTCCTGCGCGACATGCGGATCCTGCGGACATGGGCGGGTATCTGCGACATCTCGGTCGACTTCTCGCCGATCATGGGTCCGACCGGCGTCGATGGCTTCCTGGTCACCACGGGCTGGGGGACGTGGGGCTTCAAGGCCATCCCGGCGGGTGGCGAGGCGATGGCCGAGCTGGTCGCCACGGGCCGGACGCCCGAGCTGATCGCTCCCTTCGCGCTCGACCGGTTCCGGCGCGATCACGCGATGGCCGATCAGGGCTCGGCGGGGACCCGCTGATGTTGTGGCTCGACTGTCCGCGCTGCGGGCGGCGCCCGCTCGAGGAGTTCACGTTCGGTGGGGAGCGCCGCGACGTCCCCGACTCGATCACCGACGCTGACGCGCGCGACTTCGACGAGGTATGGGTCTTCGAGAACCCCGATGGCGAGTCCACCGAGCGCTGGTTCCACGCCGCGGGGTGTCGGCGCTGGTTGACGATCCGGCGCGACACCAGTGTCGACCAGGTGCTCGAGATCCTGTCGTGACCGGTCTGGCCGATCGCCAGATCGAGATCACCCTCCGGAATCGTGTCCTGTTCGGCGTCGGGAGCCTCGAGCGACTGCCCGACGTCGTCGCCGCCACCGGTTGCCGGCGGGTCTTCCTCGTGACCGACCCGGGGGTCGTGGTCGCGGGCATCGCCGCCGATACCGTCGATGTCCTCCAGGGCGCCCTGATCCCCACGTCGATGTTCAGCGAGGTCGAGGCGAACCCGTCGGGCGGCACCGTGGAGGCGGGCGCGACGACCCTGCGTACGCTCGGGCTCGACGGGACCGTCGTGGTGGCGCTGGGTGGCGGCTCCGCGATGGATGCCGCCAAGGCGATCGCGCTGTGCGCCGCCAACGACCGACCCGTGTGGGAGCTCGAGTACGACGGACCGGACCTCGCACCGGGCCGCCCGATCATCGCGATCCCGACCACGGCCGGCACCGGATCCGAGGCGCATCCGTTCGCGGTGATCACCAACGAGGAGACCGGGCGCAAGGACTACATCGGCCATCGGTCGCTGCTACCGGCGACGACGATCCTCGACCCGGGCTTGACGGTCGCATTGCCGGCCGGGGTGACCGCCGCGACCGGCGTCGATGCGATGACGCACTCGCTCGAGTCCTTGCTATCCCGGAACGCCAACCCGTTCGCCGAGGCGATGGCGCTCGCGGTCGTCAGGACCGTCGCCGAGTGGCTCCCGCGTGCCATCGCCGACGGGGCGGACCTTGAGGCGCGCTCGCAGATGCTGCTGGCCGCCCACCTCGCCGGGGTAGGGCAGGCGAGCGGGACGGGCGTCGGCCTGGTCCATGCGCTCGGGCACGCGCTCGGGACCCGCGGCCGTCTGCCCCACGGGACGGCGCTGGCCGTCGTCCTGCCTGAAGTGCTCTCCTTCTACGCCGCCGAGCCGGGGCTGCGCGACCGGGAGCTGGCACTGGTCGGCGTCGCATTGCGTGCAGCAAGCCCGACCGAGGAGCCGGCGACCGCGACCGGTGCGGCGATCGGCGAGCTGCGCCGGTTCCTGGCGAGCGTCGGGCAGCGCCAGACGCTTCGCTCGCTCGGGTTCGATGACGCATCGCTGGATGTGGTCGCCCAGGACGCCATCGATGACGTCGCCATCCGCAACTCCCCCAGGCTGCCGTCACTCGCGGAGGCTCGGGCGATCCTGGCGTCGGTCCTGGATTGACTCGATAGGGACCTCGACCGGCGCCGACTCCGCCGGCGCGGCCGCTAGCCGCGCTCGACGAGCGGCTTCACCTCACCGACGAATCGCTCGAACGTCTCGACGTCGTACGGCGCCGGCTGCTCCGAGATCACCGTCCGGAACCCGAGCTCGTAGTACGGCCGCAGCTTCTCGGCCAGCTGCTCCGGCGTCCCGTTCCAGAACGTGTCGTCGTCCTCGACCTCGGACATCGGCGTCCTGTTGTGCTCCATCGCGGCTTTCCAGACGCGGTCGGCCTCTGCCTCGCTGTCCCGGATCGTGAACTTGACGCCCAGCGTGAACTCGATCTCGGCGATGTCGCGGCCGACGTCGTCGCAGTGGCGCTTGAGCACATCCACCTTGTGCGCCATCAGCTCGAGCGGCCCCATGGCGTTCCACATGTCGGCGTACTTGGCGACCGTGCGGAGCGTCTTCTTCTCGCCGCTGCCGCCGATCATGATCGGCATCCGGCGCTGCACCGGGAGCGGCTGGTGACGGAGGTCGTCGAACGCATAGCGTGTATCCGGCGGAGAGGAGGCCGACCCGCCGTCGAGGACCGTGCGCATCGCCGCGACGGCCTCGTCCATCCAATCGAGGCGTTTCCCGGTCGACGACCCGAACTCGATCCCGTGCGCCTGGTGCTCGAGTTCGAACCACGCCCCGCCGATGCCGAGGATCCCCCGGCCGTCGCTGATGTGATCGAGCGTCGCCGCGAGCTTCGCGGTGAGGCCCGGGTTGCGGAACGTGTTGGCGCCGACGAGCAGACCCAGGCGCGTCTGCTCTGTCGCCATCGCCCAGGCGCCCAGCGTGGTCCAGCCCTCGAAGATCGGCTGGTACGGGTCGCCGAAGATGGCGTAGATGTGGTCCCACGTCCAGAGGTGGTCGTACCCGAGTCGATCGACCCGCTTCGCTGCGTCGAGCATCTCGGGCCAGGTCGCCGCCTGGCTCCAGAGCAGGATGCCGGTCTTGAGCTCGGTCACGGTGGGCCTCCGATCCAGGTGCGCGGGCCGTCAAGTCTAGGGCGCCGACCAGCGTCGGATCGAGAGGGCGGACCGCCGGGATTGGTCGGACGGATCAGCCGCGGATGAGGCGCGCCAGGACGCGGATGACGACCGCGATCGAGATCCCCGAGGCGAGGATCACGAACGGATTCAGCCACGGCGACGTGAGCGGGACGTACGCCGCGCTGTCGTGACGGACCTCCACGTATCCCATCGGGTCGGCCAGGACCCCACCACCGGCCCCGCTGCCGCCGCTCATCGTCTGGCCATCCGTCGCGTCCGATCGGACCGGGCCGGTCCCCGAACCGCCACCGTAGCCCCAGCGGACACGTGCGACGGGGATGATCGTCACCTCCCCGCGTTCCAGCGGTTCGCCGAAGACCGCGCGGACCGAGGCTCGCATGCCGATCCGTTCGCCCAGTTTGTCGAGCATCCTGTCGATCGGTTCGGCTGCCGCTGCGCGCGCCGTCTCCCTCGCCTCATCGATCGTCGCGACCATGTCGATCTCCCACATGCGGACCCACATGGTGCGCCTCTCCGCGGTTTCCCGTCGGGGATGGCGATCAGGCCTTGTCCGGGACGGGCCGCTCGGCGATATCGCGACCCGCCTAGGCCCGGTCGAGCTCGCGGTCGACGGCCCGCAGGATGAACCGGGCCGCCTCCGCCGCCTTGCCGCCGAGCTTCTGGCCCTCGTCCTGCTCGAGAGCTTGCATCAGATCCTCGAGATACTGCGCGAGGTCGGGCGTCAGCACCAGCGAGCCGTCCGCGAAGGCCCGCTCGAGGCGGGCGACCACGGCCCGGGCGTTGTCGACGGTGTGGCCCTTCGCGCCGATCAGCTCACGGACGTCGGAGCGAGCCGCGTCGGCCGCGGGCCCGGTGCTACTCATGAGAACCGCCGGACGGTTCGCCTGAGGAAGCTTCGCCCGTCTGCCAGACGCGGCGCATCGACCTGGCGGCTCGCTTCCGCCTGGGTGGCCGCCCCGACCGCCTCGGCGTCGGCATCCGCGTCGGCACGCAGCGTCTCTCGCTCCAGCGCGTCCTCGACGTCGAGCTCCCGGGATCGTCGCCAGTCGCTCTCGAGCACGCTCATCGCCAGCTCGTCCCACCAGCGACCGTCGCGGAAGATCGACTCGCGGGCCCGGCCCTCGACCACGAAGCCGCAGCGGCGATACGTGCGGATGGCCCGCTCGTTGAACTCGAACACGAACAGCGCGATCCGATGGAGGCCCAGCGCGCCGAACGCATGCCCGAGCATGAGCCGGGTCGCCTCGCTCCCGTAGCCGCGGCCCCACGCGTCCTTCTCACCGATCGTGATGTGGTACAGCGCCGAGCCGTTGTCGCCGTCGAGCTGGCTGAACGCGCAGGTGCCCACCAGTCGATCGGACGCGCGCTCATGGATCGCCATCGCAAGCGCGTCCGCGCCGACCACGCGGGCGGCGAAGAACCGCTCGATCTCCTCCGCCCGCATCGGGGCTTCCTGGTAGCGCGCGAGGCGCGCGATCTCGGGGTCGGAGTACCACCGCCGGAACGCCCCGAGGTTCTCGGGAACGTGTCGGCGCAGCACCACCCGCGACCCCGTCAGGACCTCCGGGAACCAGGTTCGCGGCGCCATCGGCCGAACCGTATACCATCCCCGCCATGCGCCGCTGGAGCGACCTGGCCGAGCGCGTGGCGGCGACGACCCGAACGTCGGAGAAGACCGCACTGCTGGCCGACTACCTCCGAAGCCTCTCCCCCGACGAGCTGCCGGTCGCTGCCGTCTTCCTCACAGGGCGACCCTTCCCCGAGGCGGACCAGCGGGCGACCGGCCTCGGCTGGTCCGCGATGATGGCGGCGATCGCGGCACTCACCGGCGCGACGCGCGAGGACATGGGTCGCGCGTACGATCGGTACTCGGACCTGAGCCTCGCGGTCGAGGACGTGCTGATCCGCGCAGAACACACGCCACCGCCAGAGCTCTCGCCGACGCTCCCCGAAGTGGCTGCCACGTTCGCGGCGATCGAGACGGCGTCCGGTCCCCAGGCCAAGGCGCAGCTCCTTCACGACCTGCTTGCCCGTGCCGACCCGCCCACGGCCAAGGCGATCGTCAAGGTCCTCGGTGGCGAGCTGCGGATCGGGTTGCGCGAGGGGCTGGTCGAGGCGGCCATCGCCAAGGCCTTCGAGCGGCCCATCGACGAGGTCAAGTGGTCGGGCATGCTCACAGGCGACATCGGCCGGCTCGCCGAGCTCGCCCGTGACGACCGGCTCGGGGACGCGGAGCTGGCGCTCTTCCACCCGCTCAAGTTCATGCTCGCGTCGCCGGCCGAGGACGCCGACGAGATCATCGGGAGGCTGGGCCCCGAGGTCTGGGTCGAGGACAAGTACGACGGCATCAGGGCCCAGCTCCACAAGCGCGGCCAGGACGTCCGACTCTATTCGCGCGACCTGCACGACATCAGCAACCAGTTCCCCGAGATCGTCGATGCGGCTCGGCCATTGCCCTGGACCGGGGTCATCGATGGCGAGATCCTCGCCTTCAAGGACGGGCTGGTGCTGCCGTTCATCAGCCTCCAGGCGCGGCTCGGTCGGAAGTCGCCGTCCGAGGCGATCCGGGCCGACATCCCGGTCATCTACGTGGCGTTCGACCTGCTCGCGCTGGGACCGGGTGACGATGCCAAGGGTGATGCCACGGTCGAGCCGCTGCTGCGCGAACCGCTGCGCGCCCGGCGCGAGCGGCTGGATGCCGTCCAGCTGCCGCTCGTCGAGGACGGTGGGCGGTTCATCCGGTCACATCTCGCGGTGGCGCGCGACGCGGACGCGCTCGAGGTGGCCTTCGCCGACGCGCGCGGCCGACGCAACGAGGGTCTCATGGTCAAGGATCCCACCAGCGGCTATTCCCCCGGTCGGCGGGGCCTCGGCTGGCTGAAGATGAAGAAGGCCCTCGCGACCATCGATTGCGTGGTCGTCGGCGTCGAGGTCGGCCACGGCAAGCGGCACGGCGTCCTATCCGACTACACGTTCGCCGTCCGTGACGAGGAGACGGGCACGCTCGTCAACATCGGCAAGGCGTACAGCGGCCTGACCGATGCGGAGATCGCTGAGATGACCGCGTGGTTCGAGGCGCACACGATCGCCCGCTACGGGCGCTACCGCCAGGTGGAACCAGTGATCGTGGTCGAGATCGCGTTCGACGTGATCGTGCGGAGCAAGCGTCACGGCTCCGGGTTCAGCCTGCGCTTCCCGCGCATCCACGCGCTCAGGCGCGACAAGACCGTTGACGATATCGACACCGTCGCGACCGTGACGGCCCTGTATGAGGGCCTGCAACATGGGTCCGAGCTGCTGGTGACCGCGGGCGCCAGGACCGTCCCGGCGGAGCCTATCTGAGCCGCACGGCGGCACGACTGCCGCGTATCCTTGGCCGATGTTCGACTCCCTCGGGGGCAACTTCCAGCAGGTCCGTTTGACGCTCTACACGGACTCGTTCGTCGTGCGTGGGATCATCGCGACACGCCAGCGCCGCGTGACCGACATGCTCAACCTCGCCGAGGATCGGTTCCTGGTGCTGTCCGACGTCACGACCGACGAGTTCGGCACCCGTGGTGAGTCGCTCCGAGCCGAGTTCGCCCAAGTGAACCTGACGTCGGTCCTGTTCGCGGTGGTCAACGAGTCGGTCGCGCCGGCCCCTGAGCTGCGAACCCCGAAGATCCCCGAGGAGGCGTTGATCTCGATCCCGCCGTTCAAGGTCACAGGACACATCCACCTGATGCCCGAACGGAGCTTGCGCGACGCCTTGTCCGAGCTCACGGGCAATTTCCTGCCGGTGACCAGCGCGACCTTCTGGTCCGACGTGCTCGACGAGGCGCGCCAGACGGCGGAGCTCCTGGCCGTCAACCACGAGCGGGCACAGATCCTGGCCCCGCATCGAGCCAGCGATCCCTGGGCGGGGCTCGACACGCGGCCCGCGTCCGGTGCGGAACCTCCCCCGGAACCGACCGGTTGGTAGGCGCGCGCCGGGCCTCGGCCGCGGCTCGCCTGCCTGTCGAGCTCTAGCGATCGACCGGCAGGTCGAGCCGGTTCCCCCACTCGGCCCAGCCGCCGTCGTATACGGCCACGTCGTCATGGCCGAGCAGGCTCAGCACGAAGGCGAGCTTGGCAGCGGCGACACCGGATCCGTCGTATGCCACCATCCGGCTACCCCGGCTGACGTTCGCCGCGTGCAGTCGATCGCGTAGGTCGCCGCCGTCGCGCAGCCGTTGGCTGCCGGCGACATGCATCGAGCCCACCGGCACGTTGATGGCGCCCGGGATATGGCCGAGCCTGCGCGTGTTCCCCTCGAAGCCGCGGTACTCGGCAGGTGCACGAGCGTCGAGCAGCGTGACGCCCGGCGCGCCGAGCAGACCGCGGACGTCGGATGTCGTGAGGTGGAGCCTGTTCGGGCCCCGCGGCACGAACGGCGTCAGCGGCTCCTCCGGCGGTTCGCCGGCTCCCCGTTCGACCGAGCGGCCCTCGGCCTCCCACGCGGGGAAGCCACCGTCGAGGACCCGGACGTGCTCCGCGCCATAGGCCTTCAACGTCCACCACACTCGAGCGGCGTACAGGCCCTGGGTGTCGTCGTAGACGACGATGGTCGTCTCGTCACCGATCCCGGCACGTGCCACCGTCGCCGCCACGCGGCCCGGTGATGCCAGGCGGATCGTGTCCCCGGTCTGGTCCATGTCGACCAGGTCCGACCGCCAGTCGACCGACACGGCACCCGGGATATGCCCGGCGCGATGGACCTCGGCGCCGGTCCCATCGGGGCGCCAGCGAGCGTCGAGCAGACGGACGCCCGGGCGGCCCAGGTGCTCGGCGAGCCACTCGGTCGTGGCCAGGATCTCGGGACGGGCCAGGCCGGACATCGTCGGTATGATACGGGCCGTGTCCGCCCCGAACCCACCTGACGCGGACCGACTCGCCGCTGTCCGCGGGGCGCTCCCGGCGCTCGAGGCCGGCATCTACCTGAACACCGGGTCGGTCGGGCCGCTGCCCGCCGAGACAGCAGCCGCGATGGCGGAGCTGGCCGAGTACGAGCTGCGTACGGGGCGGGCCCATCTCGACTACTACCACGAGACGCTCCAGCGCATGGCCGAGGCACGTGCCGCGGTCGCGGCGGTGCTGACGGCCGACGTGGGCGACATCGCCCTCACGCACTCCACGACCGACGGCATGAACATCGGCGTCTGGGGGCTCGACTGGCGGCCGGGCGATCGCGCCGTGACGACACGCCTCGAGCATCCGGGCGGTATCGGCGGCCTGTACGACCTGCGGGCACGTCTCGGTATCGAGCTGGCGTTCGTCGACGTCGGGCATTCGCTCACGGAGCAGGAGGTCCTGGACGGCTTCGAGCAGGCCATCGACGAGCGGACCCGTGCCGTCGTCGTGTCGCACGTCCTGTGGGCGACCGGGCGGGTCATGCCGGTCGAACGGATCGCGGAGATCGCCCATGCCCACGGGGCCGTGCTGATCGTCGATGGCGCCCAGGCCGCCGGCGCGATGCCGGTCGATCTCGCGGCGACAGGTGCGGACATCTACGCGATCGCCGCCCAGAAGTGGCTGCTGGGACCGGAGGGCATGGGGGCGATCGCCGTCGCGCCCGCAGCACGCGAGGGATTCGCGCCGTCCTGGGGTGGGCACTACACGTTCGAATCCGTCGACTCCGCGGGCACGGCCGTCTGGTGGCCAGATGCGCGGCGCTTCGAGTCCTCCAACTTCCACCGGCCCTCGATCGTCGGCATGGCCCGCTCGATCGGCTGGCTCAGCATGTTCGTCGGCCTCGACTGGATCTATGACCGTGGGGCGTCGCTTGCCCGCCGCGCGTCCGAGCGGTTGGCGGCCATCGACGGCGTCGACGTCCTCACGCCGCTGGATCGCATGGCCACGCTGGTCACGTTCCGGATCGGCGGATGGTCGCCAGAGGCGGCACTCGACGAGCTGGGAGCGCGCGTGTTCGCCGTGGCGCGGACCGTGCCGCTGGTCGATGCGCTCCGGATCAGCGTCGGGTTCTTCACCTCCGAGGCGGAGCTCGACCGGTTCACCGATTGCGTCGAGCTGCTGGCTGGGCACACCCCGGAGACGGTCCCGCCACGTCGGACCCTGACCATCCTCACCGGTGGCTGACGGCCGGCCGGTCCGCCAGCGTTCCTGGGCGGAGATCCGCTGGCGCCAGTTCCGCAACGCTCCCCGACCGGTCGTCCGGGCGGTGGCCGCGAGCCTGTCGATCGCGATCGGGGCGGCTGGCCTGTATCTCGTCTATGACATCGCGATCTCCCGAGGGGCAGCCATCCCGGGCGGCGATCTCCGCCTGCTGGCCCTGGCCGCGTATGCCGTGCTCGTCCTGGCGGTCGGGAGCCTGGTGACCTATCTCATCGTTCCCCAGCCGACCGGCTCCGGTAGCGTCCGCCGGCGCAGCGGGTGGAGCGCCGCGCTCGGCTTCTTCGCGGCCGTGCCGATCGCATGGCTGGTGATGGTGGTCGCGCTCCAGGTCGTCAGGCCATGGTTCGGCTGATGTCGTGCCTCCGTGCACCGCGATCCGGCGGGCCAGGCGTCTGCCGTCTAGCCCTTCCGTACCATTCCGGCTACCCTGCGGACCACGTCATCATCCGACGGAGCCCCCGGCAGGTCCGGGAGCGGTCGTCCTTTCGCTGGGGGTTTCGCGTGTCCATCGACGAGCAGCACGTCGCGCTCCCCAAGCTGTACGGAGCACCGGCGTACGCACGCCCACCGGCGGCGGTGGAAGCCGTGACCCCGCGGCCGTTCGACCCTGACGACCTGCCGATCGAAGCGTTCCAGTCCGAGGAGGACCGGGCCTTCGCCGCCACGCTGCCCGTGCGCGCCTGGTCTCCCGGCGGGATGACCGCCGTCGATACCCACCCTGAGATGACGTCGGGCGGTCGGCATCGCCTGGTCGGGCGTCGCTTGCGCTTGCGCTCGATAGCCGGACGCCTGATCGGCGACTGACCGGCGCGACCGCCCGTGTGGGCGGCGGGTGTAGCATCCCCGGCGGGGGAGTAGCTCAATGGTCAGAGCGGTGGGCTTATATCCCGCTGGTTCCAGGTTCGAGTCCTGGCTCCCCTACCAACCCCGTGGTCCGGCGATCAGGCCGTGGCTGCTCGCACGAACTCCACGAGTCGATCCCGGCGGCCATCGGTCAGGCTGCGCTGCGGCGGCAGTCCGTCGATCCAGGGCCCGATCTGATCGGGCGTGAGGACGGCGCAATCGGTCGCTCGCTGGACACTCGGCGATGGACCGACGACGGCCGCATAGACCTTGACGATGAAATCGGCGTCGTCATGCGCGAGCCAGCGGCGGACACGTTCGGCGTCCCGGGCGGCGCGGTCGAGCGGGTTCTCGATCGTGACCCAGCCCCGCCGCAGTCGCAGTTCCCAGCGCCCTTCGCGGACACGTGTCACCTCGGCGGGCGGAAGCTCGCGGATGACCGCGGCGCCGAACTGGCCGATGACGAGATCCGGCACGCCGCGACCATCCGGTAGCGCGATGCCGCTCGCCACGACCAGGTCGGAGCGGTCGGCGAGTGCCCGCAGCGTGGTCGATCGGCGCGGGATGCGGCCCCGTACCGAGGCCAGGATCCGCGCCAGCCGGTTCGCGCCGATGAGGAGGAAGCCCGCCGGAGCGACGAGGGCGATGGCCCAGACGATGACAGCCGTGGCGGATTTGCCGATGCTCGGCCGGCCGTCCGGCATGACGGCCTGCAGGACCGGTGTCGCAAGCGCGACGTAGGCGAGGACGATGCCCCCGACGACGAGGAATGTGCCAAGGACCGTGCCGCCGAGGAGCGGCACGAGGGACGGGCGACGGACTGGTCGGGACGGCTGGATGACCTCCATGCCCCCATCCTCGACGGCATGCACCACGACGTCGATGGGCGAAGCGGGGTAACGACCCCGGACCGGTGGGACCACGAGCCCTACCGGACCGCACCTGAACCGCCCTGTCGGACGCGACTCGTTGCCCTGCCGCAACGCCCGTGGCCGGTCGGCCGTCCAGCCACCGGACCCCCGTACCATTGCTGGCCCCCTGCACCGTCCGCATCCTCGCGCCCAGATGCATCCCGTCGCACGTTTCCCCCTGCCCGGATCGAGACCACGCATCGCCGGCGGACGAGGTCCACGGATCGTCGCTCCCATCGCGGCGATCGCGCTGGCGCTTTCGGTCGTCGCCCCGGTCTGGGCGGACGAGACGACACACTTGTCCAATGCCAAGGTCAGCCCGCGCTCCGGCACGACCGCGACGACGATCGAGATCTCGATCCGCTACCGGGATGACGACGGCTCGCCCCCGCAATGGGTGCGGGTGGACGTGGGTGGCGCGGCCCGGACGATGACGAAGACGGCCGGTTCCGACTGGAAACACGGCGTCACCTTCAGCTGGTCGGGCACCCTGCCTCCGGGAACCCACCGAGTCGACCTCAGCACGAGGAGTGTCGCCGGCAACGGGGACGAGGACTATGTCGGCACCGTCAAGATCACGGCCGCTCCCACGCCGTCGCCCACGCCGACCCCGGCGCCGACGGCCACCCCGAAGCCGACACCGAAGCCGACCCCGGCGCCGACGCCCCGACCGACCCCTAGGGCGACGCCCAAGCCCACGCCGAAGCCGACGGCGCGGGCCACGGCGCGGCCGACCCCGCGATCGACGCCCCGGCCGACGCCCAGACCGTCGAAACGTCCCGCGCGCGCGGCGACTCCTGCGCCGACCAAGGCGCCGGCGGTCGTGGCATCACCCAGCGCCAGCGCGCGCGTCGGTGTTGCGGCACCCGGATCGACCGGAAGCCCCGCACCGAGCGATGACGCGGTGGCCGTCGTCCCCCGGCCGAGCGACGGCTCCGGATCGATGGGCGGCGCTGGATCGACCGGGGGCGCCGCCGCGCCACGGGGTGGTCCGGGTGGCTCATCGTCGGGCTCGGGTGGCGACCTACCGCTCGCGGCCCTGGTCGCCGGGTTCGACCTGCTGACCGGGGGTCGTCCGACGATCCCGCTCGGGCTCGTCGCCACGCTGGTGACGACGTCGGGCGTGGTCGGCGCCACGCTCGCCTTCAGTGTCTTCGGGAGACGTCGGCGCGACGACGAACAGCCGGCACCGGATGCGGTCCTCGCCCATGCGGCCGCGACACCCTTGGCCGTCGGTGCGACGGCCCGGTATGTCGATGTCGTAGCGCGCGAGCCTGCCCCGGCTGCCGCGACCGTGGAGCGGGAGCATCCAGCCGTTCCTGTCGTCGACATCCCGAACCCGCGCGACGCGGAGCTCGACATGCCGCGCTGGCGGCGGCCGTCGTTGATGGTGGCGCGCAAGGCCGACCCCATCCGCGACGCCGTCGAGATCCCGCGGTTGACGTTCGACCACGGTCTCGTCGGACCGATCGATGGGCATGAGCGTCGGCTGATCCGCTACAACCTGGTCCGTCTACTCGACATCCCGGATGAGCTGCGGGGCACCGAAGTGGCCTTCCTCGACCAGGGCGACGAGGTGCAGCTGCTGGAGAAGCGGGGCGTCTACTGGCTGGTGCTGTGCCCCGACGGTCGTCAGGGCTGGATCCACAAGATGACGTTGGGCGACACCATCGGAGATCCGCCGGTCCAGAGCACCCCGACGGCCACGATGCCGATCGCTGCCGATACCTGGACGATGGGCGATGACGTCGACGGCGACGTGCTCTCCGCCTACCTCGAGAGCCGCCGCCGCGCCTGAGGCGGCCGGGGCGGCTCTCGCCGCAGGACCAGGATGTGCTGGTGCGTGATGTTCGGCACGAAGACCCGCGGATAGCCGTACGGTCGTAGCCGGGTGCCGGCCTGGTGCCAGATGAGGTCGCCCTTCGGCACGAGACCTGCTGCCTCCGCGCGGCCGGCGAGGTCCGCCCCCACGAACTGGTAGCGCCCGCCCTGGTACGCATCGCGGACGATGACGATGGCGTAGCGACCGCGCTTGAGGACGCGGGTGAGCTCGCCGAACACCGCACCCATCGCGTCGAGGAAGCTCGGATAGTCCGGGGCGTTGGCCAGATCGGCCGGCGCGTCGCTGATCATCGCGTAGTCGGTGCGGCGGTTCGCGTGCGTCTTGGCGAGTTCCCCGCCGGCCATCGTCAGCGGCAACTGGATGTTGTAGGGCGGATCGGTCGCGACCAGGTCGATCGTTTCGTCCTCGAGGGTCGGGAGCAGCTCGAGGGCGTCGCCTGTTCGCATCTCGAGCCCGGAGGGGTCGAACCCCCGGACGGGGCCCGGGTCGGCGGTCCCGAGCTCGGCGATCGCCGGGCCCAGACCTTCGCGCTCCGCGGCGAGACCAGCGAGGACCTCGTGATAGACGGCCACCCAGCGTGGATCGAGCTCGATCCCGAGCGCCCGCCGAGGACCGCGCGCGACGGCCGCACCGAGCAGCGTTCCACCCACCCCTGCGAACGGGTCGAGGACCAGCTCGCCGGTCCGGGTGAAGAACTCGATGAGCCGAGCCATGAGCCGCGGTGGCTTGTTCGCGCCATGTGCCTTGCGAGCCGCGTGGCCAAGCTCCGACGGGTAGGCCGTCGTGAGGACCGACTTGGTGAAGTAGAGCCACTCCTCGCCCGACAGCTCGTTGAGCGTGTTGTCCGGGTGGGGTGCGGGTCGCGGGTCGGTCACGCCCGCAGCGTAGCGGGTCGGATGGGCGGGGTCGGCTACCGGAACGAGACCGCGGCGCCGTGGACGTCCTGTCCGGTCAGCGGCCGAGCGTGATCGATCCTTCGGCATCAGGTGCAGCACGAGCAGCACCATCAGGCCGAGCTCCAGGAGGATCGTGGTTCGGTCCAGGGTGGATGAACGGCGGTGTCCGCCGTGTAGGATGCTTCCGATGCCCGCCAGGTACACGAGCGCGCGGTTCGTGGGGCGAGAGGACGCGTTCGCGAGACTCGCGACCGTCATCCGATCGGCCGCAGCCGGCGACTCAGGGACGCTGCTGATCGACGGGACTGCCGGTGTCGGCACGAGCCGGTTCATCGACGAGGCCCTGCGCCGCGTCTCCGGTCTCCAGGAGCCGATGGCGGTGATGCGTGGTGCCGCCTACGGTCCCGCGACCGACGCCCCGTACCACCCGATCATCCGGGCATTGCGACCGACCCTCGCCGCCCTGTCCGACGAGGACCTCGCGTACGTCCTCGGCACGGCGACCGACGAGCTCGTGCGCCTGCTGCCGGAGCTCGCGGAACGCGTCGATGGGCAGGGTGCCGGTCGGCGCGTCCTCACCGTCGTGCCCGAGCGGCGCCAGCCGCGACTTCTCGAGGGCGTCCTCGGGGTGCTCGGCCGCCTCGGGGAGCAACGCCCGGTCCTGCTGATCGTCGAGGATCTCCATCGGGCGGACGCCGGCACCCGGGCATTCGTCACGTTCCTTGCCCGGATCGCCCGTTCCAACCGCCTGGCCATCGTCGGCACCTATCAGGCCGACGCGCTCCGGCGAGAGGATCCGTGGGCCGTCGACCTCGCCGGACTCGCCTTGGCGCCGCGGCCGCCGTCGCTGCTCACCCTGCCGCCCCTGAGCCGTGACGAACTTGCCCGGCTCATCGAGTCGATCGAGGAGGAGCGACCGTCGGCGAGCGTGCTGGTGGTCGTCGCCGAACGGTCCGGTGGCCGGCCTCTCGTGGCCGAGGAGCTGCTGGCCGCCAGGCGCGAGCTCCCGGCGGTCTCCCTCACGTCATCGTTCCAGGACCTGGTCCTTGCCCGGATCGCAGCGCGCTCGCCTGAGGCCCGCCGCGCGCTGCGTCTGCTCGCCCCGGCCGGCCGACCGCTCGACCGTGCCGATCTGGCGACGATCGCCGAGGAGTTCGAAGCCGAGCTCACGGGTGGCCCGCCGCGCTCCTCGAACGCGCCACGCCGCGGCGACGGTCCCCTCGATGCCGACCTGGCGCGCGGCCTCGAGGAAGGTATCGAGTACGGCTTCATCCGCGACGACGACGACGGGCTCGCTCTGCGGCACGAGCTCGTCGGCCAGGCGATCGAGGCCGACTTGCTGCCGTCGATGCGGATCCGTCATCACGCGGCGGTCGCCCGAGCGCTCATCGAACGGCCCTTCGTGGCCATGCATCACTTCTCAGCGTCGCTCGACCCGGTCGCGGTGCGCCAGGCGGCGATCGCCGCAGCGGATTCGGCGGGTGCCGTCGACGCGCCGCTCGATGAGCTGCGGGCCCTGGAGCTCGCCATCGCCGCGGGCAGCGCGACCGGCGTCACGTCGCGGCGCGGCGGCCGACGACGAAGCGATCCGCCCGTCCTGCCACCGAACGAGCTCAACGCCAGGGCCGCAGAAGCCGCCTTCGCCGCGGGGCGACCGGTACGTGCCGCGGCATACCTCGACGCTGCGATCGCGGCGACGGACGGCCGCCGGGATCGCGTCCGGCTCGGGCTGCTCCACGACCGGCTCGCCCAGTTCCGACGGGTCGCCGGCGATGCGGAGGGGTCGCTCGCCGCCCGCCGTCGCGCGGTCGACCTCGTGCCGACGACGCCGTCGCCGGCGAGGGCAGCCGTTGTCGCGGGTCTGGCCCAGATGCTGATGCTCGAAGGCACGTTCTCGCAGGCCGAGCGGCTCGCCCGTGACGCGATCCGCGTCGCGCAGGCGTGCGATCCGCCGGCCCGCCGGTGGGAGCTCCACGCGACGACGACGCTCGGCGTGTCCCTCGGTTGGCGGGCGGACCCCGAGGCCGCGCTGGCGATCCTGACCGACGCGCGTGCGATGGCCGAGGAACTCGGCGACCTTGATGAGCTCTTCCGCGTCCATGCCAACCTCACGACGGTGCTCGAGCTCGCGGGGCGGCATGAGGAAGCAGTCGACGTCGCGTCCGCCGGCATCGCTGCCGCAAAGGACGCCGGGCTCGAGGCGGTCTACGGGAACATCCTGCGCGGCAACGCCGCCGATTCACTCTTCCTGCTCGGTCGCTGGGAGGAGGCACGGGCGATGAGCATGACCGCCCTCGAGTGGCTTCCGACCGGCATCAACTTCCTGAACGCGCTGGTGTCGCTGGCCACGGTCGAGATCGAACTGTCCGCGGGAGAGGCAGCAGGGCGGCTACTGGGTCAGACGCTGCTGGAGCTCGAGGCCGTCCGCGACGCCCAACAGGCCGTGCCGCTCCACCTCGCGTCAGCGTCGTTCGCGCTGTGGCGGGGCGACCTCGCCGACGCGCGGCGCGCCATCGATCGTGGCTGGGCCCTCGTCCGCGAGACCGAGGATTGGATCCTTGCCGCCCGGACCGCCGCCGCGGCCATCGAGGTGGAGGCCGCCGGCGCTGCCGAGGCGCGCGAGCACCGCGACCTGGCGGGGCTGGCGGCGGCCCGTGAGCGCGCCCGCGACGTGATCCGTGCCGCCGAGGCGATCGTGAAGAAGCACGGCGTGGACCGGACGCTCGGGTCGAGGCGACTCGCCGACGCCTGGCTGGCGACCGCGAAGGCGCATCGACGCCGAGTGGACGGCCGCGACGATCCCGCCGTGTGGACCACCGTCGGTGACGCATGGGTATCGCTCCATATCCCGTACGAGACGGCGCGAGCCCGCTGGCGCCAAGCCGAGGCGATGCTGGGATCCGGTGCCGGACGTGCCGCGCGCGCCGACGCGCGCGTGCCGCTCCTCGAGGCGGTCGGCATCGCGTTGACGCTCGGCGCGCTGCCCCTCCTGCGCGACCTTCGCGAGCTCGCCGGTCGCGCCCTGATCACGCTGCCCCCGGAGGTCGACGAGCGCCTCGCTGGTCCTGACGACCGCCCACGCGACCTCGTCGGTGTCATGCCGTCGTCCACGGCCATCGCGGCGGGTGCATCGGCGAACGGTCCGAACGCCGACGGCGATCGATCGGACCTGGTCGACGCGCTGCGGCTCACCGGAGCGGCCGAGGCCAACCCGCGTCGCGATACGTTCGGCCTCAGTGGCCGCGAGCGGGAAGTCCTCGTCCAGATCGCTCGAGGTCGGACGAACCGGGAGATCGGGGAGCGGCTGTTCATCAGCCAGAAGACGGTGGGCGTCCACGTCGGCAACATCCTGGCCAAGCTCGGCGTGTCGGGTCGGGTCGAAGCCGCCACCGTTGCGATCCGCCTCGGGCTGACAGACAGGGTCTGAACCGACCGGACGCGACGCACAAAAAAGCGAGACCCGGGGGGAGGTCCCCGGGTCTCGAATGAGGACGATCGCCGGCCAGCAATGTCCGGCGAGCGAATAGCGAGTCAGTGGTCGCGATACCGCGACCGCTCGCACGGCCCCTTGGCCGCCGGTATCACCAGCGGCGAGCGGCCACGAGCGCGAGAGCGATGACGACGATCGGGCCGACGGTCACCGCGAGGTGCCAGGCTCGATCGACAACGGAACGGAACATGAGGATATGCGCTCTCCGGTCTCCCCTGGGTGCGTCGTTCGCATCCATCCGGGGAAACTGGAGGCTAGTCGCCATATGGTCAGGGGACAATCCGGACGATGGTACTAGTCAGGTACTGGGTCACTGGTACTGGTGGGACCGGACGGTCGCCGACGCGGTAGCATCGTTGCGACAAACGGACCCCTTCCGATGAGGCCTCCCGAACCCAATGCGAACCCTGCGTCCCCTGTTCGGACTCGCCCTGCTGCTCGTGCTCGTCGCGTGCACGTCGGCGAAGCCGGGCTGGACCTACGCCCCGGCTCCCTCCGCGACGCCGCTCCCGAGCGGATCGGCCGCCGCGAGCGGTTCCGCTGCCCCGAGCGGCTCGGCGTCGCCGTCCGAGTCGGCTGCCCCATCAGCCTCCGCCTCGCCCTCGTCGAGCGCATCGGCCTCCGCCGGCTCGGGCGAGGTCCTGGAGATCGAGGCCGAGGGCATCGCGTTCAACACGACCCAGGAGGCGGTGCCTGCTGACACCCCATTCCAGATCCACTTCGTCAACAACGACCCGTCGATCCCGCATAACGTCGCGATCAAGGACGCGGCCGGGACGTCCATCTTCGAAGGCGAGATCTTCCCGGGTGTCGACGAGCGCACCTACGACGCCCCGGCCCTCGCGGTCGGCGACTACGCGTTCGTGTGTACGGTCCATCCGAACATGACCGGGACGCTCACCGCCGAGTGACGCCCCCCGGTGAGCAGATCTGCTACACCGATGCCTATGCGCGGTCGGTCGGTGCCACCGTGCGACACGTGGAGGTCGGCGACGCACCGCTGATCGTGCTCGATCGGACGGTGTTCTACCCGGGCGGTGGCGGCCAGCCGTCCGATCGCGGCCTGATCCTGCGAACCGCCGACGGCCGCCGCTGGACCGTCCGCGCCGCCAGGAAGGCCGGCACGGAGATCGTCCATGAACTCGAGCCCGGCGACGAGGACCCGCCGGCGATCGGTGACGCGGTCGACATCGATCTCGACTGGGCCCGCCGCTTTGCGTTGATGCGGACCCACACGGCGCTACATGCGCTGTGCGGCGTCGTGTGGCGCGACCACGGTGCCCAGGTGACCGGCGGCAACATGGAGCCGGGCTCCGGTCGGATGGACTTCGAGTTCGAGTCGATGTCCGGCGACCTCGTCGATTCGATCGAAGCGGCGGTCAACCTCGAGCTCGCTGCCGAGCGCGACGTCCGGGTCAACGTGCTGCCCCGCGCGCAGGCGTTCGCCATCCCGGACCTGATCCGCACGAAGATCAACCTGCTGCCCGAGGGCATCGAGGAGATCCGGACGATCGAGATCGTCGGCCTCGACCTGCAGGCGGACGGCGGGACCCACGTGGCGAACACCCGAGAGGTCGGTGGCATCCGAGTGACGGGCTACGAGTCGAAGGGCCGCATCAACAAGCGCATCCGCATCGAGCTCGTCGATCCGATCGGAACGCGATGACCGTCGCGTATCCTCGGCCCACCGACCACGCCGCCGAAGGAGGACGTGAGCGCCTTGGACGGCGTGATCCTCGCGGTCGTCATCGCGACCCGCATCCTGGTCCCACTTGCGATCCCGCGCTTCCCGCTGCCGGCGATGCTCGCGGCGCTGGTCATCGACGGGCTCGACCAGACCATCTTCCAGACCTTCACGAGCCTCGATCTGGACGGCTACCAGAGCTACGACAAGGCGCTCGACGTCTACTACCTGGGCATCGCCTACACGGCAACGCTCCGGAACTGGACGCACCTGACCGCGTTCGGCGTCAGCCGGTTCCTCTACTACTACCGCCTGGTAGGCGTCGTCCTGTTCGAACTGACGCAGATCCGCGCCATCCTGTTGGTCTTCCCCAACACGTTCGAGTACTTCTTCGACTTCTACGAGGCGGTTCGCGCACGGTGGGATCCGCTGACGGATGTCGAAGCGGCTGGTCATCGGCGCGGCCGCGTTCATCTGGATCGTGATCAAGCTGCCCCAGGAGTGGTGGATCCACGTCGCCCAGCTCGACACGACCGATCTCATCAAGACGGCCGTGTTCGGCGTGTCGACCGACGCGACCTGGTCGGAAGCGATCGCCAACCGACCGACCGTGATCGTCGTCGTCGCGGTCGCGCTGGGGCTCCTCGCCGTCGGCGCGTGGTGGCTGTTCACTCGACGCCTGCCCCCGGCCGACCGTCCACTGACGTTCGACGCCGATGAACGTCAGGAACCGGTCGACCCGTCCCTCATCGAGCGGGAGCGACACCTCCTGGCCGAGCGGCTGGTCGACCGTGAGCTGCTCGAGAAGATCGTGTTCGTGTCCCTGGTATCGATCATCTTCGGACGGATGCTGCCCGGGGTCGACGCGAGTCCCGTCGGGACTGCCCTCGGGATCGCGGTCGTGATCGTCGTCAACACGATCATCAGCGAAGGCCTGGTCCGGCGGGGACGGCAGTGGGCTTCCACCATCCGCCAGTTCGGCGCCATGCTGGTCGTGAACGTGGTCGTCGTGGCGGTCGGCCAATTCGTGCTCGCGTCCCTGACCGGGCGCCGGCTCGAGCATGCCCTCGTCTTCGTGCTGTTGCTGACGCTGATCGTGACGCTCTACGACCGCTACCGGCCGATCCACCTGGCCCGGTTCGCGGGGCAGCGTGGCTGATCGGCGCCCGCTCGAGGGTCGTGTCGCCCTGGTGACCGGTGCGGCATCCGGGATCGGCCGGGCGACGTCGCTGCGCCTCGCCGCCGATGGAGCGGTCGTCGGCTGCCTGGATCGGGATGGCGAGGGCGTCGCGGCGGTGGCAGCCTCGATCGTCGCCGCGGGTGGCGGCGCCGAGGCACTCGCCGCCGATGTGACCGACGCAGACGCTGTCGCGCGGGTGGTCGGCGGTCTCGTCACCGACCACGGGCCGGTCGGCGTCCTCGTCAACAACGCGGGCGTGCCGGGCGCCGGGACGTTCGCCGGCACCTCGTTCCACGATTGGCGGCGCGTGCTCGACGTCCATGTCGATGGCGCGTTCCACGTCACGAAGACCGTCCTGCCCGGGATGTCGGAGACGGGCTGGGGCCGCATCGTCAACATCGCATCGGAGGCCGTGTGGCTCGGCAACCAGAGCGTGCAGTACGTGACGGCCAAGGCGGCGCTCGTCGGGTTCACGCGAGCCCTCGCCTACCAGCTCGCGCCGTCAGGGATCCTCGTCAACGCCGTCGCACCCGGGCCGGTCGACACGCCGATGCTGCGCGACAACGATCCGGCCGCCATCGAGGCCGAGCTGGCGACGATGCGGATCGGTCGGTTCCTCGAGCCCGGAGGAGATCGCCGCGACCATCGCCTTCCTGGCCGGTCCGGGCGGCGATGCCTATGTCGGTCAGGTGCTGTCGCCGAACGGCGGCAGCGTGTTCACCGGCTGAGATGGCGACGGACGGCGACACTCCGGCCATCGTGTCGATCGCCGCCACGGGCGTCCCCTTCACGGTCGTCCGGACGGAACGGGCGGGCAGCGCCGAGGAAGCGGCGAGCCTCCAGGGCATACCGATCGGCGCCCTCCTCCGCACGATCGTCGTCCGTCGCGGCGAGGATGACTACCTGTTCGTGCTCGTGCCGGCCGGTCGGCGGTTCGACTGGCCGAAACTCCGTTCGCATCTCGGCCTGCGCCGGATGACGCTGCCGGACGCGGATGAGGCACGCTCCGTCACCGGCTACGAGCGCTTCACGATCACGCCCTTCGGCTCGGCGCGAGCATGGCCCGTCATCCTCGACACATCCGTCCTGGACGAGCCCGTCGTGTCGGTCGGAGGCGGTGCGTTCGGCGTCAACCTCCATCTCGCGCCGGCCGATCTCGTGGCTGCCCTCGGGGCCGAGACCGTCGACGTGACCGTCGTCGATCAGTAGGGCGCGACTGCCGGCTCGTCCGTCGTCCGCGTCCCCATCCGCCGGGCTGCCGTCTGCCCGCGGCCTTCCACCGGCACGACGCCGACCGCAGCGGCCAGTCCGAACGGCGGCATGTTCCCGTAGAACGTCTCGGCCGTCCCTGGCCCCACCCTGTACGTCTCGTGGAAGATGCCGACATCGCCATTGTCGCGGACCAGGCGATTGAACTCGCGCCAGGCGGGCAGGTGCTCGTGGTCCCTCGACCGCGCGAAGGCCTCGAGCTGCTCGAACGAGCGCCAGTACTGGACGGCGATGATGACCCGTCCGGCCCAGAAGCTCTGCACGCGCAGCAATCCGAGATCGGGATCGGCACCCAGCTCGCGCAGCATCCGCGGCATGGCCCGGAATGCGGGCAGCCACGAGCGCAGGTGTCGCCATCGATTGATGCGCATACCGATGAGGAAGACGACGACGTCGTCGTCGAGACCGGCCGTGCGGCGACCGTTGATGACCTCTGCCATGGCGGTGCTGTCTCCTGTCGTCGGTGACGGTGATGTGAACACTGTCCACTTTACAGGTCGATGTGAACGGTGTCAACATAGACGCATGACAACATCGACAGCGGTCGTCCGCCCGTACCACCACGGCGACCTTCGCCGCGCCCTGGTGTCGGCCGCGACCGACCTGGCCGCCAGCGGCGGTGCCGATGGCGTCGTGGTGCGCGAGGCCGCTCGGCGCGTGGGCGTCTCGCCGAGCGCCGCATATCGCCACTTCCCGAATTGCGAAGGCCTGCTCGCCCAGGTCGCGTCCGAGGGGCGGGAGGCGCTCGCACGGCGCATGATCGATGCCACGACGGCCGTGCCGGGGGAGGGGACCTCGCCGCCCGTCGCTCGCTTCCGAGCCACTGGCCGCGCCTACATCACGTTCGCGCTCGACGAGCCGGGCCTGTTCGAAGTCGCATTTCGCGCGTGCCCCCCAGACCTCTACGTGCCCGACGAACCATCCCCCTACGCGGTCCTTTCCGAGGCCCTCGATGCGCTCCAGTCAGCAGGGCTGCTGGCCGTTCGACGAAGCGGGGCCGAAGCGCTCGCATGGATCGCGGTCCATGGCGCGGCCGTCCTGCTGGGCGATGGTCTGCTGCCGCAGGGTGAGCGGGAAGCGATCATCGAGGGCACGCTGGATATGGTCGCGGGTGGGCTCTTGAGGCCGGTGGCCCGCGCGTAGACTGTCGGTCCCATGTTCGTCGACCTCGGCGCCGATTCCGGGTACGCAGCGCGTCTGCTGCTCGCGGCATTCCTGGGTGCCCTGGTCGGCCTGGAGCGCGAGCTCCATGACCATCCCGCCGGCATGCGCACGCATCTGCTCGTGTCGCTCGGGTCGGCCGGGTTCACGGTCCTGTCGATCGCCATGGCCCAGGGACCCGGTGCCGATCCGACGCGCATCGCGGCGCAGATCGTCTCGGGTATCGGCTTCCTCGGGGCCGGCGCGATCCTCAAGGAAGGCGCCACGATCCGCGGCCTGACGACAGCCGCCAGCCTCTGGTCGGTCGCCGCGGTCGGGATGGCCTCCGGTGCTGGGCTGTGGGTCGTGGCAGCGACGATCACAGCCATCGCGATCGTGTCGTTGTGGCCACTGCGGGTGGTGACGGAGCGGGTCATCGGCCGGGATCCGCACGTCGTCCGGATGCGACTCCACCTCGACGATCCCAAGGCGTTCGCTCGGGTCGAGTCGGCCATCACGTCAAGTGGCGGGACCCTGTCGCACCTGACGACCACCGCCACGCAGGGTGGTCGTTTGTCGGCCGACCTCCAGCTCCGTGCCCGCGATATCGCCACGGCCGCGGAGGTGGCCGCGACCGTCGCCGGGATCGAGGGCGTGACGATCGACGAGAGCACCGCGACGATCGGCTGACGGCGCACCGACGGGGCGACGCCGCGATCGAGGCTGGCGACCGGATGCCCCCATGTGGCACGATCGGCCGGTGAGGCGACCCCGTCTGCCGCGCTCGCTGCCGTTCTTCGACGCACCGGTCATCCGGCGCGTCCTGTGGCACCTGGGCCGGATGCGCGGTCAGCTCGACCGGCGGTTCTTCATGTCGCTCGCCCAGGGCATCATCGGGTTCGTCCTGGCGGCCGCCGTGCTCATCACGTTGTTCGAGAAGTCATGGACGTTCGAGTCGGTCTTCGACTCGTTCAACTGGGGGATCGCGACGGTCCTCGGTCAGGGCGACTCGTCCTACGTCACCTCGCCCGCCGGCCGGCTGATCGGCTGGTTCCTGATCCTGTTCGGCGTCGCCATGCTGGGCATGATCACGGGCGCACTCGTCGCGATGGTCATCGATTTCCTGCTCAAGGAGGGCCAGGGGTTGGGTGCTTCCGGATACAAGGACCACATCGTCGTGTGTGGTTGGAATACGACGGCCCGCGACTTGATCGGCGAGCTCCGCGGCGACGACTACACAGCGAAGGTGGTGGTCATCGCCGACGTCGACAAGAACCCCGCCGGCGACGGCGTGTACTTCGTCCGCGGGGATGCCACGAACGAGGAGGACCTCACGCGCGCCGGCATCGAGGAGGCCACCTCTGCGCTGATATTCCCGCGTGATTCGTCCGACGAGGCGGACATGCATTCGATCCTCACGATCCTCGCGATCGAGCATGCCGCGCCGGGCGTGCGGACGGTCGCCGAGGTCAACAACCCCAGGCATGAACCGCATTTCCGACGTGCCAACGTCGACGAGCTGCTCGTCACGTCGAAGATCGCCTCGCACCTGCTCGCACGCTCGGCGCTCTACCCGGGCCTGAGCGCCATCGTCACCGACATCGTCTCGGGAGGCGAGGGTTCGGAGCTCTACCGCATCACGTTGCCCGAGGCCTACATCGGCCTGTCGATCGACGAGGTGGCAGCTCGCCTCCGCACGGACCACCGTGCGACCCTGCTGTCGATCAACCGCGGCGGGCACGCGTTCGTCAATCCCGAGACCGGGTTCGTGCTCGAGCCGAACGACGACGCGGTCGTCGTGGCGGAGTCCCTCGGCTCGCTGGCGCCGCTTGAGATGTCCGACATCACCGTCGTGCCGCGGACGGCCGCGGTCGTGCCGTCCGCCTAGACCTCGGGGCATTTCGGACCGGTGGCCCCGAATCACGACCGCCGGGCTCGTCGCCCGGCGGTCGTTTCCCCGTAGGTTCGATGTGCGCTACGGGAGCACGAGGTGGACTGGGTTGCCGCGGATGCTGACTGCCCAGGTGGTCGTGTCGTTACCGCCGGTGACGTTGTATTCCACGCGCCACCAGCCTTGCTCGTTCGTGATGTCGCCCGGTGGGTTGAGCCCGGTGCTGCCGTAGGTCGTGGGCAGGTCGACGGTGATCGTCAGGAGCCGGTTGTTGAACTGCGCGGCCCCGTTGATGGACGTCTGGATCTGCGTGACGTTGTTGCCCGAGCGACCGTCGTCGGAGACCCAGTCGAACGTGGCGTAGTTGTAGACGTTGCCATCGGGGTTCTGGAACCGCAGGAAGCCGTTGCCGCTGACCTCGCCCGGGTCGAACAGCTCGATCACCATCTGCTTGCCGGCGTGGACCGACTCGATCTGCGAGAAGTAGAACGCCTGCAGACCGCCGTCGAGGTTCGTATAGGCGGCCATCCGACCGCTGCCATAGACCCGCGACGACCCGGCCGAGCTGGACCAGATCGAGAAGAGGTTCTCGGCGCCGACGTTCAAGTTGTCCGCGTCGAAGGAGGTGTTGACGTTCAGGCGATAGACACCGGCGGGCAGAGCGCTGCCGCTCATCGACACCCACTGGTTGTGGGCAGCGTTCGCCGAGCAGTCCTGCGCGTTGGCGTCGCCCTGGTTGCTCGGCGTCCCGAAGTTCCCACTGAAGTCGCCGAGCGTGGCGCTCCCGGGGTCGTACGAGATCGTGCCGACAGGCGCACCGTCGTCGCTCTCGTTGGCCAGCGTGCCGTTGGTGTTGTAGAGCTGGAACCGGACCGACACCGGTGCGTCGACCTGACCGGACGGGGTCCCCGTCCAGTGATCGCCCGCGCCATACGAGCCGCCGGTCGGGTTCGGACCCGTCGCGCAGAAGATCGGGTCGAAGACGCGGACCTGGCCGGAGCCGCCGGGCAGCTCGATCAGGTAGTCATAGCCTCCGGCGTCGTAGTCCGGGTTGGCGCTTCCGGCGGGCAAGCCGGTCCCGTTGCCGAGGAACGACGGCGCGTGGCGATCGCCGTTCTCGCGGATGCCGCCCGAGGTGAACACCGCGCCCCAGAAGCCCTGGGAGGCGAGAGCCGTCCCGGTCGCCGGGTCGTTCACCGAGGAGGTCACGTCCGAGAAGGTCGTCGTCGTGGTGTGGTACTGGACGCGGACCTCGAGCTGATCGAGCTGGACGGCGCGTGTGGCCGCACACGACGCGGTGCCGTCGGTCCACGTCAGTCGGACCTGGAACGATCCATTGGCGAAGTCATTGCGAGTCCAGGTCGTATGCGGTGTCCACATGGACAGGTCTCGCGTTGCTGCCCTGGACGGGGTCCGTGTCGGCCGTGGTGAGCGCGGGCGTGGGCACGTTCGCCGACCACGTCCCGCTCGACGTCTTGCGAACGGCGACCTGCACACGACAGTTCGTCGATGTCCCGCTGCCGGTGTGGCGGACGTCCTGCAGCCGCACCTCGAGGCCGTCGATGACGAGGGTCGCGTCTGTCGGGATCTCGGCCTGGAGGTTGAAGTTCCCCCAGATCTGGGTCTGGTTGTTCGTGTCCTCGGTGGTGAACAGGTTGTCGTTGGTGAACGCCTGATCCGGATTGGTCCACAGGCCGCCTGCTACGGATTGTGCGGTCGGGTTCCAGTCGGTGTTGGCGGGGACCAGGTTGGTCGTGGCCTGTCGGCGCTGATAGAAGCCGACGCCGTAGTAGTTCTGGGGGCTGCCCATCGGGACCGGGAGGACGTAATCGGCCTTGGCGGTGCGCTGGGCCGGCCACGTCGAGATGCCGACAGCGCGCGCGAAGAACGTGTTGACGGGGCCGCTGATCGTCACGAGCAGACGCCGATCGTTGGCAGGATCCTGGACGGGCGTGACGACGACGCCGCCGACCCCGTGCGTGTAGCCGTTCTTGGCGGCCTCGGCACGGGCGGTCGTGACCGCCGACGGCACGGCGCTCGGCAGGAAGACGACGCCGGCGAGAGCGGCGGCATCGGCCGCGCGCTGCATGCGCAGGTTGTTCGTCCAGTACCACGACAGGTCCACGACCGTGGCGGCGAGCAGGACGAACAACAGCATCGCGCCGGCGAAGATCACGGCGACCTGGCCGCGATCGCGGCGAGCGGTCGCCGTGGCCGGCGAGTCGGTATGGATCGGATCGGGCTGATTTATTCGAGGCGGCTCCGGGTGACAGTCCGGCAATAGGGTTCGAGCATCGGTGACGTGCCTTGCAGGGTCCCTTACGAAACCGCTCGCCGGGGCAGTCGATGGTCCCGGTCGGTCCCCGGACTTCCGGATGCGGGCGGGGACTCTGGTGCCGCGACGTGTTACGGCAGGACGAGGTGGACCGGGTTGCCGCGGATGTTGACCTGCCATGTGGTCAGGTCGGTGCTGAAGGAGCTCGTGCTACCGCCCATCGTGTAGCGGATCTTCCACCAGCCGTCCTCGCCGGACACCGGGTCGGTCGGTGCGCTGTACGTCGTCGGCAGGGGGATCTCGATCGTCAGCCAGCAACCGTTGTACAGGCTCGAACCACCGGTATTGGTGGTGACGGCGGTGACGTTGTTCCCGGAGAGCGATCCGCAGCCGGATCCGCTCGCGCCGGTGCCGAGGGTGCCCTGGTAGTCGAATGTGGCGGGCGCGAAACCGGAGCCGGTCGGCTGGAGGATCTCCAGGCTGGCCGACAGCGCGCCGGTGTCGCCCGGGTCCCACAGGTTGATGACCATGGTCTTGCCAGCGTGGACGGCATCGATCTGGGCGAGATAGAACTCGGACGCCTGACCGCCCGGCAGACGGATGTACGCCTCCATCGCGCCGAGGCCATAGATGCGCGGCGTGCCGCCGGTCGCGTTGGCGTAGAAGGCGAACGCATTGAGCCCGGTCGAGTCGTCCTGATCGCTGAGGGCGGTCGCATCCGTGGAGTACGAGTGGATCCGGTACGTGCCGGCTGTCAGGCCGCTGGCGATCTGGGTCCAGCCCAGGTGCCAGCCCTGCCCATCGCAATCTCCGATCCCGGACGTCGGCGTCTGGCCGAGCAGGCCATAGATCGTGTGGTCCTGATACGACAACCGTCGGTAGCCCGTCCCGCTGCCGCTGATGAACGTGTCGTCCTGGCTGTTGACCAGGGTCTGCTGCGTGTCGTACACATCGAAATAGGCGCTCACGGGCTGGCGGGTCCCGTTGCCGTTCGGTGCGCCGACGGTCCAGTTCTCGCCGGTGCCGGCCGCTGTCGTCCCATCGCAGAACCCGGCGTCGTAGACATAGATCGCGCCATTCGACGAACCGGCGGGGATCTCGACCGCGTAGTTGTAGAAGTCCTGCCAGGCGTAGTTTGCGTCCGGATTGGTCGAGTTCAGGCCGTTCCCGACAGATTTCCGGGTCTCGTACTTGGTCATGTACGCATCGCCCTGGATGCTCGGTGCGCCCTGGCTCTGCATGGCGCCCCAGAACTTCTGTGGGGTCAGCGCCTGGCCCTCCCGGCCCGGTGACGTTCGTCTGCTGCAGGGTCGTCGTGGTCGTCGTCGTGACCGTCTGGAGGTTGTAGTAGACGCGGACCATGACCTCGTCGACCCGCATCTCGATCGTGCTGGCGCAGCTGGCGCCCTCCATCGACGTCAGGCGGACGACGAAGTTGCCATTGGCCAGGTCGGACTCCACCCATGTCCCGGCGCGAGTCCACGCAGTCAGGCTCGTCTGGCTTCCGAGCGTGTAGTCGCCGCTGGTGGTGTTCGTGCCGAGATTGGGCGTCTCGGTCGTGGCCGTCGTCCAGTTCACGCCCGCCGTCCCATGACAGGTGGACTCGGACCCGGCTGTTGTTGCAGGTCGCCGACATCCGCGTGTCGTTGAGGAAGACCTGGATGCCCGTGACGGCGGTGATGTTCTGGTTCGCGGCAAGGCCGCTCAGGAGGTTCAGAGTGCCGAACTGCTGGGTCGCCCCTGCCGTCGTCGTGTAGGCATGGTTCGTGTCGCCGCTGGCCGAACTGACGGCGCTGACGATCGTTCCGCTGCTCGAGAGCCACGTGCCGGCGGGTGACGAGCCCGGATGCTGCTGCCCCGAGTTCCCGGTGCCGTTCGTGGTGGTCGTGGTGGTCGTGGTGACCGGCTCGATCAGGTAGCCGACGCCGTAGTAGTTCTCGGGGCTGCCCATCGGGACGGGCAGCACGAAGTCGGCCTTGGCGGTTCGTTGCGCCGGCCACGTCGAGATGCCGACCGCGCGTGCGAAGAACGTGTTGACGGGTCCGCTGATGGTGACCAGCAGGCGGCGCTCGTTGGCGGGATCCTGCAGGGGCGTCACGACGAAGCCACCGACGCCATGCGTGTAGCCGTTCTTGGCCGATTCGACACGGGCCGCCGCGTACGCGTTCGTCGTGTCGCCGGGGAGGAACACGACGCCGGCGAGCGCGGCGGCATCCGCGGCACGCTGGATGCGCAGGTTGTTGGTCCAGTACCAGGACAGGTCGATGACCGTGGCGGCGAGCAGCACGAAGAGCAGCATCGCGCCGGCGAAGATGACGGCGACCTGGCCGCGTCGCCCGTGCTGTCTGTCGGTCATGCGCGCCGGATCGAGGGTCAACTCGATGTCGGTCATCGCGCTGCGGTCAGTCCGTCGGGTTGAGGGCCATCACCGACCGGTCCGTGATCGGCAGGGTCGGCGTACCGTTCGGCCCGAAGAATTGCAGGATCGCTCGCAAGGGCGTGATGTACTGGTAGGAATAGGTGACGCTCACGCCGAGCGAGTCGGGCGCCACGCCACCGGCCCAGAAGTTCACGCGCGAGCAGGCATTCCAGTTGGACGTCGAACGGGTGAAGTCGAGCGGCTGGCCGTCGACGACCGGGCCGCTGCCCGCGGAGTAGGTCCAGACGTTGGCCGAGCCGCCGCTCTGGGTGCCGCTCGCTGTGGCCTTGTAGATCCGGATCTCCTGGACGCGACTCAGCACGACCTGCGATCCAGGCGCCTCGAGTACCCGCTGCACGGCGGCGACGATGTTCTTGTCGACGTCGAGGCCCCCATCCGCCGGGTTGCAGATCATCGTCGTCGTGTTGCCCGACGCGAAGGCCGAGCCGCTGCGCGCACCCTCGCGGGTGGCGTAACTGATCGTCATCGTGTGGTCGAAGATGAACCCGAATTCGAGCATGCCGACGAGGATCAGCAGGAAGACCGGCACGAGCATCGCGAACTCGACCAGGCCCTGGCCTCGTTCTCGCTCGTGGCCCGCCGTCGTGCGCCGACGCATCCGCAGGGCGCTCACAGGACCGGCTCCATGCGCATGATGCTCGAGCGGTCGAAGGTCAGTCCGCCGCTGCCGCCACCCACGAAGTTGCGGAGCGGCGTCACCCAGGAGTGTCTATAGGTGATGCGGACGCCGATGTTGTCGACCGTGTCGTTGGGGTTGCTGACGTCGCAACCGCCAAGGATGTTGCAGCGGTTCGCTTCGGGGTAGCCGTTCCCCGTCCGGGTGTATGGGACGGTCGAGGTGGAGCCGTCGACGAAGGTGCACAGCTGCGAGCCGGTGCGCGTGTAGGTCGTCGGGCTCCCGAACATGACCCCGTTCGGCGTGGTCTCGTAGATCTCGACGAGCTGGATCCGATTGTCGGCAGTCGGGGCGCCGATGGCGCTCTCGATCGCCGACAGGACCACGCAGTCCGCGCCGAGCGTGTCACCGGCCTCGGCCGCCGCCAGCGCCGCATCGCGCGCGGCGTAGTTGACCGACAGCATCGCGTTGAAGACGAACGAGAACTCGATGAGGCCCATGACCAGCGTGACGAAGATCGGAAAGACCAACGCGAACTCGACGAGGGTCTGGCCCTCGGCTCGACGGCGACGTCGCGGTATGCGGGGAAGACGGAGCGTTGGCATCGAAGTGGGGACTCCCGACGAAGATCGGTCGATATCGCGTGGTGGGCGACATCGAGTCGACCCGTGGCCGAGCCTACTTCGCGAGTCCTTGCAGGCGACATTGCACAATCGTCGAGAGCGGATAGCACGATGGTCCTGCCCGGGCCAGTACCGACACGGGCTGCGGGGGCGTCATCGCCCGGCCGATCCGACCCCGTCCGAACGGCGGATCACGCCGGAGGCGACTCTCGAGATGGCCTCCCCCTCGGTGCGACGGCGCACCGGAACGATGCCGTCGCTAGAGCGCCTTGACCGCCGCGGTCAACGCCGCCAGCCCCTCCTTCGCGTCGGCGAAGAGCATCCCGGTCTTGTCGTTCGTGTACAGCTCGTTGTCGATGCCGGCGTAGCCCTTACCCATCGATCGCTTGATCACGACGATGGACTTCGCCTTGTCGACGTCGAGGATCGGCATGCCGGACACGGGTGACCCGGGTCGCCGGGCGGCCGGGTTGGTGACATCGTTCGCCCCGATGACCAGCGCCACGTCCGCCCGCTCGAACTCCGGGTTGATGTCGTCCATCTCCTTGAGCTGCGGATAGGGCACGTTCGCCTCGGCGAGCAGCACGTTCATGTGGCCGGGCATTCGCCCGGCGACGGGATGGATCGCGTACTTCACGTCGACGCCACGATCCTCGAGCAATTCGGCGAGCTCACGGACGGCGTGCTGCGCCTGCGCGACCGCCAGGCCGTAGCCCGGCACGACGATGACGTGCTGGGCGTAGGCGAGCTGGATCGCGACGTCGTCCGGACTGATGGACCGCACCGACCCGCCTGCCTCGGCGCCGGCCGTCGCGGCCTCGTCGCCGCCACCGAAGCCGCCGATCATGATGTTGATGACCGACCGGTTCATGGCGTCGGCCATCAGCTTCGTCAGGATCGCGCCCGACGCACCGACCAGCGCACCCGCGATGATCAGCACCGGGTTGTCGATCACGAAGCCGGCCATCGCGACGGCTGTACCCGTGAACGAGTTCAGCAGGCTGATGACGACCGGCATGTCGGCGCCACCGATCGGCAGCGTCATCGTCACGCCGAAGATCAGCGCCGCGGCGAGGATCAGGAGGATCAGCGCGAGGCTGGGGACGCCGGTCGCGAACAGCACGGCCGCTGCCACGACGGTCACGCCGGCGAGCGCCAGCGTCACGATGCGGCCGCCGGGGATCAGGATCGGCCTGCCGGGGACGAGGCCCTGCAGCTTGCCGGACGCGATCAGCGACCCGGTGAAGGTGATCGAGCCGATGATGATGTCGAGGACGATGAAGATGTGCTCATCGATCCGGATGTGGGCGACATCGAGCAGACCCAGGTAGTCGTCGATCGCGATGAGCGCCGCGGCGCCGCCGCCGACCGCGTTGAACAGCGACACGAGCTGCGGCATCGCGGTCATCTTCACGACCCGTGCGGCGTAGAGGCCCAGCCCACCGCCGATGATGATCCCGCCGATGATGATCGCCCAGCTCGAGACCCGGATGCCGAAGCTCTCCGGTGCGAGCAGCTGGCGGGCGAGGATCAGCACGGCAGTCGCGCTGATGGCCAGGACCATGCCGCCGGCCGACACGAGGTTGCCGTTCCGGGCCGTCGCGGGGGAGTTCATCCGGGCCAGCCCGATGACGAACGCCACGGCGCCTGCCAGCCAGGCGATCCGGACGAGGATCTCGATGATGTCGAGCGTGGTCACGCTAGGCCTCCGCCTCGTCGGCGGCCGGCTTCGGAGCGACCGGCTTCTTCCTGAACATCTGGAGCATGCGGTCGGTGACGACGTAGCCGCCAACCACGTTCATCGTCGCGAACGCCACCGCGATCAGCGACAGCAGCTGGCTCAGACCGCCGCTCGCGGTCGCCGCGATGAGCATCGCGCCGACCAGCACGATGCCGTGGATCGAGTTGGCCCCCGACATCAGCGGCGTGTGCAGCGTGGCGGGCACCTTGCTGATCACCGCGAACCCGACGAGGATCGCGAGGGTGAAGATCGTCAGCGCTGTGAGCAGCGCGTCAACCTCTTCGGGGGTCATGCCTGGCCTCCGGGCTCGAGCAGCTTCTTGACGGCCTCGGACACGACCTGGCCGTCCTTGGTGATGACCGTGGCCTGCGTCACCTCGTCCTCGAAGTCGAGGTGGAGCGCGCCGTCCTTGACCATGCCGAGGAGGAGTGCCGAGATGTTGCGGGCGTAGAACGCTGAGGCACCTGCCGGCATCGATGCCGGCAGGTTCTCCGGCGCGATGATCGTCACCCCATCCGGGGTCACGACCGTCTCGCCGGCCTTCGACAGCTCGCAGTTCCCGCCCAGCGCGCTCGCCGCCATGTCGACGATCACCGAGCCAGGCTTCATCTGTCCGACGGCCTCGGCGGTCACCAGGAGCGGCGGCTTGCGACCCGGCACCTGGGCGGTCGTGATCACCACGTCCATGCCACCGATGACCTCGTTGAGCTCAGCCTGCTGAGCTGCCCGCTCCTCGGCCGTCAGCTCGCGCGCATAGCCGCCGGCACCGGTCGCGTCGATCGTGGTCTTGAGCTTGACGAACTGGGCACCGAGGCTCTCGGCCTGCTCGCGGGTCTCCGGCCGGACGTCGTACGCCTTGACCACCGCGCCCAGACGCCTGGCGGTGCCGATGGCCTGGAGCCCCGCGACGCCGATGCCGAGGATGAGCACGTTGGCGGGCTTGGCGGTGCCCGCGGCCGTGGTCAGCAACGGGAAGTAGCGACCGTACGCGTTCGCGGCGAGGAGGACGGCCTTGTAGCCGCCGACGTTCGCCTGGCTGCTGAGTGCGTCCATCGACTGTGCCCGAGAGAGCGTCCGCGGGATCGCGTCGAGGCTGATGGCGGTGACGCCCTTCGCGGCGAGGTCCTTCGCAAGCGCTGGATCGATGAGCGGGGCCAGCAGCCCGAGGACCGCCTGCCCCGAGCGCAGCCTGCCCGTCTCCTCGGCCGTCGGCTTGGCGACCCGCAGGACCACATCCGCCTGCTGGTAGAACGCGTCCGTCGGGACGATCGTCGCGCCGGCCTCGGCGTAGGCACTGTCGGGGATCGCGGCGCCGGCGCCGGCGCCGGCCTCGACGACGATCTCGAGCCCGGCCGACTGCAGCCGACCGAGCGCTTCGGGTACCAGGGCGACGCGCCGTTCTCCGGGCGCGGTCTCCTTGGCGACACCGACCTTCATGGGCACCACCTGTTCGAGATGACGGATCCGCGGACGTGGGGGAGCCGCGGAGGACGCATGGGGTCGGCGCGAAGTCTACCGCGTGGACAAGCCCCACGGTGTCGATCGCGCGATACCTCCGGGTGCCCGATACTGCACCGACCCGACCCCGAGCGAAGGAGACGCCACCGATGGCACGCGACGACGAGCGCTTCGCCCGTTCGCAGCAACCGATCCTGGTCGGAAGCCTGCCGGATGCGCCGGGGATCCTGACCGCGATCCGGTTGACGCCCGGTCTCGGTGTCCACCTCCGCGGGCTCGCCGACGAACTGCTCGTGCACGACTTCCCGGGCACCACCCTGCAGCGGGCCGAGCGAGAGATGCTGGCGACGGCCGTCTCTGCCGCGAACGACTGCTTCTACTGCATGGACTCGCATGGGGCGTTCGCGACGGCATTGCTGGAGAACGACGGCTCGGTGGACCTGATCCCGATCATCGAAACCATCAAGGTCGGCTCGTCAGACGGGCTGGGCCCGAAGATGGCGGCGCTCCTCCACATCGCCCGGACTGTTCGCCACGACGGCCTGGCCCTGACCGACGGCGACGTCGCCACTGCCCACGAGGCTGGTGCGACCGACGCCGACGTCCAGCTCGCCGTCCTGATCGCCGCCGCCTTCTCGATGTACAACCGGATGGTCGACGGGTTCCGCGCGGCGACGCCACCGAGCACGGCGGTCTACGGCGACCGCGCCAAGGAGATCGCGAGCCACGGCTACAGCGACCCGCGCGTCACATCGGTGCCGCGCGCCTGACCCGACCCGCGGTCAGAGGCGCGAGCGGATCTCCCACAGGTCCGGGAAGGCCGGGCGGAAGAGTGTCCCGCGCAGGTACTCCACCCCGCTGGAACCGCCGGTCCCGCGTTTGGTGCCGATCGTCCGCTCGACCATCTTGACGTGCCGGTAGCGCCACTCCTGGATGCCCTCGTCGAGGTCGACCAGCCGCTCCGCCACCAGCGCCGCATCCGGGTCCTCGCGGTAGGCGGCGATCAGCATGTCCTGGACGCGCTCGTCGGGCTCGGTCGCGTCGTCGGGGATGGGATGGCCGCGCTCGACGAGATAGCCCAGGAACGACTCCCAGACCGACGACGCCGCTTGCGCCTCGGTGACAGACCGGCGCCCGGCTGATCCCTCCGGCTGGGCGTCGACCGCGGCGCTGTCGCGCGAGCCGAGCATGGCCTCGATCGCCCGGAACCCGGCCGACTGGAAGCCCGACGCGGAATCGAGCCGATCGCGGAAGGACAGGAACTGGAGCGGGGTCATCGTCTCGAGCACGTCGACCTGGGCGACCAGGGTCTTGAGGATCTTCAGCACCCGGTTCAGCAGATGGAGCGCGCGGTCGGTGTCCCCGTCCTCGAGCGCGAGCTGGACGCCCTGGAGCTCGTGACGCAGCGACTTGAACCACAGCTCGTAGACCTGGTGGACGACGATGAAGAGCAGCTCATCGTGCTCGGCGCCATCCGCGCCAGCCGAACGCTCGATCTGGAGCGACAGCAGCTCGGGGACCTTCAGGTAGGACGCGTACGTGATCGCGCGACGGGTCACGTCGCGATGGTACGACCACGTCAGTCGCGCGGTCGGATGCGCACGATCAGCACGGCGGCGTCCTCGTCACCCACGACTTCGGCCTCGTGCGGGATCGATCCGTCCCAGCGCAGGTAGTCGCCCGGACCGAGCTCGACGGTGTGCTCGCCTTGCGTCGCTCGCAACCGGCCGCGAAGGATGAGGTGGTGCTCGTCGCCGGCGTGCGAGTGCATCCCGACCCGGCCACCCGGCTGGGCGATCGCCTCGATGATCGTGACGTCTCGGGACGACCGCCCGTCGACGTGTTCGATCCGTCCCAGGTCGCCCTGGGCGACCGGCCGCTCGCGTGCGCGGACGACCGTCGGGGGCGGGACGTCGCCCATGAGGAACCAGGCCGCCGGGACGTCGAGTACGTCGGCGATCTGGCCCAACACGGCCAGCGAGGGCGACGCCTTGTCGTTCTCGATCTGCGACAGGTAGCCGACGTTGAGGCCACTACCCGCTGCGACCTGGGCCAGGGTCAGGCGGCGGACGCCGCGCCAGCGCCGGATCTGTGAACCGACCGCAAGGCGAGTACCCCTGTCGTCTGTCGCACGGGTTTCAGGCGCCATGCTAGTTTGCCCTCATCAATACGGTATTGACATCAGTATAACATCCGACTATGGTTGCGGAAGCAACGAAACAGCCGAGGCCCGGGAGTCTCGGAGCGAATGGAGGATCATGCGATGAAGGTCGCGATCATCGGAGCCGGCAACGTCGGCACAGCCCTCGCAACGTCGCTCGCGCGCGCGGGACATGACGTCATCATCACGTCGCGCCACGCCAAGGACGCCGCGGACGCGGCGGCTGCATCGGGCGCGAGATCGGTCGAAACGAATGCCGAAGCCGCAGCGGAGGGTGACGTCGTCATCCCGGCCGTCGGGTTCGACAACCTCGAGGCGGTCGCCGCCGACATCGCCGCGCCTGCCGCGGGCAAGCCGGTCGTCGACGTCACCAACCGGATCTCGTTCGGCGAGGCCGGCCCGGACATCGACACTACCTCGTCGAACGCTGAAGCCGTGGCGGCGCTCCTCCCCGACAGCCAGGTCGTCAAGGCTTTCAACACGCTGTTCGCGACGCATCAGGTCGACCCGATGGCCGACGGCCTTCAGCTCGACGGGTACGTCGCCGGCGACGATCCGAAGGCCAAGGCCAAGGTCCTCGAGCTGGTCCGCGCGGTCGGTCTCCGCCCGATCGACGTCGGCCCGCTCGTCCGAGCCCGGCAGCTCGAAGCGCTGGCATTCCTGAACATGGCGCTCAACATCGTCAACGAGGGCACGTGGCAGTCGGGCTGGAAGCTGGTCGGCGCTCCTGCCGGCGCGGCGAGTCAGACCGGCGGAGCCGGCAGGTCATGAGCATCCCGGTCGCGCGGTTGAACCACGCCGTCCTGTACGTCCGTGACGCCACGGCGTCGGCCGAGTTCTATGGCCGTGTCTTCGGGTTCGAGGTGGTGGAAAGCGCCTTCGGTGGCCGAGCCGTCTTCCTGCGCTCGGCGAGTGGCGAGAACCACCACGATCTTGGCCTGTTCTCGGTCGGACCGGACGCACCGCGGCCCGCGCGCGGCTCGGTCGGCCTGTACCACCTGGCCTGGGAGGTCCCGACCATCGACGACCTCGCCGCGGCGGCCCAGACGTTGTCGGACGAGCGGGCCCTCGGCGGCGCGTCCGATCACGGTGTGAGCAAGTCGCTCTACGGCGCCGACCCGGACGGCAACGAGTTCGAGATCATGTGGCGTGTCCCGCGCGAGGCGTGGGGTGAGTACGAGAGCAAGGGCGTCGTGATGCCGCTCGACCTCGATGCTGAGCTCAAGCGCTGGGGAGCGGCGGGCGCTGCCCGGGCGTAGCTCCGCTCGAGTATTCGCCGGGTCGCCAGCCCGGATCCTTCGCCGGTCGACAAGCGTGGTCCAGCCGAAGGCGGGACTGAGTACGCGAGCGAGCGCACTCCAACGTGCGTGAGCGAGCGCACGGAAGGCCCAACGCGCGGATGGGCCGCGATGGTCGACCGGCTACCTCGTGTGCCAGCCGCCGTCGACGATGAGGTCGACACCGTTGACCGCGGTGTTCTCGAGCAGGAACACGGCCGCACCGACGATCTCGGACATGTTCGCGAGACGGCCCAGCGGCGTCTCCGACGTGTAGCGCTCGACCGCCGCGGTCTTCTCCGCCCAGTACGGGCTGTCGCCGACGACGCCCGGATGGATCGAGTTGACCCGCAACGGCTTGAGCTCCTCGACCAGCGTCCGCGTCAGGCCGACCACGCCGCCGTTGACCGTCGTGACGGTGGTCGACCCCGGATAGGGTCGCTCCTTCGCCATCCCGCCGAACAGGACCAGCGATGCATCGTCGGTCAGGCGCTCACGCAGGGTGTGGACCACCTCGGTGTAGCCGACGAGCTTGAGGGTCACAAGCCGGATGGCCTTGCGGATGTCGTAGTCGGCCACGGTGTTCTGGTCGCGGTCGATCGCCACGAGCGCGAGCCGGCGGACCGGCCCGACGCTAGCGAGCGCGGATGCGATCGAGGTCGGCTCGGCCAGATCGAACGTCGCCCCTCCGGTGCTCCCACCGAGCTCGGCGACCGCCGATGCCACGTTGTCGGGATCCCGACCGGTCAGCACGACCTGGTCGCCTCCCTCCGCATAGTGGCGGGCGAGCTCGAAACCGATCGCCCGCGTGCCTCCGACGATGACGACCGATCCGTCCGCCATCAGCTTCCTCCTCGCTCGGCCGCTCGGGCGGCCTCGTACGTCTCCCAGCTGGCCACCCAGCGATAGGCCTGACGCGCGGGCGGCTGGGGCGCCTGCGTCTCGAGCCAGCGGACCCGTTCGGTGCCGGTGTTGTAGAAGCCATGGACCGAGCCGACCGGTGCGAACGCGAAGTCACCCGGCCGGAACGTGTACGGCTGGCCGTCGAACTCGCCCTCGACCTCGCCCGCGAGGAAGACGTACGCCTCCTCGAACGGGTGGTCGTGCTGCTGAGCCGAGCCGCCGAGCTCGTAGTCGACCGTGAACATCGTCGAGTGGTCCGCACCGAACCCGCGGTCGACGAGCATCTTCACCGAGATCCCGCTGTACGCGAGGATCGCGGTGTCGGCGCCGGCGGGCGCCCGCCCCCGCGCTGGATCGGTCACCGCGAGCGCCTCGAGCTGCGGCCCGGTGCCCTCATAGTGGCCGACGAACCGGAGCGTCGGGTCGCCGAACGGCGGCCGTTCAGCGCTGGCCTCCCAGGCAGCCACGTCTTGGGGCACCTCGAAGTAGGTGTCGATCCGGCCGCTATCCGGGTCCTGTTTCTGGGGTGAGTTGAGCGAGAGGAAGCGCACCGGCCGAGTTCCGGTATTGGCGATGCCGTGGCGCATCCCCGTGGGCATCAAGGTGTAGTCGCCACCGGTCACGCGGTGCACCCGCTCGCCGATGAGGAACAGCATGTCGCCCTCGAGGATGTACAGCGCTTCCTCGTAACTGTGGACGTGGGGCGCGAGCCAACCGCCGGGATGCAGCACGATCGCCGAAAGGTCGGTGTGGACGGCGCCTTCGTCACGGCCGATGAAGCGGTGGCGGGCGAGGCCGCTCGATGTCGCGCTCGGCGGCAACGGCGCTTCGGCGAACGACCAGTCGAGATGTCCGACGACGTGTCTCGGCGCGCCCATCAGTCGTCGCGCAGGCCGGGGACGTCCAGCGATCGCCGTCCGAGCACGAACCAGATGCCGTGGACCGGGACGGTGCCCCGGTTGTACAGGCGGTGCGGGACCGTCGAGTCGATCGAGATCGAGTCGCCCGGACCGAGCTCGTGCTCCTGGAAACCGATCGTCACACCGAGCTTGCCGCTCAAGACGTACCCCCACTCGTGACCGCCGTGGCGCTGGAATTCATGCTCGGGGCTCGACGCTCCGCCGACTTCGTAGGTGACATAGAGGAAGTCGATGCCTGGGACGGAGTCGGTGGTCAGCCGTTCCCAGACGACACCGGACGCCAGCCGGATGACCTTGCGCTCGTCGGCGCGCTGGACCGGCTCGCCCGCTGGCGAGACGGGGGGAGCGGCAGTCGTCGCCGTTGGGACCACCCGGAGGGCGGCATCGCCGCCACGTCCCGCTCGACCCGCGTCGTTGAACAGCAGCTCGTCGAGCGAGACGTCGAGCTCGTTCGCGATCGCGTATAGCGTGCTGACCGACGGTTTCGCACGGCCGGTCTCGACCTGGGAGATGAGACTCGGGGAGAGGCCGAGGCGGCCGGCCAACTCGCGCAGGCTGAGGTGCCGTCGCCGACGTGCGGCCCGCAGGTGGTCGCCCATCGCGGAGTAACCGGGCTGTCCGCTGCGGCTCGGTGAGCCCTCCACCACACCCTCGACTGGGACTGGACGTGCTCTTGTCCGTTGTGTAACGATGTTGAACAACGTAGAGCGACACTGAAGGCCGTGTCAAGGTCGCGCGGAGGAGCCCGCCGACCGTCGACAGGAGGAAGTGCTCCGTGACCACCGTCGAGATGCAGCCTCCGGCGGCGCCACCCATCGTCCACGGCGACCGCCCGATCCCCTCACCCGGGTCGATGAACGTCGACTGGGAAGAGCGCTGGAACGTCGATCGGTTGCGAACCTATCGGATCGGTCGCGCGCGCGAGGCCCTGGCCGCATCCGAGCTCGGCGCGATGCTGCTGTTCGACTTCAACAACATCCGGTACGTCACGAGCACCCACATCGGGGAGTGGGCGCGCGACAAGATGACCCGCTATGCGCTGCTGTCACGTGGCGGCGATCCCCACATCTGGGACTTCGGATCGGCGGCCAAGCACCACCGCCTGAACTGCCCGTGGCTGCGGACCGAGAACGTCCACGCCGGGATGGTCGGTTTGCGCGGCGCCGTCGCGCCGGATGCCGGGCTCTTCCGCTCGGCCGCCCGCGAGATCGCCGCGATCCTCAGGGCCGAGGGCGCCGCCGACTTGCCGATCGGCGTCGACCTCGTCGAGCCCCCGATGGTCGCGGCGCTGGAAGCGGAAGGGCTGACGGTCCGCGACGCGCAGCAGGTGATGCTCGATGCACGCGAGGTCAAGTCGATCGACGAGATCATCCTGCTGAACACGGCGTGCGCGATGGTGGACGGCGCCTACCAGCTCATCGCCGAGCAGCTCAAGCCGGGGATCCGCGAGAGCGAGCTCGTGGCCAACGTGACCCACCGCCTGTTCGAGATGGGCTCGGAGCACGTCGACAACATCAACGCGGTATCGGGCGAGCGCTGCAGCCCTCACCCACACGTCTTCAGCGATCGACTCATCCGCCCGGGCGACCAGGCGTTCTTCGACATCATCCACACGTTCGTGGGCTACAAGACGTGCTACTACCGGACGTTCACGGTCGGCAGGGCGACCGACGCCCAGCGCGACGCGTACAAGCGCGCGCGGGCGTGGATCGACGCCTCCATCGAGCTGATGCGGCCGGGCGTCGGGACCGATCAGGTCGCCAGCGTGTGGCCGAAAGCCGAGGAGTTCGGGTTCTCGAGCGAGATGGAGTGCTTCGGGCTGCAGTTCGGCCATAGCGTCGGATTGTTTCTCCACGAGCGCCCGATCATCAGCCGGCTCAACTCGCTCGACCATCCGGTCGAGATCAAGGAGGGCATGGTCATCGCCCTCGAGACGTACTGCCCGGCCGCCGACGGGGTCTCGGCGGCACGGATCGAGGAAGAGGTCGTCGTCACCCGCGACGGTCCGCGCGTGATCACCAGGTTCCCGAGCGACGAGCTGTTCGTCGCGAACGCGTACTGACGCACCGACCGTCGATGGCGACCGTCGCAGCCGCGCCCGCCACGCTCGACCGGGAGACCGGTCTGACCCTCTACCGCCTCATGCAGGAGTGCCGGCTGCTCGAGACACGAGCGCAGGAACTGTTCTTCGAGGGGCTGGTCCGCGGCACGACCCATCTCGGCGTCGGCCAGGAAGCGGTGGCCGCCGGGTTCGCCGTAGCGATGCGATCCGACGACTACACGTTCTGCACGTACCGCGGCCACAACCACAACATCGCACGTGGCGTGCCGATGGCCCCGATCCTGGCCGAGCTCTTCGGGCGCTCGACCGGACTGCTCGGTGGCAAGGGCGGCTCCATGCACCTGACGAGCGTCGAACACGGGGTGCTCGGCTCGTACGCGATCGTCGGGGCGCACCTGCCGATCGCCCTCGGCGCGGCGTGGTCGGCGCAGTACCGCAAGTCGGGCCAGGTGGCCGTCTGCTTCTTCGGTGACGGGACGACGAACATCGGCGCATTCCACGAGGCACTCAACATGGCCGCGGTCTGGAAGGCTCCGGTCGTCTTCGTCTGCGAGAACAACCAGTACATGGAGTACACGCCGATCGGCGAGGTGACCGCCGTGGCCCGACCGGCCGCGGACCGGGCGAGCGCCTATGGCCTCGAGCCGATCGTCGTCGACGGCAACGACGTCGAGGCCGTGCATGCAGTGGCGGTGGAGGCGGTCGCTCGAGCGCGTGCCGGCGACGGACCGTCCCTGATCGAGGCGATCACCTACCGGCACGGCGGCCACTCGCGGGCCGATCCCGGCAAGTACCGGCCCGACGACGAGGTCGCCGCGTGGAAGGCGCGCGACCCGATCCCCTCGTACCGAGCCAGGCTCGAGGCAGCCGGCGTCGACGCCAGCGAGCTCGACGCCGTCGACGAGGCCGCTCGTGCCAAGGTCGCCGCCGCGGAGGCCGAGGCGCGGGAAGGGCCCGAGCCGACGGCCGAGGTCCTCGAGACGCAGGTCTGGGCCGACGGAACCTCGACGTGGCGCAACTGATGGCTGAGCTGACGTACCGCCAGGCGATCGCATCCGCGATCGCCCAGGAGATGGACCGCGACGGATCGGTCGTCCTCATCGGCGAGGATGTGGGTGCCGCCGGCGGTGTGTTCAAGCTGACCGAAGGCCTGTTCGACCGGTTCGGACCCGAGCGGGTGCGTGACACGCCGATCAGCGAGCAGGCAATCGTCGGTGCCGCTATGGGTGCGGCCATGACCGGGCTGCGTCCGATCGCCGAGCTGATGTTCAGCGACTTCTTCGCCGTGACCTGGGACATGGTCGCCAACCAGATCGCCAAGACGCGCTATATGACCGACGGCCAGGTGTCGATCCCGCTCGTCCTGCGGACGGCCAACGGCGCCGGTCTCCGCTTCGGGGCCCAGCACAGTCAGAGCATCGAAAACTGGGCCATGGCGATCCCGGGCCTCAAGGTCGTCGCACCGTCGACACCGGCCGACATGAAGGGTCTGTTGGCCGCCGCGGTGCGCGACGACGATCCCGTGATCGTCTGCGAGCACAAAGCGCTCTTCGCCGAGAAGGGCGACGTGCCCGACGGCGAGCATGTCGTGCCACTCGGCCAGGCAGCCGTGCTGCGAGAGGGATCCGACGTGACACTCGTGGCGCTGGCCGCGATGGTGCCCAAGGCCCTGGCCGCCGCGGAGCGGCTTGCCGCCGACCACGGCATCGATGCCGAGGTCATCGACCTGCGGTCCCTGATCCCGCTCGACGCCCAGGCCATCCTCGGATCCGTGGCGAAGACCAGCCGCCTCTTCACGATCGAGGAGAACCCGCGGGTCGGTGGTTGGGGCGCCGAGATCGTGTCGCTCGTCGCCGACGAGGGCTTCTACAACCTCGACGCGCCGCTGGTCCGCATCACCACCCCGCACATCCCGTTGCCGTCGGCCGCCGCGCTCGAGGATATGGCGATCCCATCCGTCGACCGTATCGTCAAGACGGTCAAGCGCCGCCTCGACGAGGCTCGCTGAGCGGCACCATGGTGACCGTTGGCCTGGTCGGGGCCGGCCGCATGGGTAGCGCGATGGCGCGGGCCATACACGGAGCCGGCCACGACGTCGTCGTCTGGAACCGCACCCCGGCAGCCTCCGAGGCACTCGCGTCGGAGCTCGGCGGGCGCGCGGTCGCACGACCCGCCGACGTCACCGCGGCCGCCGACATCACGATCTCGATGCTCGCAGATGGTTCGGCGGTCGACGCCGTCTACGACGGGTCGGATGGCCTGATCGCCGGGGCGCGCCACGGAGCCGTCCTGGTCGACAGTTCGACCGTCCCTCCCGCGGTGCTCCGGCGGCACGAGTCGGCCATCCGGGCGCGGGGGGCGGGCGTCCTCGATGCACCGGTGTCGGGCAGCGTCGCCCTCGCCGAGAGCGGCAAGCTGACCCTGATGGTCGGCGGCCAGGCCGAGGACCTCGAGCGCGCCCGACCGGTCCTCGAGGCGTACGGCAGCACGCTCTTCCACCTCGGCCCGCTGGGCAGCGGCACGGCCATGAAGCTGGCCGTCAATACGGTGATCTTCGGCCTGAACGAGGCGCTGGCCGAGGGCCTCGTCCTCGCGGAGCGGGCAGGGATCGCGCGCGAGCGCGCGTACGAGGTCCTGGCGGCGAGCGCCGTGGCCGCGCCGTACGTCGGCTACAAGCGTACGGCGTTCCTCGACCCGGACGGCACGCCAGTGGCCTTCGCCGCGGACCTTGCGGCCAAGGACCTGCGGCTCATCGCCGAGCTGGCCGACGCCGTCGAGCTGGCGATGCCCCAGGCCACCACGAACCTCGCCGTCATCGAGGCCGTGATCGCGGCCGGCGACGGCGGTCTGGACTTCTCCGCGGTCGCGACCCATCTGCGTGAGCAGCACTCGGCAGAGGAGGGGGCGACTGCGCGAACACCGTGATCGTCACCCGGCGTGATCGAGGCCCGTTCGAGAGGAGGCACACGTGAGCAACCGGACGTTGATCAAGGGCGGCATCGTCCTGACCCAGGACGACAAGCTCGGCGAGCTGCCGAAAGCCGACATCCTCATCGAGGACGATCTGATCGAAGCCGTCGGTCCGAACCTCGACGCGGCCGACGCCGACGTCATCGACGCGGGGGGCGACATCGTCATCCCGGGGTTCATCGATACCCATCGACATACCTGGGAGACATCGATCCGGACCTCGGCGCCCGACTTCGCGCTGATCACGTACTTCGGATCGATCCTCGACAAGTTCGCGCCGCACTACCGCCCCGACGATGTCTACGCGGCCAATCTCTGGGGCTCGCTCGAGTGCATCAATGCGGGCATCACGACGCTCGTCGACTGGTCGCACATCATGAACACGCCCGCCCACGCCGACGAGGCGGTCCGGGGTCTCCAGGAATCGGGCATCCGGTCGGTCTTCGCGTACGGCTTCCCGAACACGTCGCTGCAGGATTGGTGGTTCGGTCCCGACTTCGCCGGCAGCGAACTCACGACACCGGGCGACGACGCCCGTCGCGTCCGGAAGCAGTACTTCGCCTCCGACGACGGGCTGATCACGATGGGTCTGGCGACGCGTGGCACGGGCTTCTGCAAGCCCGATGTCGTGCGTCACGATTGGGAGCTGGCCAAGGAGCTGGGCGTCAACATCACGGTCCATGTGGGCATGGATCGGTTCGGCTACACGAAGGGGCAGATCACCGGGCTGCGCGACCTCGACCTCCTGTATCCGGGAACGACATACGTCCACGGCTCGCATTTCACCGACGAGGAGTGGGGGCTCGTCCGCGATTCCGGTGGCAACGTCTCGTTCGCCCCGCAGATCGAGATCCAGATGGGCCACGGTTGGGCGCCGGCGGTCAAGGCGCTCGAATTCGACGTGCCGATGGCCCTGTCGTCGGACGTCGCCACGACGGCCTCGGCCGACCAGTTCACGCAGATGCATGCGATCTTCGGATCCGAGCGTGGCCGGAAGCACCAGGCGGCATGGGACGACGATCTCGACGGCCTGACGGCCTCGCCCGGTCTCATCACCTCGCGCCAGGTCCTCTCGTGGGCGACACAGGGTGGCGCGGTCGTCGCCGGCCTGGCAGACCGTACCGGCTCGATCACGCCGGGCAAGAAGGCGGACATCGTCGTCCTCGACGGGTCCGCCGTGAACGTCGCGCCGATCATCGACCCCGTCGGGGCGGTGGTGTGCGCGGCAGACATCTCCAACGTCAAGACCGTGCTCATCGACGGCCGGATCATGAAGCGTGACTTCAGGCTGACTGCCGAGCTCGACGGGCCACGTCGCGCAGTCGAGGCGTCGCGCGACTACCTCGTCGGGAAGTTCGGCGACCCGGAGCCGGGCTGGCTGCCGGCCGCGGTCACCGCGTAGAGGCCGACCCGACGGCCGCCGCGGCCGCCAGGGTCACCAGGCTGAGGATGTAGACGTGCGCGATCGATCCCCAGACGATCGATCGCGTCCGCCACGCCAGCCAGCCGTAGGCGAGCCCGCCGACGAGCGTCGAGAGGAGCTCGAGGACGGGCTTGCCGAGGTGCCCGAAGGCGAAGGGCATGACACTGATGAGCACGCCGAGCGGGCCGATCGCGCGGATCAGCGTGAACATCAGGAAGCCCCGGAACAGGAACTCCGAGGACGTCAGGTCGAGGACGTTCGTGATGACGACCTCGCTCAACGGGGCGGCGCTGACCGAGTAGTAGGCGCGGACATCCGGAAGGGACACGAACCAGAGCACGATCGGCGTCATGACGATGCAGCCGACCAGCGCGAGAACGGCACCCGCTCGGCCGTCGCCAAGGGTGATGCCGTAGCGCGCGGGTCGATCGCGGAAGCCGAGCAGGACGATAGCCAAAGGGATCGCACCGAACAGCACCACCCGTTCCAGCGCGATCGCCCGCAAACCGGCTGCGGAATGCCCGAGGTCCTGGATCGATGCAGGGATCAGCACGCGCGAGAAGTCGACGAGCAGCAGCAGGGTCGTCGCTGCCACGGCGATCGATGCCCGGATGGGCAGATCGAGCCCGACCACGTCGACCGTTCGGCGGTCCGCTTCCGTGATCGTGTCGGCAGGGGCGGCGATCAGCCAGGACCAGGCGCGCGACAGCGTCGATGCATCCATCGCGTGAGCCTAGCGAGACGGCCGCGCTGTCATCCGTGGGTTTCGATTTGCAACGCGCCTTTGGCGCGGTTGACCGGAGCGAACGCTAGGCTGGCCGCATGATCGTCCGGGTCGTGACGGCGCGCGTTAGCACGGATCGGGCCGGTTCCTTCAATGCACTCATGCGTGCCCAGCTGCCGATCCTCCGCGAGCACCCTGGGCTCGTCTACGTGAAGCTTGCGCGACGCATCGAGGGCGACATCGAAGAGGTTCTGCTCTACGAAGAGTGGCGGGACACGGCGTCGCTCTACGGCTGGACCGGTCCGGAGGTGACGAAGCCACGGATGTTGCCCGGCGCCGAGGACATGATCAGCGACATCACGATCACCCACTACGAGGCACTCGATATCGAGCCGTCCTTCGAGGACGCGTAAGGGGCTGAGGGGGAGTCAGGGTCCCGGCGCTCGACCGATCCCCCAGTGACAGGGAGCGACTCGGGACCCGTGCGGCGATGGTGCTGGGGGTGGTGCATCCCAGCAACGACCCGAAAGTACCACTCGCGGCAGGACCCGCCAGAATGGCGCCATCGCCACACGCAGGGAGGGACGCCACGTGAGCGACGATCGGACGCCCGACGCGGATCTGATGCCCGAAGCCGAGATGCTCCGAGCGACGTCGGACCAGCTCATGATCGCGATCGCCGAAACCGACGCGCTCGAGCGGCGCAAGCGAGGCATGCCCCCATCCGACCCTGCCTTCGCCGGTTTGGCGCGTAACGTGCGCCTGGCGGCCGAATCGGCGCTGGCGTTCGCGCGCCAGGAGGAACTGACCGCGCTCTCCATGTCGGGCCGACCGAACGCCGTGACATTGCCACCGATCGAGCATGTGAGTCCGGCCAAGGAATTGGCCGGGATCCTCGAGGCATGGCGTGCCGTCGAACATCGCTTGATGGAGGCGACGGCGGGTACGCCCGAGGCCGACGACCTGATGGGCCAGTTCGAGCAACTTCGCCAGCGCTATGCCGAGGCGCTCAAGGCACGCCAGAACCGAGGCTGATACCAGGGAGCGCGACCCGTCCGGTCAGGGGAGGCGCCCGTGGCGTGCGCCTAGACGGCGGCCGCGTCCTCGGCTAGCCGCGCCAGGTTCGCGAGATTAGAGCGGACCAACCGACTTCCGATGGCCGGGATGAACGGCGTCGCCCACGCGAGCAGAGACCGCATCTGGCCGTCGATCGAGTACGTGACCTGGCATGCGTCGGAGCCCACCGACTCGACGGAGTAGGTTACGGACGCCGAGCGGACGACACCGCCCATGAGCTCCATCGTCACGGCACGGCCATCCTGCCAGTCGGTGATCCGGCAGTCGATGAGGCTTTCCCGTCCACCGAAGAGGCGGCGGGCGACGAACGTGGTGCCGACGGCCGCCGGGCCGGGGGACGTCTGCCGGACCTCGAGCACGTCGTTCTCCCACGTCGGGACGTTCGGAAAGTCGATGAGGATCGCCCAGACGTCCGCTGACGGGCGGTCGATGCGGACCAATTCCGTGAGCTGGTACATCACTCGCGCCCCATCGGTCGACTCAGGCCATCCAGAACGTCTTCGTCGTCAGGGCACGGGTCCAGAAGGCAAGGAACACGGCGCCGAACACACCGACGGCAGCGGCAAGGACGGCCACCAGACCTTTCACGACCCGATGCGCGTGACTGGTCATGATCCGGACGACCACCCGGTAGGTCAGGAGCAAGACGGCGAGGCCAACGCCGATCGTCAGCACGTAGCCAGGAAGGTTCTCGGTCACCGATCCACCATACGCCGCGCCGATCTGAACCTGACGGGACCCTGGCCCTCGTCGCCCTGCCGGGGTCGGGATACGTAACCCGGGCGGCCCGGACGAGCTGGCCGGTTGGGGGTAGCCCGGGATCGCAAGTCCGAACCGGTGCCGGGTACGGGTCAAGCCGCCCTGGAGCGATCAAAGGACGAGGCCCGGCCACAGGCCCCCAGATCAGTAGCCGAGCCTCGGGTGGAGTCTCAATCGTGGACGGCACCGCGCAGCCAGCCGCCCACCCTTTGCAGAATCTATCGGCCCGCAGCCACCACGTCATTACGGGCCGTCATGCTGCGCTGATGGCGGCGATCGCCGAATGGCTCGATGTCACGCCCGATGCAACGTCTGAGGGCGCGCAGCGCCTACCGGTCGCCTGGGGGAACAGCGAGGGGGCGACTCTGACGCCCTAAGCACCTTACGCCCAAGGGCGAATGACGAATGCGTCACGCGGTGGCCCTCGGGGGGCCCACACTCCCCGAGGCATCGCCGCGGGGGACCCGTCTTGGGGGATGTGGTCCCTCCGCGCGTGCCATCTTTCGTGCGTTGGGTACGGCCGCGGGTATGGCTCCAGATCGAAAAGCCCTCCGGACTGCCCGGAGGGACTTTTCGTGTTCAGGAAGATGGCCCGCCCGGAGGGATTCGAACCCCCGACCTACTGATCCGAAGTCAGTCGCTCTGATCCACTGAGCTACGGGCGGACAAGCTGCACAGCAGCGCTCCAGAGTCTACGGCACGGGTCGACGAGACGGCTTCGGATCGCCGATCGTCGTGCTCGCCGGAGTCAGGTGGCTGTCGGCTGTGTCGGGGTCGGTGGCACCGGCGTCACCATCGGCTCGCCCATGCCTGAGGACCCGCGCGACCGCCACAGCGCGATCACGACGGCGCCCAGGCCGAGCAGGGCCACGACCAGCTTCACCCATGGTCCCAGGACCGGCAAGGACGAGACCAGAACCACGACGGCTGCCCCGACCGCAAGGATCGCCAGCTCGCGCGTTCGATCGGTCGCCCGGTCGCGCATGACCACGCCGGCCAACGCCGCACCGACGATCGCGTCGGCGACGTAGGAGCACACGATCACGAACCCGAGGATCACGCCAAGCATCGCGACGACGCCGCCCACGATGTCGAGACCGACCAAGTCGTCGAAGCCGAGGACACCGAAGAAGATGGCCAGCAGGATCATCGCGATCACGATCAGGATGAGCAGCGCGATGAAGCCGAAGAACGCCGCGATGCCCCAGCCAAGGGCCGGGAGTGGCCTCTTCTGGACGGCTACCTTCATGGCCTCGTAGGCGCGCGGCGCCAACCAGATCAGGATGGCGCCGACGAGCAGGACGACGAGGAAATGGCGGATGGCGTCGATCACCTGGTCGATGGGTGTCGGCGCGGCCGCAGGACCGCTGGGTGTCGTGGGTGCGGAGGTGATCCGGACGTCCTCGCTGCCACCGACCGTTCCCGTCTTGGCGTAGGCACCGGTGCTCGCCAGGACGTCGCCGGTCACGGCGCCATCGATGGACAACCGGCCCGTCGAGGCGAACAGGTCCTCGCCGATCGAACCCGACGAGGCGAGCGTCAGCTGGCCGCCGGCGGCGACGACATCCTCGGCCACCGAACCGCCGACCGTGAGCGTCCCACCGGCCATCCGCACATCGCCATCGACCGTGCCGTCGATGGATACGTTGCCCCCGGCCGCGAGCACGTCGCCGGTCACGGAGCCCGTCACATCGATCGATCCGCCCGTGGCGATGAGGTCGCCGTCGACGGTGCCGTCGATCCGGACCGTCCCGGCGAACGCGTAGAGGTCACTCGCGACGGTCTCGCCTGCGGCGACGGTCACGGTGTTTCCGGTGCGGAGCTTCTCCCTGGCCGACTGTGCCAGGACGACTCCTGCGAGCGTGAGCAGCAGGAGGACCGCGGTGATGACTGCGGCCTTGGTCGAGCGTGATCGTGGCATCGATAGCGCCCCCGCTTTTCGATACCCCCTCCGACCTCAGGATACCCCGAGCGTCCACCCGCGGGGGCCTCTTCTGCGGGGCCGTGTGGAACAAATGTGCTATGATGAGTGACTTCGCTGCGACTCGCGGCGATGCTCCGCGTGGTCGACCTCCTTCTCGGACGGGCCGTGCGTCTTGCAAGCCAGGTTCGGGAAGTTTTGGAGGTCCTCATGACCACCGGTACCATCAAGAAGGTCGTATCCGACCGTGGCTTCGGCTTCATCGCAGCCGAGGACGAGAAGGAATACTTCTTCCATCGCGGCGGCCTCGACGGCTCGCTGGATTTCGACCGCCTCGTCGGCGGCGAGCGCGTCCAGTTCGAGATCGAGACCAGCCCCAAGGGCCCGCGCGCCACACAGGTGCGATCCGCCTAACCACGCCGTCGGGACTCGCACCGGTCCCACCCGGAGCGGTGCCGAGCCCGACTCACGTGTTCCCGGCGATCGTGTCCGGTCGGTCGGTATGAGCCGACCGACCCGTTCCGGTCGCCGGCGTGCGCGATCGAGAGGAGGTCCGTCATCGTACGGACGGCATTCGTTTCCACGTATCCACCCCGACGATGCGGCATCGCGTCGTTCACCCAGGACCTGGCGTCAGCCACGGGTAGCCGCGAGATCGTCGCGCTGCATCCACCCGGACAGTCGGCGCCCTATCCGCTCGAGGTCCATCACCGGATCCGGCGGGACGAGCATGGCGACTACGGTCAGGTCGCACGATCCATCGAACAGTGCGTCGACGTCGTCTCGATCCAGCATGAGTACGGGATCTGGGGCGGCGATGACGGCGCCTACGTGATCGACTTCGTCCGCTCGCTGCATGTGCCGGCGGTCACGACGCTCCACACCGTGCTGCCCGATCCCTCTGATTCGCAGCGGTCGATCCTTTCGGAGCTCGTCGCCCGGAGTGCAGCGACCGTCGTCATGTCGCGATCGGCGGCATCGCTGCTGGCCGACGCTTATGGTGTCGACGAGGGTCGCCTCGATGTCATCCCGCACGGCGTGCCGAATCTGCCGCTCGTCAAGCCCGAGACGGTCAAGGCTTCGCTCGGCGTCGCCGGCCGGGACGTCATCCTGAGCTTCGGTCTGTTAGGCCCAGGCAAGGGCTATGAGCTCGTGCTCGAGGCACTCCCCGCGGTCGTGGCGGCGAACCCGGCAGCGTGCTACGTCATGGTCGGAGCCACCCACCCGGATCTGATCCGAACGGAGGGCGAGGCCTATCGCCAGCGCCTCGAGGCCCAGGTGAGCAGGCTGGGGATGCAAGGGCACGTCCGGTTCGTCGACCGATTCCTCGGCCGCGTCGAGCTGACGCGCTGGTTGGAGGCGGCCGACGTGTTCGTCACGCCCTACCCGAAGCTCGACCAGATCGTGTCGGGGACGCTGTCGTATGCGATGGGCGCCGGATGCGCGATCGTCTCGACGCCGTACACCTACGCGACCGAGCTGCTGGCAGACGGCCGAGGCCTGTTGGTCGAACCACATTCGGCGACGGCGCTGGCCGGGGCCCTCGACCGAGTCCTCGGCGACGACGAGTTGCGGACGAGCCTTGGGCGTCGAGCCTATGCCTACAGCCGCGAGATGGTGTGGCCGGCCGTCGGCGCCCGATACCAGGGCGTCTTCGAGCGAGTCGCCACCAGGGTCCCGCAGCACGTGCGTGCTGAGTCGCTGGCCGCGATCAATGCTTGAGGCACCGCTCCATCCCGTGAGTCGCGTCCATCTGGACGTCCTCACCGACGGGATCGGCATCATGCAGCACGCGATCGGGAGTCGACCCGATCCCGACCACGGCTACTGCGTGGACGACGTCGCCCGGGCGCTCCAGGTCGACCTCCTGCATCAGCGGGAGCTCGGCTGGGATGCCGTCGCGACGAGCGCCTGGCGCAGCCTCCGATTCCTCGAGGACGCCTTCGACGGCACCAGCGGGCGATTCCGGAACTTCCGCCGAGTCGATGGGACGTGGCTGGACGGCACGGCCTCCGAGGACTCCCAGGGACGAGCCATGCTCGCGCTGGGCGAGACCGTCAGCGGCGCCACGGATGAGCAGATGACCGAGCGGGCGTCGCTGTTGTTCCTGCGCGCACTGCCAGCGGCCCAGGACGTCGCCGCGCTCCGGGCGAAGTCATCCGTGCTCCTCGGTTGCCAGGCAGCCCTCCCGGCCCTGGCGAACGGACCGACGACGCTGGCGCACCGCTCGATCGCGCGCCAGCTGCGAACGGCATTCGATCGAACGGCTGGGTCCGCGTGGCCCTGGCCCGAGGCTCGAGTGACCTATGAGAACGCGTTGCCGGTGCACGCGCTGCTCCGAGCCGGGATCCAGCTCGACTCGCCCGCCATGATCCAGACCGGCTTGGATACGTTGGACTGGCTCATCGTGGCCCAGACGGCACCTGCCGGCCATTTCTCGCCAGTGGGCAATACGTGGTGGCCGGCCGGCGGGACCAAGCCACAGTTCGACCAGCAACCGATCGAAGCGACGGCTATCGTGCTGGCTTCGGAGACTGCGTATCGGCATACCGGGGACGTGAAGTACCGAGCCGCGATGGAGCGTGCCTACGGGTGGTTCCTCGGGCGCAATGACCTTGGCCTGGACCTGGCCGACGCGGACCGCGGTACAAGCTACGACGGTCTCACGCCCACCGGGGCAAACATCAACCAGGGGGCTGAGTCGACGCTGATGTGGCTGATGGCGTTGGAGCACATCCGCGAGCTGCGGCGCGACGGGGAGACCGTTGCCCGGGCAAGAGATGCGGCTGTGATCGGCGCGATCGCGTGACGGGTCCGAAGAGCGCCACGCTATTCGAACGTTCCCCCGCCAACCCGATCCTCACCGCTGCTGACGTTCCCTACCCCGCCAACTCCGTCTTCAACCCTGGGGCGGCTCGCGTCGGGAACGAGACCATCCTGCTGACACGCATCGAGGACATGCGGGGCATCTCCGCGCTCCATGTCGCGAGAAGTCCGGATGGCGTCGCGGACTGGGGGTTCGATCCGGAGCCACTGCTGCGACCCGACGTCGAGCACTATCCAGAGGAGATCTGGGGCTGCGAGGATCCGCGGCTGACGTGGCTGCCCGAGCTCGAAGAGTGGGCGATCGCCTACACCGCGTACAGCCGACGTGGCCCCCTCGTGTCGCTCGCGATGACGCGAGACTTCCATACGGTGCGGCGTCTGGGGCCGGTGATGCCGCCCGAGGACAAGGACGCGGCGTTGTTCCCGCGCCGCTTCGACGGCCGCTGGGCGATGATCCATCGACCGTCCCCGCTGCGCGGCGGCGCGCACATGTGGCTGTCGTTCTCACCGGACCTGCGGCATTGGGGCGATCACACCCTGTTGCTCGAGGCGCGTGACGGCGCCTGGTGGGATGCCGGGAAGATCGGTCTGGGGCCGCCGCCATTGGAGACGTCGGCCGGTTGGCTCGTGATGTATCACGGCGTACATACGACCTCGGACGGACCCATCTATCGGGCTGGGTTCGCGCTCCTCGATCTCGATGACCCCAGCGTGGTCGTGGGTCGGATGGACGAGTGGGCCTTCGGGCCCGCGGCACCATACGAGATCATCGGGGATGTCGGGCGGGTCGTGTTCCCGTGCGGCTGGACGCTCGACGACGATGGTGAGCGACTGCTGGTCTACTACGGCGCCGCCGACCAGGTCGTCGGGATGGCCGAGGCGAGCCTGAGCGAGATCCTGGCGCGGCTGCGTGGCCCGGTGGCGATCACCGCCTGACCAGCTGCAGGTGGTCGTCGGGAGTCCCGCCCCGCGACCGTCGGAGAGGGCACGCGCGGAGTGGCGCCGCCCCCTTCACGAGACACCACTCCGCAGCGGGTGCCTCAGACTACTCTGTGCCGCCATGCGCCCCTCGTCATGACGACTCGTCATCTCCTGTGGAAGACTCGGGATCTCCTCCACCGGCGGCCACACCGTCCTGCCATCCCTGGTTCGAGAAGGTCGGGATGAACCGGTATCCGACACCGGGGACGGTCGCGATGAAGCGAGGGTGCCGGTAGTCGTTCTGGAGCTTGATGCGCAGACTCCGGATGTGGCGATCGACGATGTTGCTTTCGGCGACGAAATCCGTCCCCCAGATCGCGTCCAGGATGTCGTCGCGCGTGAGCACGCGGCCGCTCCGACTCGCGAGGAGGTACAGCAGGCTTTGCTCGATCCCGCTCAGGTGGATGACCGAGTCCCCCGCTCGAACCTGTCGATTGACGATGTCGATCTCGATCTCGCCGATGGTGATCGTCGGCACGATCGGCCGCTCATTCCCCGTCGAACGCCGAGCGATGACGACGCACCGAGCCAGCAGCTCCTCCGGCGAGAAGGGCACCGTCAGGATGTCGTCCACGCCCAGATCGAAGGCGCGGAGTTTGGTGGAGAGGTCGCCGCGACGCGTCAGGCCGAGGACCGGCGTCACGCTCCTGTCCAGGGTGCTCGAGACGCCGAGCACACGCAGCAATCGCGCGCTGTCGGCATGGTCCATGTCGACGACGCCGATGTGCGGACGCCATCGAGCGATGATCGCCTGTGCCTCGGCGAGGTCCCGGGCCGCACTCACGATGAACAGGCCGTGATTCAGCGTGAGCTGGATGAGATCGACCACCATCGATCGATCGTGGAGCACGAGCGCCCTTCGGGAATCAGCGTGTGATTCTTCCACGCGACCATCCTCGCCAGGTCGGTTTGCCACCGGCCGTTGGCGTGGACATTCTAGTCTGTGCGGGTAGGGAGCGACGGCGGACTGGTCGGAGGAGGAGCACCGTGGCCATCAGGATCCGCAAATGGGCGACGTTCCGCGAGGAGATCGTGGTCGATGGCGAGCGCGATCTCGAGCGTCCGCTTCGGCGCGTCGCCGTCGCGGTCATCTGCACCAACCCGTATGCCGGCACGTGGTCGGATGACCTGGCGGAGCTCATCGACTTCGGCGAGTACCTCGGCGACGAGCTGACCCGTCGCTGCCAGGAGGCGCTCGAAGGACCGGTCGAGGCGTATGGCAAGGGCGGCATCGTCGGTGAGCACGGCGAGCTCGAGCACGTCGCCGCGGTCCTTCACCCCAAGTTCGGGCAGCCGACCCGTACCCGCACGAACGGCGTGTCGATCCTGCCGTCGGTCAAGAAGCGTGCCGCGATGGGCGCAACGCTCGACATCCCGGTCCACCACATCAAGGCGATGCTCGTCCGCTCCCATTTCGATGCGGTCACCATCTCCGTACCGGACGCGCCGGGGGCCGACGAGCTGCTGCTCGCGCTGGCTGTCACCAATGCCGGCCGGCCACATGCACGGATCGGAGGGCTCGCGGCATCCGACGCCGTGGGCGAGGACGGCCTGCGCTGAGGCATCGATCGTGCGGACGCTGATCACCGGCATCGGCCAGGTCGTCTCGGGCGACATCGACGCGCCGCTGCTCGACGGCGACTCGATATCGATCATCGACGGTCGAATCGAGGCGGTGGGACGCAACCTCGACAGCGAGTCGGCCGACGTCGTCATCGACGCGGGCGGGACGACGGTCATACCCGGCCTCATCGACTCACACGCGCACCCGACGGTCGGCGACTTCACGCCGCGCCAGCGGACGATCGACTTCATCGAGTCGTCGCTCCACGGTGGGGTCACGACGATGATCTCGGCCGGTGAGCCGCACGTGCCGGGCCGGCCCAAGGACATCGTCGGCCTGAAGGCGCTGGCCATCGCCATCGCCCGTGCGTATGCCACGTTCCGGCCGGGTGGCGTGAAGGTCCGGGCCGGAGCACCGATCCTCGAGCACGGACTGGTCGAGGCCGACTTCGCCGAGATGGCCGCCGGTGGCGTCACGCTGATCGGTGAGATCGGGCTCGGGTCCGTGAGGTCCGGCGCGGATGCCGCGCCGATGGTGGCCTGGGCCCGCGCACACGGCATGGTCTCGACGTTCCATACGGGTGGTCCGTCGCTACCCGGGTCGGGGGCGATCGGCGCCGACGTGGTCCTCGAGGCCGACCCGGACGTGGCCGGCCACATCAACGGCGGGACGACCTCGTTGCCGGAATCGGACATCGACCGGCTCGTCGCCGCCGACACGGGGATCGCCTTGGAGCTCGTCCATTGCGGCAACGGCCGGACCGCGCTCTACGCGCTGCGCATGGCTGCGGACGCCGGATCGCTCGGGCGCGTGATCCTGGGCAACGACGCGCCGTCCGGAACGGGCGTGATCCCGCTGGGCATCCTGCGGCTGATGGCCCACCTCGCGTCGCTCGGCGCCGTTGCGCCCGAGTCCGTCGTCGCGTTCGCGACCGGAAACACCGCCCGCGTGCATCGGCTCGACACCGGCGTGATCGCGCCGGGAAAGGCCGCCGACCTGTGCATCGTCGATGCTCCGGTCGGGTCGGTCGGCACGACCGCACTGGAGGCATTGACGAACGGCGACATCCCGGGCGTCTCGATGGTGCTCGTCGATGGGACGCCGCTCATCGGCCGGAGCCGGAACACCGCCCCAGCGACGCGGATGGCGGAGGTCGTCAAGGGCATCGCGGTCGCCGGCGGCGGTCACTGATGCGCTTCGGCCTCCGGCTCCCCAGCTTCGCGCTCGGTTCGGAGACGGCGAGCCTTGCCGACATGGGGGCCTACCTGCGACGGGCGGAGGACCTCGGCTTCGAGAGCGCGCTCCTCATCGACCACCTGCTCGTCGCGCCGCCGGCCTATCGAACGACTTGGCTGGAGCCGGTGTCGTTGCTGTCGGGCTTGGCCGGCGTCACCCGGACGATCCGACTCGGGACCCTCGTCCTGGTGCTCCCCTTCCGCGATCCGGTCGCGTTCGCCAAGGAGTGGGCGACGCTCGACGTGCTGTCCGGCGGACGCTCGATCCTCGGGGTCGGTGTCGGATGGCACCCCGGCGAATTCGAGGCGCTGCGCATCCCGCTTCGTGAGCGGGGTCGCCGGATGAACGAGATGCTCGAGGCGATCACCGCGTTGTGGGCGGGTGACGACGTGAGCTACGAGGGACAGTTCTACCGGTTCGAACACCTGACGATCGAGCCGAAGCCGGCCCAGCGACCGCATCCGCCGATCTGGATCGGCGGCGGGACCCAGCCGTCCGAGAAGATCTACGGCCAGTCGGTCGATACGATCCGGCCCGTACTCCGGCGCATCGCCAAGTACGCATCGACGTGGGTACCCCACTCGTCGGCGACGGCCGAGATGGTCGCCGGGGATTGGGCGATCATCCGGGAAGAGATGGCCGGCCTCGGGCGCGACCCCGACGAGATGACCAAGGTCTACTCGAATTTCATCCACGTCCTCGGGCCCGGCGAATCGCCGGAGAGTGCAGCCCCGAGGTTCCGCGTCTTCTCGGGTATGGACCTCGATTACTGGCAGGAGTTCTATCTGCTCGGCGAGGCCGAGGCACTGGCCGACCGGATCCGCGGCAAGATCGAGGCGCTCGGTGGCGTCGAGCACGTGATCCTCAACCCGCTCGACTGGAGCCCCGAGACGCTCGAGCGCATCGCGTCCGACGTCCTGCCGCGGCTGCACGACTGACGGCCATGGCCGATTACCTGCGACCGACCAGCCTCGACGAGGCGCTCGGGGCGCTCGCTGAGCGGCCGTGGACGATGCTCGCCGGCGGGACCGACGTGTATCCCGCGAACGTCGGCCGACCGATCGCGGATGACGTCCTCGACGTCAGCGCCCTGCCTGAGCTGCGCGCGATATCCATATCTGACGGCGTCGTCCGGATCCCGGCCCTCGCCACCTGGACCGACCTGGTGCGCGCCGAGCTGTCAGCGGCTTTCGATGGCCTGAAGGCCGCGGCGCGCTCGATCGGCGGGGTCCAGATCCAGAATCGCGGGACCGTGGTCGGCAACCTGTGCAACGCGTCGCCGGCGGCCGATGGGCTGCCGAACCTGATGGCGCTCGACGCGCGCGTCGAGCTGTCCTCACGGGCCGGGCGGCGGGAGATGCCCGTCGGCGACTTCGTGGAAGGCAATCGCAGGACGGCCCGGCGCGGGGATGAACTCGTGACGGCGATCATCGTCCCCGAACCATCGGCGACCGCCCGCTCCACCTTCCTCAAACTCGGGTCGCGGAAGTACCTCGTGATCTCGATCGCCAGCATCGCCGCGGTCGTGGACGTCAACCAGAGCGGGCGCGTGGCAGCGGCACGGATCGTGGTAGGCGCCTGTTCCGAAGTGCCGATGCGGGTCGAGGCGGTCGAGGCTCGCCTCGCCGGTCAGGTCGCGGCGCCGTCACTGGCGGCACGGATCGTCGATGACGACCTCGCAGGCCTAACGCCGATCGATGACGTCCGTGGGACCGGGACCTATCGACGCGACGCGGCGCTGACCCTGGTCCGCCGCGCCGTCGCGGAGCTCCTGGCGTGACCGACGTCGCCGCTCGCCCCACGACCTTTCTCGTCAACGGCCGGGAGGTGGCCGTGGCGGGCGATCCGATCCGGCGGCTGAGCGACGTCCTCCGGGATGACCTCGGGATGACCGGGACGAAGGTCGGCTGTGACGCCGGCGACTGCGGGGCGTGCACGGTGCGCCTCGACGGCGAACCGGTGTGCGCGTGTCTCGTGCCCCTCGGCCAGGTCGACGGACGCGACGTGGCGACCGTCGAGGGCCTGGCCCGGGACGGCGAACTGGCACCCGTCCAGGCCGCGTTCGTGCGGACCGGCGGGGCACAGTGCGGGATCTGCACACCCGGCATGCTCATGGCCGCGGATGCATTGCTCGACGCACGACCAGCGCCAGGCGAGGCCCAGGTCTTGGCCGCGCTCGGCGGCGTCCTGTGTCGCTGCACCGGCTATCGCAAGATCATCGACGCCGTCACGTCGATCGATGGGGTCGAGGCGCCGTCGCTCCCGCCACCCGGCGCGGCGGTCGGTGCCCGCGTCGCGCGCATCGACGGGATCGACCAGGTCACCGGCGTCAGCGCGTTCGGCGCGGATCGTGCTCCCGGCCGGCGTGCTGCATCTTCGGGTGGTGCGCTCGCCGCACGCCCACGCGCGGTTCACGGTCGGCGACCTGGCGACGCTGCATGACGCGCATCCCGGACTCGAACGGGTCCTGCTCGCCGCCGATGTCCCGGGCCAGAACCGCTACGGCATCTATGCGACGGGCAAGGATCAGCCGGCGCTCGCCGACGGCTACGTCCGCTACCGCGGCGAGGCGGTCGCGGCGCTGGTCGGCGACGCGTCGACGATCGCCGCCATCGCGGACGACGAGGTGCCGATCGCCTGGGAACCCCTCGAACCGCTGATCGACCCGGCCGACGCCGTCGCCGGCGGCGCGCGACAGCTCCACGAGGCGTCGACCGGCAACGTCCTGACGAGCGGGCGGGTCGCTCGCGGCGACGTCGCATCTGCCCTGTCGCGGCTCGTCAGCGACCGCGACCGGGACGTTCCGGACGAGCCACGTCGAGCACGCGTACATCGAGCCCGAAGCCGGCTACGCGGTGCGCGAAGGTGACCGGGTCACGGTCGTCGTCTCGACCCAGACGCCCTACATGGACCGCGACGAGGTCGCGCTGGTCCTGGGCATCGCTCCAGAGCGCGTCCGCATCGTACCGACGGCGTGTGGTGGCGGGTTCGGCGGCAAGCTCGACATGGCGGTCCAGCCGCTGGTCGCGATCGCTGCGTGGGTGCTCGATCGACCGGTCCGATGCGTCTACACGCGTCCTGAATCGATGCGTTCGACGACCAAGCGCCACCCGGCCGTGATGACCGCCACGCTCGGTGCCGACGCAGACGGTCGGTTCACCGCCTTCGACTTCCACGGCGACTTCGACACGGGCGCCTACGCCTCGTGGGGACCGACCGTGGCCAACCGGGTCCCCGTGCACGCGACGGGCCCCTACGTCATGCCGGCGGTGCGCGCCACGTCGCGCGCGATCTACACGAATGGTCCGATCGGTGGCGCCTTCCGCGGGTTCGGCGTCCCGCAGGCCGCGATCGCCCACGAGGCGCTCATCGACGATGTCGCCGAGGAGCTCGGTCTCGACCGCCTCGAGATCCGCCTGCGGAACGTCCTGCGGGCCGGTTCCACGACCGCCACGGGCCAGGTCCTGGAGGCCAGCGCCGGGCTGGCGCCGTGCCTCGAGGCGCTGCGGCCGGCGTGGCAGGAGGAGATCGACGACGCTCGACGCTCGAATGCGGAGGTGGCGGCGACCGGCCGACCCACGCGGCGCGGCGTCGGGATCGGGGCGATGTGGTACGGCATCGGCAACACGTCGCTGCCCAATCCATCGACGATCCGTATCGGCATCCGGCGCGATGGTCGCTATGTCCTGTTCAGCGGCGCGCAGGATATCGGGCAGGGCTCGTCGACGATCTTGAGTCAGATCGCGGCCGATGCACTCGACGTCCCCCTCTCCACGATCGATCTCGTGACCGGGGACACCGACCGTACGGCCGACGCCGGGAAGACGTCGGCGTCGAGGCAGACGTTCGTGTCGGGCAATGCGACGCGGCTGGCGGCTGACGACCTGCTGCGTCGGATCGAGATGGCCGGCCCGGACCTCGGAGCGCTACCCGAGGACGCCGACGGCTGCGTCCTGGTCGGGCAGGGGAGCTACGATCCACGGACGACGCCGCTCGATGCCGACGGGCAGGGCATCCCCTACGAGACGTACGGGTTCGGCGCGCAGATCGCCGTCGTCGATGTCGACCTCGAGCTCGGCACCACGTCCGTCCGACGGATCGTCGCGGCGCACGACGTCGGTCGGGCCATCAACCCGATGCTCGTCGAGGGCCAGATCCACGGCGGGATCGCCCAGGGCCTCGGGTTCGCGTTGATGGAGGAGTACCGGGCCGGCCGGACCGACAACCTGCACGACTACCTGATCCCGACCATCGGCGACATCCCGCCGATCGAGACGATCCTCGTGGAGGATGCCGAGCCGGCCGGGCCATTCGGCGCGAAGGGCGTCGGTGAGCCGGCCCTCATCCCGACCGCACCGGCGATCCTCGGCGCGATCCGCCACGCGACCGGCGTCCGGATGGATGTCGTACCGGCCACGCCGGACCGCGTCCTGGCAGCGATCCGCCAGGGTGGGCGCAGCGCCAGCTCGAGCGCGACTCGCCCCTAGCCGGTGATCCCGGCGACACCCAGGATTTCCGGCAGGACCGTCCCGAACAGGTAGCCGGCGACACCCGCGACGGCCGCGAGTACGAGCACTTCCAGGCCCGACGCGGCCGCAGAGCGGTGCGTCCAGCGACTCTTCACGACGCCGATCCCGAACAGGACCGCGCCCGTCGCGATCACGGCCGCCGGTAGTGACGTGGAGAACGGGAGCAGCAGGAACGGGAGGATCGGCACCAGCGCGCCGATGCCGAAGGCGGCCCCCATGAACACGGCGCCGCGCAGCACGGTCCCTCCACGGTCGTCGACCTGGATGCCGAGCTCGCGGGTCACCATGGTCCGAAGGAGCACCTCGGGATGGCGAGCCATGAGGGCGGCGATGCGCTGCGCATCCTCATCGCCAAGCCCTTCCTCGGCGAGCATGAAGGCGACCTCCGCCTCCGCCTCGCCCGGGCGCTCATCGACCTCGTGGCGCTCCTCGTGGATCTGGGCGTCGAAGATCTCGCGCTGGCTCTTGCTGCCGATGTACTCGCCGGCAGCCATCGAGAAGACCCCGGCGAGTGCGCTGGCGATGCCGGCGACGACGACCGGGAATGCCCCTCCGGTGGCACCGGCGACGGTCGCGACGACAGCGAGCGTCGAGACCAGGCCGTCCTGGAGACCGAAGACCACTTCGCGGATCTCGCCGAGCAGGGAACTTGCTCGTCGCTCCTCGGCGAGATGCGCGGCGATCCAGTGCCTGTCGTATGCCGAGGCCGGGGCGTCGAGCGGCGGTCGGATCGGGCTCTCGGCCATATCGACGTCAGGTTCGCATACCATGACCGCCCATGCCCGGGATCCGTCACACCGGCCGCCAGCCGGGCCCTCTGGCCAACCTCCCGCGCCCGCTCGATGAACGCGACGGCAGTCGCCGTCGACGTCGGGTGCGCCGCGCTGCCAGTCTCGTCGTGGTCGTGGCGGCCACGGCGGCCATAGCGTCGACGCTCGCGAACGGGCCATTCGGCAGGGCGGGCGACGTGCAGGGTGCGATCGCGACGCCCGAACCGGTCGCCGCGCTCACGACGGTCCCGCCGGCCGCGCCGGTCGTCCGCCCGAGTGCACGACCGTCGCCGCCCGGCGTTTCGGCACCGTCGCTCGCACCCACCCCGGTGGCGCCCGAGTTGCTCGAGGGCTATCGGTCGCCGCTGGCCCACGGCCGTCTGACGCTGCCCTTCGGTCCGTCCCCGTGGGGATCGCGACTGGTCGAGGGCAAGAGCTTCCACGACGGGATCGACCTGGCGACGTTCTGTGGTGATCGGGTGGTCGCCGCGCATGCCGGCAGGGTCGTCGCGGCAGGCCGACGGTTCGACCAGGCGATGGGCTGGGTCGGCGATCTGAAGCCCTACACCCATCGGCTCGATAGCAAGCACCTGTGGCAGACGCTGCCGATCACGGTCGTCATCGACGACGGCAACGGTTACCGAAGTGTCTATGCCCACTTCAGCAGGATCGTCGTCAAGAAGGGCCAGAACGTGAAGGCCGGCCAGTTCCTCGGTCTCGAGGGTGCCACCGGTCGCGCATCCGGCTGCCACCTCCACTACGGGTTGTTCAGCCCCCTCGAGACCGCGACGTTCGCCATCGACCCGGCCGTCGTGAAGCGGATGAAGGTGCCGGCCTTCCAGATCGCCCGGATCGACCCGCTGGTCGTGCTGCCCCAGCACGCCCCGAAGCCCAAGACGAGTCCGCAGCCGTCACCTCGACCCTCGTGATGGCCGCCGTTCAGCGCCGCCGGTAGCGGCGGCCGACCAGCCAGTTCGTCGGGATCGAGGCGAGCGCCGCGGCGAGCGACATCGACCGCCCGTCGCGACCTTCGAGGGCCAGCAGCCGGTCGGTGGCGGTCGCGTCGGCGGGCCGCGCATCGACGACCGCCAGGTCGATCGCGACCCGACCAGGCTCCGCCTCTCCGAGCGCCGCGACGACATGGGCCGGCGGCTCGCGGCCCTCGTATTCCGACCGGACCTCGGCTTCCGCACGCCACGTCGGCTGACGGAGAAGGATCGCCCGCCACGCTTCGGCGATCGGGCGTTGCACCCGTCCGTCACCCGGCTCCGGAGTACCGCTCCCGTGCGTCGACGACGTCGAGGCCGCGCGCCCAGCGCGCCGCCTGGTGGAGGAGTGCGTACTCGTCCAGGTCGGCGTACGCCGGCAGTCGGTCGGCCGGTGAGCCGTCGCCGAAGATCGCCGCGATCGACGGGCCGAAGACGTCCGCGAGATCGAGATCGATCGCCCGCACCGTCCGGTGGAAGTACACCTGCTGGTACATGAACCGGCGGGAGCTCAGGAACATCTCCAAGGCGCCGAGCCCGGGCTCGAACAGCGTCAGGCCCTCGGCGCCGATGAACGTGTAGCGCCGCAGGCGCTCGACGTCGACGGGTCCCGCCGTGACCCCCGTGAGGTACGCGTCGCGCCGGACGTAGTCGAGGTTGTCGACGGTGAACACGCCAGACAGCAGCGGTGCCAGCCAGCGCACCCAGCGCGGCATGCCCGGGTCGCTGAGGGCAGGCTTGGCGATGAGGAACGCGACCCAGTCGGGGTCGATCGCCTCATCGTCCCGCTAGCGCGTCGCGCTCGGCGACCGCCCCCGGCGCGCGTCGGAGCCCGCGCAGCAGGTCGCCCGACTCGCCGATGATCCGGGCGCTGAGATCCTCGTGGGTGAGGCGCTTGGCGTCGGGCCGGCGCGGATCATCGGGTGCGTCGAACGCCGACAGGACGTGGTCGTCGAAGAAGTGGGCGAACGGCCCGTGCCCGACGTCGTGGAGCAGCCCGGCCATGCGCATCGTCTCGGTCACCAGGCCCTCGGAGGGGATCGGGGTCTCACCCGCGGACACGAGCTCCGCGCGCAGGCTCGGATAGAGCGAGCGGGCCCACAGGCCCGCCTCGTGCATGACGCCCAGACCGTGGGTGAAGCGCGAATGCTCGGCGGTCGGGAAGACCCACCGAGCACTCTGCAGCTGGCTGATCCGTCGAAGGCGCTGGAGCCACGCCGTGTCGAGGAGGTCCTCTTCGGCGACGTCCTCGGCCGGGAGACCTGCGGCTGACGACTCGGCGGCCGTCAGCCGCTTGGTGAGCTCGATGTACCCGTGGATCGGGTCACTGATCAGGTTGACGGCGGCAAACGGGTGCCGCCTCATGGACGGGTCAGGGAACCCGGATGCGAGCCTCGCTGCTCCATGCGCCCACATTGCCACGCCGGTCGGTGGCTCGCACGCGGACGGCGTATGTCCCGGTCCCCCTGTTGTAGATGGTGACCGAGCTCTGCGACGTGTCGTTCCGGAGCAGATGCCACGCCCCGTAATTCGTGCGGTACTGCACGTCGTAGTTGCGCAGCCCGGCGGTGTGGGTCTGCAGCCGCGGGTCGTAGCCGCTCCACGACCATCGGACGTCGTTGCCGGATCGCGTGGCGCGGGTCACCCGGGCGACGGCCCTCGTGTGGTCGGTCGTCTCCGCGAAGACCGCCGATGAGAAGGTCCTGTGACCCGACGAGCGATAGGCGAGCCCGACGCCCACGTAGTTGAACCGGTTGCTCAGGATCATCGCGCGGTGTGGTGCGCTGCTCATCCAGGCATTGAAGATCGACTTCGCCGACGTCGACGGCCACGACGCGGTCGACCAGCCGATGTCCTCGCCGTAGCGGAACCACTGCACGCCATAGGCGTTGAGCTGCGATGTGAGGTTGCCCCCGACGGTATGGCTCATCACGTTGCGTGACGCCATCCGGCTGGCGCGGATCCCGGAGATCGACGCGAGATCGCTGTCATATCTGAGCGGGACGAGGCCTCGTGCCGACCGCGCGGCGTTGATCCATCCGATGACGGATGACTCGGCGGTCGAGGCAGACGTGCCGGTCGCGGTGGGGGCGACGACCGTGATCGCGATGGCCGCGATCAGTGCGGCGGGCATGGCGACGGCCAGCCACCGACGGCGTGAGGTGGAGTGCATGGGCACGTCCTCCGTGTGGGGGATCACGTGGCGTGTCGAGCACCAACCCTACCTCACATGGCAAACATCATCCCGCCGTCTCGTACTGCGAAGCCGCAGAACGGTGCGTCGACGCAACGTCAAATCGGAGCGACTCGGGCTCGAGGACCTCGACATCCGCACCCCAGGACAGGATCCAGAGGCGGATCTCGATGGTCCCCGCGACGGTGCCCCGCCACGTCAGCGAGCCGTCCTTGGCGACCGCCACGCGCTGGGTCGGATGCCACGTCGCTTCCTGGACGCGAGCCGCGACCGAGGGCGAGAATCGGAGGACGACGTCGGTCGCCGGCTGGTCGGCGATGATGTCCCACGCCCGCCGAAGCGCGCTCTCGACCCCGTCGCCTTCGGGTAGCTCGAAGGTCCGCGGGGTCAGCGCCACATCCCGGATGCGCTCGATCTTGAACGTCCGCAGCGCGTCCTTCGTCTCGTCCCAGCCGATGAGGTAGAGGGCGTGCGTCTGCAGCGAAGGCTCGATCAGGTACGGCCGCACGACGGCACGTCTGGCAGCGGACTCCGGTGCGTAGCGGGCCGGCTCGTACTCGAGGGTCACCACCCGGCGCTCGGCCCATGCCCGGGTGAGTCGATGGACGTGTTCGCTGAAGGCGGGATCGCGCTGGTGCTGGGCGAGCACGTCCAGCGTCCGTTCGACGTGCTCTGCCAGGGGTCGGGGGAGGACCTCCTCGAGCTTCTCGAAGGCGGCCGCGAGATCGGGGTCGTACTTGTCGGCATAGCGGACCATCAGCCGCGCCGACAGGACGACGGCCATCGCCTCGTCGAGTGTGAGCTTGAGTGGCGGCAGGAACTCCTCGCCGACGACGCCCCACAGCCCGTCCTCCGACCAGACGGCGACGCCGACCTCGGTCTCGAGGGCGCGGAGGTCGCGATAGACGGTCCGCGTCGCCACACCCGTACGGCGAGCGATCTCGGCCGGTCGGATGCCCTCAGGATGACCGCGTAGCACGGCGACCACCCGGAGCATCCGAGCCAGCCGATCGCGTTTGCCGAACGGGCGCTCCTCGGGTTCCATCACGTCATCGTCGAAGCGGGAGGTCATGGCGCCGGCGCGTGGATGACGCTGTCGCGGCCCCGATCCGTGGCGGTGAGGAAGACCTCGACTCGACCCTGGATGGCCTCGTCCTCGAGGCCGCCGCCCTCACCGTTGACGGACCCCGCCACCTGTCCGAGCGCGCCGTCGAGGAAGACCCAGTAGTCGAGCTGGCCACGCCAGTGCTCGAGGTCGTCATCGCCGACGAGCCACCGAACCTGAGGGAAGCTGGCCCGGAATATCGGTCCATCGACCGATACGCGACAACGCCTCGCCGGCGCCCGCTCGATGACCTCGATGCCATAGTCCTCGGCGGCTGCCCGCGCCCCCGGGTTGAGGGCGTGGCGGACGGTCTGGAGGTCGAGCGTGGAATCGGCCACCGACGCCACCGTGGCGCGCTGCCAACCGCCGACCGGCGTACGGATCCAGGCGACGTCGCCGTGCCGGGCCTGGCCGTACTGTCCGAGCTCGCGGTTGGTAGCGACGTAGGCCAGCCAGCGGAAGTCAGACGCGGCGCGCTGGCCGGCGAGGTCGACCGTCCCGCTCTGGCGGCCGTCGATCGAACCGGCGAAATGGGCGGTCAGGCGGGACGTCAGACCGGCGACGAGGCGGCCATCGCAGTGCGGCGGCTCGGTACCGGCACCGAGCTCCGTCGGCCCGAACCGCGACGCTCGTGTCGGCCGATCGAGGTCGCGCAGCGTCAGCTCGTTGGCGATGGCGGCGCCACCGAACGCGGTCCCGGCCAGCAGCGTCAGGGCGGCCGCGATCCCGACCCCGACGCGGATCCGGCGCCGACGGCCGGCGGTGCCGCTGATCATCCTGCGCGCCTGCCCGAACCCGGTGTAGAGACTCGTCCCGATGAGCGCGAGCAGCCAGGGGTACGCCGCCTCGAGCGAGGGCATCAGCGTCTGCGAGCCCAGCGCCTGGAGCTGGTTCCACACACCGCCGATGGACGGCAGCAGGACGAGCAGCGTCGCCAGGCCGAGCACGACGATCGCCGCGTGGGTGATCTCGCGCCGCGTCAGCGGCGGCCAGACCACGCTGGCAGCGGCGATGCCGAGCGGGACCAGCATCGTGATCCCCACCGCCACGTCGAGTGGCCCACCAGGTCGATACGCGAGGAGGATCAGCGCGGCGGCCAGGCCCCACGCGCCGACCAGGCCGAGCCCGATGAGTCGCAATCCCAGCCGTCGTACACGCACAGCGCGGAGTCTACCGACCCCTCGGTCCGTTGCCCGAGGTCACCATCCCGGGGTCGTCGCCGGAAGTACCGTCGGCATAGGACCGATGGGTCATGCCGACCCGACAGCCTCGCGACCAGCATGCCCCGTACCGCACCGGACTGTCCGTGGCGGAACCAAGAGACACGAGGGTCCTGTGGGACATGGCCGGGCCGGTGCAGCGAGGTTCACGGGAACGCGGGCGATCGCTTCGCCGCGCTTCGTCGGCATCGTCGGCAGGGGCGGCGTCCTCGGCAGGACGTGGCTCCGCGGCCACGATCCCGAAGCGCTCCGCGAGCTCGACACAGGCCAGGGACGAGACGACCCAGCTGGTGACGCGCTCGACCTACCGCCATCTCGTGAGTCGGGGTCTCGCGCCTGACGAGGCCGCAACGCTGACCGCATTCATGTGCGGCATCCCGATCGCGGAGGTCCACTGGTCCCTCCGCCAGGTGAATGACCTGCTGTTCCTGCGGGCGCTCGTCCAGGCCGGTCGTTTCGGACCGTCCGACGGAGGGCCGCGCCCGACCGCACTGATCGCGATTACATCCCGGTCGTCCGGCCCGTCCTCATCGGTCCGAACGGTCGAAAGTCGAAGCGGTGCCGAACCTCCTCCCGGCACCGCTTCGACGCGTCCGGGGCCTTGGTACCATCCGCCGATGCGCCCGGTCATCACGTTCCTCACGGATTTCGGGCCGTCGGCGCCGGCCGTCTGCCGCGGCGTGATGTTCGGCATCTCCCCGGACGCCAACATCATCGACATCAACCACCAGGTGCCGCGGTACTCGATCCGTTCCGGTGCCCGCTCCCTCGACTTCGCCCTGAAGCACATGCCGGTCGGCGTCCACGTCGCCGTCGTCGATCCGGGTGTCGGTACGGAGCGGCTACCCGTTGCGCTGCGCGTCGCCCGAGGCGACGTCCTCATCGGTCCCGACAACGGATTGCTGGTGAGCGCCGCCGAGACCCTCGGCGGGATCGTCGAGGCGCGTGTCCTGGAGAACCGCGCCCTGATGCTGCCCGTCATCACGTCGAGCTTCCACGGCCGAGACATCTTCTCGCCGATGGCCGCCCACCTCGCCAACGGGGTGCCATTCGAGTCGGTCGGACCGACCGTGCCGATCGACGACCTGGTCCGGCTGCCCGACATCCGCCCGACGGTGGGCGATGGCGTGCTCGACACATCGATCACGAACATCCTGATCTTCGGGAACGTCACGCTTGCGGGCACGCCGGATGATCTCGTCGCCGCGGTCGGACCCCTCGAGCCGGGTCGCGATCTCGTCATCGATTTCCCCGCGTACGACGGCTCGGGGCCGATCCAGGAACGGACCGTCTGGGAGCGCACGTTCGGGCGCGTGCCGGTCGGCTCGTCGCTGCTGATGGCGGACTCGGAGGGGCAGCTGTCGCTGGCCGACAACCAGGGCGACGCCGCGCGCCGGCTCGGCCTGGAGCTCGATCGACCGGCGCGGATCCGCGCGGCCTAGACGCCCACCCAGACCGACCCGAATGGCCGGCCCACTGATCTCGTTCCTGACCGATTTCGGCCCGCGAATCGGCACCCGCCGTGTGCCGCGGCGTGATGTGGGGCATCGCGCCCGACGCGCGCATCCTCGACCTGACCCACGGGGTCCGCAAGCACGCAGTGCGTGACGGCGCGTTCCTGCTGGCGCGGATGGTCGGCTACCTGCCCGTGGGCGTCCACCTGGCCGTGGTGGACCCCGGTGTCGGGACCGCACGGCGGCCGATCGCGGTCCGGGCACGGCGCGGCGACGTGCTGGTCGGGCCCGACAACGGCCTGCTGATGCCGGCCGCCCGCGCCCTCGGGGGCCTCGAGGCCGCCCATGAGATCACGTCCTCCGAGCTCTTCCTGGACCCCGTCTCATCGACGTTCCACGGGCGAGACATCTTCTCGCCCATCGCCGCGCATCTCGCCGTCGGGCTGTCGTTGGAGGGCGTGGGTCCCGCGGTCGATCCCGCGACGTTGACCGACATCACCTTCCCGGAGCCGCGGGTCGGCGAGGGCATCCTCGAGACGGCCGTGCTGTTCATCGATTCGTTCGGGAATGCCCGGCTGGCGGGCCGGCCGGAGGACCTCGCACGCGCCGCGGGGATCGCGCCGGATGCGGCGTCGCTTGCGGGTCGGTGGTTCCTGGTGACCGGCGGAGCGATCCCGGAGCCGGGCGTCGTGGTCCCGTGGCACGTCACGTTCGGCGAGGTCGCAGCCGGCGAGCCGCTCCTGTACGAGGACGCCGACTACGGCGGCCTCGGGATCGCCGTCAACCAGGGTTCGGCCGCGGAGCGTTTCGGGCTCCAGATCGATACGCCGATCCGCATCGAGGTCCTCGAGGCGTGACCGACCCTGGTTCGACGCCGATCGTGGCGATCGACAGCCTGACCTTTCGCTACCGGCGCGCCTCGGAGCCGGCGATCCGCGACGTCTCGCTCGACGTGTCGCCCGGCGAGGTCGTCCTGGTGGCGGGTCCGTCGGGTTGCGGCAAGAGCACGCTCATCCGGGCCATCAACGGCCTGATCCCGCACGCCTACTCGGGCGAGCTCAGCGGCTCGATCCTGGTCGACGGGCAGGACACGCGGGAGTTGCGCTTGCGCGATCTGGCCAGGACGGTCGGGACGGTGCTGCAGGACCCGGCCAAGCAGATCGTCGGGGCGACGGTCGAGGCGGAGCTGGCGTTCGGGCCGGAGAACTTCGGCATCCCGCGCGAGGAGATCCGCGAACGGATCCGCGAGGTCGCCGACCAGGCCGGCATCCACCGGCTGCTCGGTCGCGAGACGAGCGCGCTGTCGGGCGGCGAGCGACAGCTGCTCGCCGTGGCCGGGATCCTGATGCTGCGCCCGCGCCTGTTCGTGGTCGACGAGCCGCTCGCGAATCTCGATCCGGCGACGGCCGAGCGCCTGCTGGCGTTGCTGCGATCGCTCGCCGACGAGGGCAGCGCCATCGTGATCGTCGAGCACCGCGTCGAGGAGTCGCTCGACCTGCGGCCCGACCGGGTCCTGTATCTCGAAACCGGATCGACCCGCTACATCGGTCCCGTGGCGGGGTTCCTCGAGGTCGCCGACCCGGAGTCGGTCAAGCTGCCGTTCGAGGTGGTCGTGCGACGGCTCGCCGAGACATCACCGGACGACAGACCACCGACGGCACCAGAACCGCGGCCGGGGACGCCGCAGCCAGCTCCCCGAGAAGCAGGACGAGCGTCCGCCACGTCTCGAATTCCGGGATGTCACGGCCTCGATCATGGATACCGAGATCCTGCTCGGGGTCGATGCCAGGCTGGGCGCCACGGAGACCGTCGCGGTCCTCGGGCCGAACGGCTCGGGCAAGACCACCCTGTTCCGCACGGCCATGCGACTGCTCGGCATCAGCGGCGGAGCGGTCCTCGTCGACGGCCGGACGATCGCCGACCGGCGCACGACCGACCTGGTCGAAACGTTCGGCTACGTGTTCCAGAGCCCGAGCCAGATGCTGTTCGCTCGGACGGTCGAAGAGGAGTTGCTCTTCGGACCACGCATGCTCGGGCGCGATCCAGAAACATTCGAGGCGCTGGTCGAGGATGTGTTGCGGCGGACGTCCCTCGCCGACCTCGAAGACGTGCGCGAGCGGCCTCCGCTCGCGATGTCGTTCGGCCAGCAGAAACGCCTCGCGCTGGCCATCGCCCTGGCCCTCCGGCCGGCGACGCTCATCCTCGACGAGCCGTCAGCAGGACAGGATCACCGGACGGCCCACGCGTTCATGCGCGAGGTCGTGGCCATCCCGGGTCTGGAGAGTCTGTACTTCGTCACGCATGACGTGGACCTTGCATTGACGCATGCAGACCGTATCCTCCTGTTTCGGGACGGTCGGGTGATCGCCGACGGAGCCCCGATGGACGTGATCGCCGACACGGCGCGCTGGAGGGCGTGCGATCTGCGAGTGACCTCGCTGATGGAGGCGAACACACGGTATGGCGCGAGGGATGGGAAGTTCCTCGATGCTGAATCGCTTGCGCGCCGGGTCATCGCCCAGGACCCGGGACGACGACGAGGGCCCGGAAGGGAGGCCGCGGCAGGTGAACTGTTGACCGAGCACTGAATCGGAAGCTTTCACGCTTGTGTCACAGGAGGGAATGGAAACCATGACGACCACAACCATGGATCGCGATCGCCTCTGGGAGGTCACGTCGCGGACCATCGTCTACTCCGCCATCGGCGCGGCGCTGTACGGCATCCTGCTCGTCGCCCAGGTGCCGATCCCCGGCAGCACCGTTTCGGTCCGACCGGCGTTCGCGCTCGTGCCGTTCTTCGGCTACGCGTTCGGCCCGATCGTCGGCTTCTTCACCGGACTGGTCGGAAACGCCATCGGAGACCAGATCTCCGGCTGGGGCGCACTGACGTCCTGGAACTGGAGCATCGCCAACGGCCTGGTCGGCCTGATCGCCGGCCTCGCCCCCGTGTATCTCGCCCGCTGGACGAACGGCTCGCTCCGCGACCGCGCGATCGGCGGCGCCGTGGCCGGCTCCATCGCGGTGGTGATCGGCTTCCTGTTCGTGTTCACCGACGCGATCCTCCAGGGCATGGACATCGGGACGATCCTCACGACCCTGTACATCCCGGTCATCGTCGGCGACCTGATCGGGACGATCATCCTCGTGCCGATCCTCGTCTACGCCTGGGAGCCGGTGAAGGCCCAGCTGGGCCGCTAGGCGCTGGGCGCACGCATCGCGGGGCCGACTCGTGAACATCGCCCCGCGGTATCTGGGCCGGGGATCGTGGCTTGCACGTCGCGATCCCCGCGTCCTGATCCTCGTCGTCGCGCTCTACATCTTCACGGTCCTGCAGGTCTGGGACGAACGCTTCCTGCTCCTGCTCCTCGGCGTGGCCGTCGTGTACTACCGGTCCGCCGGCATCCCCTGGAAGCACATCCGGCGCAATTGGACGGTCGTGTTCGTGTTCATCGGCCTGCTGGTCAGCGTGAACCTGTTCGTCTTCGGCGGTGACGTCCAGGGCCTGCCGCCGACCGAGCACCACCTGCTGTTCACCCTGCCGATCCTCGGGACGCCGATCACCGCGGAGTCGGTGAGCCTTGCGGTGACCCAATTCACGCGCTATCTCGCGATGGCGACGATCGGCTTCCCGGTGGCCTTCGCGATCGCGCCGTCCGACTTCGGCGTCGCCTTCCGACGTCTCGGTGTCCCCGAGAAGTTCGCGTTCGGCATCGACCTGACGTTCCGGTTCCTGCCGTCGCTTGCCGCAGATTTCCAGACGACGGTCGACGCGCAGCGTATCCGCGGCTTCGACTGGTCGGCGGGTGCGACCGGCTTCCTGTCGCGGCTCCGGCGGTCGACGCCCGTGGTGGTGCCGACGGTCGTCAACGCGATCGCCGGCGCCGAGGACACGATCGACGCGATGGACCTGCGTGCGTTCGGGACCGGCCGCCGGTCATGGCTGCGCGAACTCAGGTACGACCCGGCCGACCGACTCCTTCTGCTCGCTTTCGCCGCGCAGTTGGCCGCGTTCACGGCCCTTGGTTTTGCCGGGATCACCTCGAAGCTGTACGTCTTCCCGTTCCTCATCGACCTCGCCGGCGGCTGACGACCGGCCGCGCTCGAGCCCTGCGGCGTTGGTCAACCCGACGGCGACGCCGACGGAGGCGGGATCGACGGCGACGGCTCGGGCAGCTCCTCGGGGTCGAGCTCCACGTCCGGGATCAGGACAAGCTCCCAGCCCACCTCGATGCGGTTCGGCGAGTACGTCGGCGAGTCGGGATCGAGGGATGGGTAGCGAGTCCGGTTCCAGAACGCGATGCTGCGTGCCGTCGTGCCATGGGTACGGGCGATCGACGTCAGCGTGTCCCCCGGCCTGACCATGTAGACGAGGAATGTCGGCAAGGGGGTCGGGGTCGGCCGGACGAATGACGGCCTGGTCGACGGGCTGGATGCCGAGGCCACCGGCGACTCCTGGACGATCGACGGCCCGGCCGACGATCCCGTACCGGCCGTCGGCGGGCGCTGCGCCGTGGATGGGATGCACGACGCGGCCAACATCGCGACCGCGCCGAGGGCGGCGACGCGTCCCAGCCATCCGCTCATCGGACCATCGTCACCGGGATCGCGTATCCGTGCAGTCGGCAGGCCCGCGACGTCAGAGTGCGGACTCGACCTCCGAGTCGACCGGCGTCGGCGCCTGCGGCCGGAACTCGGCGGCGAGCGCGAGACCTTCGGCGGCGGTCGCCACCCGGTCGCGGCCACCGCGCTTGGCGACGAAGCATGCCCGGTCGGCGGCGAGCAACACCTCAGCGGCGGTGTCCCCGTCGGCCGGGAACGTCGCGACGCCGACCGACGCCGTCACGGGGCCACCGAGTCCACGCACCGCGGCGCAGGCACGCTCGGCCGCCCGTTGCGCGCCGGCTGCGTCGGCGCCTGGCAGCAGGAAGGCGAACTCGTCGCCACCGTAGCGGAACACGAGGTCCGTGTCGCGACCCGAACGCGTGAGCGCGCTCGCGATGCGTCGCAGCTCCCCGTCGCCAGCCTGGTGGCCCATCCGGTTGTTGACATCGCGGAAGTCGTCGAGGTCGAGCATGATCAGGCCGAATGCGCCGCCGTCACGGACCGCACGACCGATGTGCTCCTCGAACGTCGCGTGGTTCAGCAGGTCGGTCAACCCGTCGGTCTGCGCCCGGATCTCGATATCGCGGTAGACCTCGGCGTTCTGGAGCGCGATCGATACCTGCGCCGCGAAGAGCTTCACGAGGTCGAACTCCTCGGCGGTGAACGTATTGCCGACGCCGAGCCGCTCGATCGTCATGACGCCGATGGCGCCGGACCGGCCACGCAGCGGCACGCCGATCAGGCTGCCGTCCATCGACGATTCATCGACGTCGGGGCCGCGGAAGTGGTTGACCCGTGGATCGTGGCGCTCATCCTCGACATAGACCGGCTCGTTGTGCTCGACCACCCACGTCGCGACACCGGTCTCGCCGGGCTCCCACGGCTCCATGTACGCCTCGGCGTGGACGCCACGCGCGGTCAGTGGCGTCAGGAGGCCGGTCGTCGGATCGATCACCTCGATCGCGACGTTGTCGCAGGCGATCAGCCCGCCGAGGCGCTCGGTGATGCCCTCGAGGACGGCCTTGCCGTCGAGCGTCGTCAGGATCGACTCGGTGATCTGCAGCAGCGCCCGCTGGCTACGGAGCTGCTGCTCGAGGGCGGCCGACTGCTGGCGGAGCCGCTCGGTCGCGTCGGCATTGGCCATGGCCTGCGCCGCGAAGCTCGCGTAGATCACCAGCAGGCGAAGGTCGTCGTCGCTGAACTGGTGGAGACCGAGCTTCGACAGGACGAGCACGCCGAGGACGTCGTCCTCGAACAGCATCGGCGCGAGCAGCATCGATTCGTCGAGGTCGTCCTCGGTGCCAGGGATGGTGTTCGCGCGCGGGTCGGTGCTGGCGTCTGGCAGGTACTGGGCGATCCGGTGCTCGGCGACCCAGCCGGTGATGCCTTCGCCCATGGCCACCTTGAGCTGATCCGGTGTCTCGTCGATGTATTCGCCGACCTGCCCACGGAAGGCGACGGGTGCCAGCTCGTCACCGAAGCGGCGGTAGACGCGGACGTTGTGGTAGTCGATGAGCTGCCGGAGCTCGGTCCCGATCGCAAGACCGATGTCCTGGACGTTGGAGAGGTGGTTCAGCCGCGCCCCGAGCTGCTGGATCGACTGGAGCTGTGCTGCCCATGTCGCCATCTGTTCGAAGTTCTGCGCCGTTCGGATCGCGACGCTGGCCTGGGTGGCGAGGGCGGTGATCGTTTCGAGCTCGTCGCCGGTCCATTCGTGCGCGGTGTCGTGGTACACGTTGAGGAGGCCGAGCACCTCGTCGCCGTCGAGCAGCGGCGCGGTGCACATCGTGTCGAAGCCCTCCTGCACCACGGCCGCGCGGACGTCGGAGCCGCGCGGGTCGTTGCGATAGTCGGTCGAGAACAGCGGACGGCGGGCAGCGATCGCGTCGTTCGGGAGGCTTCGTGCCGGGAAATCGCGGACGGCCGCAAGGTAGGCGGCCGACAGGCCTCGACTGACCTCGGCGACGACCCTGCCGTCGGGCTGGCGCAGGAACACGGCGGCGCGGTCGCCCTCGAACAACACCATCGCGTGGCCGACGAGGCCGGCCAGGATCCGATCGAGGTCCAGCCCGCTGCCGATGTCGCCCGCCACCCGCCGCAGCGCCTCGGCCCGGTGGAGCAGGTGGGCGACCTCCTCCTCGCGTCGGACGACGCCGACGATGGCGCCGATCGCGTCGGCCATCACGGTGGCGAGGTCGCGGTCGGCCGGATCGAAGCGTTCGCCAGGTGCCGCGACGACGAGCACGGCGCCCCACGGCCCGTCGCGGCCGGGGATGGCCGCCGCCAATTCCTCGCGATCACCGGGCAGGACCGTGGTGGTGACGCGGTCGCTGCCACCGGCGATCACTGCCGACGCGCCGGGCGCCGATTCCGCGTCCCGCGTCCCGCGTCCGGTCGCGAACTCGATGGCCTGACCGAGCACCCCGAAGCCCTTCGGGAGGTCGAGCAGTCGCGGCGGTGTGACCCCCGGCGGTACGGCGATCGCCACGGGCGCCAGTCGCTCGTCGCGTCGCTCCCAGATCGCGACGAGGGCTCGGTCGCCCGCCTCCCGCATGTGATCGGCGACGCGGTCGAGGTCCTCCTGGATGGTCGTCTGGCCGAACGGCTCGCGGGCGATGGCGTCCAGCAGCGCAAGGTCGCGTCGATGGCGGGACGTGTCGGCCGTCTCGAGGTGGCCGAGGTCCAGGTGAGCGTCGCCGCCTGGATCGGTATCGACGGACCGCCGCCCCACCTGGTGACGCCGGGGCGACTCGATGGCGCTCCGTTCGGCGACCGCGAGGAACCGCTGGAGGTCACTCAACCGATAGCGTCGATCGCCCCGCGGGTTGATCCGATAGAAGCGCAGCCGTCCGGCATCACTCCAGGCGCGGACCGTGTTCGGATGCACGCCGAGCAGACGCGCCGCTTTGGTGACGGAGAGCGTCGCGTCGATGGGCCGAGGCGGGAGCTGTGCGGTCATCCCTCGTATGGAAGAACTGTGAAGTCCACGGGCCCGAGCCTACCGTTCTCACAGTTCTTGCCAATAGTCCGAAGGTCCGGTGCACGCGCGACCCGGCACCCGACAACGCGTCAGCTGCGCCGGCCACCCGTGAACCGGACGTAGACGAGGGTCGCCAGCACCGTGCCGAGGCCGATCCCCAGCACGAGCACGATCGCCATCAGCGGGTCGCCGACGAGACCGGGTCCCTCGCCGCTGCTGCGCGGGTCACCGCCGAGGACGCCGCTCGGATCGGGTGAGGCGGCGAGCGCCGTGCGCGTCACGGCCCCAGCCACGGCCCACAGCAGCCCCACGGTGATGCTGATCATGCCCACCACGAGGGCGATGACGGCGAGCATCGGTCGGCGCGGCGCGTCCGCAGCGAGCACCCGCATCGCCTCGTCGCGGGCAAGCGTCGTCAGGATCAGCGGTCGCCCGAGCCCGGCCGTCATGCGAATGGCGCCCGTCGCCGTGTCCGCTGTCGGCACGCCGGCGACGAGCGCGTGCTCCACCGACGACACCTGCTCGATCCGCAGACGCAGCGGCGTCGTTGGGGGCGTGTCCGGTGCGACGCGGTCCGGCGCATCGCCAGCCGTCCCGCTCGACTCGCGCGGCAGCACGACGAGCCCGTCACCCAGGGACGCTTGGTCGATGGCGATCGCGTCGAGACCCTCGCGGACCTCGAAGTCGACCGCCTGGCGCTGTTCGTCGATGGTGGCCCAGCCACCCCGCTGACGCAGCTGGATCCGCACGCGCCGGAGCACGAGCGGTCGATGCGCTTCGTCCTCGAACTCGTCCTCGGCGTCGATGCGGCCCTGGATCGCGATGAACCGGGGCGGCCCGTCGGCCAGCGCCCGCGCCTCGGCGATCGAGACGACCGGGGCCACCGCGAGGATCCGACCGACGCGGAAGCGCGGTCCGAACGAGCGGAGGATCGCGATCCCGACGGCGAGCGCGACCAGGCCCACGGCGATCGGGATCAGGGGTGTCACGGCGGCGACTATACCCGCTGCTCGGGTTTGGCCCCGGGCATGGAAGGGCCCGAAGGAACCTCCACGACACGTGGGCGTTGATGCGATCTCCGCCGTTAGTATCGTTCGGCCCCTCCGGGCTGACCGATACGCTACGGGGGCGGCGCGGGCGGGGTCAACGGCGGTCGTCCACGAATGTAGCTCCGCCCAACCGAGTTATCCACCACTCGTCCACAGCGGCCAGGCCGTCCACGGTTGACTCGCGCGCGTCAGGCCGCGGATCGACCGGTCGCCGGGTCGAGCGAATTGACCTGGCCGTCGAACCCGGTCAGCACCAATCTCCCGCCGACGAGCTCGGCCGCCGTGACGACGTCCGAGTGCGCGACCCGCCAGCCGACGCTCCCATCCGGCTCGAGGGCGAACGTCTCGATCTCGGACTGGACGATGACGTGCCGCAACCGCGGCGAGCCGAGGAGCGCGACGATCGGTGTCGCCGAGCGATGCTCCCAGCCCGCGTTCCCGCTCACCGCGTCGAGTCCATAGGTATGGAAGCCGTAGGACACGACCAGCAGCCCCTCGGTATCCCAGTAGAGCGCCCGGGGCTCGTCGAAGATCGTCGATGCGAAGCGTGCCGACCACGATCCACGGGGACCTTCCAGCCGGAGCTCGGCGCGGCACAGCGCATCCGGATCGGCACTCACCCGATCACCGAGGTCGACGAGGGTACCGCCGGATTCCGAGAGGGCGAACACCGCGGCAGCCTGACCGCTGCCTGCCCATCGCCAGCGAGCGCGGAGACCACCCGGATAGGTGATCGACGCGTTGCGCGGCTCGGGCGCCGATCGGCTCCCTCCGGTGGCTCCGGTCACGCTCCCGTCGAAGCGAGTCGGCCGGACGCTGCGCCGTCATCGGCGTCGGCGTCGATCGAGTGGCCCGCATCCTGCCCGACCGGCTGCGCAGCCTCGGCGTCCACATCGGCCGCGCGGCGATCCTCCGAGATCGGGGCGACGGTCGCGTTGGCGAGCGTCCGAAGCGTGGCCGGCGGCACCTCGAAGACCGCCGTCGGCAACCCGGCCGCGGCCCACACCGTGGCGTAGCGGCCCAGGTCCGGATCCATGACGACGCGGATCGTCCGCTCGAAGCCGATCGGCGGGATGCCGCCGATGGTGAAGCCGACGAGGTCGTTCGCCTCTCGGGCGGTCGCCCGGCGGATGTCCGGCTCGCCCGTGACGGCCGCCAGCCGCGCGACGTCGACGCGGTTCTGACCGGACACGAGACAGACGATCGGATCGAGGCCGTCGTCGGACGGGGCGACGAATACCAGCGACTTCACGATCTGGCCGAGCTCGCCACCCACTGCCGCTGCCGCCTGCTCGGCGGTGTGGGTCGACTCGTCGAAGGTCACGACCTCGAGGTCGATGCCCTTGCGCTCTGCGGCGGCGAGGACGCGTCGGACTGCGGGGTGGTCGATCGGGGCGGGCACGGGCCGGAGTCTAGCATCGGGCCGATAGCGGACCGCTAGCATCCACGCCATGGACTCGAGCGCGCAGGCCATCGTCCTCGCCGACGGCGCCGTCGGTCCGCGCGAAGCCATCGATGTCGCGTGGCCCGGCTGGTGTGCGGACGATCCATACGTCGTGGCGGCGGACGGTGGAGCGCGACACGCCCCGTCGTTGCGACTCCGGATCGATCGTTGGGTGGGTGATGGCGACTCGCTCGGCGAGGAGGGGATCGCCGCCCTCGAGGCCGAAGGGGTCCCCATCGAGCGGGCGCCATTCGACAAGGACGAATCGGATACGGAACTCGCCGTGCGAGCGGCCCTTGCCGGTCGCCCGTCGGCGATCGCCATCCTCGGTGCGCTCGGCGGTCCGCGCCTCGACCATGCGCTGGCAAACCTCGCGCTGTTGACCTTGCCCGAGCTACACGATGTCGACGTCCGCCTGGTCGCTGCGGATGTCCGGATCCGCCTGCTCCAGACGACGAGTGACGGTGGGGGATCGGCGTCGGTCGAGTTGACGGGCCGTGCCGGCGACCTGGTGACGCTGCTACCGGTCGGTGCGGACGCGATCGGTGTCACGACCACGGGCCTGGCCTACCCGCTCGACGGGGAGACGCTCCTGGTCGGCAGATCGCGCGGGCTCTCGAACCGGCGGATCTCACCGACCTGTGCCGTGAGCGTGGAGCGTGGCCGGCTCCTCGTCGTGGAGACCCCTGCTACGCTCTGACCATGAGCATCCCGGCCGTCGGCGACCGCGCTCCGCGGGTCGCACTTCCCGACGCAACGGGCACCGTCCACGACCTGGCCGACCAGCGCGGCCGATGGACCGTCCTCTACTTCTATCCCAAGGACGACACGCCGGGCTGCACGGTCGAGGCGTGTGAGTTCCGGGATGCGAACGAGACCATCACCGAGCGTGGCGCGGACGTCTGGGGCATCAGTCCGCAGGGCGCCGAGAGCAAGCGCAAGTTCAGCGAGAAATTCGGCCTGCCGTTCACCTTGCTGGCCGACGAGGACCACGCCGTGTCCGATGCCTACGGCTCGTGGGTCGAGAAGCAGAACTACGGCAAGACCTACATGGGCACCGCGCGGCGGACGTTCCTGGTCGATCCCGATGGACGCATCGCGCGTGTCTGGGAGAAGGTGAAGCCCGAGGGGCACGCGGCGGCGGTCCTGACGGCGCTCGACGAGCTCCAGACCGCACCTGCATGAGGGAGCGCATGCCAGGGTCCCAGGCATGCAAGAGGCTTCGCTCGTGGGGGGAGACGAGCGAAGCCTCGGCCGCAAGCGTACGCGCACGCCATAAGGGCCGCAAGGAGAGTACCTTGCTGCGCCAGTCACGCGCCACCGTCATCGCACCCGCGCGATGACGACGTCGGGCGAGCCCACGACGGCCCATGACTGGCGGCCGGGGCGGTTCATGTTGATCGCGGCGCATCCCGACGACGCCGACTTCGGCCCGGCCGGCACGGCAGCGCGCTGGATCGACGCCGGCTCGAGCGGCTGGCTGGTGTGCTGCACTTCCGGCGACCAGGGCGGAGAGGACCCGGACGCCGACCCGCTCGAGCTCGCCGCGGTACGCGAGCGCGAGCAGCGCGCCGCTGCGGCCGTCATCGGCTACGAAGGCGTGACCTTCCTGCACCAGCCGGATGGGGCACTCGCCAACGACCTGCCGCTGCGCGAGCAGCTCGTCCGCGAGATCCGGACGTTCCGGCCCGACGCGGTCCTGTGCACCGACCCCGAGGCCGTCTTCCACCGCGGCGGTGGCGTGAACCACACCGATCATCGAGCCGCCGGCATCGCCGCCGTCGACGCCGTGTATCCGGCCTCCCGCAACCCGATGGCCTTTCCGGCGCTCGCACGGCGCGGTCTCGCCGCCCACGCCGTGCGCCGCCTGTACCTCTTCTGGTCGGAACGCCCGGACGTCTGGGTCGACATCAGCGAGACGCTCGACCGGAAGCTGGCAGCCCTGGCCGAGCATCGCAGCCAGATCCGCGAGCCGGAGCGACTCAACGAGCGGATCCGATCCTGGGCCGCCGAGGAGGGTGAGCCCATCGGCGCGGCTGCCGCAGAGGCGTTGCGCCTCATCGTCATCGACGAGGACGAGCCCGACGATGTCGCCGAGGAGGCCGAGACTGCCTCGGATGGCGAGGTGACCGAGGACCTCACCGGCCGCTAGGTCGAGCCGTGACGAGGCGGTTCAGGACCCGTCGAGGAGGACGGGCCGGACGCGACCCCAGGCGTTCCAGATCTCGGCCAGGCCATCGGCTCGTCGCCCGAGCATCGTCACGAGTTCGCCCAGCGTTAGGTCGCCCGCGGCACTCGCCAGGTGTTCCGTCGCGGCGACCTGGACCTCGCTGAACAGGCCTGCCATCTCGGCGTCGTTCGGCCACGTGCGCATCCGCATCGGGTCCAGGCCGGCATAGCCCAGCGCCAGCGACAGGTCACGCTGGGATGGGTGCCGATCGTCGACCCAGCCCCCAAGGCCGTCGAACCGGTAGCCCAGCGATGACAGCGCAGCAGCGATGTCGCGCGCCTGCGTCCGACTGAACGGCCCCCAGAACGGATGATCCGCCGGGAACTCGAGCGCCGACGCCGCGATCGCGTCGGCGAGGATGGCATCGACCAGATCGGACATCGCGACCTGCCAGCGACGGCGCTCGGTGGCATCGTCTCCGGCCAGGACATTGACCGCCTCATGCATCGCGTCACGATCGCCGCCGAGGAGCCGCACGATCCTCGGCGACGCACCGGCTCGGAGCGCTGCGATGAGGGTGTCGGATGTCGTGTCGATCCGGTCCTGATCCGGTCCGGGCCCGGTCGGTACTGCGCTCGGCGTCCGACCGGCGGCGCGCTCCTCGCACTCCGCGAGCGCCTGGCGCGCGGCCAGGCATGCCGCCTCGGCAGCCTCGGCCCCGAGCCGTGCGTGGTCCAGCGCGAGTGCCGTCCGCTCGAGCTGGGCGCCCATCTCGGGCGCCTCCGCCCGCGTCCTCTGCAGGGTGGCCGTCGCGTCGGTGGTGCCGGCGTTGATCCGATTGATCTCGTGGAGCCAGTCTCGGGCCGCCGCCTCGATGTCTTCGGCCGTTCGGGCGCCGGCCCGGCCCGCGCGGAACCTGGCCTGCACGAAGTCCTTCTCGTCGCGGACACTTCGCGCGTCCACGGCCGCGGCTGCCGCGGTCATCTCCGCTGCGTTCGCGTCGTACGCCCGTCGGGCGACTCGATGCACCTCTTCTGCTTCGCCTGCCTGGGCGCGCGCCCGGGTGGCGAGCTCACAGCGCTCGTCGGCGAGACGGCGCACATCGCCGCAGGGTCCGCCCCCTGCATCGGTCGGCGTGCCTGGGGTGGTCGGTATCGTCGCCGTGGCGGCAGCTTTGGCCGTCCTCGACGCGGATCGGTCACCTGGCTTCGCGGTCCGCGTGCGTGCGCTGGAAGCCGGCGACGCCAGCGCGAGCGGACGGACGGTGGCGCCGACCAAGGCACCGCTGTCACCTGGCCCCCCGCCCGCCGGGGAGTCGGGTGCGTCGGCGCTCGCTCGCAGGGCCGTGAGCATCGGGTCGATCCCGGTCGCGACCGGGACTCCCTGTGCCGTCGCGATCCGTGCCTGCCCCGCCGCCGGTACCGGACCCTGGACGTCCGACGAGGGCCCGACCAGTCGGAACGCAGGCTCCATGATCGTCCCGGGCTGGGGTGGGAGAACAGGCGTTCGAGTCGCCGGCGTCGAGCCGCCGGACTCGTCGGCGTACCCGCGGCGGTCTGCCGGACCGCGAAAGGCCGGGCGAGCGGCGGTCGGGGATTCCGTGAAGGCGTCGTTCGCGAGGGTCGCGGGGCGACGCCTCGGGACGGCATCCGGGACCACCGTGACACGCACACCACGCGGACGCGAAAGGAGCGACCGGAGGATCGCGATCAGCACGGCGCAGGCGGCAACGCCCAGGATCAGCCCTATCGCCAGGAAGGCGAGCTCGCTCCCGGTCACGCCGTGGCCAACTCCATCCGATCGTGCTCCTCACCGAGCACGTGCGGTCCGCAGCGTAGCTGCGGATCGTAGCGAACGTCAACTTTCCGGCGGCCGTCGCGGCGATCGCCGGTGGGCGCCCGAGGGAGCGCGCGCCGGTCATCCCGTTTTGCAGCGCTTACGAGGCCGATGGTAGATTCGGACCGTCGGCGCCCGCCGATCATCACGTCGCGCCCGACCACCTCACGGAAAGGCACGCCCCGCTTGGCAATCGATCCCGCCCAGGAATTCCTCGTCCAGCCTGTCGACGCCTCCTGGTTGCAGTGCAACATCGAGTGCCAGGAAGCGTGTCCGGTCGGCACCAACTGCCGCGGCTACCTCAATCTCGCCGCCGAGGGGCGGTTCGAGGAGGGGTACATCCTGTCGCGCGAGCCGAACCCGGTCGCGGCGATGTGCTCGTACGTCTGTTCGGCCCCGTGCGAGCGGGCATGTCGCCGCGGTGATATCGATCGGCCGCTCGCCATCCGGGCCATGAAGCGGTTCCTCGTCGAGTGGCACGAGGCATCGGGCATCCCGGACGTCATGCCCGACATCACGCCGCGCGAGGAGCGCGTCGCGATCGTGGGCGCCGGCCCGGCGGGACTCGCCGTCGCGCGCGAGCTCGCAGTGAAGGGCTATCGGTGCACGGTCTTCGACAGCCTTCCGTATGGCGGCGGGACCATGCTCATCGGCGTCCCCGCGTTCCGGCTGCCGCGCGAGGCCATCGAGATGGACGTCCGGCTGGTCGAGCGGCTCGGCGTCACGTTCGTCTACGACACGTCGGTCGGGCCGGACCTTCCGTTCGAGGAGCTGCAGCGCGACTTCGACGCGATCGCCATCACGGCCGGCGCCATGGACGCGGTCGCTCTCGACATCCCGGGCGCCGACCTCGAGGGTGTCGACTACGGCGTCGACTTCATGAAGCGGGCGAACCTCGGTCAACCGATCGAAGTCGGCAACGACGTCGTCGTCATCGGCGGTGGCTACACCGCGATGGACTGCTCGCGGACCAGCCTTCGGCACGGTGCCGAGAACGTCACCATCGCCTATCGACGCACGCGCTCCGAGCTGGTCGTCGACGAGGAGGAGCTCGGTGAGACCGAGCGCGAGGGCGTTCGCATGGAGTTCCTCGCCAGCCCGATCGAGGTCCTCGGTGAGGACGGCAAGGTCACGGGCGTCCGCTTCATCCGCAACCGGCTGGGCGAGCCCGACGCCTCGGGACGTCGGTCGCCGATCCCCATCGAGGGGTCGGAGTTCGTCGTTGCCGCCCAGACCGTCATCCCAGCCGTGTCGCAGGCGGCCGACCTCACGTTCCTTCCGGTCGAGGCGAGCTTCGAGATCAACCGCGGCCGCGTGAAGGTCGACCCCGCCACATACGCGACGAACGTCCGGGGCGTCTTCGCCTGCGGCGACTTCGTGACCGGACCCACGACCCTGATCGAGGCCGCCGGCCACGGCAAGAAGGCGGCCTATGCCATCGACCGCTACCTCGCCGGCCGGGCGGACGTCAGTGTGGCCGCCAACGTGAAGGTCACGAGCTCGTGGCGCCATGACATGCCGGAGCTGTACGACGTACTGCCACGCCAGCACATCCCGATGGTCCCGCTTCAGGCGCGCATGCCGTCGACCGACCCGATCGTCAACTTCAACACGCCGGTCGAGCTCGGGTACGACGCGACGGGCGCCGTCGCCGAGTCGACGCGCTGCCTGATGTGCAACTACAACATCTGGTTCGACCCGTTCCGCTGCGTCCTGTGCGGCGCCTGCGCGGATGTCTGTCCCGAGGGCGTCATCCACATGGTCGACATCAATACGCTCAAGTCGGAGGGCCTCCTCCCGGAGCTCGACGAGGCCTACGGCTGGGAGAACGGCGGGGCGATGATCCTCGATGAGGAGCGCTGCATCCGCTGCGCACTCTGCGTCAAGCGCTGCCCGTTCGACGCCATTACGATGGAGCGGTTCGAGTTGCAGGAGATCTCGACCGACGGTCGGCTCTACAAGGAGTCGTACCGGGATGCGCAGCTGGCCGGGACCCCCGGCGTGGCAGGAGGAGCCCGGTGAGTTTCCTGGAGCGGGTCGACCAGACGATCCGGCGTAGCCCGGTCTGGCGATCCCTCTTCCGGCAGCCCTACCCGCGGGACGAACGATCGCGCGCGTACGCGGTCATGAACAACGTCTTCCTGCATATCCACCCGGTCCGTGTCCGCCAGCACGCGGTCAAATTCGCCTACACCTTCTGTCTCGGCGGACTGTCCTTCTTCCTGTTCCTGGTGCTGACGGTGACGGGCGTCTACCTGATGTTCTTCTACGTCCCGTCGGCGACGCTCGCCTATACGAACATCCTCGAGATCCAGAGCGAGGTGGCGTTCGGGCTGCTGACACGCAACGTCCACCGGTGGGGCGCCCACCTCATGGTGTTCTTCGTGTTCCTGCACATGATGCGGGTCTTCTACCACGGAGCCTACAAGCCGCCCCGCGAGTTCAACTGGGTCGTCGGGGTCGTGCTGCTCTTCCTGACCATCATGCTCAGCTTCACGGGCTACCTGCTGCCGTGGGACCAGATCGCCTTCTGGGCGATCACCATCGGCACGAACATGGGTGGCTACGTCCCGATCTTCAACACACCGGTGAACCGGATCCTTCTCGGCGGCGTCGAGGTCGGCCAGAACACATTGATCCGGTTCTATGTGGGGCATGTCGTGTTCTTGCCGCTCATCGCGGCCATCTTCCTGACGGTGCACTTCTGGCGCATTCGCAAAGACGGTGGGATAAGCGGGCCGCTATGAGCACCCATCGCGGCGTTGTTGCCTGCGCGCGCTCCCTCACGCACCTTGAGGTGCGCTCGGTCGCGTGCTCGCCGCCGCCTTGCGCTGGGCGCTCCTATCGGCCCGCAAGGTAGTTCGACGTGACCGATACGAAGGATCCGACCACCACGCGGCGGGAGGTGCTGCCCGTCGATCCGGCGCGGCGGACCGAGATCGATAAGCAGCGCGTGCCGATGTCGGCGCGGCCGTATCGGCTGCTCGCGCTGGTCAAGCAGGACGCCGTCGTCCGCGTCCAGAAGGAACCCGACGACACGGTCATGACCTGGCCGCACCTGCTGTCGATCGAGTTCCTTGCGGCCGGCGTGATGTCGATCTTCCTCTTGCTGATGGGCCTGTTCATCAACGCGCCCCTGGAGGAGCTTGCGAACGGCAACATCACGCCTGCCGTCGCCAAGGCGCCCTGGTACTTCCTTGGATTGCAGGAGCTGCTGGCCTACCTGCACCCGGTCGTTGCAGGCGTCCTCGCGCCGACCTTCGTGCTCGTCGGAGCGGCGCTCATCCCGTATGTGGACCGCGGTGACATCCTGGCCACTCGCCCCTCGCAGCGGAAGACAGCGGTCGTGCTGTTCACGCTGTTCTGCATCCTCGGGCTCGTCCTGACCTTCGTCGGGATCTTCTTCCGCGGCCCCGGGTACACCTTCATCATCCCGTTCGTGACCGCACCCGGCATGTACTTCTCGCTGTAGGGACCATGAGCAACTACCACGTCGAATCGATCGACAAGCCCGCTGCCCTGACACCGCAGGCGATCAAGGCCCTCCGCAAGGAGCAGGTCCAGGGGATGTCCCGTCGCCAGCTGATGCGTGTCGCCCTCGGGGCCGGCATCGGCCTCGCGACCGTCGAGGCGCTCGCCGGCACGCTCGCGTTCGCCTGGCCGAGCCTCCGGAAGGGATTCGGGGCCGTCCTCGAGATCGGGACCCTGGATGACGTCAAGACCGCGAACAGCGTGTTGCCGATCGCCGAAGGGTTCCCCGCGTACTACGCCGAGGCACGCGCGTTCGTCGTCCTGAAGGACCCCTCCCAGCAGCGCTTCACGCCGGGTGAGGACACGACGGGCGATGGATCGGCGCTCAACGTGCGCGCGCTCTACCAGCGCTGCCCGCACCTCGGCTGTAAGCCCAATCCGTGCCTGAAGAACTTCTGGATGGAATGCCCCTGCCACGGCTCCCGGTACGACCGACTGGGGATCAAGGCCGACGGCGCGCAATACGGTCCGGCGCCGCGCGGCATGGACCGCTTCTCGATCATGGTCGACGGCAACGGATCCCTCCATATCGACACCGGCAAGATCACGCTCGGACCGCTTCCCGTGGCGCTCGGCCAGCCCGGCATCATCCCGCCCCTTACCCCGACCGGCTGCATCTGAGCGTGCCGTGACGCGACCCATCGTCGATCGAGGAGACCGATGACCGATACGCCCGGACGGGAGCCGGAGGAAGGCGCGCCCGAGCAGCGTCTGCCAGCCGTGCGCCCGCCCGAGGATCGCTCGCTCGTCGAACGGTTCACCTCGCCACCGCCGGTGCGCAAGACCGAGTTCACGCCGGAGCGCGCGGCCCAGGTCGTCCGCCAGTCGGCGAACGCTCGGTGGGTCGGGTTCCTGGCGGTCATCGTCATCATCCTGTTCATCTCGCTGTACTGGTTCTATGAGCTGGGTGCCCCGGGCGGGCTGACCGTGGCCCGACAGGCCCAGGAGATCGATGCCCAGCAGGTCTCACGAGTCGAGCGTGGATACAACGTCTATCAGGCGAACTGCGCGCGGTGCCACGGGGTGGACGGCGAGGGCGGGGAGGGGCCGACCCTGAACCGTCAGGACAAGCTCTTCGCCCACCTGAGCGAGGCCTATATCCGGAACGTGCTGACCGTCGGTGGTCGGTACGTCTGTGGTGACCCGAAGTCGAAGATGCCCGTCTGGTCGAACGAGGGCAATCCGCCCGGACCGCTGAACTATCGTCAGGTCGAGGAGCTCGTCGCGTTCCTCCTGGCGACGAACGACCGCGAGTACATCGTCCGCGACGAGCACCTGCTCGACCCGAAGATCGACCCGCAGACCGGGAAGGTCCTGACGTTCACCGGGTGGCGCGATCCGAACTACCTGCCCGAGCCGGGGGCCACCCCATTCCCGGACTGCTGGACGGACGAGTTGACCGGCGGCAGCAGCCAGAGTCCGGGCCCGGCGCAGTCGATCGATCCGAACGCCCAGGTCGTCGATATCTCGGCGAGCTCGAGCAGCGCGTTCGACCAGTCGGAAGCGACCGCACCGGCCGGCGAGGCCTTTGTCATCCACTTCGCCAACACGGAGGACGGTGTCCCCCACAACGTCGAGATCAAGGACGGCAGCGGGACGAGCGTGTTCACCGGCGAGATCGTCACTGGCCCGACCGAGGTCGATTACTCCGTGCCCGCGCTCGACGCCGGTGACTACCCGTTCAACTGTTCCGTCCATCCGAACATGACCGGCACCCTGACCGCCGGATGAGCGCCGCAGGGACCACGCGTCCCGCCCTCGGGCCAGGGCTGGTCGTGCCCAAGCGGCGCGCGATGTTCGGGTTGCTCGACGCAGACGGCTGGGCGTGGGCGAGCCTCAAGTCGTTCGTCTGGCTGATCATCATCCTCCTGATGCTGGGCTACCTCCCAGACCGCGCCTACTACTTCACGGTGAACCGGACCGTCGATCTCGGTCTGCTCGTCTGGTCCCCGATCAATCTCTGCTCGTCGGAGAACGAGACGCTGCCGTGCCCGGCGCCGCGCGGGGCCCTGGTGCCATGGCATCCGTCCCCCTCCGAGCTCGCACTGCCCGAACCGCGGACCGACGGGACGGCGCTCCAGCTCGGCGCGCAGATCCTGTACATCGGCGGATCGGACGGCGAGGCCGCCACCTCCACGGTGTATGTCGCGCAGACGTCGGGCACCGGCAACTTCGACACGTGGCAGCCGGGGCCGGAGCTGCCCGAGCCGCGCAGCGATGCAGCCGTGACGTCGGTGTCCGGCACGGTGTACGTGATCGGCGGCTACGACGCCGACGGCGCACCGACAACGACCGTCTTCTCGATCGCCGCCGATCCGGCCACGAGCGTCCTCGGGGAATGGCAGCCGGTCGATGATCTGGCCCTGCCCGAACCGCTCGCCCAGGCCGTGGCGCTCTCTACGGCCGACGGCCTGGTCGTGGTCGGCGGGGAAGGCGAGAACGGCCCGGTCACCACGACGTACAAGAGCCCGCTGGATGCCCAGGGTGCGCTCGGTGAGTGGGAAGTGGAGGCTCCGCTCGCGCGCCCGCAGGCCGACGCTCTCGGAGCGGTCGTCGGCGACTTCATCTGGCTGTATGGCGGCCATGACGAAGCCGGTCCCGTCGGGGCGGTCCAGCGCGGCAGGATCGGGCTCGAGGCCCCCGAGGGCTTCCCGGAGAACCCGGAGCAGGGCAAGGTCATCGGTTGGGACATCGACAACGCGTGGAACCTGCCGGCTGCACGTGACGACGCTGCTGGATACACCGCCAACGGGACGCTCTACATCATGGGCGGGGCCGACAGCGAAGGCCCCCGGCCCGAGGTCTTCTGGTCGATCCCGACGAGCGACGGTACGGTCCTCGAGTGGACCCACCTGCCACAGAGTGACCTCCCGTATGGCTTGACAGGATCCAGCGCCCTCGTGACCGGCCCGAACGCCGTCCTCGTCGGCGGCGAGTCGGCCGACGAGATCCTGACGTCGAGCCTGCGGTCGAACACCTCACCGACCTCGCCGTTCTTCCAGCTCGGTCCGTTCGGCGCCACCGTCCCGGGGCTCAAGATCGACGGCGAGATCGGCCAGCAGCTCGGCTACTTGAACGCTGCCGGCGTGGGCACGGTCAACTTCATCATCCTGATCATCATCGGCTGGGCGTACGCGCACAAGCCGCAGGCTCGCGCCCTCGTCTCCCGCGTCATCCGGCGGGTCCGCTAGCCCGCCGCTGCGCCGGCCGGGCGACTCCGAGTCAACCTGGCAGGGCGCCCTCGCCGGCTTCCGGTGTGCCATGCCTGACCGGCAACCCGCCGCGCTCCCACGCCTCCATCCCGCCGGCGACGTTGACCACATCGGTCCGGCCCGAGCGCACGAGGAAGCCGGTGACGGCCGAGGATCGGGCGCCCGTGTGACACACGATCATCAGCGGCCGGTCCGTCGGCAGCTCGCCGGCCCGTGTCGCGAACGTCGACATCGGCATCAACACCGCGCCCGGCGCGCGGACCTCGTCGAACTCGTGCTGCTCACGCACATCGACCAGTAGCGGTTGATCGGGGTCCTCGCGCAGGCGGCGCTCGGCCTCCGTCGCGTCGATCGATGGGGTCCCGGGGCCTGCGGTCATCGCATCCTCCATCCGATGGTGATGGGCGTGGACAGGTCAGTCGTGCCCGCCAGTCTCGTGTCGATCGCGGCAAGAAGACCATCGACGTCGAGGTCGACGCCGGTGATCGACCCACCGACGCCGGAGCGCAATCGGTCGCGAGCGCCCTCGAGGTTCCGGCGGATGCCGGGCGGGTTGCCGCGCACCGCATGCACGTCGGCGGCGGCGACCTTGATGAGTCCCTGGATGAGGTTTCGTTCGGCAAGGTCGGCCGTGCCCATCCAGGCCGGTTCCATGTGTTCATGCGCCTCGAAGAAGTCGCCCGCCCCATACGCCTCGAGACCGGCCCGGACCGCGGCGATGCGGACCTCGTCGGGGAGTGGCCGGTAGACCTTCGCCCGACCGTCCTCGCCGACGACGACCTGGCGGGCGGTCATACGAGCTCGGCCAGCGGTCGACGCGACTCGAACCCGGTGTCGATCGCGTGCCAGAACCCGATGGCGTCCTCGCCGAGTTCCCAGCACAGCCAGACCTGACGACCGCTCACGAGTGCCGGGAAGTCGATCAGGCCGTGCTCGATATCGCGGAGGGTGATGCCGAGTGCGTCGATGCGTGCGACCGCGGCGGCCATCTGGTCGACGATGCCCTGCATCCGCAGGCGGATCCGCTGCGCCTCCTCGGGATCGAGATCGGGACCGCCGCCGGTCGCCGATGCATGCGCCGCCAGGGTCCGATCCCGCAGGCGGATGAGCTCCGCGCGCTGGTCGGCGAGCGTCGCCAGCAGTGGCCCGACTTCCTCGAGGGCCTGGTTCGCCGCGTCGATGTCGAAGAACGTGGTCATCGCGGTGATTCTAGCCCGGCCGCCCAGAAGCCCCGCGCCGACGCCCCGTGAGGACGTATCGGTCGCGTACCATCGGGCGGCAGGAGGAGCGTGTTGGACCTGGGTCTGGACGGTGCACGTGCGCTGGTGGGGGGAGGGTCGAGCGGACTCGGACTCGCCGTCGGGTCTGCGCTGGCGGGAGAGGGTGCCCGGGTCGCCCTGGTGGCTCGCCCATCCGACCGTCTCGAGACCGCGGCGTCAGGGGTCGACGGTGCTATCGCCATCGGCGCCGATCTCGAAAGCCGCGAAGGCCCCGCGGACGCGGTCGAGCGGTCCGTCGCGGCATTCGGCGGCCTGGACCTCGTGCTCGTGAACTCCGGCGGGCCCTCTCCTGGAACGTTCAACGACCTGGACGAGGCGGCCTGGGAGCGCGCGATCGATGGCACGCTCAAGGGCGCGATCCGGCTCATTCGTGCTGCGCTCCCACACCTGCGGGCGAGCGACCGCCCGTCGATCCTCGTGATCCTCTCATCGTCGGCCAGGGAGCCGATCCCCGGGTTGACCGCATCCAACACGATCCGCCCCGGCCTGATGGGCCTCATCAAGTCGCTCAGCGCCGAGATCGTCCCTGTGCGGATCAACGGACTCGCGCCCGGCCGATTCACGACGCCGCGCATCATCGAGGTCGAGGAGTCGACCGCGAAGCGGACCGGCCAGTCGACCGACCAGGTCCGCGCCGCGACGATCGCCAGGATCCCGATCGGTCGCTATGGCGAGCCGGCCGAGCTGGGTCGTGTCGGCGCATTCCTGCTGTCACCGGCAGCGTCCTACCTGACCGGCGCGATCGTGCCGGTCGACGGCGGCATGGTGCGGGGCCTGCCCTGATGCGACGCGTCTTCCTGTGGGCCGCGCGGAACGGCTGGCTCAAGGAGCACCTTCCGCAGTTCCGATTCATGAAGCGGGCGGTGCGGCGCTTCATGCCCGGTGAGAGCCTCGAAGCGGCACTCGACGCCGCCGCGCCGCTCGAGGCGGCAGGCATCGGGACCATGTACACGCGGCTGGGTGAGAACCTCACCAATCTCGAGGAGGCCGATGCCGTCGCCGACCACTATGTCGGTGTCTTCGATGCGATCGCGGCTCGCGGCTACCGGGGCGAAGTCTCGGTCAAGCCCACCCAGCTGGGCCTCGACCTCGACCCGGAGCGGACCCTGACGCACCTCGTCCGTCTCGCGCAGAAGGCGGAGGCGACGGGGTCGTACCTCTGGATCGACATGGAGGGCAGCGACTACGTCGAGGCCACCATCGCCCTGTATGAACGGCTCCGAGCCGAGCACCCGCGGACGGGGATCTGCCTGCAGGCATACCTCAAGCGCACGCCATCGGACGTCGAGCGGTTGCGGCCGCTCGACCCCTCGATCCGGCTCGTGAAGGGCGCCTACGACGAGGCGGCGTCGATCGCGTATCGCGACAAGCGTCAGGTCGATGCGAGCTACCTGTCGATCGCGGTCGACATCCTCAAGACCGGCCGCGGTCGGTCGATCCGGCTCGGCCTGGGCACCCACGACGTCGCGCTGGTCGAGCAGATCGCCGAGCAGGTCGACCCGGCGGGTGTCCCGCGGGATGGGTTCGAGGTCGAGATGCTGTACGGGATCCGGTCACGGGAGCAATATCGACTCGCCAAGGCCGGCTACCGGGTCCAGACGCTCATCGCCTACGGCGACGCCTGGTACCCGTGGTACATGCGCCGGCTGGCCGAACGCCCGGCGAACGTGGCCTTCGCGATCCGCTCGCTGCTGCCGTAGAACCGCTTCACCGTCACCGCAAACGGGGAGGTCCACCCGATGTCCGTCTCGTCAGTCCGCGGGGTCGCCGCTCGGATGAACACGATCGGCACCGAGGGTGCGTTCGCAGTCAGCGCGCGGGCACGCGCGCTCGAGGCCGAAGGCCGACCGATGATCCACCTCCAGATCGGTGAGCCCGACTTCGACACGCCCGCCCACGTCCGCGAGGCCGCCAAGCGAGCCCTCGACGACGGCGCCACCCATTACGCGCCGTTCCCAGGCATCCCGGAGCTGCGCACGGCGATCGCCGAGGACGTGACGCGGCGGAAGGGGTTCCCGGCGGACCCGTCGCAGGTGTTCGTCACGGTCGGCGGCAAGGGCGTGATGCTGTACGCCATCCTCGGCCTGATCGATCCGGGCGACGAGGTGATCGTTCCGGACCCGGGCTACCCGATCTACGAGTCGCTGACGCGCTTCGTCGGCGCGACGCCTGTGCCCATCCCGATCCGGATGGACAACGGCTTCCGTCTCGATGTCGAGGAGCTGGCCCGCCTGATCACGCCTCGGACCAAGCTGTTGATCATCAACTCGCCGGCCAACCCGACGGGTGGCGTGCTGACGCGGGCCGACCTGCAGCGCATCGCCGAGCTCGCCCAGGAGCACGACCTGTGGGTCATGACCGATGAGATCTACGGTCGGATCCTGTACGACGGCGAGGAGCACGTGTCGATCGCGTCGCTGCCCGGTATGGCCGAGCGGACCATCCTGCTCGACGGCTTCTCGAAGACCTTCGCGATGACCGGCTGGCGGCTGGGCTATTCGGTCGTGCCCGAATCGCTCGTCCCGACCTACTCCGAGCTGATCATCAACACGATCTCGTGCGCGCCGACGTTCGCGCAGATCGGTGCGGTCCAGGCCCTCGTCGGGCCGCAGGACGACGTGGACGCGATGGTCGTGGAGTTCAAGGCCCGACGTGACCTGGTCGTCAACGGCCTCAACGAGATCGATGGGATCCGTTGCGCGACACCGCTCGGGGCCTTCTATGCCTTCCCCGACATCTCGGGCACGGGCCTGTCCGGGGCTGAATTCGCGGAGCGGCTCCTCGTCGATCACGACGTCTGCGTCCTTGCCGGCACCGCGTTCGGCGGGGTCGGCACCGATCACATCCGGATCTCGTACGCCAATTCCCGCGAGAACCTGAGCGAGGCGCTCGGTCGGATGGGCCGTTTCGTTGCCGGCCTCGGGCGTGGCTGACCGCCCGAAGGCATTCGTCGCGCGGCGGATCCCCGAAGAGGGGCTCGATCTCGTTCGCGCGGCGTGCGAGATGGACCTGTGGGAGGACGAGCTGCCGCCGCCACGCGACGAGCTGCTGCGCCGGATCGCGGGTGTCGACGGCGCACTGACGCTCTTGACCGACCGTGTCGACGACGAGTTCCTCGATGCGGCCGGCCCGCAGCTCAAGGTCGTGAGCAACTATGCGGTCGGCTTCGACAACGTCGACGTCGCAGCCTGCGCGCGGCGCGGCGTCCATGTCGGCAACACACCGGGCGTCCTGACCGAGACGACCGCTGATCTGGCCTGGGCGCTGCTCATGGCCGCCGCCCGTCGCGTGCCCGAAGGCGATCGGTTCGTGCGCGCCGGGTCGTGGAAGACGTGGGGCCCGCTCCTGCTGCTCGGGCCGGACGTGCACGGGTCCACGATCGGGATCGTCGGGTTCGGTCGGATCGGCCAGGCGTTGGCGCGGCGGGCGCAGGGGTTCGGGATGGAGATCCTGTACCACGACCTCGAACCGCTGCCGGCGTCCGTCACCGAGCCACTCGGCGCGACGTATCTGCCCCTCGAGGCGCTGTTGCCGCGCAGCGATTTCGTGTCGCTCCACGTGAACCTGTCCCCGGTGACGCGGCACCTGATCAACGCCGAGACGCTCGGTCAGATGAAGTCGACGGCGGTGCTGGTGAACACATCACGGGGTCCGGTGGTGGACCAGGTCGCCCTGGCGAAAGCGCTGCGAGATGGCGACATCTGGGCGGCCGGCCTGGACGTGACGGATCCTGAGCCCATCCCTATGGATGACCCGCTGGTCGGTCTGGCCAACTGCCTGATCGTGCCCCACATCGCGTCGGCGTCGCGGGCGACGCGCGGCAAGATGGCCGAGATGGCCGCCGCGAACCTCGTAGCGGGCGTGCGCGGTCGACCGTTGCCGACCGAGGTGCCACCGCCGTCGTGAGCGACGGATCGCCAGGCTGCATCCACATCCTCGTCATGGGCCCCGCCGGGAGCGGCAAGAGCTCGGTCGCGGCCGCCGTCTCGCGTGAGCTGGGGCTCGAGATGATCGAGGGTGACGACCACCACCCGCCAGCCAACGTCGCGAAGATGGCGGCCGGGATCCCCCTGAGCGACGACGACCGCTGGCCCTGGCTCGAAGCGCTCGCGATGCTGATCGCGGAGCGCCACGCACGAGGCGAGAGCACCGTCCTTGCCTGTTCAGCCCTGCGGCGCGCCTACCGCGACGTGCTCCGTTCCGCGAACCCGCCCGAGGAGTCGATCGTCGTCGAGCTCGTCGCTGCCGAGGGCGCGTTGCGCGATCGGCTGGCTGCGCGAACCGGGCACTACATGCCGCCGAGCCTGCTCGAGTCGCAACTCGCGACCCTCGAGCATCCCGGCGAGGGCGAGCGTGGCGTCAGGGTCGACGCGAGTCAGCCGCTCGACGTGGTCATCGCCGAGGCCATCTCAGCGATCGATTCGAAGCGGTCCTAGCGCTACCGAACCCTGCCCGCACGACGTGATACGGTCCCTCGCGGGCCGGTAGCTCAGTGGCAGAGCAGGGGACTTTTAATCCTTTGGTCGTGGGTTCGAATCCCACCCGGCTCGCCAGGCTGATGAGGATCGCCGGCCGATACGCAAAACGACGAGCTCGTGCCCTCTGCCCTTGACGTCGCTCCGGTGCGTGGACGCATCATGGTCGAGACGACATCACGAAGGGACGCTCGAGATGCGGATCCGACCCGGCCTCCTGTTTTGGGGCATCTTCTTCCTCCTGCTTGGTGGTCTGCCCCTGCTCGTACGGGCCGGCGTGCTCGACCCGAATGCGCTCGCAGACCTGTGGCGCCTCTGGCCGCTATTGCTCGTCGCCCTCGGCATCTCCCTGATCCTCGGGCGGACCTCAGCCGGCATCCTCGGCACGGTCGTCGCTGCGGTGGTGCTCGGGCTGGCCGCCGGTGGCGTCCTCGCCTCCGGGGCGAACTGGATCGGCAACGCCGGTGGCTGTGGCGCGGGTGGCTCCGGGACGGACCAGACGTTCGAGCAGGCAGGCACGTTCTCAGGTCGGATGACCTCGCACATGGATCTTGACTGCGGCTCGCTCGACCTATCCGTCCGATCCGGCAGCGATTGGCGCGTCCAGGCCGACTACCAGGACGAACCACCCACGCTCGAGCTGTCCGATCAGGCACTGGGCCTGCGCTCGCCCGATGGCTTCGGACTGCGTCGGCAGGAATGGACCGTCGCCTTGCCGGCCGACCAGCTTCAGGAGCTCGAGCTCGACGCCAATGCCAGCTCGGTGACGGCCAGCCTGGCTGGGGCGGAGTTGACGACCCTGGTCGTGGACCTGAATGCAGGTGAAGCCCGTATCGACGGGACGGATGGCAGCCTTGGTCGGATCGACGTCTCGACCAACGCCGGGCGCATCCGTTTGCGCGTCGACGCAGATACGACTGGGTCGATGTCGGCCAACGCGGGCGCCATGGAGCTGTGCGTGCCGCCCGACGCCACGCTTCGCTTCCGCGTCGAAGAGCAGCTGACGTTCGCCCACGACCTCGACGACCGCGGCCTCGTCCGGAGCGGCGACGTCTGGACCCGTGAGGGCGCGGTCGGAGCTCCGGTGATCGATCTCTCGATCGAGGGCAACGCCGCGAACTTCACGCTCGACCCGGCAGGTGGCTGCTGATGTCGAAGCGACTCTATCGCTCGCGCCGCGACCGCATGCTCGCTGGCGTCGCCGGCGGCCTTGCCGAGATGTGGGGAGCCGACCCCTCGCTGGTCCGGGTCCTGTGGGCACTCCTCGTGATCTTCACCGGTGGCATCGCCCTGATCGTGTACATCATCATGGCCGTCGTCGTGCCGGACGAGGACGAGGTCTTCGGCCCGGACGCAGGCAGCGGATCGCGGGCGCTCGCCGAGACGAGCCAAGCCGCGGACTCGACCGGAGCCGTGGCCCGCCCGAGCCGGCCGCCCGCCAGGACGGATCGGGGCGGCCTGCCGATGGGCGTGCTGTTCGGTGGATTCCTCGTCCTGCTCGGCGCGTTCTTCCTCGTTCGCGAATTCCTGCCGCAGATCGACTTCGACTGGGTCTGGCCGCTGGTTTTGGTCGCCATCGGTGTGGTGCTGATCGCCTCAGCGATGGGCCGGGGCCCGCGATCCGGCGGCCTGCGATCCGGCCGCCCGCGACCGGACGAACCAGAGCCAAGCGGCGGTCCGCCGCCAGACGGCACGTCATGAACCGGCCGAACCGCGGCGCGCTGATCGGTGGCACGTGGCTGATCGGTCTTGGGCTCGTCTTCCTCGTCCGCCAGACCATGGACCTCTCGTGGAACGAGGCATGGCCGCTGTTCGTGATCCTCGTGGGCGTCGCGTCGTTCGTCACGACCCTCATCGACCGGCGACCCGGGAGCTGGAGCTTCTGGTCGCTGACCTGGCCCATCCTCTGGATCGTGGTGGGCGTCGTGCTGTTGCTGAGCACGACGGGCCGTCTCGGCACCGGCCCGATCGAGCTGATCGCCCAAGGCTGGCCGTGGCTGTTCGTCGGGCTTGGCGTCTGGTTCCTGATCGGCGCGTTCGTCCCGGGCGGTCGCCGTCCGCTCGAGCAGCTCGTCATCCCGTTGGGAGACGTTCAGCAGGCGGCCGTCAGGATCCGGTTCGGCGCAGGCACGCTCCAGACCGTGCCGGCGGCGCCCGGGAACCTGCTCGATGGCGAGTTCCGGGGCGGCGTCGACCATCATGAGCAAACGCGCGGCGTCGTGGAGCTCGAGCAGGACACGTCGTACGGGATGCCGTGGCTCCAACGGGAATCGGCGTGGACCGTCGGCCTGACCCGCGAGGTGCCGCTCGAGCTGACGGTCGAGGGCGGGGCCAGCCGGACCCGGCTCGACCTGGCCGAGTTGCGCGTTCGACGCTTGCACATCAAGACCGGCGCCAGCGAGACCACCGTGACCCTGTCGCGCGCCGCCGGAATGACCGACGTCAAGGCCGAGGCAGGGGCGGCCAGTCTCACGTTCATCGTCCCCAACGGCGTCGCCGCGCGGATCCGCAGCACCGTCGCGCTCGGGAGCGTCAATGTCGACGAGGGTCGTTTCCCGCGCTTCGGCAACGACTACCAGTCGGCCGACTATGGATCCGCGACGAACCGCGTGGACATCGCCATCAACGGCGGCGTCGGATCGGTCCGCGTCCGCGGGGAGGGGTAGGGGACCCGCTCAGTCCTCGAAGCGGGGTCGCATCGCCAGGGTGGCGGCCACCAGCGCGATGCACGCCCCGATCAGCAGCGCGACCACGGACGAGAGATCGGGTGGCGTCGCCGGTATATCGGCGACGACCGTGGACGTCGGCGGCGGCGTCAGGGCGACCGATCCCGCTGCGACATCGATGTCGACGCTCGTGGTGATCGACAAATTCCCGGATCCGGGATCGATCGTCCCTGCGGAGTGCACGGCTGCGCACGCCGTGCGGTTGCCGGCGTTTTCGAGTCTCGACCGATCGGTGCCATCGAGGACCTCGGCAGGGAGCACCGCGTCACCGACGCGGCCATCGCCAGACGCGGTCATCGAACCGTGGCCGCAGAACGCGGCTCGTCCGTCAAAACCCGTGAATTGCGCGGTCGTCGTGTCGACCGTGAAGGTCATGTCGAGCACGGTCCCCGCCTGGTAGCTCGTCACGACGAGCGCCGCGAGGCCCGGGTACGGGTCGGTGACGAACGTCGGGATGATGAGCCGATCGGCGAAGAGGTAGAACCCGGATCCGGCGTCGAAGTCGACGTGACCGCTGATATGACCGGTCGGCGCGACGTCGATCGCGGTGACGGCTCCGAAGTCATCGAGATCCAGCGCGACGCAGGTCGGTCCGGAGCCAGCGAGGGCGGGCAGGGCCGTCGTTGCGGCCGGGGAGACCGTCGCCGTGGCGAGAACGACCCAGGGATCGAGCGCGCCGAGCTGCAGGCTCCCGTCAGTCGGGGCGACCGGATCCGGGGCGACATAGCTCGACAGCTGTCCGCATTCGACGATCGAGCTTGCGCCGATGGCGGTGACGGGCAGGATCGCGATGGCGGCGATCGTCGCCGCGAAGAATGACAGGCCGAATGTCAGGCCTCTGCGCATGTGGGCTCCCCTCGTTGACAGGCGTCAACACCTGTGCCGGAAGCGTAGCCCGGGCACGAGGGTTCGGACCCCCCGACGTTCGTACCACGCAACCGCCGATCCGCGGAGCCTCGACCGTGATCCAAGCGCTCGTTCAGGTCCGCTCGACGGCGACGCGCAGACCGAGGGCGATGAGGACCGTCCCGCTCAGCCAGCGGACCAGGCGCCGTGCACCGCCACGGCCGAGGGCATGCCCCGCCGCGGCGAGCAGCGCCGTGTACGCCATCAGCCACGCGAGACCGATCAGGTCGAAGACGACGGCGAGCTGGAGCAACCGGACGGCCGGCGGCTGCCCCACCTCGATGAACTGCGGCAGCAACGTCAGGAAGAACACCCCGAGTTTCGGGTTCAGCAGCGCCGACAGCAGGCCCTGGAGCCAGGCCCGGTGCCACGGGATCGACGACGTCCGGCTCCCGCTCGTCGCCTCGAAGGCGTCGCGCGATCGAAGAGTGGTGATGCCGAGGTAGATCAGGTACGCCGCACCGGCCAGCTTGAGGACCGTGAAGGCGACGGACGACGTCGCGAGCAGCGTCGCGACACCGAGCGCAGCCGCGACCGCCCAACCGAGGATCCCCGTGCAGATGCCGAGCGAGGTGGCGAAGCCGGCCGACCGCCCGTGCCGGTACACGTTGCGTGCCACGAGGGCCATGTCCGGTCCGGGGATCACCACGACCGCGATCGCGACGCCGATGAAGGCCAGCAGCTGATCAGACATCGTTCAGCTCCGGAGGGTAGTCGACGGCGCGCACACGGGCGACCCCCAGCCGCAACCCTGTGGCCCGCTCGCTACCGACGCCGCGCCCGAACCGCGACATTGTCGGTCCTGTCGTGGGGCCGACCGGCAGCCCCGCCTGACCGTAGCGTTCCATCCACACCCGTCGGACCGGGTGTCCGGATCTTGCCGGGAGGAATGGATGGACACTGGCGATACCGCGTGGCTCCTGATGTCGACAGCCCTGGTGATGATCATGTTGCCGGGGCTCGCTCTGTTCTATGGCGGCCTCGTCCGCCGCAAGAACGTGCTCTCGACGATCATGCACAGCTTCTTCGGCCTTGCCCTGGTCAGCGTCGTCTGGGTGATCGTCGGGTTCACGCTCGCGTTCGGGCCTGACGTCGCCGGCCTCGGGCTGATCGGCGGTCTCGACTTCGCGATGTTCAACGGCGTCGGACTCGAACCGTCGGCGACATACGCGACGACCGTCCCCTTCGTCCTGTTCGCTGCGTTCCAGCTGATGTTCGCGGCGATCACGCCGGCACTCATCACGGGCGCCTTCGCCGAGCGCAAGCGCTTCGGCGCGTTCGTGCTGTTCACGATCCTCTGGTCGATCCTCGTGTACTCGCCGCTGGCCCACTGGGTCTGGTCGGTCGACGGCTGGCTCTTCAAGCTCGGTGCGCTCGACTTCGCCGGCGGGACCGTCGTCCATATCAGCTCGGGCGTCTCGGCCCTGATCGTCGCGCTGCTGATCGGCCGACGGGCGGTCAACGGCGAGCCGATGGAGCCGCACGACGTGCCGATGACCGTGCTCGGCGCGGGACTGCTGTGGTTCGGCTGGTTCGGCTTCAACGCCGGCTCGGCGGTGGCCGCCAACGGCCTCGCCGCCAACGCGTTCATGGTCACCAACACGGCCGCGGCAGCGGCGACGATCACCTGGGTCCTCGCCAGCTACCTGCACAAGGGCAAGGTCAGCGTCATCGGTGCCGCGTGCGGTGCCGTGGCGGGCCTCGTCGCCATCACCCCGGCGTCCGGCTTCGTCGGCGTCGGCGGCGCGCTGATCATCGGCCTCGTCGTCGGCGGGCTGTGCTACAGCGCGACGCTCCTCCGATCCCGCCTCAAGATCGACGACGCGCTCGACGTCTTCGCGGTCCACGGGGTGGGTGGCATGTTCGGCGCGATCGCGACGGGCGTGTTCGCGTCCGCTGCCATCCAGGAGGCCTACACGGGCCTGCTCGAAGGCAACGCCCAGCAGCTCGTCAACCAGCTGATCGCCGTCGTCGCGACGGTCGCCTACGCGGTCGTCTCGACGTTCGTCATCGTCAAGGTCGTCGACCTGGTCCTTGGCATCCGCGTGTCGGCCAGCGACGAGGAGATCGGCATCGACCTCGCGACCCACGGCGAGGTCGCCTACCAGTCCTAGCCGCAGGGGCAACGGCCGGTCGGGAACGGCTCCTCCCGGCACTCGATCGGCCGAAGCTCCCCGGCGTTCCCACACACATGCGGCCCCCGTCCGGACCGGGCGGCGGCCGCTCCACCGCCTCGCGGAGACGCCACATCGATGGACGCCACCGACCGACGCGATCGATCCGACCGCCGCGACACGCGTGCACCGCTCTACGACTCGCGGTTCGAACACGACGCGTGCGGCGTGGGGTTCGTCGCCGATGCCGGCGGGCGCTCCGCGGGGAAGGTCCTTCCACTCGCGTTGGCCGGTCTGGCGGCACTCGCCCATCGTGGGGCGTTCGCGGCTGACGGCGAGTCCAGCGATGGGGCGGGTGTCGCGCTCCCGCTGACCTCGTCGGTGCTCGCGCTGATCGCCGGCCCCCGGGCGGTGGATCGGCCGGGCGTCGTGATGGCATTCCTGCCGCGTGGGGCGGCTGCACGTCGTGCAAGCCGAGGCCTCGTCGAGGACGTGTTCGCACAGAGCGGTCTCCCCGTAGTGGCCTGGCGATCCGTGCCGTTCGAGCCGATCGCGCTGGGTGCGGTGGCGTCGGCCTCGCGCCCGTTCGTGGCGCAGGCGATCGTGATCCGGCCGGACGGGCTGACCGATAGGGCATTCGAGCGCCGGTTGGTCGTCGCTCGACGCCGACTGGAGACCGCCGCTCGCGTAGCGCGTGGCAGCATCGCCGGCCTATCGATCCCATCGGCCTCGTGCCGGACGGTCGTCTACAAGGGCCTCGTCGCCGGAACACGCCTGGCGGACCTGTATCCGGATCTCCGAGCCGAGCTCGACGTCACCTACGCCGTGTTCCACCAGCGGTATGCCACGAACACGACACCGATCTGGCGGCTGGCCCAGCCGTTCCGGTCGATCGCCCACAACGGCGAGATCAACACGGTCCGCGGAAACCGCGAGCAGGTCCGCGGGCGGACGCGCGACCGCGGCGCGAAGCCCATCGCCGCCGAGTTGCTCGATGCCGGTCCGCTGCTGACCGCGGACGGCTCGGATTCGCTGTCCCTGGACGAGGGGCTCGAGCTCCTGACCACGACCGGCTGGGACCTCGCGCCGGCGCTGCTGGCGGCCATCCCCGAGGCCGTCGGTCTGCGTCGTGCGCCACACCCGCACGTCGCCACGCTCCGGCGTCGAGCGGCCGGGATGCTCGCGCCGTGGGACGGGCCGGCAGCGATCGTCTTCGCCGACGGTCGACGGGTGGGCGCCCTGGTCGATCGCAATGGCCTCCGGCCCGCCGCCTTCGCCGTCACCCGAGACCGGCTCGTCGCCGTCGCCTCCGAGGCCGGCGCCGTGCCGTTCGAAGCGCGCGACACGATCCGGCGGGGCCGGCTCGGCCCCGGCGAGCTGCTCCTCGTCGAGCCGGCGCGGCGGGCGATCCTCGAGGACACCGACGCGAAGGCACACGTCCTGCGTCGATTGCCGATCCACGACGCACCACGGCCGCTCCACGAGGACAGTGCCGAGGTCGCGGCGGCGGTGATCGAGGGTCGCGGTCCGCTCGATCACAGCTTGCGCTACCTCGCCGGGCTCGACGCCGAAAAGGCACGGCTCGATATCAAGACCATGGCGCTCGAGGGGCACGAGCCGTTGTGGAGCATGGGCGACGACACGCCCACGGCCGGCCGCGGTCGCGTGGACCGGCCGGTGGCCGACCACCTTCGCCAGGCCTTCGCACAGGTGACCAACCCGGCCATCGACCCGGAGCGCGAGCGGGTCGTCATGGACCTTCGAGTCGAGCTCGGGCGGCGCCCGGCACTGCTGGGCGGACCCCCTCGAGGGCCACGCACGCTGCGCCTCGAGCGCCCGATCGTGGCCGACCTCGACGGTCTCCTCGAGGTGGCGCTCGCCGGCGGGCGCAGGGTGCGCGTGCTGGACGCGACGTGGCCGGTCGACGACGGCGCCGAGGGGCTCCCGCGTCGCCTCGAGCGCCTGGCAGCCGAGGCCGTCGCCGCGAGCGAGGCGGGCATCGAGATCCTGCTGATCAGCGATTCGTCGACATCGACCGATCGCCTGCCCGTGCCGTCGATCCTTGCCGTCGGGGCGGTGCACACCGCGCTGACCGACGCCGGCCTGCGTGGCCGCACGGACCTCGTGGTCGACGCCGCCGACGTCCTCGATGTCCACGCGATGGCCATGACCCTCGCCGTGGGCGCCACGGTCGTCCACCCTCGCCTTGCCCTCGAGGTCGCGGCCGAGCTTGCCGGGTCGCGCGGTGCCGAGGAGCTCACGCCGGCAGACGCGATCGAGAACCTCGTCGACGCCTTCGCCGCAGGCCTGCGGAAGACCCTCGCGCGGATGGGCATCAGCGCGATCGCCAGCTACATCGGCGGCGCCCTCGTGGACACGGTGGATCTGGCGCCGGACGCGATCGCGCGCTGCTTCCCGACCGTCGCGGCGTGGCCCGGTCGGACGACGCTCGACGACATCGGGGCGCGTGTCGTCCGTCGCCGCGATGCAGCGCTGGCCCTCCCGGCACTCATCCCCGGCCGCGAGCCTCGACTCCCCGATCCGGGATTCGCGCGGTTCCGCGCCGACGGCGAGGCCCACCTCTTCGCACCGCGGATCGCGAGCGAGATCCAGGTCCTGTCGGGCGCGACGCCGACGGTCGAGGGCGAGCCGCGACTGGACGGCGCGCTCGAGCGGTATCGGACCGCGCTGTCGCGGCCCGCCGGCGCGCCATCGACGCCTCGGGACGAGCTTCGGCTACGTCGGCTCGGCCCTCCCGTGACGGTCGATTCGGTCGAGAGCGCGCGGTCGATCGCCCACAGGTTCGTCGTCTCGGCCATGAGCGTCGGGGCCCTCTCGCCGGAAGCGCACCAGGCGCTGACGATCGGCATCCAGCGCGCGGGTGGTGCCGCGAACACCGGCGAGGGTGGCGAGGACCCGGCGTGGTACGCCGCTGGCCCGGACGGCCGACGCCGCGACGCCCGGATCAAGCAGGTCGCCTCCGCGCGGTTCGGGGTCACCGCCACGTACCTGGCACGGGCCGATCAGCTCGAGATCAAGATCGCCCAGGGCTCCAAGCCCGGCGAAGGCGGTCAGCTGCCCGGTCGCAAGGCGACCGCGTACATCGCGGCGTTGCGCCGTGGGCAGGCCGGGCAGAGCTACATCAGCCCGCCGCCGCACCACGATATCTACTCGATCGAGGACCTGGCGCAGCTCATCGCCGACCTGCGGGCGATCAATCCCGGTGCGCGGATCGGCGTGAAGCTCGTCGCGTCGCGCGGCGTCGGGACCATCGCGGCGGGCGTCGCCAAGGCTGGTGCCGGGTACATCCACCTGTCCGGCCACGCCGGCGGTACGGGGGCGTCGCCGCTGTCATCGATCAAGCATGTCGGTGCGCCCTGGGAGTTCGGTCTCGCCGAGGTCCACCAGGTCCTGCTCCGGAACGACTTGCGCGATCGCGTGGCCGTGCGGACGGATGGAGGGCTCCAGACCGGTCGGGACCTGCTGGTCGCCGCGCTCCTTGGCGCGGAGGAATTCGCGTTCGGCACGTCGGCGCTGGTCGCGATCGGTTGCGACATGGCGCGCCAGTGCCACCTCGACACCTGTCCGACGGGTATCGCGACGCAGCGCGAGGACCTGCGGGCCAAGTTCCGGGGCACGCCCGAGATGGTCGAGACGTTCTTCCTGGCCCTGGCCGAGGACCTGCGTCGTGAGCTGGCTGCCGTCGGCGCACGCTCGGTCGGCGAGGTCGTCGGGGAGAGCCGGCGGGCGCTGCGGCCGGTCCGTGCCGCCGCGATCGAGCTGGCCCAGGTGGTGGGCGCCGCGAGATGGTCGGCCGATGACGCCCGCCGAGCCGATCCGGCCATACCGGCAAGGACCGCGCGCCACGCTCCCGCATCCCCGCTCGAGGTCCGGGTCGCGGCGGCCTTCCGCGACCAGGGGCCGGTCGCCGCGTCGGGGCTTCGCTTGTCCACGGCCGACCGGTCGTTCGGTGCGGGTCTGACGGGCGCCATCGAGCGCGGCGAGCTCCGTGGCCCGGTGAGGCTCGAGGTTCGCGGCGCCGCAGGCCAGTCGTTCGGCGCGTTCGCCTCCGGCGCCATCGAGCTGACACTGGTGGGCCAGGCGAACGACTACGTGGCCAAGGGCCTGTCCGGTGGGCGGATCGTCGTCCGTCCCGAGGCCGACCTCCCGGTACTGGCCGGGGGCGAGGCGATCGCGGGGAACACCGTGCTCTACGGCGCGACCGCCGGTCGCGTCCATCTGGTCGGCCGTGCCGGGATGCGCTTCGCGGTCCGCAACAGCGGGGCCTCGGCGGTCGTCGAGGGCATCGGCGCGCACGGATGCGAGTACATGACGGGTGGCGTGGTGGTGGTCCTTGGTCCGATCGGTGCGAACTTCGGCGCCGGGATGACGGGCGGACGCGCGTATCTCTACGACCCGAACGGCCGGCACGCAGCCGCGCTGCACGGCGAGAGCGTCGCCGCGATCAGGCTGGGTGAGGCGCTCCGGTCACGAGCGGACGGCACCGAGCGCTTCGACGAGCTGTTCGGACTGCTGCAGGATCAGGCCGCGGCCGGGTCGACGCTCGCTCGGCGGCTGATCCTGTCGGAATCGCTGGCCGCCGATACCTGGCTGGTCGAGCCGGTCACCCCGGTCGCGGCGACGACGCAGGCGACCGCCGTGGTCGGGGCCGACCTCGCCGCCGGCGTACCGATCCGGGCCTGAGGCTCAGCGGCGTACGGCCGCGAGAGCCCTCTCCGCCTGGGCGATATGGAGCCGGTCGTGGCCAGCGGCGAGTCGCACGATCATCTCGTAGCTCTCCGGCCCACGCTCGCGGTGAAGACCCACGCGAGATCGGTCCGCGGTCGGGCGAGCGGCCCACAGGCGCAGGTTCGCCGTCCGGAGCGCTTCGAACAATCCGATGAGGTCATCGGGATCGTCATCGCCGTGCCGCAGCCGATCGACCCACAGGGCCTGGTCGTAGGCGACGATGTCGGGCTCATCCTCGGCGATGATCCACCGGACGCGCGCCGCCGTCGTGAGCTCGGAATCGACGAGATGGCCCAGGCATTCCACGACCGACCACTCCCCGGGCTCCGGGCGCGTCCGTATGTCGTCCCCCGCACGTGCCGCGAGCTCGCGCATCCGATCGACCGTCGCCGACTGGGCGACGGCCGGGTCATCCGGTCCGAGGAGGTCGAGCAGCTGCCGGCGGTAGGCCTCGGCGGCCTCCATCGGGTCGATCAGGGTCTGGGCCATATCCGCATGGTGCACGAACGGGCGCCGGCGTGACAGGTCCGGTCCGAGGCCATCGACATGGACCACAGCCGCGATACCGACATGCAACCGAGGCGCCCCCGTGATGCCGCCGAAGGCGGGCAGCCCACCGGACTACCCTCCGGCCATGATGGGGAAGCGTCTCCCTGGCACGACCATGGGCGCATCCGCGAAGCCGACGAGCCAGGAGGAGACCGCGATGCTGCATCCGACCGGATCCGGGTCCCACCGGCCATCGGCCGTGCGCGATGGCATGAGCGCGCCCGTCACCTGTGCGTCGTGTCGATGCCGCCTCGCCCAGAGCGGCGATGCCTGGTTCCATTTCAACCCGATCGCCGGCCGCGATGCACGCGGGTGCCGGGTCACCTGCGCCGACGCCGCCCACGACGCGACAGGACGCGCCGTCTCGATCGCGGTCTAGCGGTCCGGGTCGCTCCCGTCACCGCGCACCGGCCAGGCTAGCCGTCGGCGGGAGCCGCTTCGTCCGCCACGATCCGATAGCCGACACCACGGACCGCCACCACGTGCGGGCCGCCGGCATCTTCGACCTTGGCCCGCAGCCGGGCCAGATGCGGCTTGAGCCACAGCAGGTCCGGGTCCGTCTCGGCGGGCCAGCCGGCCCGTGCGAGCTGCAGGTGCGGGACGATATCGCCACGCGCGCGGACGAGGGCCTCGAGCAAGCGGAACTCCGTCGGCGTGAGCGACAGCGCGTGATCGCCGACCCGCGCCTCGTGGCGACCGGGCTCGAGGACCAGGGCGCCGGCCTCGAGCGGTCCGGCGGGAGCCCCGGTCCCGGCCGAGGAGCGATCGACGCGGCGCATGATCGCCGCGATCCGTGCCAGCAGCTCGGCCTTGCCGAATGGCTTTGTCAGGTAGTCATCGGCGCCGATGCCGAGCGCCCGCACCTTGGCGGCCTCGCCGCTCTCGCCGGACACCACGAGGATCGGCGCCTGGCCGACGGCGCGCATCTGGCCCGCGACGGAGAAGCCATCCGGGCCGGGCATGGCCAGATCGAGCAGGACGAGGTCGGGGTGCTCCTCGCGGAAGCGCTTGACCGCGGTCAGTCCGTCATACGCCGTGATGACCTGGTGACCCTCGGTCCCGACGAGCGCGGTGATGGCTCCGACCATGGCCGGGTCGTCGTCGACGACGAGGATGCGCAGTGGTCGACTGCTCATGGTGGCCATCGGTCAGATCGCCGCCGCCGCCGGGACGGCCACCACGAACCGTGCGCCGTGCGGTCGGGCCGGCTCGCACCACAGGTGGCAGCCCATCGATTCGCCGAGACGCTTCGCGGCATAGAGCCCGATCCCCGAGCCGCGGGCGGTATGGGTATCGCGGCGGGCATACGGCTCGAAGATGCGCTCGCGCCACTCATCGGGGATACCGGGTCCCTCGTCGGTGACGCCGAGGTGGACGAAGCCTTCGACGAGCTGCCAATCGATGCGGATCATCGTGTCCGATGGCGCGTACTTCACGGCGTTCTCGACGAGGTGCTCGACGATCTGGCGCAGCCGCGACGGATCGGTCAGGCCGTGCAGTCGGGACATGCCCTCGGCGACGACCTGGTGCCTCCCGAGCAGGGGCGTCAGGGAATGCAGCACCTCGCGCACGAGCGCCTCGACATCCGCCGGTTCGAGTGTCGCCGCATCCTCGGGCACGACCCGGACGGACGCAAGGATCGAGTCGACGAGGCGATCCAGCCGCTCGATCTGCTCGAGCGTCGCGTCGTGCCACTCGGCGCGCGTCTTCCGACGCTCGATGTCGCGCGATTCGCGGCCGACGAGTGCCGGTTCGTCGGCCAGGAGGTCGGTGTAGGCGCGGACGACCGCCAGCGGCGTCCGGAGCTCGTGCGTGACCAGGGCGATCAGCTCGCTCCGTGCTTCGTCGATCGCCTTGAGCGCCTCGACCCGAGCCTCCGCCTCGGATTGCTGGCGGCCCTTTTCGACGATCCCGGCCAGCAAGTCCGCGACGGCGCTCAGCTGCGCGACATCGGATGTGCTGAAGTCCCTCGGTCGCTCTGTCTGGACGTTGAGCACCCCGATCGTCTGGTCGTGCCAGGTCAGCGGGACGCTGAGCATCGATGTCACGAAGCGGCGCTGGTCGATACCGCGCACCCACAGGAAGCGCTGGTCCTCTTTCACGTCCGGGATGACCAGCGGTTGCTGGCTGGCGGCGACGGAGCCCGTCACGCCCTCGCCGAACGGGACCCGCGCACGACCGATCTGGAAACGGTCGAGCCCGTTCGTCGCGGCGAGCGTCAGGTACGCTCCATCCCGGTCGAGGAGGTAGAGCGAGGAGACATCCGCATGGAGGGCGTCCCGCGTCCCGTCGACGACCGTCCCCAGCAGCTCGTCCCATGTGCGCGCCGTCGTCGCAAGGCGGGCGACGTCGTGGATGAACCGGAGCTGGTCGAGCTGATCGCTCTCGGGGCGCGTCTCGACGACGTCGTCCGTGCGCCTGGCTGCACGTCGACGTCGGTCCTGCACGCTGGATCCCTGCGGCGCCACGCCTACCACCTTACAAGGGTAGGAACGGCACGGTCGGAAGAAGGTTGTGACGCGGTGGCCGCTCGGTTGCGGTACCGCCCGTCACGCTGGGCCCGATGAGCCCAACCCGCCCCCGCGCACGCTCGGCCCGGGCGGCCGAACCGTCGGGTATCGGGTCTGCCCACGCGCGCGATCCGCTGGCGCTCGAGGTCCGGTTGCTCGGTGCGCTGCTCGGACAGGTCATCACGGAACAGGCCGGGCGAGGGGATCTACGACCTCGTCGAACGGCTGCGCCTGGCAGCTATCGCGTCCCGTCACGACGAGCAGCCGGAGGTCCGCGAGCGGCTCGATGCAGAGCTCGATGCTCTCGAGCTCGAGGACGCCGAGGCCGTCATCACCGCCTTCTCGCTGTACTTCCAGCTGGTCAACCTGGCCGAGGCCCGGGCCCGCGTCCGCGCCCTCCGCCGTCGGGAGCGGGCGGCGCGTGACGGGCTGCTCGACGACTCGGTGGCCGAGGCGGTCGCCCGGCTCCGACGCGCCGGTCGCACCGACGCCGAACTCGACGCGATCATGGAGCGGCTGCGAATCACGCCCGTGCTCACCGCCCACCCGACCGAAGCGCGCCGCCGCACGACGCTCGTGGCGCTCCGACGCTGCGCCGTCCTCCTGGAACGCTTCGACGATACTCGGCTGACCCCGTCGGAGGATCGCGAGACCCGTCGTCGGCTGCGCGAGGAGATCTCGGTCCTGTGGCGGACGTCGGACCTGCGCGCGGTCTCGCCGGAGCCGCTCGACGAGGTTCGCACGGCCATGGCCATCTTCGACGCCACGCTCTTCCAGCTGGCGCCACGGCTGTACCGGGCCGTCGACGCGGTGCTCGACCCGGAGTCGGGCGCTCGGGCGCCACGGGTCGCAGCGTTCCTCCGCTTCGGCACGTGGGTCGGTGGCGACCGGGACGGTAACCCGGCGGTCACGGCGGATCTGACCTCCCGGACGCTGCGCATCCAGGCGGATCACGTCCTCCATGGCTACGAGGCCGTGGCCATGCGCCTGATGCAGACCGTATCGGCCACGACGTCCCACGACCGCGTCGCCCGCCCGCTCGCCACGCGACTGGCCCGCGACGCCGAGGAGCTGCCCGAGACCGACCGCCAATTGCGACGACGATTCCCCGACGAGCCGTACCGCCAGCGATTCGGGTTCATCGCCGAGCGACTGCGCCGGACCCGCGCCGTGGTGACCGGTGAGACCGGACCGCGCGCGGGTCACTACGAGGATGCCGACGCACTCGACACCGAGCTCGGCGAGATCCAGGACGCGCTCGTCGACGACGGTCTGGAGCGCGTCGCCTGGGGCGAGGTCGCCGAGCTCCGCTGGCAGGTGGCGACGTTCGGATTCCACCTCGCGTCGCTCGAGATCCGTCAGCACAGCGCCGTGCACCGACAGGCGCTCGACACGCTGGAGGCGGGTGGCGATCCGGCCGCCGAGCTCGCCCCCGGCGTGTCCACAGCCGAGGTCCTCGCCACGTTCCGCTCGATCGGCGAGGCACAGGAGCGCTACGGGCCGGAGGCATCCAGGCGCGTGGTGGTCTCGTTCACGGCCGAGCCCCGCGACGTCACCGATGTCCTGGAGCTCGCGGTGCGGGCCGATGGGACCACCGCGATCGACGTCGTCCCGTTGTTCGAGTCGTCCGAGGCGCTGACCGCCGGCGGGAAGATCCTCGACGCCGTCCTGCGCGATCCGGCGTACCGCCGCCACGTGGCCGCGCGTGGCGACCGCCAGGAGGTGATGCTCGGCTACTCGGACTCGAACAAGGAGTCGGGCTTCCTCGCTGCCGCCTGGATGCTTCACCAGGCACAGGCGGCGCTGGTCGAGGCGGCGCGGGCACACGACGTCGAGCTGACGCTCTTTCACGGTCGAGGCGGCGCCATCGGACGTGGTGGAGGCCCCGCCAATCGCGCCATCGTCGGCGGCGCACCCGGATCGGTCGACGGTCGGCTCAAGCTGACCGAGCAGGGCGAGGTGATCTTCGCCAACTACGGCGACCCAGCGATCGCCCGCCGCCACCTCGAGCAACTCACCGGTGCGGTCCTGATCGCTTCCACGCCCGAACACGATGCTGCGGCAGCAGCCGCCCTCGAGACGGGCGGCGCATTGATGGCCGAGCTGTCGGCGATCGCCCGCAGCGCGTACCGGGCGCTCGTCCACGACGACCCGGGGTTCGCAACGTTCTTCCGGCAGATCACACCGATCGCCGAGCTGTCTGACCTGCGCCTCGGGTCGCGACCGGCGGCCCGCGGGCGGGCCGGCAGCACCGCCGACGAGGCACCACCCATCGACGCCCTGCGGGCGATCCCGTGGACCTTTGCCTGGTCGCAGTCGAGGATCAACCTGCCCGGCTGGTACGGCCTCGGCTCGGCCCTCGAGGCGTACGCCGCTGGCCACGGTGAGACGGGCATCCGCGACATCACCCGGCTGTACCGATCGTGGCCGTTCCTCGCGTCCGTCATCGACAACGCCGAGATGATCCTGGCCAAGGCTGACATGGGCATCGGACGTCGCTACGCGTCGCTGACGAGCGGCGATGACGCCGAACGCTGGTGGTCGATGATCGAAGCCGAGTACCACCGCACGGTGGCGTGGCTTCTGCGCATCACCGGTCGCGAGCGGCTGCTCGATGGAGCGCCCGTCCTGCAGCGGTCGATCGCGCTGCGCAACCCCTATGTCGATGCGCTGTCCGAGGTCCAGGTCCGCCTGCTTCGACGGCTACGCGCCCTCTCCCAGGACGGTCCGGACCGAGCCGTCCACCTGCGGCTCGTGCAGCTGTCGGTCAACGGTGTCGCTGCCGGGCTGCAGAACACCGGCTGATCCAGCGGCGGCGGCCTAGCGGCTCATGCTCCGGTAGCGGCGGATCCCGAGCGGCGCGAAGACCACGAGGAAGACCGCGACCCAGACCAGCGTCACGAGCACCGGGTTCTGGGACGGGAAGCTGTCCGTGACATAGGGATTGGGGTTCCCCCACAACTGGCGGAGCGAGCCCGTCAGGGTGCTGGTCGGGTTCCATTCCGCGACGGGTTGGAGCCATTCCGGCAGCGTCGTCGGTGGGACGAACACGTTCGAGATGAACGTGATCGGGAAGAGCACCGTGAAGATGGCCTGCTGCGCGACCTCCACCGTGGGAACGCTCAGCCCGAGGTAGATGCCCAGCCACGACATGGCGAACGCGAACAGCAGGAGCAGGCCGACACCGGCGAGCAGTGCACCGAAACCGGTGTGGACCGTCCAGCCGACGAACAAGCCCGACACCATCAGCACGATCAGGATCCCGCCGTTGTAGATGACGTCGGCGAGCGATCGACCTGACAGCACCGCGGACCGCGCCATCGGCAGCGAGCGGAACCGATCGATGATGCCTTTGCCGATGTCGTCGGCCATGCCGATCGCGGTGGTGCCCGCGGCGAAGACGATGGTCTGGGCGAAGATGCCCGGCATCAGGTACTCGCGGTAGTACACCGGGTCGGGTGGGTAGCCGGGCAGCGGGATCGCCCCGCCGAAGACATAGGCGAACAGCAGCACGAACATGATCGACTGGAGGATCGCGAACAGCGCGAGCTCCGGGATGCGCGGGATGCGCTTCAGGTTTCGCCACATGATGATCAGGCCGTCGCGGGCGGCAGACGACAGCGTCCCTCCGGCAGGGGCGGGTCGGGCGGACGTCGTGGCGCTCATGCAGCGGTCTCCGTTGGCTCCTCGACGGCGACGTGCCCGGTCAGGCTGAGGAACACGTCATCGAGCGTCGGACGTCGAAGGCCGATGTCGTCGATCGCTATGCCGGCTTCGTCGAAGTCGCGGATCACCGTCGCCAGGCGCTGCGCCCCGCCCTCCGAGGGCACCGTGACCCGGCGGGTGTGCTCATCGATCGTGGCGGCCCCGATGCCGATCCCCTCCAGCATCCCTCGGGCGTCGTCGATCCGCGTGCGGTCGTGGATGACGACCTCGATCCGCTCGCCGCCGACCTCCGCCTTGAGGTCGTCCGCGGTGCCGCTCGCGATGATCCTGCCGTGGTCGACGACGGCGATGCTGTCGGCCAGCTCGTCGGCTTCCTCGAGGTACTGGGTCGTGAGCAGCAACGTCACGCCCTCGCGCACGAGCCCTCGGATGACATCCCACATCCCCAGGCGACTGCGCGGGTCGAGGCCAGTGGTCGGCTCGTCGAGGAAGAGCAGTCTCGGGCGGCCGATCAGCGCGCTCGCCAGGTCGAGCCGGCGGCGCATGCCACCCGAGTACGTCTTGACGACGCGGTCGCCGGCCTCGGCCAGGTCGAACTGATCGAGCAGCTCATCGGCGCGTGTCTTCGAGACGCGGCTCGTGAGCTGGTAGAGCCGGCCGACCATCCAGAGGTTCTCGCGTCCGGTCAGGTTCTCGTCGACCGCCGCGTACTGGCCGGACAGGCCGATCAAGGTTCGGATCCGTTGCGCCTCGCGAACGACGTCGAACCCCGCGACCGTTGCCATCCCGGCGTCGGGTCTGAGCAGCGTGGCCAGGATCCGGACGGTCGTCGTCTTGCCCGCACCGTTCGGGCCGAGGAGACCGAGGATCGTCCCTTCGCGCACCCTCAGGTCCAGCCCGTCGAGCGCGCGGACCTCGTGCTTACGGGTCTTGTAGATCTTGACCAGCCCGTCGGCGGTGATGACGTCCATGCGGCAGCGCACCTCTGGAGGAAGGGGGCGAACGGGCAGTATAGGTTCCCCACGGCAACGGTTGGTTTCCGGCAACAGCCCGCCGCCGCAGGTCGCCGACCGGTACGCTCGGCGTCCGATGATGGACAGACTCCGCGCCTGGCTCGACCGATGGGGCGCGATCCTCCCCCTGCTCGTCGCGGAATTCGTCGTCTGGCTCGGCTTCGGCGGGCTACTCCCCGTCCTGCCGATCTACTTCGAGCAGCAGGGCCTCGACCTCGCGACGCTCGGTCTCGTCATCGCCGCGTGGCCGGCGGCGCGACTGTTGAGCGAACCGTTCTTCGGCTGGCTTGCCGACCGAACGGCGCGGGTCCCGCTGATGGTCATCGGCCTGGTCGCAACAGGTGTCTTCGGGGCGCTGCCGCTGGTCCTGACGGGCCCGCTGCCGTTCTTCGTGCTGCGGGCGGGGGCCGGGCTGGGCGCCGCGATCTACGACCCGGCCGCCCGCGGCTTCCTGACCGACTCGACGCCGCCCGACCGGCGCGGGGAGGCGTTCGGGCTGTACGGGGCGGCGCAGATGGGCGGGCTGCTGATCGGCCCGTCGATCGGGGCATTCGGCGCCGATCGCTTCGGCGGCATCGCCTTCGTGTTCGTGTTCAGCGCCATCGCCGCGATCGTGGCCGCTGTCGGGATCGCGCTGCGCGTCCGCGAAGAGGGTCCCGCACACAAGGCCGACGCATCGCCCTGGTCAGATCGCACGACGATGCCGCCCGACTCGCCGTACGTCGAAGGTCGAGCCGCGGCCGCCCTGGCGGCCGATCGGGTGGCCGGCGATGGCCCGACGCCCACGACGTCACGGACGATGCGACTCCTCAACCGGGGCCTCGTCGCGGCGATCATCCTGAACGTGGGCGGGTACTACGGCGGTGGCACCTACGAGGTGATCTGGAGCCTGTTCCTGCAGGGGTTGGGCGCCGATCTCGCGCTGATCGGGCTGACATTCGCGATGTTCGGGCTGCCCGTGCTCGTCCTATCACCGTACGCGGGACGACTGGTCGACAAGCGCGGGTCGTTCGCGTTCATCGTGATCGGCATGGTCCTGCCGGCCGTCACCGGCATCCTGTACACGCTCATGCGGGACCCGTCCTTCGCAGTCCCGCTCATCCTCATCGAGGCGACCGGGTTCGCGTTCCTCAACCCGGCGCTGTACGCGGTGGTCGCCGCGAACTCGCCGCCCGGCCGGTCGTCGACCGCCCAGGGACTGTTCGGTGCGGCAGGGACGCTCGGCTTCATCATCGCGTCGGTCACGACCGGGATCCTGGCGGAGCAGAGCATCCTGCTGCCCTTCTATTCATTCAGCGCCGTGATGCTCGTGACGCTCGTGATCGCGGTGGCCGTGGGCGGCGACCGGCTCCACGGCCGCGTGCCGGAACCCGCGCCGGTCCCGGCACGCGCGACCTGATGCAGGTCACGATCCTCGGCGGCGCCGCCTGGAATCGCATGATCCACGTCGATGTGTTGCCGGACGGACGAACGGCGACCGTCCATCCACGGTGGCATCACAAGGCGATCGGCGGGGCAGGGGCCGGGAAGGCGCTGAACCTGGCACGCCTCGGTGTCGGCGTCACGTTGCACGCGGGTCTCGGCGAGGACGACGCGGGCGCACGGGTGCGGTCGGGGCTCGGCGCGGCCGGCGTCGACCTCCGCGCCGTCGTCGATCCGACCGGCACGGCCCAGCACGTCAACCTGATGGATCCCGACGGCGGCCGGATCTCGCTCATGCTCACCAACGGTTCGCCCGAACTCGCATTCGACGAGGTGGCGCTGGCAGGATCGATGGTCGCCGCCGATGTCGTCGTCCTGGACCTCGCACCGTGGACGCCTCGCGCGCTCCACGACGCGCGGACGTCCGGCCGGCCGATCTGGACCGACCTGCACGACTTCGACGGCTCGTCGACGTGGCACGCGCCATTCATCGAGGCGGCCGAGGTCGTGTTCGTCAGCCACGATCGATTGCCGGACCCGGCGGGGTTCCTGCGGTCGCTGATCGACCGCGGCAAGCGCCTCGCGGTCTGCACCATGGGCGCGGACGGTGCCATCGCCCTCGACGCGGACGAGCGCGTGTACCGGGTGCCGGTCGTTCCCGACGTGCAGGTGGTCGATACCAACGGGGCCGGCGACGCGTTCTTCGCCGGCGTGCTCTTCGGGGAGCTCGAGGGAGTGCCCCTCGAACGGGCGCTTCGCTACGGCGCGGTCGCCGCGGCGATGGCCGTCACCTCGACCGAACTTGCGTCCGAGGAGCTCGACGCCGAGGAGCTGCAAGCTCGGACCATTTGACCGTTTCGAGTGTCGTCCCTATCATTCGGCGTCGCGGGGTGGAGCAGCGGCAGCTCGTCGGGCTCATAACCCGAAGGTCAAGGGTTCGAATCCCTTCCCCGCAACCAATACGCCTTTTCCGTGAACCCCGGGTCCCGACCAACCCGGGGTTCAACCTTTCTGCCTCTATCCGGACGGATCAGGGCGCCAGTCGTTGCCACGCCGGTTGGCCATTATCCCCGGGCCATGGCGCGACGGCAGTCGCACCGGTGAGCGGATCGACTGTCAGGCGGTTGGCGGCCCAACCCTTCTGGTCGAAGTACACGCCGAAGATCGACCCATCGTCGGGCGCCCAGACCCAGCGGGCGCACAGGTCGCCGAAGGCATCGCTTGGCCCGCTCGGACACTGGATCTCGACGTCGGGACCGACTCCGTCGACCGGGATCACCGCGGCACGATGGTCCGAACCGTCTGGCGAGAAGATCCTCGTGATGATCAGGCGTGTCCCATCGTTCGACCAGACCGCGTCGCCATCGGAGATCGCGCCCGGATGGTGGTCCACGCGAACGTCGTCCGTCCCATCCGCCGAGATGACATGTGTGCGCCAGACGTCCTTGGCATCCATCGATCCGTACAAGATGCGAGAGCCATCCGGAGACCACGATCCGCCCCCGACGCCAGTCGCCGGCTCGACGATCGTTCGAACGACGGACGTCGCGATGTCGACTGCAAACAGGCCTGGCACCCCGTCGTCGGCTCGATGGCCGGTGAAGAGGATCTCAGATCCGTTTGGCGGGCGGAACGACGGCGCCTCGACACTCATCCCGACGTCGATCGTCCGTATGGCCCCCGAACCATCAGTCGGGATGAGAAGCAGGGAAAAGGTGTTGTCGACCAAAGCTGTCGCCAGGATCGAGCGCCCGTCTGGCGAGAAGCTCCACGCATCGTGGTACGGGCCGAATTCATCGAGCAGCTCTGGCGTGACCTGGATCATGTTCGTGCCGTCGGCGTTCGCAACGAACAGCAGGGCGTTGCGACCCTCACCCGTGCGGGCGAACGCAAAGCGCGTCCCATCCCTGGAGAAGATCGGACGCGCATCGAATGTGGCCCCCGTGACCAGGGCCGCCGTCTGGCCGGTCACTGGATCCATCGAGTAGATGTCGCCCTCGGCGTCGTACGCGATCAACCCGTTGGCCGCCCGCCCGTATGGCGCGGGCAGGCGCGGTCGAGAGCCGACGTACGCGGCGACCATCGCCGCAAGTAGGACGACGAGCAGCGCGAAGACAGCGAGCCGGCGCCATGGCAACCGAGTCGTCGGGGTCCGCACAGTCACAAGTTCCACGGGGAGCCACCTTTCGATGGATGCCCAGGCGGGTCGCTGACGCGTGCCGGCGGTCCGCCCGAGTATGTCTGTGAGGTAATCGGGGGTTCGCGGGTCAGCCAGGTCGGTCAGGGCGACGGGCAACTGACGTTCGAAGCTATCGATCGGCGTCATGCGAACCGCCCTTCCGGCACAGCGACCTGATCCACGGCGTCATCGTTCGCAACGGTTGCGCGGAGCACGCCGAGCGCGCGGTGCAGCCGGGATTTCGCGGTACCGAGCGGGATGCCCATGCAGGACGCTACGTCCGGCAGTGGCATGCCGAGGAAGTAATGCAGGACGACGACCGCGCGCCAGCCGGGCTCGAGGGTCCGGAGCGCGCGATCGAGCAGGTCGCGATCCACGACGCCACCGCTGAAATCGGCGGTCGACGGGACTTGGAGCGGAGTCAGCTCCACTTCGATCGCACGGCGCTTGCGGCGCCGGATCAGGTCGAGGCAGGCATTGACGAGCAGTCGATGGAGCCAGGCGTCGAACCGGTCCACGTCGCGCAACGTGGGGAGGTCGCGCCAGCTCCGGACGAGAGCCTCCTGGACAGCGTCCCGTGCAAGGTCGGTATCCCGGAGGATCAGGCGTGCGGCCGCGTCCAGGCGCGCGACGGCCGCGCCGGCGAGTGTGGCAAAGGCGTCATGATCGCCCCGCTGCGCTCGCTCGACGAGACTTCGCTGGTCCACGGTCGCCTCAGGATGTCGGCACGACCGAGGTGGCCGTGCTCGACATCCTAGGGCGTCGTCGATGCCGGAATCGTTCCCGGCATCGATGGGTCAGTGGGTCACAGGGCTCGACGCTGCCAAGTGGAAATGCCGGTCGCCGTCCAGGGAGCGGGCCGGACCTTGCCGGTCACTGGGTCGGCCAGGAAATGCGGGAGCGGCCGGCCGCCTGCGTCCCACGTGGTGCCGAGGAGGACCGAGTCGTCGGGTGACCAGATCCAGTCGGCATTGCAAGCGTCTGGCGAAGCGAACGAGGCGCATTCGATGTCGATGCCGACGTTACTGCCATCGGCCGGAACGATGGCAGACCGGATGATGTCGCCGTCTGCGCCGACGTACCACCGATTGATGATCAAACGGGTTCCGTCGTTCGACCAGCCGCCGCCACCGCCGTCCGCGAAGCTGTCCGGGTGAGCGTCGACCAGGATGTCGCCGGTGCCGTCCGCTGACACGACGTGGGTCCGCAACGACACCCTGTCGTCGTTGGGATCGAAGACGGCATACGCGATGCGCGTCCCGTCGGGGGACCACGCCGCGTTGCTGACGTCAGCCGTGTCCGAAGGGGCGATGATCGTCCGCACATCACCGGTTGCGGTGTCGAGCGCGTACAGGCCGCGAGTGCGCGCTCCGGGCTCGATCCCCTGGAACATGATCTCGGAGCCGTCCGGGCGGTATTGCGGTGCTTCGTCATTCAACGTTGGCCCGACATCGAAGAACTGCGGCGGGCTGCTGCCGTCGCTTGCCACGACCATGATCGTGGGTCCCGTTCGGCGAGTGGCCAACGCGACAATCGAGCGGCCGTCGGGCGAGAAGCTCCAGGAGCCGAGGCCGGCGAGCGGCTCGGGCGTGACCTGGACGAGCCCACGTCCATCGTCCCCGGCCACGAACAGCATTCCGGGCCGGACGCCGCCATCGCCCTCGACCTTGCGCTCGAAGACGACGCGAGTGCCGTCCAGCGAGTAGACGGGTTGAACGTCGGTCTCCGGGCCGACGACGATGCCGGTCGTCGCACCCGTCACGGGATCGGCCGCGTGGATGTCGCCGCCTTCGACGAAGACGATCGACCCGTTCGCCGCCCGCCCGAACGGCGCTGGCAGCGGTCGCTGGGAGCCCGCATAGAACGCGAGCATGCCGACGAGCAGGGCTGCAAGGAGCGCCACGACACCGACGATCCTCCATTGGACGCGGGGTGCGCCAGGCAGTGCCTTGATCGCGAGATCCATCGGGGGCCACCTTTCGGGGAAGGTCCAGGCGGGTCGCTGCCGCACGCGGGCGACCTGCTCGACGAGGTCATCTCGGTAGTCGGGTGTCCCGGCGACGTACATGTCGGCAAGCAGCACCGGCAGGTCGTGTTCGAAGCGTCGCGGCGAGGTCATGCCAGATGCCCTCCTGCGACAGCGACCGGGGCGGGCTCGGATTCCGCGGTCACGGTGAGGCGCATCGCGGCGAGCGCGTAGTGCAGCCGTGACTTGGCGGTCCCGGGCGGGATGCGCAGGACGGCCGCGACCTCTGGTAGCGGCATCCCTAGCAGGTAATGGAGAGCGACGACCGCGCGATGCCCGGGCGCTAGGTCCGCGAGAGCCTGATCCAGGAGCTCGCGATCGGCGAGGCCACTCGCAAAGTCGCGGGTGGACGGGGCATCGATCGGAGAGAGCTCGACTTCGATCACCCGGCGCTTGCCGCGTCGGACGAGGTCGAGACACGCGTTGACGAGAAGTCGGTGGAGCCAGGCGTCGAAGCGGTCCGGATCGCGGAGACCCGGCAGATCGCGCCACGCTCGGATGAGTGCCTCCTGGACTGCGTCGCGCGCGAGCTCCGAGTCCCGGAGGATCAGGCGGGCGGCCGCGTCCAGCCGCGCGAGGTGCACGTCGATGAGCGAGGTGAAGGCGTCATGCTCGCCCCGCCTCGCTCGTTCCACGAGTCCTCGCTGGTCCACGGTCGCCTCTGATGCGGCACGCCCATGGTGGTCGTGCTCCTCAGGGTATGGCGTCGGTGTCCTGCCAAAGGTTCAGGTCATGGGGCGACGCGCTGCCAGGCGGGATCGCTGTCTGGGACCAGGCGGTCTGCCCGACATGGCGTCTGATCCTTGGCCTCACTCCCAGCGGAAGGTGCGGATCGCGCCGAGCAACCCGATCGCGCCCCAGGCCGCGACGACCGCCAGATCATCCAGCGACCCGGCTCCATCCCCGAGCGCCACGCGGAATGCCTCCGCCAGCGCTCCGACCGGCGAGATCAGCGCGATGGTCGCGAGGGGCTCAGGCAATTCGCTGATAGGAACCAGCACGCCGCCGAGCAACAGCGCGACGAGGAAGAGGGTGTTGGCCACGACCAGGGTGGCCTCGGGACGCAGGGTCCCCGCCAGGAGCAGCCCGATGGCGGCGAACGCCGCGCTCCCGATCACGACGGTCGCACCGACTGCCACCACCGACACCTGCGGACCGGGTTGCCAGCCCAGGACGATCGCCAGGATGATCAGCACGGCGACCTGTACGAGCGCGATGACGCCGACCACTGCCAGCTTCGCCGTGATCAGCCCGTCGCGGCCGAGTGGCGACCCGCCGAGCCGCTTCAGCACGCCATATCCGCGTTCGAACGCCGTCGCGATCCCGAGGTTGACGAGCCCGCTGGCGACGAGCGCGAGGGCGAGGACGCCGGGCAGCAGCGTCTCGATGCTCTGCGAGCCTCCGCCCGAGCCGATCGTCGCGAAGAACGCGAGCGCGGCGGCCGGCAGGCCGACCATCGCGAGGAGATTCTCTCCACGTCGAAGCGTCAGCCGAGTCTCGGATGCGGCGCGCGTCGCCACCACGCGGCCGAACGACGCGGCGAGGCTCATGCCCTGTCCCCTGGGTCGGGCGTGGCGGCGACGAGGTCCAGGTAAGCATCCTCCAGCGTGCCGCCGACCGTCCGGGACCACGTGATGAGGCGTCCCTCTCGCTCGCACCATGTCGCCAGCGCGGTCAGCACCGCGGGCGTGGGCGCCGCGGCCGTCTCGTAGCCAGTCGCCTCGCCGGATCCCACGACGACGGCGCCCAACGCGCGACCGAGGCCCTCCATGTCGGCGGCGCCGAGCGGCCGGTCGAGGCCGAACCGCAGCCTGGGCCGCAGACCCGCAGCCAGCTCGCCGGGCGTGCCGCTTGCGACGATCCGCCCGCTGACCAGCACCGCGATCCGGTCTGCCAGACGCTCAACCTCGGCAAGTTCGTGCGAGGTCAACAGCACAGCCGTCCCATCGCCGCGTGCTCGAGCGATCCGGTCTCGCACCGTCGCGCGCAGCACCGGATCCATCCCGGCCGTGGGCTCGTCGAGGATCAGGACGTCGGGTCGCCCGACCAGGGCTACCGCGAACGCGAGCCGCTGACGCTCACCGCCGGACAGCCGTCGGTAGGGCGTGGTGGCGACCTCGCGCAGGCCGAGATCGTCGATGAGGCTGTCGGGATCGAGCGGATCGGCGTGGTACGCGGCGAATTCGCGGACCGTCTCCAGCGGGCGTGCACGCATGTCGAAGCCGCCTGCCTGGAGCATCAGCCCGACCCTCGCCCGATGCGCCCGCGTCGCCCGCCAGGGGTCGCTGTCCAGCACCCGCACGGCACCCTCGTCGGCCCGGCGATACCCCTCGAGGATCTCGACGGTCGTCGTCTTGCCGGCGCCGTTCGGTCCGAGCAGTGCGATGATCTCGCCCGCCCGGACCTCGATGGAGACGCCGTCGATGACGGTCCGCTCGCCGTATCGCATCGTCAGTCGGTCGACCGCGATCGCGGGCTCGCCGGCGCCCGGACCGGCCACGTCAGCGGATCCGGTCGTAGTGGCGCTGGAACTCCGCGTCGGTCATCGGGCCGCCGATCTGCATCGACCGGATGATGCCGGCGCGGTCGACGAACCAGGTGTGCGGGCGGGCCACCACCCGGTAGGCGCGCTTGAGGGACTCGCCGGGGTCGACGACCGTCGGCCAGGTTGCGCCGTATTCGGTGGCGAACTGGCGAGCCGGCTCGACCGGATCGTCGGTCAGGACGCCGACGACGGCCAGCCCGTCCGCACGATGCGCGTCGAGTTCGCGGAGGAACTGGGGGAACTCCTCGCGACAGGGCACGCACGAAGGACCCCAGAAGTTGACGACGACCGGTCGACCTCGAAGGCTCGCCAGGTCGAACGCGGTCCCTTCCAGGGTGGTTCCGGTGATCGATGGGGCCGGCTCACCGATGGCGGCCCGGCCATCCGACGAGGTGCCGTTCACGAACCACCAGACGCCCGCCGTCGTGATGGCCGCGATGGCGAGGGCGACGAGGATCAGGCGACGCTGCGTGATGTGACCCGTGGCTGGCGCTTCTCGACCGCTACTCGACGGTCGCCGACCCGGTCATCGTCGGGTGCACGGTGCAGATATACGGATACGTCCCAGCCGCGAGAGCAGGGACCTTGTACGCGGTCGTTGCCACGCCCGTGATGACCTCGCCCTTGAACACGCTCGCACCCGCCTCGTCCTTGATCTCGATGTTGTGCGGGATGCTGTCGTCCTCGTTCACGAACTCGAGCTCGAATGGCTTCTCGGCCGGAGCGATGAAGGTCTTGTCGACGAACTGGACGTCCTTGGCATGGACGACGGGTCCGCCGGCGGGCGGTCCGCCGCTCGGCTGACCGGGCGCTCCGGACGCCCCGGGTGATGCTCCCGGCCCCGACTCGCCACCGGCGGCGCGAGGAGGGATCCAACCGGCCTGGATGACGGCTCCCGCGACGAGCAGGAGCGTGAGCCCGGTGAGCAACAGCTTGGGGGGTCGCGGGTCGGGCAGCGGCTCGAGGTGACCCGTCGCGTCCGCTTCCACGGTCTGGACGTATTCGCGTCGCGCCGCGGTCATCCACCCGAGCAGGCTCATGACCAGTCCGATGACGCCGACCGCCAGCAGCCACTCCCCGAACACGAGGCCGAGCATCAGCATGGCCATCCCGAACGCGGCGAGGAACGGCAGGAACGACGGACCCGGCATGTGGACACCCGGGGGCGGGCCGTCGTGCACCGCGGCAGGGAGTTCCGGCACGGTCGAACCGATGTCGTGCTCGTACAGGCGGACCAATTCGGCCAACCAGTACAGCAGCGTTACCGACAACCCGATCGCGCCGATGATCAGGAGCGGCCCGCCGAAGACGATCCCGAGGAAGAGCAGGAACGCGCCGATCGCCGCGAGGGGCGGTGCCAGCGACGGACCCGGCATGTGCACGCCAGCCGGTGGCTGCGGTTCCACGCGGCCCCTGCCCGGGACGCGCTTCGGTTGGCGCCACAGCCTCCAGAACAACACCGCAGTGACGAGCACGGCCAACACGAAGATCAGGACCGGGAGCATCGCGACCACGCTGCCCCAATCCGGGATGACGAACTTGCTCGTCAGCTCCAGGATCCCGTTCCAGAAGTCCTCGAACATGGAACCGGGTCAGTCGTTCGGGGAGCCGGCGATCAGCACGTACGCGAGGATGCTGGTGGCCACGCCGAGCAGGAACAGCATCGTCACCCCCGCGTAGTCGACCGGCCACCCAGCGAAAGCCTGGACGCCCCAGTACACGGCTCCGGCGCCGGCGAAGAACAGGCCGACGACGATCGCGTTGCGGGGGTGGCGGAGGGGATGCATACGGCTAGCCCGCCGTCCCGGGCAGCAGGTAGAGCAACGAGAAGAGCAGGATCCACACGACGTCGACGAAGTGCCAGTACAACGACACCGCCTCGACCGCGTCATGGTGGCGCGACGAGAACTGGCCGGCGAGGCCGCGATAGAGCACGACCGCGAGCATGATCGCCCCTCCGAAGACGTGCGCCCCGTGGAAGCCGGTCAGCGTGAAGTACGTCGTGCCGAACGTGCCCGCCGACATCGTGATGCCCTCGTTGGCGAGCAGGATGTAGTCGGTGCCCTGCATGAGCAGGAAGACGACGCCGATGACGAACGTGACGCCGATGTTGCGCAGGAACGCCGTCCGGTCGTCGCGCCGGATCGCCCAGACGGCGAACTGACAGGTGAACGACGACAGGATCAGCAGGACCGTCGCGGGACCGACGAGCGGCAGGATCTCGAGGTGGAACGGCTCGCCGGTCTCGGCGTTGATCGGCGGCCACGACGGAGCATTCGCGCGGACGTTGAAATACGCGGCGAACAGCCCGGCGAAGAACATCACCTCCGAGGTGATGAACAGCAGCATCCCCAGGACGACATTGCTGATGCCGCCGCGGGAGTCGTGCGCCAGACCCGCGACCGGGCTGTGCTCCTGCGTCGTCAGGGCGTGGCTGTCGGTGCTCATCGCGTCAATCGCTCCCCGAGGCCGACTGGGGCAGCGGGGTCGTCGCGGCGGGCGCGGCGTGACCGTGCCGCATGTCGAAGATCGGCCGCTCCGACCGGATGTCCGGCAGGTGGTCGAAGTTGTAGGACGGTGGTGGTGAGCTCGTCCCCCATTCGAGGGTGTTGCCCTCCCACGGATCGTCGCCGGCCGGCTTGCCGCTGCGGAGGGAGACGAAGATGTTCCAGAGCAGCGGCAGCATGCTGGTCGCGATCAGGAAGCCGCCCACCGTCGCCGCGAGGTTGAGATCGTTCCAGCCCGCGGTCGACGAGTAGTCCGCGATCCGCCTCGGCATGCCGGCCAGGCCGAGCTGATGCATCGGGAAGAACGTCAGGTTGAAGCCGATGAACATCAGCACGAACTGGACCTTGCCGAGACCCTCGCCGAGCATCCGGCCGGTCATCTTGGGGAACCAGTAGTAGAGGCCGGCCATCACGCCGAACACCGATCCGCCGAACAGGACGTAGTGGAGATGGGCCACGACCCAGTACGTGTCGTGCAGGGCGAAGTCGACCGGGACCGCGGCGGAGAAGGCGCCATTGATGCCGCCGATGAGGAACATGCTCAGGAAGCCGAGCGCGAACAGCAGTGGTGTCGACAGGCTCAGCTTCCCGCGCCACATCGTGAAGACCCAGTTGAACATCTTCACGCCGGTCGGCACGGCGATGAGGAACGTCATGAGGCTGAAGAACGGCAAGTAGACCGCCCCGGTCGTGAACATGTGATGTGCCCAGACCGAGAAGCCCAGCGCGCCGATGGCGGCGGTGGCGAAGACGAACGCCTTGTAGCCGAACAGCGGCTTGCGGCTGAAGACCGGCAGGATCTCGCTGATCATGCCCATCGCGGGCAGGACCATGATGTACACGGCGGGGTGTGAGTAGAACCAGAACGTGTTCTGGTACAGGATCGCGTCGCCGCCGTTCCGCGGGTCGAAGAAGCTGCCGCCGAAGTTGCGGTCGATGAACAGCATGATCAGGGCACTGGTCAGGACCGGCGTGGCGAGCAGTCCCAGCACCGACGTGACCAGCACGGTCCAGACCATGATCGGCATCCGGAAGAGGGTCATGCCGGGCGCCCGCATCTTGAAGATCGTCACGAGGAAGTTCACGGCGCCGAGGATCGAGCTGGTCCCGATCAGGACCACCGCGACGAGCCACAGGTCCTGGCCGGGGCCGACCGCCCCGAGTGGCCGGTCCTCGCTGAGTGGCGCGTAGCTCGTCCAGCCCGCTGCCGGCGCACCGCCGACGAAGAAGCTCAGCAGCAGCAGGATCCCGGCCATCGGCAGCATCCACAGCGACAGGGCGTTGATGCGCGGGAAGGCGACGTCGGGCGCGCCGATCTGGAGCGGCACGATGTAGTTCCCGAAGCCCGCCAGGATCGGGATGATGAACAGGAAGATCATGAACGTGGCGTGCATCGTGAACAGCTCGTTGTAGGTCTGGTCGGAGACGAATTGCAGACCGGGCTGGGCGAGCTCTGTGCGCACGCCGAGTGCCAGCAGCCCTCCGATGAAGAAGAAGAGGAACGAGTTGATCAGGTACATGATCCCGATCTTCTTGTGATCGGTGGTCGTGATCCACTCGTACAGGGTGCTGCGGTACGTGGAGGCGGCCGGGTGGAGCGCGGTTGTCGCCACGATGGACTCCTACTGGACCGTGAGTGTGCCGGCCATGGTCGGATGGACCGAGCAGATGAAGCCATAACTACCGGCCTGCAACGCCGGTACGTCGTATGTCTTCTTGGCCGGGCCGGGGAAGACTTCGCCACGGAAGACCTCGGGACCCGTCGGGGATCCCTCGTGGATCGCCACGTTGTGCGGGATCGACGGGTCGCGGTTGTCGAACTCGATCTTGAATGGGGTGTCGGCGGGCGCGGACAACTCGGCCGTGTCGAACGCGACCTGCTCGGCGGCCAGCATCAGGACGGGGCCGCCCGCCGGCTCGCCTGACTGACCGGGCTCACCCGACGGCGGGGGTGGCGGCGACGCCGCGGCCTCGGCGATCTTGGTCTCGAGCCATGTGTCGAATTCCGCTGCGGCCATCGCGTGGACATCGAAGTGCATCGAGTTGTGACCGGAACCGCACAGCTCGGCGCATTGCCCATGGAATGTCCCGCCCGCGTCCTGCTCATTGAGCGTGAACTCGAAGTTGTTCACCCGGCCGGGGACCACGTCGCGCTTGAACAGGAATTGGGGGACATAGAACGCGTGGATGACGTCTGGGCTCTGCAGGTACAGGTGGATCGTCCGACCGACGGGCAACGTCAGACCGCCGTCGGGGCCCTCGGGCGTGGTCACCGTATAGAGCGGCTCGAACTCCTTCGTGGACTTCGGGTCGTAATCGTCGGGCATGTAGTCGAACGTCCACAGGAACTGCGCGGCCACTGCGCGCACCTTGTGCTCCGGAGCCGGTGACGTGGCTTCCACGGTGTTCAGCGTCGCCCATGACGCCACGAACATGACCGCGACGATGATCGTCGGCACGACCGTCCAGACGACCTCGGCGATCGCGTTGCCATGGGTCTGTGGTGGCAGCTCGTCATCACCAGGCCGGCGTCGGTAGCGGATGACACTCCAGACGATCAGTCCCTCGACCACGAAGAAGATGACGACCGCGATCCCGAACACGAGGTCGTAGAGCTCGCGGATCTTGGCGCCACGGTCCGTGATCGCCTGCGGCGGGAAGAAGCTAGCCAGGACCCCCTGGCTGACCCGAACCGGGTCGAACCCCAGGACGATCACCATCGCGGCCCCGAGGAGCAGGAGTGCGCCGACCACCAACGCGACCATCCCGACGGATGAGCGGCCGGTCCTGGGGGAACTCGCCATGCAGCTCCTCGGTGCGGGTGGGAGGCGGACGCGTCCGGACCCGCCCGGGTCGGACCATCGTCATATTACCGCGCACCATCGGCGCATCGCGCGGCCGCTACATCGGCTCGAGGCGGTGCGCGACGCGGCGTGGGACGATGCGGACATGCGCATCACGAGCGCCGTCGGATCCGCGGGGCGACACCGTGCGCGGACGCCGGTAGCCGGCCTCGCGACGGTCGGCGCCGTCGTCGGGGTCGCCGTCGCCGCGGTCCCCGTGGCGGCGCATGGACCCGCCCCGACCGAACCGCCCACGCCGGCCTCGCTCCTTCTCGGCTGGACGTTCGAGCCGTTACCGACCCTGGGCATCCTCGTCGCACTCGCCTGGTGGTTCTGGGCCGTGCGGCGGGTCGATGTCGCCCACCCCGCCAACCCCGTGCCTCGTCGTCGGTCCATGGCGTTCGTCGGCGGGATGGTCGCCTTGGCGTTCGCCCTGCTTTCCGGGATCGATCGCTACGACACGACCCTCTTCTCGATCCACATGGTCCAGCACGTGCTCCTGACGCTGGTGGTCGCGCCCCTCATCGCGCTCTCGGCGCCGGTGACGCTCATCCTCCGCGTCTCCTCGCCGGCGACCCGGCGCCGCTGGATCCTGCCGATCCTCCACAGCCGCGTGATGCGCTTCCTCGCGTTCCCGGTGGTGGCGTGGCTCATCTTCGCGGGCGTGCTCTGGGTCAGCCACTTCTCGCCGCTGTTCGACGCGGCGCTCGAGGACCCGCTCATCCACGACTTCGAACACGCGGTCTACCTCGGTGCGGCCTTGCTCTTCTGGTGGCCCGCCGTCGCGCTTGACCCGGCGCCCTGGCGGATGTCGCACCCGGCACGAGCGCTCTACGTGTTCCTCCAGATGACCCAGAACACGTTCCTTGCGGTCGTGATCCTCAACGCCCAGACCGTGCTGTACCCGCATTACGCCACGGTCCAGCGGTCGTGGGGTCCCACGCCGCTCGAGGATCAGCAGATCGCCGCAGCCTTCATGTGGGTCATCGGCGACATGATCTTCCTCGCCGCCACCTTGGCGATCCTCCTCGGTTGGTCGCGTGCCGAGAGTCGCGACGCCGTCCGGACGGACAGGCGGGCGGCGGAGGAGATGGCCCTCATCCGCGACCGGGAGAAGCGACTCGCGGAGCGCCTGCGACGGGAGGCGCCCGAGGCGACGCCCGATCCTCAGCCCGGGAGTGGCGCCTCGAGATAGGCCCGGAAAGCCGCCGGTTCCACGTTGCCGCCGCTCGCGACAGCCACCGTGACACCGCCACCCCCGATCCCGAGCTCGCCGCGTCGGAATGCGACGGCAGCGACGGCGAGCGCACCCGAGGGCTCGACGACCAGCCGAGCCCGCTCCGCGGTGAGCCGTACGCCCCCGGCGATCTCCGCCTCGGTGAGGGTCACGATGTCGTCGAGGTGCGCCCGGAGGTGAGCGAACGTCCGCGCTCCGAGCGCCTGCGTACGGGTGCCGTCGGCGATCGTCCGGGACACATCGGCCGCGGACCAGCGGACGATCTCGCCACGACGCAGCGAGTCGCGGGCATCGGCCGCGAGCTCAGGCTCGACGCCGATGACGCGGATGTCCGGCCTGATCGCTTTGACCGCGGCCGCGACGCCGCTCGCCAGGCCGCCCCCACCGACCGGGACGAGGATCAGCTCCGTGGCCGACAGGTCCTCGACGATCTCGAGCCCGATCGTGCCCTGACCGGCGATGATCCGGTCGTCGTCGAACGGCGGGATGATCGCCAGTCCCCGCTCGGCGGCGATCGCTTCAGCCCGTTCCTGGCGCTCCTCCGATGCAGGCCCGACGATGACGATCTCGGCACCGTCGTCCGCGACGCGGTCGCGTTTGATGGTCGGGGCGTCGTCGGGCATCACGACCACCGCCCGAGTCCCCAGCAGTCGCGCCGCACGGGCGACGCCCTGGGCGTGATTGCCGGAGGAGTAGGTGATGACGCCGCGCACTCGCTCGCCGTCGGTCAGCGAGGCGATCGCGTTGTACGCGCCGCGGATCTTGAAGGCCCCGATCGGCTGGAGGCTTTCGGCCTTGATGAAGACGCCGTCGGGTGGCGCGACGTACGGCACCAACGGTGTATGGACGACGACCCCACGGAGGCGATCGGCCGCCTCCCGGATCGCGTCGATGCCGACGAGGTCCGCCGGGGCTACCGTCGTCACCGGCGACCCTTGTCGACCGCGCTCTGGCACTCGATGCAGTGCGCCGCCCACGGCAGCGCCTCGAGCCGCGCCGGCGCGATCGGCTTGCCGCAGCGCAGGCACGTGCCGAAGCTCCCGGCGTCCAGGCGCTCGAGCGCCGCGTCGACGAGCTCGAGCTGCTGGGTCGCATGGTCGCGAAGGGCGAGATCGCGCTGTTGCTCGAAGACCTGGCTGGCCGCGGCCGCCTGCGACCCGTAGGTCATCTGGCCGGGTGCCTGGATCGCCTCACCGAGCTCGGCGAGCAGCCGGGCACGCTCGACCTTCAAGGCGGCGCGGGCGGACGTCGTGTCGGGCTCGGTCATGGTCGGACTGTACGCTCGGTGGCGGCCATGCGTGACCGGCGGCTATACTCCGGGGGAGTACTCAAGGAGGCGTCCGATGGCCGTCGAGATCGATCCCGTCTGTGGGATGAAGGTGGACACGACGACGTCGCTGTTGTCGTACGACCACGAGGGCACGACGTACTGGTTCTGCAGCAAGGGGTGCCTGCTGGACTTCAAGGACGACCCGCAGAAGTACCTCGATCCCGACTACGTCCCGTCGATGTGACGCGCGGCTGATAAGCCGCAGCTAAGCGGCCGTGGCGATACTGGCCGCCACGGCATACGACCGGGCACTCCTCGATGGGGTCGGCCGTCGAGCGAGCCGGTACCGGGTCCGGCGGAGGTCGAGCCGCCCATGTCTGAACGCATCCGCCAGTCCCTCGTCGCCCTGCTGCCCGTCGCCCTCGCCCTGATCGGCGATCTCGCTCGTCGCTGGTGAGTCGCCTCAGGTCCGGGCGCCCGCGACGCCGGTGCTGATCCGGGTCGCGATGTACACCGGGATGACCGACAGGAGGATCGCCACGAGACCCGCGACGTTCACCAGCGCAAGCTGATTCGCCAGTCGGAAACTCTGGAAGATCCAGATGGGCAGCGTTTGGACGCCGCCCGCAAGGAAGATCGTCACGATCACTTCGTCGAATGACAGCGCGAATGCCAGGAGCGCTCCGGCGAGCATCGCCGACCGCATGCTGGGCAAGGTGACCCGCCGGAACGTCTGCCAGCTATCCGCGCCGAGGTCGGAGGACGCCTCCTCGAGCGATGCGGAGGTCCGCCGAAGGCGGGCGATCGCGTTGTTATAGACGAGCACGATGCAGAACGTGGCGTGACCGATGACGATCGCGAAGAGCCCGAGAGGCACGCCTGTCGTGGCGAATGTCGTGCTCAGCGCCATGCCCGTCACGATGCCCGGCAGCGCGATCGGGAAGATGACCACGAATGAGATCGCCTCGCGCCCGAAGAATTGATACCGAGCGACTGCGAGGGCCGCGAGTGTCCCCAGGAGCAGGGCGATCAGTGTCGCCCCGAGCGCTGCCGCCAACGACGTGATGAAGGCCTGACGGAGCCCACTGTTCTCAAGTGCCAGCGCGATCCATCTGAGCGAGATCCCAGACGGAGGCCACGCCGATGTGCCGCTCTCGTTGAAGGCATACACGACGATCAGGGCCAACGGGAAGTACATGAACGCCAGCACCGCGATCGATACCAGACCGAGGGCCCCTCGACCGAGCCGGCCGCTCATCACAGCGCCTCGAAGGCGCCCAAGGCGCCGCGCGACGAGCAGGTAGCCGACCATGATCGCGAGCGGCACGATCGAGAGCGCGGCCGCAAGTGGCAGATCCGGGACCCCGAAACGCGACAGGATCAGCGTGCCGATGAACTGCGTCGTCGTCACGAGCCCCGGCGCGATGTAGTCGCCGAGCGTCAGCGAAAAGGTGAAGATCGAGCCAGCCACGACCGCGGGGAACGCGAGGGGCAGGACCACCCGCCGAAAGGTCGTGAAGCTCCGCCCTCCAAGGTCCGCGGAGGCTTCCAGCAGTGAGGCGGGGATCCGCTCGAGGCCGGCGTAGATCGGCAGGATCATGTACGGCAGCCACAGGTAGGTGAACACGATCCAGAGGCCGACCATGCCTTCCCCCAGCCCGGGCCCCCGCAGCCCGAACGGCGCAAGGAACCAATTGAGCACACCGTCCTCGGACAGGATCAGCCGCCACGAGTAGGCCTTGACGAGATAGCTCGCCCAGAGTGGCATCAGAACGGCCACGACCATCAGGCCGCGGACCCGGGGCGAGGCGACGCGCGCCATGTAGTAGGCGATCGGAAACGCCAGCACGATGCACGTGAGCGTCACCGCGAATGCCATGCCCACGGTCCGCAGCGTGACAGTCCGATAGAGCGGATCGGTCGCGACCTCGGCGAAGTTGTCCAGCGTGAATTCGCGGATGACGAGGCCAGTGAACGGATCGCGCGTCCAGAAGGCGTTCAGAAACAAGATGGCGAGCGACCCGAGATACGCCACGACGAGCCAGCCCACGGGCCCGGCGAGCAGCAATCCGAGCCGGAGCCGTGGTCGGCGATAGAGGGCCGCGGCCACACGCCGCGATCCGGAGAGAGGGACCGTCGTCGCCACCCCGTCGCTCGCCGTCATCGTCGAACGATATGCGGCCCGGGCCCCGCCGGGGTCCGGGCCGCTGCGGTAGCTGCCCTCGGAGAGGGCGCGCTCAGCCCTTGATCTCCGTCCAGGCCGTCACCCATGCGTCGAAGTCTTTGCACGTCTTGTCGGTGCGACCGTCAACGCACTTGGCTTCCGGGGTCTGCCAATACCAGACGTCTTCCCAGAAGGCGTCATCGTCCGCATGGAAGATCTCGCAATGCTCCGGCGTCGTCGCCAGCGCGCACGCCTTCGAATTGCCAGGGGCCTCGCCGAACCACTCGGCGACCTGGATGTTCACCGCTGGCGAAACGATGTGATCGATGAACTTGTAGGCGCAGTTCCGGTGGGTCGTCTTGGAATTGATCATCCACGTGTCGGACCAGCCAGTGGCACCTTCCGGCGGCTTGATGACCTCGACCGGGACGGCCGGATCCTCGCCCTGCAGCAGGTTCGTGATGACCTGCCACGTCGTCCCGACGGTGGCGTCACCGTTGCGGAACGCATCCATCTGCTTCGTGTAGTCGACCCAGTACTGGGAGATCATCGGCTTCTGCTGCTTGAGCAGATCGACAGCTGCCTGGAACTGGGTGTCGTCGAGGGCGTACGGGTTCTTGATGCCCAGGTCCGGCTTGGTCGACATCAGCAAGACGGCCGCATCGGCGATGTAGATCGGGGCGTCGTAGACCGACACCTTGCCCGCGAATGCCGACGAGGGGTCGAACATCTCCGCCCAGGTCGTCGGCGCCGGATCGACGTCATCCGTCCGCCACATCAGAAGGTTCGAGCCGCGGCCGTGAGGGACGCCATAGTGCACGCCGTCCACGGTGTTGTACGGCTTGTCCTTGAGTGCCGGGAACACGTCCGCATAGCTCGGAACGAGGTCGACGTTGACCGGCTCGACATAGCCGGCTCGGACAAGCCGCAGGCTCGCATCGCCGGATGCGGAGATGACGTCGAATTTCTCGGGGTTGGTGGTGAACAGGCTGAAGGCCTCGTCCGAGCTGCCGAACACCTGCACCTCGGTCTTGCACCCCGTGGCCTCTTCGAACGGGGTGATCCAGTCGACAGCCGGGTCGGTCGACCCGTTCTCGGCGTAGCCCGGCCACGCAAGGACTGAGAGCGCACCCTCTCCTTCACCGACCGACGTCGGGAGGCTGGGAGCGGGTGTCCCCGACCCGGTACCACTACACGCAGCGATGACGAGCGAGGCGGCGCCGGCGAGTGCCAGCAGCCTTCGATGGATCATGGGGTCTCCTCCTCTTCCTCCACGGATCGACTTCCGTCGGCGACGGGTAGCTCGTGCTGTCGCTTCCAGATCAGGCGGACAGCCTTGCCCTGCTGCTCGAGCACCTCGGTCGAGGTGGTCGACAGGTTCTGTTCGGTCACCACGAGCCGGGCGCCGGCCTCCAGCTCGACGATGTACCGCGTGTCGGGGCCGAGATAGACGACGCTCTGGATGGTGCCGAGGGCCGACGATTCGTCGGGCCCGGGCACGCCATCGATCGACGCCAGCCGGATCTTCTCGGGACGGATCGTGAAGCTGCCGGCCCTGCCAAGCACCGTCCCCGCGACGTCGCCGGTGAGGAGGTTCGACGTCCCGACGAAACCTGCGACGAACCGTGTAGCCGGTCGTTCGTAGACCTCGGCGGGCGAGCCGAGCTGCTCGATCCGGCCGGCGTTGAAGACCGCCAGGCGGTCGCTCATCGTGAGTGCCTCTTCCTGGTCATGAGTCACGTAGATGAACGTGATGCCGACCTGCTGCTGGATCGCCTTGAGCTCGATCTGCATCTCTTCGCGCAGCTTCAGGTCGAGCGCGCCAAGCGGTTCGTCGAGCAGCAGCACGCGCGGACGGTTGACGAGCGCCCGAGCCAGTGCGACGCGCTGGCGCTGGCCACCGGACAGCTGGCCCGGCTTGCGCTTGTCATAGCCTTCCAGCCGGACCATGCGCAGGGCGTCCTTCACGCGGGCGAGACGCTCGTCGCGCTTGACCTTGCGGACCATCAGCCCGTACGCGACGTTGTCGGCCACGCTCAGATGGGGAAACAGCGCGTAGTCCTGGAACACCGTGTTCACGTCACGGTCGAACGGCGGGACGCCGGTGACGTCGCCGCCGTGGAGCAGGATCCGACCGGCTGTCGGTTGCTCGAAGCCGGCGATCATCCGGAGGGTCGTCGTCTTGCCCGAGCCCGACGGCCCGAGCATCGAGAAGAACTCACCGTCGCGCACGTCGAGGTCGATGCCATCTACGGCGACGACGTCGCCGTAGCGCTTCTCGACCCCCTCGAGGCGGACGGCTGGTATCGCCGCCGACGCGGTCGTCACGGACGGCGTCGACGAACCCGGGCCCGCACTCGCGTTCGGGTCACGGATGTCGGTCGGGATGGCCAAGCGCCCTCACTGCTGCTCGCGCGTTCAGCCCGGGGGTGACGGGTGCGCGAACGATGCGACGCGACCCCTGACGTGTCAAGGTCGGCGCGCGAGGCGTGGCACAGCCAGGGCGAACGGACCCGCCGCACGCACGGTGGTACGCTCTCGCCACGCGCTTTCCTGACGATCCATCGACCCTTTCCAGCCTCGAGGAGGAACCGGATGACCTACGTGATCGCCGAGCCGTGTATCGACGTGCTCGACATCTCGTGCGTATCCGTCTGTCCGGTCGACTGCATCCACTACGAAGAGGGCGTGGACCGGAAGCTGTTCATCGACCCGAATGAATGCATCGACTGCGGAGCGTGCGAGCCGGAGTGCCCGGTGAACGCCATCTTCCCCGAGGAGTCGCTGCCGCCCGAGTGGGCCCAGTACACGGTGATCGACGCGACCTGGTACACGGACAAGGCGGCGGCCCGCGCCTCGGTCGACGAGCTCAAACCTACCTCGGGCTGATGGCGTCGCAGAGCTCCGCCTCAGGCCTCGGTGCGCGTGTGACACCTCCCCGCTGAGGGTGCCAGTAGCCAGCACCTGACCCATGAGGATCGCGTCTCTTCTTCCGTCGGCTACCGAGATCGTCTGCGCCATCGGGCTCCAGGACGAGCTGGTGGCGGTGACCCACGAATGTGACTGGCCGCCGGCGGTTGTCGGCAAGCCCGTCGTGACACGGAGCGTCCACGACCTCGCGACGGCGTCGTCGCGCGACATCCATGCGCGGGTCACGGCGGCGATGCACGGTGGGTCGTCGCTGTACGAGCTCGACGAGGAGGCGCTCGCCGCGACGGAGCCAGACCTGATCCTGACCCAGGAGCTGTGCCACGTGTGCGCCGTCAGCTACCAGGAGGTCAACGAAGTCGCGCGCCGGATCGATGCCGATATCACGGTCGTGTCGCTCGAGCCGACCTCGATCGAGGGGATCCTCCACACCATCACGACCGTCGGCGCCATGGCCGAGGTCGAGGATGCCGCCATCGACCTCGTCGAATTGCTGCGCGAACGGCTCGGCGCGGTCGAGCAGCGTGTCGCCCGTCGGCGGGACGCCGGCCGATCGCCGGTCCGCGTGGTCGGCCTCGAATGGCTCGATCCGCCCTTCGCCGTCGGCCACTGGGTCCCCGAGCAGATCCGTCGGGCCGGGGGCTGGGACCTGCTCGGCGCCGACGAGCAGAGATCGCACGCCACGACGTGGGATGCGGTGGCCGAGGTCGATCCCGAGATGGTGTTCCTGATGCCCTGCGGGTTCCACCTGGCCGAGACGATCGATGAGTGGTCCAGGACGCCGCACCCGGCGTGGCTGGGCGATCTTGCGGCCGTGCGTTCGGGCGCCGTGTTCGCGGTCGATGGGTCGGCGTACTTCTCCCGGCCTGGACCGCGTGTCATCGACGGCGTCGAGATGCTGGCCGAGATCATGGATCCGGAGGGGTTCGTCGACGTCGCACCGCCCGGCGGATGGGCACCGGTCGAGGTCGGCTGAGTGCCCTTCCTGGCGTCCTTCTCGTGCCTGTGGTGCGGGACTACCTATGCCACGCGTTCGTCGGACGACCTCGAAGGGTGGGCGCAACTCTGCCCGGACTGTGTCGGCAAGGCTGGCGACAACGGGTTCCTGCGCTTCCGGTTGCGACAGGCCCTGGGGGAGCGGGCCGCCGCAGCCCGCGGCGACGGGACCGCGGCGGCGGCTGTGGTCGTGGCGGAACGGGAACCGGAGGACCGGCGCCGCGATGCCGACCTCGACGCCCAGATGGTCGAGTACTACGAGGCCCGGGCGCCCGAGTACGACGATTGGTACCTCCGCCGTGGTCGCTACGCGCGCGGCGCGATCCACGACGCGGCATGGAACGCCGAGCTGGACGCCGCCGGGCGCTGGCTGGACGCCCTGCCATGGGCCGGTGAGATCGTGGAGCTCGCCGCCGGGACCGGCTGGTGGTCGCCATTGCTGGCGTCCAGGGGCGAGCTTTCGCTGTACGACGCCTCGCCGGCTGCGCTCGACCGGGCGCGTGAACGCCTGGTTGCTCACGGACTCCGGGCGCACCTGCACGTGCGCGACGCGTGGTCGGAGCCCGATCGTGCGGTCGACGGCCTGTTCATGGGGTTCTGGCTCAGCCACGTCCCGCGCGAGCGACTCGCGGAGTCCCTGGCCATCGCCCGGCGCTGGCTGAAGGCGGGCGGTCGGATCGCGTTCATCGATTCGCTCGCGGATCCGGCATCCGGTGCCGCCGACCACGCCGAACCCGCTGACGATCGGTCGACCCGTCGGCTGGACGACGGCCGGGAGTTCACGATCGTGAAGGTGTTCTACGCGCCGGATGAGCTCGCGCGCGCGCTGGAGGCCGCCGGCTTCGACGACATCGACATCACGACCACCGGCCGCTTCTTCCTTGCTCGGAACGGCACGCGCAGCGCCTGGCCCTACCTGACGGTCCGGCATCGCGGGTCGGCCGGGGGCCGTGGCTATACTCCGGCCGTGTCGCCCCTGTCGAAAGCCACGATCGCGACGGTCGGCTCGGGGGTGATGGCCGAGGCGATGATCGCGGGCCTGCTCCGCGACGGCCTCGTCGGACCCGAGCGCGTCGTCGCCAGCCATCCGCGCGCCGAGCGCCGAGAGGCACTCGAGCGCGAGTACGGCATCCGCACCGTCAGCGCCAACGCGGACGCGGTCCGCGACGCCGACGTGATCCTGCTCGGGATCAAGCCGCAGATGCTGGACCGCGTCGGCCGCGACATCGGCCCGCACCTGCGTCGCGGGCAGTTGGTCCTGAGCGTCCTGGCCGGCGCCACGACCGCGGCCCTGACCGGCATCCTCGGGCACGACCAGGTCGTGCGCAGCATGCCCAACACGCCGGCCCGCCTCGGGAAGGGCGTGACGGTCTGGTATGCCACGCCCGAGACGACGGAAACGCAACGTGCGCAGGCCGCCGCCCTGCTCGGCGCTCTCGGGCACCAGCTCGAGGTGGATGACGAGAAGATGGTCGCGATGGCGACCGCCGTCAGCGGCACCGGCCCGACATATGTGTTCCTCGTCATGGAGGCGCTCATCGACGCCGCCGTCCACCTCGGGTTCCCGCGCCACATCGCGCATGACCTCGTCATCGAGACGCTCGAGGGTTCGACGGTGTTCGCACGCCAGTCGGGCATGCATCCGGCCGAGCTGCGGAACATGGTCACGTCGCCCGGCGGCACCTCTGCGGCGGCCCTCCATGAGCTCGAAAGCGGGCGCCTGCGGACCGTGCTGTCGGAGGCGGTCTGGGCGGCATTCCGCCGCACCGTCGAACTTGGCGATCAGCTCGAAGCCCAGCTTGACGTCGCGCGACGGCAAGCCGCGGCCGACCGCCTGATGGCGGGAGGCAGATCGGCCGCGCTCGCGACACCGGTGGTCGACCTCCGCCGCGCGTCGCTCGGGGACGTGCGAGCTCTCGATCTCCGCTCGCCATCGCGCGACCCGTGGACCGATGAGGCTGCGCTGTGGGACCGCCTGACATCGTCCTGGGCGGGTCTCGATGAGGCGGCGTGGCACCTGCCGGGCGCGGCGCCCTCGGATGCCGGCGGCCCGGACTGGTCGCTGGCTGAGCACGTCGGCCATCTCGCCGACTGGCAGGAGCTCGCGATCGACTATGTCGGTACCGCCCTCCAGACCGGTCGTTGGCCGTCCGACAACGATTACGACGGCGGCGACTTCGACCGCTTCAACGAGCGGCGCCGGGCGCCGTGGACGACGATGTCGAGCGCAGCCATCCTCGCCCGACTCCGGACATCCAGGCCTCGGCTGCTCGAAGCCGCCGGCCGGCTCTCGCTCGACCAGCTCCGGAGCGACGACGCGTGGGGCTGGGTGTACTTCACGCTCCATGGCCACTACCTCGACCACCTTGCGGTCGTCGAGCCGTGGACCGATCGACTGCGCGACCGCCAGATCGACGGCGACCCGTTCATCGCCGACCCGCGCCCCGCGGATCACGCCGGTCTGGCGGCGGACGTCGCCGCCGCCGATGGGCTCTTCGACGCCCTCGTGCGCGGTCTGCCGGAGGACCGCTGGCTCGAGGCCGATGTGACGCCCGGCTGGACGTTGCGCGATCACGTGGCGCACCTCGCGGATTGGTTCGACGAGGGCGCGCGGGCGATCGCGGTCCATCGCGACACCGATGTCTGGCTGTCGGACCCGGAAGAGGGGATCGATGCCTGGAATGAGCGGCACGTCGCCGCGCGTCGCGACGAATCCTCGCGCGAGACGCTCGTCAGATATGACGCGGCACGGGTCCGACTGCTCGACGCTGTCGCCTCCATGACGGTCGAAGAGCTGCGCTCGCCGGACGGCTGGAGCTGGGTCTACGACTGCCATCACGGGCACGTCCGCAAGCACCTCGCGATGGTCGGGCGGTGGTGCGTGGCCAGCGGCTGGCCGGGGAGCTGATGGCGGAGGAGGCGTCCGGAGCTCCCGCGACGAAGGGATCGGGGCTGACCATCGAGGCGCTCGTCGCGGTCGATCCGCCCCGCGAGTTCCGCATCCATCCGCGCGACCGAACTGTCGCGTTCACCGCCGAAGCGGCCGGGGCGCGTCAGGTCTTCACCCTGTCGCTGCGGGGCACGGGATCGCCCCCGACGCAGATCACGGCGTCGGACAAGGCGGTCAGCGACCCGCAGTGGTCACCCGACGGCCGGCGCCTCGCCTTCGTGCGTGACGACGAGATCTGGATCGTCGAGGCGGACGGTTCGCGACTCACTCGTGTGGTCGCCAAGCCGGGCGGTGGTCGCGAGCCACGCTGGTCACCCGACGGCCGCCGCCTGGCGTTCGTCTCCCGGCGTCGCGGCTGGAGCCAGGTCTGGCTCATCGATGCTCCGGTCCCGCGCCGTGGACGGCCGCAACGCGAGCCCAAGCCGCCGGTGCCGACGGCGCTCACGAAGGGAGGGTTCGACGTCGACGGACTCGACTGGTCGCCGGACGGATCGCAGCTCGCCGTGACCGGCCAACAGGCACCCGATGACCTCACCACCTGGCAGGTCGCGCTGGTCGAAGCAGCCACCGGCGAGACCCGGATCGTCGCGGGCTCGAAGAGCCACGATTGTGGGGCGCGCTGGGGGCCGGACGGGTCGCTCCTCTACGTCAGCGACGAGGACGGCTGGTTCCAGGTCATCCGTCGATCCCCGGATGGCCGCGACAAGATCGCGCTCACCGAGGGCAAGCGCGAGCACGGCGAGCCGTCCGGCACCTACGGGTATGCGCCACTGCCATCACCCGACGGCCGCCGCGTCGTGCATATCGAGGTCCACGCCGGCCTCATCGACCTGTTCGTTCGCGACGTCGGTGAGGGCGCCGCCCCCAAGCGCGGTCGAGGTCGTCCGCCGAAAACGCCGCGGACCGTGACGGCCTCGACCAAGGCGACACGGATCTCGGCGTGGGAGGGCGTGTGGCGCGCGGTCGGGTGGATGCCCGACGGAGCCTGGGTCGCGGCGATCGGGGAGAGCGACCGGCGACCCCAGGACCTGTGGCTGCTGCCCGTCCCGGGCGCGGCCCCCGAGGGATCGCGTCCGCGCCAAGTCACCAACTCGCAGCCAGCCGTCCTCGCCGCGGCGATGTCCGCCGGGCGCGTGCCGACTGCCGAGCGGGTCGCGATCGCGGCCCGTGACGGTCTCCGCGTCGAGGGCACGCTGTGGCGGCCGGCGACGGCCACTGGGAAACGCGGTGGCAAGCGTGTCCCGACGATCGTCTACCCGCACGGCGGGCCGACGTGGCAAGCCTACCGCTCGTTCCAGCCGTTCAAGCTCCTGCTGGCGACGAGCGGGTACGCGTTCCTCGACGTCGACTTCCGCGGCTCGACCGGCTATGGCCGGGAGTTCCGCCACGCCAATCACGGGGAGTGGGGTCACGCCGATGTGCACGACCTGATCGACGCCGCGCGATGGGCCGGCGAGCAGCCCTGGTCGGACGGCCGGTTCGCGATCTTCGGCGGCTCGTACGGCGGTTACATGGTCCTGTCCGCGCTCGTCGAGGAGCCGATGCTGTGGTCAGCCGGCGTGGACCTGTACGGCGACTCGGAGATCGCCGAGAGCTATCGGCACGGTGACCGCGTCGGTCGTCTCGACCTGCACAAGATGATGGGCGCGCCCGACGATCCGGCTCGGGCCGACCTGTACCGGCGCGGCTCCCCCGTCTACCGGGCCGAGCGGATCGAGGCGCCGCTGCTCATCCTCCACGGGCGCAAGGACAAGCGGGTGGTGCCGCTGATGACCGAGCGGATGGTCGAGGCGCTCGAGATCGAGGACAAGGTCCACGAGGTCCATTGGTACGACGAGGAAGCACACGGCTGGGAGCGCCGCGAGAATCGACGCGACGCGTTCGAGCGGATCCTCACCTTCCTGACGACCCACGTGCCTCCGGACGGCGAGGGCCGCTCCTAACAGATCGCCTGGGAATCACGACGGCCGCCCGATGACGGACGGCCGGCGTGTCTTCGAACAGGCCGGCGCGCGAGCGCCGGCGTCGTAGGTCGATCCGGGGCTAGTTCCAGCGGCGCGCCGCTTCCAGCACGAGGCCGGAGCTGGCGAGCGCGGACAGGAGCATCAGCGTCCGGAAGGTCCCCGACTTGATGATGTTCTTCATCGCGGTCCCTCGTTTCGGTCAGTCCAGGGGAGATGGGCGTTGTTCTCTGACCGCAACGTACGTGGACGACGAGGCAGGCAGCCATAGGCCATCCGTACCATCCGCCCATGACCTGAGTGGCTTGGGGTGCGGCGAAGCACCGCCGCACGCTCGACGGCGAACCGCGGCGAGTCAGTCGAAGGACGGTCGCTGGGTCGTTCGAGGGTCGCCCCGACGCATCCCGATGGCGATCACCAGGACGATGCCGAGCGCGATCAGGACGTCGCCGATGCTGAACACGTTCGAGAACGGCAGCCCGGCCGGCAAGGCGAAGATGTCGGTGAGCGGCGCCAGCGCGGGATCTTCAAGAATGGCGCTGTTGGAGAAGCCCTCGAGCGGGTCGAGCCCGGCCGCCGTCATCGCTTCGACCGTGGTCGGCATCACGCCGCCGTTCGCCACGATCGCCGCAAGGTTCGAGATCGCCCCGAGCGCGACCAGGGCAAGGCCCGGGATCGCCAGGTTCCGCCAGACCGCGACGAGGACCGCACCCGTCGAGGCGACGTAGATCGCCTCACCCACGCCACCCGTGAAGGACTCGCCGAGGGACGTCGAGAAGAGGAGGATCTGTGTCCCGAGACCGGCGACGGCCAGCCACGCCCACTCGAAGTGGATCTGCGAGAGCCGCTCTAGCCGACCGCCGATGAGGAACCCGAGGATGACGCCGACCGGGACGGCGAGGAGGACGAACACGTGGTCGGCCGTCAGCCCCGGGCGGCGATGATGTCGCTGAGCTGGGCGATGTGGTCCTCGGCGTGGCCGATCACGAATTGTTCGAGGATCGCCGGTGCCGGCATCTCCCCGAGACGAGGGTGGGCACCGACACGCGCCGACTCGGCATCGGTGAGCGTGGGGATGCGCTCCTCCCACGCCCGCAGCCCGGTGTCGATGCGCCCGAACAGCACGCGCAGCGGCAGGCTGCGATCACGCTCGATGAACCCGATCCGGATCGGGTCGTCGGCCGTCCGCCCGAAGGGCACGGCGGCTCTGCCGTCGCCATCGATGACGCGCTCCATCTCGCCCAGCCAGAACGGGAGCATCTCCTCGACGTGGGCAAGGACCTCGCGCGGACCCCACGACGCCTCGGGTCCGGTGCCGTAGTCCTCGGCCAGCGGCCAAGGCTCGCCGGCCATCACCCGGGGTGCCAGATCGGCGTATGCACGCCGGGCCGCGGCGAGGCGTTCGAGGTCACCGCTCATGCCAGCCAGTGTGGCATGCGCGGCGTACGATGGGAGCACTGAAGGACGCCGCGGCAGGGGCGCATGCCCAGCCGGGGCCGGACCCCGCATGCAGGGGAGAACGCGCGATGACCGAGACGCTCCCGCGAGGCGCGGCCAACCAGGCCGGCGCCCGGGTCGATACGGACGCCTACGCAAAGGCCGGAGACTTCCTCCCCCTCGACGGCATCGACCATGTCGAGTTCTGGGTCGGCAACGCCCGGCAGGCGTCGGCCTATTACCGGGCGCTGTGGGGCTTCACCCCGGTCGCGTTCAGCGGGCTCGAAACCAAGCTTCGCGACCGCGCGAGCTACGTCATGGTCCAGAACGACATCCGGTTCGTGTTCACCGCACCGCTCACGCCCGACGGCGAGATCGCCGAGCACGTCCGGGCGCACGGCGATGGGGTGCACGACATCTGCTTCCGAGTGGCCGATGTCGAGTCGGCCTGGCGCGAGACGACTGCGCGCGGTGCTACGTCGGCGCTGGAGCCGACCGAGCTCGACGGCGGCGAGGACGGCGTGCTGCGCAAATCCTCGATCCGCACATACGGCGAGACGCTCCACTCGTTCGTCGACCGACGCGACTACCACGGCTCGTTCGCGCCGGGCTATCGCAAGGTCGCAGCGCCGGCGCGTGCCGCTGATGGGCTCAGCCTGCTCGAGGTCGACCATTGCGTCGGCAATGTCGAGCTCGGGCAGATGGACGCCTTCGTCGACTTCTACCGCGACGTGCTGGGTTTCGCCCAGCTGATCCACTACGACGACAAGGTCATCCACACCGACTACAGCGCGCTCATGTCGAAGGTCATGACCAACGGCAACGGACGCATCAAGTTCCCGATCAATGAGCCGGCGTCCGGCAAGAAGAAGAGCCAGATCCAGGAGTACCTCGACTGGTATCGATCACCGGGCTGCCAGCACATCGCGCTGCGCACCGAGGACATCGTTGGCACGGTGCGCCGGCTGCGCGACAACGGCGTCGAGTTCCTGGGGCTACCCCACGAGTATTACGCGACCCTGGCGGACCGCGTCGGTGACGTCGGTGTGCCCATCGAGACCCTGGAGGAGCTCGGCATCGAGGCCGATCGGGACGAAGAGGGCTACCTGCTCCAGATCTTCACGCGACCGGTCCAGGACCGCCCGACGTTCTTCTTCGAGATCATCGAGCGCCACGGCTCACGGGGCTTCGGGGTCGGCAACTTCAAGGCACTGTTCGAGGCGATCGAGCGCGAGCAGGCGAACCGCGGGAATCTCTAACCGTCGACGAGCGCGTAGAGCAAGCGCTCGCCGGCCAATCCCTTGAGCTCGTGCCGGCCGCGGTCCTCGAAGTGCAGGCCGGATCCGTCGAGCAGGTCGTGGGTCGTCTGCGAGACCAGCACCTCGCCAGGCCCGGCCAGGGCCGCGACGCGTGCGGCCGCGTGGACCGCGACTCCGCGGACGTTGCCCGCGACCAGCTCGACCTCGCCCGTATGCAACCCCGCCCGGAGGGCGATCCCGAGGTCCTCGACGGCAGCGATCATCTCGGCAGCACAGCGGACGGCCCGGGCCGCACCGTCGAAGCGGGCCAGGAACCCGTCGCCGGTCGTGCCGATCTCCCGGCCGCGGTGACGGTCGAGGACGCCACGCATCCGGGTGTTGTGGTCGAGGAGGGTCCGGCGCCAGGCCGCGTCCCCGATGCGGACCAGCGTCGCGGTCGAATCGACGATGTCGGTGAACAGGATCGTCGCGAGGGTCCGCTCACCGAGGTCTTCGGCCGGGGCCGCAAAGACACGCCCGCTGGTGAACTCGACGGTATCCCAGTCGACATCGCCGACGACCCACGCGTCGTGGCCGGGCGGGATCTCGTACGCGTCGTTCGGGCGGATGTCGACCTCGATGCCGTCGTCCATCTGGACATGGAGCGTGCCGGCGATGACATAGCCGATATGCCGCAGCTGGCAGCTGTCGGTCCCCATCAGCGGCTTCACGGCATCGGACCATCGCCAGCCAGGGCGACAGACGAAACGGCCGATGGCCATCTCGTCGAGGTTGATCACGTCGAGCCGTCCGAAGGGGAACGTGCGGACCGTATCGGGATGCTCGAACGACTTGCGCTGCAGACGGGGCACGGGCGCATCGTGGCGGGTCGCTGCCGCCGCGTCCAGACGCGATTCGCCCACGATCTCGCCTCGGCCCCCGGCGTATCCTCGGGGCATCGCGCGTGCTGGGGAGGTGGAGGGATCGATGGCCGAGTTCTATCCGTGGTTCGTCTTCGCGCACCTGGCCGGTCTCGTGCTGTTCGCCATCAGCCATGGCGCATCGGCGTTCATGGCGTTCCGGGTGCGTGCCGCGCCCGACATGGCCACGGCGAGGGCGCTCCTGGGCGTCGGCCAGCTGTCGATCGGCCCGATGTACGTCGGGCTGCTCCTGCTGATCGTCGGCGGGCTCGGGGCAGCGGCGGGTGCCGACCTCTGGGGACGGCCGTGGATCATCGCGTCCATCGTCGTCTTGGTCGCCGTCCTCATCGTGATGTGGGCTGTCGCCTCGCCGTACTACATGGGACTGCGCAAGTCGCTCGAGGAGCCGCCGCCTGATGGCCAGCCGCCCGCCTCGTGGGATGCCGTCCGCGCCCAGCTCGACTCGCGACGGCCCGAGGTGTTGCTGGTGGTCGGAACCGCGGGACTGCTGCTGCTCGTCTGGCTGATGGTGATCAAGCCGGGCGGCTAGCCGGGCTCCTCACCGCTCCGGAGTCCCTGATGGATCGATCCTGCGCCCGACTCGCGGTCGGGCTGCTTGTCACGCTCATCGCGCTCGGCGGCTGTGCGACCGCGGGGCCGTCGGCTCCGCCCGACAGCAAAGGATCGAGTCCGTCTGCCGGCACGTCGGCGGGACTCCCCGGCACGAGCTGGATCGTCCTCACGGTCGGCGGCAGTGACACCGTCGCGGATCATCGCCCGACGATGGCCTTCGCCGGCGATAGCCAGGTGCAGGGGACAGGCGGCTGCAATGGGTACGGCGGGCCGTACACGGTCGATGGCGATGCCATCGAGGTCGGCGAGCTCGCTTCGACGCTGATCCTGTGCGAGGGCGATGTCGGGACCCAGGAGGCGGCGTTCATGGCGGCCCTGAACGGGGCTCAGACGTGGCGGATCACCGGCGACGGTGATCTCGAACTCAGCGGAGCGGCAGACATCGTCGCCGCGCCGGAAGGGCCGGAGGCCTCGGGCAGCCCGAGCTCCGGCCTCGTTGGCGGCTGGGACCTCGCCGAGATGGGTCCGACGGCCGACTTCGCGCATCTGTTGCCGACGATCGAATTCCGAGCGGACGGCACCGTGTCAGGATTCGCGGGATGCAACACCTTCCACGGCACCTACTCGAGCGATGGCGCGTCGCTCACGCTCGGCCCTCTGGCGACCACCAAGATCGGCTGCCCGCGGCCGGCGAGTGCGGTCGAGGCGGAGTACCTGGAAGCACTGTCCGGGGTGACCGGTTGGGCGATCGAGCCTGATGGTCGCCTCCGCCTCGACGGCCACCTTCCGATGCGCTATTCCCGTCGGTGATCGGACGCCGCGCTGATGCGGCTCGCCCACGTCCGCGAACACCACGCCCCCGCCGGCGCCCAGTGGCGGCTTGCCGCCGCACTCGGGGACGATCGCTGGCTGGACCTCGAGCCCGCCCGCCGCCGGGCGATCGTTGCGCGGCCGGAGCTCGAGCACGACGCCGGGCTCTTCCGACAGCCGATCAGCACGCTCGACGATGGCCTCCGGCGCGGCCTCCGGGTCGCGGCATATGGCGAACTGCTGGAGGGGTTCGAGTCTCGGGACGAGGACGACCCGGCGGTCCTCGATGCCGCCAGTCTGGCGTTCGGGCCGCCCGTGCTCGCGCCGCCCTCGCTGCGCGACGGTTACGGCTTCGAACAGCACGTCGGGATGATGTGGCGCCGCCGGGACGCCGAGATCCCCGAGGCCTGGTATCGATTGGCGATCTTCTACTTCTCCAACGTCTCCGAGTTGCGCGGGCCCGAGGACCCGGTCTGGGCGCCGGCGGGATCGCAGGAACTCGATTTCGAGATCGAGATCGCCGCGCTGATCGATACGCCGGCACGCGATCTTCAGCCCGACCGAGCCGAGGACGCGATCGGCGGTTACACGATCTTCAACGATTGGTCGGCCCGCGACCTGCAACGCGACGAGACGGTCCTGCGGCTCGGTCCCGCCAAGGGCAAGGATTTCGCGAGCTCCATCGGGCCATGGCTCGTGACACCGGATGAGCTGGAGGACGCCCGCGCCGGCCACGGCTTCGATCTGGCGATGACGGTGACCGTCAACGGTGTCGAGACGTCCCGTGGACGCTGGTCGGACATCGTCCATGGCTTCCCCGAGCTGGCGGCGAGGGCGTCTTCCGACGTGACGCTGCGTCCCGGGGAGCTGCTCGGGTCCGGCACCGTGGGCACGGGATGCCTGCTCGAGGTCCGTGACCAGACGCTCGGGCGGTACCTGCTGCCAGGCGACGAGGTCGTGCTGAGGGTCGACCGCCTTGGGTCGCTCCGTACCCCGGTGGTCGCGCGACCCACCTGAGGGTCCGGCCCGGTGCGATGATGCGGCCGTGCCCCGCCGTCAGGCTGTCCGCGTCGAGCCGATGGAGCCGGCCGACTGGCCGGCGGTCCATCGGATCTATGCCGACGGGATCGCCACCGGCGACGCCACGCTCGAACGCGAGGCGCCGGATTGGGACCATTTCGACCGCTCGCACCGGCGCGATTGCCGCTTGGTCGCCCGTCTCGAGCCAGGGGGTCCGGCGGTCGGCTGGGTCGCCCTGACGGCGTACTCGGCGCGGCGCGTCTACAGCGGCGTCGCCTGGGAGAGCGTCTATGTCGCGCAGGCTGAACGGGGCCACGGCATCGGGCGCGCCCTGCTCGAAGCGCTCGCCCCGGCATCCGAGGCCGCGGGGTTCTGGACGCTCCTGGCCGGGATCATGGTCGAGAACGAGGCGAGCCTCGCTCTCCACGGACGGTGCGGATTCGAACGCGTCGGCGTCATGCGCGGGATGGGCCGCGACGGCAGCGGACGATGGCGCGACGTGGTGCTGATGGAGCGCCGAAGCGGTCGCGTCGGGACGTGACGGCCGTCGGCCCAGCCTAGTCGACCAGCCCGAGCCGGGCCGCCACAGTCGCCGCCTCGGTCCGGGACGTCACGCCCAGCTTGCCGAGGATGTTCGAGACATGGACGCCGGCCGTGCTCTCGCTGATGAACAGCTGCTCGGCGATGCGGCGGTTGGTATCGCCCTCGACGAGCAATGCCAGGACCTCGCGCTCGCGTGCGGTCAGACCGTGGTCGTCGGCCGGTGGCTCCGGTATCGCGGGTGTGTCGAGCTCGGCTGAAGGCTGTGCGGTCGGGATCTCGATCCGTGACCGTCGAGCGAGGGCCTCGATCCACCCGAGGAGCGGCTCAGCACCGAGAGCCGTCGCGCGGGCCGCGGCATCGCCCAGTTCGGCCGCCGCATCCCGGCGGGGCGCCCGGGCGCCGAGCAGCGCCTCCGCAGCGCGATATCGCACATACGCCTGGCGCCATGCGGAGACGGCTCGGTCGGCAGCCTGGACGGCCGCCTGCCATGCGGCCGGGTCCGCGACGCCGTCCGCTCGACGGGCTTCCGCGGCGGCCTGCGCCGCATCCGCGGCGAGGGACCCGCCGTACGCGTCCGGGCGGGGCATTTCGGCCACCCAGCCGTGGAGTTCGTCGCGATATCCGGCCGCGACGGCGGCGGCCTCGGCCGCGGTCGCCGTATCGCGCCCGGCCCGTGTCAGCTCGGCGCGATCCGCCTCGGCCCGGGCGCCCAGCGCCCGCAGCTCGCTCTGGTAGAAGCGGTCCCTCGTTCGGTTCAACCGTGCGATGCCATCCGCCGCTGTCGCGGCGGCGTCGCCGATGCGACCTGTCGCCAATGCCAACTCGACGAGGCCGACATGAACGGGACCGGTGAACTGCGCCTCGAGGAGCGAGTCGACGAAGGTCTTGCCCTCGGCCAGCAGCCGTTCCGCGTCGGCCGCCCGGCCACGCCGTGCGTACAGCGGGCCGACGTTGCTGATCATGCTGATCCGGTTCGCGCCCTCCGGGTCGCCGGCCAGCAGCTCGTCGACCAACTCCTCCGCCCGGTCCCATCGACCAAGCTGGACAGCGGCATCGATCGCATTCCCGGCGATGAATCGCCCATAGCCGTTGGTGGCCCCGACGCCCCGCGCCCACGCCACCCCATCGAGCGAGACGCGGAGACTCTCCTCGCCGGCTCCGCAGACGAGCAACGTGGAACTGAGATTGGCGAACGACCGACCGCGGTCATCGACGTCGTTGAGTTCGTTCGTCAGCTCGAATGCGTCCCGCAAGGTCCGAAGCCCTTCCTCGCAGTCGCCCAGCAAGGCCGTACTCGTGCCGAGGGTGTTGAGCGCGTGCGCTTCTGACAGGCGTGCGCCTGTGGCGCGGGACTCGTCGATCGCGGACCTGGCAACCTCCAGTGCCCTCGGATGGTCGCCCTGCAGCATGTGCGCACCGGCGATCGCGGCGAGGATCCTGGCCCGCATCGGAGACGGGTCGCCGGGCGCCAGGATGGCTGCGGTGGACTCGAGTCGAGCGAGGCCCTCGTCCATGCCCCCCGAGATCCAGACCGCTCGAGCAAGGCGCTCGTTGGCAGCCGCCCACCGCTCCAACTGGGTCTCGGGGTCGAGTCGATCGACGGCGGCCCGCGCCAGATCGGCGGCCCTCGCGTTGCGCCCGCTGATCATCGCCGCGAGGGCGCCTTCGTGGTAGAGCGCCGCCGCGTCCGCATCGCCGGGCCGATCGTCCGCCGGCACGGCATCCCACAGCTCGATGGCTCGCTCGTACGCGCGGCTGGCTTCGGCAAAGGCATGTGATCCGGCGGCGGCGCGGGCTGCGCGAACCCATGCCCGGAGCGCCACGACAGGTTCGTGTGCCGCCGTCGCGTGATGCGCGAGTGACGCGAGTCGGCTCGCGCCCTCGGCACCGCTCGGGACGGGTCGCGCGTCCAGCGCGGCGGCGTACGCGGCATGCAGCCGCCGCCGCTCGCTCGGGAGCAGGTCGTCGTACACGGCCTCTGCAAGGAGGGCATGCCTGAACCGATAGGCGTCCGGGCGGTTCTGTGCGTCGATCGTGAGGATCTGCGCCGCAACGGCCTCCCGCAGCGGCCCTTCGATGTCGGTCTCGGCGGCTCCGGCGATCTCGGCCAACAGGTCCGGCTCCACCGTCCGCCCGGCCACTGCGGCCACCCCGAGGATCCGCTGGGCGTCCTCCGACAGCGCCGTGACGCGTGTCATCAGGACGTCCCGAAGCGTCGGCGGCAGACCGTCGCCGGGGGCGCCGGCACCCGACGCCAGCAGCTCTTCAACGAAGAACGGATTGCCCTCCGCGCGACGCTCGATCGCCTCGAGCATCTCGAGGCTTGGGCGTTGGCCGAGGATCGCGCCGATCTGCGCGTCGAGGTCCGAGCGACCGAACCGGCCGATCTCGATTCGGACGACCCTGGGTAGGCGCTCCATCTCGGACAGCCACGGCCGGAGCGGGTGTCGCCGGTTCAGCTCATCGGTGCGGTAGGTACCGATGACGGCCAGGCGCTCGGTCCGCGCGTTCCGGGCGAGGAAGGACAGCACGTCACGGGTGGAGCTGTCGGACCAGTGCAGGTCCTCGACGACCAGGAGGACCGGGACGCGCTCGCCGAGCGATCGCAGGAGCACGAGCAGCCCTTCGAAGATCCGTGCCTGGACCCAGCCGGGTCGATCGAACACGTCGGGATCGGGCGCAGCGACGGCACCCAGTTCGGGCACCAGCCGGCCAAGATCGCTCGTCTCGAGCATCCGCAGCTCGTCGATATCGTGAATGGGGCCGGCCTGACCGGCGGCGATCATCCCTGGCAGGCGGCGGAGCGCCTCGACGATCGGTGCGAACGGCAGCCCCTCGCCATTGCCGAGTGAGACGCAGCCGCCCTCCAGCACCAGCCAGCCGCGTTCTCGGGCCGCGACCGCGACTTCCGCGACGAGCCGCGACTTGCCCATGCCGGCATCACCGCCGACGAGCGCGACGACGGCGTCACCGGCAGTGCCGCGCACCACCGCGTCCGTGAGGGATCCGAGCTCGCGCCGGCGCCCGATGAACTCGGGGCTGGCGACCCGTGTTGCCACGGCTTCCATGGTACGAGAGCGACCGCCTCGTCCGGTCTCGAGGTCGATCAGGCGGCCGTGTACGCCGTCCCGGCGAGGCGTCGTAGGAGGGTCGACAGTCGGCGCTGCGGACGCTCCTGGTCGGACGTCGCACGATGCGGCGTCAACGCCTCCATCAGGCGGGCGTTCGACTCGGCTCGGCGGATGGTCTCTTCGTGCTGGTTGAACTTGAATTCGAGATCGGCGAGCATCGCTGTGGCTCCTTCCCAAGGTCGTTGATGCGATGCGTCTACCGTAGGTTCGAACGAGGCCCGTGCCATCGACCGAGCGACCGATCTTCGCCGCACCGGACCCTTTATTTCTGCACCGGCTACGGGAGGACCCTTTAGACGGTCGGTCCATCGCCCTTGACATGACCGACTGAGCGTTCGGTGTCACGCCGACCCCGTAACCACCCTCGGCACCTAGACTGGCCTCCTCGGGATCGAGGAGGCCAGTCGATTTCATGTACTACGTCCAGCACGGTAACGTGCCCCAGCAGCGCCACACCCAGCTCCGTTCGGCGGACGGTGCGCTCTACGCCGAGGAGCTATTCGGCGTCGAAGGCTTCACGGGGCGATCGTCGCTGCTCTATCACGTGACCCCGCCGACGCGGACGCACCGCATCGAACCCGTATCGCGGGTGCACCTCGAGGCCGCCGACGACGGTCTCCACCGACATCGACTGACGAAGACGGGCGCGATCGAGCCCACCGGTGACGTCGTGACCGGCCGGATCCCGCTCTACTTCAACAACGACGTCGTGTTCGGTGTCGTGCGGCCCTCGGGGCCGATGCCCGACGGCGTCTTCTACCGCAACGGGATCGCCGACGAGATGCTGTTCGTCCACGAGGGGACGGGCCTCTGCGACACGATCTTCGGGCCGCTCACGTATGGCCCGGGCGACTACCTCGTCCTGCCGATCGGGACGACCTGGCGGCTCGATCCGAACGAGGGGTCCGTCCAGCGGATCCTGTACCTCGAGGCGCCGTCCGAGATCGAGCCCCCCAAGCGGTACCGCAACGACTACGGTCAGCTGCTCGAGCACGCGCCGTACTCGCAGCGCGACATCCATGCGCCCACTGAGGTCGCGCCGCGTGACGACGAGGGCGAGTTCACGATCCACGTCCGGTCGGCCGACCGGATCACCGCCTATGTCTATCGCCACCACCCGTTCGACCTGGTCGGTTGGGATGGCTACCTGTGGCCGTTCCGCTTCAACATCGCGGATTTCCAGCCGATCACCGGGCGCGTCCACCAGCCGCCGCCGGTCCACCAGACCTTCCAGGCACGCAACTTCGTCGTGTGCTCGTTCGTGCCCCGCAAGTTCGACTACCACCCCCTCGCGATCCCGGCGCCGTACAACCACTCGAACATCAACTCGGACGAGGTCATCTACTACGTGGCGGGCAACTTCATGAGCCGGCGCGGGGTGGAGATCGCGTCGTTCACGCTCCATCCGGCGGGGATCCCGCACGGGCCACATCCGGGCACGGTCGAGGCCTCGATCGGCAAGGAGGCCACCGAGGAGCTGGCGGTCATGGTCGATACCTTCCACCCGCTCCACGTCACGCAGGCGGCGATGGACCTCGACGACGGGCGCTACCCGTTCAGCTGGCTGCCCGCCGAGGACCACGCGAGGGAAGCCTCCGAGCTCGCGGAGCGTGGCCCGGAGGCGTTCCCCGACTGACGGGTATGTCGGGCTGCCGTCCGACCGGTGCGCGCCGGAACCGGACCTGCGGCGAGCTTGGGTGAACGAGTGGGGAGGTCCGCCACGCGCCGGTGCCGGCCACGCTCCCGGCATGCATCTGCGACGTGCGCTTGGCATCGCGCTGTGCGCCATCCTGGTCGGCTCGATGTCCGGCGCCACGCCGGTCGACGCGTGGGCACCCGGCCCTCGTCCGCCGGCGTCCCCGCGACCGATCGATCCGCGGGCGTCTTCGCGTCGACCCGTGCCTCCCGGCCCGACACTCCCCGCCGCTCCGGGCTGCTTCGTCTTTCCGGCATCGAATGTCTGGAACCGCCGGATCGACGACCGAGCATCCGCCTCGAACTCCTCGACGATGATCAGTGCCATCGGCCTGACGCGTGGGCTCCACATGGACTTCGGCTCGTACGCCGGGTACGGCATCCCATACCAGGTCGTGACCTCGGCGACGCCCAGGTCGACGGTCAGCTTCGAGTACGACGATGAGTCGGACCAGGTCGGCTACCCGATCCCGGCCAACCCGCTGATCGAAGGCGGTGCCGGAGCAAGCGGCGACCGCCACATCCTCATGGTCGACCGAGACGCCTGCCGCCTCTACGAGCTGTTCGCCGCCCACCGATCGGGCGGCCAGTGGTACGCGGGCAGCGGAGCGACGTGGGACATGCGCACCAACGCGCTGCGACCGGCCGGCTGGACCAGCGCCGACGCCGCCGGGCTGCCGATCCTGCCCGGTCTCGTCCGGTATGACGAAGTCGCCGCGGGGGCGATCAACCACGCGCTGCGCTTCACGACGAACCGCACGCGCAAGCAGTACATCTACCCTGCGCGCCACCAGGCGGGCGAGTCGACCTCGACCACGTTGCCGCCGATGGGCCTTCGCGTCCGGCTCAAGGCCGGCTACGACACGAGTGACTTCTCGCCGCACGCCCGGGTGATCGCGGACGCCCTTAAGCGCTACGGCATGATCCTGGCGGACAACGGCTCTCCCTGGTACATCGGCGGGATGAGCGACTCGCGGTTCGACGACGACGTGATGCACGAGCTCGACGTCATCACAGGTCGCGACCTCGAGGTGGTCGACACGACAGGGCTCGTCAACGGCTCCTGACCGCGGATCGGTCTCAGACCGGCCGTGGCCGCCACGCCGGACGAGCTCACGCCGAACACGTGGACCCGGCATCATCACCTGATGGCCGACCTACGCGCACGGATCCGTGCCGGGGAGACGCTCATCGGCGTCTTCTCCGATCTCGCTTCACCGATGGCGGCCGAGCTGTCCGGACGGGCCGGCTTCGACTGGACCGTCCTCGACCTGGAGCACGGCGCGTCGACCGAGGCCGACCTGCTCGCGTTGCTGTACGCGGTGGGCACGACGCCGATGGCCGCGATCGTCCGGCCGCAGTCGGCGGAGCGGTTGCGCGTCGGTCGGGCGCTCGACCTCGGGGCAGACGGCATCATGCTGCCGCAGCTCAAGTCGATCGATGACGTGCGGACAGCGGTCGAATACCTCCGCTATCCGCCGACCGGTCAGCGGGGCGTCGCGCTCCGGACGCGGGGTGCCGGCATGGGGGCACTCGGCCACGCTGATGTGGCGCAGGCCGTGAACCAGCGGATCGTCGGCATCGTCCAGATCGAGTCGGCTGGGACCGTGGCCGACGCCGACCGGATCGCGGCACTCGACGAGGTCGATGTGCTGTTCGTCGGCCCGGCCGACTTGACGCACAGCCTGGGCATCCCGGGACGCTTCGACGAACCTCGCTACCAGGACGCGCTGCGGACCGTGGTCGAGGCGTGCCGCGAACACGGCAAGGCGGCCGGCATCCTCATCTACGACGCAGCGGCACTGCCGCCGTTGCTCGAGCTCGGGTTCCGGTTCATCGGGCTCGGCTCGGAGGGATCCTTCGTGTCGACCGGCGCCCGGGCGATGCTCCAAGCGGCCGGCCGGCCCGTCTAGCCGCGCACGTCCCGCCCCCGGACCCTAGACCTCCGCCTCCAGGGGAGTCGCCGGTTCCGGCGCTCCATGCGGGCGCGGCGAGGTCTGGGCCACGATCACCGCGATCAGGATCAAGGCCGCGCCGGCGAGCTGGATCGGCGCGAGCGTCTGGCCGAGGAACAGAAAGGCGAGCACGACGATGATCGGCGGCTCGACCGTGCTGATGAGCGCAGCCTTCGCCGCTCCGATCCGCCGAGCACCCGCGTAGAACGCCTGGATCGCCAGGAACGACGCCACGAGCCCAACGGCCAGCAGCAGCGGCCACGCGTCGGCAGGGACGGTCCGCGGATCGAGCGGCCGTCCGACGAGCCCTCCGGCCACCGCGTACACCGCGGCCGTGGCACTCATCATCACGGCCGTGGTCACGGCGGCGTCCCCCGCTGGCTCGGCCGCCTCTGGCGCGTCGCTCCCCAGTCGATCGCGTCGTTCCCCGGACAACCGAGCCGACAGGATGATCCACACCGAGTAGATCAGCGCCGATGCCCAGATCAATAGCAGCCCGCTGATGGGTGGCGCGGCGTCGACGTCGATCCCGCCGAGTGCCAGCACGGAGCCGACGACCGCGAGGGCGAGGGCGATCCACGGCCGGCGGCCGGGCAACCGCGTCGCGAACCGCAGCGACAGCACTGCGACGATCACGGGATACGTGTAGACGAGGACACCGGCGAGCGCCGCCGGCACGGTCTCCAGCCCCGCGTAGTAGGTGCCCGCATTGCCGGTAAACAGCGCACCGAGTGCCAGGGCCACGCCGAGCTGGCGACGCGGCATGCGTGCCAGCGCTCCCCGCCGCTCCCGCGATACCAGGACCCAGATCCACCCGAGCGCCGCGCCGATGAGGAACCGCCATTCGACCAGCGTCAGCCAGTCCAACCCGGTGGCATAGATCGGGGCGGCCAGCACGCTCCCGGAGCCGTACCCCGCGGACGACACCACGACCAGTCCGATGCCCGTGGCCGTGCGTCGATCCATCGGTCCCGAGGCTATCAGTCCGAACCCGTCAGGCGCGGCGACGGACTACACTTTCCCGTGTGACCGACCTCACCGAGGGCGCGGTCGCCCGTCGCGTCCCGACACTGACCGATGTGCGGCTTCGCGTGCTCAGCCGCCGCCAGCCCGTGACCGTCCCGCCGGGGACGAGCCTTGCCGAGTGCCTCCGCGCGATCCAGCGGACCGGGACGGGCGATTCGGTGTTCGTGTGCGACCGATCCGGTGTGCTGGTCGGTGTCCTGACCGAGCGCGACATCTTCACCCGAATCGTGGTCGGCCACGTCGATCTGACCCAGCCGGTCGAGACGCTGATGACCACCGAACCGCGCACGCTCGACCTCGACCAGACCATCCGAGACGCGATCGAGCTGATGCAGACCGGTCGCTATCGGAACGTCCCGATCGTCGACGATCACCGCCGGCTGGTCGGCGTGGTCCGCCAGGTCGACATCATCAAGTACCTCGCGGAATCCTTCCCCGAAGAGCTGCTCAACCTCCCGCCCCGACCGCACCAGCGCATGAGGCAAGCCGAAGGCGGATGACGACCACCAAGGAGCCGGAGCTCGCCGTCCAGGAGCTCGAGCGGGTCACCATCCGCTTCGCCGGCGATTCCGGTGATGGCATGCAGCTCACCGGAACCCAGTTCACGCGGACGGCCGCGGTCTTCGGCAACGACATCAGCACCCTGCCGGACTTCCCCGCGGAGATCCGCGCACCGGCGGGCTCGCTGCCGGGTGTCAGCGGGTTCCAGATCAGCTTCAGCTCGACCGACATCCATACGCCGGGCGACCAGCCGGACGTGCTGGTGGCCATGAACCCGGCCGCGCTCAAGACGAACGTCGGCGACCTGCCGGCCGGTGGCGCGCTCATCGTCAACAGCGATGCGTTCACGCAGGCGAACCTGAACAAGGCCGCATACGCATCGAACCCGCTGACGGATGGGTCCCTCAAGCCCTTCACCGTGTTCGAGGTGCCGATCTCGGCGCTCAACGAGCGCTCGCTCGACGGCCTCGACATGACCACCAAGCAGAAGGACCTCACGAAGAACTTCTTCGCTCTAGGTCTCATGTTCTGGCTGTACGAGCGAAGCATGGATCCGACGCTCCAGTGGGTCGACTCGAAGTTCTCGGCCCGCCCGGTCATCGCCGATGCGAACAAGCGCGCGCTTCGCGCGGGCTACGCGTACGGCGAGACGACCGAGATGTTCCACACCCACTACCGTGTGCGGCCGGCGAAGCTGCCGCCCGGCACGTACCGGAACATCACGGGCAACGAGGCGACGGCGCTCGGGTTCCTGGCGGCCTCGAAGCTGTCCGATCGGCCGCTGTTCTACGGCTCCTATCCGATCACCCCGGCCTCGGACATCCTCCACCAGCTGTCCGGGTACAAGACGTTCGGTGTCAAGACATTCCAGGCCGAGGACGAGATCGCGGCGATCGGTGCCGCCATCGGCGCGAGCTACGGCGGCGCCCTGGGCCTGACCGCGAGTTCAGGGCCGGGCATCGCGCTCAAGAGCGAAGCGCTCGGGCTGGCCGTGATGGTCGAGTTGCCACTCGTCGTGATCGACGTGCAGCGCGCTGGGCCGTCGACCGGCATGCCCACCAAGAACGAGCAGGCCGACCTGCTGCAGGTCATGTTCGGACGCAACTCGGACTCGCCCCTGCCGGTGGTCGCCCCGGCGACGCCGGGCGAATGCTTCGACTACGCCATCGAGGCCGCGCGTCTCGCCCTGAAATACATGACGCCCGTGGTCTACCTGTCGGACGCGTTCCTTGCGACAGGGTCGGAGCCGTGGCGGATCCCGACGCTCGGCGATCTGCCGAGCATCGCCGTCGAGAACGCGATCAAGGGTGACGGCCCGTTCCATCCGTACCTGCGCGATCCCGAGACGCTCGCCCGACCGTGGGCCGTCCCGGGCACGGCTGGTCTGGAGCACCGCATCGGCGGACTCGAGAAGGCCGATATCACCGGGAACGTCAGCTACGACCCGGACAACCATCACCTGATGCAGACGCTGCGGGCCGCAAAGGTCGCCGGCATCGCGAAGGACATCACGCCACTCGAGGTGTTCGGTCCATCCAGCGGCGAGCTGCTGATCCTGGGGTGGGGGTCGACGTACGGTGCCATCCGGTCGGCTGTCGAGCGCATGCAGGCCGAGGGGCAGAGCGTCGCGCACGCCCATCTCCGCCACCTCAACCCGTTCCCCGAGAACACCGAGGCCGTCGTCCGGAGCTATCGCAAGGTGCTCATCCCGGAGGTCAACCTCGGGCAGCTGCTCCTCCTCATCCGCGCCCGGTTCCTGGTCGATGCGATCGGCTACGACCGCGTGCGCGGCAAGCCGTTCCGAATCGGCGAGATCGTCGACGAGGCGGAGCGGATCCTCAAGGACGACGCATGACCACCGAAACCAACGGCACGACAGCACCGCAGTCGAACGGCGACGAGCCCGCCCTGAGCCCCGAGAACGCCCAGGTCATCGCGCTCACGCGGAAGGACTTCGTGTCCGACCAGGAGGTCCGCTGGTGCCCCGGCTGCGGCGACTACTCGATCCTCGCCCAGACCCAGAAGGTGATGCCGGACTTCGGGTACAAGAAGGAGGACATCGTCTTCATCTCGGGCATCGGCTGCTCGGGCCGCCTGCCGTACTACATGAACACGTTCGGCTTCCACACCATCCACGGCCGAGCCCCGACGCTGGCGACCGGGCTCAAGGCCGCCCGTCCCGACCTGATGGTGTGGGTCATCACCGGTGACGGCGACGCACTGTCGATCGGTGGCAACCACGTCATCCATTCGATGCGGCGCAACGTCGACATCAACCTCGTGATGTTCAACAACCGCATCTACGGGCTGACCAAGGGTCAGGCGTCGCCGACCTCCGAGTTCGGGAAGCGGACGAAGTCGACGCCGGTCGGGACGATCGACACGCCGATCATGCCGCTGACGCTCGCCCTCGCCTCCGAGGCGTCGTTCGTGGCTCGCTCGGTCGACACGCACACCGAACACCTCCAGCAGACCCTCGAGCGGGCCGGCCGCCACAAGGGCAGCTCGTTCGTCGAGGTCCTCCAGAACTGCAACATCTTCAACGACGGCGCGTGGCGCGACTTCACGGACCGCGAGGTCCGCGAGGACCGCATGCTCACGCTCGAGCATGGCAAGCCGATGATCTTCGGCAAGGACCGCGACAAGGGCATCCGCCTCAATGGGCTGCACCCGGAGGTCGTGACGATCGGCCAGGGCGGCGTGACCGAGGCGGATCTCCTCGTGCATGACGAGACCGCGGACGACCCGTATCTCGCGCTCGTCCTGTCGCGCATGTTCTGGCCCGACTTCCCGGTGCCGGTCGGCGTCCTGCGCGCGGCGCCCCGCCCGACGCACGATCGACTGATCGAGGACCAGCTGACCGCGGCGGTCGCCCGTTCCGGCGAAGGCGACCTCGAGCGCGTGCTCAACGGCGGAGAGACGTGGACGGTGGAGTGACCGCCGGCGACGACGGGATCGTCGCGGGTCAGGAGGGCGGCGACGACGGCATGCGCTGTCCGGTGTGCGGCTTCGTCAACCTCGTCGGCGCCGACATCTGCGACAACTGCGGCGCCGACATCTTCGGGCATGACACCCCGATGCAGGCCCCGGCCTTCAAGGGCCAGCTCCTCGGTGAGCATCTCGACGAGCTTGGGGCGCCGGCGCCGATCACGGTCGGCCCCGACACACCGATCGATCTTGCCATCGCGCGGATGCACGAGGCGGAGGTCGACTGTGTCCTCGTCATGACCGACGATCGACTGGTCGGCATCTTCACCGACCGTGACGCGGTCGTGAAGGCGGCGGGCAAGCGCCTCGGCTCGTTCCATGTGCGCGACTTCATGACCCCCGACCCGGTCGTCCTCCGCCATGACGATCCGATCGCGGTCGCGATCCACAAGATGGCCGTGGGCGGGTTCCGCCACATCCCGATCGTCGAGGACGGCCGTCCCACTGGCGTGGTCACCGCGCGCGACATCTTCCACCACCTCGCCCAGACGATCGACTGACGGAGACGGACGGCGTCATGGCACCACGCGTCGCGATCCTCGCCCAGGACCTGATCTGGTCCGACCGCCTGTCGCGCGCGGTCGAGGCCGCCGGCGCTGAGCCCGCCCGGGCCAAGACCGCACCCGAATTCGACCGAGCCCTGGTCTGCGCTGATCTGGCCATCATCGACATGACCGCCAGCGCGTACGACCCTCTCGTCGCCATCGAGCGCGCCCGTTCCAGCGGCGCGCGGGTGGTCGCGGTCGGCCAACACGATGACGTCGCGCAGCGGAAACGCGCGCTCGCGCGTGGTGCCGAGCGGGTGTACGCGTACCGCAAGCTGTTCGAGGACGGACCCGCGACGATCTCGGCCTGGATGGCGCGGACCCCGGCGATCGAAACGCCGCGGTGACGATCGTCGAACGGCCGACGATCCCGGCCGGTCGGTTCGCTGATCGCTTGGATCGGGCGGGCAAGGCGACCGAGGTTGCCGGTCTCGTGGCGACGCTTGTCGGCGTCGGCTCGGACCTGCGGTATCTCACCGGGTATGAAGCGATGCCACTCGAGCGGCTGACGCTCCTGGTGCTGCGGCCGGGCTCCGCCCCGACGATCGTCGTCCCGCGGCTCGAGCGCGCTGCCACCGAGGCTGGCCTGAAGACGCCGATCGCGATCCGGACCTGGGACGAGACGGACGACCCGTACGCCCTGGCGGTGGCCGGGATCCGGGACAGTGGGCGTGTCGCGGTCTCCAACACGATGCTGGCGATGCATCTGCTCCGGATCCAGGACGCGCTCGATCGCGATATCGCGTATGTCCCGGCGTCGAGCGTCCTGCGTGACCTGCGGATGATCAAGGACCCCGATGAGATCGAGCTGCTGCGGGCAGCGGCTCACGCTGCGGATCGGGTCGTGGCGGCCATCGCCGCCGGGCCGCTCATCGGCCGAACCGAAGCGGATGTCGCGCGCGAGGTCCGGGACCGCCTGGTCGACGAGGGGCACGAGGCCGCGACGTTCGCCATCGTCGCCTCCGGGCCGAACTCGGCGTCGCCCCATCACGAGGCGTCAGAGCGGGTCATCCAGGCTGGCGAGCCGATCGTGCTCGATATCGGCGGGACGCTGGGCGGGTATGGCTCGGACATCACCCGCACGCTGTGGGTCACCGGCGGCGACCCGGCGAATGACCCGGACGAGCGGTTCCGCCACCTGTTCAACGCCCTCCACACGGCCCAGGCGCATGCGACGACGGCCGTCAAGCCCGGGGTCGCGTGCGCCGCGATCGACGCGGCGGCGCGCAGCGTCATCGAGGGCGAGGGTCACGGCGACGCCTTCTTCCATCGCACGGGGCACGGCATCGGGCTGGACGGGCACGAGGATCCCTATCTCGTCACCGGGAACGACCTCGCGCTCCGTGCCGGTATGGCCTTCAGCGTCGAGCCCGGCATCTACTACCCGGGCGAGTACGGCGCCCGCATCGAGGACATCGTGGTCTGTGGCGATGCCGGGCCGATCGTGCTCAACGAGGCCCCGCGCGAACTGGCCGTCGTCACCGGCTGACCTCGCGGGGCCGTTCGCCTCGCGGCCCGGCTCGTAGGTCGGTCGGCCGCCCTGCGGTATCATCGGCCGAGGTCGTATCCGAGCGACCCCAACCTTCGATCTGAGATCTGATGCCCACCACCGAGCGGCGACCGACGGTCGCCGAGCACCAACGCCGGGATGCCGGCTCGCATCGGTCGGTCCGATGAGCCGCCGTCACCACGGCCGGCCGCACCACGGCCGACACCGCAACGAGGGGCCACGTCCCGACGCCGGAGCGTCACGACCGGTCGCTCCGGCACCCGAGACCGCCCCCGTCGAAGCGAGCGCGGCACAGCCCCCGGAGCAGAGGCCGTCCTCGACGTCCGAGCTGCCGGCACGGCCGCCGGTGCTGGTCGAGCCCCCGCCCCCGCCCGCGCCCCCGGTGAACGGGGCCGCTGCCGCCGCGGCACCACCGACGACGACTCCACACCACAACGGCAACGGCCACCCGGGCAACGGTCACGCCCAGAACGGTGGCAATGAGCGCCCGAACGGCTGCACCGCCCCGCAACTCCGGCGGTTCATCAAGAGCCGGCCCTACGTCCCGATGCACGAGCTGCGACGGCGGTTCGCGATCGACGGGACCGATGACGACGTGACGCAGGTCGATCTCGACGGCAGCCGCGTCTACGTCGGATTGCCGGCGCGCGAGGGATCGCTCCTCGGCGAGCTGTTACGAGGCGGCGAGATCGGCTACGAGCTGTCGTTTGACCCACTCGCGCCGATCGTGGTCGGGGTCTACCCCATGCGCCCTGTGCCGCGCAGCTAAGCCGACGTCGTGACCGACTCCGAGGGAGTCGGGCCCAGGAACGAGACCAGCTCGTCGACGCGCCCCGCCGAGATGACGTTGCCCTTCGCCTCGAAGAGACGACGCGCGCGGGATGCCGACTCGGCTGCGAGCTCGAATCGGCCGGCCGCGCCCTGCGCCTCGGCCAGGAACACGAGCGCGTTCGCTTGCCCCTCGATGTCGTCGGACGACTGCATCTCTCGCACGCCCGATGCAGCGAGCTCGATGCCTTCGTCATAGGCACCGTCGCGCGCGAGGAGCTTCCCTCGGACGCCTCGCCACAGCGACTGCGAGATCCCATCGGAGGGAGCCGCGACCTCCTCACAGAACGCGGCGAAATGGCCGGCCTCGTCGAACAGGCCCTGCTGATACAGAGCCTCTGCCAGCAAGCCGGCGATCGTGGAGATGTAGTTCCGCTCGCCGATGGCATCCAGGGACTCGTAGTCCTTGCGGAGCTCGGCCTCAGCTGCCCGGGGGTCCCCGGCCAACAGTTCCACTCGCCCGGAGTCGAGCGACATCGTGGAGGCGTCAAATCGGAGACCGAGATCCTCCAGGATGGCTCGCCCGCGACGGTAGTCATCGCGCGCTCGATCGAAGTCCCCGTGCATGGCCCGGAGGTGTGCCAGCGCGCCGAGCGTCATGCCCTGCGCGCGGCGATCGCGCTCGGCGATCCCCAGCAGCTCCTCGCACCGTGCGATGCCCTCGGCAACGGGCATCGGCCCGTTCGGCGCAACCAGCGCAGCCGAGGCGTACAGGCGCATCTCGAGCACGTGGTCGCCTGCCAGTCGGGCGTACTCCGTGGCCTTGGCGTTCGCCTCGCCGGCCGCCCGGTACTGCCCGCTGATGCCGTGTGCGAGCTCGAGGAGCCTCCACGCCCGGGCCAGAGCGCCGGCATCATCGATCTCCTCGAGACCACCGATGGCGGCGAGGGTCTGTCGCATCACATCTTCGATCGACGTGGCCGCCTCGGAGCGCAGGCGGAGCTGCAGCCGCATCAGCTCGGACGTCGTGACCACCGATCGCTCGCCGACCACCGCGGCGGCGGTCCCGGCCTTGACGAGGAGGTCGTCAGCCCGGGCGAACTCACCGATCTCCATGTAGGCCTCGCCCGCTCCGACGAGCAGTCTGGGACGTCCCGTGTCCGCGTCGTCGAGGACCCCCGCGGCGCGTTCGAGCAGGTTCGCTGCCGCCGGGAAGTCGCCGCGCCCGAGGGCGCGTCGACCGGCCGACGCGAGTCGCGTCGACGCCCGCGCGCCCAACTCCACGGCGTCATCATCGAGGGGTCCGAGCTCGGTGCGGTACCGGTAGGCCTGCTCGAGGTGGTAACCCAGGATCTCCTCGTACTCGGTCTCGCGACCTCGTTCCCGGTTGACCTCATCGGCCCAATCGACGAACCGCCGGTGCAGCACGACCCGCTCGCGCTTCAGGAGGCTCCCGTACGCCGTGTCGCGGATCAGCTGATGACCGAATCGATATGCATCCTCCTCATCGAGCCGATCCGGGCGGATGAATTGCTTGCGCATGAGCAATCGCAGGTGGATCGGCACGGCCGGTCGCCGCGGCTCCTCGATGAGGTGCTCCACGGCATCCTCGGCGAAGACCAGGCCCACCACGGAGGCGGGCTCGACGACCTCCCGCTCGTCCTCGGCCAGGTCGTCGAGGCGGGCCGCCAGAAGGGCGTGGATCGTCGGCGGCACGACGAGGTCCGCCGACAGACCTGATGCGACCCACCGATCCCCGTCACGTCGAAGCGTGCCATTGTCGACCAGCATGGATACCATCTGCTCGACGAAGAGCGGGTTCCCCTCCGCCGCGGCAACGACCCGTGCGACCATCCCCCGGTCGAGTCCGCTGTTGCCCAGCAACTGGTCGATCATGCGCCCGGAATCGTCGTCGGACAGCGGTTCGAGGATGATCAGCCGATCGCGGTGGGACTCCGACCACTCGGCGTGTCGATCGACCAGCTCATGGCGCGCCGAACAGACCATCAGGATGGGCGCCGTCTCGACCGTCTCGGCGAGGTGATCCAGCAGGTCCAGCAGCGTGGTCTCGGCGGCGTGGATGTCGTCGATCACCATCACGAGCGGTTCTTCGCGGGCCAGGGCCTCCAGGAGCTTCCGGATGCCCCAGAACAACTCCGCCACCGGGAACTGGCCACTCGTGAGGCCCAACATCGACGCGACTCGGTCGACGACGGCGGCCCGATCGGCCTCCGCCAGGCCGAGATCCTCGACCAGGAGGTCGACCTTGGCGATCGCCGCCTCGAGGGTGTCGTCCGAGGCGATCTCGGCCACACCGCGCACGATCTCCGCGATCGGCCAGAACGTGATGCCGTCGCCATATGGCAGGCATCGCCCGCGGACCACGTGCGCCCGAGGAGAGGCGGCAAGGGCGAACTCCCTGATCAAGCGTGACTTGCCGACCCCGGCGTCGCCGACGACCGTCAGCAGAGCGGCGCCTGGACGCTCCGAGAGCTCAGTGAGTGTCGACGTGAGGAGTGCCATCTCTGCGTCGCGCCCGACGAACGGCGCCGACTCCGACTCGGCCGCGATGGGTCGTTCCCGGAGGCCGACGAATCGATACGCCCTGACCGGTTCCGCCTTGCCCTTCAGGGAGAGCGGCGGGACCTCCTCGACGTCGATATCCTCGCGCGCCAGGCGATAGGTCAGCTCGCCGAGGATGATCTCGCCGGGCCCTGCCGCCTGCTCGAGCCGCGCGGCCGTGTTCACGGCGTCGCCGGTGACGAGGCGCTGACCGGTCGAGGCGTCGCCGGCGATCACCTCACCGGTGTTCACCCCGATGTGGTTCTGCAACTCCAGTCCCCACCGCTCGCGGAACGAGCGGTTGAGACCGGGCAGGGCCGCCTGCATGTCTGCCGCCGCCCGGATCGCGCGGATGGCGTCGTCCTCGTGGCGGACCGGCAGCCCGTAGACGGCCATGACCGCATCGCCGATGAACTTCTCGATCGTTCCCCCGTGATGAGCCAGCGCCGCCTGCATGGCGTCGAAATAGCGCGTCATCACGTCGCGCAATGCCTCTGCCGACGGCGGTCGGTCGGTGAGCGACGTCGGCTTGGGATCGGCGAAGACCAGGGTGACGGTCTTGCGGCTCTCCCGGGATGTGGTCCTGGTGACACCTTCGCCGGTGGGAGCGGATCCGGGCGCCTCGCGCGGATAGACGGCAACGACGCGGTGTGCCGGGATCTCGACCGTCATGCCCTTCGGCGTGACCGGCGGCACGGGTTCGACCTCCACCTGCTCCTGCACGAGCGCGTAGGTCGATCCGGACAGCAGGATCCCGAGCGGCGGCGCGTTCTGCTCCATGGCCGACGAGATCCGCATCGTGTCCCCGGTCAGGACGTGCTGCCCCGCCAGTGCCTCCCCTACGACGACGTCGCCGGTGCTGACGCCGGTCCGGACCACCAGTCGGACGCCCCAGGTCCGTTCGAACTCGTCGTTGAGGTCGGCAAGGACGGCCAGGCTCTCGGCCGCAGCCTCGACCGCGCGGATCGCGTCGTCCACGCGCGGGCCTCGGATCCCGAAGACCGCGACGATGGCATCACCGATGATCTTCTCGATCGTCCCGCCGTGCGACTCGTAGACGAAGCGCATCTCGTCGAAGTACCGGGTGAGGACCTCGCGCAGCAATTCTGCGTCGAGCCGCTCGCCGAGCGCGGTCGAACCCTTCAGGTCCGTCTGGACGACGGTGGCGAACCGCCGGGTCTCGGCCGTTGCGTGATCGAGGGCGAGCGGCGTGGCGCAATCGACGCAGAGGCGCGCATCCTCGACGTTCTCTGTTCCGCATGCCTCGCAGACCATCACGGACTGAGTCTACGACCCAGGGGCATAACGGCCCGCGCGATGCCGGACCACACACGGCACCGCCCCGGCCGGAGCTCGGGGCGGTGCTGGTCGAGGACCGATGCGCGGCTGGCGGGCGACGCTCGCCTAGCGGTAGTTCGGGTCGCCCGGCGGCGTGAGGAACGTCCCGATCCGGTCGCCGCTCTGGGCCGTCCACTTCAGGACGCAGGGCGCCACGCCGTCAGAGCAGTCCGGCAGCAATCCGGTGAACCAGGTCCCGCCGAAGTACGCCGATGGTCCGTTGCTCCACGGATCCGGTTGTGCCCACTGCCCCGTTCGATCCTTGAACGGATCAGGTGAGGAGTAGCAGACGCGATATTTGGATGTGCCGTTCTCCGGCGTCTCCTGCACGACGGTCTTGTCGATGACGATCGTGTTGACCTTGGCCGAGCCGGTCGCCCCGTCGTCGTACACGTACCAGACCGCGTTCGGCTGGCGTGCGTCCGGGTAATCGAACGGGGCGAAATCGCACGAGACCTTCAGACCCGGCAGGTTGAGCGTGCTGGCCCACGTCGCGCCAGCTGCGCCTTGCTGCGGCTTGGTCTTGTAGCTGTTCTGACCCTGGGCGTCGGTGAAGCTGCAGCCCGTACTGGCACACGTCGCGACATTGTTCGCAACGTTGAACTCATCCGACAAGGGAGTATTCGACGCAGCCGGGCTGCTCGCTTTGAGTATGTATGGGCCGGGCGTGCCGATCGACAATGACGGGAACTTCGCCACGCCTCCCACGGCGTTCACGGAGCCCCCGCTCAGGGTGCCTCCCGCCGGGTTGGACTGCAGGGTCAATGTGACGGTTGCGGTGGAGGAGACCGTCAGCCCGGTTCCCGGATCGTAGATCTCGACCTTGACCGGGTTGCCGGTACTGTCGTGGCCGTCCCGGATCAACGCTCCGGTCTCCGTCGTGTTCGGCTGGTTCCCGAAGCGAAGCCGGCAGGACGAGCCTGCGGCGACCGTCTTCGGGGCGACCGTGCCGTCCTTGCGAACGAACGTGGTGCCCGTAAAGCCGCCGCCCTCCCTCACGGTGAGAGCCCATGGGCTACCGGGGCTGCTGAGACAGGACGTGCTGAGGTTGATCGTGACGTTGACGGACGCCCCCGGCGCCAGTGACAGGTTCCGAAGCTGGAGCGTATTGCCGGCCAGCGTGGCTGTCCCGACCGCGGGCGCGAGCGAGCCACCACCAAGCGTGTAGCCGCTCGGCGGGGTGATGTTTGCCGAACCCAGCGAGACGAACGCGTAGTTCTTGATCCGCAGCACGGCCGTCGTACTGCCGCCCGGCAGGTTGATCTGGTTGGGTGGATTGGCGACTGGCGTGGAGCCCGACAACCACGTCGCCGTGTACGGCTTCGTGAACGTTGCGGTCGCTGGACCGGCCAGCGCGACCAGGAGCGCGACGGCAGTGAAGAGCGCCATCAGCCCGGACCCGACGGGTCGCGACCGATGTGAGACGACGAACGACATATTCCCCTCCGGAGCCCGCTGGACGGTGCGGGGTGGTTGATCGCAGATAGGGATAGTAGCGCCAGGCGGGGATCGTCCCATGTCGGCCAGCCGACGTTGGCGGCAACTGGTGCGGATTGGCAACAGAATCCAACCGGCTGGCGGCGGTCCCCGCCGCGTACGATGGGGTCGTGGTGGCGTCGCCCGAAGCCGGCCGGAAGCGCGAGGCGCTGCGTGCGTGTCGCCTCTTCGGCGGCGTCGACGACGGGCGGATCGACGCCGGTCGCCCGGCGATGGCCGCACGCAGATGAGCCTCGAGCCGGGCGACGTCGAGCGTGTGCTCGACGCCATCGCCCACCGCCTGAACGTCGCCGATCAGCTTGCCCCCGCAGGCGACGACCTCGTCGTCTCGCTGGCCCGGGTGGCAGCGACTGCCCTCGAGTCGCAGGCAGCGTCCATCGCCCTGTACGACCCGCTGACCGGGCGGCTCGTGTTCCGGGCTGCCGCCGGGCCTGCGGCCGGCGACATCGTCGGCATGGCCATCGAGCCCGAGGTCGGCATCGCGGGCTACGTGTTCACGACCGGCCAACCCCTGGCCGTCGCCGACGTCGCCGCGGATCCCCGATTCGAGCGATCCGTCGCCGAGGCATCCGGATACGTGCCCTCGTCGCTGCTGGCCGTGCCGATCGTCGACTCGCGGGCGACGTTGGGCGTCCTCGAGGCGCTCGACGGCCGGCGCGGCACCTTCTCCCTCCATGACATCGACGTCGCCTCGTCGATCGCGACCGTGATCGCGTCGGCGGTAGGCCGACAGCACATCGAGCGCGACGCCGCGACGATCCTCGGCGCGAGCCTGCGCGAGCTCGCCGACGCGGACGACGGTGGCCGCGACCCCGCGGCGATCGATGCGCTCGTCGCCCGCGCGACGACCGCGGCGGCCACTGACGACGACCAGACCTGGCGCCTCGTGGACAAGATCGCGGCGCTGCGCGACGTCGATCCGGAGTCGATCGATCTCGTGGTCGACTGGCTCGATGCCCTGCTCCGGCATCGAGGTGGGTCGCGCGGCGTCCACGGGGACGGCCGATGACCGTGCTACTCCCCGCATGGAGTGACGCGTTCGCCGGCGGGGCCCGCGAATCGCTCGGGCGCCCCGACGCCCCGTTCGGTCGCCTCGATCGGGCGACGGTCTTCGGTGACGCCGACGGTCGTGGGGTCACGGTCGCCGTCGTCGATTCCGGGGTCGACGGCGATCACCCAGCCGTGGCGGGCCGGATCGGTCGCCACCTGCGGGTCGACCTCGACGGCGAGGACGCCCACGTCGTCGACGACCTCGAGCCGCGCGACCTCGTCGGCCACGGGACGGCGTGTGCCGGGATCGTGGCGGGCGTGGCGCAGGGCGCCGACATCGTGTCGATCCGCATGCTCGGCGCCGACAACCGGGGCAAGGGTCGCGCTCTCGCAGCGGCGATCGAATGGGCGGTCGGGGAGGGGATCGCGGTCGTCAACCTGAGCCTGTCGTCGCGGAGCGAGTCGATGTTCGCGGCTTTCCACGACATCGCCGACCGGTCCTACTTCGCGAACACGCTGCTGGTCTGTGCCGCGAACAACGTCCCGGGTCCGTCGTACCCGTCGTTGTTCGCAAGCGTGGTGTCGGTAGCCGCGCACGACCTGCCCGATCCCGACACGTGGTTCTACAACCCGTCACCCCCGGTCGAGTTCGGCGCACTCGGCGTGGACGTCGACGTGGCATGGCGGGACGGCGGCCGCATCCGCGCGACGGGCAACTCGTTCGCGGCGCCGCATCTGGCCGGGCAGGCGGCGCGGCTCCGATCGCGCTATCCGACGGCCTCCCCGTTCGAGATCAAGGCGCTGCTGGCTGCGACGGCGTCGACCCCGACCTGAATCACGACCGCCCGGCTGGTGCCGGGCGGCAGTCGAAGCGGTAATGGAAACGGCGTCGGCTAGTCGGTCGTGTCCTCGTCGCTGTCGGTCGGCGTGACTTCGCCGCCGTGGCCCGGGCCGTGCTGGCCGATGCTGGGCGGCGCGGTGATCGGCAGGCCGTGGCCTTCAACGTCGTTCTCGTCGATGAACCCGTCGCCCCCGCGGGTCCCCTCCTCGGGCTCGACCAGCCCCTCCTTGGGGAGCCTGATCTTCTTCATCGGTCATTCCTCCGTGACGGGTGACGGTGCTGCGTGCAACTGTACGCCCCGGACGCCCATCCTCCGTAGCCCGGACGCGACCGGATCGGTGTCGGCTAGGAGACACCCTTTCAGGAGGTCGCCTCGCCCTGCGACGAGCCTGGCGCGGCGTCGACGTTGGGTCGTGGGGTCCGCAGGTCGCGCAACGCCTCCTGGTCCGGGCCGGCGAGACGGGGCAGGTCGGCCGCCTCGGTCCGTTGCAGTCGGGACTCCAGCGTCGAGTACACGAGCCGCCGGATCTCGGGCACCGGCATCGTGGCGCGTAACGCGTCGGCGGGCACCTCGAGCAGCGTCGTGTCCGTGTCGGCGACGACATCGGCGGTCCGCGGGTTGCCTGTCAGGGCCGCGATCTCCCCGAAGAAGTCGCCTTCCTGCATCGTGGAGAGACCGCGGTAGCCGTTCTCCTCGGGGATGCCGGCCGTCGCGGTCCCGGCGAGGATGAAATACGCCGACGATGCGGTGTCCCCGTGCTCCACGATCCGCGTCCCCGCCGGCACGTCGCGGATGCTCGCATCGCGCAGGAATGCTTCGCGCTGGGTGCCCGATAGCCGGGCGAACGTGGGCAGTTTGCCCACCAGGAGGTCGAAGTCGGCGAGCGTGGCCGGCCGGAACGAGGCCGCCGCAAGCCCTGCCGCGCCGGCAGCACCCGCCAGCCTGGCGCGTGCGGCGCGCAACGAGCCGAGACCAAGGCCGGGCGCCACCAGGGCGTAGGCCGCAGCTCCGAACAGCAGGATCGATGCGAACGCGATCATGACCCTGACGTTGATGATGTCGGCCAGGCCCGCGCCGGCCATGCCGAAGAGGAAGATCACGTCGCGCATGACGTAGTAGGTGGAGAAGACCCGGCCGCGAAGCTCGCGTGGCGTATTCCGCTGGAGCAGGACGGAACGGGCCACCGATGTCGGCGAGTTGAAGAAGCCCGAGAACATCACCAGCAGGATGGCCACGGGAACCGACGTCGCCGCCGCATACGCGAGCCCGCAGACGCCCATCCCGATCAGGCCGACGAACACCCACAGCGACTCCGGCAGGCGATCCGAGAAGCGCGCCATGAAGAAGGATCCGATCACGAAACCGACCGACGTGAGCCCCTCCTGGAGGCCGTATTCGAATTCGGTCGCGTCCAGCTCGCGTAGCGACATCGGCAGCAGAAGGACGTTCCAGAGTCCGAACGAGAAGAACATCAGCGCGCCGACGAAGAACAGCGAACGGAGAACCTGGATCCCGAACAGCGCGCCGAGCCCCGACTTGAGGTTGTCGACGATGACCTTGACGCTGGCCTCGTCTTCCGGGATCGGCATCGGGTAGCGCCCCATCAGGGAGATCAGGAGCGCGCACACGACGAACGAGATCGAAATCGATGACGAACGCAACCCGCAGGTCGATGCTGGCGAGGATCCCGGCGCCCGCGAAGCCGATGGCGGTGGACCCGAAAGAGGCGATCGACAGGAACGAGTTGGCCGCCGCCAGCTCCTCGTCGCTGGCCATCTCGGGGATGAGGCTCTCGTGCGCCGGATCGAAGAACTGCTTGACGCCCGCATTCAGCAGCAATAGCGCGTACAGCCCTGGGATCGCGATGGCGTCCATGCCGAGCACGAACGCGATGGCCCCGACGATCACCGCCTGGATCAGGCACGTCCAGATGAGGATCTTCTTGCGATCGTGCCGGTCGACATAGACGCCCGCCAGCAGCCCCACGACGAGGCTCGGGATTGCCGTCACCATCAGCGTCAGCCCGACCGCGAGCGCCGAGCCCGTCACCTGGAAGACGTAGATGCCCGCGGCCAGGTCGGTCAGCGCCGAGCCCGCGGTCGAGATCAGTTGGGCAAGCCACAGCAGCGAGAAATCGCGCTTGCGGAAGACGGAGAACATCGACGGGGCGGCGGGCACCGAGGCTGCCGTCATGCGACCTCCAGGGCGCCCGGACGGCGCCGTACCGTTGCTCGATGACCCGGGGATGACCGACGTGACGGGCGGTCGCTGGGGAGTCTAGACCGCGCGCCTCGGCACCGTGACGCCTTCGCGCAACAGGAGTGCCTCCTTGCGCGACAGCTGCCGGTCGCGGTCGATCCAGCCGGTCCCACCGTATCCACCGAGTGTGCCGTCGCCCGCGATGATCCGGTGGCACGGGATCAGCAGCGAGATCGGGTTGCGGCCCAGGGCGCCACCGACCGCCCGTGCCGCACGCGGTGCTCCGACCCGTTTCGCGATGTCGCCGTAGCTGGCCGTTCGGCCCCAGTCGACCTGGCGGACCTCGCCGAGCACGCGCCGGTCCCAGTCGGGCCGGTCGGCGAGGTCGACGGGAAGGTCACGGCCGTCGGCTGGGGTGCTCTGGAGGATCGCCTCGACGGTCGGCAACGCTGCCCGCAGGACGCGCGCAGCGGGGTCGTCCGAGGGAGCATCGGCGAGGGCGACGACGGGGAGGTGCAGCCGTGCCCGGAGCTCACCCTCGAAGACGTCGTTGTCAGGCTGCCAACCGGCCGCCACGATCCCACGCTCCGTGGCCGCGATCCGGAACGGCGCTCCGATCCCGTCGAGGACGGCCGTCACGATGCGATCTGCCATGACGCCCAGTCTGCGCCCCGTGGGTGCAGGCATGCCGCCACGGTATACTCCCTGGGAGTATGACAAACAGCACCTCCCACGCTGAGATCCAGCTGCCGATCGAGGGCATGACGTGTGGCTCCTGCGTGAACCGCATCGAGCGGTTCCTCCGCGCGACCGATGGTGTCGAGGAGGCCACGGTCAATCTCGCCACGGAGCAGGCGACGATCCGGTACCTCCCTGATGTGACCGGACCCGACCGGTTCGTCGCCGCGGTCGAGGCGGCCGGTTACGACGTGCGGGAGCAGCAGACGACCACCGAGCCGTCGAACACCTCGCTGGTCGACGAGGCGGCGGTCGACGATGCGCGGCGGGATCGGGAGGCGAGGCTGCTGCTCCGCCAGGCCGTCGCGTCGATCGCGGTCGCCATCGGGATCATGATCGCGATGTTCGTCCCCCAGACGCGCGTGCCGATGGAGACGATCAACTGGATCGCCCTGATCCCCGCGACCGTGATCCAGTTCGTGGCCGGCGCCCGCTTCTACCGCGCGGCGTGGCGGGCGCTCCGTCACGGCACCGCGAACATGGACACGTTGATCGCCGTCGGCACCACGGCCGCTTGGCTGTACAGCGTCGGCGTCACGCTCTTCCCGGAGGCCATCCACGAGGCCGGGCTCCACCCGGAGACCTACTTCGACGCCTCGACGATCATCATCGGGCTGGTCCTGCTCGGGCGCTGGCTCGAGAGCCGGGCCAAGGCCGGCACGGCCGGGGCGATCCGCCGTCTCATCGGCCTCCAGCCGACCACCGCGCGCCTCGTCGCCGACGGCCACGAGACCGACGTCCCACTCGAGGGTGTCGTCGTCGGCGACCTCCTGCGGGTCCGTCCCGGCGAGAAGGTGCCGGTCGACGGGGTGGTCGTCGAGGGCGCGTCGGCCGTGGACGCCAGCATGCTGACCGGCGAGCCGATGCCCGTCGAGGTCCGAGCCGGGCAGCGAGGTCGTGGGGGCGACGCTGAACCGGACCGGCACGTTCCTGATGCGCGCGACGCGTGTCGGCCACGACACCGCCCTGGCACGGATCGTCGACGCGGTGCGCCGGGCGCAGGGCAGCAAGGCGCCGATCCAGCACCTGGCCGATCGGATCGCCGAGGCGTTCGTACCCATCGTGCTGGTCGTGGCCACGGCGACGTTCGCGATCTGGTTCCTCGCCGGCCCGGAGCCGCGGCTGACCCTCGCGCTCACAGCGTTCATCAGCGTCGTCGTCATCGCCTGCCCGTGCGCGATGGGTCTCGCTACGCCTGCGGCGGTCATGGTCGGTACCGGTCGTGGCGCCGAGGCCGGGATCCTCATCCGTGGCGGCGACGTGCTCGAACGTGCTGAGCGGATCGACGCCGTGGTCTTCGACAAGACCGGGACGCTGACTCTCGGCCGACCGACAGTCAGAGAGGTCGTGACCGCCCCGGGCACCGACGAACGGACGCTCATCGACCTGGTCGCGTCGGTCGAGCGAGCGAGCGAGCACCCTCTGGGCGCCGCGATCGTCGCGTACGCGAACAAGCGCGAGCTCGGCTTCCTCCCGGTCCGCGACATCGGGGTCGTCGCTGGGGGTGGTGTCCGAGGAACGGTCGATGCGGCCGACGGGCCTCGCGACGTGGCGATCGGCAGCGTCCGCTGGCTGGTCGCGGAGGGCGTGGAACAGGAACCGCTCGAGGCCGCGATCGCGGCCGCCGGCGAGAGTGGCAGGACCATCGCATCGGTCGCGATCGACGGTCGGGCAGCCGGGGTCGTCGGGATCACCGATCCGGTCCGCGCCGAGTCCGCGGCCGCCGTCCGTGAGCTGGCGCGTGCCGGCATCGAGGTCTGGCTGGTGACTGGCGATGCGCGCTCGACCGCCCTGGCCGTCGGGGGCCAGGTGGGGATCCCCGCCCACCGCGTCGTCGGGGACGCCCGGCCTGAGGACAAGGCGTCCATCGTCGGGCGTCTCCAGGGCCGCGGTCGGACGGTCGCGATGGTGGGCGATGGGATCAACGACGCTCCGGCGCTGGCGCAGGCCGACGTCGGCATCGCCATCGGGACCGGCACGGATATCGCGATCGAAACGGCCCGGGTCGCGTTGATGCACGCCGACCCACGTGGTGTGCCGACGGCGATCGGCCTGTCGCGGGCGACCATGACGACGGTGCGCCAGAACCTCTTCTGGGCGTTCGCCTACAACGTGGTGCTGATCCCCGTCGCGATGGGGGTCCTCATCCCGGCGTTCGGCATCGCCCTGTCACCTGGGATGGCGGCGGGTGCGATGGCACTGTCTTCGGTCACCGTCGTCGCGAACGCTCTTCGGCTGCGCGCCTACGACGCACGACCCGAGGCAGAGCATCGCGTCCGTCGCGCGCGCGTGGCCCGCCTCAGGGAAGCCTCGTTCCTCGTGGCGGTGGCGCTCGCCGCCTTCGGGGTCGCCGGCCTCGGGATGGCCGCGGATCGCTGGATCGAGGAGGGCGCGAGCCAGGTGTCGGTGGTCGCCCGCGATCTCCGATTCGAACCGGCAGACCTGTCCGTCGAGGCGGGCACGACGGTGGCGCTGTCATTCCGCAACGACGACCCGGTCTTCCACGACTGGGAAGCCGAGGGCCTCGCGAACGTCGACGCGGCAGCGCGACCGGGGCAGACCCAGCGGATCAGGTTCCGGATCGACGATCCGGGCACCTACCGGATCCTGTGCACGGTGCCGGGCCATGCCGAGTCGGGGATGGTCGGCACGCTGGTCGTCCAGCCGCCAGACTGAGGCCGCCATGGCTCACGGACGCATCGAGACGCCCGACGACCCGCGCGACCTGGCGGGCGACTTCGCCCACCGGGGCGATGTCGTTGTCCGATTCGCCGACACCGACGCGATGGGCCACGTCAATAACGCCGTGTACCTGACGTACTGCGAGATGGCCCGGATCCGCTATTGGTCCGACGTGACTGGCGAACCTGTCGCGGCCGGCCACGAGGGGGCGGAGAGCCTCATCCTGGCCGAGGCCCGGATCACCTATCGCGCGCCGGTCTACCACACCGATACAGTCACGGTCGAGACGCGCGCGACCCGCCTCGGGAGGACGTCATTCACGCTCGAGCATCGGTTGACGGCGCGCGGCCCGGGCGGATCGCCGCGCCTGGTCGCCACGAGCGAGTCGGTCATGGTCCGCTACGACTACCGCACCGACCGCCCGGCCCCATTGGGGGAGTCCTTCATCGCTGCCATCGAGACCCACGAGGGCCGTTCCCTGCGATAACGTTCGCTCGACGGCTGGTGCGGCGGTCCTGACTGTGCCGGGTAGGGCCTAGTCGACCAGCTTTCGGAAGATCGTGACGGCGTTCTGGCCGCCGAAACCGAAGCCATCGACCGCGACCGTCTCGACCTTCGCCTTCCGGGCGGTGACGGGCACGTAGTCGAGGTCGCATTCCGGGTCGGGCGTGCGCAGGTTCGCGGTCGGCGGGATGACCTGATCCCGGATCGCGCCCACCGCGGCGAGAGCACTGGCGATCCCCGCGGCACCGACGAGGTGGCCGATCATCGACTTCGGCGAGCTGATCGCGACCTTGTACGCGTGGTCCCCGTAGGCGGTCTTGATCGCGCGGGTCTCGGTCACGTCGTTGAGCGGCGTGGCTGTGCCGTGGGCCACGATGTAGTCGACCTCGTCGGGCGCGATGCCAGCGTGACGCATGGCGTTGGTCATCGAGCGTGCCTGGCCACGGCCGGTCGGCTCCGGCGCACTGATGTGGAACGCGTCCGCGGTGAGCGCGCCGCCGATGATCTCGGCGATCGGCGTCGCGCCACGGTTCCGAGCATGCTCGAGCGACTCGACGATGGTGACCCCGGCACCTTCGCCGAGCACGAAGCCGTCGCGTGTGGCGTCGAACGGTCGGGACGCGCTCTCGGGCTCGTCGTTCCGCTTCGAGAGCGCCGTCATGTTCGCGAGCGCCGCCACGCCCATCGGCCAGATCGGCGCCTCGGATCCGCCGGTGATGACGACGTCGCATTCGCCGTCGCGGATCAGCCGCAGCGCGTCGTGGAACGCGATGACGGACGTGGCGCAGGCCGCGACCTGCGTGATGACGGGCCCGGTCAGACCCCACTCCATGGACAGCATCGCGGCCCCCATCGAGCCCGACAACGCCGGCACCGCGAACGGAGACACGAATCTCGGACCCTTCTGGTCGTGCACGTGCGTGCCATCGATGATCTGCTCGATCCCACCGCCACCCGTGTTCACGACGACCCCGACCCGGTCGCGCTGCTCCTGGCTCATCGCCGCGAAGTCGATGCCGGAGTCGGCGACGGCCTCCTTGCCGGCGCCCATCGCCAGGTGGATGAAGCGGCTCATCCGGCGGGCCATCTTGGGTTCCATGACGCTCGTCGGGTCGAAGTCGAGCACCTCGGCGGCGATGCGGACTTCGTGCTGCGACGCGTCGAAGCTGCGGATCGTCCGCGTGCCGGTCACGCCGGCCCGGAGGTTCGCCCAGTACGTCGGGAAGTCGTTCCCGATCGGCATGATCGCGCCGAGACCGGTCACGACCGCGCGACGGCTGGGGTCTCGTTCAGGCATCGGGACGGATTGTAGGGGTGGATCCAGGGGGTCGGACGGTCAGTCTCCGTCATACCTCTTGAAGATGACGGCGCCGTTGTGGCCGCCAAGCCCGATGTTGTTCGACAGCGCGTAGCGGATCGGCATCGGCACGGTCTCCGCAGGGACCCACAGGTCGCACTCCGGATCGAAGTCCCGGTAGTTGAGCGTGCCGGGGGCGCACTGTTCGGCGACCGACATGACCGTCGCGAAGGCCTCGAAGGCGCCGGCCGCCCCCATCATGTGGCCGGTCATGGACTTGGTGGCGCTGATGGCGATGGACTTGGCGTCGCGGGCCGCTCGCGATCCGAACGTCGCCCACACAGCCTCCGCCTCGCGCTTGTCACCGAGCGGTGTCGACGTCCCGTGCGGGTTGATGAGGTCGACCTCGTCGGCCGGCACGCCCCGTCGATCGAGCGCCATCTGCATGGCGCGAGACGAGCCGACGCCGGCGTCGATCGGCTGGACCATGTCCCAACCGTCGGCCGCCGAGCCGTAGCCGACGACCTCGGCGTAGATCGTGGCCCCGCGTTCCTTGGCCAGCTCGAGGTCCTCGAGGAACAGCGAACCGGCCCCCTCGCCGAGCACGAACCCGTCGCGGGTCGCGTCGAACGGGCGTGAGACGGTCTGCGGCTCCTCGCCGGGGCGCGGCAGACCCATGCCGCGCATGTTCGAGAACCCGGCGTGCGCGACCTCGAGCAACGGCGCCTCGGTCGAGCCGCTGATGACCGCCACGCAGTCGCCACGGCGGATGGTCTCGGCGGCCTCACCCACGTTGTGCGTGCCGGTCGCGCAGGCCGACACCATGCACACGTTGTGCCCGATGGCCCCGGTCTCGATGGCGATCATGCCCGAGCAGCTGTCGACCAGCGCGTTGGCGATGAACGTGGGTGCGACCGTCCGGGGGCCCTTGTCGTGCAACGAGACGTAGTTGTCGATCATCAGCTGCTGGCCGCCCGCGCCCGACCCGAACACGACCCCCACCTCGGTGCGGTTCTCGTCGGTCAGCTCGAAGCCGGAGTCGGCGAGCGCCTGCTTGGCCGCTGCCACCCCGAAGTGCATGCTCGTCTCGCTGCGGCGGGCAGCCTTGGGGTCCATCCACTCCTTGGCATCGAAGTCGTGGACCTCGCCGGCCACTTTCGCCTCGTACGGCGACGTGTCGAAATAGGTGATCGGCGCCAAGCCGGAGACACCATTGACGAGGTTGGACCAGGCGGTGGTCTTGTCGTTGCCGACGGGGCTGATGACCCCGAGACCGGTGACGACGACGCGGCGGTCGTAGTCGGGTCGACGCATATGGGCTGTGTCCTCCAGGAACTCGGCGATCAGGCCGTCACGGCGGCGAGATCGAGCAGGCGGGCGTGGGTGGTGGGATCGTCGGCCGGCAGGATCTCTGCTTCCGGCTCGATGCGTCTGATGAGGCCGGTCAACACCTTGCCGGGTCCGACTTCGACGAATGTGGTGACGCCATCCGCGGTCATCCGCTCGACGGCGGCGACCCAGTCGACGCCCGCGGTCAGGTGCTCGACGAGCTCGGCGCGGGCCCCCTCGGCGGTCGTGATCGACCGTGCGTCGGCGTTGGCGAGCAGGGTCATCGACGGATCGCTGAACGCCACATCGGCGAGTGTCTCGCGCATCCCCTCGGCCGCCTCGGCCATGAGCGGTGAGTGGGCGGCGACGCTGACCGGCAGCACGATGGCCCGCTTCGCACCGAGCGCCTTGGCGGCTTCCGCGCCCACCTCGATCGCCGCGCGGTCGCCCGACACCACGACCTGACCTGGTGAGTTCCGGTTGGCGACGACGAACGTCCCGTGTGCTGCGGCCGATGCCAGCAACGCGGGGAGATGCGCATCGTCGAGGCCGATCAGGGCCGCCATGGCACCGTCGCGGCCCTGTCCGGACGCCTGCATCAGCTCGCCCCGACGGCGGACGAGGCGGACGCCGTCCTCCAGCGACAGGACTCCTGCCGCCACCAACGCGGAGTACTGACCCATCGAATGACCGGCGGCGAAGGCAGGCATGGGGACCCCGAGGCCGGCCGCAGACCAACCCTCGCTGAGCGCCTCGAGGATGGCGATCGAAGCCGCGACCAACGCGGGCTGTGCGTTCTCGGTCAGGTCGAGCTGTTCCGCGGGGCCGTCCCAGGCGAGATCGCTGATGGGCGAGCCAAGGGCGGCGTCCGCTGCCTGCCAGACGGTGGCCGCGGCAGGCGAGGACGTGGCGAGATCCCGGCCCATGCCCACCGATTGCGAGCCCTGACCGGGGAAGACGAACGCGAACGAGGACATCGTTGGCGAGGGTACGTGCGCCGGTTGCCGTCGACCCCGATTCGCGTGCATGCTTGCACGTATGACCGACATCCGCGTGGCGCGCGCGACCACCCGACCAGCACCCCGTCGAGCGATCGCGCAGCGGTTCGAAGCCGACCTGTCTGCACCGGTCCTGGCGGCCGGCACGCGGCTCCCGAACGTGCGCCAGATCAGCGAGCGGGTGGCTATGGGGCGCGCGCTGTGGCGGGAGCTGGTGATCGGCTTTGCGAGCCAGCTCGGCGAGCTCCGCCTCGGCTTCACCCAGCTTGCCGCGCTGTACGTCCTGGCCGACGGGAGCACGCTGACCATCGGCGAGCTCGCCGAGTCGATCAATCGCTCCCCATCGGCGACGAGTCGGCTCATCGATGGGCTCGTCAAGCGGCGCCTGGTCGAGCGGCGGGCCGAGGAGGAGGACCGGCGCCAGAAGGTGCTCCGCCTCACGCCGCGCGGCCACGCGATCCTGCGCGTCGTCGACCGCGGGCGGGCCGAGCAGTTCCTGTCCGCCGTTCGACCGCTGCCGCCGGCCGAGCGCTCGATCGTCGCGATGGGCGTTGCGGCCCTCGCGACCCACGCTATCAGTCGACGCGGACGGCTCATCCGCGCCCGCCGCGAACCAGGGACGTAGGCGCGCGACCGGGTCGCTACGCTACGCGCAGGAGGTCGACCCATGTTCCAGTACGGACAGCTCGAAAACGCGCTCTTCCACGTCGAGCATCAGCACTCCGATGGCAGCTGGGGAGTGCTGGCACCGGAAGCCGACCCGCACGATCCCGCGTCGGGCGACCCGGAGCGCGACTGGCAGAAGGGCCACATCTTCGTCTGCACGTCCTGCGAGGAGCGAGTCCGCGTCACGGTCCCACCGCCCGAAGGAGCGAGTGGCGCCTGATCCAGGCGGAGTAGCGGGGGCGTCAGGCGCAGAAGCGACGAACGACGTCGTACAGGACGGGTAGGCCGAACCGCAGCGAGTCGAGCGAGATCCGCTCGTCGACGCCATGGAAGCGCTCGAGGAAACGCTCGTCGGGCTCGAGGCGGAACGGCGAGAAGCCGTAGGTCGGCGTGCCGACCATCGCCGTCGCCTTGGCATCGGTCGCGAACGGCGCCATGACCGGGAGCGCGACGCCGTCGGGGTCGTGGTCGCGCAGCGTGGCGACCAGCGTGTCCCAGAAGGGACCCTCGGCCGGCGCCTCGACCGGTTCGCCGAACGCGAGCCGCTCGATGCTGCAGGCGGGCAGGACGTCCTCGCCGATCCGCCCCTCGAGCTCGGCGAACATGTCGGCCTCCGACGTGCCCGGCAGGATCCGGCAGTCGACCTCGATCGTCGCGTCGCCGGGGATGACGTTGTACTTGACCCCCGCGTGGACGACGTCCGGGCTCAAGGTGTCCCGGATCAGCGCCCGGAGCGCGCGGCCGTACATCGGGTCGCACAACCGGTCGATCGCCTGGTCGATCTCGGCCGGGGCAAGCTCGCCGGCAGCGATGGCACGCAACGTCCCGCCCACGGCGGCGGGTAGGGCATCGGCTGCGGCTTCGAGGAAGCGCGTCATGACCGGCGTGATCCGGATCGGCCCTGGGACGGCAAGCCGCTCGATGATGCCCGCGGCGATGACCGCGGCGTTGTCCTCGCGGGGCATGGACCCGTGGCCCCAGTTCCCACGCACGTGGATGCGGTATGGGACGAAGCCCTTCTCGGCGACCTGGATCGGGTAGAGGCGCCGGCCCGCGACCGTGACGGACACGCCACCGCACTCGTTGACCGCCCCCGCCGCCTGTAGCCAGTCCGGCCTGTGGACGGCGAACCAGCGCGCTCCGTCGGTGGAGCCGGCCTCCTCGTCGGCCGCACACGTGAACAGCACGTCCCGGCGAAGGCCGGGGATGGGGTCGCTGACGGGATCCCGTCCGGCGGCCCGCGCTTCGCTCACCAGGCGCTCGACCACGCCCATCTCGAGCGACACCATGCCCTTCATGTCCACGGCGCCACGGCCGTAGACGTATCCGGCATCGATATCCGCCGCGAACGGATCGTGCGACCAACGCTCGGCCGGGGCCGGGACCACGTCGAGGTGTGACAGCAGCAGGAACGGGTCGCCGCCCGAGCCGTCGCCCCGAAGACGGACATGCACTGAGCCACGACCCGGGACGGGCTCGATCACCTCGGGTTCGAGGCCGAGGTCGGTGAGGCGCGACGCGATGTAGCGGGCGGCCCGTGTCTCCTCGCCGGGCGACGCGGGGTCCGGCGGGTTGACCGTCGGGATGCGGATCAGGTCGCGCAACGTCACGACCACGCCATCGTGGGCCGCCGCCCAGTCGGCTGGTGCGACCGCGTCCGAGGGGCGCACGGGAGCGCCGGTCGTCACTGCCCGGCCGGCATCAGCAGCGCGACGATCGCGCCGACGACGAACCCTGCCGCGACGATGGTCACGACCATCAGCAACAGCCAGCGCCCGAGACGGCGTTCCTCGGCTCGCGCCTTCGCGGCGTCGGGCGCCGTCCCACCGGTGATGTACGGCGCCTTCAGGCCCTTCGCCCGGGCGCGCTCGGCGCGGGGCGAGTCATACGCGTCGGGATCGGGCGGCGACGACCAGCCGGCGCGAGGCTCGTTCGCGGTCACCGACCCATCATGCGCGCTCAACCGATGGCCTGCCGGAGCGGCTCTGCCACTTCGCGAGCGACCGCGTCGACGCCATCGGGTCCGAGTCGCGGCCGCAGGTTGAGGATGACATGCGTGGCGCCACGTCGGACGGCGTCCTTGGCCTGCTCCAGCGCCGTCGCGCGCTCCTCGTGCGTCGAGCCCGCCGGCACCTGCGCCCCGAACTCGAACGTCGCAGGCTCGCGCCCGATCTCCTCGAGCCCGAGCAGGATCGCGTCTCGCCCGGCGCTGAAGTCGTCGAGATCCGTCGACCGACCGGATGTCACCGACACCGCCGGCATGATCCACCCGTCTGCGACAGCCACGGTCAGGGCGATGCCACGCCGCTTGCCGGCGCCCAGCCACAGCTTCGGGCCGCCCGGCGTGAGGGGTGGCGGTTCGTTGGACGCCTCGACGAGCGGATAGAAGGGGTCGGGCCGAGTCACGCCCGGTGCTGTCGCCGCTTCCGGCGACCACATCGCGCGAAGGACGTGCACGGCCGACTCGAAGCGGTCGAACCGCTCGCGCATCGGCGGGAGCGGGATCCCGAGCGACACGTGCTCCCCCTCGTGCCACCCGGCACCGAGGCCGACGATGAAGCGGCCCTGTGTCGCGTGATCGAGGACCGTGGCTGCCTTGGCCAGTACCGCCGGATGACGGAACGTGTTGGAGAGGACGCCATGCCCGACCCACCGTCCGGGGACGCGATGGAGGAGCGACGTCATCGCCGTCAGCGCCTCGAGGCTCGCTCCGTGGCGGTCGTGGGCGATGTCGGTGAGGTGGTCGTTCATCCACACCGACTCGAGGACGTCGTGGGCGCCCACACGCGCCCACATCGCATCGAGCGTCGCCCAGTCCACCGCTTGTGGCGATGTCTTGATCCCGATCGGGATGTGGCGGGTCATCGAGTGGCGCGCGTCCCCGCGAGGTTCGCCGTCATGCGCGGACCGGTCGTGACGGCGCCGGTCGAGGCCGAGCCGACCAGGGCCGCGTACTTGGCCAGCACGCCGGTCGTGTAGTTGGCCGGTCGTGGCGCCCATGTCGCGAGTCGTCGCTCGATCTCCTCCGGGGGCACGTTCAGGTCGAGGGCCTTGCGGTCGACGTCGATGACGATCTCGTCACCTTCCTCGACGATCGCGATCGGTCCGCCGAGCGCCGCCTCCGGGGCGACGTGACCGAGCATCAGACCGTGGGTGCCACCCGAGAACCGGCCGTCGGTGATGAGCGCGACGACATCACCCAGGCCCTCACCCACGAGCGCCGCCGTGACGCTGAGCATCTCCTGCATGCCCGGCCCGCCGACAGGGCCCTCGTAGCGGATGACCACGACGTCGCCGGCCACGATGCGCCGTTCCTTGACTGCCTCGAAGCAGTCCGCCTCCGAGTCGAACACGCGTGCGGGGCCGCGATGGAGGCGCCGCTCGTGGCCGGCCAGCTTCACGACACAGCCGTCCGGCGCGAGCGTGCCGCGCAGGATGGTCAGGCCGCCCGTGGGCTTGATCGGTGTCTCGAGCGGGACCACGACCTGCTGCCCCTCGGTGGCGGCGGTGTCCGCGGCGATCTCGGCGATCGTCCGGCCGTCGACGGTCGGGGCGCCGCCATGCAGCAACCCGGGTCGCTTGAGCAGCTCGCGCATGACGAGGCCGACGCCGCCCGCCTCGAACATGTCGGTCGCGGTGTACTGCCCGCCGGGCTGCATGTCCGCGATGAGCGGCGTCCGATCGGCGACCGCGCCGAACTCGTCGATGTCGAGCTGCAGCCCGAACTCGTGGGCGATGGCCAAGAGATGGAGGACGCCGTTCGTCGACCCGCCAGTCGCCGCGACGCTCGCGATGCCGTTCTCGAGCGCGTCACGGGTGACCAAGGCCGACGGCCGGACATCGCGCCGGACGAGGTCCATGACCAGTTCCCCGCTCTGACGAGCCGCATCGTCCTTGGCCGGGTCCTCGGCCGGGATCCCGTTCAGACCGGCCGGTGCCAGCCCGATGAACTCCATGACGGTGGCCATGGTGTTCGCGGTGAACTGGCCTCCGCAGGCGCCCGCCCCCGGGCACGCCACGTTCTCGATCTCGTACAGCTCATCGAGCGTCATGCGGCCCGCGCGGTAGGCGCCGATGGCCTCGAACACCTTGACCACGGTCGCATCCCGACGGCCCTTGTACACGCCCGGGTAGATCGTGCCGTTATAGAGGACCAGCCCCGGGACATCCAGCCTGCCCAGGGCCATCGCCGCGGCGGGGATCGTCTTGTCGCAGCCGACCAGGCATACCAGCCCGTCGAGCAGGTGGCCGCGGACGACGAGCTCGATCGAGTCGGCGATGACCTCGCGACTGATGAGCGAGGCCTTCATGCCCTCGGTGCCCATCGACACACCGTCGCTGACGGAGACCGTGTTGAACTCCATCGGCGTGCCGCCCGCGGCCCGGATGCCCTCCTTGACGAACTCGGCCAGCCGGCGCTGGTTGTAGTTGCAGGGCATCGTCTCGATCCACGTCGTCGCGACGCCGACCAGCGGCTTGGCCAGGTCGTCGTCCGTGAAGCCGATGGCCTTGAGCATCGCGCGCGCACCGGCGCGGTCGGGGCCGTCCGTCAGTGCGGACGAGTGCCGCTTGGCCGGATCGGTGACACGGTCGTAGGGGTGTGATGGAGCGGCGGTGACGGCGTCGGGCATGGCGTGCAGTGTACGGAGCGCGGTCAGGTATCGCGACGCGACGACCTTCCCGCGACGGTACCCAGCGCGTATGCTGCCGCGACCGGACCCGAGGGGTCGATGCGGAGGGACGATCGAGGCGATGGATCAGAAGCTGACGATGCTCTCGAAGGTGCCGCTGTTCGCGGGCCTTGGTTCCGCGGATCTGACGCAGGTCGGGCGTCTGGCCGACGAGGTGTCCGTTCCCGCAGGAAAGGTCCTGACGAAGGAGGGCGGGGCGGGCCACGAGTTCTTCGTGATCCTCGACGGCAAGGTCGACGTCACCAAGGGTGGCAAGACGATCAACGCCATGGGTGAGGGTGAATTCTTCGGTGAGCTCGCGCTACTCGGGAATGTCCCCCGCGCGGCGACCGTGACGGCCTCGACGCCGACCCGCCTGCTCGTCATCGGTCATCGCGAGTTCACCTCGCTGCTGGACGCGCAACCGGCGATCCGCGAGAAGGTGCTGAAGGCGGTCGCCCGCTGGATCTCGGATCTGGCGCCCGACCGGGTGAACTAGCTCAGCGCAGACACGCTCCGGTCGCGACCGCGCTGGTCTGACTGAGGGCCGGGGCGATCCGGACCGCCACGGACGTCGGACTCAACGCGTAGCCCACGTCGGGATCCGTCCGCGCCTCGGCGAAGACGAGTCCGCCGATCGTCCCATCCTGGAGCACGAATGGGCCGCCGCTGTCGCCGCGATCGATCTGGGCGCGCAGCTCGAGGATGTCCCGGTCCACGCGGACCTGGCCGTAGATGTCACGGCCGGTCGCGCGATAGGACCCTGTGACCGCCGCCGGCACGACGCTGAGGGAGCCACCGCCCGGGAAGCCCAAGGCTGCACCGAGGGTGCCACGGTCGGGGTTGCCGTTGGTGAATCGGAGCGGATCGGCGCGGAGGTCCGGGGCCCACAGCAACGCGACGTCGAGCGAGGGGTCGAACAGGACGACTCGGGCACCGGCCCGCTCGCCCAGGACGGTCGAGACGTCCACCGCGCCATCGCGTGCGCCGGCGACCACGTGGGCGTTCGTGACGACATAACCGTTCCGGACGACGACCCCGCTCCCTGACGCGACGGCACCGCACACCCCCGCGCGGACGCGGACCGTGCTGGCCTGCGCATCCCCCGCGATCCGCCTGGCGATGGCATCGCTCGGCGGGTCGACCGGCGCCTTCGGGAGCGGTTCGAAGCCGACGAAGACGTCCGGCAAGCCGGTATCGTCGAGCAGCTGGCCGAGGTCGCCGGCGATCTCGGTCGGGGGCGGCAGCACGGCATTCAACGTGCGGACCGCGGTCGATGTCTGCGCGGCCTCGCTCAGGCGGGCCACCGGCCCCAATGCGAGCAGGCCGCCGGCGAGCCAGATGACGAGCAACGCCTGGGCTGCACCGGTCAGGCTGCCGGCGACGCGATCGGCGGCGCCGAGGTACCCCGTACCGAGGGACTTGGCGCCGGTCCGCCCGATGGCCGAGCCGATCGACTCACCGACGCCCACCGCCATCAGGAGCCCCGCGAGGACGACGTACGGGCGGATCCCGGCCGGGACGTTGCCCAGCGGCTCGACCAGATGGGGCAAGGCCAGGATCGCCAGTGCGCCACCAACGACCGCACCGAGCAGGCCGCCGACCTGCGGGAGTGCTCCCGAGTGGAACCCGAGGATGACGGCGAGGATGACGAGCAGGATCGCCACGAGATCGAGCGGGTTCACCGCTCGATCGTCGCACAGGGGCCACCGGCGCGCCCCGCGCGGGGTCGGTCCGGTTCGGCTATGTGGACTGACGGACCGTTGCGATCAGCTGACGACCACCTCGACCGGGGCGGCGACGCCGCCAGAGTCCGCGATCGTCCAGGTCCCGGGCGCGACGTCGGGGATCTCGAACTCGGTCACGTGCTGCTCAGCGATGGCGATGCACGCGATCTCCTGCGGGCTGTTGCCTTCGCGCAGGGTGATCGTGTAGGTCCCGTCCCCCTTGTCGACCGCGATCGAGTCGAGGATCGTGCAGGGTTCGACGCCGCTGGTCCAGACGGCCTTGACGACGATCTTGTCGCCTTCCACGCGTGCGACCAGCTGCTCGGCAGCGATCGGGCGGACATTGATGGCCTGCCCGGGCTTCGGAACGATCGGCTTCGCCCCGAGACCGACGCCGGGGTCCTGGCTCGCGCCATCACCGGTGCCGTCGCTCGGGGGAGCCGTCACCGGCGCGTCGGGCGGCGATGCCGACGGCGGGGACGATGGCGCCGCGGCGCCTCCGGAACAGGCCGCGAGGGCGACCACGAGGGCGAGGAGGCCTGATGCGAGGCGGGCCGGCCGAGGTAGGGCATCCATGGCGTGGGAGACGGCGTGGCGCGCTCGGCGGTTCCCAGCCCATCGTCGATCGTCCAGCCCAGGACGGGGCGTGCGTCAGTGGGCTCGAGGGCGCGCGGCGTCGATGCTGGGTCCATCGAACCGCCGCTCCATCCGAGGACACGACCATGAAACGACCTGCCCCGCACGCGGCCATCCGTCCGTTCCGCGTCTTGCGCGCCGCCGTCGAGGCGCATCGTCAGCACGGTCCGACGCCGTACCTCGGCTGTGCCGTGTGCGCGCGCTGGACGGTGCTCCGCCCGATCACGCCTCGCTGGACGGAGTCCGCCGCCGGGTGAGTCTCGGTGATCTCGGGCGATTCCGGCCGCGATCCCGCCGGCCCGGCACGCGACGTTCCGGCCGGGATCTCGCCGGCCCGGCACGCGACATTCCGGCCAAATGCTCGCACGTGCACCTTCGGCACCGACTTGCGGGCTGACAGGCCGCACTGGATGCATATCGATGCATGACGATGAGGCCGCCTGCACCGCTGATCGCGGCCGTTGCATGACCATCCGTCCTGGCGCATGAAAGCGTCTCCCGATCCGGACCAACGTGCACCAGGTGCACATTTGGCAGGATGGGACGGGCCGGGAGGCGGCTCGGCCCGTCTCAGGTCGTGACGCGCGTCTCGATCCGGGGTGGGTGGTTCGATTCCCAGGCGACGATGTCGCTCTCCTTCGAGAGGAGATAGCCGAGCTCGTCAGTGCCGGCCAGCAGCATCCGCTTGGCGAACGGGTCGATCTCGAAATCGATCGTCGAGCCGTCGGGCAGGAGCACGCCCTGCTCGGCCAGGTCGACGGTGAGCTCCGCCTCGGGATCGCGCTCGATGAGATCGCGCAATCGGCGATGGATCTCCGGCGGCACGGCGATCGGCAGCAATCCGTTCTTGAGGCTGTTGCTGCGGAAGATGTCGGCGAAGCCGGTCGACAGGATGGCCCGTACACCCCAGGACGTGAGCGCCCAGGGCGCGTGCTCGCGTGACGAGCCCGAACCGAAGTTGTCGCCGACCAGGAGGATGCCGCGGCCGGCCATGCCCGGCTGGTCGAGGATGAACGGCGGGTCCTTCAGGGAGCCGTCCTCCTCGAACCGCCAGTCCCGGAACAACGCATCGGCAAGGCCCACCTTGTCGGTGACCTTGAGGTAGCGCGCCGGGATGATCTGGTCGGTGTCGACGTTCTCGGCATCGATCGGGACGACCTTCGTCGTGAAGATCCGGAACGGCTCGGCCACGCGTCAGCGTCCCCCGACCGCGGCGAGCGTTTCGATGCCGGGCAGCGTCCGCGGGTCCGTGACCACCCCGCTGATGGCGGACGCGGCGGCCGTCAGGGGCGAGGCGAGGAACGTCCGCCCGCCCTTGCCCTGGCGGCCCTCGAAGTTGCGGTTCGACGTGCTGACCGAGTACTGACCAGGAGACAGTTGGTCGCCGTTCATCGCGATGCACATCGAGCAGCCTGACTCGCGCCAGTCCGCGCCGGCCGCCTTGAAGATGTCGGCGAGACCCTCGCGCTCCGCCTCGCGCTTCACCTCGTCGCTGCCCGGCGTGACCATCAGCTGCACGCCGTCCGCGACATGGCGATCCTTCAGCGCAGCGGCGGCAAGGCGCAGGTCGCTGATGCGACCGTTCGTGCAGGATCCGACGAAAACGACGTCGACCTTCTGGCCGAGGATCGGCTGCCCAGGCCGGAGGTCCATGTAGGCGAGGGCGTGCTCGAGCGCGCGTCGCTGCGCGGGATCGGTCATCTCGTCGGGCGATGGCACGCGCGACGTGATCGGGATGCCCATCCCCGGGTTCGTCCCGTAGGTGATCATCGGCTCGAGCGCGTTCGCGTCGATCGTGATCGAGCGGTCGAATGTCGCGCCATCGTCCGTCGGTAGTTCGCGCCAGCGTTCCACGGCCGCATCCCAGTCCGCGCCGGTCGGGGCGTGGGGGCGCCCGTGGACATATTCGAACGTGGTGTCGTCGGGGGCGATCAGTCCGGCCCTGGCGCCACCCTCGATGCTCATGTTGCAGATGGTCATCCGCTGTTCCATCGTCAGGGCGCGGATCGCCTCGCCGCGGTACTCGAACACGTGGCCGGTGCCGCCGCCGACGCCGATCCGCGCGATGAGGGCGAGGATGATGTCCTTGGCCGAGACGCCGGGCGCCAGACGACCATCGACGCGCACCTCGTAGGTGCTCGGGTGGCGCTGGAGCAACGACTGGGTCGCGAGGACCATCTCGACCTCGCTGGTCCCGATCCCGAAGGCCAGTGCGCCGAACGCGCCGTGCGTCGACGTATGCGAGTCACCGCACACGATGGTCATGCCGGGCTGGGTCAGACCGAGCTGCGGACCGATGACGTGCACGATGCCCTGCGAGGCCGAGCCGATGCCGTGGAGCGGGATGCCGAAATCGGCGCAGTTGCGCTCGAGCTGGCTGATCTGCGCGGCCGCCTGGGCATCGAGCATCGGCAAGCTCCGCGGCGTCGTCGGGATCGAGTGATCGGCCGTCGCCACGGTCTGGCCGGGTCGGCGGACCGTCAACCCGCGTTCGCGGAGGCCCGTGAACGCCTGCGGTGAGGTGACCTCGTGGACGAGATGGAGGTCGATCGCGAGCACGTCCGGAGCGCCCGGATCCTGGGCGACGACGTGGTCGGCCCAGATCTTGTCGACGATCGTGCGCGGTTCGGTCATGGCGGGCGCGGTCTCCGGCGGCGAGGACGTGGCGGCGGCCGCCTTGCAGCCGCGGCCGTCCCTTGCGGCCGGAAGGGTAGCAGAGGGTGCCGGAGGTCCTACGGCGAACGGTACGACGGTGCGTGTAGTCGACACCCGAACCACGACGTATAACCACTGCCCGGGGAGTACCCGCCCGAGTGGAGAGCTGCCACGAACCAGGTCAGCGACCGGACGCCTGATCCGCGCGAGCCCGACGAGGCCATCTTCGACGGGTCGACCGACCTGCGCGTCGTGCGACTCCGTCTGTTCCTCGCGCTCACCACGATGTTCATGATCCCGATCGCGCTGGCCGCACCGATCGTCTACACGCTCGCGAGCGGCGACGGGAGATCGATCCTGCTGCCGAGTCTTGGGATCGCGGCGATCGTGGTCGCGCTCGGCGCCCTCACCGTGTGGATGTCGAAACGCATCCTGGAGCCCGCCGAACGCCTCGATCGAGCCCGCCTCGTGCTGGAGGACGCCTACGCGAGAGCGCGCGCCGAATCACTCCGCGATGCCCTCACCGGTCTGGGCAACCACAGATCGTTCCAGGAGGAGCTCGAGCGCCAGTGGCTCGGCGCGACCAGGTACAACTCGCGGCTGACCCTGGCGATCGTCGACCTCGACGACTTCGGCAAGGTCAATGATGCCGAGGGGCATGCCGGTGGCGACCGCGTCCTGGTCGGCGTGGCCGGGGTGATAGCCGCAGCGCTCCGTCGCAGCGACCACGTGTTCCGCATCGGCGGCGATGAGTTCGCCGTGCTGATGCCAGGGGTCGACGCCGACGGTGCCTACCTCGCGATGCGGCGTGTGCTGGCCACGGTCCTCGAGCGGGGCGTCGATGACCGTCGGCGCAACGAACCGGCCGCGCAGCCGTGGTCGTTCACGGTCGGCATCTCGGCGATCCCCGGGACGGCGACCGATCGGGCGACGCTCTACCGCGAGGCCGACGCCGCCCTGGCCTTCGGCAAGAAGCACGGCCGGACCTGCGTGACGGTGTTCGACCCGGAGCGGGACGGCTCGCCGGGCACCGAGCGATCGGCTGCCGGCAGGGCGGCCCTGGTCGCCCGCGTGGCCGCATCCGGAGCGCTGGTCACGCTCTTCCAGCCGATCTTCGATCTGCGCAGCGGTCGGCCGCGCGGCTACGAAGCGCTCAGCCGGCCCATGCCGGGCTCGGGCTTCACCGGTGCCACCGATCTGTTCACCGCGGCGGAGGCCTTCGGCCGGACCGTGGAGCTCGACCTCGCCTGCCTGACGACGTCGATCGCCGCGTTCGCGCGGCAGGCGCTCCCGGGCAGCCTGACCCTCAACATCTCACCGCGCTCGCTCGAGTCCGACCAGTTCAGCGTCCATGGCCTCGTCCAGCTGCTCCACCGCCACGGCGTCGATCCGGCGCGGGTGGTCCTTGAGCTGACCGAGCGAGAGACGGTCGAGGACATGGATCGCCTGACCCGGGCGCTCGAGTCGTGCCGGACGGCCGGGATGCGCGTGGCCGCCGACGACGTCGGCGCCGGCAATGCCGGCCTCCGGCTCCTGTCACAGCTCCGCTTCGACATCGTCAAGATCGACCTCTCCCTCGTCCAGGGTGGTGCCATCCGGGCCACGTCGCACGAGGTGGTCCGAACGCTCAAGGACCTGGCCGACCGCTGGGGAGCATTGGTCATCGCCGAGGGTGTCGAGACCGTCGAGCAGCTCGAGTTCGTGCGATCGCTGGATATCCGCGCCGGCCAGGGCTACCTGCTGGGCGTCCCGTCGGAGCGCCCCCCGACCGAGACGATCGACTTCGACAAGCTGGTCCGTTCCCAGACCCTCGACCTACGCGGACTACGCTCCGCACCGAGCCCATGGATCGGCGGCGCCTGAGGGTCAGGCGACCGCACCACCGCCGCCGAGCACGGCCCGCGAGACGTCTGGCACGCCCAGGACCATCGGGGGAACGTTGACGGGGGTACGATCCCTGCTAGACTTTCGCGAACCGCACGGTCCCCACCGAGCGGACGCAGCGTTTGGAGGCCAGCTTGGGCCGTTTCGATCGGCAGGATCGCCGCGCCGTCGCCGTCGTCGTGACAGCGGATGGTCGGCGTGTCCAGATGCCCATCGATCCGAACCCGCTCGCCGACGTATCGCTCCTCGCGCTTCTTCGCTCGCTTCTGAGCCTTGATGGGCTTCTTGGGCTCATTACCGGCTCCCGGCGGGAGAACGGAGGGATGCGGAGGGACGGACGCTAGCCGTCACGAACCACTGCAACACCGATGGGACCCTCGCCGGGAGGCGAGGGTCTTTTGCTGTCCGTCACTGCTGAGGGCCACATGACGACGAAGACCGACACCACGAAACCACCGAGTCCCCCGGCGCGGCCGCGTCGCAGCCACGTGCCGGGTGACGGCTCGTCCGCTGCCGCCGCGGTCGAGCAGGCGCGCAAGGACATGCTCCATGAGGCACGCGATCTCAAGCGCACACGCATCGGCGCGGACGTCCTGTGCGAGGCGCTACTCCGCCAGGGCGTCGATGTGTTCTTCAGCTACCCGGGCGGCGTGATCCTGCCGCTGTACGACGTGCTTGGCGACTACCCGGAGCTGCGCCACGTGCTCGTCCGTCACGAGCAGGGTGGCGCCCACGCTGCGGACGGCTACGCCCGCGTGACCGGGCGCGTCGGTGTGTGCATGGGCACGTCCGGTCCGGGTGCGACCAACCTCGTCACCGGTATCGGGACGGCCCTCCTCGATTCGGTGCCGATGGTCGCGATCACCGGGAACGTGCCCGCGGCGCTGATCGGCAAGGACGCGTTCCAGGAGATCGACATCAACGGCATCACGTTGCCGATGACGAAGCACAACTACCTGGTCCGCGACGCCGACGACCTGCCGCGCGTCGTGGCCGAGGCATTCCATATCGCCCGGAGTGGTCGCCCCGGACCCGTCCACATCGACATCACGAAGGACGCGCTCCAGCAGGAGACCCGTGCCGTGCACCCGTCCGAGGCGGAGATGGTCGCCGGCCTGCCGGGCTTCCGGCCGAACCTCGAGGGCCATGGCCGTCAGCTGAAGCTGGCCGTCAACGAGATCGCCGCGGCGAAGCGGCCGGTGATCCTGGCCGGCCACGGTGTGCTCCACGCCGAGGGGTGGGATGCGCTGCGCGCCTTCGCCGAGAAGACCTCGATCCCCGTCGCCTGGACGCTGCTCGGCATCGGCGCGATGGATGAGACCCACCCGCTCGCCTATGGGTACATGGGCATGCACGGCTGGAAGCACGTCAACCGGGCCATCCAGTCGGCAGACCTCCTCATCGCCATCGGCATGCGCTTCGACGACCGGGTCACCGGCAACGTGCGGACCTACGCGCCGTATGCGCGGATCGTCCACGCCGATATCGACCCGGCCGAGATCGGCAAGAACGTCGCGGTCGAGGTGCCCATCGTCGGCGACGCCAAGCGCGTACTCGAGGCGCTGACGCGGATGGTGCCGGAAACCGCGATGACCGAGCGACAGGCGTACTTCGACCAGCTCGCGGAATGGCGCAAGGACTCGGAAGCCTCGTCGTGGCACGGCTCCGGCGCGTGGCGTGACGGCCTGCTGTCGGCCGACTACGTCGTCGAGCGGATCGGCGAGCTGAGCGACCACAGGGCGACCTACGTCGCGGACGTGGGCCAGAACCAGATGTGGCTGGCGCGCTACGCGGGCTTCCGGGAGCCGAACCAGCACGTGTCGTCGGGCGGCCTCGGGACGATGGGCTTCAGCGTCCCGGCGGCGATGGGTGCGGCGCTTGGCCGGCCCGACCGCGAGACCTGGGCCATCACCGGCGATGGCGGCTTCCAGATGACGTTCCAGGAGCTGATGACGCTCGTCCAGGACCGCATCCCGGTGAAGATCGCCCTGTTCGATAACAAGAAGCTCGGGATGATCCGCCAGTGGCAGGAGATCATCTACGGCGGCAATTACCACTCTGCGCATCTGCTCGGGCCCGACTATCTCAAGCTCGCCGAGGCATTCGGGATCCCCTCGGTCAAGGCATCGACGCCGGCCGAGGTCGACGAGGCGATCCGCTTCGCCCAGGGCGTCGACGGGCCGGCGCTCGTCTGGTTCGAGATCGCCGAGGAGCAGAACGTGTTCCCGATGATGCCGGCCGGCAAGGGCCTCTCCGACCTCATCGAGAACTGGGGCGGGGCCGACGAATGAGCACTGGAATCCTCGGGCGGATGGCTTCGCGGAGCTCAGCCTCCGACCTCGGAGAGCGAGTGCCAGATGTCCTCTGACGCGAACTCGAACGGTCAGCTGCCGGCGGGTTCGCCGCCCGGGGCCGTGCCAGCGCCGGCCCATGCCGTGCCGCCGCCCCGGGCCCTGCCCGGCAGCGGCGAGACCCGCCGCCACGTGCTCGTCGCGGTCGTCCTGAACAAGCCGGGTGTCCTGAACCGGGTCTCGAGCCTGATGCGGGCCCGCAACTTCAACATCGACTCGCTGGCGGTCAGCCATACCGACCGCGAGGACGTGAGCCGGATGACGATCACGCTCCACGGCGACGACGTCGCGGTCGAGCAGGCGGCCAAGCAGCTGTACCGGCTGATCGACGTGCTCAAGGTCCAGGACGTCACGTCCGAGCCGACCGTCGAGCACGAGCTGGCACTGGTGAAGATCCGGGCGACCGAATCGAACCGCGACGAGATCCTGCGTTTCGTCGAACTCTCGCGCGGCCGGGTCGTCGACCTGGTGGAGGGGTCGGTCATCGCCGAGGTTACCGGTACGGAGACCGAGATCGACACCTTCGTGTCGCTCGTGCGGACGTATGGCATCAAGGAGCTCGTCCGGACCGGCGCGGTCGTCATGTCGAGGGGTACTGCATCGATCGAGGAGGCAATCAAGCGATGACGGCACGGATGTACTACGACGACGATGCGGACCTCGAGGCCCTGGGCGGCCAGACCGTGGCGGTCGTCGGCTATGGCAGCCAGGGCCATGCGCACGCCCTGAACCTAAACGAGAGTGGGGTCGACGTAGTCGTCGGGCTCGCGCCCGGCTCCAAGAGTCGGGCGCTCGCCGAGGAAGCCGGCCTGCGTGTCGCGGACGTGGCCGACGCCGTCCGCGAGGCGGATGTCGTGATGATCCTGGTACCGGACACAGTCCAGAAGTCGGTCTATGACGCCGACATCGCGCCGAACCTGCGCCCCGGTCAGCTGCTGATGTTCGCCCACGGTTTCAACATCCGGTTCGGACGGATCGCGCCGCCCGACGTGGTCGATGTCGGCATGGTCGCCCCGAAAGGCCCCGGCCATCTGCTGCGCAGCGTGTATCGGCAGGGCGGCGGTGTGCCGGCCCTGTTCGCGGTGGAGCGCGACGCGTCGGGGACGGCTCGTGACCGCGTCCTCGCCTATGCGCGCGCCCTCGGCTCGACTCGTGCCGGCGTCCTCGAGACGACGTTCGCGGAGGAGACCGAGACCGACCTCTTCGGCGAGCAGGCGCTGCTCTGTGGTGGCGTATCGGCGCTGGTCAAGGCTGCGTTCGAGACCCTCGTCGAGGCCGGCTACCAGCCCGAGCTCGCGTATTTCGAGACGATGCATGAGCTCAAGCTCATCGTCGACCTGATGTACCGGGGCGGTCTCAACTTCATGCGGTTCTCCGTGTCCGACACGGCGGAGTTCGGTGACTACGTCTCGGGACCGCGTGTGACCGAGGGCGCGAAGGCGGCGATGCAGGACGTCCTTGCCGACATCCAGTCGGGCTCCTTCGCGGCGCGCTGGATCGATGAGTACGACTCGGGTGGCCAGCAGTTCGAGCGGCTGCGCCAGCAGGACCGTGATCACCAGATCGAGCAGGTCGGGGCGGATCTGCGCGCGAAGATGCCGTTCCTCGACCCGGTGACCGTCGAGGCGGGCCAGGCCCAGGCAGCCGCGACGCGCACGCCAGCCGCGTCAGGGACCGGATCGTGAGCGCGGCCGTACCGCGGCCGGCTGGGCCGTTCGTGCCCGCCGGCAGCGTCCGCATCTTCGATACGACTCTGCGCGACGGCGAGCAGGCGCCCGGCGCCGGGCTGACCGCCGCCGAGAAGCTCCAGGTCGCGCGTCAGCTCGCGCGACTCCAGGTCGACGTCATCGAGGCCGGCTTCCCGGCCGCTTCGCCCGGCGACTTCGAGGCCGTCCGCCGGATCGCCCAGGAGACGCCCAAGGACATCGCGGTGGCGGCGCTCGCGCGCTGCCGCGACGGTGATCCGCAGCGCGCCGTCGAGGCGATCAAGGTCGCCCACAGACCGCACCTCCACGTGTTCATCGCCACCAGCGACATCCACCTCAAGCACAAGCTGCGGATCGACCGGGAGACCGCACTTGCCGAAGCGGTTCGCTGGGTCCGCTACGGGCGAGAGCAGCTCGGCCGCGACGCCGAGATCGAGTTCAGCGCCGAGGATGCCTCGCGCACCGACACGGACTTCCTGCTCCAGGTCTACGAGGCGGTCGTCGAGGCGGGTGCGTCGACGGTGAACGTGCCCGACACGGTGGGCTATGCCATCCCGAGCGAGTTCGCGGCGCTGACTGCCAGGGTCGTCGACCTCGTCGGTGATCAGGCGACCGTCAGCATCCACTGCCACAACGACCTGGGCCTTGCGACGGCGAACACGCTGGCGGCCGTGCAGGCGGGCGCCCGGCAGGTCGAGGTCACCATCAACGGTCTCGGCGAGCGTGCCGGCAATGCGTCGCTCGAAGAGGTCGTGATGGCCCTGCGGACCCGACCGACGCAGTTCGAGGCCGTGGGCTCGGGCATCCAGACCGAGCACATCACGGCGGCCTCGCGGCTGGTCAGCTACCTGACCGGGTTCGCGGTCCAGCCGAACAAGGCGATCGTCGGCGGCAATGCGTTCGCGCACGAATCGGGTATCCACCAGGACGGCGTGATCAAGCACCCGCTGACCTACGAGATCATGACCCCGCAGTCGGTCGGCCTGTCCGGCAGCCAGTTGACGATCGGCAAGCTGTCCGGTCGGCGCGGGCTCCAGGGCAAGCTGCGCGAGCTCGGTCACGATCTCGAGGGCGAGACCCTGGACGTGATCTATCGCCAGGCGATCGAACTGGCCGACGCCAAGAAGGAGGTCACCGACGCCGACCTGCTGGCGCTCGTGGAGCAACGCGCAGCGGAAGTGCCCGCCAGCGTCGTGCTGGTCGGCTGGAACGTCACGTCCTCCCACGGCGGCAATGCCACCGGCACGGTCACGTTGTCGGTCGACGGCGTCGAGCGGAGTGCCGAGGCGACCGGCAACGGACCCGTGAATGCGCTCTTCCAGGGCGTCGATGACGCCCTCCAGCCTGTGCTCGGCTGGCACCCGACCCTGGCCGAATACGAGATCAAGGCCGTCTCGGCCGGCGAGGATGCGCAGGGCCAGGTGCTGGTTCGCTGCCGTCGATCGTCCGACGAGGGGCCCGGAGCGCTCGTGGTCTCCGGTCACGGGTTAAGCACCAACATCATCGAGGCGTCGCTCGACGCGTACCTCGTGGCGGTCAACAAGCTCCACGGAGCGGAGATCAACGGGGTCGCGGTGGCGTTCGCGAACCAGCGCTCCGAGCGGGGCTTGCCTTGACACAGGCGACCGACACGACGTACCGGATCGCGGCCATCCCCGGTGACGGGGTCGGGCCTGAGGTCGTGGCTGCTGCGCGTCGCGTGGTGGATGCGGCCGGCGAGCGGTTCGGTTACGCCGTCGACTGGATCGAGATCGTCGCCGGAGGCGCCGCCATCGATGCCTACGGCGTGGCGATCCGGCCGACGGACGTCGAGACATGCCGCACTGCCGACGCGATCCTCCTCGGTGCGGTCGGCGGCCCGAAATGGTCGGATCCGTCGGCGGCGGTCCGCCCCGAGCAAGCCCTCTTCGCGCTCCGTGGCGGGCTCGGGCTCTTCGCCAACCTGCGACCGGTCACCGTGCATCCGGCCCTCGTGTCGTCGTCGCCGCTCCGCCCCGAGCTGCTCGTCGGCGTGGACATGGTCATCGTCCGCGAGCTGACCGGGGGCATCTACTTCGGTCGGCCGTCGGAGGAGCGTCCGAGCAGGGCCGGTCGTGAGGCCGTCGACACGATGGTCTACTCCGAGAGCGAGATCCGGCGCGTCGTGCTGCTGGCGGGTGCCATGGCAGCCAAGCGACGCGGCCGGCTCACCAGCGTCGACAAGGCGAACGTGCTCGCGACGTCGCGCCTGTGGCGCAAGGTCGTCGACGAGGAACGGCGCCGTTTCCCGACGGTCGAGGTCACCCACCAGCTGGTCGACTCGTGCGCGATGCTGCTCGTCCGCAATCCGGCCGAATTCGATGTCATCGTCACCGAGAACCTGTTCGGCGACATCCTGTCCGACGAGGCGGCCGTGCTGGCCGGCAGTCTCGGGATGCTGCCATCGGCATCGCTGGGCGACCGGCTGACGCCTCACGGCACCTTCGGGCTGTATGAGCCGATCCATGGCTCGGCGCCCGACATCGCGGGCCAGGACCGGGCCAACCCGATCGGGACGATCCTGTCGGCTGCGATGCTGCTGCGCCTGTCGCTGGGCCGCGACGACGCGGCCGCGGCGATGGAGTCGGCCGTCAGCCATGCGCTCGACCGTGGCTGGCGGACCGGCGACCTGGCCGACGCGACCGACCCGGACGACGGGCTGGTCGTCGTCGGGACGACGGGCTTCGCGACGGCGGTGATCGAGTCGCTCGAGGCGGCGGTGCCGGCATGACCGCCACGGACCGGCCCGTCACCCTCTACGACACCACCCTCCGCGACGGGACCCAGGGCGAGAACATCACGCTGTCGCTCGCCGACAAGCTGCGCATCGCGCGCATGCTCGACGAGTACGGCATGCCCTACATCGAGGGTGGTTGGCCGGGCTCCAACCCGAAGGACATCGAGTTCTTCGCCGCGGCCCGCACCATGCGCTGGCAGACCGCGCGTCTGGCCGCATTCGGGTCGACCCGCCATCGCTCCAACCGTCCGACCGACGATCCGAACCTGCAGGAGCTCGTCGCGGCCGAGACTCCGGTCGTGACGATCTTCGGCAAGTCGTGGCTGCTCCACGTGACCGAAGTCCTCGGCGCCACGCCGCAGCAGAACCTCGACATGATCGCCGACTCCATCGGGTTCGTCGCCGACCGGGGACGAGAGGCCGTCTACGACGCCGAGCACTTCTTCGATGGCTACACGGCCGACCGCGACTACGCGCTCTCGACCCTGCGGGCCGCGCGCCAGGCCGGTGCCAGGACACTGGTCCTGTGCGATACGAACGGCGGCACCCTGACCGAAGAGCTTCTGCGGATCGTCGGCGATGTCCGTACCGCCCTCGAGGCCGACCCGCATGCCCCGGCCGTCACCTGGGGCATCCACACGCACAACGATGCCGAGCTCGCCGTGGCCAATTCGATGGCCGCCGTCGCGGCCGGCGTCCGGCACGTCCAGGGCACCATCAACGGCTACGGCGAGCGAGCCGGCAACGCCAACATGGTGTCGATCCTGGCCAACCTGGCGCTCAAGACCGAGCACGAGCTGGTGCCCGCCGGTGGCGGCCGCCTCGACGGCCTCACCGATCTGTCGCGGAGCGTCGCCGAGATCGCGAATGTCACCCCGAACGACTACCAGCCGTACGTCGGGCGATCGGCGTTCGCCCACAAGGGCGGGGTCCATGGCGCGGCGGTCGCCAAGGTGGAGCGCTCGTACCAGCATGTCGAGCCGGGCTCCGTCGGCAATGCAGGGCGATTGGTCGTCTCGGAGCTCGGTGGTCGAGCGAACACGTCGATCCGCGCCCGGCAGCTCGGGCATGAGCTCGAGGGGGTCGTCGATCCGCGCGAGCTATCGCGGCTCATCAAGCAGCTCGAGTCCGAGGGCCTCGCCTTCGAGGGCGCGGAAGCTTCCTTCGAGCTGCTGATCCGCCGTCACGCGGCCGACTATGCCGCGCCATTCCGGATCGTCGACTACACCTGCCTGGTCGAGCAGCGGGACGGACGCGAGCTGCTCGCCGAGGCGACGGTCAAGGTCGAGGTCGCCGGCGAGACGCTCCACACCGCCGCGGATGGCAACGGACCGGTCAACGCCCTCGACGCCGCGCTGCGCAAGGCGCTGCGCGCCTTCTATCCACACATCGACGATGTCCACCTCGTCGACTACAAGGTCCGCATCCTCGACGGCGACGCGGCCACCGCCGCGCGCACCAGGGTGATCATCGATTCGCAGGATGGGGCACGGACCTGGTCGACGATGGGCAGCGACACCAACATCATCGCGGCGTCGGCGGCGGCCCTCGCCGACTCGCTCGAGTACGCGATCTGGAAATCGGGTGCCGAGCTGCGCCGACGCGACGAGCGCCATTTCACGACCCCGACCCACGAGGCGGCGGAGGCCGCCGAGACCGTCCCTGCCCTGGACGGCGCTCCGACCTCCGAGCCGATCCCCGAACCCGACCCCGCGACGCCACGGAGGTAGCCAGCATGCCCGGCCCCGATCACGCCGCCCCGCTCCGACTCGCTCGATGGACGGTGTCCTCGGGCTCGAACGCGCGGAGCCGAGGCGCGGTGATCATCGATTCCGGCGACCATCACTGGCAGGCATCGGCCGAGGGCAACGGCGCGATCGACGCCCTCTACCGGGCGGTGGACGCGGCCATCTCCGAGGTGCTCGACGGGCACCCGCGGCTACTGGCCTACGACATCCACGCCCTGGGGGAGGGGACCGACACGATCGGCGTCGTCAACGTGCGGATCGCGCCCCCGCTCGCCTCCGGTGAGCGTGGCGAGGGCGAGTACGCCGGAGAGGCACGCGGCCCGAACATCATCGCTGCCTCGATCGAGGCGTATCTCGTGGCGCTGAACCAGTTGCTCGGCGAGGAGCACTGGACGGGCGCACCGGCGGAGGCGGCGGCAGCCACAGGGACTCGAGCGCGGCGCAAGTCGCCCGTATCGGCCGGGACGGCCCGTGAGCGCCGCGCGGAGCTCGACGAGGACGCCGGCGAGATCGACACCGTCGACTGGTTCAACCAGTAGTCGCCGGTCGCGTTTCGCGACGGTTCCGGGCGGCTCGAGGGGCGCCATCAAGCCTCTCGTCGAGGGTCCCATGACCTTCGTGTGGGAGTTACGGGCGGCCCGGTCTGGTACAGGTGGGTCCCGCGGTCGAACGACTGCGCTCGGAGACCCTGCTTGCCGCAACACGACCGTAGCGAAGGCCATCTCGACCAGGGGACGATCGACGCGATCACGCGCGCGACCGGCCTCGGTTTCATGCTCGCCTTCGCGGTCGTCATCGCGTCGATGATCCTCCAGGCCATCACGGTCGCGCTCCCGCCGGGGCTCCTGCCGCCCTTCACGGCGCCGGTCGTGATCGTTCTCGGTCTGATCGTCGCGGGAGGGATCGGTCGGGCCTTTCGCGAACAGCAACGGCGGGTCGAGGAAGGGCTCTCCGCGATCGATCGCGAGTTCGCGGAGCTTCGTGAGGCATACGACCGGGCGCGGCTGGATTCGCTCCTCGATGGGTTGACCGGCCTGGGCAATCACCGGGCGTTCCAGGAGGAGCTCGACGCCCGCATCGCCCAGGCACGCGAGGACGGGCGATCGGTCGCGCTCGTCATGATCGATGTCGACGACCTCAAGACCATCAACGACAAGAAGGGTCACGCCGCGGGCGACGACCTCCTGCGGTCGGTCGCGCAGATCATGCGCTCCAACCTGCGTCGCGGTGATGGCGCCTACCGGACCGGCGGCGATGAGTTCGCCCTGCTGCTCGACCAGTGCGACGCCGAGCGTGCCGAGGTCATCGCCAATCACCTGCTCGCCTCGGCGCTGGGTGGCAACCATGGCCGGAGTGGGGCCTTCTCGGTCACCATCGGGCTCTCCGCATTCCCCGACCCGAGCGCCGACCGCCATCAGATCATCCACCACGCCGACGCCGCGCTCTATGCCGGCAAGCGCCACGGCCGGACCAATGTCCAGCGGTTCGATCCGTCAAAGCACGGCATCGCCGAGGACTCGCGCAGCCTCGCGCAGCTCGAGGCCGCCGTCGTCCGGGTCGCCTCGGAGGACCTGCTGCGCGCCGTCTACCAACCGATCTACTCGTTGACGACAGGGGGGATCATCGGCTTCGAGGGTCTCGTCCGCCCGGCCGAGGAGTCGGGCTTCAGCGGCGCGACGAGCCTGTTCGTCGCGGCCGAGGCGACCCGTCGGACCGTCGAGCTCGACGTCGTCTGTGCTCGGGCCGTCCTGGCGGGTGCGGGTGCGCTCGGCGACGAGCGCTACCTGTCGATCAACCTCTCGCCGCGGACACTCGAATCGGATGCCTTCAGCGTCCAGGAGATCCTTGCGCTCGCACGTCGACACGGAGTCCCGGCTTCGCAGCTCGTCATCGAGCTCACGGAACGCGAGAGCGTCGACGACCTGCAGCGGCTCCAACAGGCGATCTCGACGCTGCGCCGGAACGACGTGCGTGTGGCGATCGATGACGTCGGCGCCGGCAACGCCGGCCTGCGCCTGCTCAGCGAGGTCGAGTACGACATCCTGAAGATCGACCTGTCGCTCGTGCGCGCGAGCGCGACCCATGGCCCGAGCGAGGCCGTGCTGCGGGCCCTCGGGACGCTCGCCCGAAACCGTGGCCATCGCATCGTCGCGGAGGGGATCGAGACGGTCGACCACCTCGAGTCCGTCCTCGAGCTCCGCTATGACGCCGGCCAGGGCTATCTCTTCGGGCGAGCCGAGCCGACCTTGGACCGCGAACCGATCGACCTGTTCGCCCTGCTGTCCGCCGTCGGGGAGAAGCGGTCCGCCGCCTGATCGGACGCCACGGCATCGGCGCAGGTCGCGCCGACTACACTCCCCGCCATGCCCGTCACCGACCGACCGATCGCCTATGCCGGCGAGCCCGGAGCGTTCGCCGAGGACGCCGTGCTGGCGGCGTTCGGTGAGGTCGAGCGGACGGCGCTTCCCAGCTTCCGGTCCGTCTTCGAGGCCGTCGCGTCGGAGACGGCGGCGGCAGGTGTCGTGCCGATCGAGAACGTCATCAACGGCACGGTCCGCGAGAACTACGACCTCCTGGTCGAGTTCGACCTCGCCATCCATGGCGAGGTGATGGTGCCGGTCCGGTTGTGCCTTGCGGCGCTACCCGGCCAGCGCCTCGACGACATCGAGCGCGTCTACTCGCACATCCAGGCCCTCGGCCAGGCGGAGGCGTTCCTCCGTTCGCGCAGCTGGCAGCTTCTGTCGACCTACAACACCGCGGGTGCCGGAAAGGCCATCGCGGACTCGGAGGAGCGCGGCGCGGCCGCGGTCCTGTCGCCGCGCGCGGCCGCCTTGTTCGGGCTGGAACCACTCGCGGACGACATCGGCGATCTGCCCGGCAACCGGACCCGCTTCCTCATCCTCGCCCGGCCCGACGGCGCGCCGCCTGCGCTCGTCGACCCTCCTGCGGACCGGCGCACGACGCTGGTGGTCGCCGTCCGCAACGAGCCAGGCACGTTGCTGGCGGTGCTGCAGGTCATCGCCGCGCACGGGCTCAACATGCGCAAGCTCGAGTCGCGCCCGAGCCGAGAGCGTGCCTGGGAGTACGTCTTCTGGATCGACCTCGACGGTGATCTGGCCGATCCGTCGATGGCCGCCGCCATCGAGGAGGTTCGTGGTGTCACCACGATGACCCGCGTGCTGGGGAGCTATCCAAGCCCCGGCACCTGACGCCTCAGATCTCGCTGGCGCAGGCCTTGCACTTCGTGGCGTCGTCCGCGTTCGGCTCCTTGCAATACGGGCAGGTCTTCACCTCGTCCGCGGGCGCGTCCTTGATGAAGGTCCGGCTGATCAGCCAGACGACGAAGGCGATGATCACGAACGTGATCACGGCGTTGACGAACACGCCGTAGCGGATCGCCACCTCTGTGGCGGGGTCGCCTCCGACTGCCGGCTTCAGCACGATCTTGAGCGTCGAGAAGTCGACGCCGCCGAGAGCCATGCCCACCGGCGGCATGATGATGTCGTTGACGAGCGAGTTGACGACGCTTCCCAGCGCCGCCCCGATGATCACGCCGATCGCCAGGGCGAGCGCGTTGGTCTTGAGCAGGAACGCCCGGAACTCCCCCACGTCGAGGCCCTCCATCCATGCGCGGCGTGTCACCGCGATGCGAGGCCGGTCGGCCGTACGGAGGCCGATGATACCCTTGCGCCTCCCCCGGAATGACCGTGATGACCCGCCTCGGAGGACCCATGGACCAGGCATTCCGCGACGCGATCTCGGCCGGCTACGCCTTCGACGAGCCGACGCTGATCATCGGCAGCGCGATGCACGACGGGGAGCTGTTCAACGAGGTCCGGGTCCAGATCCCGATGTCCACGCTCAACCGTCACGGCCTCGTCGCGGGCGCCACCGGCACCGGCAAGACCAAGACCCTCCAGCTCCTCGCCGGGCAGCTCTCGACCGCCGGCGTCCCGGTCTTCGTGGCGGACGTCAAGGGTGACCTGACCGGTCTGGCTGCGCCCGGCGATGCGGCGAACCCGAAGGTCCAGGAGCGTGTGGCGTCGATGGGCTGGACGTTCGCAGCATCCGGTCATCCGGTCGAGTACATGTCGCTCACCGGGAACCTCGGGGCACCGGTTCGAGCGACCGTCCACTCCTTCGGGCCGCTGCTTCTCGGCAAGGTGCTCGACCTCAACGAGACGCAGACGAGCATCCTCGCCCTCGTCTTCAAATACTGCGACGACAACGACCTGCCCTTGCTCGACCTCAAGGACCTCGCGACCACGTTGAAGTTCCTCTCGTCCGACGAGGGCAAGCCGATCCTCGAGGACTACGGCGGGATGTCGCCAGCGTCGGTCGGGGTGCTGTTGCGGAGCATCGTCGTGCTCGAGCAGGAAGGCGCCGACGTGTTCTTCGGCGAGCCCGAGTTCGACGTCGAGGACCTCCTCCGGGCGGCGCCGGACGGCCGGGGCATCATCTCGGTCCTCGAGCTCTCGGACGTCATGGACCAGCCCCGGCTGTTCTCCACGTTCATGTTGTGGATGCTCGCCCAGCTGTACGAGACCCTGCCCGAGGCGGGCGACCTGCCGAAGCCGAAGCTGTGCTTCTTCTTCGACGAGGCGCATCTGCTCTTCGACGACGCCTCAGAGGCGTTGATGGACCAGATCGAGCGGACGGCGCGCCTCATCCGCTCCAAGGGCGTCGGCGTGTACTTCGTCACGCAGGTCCCGGGCGATGTGCCGGCCTCCGTCCTGGCCCAGCTCGGCAATCGGGTCCAGCACGCCCTGCGGGCGTTCACCCCCGATGATGCGGACGCGCTCCGGAAGGCGGCGCGCACCTTCCCGACCACGGAGTTCTACGACGTCGAGAAGACGCTCACCTCCCTCGGCACGGGCGAGGCGCTGGTCACGGTCCTCTCGCCGCGGGGTATCCCGACGCCGCTGGCCGCCACCCGGCTGCTGCCGCCCGACTCGCTGATGGCACCCGTCGACCAGGCGACGTTCCAGGGGCTCGTTGCAGCCAGTCCGTTGAATGCCAAGTACGGGACGACGATCGATCGGGACAGCGCGCATGAGCGCATCACCACCCGGCTGACGGCCGCGCGACAGGCCGCCGAAGCCGCTGCGGCGGCAGCCGGCGTGGACAGCCTCGACGGGAAGACGCCGACGCAGCAAGCGCGGGAGATCGCACGTGAGCGACGCGAGGCCGAACGGCAGCGACGTGCCGAGGAGAAGGCCGCGGCCGCCGAGGCGAGGGCCCGCCAGAAGTCGATCGATACCGCCATCCGGACCGGTGGCAAGGTGGTGACCTCACGGCTCGGCCAGGACATCATCCGCGGCGTCTTCGGCACCCTCTTCGGAGGCGGCCGCAAGCGCTGAGGACGAGAAGGGGGACATGCGCGACCGAGGGTCGCGACCAGGGACTCTGGTCGCAGTCGCAACGCTGCTGATCGGCATCCTGATCGGTTGCGTCGGACCGTCACCGTCGACATCGACGCCGCCGGCATCACCCACTGTCGGACCGACCGGGTCGCCGTCCGTGCCTCCCTCCTCCACACCCCCGTCGCCGAGCGCAGCGAGCCGACTGCCCGACTTCCCGTACGTGTGGATCATCGTGCTGGAGAACACGGACTACGACCGCATCGTCGAGGCGGACGACACGCCCTACTTCGATCGGCTGATCCGACGGTACGGCCTGGCCGAGCAGTCCTTCGGTGTCGCCCGCCCCTCGCAGCCGAACTACTTCGCCATGTTCAGCGGTTCGACCCACGGGGTCACCGACAACGACGACCACGACCTTGACGCTCCGACGGTCGCCGACCAGATCGAGGCCAGCGGCCGCACCTGGCGTGAGTACGCTGAGAACCGCCCGCCCGACTGCTTCGCCGGCACCAGCGCCAAAGGCGGTCGCGACGGGAAAGGGGAATACCGCCGGAAGCACGCCCCGGCCATCAGCTTCGACAGCATCCGGAACGATCCCGCACGGTGCGCCGACCTCGTCGACCTGACCGCGTTCCGCCCGGGCGATGCGAACTACTCGCTGATCATCCCCAACCAGTGCCACTCGGCGCATGACTGCCCGATCCGGAATGCCGACCACTGGCTGGCGGGCTTCGTTCCGAAGATCCTCGACAGCGAGCCCTTCAAGGCCGGTGGGCTTCTCGTGGTCACGTTCGATGAGGACGCCGGCGAGGATCCCGGCGGTGGGCACATCGTCACGATCGTGGCGTCACCCGACGTGCCGGCGGGCTTCCGATCGGCCGAGCGACACGACCACTACAGCCTGTTGCGGACCGTCCAGGACGCGTGGGGTCTCGATTGCCTGGCCGAGTCCTGCACGGCCGGCACGATGGACGAGTTCTTCGGCGGCCCGTGACCGCGATCGGCCGTCCGCGCTGGACCGACCCGGCCTGGCTGGCGTCGATCACTAGGTGGGCGCTGACGAACCTCGACGCCCTGGGCTACGCCGTCGACGGCGCGCTGGAACAACCCCACATCCGGCCGTGGTCGACGGTGCTCCGCATCCCGACCGACCGCGGTCCGGTGTGGTGCAAGGCGATGCGATCCGGGACGTCCCACGAGGCCCGCCTGCTGCCCGCCGTCGTGGCCTGGGGCATCGAGGCGGTCGTGCCACCGTTGGCGGTCGACGAGGGCCTGGGCTGGCTGCTCCTCGAGGACGGCGGCCCGACGCTTCGCCAGACCCGACCTGACGGTGAGGGCGATCGCGACCTCGATGCCTGGGAGCGGGTCTTGGCGACGTACGCGGGCCTCCAGCGGTCGCTCGAGGCTCGATCCGCGGAGATGCTCGCCCTCGGCGTCCCCGACGGGCGCCCGGCGTCACTCCCCGAGACGCTCCAGCGGTTGCTGGCGACCGACTCGTGGTGGGAGCTGGTCGGGCCGGACGATCGCGCGGCGTCCGACGGCGCACGCGAGCGGTTGCGGGGGCTGGGAGCGTGGGTCGCGGCGAGGGCACGAGCGCTGGACGAGTCAGGGATCGCGGCCACGATCCAGCACGACGACCTCCATGGCGGCAACGTGTTCGTCGGGCCCGCCGGGATCCGGTTCTTCGACTGGGGCGACTCGGTCGTCGCCCATCCCTTCGCGTCGATGGTGACGACGCTCAACTCCGTCGCGTACCGGCTCGGGATCGAGGCCGACGCCCCGCCCCTCGCCCGCCTTCGAGACGCCTACCTCGACGCGTGGACCGATGTGCTGCCCCGTGCAGCGCTCGCCGAGGTGCTCGCGATCGCACTGGACCTCGGCCGGATCGGCAAGTCAGCCGCGTGGGCGCGTGCCCTCGATGGCCTCGATCCGTCCGACATGGACGGCCACGGTGATGCACCGGCGCTGTGGCTGCTCGACCTCGTCGAGCGCCTGGACGCGAGGGAAGCGAGGGACGTCGGCTAGGCCGACGTCCCTGCCATGGCCGGGCTGGCCGGCTTGGACCGCCCGAACCGCAGATAGAGCGACGGGACGACGAACAGGTTCAGGAGCGTCGAGGTGACGAGCCCGCCCAGGATGACGACCGCCATCGGGTGCTCGATCTCGTGGCCCGGGCAGGTCGCCGGCGATGGCCAGCGGGACGAGCGCGAGGCCCGTCGCCAGCGCGGTCATCAGGATCGGCGCCAACCGCTCCCGCGCTCCGCGGATCACGAGCGCTGGTCCGAATTCCTCGCCCTCGAACTTCTCGAGGTGCTGGAAGTGGTTGATCATCATGATCCCGTTCCGGGCCGCGATGCCGAGGACCGTGAAGAACCCGACGAGCGCCCCGAGCGAGATGACGCCCGAGCCCATCCAGGCTGCCAGGATCCCACCGACGAGGGCGGATGGCAGCGTCAGGAACGACAGGACCGCCAGGCGCGTGCTACCGAACGACGCCTGCAGCAGGAGGAACACGCCGATCGCGGCGACGATCGCGAACAGCAGCAGGCGATCCTGCGCCTTCTGACGCTCCTGGAACTCGCCGAGCATCTCGGCGTGGTAGCCCTGCGGGAACTGCGTCTCGTCGATGGCCGCCTGGACATCTGCGACCACGGCGCCGAGGTCGCGCCCGCTGACGTTGGCATCGACATGGATGCGCCGGGCGGTCTGCTCGTGGCTCACGTGGCCGGCGGTTGGCGCGATCGTCACGTCGGCGATGGTCTTGAGCGCGACCTTGCCCCCGGTCACGGTGTCGATCAGCAGGTTCTCGACGTCGGTCACACTGGTGCGTGTCTTCGGCACGCTCCACACGACCACGTCGTAGGCCTTGCCGGTGTTGAAGATGTCGCCGACCTCTTCGCCCGCCATGTAGGTCGAGGCGAGACGCCGCACGTCGCCCGGCTTGACGCCGTAGCGCTGCGCGGCGGCCAGGTCGACCGTGACCTGGATCTGGGCGATGTCGACCAGCTGCTCGGTATGGAGGTCGATGATGCCGGGGATGACGTCGATCCTCTCCTCGATCTCCTCGGCCAGTTCCTTGAGCTTCTTGAGGTCGGATCCGTAGACCCGTACGACGATCGCGTCGCTCGAGCCGGTCAGGACTTCGCGGATGCGTTCCTTGAGGTAGGTCTGCACGTCGCGGCGGAGGCCCGGGTAGCCGTTCACCACCTCGAGCACGGCGGCATGGGTCTTGTCGTAGTCGACGGCCGGATCGATGCTGATCCAGTTCTCACCGAACTCGGCCCCGTACGGTTCGTCGGCCACGAAGGCCTGACCGATGTGCGACCCGCAGTTGCGGACCCCGGGGATCTCGCGGAGCTCGTTGCACGCCTTGACCGAGATGCGCGTCTCCTCGCCGATCGAGGTGCCGGGCGCGGTCACCCAGTGCATGAGGAAGTCGCGCTCCTTGAAGTCGGGCAGCAGCGACTGACCGAGCTGCGGCCAGATGGCGAGCCCGATCATGCTGACAGCGCCGACGGTAAGGAAGGCCGGACGCGTGGTGCGAAGGATCCGGGTGATCAGCCCGGCATAGGCATCCTGGAGGCGGCGCGTGATCGGCGACCGCTGGCGCTCGATCGGGGCGTTGCGCAGGAGGATGTACGCCAGGGCAGGCGTGACGGTCAGCGCGACCAGCAGCGATGCGAGCACGGCCAGGCCGTACGACACGACGAGCGGCTGGAAGAACGCACCGGACAGACCGCTGATGAAGAACACCGGCGAGACTGCGATCACGTCGATGAGCGTCGCGTACACGATCGCGCTTCGGACTTCGAGCGAGGAGTCGAGGATGATCGCGGCCGTCGACCGCGAACTGCCTTCCAGTCGCGCCTGACGCAGACGCCGCGTGATGTTCTCGACGTCGATGATGGCGTCGTCGACGACCACCCCGACCGAGATCACGAACCCCGCCAGGATCATCGTGTTGATGGTCACCTCGCGGACGTACAGGACCATCGCCGCGGCCATGAGCGACAACGGGATCGCCACGAGGCTGATCAGCGCCGTCCGCCACTCGAAGAGGAACACGACCAGGATCACGAAGACGAGGATGCTGCCGAGGATCAGCGCGTTCGACAGGTTGTGCAGTGCCTGCTCGATGAAGCTGGCGGGCCGGAAGATCGTGTGATCGACGTTGATGCCGGTCAGGCCCGGGCGGAGCTCGTCGAGGGCTTCCTCGACACCGCGCGTGACGTCGAGCGTGTTCGCCCACGGGAACTTCTCCACGATGAGCATCACGCCAGGACCGTCGTTGATGACCGCCTCGCCGATGAGCGGCTGGTGATCCTCGACCAGCTCGACCACCTCGGTCAGCGGGACGGGCTCATCGTCTCGGCCAGGGACCGTGACGTGGGCGAGATCTTCGACCCCGACGACTGGCGGGATGTGGCGGATGACGAGCCGTTGATTCGGGGTATCGACGAATCCGCCGGTGCCCGTGAAGTTGCCGGCGTTGAACTGCAGGATCCCGTCGTCCAGCGTCTCGGAGACGGCATCCATGACATCCGTGAGGGCGACGCCGCGCTCGATCATCTTGTTCGGGATGGCCTGGACCTGGAGCATGTGGAGCTGTTCGCCCCAGATGGCGATGTTGGCGACGCCGGGCACGCTCAGCAGCCGGGGACGGATCGTCCAGTACGAGATCATCGACATGTCGATCTGCGACACGTCCTCTGAGCTCATCCCGATCTTCATCACGCGGCTTGTCGCCGACAGCGGCTGGAGCATCACCGGCGGGGCCGCCCACGTCGGCAGGGATGGGATGATCTGTGCGAGCCGCTCGGCGACGAGCTGGCGGGCCTGGAGCTCGTTCGTGCCCGGCTTGAACAGCAGCACGACCTGGGACAGCTGGATGACCGACTTGGAGCGGATGGTCTCCAGTCCTTCGATGCCGGCCAGGGACTGCTCGATCGGCACCGTGACGAGCTGTTCGACCTCCTCGGCCGACAGGCCGATGCAGATCGTCTGGATCTCGACCTTCGGTGGCGCGAACTCGGGGAAGACGTCGACCGGCATGGCCCGCACCTGGGCTGCGCCGATGAGCATCATCCCCGCCGCGAGCGCGACCACGATGAAGCGGAACCGCAGGCTCGTGGCGATGATCCGTCGCATCATGACCGTGGACTCCCCCCGAAATCGTGTGCTAGAGCGCGATCAGTGACCGCCGCCGACGCCGATCTCGGCGCCGTACAGCTCGGCCGCGCCGGTTGTCACGACCTGGGTGCCCGCGGGCGGCCCGGCCGAGATCGTCGCGACGTCACCGTCGATCTGGTCGACCGTGATCTCCGCCCGCTCGTAGACGAGCGGCGCGCTCGTGATATAGGTCCAGGTCTTGCCCTCGGCGTCGTAGACGATCGCCGCGTACGGGATGGACATCGCCGCGCCACTGCCGGCCACGGCGGCCGTCTCGACGCCGAGCCGCTCCGCGGCCTTTTCGGACAGGGTCAGGACCTTGTGGCCCGACGGCTCCTGCTCTTCGATGGTGATGGCCTCCACCTTGGGTGTGGAGGTCGTGGCGTTGTTGCATCCCCCCAGGGCCAGCGCGGCGAGCGCGAACCCGGTCAGGAACAAGCGGTGTCGTGTCATCTCGATGCTCCTATGCCGTCGTCGGCTCGAAGGCCGGTGATTCACTCAGCAGGGTTTCGGTCTCGGACGCAGGGCTCGGACCGGACAGCAGGTAGATGCTTGGCACCACGAAGAGGATCAGCAGTGCCGCGCTGACCAGGCCGCCCAGGACGAAGATGGCCATCGGTCGCATGATCTCGAGCCCGGCGACGTCGCCGAGCGCGATGAACGGGACCGAGAACACCGCGGTCGCAAGCAGCGTGGTGCCGATCGGAACGAGGCGCTCCTGGACACCTGCCGTCGCCACCTCGGCGCTGGACAGGCCGGTCTCCTGGAGCCGACGGAAGCGATCGACCAGCGCGACCGCGTGGCGGATCGTGATGGCGATGACCAGGATGAACCCGGCCAGGGCCCCCATCGTGAAGAGGTCACCCGTCGCGAAGGCGACGAGCACGCCGCCGGCGGCCGCGGCGGGCATCGCCAGCAGCACCAGGAAGGCGAGTCGCCAGGCGCTGAACGCGGCCTGGAGCAGCAGCAGCATGAGGATCACAGCACCGGCGGCAACGGCCAGCAGGCGCAACTGCGCGTCCTGTCGGGCAAGCGCAGCACTGTGCACCTCGGCGTGGTATTCGATCTCGAACGGCACGTTCGCGACAGAGGCACGGATGTCCGCGAGGACAGCCCCCAGGTCGCGGCCGCGGACGTCCGCGGTGACGTCGACGTAGCGCATCACGCCCTCGCGCTGGATGACGCTCGGCGATGCGGCCACGTTGACGTCGGCGACGTCGCCGAGCCGGATGAGACCCGACGACGGCGTCTCGATGAGGAGGTCCTGGACGCTACTGAGGCTGGCGCGGTGCTCAGGGGTGCCCCAGACGACGACCTCGAAGACCTTCTGCTCCTCGAAGAGGTTGCCGACCTGGATGCCCGACAGCAGGGACGTTGCCGCGCGGCGGACATCGCCGGCCTTGAGGCCGACCGCTGCCGCCTTCTCGAGATCGACCTTGATCTCGACGGTGGGCTCGGTGATGGTCGTGGAGACCGATGCCCCCTCGATGCCGCCGACACCGGCGATCGCATCGCGGACGGCCATGCCCTTGGCTTGCAGCGTCGACAGGTCCTGCCCGTAGATGCGCACGGACATGTCCCGCTCACCAGCGCCGAACACTTCGGCGATTCGGTCCGCCGGGTATGTGGTCACGGACCGCCCGAGGCCGGGATATCCGTCGACCGTGCTCTGGATGGCGGCCATCGTCTGGTCGTAGTCGGTGGCCTGGTCCATGCTGACCCACAGCTCACCGGCGTGCACGCTCGTTCGCTCGTCCGACATGATCGCGCGACCCACGTGGGCACCGACGTTCCGGACGCCGGGGATCGCGCGCAGCTCGTCGGCTGCTCGCGACACGATGCGCGTCATCTCGGGGTGCGACACGCCCGGCGCACCATCCCAATGGATCAGCACGTCGCGCTGGCGGAACGCCGGCAGCACGTCGTTGCCGTTCGCGGGTGCGAGCACGAGACCTGCGACGACGGCAAGTCCGACGACCAGGGCGCCCGCCATGACCCACCCGGGTCGACTTCGTTCCACGAGCCAGCTCATCGCCGAGCCATAACCACGGCGCAGCCGCCGGAGGAGCGGCGATTCCCGGCGTTCGCCCGGGGCGGCGCTCAGGACGAGGACGGCCAGCGCGGGCGCGACCGTCACGGACACGATCAGTGAGGCGATGATCGCCACCGCGTAGGCCACGACCAGCGATGGCAGGAATGCGCTGAGGACGCCCGTCACGAACAGCAGTGGCACCAGGCCGACGAGGATGATCAGGGTCGCGTACACGACGGGGCGACGGCTGTCGAGGACACCCTCGACCACCATGCCCGCACGTCCGCGTGCTGCGTCACCCGGCTGGGGGTCGCGGAGGCGCCGCAGGACGCTGTCGACCAGGCCCACGACGTCGTCGACGACGACGCCCACGGCGATCATGAGCCCGACGATGCTGATGGCGTTCAGCGAGACGCCGGCAAGGTGCAGGACGACCGCGGCCGCCACCAGCGACAACGGGATCGTGACGAGGCTGATCAGCGCGGCTCGCCAGTCGAACAGCATCAGGCCGAGCACGAGCGCGATCAGCAGGAACCCGATCAGCAGGGCCAGCGACACGTTGCCGATCGAGGCGTCGATGAACGAGGCCTCGCGGAAGACGGTCGCGTCGACATCGATGCCCGGAAGGCCCGGCTGCATGGCCTCGAGAGCCTTCTCGACGTTGCGGGTGACGTCAAGCGTGTTGACGTCCGGAAACTTCTCGATGACGAGCAGCAGCCCCGGGTCCTCGCCGACTATGCCGTCGCCGATGAGCGGCTGATGATCCTCGACCACGGTGGCGACGTCGCCGAGCGTGAGCGGGGCGGCGTCCGGCCCGCGGTCGATGGCGACCTGGGAGAGATCCTCGGCCGATCGGATCGGCAGGATGTGCTGGATCCCGAGTCGCTGCTGGGGCGTGTCGATGAAGCCACCGGTGCCCGGCGTGGAGGCCTCGAGGAAGGTCAGCGGTGAGAACCACAGCGCGTTGCCGGCGGTCTCGACGACGTGGTCGAGTGTCACGCCGCGCTGCTGCAGCTTGGCCGGGTCGACGAGCACCTGGAGCTGGCGCTCGCGCTGTCCGAAGATCGCGACATTGGCGACGCCGGGGACGCCCATGAGGCGGGGCCGCACGTTCCAGCGGGCCAGCACCGACATCTCGATCAGCGACTTCTCGCTTGAGCTGAGCCCCACGATCATGAATCGGTTCAGGGACGAGAGGGGCTGGAGCATGACCGGTGCCTTGGCCACGTTCGGCAGGGCGTGGGACTGGGTGAGTCGCTCGGCGACGACCTGGCGGGCCTTCAGGACATCGGTCCCAGGCTCGAACGTCATGACGATCGACGACAGGCCCACCAGCGACTTGGACTCGATCTTGTCGAGGAACGCGACGCCGTGAAGAAGGTCGGCCTCGAGCGGGACCGTGACGAGCTCCTCGACCTCCTCGGCCGACAGCCCGAGCGCCTCGGTCTGGACCTCGACGGTCGTGGGCGCGAACTCCGGCAGGACATCGACCCGGGCAGACTGAAGCTGGGTCGCACCGACGAGCAGCAGCACGCCGGCAATGCCGATGAAGATCAGTCGGAACCGCACGCTCGTGCTGACGAGCCCACGCATCATGGCAACATCCCCCAACCGACTCCCCGCGACGACAGCGGTGGCGTCGCCCCTCGTGCGGCGCCAGTGGTGCCTAGAGCCACCACGTTCCCGCCGAATCCCCCGATCCGGCCGTCGAATGATGGTCCGCGACGACTACCCCTGCCTATACTCAACTTCAATCATTTGGGGGATGAGGGATGACCATCGGCGGAAACGCCTGGGACCATCGGCTATCACGGGTCGGGAACCTGGACCCGGTATTGCTGCGCCGTCTTGTGGACCTCACATGCGGGCTGTTCGCGATCGGTCTGTTCCTGCGATTGGCCGATGCGGAGATCCTGCTCCAGGGCCTGTGGTTGATCGTCGCCATCGGCGCATTCCTGTACGGCCTGGTCGCGGCCCTCTGGCGCATCGCGGTGGCAGCCGGCGTGATGGTCGTCTACATCGCGGTCTCGGACGCTGTCGGGGTGCCAGCGACGGAGGAGCAGGTCGAGTTCACCGAGTGGCCGCTGATGGTCGCCATCGCGGTGATCGTGGCCGTCCTTGCCGATCGCGTCTCCACCTCCGCGCGCCACTACGCGAAGCTCTACCGCCAGGCGAGCGAGCGCCTCGTGACCGCCCACGAGGAGGAGCGCGCGAGCCTCGCGCGCGAGCTCCATGACGGCGTTGGCCAGACACTGACCGCCGTTATCCTGACGCTCGATGCTGCCGACACCGAGATCACCGCAACACGAAAGGCTGACGCGGACGGTGGTCAAGCGGGCGTCCTTCGCGCGCGCGAGCTCGCGTCGTCTGCGCTCGCCGAAACGCGCCAGGTGGCCGCCAAGCTGCGTCCCACCCGCGTGCACGAGTTGGGCCTCGGGGCCGCCCTGGCCAACCTTGCCCGCATGGCCGGAGTGCCGGTCGAGGTGCGCTTCGATCCGGCCGCACTGCCACCCGGCTTGCTCGAACCCGAGCTGGAGATCGACGTCTACCGGATCGTCCAGGAGGCGATCGGCAACGCCACCCGGCACAGCCACGCTCACACGATCTGGATCGCGGCACACGTGATGACCGACTCGGTGCGGCTGATGGTCGGCGACGACGGCGTCGGCTTCGACCAGTCGGCGCGCGAGCGCGGTCTCGGTCTCGATGGCATGCAGGAGCGCGCGAGCATCCACGGGTTGGCCGTGGAGGTCCGATCGCGGCCCGGCGACGGCACGCGGGTCGAGGTGGTCGTTCCCGCACGTCGCCCGCCGCCGACGCGCGACGTGCAGTTCGAGACCACGGCGACCATCGCGCGATGATGGGAACCGAAGGGGGGGTCGACCGGCCGCGGCCGCCGACGGCCGGGATCGCCGGCGTCGTCCGGGTCGCCCTCGTCGACGACCACCACCTCATCCGGGAGGGTCTGCGCCTCGTCCTTCAGAACGAGCCCGGTTTCGAGATCGTCGGCGAGGCCTCCGATCACGCCTCGGCGATCGACCTGGTCGTGGCGGAGAAGCCCGACGTCCTGCTGCTCGATCTGACCTTCCCGGAGGGCGACGCCCTCCCCCTGCTCCGTGCCCTTCGGGTCAGGCAGCCCTCCCTGCGGGTGATCGTCCTGACGATGCACAGCGACCCGGAGACGGTCCGCCAGGCCCTCGCCGCGGGAGCCGTCGGGTATCTCGTGAAGGGCGCCCAGTCGCGCGACCTGGTCGATGCCATCCGCGCCGTGGCGCGCGGTGAGCGCTACCTCCACAGCAGCGTGACCAACACGGTCGTCGAGGACTCCATCCGTCTCTACGAAGGTGGGACGATGAGCGCCCGCGAACGGGAGGTGCTCAGCCTTCTCGCGTCAGGGCATTCGCCCGCGCAGATCGCCGAGGCGCTCGATATCAGCATCCACACGGTCCGCCGTCACCTGGCCAACGTGTCCGAGAAGCTCGGCGTCAAGGGGATGAACGCACTGACCCGCTACGCCATCCGCCACGGGCTCGATCGCACCGGCTCGTAGCCGACAGCAGGCGCCCCGATACGGCCCAAGACACTCCCGGTCAAGATGGCTGGGCGAGCACCATGATGCGCAGTTCGGTCATGTCCTCGATCGACCAGCGCAGCCCCTCCCGACCGAGTCCGGAGTCCTTGACCCCGCCATAGGGCATGTGGTCGATCCGGTAGGTCGGGATGTCGTTGACGATCACGCCACCGACCTCGAGCTCGTTGAATGCCTTCCAGGCGCCGGTCAGGTCGTTGGTGAAGACACCGGTCTGCAGCCCGAACATCGAATTGTTCACGCGCGCGATGGCGTCGCCGAGATCGCTGAACGGGAATGCCACGACCAACGGCGCGAAGGCCTCGTTGCTGCAGACCTGTGCCGCGACCGGCACGTCGGTCAGGACCGTCGGCGGGAAGAACGTGCCCTGCGCCGTGCCACCGGCGAGGACCTTGCCACCCATCGCCACCGCTTCATCCACCCAGCGCTGCGTGCGGCTCGCCTGGTGCTCGTCGACCATCGGCCCGACGTCGGTGGTCGGGTCCAGCGGGTCGCCCACCTTGAGGTCCGCCACACCGGCCAGGAACCTCTCCATGAACGAGTCCCAGATCGCTTCGTGGACGAACATCCGCTGCACGCTGATGCACACCTGACCGGCGTACGCGTACGCGCCGATGAGCGTCCGCTTGACGGCCCAGTCGAGGTCGGCGGTCGTGTCGACGATCACGCCGGCGTTGCCACCGAGCTCGAGGACGACCTTCTTCTTGCCCGCACGTTCCTTCATCCGCCAGCCGACGGATGGGCTGCCGGTGAACGTGAGCAGCTTGAATCGATCGTCGGCCACCATCCGGTCGCCGAGCTCGCGGGTCATAGGCAGGATGCTGACCGCCCCTGCCGGGACGCCGGCGGCCTCGACGATCTCGGCGATGGTGAGCATCGTCAATGGGTCCTTGGACGGTGGCTTGAGCACGATCGTGTTGCCGCTGGCGATCGCCGGCGACAGCTTGTGCGCCGCGAGGTTGAGCGGGAAGTTGAACGGCGAGATCGCGGCGATCGGTCCGATCGGGAACCGTCGTGTGATGCCGACGCGATCCTTGGATGCAGGCATGAGGTCGAGCGGGATCAGCTCGCCGGTCATGCGCTCGGCCTCCTCGGCGCCGAGTCTGAACGTCAGCGTCGCCCGATCGACCTCGACCAGCGCATCGCGGATCGGCTTGCCCGCCTCGAGCGCGATGAGTCGGCCCAGCTCTTCGCGCCGGGTCTTGATGCCAGCCGAGATCTCGCGCAGGATCCGGCCGCGCTCGTACGCGGGCAGGGTCCTCGTGACCTCGAACGCCTCGACCGCGGCGGTGACGGCCTCTTCGTACTGTTCGGGTGTCGCGTTGTAGGTGGACCCCGCCGGGTTCGCCGGGTCGGCCGGGTTGGCCACCTCCAGGATGTCGGGCGAATCGACCCATCGACCGGCCAGGAAGATCGGATGTGGCTTGGTACCGGTCGCGACCGTCATGTCGTGCGCTCCTGCGCTGCGCGATGGGCTAGGGTCGCATCATACGACCGATGCACCGTCCGCCCGCCAGCCGAGGTATGTCGATGGCCCGCCACCCCGACCTGCGCGATTCGTTGCGCGCCACGCCCGGCACGCGGGTGCGGCTCTCGCGACGCGATCACGGCGAGACGTCCGGCTGGGACAAGGTCGCGGCCGAACCGGAGACGGCCCGACAGCTCGAGCGCCTCACCGAGCTCCAGGACCGCCTCTGGGCCGAGGCGAAGCGGGCGGTGCTCGTCGTCCTGCAGGGGATCGACGCGGCGGGCAAGGACGGCACCATCAAGAAGGTCATGACGGCCTTCAACCCGCAGGGCAGCCCGGTCACCTCGTTCAAGGTGCCGAGCGTCGAGGAGCTCGCCCACGACTACCTCTGGCGTGTCCACAAGGCCATGCCCCGGAAGGGCGAGATCGGGATCTTCAACCGCTCCCACTACGAGGAGGTCCTCGTGGTTCGCGTCCACGGGCTCGTTCCCCGCAAGGTGTGGGCGGAGCGGTACGACCAGATCAACGCATTCGAACGGCACCTGGCCGCCAACGGGACGACCATCGTCAAGTTCTTCCTGGCCATCGACAAGGACGAGCAGCGCGAGCGATTCCAGGCCCGCTACGACGACGCGGCGAAGCGCTGGAAGTTCGCGATGGGCGATCTCGAGGAACGCAAGCGCTGGGATGACTACCAGGCGGCGTTCGACGACGCGCTGAGCAAGACGTCGACCGACGCCGCCCCGTGGTACGTCATCCCGGCGAACCGGAAGTGGTTCCGCAACCTCGCGGTGGCGTCGATCCTGGCCGACACCATCGCTGACCTGAAGCCGCGCTACCCGCCGGTCGCCGAGGACGTTCCGCCCGACCTCGTCATCGAGTAGCCGGGGCTCAGCCCAGCTCGCGCGCCAGCTGCTCGAACCGCGGTAGCGCGTCGACGAGGTTGCGCTGCACCCACGCCGGATCGTCGATCTGCCGGAGCGCCCGGTGCAGCGAGCTGGCCAACCGGCTCGCCCACCAGCCGGTCGCGATCGCCGCGAGCCCGGCCGCGTCCGGGACAGGCCACGTGCGTGACCGGAAGTAGTTCGTGAACGCGTCAACGACTTCCTGGCTTTTCCAGTAGTCCTCGACCAGCAGGGGTCCGATATCACGCCGCTCACGGGTGCGCGCCTCCGCCGCCAGCAGCGTGAGGAGGTCGGTGCCGGGCAGACCGGACGGGTGCCACGTATCCCAGTCGAACACTGCGGTCAGCCGGCCATCGACCGTGAAGAGGTTGTTGAGCCACAGGTCGCCGTGGATCAGCACAGGTCGCAACCCGGCGCTCCATCGGGCGGCGGCCTCGGCGACGCTCTTCAGTGCCGCTGCGTGCTCCGGGAAGAACTCGGCGACCTCCTCGAGGTGGTCGTCGATCGCCTGGCGGGGGCCGGTGCCCACCGGCAGGACAGCAAGGAACGTCGAGACCTGGTCGACGAGGTCGGACGTCAGCGCCTGCACGTGCACGCCGGTCATGACCGATTCGGCAGACCACGCAGCGCCGGCTGTGGTCCCGCCGCCGAGGGGTCTCGGGACCATGGGCACGCGGGCGCTCTCCAGGGCTCGCAGTCCCGCATAGCCTCGCGCCGGGTCCTTCGTATGCCCGGCCTTGGCGACTCGAAGCTCGGCCTCGGTGCCGTCGGCGAGCGTGAGTCGAGCGAGCGCCGACCCGTCGCCGCTGGGTCGAAGGCGAAGCCCACGCGGGTCCGATCCGGCCGCCGTCACGACCGCGTCGATCACGCGCGTCGGTCGATCGCCGCCGGCACCGCCCCGCCGGACCATCTCGACGAGGACACCGCCGAGCGTCGCTGCGCGGATCGGTCCCCGGATGAGCCCCGGCCGGCGCACCGGCGGGAGTCGATGCAGGGCGGCGACGCTGAGACGTCCGGGCGGTCGCGTGCGCAGCCGGGCGATCGCCATCTCGCGACGGATCGCGATCGGGACGAGACCGGCCGACGGTCGCTCGTTGCGGGCCAGCCGCCCCCACAGGACGACGTCCACCGCGTCGTCGACCGCGTCCGGCACCAGCCATCGCTCATCGGCCTCGACGATCGCGGACTCGATGGCAGGGTCGGCCGGCTGGTACAGGTAGGCAAGCGACTCGAACTCGGGCGGTACCCGCGATCGCCGCTGGCTGTCCTCGTTCACGATGCCGACGGGTCGCCGAAGAGTCGTCGCATCAACCTGAACCGCCCGAGCTCGGGGTAGGTGTCGACGATCTGCAGGGAGTGGCGGTTGAGCGCGAACACCACGGCCGAGACGATCCCGACAAGCACGATGCCCAGGATGAACGGGGGGTGCACCGCGACGGCGACCGCCACGACCACGATCGTGCCGACCACGATCGAGGCGTAGGGCCGGATGTAGCGGGGGTCGACCGCCGCAACCCACGTCTCCTTCTTGAGCCCGAACTGGTAGGCGGCGTTCTGGACCAGGAGTGTCCCGGTCGTCGCGATCGCGGCACCGACCGCCCCGAACTGGCGGATCAGCAGCACGGCCACGACGATATTGACGGCCGCCGTGATCAGGTCGGCCGTGACCAGGTACCGGACCCGGCCGAACACGCGCAGGACGAGCGAGTTGAAGCCGAGTGCCCCGTTCACGTAGTAGCCGACGCACAGGATGCTGAGGACGATGCCGGCTCCTTGGTATTGGGGGCCGAAGAGGAGCACCGTCAGCGGCTCGGCGAAACCGACGCACAGGGCGAATAGCGGGAAGCTCAGGATCGCGATCCACGCCGCGGTCTGCCAGTAGAGGTCGTTCAGTGCCTTTTGGTCGCCGCGCGCGTACAGCCGCGACGCTCCCGGGGTGAAGATGAAGCGGAAGCTCGTCGCGACGAACAGGTTCTGGATCGCGATCGGCATCACCGCACGGAACTCGGCCACTTCGCTGGTGCTTCGCAGGACCTCGATGAGCACGACCGTGAGCGATGTGCGCAGGACCATCACGAGGTCAGACGCGAGCAGGGGGATCGAGAAGGCGAAGATCTCGCGCGTCGGGAGTCGGATCGTGTCGCGCCGCAGTTCCGCCAGCAGCCCCTGGTTCCGCAACATCCGAAGCAGGACGACGGTGTAGATCAGGATGCCGACCGCGGCGGCGACGACGTAGCCCAGCGCCAGCAAGCGGACGCCGCTCCCCGTCGCGACCAGCGCGATCACGATGCTGAGCTGGAGCACCGGGGCGAAGACATACCGCCGGAGGAAGATCGAGCGGGCCGAACCGAAGGTCGCGAACAGCGAGATCAGGAGGCTGTCGAGGGCCTGCAGCGGAGCGAGCACGATCATCAGCAGCAGGATCGACAGCGCGAGCTCGTTCTTGACCAGCCCGCCCAGGACGCCCTGGAACGCGTAGACGCCGAGGATGACGGCCAGACCCATCGTGATGACCGTCACGACGACCACGGCGATCGTCCCCCACATCCGTCCCAGGTCGCCCTTTTCCTGGTAGATCGGGGCGAACCGGCCGACCGTGCGCTCCAGCCCGAGCAGACACACCGTGGTCCCGATCGCGACGATCGACATCGCGAGCGCGAATGCGCCGTACTCGGTCTTCTCCAGGTAGCGGACGATCAGGACCTGGGCGACGAAGTCGAGGGCCAGCCCGATCATCCGGCCCACGAGGAGCAGACTCGAACCGCGGATCTGCTGGCGGTTCGCCGACCGTCCGGCGTCGGGGTCGGTGACGCCCTCGGTCCCCGGGTCCAGGGCCGCGGAGGTGCCCTGGGGCTCGTCCGTGCTCGAAGCCACGCTTCCTCCGCTCCGCGTTCCCCCGGTCCGATCGTGCGACCGTCCCCCCGGGCCCGCCGACGATACCGGAAGGCCGGGTTCCTCGTTCAGCGGACCGTCCCGTGCCCTGCGACATCGGGCCGAGCGGGCCCACTGCGTGCGCCATCCTTGCCGCGATGGACCTCACGCTGAGCCCGGACCAGCTCGCGCTCCAGGCTCGTGCGCGTTCGTTCGCCCGTGAGGTGCTCCAGCCGCTGGAGGTGGGTTTCGAGACGGCTGGCGGGCGGATCGACCCCGAGCTCGCTCGCGACGTGAAGGCGAAGGCCATCGCCGCGGACCTGCACGGCGGCAGCTTCCCGCTCGAGCTCGGCGGTCAGGGCTGGACCCTTCTCGAGCAGGTCCTGGTCCACGAACAGCTCGGCCAGGTCACCGGTGGGCTGTGGGGGCTGATCCCGGGCGGCTACAACGCGCTCATCCACTGCGATCCGGAGCAGCGGCCGCGCTATCTCGAGCCGAGCCTTCGGGGCGAGCGGAATGGCAGTTACGCGATCACCGAGGCGGGCGCCGGGTCCGACGCCCGGGCGCTCACCGCCACTGCTGTCGAGGACCCGTCGACCGGCGAGTACGTCCTCAACGGCGAGAAATGGTTCGTCACCGGGCCGCCGGATACCGACTTCATGATCTTCCACTGCAACGTCGTCGACGGCGACGACAGCAAGCCGACGCTGTTCCTCGTCGACTACGACACGAATGGCCTGACCATGTCGCACGACCCGGCGTACATGCACACGTTCGCGGACCGGCACCCGCAGTTCGTGCTCGACGACGTGCGCGTGCCGGCGTCGGCGGTCCTCGGCGGGATCGGCCGAGCGGACGAGCTGACCAACGAGTGGTTCGTCGAGGAACGCATCCACATCGGGGCCCGCTGCAGCGGAGCGATGGAGCGTCTCCTGACCGAGGCCGTGGCCTGGGCCAGGGAGCGCGTCCAGTTCGGCGAGCGCATCTACGACTTCCAGGGCGTGTCGTTCCCGTTGGCCGATTCCGCCGCGGATGCGTCCGCCGCCCGACTGCTGACCCGCGAGGCGGCGGTCCTGGCCGACAGCGGCGCCGATCCGAAGGTCGTCCATGCCAAGGCGTCGCTTGCGAAGCTGTTCGCGTCGGAGGCGGCCTTCCGCTGCGCCGACCGGGTCGTCCAGGTCTTCGGTGGCCGCGGCTACATGCGCGAGACGGCCGCCGAACGGTTCTTCCGGGAGCTTCGCGTCGACCGGATCTGGGAGGGGACGTCGGAGATCCAACGGCTGATCATCGCGCGCGCACTGGAGCGGCGCGGGGTGGATCGGGTGGTTGGATGACGGAGCCGGCGATGACCGCCACTGAACCGCTCGTTGGATCCGGGGAGATCGACCTGCGACCCGTATTCCGGCCGGACTCGATCGCGATCGTCGGCGCGTCGAGCCGGAGCTGGATCGCCGAGACAGTCCGCGACAACCTCAAGCTCATGGGCAGCGCGACACGCTGTCATTTCGTGAACCCCAAGTACGACGAGTTGCTGGGCCAGCCGTGCTACCCATCCCTCGCCGAGCTGCCGGAGCGACCGGACATCGCCCTCGTCGCGCTCAACCCGCTCCGCGCGGCCACCGTCACCCAGGCCGCGGCCGATGCGGGGATCCCTGCGGTGATCATCCCTGGTGGTGGTGTCGTCGAGGGTGGGGCGGCCGCTGCCGCCATGCAGGCAGAGGTGGCCGAGATCGCCCGCCGACATCGGTTGGCGCTCGTCGGGCCGAACTGCATGGGTGTCATCGACCTGACTGTGAACTCGTCGAGCTACATCGGCGATGTTTCGCCATACCTGCCCCGTGGCGGCGTCGCCGGCATCGCGCAGTCGGGATCCGTGACCGACGCGTTCGTCCAGTCGGGGTCGCGGGTCGGCTTCAGCCGGATCATCAGCTGCGGATCGGAGGTCGTCCTCGACGTCTGCGACTACCTGGCCTACTGCCTCGACGACCCGGAGACGACCTCGGTCATCCTGTTCCTCGAGGGGTTCCGTCGCCCTGAGCGGTTCCTGGCGCTGGCGGATCGCGCCCTGGAGCTCGGCAAGCCGATCATGGCCGTGAAGGTCGGCCGGAGCGAGCACGCACGCGCTGCAGCCGTCGCCCATTCAGGCTCGCTCGCGGGCGAGGCCCGCGCGACGGACGCCGCCCTTGATGCCGCCGGCGTGATCCGCTGCGCGGACCTCGACGAGCTGCTCGAGACAGCAGAGCTCGTGGAGGGCATCCGGCGGACGGGTCGAGGCATCGGGCGTGGGCGGACGGGCGTCGTGACGGTCAGCACCGGCGAAGCGTCGCTCATCGCCGATCTCGCGCCATCCGCGGGACTCGACCTGCCGCCGATCCCGAGCGCTGCGCGCGACCGGATCATGGAGGCTCTCCCGACGATGGGCTTCATCGGAAACCCGCTCGACCCGTGGGGTGCCGCGGACGCGACGACCGCATACGGCGTGGTCTTCGAGGCCATGGCGGCGTCCGATGCGTACGACGTGCTCGTCCAGGTCCACGACTTTCCGTATCGATCGATGGCTGCCGAGGTCGCCACCGCCGACGAGGTGACACGCGCGTTGCTCGACGCGACGCGCGACCGGCCGTGGCTGCTGCCTGTCTACGTGTCGCTGACATCGGGCGAGCCGCCACCCGAGACCAAGGCCGTCCTCGACGAGCAGGGAGGCGGAGCGCCGTTGCTGCGCGGTGCGAGCGAGGCGTTCCGGGCGATCGGCTCGCTCGCTCGCTGGGAGCGCCGCCACGATGCTCGCGTCGGCTCCGGGCCGTGGCGGGCCTCGTGGCCGGCGCTAGCCGCCGACCCGACGGCGTACGGCCTCGATACCGCCGCCCTGCGTCCGCCCGACGCGACCGTCGCGCGACCACTCGCCGAGCGGGACAGTCTCGACCTGCTGCGTCAGGCCGGCCTGGCCGTCACGCCGGCTGTCGCCGTCCCCGACGCGGACGCAGCCGTCGAAGCGGCACGTCCGCTCGGTGGCCATGCGGTCGTCCTGAAGATCGACGCGGTCGACGTGCCACACAAGAGCGATCTCGGTCTGGTCCGCCTCGGGCTCCGCGGCGACGACGCGATCCGTGGCGCGGCCCGAGACCTTCTCGATGCCGCCCGACGGCATGGCATCGACGCGCGTGGCCTGTTGGTCGAGCCGATGGCCGAGCCGGGCGTCGAGCTCATCATCGGTGCACGCCGCGATGCGTCGTTCGGGCCGTGCGTGATGGTGGGCTTCGGTGGCGTGCTCGCCGAGGTCATGGACGACGTCGCGGTCCGCCTCGCGCCGGTCCCTCGGGCGGTCGCCCTCGAGATGCTGGATGAGCTCCGCGGGACCACGCTGCTCGACGGCTTCCGAGGACGCCCGGCGATCGACCGAGATGCACTCGCCGAGCTGGTCGCGGGCGTCGCCGCGTTCGCCTTCGAGCGGTCGGACGTCCTCGAGATCGACCTCAACCCCGTGATCGCGACGGCCGATGGCGCGATCGCAGTCGATGCGCTCGTCGTCGTCGCCGACCATGGCTGACGAACCGGTCCTCCGCACGACCCGCACCGATTGGGGCGTCCGCCTGCTGCTCGACCGGCCCAGCAAGCTCAATGCGCTCAACGGACCACTCGTGCAGGCGATGCTCGAGGCCCTCGATGCGGCCGAGTCCGACCCGGACGTGCGGGTGATCGTGCTCGAGGGAGCCGGCCGCGCCTTTTGCGCCGGCTACGACCTGACCGAGGAGGCGGGCTCGGATATCAGCGGACCTGTCACCTGGCGGGATCTGCTGGCGGCCGACGTCGCCGCGACGCTGCGCTTCCTTGACTCGCCGAAGCCGGTCATCGCCCAGATCCATGGGTACGCCCTGGCGGGCGGCCTCGAGCTGGCGATGGCCTGCGACCTCATCGTCGCGGCCGAGGGGACGATGGTCGGCGAACCGGAGATCCGCTACGGGTCGGCGCCGGTCACGCTCTTGATGCCGTATCTCATCGGCCAGAAGAAGACCCGCGAACTGCTGCTCACGGGCGACCTGATCGATGCCGCCGAGGCCGAGCGCATCGGGCTCATCAACCGGGTGGTGCCGGCGGACCGTCTCGCATCCGAGGTCGATGCGCTCGCCGACCGCCTTGCTCGGACGCCACCCGAGGTCATGGGCCCGACCAAGCGCATGTTGAATCGGGCCATGGACGCGGCTGGGTTCCGGCTCGCGGTGGAGGCCGGTCTGGACCTCGGCGCCATCATCAATGCGGCCGACACGCCCGAGCAGCGCGAATGGGACACCATCGTCCGGCGCGACGGCCTCAAGGCCGCGTTGGCGTGGCGCGACCGACGCTACGACGAGCGACTCTCTGAACGTCGCGTCTCGCGTGACGACCGCCCGTAGGGGGTCAGGCGGTCATCACGCGGACGCTGGATGGTTGCGGGGTCGAGGGGTGCGACCGGTGGCGGTCGCCTAGCCCCAGAGCCAGTCGGTGAAACCGAGCGCGCGGCCCATACCCGAGTAGGACCGCGGGATCGACATCCCGAGCCGGCGGTTCAGGAGCCATGGCATCTGGCGGGATGCCTGGGTCTCGTTCCAGCCGGTCCCACCCGACGCCTTCGAGCGGTTGACGACCATCGCCATCCGCTTGAGCGCGCGAGCTGACCATGACCATGCCGATCGATAGCCGTTCTGGTAGAGCAGCTCGACCTGTAGGCCCATGCCCTGGATCGACTCGAGCTGGTACTGGATGCCCGTGTCGCCCGGCGGCCAGCGACGATAGCCGCCGCGGCCGATGTCAGCGACGACAGCACCATCGACAAGGACGCCGCCACGCCGGCACCAGCCGTTGACCGGCGTGTAGTTCGTCGGCGAGCACGCCCAGGACTTCGACGCCGTGCTCAGCCTGTCCCAGAACCGATAGGCGCTACGGTCGCCGAGGAAGCCGCGGGTCACGCGGCTCGCGGCCGCGACATCGACGCGATCACCGAGATACAGACTCGCAGCGATGCGTGCCGCACCGGCGTAGGCACCCCAGTTGGTCGCCGAGCGCAGATGGGTCCGATACAGCGAGTTCCAGATCCCGTGACCACCGATGAGCTTGCGCCGGATCGTGGAGAGCCAGGATCGGAACGTGGACCTCGGGGTCCCGGCGAGCTGCGCGAAGTCGGCTGCGAGGACGTACGCGGGCAGCTGCCGGCCGAGCGCGAGGGTCGCGTTGTCGCAGCCGACGCGTTGTGTCCCGATCGCGGCCATGACGCCGTTCCGGGCCTTGGTGCCGTACGAGGCCGTACCCGTCCGCGCGAATACGAGCGCCGCGGCGAGTGTCCGGAGGTGGTGCCGGGAGTTCTGGTCGCACAGGTTCGGGCTACCGAGACTCCCGTCGGCGACGGCCTTGAGGTTCCGCCATGGCGTCCCTCTTGTGGGGCGGGCCATGAGGGCCGAGCGCGACATCAGGATGTAGTCGGTCGCTGCTTCGGCGGGGGCGGGGGCGGCGGCGGCGGGGATGAGGAGGGCGATGGCCACGAAGACGGCCGTGACCTTGGGGGAGACGCGAGACGTCCACTGGACGCCGGTACCGACCGAGCGCATGACGCTCCTTCCTACCTGGACATCGCCGGATCGAGCGACGAACGAACGGCAAGCCGACCGCGGACGGTGCGGCCGGGTGACGGGGCTGGGTCTGGTGGTCCGCGGTGAGCACGGACCTCTCGGGCCCCGGCGATCCCCGGGGCCGATCCATCGAAAGTCTGCCATCCGATGGCCGAGCGTGTCACCCCCGACTCGGTCAGGCTCCTGCACCACGGTGCGTCGACGCACCACCGCCGTCGCTGCCGCCGGCGCGGTCACCGGCGTTTGCAGGCCGTCCTCGTAGACTTTGCGCCGAGATGGCTGACGAGAGTCCGACGGTCAGGATGCCGACGCCGCCCACAGCCGACGGGCCGACCCCGCCGGCCGATCCGACGACGTCCCCGTCGACGCCACCCGCTGTCCCGCCCGAAGGACCGCCACCGGGCAATGCCGGGCCGCCGGCACCGCCGCCCGGCCGTCGCGGAAAGCCACTGTGGGTCCTGCTCGGCGTCGCGGTGATCGGCGCGATCCTCATCGCGATCTGGCAGCCGCTGATCTCCGGGCCGTCCCCCAGCCTCTCGCCGACGCCATCGATCGCCGTCGTCGACACGCCGTCAGCGACGGGCGGCGCGACCGACGAGCCCACGCCGACCGTGCCCACTTCGCCCACGCCGGTGCCGCCCTCGCCACGTCCATCTGACGAGTTCCTGCTCATGGACAAGGCGGACTTCATGGCCCTGCCGACGAGCGGACCGGCCTGGGAGAATCTCGTCGCCCTGGCAAACGATCCCCCCGGGGAGCCCGACCTCAGCGACCAGGACGATCGCCATGGCGTGATGACCCTGGCGACGGCGCTGGTCTTCGCTCGGACGGGCGATCCTGCCTACGGCGATCGTGCGCGGTCCCAGATCATGGCGGCGATCGGCACCGAACAGGTCGGCGCCAACAACTCGATCCTGTCGCTCGGCCGCCAACTCGGGGCGTACGTCCTCGCGGCGGACTTCATCGGGTTGTCCGGTCCCGATGACGACCGCTTCCGGTCCTGGCTCGATGACATCCGCACCCGCGAGCTCGGGGGCCACGGCCGGTGGCGGACGCTGACCGGGACCCACGAGGATGCACCGAACAATTGGGGTTCATTCACTGGAGCGTCACGGATCGCCGCGAGCCTGTACCTCGGCGATACCGCCGACGTGGCCCGCGCTGCCCAGGTGCTGCGCGGGTTCCTGGGCGATCGCGGGTCATGGTCACGTTTCCAGGGGGTCGAGGGCGCGAAGAGTTGGGCGTGTGACCCCGACGACTACACGCCGGTGAACCCACCGTGCACGCGCGACGGCATCGACCTCGACGGGGCGATCGTCCGCGACATCGATCGCGGGGGGAACCGCAAGTGGCCCCCGGGTCGCGATGGGATCGGCTACACGCTCGAGTCCCTCCAGGGACTGTCGCTCCAGGCAGAGCTCCTGACCGTCAACGGGTTCGGCGATGCCTGGACGTGGTCCGACGAGGCGCTGAAGCGCGCGGCCGGCATCGTCTCCCGCTCGGGCGAGGCCGGGGGCCTGACCTGGAACCGGTCAGAGGTCAGCTACCACGTGCCGTGGCTGCTCAACGCTCGCTACGGCCTGGATCTGCCGACTGAGCCCGCCGGGTTCGGCAGGGTCTTCGGCTATACGGACTGGCTGTACGGCAGCTAGTCGGTACCTTCGGGCCGTGAGGTCCGGTCGAGTCCGGTCCGGTCGCGGGTCGACGCAGCGTGGCCTCCTGGCACCACGCCTCGCCCCACGACGCGACCCATCGCCGGGGCGCCGGGACCATCGACGGATTGCCGTCGCGGACCCCCGGGGACATGGTGGCGCGACCACCGACACACGGGTTCGACGGTCCCGATCCCGACCGGCACGACCGTCCATAGACATCTCGGACCGCACAACCGAACAGGCACACCCGTCGTGAGGCGGGGCCGCAAAGCCACGGGCCTGGGACCCAGGTAGCCGGGTTGCCGACGTCATACCGCGCCCCTGGGACGCTCACCGTCCCGCTGACGTCGTCCGCTCGCACCTTCCTGATGCCCAGGCACGCAGGGAGGACACCGTGCGGAATATCGCCATCGCCGATCGCAGGGACCGGGTCTCGGATCCGACGCCCTCCGCGCGACCGCCCCGGCACTCGATGCTGCGCGACCGGCTGGCGACGCTACCGATCCTCCTCCTCGGGCCGGCGCTCATCGTGCCGATGCTGATCACCTCCGCTGCGAGCCCGACGCTGCGGGTGACGCCGGAGGAGCCCGCCCCGGGGCAGGACGTCACCGTGAAGGGCGTCGGCTTCGATCGGCGCATGGATGGCGCATTGCTCACCGACGATGACGACGAGATCGCCACGTTCCGGACCGATAGTCGCGGTAGGTTCACCGTGCGATTCACGCTGCCTGCGTCGTTCGACGTCGGCGACCACGACATCACGGCGGTCGACGACGACGGCGACGAGCGCGCCGAGCTCGAGATCGAGGTCGTCGCGGCGCCGGCTGCCCCGGATCCCACGCCGGAGCCGACGGCGGCACCGAACGCCGAGCCCACCGCCAAACCCACGCCGACCACTCCTCCGGCAGCTGACCCGACGGCGGCCCCGACGCCGACGGCGACCGCCACCGCCGCTCCGACGGCAGCCGCCACCCCGACACCGACGGCGACACTGGCGCCCAAGCCCACATCGACACCGCCCGCGACGCCCGCGACGCCGCCGGTCCCCGTCGCTCCGGGCAGCGGCATCCTCATCTCGGCCGCGGAGATCGCCCGCTTGCCGACGTCCGGCGCTGCGTGGACCTCGCTCAAGGCGCGCGCTGACGCATCGATGGGCGTCCCGAATATCTCGAACCAGGACGACAACACCGATCAGCAGGTGCTCGCCAAGGCCCTGGTGTATGCGCGCACGGGGACCGCGAGCTATCGAGCGAGCGTCGTCTCGGCGCTCCGCAGCGCGCTGGGCACGGAGGCCGGCGGACGCACGCTCGCCCTCGGCCGCAACCTCCCCGCGTACGTCATCGCGGCCGACCTGATCTCCTTGAAGACGGCGGATCCCACCTTCGACAACGGCGCCTTCCGGCCGTGGCTCCGCGCTCTGCTGACCAAGGCACTCGACGGCCGCTCGCTGATCAGCACCCACGAGGAGCGACCGAACAACTGGGGTACCCACGCGGGCGCCGCGCGAGCGGCGATCGCTGCATATCTCGGCGATACGACCCAGCTCGCTCGCACGGCACAGGTGTTCCGCGGGTATCTCGGCGATCGAACCGCGTACGCCGGCTTCAAGTACGGCGACCTGGCATGGCAGTGTGATCCGTCGAAGCCCGTGGGCATCAACCCGACCGGGTGCACGAGGAACGGCGTCGAGATCGGCGGTGCGCTGCCCGAGGAGATGCGGCGCGGCGGTGCATTCGCCTGGCCGCCCACGTTCACCGGCTACGCCTGGGAGGGCCTCCAGGGTGCACTGCTCCAGGCCGAGCTGCTCCGCGCCGCCGGCTACGACGCCTGGAACTGGTCGGACCGCGCACTGCTACGGGCCACGAAGTTCCTGTACGGGCGCGTGCGCTGGATCGCCGATGGCGACGACCAGTGGCAGCCCTGGGTCATCGACCGCCGCTACGGGACGGCGTACCGCGCCGCGGCGCCGGCCCGGACCGGCAAGAACTTCGGCTACACCGACTGGTTGATGGGTCTCTGAGCCGTGGACGGGGCCCGAGACCCGGCGCCGACGGCCGGCTCGGCGGCGGTCGACGTGGCCGTCTCGCGCAACGTGATGATCGCTGCCGCGGTGGCGACGGCCAGCATGATCCAGTAGAACCGCCCGAATGAGAGGTGCAGGAACATCCCTGTCACGTAGTAGGTCATGAGCGCCAGCAGGAACGGTGTCGTGAGCCGCTCGAGATCGGGCCGTCGAACGAGGCTGGCGCGCCGGGCGGCCAGCAGCGAGCGCACGGTCAGGAGTGCGACCATGAGGAAGGCGATCAACCCCGGGATACCGAGCTCGGCGCCGATGCCGAGGTAGAGGTTGTGCGCCTCGCGTTCGACGTCATTGCGGACCAGGATGCCCACCACGTTCGCGTACTGCTCGTAGTAGTACGAGAACATCGAGGGCCCCACACCCACCACTGGATGGTCGACGATCACCAGCGCCGCGGCCAGCGTCTCGGTCGCGCGACTCAGCAATGAGTTGTCGACGACGGTTTCAGCGCCGCTGTCGAGGCCGCTGACCGCGACGAGCGACGTGAGGCGGTTGGCGTACTGCGGGAACACCGCCAGGATCGCCACGAGCACCACCACCAGCAGCAGCACGTGGCGGATCTTGATCAGCCGCATCACCAGCAGGACGATGACCAGTGCGAGCAGGCCGACCGCGCCGCCGCGTGAGAATGACAGCACCACGCCGAGCGTGAGCGCGAGGGTCATGACGCCGGCGACCACGCGCAGTGTCAACGACCGCTCCGCGAAGACGCGGAAGATGCCCAGGGGCACGAGCATCAGCATCGTCTGGGCGAACCGGTTCGTTTCCCCGATGGAGCCCGCCATGCGCGGCTGGAGCACGTCGCCTGTCAGCGTGGTGACGCCGGTGCGGATCGACGTATCGGCCTGGGCGAACCCGAGGTAGTTCGAGTCATAGTTGCCCGTCAGCACCTGGTGGACGGACAGGCTGGCGACGACCGCTCCGGCGGACAGCAGCACCCATGTGACCTGTCGAAGGGTCTCGGGCGTGCGGATGACGTTGATGAGCAGGAAGTAGAGCGCGAACCCTTCGGTGACGAAGACGACCACGGCATCCCACGACCGCTTCGTATCGAGGGAGAACAGGGCCGACACGAGGTAGATGCCGAGCAAGACGACCATCCAACCCATCGCCGGTGGCGCGATGACCGGCAACCGCCGGACGATGAGGTCGCGCGCCAGCGGGACGACCAGCAGGAGTGGCACGACGGCCGCGACGATGACCGGGGCACCATGGAACCGCACGAGGACCACGGCCGCGTTGCTGTAGATGATGGCGATGGTCGTCAGCGTCGCGACATCCGGTCGCAAGACGATCGCGACAGCGAGGAAGAGCGCGCTCGCGCCAGCGACGGCCAGCAGCGGCGTGTCGGCCGCGAGCACGCCAGCCGCCAGCGCACCCATGACGATGAGCGTGGCTGCGGCGATCGCCGCCTTCTCCGACGAGGACCTGGAGTCGTCGACGGGACGATCGACCGTCGCTCCGCGCGCGGTCATCCGCCGGCCTCCGGTGCTTGCACGGTGTCGGCCACGGGGTCCGGGCGGCGAGCCGGCTGCCAGCGGTCGATGCGGCGGCCGGACACGAGGTTCCACGCCGCGTGCAACGACGCGATGTTGACGAGCACGAAGAACGCCGGTAGCGAGAACCACGGGCGGCGGCCGGCTCGATGGTCGCGCAGCCCGAGACCGATCGCGCCGAGCCCGTAGACAAGGACCTGACCGAGCACGGCCAGACGATAGATCGGTCCGTTCTCCCACAGCGTGAGGCTCGTTGCGGCGATCACGAGCAGCGGGATGGCCATCAGTCGGCGCAGGACCTTATGGGTGAACAGCTGGACGGCGTAGAAGCCGTAGCGCCGGGGATCCAGCAGACCGCGTGCCATGGCCACCCCGCGCAACCCGCGGGTCATGATCCGGACTTTCCGCTTGTACTCACTGCGACTCGAGCCGGCGACAGGTTCCAGTGCCACGGCATTCGGTTCGAAGACGAGCCGGCGACCTGCGGCGATCACCCGTGTCGAGGTCATGAAGTCGTCGGTCACGCCATCCGGGACCTCGCGGAACAGCTCCCGGCGGATCGCGTAGATGGCGCCGGTGGCCGAGATCACGCTGCCGCCGAGGCTCTCGGCATCCTTCAGCACCCGATCGAAATCCCAGTAGCTTCGCTCGCCGGCTCCGATGGCGGTCGCATCACTCGCGTCGAGCGGCATGCCCGGCAACGCCTTCAGGTACACCTGGTTGCCGGCGACCCCCCCGACCTCCGGGTCCGCGAAGGAGCGAACCAGCTGGCGGATCGCGTCCGGGGCGTACGCCGTGTTGGCGTCCGAGAAGACCAGGACCTCGCCGGTCGAGGCGGCGACGGCGGCGTTGAGCGCGCTCGCCTTGCCGGTCCGTGGCAGGTCAAGGACGCGGACGCGCGGATCGTCGCGGCGAGCCTCGGCGACGGTCCGGTCGGTCGAGCCGTCGGAGGCGATCACGATCTCGAGGCGCTCGGGCGGGTAATCGACCGCGAGAAGGTTGTCGACACGGGCGCCGATCGACGCTTCCTCCTCGTGAGCGGCGATGACGACGCTGGCCGACGGCGTCACGTCGGCGGTCGTGTGTGGTCGCGGCCGAAGCCTGGCCCGGAGCATGACGAGCAGTGGGAACCCCACATACGTGTAGCCGATCAGGCCGGTGGCGAGCCAGAAGAGGAGCGCGCTCATGCCGCCGGATCCGCTGCGACGATGTCCGACTCGGACGCGCTGGATGGCGCAGCAGCTGGCGCCTCGTGACCCCCGAGCGATCGGCGTATCCGGTCGGCGAGGATCGCCGCATTGCGGTCGACATCGAACTCGCGCATCACCGTCTCGCGCCCGGCCGCGCCGAGTCGTCCGCGGAGCGGTGCATCCATCGCCAGCGTGGCAAGGGCGTGCGCGAGCGCATCGTCGTCGCCGGGCGGCACGAGCAGACCGCTGACACCATCGGTCACGAGCTCCGGGATGCCCGACAGCCGACTCGCCACGACCGGCAGGCCACTCGCCATCGCCTCCATGAGGACGACCGGGATGCCCTCTCGCTTGCCGCCGTGGGTCGGCACGCTGGGCGCGGCGAGCACGTCCGATGCGGCCAGCTCGGTCGCCACTGCGTCGCTCGTCATCCGCCCGACCAGGGTGACGCGATCCGCGAGACCGTATTCGTCGATTCGTGCCTGGAGCGCGTCCCGGTCAGGCCCATCACCGATGAACCGGCACGTGAACGCGACGCCTCGCTCGGCGAGGAGGCGGCAGGCCTCGATCAGATGGATCTGACCCTTGACCTCGTGGAGCGTGCCGACCGCCACGATCCGGAGCGCGCCGTCGCCTGTCCGGTCGCTCGGCGCGAACGCGGCAGGATCGACGCCACAGTGGATGACCTCGACCTTGCCCTCGGCGCTGGATCCCGCCGTCGACTCGATGAGCGTTCGGTTGTCGCCGGAGATGGTCACGACGAACGCCGCCTCGCGGACCTTCGTCGGCAACATGGTCCGGTCGACGTGGAGGTCCGAACCGTGGGCCGTGAAGCTATAGGGGATGCCGACCAGTCGATGGATCAGCCAGCCCGCCAGCGCGGGGTGGTTCGCGAAGTGGCAGTGGACGTGATCGACGCCCGTCTCGCGCATCTCGAGGGCAGCCCGTGCGACCTTCGGGAAGATGCCGAGTCCGCCGACGAGGAAGTTCGGGCTGCGCCAGGTCCCGCGGATCATGTCCACGAACGCACGGATGTAGCGCCGCCGTCGGCGGGGATCGCCGAGGTACGACCACTGCGCACGCAGGATGGCGGGCGAGACGAACGGCAGATAGTGCGCGCGCTCGACCCACGGCACCGCGGCCGGTTGGACCGGTTCGCCCGTCTGGCGGAGCAGGGGATACAGCTCGATCGCCACGCCGGCACGATCCATCGCCTCGAGTTCGGCCAGGATGAACGTCTCGGTGAGCTTCGGGAAGCGCGACATCACGTAGGCGACCGTCAGGCCGTCGTTCGGCATCATCCGGCGGCCTTGACCCGCGACGCTCGACCGGTCGAGTCCTCGGACTCATAGCCGTTCGGATGGCTCGTGTGCCAGCGCCACGCCGAGCCCACGATGTCGTCGAGCGAGCGCGTCGCATGCCAGCCGAGCAACTCCTCGGCCAGGCGGGTATCGGCCCAGACCGCCGGCGGGTCGCCCGCTCGCCGGGGCGCCTCCTCGGCGTGGATCGTGCGGCCCGTGATGCGCCGGGCGGCATCGAGGACCTCCCGGACGGACGCCCCGACCCCGGTCCCGACGTTGACGGTCAGCGACCCGTCGCGGAGGTCGATGGCCTCGAGCGCACGGCGGTGGGCCTCGGCAAGGTCGAGCACGTGGATGTAGTCGCGGACTGCGGTCCCATCGGGCGTCGGGTGGTCCGTTCCGAACACGCGGACGACCGGCTGCTGCCCGGCGGCCGTGCGCAACACCACCGGGATGAGGTTCTGGGCGCCCGTCCAGTCCTCGCCCGCCGACCCGTCCTCCGCGGCACCCGCGGCGTTGAAGTAGCGCAGCGCAGCCGACCGGATGCCGTGCGCGGACTCGAACCACGGCAGCAGGCGCTCGGAGACCGCCTTGGTCTCGCCGTACGGATTCATCGGTCGGATCGGCGATCCCTCGGTCACGGGCAGGGACTCCGGCATGCCGTATACCGCGCACGACGACGAGAAGACGATGCGGCTGACGCCGGTGCGCGCCATCGCGCGCAGGACTCCGAGCGTCCCGCCGACGTTGTCGTCGAAGTAGGCGCCCGGATCGGTGACCGAATCCTCGACCGACTTCAGGGCTGCGAAATGGATGACGGCGTCGATCGCGTTCTGCTCGATCGTGGCGGCCACGAGATCCGTGTCACGGACATCGCCGAGGACGAGAGGCAGCGAGCCGATGGCAGCTCGATGTCCGTTCCGCAGGTCGTCCAGGACGATCGGGACGTGGCCGGCCTCGGCGAGGTGGCGTGCCGTGAGGGAGCCGATGTATCCGGCGCCCCCCGTGATCAGGATGCGCATGGCGTGTGTCCGAGCGGTCTGCCTATTCGACTAGGCGTTCGGCTGCGCGTCGCCACGACGGCGCGGTGCGCGGCGGGCCGGGGTGGTCGGCTCCGGTTCGTCATCGGGCAGCGCCTCGGCGTCGATCCGCACGGTCGATTCGCGATAGGTGTCCGGCACGGGCTGCGGCCGGTAGTCGCTGAGCGGTTCAGGCTCGGGGTACGAGGGGCGGGGAGCTTCGCGCGTCGAACGGGTCCCACCACCGGGGGTGTCCGGAGCCGGACGCGGGCGGTCACCGCCACGGGCTCGGCCTCGACCGAGGCCACGCTTGCGCTCGGCAAGGACGGTCCCGGCGACCTCCACGCCGACGAGACGCAGGCTTTCGGCGGCGTACTCGATGTCGTCGCGTCGGGCGTGGTCGCGCACGGCGACGAGGATGGCCGTATCGGCCGCCTGGGCCCAGGCCAGGGCGCCGGCCGACAGGTGCAGGACACCGCCATTGATCATGACGAGATCGGCGTGCTCCACGAGCGTGGCGATGACCGCCGAGGCGCGCGCGACGTCGATCGTGTCGGGATCCTCCGAGAGCCCGAACGGCAGCACCCGGAGCGTGGACGAGACACGCACGAGCCGGCTCGAGACATCGGCCGGGGAGGCGTCGACGAGATCGGTCACACCGGTGCGGTCGTAGAGACCGAAGATGCGTGTGACCGACGCATCGCTCGAGTCGTAGTCGACGAGGACGACCTGCCGACCGGCTCGCGCCGTGATGGCGGCGAGGTTCGCCGCGACCTGGCTGCTGGCGCTATCAGATCCCGCTCCGACGACGACGATCGAGCGTGCGGCACGCCCGCGCTCGAGGAAGGCCGCCTTGGCGAGGACGAGCCGATACGCGGCGGCCGCGGCCGAATCCGGTGCCTTGTCGAGGAGTCCACGATCACCAGACGGGAGGGAGCGACTGATGTCGACGTTCCCGAGATGTGACAGGCCGGTCAGCCGGGTGAGCTCGTCCTCTGAACGCACGGCTGCGCTCAGGTATTCCACGAGCATCACGAGGACCATCGCGCCGATCAGGGCGGCGAGGGCCGCGAGGCCGACGATCAACGACTTCTGCGGCGCGATCGGCTCCGTCGGGGGGACGGCGAAATCGACCGGCTGGATCTGACCCTCTGGTCGGCTCGTGCCACGGGATGCCAGGGCCGTGATCTCATCGGCGAGGGCGTTCGCGAGCCGGGCCGCCATCTCCGGATTCGTGTCCTGGACGCGGATGCTCAAGAAGCGCGTCGTGTCGCTCGCGGTGACGCGCGTGGCCATGGCGAGTTCGGCCGGCGTCAGGCTGGCCCCGGCCTCACTGATCGCGGACGACAGCAGCGGCGTCGTCGTGACGAGCTGCGAATAGGTCTGGACGAGGTCGCCCGACGCCGCCAGCGTGTCCCGGTCGGTGTTGTACGGACCGATGAGCAGCTGTGTTTCCGCCTCGTACGTCGGCGGGATCTGCGACGCGACCACGTAGCCGGAGACGCCGGCGACCCACGTCGCCACCAGAAGCGTCCACCACCAGCGACGCGCGACCGCGAGATAACCGGTGAGTTCCACGCAACCCCCTTTGGAAGCCCCTACGGGCTGATCGCGGCAAGGATACCGGTTCGGTGTCGGTACTGGACCAGATGGGCCATGACCATGGTGCGGATGGACACCGCCGCGCGCATGCGCAGGCTTGAGCGTGCGAGGCCGTCAGCCGCTGGCGTGACCGTCAGTGCCTGGCGAGCCGGTAACCCGTGCCGACGATGAGCGCAGCAGAGACGAGGACGATCGCGATGAGCCATAGCGGCTGCTCGGCATCGTCGGGAACGACGTCATACCGGTTGATGAGCACGACGCTGACCGCCATGACGGCCGGGATCAGCCCGAGAAGCAGGCGCACCACGATGTGGTCGGTGGTGCCCCGGGACCGTGCCTGGGCAACGATATATGCCGCGGAGATGATCACGCCCGCGGTGATGAGGATGAGTTCGAGATCCTGCACGCGCGCATCGTAGCGGCACGACGTCACGACGGCGAGACCCTTCCGTCCGGTCGCGTGATGTACTGTCCCTCGTCGTCGCGACCGGGGGGCCGCCGGCGAGCCATTCCCAGCCCTCACGAGGCGTCCATGTCCCACGAGCCAGCGCGCGAGGCCCGATGACCCAGCGCGACACCGTCGATTTCGATCTCCATGGTTTGGCAGGCGTGCGTGTCCTCGACGCCGGCACGTCCGATATCCGTGCCATCGAGCGGCAGCTCGGTCCGCTGCCGCGCACGCTCGACCGAGAGCCGGAGATCACGATCCGCTTCGTCGATCGCGTCGATGATCGATCTCGCCTTCGCTATCTCGGCGCCCGCGAGGCCGGTTGGACCGATGACGGCTTCTACGTGCTGCGGAGCCGCAAGAAGCCCGTCGTCGTGCGCATCCCGATGGATCGCATCGGCGGTCGCTGCGAGATCGTCTGCGAGCGCGGTGTCCCGGCCGTGCCCTTCCTCATCGCGATCCTCAACCTCACGGTCCTCGTGAACGGAGCACTCCCGCTCCATGCGGCTGCCTTCGAGCTCGACGGGGTCGGCACGCTCGTCACGGGCTGGTCGAAGGGCGGCAAGACCGAGTTGCTGATGGCGGCTGCGGGTGCTGGCGCGCGATACATCGGCGACGAATGGGTCTACCTGACCGCCGACGGTCGCATGCACGGCATCCCGGAGCCCATCCGGCTGTGGGACTGGCATCTGAAACAGCTTCCGGAGGTGCGTGAGAACCTCGGGCTCGGTGACCACGTCAAGCTGCGCGGCATCCCCGCCCTGCGCCGGGTCGACCGCGCCATGCCGGGTCCGGTAAGGCGCCTGCCGCCCGGCAGCCTCCTGCGTCGCGCGATGCCCGTCCTCGAGGACCAGCTCCACGTGGACCTTCCGCCGGAGACCCTCTTCGGCGACATCGGCGACATGACGGGCAGCCTGGACCGCATCCTGTTCGTCGTCAGCGCTGCGGGCGATGAGACGACCGTCGTGCCCACCGACCCACTCGACGTCGCTGCCCGGATGGTCGCCTCGCTGATGTATGAGCGACGAGATCTACTGGCACTCATGGAACAGGCACGGTTCGCACACCCGGCGATGACCAACGAGTTCCTCGCGACCTTCGAAGCGCGGCAGCGCGAATTGCTCGAACGGATCTTCGCCGGGCGCCCGGCCTGCATCGTGACGCATCCGTACCCGGTCGATATCCACGCGCTCTTCGAGGCCGTTCGGCCGGCGATCGCGCCCACATGACGACCGTCGCCCTGATCGGGCCGGACGGGGCGGGCAAGACCACGGTCGCGCGCGGCCTGCCGCCGTTGCTCCCGGTCCCGGTCCGCTACCTGTACATGGGCGTGAGCACCGATTCGAGCAACGTCATGCTTCCGACGACCAGGCTCGCCCGGCGTATCAAGCGCGCTCGCGGGGCGGCTCCGGACACCGCCGGGCCACCTTCGCACGGTCCCAGGCGGCCGCGTTCGACGTCGTTCGTCCGTCGTCGCGTGGCCGACGTCCGGGCCGCGCTGCGGGTGGGAAACCGTTTTGCCGAGGAGTGGTACCGCCAGTGGCTGGCCTGGCGGTGGACGCGATCCGGCGCGATCGTGCTGTTCGACCGGCATTTCTTCGTCGACTACCACGCGTACGACGTCGACGATGACGCGGGCGACCGGTCGTGGTCGCAGCGGCTGCACGGCCTCGTCCTGGGTCGCCTGTACCCGCGGCCGGACCTCGTCATCTATCTCGATGCCCCGGGCGAGGTCCTCCTCGCGCGCAAGGGGGAGGGGACCGTCGAGGCGCTCGAGCGCCGGCGCGACGAGTACCGGGCGATCGCCGGTCACGTCGACGACTTCGTCGAGGTCGACGCCACGCAGCCGGTCGACGCGGTCACGGACCGGGTGGCCGAGATCATCGTCTCGCGCTTGCCCGGCCACGCCGCTGCGCCGCCGGAGGACCGATGAGCCGGAGCGGCAAACAGCCCCACGCGCTCATCACCGACGCCGGTCGAGGCAGCGCCATCGCCTTCATCCGCTCGCTGGGCCGGCTCGGCTGGCGGGTGACCGCCGCCGATTCGGACCCGGCCAGCCCGGGCTTCCGCTCACGGTTCGCCACCGACCGACTGCTCTATCCCCGACCGACCGACCGACCCGATGACGTGGTCGAGGCCATCCGGGCGCGCGTGGAGAGCGCGGGTATCGACCTGGTCGTCCCGATCACGGACGAGCTCGGTCTGCCGATCGCCGAAGCGCGTGAACGATTCGCAGGTCTGACGACCCTGGCGGTCCCCGACCCTGACGGTCTCGCCGCCACGCACGACAAGTCCGCCACGATGGCACTCGCGGAGCGGCTTGGCGTTCCGCTCCCGCCGACCCGGACGGTGACGGCCGGCGACGACATCGAGTCGGTGGCCGCGGAGCTGGGCTACCCCGTCGTCGTGAAGCCGGTCGCCTCGCGACAGGTCCTGCCCGACCGGACGATCCGCTCCTACGTCGTCGGCTATGCCGTCGATGCCTCCGATCTGCGCGGGCGACTCGCTGCGATCGCGAGCGGAACCCCGGTGCTCCTCCAGCGCTGGACGCCGGGCGAGGGCGTCGGGGTCGAGCTACTCATGGACCACGGCCGGCCGCTCGCGGCCTTCCAGCACCGCCGTCTCCGCGAGGTGCCGCCCACCGGCGGGGCCAGCTCGCTGCGAGTGAGCGCCGAGCTCGACGACGACTTGTACGACCATGCGGTCCGTCTCCTGCACGAGCTCGACTGGACCGGGCTCGCCATGGTCGAGTTCCGGCGCGGCCACGACGGCGTGGGCTACCTCATGGAGATCAACGGCCGGGTCTGGGGGTCGTTGCCCCTGGCATCACGAGCCGGGATGGACTTCCCGGCGCGGCTCGCCGATCTGCTGATGCACCCGACGGCGCGGCCGCCCGACGATCCAGCCGTCGACACCGACTACCGGCGCGGCGTCCGTGCCCGGAACCTTCGCCTCGAGATGGCCTGGATCGGCGCGGTGCTGTCCGGCCGTCGACGACAGCGCGGCATGCCGTGGCCCCGCCGCTCGGATGCCATCGGGGCGCTTGTGCATCTGCTCGATCCCCGGATCGGCGATGACCTGATGACCTGGTCCGACCCCGCACCCGGTCTCGCACAGCTGGTCACGATCGCTCGCGATGGGCTGCGCGGCACGCGGCGGTCCGATGGCTGATCGCCTCCGTCGCGTCGTCTCCGCCGCAGGCCGGGGCCCGCTTGCCGGCGCGGCCTCGACCCTCGTCGATCGGGCGTTGCCGCGACGCCGGGGCGTCCTGACGATCCTGACCTACCACCGCGTCGACGAGCCGGACGCGCGCCCGGACCTCATGCCGAGCCTCATCTCGGCAACGCCGGCCGATCTCGCAGCGCAGGTCGCGATGGTCGCCCGGGAGTTCGATCCGGTGTCCATGCGGGATGTCCTGGCGGCGCTCGACGACCCGCGTCGGCTGCCACGCCGAGCCGTGCTGGTGACCTTCGACGACGGCTATCGCGACTTCGCCAGCAATGCCTGGCCCGTGCTGCGAGCGGCGTCGGTGCCGGCCACCTTGTTCGTCGCCACGGCATTCAGCGCGGATCCGTCGATGCGCTTCTGGTGGGACCGGCTGTGGGCCGCCGTCCGGACGACGACGCGGACGTCGCTCGAGACGCCGATCGGCGTGTTTCCGGTCGGGGCCGACGCGGCAACGTCCACCGTCGGCCAGCTTCGGGCGTGGCTGAAGGACCTCGACCATGAAGCCACGCTGTCCGAGGTGGCCAGGATAGTCGACGCGCTGGACATCGCGGGCGACGCCGCGACTGAGCCGGCGGTCCTCGATTGGGACGACCTCCGTCGGCTGGCGGGCGAGGGTGTCACGCTCGCCCCGCACACGCGCCACCATCCACTCCTCGACCGCGTCGACATCGAGCGGGCGGTCGACGAGATCGCCGGTTCTTCCAGGGACCTGGAGCGCGAGACGGGAGCGATCGCGGCACCGGTCCCGGTCCTGGCCTACCCCAGTGGCGCCCATGGGGAATCCGCCGTCGAGGCCGCACGTCGGGCCGGCATGGAACTGGCCATGACCACACGCCGAGGTGGCAACGACATGCGTCGGGCCGACCGGTACCGGATCCGCCGGATCAACGTCGGCGGCCGAGCGAGCGTACCGCTGGTCCGCGCCCAACTCGCGTGGGCCGGTGTCCTCGACGTGGTGCGTTGATGCATCACCCGAGGGTCGCGCGGGCGAGTCCCGTCGTACACTCCGCGACCATGACCGGGTGTCGACCGGACTAAGGGGGAAGTCGTCACGAACGTATCACCGCGCACCTGGTTCGCCCTTGGTGCCCTCGTGGTCGTCATCGGTGGCTCGATCGTCGCGTTGATGGCGCTCGCCCGACAGGCCCCTACGCCGACCGGCCCGCTCCCCACCGTGGGTCCGACGGCGTCCCTCGCGAGCGACGGCGTGGTCCCGCCGCCGACCGCCGGGATCACGTTTCCCGACTTTGCCGTCGACGCCGAGGTCGTGCGGTCGCCGACGACGAGCACCGCCCAGTCGAAGCTCTGGTTCGCCCAGGGCAAGTGGTGGGGGGCCTTGTTCGGTCCCACGACGAACCGACTCGGGATCTTCGCACTCGACCCGGCGACCCATGTCTGGGCGGACACCGGGACCCTCATCGACGAGCGGCCGATCGCGGATGCCGATGTCCTGTGGGATGGCGCGCATCTCTATGTCGTGAGCGGCGGCTCGCGGCCGTCGGAGAACCACGCGATCCGCATGCGGCGATTCACGTACGACGCCGGCTCCAAACGGTACGTGATGGATCCTGACTTCCCGGTCACCATCCGGCCCACAGGCGCCAGCCCCGCCGTCCTCGCGAAGGACTCGACCGACGTCCTGTGGGTCGCCTACACGGCCGACGACAAAGTCTGGCTGAGCCACACGCTCGAGCAGGCCACGCTCTGGAGCCCGCCCGTCGCCCTGACGATGCCGGAGGCGGTGATCACGCCGGCGGACGTCGCGTCGGTCATCGCCTTCGGTCCGGGTCGCATCGGGGTGGCATGGACAAGCCAGCGCTCCGGGGTCCATTTCAGCGTGCACGAAGATGGCGCGCCGGACGACGCCTGGTCGCCCGTCGAGTCGATCCTGGATGAGCCGCTGCCGGACGACCAGCTCAATCTGGCCACGTACCCGCTACCGAGCGGTGACACGGGCGTCGCGGCGGCGGTGGCGACGACCCACGATCAAGCGGCCGGGGGACGATCGCTCGATCCGCTCACCCTGCTGGCCACGCGTGACGACGAAGGTGACTGGTCCAGCTCGGTGGTCGGGTTGGTCCGTGACCGGCACGCGCGCCCCATCGTCCTCGTGGACCCGACCGGCGGGACCATCGCGGTCGCCGCGACGTCACCGGGCAGCGGCGGGGTCATCTACTACAAGCGTTCGCCCCTTGACCGGATCGAGTTCGACACGGGGGAGGGCGTGCCGCTGATCTCGAGCACGACGGCGCCCACGGTCGACAACGTGACATCGAGCAAGGGGCCGTTCACCGCGGAGTCCGGCATCGTCGTCCTCGCGAACGACCGGACGAACGGTCGATACGTGCATGGCGTCGTCGACCTCGGCGCGGGTCCCCCCAAGGCCGACCCGGCCGACCCGTCTCGCCCGAAGACGCCCACACCCGCCCCGGCCAAGACCACCACGACGCTCCTTCGGGACACCTTCGAGCCGTGGCCGACCGGCCCGACCGCACCTCCGGGCTGGTTCACGCGTCCGGAGGACCCTCCGAACCGTCTGTCGGTGATCGCCGACAGCCCCGGGAGCCAGTCCATGCGCCTGGCGAGTGCCGGCGCTGACGTTCGCGCATGCCGCGACATCCCGGAGATCCCCGGTGCCGCTCTGACGGTCCGCGCCCGGATCCGGCTGACGCGGGTGGCTCTCGATGACGCCACGATCCTGTCGATCCGGGGCAGCGGCGGCGAGACGGCCACCATCCGCGTCACGAACAAGCAGGTCCTCGCGTGGTTCGATGGGGCGACGAAGGTCCGTTCGACCGCGACGCTCCCGACCGGCCGGTTCTTCATCGTCACGGCGATCATCGACCAGGCGAACAAGACCTACGACCTGCGGGTCACGACCGACACTGGGGGCGCGGTGGCAAGCGCAAGCGGACTGGACTGGCGGATGTCGGCCGTCGAGACCGTGGGATCCATCTGCATCGAGACGCCGCCCGCGCTGCCGATCCAAGCCATCGTCGTATCGGAGGTGAGTGTGTCCCAGGACGTGACGCCATGAGGATCGTGGTCACCGGCGCAGCCGGGTTCATCGGGTCGACGTTGTCGGAAGCGCTGGTCGCGGCCGGGCACGACGTCGTCGGACTCGACGCCTTCATCGACTACTACCCGCGCCCGATGAAGGAGGCCAACCTCGCCGGGCTGGCCGACGCGCCGTCGTTCCGCTTCGGCGAGGTCGACCTGCGGACCGACGATCTCGACCCGTGGCTCGACGGCGCGGACGCCATCCTCCACGAGGCAGCCATGGCCGGCCTGATGCGGAGCTGGACCGACCTCGAGCTCTACACGTCGTGCAACATCCTGGCGACCAATCGGCTCATCGAGGCAGCCCGGCGTGCCCGTGTGCGACGCTTCGTGCTCGCATCGACGTCGTCGGTGTACGGGACCGAGGCCGTCGGCGACGAGGATCGACCACTCGAGCCGTCATCGCCGTACGGCATCACGAAGCTCGCCGCCGAGAAGCTCGTCCTGGCCCATGTGGCGCTGCACGAGTTCCCCGCCACGATCATCCGGTACTTCTCGATCTACGGTCCGCGCCAGCGACCGGACATGGCGTACCACAAGTTCATCGAGGCCATGCTCGACCGTCAGCCGATCACGGTCTACGGGGACGGAGAGCAGACCCGCTCGAACACCTACATCGACGACGCGGTCACGGGCACGATCCTCGCGCTCGAACGCGGCGCCATGGGTGGCATCTACAACATCGGTGGCGGGAGGACGATCTCGCTCAACGAGGCCATCGCGCTGATCGGTGAGCACATCGGGGTCGAACCCATCGTCGAGCGTGAGGCGGCCCGGCCTGGTGACCAGCGCCACACGAGCGCTGACGTCGCACGAGCGCGCGCGGCGCTCGGCTATTCACCGACGGTGGAGCCCGCTGAGGGCTTGGCGAGACAGGTCGCCTGGCACCTCGCCAGGCGCGGGATGACGGCGGGCAGGACCTAGACGCCCGACCCCTTGAAGACCGCCAGGGCGGTCTCGGCCATCAACCGCAGGTCGTACATCGTCGAGCGCCGTTCCATGTACTCGATGTCCAGGCGGAGGCGCTCGTCGAAGGTCATCGTCCCGCGGCCCTTGACCTGCCAGAGGCCGGTGATGCCCGGCAGCACCTCGAGGCGCTCGGAGTGCCAAAGGTCGTAGGTGCTCGCCGCGAACGACGTCGGTCGCGGTCCCACGATCGACATCTCACCGCGGATCACATTGAGGATCTGCGGGAGCTCGTCGAGGCTGGTCTTGCGCAGGAACTTGCCGACGCGCGTCACGCGCGGGTCGTTCGGGATCTTGAAGTCGGGTGGCGGCAGGATGTTGAGGTGCTGGAGGGACGCCTTCAGCTCCTCGGCGTTGCGCACCATCGTCCGGAACTTGAACATCGGGAAGCGGACACCGTGCTGGCCGGTCCGCTGCTGCGCGAACAGGACCGGTCCGGGCGTCTCGAGCCGGATCGCCAGCGCGCACAGGAGTCCGATGGGCAGCAGCACCGGCAGCGCGACGAGGCAGATGCCGATGTCGATCGCCCGTTTGGTCCTGGCGTACCCGCGCGTCGTGCGGGCCTGGCCCTGCCACCGATCCGTCATCGGGCCGCTCGCTCGCTGGCTGGCTTCGTTTCGTCAGCGTCCTCGGCGACGACGGGCTCGTCTTCGGCGACCGCCGCCGCACGGATAGGCGTCGGCACCTCGCTGAGCGAGGCACCATGCACCGCCGAGATCAGGGCGCCGCTGGTCAGGCCATCGTCCGGGAACGTTGCCAGCCGAACGTCGGCGGGGAGCAGCTCCGGCGCGACGGTGAGGATCCGCGTGACGAGGGTGTCGGCCGCGGCGCGCGACGTCTCGGGCAGCAGCATGTAGACGCTGCCGTCGTCGACCCATGTCCGGTCGACGAGGCGAAGGTGCTCGTGCAGACGGCGCGAGCGCGACTCCGGATCATCCGCCACGCTGGCGACCAGGCCGACCGGGCCAGGCGCCCGCAGCAAGGTCATCGGGCGCGTGCTCCGTCGGGAGCGTCGGAGTTCACGCCGGAACTCGGCCCAGCCGGCGCGAGCCGGGGTGGGGACCGGTGCGGCGGGCTCCGCTGGTGCCGTCAGCAGGACGAGCACCAACGCGAGGATGCCAAGCACGCCAAGCCACCACGCGAGGCTCGGGGAGATGATGATCCCGACTCGCGCGATCTCGAGCCCGATCCCGGCCCCAGCGAGGGCCGCGATCAGGGCGACGACGAGGTGGTGGCGTCGTTCTGGTGTCATCCACGACCCCACTGCAGGGACGTCAGCGAACCGGTAGCTGCCACGGTACCCGCCGCGACGTCGTCCGGTACCACGGTTCCGCGGCCGAACGATGTGTACGTGAAGCCGTGGGCCGCCAGCTCCTCGCCGTTGAGGACGTTGCGTCCGTCGATCAGGACCCGTCGCCGCATGGTCTCGGCGGCGATCGCCCAATCGAAGTCGACGAATTCCGGCCACTCGGTCACGAGGACAGCGATGTCGGCATCGCGCATCGCGTCGGCGGCCGCGCTGACGACCTCGAGCCCAGGCACGAGATCGGCCGACCGCTCGCGGGCGGAGGGCATCGGGTCGTACGCGATGACCGTCGCGCCCTGCTCCAGCAGCTCGCTGGCGATGGTCAGCGCCGGCGCATCGCGCAGGTCGTCCGTATCCGGCTTGAACGTCAGGCCGAGGAGAGCCACGCGGCGGCCGCGGACCGTGCCATCAAGCAGGCTTGCCGCCCGCTCGACGACCTGGCTGCGGCGACGGTGGTTGACCTCGTCGACGGCGGTCAGCAATGGGGTGTCGACGCCGGCCTGCGCGGCAGTCCGGATCGTCATCGAGACCTGGTTCGGGAGGCACGAGCCACCGAACCCGACGCCGGCTCGCAGGAACGACCCACCGATCCGGCTGTCATACGACATGCCGTCGACGACCGTCGCGACATCCGCGCCGAAGGCGTCGCAGATCTCGGCAAGCTCGTTGGCGAAGCTGATCTTCGTCGCTAGGAAGAGGTTCGCTCCGAGCTTTGTGATCGCAGCATCGATCGCGCCCATGACGACGATCGGCGCTGCGGCCGAGTGGTACAGCTCGCGGAGTGCCGCCTCGCCATGCCCATCCGGGTCGCTGACGACGCCGAGGACGATGCGGTCGGGCTGCTGGTAGTCGCGGACTGCCCGCCCCTCCCGGGTGAACTCCGGGTTGAGCATGACCGGGATGAGCGACCGCTCGGCGGTCGTCCGCCGGCTGGCCACGAGCGACGGGAGCTGCCTGATGAAGTCGGGCGGCAAGGTCGAGCGGATCACCAGCGTGGCGCTGTCGGACATGACAGGGACGATGTCGGCCAGGGCGCCACGGACCGTGTCCGTCTGCCAGCCGCCGTTCCCGTCGTGCGTGCCCACGGCCACGATGACCATGTCGGCCGCGGCGGACGAGCCCTTGAGATCGTCGGTGAAGCTCAGGGTGCCCTTGCTGATCCCGTCGGCCACCAGTTCCGGGAGCCGCGGCTCATGGAAGGGCACCCGGCCTTCGCGCAGGGTGTCGAGCCGACGCGGATCGGCGTCTACGCCGACTACGTCGTGGCCCCACTCGGCCAGGCAGGCTCCTGTGACGAGCCCTACGTAGCCCAAGCCGACTACGGTGACACGCATTTCCTCTATCCCCCTTTGTGCCGGCGCCACCGTGGCTCCGGCTCCTGCGACTGTCCCGTCCTCCCCAGGAAGGGTGTCGATCCCTGTGGCCCGATACCGGGCCGATCAATGCCTCCCCCGAGGCCGACCCCAAAGTACCAGCCCCTGGGGGCCCTATCGTAAGGCCCCCACCTCTCAATTACACTTGCGATTACGGATCGAACATCGCACGGGCCCTGTTTGGAGCGGCCCCCCGGGTGCACTTCCGGTGCACCCCCGCACCAAACGGCCGGGTCCGAAACGAGCTCTCACGACAACGACGGCAGGGGCGCCCGCGGCTTCGCGGTAGCATGGCCGTCCGTCGCTCGACAGTGGAGGAATTGTGCAGGGGGCCGTCGACAGCATCCCGATCATCCTGATCCTGGTCGCGGGTATCACCGCGCCGGTGGCCGGTTGGTATGCGACGTTGCGCGCCCGGAGCGCCTTCATCTGGTTCGTGCTCGGCGCACTGACAGGCCCGATCGCCCTCGCTGTGCTCGCCGTGGCGCCGCCCGGCAGGTGTCCGACGTGTGAGACCCGGATCCAGGGTTGGCCCGCAGCGTGCGACACCTGCGGTGACCTGTTACCCGCGCGTTTGGTCGGGGCGAACCCGCCGATGCCCCCGGCGCAAACCTACGACGCCGACGCTCCCGGCGGTTCGAGTCCCACGATGGTCGCCCGGCCGACCACGGGAACGTCGCGGCCTGTGGCCGTGCCGACACCGATCGGAATTGCGCGCACAGCCTCGCGTCGCGATCAGCGCTCGACGTGGCCTGAACGACCGATGGTCTCGCCGATGTCCCTGGGCATCCGTCCGACGATCACGCCGTCCAACTTCGTCGCCGCGACCGTCTCCGAGCCGCCACCCGGCGACGTGCTGTCCACCGGGGTATACCTGTCCGGCAATGCCGGGATGGAGGTCGGCGCGTGCTATGCGATCGCCCGCGATGGCGACCAGCTCCGTGTCTTCGGGCCGGTCGATGCCGGCCAGCTCACCGTGCGCCATGAGGGCCCGGTGCGCGATTTCGACGTCACCGCCATGGACGACCGGCTGATCATCTCCGGACGTGCGGGACGCTCGACCTTGGCGATCGTGTTCCGGACCATCGGTGGGATGCGCGCCGCGGACCTCGAGTCCGCGCTGGGCAAGCCGGTCGCCGGCACGGCCACGTGACGCCGAGCCAGCCGCCCTCCAAGCCGCGGTCGCCGCGGTCGCCGTCACCGGAGATCATCGGGGGGATGTTCGCGGTGGTCGTGGTGGCGATCCTCGCGTCGACCGCGATCGGGGCGGTGCCCCCGCCGGCTGGGACTCCCGTCGGAGAGAGCCCGGCCCCGAGCGGTGTCATCGCATCTGGCGAGTCCGGTGCGCCGGCACCGACACCAGTCGTCGACCCGGCCGTCGTGGACCTGCTCGCAAAACTCAACGACCAGCTCGGTGGAGCGGGAAACGCCCTTGAGGCCGAACGGGCGCGCGTGAACTTCCGGGTCGAGGAGGTCGTCGATTGGATTCGCCAGATCAACGGTCTCGCATCGACGTCAGCGGATGTCGTGACCGCACTCAAGGGCGCGTTTGGCCCGAACCAGGCCGGAGGCCGACTATCTACGTTGTACGGCTTGATCCTGGATTCCGCCAACGAGACACTCGACGCTTCGATCAGGAACGAGCCAGAGTACCGGGTCGGCGCCGCCGAGCTAGTTGCATTGATCGCCCAGTTGCCCGCCCTCCAGGCTGAGCTGGACATGCTTGCAATCCCGCCATCACCAAGCGCGCCGCCGCCGTCATCAGCCCCGCCTAGCGCGACTCCTTCGCTCTCATCCGCAACGCCCTCAGCCAGCGCGCCGAGTCCCACTCGGGGCGCGTCCTCGACCCCGGCGAGTCCAGCGGCCTCATCGCCATCCCCGAATGAGCTGATCGTCAACGGCGGTTTCGAGAACGGCGTCGGTCAGCCGTGGGGGCTGTACCTCGGCGGGGATGCGATCGCGAACGTGGCGCAGGATCCGTCGACGCCGTGGGCGGGCAAGGCCGCCGCGCGGATCGATATCGCGTCCGGCAGCCCTGCCTATTCGGGCATCTCGCTCAGGCAAGATGGCCTGCTGCTGGACGCCGGTCGGCCCTACGTCCTCAACCTCGCTGTGCGGGCGGCGGGACCACGTGAGGTCCGAGTCCGGATCGCGTCGAAGGCCGGCGCCGCGTATGTCACCCGGAGGGTGCTCGCCACGAGCGACTGGACGATCGTTTCCGTGGTCTTCGTATCGAATTACGCCGATTTAGATGCCGTCTTGGAGCTCGACATGGGCCGTGCCGACTCGACGACGTGGTGGGACTCGGTCTCGCTCCACCCCGTCGGCGGCTGATCCCCGTCTAGCCGACGGTCCCGCCCGGCTTTGGTTCGTGGACGCGGACCGACCCGAGCCCGCGTGCGGTGAGGGCGTCGCGGAGCTGGGCCGGCGTCCCGGCCAGGACCGGGAATGTCCCGTAGTGGAGCGGGACGACCTCATCGACGGCCAGATACTCCACGGCGAGCGCGGCGGCGGTCGGGTCCATCGTGAAATGCCCGCCGATGGGCAGCATCGCGAGATCCGGTCGATACAGCTCGCGGAGGAGCCGCATGTCGGAGAACACCTGCGTGTCGCCGGCGGCGTAGATCCGGTATCCGTCCTCGAGCTCGATCACGAAGCCTGCAGGGTCGCCGAGATAGAGGGTGGTCTCGCCGGCCGGGTTCCAGTCACCGGCTGAATGGTCCGCGCCGACCATCGTCACGCGCAGCCCAGCCGCCTCGACCGTGCCGCCCTTGTTCATACCGACGACCGCGTCGGCTCCGCCGGGTAGCCGGCGCGCGAGCCACAGGCTCATCTCATGGATGCACGGCCAGGCGGGCCGCAACCGGCTCGCGAGTGCCAGTGCGTCCCCGAAGTGGTCGAAATGGCCATGGGTCACCAGCAGCAGATCGCAGTGGTCGACCGCGTCGACGCCGATCGGGCTGCTCGGGTTCGCGAACCACGGATCGATGATCACGGTCTTTCCGCCCGCGGTGTCGACGCGGATGCAGGAGTGGCCGTACCAGGTGATCGTCGTGCCGTTCGGGAGCGACATGGGGCACCTCCAACGGGTCGTCGGTGTCGATGCTAGCGACGCGGCTACACTCGCGACGTGTCAGCGACGCAGATCGCGCAGAACCTGGCGTACATCAACTGGACCGTCCTCGCCGGACTCGCGCTGGGTGCCTACGCGGCGGTGGTGCTGCTCCGGCGGCGGACGGCGGCGACCCGCGGCTATCTCGGATTCGTGGCCGCATGCGCCATCGGTTTCGGCGTACTGGCGTGGCTGAGCGACGGCGCGCTGCCGGGCTCGCTCGGCACGTCGCCGGTGGTGCCGGATCCGTCGTTCGACATCCCGCGACGCGTGTCGCTCGCCGTGTTCGTCGGCGTCGCGGTCCTCGCCATGATCGTGCGGCGTTGGTCTGCCGTCTGGGCGGGCCGGCTGGAGGTCGTCGCGCTCGTCGCGGGCGCCGCGACCGCCGTGTTCGGGGCACTCGGGTGGGGCGGGGGACCGGTCGGTGCCGCAGCGCTGCTCGTGCAGCTGTCGGTCCTGTTCGCGGCCACCGGTGGCGTGTTCGCCGCGATGATCCTCGGTCATTGGTACCTCGTCACGCCGCGGCTGCCTGAGGCGCCCCTCATCCTGCTGTCCCGCATCCTGCTCGGCGTCATGGCTCTCCAGGTTGTGCTGTTCGTGGCGTGGGTCGGCCTGGGCGCGGGGCCGGCGTCGGGCGGACCGTTCAGTGCCCTGACCGGGCCGTGGGCGCTGTTCGTCTGGTTGCGGCTCATCGTCGGACTCGTCTTCCCGCTGATCGTGTCGTGGGCGGCCGTCCAGACGGCCCGCACCCGGTCGATGGAGTCGGCGACCGGCCTCCTCTACATCAACGTCGGCACCATCGCCGCCGGCACGATCCTCGCCGCCGGGCTGTACTTCGGCGCCGGCTTGCTGGTCTGACCGAAGGAGCGCGAACCCATGAAAGACGAGCGGAGCTGGATCCCCGGCGAGACGGACCTCGACTGGATCGAATCGATCGCCGCCGACCTTCCCTCGGCGCTCGCGGCGATCGAGACGGCCGCCCAGCCACTCGGCATCCCGATCGTCGACCGCGACGCTGGGCGGGTCCTGTCGGTCCTGGCCGGCGGCAAGCGGCGGATCGTCGAGGTCGGGACGGCGTACGGCTTCTCGACCCTGTGGCTGGCACTCGGCCAGCCGGCCGACGGCACGATCGTCACGATCGACCCGGACACCGAGCGAACGGATCTCGCCAGGGGCTGGTGGCGGCAGGCCGGCGTCCCCGATGAGCGGATCACGGTGCTCTCGGCCAAGGCACTCGAGGCGTTCGCCAGTGGCGATCCCGCCCTCGCCGGCCCGTTCGATCTGGCGTTCATCGATGCACTCAAGCCGGAGTACGGCGACTATCTCGATGCGCTGACGGACGGTCGCCTGGCGCCGGGCGCGCTCGTCCTCGCCGACAACGTCCTGTGGAGCGGCCGCGTGTCGGGCGCCACGGCGGTCGAGTCGGGTGACCCGAATACGGAGGCGCTACGGGAGTTCAGTCGGCGCGTCCTCGGCGACTCGCGGTTCATCTCGACGATCCTGCCCGTCGGTGACGGCCTGCTTGCCGCGACGTGGCACGGCTGAGCGCCGGCCGGCATCGTGCGCGTACGTGTCCGCCTGTTCGCGATCCAGCGTGAGCTGGCCGGCACGCGTGAAGTCGCGCTCGACCTTCGTGAGGACGCGACGGTCGCCGATGCGTGGACGGCGCTGGTGGCCGTCCATCCGCCGCTCGAACCGGGGCGCGCCTCGGTCCGCTTCGCCCGGAATGGGGCATACGCCGACGAGACGACACGTCTCGTCGATGGCGACGAGGTGGCGATGATCCCGCCCGTGTCGGGTGGAGCGGGCGGCGACCGGATCCTCGAACTGCGCGCCGACCCCTTCGACACGTCGATCCTGACCGAGCTCGCCGATCGGCTGGCAACGCCGGGCGACGGCGCGGTCGTCGGCTTCCTCGGCCGAACCCGGGTGACGCCGGGCACGCCCGCGCCGGGTCAGGAGACCGAGGCTGCCCGCCACGAGGGGCGATCGGTCGAGGCCCTGGAATACGAGGCCCACGAGGGGATGGCCGTCGGCACCCTCGAGGCGATCGCCGACGAGGTGGCAGCCCGGTTCGGCGTGGACCGCATCGCCATCGTCCACCGGACAGGGGAAGTGCCGCTCGGCGAGGTGTCGGTGGCGATCGTGGCGGTCAGCCCGCATCGCGACGCGGCGTTCGATGCCGCACGCTATGCGATCGACGAGACCAAGGCCCGCGCCCCGATCTGGAAGGCGGAGCGGTTCGCGGATGGGCACGTCTGGATCGGCGAACCCGCCCGCACGGGGCCGTCCTCGACCGACCGAGAGGAGCGAGCTTGAGGGTCTACATCAGCGTCGACATGGAGGGCATCGCCGGGGTCAACCACCCCGACCCGACCGACCCGTCCGATCGTCGATACCCAGTCTCGGTCGATCTCATGGTCGGCGAGACGAACGCCGCGATCGAGGGTGCACTCGCCGCTGGGGCGACCGACATCCTGGTCAACGACAGCCACTGGAACATGTACAACCTGCTGCCGTCCGACCTGCATCCGGGCGCACGGGTGCTGCAGGGCCAGAAGGCGTGGTCGATGGTCGCGGGCGCCCGGCCGGATCCGTGGCGGCACGCCGTCGTTCGACGTCGCTCTGTTCGTCGGCTACCACACGCGGGCCGGGCATCGGTCCGGGACGATCGCCCACACGTACTCGGGGATGCCGGTCGAAACGCGGTTGGATGGCCGCCCGACCGGCGAGTACGGCGTGAACGCGCTGGTCCTCGGTGCATGGGGCATCCCGGTCGGGATGGTCGCCGGGGATGACGGGCTCGCCGAGGAAGTCGAACCGTGGCTGCCGTGGGCCGAGCGGGTGGTCGTCAAGACCGTCGACGGCGGGCGGAGCGCCATCTCGGCCCATCCGACCGTCGCGCGCGATCGGGTACGCGAGGGAGCCGAACGCGCCGTCCGGCGCGCCGCGGCCGGTGAGCTCGAGGTGCTCCGCGTCGGCCCGCCGGTCGTCATCGAGATCGATGTGCCGCGGGGCGTCATCGCCGACCACGCGGAGATCATGCCGGGGGTCGAGCGGGTCGGCGACCGGACGGTCCGGTTCTCGCACGACGATCCCGAGGTCGCGTTCCGCGGTTTCCTCGCGCTGGTCCGCCTGGTCGAGTCGGTCAGTGGCTGACCGCTCGGTCGACAAGCTCGCCGAGCGCGCCGAGACCCTGGCTGGCGCGTGGGGCGCGCGGGCACGCGCCTCGACCACCCTCGGTCAGGAGCGCGCCCTGCTGCGGCTCTTCGGCGTGACCGGTCTCGACCGCTCGGGTCGACCGCTCGCCGGCGCCGCCGTCGATCGCTGGCTGGTCAGCGCTCATGACGGCCTGGGCGGTGGCATCGCCCTCTCGTTCGCCATGGCACTGACCGAGTACGACGTCGGACCGCAGCAGCTCGCGCTCGATGTGTCGTCCGGCGCCATCGACCTTGCGCTCGAGGCCGAGCTCCTGCGGGAGCCCGACCGCCGCAAGGTCGCGGTGGCCGAGGCCCGCCGGCTGGTCGACGTCGCGGTGGACCGCATCGACACCGATCGGACCGCCCGGCGCGAGCTCCTCGACCTCCTCGGCGAGGCGCCGCGGCCGTGGGTCGGCACCACGCTTGCCGAGCCGGAGGTCGACGAGGCGCTCGACGAGGCGGCCGCCCTCGCGTCGGCCGGTTTCGACCTGCTCCGGGTCGAAGTGCCGATCGGTCGTGAGCTGGCTGATCGGATGCAGTCGGCCGGCGTCGAGCCACCCGAATGGCGACCGGGCGATCGGAGCGGATCGCGCCGGAGCAACGAGATGGCGGAAGAGGACCCCGCGCCGTCCGGCAGCCAGCGCGCCCTCGCCCGACTCCGGCGCGCGACCGACGGCGTTGCCGCCCAGCGCCGCGGCTACGTGCGTCTTGGCACGGCGATCCCGCCGCTGGGCGTGCCCGAGGGCGCGGTCGTGGCTGCGTTCGAGCGAGTCGACCTCGTCGAGGCCGATCCGATCGCCGAGATCGTCGTGGGTGGCGTGGACCCGGACCGCTCGCTCGCCGACCACGCCTTCGCACGACGGCTGCATCGACGTTCCGGCACGTTCGTTTCGATCGGGCCGGGGCCGTTGGTGGTCGCACCGGACCTGGCATCGGGTGTGCCGTCGGATCCAGCGACGCGCTCCGGGCGAGCGCTCGCCCTCCAGCTGCTCGGCGTCTCGCTGGCCAAGGCCGACCGGATCGCCACCGACCGGATCGTCGTCGGCGCGTACCCCGCCTGGCTGGCCGACGAGCCATCGGCCGTCGCGCGCATCCTCGCCGAGGTCGACATCCGGCGGGCACTCTTCCCCGACCAGCTGATCAGGTTCGACGAGCCGTCCGCTGACGGCCACCCACGACCGGCGGCCGCCTGGCCGTACGTGGTCGCGGCAGCCCTGGCCCGAGCGGGTTCTTCCGCCCTCCTGATGCGCAGCAGCCATCCCGATAAGGCCGCCGCGGCTGCCGACGCTCGAGCCGCGGCCCGGACTGCCGCCGACGTCGCCGGGGTGTCGAGCCGGCGGGCGCTGCACGGGGTATCCGCCGACCACGCCAGCGCGATGCTCACCGCGGCGATGACCACGCTCGAGCGACTGTCCGACCTCGGCTGGCGCGCGATGGTCGGCGATCCGCCGCGGTCGCCCGGCCGGGGGCGCGAGGGCAGGCCGTGGGCCATCGGGGGCGACGCCGTGGCGGAACGGACGGAGTCGTTCGACCCGCTCGCGCCATTCGACGAGGAATGAACGCCCCGGTGCGCTAGCCGCCAGACACGGCGGGGATCACGTGGACCGTCGCGGCGTCACCGACGGGTGTCGCCAGATCGGCCGGCCGGCCGTCGACGAAGACATTGATGTGGGGTCGAAGCCGCGGGCCCTCCTGGACGAGACGGTCGCGCATGCCGGGTGCCGCTGCATCGAGCGCCGAGATGAGCGCGTCGACCGTGCCGCCCCGAAGGGTGTGCTTGCGCTCGACACCCGGGAACAGCGTCAGAAGGGATCTCGGGAGCAGGACCGTTGCCACGGCGGACGACTCGACGACCCTATGATCCGCGGACGACCGCCTCGACCGCCCAGATCTCCGGCAGGTTGCCCGTGACCAGCCGCCACGAGTCGCCCTCGTCGGAGCTGTGCCACAGCTGACCGGTCTTGGTCCCGAACGTGATGCCCACCGGGTCGAGCGTGTCGCTCGCCATCGCCTCCCGCAGGACGCTCAGATACGCATCGTGCTGCGGCAGCCCCTGCTGACTGCGGGTGAAGCTGTCGCCGCGATCGGTCGTCCGCCAGACCGCAGCGCTCGCTTCCGGCATGAACCGGCCCTCCTCCGGTTGGGTCAGCGGGATGACCCAGAAGGTGCTCGGGTCGCGAGGATGGACCACGAGCGGGAAGCCGAACTGGCTCGGGACGCCGTTTCGGGACAGGTCCGTCCAGGTGAGGCCGCCATCTGTCGAGCGGTACTGGCCGCAATGGTTCTGCTGGTACAGCGTCTCGGGTTCGCCGGGGGCCATCGCGAGCTTGTGCACGCACTGGCCCGTCTCGGGCGCTGGCCCCGGGACGAAATCGGCTCGGACGCCGTTGTTGCGCGGCTCCCAGGTCTCGCCGCCGTCCCGCGTCTCGAAGACACCGACCGCGGAGATGCCTACCCACATCCGCTGCGGGTCGGTCGGGTGGGGGACGATCGTGTGGAGGATCAGCCCCCCGGCACCCGGCTCCCAGGTCGGTCGCGAGGGGTGGTTCGTAAGCCCCTCGACGTGCGACCAGGTCGTCCCGCCGTCGCCACTCCGGAACAGACCAGCCGGCTCCACGCCGGCATACAGGGTGCCGTCCGGTCCCGTGGCGAGACTCCAGATCGTGGTGATCGGGGATGCGTCCTCCCCGCCGCCGTACGACAGACCCTCGGATGAATGCGTCCACGTCACGCCGTCGTCGTCACTGCGCCATACCGCCGGGCCGTACCACGGGCTCCCACCGGCGGCGAGGATCGCCCCGCTCGAGGGCTCGACGATCAGGTCGTGGATCGGCCAGCCCTCGCACAGCGGGCCACGCAGCGACCAGTCGCGGCGGTCGCCGTCGCCGTCGAGGATGAACGCCCCCTTCGGGGTGCCGACGAGGAGCTGGACATCGGGCATCTTGTGGTCCTCCGCTGAGGGCGAGGCTCTAGAGACCGGCCTTGAACGGGTACACGACCCAGCGGTCGGTCTCGACGGCGTGGACGTCTGGCCGGTCGGGCACGACCGAGTGCTCGGGTTTGTAGTGGAGGACCGCCGTGAACGGATCCCCGCCGGCCTGGCGGACGCGCTCCGTGACAGCGTGGATCGTCGTCCCGCTGTCCCAGACCTCGTCGACGATCAGCACCCGCTTGCCGCGCAGCAGCGGATCGGCCGGGAACTGGAAGAACGTCGGGTTCGGAGCGGGTTGCCCGCTTTCGTCGTAGTACTCGACGGCGGCGACGAGGATGTCGCGCAGACGGAGTCGGTACGCCAACATGCCGGCCGGCACCATGCCGCCGCGTGTGATCGCCAGCATGACGTCGAACTGGTGACCCTCGAGGCGCTCGGCGAGGAGTGCCACGAGCCGGTCGAGGTCCTCCCAGCTGACGATGTCACGCTCCGGGGCGGCGATACCGGTCATCGGTCCAAGGATACGGCGCGGATGGCGTCGAGCGAGCTCGGGTCGTCGAGCGCCGACAGATCGCCCGGGTCGAGCCCCAGCCAGGCGGCCCGGATGACCCGACGCATCACCTTGCCGGAGCGCGTCTTGGGGAGCGATCCGACGACCGCCACGACCTCAGGCTTGAGCGGCTTGCCGAGGTCCCCGGCGATGCGCTGCGCGACATCGGCCCGCAGGCCGTCGTCGTCTGCCACGTCCGGTCGGAGGACGCAGAGCACGACGATGGCCTCTCCCTTGATCTCGTGCGGCACGCCGATCGCGGCCGCCTCGAGCACCGACGGATGCGCCACGGCGGCGCTCTCGACCTCGGCCGGTCCGACACGCTTGCCCGCCACCTTGAGCGTGTCGTCCGAGCGACCGTGGATGAACCAGAAGCCGTCGGCATCGATCTCGGCCCAGTCACCATGTGCCCACAGGCCGGGCCATCGAGCCCAATACGTTTCCTCGTAGCGTTGGCGATCGCCCCAGAACCCGCGCGTCATGCCGGGCATCGGTGCGCGGATGACCAATTCGCCGACCTTGCCGCGCGCCGGCGCGCCCGCGTCGTCGACGACATCGCCGGCCGTCCCGATGCACGGCCCTGAGAAGCTCGCCGGCTTGATAGGCCCGATCACATTGCCGCCGACGATGCCGCCACTGACCTCCGTCCCGCCGCTGTAGTTGATGACCGGGCAGCGACCCTCGCCGACCTCGCGGAAGTACCACCACCACGGTTCGGGGTTCCATGGCTCCCCGGTCGAGCCGAGGACGCGGAGCGACGAGCGATCGTGCGACCGGACGGGCTCCTCGCCATGGGCCATCAGGGCGCGGATCACCGTAGGTGACAGCCCGAGGTGGGTCACCTTGTGGCGCTCGACCAGCGACCACATCCGGTCCGGCGCCGGGAAGTCGGGTGCGCCCTCGTAGATGACGAGTCTCGCGCCGAGGAGCAGCGGGCCGGCGATGGCCCACGGTCCCATCATCCAGCCGAGGTCAGTGAACCAGAACAGCGTGTCGCGCCCGGTCAGGTCGAACGTGTGCGCGAGGTCCTGCGCAGCCTTGATCGGGAACCCGCCATGGACGTGGATGGCGCCCTTCGGTCGGCCGGTGGTGCCCGAGGTATAGATGATCATGTACGGCATCTCGGGGTCGCGATCGGGTGCCATGTCGGGCTCCTGGACATCGCCCGCCGCATCGTCCCAGCGGACGTCGCGCCCGTCAGTCCAGGACACCTCGAGAGCCTCGCCGGCGCGTGACACGACGAGCACCCGTTCGACGGATGGCGCCGACGCGACTGCCGCATCGGCGACCGACTTCAGGTCGACCCACGAGCCTCGTCGAAGGAAGCCATCCGCGGTGATCAACAGCTTCGCGTCACAGTCGGCGAGCCGCGATGCGATGGCGGGCGCGCCGTAGCCCGAGAAGATCGGGGTGAAGATCGCACCGATGCGGCTGACCGCGAGGACCGCGACGACGGTCTCGGGCAGCATCGGCAGGAGGATCCCGACGCGGTCGCCGGCCTCGATCCCGAGCGCCGCGCAGCTGCTCTGCGCGCGAGCCGGACACGTGTCGCCAGGGCGCCGTTGGGGAGCTCGACGACACTGCCGTCCTCACCCTCCCATGTCACCGCGATCCCATCCGGATCTCGGGCTGCACGTGGCTCGATCGCTGCCCACGACCAGTCGAAGGAGCCGCCGGACCACCAGCGCGTCCATGCAGGCCCGCCGCTGAAGTCCGCGATCTCACGCGGCCGACGCGTCCACGGGATCGCGATGTCGTCGGTGGCGGCGCCCCAGAACCACGCCGGGTCGGCGGTCGCGCGAGCCTGGAGGACGTCGAGTGAGGGCTCGCCCGTCGCTCGCAGGAACCTGGCCAGGCGGGCCTCGGCTGCGGCCTCGGGATGGGGTCGCCACGCGACGTCGGGCGCGTCGCGGCCGAAGATCGGCCAGTCATCGGGGCCAGGTGACCTCACCCCCCGAGTCTACGGCGCCTCCCCACCCGCGATCGCTGCAAGTGCCGCGTCGAGGACCGTGTCTAGGCCGGTGTCGCTCCCGGCGACGGACGCTGGAGGAGCGGCAGCCGGACCGTGAAGCGCGCGCCGGTCGACTCCCGGTTCGTGGCCGCGATCCGGCCTCCGTGCCGCTCGACGATCCAGGCCGCGATCGCCAGACCGAGGCCCGTCCCGCCGCCGGGCGCGCCGGCTGCCCGGTAGAAGCGGTCGAAGACGCGTGGCAGGTCTTCGGGCCGGATGCCCGGCCCCTCGTCCTCCACGACCAGGACAGCATGCGGGCCGTCGGTGCGGACCCGGACGTCGACCCGGCTCCCATCCGGTGCATGGCGGATGGCGTTGTCGACCAGGATCCCGACGAGCTGCCGGAGGCGAGCGGGGTCGCCGGCCACTTCGGCCGGGATCGGATCGACGACGAGCTGGACAGCCCGGTCCGCCGCCAGGCGGCTCATCGCCGAGGCACCGGACGATGCGACATCGCCAAGGTCGGTCGGCACCCGCTCGAGGGCGATGGCTCCCGAATCCGAGCGGGCGAGCAGCAACAGGTCGTCGACCATCGCGGTCAGGTGGTCCACCTCGTCCCGGATATCGATCAACGCCGCGCCGACGTTCGCCACGGGCTGTTTCGGATGCCGTTCGAGATCGTCGACGCTCGCTCGGATCACCGTCAGCGGCGTCCGTAGCTCGTGCGACGCGTCGGCTGCGAACTCGCGCTGTCGGCGCAGCGCCTGGCGCTGGTTCACGAGTGACTGGCGGATCGGGACGAGCGCGCGGGTGGCATAGGCCGCCCCGACCCCGGACGCGACCAGCAGGGCGATGGCGCCGCCGATGACCAGGACCAGGACGAGGGTCTGCAGCGTGCGTTCCTCCGTCGTCCGGTCGCCGACGATCTGGAGGTACAGCTGGCGGCCCCGGAACTGGACCGGATCGGTCAGCACGCGGACCGGGGTCTGAGTCGCGGTCGCGCTGACGCCATCGACGGTCGACCCACTGGCTGCGATGGGCACGGTGTCCTCGCGGATGTCCCGCTGACCGGTCTCGCGCGCGGCAGCGATCGAGGCCATCACCGGAAGTCCGGACGGCAGGCGGCCCTGCCGCGGCCCGACCGGCACGCCCCGGTCGTTGACGACCATCGTCAGCGTGCCGGAGCCCGGACCACCGAACACGAAGCCGCCCTCGGGCAGCTCGTCCGGACCGCGTCGGCCGCCGGTGAGCGCGTTCGCCTGGCTGACGAGCTGGGCCGTCCCGGAGTTCGACAATGACCGGTCGATCGCGATGTAGAGCGCGATCCCGAGCAGGACGAGGAGCGCCAGGGTGATGCCACCGCTCCACAGCGCGAGTTGCAGCCGGACCCGCCGGAGAAGGCCTTCCTCGTCCGGGGTCATCGCGTCGGGTGCGGCGCCGTCAGGCATCGGCGAGGCGGTAGCCGACCCCCCGGACCGTCTGGATGTGGCTGCCGGCACCGCCGAGCTTGTCGCGCAGGTAGTGGATGTACGCATCGACCGCGTTGGGCGTCACCGCCACCCCGAACGGCCAGGCCTGGTCGAGCAGCTGGTCGCGCGACAGGGTCTGTCCGGCATGACGGAGCAGGCACTCGAGCAGCGAGAACTCGCGCGGGCTGAGGTCGACATCCCTGCCGTCGACGGTGACCCGTCGAGCCGCCTCGTCGAGGGCGATCGGACCGGCCACCAATGTCGGTTTGGTGCGTCGGCCAGGGGGAGCACCGCGTCGGGCGAGCGCTCGGAGTCGCGCCGACAGCTCCTCGAACGCGAACGGCTTGACGAGGTAGTCGTCGGCGCCGGCGTCGAGCCCCGTGACCCGGTCGCCCACCGTGTCGCGCGCCGTCAGCATCAGGATCGGCACCTCGGACCCATTCGATCGCAGCGCTCGCGCGACGTCGAGGCCGCTGATGTCGGGCAACCCGATGTCGAGGATCACGCACTCGATGCCTGGGGCGTCCTCGGCGATCTCGAGCCCGGTCCGGCCATCGGTCGCGAGCTCGACCACGTGACGGTCGTCCTCGAGCAGCCGCTTGAGGAGGCGGGACAGGCGCGGATCGTCCTCGACGACGAGGAGGTGCATGGGCGTCAGGGTAAGGGGCGCTGGCTGAGACTCCTCTGAGAACGTTGGGGCCGCCGCGTAGCATCGCGAGGTGAGCGAGCACGAGGCGGTCCGTCGCCGGCCCCGGCGCGGCGTGGCCGGCGTGCGACAGCTCCCGTGGCGCCGGCTCGTGAACCCGTACCGCCCGATCGAGATCCTGTCGGCCGATGAGGTCGAATCGATCCACCTGGCGTCGCTCCGCGTCCTGTCCGAGATCGGGATGGAGGTGCTCGGCGACCGGGCGCTCGACGCGTTGGCCGGCGCGGGGGCCACCATCGATCGGTCGTCACGGAACGTGCGGTTCGACCCCGCGCACCTCGAGTCGCTGGTGGCGCAGGCGCCGCGGGAGTTCCGGCTGCTCGCCCGAAACCGCGAGCGGGACGTCGTGTTCGGCGGGGCGAACCTCGTGTTCTGCGCGGTCGGCGGGCCCGCGTTCGTGAGTGACCTCGACCGCGGCCGGCGACCGGGCAACATCGCCGATTTCACCGACTACGTGCGATTGATCGGCGCGCTCGACGTCATCCACCAGGAGGGTGGCGGGCCGCTCGAGCCGACCGACCTGCCGGTCGAGACACGCCACCTCGACCAGTACCGGGTGTTCGCGACCGAGCTCGACAAGACATGGCATTGCCTTGGGACGGGGCGGGTGGTCGTCGACGATGCGCTCGAGGTGATCTCCCTCGTGCGCGGCGTGTCGCGGGATGAGCTGCTCGCCGAGCCCTCCCTGATCACGATCATCAACACCAACTCGCCGCTGCGGCTCGACGGGCCGATGAGCGACGGGTTGATCGAGATGGCGCTCCACGGGCAGCCGGTCGTCGCCACGCCGTTCACGCTTGGCCGGCGCGATGAGTCCGGTGTCCCTCGCCGGCGCGATCGCGCAGCAGAACGCCGAGGCGCTCTTCCTCGTGGCGTTGGCGCAGATCGTTCGACCGGGCGCGCCGATGATCTACGGCGCATTCACCTCGAACGTCGACATGCGGACGGGCTCTCCGGCCTTCGGGACGCCGGAGTCGGTGAAGGCACAGTTCGCATCGGGGCAGATGGCGCGGCGGTACGGATTGCCGTGGCGGTCGTCGAACGCGACGGCGTCACCGGTGGTCGACGCCCAGGCGGCGTACGAGGCCGAGATGGCGGTCTGGGGCGCCGTGATGGGCGGCGTGAACCTGCTCTACCAGGGCGCCGGCTGGCTCGAGGGCGGACTGACCGCGTCGTACGAGAAGCTGATCATCGACGCCGAGATCCTGCAGATGATGGCCGAGGTGCTGCAACCGATCGAGGTGTCGGAGGGCACGCTCGGGTTCGACGCGATCGCCGAGGCCGGCCCGGGCGGCCACTTCTTCGGCACGGCCCACACCCTCGAGCGCTACGAGACGGCGTTCTACACGCCGCTCGTGTCGGACTGGCGCAACTTCGAGACGTGGCAGGCGGACGGGTCGCACACGGCGACGGAACGGGCGAACGGGTTGTGGAAGCGGATCCTTGCCGAGGCCGTGCCGCCGCCGCTGGATCCCGCGATCGCCGAAGCGCTCGATGCCTTCGTCGAGCGCCGCAAGCGGGAGATCGCGACCGGCCGATGAGATTGCACATTGCCACCAGTTGGTCCCGTTCAGGACGATCCGGCGACCGCCGCGCCGAAAGGAGCTGGACGGGACCGGAAACCCCCTTCAACTCGACCGGCCCCACCTCCACGAACTGCTCGGCGGGGAGTTGCGCAGCAACGACGACGGCGCTGCTGACGAGGACCTCGCCCGGTCGGGCGAAATCGGAGATCCGCGCAGCCAGGTTCACGGTCTGGCCGTAGTAGTCGCCCTCCTGGAAGATCACGGGGCCGGCGGCGATCCCGACGTGGGCGGGCGGTAGGCCGGCCGCCGGGACGCCTTCGACCATCTCCAGCGCCGCGAGGACCGCGGGGCCGGGTTCGGGGAACACGAACATGACGCCGTCGCCCAGGAACTTCACCGGCCGGCCGCCGTAGGCGACCGAGGTCCGCTGGACGAGCTGGCCGAGCCGTGCCGCCAGCTCGGCCGCAGCCGCGTCGCCGCGCTCCTGCGTCAGCTGGGTGTAGCCCGTGATGTCGAGGAAGACGATCGCCGGCTCGCGGACCTTCTCCTCGACGAGACCGGCCCGCTGCAGCGTCAGCTCGGCACCGGCCACGATGTTCGCCGTCCACGTCCGCATCTGGATCGCGTGATACATGCTCAGCATCGCCTGCTCGCCGGCCATGGCCATCGCGTCCGAGAACTCGGGCGAGCCGGCCTCTTCGAGCGAGCCGCCGGCCTGGACGCGCGGCCCGATCACCTCGGACCGCCACCACTCCGCCTCCGACTCCGCGATCCGCCGGAGGCTGTCGCCCATCGCCCGGAGGAGGCTCGAGATCGCGGGTGGTCGGAAGCCGTTCGCATGCTGCAGGGCGATCCACTCCACGATCGGCAGCTCGTCATCTCGGAGCCGATCCTCTGGTTTCGGAGGCGCGGCCCCGATCGTTTCGCGGACGGCCATGACGAGCTCGATCGGCACGCCCGTTCGAGCGCTCGCCGCGGCGAACGTCTCGCCGGTGTACGTCGCGAACCGCCCGTAGGCAGCCTCGTCGATGAACCCGAGGGTGAGGGTCCCGGCCCGGAAGGCGGCGGCAAGACCGTCCATCGGCAGCCCAGCCTCCCGCATCGTCCGCAGAAGCGTCGCGCGCTTGGCATCGGCTTCGATCAGCGTGCCGTCGGGGCCTGAGGCCAGGATCCCCAGGCGGATCAGCTCATCGATCTCGGCCGGGCTGACGCCCGCCCGCTCGGCGACCTCGGCAGGCGTCATGGCCATCCCCGAGGCCGAGTCGTCGTGTCCCACGGCGACACGGTACGCGGGCGTGCGGACGCCTGCTGACCTACGGGCGGGCCCAGGGGCGGGTCTCGGCGCTCAGCTCACTGCCTTCTTCACGAGTGCGCCGATCCTCGCCTCGTCGGCGGCGGTCAGCTTCGTCAACGCCCAGGAGGTCGGCCACATGTTGCCGTCGTCGAGGTGCGCGTCGGCGTTGAAGCCGAACGTCGCATACCGCTCCTTGAACTTGGCCGCCGGTGTGAAGAAGAAGACAGTCTTGCCCTCCTCGTTGGCGTACGCGGGCATCCCGTACCAGGTCTTGGGCGAGAGCGTGGGTGCGCTGGCTTTGACGATGGCATGGATCCGCTCGGCCATGGTCCGATCCGATTCCGGCATCTCGGCGATCTTCGCGAGCACGGCGGCTTCATCGTCCGCCTTGCTCGTGGCCGCCTTCAGCTCTTTGGCGCGCTCCTTCATCGCGTCTCGTTCCTCGGCCGAGAATCGCTTGGTCGTCTTGGTGGTGGTGCTCTTGGCGGACTTCTGGGCGGCGTTCATGGCAGGTTCCTCCGGTGTGGATGTCTGATGGGACTACGCTCATCCTAGGGAGTGGGCGCCTCGGCGGCTTCTCCGAAACTGCTCGATCGACACCACCCGGGTAACGGCGAGGAGGCACACGCTCGATGCTCACGGCCACCAAGGACCTCATGCTCCCGGCCACCGTCACCGGCTCGTGGCCACGGCCGCGCTGGTACGACCAGGGCCTGTGGGGCCGCCCGCTCGACACGGCGCTCCTCGACGTCCGCTTCCGCGAGCAGTTCCTCGACGCGCACGCCACCGTGATCGCCGACCAGGAGCGCGCCGGACTCGACATCCTGACGAACGGCGACTACCACCTCGATGAGGATTTCGCCGGGCGCTCGTGGCACCACTACCCACTGCAGCGTTGGAAGGGCCTCGAGCACGAGGAGCTCCAGTACGAGCGTTCGCGCGACTCGCTGCTCGCGTTCGCGCCCGGCACGCTCATGAACGAGATCGAGACGACGTGGCGCTGGCCGCGTGTGGTCGGCAAGGTCGAGCACGACCCGAAGAACCCGCTCGAGTACGCCAAGCTGTGGCGGATCGCGCAGGCCCGGGCGGCCTCGGGCAAGCCGGTCAAGTTCGGGAGCTGCTCATCGCAGGTGCTGTCGATCTTCCTCGACAGCCATACGCCCGACTACGACCTCGACGACAAGAAGCAGCTCATCTGGGACATGGCGACCGCGATGAACACCGAGCTCCGCCAGCTCGCCGCGGCCGGGGCCAAGGTCATCCAGATCGAGGAACCGACGATCCACTTCACGGCGGCCTTTCACCCGGAGCAGAAGGAGTTGCTCGACTTCATGGTCGACGCGTTCAACCACGAGGTCGACGGGCTCGACGATGTCGAGCTGTGGATCCACACCTGCTGGGGCAACCCCAACATGCAGAAGGTCTACACCGGCGAGTCATACGCGAACTCGATCGAGATCTACCTCGAGCGCCTCAAGGGCGACGTGTGGACCATCGAGGCGACGGAGAACGAGCTCGCCGAGATCGACCTGTTCAAGCCCTACGCCGATCGCCTGAACAAGAAGATCGCCGTCGGGATGGTGAGCCACCGGCAGCTGCAGGCGGACATGGCACCGGTCATCGCGGGAAGGATCCGCCGGGCTCTGGAAGTGATCCCGGCCGACAAGCTGATCCTCTCCAGCGACTGCGGGTTCGGTCGGCAGGGGTTCAACCGCACGGTGGCGTTCTACAAGGCGACCGGGATCGCCCAGGGACGCAACGTCGTCCTGAAGGAGCTCGGGCTCGAAGAGCGCTACGTCCCTGCCGCTGACCCGTCCCTGCAGGCCGATGTCTTCCCAGACCGCGAGCCGCTGACGCACCTGCCGTCCCCCTGGGCGTAGTCGCCAGCAGATCGCTTTTGAGTGCACTGATGATGGACGCGTTCGAGCCACTGATCGGCGGATGGCAGGGGGAAGGCGAACTCCCGATCGAGCCTCCGATGAAGATCTCGGCGGACGTGACGATCGAGCGCCTCGGTGCGTTCATCGTCATGCGGTCGACGGGAGAGCCGGCCGAGATGCCCGACAGCATCTCGATCATCGGTGGCGCGCCCGACGGCGAGCCGCAGCCGATGCACTACTTCGATAGTCGAGGCGTCAAGCGGCTGTTCATGACGACCGTCGACGGCGCGACGTGGCGGATCTGGCGTGCGCCCGGCGAGGATTGGAACGGTCCCGACGGTCCGGGCTTCAACCAACGGTTCATCGGGGAGATCTCGGCTGACGGCAGATCGATCGACGGTCGCTGGGAGCGTGGCCTGGGCGAGGCGGGCGATCGATGGGAGCTCGACTTCCCGATCGGGTACGTCCGCAGGTAGCCAGCGGGCTTGGCGTCTCGCGATCGGCGGCCTCGGCGGTGGCCGGTCAGAGGGTCGACGCCACCGACAGGAATGCCACCGCACCGACGAGGCTCAGCACCCCGATCCCCAGGGCAACGAGCATCAGGGCGGTTCGTCCTTTGTGTTGAGCCCAGAACGCAGCCACGAACCCGACGATCGCCGCGACAGGTAGCAACCCGGTCACGATCGGGCCGATGGGTCTCGGCAACTGGGTCAGGAAGGTGCCCAGCTCGTCCATCGCCCGAGTCTGACAGAGGGCCAGCCGCGCTAGGCAAGGTCATCGAGGCGGAGCAATGTACTGCTATGAGCTGGGCCATCGAGAGCATCCAGGAGATCGACGTCGATCCGGCTGCGGTGTTCGCCCTGTACATGGACCCGTCGACGTGGAGTCGTTGGGCGCACAACGCCACGTGGGCTCATGCGGACGGCCCACTGGTCGAGGGCGGCATGGTCGATGTCCGCGCGAACTACGGGACCGTCTATCACTGCCGCATCAGGAAGCTCGAACCGGGTCGGGCGATCGAGGTCGTGGTCAAGCCCGCGCTCATGACGATCATCAACATCTACGAGGTCGAGCCCACCGAGCGTGGAGCACGGATCCGCCATGCATTCGAGGTGTCCGGACCGATCGCCCCGCTTGTCCGGGTCGCCGCCGCGCGGATCTATCGGCGCCAGCTGGAGGAGGAGGTCCGAGCGGTCGCGCGGGTCGCCGCCGGCAAGGAGGATCCCGACATCACGCCCGTGTCGCAGCTCTCGATACCCGTCCGCGTGCGGCAGTGGTTCGGTCGACAGTTGCGCGGAGGTCGGGAACGACGGCAGTCCTGACGGTTCGCCGGCTATGCCACGGCGCCCTCTCGTCTGCGCGGGCCGGTCGCCGAGAAGACCGCCACGGATCCGAACGTCGTCAGCTCGACCCGCTCGAACGACGCGCTGAGCATCTCGCGAATGCTCGCCTCCGAGTCGTCGAGATTGTCGAATGCACCGCGCCGATTGAAGGCCGACAGGACCCGGCGCGCCAGCCACGTGTGGCTCCCCGAACGGCCGAGGACAGACGCCCCGAACAGCACGCCATCGGGCGTCAACGTTGCGGCGACATTCGCGATCCCGGCCGCCTTGCGCGACGCCGGACCGGGAAGGCAATGGATGACTAGGTTGAGCGCTGCCGAGTCGAACGGTCCCTGGACTGGGAGCGGTTTCAGGACATCGGCCTCGACCGCGGTGACGTCGAGCCTGTGCAGTCGCCGCGAGGCGTAGCGAAGGACAGTCGTGTTGGGGTCGACGATGGTCACTCGACTGCCGTCGGGAAGGCTTGACTTGTCGATGCAATAGCCGGTGCCCGGACCGATATCGAGGTGGTTGTCGCGGATGAGCCGCCGATAGCCATCGAGGATCGGGTCGGCGGGGCATCGCCAGACGAGCCACGCGACGAAGCCGATGACGATCGGGTCATACAGCTTGAGCAACAGGGGCGAGTAATCGGCCTGCCCTTTGTACGCGGGATCGTCGCGATCCATACGTCGAACGATACCGGGGCCGCGCAGCGGCTCGTCGGTCGTGCTACAGATAGCAGGTGCTCGACACGAAGCCCCCGCGCTGGTTCGACCGGCTCGACCGGCGCATCACCCAGCTCATGGCCGATCACGGCCTCACGCTGCTGCGACTCGCCCTGGGCATCGTGTTCTTCTGGTTCGGTGCGCTCAAGTTCTTCCCGAACCTCAGTCCGGCCGAGACCCTGGCCGGCCGGACGATCGAGACCCTCACCTTCGGTGCCATCCCGCGTGAGACCGCGGTCTTCATCCTCGCGGTGTGGGAGGTCGCCATCGGCATCGGCCTGATCGCCGGGCGGTGGATGCGCGCGGTCCTGGCGCTGCTGTTCGTCCAGATGCTCGGAACGATCACGCCGCTGTTCCTGTTCCCGAGCGAGACGTTCACGATCTTCCCGTTCGTCCCGACCCTCGAGGGTCAGTACATCATCAAGAACATCGTGTTGGTGTCAGCCGGGATCGTGCTGGGTGCCACGGTGCGCGGCGGGGAGCTGAGCCCGGAGCCGGTCGTCGCCACCAAGTCGACGTCGCTGCGCGACGAGGCGCCAGAGGCACCACGACGCGCCCGACCTCCGTCCTGGGCGACGATCCCGGCGACGCCCGTTGACCGCAGGTGTAACTCACGTGTTACCGTAACCGCGATGTTACGGACCACGGGCGCCATCGACACGACCACCGATCCGTTCGAGGCGCTCGGCGACCCTCACCGTCGACGGATCCTGCAGCTGTTGCGCGATGGCGAACGCTCGGTCGGGACCCTCGCCGATGCCATGCCCATCAGCCGTCCCGCCGTTTCCCGCCATCTCCGACTGCTTCGCGAGGCCGGCCTCGTCAAAGAGCGGGCGGTCGGCACCCGGCGGCTCTACGCCCTTCACGAGTTGGGTGCCGATGCCGTCCGGAGCTATCTCGAGAACGTCTGGGGCGAAGCGACGACCCGTTTTCGCATCGTCGCCGAGAACACGGAGCCGGGTCGGCGGCGAGGGAAGACCCGATGATCGAACCGCTACGCATCACGTTCGACGTCGAGGCACCGCAGGACCACGCCTTCGACACATGGACGCGCGGGATCGATCGCTGGTGGCCGGCCGATCACACCCACACCGGTCGGGCCGACCTGCAGATCGTGCTCGAGGGTCGGGTCGGGGGCCGGATCTTCGAGCGCACGCCGGAAGGGGAGGAGTGGGACTGGGGCCAGGTGACGGCGTGGGAACCGCCGGCCCGGCTCGTCTACCTCTGGCACCTCAAGCGCGATCCCGCTGAGGCGACCGAGGTCGAGATCCGCTTCGTGTCGCTCGCGTCCGACGCGACACGGGTCGATATCGAGCACCGCGGCTGGGAGGCCCTCGGCGCCGAAGGCCAGAGCTGGCGCGATCGGAACATGGGCGGCTGGTCGACCCTGCTGCCGCACTATCAGAGCGCCGTTTCGACGGCCGTAGTCGAGGAGGAGAGCGCATGACCGGCAGCGGCACGAAGGAGGATCCCTGGCAGCTGAAGACGGCGCCGGGTACGTCCGAGTACCAGATGTGGCGCGACCTTGCGGCCGATCCGCCGGCGCTCGTGTGCCAGGTGGGCTCGACCCAGCTGAAGTACCACCTGAGGTCGATCGAAGACCTGCACACGATGCTCAAGGATCACGGCGACTGGATGGATCTCGGCGCGGCCGACGAGCAGAAGGAGGCCAAGGCCGGAACGGTCGAGGGCTGGGGCCGTGACTCGGAAAATCCGGTCGGTGGCTGGTACGGGCTCCGCAAGGGGTACCGCGGCCGATTCGGGATGTATCTCCCCCCGCTGCTCGAGGCGCTCGGCAAGGCCGAGCTGACCCACGAGGCCAAGAACAACCGGGTGCGGGCGATCTGACGCGCGATCCGGGCGGGCCTCCCGACGATCCCTACGAGCGGCTCCGCGCGATCTGCCTCGCCCTGCCCGAGAGTTCGGAGCGGTCGAGCCACGGCGAGGCGAGTTGGTTCGTCGGGAAGCGCCAGTTCGTCACGTCGGCCGACCGACACCACGACGATCGACGAGCGGTATGGCTTGCCGCACCGGCGGGTGCCCAGGAGACGCTGGTCGCGGCCGATCCTGAGCGGTTCTTCCGGCCGCCATACGTCGGACATCGTGGATGGCTGGGCGTCTACCTGGACGTGCCGGTCGACTGGGATGAGCTCGAGGGGTTGGTTGAGGATGCGTGGCGGGTCGTCGCGACGCCCACGATCCGCAAGGGGGCAGCGGATCCCCCCGCTCCTTAGCCCGGGCGGCGCCTCGCGTTGACCCGGCGGCCGCGACCCGCGCCGGCACCATCGCCTGCCGCCACGGCCGCCAGCGCCTCCTCGGTCGGCTCGGTGGCATCGGGCAGCACCGGCAGCACGGTCTGCGATTCCAATCCTGACGTGATGATCCGCCGGAGCTCCGCGTCGATTGCCGGATCGGTCGCGATGGGGCGATAGGCGGCGAGTCGCCGCTCCACTTCGGCGACCGCCCGCTGGTACGTGTCCTTGCCGCCGGCCTTCAGCCAGTTCTCCCGGTTGTCGCGATCGACGATGGCCGACGGCAGGTACAGCTCGGTCGGCCAGTGGGCCATCGTGTGCTCGGCCATGATCAGGTGCTGGTCGGCCATCAGCTGCTGGATGAGCCCGTCGATCGGCAGGTCGTCGGCCACCCGGACCTCGCGCACGAAGCGCAGCGCTTGGCCGCACATCTCGTCGTCGAAGACGAGCTTCGGCAGGTTGAACACCAGCAGGAAGTCGAGCATCCCCGGCCCCGACACGGAATTCACCCCAGCCAACGCCGCGATCAACGCCGATCCGAACGTCTCGGCGCCGGCCTGGGCGTCGAGGATCGGTCCATCCGACAGCGCCATGTACGACTGGCACGGCAGCTCGAGGGATTTCGCGACCGCGATATAGGCCGCGTCGAGCTGGATCGCCTCGATCGCCGACATCGGCGAGGACGCGATCTTCATATGGAACGTCGCCGGCGCGCCGCCGAACAGCACGGGAGCTCCCGGCCGGATGATCTGCGCCATCGTGATTCCGGCCAGGACATCCACCGTGTGGAAGACCGTGGCGCCGACCAGCGTCACCGGCGCGATCAGCCCCATCAACGTGACCGGCACGATCTCGACCGGGATGCCGGCCTCGACGCAGTCGATCATGTTCTGGCACGAGTCCTCCGAGTACCGGAAGTTGCCGGTCGCGGTGATCGTGAAGATCGACATCGGGCGCGCGATGAGGTCGGCTCGATCCTCGCGGAAGAGCTGCATCATCTCGACCATGCGCGGCACGCCGTGCTCGGTGAAGGCGCCCGACACCACAGGCTTCTTCGAGTTCGTCAGCACCATGTAGAGGCGCCACGCATCGGATACCTGGGCCTCGATGTCGTCGTTGGTCGAGAACGCGGTCGCGAGATAGGCGATGTGCTGCAGGCCGTCGGCCAGCCGCACGTATTCGACGAAGTCGGTCGAGTCGGCGAGCCGGACCTCGCCCGTCCGATGGTCGAGCGTCTTCAGCCCCGATGATCCGGGGACGAAGTGCACGCGGTCCTCGCCCAGGTCGGCGTGCGGATCGCCGTCGCGGTCGTAGAGGGTGAACGACCGCGGGGCGTCGGCGATGGCCTTCTCCACCACGTCCCGTGGGAACAACACCCGCCCGGCCGGGTCGGTCGGCAGTCCGGCCTCGATCAGGCGCCGTCGCATCTCGGGTCCACGGACCTCCATCCCGACCTCGGCCAGCACGCGCTTCGCCTCGTCGATGATCCGTTCGAGGAGGTCGGGAGAGAGCAGCTCGAGTCTGGGTCGCATCACGCGGCCATCGTCAGGCCGACCGGCTGCGGTCGACGTCGGGGTTGCGCGCGATGATCCATGCAGGTCAACGCGCGTCGGGGGACGTCGAAGGTCGGTCATCGAGCGTCTCCAGGAACGCGAGGACGCGTTCGCGAAGAAGCTCGGCCGACGAGGCGTCGTACCCCTCGTAGTCGGGGTCCTCGAAGAGATGTCCACCGCGGTCGTAGGTGTGGACCGTGACCGGTGCTCCGCTGGCACGGACCGCGTCCGCTAGTGCCCTCGCGGCGGCCTCGTCGACCTCGGGGTCGTCCGCTGCGTAGTGGACCTCGGCCGGGATGCCGGGCCAGGTCGGTATCCCGTAGTCGGCCGGAGCGAACACACCGTGCATCAGGATGGCGGCGCGGGCGCCGGGACGGGTCGCCGCGAGGAGTTCGGCCGGACCGGCGCCCATCGAGAACCCGGCGTACACCACGTCGTCCGGCAGCAGGTCTACTGCCGCTCGGGCGCGCCCGATGAGCGCCTCGATCCCGATCGAGTCCCGTTTGGCGGCGCCCGCCGGCAGGTCGTCGAACGTCTCGCCGTCGAACAGGTCGGGGGTGTGGACCGTGTGGCCGCCCGCCCGGAGCGCATCGGCGAAGGCGAGCACGGCCGGTCGCAGGCCGAGCGCCGAGTGGAACAGCACGATCTCCTGACCCACGCATCACCTCCGATCGGGCCCATTGTCGTCGATGGCACGGGGCACACGGTCGTTCGCGCCCGGCCGACACGCCGGACCGACGGCCGCCCTAGGCTACGTGTCATGACCAGCGAGCCGCCCCGCCGCGCTGCCGACCTCCTCGTCGATTGCCTCGCGGCCGAGGGCTGTGACTTCGTCTTCTCCGTCCCAGGCGAGGAGACGATGGACATCCTCGATGCGTTGTCGCGTCACGAGGGCATCCGCCACATCACGACCCGCCACGAGCAGGGCGCCGCGTTCATGGCCGACGTCCATGGTCGCTTGACGGGACGGGCCGCGGTGGCGATGGCCACCCTCGGGCCCGGGGGCGACCAACCTCATCACCGGTGTCGCCGACGCGTACCTCGACCGCGCGCCGATGGTCGCCATCACCGGCCAGGCCGCCTCGACCAAGCTGCACAAGGAGGCGCACCAGGTCGTCGACATCGTGCGGATGCTCGAACCGGTCACGAAGTGGAACACGCGCGTCGAGCGGATCCGAGCGATCCCGGAGATCGTGCGCAAGTCATTCCGGGTCGCGACGCTCGAGAAGCCCGGTCCGACGCACATCGAGCTCCCGGAGGACCTCGCCGCGACCGATATCCGGCCGCACGACGGCGGCCCGTCGCCGGTGCCGCTCACGCCGGGCCACGCCTATTTCCCCGAGCCGACCGACGAGGCGATCGACCACGCGGCGCGCCTGATCGCGGCCTCCGAGCGGCCGCTGATCCTTGCCGGCAACGGCGTCCTTCGACGCGGCGCGGCGCCCGAGCTCAGGGCCCTCGCCCGCGGACTCCACGTGCCTGTCGCGGTCACGTTCATGGGCAAGGGCGCGATCGACGACCGGTCGCACCTGTCGCTGATGGCCGTCGGGCTGCAGGCGCGCGACCACGTCCTCTCGGGGTTCGACCGGGCCGACCTCGTCATCTGCGTCGGCTACGACCTTGTCGAGTACGCGCCGTCGTCCTGGGATCCTGACGGCGGCAAGCCGATCATCCACATCGATACGCAGCCGGCCGAGATCGACGCGGCGTATCAGCCCGTAGTCGAGCTCATCGGCGACATCGACGGGAGCCTGGCCCGACTGCTCGACGCCGTCCAGCCGCGGGGCGTCGGTGGTCGCGACGCCAGCGAACGGCATGCGTCACGGGAGATCCTCGTCCACGCCGACCTGCGGACCCAGTTGCTCGAGGAGCTGACCGCCCATTCGACCAACGGCGCCTACCCGATCACGCCGCAACGAGCGATCGTCGACCTGCGGCGGGCGCTCGGCCCGTCAGACATCGTGGTGTCCGACGTCGGTGCGCACAAGATCTGGGTCGCCCGCATGTACCAGGCGTACGAACCGAACACCGTGATCATCTCCAACGGCTTCGCTGCGATGGGCATCGCCATCCCGGGAGCGATCGCGGCCAAGCTCGTCCACCCGGATCGCAAGGTGGTCGCGCTGTGCGGTGACGGCGGCTTCCTGATGAACAGCCAGGAGCTCGAGACAGCCAAGCGCGTGGGGGCCGGGATCTGCGTCGTCGTGTGGCGCGACGACGGCTACGGACTGATCGACTGGAAGCAGCGCAACGAGTTCGGCCGGCCGTTCGGTGTGGAGTTCGGCAACCCCGACTTCGTCGCCTATGCCGAGTCGTTCGGGATGGCCGGATTCCGGCCCACGAGCGCGGACGAGCTGTATCCGACGCTGATGCGAGCACTCGATGTCGACGGTCCATCGCTGGTCGAGGTGCCGATCGACTACGCCGAGAACCTGCGGCTGACCGAACGCCTGGGGGCGCTGGCCGTCGGCGCGTGACCAGCGCGCGTGGTGCCCGAGCGCCACCGTCCTCGGTGGCGAGATCCTGCCCGGTGGGGCACGATGGAGGCATGGCCGGACCTGATCGACGCCTCCGGCCGGTCCTCGGGCTGGTCGTCGCGCTCCTCATCTCCATCGGCTGGGTGGCCACGCCCGCCCCCGCCGACGCCGCGCTGCCGACCTGGAACGGCGGCATCAACCTGTATCGCACCGGTGTGTTCTCGACGCAGAAGACGTGGCTGTGGTGCACGGCTGCCGACGTCCAGATCATGCGCAACATCAAGTACGACCGCAACGACCACAGCCGGACGACGCAGAGCCGCTACTTCAACTACATGCGCGGGCACAACCGGTACAGCCTGCCGGTGTCCGCCGGGGTCGACCCGAAGGGCTGGGAGATGGGCCTTCGCCGGTACGTCGATCCGCGCTACCGCGTCCAGGCGCATGACACGTTCGCCAAGGCACTGAAGCTGGCCGCGGCCCGGATGCGCCGAACGAACCTGCCTGTGGCCGTGGCGGTCTCGCGCGGCAACCACGGCTGGGTGCTCCACGGCTTCACCGCTACTGCCGACCCGGCCAAGACCTCGACGTTCACGGTCACCAGCGTTCGGGTCTCCGGACCGCTGTGGGGTCTCCAGAACCGCACGTTCGGCTACGACATGCGGCCGAACACGAAGCTCTCGGTCACCCAGTTCAAGCGGTTCTTCACCAAGTGGTGGTACTCGCCGAAGCGGATGATCTGGGACAACAAGTTCGTCTCGATCCAGCCCCTCACGACGTCGACGTCGACGTCGGCGTCGACGGAGTCGACGGGCGCGGCCCCGGCCGCAGCCCCGGTGCAGCCTGTCAGTCCGGCGCCCTCGTCCGCGCCGACACCGGCCGCTGGGTCGGTCGCGCCGGCTCCCGCCGCAGGCGCCGAGCAGGTCGCGCCAAGCGCTGCAGCCTCGGCGCCGGGTACCTCCTCGGCGACCTCGGCCGTAACGGTCCAGGCGCCTGACACCGCGCCGCGGTTACCGGTGGCCGATCTCTTGGCGGTGGTCGTCGCCGGACTCGGGGTGGTCCTCGTCGTGCTCCTGTCACGGATGGGCAAGCGGGCCCGGGCGCGTCCTCGGATCAGAGATCCTCGCGCAGGATGGAGTAGCTGACGAGGTCGTGATACGCGCGGTCGCGCCGACCCGGCGACACTGGACCGAGTCTCGCCCATGGAGGTGGAAATGAGGATCCTGGTCGTCGGCAGCGGCGGCGTCGGTAGTGCGGTCGCCCCGATCGCGGCGCGACGTGACTTCTTCGAGGCGATCGTCATGGCCGACTACGACCTCGGGCGAGCCGAGCGGGTGGTCGACCGGCTGGGTGATGCGCGGTTCATCGCGGCACGGGTCGACGCCTCCAAGGCCGACGATGTCGCTGCCCTCGCCCGCGCGCATGGCGCGACACACGTCCTGAATGCCGTCGATCCGCGGTTCGTCATGCCGATCTTCGATGGGGCCTTCGCCGCCGGCGCCGACTACATCGACATGGCCATGTCGCTGTCGCGACCGCATCCCGACCGGCCGCACGAAGAACCTGGGGTAAAGCTCGGTGACGAGCAGTTCGCCAAGGCCCCTGCCTGGGAGGAAGCCGGCCGCCTGGCCCTTGTCGGGATCGGCGTCGAGCCGGGCCTGTCGGACGTGTTCGCCCGACACGCCGCCGACGAGCTGTTCGACGAGATCGACGATGTCGGCGTGCGCGACGGGGCCAACCTCACGGTCGAGGGCTACGACTTCGCGCCGTCGTTCTCGATCTGGACGACGATCGAGGAGTGCCTGAACCCGCCCGTCGTGTGGGAGGAGGGCCGCGGCTGGTACACGACCCCGCCGTTCTCGGAACCCGAGACGTTCGACTTCCCGGAGGGGATCGGGCCGGTCGAGTGCGTCAACGTCGAGCACGAGGAAGTGCTCCTCATCCCGCGCTGGGTGACCGCCAAGCGGGTGACGTTCAAGTACGGGCTGGGCGACGAGTTCATCGAGGTCCTGAAGACGCTGCACAAACTCGGGCTCGACCGCACCGACAAGGTGCGTGTCGGTGGCGCCGAGGTGTCGCCGCGGGACGTCGTCGCTGCCGTCCTGCCCGACCCGGCCACGCTCGGCGACCGGATGCGGGGCAAGACCTGCGCCGGGACCTGGGTGACCGGCATGAAGGACGGCCGGCGGCGCGAGGTGTACCTGTATCACGTGGTCGACAACGAGTGGTCGATGCGCGAATACGGGTCACAGGCGGTCGTCTGGCAGACGGCGATCAATCCGGTCGTGGGGCTGGAGTTGCTGGCCGCCGGGTCGTGGCAGGGCACCGGCGTGCTCGGCCCGGAGGCGTTCCCGGCCCGCCCGTTCCTCGACCTGTTGACCGACTACGGTTCGCCGTGGGGGATGCGCGAGGCCTAGTCGTCGCGCCTGCGATCAGAAGCTGACGGGTTCCGGCTGAGCCTCCTCCATCACGGGCACGCCGGCGCCACTCTCCGGGTGTCGCTTCGCGATGGCCTCACGAACGGACCGGACGGCCTCGTCCGGGATGTCCGAGGTGATCCCCATCCCGCCGAGGAAGGCGATCCCCTCGACCGTCAGATGCGGAGCATCGAGTGCCCGTTCGGCCTTCGGACGGCCGTCGCCGGCACCGCCCACGCCCACGACGTTGGTCGTCACCTGCCAATCGGCCGGCACGAGGATCTGGCACCCGCCGAAGATCGCCCGGACCTCGAGCCGCGCACCGGCCGGGTCGAGCGTGGCCTTGCGTAGATCGATGATCCCACCACCGAACCAGAGGTCGACCTCTCCGCCGCGGAACGACGTGGCCCTCGATTCGAAGGCGATCGGCTCGAAGATGGCGGCCAGGCGGACATCGTCGGCGTCGGGCTCAGCCTTCGGCACGATCCGCCGCTTCATGTTGAGCGCGGCGATGGCGGCACCCGCCATCGACACCATCAGTGCGACCCACAAAACGGCGATGATTCGCCCCACGATCCTCATCGGACACCTCCTGTCGGCGACAAGCGTGCCACCGCCGCCGCCTCGTGTCGCGGGCGTGTGCCGGTCAGGAGCCCTTTTGCGCCGCGGTCGCCTCGAGGAGTCGCCAGAACCGACCTTCGAGCCGCGCGGTCTTCTTGGGGTCGGCATCGACGAACAGGCCGGCGGCCGCGTCGTTCGCGATCGTCAGGAGGCCTTCCCACATGGGCGATCCAAGGCGTCGCGGATCGCCCTGATATCCGTTCTCCCACGACGCATCGGCGACCGCTTCGGGATCCAACCGCTCGGCCGCCCAGAGGACCAACCCCCGGATCGCGGTCTCCGGCGACCCGGCCTGCATGCCGGCCGGCACCTTGATCCTGGCTCGCGCGATCGGCCGCCGCCGACCGTCGCCCAGCCGTCGGCGCACGCGGATGAGGTCATTGGGATCGAATCGATAGAGGCGCTCGATGATGTCGACGACCCGTCGACCGTTGGGCCCGAACGACTCCCACGGCTCGAGCCGTTCGAGGGGGACGAGCGCGTCGGCCGTCACCAGCCACCGGTACTGGGTGCGTACACCCTCGAGCGAACCGACGCGCCATACCGGGCCGGGCCAGCCACCGGCGTGCCGGGGCGACGGCGCGATGTACATGAAGTCGGTCTTCGGCGCGAACCGCCGACCGACGGCCAGATCCGCCACGGGGAGCATGTAGGCGGTCGCGAGACGCTCGTTGAGGAACGCCTCGCCACGTGGGTCGATCGTCATGACCCGAGACTGCGCTCGCGCTCCGGGACCCACCATGACCCAGAAGGGCCGAAACGACCTATCCAGTGGGACCGTAGCCAGGACGGCTAGGGACTCGACACGCCCCCACGATGGAGGGGCTTGGAGCGGGAGACGGGGCTCGAACCCGCGACATCCTGCTTGGGAAGCAGACACTCTGCCAACTGAGTTACTCCCGCTCGGCAGGATGGCAGTGTATCGAGAGGCCGTGGTATCGCCAAGCGGTGCTCCACCCGGTTTCTTCGTCCGCTAGCGCAGACTGAGCGATGACATGAAGCGGCCGATCGACGTCCGCCCGCTGCGGCCCGATGAGCGCGAGGCGTGGGAGCCGCTGTGGTCGGGCTACCTCACCTTCTACGAGACTGCCGTGACTGCCGATGTCACGGAAACGACCTGGCGACGGTTGCACGACCCCGCCGAGCCGATGCATGTGCTCGGCGCGTTCATCGACGGCCGGTTGGTGGGCATCGTCCACTACCTGTTCCATCGAACGACGTGGACGATCGGCGACTATTGCTACCTGCAGGACCTGTTCACATCGCCTGAGGCGCGGGGCCTGGGAGCCGGTCGCGCCCTCATCGAGGCGGTGTGCGAACAGGCCCGGGCGGCTGGCGCGAGCCGCGTGTACTGGCTGACGCACGAGTCGAACGCGACCGCCCGCGCGCTGTACGACACGCTCGCCGAGCGCCCTGGGTTCATCCAGTACCGCCGCCGCCTCTAGGAACCAGCCGGAGTCTGCCGCGCATCACGGCTTCGATCGCCTCGGCATCGCTCGCGCTCGGCAGCCTGACGATTTCGTGAATGTCTCGTGCCCGGTGTATATCCTCGCGCGGTGACGTCCCTTCGAACCTTGATCGACACCGCGCTGGCACGGCTGGCGCAGGTGGGTGCCGACCCCGAGGACGACGAGGAGACCCGCCTCCGCAAGGCGCTCCTCCTGCTGATCTGCGTCCTGATCCTGCCGATCTCGCTGATCTGGGGGACGCTCTACCTGGCGTTCGGGACTCAGGCTGGCTACATCGCCTACCTGTACTTCGCGATCGTCGTGGGCGGGATCGTCGTCTTCACACGCACGCGAAACGTCACGCATCTGCTGCGTGTGCAGCTCCTGGCGATCGTGCTCGCGCCGACGATCTCGATGATCCCGCTGGGAGGCTTCCTTGCGTCCGGCGGCGTCGGCCTGTGGGGGATCATCGCCCCACTCGGCGCACTCGTCTTCGCTGACACGCGATCGGGCGTCCGCTGGTACGTCGCCTTCCTGGTCGTCTTCCTCGGGTCGGGCATCGTCGGCGAGGCGTCCGGCATCACCACGACGCTGCCGGCCTGGTTCCTCAGCACGATGCTGGCACTCAACATCACGGTCGGCGGGACGATGGTCTTCACATTGCTCGCGCTCTTCGCAAAGCAGCGCGAGGACGCGCTGCTCGCGCTTCGAGGCGAACAGGCCAAGGCCGACAACCTGCTCCTCAACATCCTGCCCCGCTCGATCGCCGAGAAGCTGAAGGCCCAACCCGAGACCATCGCCGACCAGTTCACCGCGGCATCGATCCTGTTCGCCGACGTCGTCGACTTCACGCCACGGTCGGAGCACCTCTCGCCGGCCGAGGTCGTCGGTCTGCTCGACCACCTGTTCAGCCACTTCGACACCCTGGCGGAGCGATACCAGCTGGAGAAGATCAAGACGATCGGCGACGCCTACATGGTGGCTGCGGGCGTGCCGACGCCTCGGCCGGATCACGCCCAGGCGCTCGCCCTCATGGCGCTCGACATGCTGGACGGCATGACGACGGTCGGGGCTATGGGCGACCTCGGCCTCGAGCTCCGGATCGGGATCAATTCAGGCCCCGTCGTGGCCGGCGTCATCGGCCGGAAGCGGTTCCTCTATGACCTGTGGGGGGATGCGGTCAACACCGCCAGCCGGATGGAGTCGCACGGAACGCCCGGACGCATCCAGATCACGCGCGCGACGTACGAGCTGCTCAAGGATGAGTTCCGTTGCGAGCCTCGGGGGAACGTTTCGATCAAGGGCAAAGGCGACATGGAGACGTGGTATCTCCTCGGTCTGCGGGATCCCCACAGCATCCGCGATCTGCCGATCACTGAGGATCTCCCGACCACCGAAGAGCACCGGACGACCCAGGACCTTCGGGTGAGTTGACGTTTCTTCGGCGACTCCCCATCATTCGGCTATCCCAAACACTACGGAAATGCCGAACAGTATGGTCAAGCCGAATCCTGACGTGCGCCCCGCGGTGCAGAACGCGCTCGACGCGTTCGAGGACCTCCAGCGGCGGTTGATGAGCCTTCATGCGCCCGATTTCGCGGCGCTCGACATCACGATGGCCCAGGCGAAGCTGCTGTACGTGGTCACCGCCTCTCGCGAGTTGACGATGTCCGACATCGCCCAGCGACTCGGCGTGACTGTGTCGACCGCCAGCGGGTCGGTCGATCACCTGGTCGCCCTGGGCCTGCTGCGCCGCGTCGACGACCCGGCCAACCGGCGCCAGGTCCACGTCTCCGTCACCGCCCTCGGACTCGAGCGCCTCGAGCAGCTGCGTGAGCTCGGCACCCGCCAGCTCCGTGCGCTGTATGACGCGATGACCGACGCCGAGCTGAAGGTCATCGTGCGTGCCGCCCGGATCATGGGCCGCGCCGTCGACGCCTCCGCCCTTCCCTCTGACACCCCCAGGAGTACCGAATGAGCCGCCTCACGAGATTCGCCGTCGCACGGCGGAGCGTCACCCTCCTCCTGGCGTCGGCCTTCTTCATCGCCGGCATCGCCGCCTGGGGAAGCCTCAAGCAGGAGCTCCTGCCCGACGTCTCGTTCCCCGTCGTCTCGGTCATCGCCCCGTATCCCGGTGCCGGCGCGTCGGACGTGACCGAGCAGGTGGCCAAGCCCATCGAGCGGGCCATGAGCGGCGTGCCCGGCCTGACCCAGCTGCAGACCACGTCGGCGAACTCGCTCGCATTCGCGGTCGCCCAGTTCGATTACGGCACGAACCTCGACGAGGCGGTCGCGACGATCGAGGAGAACCTCCGCAGCACGCCCTTGCCCGACGGCGTCGAGCCGACCGTCGGCTCCTTCGACTTCAACGCGGCGCCGGTCGTCGTCGCCTCGGTCTCGGCCCAGGGCGAGACCAGCCTGGACCAGGCTGCCGAGATCGCCCGGACAGAGCTCATCCCCGAGATCCTCTCGCTCCCGGGCGTCGCATCGGCGGACCTCGCGGGTGGCCTGGAGACACGACTCGAGATCACGCTGGACCCAGACAAGCTGTCGGAGGCCGGCGTCTCGGTCCAGCAGGTGACCGGGATCCTCCAGGCCAACAACCTGACGCTGCCGGGTGGCCAGCTGTCGGTCGACGGCGAGCAGATCCCGGTATCGACGATCGGTCGCTTCGAGTCCGTCGCGCAGATCGAGGACCTCGTCGTCGGCGTCCGGACGCCGACCACCCCGACCACGCCGACCACGCCGACCACCCGACGACGCCGACCACCCCGACCACACCCCCGACCCCGGTCGTGCCCCAGCCCATCACCATCGGCGATCTCGGGTCGGTCGAGCTCGCGGACGTCGCGACGACCGGCTATGCGCGAACCAACGGCCAACCGGCCGTCACCATCTCGGTCAGCAAGACCAGCGCCGCCAACACCGTCGCCGTTGCCGAGGCGGTCCAGGCCAAGCTCGACGAGATCGCGCTGCGTCACCCCGGCGAGATCGCCATCGTCACCATCGCCGATCAGTCGTCCTTCATCCTCGAATCGAGCGAGGGGCTGCTGCGCGAGGGCGGTCTCGGGGCCGTCTTCGCCGTGATCACGATCTTCCTGTTCCTGGCCAACGTGCGATCGACCTTTGTCGCGGCGGTCAGCATCCCGCTCTCGATCCTTGCAGCGCTCGTGATCATGCAGGCCGCCGGGATCACCCTGAACATCCTGACCCTCGGCGGCCTGGCGGTGGCAATCGGGCGCGTGGTGGACGATTCGATCGTCGTCCTCGAGAACATCTATCGCCATCGGGCGCTCGGGCACGACCGGATGACGTCTGTCATCGAGGGGCCGCGCGAGGTCGCCAGCGCGATCACCGCAAGCACGTTCACCACCGTTGCTGTCTTTCTGCCACTCGGGTTCGCCGGCGGGTTCGTCAGCCAGTTCTTCCTGTCCTTCTCGCTGACCGTCACGTTCGCGCTGCTCGCATCGCTCGTCGTGGCATTGACGGTCGTCCCCGTCCTCGCGTACTTCCTGGTCAAGAACGTCAGTGGCGCCGTGGACGAGACCGGTGAACCCAAGAACTCGTTCTGGGTGCGCTTGTACGACCCGGCCATCCGGGTCGTGCTTCGCAACCGTTGGACCCGAGTCGGGACGGTCGTCGTCGCCGCGGTGCTGTTCGTTGCCTCGCTGGCACTCGTGCCGCTCCTCCCGACCTCGTTCATCGATTCGGGCTCGGAGAAGATCCTGCAGGTCACCGTCGCACCGCCGACCGGCGCCGGCTCCGAGCAGGTCCTCGAGCAGGCCGCGAAGGCTGAAGAGATCCTCCTGGCCGACCCCGATGTCGACCTCGTCGCCACGACCGTGCCCGGCGAAGGCGACACCGGCTTCCAGACCGTCCTCGCCGCACAGCAGGGTCGTGCCGCCAACAGCGCCCGGATGATCGTGCGCCTCGATCCGTCGGTCGACCTTGAGGCGAAGACGCAGCAGCTCGCCGATCAGCTGGCACCCGTGAGCACCGACGGCTTCGAAGTGACCGTCGGGCAGCAGGGTGGTTTCAGTTCGAACGGTCTCAGCCTGATCGTGAGCGCCGAGGACGCGGACGTCGTCGCCGAGACCTCCGACGCCGTCCTCGTGGCACTCGAGCAGGAGCCCGGTCTGACCAACCTGTCGAGCGATCTCGTCAAGGCCGCTCCGGAGGTCCAGGTGCGAGTCGATCCGAGTCGCGCCATCGGTGTCGGGTCTACCGCCGCCCAGATCGGCGGTGAAGTCCGCAACGCGTTGACGCCGCAGACACTCGGTCGCGTGCAGCTCGAGGACGCGGATCCCGTCGACCTGGTCGTCCGCGTCGATCCCGCCAGCGTCACGTCCGTTGACGCGTTGCGCGATCTGCCCGTCGGCATGACGCGCAAGGTCCCGCTCGACACCGTCGCCGATGTCGATCAGGCCGACGTCCAGGGACGGATCACCCGGATCGACGAGGCCCCATCGGCGACGATCTCGGCCGAGATCACCAGCGGCGACACGGGCGCGACGTCGGTCGCGGTCCAGGGCGTCATCGACGACCTGCGCGCCGACGGCACCATCCCGCCAAGCGCGCAGGTCGAGCTTGCCGGCGTGACGGCGCAGCAGAGTGAAGCGTTCGGCGGCCTCTTCGCCGCCATGGGCGTCGCGATCCTGCTCGTCTACCTGATGATGGTCCTCGCCTTCAACTCGCTCGTCACCCCGTTCGTCATCCTGTTCACGCTGCCGCTCGCGACGATCGGTGCCTTCCCGGCCCTGTTGGTCACGAACCGCCCCATCGGGCTCAGCGCCCTCATCGGGTTCCTGATGCTCATCGGGATCGTCGTCACCAACGCCATCGTGCTGCTCGATCTGGTCGAGCGGTTGCGTGCCGACGGCCACTCGACGAAGGACGCGCTCATCGAGGGCGGCCGGACACGGATCCGGCCCATCCTCATGACCGCGATCGCCACGATCCTCGCGCTCGTGCCCCTCGCTGCAGGCTTCAACGAGGGCTCGATCATCGCCGCGGAGCTCGGGACCGTGGTGATCGGCGGACTCCTGAGTGCGACGTTCCTGACCCTGCTCGTCATCCCTGCCGTGTACTCGCTGATCGACGGTCTGAAGGTGCGCGTCTCACGGATCGGGCGGAGGAGCACGACCCTCGAGCCGGCGGCGGAACCGTCGACCTGATCGGTGTGCATGCCGGAGTGGGCTGAGCCTCGATAGCACCGGCCGATACCATTCGGGCGTGGCCGGCTACATCGAGCTCACCAACGGCAGCATCTGGTACGACGAGCAGGGGCAGGGCGAAGCGCTCGTGCTCATCCATGGCGGCGCCGTGGACGCGCGCTTCTTCGAGCACAATGTCGCGCCGCTGGCGGAGCACTACCGGGTCATCACGACGGACCTGTGGGGGCACGGCCGGACGGCCGACCGCGCTGGTCCCTTCACGCTCGAATCGTTCGCGACCGACGTCGCCGAGCTGATCGAGCGGGTCGCCGGCGGGCCGGCCCACGTGCTCGGCCACAGCATCGGCGCGGCGGTGGCGCTCATGCTTGCGCTGCGGCGTCCTGAGCTCGTCCGGAAGCTGATCGAGATCAGCGGCGGCTACGACATCGAGGCCGATGTCGGTGCGCAGAGTCGCTCGATCGACGACATGGTCGCGCAGACCGTGGCCTTCCTCGGGAAGACCTATGGCGAGGTGTCACCCGACGGCGAGGCGCACTTCCCGGTCGTCGTCCGAAAGGATTTCGAGCTGAGCTCCAGGGAACCGCGCCTCAGCGTCCAGGACCTCAGCGCCCTCGAGGTGTTGACCCTCGTGATGTACGCCGACGACGACATCACCCCGCTCGAGCACGCGCTCGACTTCTATCGCGCGCTTCCGAATGCCGAGCTGGCGATCGTCCCGGGGACGTCGCATTTCCTGCTCCAGGAGAAGGCAGCGCTCTGCAACGCGATCATCCTGGACTTCCTGCTGAACGACCCGATCGCGACCGTCGCGCCGATCCGTCGCGCACAGGCCGCGCCAGGGGCTAGCGCTGGGAGCGAGCAGGGACGGGCGCGAGCGTGAGCACGATCGGCATCTCCGGCTCGGCTGGCCGTCGCAGGGAGGCGACGGCGTCGAGGAGTGCCTGGGGGGGACGTGGGACCGAGACGGGGATCGATCGGCCCGTGGGCAGGTCGACCGTGGCGGCTCGTGCGAGCTCCGGGTCGGCGATCGACGAGCGCGGGCGCAGAAGGTAGGCAGACATTCGCTAGGTGGATCCGATCTTCGTGTCGTGACGGTGAGCCCGGGTAACCTACCCGTTTCGTAACGAATCTGCAGCGACCCGGTCGGCGGTCCCGGGCCGGTACCACTGGGTCACCCGGGCGGCCCGCCGGGATCGGGCCGTACCCCTGCTATCGTGCGGGCGTGGAGGCCTCTCTCATCGATCCGGGTACCCCGCTGCGCGCGCCCTCCGAACGCATGGCGCCGCTGCGCGCGAGGTGGCTCGGTCGCATCGACTACCGCGAGGCGCACGCGCTCCAGAAGCGGCTCGTCGATGACCGATCCGACGCGCGCATCGGGGACCAGCTGCTGCTGCTCGAACACCCGGCGGTCCTGACCCTCGGCAAGAACTCCGACCCGGCGCACATCCTGGCGACGACCGAGGAACTCGCGGCTCGAGGCATCGAGGTCCAGCGGATCGAGCGCGGCGGCGAGGTCACCTACCACGGCCCGGGTCAGCTGGTCGCCTATCCCATCGTCCGGATGCACGAGCGCGGCCTCTTGCTCCGGCCGTTCGTCCGCGCCCTAGAAGCGGCCCTGGTCGAGACGTGCCGGGCGTTGGGCGTCGAGTCGGCTCGCCGCGACGGTCACCCGGGTTGCTGGTGCGACGCCGCTGGGCCCGAGCCTCGCAAGATCGGGGCGCTCGGACTTCGCGTGGAGCGGGGCGTGAGCTATCACGGCATCGCGCTCAACGTCAGCGTCGACCTCGACGATTTCGCGCTCATCGATGCGTGCGGGATGCCGGGCGTGACGTCGACGTCGATCGCCCGCGAGGTCGGCCGCAGCGACGAGCCGCCGACCACCGAGACCGTGGAGCGTGCGGCCTGGATCTTCGCCCGAGCGTTCGCCGGCGTGATCGACGCGCCCCTCATCAGCGACTGACCGGCCATGGCGAGCGGCCTGTTCGAGCTGCGCAAGGATCCGATCACGAGCTGGTGGGTCGCCACGGTGGTCGATCGGGCGTTCCACCGCGATCGCTTCGCACGGGCGGCCGAACCGGTCGACGACCGCCTGTTCGGCTGCAGCAACTGCGCCGTGCCGGGTGACGGCGTTCGGACGCGCATGCTCAAGGAATTCGCGTTCCATGTGGTCGGTACCGACGACCAGGCCCGCGAGCTCGATCGTGAGCACGGGCTCGCCCAGGTGTCGCTGGCGCAGGCGCGCGCGACCGGCTCCTGGCGCACCGTCATCGCCCCGACGACCGAGCACCGACCGCTCCATACCGTCGGCACCGACCTGATCGAGGGGCTGATCACCGGTGCTCGCGACGCGCTTGCCGAGGCGAAGAACGACCCGCAGACCGAGTACCTGACGGTCGTCCAGAACTGGGGGATCCAGGCCGGCGCCAGGACCAATCACCTCTGCCTGGACCTCTACGACTTGCCGCAGATCCCGCACCGCATCGCCGAGGAGCTGGGCGGGGCGGCGAGGTTCGTGATCCGCGAGGGGGAGTGTCCGTTCTGCCGGCTTGTTCGGGAAGAGACCGTGCGCTCGGATCGGCTCGTCTGGGAGGACGACGCCAGCGTGGCCTTCGCCCCGTACGCGTCGCGCTCGCCGTTCGAGATCTGGATCGTGCCCCGCCGGCACGACGCCGACTTCGCGCGCGCCACGAGCGCCGATATCAAGGCCACGGCCGAGGCCCTGCGACAGGTCCTCGCTAACCTCGCACGTGCGCTCGACGGACCGCCCTACAACTTGGTGCTCCACACTGCGCCGCTCCGCGAGCAGGTCGACGGGACCTATCACTGGCATTGGGAGATCCATCCTCGGTTGCGTGAGATCGCCGGTCTCGAGTTGGGAACCGGCCTCCCCGTGAACCCCGTCTCACCGGAGGACGCGGTGGAGGAGCTACTCGGCCGCGCCGGTCCCGAGGGAGGTGGATCGGGTTGACGTGGGCCGGGCCTGGGCGCGATGAGCGTCACAACGGGGGGAGATGCCTCGTCTCTGGCGCATCGAGCGTGCGTACCCCCCACCGTGCGTTCCCTGATCTAGCCCGCCCGGAGCGACCGTGGCCATCGACCGATCCACGACGAAGATCCACGACACATTCGGCCGCCCTGCCATCGGGTTCGACCGGGGCCGCGCCATGAGCGGCGTCTGGGATCGCGACGAGGCCGGCGCCTTCATCGAAGAGTTGTTCGCCAAGCACCACGGCGAGATCTACGCATACCTCTTCCGCATGATGCGCGACGGCGAGGTGGCCGCGGACATGACGCAGGACGCATTCGTCAAGGCGTACAAGAACTACGACACGCTCGAGAAGCCCGAGAACGCCCGGGCGTGGCTGTACCAGATCGCCCATCGTGTCGCGCTCGACGAGATCCGCCGACGCAAGATCGTCCGGTTCCTGCCGTGGACCGGCGAGTCGCGTGGATCCGCACCCTCTGCCGAGCATCTGGTCATGGACACGCGCCTGTCCGGCGATCTCCAGCGGGCACTCGCCAGGATCCCGGAGCGCCAGCGCGCCGCGTTGCTGCTCGCCGAGCTCCACGACCTGACGGGGCTCGAGCTCGCTGCAGCCCTGGGCGTGAGCCACGTGGCGGCGCGGGCCCTGCTCACACGAGCCCGTGAGTCCCTGCGCCAGGCGCTCGCCGCGGAACGGGAAGCTGATGCCGCCGCGGAGACGGCCAGGGATGCCGCGCGCGAAACCGGTCGCACGGCGGGGTTGGATCGGTGAGCCGGTTCTCCCGGTTGCGGCGCCGGCCCGATGATCGCTCCGACGCGCACGAACGTGCCAAGACTCGGCTCGCGGAGCGGATGGACATGGTCCTGGCGCCGAGTGAGTCGGCGTGGCTCGACGAGCACCTCGCCGGCTGCACGTCGTGTTCCGCGATCGCCTCGAGCTACGACGATGATCGTCTCGCGCTCCGTGCTCTCCGCGAATCGGCACCGGAACCGCCCCGCGACATGTGGGCACGCACGGCCGCCGCGATCGAGGCCGGATCCGGGGCGACTGCTTCCCGAAGGGGCCTGCGGAGCCTTCCGGTCGGCGCCCTGTCCGGGCTGACCGTCGTCGCCATCGTGGTCGGCGTCAGCCTGATGTCCGGGAGCATCCCCGTCTACCAGGGCGGCGTGACAGGCGAGGGGCAGCCAGGGAGCGAAGGATCGAGTGACGTATCGGCGGCGCCCACCCAGCCGACCCCGGTCCAGCCCACCCCGATCGTCGTCCCCAACGTCGGCGACGTCGGCTGGATCGACGGACGGGACAGTCGCTACTACCGCGTTGCGGTGGACGAGGTGTGCCCATCCGACGGCGCGGCGGATTGCCCGGCCGTGCGCGATGCCGACCGCCGACTCCTGGCGCTCGACAACACGCCGAAGTCGATCGTCGGTTCGCCCACCCAGCGCCAGGCGATCGCCATCTCCAGGACCGCCGATGCCGGCGATGAGGTCGTCGTCGTCGCCCTGCCCGAACGCACCGCACGACCCACGCCGGCCGCCAACGCGAGCGCTGCGGCGTCGGCGTCTGCAGTCCCCACAGCCGAGGCAACGTCCGAGCCGCCGCCAAGTGCCGCGGCATCGTCGTCCGCGGAGCCGACCGACACTGCCGCAGTCCCGAGCGCTCCGGCGGAGTCGCCGGTCGCCTCGATCGAGCCGAGTGCGACGCCGACCGAGACGGCCGCCGCGGTGCTCGCCATCGCAAGCGGCATCCAGGTCGTCGGGGAATCGGCGGCGTTCTCGCCCGACGGCAACTGGTTCGCCTTCACGGCACGCCTGGCGGATGCCTCCGAGGGAACGGACGTCTACACCTGGCGGGTCGGGGACGAGAAGGCACAGGCCATCACCGACGATGGCGACTCGTACTTCGCCTCGTGGGCCGGCGACAGGCTCATCGTCAGTCGACCCGACGATGCGTCGACCGCGGAGCCGGATGCGATGAGCGTCTCGATCGACCCGGCGAGCGGTGACGAGACGGACGCAGGCTACGTCTGGCGGCCGGCCGTCGACCCCACCAGCGAGTTGGCGATCGTCTGGGACGGGCGGCTGACCCGGGCCAGGGACGGGGCGACCTGGGCGCCCGCGGACGGTGCACTCGAGCTTCGGACGTGGTCTGCCGAAGGCCCCGGTCCGGCGGACGGCGCCGACCTGTCCCGCGTCGTGACCGACGCCGCGCCGGGCGACTTCGATGTCCGCTGGGACGAGACCGGTGAGTGGGTCGCCGTGTGGCTGGCCGACCGGGACGATCCGGTGGTCGGCCGGCTGACGCTGTTCCACGTCGACCGGGAGCAGACGCGCCTCGAGCACGTCGACGGCGCCCCGGACGATGTGCCGGCATTGCCCGGTTTCTCGATCGGCGACGGCCGCCTGGCCTGGGCGACGCCGCGCGGTCAGGGCGGCGAGGGGAGCCGCGTCCAGATCGCCGCGTGGTCCAAGACCGACGTCGGCATCGTCGAGAGCAGTCCAGGCGAGGATCCCGTCGTCATCCGCTGATCTGCGGTCCCATCGGGTCGACGGGGTTGGCATAAGGCCCCCGGGCGTCGTATCGTTCCCGCCCTATCGTGCGACCAAGATGGTTGGTCGTAGGGTCGGTGATCAGCACCGCCCTCGCCCTGGTATCGCTACCGGGTCTGGCCGGTTCCCGCGTCCCCAGCGCGGTGGAACCAGTCCCCGCCGGAGCGTTCCAGCCGTATTCGATCCCCGCGTCCGACTCGCGATCGCCGATCATGATCGCGGGGCTTGACCGTGCCGATCGATCGGGTGGCATCGTCGACGCCGAGACGACGTTCTTCGAACCGGGCGAGGCACCTGAGAGTGGACCGGCCGACCGCGTCAACGTGGATCAGCCCGAGAGCGCGGCTGCGTCCGCCCGCAAGCCACCGAAGTACTCGATCACGGGCGAGGCGACCTTCTACGACCACGGGACGACCGCGATGCGCCTCCCGCGGGGAACGGTCGTCGTCATCTGTGGCGACGGCGGCTGCGTCGAGCGGGTGGTGACCGATTACGGGCCGCAGGCTCCGGAGCGCATCGTCGACCTCTATCGCCCGGACTTCTTCGCGATCTGTGGCTGCCCCTCCTGGAGCGGCGTGACGAAGGTCACCGTTCACGTCTACTGACGCTCACTGAGCGACGCTCCCGCTCGGGGCGTGGGCCGCGGTATCCTCTGACCTGACCTTCGGCCGCGGCCCCGTGAGGCCGCCCGTGTGGCCCCGTGAGGCCGGGAAGGAGCGATGACCGGACGCCGGATCATGACCGCCGACGAGATCCGTCGGGCGACGATCCGCCTCTCCCACGAGATCGTCGAGAAGCAGGCCGGCACCGACGGCCTGTTGCTCATCGGCATCCAGCGCCGTGGTGTCCCGCTCGCCCGCCGCATCGCGGCGGCGATCGCCGAGAACGAGGGCGCCAAGATCCCCGTCGGGGCACTCGACATCACCTTCTACCGCGATGACCTGTCGCTGGTCGCCCAACAGCCGGTCGTGAAGGGCACCGACCTGCCGTTTGCCATCGACGGTCGCACGGTCGTGCTCGTCGACGACGTGCTGTACACCGGCAGGACGATCCGCGCCGCGATGGACGCCCTGGTCGATTTCGGCCGGCCACAGGCGATCCGCCTGGCCGTGCTGGTCGATCGAGGCCATCGCGAGCTGCCGATCCGCGCCGATCACGTCGGCAAGAACGTCCCGACCTCGCGCGAGGAGATCGTGCGCGTCCATCTCGAGGAGACCGATGACGAGGACGGCGTGGAGATCGAGCGCGTGGCTCCGAGCCGTCCCGACGACGCGCCGGTGGCGGCCGAGCCCGTCGCGTGACCGACGTGCTCGACGGACTCACGGAGGCTGCCGGGTCCGGCGAGCTCATCGTCCCGTCGGTCGACGACGCGCCGGAAGGCCAGACCGTCGGCTGGCGCCACCGGCACCTGCTCGACGTCGACGGGCTGTCGACGGCCGACATCGATCTCGTCATGCGGACCGCCGATGCGATGCGCGAGGTGCTGGCCCGGCCGATCCCCAAGGTCCCCGCGCTCCGTGGTCGGAACGTGACGATCCTGTTCTACGAGGCATCGACGCGGACGCGCGTCTCGTTCGAGGTGGCTGCCAAGAACCTGTCGGCCGATGTCGTCAACGTCGCGGCGTCGACGTCGTCGGTGTCGAAGGGCGAATCGCTGGTCGACACGGTGCGGACGCTCGAGGCGCTCGGCGCCCAGATGCTCGTGATGCGACACAGCGTCAGTGGCGCGCCGTACCTGGCCGCCGAGATCTTCGGCGGGTCGGTGCTCAACGGGGGCGATGGCTGGCACGCTCACCCCACGCAGGCACTGCTCGACCTGTACACGATGCGGTCACGGCTCGGATCGGTCGAGGGCAAGAAGGTCGTGATCCTCGGCGACGTGCTCCATTCGCGCGTCGCCCGTTCGAACATCTGGACGCTGACCGCGGCCGGCGCCGACCTGTGGCTGTGCGGCCCACCGACACTCCTGCGCGGGTTCGAGGCGTGGGCGGGTCGGGGAGCCGCTGCGGCGCGGCGCTTCCACGTCACGTCCTCGATCGACGAGGCGCTGCGGGATGCCGATGTCGTGATGGCGCTTCGGATCCAGCGGGAGCGGATGGCGTCCGGCTTGTTGCCGTCGCTTCGCGAGTACACGGCACGCTACGGGCTGACCGCATCTCGACTCGCCAGCGCGAAACCCAGTGCCCTCGTCATGCATCCGGGCCCGATGAACGAGGGCGTCGAGATCGCGCCCGACGTCGCTGCCGGAGCGCAGTCCGTGATCACCGACCAGGTGACGAACGGGGTCGCTATCCGGATGGCCCTGCTGTACCTGCTCGCCGGCGCGAGTCGCTGAGGCGATGACCGATCTCGACCTGAGCCGCGTCTGGGTGGTCGACCCGGCCGGCGGCAGGGAGGGTCCTGCCGAAATCGTCGTCCGTGACGGGGTCCTCGAGGCGATCACCTGGTTGGAGGGTGACGACGCGGCAGAGGTCGATTCGGGCGGCGTCGTCGTCGCGCCGGGGTTCCTCGACCTGCACGCCCACCTCCGGGAGCCAGGCAACGAGGATGCCGAGACCGTGGCGAGCGGGCTGGCGGCCGCGGCACATGGCGGGTTCACGACGGTCTGTGCCATGCCCAACACGACGCCCGCGCTCGATGAGCCCGGTGTCCTGGCGGCGGTCCGAGCCGCTGCCGAGGCGTCCGGCTCGCCGGTCGAACTGCTGGCCTACGGCGCGGTCAGCACCGGGCGGGCGGGCGAGACCCTCGCCGCCCTGGGCGAGCTGGCCGATGCCGGCGTGGTCGGCTACTCGGACGATGGGGCGCCCGTCCGAACCGCGGGCATCCTGCGCAACGCGCTGGCATACGCGGGGGCGTTCGGGCTGCCCATCGTCGATCATGCTGAGGATGCGACCCAGACCGACGGGGCCGAGGCGAACGACGGCCTCGTGGCGACCGTGCTGGGTCTCCGCGGCTGGCCGGCCTCGGCCGAGGAGACGGCGGTCGCTCGGGACGTGGCGATCCTCGCCGACGTCGTCCGCGACGTGCCACGCGCACGCTTGCACCTGACGCATATCTCGACGGCCGGCTCGCTGGAACTCGTGCGCCGCGCCAAGACCACCGGGCTCCCCGTGTCGTGCGATGTCACGCCGCATCACCTCGCACTGAGCGACGAGTGGGTCGCCGGGGCGCGGCGCTTCTCGTGGGATGCGGGGCCCGAGGGCGATCCGTGGGGGGACGGGGCGATCGTCGCGGCCCCGTACGGGACGTCGCTACGGGTCAATCCGCCGGTGCGCACGCCGATCGACGCCCTCGCGTGCATCGCCGCCCTCGCCGACGGAACGGCGGACGCGATCGCCACCGACCACGCCCCGCACACGGAGGTCGACAAGGCGGTCGAGTTCGGCCTCGCGTCGAGCGGGATCAGCGGCATCGAAACGGCACTCGGCCTGGTGCTCGCCGCGGTGGACGCCGGCCGCCTGACACTCGCACAGGCGATCAGGGCGCTCACGGTCGGTCCGGCGTCGGTGATCGGTCGTCGTCGCGAGCTGGTCGAGGGCGAGCCGGCCGATCTCGTGATCTTCGACCGATCCGAGCGCTGGACGGTGACGACCGAGGCGCTCGCGTCCAAGGGCAAGAACTCGCCACTGCTCGGGATGCAGTTGTCGGGCCGAGTCCTGTTGACGATGGCGGCCGGAAGGGTCGCGTACGAGGCTCCGGCGCTCATCCGAACCTGACGCCGCCGGGCGTCGCGCGTGCGCGGTGCCGCGGTGACGGACGAACGGCTCCGGTACGCTCGCGGCGATGGCGGCCACACCACCACTCAACGACGACTTCGAGCGCCGTCCGTTCTGGCAGGCGTCGATGGCGGCGCTGCCCGATCGCTCTGGGCGGCCGCTCCCGGCGAGTACCGATGTCGTGGTCGTCGGCGGGGGCTATGCCGGGATCACCGCCGCGCGAGAGCTCGCACGCCGGGGAGTGGGGGTCACGCTGCTGGAGGCACGTACCCTCGGTTGGGGTGCGTCGACACGGAACGGTGGCATCGTCCATGGCGGCTACAAGTGGAGCGCCCGCCAGCTCATCAAGCGCTACGGACCGGAGACCGGCAAGTCGCTCTATCAGGAGACGCTCGACTCGTACGAGCTCGTGAAGCGGTTGATCGTCGAGGAGGCGATCGATTGCGACTTCCGCGAGGTCGGCCATCTCGAGCTCGCCTATGCCCCGGCGCACGCGCCCGAGCTCGAGCATGCGCGCGAGAGCCTCGCATCGGTCGGCGTCAGCTCGACGGTCGTGCCCCGCGATCGGATCCGGGAAGAGATCGGGAGTGACGCCTATTTCGGGGCGCTTGCCGTCGAGGGCAGCGGACTGCTCCACCCGGGTCGCTACTTCGCGGGGCTGGCCGCCGCCGCCGACACGGCCGGTGCCGATCTGCACGAGGGTGTCAGGGCGCGCTCGATACGGCGCCGGGACGGTGCCTTCGTCGTGGCGACGGAGCGGGGCGACATCCGCGCCCGCGACGTGTTCGTCGCGACGAACGGCTATACCGACGGCGTCGTCCCATCGCTCCGCCGCCGGATCATCCCGATCGGCTCGTACATCATCGCGTCCGAGCCGCTGCCCGACGCCCTCGCGCGCGAGCTGTCGCCGAAGGGCCGGGCATTCTTCGACACGAAGAACTTCCTCTACTACTGGCATGTGTCAGCGGACCGGCGGATGGTGTTCGGCGGTCGCGCGTCGTTCATGCCGACCACCATCGACCGGACCGCCGAGATCCTGTGGCGCGGGCTGATCGAGGTCCATCCGCAGATGGCCGATCACCGGATCGAGTACGCCTGGGGTGGCAACGTGGGCTTCACGTTCGACCGGATGCCGCACGTCGGCCGGACGAACGATGGCGTGACCTACGCGATGGGCTGCTGCGGGACCGGCGTCGCGCTGATGACGAACCTCGGCACCAAGGTCGGGTCATGGCTTTCCGGCGGCGAGGCGCCGGCACTCACGCGCCTGCGTTTCCCGTTGGTTCCGGCGCCCTACGAGGGGCGGCCATGGTTCATGCCGTTCGCCGGGGAGTGGTTCCGCCTGCAGGACCGGCTCGCCGCGCGAACGCGGAACGGTGATAGTTCGCGCTGATAGTCGGCGACAGCACTGGAGACCGTCATGTCCGAGACCACCGAGCTGCTGGCCAAGGTCCCGCTGCTCTCCAGCCTTGACAAGAAGGATCTGGAACGCCTTGCCCGTGATTTCTCTGAACGCACGTTCCCAGCCGGCAGCGAGGTCGTCCGGGAGGGCGATAGCCACGGCATGGGCTTCTTCGTCGTCGTCGAAGGCGAGGGGGTCGTGACCGTCGGCGGAAAGGAGGTCGACAAGGTCGGTCCGGGAAGCTACTTCGGCGAGGTCGCGCTGATCAGCGATCGAGTTCGGACGGCGACCGTGACGGCGACCACCGACCTGCGCACGCTCGTGATGACCTTCTGGGATTTCCGAGCGTTCGTGAAGGGCGACGCGGAGGTCGCCTGGAAGCTGCTCGAGCACGTCGGCGGGTTGCTGCACGGGCGTGGCTGAGGCGTCGAGGCCGCTCCCGCTCGGCGTCCAGCTCTACACCTTCCGCGATCCCGCACGCTTCGGCGGGGCGGGTCTCGGGCTCGACCCGGCGACGCTCGGTTCCATCGCCGAGGCGGGCGTGCTCGGTGTCGAGACGGTCGACGTACCCGGCGGCGACCCCGCCGCGGCTCGGCGCGTGCTGGACGACCTCGGCCTGGCCGTGACGAGTGCCCACAGCTGGGCGGACATCGATGATGCCGACGCGTTCGGCCGGGCGGCCGGGTCGATCGCCGAGCTCGGGGCGGGCCGGATCATCGTCAGTCCACGGGTGAGCGACACGCTCGACGCGGTCGCGTCGCTGATCGATCGGCTCGGGGGCGCGGCGCGGGTGGCCGCCGACCATGGACTGCGGCTCGGGCTGCACAACCACGACCGGGAGATGGCGCCGGTCGACGGCGCGCGCGTCATCGATCGGTTGGCGGCCGGTCTCGGCGATGCGGTCGATTTCCAGGTCGACATCTTCTGGGCCGTCGTCGGGGGCGCCGACCCGGCCGAGATCATCACCGGTCTGGGTCGGCGGGTGGTGTCGTTGCACATCAAGGACGGCACAGACCTGCCTGCATCGGCGTACGACGACGCGACGTTCGTGAACGTGCCCGTAGGCAGCGGCGTCGTGGATCCTGCTGCATCGATCGAGGCCGCGCAGGCCGCCGGGTCCGTCGAGTGGCTGATCGTCGAGTTCGACCATATCGACGGCGCGCCGATCGACGGCGTGCGCGAGAGCGTCGCGAACCTGGTCGGGCGAGGGCTCGGCCGCGCGCGGCCCTCGTGATCACCGACGCGCCGCCGGCCCGGGTCGGGATCGTCGGCTGCGGCGACGTGACGAGTCTGTACCTGCCCGGTTGTGCGTCATTCGCCTCGATCGAGCTCGCGGCGTGCGCCGACCTCGATAGCGGGCGAGCCGCGGCGCTGTCGGCGGTCGGCGGGTTCCCGGCCGTTTCGCCGGAACAGCTCATCGAGGATCCGTCGATCGAGGTCGTCCTCGTGCTGACGCCACCGGTCGCGCACGTGGCGGTCTCACGGGCAGCGATCGCGGCCGGGAAGCACGTGTACTCGGAGAAGCCGCTCGCGACCGATCTCGACGATGCGCGGACGGTCCTCGAAGAGGCGCGTGGCGTCCGCGTCCGCGTCGGCGCCGCGCCGGACACGTTCCTCGGCGGCGGGTTGCAGACGGCGCGGGCGCTCATCGATGAAGGGGCGATCGGGACGCCGCTCGCGGCCACAGCGTCGGTGGCCCACCTCGGGCCGGAGTCGTGGCATCCCAACCCCGGTATCTTCTACGCGAGCGGTGGCGGGCCGTTGCTGGATGTCGGGCCGTATTACGTGACGGCGCTCGTGTCGTTGCTGGGCCCGATCGCGTCGGTGGCGGCGATCGGGCGTGGCGTCGGGTCGGAAAGGCAGATCGGGTCCGGGCCCCTGGCCGGCTCGACGGTCGCGGCGGAGGTTCCGACGACGGTCCTCGCGACCCTCGACTTCGCCTCAGGCGCCGTGGGCGGCCTCACCGCGTCATTCGACGTCGTCGCGAGCGAGGCACCGCATTTCGAGATCCACGGGACGGCCGGGTCGCTGATCCTCGGCGACCCGAATCGGTTCGACGGGGCGGTGCGCTACCGCCCGCTCGGCGCCGGCCGCTGGGAGGACGTGCCACTCCGGTTCGACGGCACGGTGGGCCGTGGCATCGGGCTGGCCGACCTGATCGCCGGCATCCGCTCGGGTCGGCCGCATCGCGCGAGTGGCGAGCTCGCGTTCCATGTGCTCGACGTCCTGCTGGCGATCGAGCGGGCGACCACGTCGGGGCAGGCGGAGTCGGTGGCGTCGCGCTGCGACCGCCCCGCGCCCCTGGAGTCGCCTCGGGCCTAGACGGCGAGTCGACGCAGGGTGTCGAGCAGCCGGTCGATGTCGGCCTCGGTCGAGAGGTAGTTGACGATCCCGGCGCGGAGCCACGTCGCGCCGCGTAGGCGGGTCGTCGTCAGCCAGCCGTCGCCGGAGAGCTCGAGCGCCGCCTGCAGCCGATCCTGGTGGGCGTCGAGTGCCTCGCCCATCGAGCCCCGCCGGCACATGCCGGAAACAGACCACCGACAACTCGGGCTTCTCGGGTATGGCCTCGAAGTCGTCCGCCTCGGCGCAGCAGGCTGGCCAGGTACGCGGCGAGATCGTCGTTGGCCTCGATCAACCGGCCGAAGCCCGGCGTCCCCAGATGCTTCCAGGTCATCCACAGCTTCAGCGCACGCCAGCGCCGTGTCCCCTCGAACGACAGCTTGTAGAAGTTGAGCTGGTCGTCGTGCGACGGGTCGTGCTCGCCGTCGCGGAGGTAGTCGGGCACGCCACTGCCCGGCGTTTCGCCACCCCGGTAGTACTCCGGCGCGCGACCGCCGAAGACGGCACTCAACGTCCTGCGGTCGCGGACGAGCAGACCGCCGATGTCGTAGGCCTGGAAGAACCACTTGTGGGGGTCGACGGTCACCGAGTCGGCGCGGTCGAGGTCCGGGACGCGATCCCGGTCCCGTTCCGTCAGCCGTGCGCCGCCGCCGTATGCCGCATCGACGTGCAGCCACAGGCCCTCCGCCCCGGCCACGTCGGCCAGCTCGCCGACGGCGTCGACCGAACCCGTGTTGGTCGAGCCCGCGACAGCCGCGATGGCGTATGGCGTCAGACCGGCCGCTCGGTCGCGGGTCACGGCATCAGCGACCGGGGCCCCACGCAGGTGGAAGTCGTCGTCGGATGGGAGGACGACCAGCGTCTGGGGCGGGAACCCGAGCTCATCGAGCGCCCGCGCGATCGAGAAATGCGTCTGGTCGCTGGTATAGACCCGGGCGCCCTCGAGATCCTTCCCGCGCGGCGGCCCCGGCAGGTCGCGGATGCGACCGAGACGCAGGTCGCGCGCCAGCGTCATCCCCATGAAATTGGCCATCACGCCGCCGCTGGTGAGGAGCCCGAAGCCGTCCGGCCCGTAGCCCACCAGGTCGCACAGCCAGCACACGACCTCTTCCTCGGCGAAGGCGGCGAAGGGACCGGCATGCCACACGTCGACGCCCTGGTTGGTCATCTGTGCGAGCAGCTCGCCCATGATCGACATCGGTAGCGGGGGTGGCGTGAAGTACCCGAACTGGCGCGGGTGCTGGGCATTCATCAGGCCGCGCGACAGGCGGGCGGAGAACTCGTCGACGACGTCGGTCGCGCGCATGGGCGCCGACGGGGCCGGGCCAGGACCATCCCGAGGGCCGGCTGGATCGGATGCGTAATACCGTCGGCGGGCTTCGGCGTACGTCGATGGATCGCCCATCGCGCGCTCGGTCGCGATGCCGTACAGGAATTCCAATGCCTCGTGCCACGTCCGCTGCCCGAGCGATGCGAGCGCCGCCCGCGACGCTGCCTCGTCGCGGTAGCCGATCAGCTCCGGCTCCGGGTGCCAGTCAAAACGCTCTAGGTACGCGTCGATGTCCATCGGTGCGGTCGGGGACTGGAGCGTCGTTCGGTCGGCCATCCGGGGTCGATGGTACCGACTACGCTTCGGGCCATGTCCGACGAGATCGACCCGACCAGCCACGACCCCGAAGGCCGGGAGCGGCTGGTGGCCACGCTCGACGCGCTGGGCGTCGACTACGAGCTCTTTCCGTGTGACCCGGCCCTCGCTGACACGGCCGCGTTCTGCGCCGCGTACGGCTTCGAGCCCGAGGATTCGGCGAACACGATCGTCGTCATCGGCAAGGGCGATCCGCCTCGCTATGCCGCCTGCGTGGTGCTCGCGCCGAACCGGCTCGACGTGAACCGAACGGTTCGCGACCGCCTCGGGACACGAAAGGCGTCCTTCGCTCCGGCCGAATCGACCCGCGACATCACCGGCATGGAGATCGGCGGCGTCACCGTGTTCGGGCTGCCCGCCGGATTGCCGATCTGGGTCGACGGCCGAGTGATGCGGCGGGAGCGCATCATCCTCGGCGGCGGATCGCGGTCGTGGAAGGTGCTGGCGGCGCCGTCGATCCTGTCGGCGCTGCAGCGCGTCGAGGTCGTCGAGGGCCTGGCCATCGACCCGCCGACAGCCTGACGCGACCTCCCGTATCGTTCCGGCTCGTGACCGGACCCGAATCCAGCGCCGACCCGCCGACAGGCCCGGACGCCGACCCGACGCCGCCACGGCCGCCCCGCTCGACGGGGCCCGTCCAGTACAAAGGCGCCGACCTCGAGGCTGAACGCGGCCCCGGCCTCGGCTGCTTCCGGTTCCAGCTCATCGTGCTGGCGATCTTCATCGTCCTGACGCCACTGAGCGCGATGTGGCATTGGCCGGAGGCGGTCAGCGCCATCCTGCTGTTCGTCGTGATCGGGCTCCTGCTGACGACCGGCCAGACGATCATCTTCCTGCTTCGATTGGTGGCGGCCGACCGTCGCAGCCGCCGCCGACCGATGGCGAGCGGCAGCAAGACCGTCGGCGAGCTCGAGGATGAGAGTCGCTCGGCGGCCGGCGCGTCACCGGGTGACCGAATGGACGAACGAACGGGACCCGACGACCCTCCGGCTGAGGTATAGGCACCGTCTTGGTCAACCCGTGACCGAACCGTCGAACGAACCAGCGGGATCGAGCCAGCGGCGAGCGCTTGACCGCCCGTTCGGTCACCGGGTGACCGAGGGCTCGCGACTCCCGCCCCGCCGGGTCACTCTCCGCACCAGCGACCCCGCCCCGGCCGCGACCCCATGACACAATGGCCCCATGCCCGTTCTCGCGACCTATTTCTCCGTCCGCCGAGGCCGCGACCCGTTCTTCAAGTTCTTCATGCGCACGATCTTCCCGCGCCAGGTGAAGGAATACGAGGAGCGGTTCGGGATCCGGTTCATCGGCTGGTACAACGTCGCCCATGGCTGGGACTTCGACAACGTCATCCTGCTCGACCTGCCCGACTATGGGACGCTCGACAAGCTCGAGGCCGACGAGGCGACCAGGGCGCTTGGCCATCGGGCCGGCGAGTGGATCTTCGAACGCCACCACTCGATGTTCCTGCGTGAGCGCATGGGACCCAACCTCGAATACCATCGCTGACCCGAACGACCCAAGACGATGAGCATCCGACGCGAAGTCCTGCCACCCGGCGACGAACCGAACAGGAGGCGAACCATGGATACGGGCCGCAACGACCTGCTCGGCGAGATCGCGGCGGACGCCGCCCTCGAGCGGTCCGATTTCCTTGTCCAGTCGACCGACCAGCTGCGCCGGTTCCTGGACCGCCACAAGGAGCGCATCGCCGCCTACGGCGGGCTGACGCTGATCGATGAGGAGCCCGATTACCTCTCGATCGCACCCGACAGCACGTTCCGCAGCCGCACGCGCTTCCTCGACGACCTGACCGGCGACTGGGTGAGCGAGACCGAGGTCATCGAGTCGGCGTCCGAGCTGGTCGAGCTCTACAACCCGGCCGACATCTTCTCCGCGTTCAGTGAAGCGGCCAAGGAGGCCGCCGGGATGGGCGAGTCCCCGACCGCGAGCGACGAGATGCTCGAGGCCGCCGGTATCTCGCCCGAAGAGACGGTGGCGCTCGGCGAGGACCCGTATGCGGCTGCCGCGGACTCGTGGGCCGCCGGCCAACCGGAGCAGGTGGACCTCGACGACGACGATGCGGCTGCCCGGCGGCTGTACGACCTCGCGCTCGAATACCAGGAGCGCAGCCAGCGCAGCGAATCACGGCTGCTCGACGAGTTCGAGGTCGCCGCGGGGCCGGCATCCGGCCTGCTCGGGGAGCTGGTGATCGTCGACGACGACGACGAGCGACTCGTCCTGACCTCGGCCGGGGAGTTCCGAGCCGAGGTGATCCCCGAGGAGGCCGACGGACAGTGGCGGAGCCTGACCGGCCCCGACCAGCTCGTGGAGTTCTACGACCCGACGGATGTGTTCGGCGACCTGGCCGACGCCCTGGCCGAGGCCTATCCAGCGGTCGCGCCCGAGCTGGCCACGGAGGGCGACGGCGCGGGTCCCAGCGAGGAGACCGCGTCCACGGATCCGGTCGAGGGCGATGTCGAGGTCGCGGTCGCCGACGACGACGGTGAAGCGACAGAGCAAGCCGAGGACGGCACCGATGACGGCGATACCGAGGACCGCGAGGAAGGAGAGGGCGCGGAGGGCCGCCCGACCGCTTGACCATGCGGCTCGCCGCCGCCGAGCTCGTCGATAGCCGCGAGATCCTTCCCGGCCAGTGGCTGCAGGCCTATCACGCGCCCGAGCTGGCCACCGGCTCGAGGGCCGGGCAGTTCGTCCATGTCCGCACCGGCGATTACTCCGGGATGGTGTTGCGTCGGCCGTTCTCGCTGAATACGGCGGATCCAGTGACGGGCATCGTCACGATCCATTTCCGGGTCATCGGCAGGGGCACCGAGTGGTTCGCGCGGCTCCGTGCGGGAGATGCCATCGACCTGCTGGGGCCGCTCGGCCGGCCGTTCGAGGTCGATCCGCGGAGTCGGCACCTGCTCCTGATCGCGGGCGGTCTGGGCATGGCCGGTGTCCGGATGCTGGCCGACGAGGCGATCCAGGCCGGTCGCCAGGTGACGCTGCTGTTCGGCGCCACCACCGCGCGGGAGGTCTACCCGTCGAACCTGCTGCCCGACGAGGTGGAGTACGTCGTCGCCACAGACGATGGCTCCCTCGGCCACCGCGGCTTCGTGACGGAGCTCGTCCCGCAGTACGAAAGCTGGGCAGACCAGGCCTTTGCCTGCGGTCCGACCCCGATGCTCCGAGCGCTGGCCCGGCTCGCGGAGGGCCGCCGCGGACGGCTCGGTGTGGCGGCCCTCGGTCGAAAACGAGGCGCTGGTCGGGCCGATCCGCTCGGTTCGCCAGGGGCCAGGCGCAAGGCGTTCCTGCAGGTCTCGATGGAGCAGAACATGGGCTGTGCCGTCGGCGCGTGCCTGGGCTGCGTCGTGATGAGCGTGACGGGCACGCCCCAGCGTGTCTGCCGGGAGGGGCCGGTCTTCGCGAGCGAGGAAGTGGCCTGGGAGGCGGCCTGGTCGTGAAGGCCAAGCGGCGCGTCGTGACGACATCGGGGCGTCCGGCCGGCGCCAAGCGAACGCCGACGCCTCGCCGCATCCGCCCGGCGATCGCGCCGGTTTCGGCTCGACCGCGGGTCGAAGCCGTACCTGCGGCGCCCATCGAAGCCGGATCAGCGAGCGACATCGATCTCACGGTCGACCTCGGACGCGGGCTCGTGCTGCCGAACCCGGTCCTCGTGGCATCGGGGACATTCGGCTATGGAGTCGAGTACGGCGACGTCGTCGACGTCGACCTGCTCGGCGCGATCTGCTGCAAGGGCACGACGCTGAAGCCGCGGATCGGCAACCCAACGCCGCGCGTCACCGAAACGCCGGGCGGGATGCTGAACTCGATCGGTCTCCAGAACCCGGGGGTCGACGTGGTCGTGGAGAAGTACGCGTCGACCTGGGCCGGGTGGAACGTGCCCGTGATCGTCAACGTTGCGGGCGAGTCGGTGGCTGACTATGTCGAGGTCACGCGTCGATTGGAGGGCGTGCCCGGCATCGCCGGCATCGAGCTCAACATCTCGTGTCCCAACGTCGGCCGTGGTGGACTCCAGTTCGCGATCGATCCCGGTGCCGCCGGTGAGGTGACCGCGGCGGTCCGGCGCGCGACGGACCTGCCGTTACTCGTGAAGCTCTCACCGAACGTGGCGGACATCCGTCCCATCGCCAAGGCCATCGCCGATGCCGGCGCGGACGCCCTGACCGCGATCAACACGTTGTCGGGCATCGCCGTCGCCCCGGATCGCACCAGGCCGCTGCTCGGCAACATCTACGGCGGTCTGAGCGGGCCTGCCGTCAAGCCGGTGGCGCTCCGGATCGTGTACGAGGCGGCCCAGGCGGTCCGCATCCCGGTCATCGCCATCGGTGGCGTCACCGAGCTCGCCGATGTCCTCGATTTCCTCGCCGTCGGTGCGGTCGCCGTCCAGGTCGGGACCGCGATCTTCGCCGACCCGCTGCTCCCGGTCCGCCTGGTCGGCGAGCTGGAGGCCGAGTGTCGCCGGCGGGGCGTCGAGTCGCACCGCGACCTGATCGGGTCGGCACTCCCCAAGCGAGCTGCCTCCCCTTCGGCCAAGGGCGTCGAATACCGGCCGTGACGGCCGTCCGACCTACACTTCGGGCGTGACGACGATCAAACCCGCGGTCGACCTGGCCGCCCGGGCAGTCGTGGCGGCCCGGACCGAGGAGCTGTTCCGCGCATCCGGCGCTTTCCGCGAGGGCCACTTCCTTCTCAAGAGCGGCCGCCACAGTGACGCCTATGTCGAGAAGTTCGCCGTCCTGTCGGATCCGGCCGCGACGAGCGAGCTGTGCGGCTATTGGGCCGCCTGGATCCGCGCTCTCGGACGCGGCGATGAGGACCGGCGGCCGGTCGACCTCGTCGCCGGGCCGACGACCGGAGGCGTCATCCTGGCCTTCGAGACGGCGCGGCAACTGGGGACCCTCGGGATCTTCGCGGAGGAGGTGCCGGACGGTGCGGGTGGCACTCGCCGCGAATTCCGGCGCGGCTTCTCGATCCTACCCGGCGAGCGGGTCCTGCTGGTCGATGACATCCTCACGACCGGGGGCTCGCTGCTGGCGATGATCCCAGCGGTCGAGGCGCTCGGCGGTGAGATCGTCGAATGCGTGGTCCTCGTCGATAGAAGTGGTGGTCGGGAGACGCTGACCTCACCGACGACGGGCCGGACGTACCCGCTCCGGGCGCTGTGGCAGCTCGACCTTCCGACCTACGAACCCACAGAGTCGACGTGCCCGAGATGCGCCGCAGGAGACCCGCTCCAGGCCCCGGGCAGCACCGGAACGGTCGCTGGCGCGCCTGCCGGCGGCTGACGGTGGATCGGCGCACACGCACGCTCTTCGCCATCCTGCTCGTCGCGATCGTCGTCGGCACGGCATCGGCTGCGCTGCTGCTCGGCGGGCCGGACACCAACGGTCAGGCTCCTCCGGACGCTGAGCAGATGACCGGTGTCGTCGTCGCGATCGACAGCGCGGGTCTCGGTGACGTGCGCGGCTTCGTGCTACGGCGCCCCGGCGGCGAGATCGTGGACTTCAGCCTGCGCGCGTTCGAGAACGGGTCACAGTTCCCACCCGGTCACCTGGCCGAGCACCAGGCAACGTCACAGCCCATCAACGTCTGGTTCCGCACGGAGGGCGGCGAACACCTTGCGCTCCGTCTCGAGGATGCTCCGCGCGCATCGCCGAGTACTTGATCGGGCCGAGGCTCTCGGCTACTCGACGGCGGAGATCGCCGCCTCCAGCTCCTGGTCGCTGAAGATCAGCATGTAGGACGCGGTGACGACGCCGTTCCGATCGACCACGAAGATCCACGGCTCGGTGGGCAGATGCCACTCGTCGGTCACGGCAGCTGGTGTCAGCTGGTCGTTGGTCAGCACGGGCTGGAGCTGCCCGTCGACATCTTCGAGCTGGTAGGGCTCGACGTTGATGACCGTCACGCCGGGATGGCGTTCGGCGATCGGCTTGATCCGATCGAGCGTGGGACCGCATTGCTGGCTGACGCAGAATTTCGGCGTTGCGAAGGCGACCACGAACGGCTTCTCGGCGGCGACCGCATCCGCGATCGACGTCGTGTAGAACGCCGGCACCGGATCGGGATCGGTCGAGATCTGCTGCACGTCGCCGCCGACGTCATCGAGCGTCGGGGTGTCGGACGATGGGGCCTTGTCGCCGATCGAGATCACATCCGTGCTGGGCTGCACGTCGAGCGTCATCCGGATGGCCTCGGGTGAGCCGCCTGCCGGCGTCGTGGTGAACTCGATCCCATAGCCTCCGGCGGTCGGCAGGTCGAGGTCGATCACGTACACGCCGACCTCGGGCTCCTGCGCCCAGATGAACGTCGCGGGGCCTTCGGCGACCGGCTTCGACGGATCCGCTCCGAGGTCGAACATCTTGACCTCGACCGCCAGGTCGGGCTTCGCGACCGGGATGTTCTGGTCGTCCAGGAACGAGAACACCAGTCGGTTCGCGCCGCAGACGACGGTGCCCGGCGGATTGATCACCTGCGGGAAGACAGACGGTCGCTGCGAACCGAGGTCCCAGCCCTCGGGCGCGGCCGCCGGTGCCGGCGTCGTCGCGCACTCGCCGGCCACGGCCGACACCGATGGCGACGGGGCTGTCGAGCTCGTGCCGCCAGGGCCTGCGGTGCAGGCGGCCGACACGAGTAACAGCGCACAGGCCATCGCCAGACTGGGGATTCGGGTCATGGCGGAAGCGTAGCGGAGGCGTCCGTTCCGGGTCGCCGATGACCGAGTCGGAGCGGGCTCGCGCTAGAATTGCGGCCGCGCCCCGTCCCAATGCCCACCCGGTGTACCGCGCCCCCAGGAGAACCGTTGACCCGCTTCCAGAGACTGGCCGCGATCACCCTCGGGACAGCCGTGCTGCTCGTGACGATCGGGGTCATCGTCCGCGCCACCGACTCCGGCCTCGGGTGTCCGGATTGGCCCCTCTGCCATGGCCAGCTGCTGCCACCGCTGGACGACGTCCAGGCATGGATCGAGTGGATGCACCGCACGGTCGCGGCGATCATCGGGTTCGAGATCGTCGGGCTGGCGATCCTTGCCTGGGTCGATCATCGCGACCGCCGATCGCTGCTCTGGCCGTCCGTCGGGGCGGTCGTGCTGGTCGGCTTCCAGGCATGGCTCGGGCGCGAGACCGTCAGGCTCGGGAACAGCGGCGAATTGGTGACCGCCCACCTCGCCGCGGCGATGCTGCTCGTCGCACTGCTGGTGTATGTGACCGTCCGTGCCGGGTACCCGGCTCGCCTCGGCGGGTCCGGCGCGAACCAGCGGTTCACCCTGCTGGCCGCGTTCGCGACCCTTGCCACGTTCGCGTTGCTGCTCTTCGGATCGAATGTCACCGCGACCGACTCCGCGCTCGTCTTCCCTGACTGGCCGCTCATGAACGGGTCGCTCGTCCCGGCACTCACCGAGCTGACCGCCGCGCATGTGCTGCATCGCTGGGTCGCGGCGCTGGTCGGTGCGATCGTCGCGGGAGTGGCCATCGTCGCGTGGCGCACGCAGCGCGATCAGCCTGTCATCGTGCGACTGGCGGTCGGCGCGGCCGCCCTCTTCGCCATCCAGGTCGTCGTCGGCGGGCTCCAGGTCCTGACCAGTCTGTCGGCCTGGACCCAGACGCTCCACCTCTCCCTCGGGGCGGTGACCTTCGCGATGCTCGTCGGACTGAGCGTCACGAGCTACTACGCGGCGCGCTCGGTGCCGGCCGGGAGCGGCGACGAAGCGCCGACCGGCTCGCCCCCGCAGGTCTCACCCTCGACCGGGGACCGCGTGCGTGCCTACGTCGCGCTGACGAAGCCACGGATCATCGAGCTGCTCCTCGTCACGACCGTCCCGGCGATGGTCCTGGCAACGCGCTGGGTGCCCGGTCTCGACTGGGGCGAATGGGGCTGGCTCGTCCTCTGGACCATGGTCGGCGGAACGCTCGCCGCGGGCAGCGCCAACGCCATCAACTGCTATCTCGATCGCGACATCGACTCGCTCATGGCGCGCACGCGACGCCGTCCGCTGCCGGCCCACCAGGTCGAGCCCGCGAACGCGGTCGTGTTCGGCATCGTGCTCGGCGTGCTGTCGTTCGGGTTGATGGCGTGGACGATCAACCTGCTGGCGGCCTTCCTGACGCTGCTGGCCATCGCGTTCTATGTCGTCGTCTACACGATGCTGCTCAAGCGCTCGACACCGCAGAACATCGTCATCGGCGGGGCCGCAGGGGCCCTCCCGCCGGTCATCGGCTGGGCGGCCGTGACCGGCGACGTCGGGATCCCGGCACTGATCCTGTTCGCGCTGGTCTTCTACTGGACGCCGCCCCACTTCTGGGCGCTGTCGCTGCGGATCCGCAAGGACTACGCTGCAGCCGGGCGTGCCGATGCTGCCGGTCGTTCGGGGGATCCCCGAGACCACGCGCCAGATCGCGCTGTACACGCTCCTGATGGTCGCCATCTCGCTGGTGCTCTGGCCGGTCGCGCGGATGGGCCTCGTGTACCTCGGTGCGGCGGTCGGGCTCGGTGCGGTGTTCATCTGGCAGGCGATCTCGCTGTGGCGCCGGGGTTCGTCGGAGGAGGCATCGACGCAAGGTGCCATCCGCCTCTACAAGTACTCGATCAGCTACTTGTCGCTGCTGTTCGTGGCCATCGCCATCGACGCCCTCGTCCTGCTTCCGTAACGAGCCCGGCACGCCGGGTCAGCCGGACGCGACGTCCGACGCGCCACTCGGCCTGTCACCATGCCCGGCATGCAGATCACGTTCCTCGGCGGCGCAACGACCGTCACGGGCTCCCAGTTCCTCCTCGAGACCGGTCGTTCGAAGGTCCTGGTCGATTGCGGGATGTTCCAGGGCAGCCCGAATGAATCGGTCCGCAACCGGGTGCCGTTCGGGTTCGACCCGGGCGAGCTCGATGCCGTCGTCCTGACCCACGCCCACCTCGACCATTGCGGCCGCCTGCCGATGCTCGTCAGGGCCGGCTACCAGGGCAAGATCCATGCCACGGCCGGGACGGTCGAGCTGGCGGCCCTCGTCCTCCTCGACTCCGGTCACCTGCACGAGGAGTTCGCGAAGCGCGAGGCCCGCTGGGAGAAGCGCCACCCCGATCTGGTCGAGGCGGACGACAAGGCCGAGGCCGAGGCGTACCAGGCCGCGATCGACCTTGCCGCGGCCGGCGGGTCCGAGGAGGGTGCGGTCGCGACCGCGAGCGCCCCGGCCGGATCGGTGGCGGCAGCGACGGCTGCGGCGGAAGCGATGACGGCCGAGCCAGCGCAGGTGTCGGGCGGCGGCGAACACGTCGAGACCAGCATCGAGCCCGAGCCGCCGCACGACTGGTCGACGAGCGACCCCGAAGTCGAACTGCGCTCCCAGCCGCCCGCGCTCGAGATCGACCTCGATGAGCCGCTCTACACGGTCAAGGATGCGGAGCGAGCCATCGAGCACTTCCGGCCGATCGAGTACGACGAGGAGCGCGAGGTCGCGCCCGGCGTCTGGGCGACATTCCTCGATGCGGGGCACATCCTGGGCTCGGCGATCATCCGGTTACGTGTCAGGGACGGCGATGTCGAGCGGGTCATCGTCTGTTCGGGCGACCTCGGTCGCCCCGGCACCCCGATCATCCGTGACCCGACCTACCTCACCGCCGCGGACTACGTGCTCGTCGAGTCGACGTATGGCGGCCGCGAACACGAGCCGCAGCACGAAGCGATCCGGATCCTGGCCGAGACCGTCCGGCTCGTCGCCGATGCCGAGGGCGTCCTGCTCGTGCCCTCGTTCGCGATCGGCCGCACGCAGGAGGTCGTGTGGGAGCTCGACCGGCTCATCGACCGTGGCGAGATCCCGCTGCTGCCGCTCTACCTCGACTCGCCGATGGCGCAGAAGGCCTCGAAGATCTACCGCCGCTATACGCAGTACTTCGACGAGGAGACATCGGCATTGCTACAGAGCGGGGACACGCCGCTCGACTACCCGGCCCAGATCGAGACGAACACGCCAAAGGAGTCGCAGCAGATCCAGTTCGCCACGCGGCCGTACATGATCGTGGCCTCCAACGGGATGCTCACCGGTGGCCGCGTCGTGGGCCACCTGCGCAACCTCATCGACGACCCGAAGGCGACGCTCCTGTTCGTCGGCTACCAGGGCGAGGGCACGCTCGGCGCGCACCTCCAGGCCGGGGCGACCACCGTCCGGCTGGACGGACAGCCGCGCGAGGTGCGCTGCACGATCCGCTCGATCGCGGGGTTCTCGGCCCACGCCGACGAGCACGAGCTGCTCGACTGGATCGGGCGCTTCGCGGAGGGAAAACAGCCGGGCCAGCCCGGCTTCCCCAGGCGGGTCTTCCTGGTCCACGGGGACCCCGATGCGCAGGTCGCCCTGGAACCGAAGGTGCGGGCGCTCGGGTTCGAGACCCACGTGCCGCACTGGCATCAACGGGTGACGCTCGACTAGCCCCGCCGCGGGTCACCGAACCCGCTGGGAGGTGCGAAATCGCACCAGTTGTAAGGTCCGGGGTATTGCATAGGACCGAGGTACCGGGTAACGTTCGCTTTGGCCTCATCCGGGGGGAGATCGGCCGAACAGATGCCCGGTTGGGATATCCCAGCCGGGCATCGCCACGTCTGGCACCAGGACGTTATCGAGGGTCCTGGATCCGTTGCCGACGGCCCCGCTGGCACGCGTCAGCGCCCCGTCAGCCACGCGGTCGCGCCTGACGCACCGGGCGGGCCATCAGACGGAACACGACAGGCAATAGAACGGGGAGGCTGCACGATCGGCTGACCGTCCGCCGCCGTGTTGGGAGGCACCCGTCACATGACCACGCCGCTCGCGACGCCCGCGACGACCGAATCCTCGACCCTCTACTTCGGCCCGTGGTATCGCCGCTCCCCCTTCTTCGAGAAGACCCTCGAGGCGGGTTGCAGCGCCTACGACATCTACAACCACATGTACCTCCCGGGTTACTACGCCGACCCCATCGAGGAGTATTGGGCGCTGCTCAACGACGTGACGCTGTGGGACGTCTCGGTCGAGCGGATCGTCGAGATCAGCGGGCCGGATGCCTCGGCATTCGTCAACACCCTGACCTGCCGCGACCTGACGAAGTGTGCGGTCGGCCAGGGCAAGTACGTCCTGATCACCGCCGAGGACGGCGGCATCGTCAACGACCCGGTGCTGCTCCGCGTCGAGGCCGACCGCTGGTGGCTGGCACTCGCCGACAGCGATGCCGGCTTGTGGGCACGAGGCGTCGCGATCCACAGCGGCATGGACGTCAAGGTCCGTGAGCCGGAGGTCTACCCGGTCCAGGTCCAGGGTCCGAAGTCGAAGGACACGCTGCTCGCGCTGTTCGGGCCCGAGATCCTCGACATCAAGTACTACTGGACGCTGACGACCGAGCTCGACGGTATCCCGGTCGTCATCTCGCGCACCGGCTGGACGGGCGAGGTCGGCTACGAGATCTACCTGCGCGACCCGGCGCGCGGCGCCGAGCTGTGGGACCGGATCATGGACGCCGGCCGCCCGCATGGCATCCGCCCGATCGCGCCCTGCGAGGCGCGCCGGATCGAGGCCGGCATCTTCAACTACGGGTCGGACATCACGATCGCCGACACGCCATTCCACGTCATGGGTCTGGAGCGCCTCGTCGAGCCTCAGGAGGCCGACTACATCGGCAAGGCGGCGCTCGAGCGGATCCGCGTCGCGGGCGTCGATCGCAAGCTCGTGGGCATCGAGATGGACGGCGAGGCCCTGCCCTTCGAGCTGTCCCGCAAGTGCCGCGCATTCCACGACGGCGAACACGTTGGGACCGTGACCGACCTGATCTGGTCGCCTCGTTTGCAACGCAACATCGGCTACGTGTGGATGCCGATCGGTCTCGCCGGGCCTGGCACGCCCCTCGAGATCGAGGCACCCGACGGCGGACGCTGGCCGGCACGCACCGCGGCCATCCCGTTCCTCGACCCGAAGAAGGACGTCCCGAAATCATGACCACGGGTCCGCTGACCGCGCAGGAGATCGCGGCCGTCCGCAAGCCGTACCGGGCTGCGTCGTTGCTCCCCGGACGCGCGTATCACGACGCGGCGATCCACGACTTCGAGAAGCGGGAATGGTTCCGGCGCGACTGGATGGTCGTCGGGCGCGAGGAGGACGCGCCCTCTGCCGGCACGTACTTCCTGGCCGCGATCGACGACGAGCCACTCCTGGTCGCTCGCGGACGCGACGGCGAGTTGCGCGCCTTCTACAACGTGTGTCGCCATCGTGGCACCGCCGTCGTCGAAGAGCAGTGCGGTTCTGCGGTCCGGTTCCAGTGTCCGTATCACGCCTGGATCTACGACCTGGAGGGGAACCTCGTCCGGGCCAAGCACACCGATGACCTCGAGGACTTCGAGATGAAGGACTTCGGCCTGGTCTCGGTGCGGATGGAGACCTGGCAGGGCTTCGTGTTCGTCTGCCTCTCCCCGGAGACGCCGCCGCTCATCGAGTGGCTCGGCGATCTGCCGCCACACCTCGCACGGTTCGACTTCGCCAGTCTGCGCGTCGCGCACACCGTCACGTACGAGGTCGAGACCAACTGGAAGTTCGTGGCTGAGAACTACAGCGAGTGCTACCACTGCCCGGGCATCCATCCTCAACTGAACAAGCTGACGCCGTACGACCTCGGCGGCGACTTCGCCCCGACCGGCCCATGGCAGGGTGGCTGGATGGAGCTCGTCGAGAGCGCTGAGACGATGGCGGTCGACGGCGGCCACCGCGGCGGCCGACCGGCCATCCCCGGGATGACGCCGATCGACGAACGGCGGATCTACTACTACCTCGTCTGGCCGCTGACGTTCCTGTCGATCCACCCGGACTACCTGCTCGTCCATCGCCTCGAACCGGCAGGTCCGGATCACACGCGCATCATCTGCGAGTGGCTGTTCGAGCCCGACACGATCGCCGCGTCCGACTTCGATCCCTCGGATGCCATCGCGTTCTGGGACCTGACCAACCGCCAGGACTGGCATGTCTGCGAGCTCCAGCAGCGCGGCACGCGCTCGCAGAGCTGGCGCGCGGGTCGCTTCTCGAACCAGGAGCCGAGCGTCCATGCCTTCGACCTCATGGCGGTCGACCGCTACGCGAACGATGGCACGAACTCGCAGCGCACCGTCCGGCTGCGCTACGACGTCCCGACGCCGAAGGACGGCGACGAGGACACGTTCGAGGGAGACGTCGCCGCCGTTCGCCTGCCCCGCGGGACGACCTCGTCCCGCTCCGCGGCCAGGACCAGGGCAGCGACCGGGAGCTAGCCCTCGTCCGTGACCCGGCGACCGGTCGCGGTGTTGAACGCCCCGGCCCGCCACGCGATGAGGATGGCCACCGCGGTGACGGCCACGATGATCGTCGAGATGGCATTGATCTCGGGCGTGACGCCGAACTTGATGGCGCCGTAGATGTAGAGCGGCAGCGTCGAGCTGCCGACGCCCGCGTTGAACGTCGTGACGACGTAGTCGTCGAAGCTCAGCGAGAACGCCAGCAACGCCCCGGCGAGTACCGCCGGCGCGATCAGCGGCAGCGTGACGTACCGGAAGGCGCCCATCGCCGACGCGCCGAGATCGCGGGCCGCCTCCTCGAGATGCGGGTCCATGTTGGCCGCCCGGGCCCGGACGATGACCGCCACATACGACACGCAGAACGTGATGTGGGCGACCCATAGCTGGGCGACCGAGCCGTGCGCGTCGAACGCCTGCAGGAAGAACAGCAGCAACGACAGGCCCATCACGATCTCCGGCGTGATCATCGGCACGAGCAGCAGGGTCTCGGTCGCGCCGCGACCACGGAACCGGAGTCGCGCCAGGCCCAGACCGAGCAGCGCGCCAAGGACCGTCGACACGATGACGGCGACGACCGCGACCTGGAGAGACACGACCAGGGAGTCGAGCAGCTCGTCGTTGGCGAACAGCTTCGGGTACCAGTCGAACGTGAAGCCCTGCCACACCAGGCCTCGCCGCGCTTTATTGAACGAGTAGACGATCAGCACGACGATCGGGGCGAACAGGAACGCGTAGACCAGCATCGCGTACGCGGTCAGCCAGCGGTTCCGCTCACGGACCATGGTCAGTGCCCGCCCAGGCGCTCAGTCGCCACCGACGACCTCCCGACGAAGCGTCCGGAGGGCGAGCAGCGTCCCGCTGAGGGTGACGATCATCAAGACGAATCCGAGCGCCGCGCCGTACGGCCAGTCGCGTCCGGCAAGGAACAGTTCCTGGATGTTCTTGGCGATGGTCGTTGTCTGCGGGCCGCCGAGCAGGTCGGGCGTGACGAAATCACCGAGGGCCGGGATGAACGTCAGCAGCGCGGCGGCGATGATGCCGGGCATCGTCAGCGGCAGGGTCACGTTGAGGAACGCGCCGCGACCCGACGCGTACAGGTCACGTGCCGCCGCGACGAGATCGGGATCGAGCCGGTCGATCGAGACGAACAGTGGCAGGATCGCGAACGGCAGGAACCCGTACGTCATGCCGAGGATGACCGAGATGTCGGTGTTCATCAGGATGATCGGTTCGCTGGTGAGCCCGATCGCCTGGAGCAGGGAGTTCACGACGCCGTTGTCGCGCAGGAGGATGATCCACGAGTAGGTCCGGATCAGGTAGCTGGTCCAGAACGGCAGCATCACCAGGATGATCAACAGCACCTTCTGACGCCCGCCGTACCGGCTGATCCAATACGCGATCGGATAGCCGATGGCGAGCGACAGGATCGTGGTGATCCCGGCGTACTTGAGCGAGTTGAGGAACGTCGGCAGGAAGACCGGATCGAACACGCGCAGGTAGTTGTCGAGCGTCGGCTGGGCCAGGCTGATCCGGTTCAGCGCGTCGCGTGAGCCGAGGCTCACCACGAAGATGATCCCGAGCGGCACGATGAAGAACAGCGCGAGCCACGTGACGCCCGGCAACACCAGCGCCGCCGCCCGCAGCCGCCCGAGCCGTCCGGGCACCGGTACGACCGTGGCCGCGGGTGTGTCTGCGGGCTGGGCCGCGGCCCCCATCGGTCGGGTCAGCCTCGCAGCTGCTGCCAGCGCGATAGGTACTCGTCGCGCACCGCCTGGTCGAGGCTCAGGAGCTCCTCGAGCTTGTCGACGATCTCCTGCTCCGGGTTGATGGTCGGGTCGGCCAGGATCGCCGGATCGATGAACTCCTTCGCGGCCGCGTTCGGGCCCATGTAGTAGATGAGGTTCGTGTTGAGCGCGCTGTTGTGCGCCTCGAGCAGGTGATTGATGAACAGCTGTGACGCGATGGGATGCGGCGATCCGCTGAACGTCGCGACCGTGTCGGACCCCTTCACGCCGCCTTCCGCGGGGATGTAGTAGGCGAAGTCGGGGATCGTCTCCTGGATCGCGAAGCGGTCGGCGCCCCAGATCTGCCCGATCCACACGTCGCCCGACGTCATCGTGCCGATCGTGTCGGTCGAGTAGGTGCGCACGAGCGGCTTCTGCTGCTCGAGGAGCGCGAGGGCCTCATCGAGCTCGGCCGGGTTCGCGGTGTTCGCCGAATGACCGAGCTGGATCAGCGTCAGCCCGAAGACCTCCTGCCAGTCATCCAGCATCGAGACGTGCTGCTTCCAGCGTTCATCCCAGAGGGCCTTCGAGCTGCTGGGCTCCTCCTTGATGCGGGCGGGGTCATAGCCGACGCCTGTCGTCCACCACATGTACGGGACGGTGTACTCGTTGCCCGGGTCGTAGCCCGGGTTGGCCCACTCCTCGCCGAGATTGCCGATGTTCGTCAGGAGCGACTTGTCGAGCTTGGCGATGACGCCCCGCTCGATCATGTTCGGGACGTCGACCGAGATCGGGAAGCTGATGTCGTAGTCGCCGCCGTCGTCGCCGAGCTTGGTGTACATCTCGTCGGTGTTCGAGAAGTAGCTCTGGGTGACCTTCACCCCGTACGTCTCCTCGAAGCTCGCGACCACGTCGTCCGCCAGGTAGTCGGTCCAGTTCAGGATGTTGAGCTCACCCTCGGGCGATGGGACGGCGGTCGGGCCGGCTGAGGCCGGGGCGGATCCTGCCGGTGCCCCGGACGCACTGGCGGCGGCCGAGGCGGACGGGCTTGCGCTGCTGGACGTGCACGCCGCGATGATCGGCGCCAGCGCCGCGACGCTGCCCACGGCGGCGATGCGCTCCAGCACCTCGCGGCGGGTGACGCGCCGCTCGACCATGTAGCGGACGAGGGACTTCTCGAGATCGATGCTCGAGCCGTCGTACGGATCCGTCATGTCAGTTCCTCCTCCTCGACGGTCGACGGCGCGAGGATCAGTGCCTCGCTCGGCGACCATGCGATGTCGACGTCGCTCCCGACCGGGTGGCGCTCGCCGGCCTTCGATGCCAGCACGGTGATGGACAGCCCGCCGCGGGTGCGGACCTGGTATTGGACGCTGCCGCCGAGATAGGCGACCTGCTCGACCTGGGCTCGGAGCGGCTCGTCGTCGCTCGGGGCGGTGCCGTTCGAGGGTCGCATCACGATCGATTCCGGCCGGATGGACAGCTCGACGGCGCGTCCTGGCGGCAGGTCCGGGCCGGCCACTCGGCACGCGTCGCCGCCCTCCAGGCGGACGAGGGCGGAGCCCGAGTCGATCGACTCGACCGACCCGGTCAGCAGGTTGGTCGTGCCGATGAAGTCGGCCACGAACCTGGTCGCCGGTCGCTCGTACAGCTCCTCGGGCGTGCCGAGCTGCTCCACGCGTCCGGCTTGCATCACGGCGATGCGGTCGCTCATGGTGAGCGCCTCCTCCTGATCGTGCGTCACGTACACGAAGGTGATCCCGACCTCCGCCTGGATCCGCTTCAACTCGATCTGGAGCTGGCGGCGGAGCTTCAGGTCGAGCGCACCCAGTGGCTCGTCGAGCAACAGCACCGTCGGGCGGTTGACCAGGGCCCGGGCGAGGGCGACGCGTTGCTGCTGGCCGCCGGACAGCTCACGAGGTCTCCGCCGCTCGTAGCCCCGCAGGCGGACCAGCTCGAGCGCCTCGTCCACGCGCCGGGCGATCGAGGCGCGATCGACGTTCTTGCGGCGCAGGCCGAAACCGACGTTGCCGGCCACGTCGAGATGCGGAAACAGGGCGTACTGCTGGAACACCATGTTGACCGGCCGCTTGTCGGGCGGCTCGTGGGTGATGTCGCGGCCGCGCAGCAGGATCCGACCAGCGGTCGGCAGCTCGAACCCGCCGATCATCCGCAAGGTCGTGGTCTTGCCGCAGCCGGACGGTCCGAGCAGAGAGAAGAACTCGCCGGCCCGGACGTCGAGCGAGACGCCGTCGACGGCCCGGACCGCGCCGAACCGCTTCTCCAGGTCGATGAGGCGGATCTCAGCCGAGGTGTCGCTGGGGACCGTCATCCGGCGGCGAGCCTACGTTCGCCCCTCGGGACCCGGTGCACGGCGTCTCGGCATCCGCAACGAGGCGAGAGGCCGGTCGGACCTGTCGCGACGGATCGGGGCGCGGTTCTCGTCCCACGGCAACGAGCTCCCCGGCCGTCAGCCTGGTCGGTGCTCCTTCTCGTACCGCACCTGGGCGGGGCTCTTGCGCGCGCCGGGCTTCGTCCGAGCCTGGATCCGGGCGAGTGCCGCGTCCCAGCCGGCATCGAACGGCGTCCCCTTGTCATCGAGGTCGACCACCACGGGCGCATGGTCCGATGGGACGGGTGGGCCCTTCCGCGCCTCGCGGTCGATCTCGGCCCAGACGACGCGCTTCGCGATGGGCTCCGTCACGTAGAGCAGGTCGATGCGCATGCCCTCGTTGCGATGGAACATGCCGGCCCGGTAGTCCCACCAGCTGAATCGGCCGCCGCGCTGCTCCTGCGACCGGTAGGCGTCGGTGAGGCCCCACTCGCGCAGCCGGGCCAGTGCCTCGCGCTCCGGCTCCGACACGTGCGTCCCGCCGTGCGCCTTCACCGGGTCCCACACGTCCTCGTCGGCTGGGGTCACGTTGTAGTCGCCCGCGAGGATGAGCGGCTCGTCAGCGGATCGCGTCTCGTCGAGCCATCGCCGGACCCGCTCGAACCAGCGCAGCTTGCCCTCGTAGAACGGGCTGCCGACGACCCGCCCATTCGGCGCATAGAGCGCCACGAACCTGACCCCGTCGACGACCGCCGAGAGCATCCGTGCCTCATCGAAGGGATCGAAATCCTCCTCGTCGAGACCGCCGGCGCCGGCGCTGCTATCGCGCACCGGGCCGTCGCCGAAGTTCGTGACGATGTCGTCGACGGTGAGCGCCTCGCGGGCCGCGATGGCCACGCCGTTCCAGCGACCCTCGCCGTGATGGATGAGCTGGTAGCCGGCCATCCGGAACTGCATGACCGGAGCATCCTCGTCCGAGAGCTTCGTCTCCTGCATCAGCAGGATGTCCGGGTCGGCGCGCTCGAGCCACTTGTCGACCGCGTCGGTGCGCGCCTTCAGCGAGTTGACGTTCCACGTCGCGATCCGCATCGGTCGTCTCAGTATCGTCGGCCGCGTTGGCGGTCGAGGTCGAAGGTGGCGGTGTCGGCGACGGCCATGACGGCCATCGTCCCGGCCTGGACGGGATCGGACACGACCAGATCCACGTGCTCGGTGATGGATCCGACCATGTTCAGCGCGATGATCGGGATACCGACCTCGCGGAGCTCATCGGCGGCCGCACTGATGTCACCGCCCATGATCGAACCGGCCAGGACCAGCAGGCGGGCGCGGGGCAGGTCCGCGACCGCCCGGACCGCGGCGGCGATGTCGGCCTCGCCGACCAGCGGGATGGTGTCGACCGAGATCCGCTCGCCGCGTAGGTTGTGACGGTCGGCTTCGCTCACCGCCCCGAGCGCGACCTGGGCGACCTGCGCCCCGCCGCCGACGACGATGATCCGCTTGCCGAACACCGTCCCGAGGGCCCGCGTCCGGTGGATCCGACGCACGTCACCGACGCCCTCGAGCGCAGCGACCAGCGCATCCTCGCCGACACCCTCGACCTCGAGCTCGATCTCGACGAGGGGCGGCTCGCCGTCGATGGGCCGCACCGTCGACAGCGTTCGGATGCGTCCACCGATCGCCGCCGTCGCAGCCGCGATGGAGGATTGCGCATCGGGCCCATCGACGATGTCGAAGCGGATCGCGGCGGTCGAGGCTGCCTGGCGTCGGGGCATCGCGTCCCGGTCGCCGGTCAGGGGATCGAGCCGCGCCCGGTCGTGCCGGGTCGCATGTCACCGACAGTCATCGATTCCGGTCGCAGCTCGCCCATCGGGTCGTGCTCCTCGAAGGCGAGCCCGAGGCTCTCGAATGCCTGGCGCGTCGCGGCCGCATCGGACGTCGTGAGCATGAGCGCGCCATCGGTGTCCTCGGCGACGCCGACGATGCCGGTGATGTTCACGTTGCGCTCCCCGAGCGCAGTGGCGACTCGGGCAAGCGAACCCGGCTGATCGGCGAGCTGGACCGTGAACCAGACCGTCACGCGGGCACCTCCTGTGGTCTGTCGATGGTACCCGGTCGGCGCCGTGCGATAGGCTCGCGGCCATGCCAGCGCCCTTGGGTCGGACCCCGACGAAGAGGTTGCCGACATCCAGGCGTTCGGCGTCGAGAAGGATCCCGCCACCCGCGCGGCGCAACGGTTCTTTCGGGAGCGCCGGATCGTCGTCTCCTTCGTCGACCTGCGCAAGCGTCGGCTCGCTCCGGCCGAACTGCGGTGGTTCGTCGAGCGGCTCGGCGGTCGCCGCGCTCCTCGACGAGACATCGAGGGCGTACCGTGATGCGGGTCTCGGCTATCTGCGGATGGACGACGAAGAGGTCGTGGTACGCCTCCTGGCGGACCAGACGCTGTTGCGTCTGCCGCTCGTGCGATACGGAAACGAGGTGACCGCTGGCAGGGCCGAACAGACCTGGAGGGCGTGGCTCTAGACGCTGCCCGGCCTGGCGCGTCAGCAAGCACCGTCACATCGAGGTCGATCGACGCTCGACACACCGCAAGCCGATCGGCGCGGTCGGCGACACAGCAGAGGGGAGCAATGACCCAGCGCCGGACTTTCGCATGGCTCGGGCTGCTGGTGTCAGCCGGGAGTCTCCTTGCGTGTGGCGAGGCAGCGCCCCCCTCGTCGATGACGGCCACGCCGTCGGTGCAGGCAGCAGGGTCTGGTCTGCCATCGCCAGTCGAGGAACCGACGATCGGTTCGTCGCCGGATGCGTCCGTCACCGCTAGCGCATCGCCTCCGTCTCGCCCATCGACGTCACAGGCGGTGCAACAGGTCGCACGATGGACGACGACACCGCGCCCGATCTTCAACGGCGCTTGTCTGGGAGTCGGCGCCACCGTGGATGCCGTCGGTCGTTTCCACGTCGCGGCAGCGTGTGGGCTGCGGATCCGGTATGCGTCATCGCCCGACGGTCGATCCTGGAAGACATCGACACTCGCGACGCCGGCGGACCGGTTCGACATCGACCCGCTGTTGACCGTGGACGGCTCCACGCTCTATCTCGCGTTCACCCGCATGCGGCCGATCGAACCGGACACGTGCAGCGGCGACGATCGCCGCCCGCAGGGCGTCGTCGGCGCCTACTACCGAACCCGCGAATTGCCCGTCGGCAATGGTCGGCAGCGACTCGGATCGGGCAGGCGGGCGATACCTCCAGTCGTTCCGGGTCGTCGACGGGGTCATCCACGAGACCGTCATGGCCGAGGATGGCGGCGTGTCCTATGCGTCGCAGGACGGCTCAAGGTTCCGCGGGACCCTGATCCCGGAGGCCGAAGAGGCATCCCTGCGCATCGGGGACGACGGCCGTCCGAGGATCGGCTACACGACTCGGCACTCCATCCGCTACGCGGTCGTGTCGGCGACGGGCCGCCTTTCGACGACCACCGTCTTCTCTGCCCGCGATGTCTGGATGCAGTCCCCCATGTTGGTCCTCGGTCGTGGTGACCACGCCTTCGTCTCGTGGTCGGCGATCCCGAGCAGCGACGAGGGCGGCTGTTCGGACGTTCCGACGCCCTCGAATGAGGGCACCTGGTTCGCGACCGACGTCGATGGAGGTTGGGAATCGACGCGACTGTCGAAAGACATCGGCTCGGCCTCACTTGTCCTCGATGTCGACGCCGGACGCCTCCACGCGACCTACAACGATCGAAGCGGAGTCCGCTATGTGACACGATCTGGTGATGGCACATGGTCGGGGACGCGGCTCGACGTCTCGACCGAATTCGAAGGCGGGTCCTGCGTCGAGATCCCGTGAGCGGTACGCTCCTGCTCGTCGGAACGAGCAGTGGCGATGAGACGAAACCTGGGATCTACGCGTTGACCGCGTCCTGAATAGGCGTCAGGGCCGGCTCCGACGCGCGCTGATGAGCAGGGCCAGCCCGACGGCGATCGCGCCCACGCCGGCCAGGGCCCATCGGATGTCGTCGACCATGAAGCTGGATCCGCGCAGCAACCCGAGGCCCTGGCCGACCCACACGGCCCCGACCAGGGCCAGCGCGATCCCGGCGATCAGGCGGCCGCGCATCCGGGCCCTCGGGTCACGTCGTCGGGTGGCATCCTTCCCATCGTGACCGACAAACCCGATCGACGCCGACGCGGCCGCATCACGATCCGACGCGAAGCGACGAAGCTCGCCGGCGGCCGCATGATGCGCACGGAGGACGAGGCGCTCCTCCAGACCTCTGCTCGTCCCGATTTCCTGGATTCGGACCCGTGGCGGTCGCTGCGCATCCTGTCCGAGTTCGTCGATGGGTTCGATGCGCTGGCCGAGGTCGGACCGGCGGTCAGCGTGTTCGGATCGGCGCGGACGAAGCAGGACCACCCCTACTACGAGCAGGCTCGAGAACTCGGGCGGCGCCTCGCCGAGGCCGGCTACGCCGTCATCACCGGCGGAGGCCCAGGGATCATGGAGGCGGCCAATCGCGGCTGCCAGGAGAGTGGCGGATTATCGATCGGCTGCAACATCGAGCTGCCGATGGAGCAGGGTCTCAACCCGTACGTCGACCTCGGCGTCGAGTTCCGCTACTTCTTCACGCGCAAGGTCATGTTCGTGAAGTACGCCGACGGGTTCGTCATCTTCCCCGGCGGCTACGGCACGCTCGACGAGCTGTTCGAGGCGTTGACGCTCATCCAGACCCACAAGGTCCAGGACTTCCCGGTGATCCTGATGGGCACCGACTACTGGACCGGGATGCTCGACTGGATCCGCGGCTCGGTCCTCGCGGAGGCGGCGATCAACGCCGAGGATGTCGATCTGCTGCGGCTGACCGATGACCCGAAGGAAGCCGTCAAGATCCTTAGGGCATATCAGCGCTCGCAACGCAAGGCGGCCGCCGCGGTCAAACCCGAGACGAAGCCGATCGGGAAGAAGGACGTCAAGAAACCGGCCGCGAAACCGGATCAGGCCCAGACGTAGTCGCAGACCGCCGGCTCAGCCGGGGATCGCCACCTCGATCACGCCGTCGACGATGCGGACCGGGTAGTAGCGGAGTCGTCGGACCCGCGTGAACCGTCGCGCCTCGGCCTTCTTGCCAGGTGGGTCGACCTTGGGGTCCCTGCCGGCAGGCGACCAGGTCGGGTGGTACACGCCGTCGGCGTCGAGGCCACCCGTCGTCGGCATCTGTGCGGTGTCGCCGCTGGCCAGGTCGAATCGACCGTCGTGCAGCGGGCAGGCCACGATGCAGCCGTCGAGTTCGCCGATGGACAACGGGGCGGACATGTGTGGACAGCGGTCGTCCGTCGCGAAGATCCCACGCTCTGTGTTGACGAGCAGGATGTCGAGCTCGCCGACGGTCACGCGCTGCATCGTGCCCTCCGCCAGCGCGTCCGCCTCGAGCATCGGGCGGAACGGCGCATCGGCCGTCCCCACGGCCTGGAGTCGCGGGGGGAAGGGCGCGGGTCGTATCTCGGCGGCGGATGTCACGGACGCCATCCTAGCCCTGAACGAGGAACGGCCCCGGTGCGGAGCACCAGGGCCGTACCCAGAGGAGACAGGCGGTCGTCAGTCGGTCATCGGCGCGGGGCGTGCGCCCTGCGTGGATGCAGCGGCCGGGACCGGCATCTCGTTCGTGGCCCGCAGTGGGATCTCCTTGATCGCCACGGCCGCGATGGCCGCCGCGACGGAGCCGAAGACGCCGAGCCAGAAGGTCTGGGCGGTGGCGATGCTGAACGCCGCGTGGATGCCTTCGACGATGTTCGGGACGAACGGCTCCACTGCTGCCCGGAACTGTTCCGGGATCTGGGCGAGGATGATCGCCCCGAGGTCGCCGACGCCGGTCAGCTGATTGAAGTCCAGCCCACCTCCGGAGGAGGCCTGGGTGAACCCGTCGACCACCGGTTGCGGCACCCCTTGGGCGACCAGCGAAGGGGTCAGCTGCTCCTGGAACGTCGTCCCGAAGATCGTCCCGACGAATGCCAGCGCGATCGTGCCGCCGATCTGACGGAAGAACGTCAGGTTGGAGGTCGCGACGCCGAGCTGCCGGAACGGCACGGCGTTCTGGATGACGATCGTGAACACCGAGAAGGTCGGGCCGACGCCAAGTCCGGCGATGAACATCCACAGCCACACGATGGGCACCGGGGTGTCCTTGGTGAGCTGCGTCATCAGCAGGGTCGCGAAGCCCATGAGCGCGATCGCCGCGACCAGCAGCCACTTGTACCGGCCGGTCCGCGAAACGAAGAACCCGGAGCCGATCGAGCTGGCGATGAGGCCGACCATGAGCGGCAGGGCCGCCAGGCCGGAGTTGGTCGGCGAGAAGCTCTCGACGACCTGGAACCAGCGCGGCAGGAAGACGATGGCGCCGAAGAACGCGAACGCCGCGAAGAAGGTCGAGACCATGGACGCGGAGTACGTCCGGTTCCTCCACAGGTCGAGCGGGACGATCGGCTCCTTCGCGCGCGCCTCCGCGAGGATGAACAGCACCGTGCCGACGAGACCGACGAGGATGAAGCCGCCCACCGTCGGATCGGTCCATTCGCCGAACTGCTTATTGGTCAGACCGACCAGCAGGAACACCATCGCGACGGTGAAGATCGCTCCGCCGATCAGGTCGAAGTTTCGAGTCGCCGAGGCGGTCTTGACCGTCGGCAGCAGTCGCTGGATGACGATGAGCGACACGATCCCGATCGGGATGTTGACGTAGAAGATCCAGTGCCAGCCCACGTTCTCGGTCAGGAAGCCCCCGACGAGCGGGCCCACGACGAACGCGATCCCGAAGACGGCACCGAAGAGGCCCTGGTACTTGCCGCGTTCCTGGGGTGTGAACAAGTCACCGATGACCGCGAGTGCCACCGGGAAGAGTGACCCGGCACCGATGCCCTGGATGCCCCGGAACAGGATGAGCATGCCCATGTTCTGGCTCAGGCCGGACAGCGCCGAGCCGATCAGGAAGATGACGATGCCGATCATGAAGATCGGCTTGCGACCGTAGATGTCCGAAAGCTTTCCCCAGAACGGGACGCTGATGGTGCTGGTCAGCAGGTAGATCGTGATCGCCCAGACGTAGTAGTCGTTGCCGGACAGCTGGGTCACGATGGTCGGCAGGGCCGGCCCGACGATGGTCTGATCGAGCGCGCCGAGGAACAGGCCGAGCAGGACCGCGAAGAGGATCTCCATCTTCGCGCGATGGCTCAGGCCCAGTGCCGGATCCTCGGCGAGGGACGGAGTCCTCCCGCTCGCCTCGGGGAATGCTTCCATTGGTTCAGTCCTTCCGTGTGGGTTGTGGCAACGCGGGACGCTCGACACCCCGGAGGGTCGACGAGGATCGTGGAGCAGGGATGGAGGCCGTGTGGCGATCGGCGGGCATCCCGCCGGTCGTCTCCGCGAGCGCGACCCGGAGTGCCGCGACCGCCTGGCCGACGCCGGCGAGCTTGGATCGGTCGAGATGCCCGAGCACCGATCGCAGCAGCTCATCGCTCAGCGCATCGATATCTCCGAGCATCCGCTCGCCATCGGGTGTCACGCGGATCAGCACGATCCGGCGGTCCTCGGGGACGCGGGTGCGTTCGACGAAGCCGCGCTCCTCGATGCGGTCGATGAGCCCGGTCGCATTCGACAGGGACACGTTGAGCACCTCCGCGAGGTGGCTCATCGTCATCTGGCCGTTCCGCTGGAGCGTGTAGAGGATGTGGAGCTGGGCCATGCTGATACCCAGCCGCAGCACGCGCTCACTCGATGCGCACTTCAGCATCGTCATGGCCGACCGGAAGTCGGCGATGATTGGCGCGTACGGATCGCTGGGGGTGGTCGCCCGTCGCGCGGGCGACGGGGTCGGAATCATTCGTGTCACGTGAACTATCATAATCGAATGGACCATCGCGTCAAGGCAAATGATTGACGCGACGTACAGGAGCACCGATGAAGTACGCCTTGATGCTCGAGCCCCAGCAGGGGATGAGCTACGCGGACCAGCTGGCCTCGGCGAAGCGTGCCGAAGCGAACGGCTTCGACGCGTTCTTCCGGTCGGACCATTTCGCGAGCTTCCCCGGCGAGTCCGGCCAGCCGACGACTGACGCCTGGAGCGTCCTTGCGGGGCTCGCTCGTGAGACCGAGCGCATCGGGCTCGGGGCGCTCGTATCGCCGGTCACGTTCCGCCACCCCGGGGTCCTGGCCAAGGTCGTGGCGACGGTCGACGAGATGAGCGGCGGCCGCATCGAGGTGGGCGTCGGTGCCGGCTGGAACGATGAGGAACACCGGCAGCTGGGCCTCGTCTTCCCGCCGATCGAGGAGCGGGCCGACCTGCTCGAGGACCAGCTGGCCATCCTGCACGGGCTGTGGGGCGAGCCCGACGGCTGGTCGTTCGAGGGCATCAGCGGCATCCGGGTCGAGGGCGCTCTGTTCCGGCCCCGGCCCGTCGACGTCCCCGGCCGGCCCACGACGCCGGCAGGTGGCAAGCGCCCGCGCATCATCGTCGGGAGCGGCGGCTCGCCTCGGTCGTACCGGCTCGCGGCGAAGTACGCGGACGAGTACAACCTGAGCTCGGCGTCACCCGACCGGGCAGCCGAGGTCCGGGTCAAGCTCGACGAGGCGTGCCGGGCGATCGGCCGCGACCCGTCGACCCTTGCGCGCTCAACGATGGCCGGCGTGCTCGTCGGGCGGACCGAGGATGAGGTCGTCGAGCGCGAGCGGACGCTCCTGGCGGCATTCGGCGCCGATGCTGAGACTGGGGAGGCGTGGCTCGAGGAGCGTCGGCTCAGATGGGTCTACGGGACGCCGGACAAGGCGCGAGCCCAGGTGGAGCGGTTCGCCGATGCGGGCATCCAGCGGATCATGTTCCAGGACTTCATCCCATGGGACCTTGACATGGTCGATGTCGCGGGCGAGGAGCTCGTCGGGCGCCTCTGAGGGCCGGGTCCCACCGAGTCGCCCCGTTCCGTGCGTGGGGTGCAACGGCAGCATCCGCCGGAACGCGGGCGCCAACCGCCCCGGGCCCTCGTCAACCTTCGGCGGCCTCGGCAGCCTCGCGATAGCGGTCGACGTCGCGGTGGATCGCATCGGGGTTGACGCCACGCGCCCGAGCCAGGCGCTCCGTGAGCATCTGCAGCGGTGTCGCGGTCCCGAGCAGCGCCGCGACCGGGGAGGGGAGTGCGGGCGCCTCCGGGATGACGATCCGCCCCGCCGGCGTCAGGTCGGTCGGTAGGTCGGCGGCGGCGTCGGCGGCCATGATCGCCGCGGCCTCCATGCCCACGCCGCGCGCCGCCCGCAGCGCGCCGGTCGCCCGTGCCAGTCGCGCATCGCGGCCGTCGCGGTCGGCGAGGATCACGACAAGCCCGTGGGACTCCTCGGCCGCGGCGAGGTGGCCGTGCAGGAAGGTCTCGAGGTCGCGATAGGCGGCAGGCACCCACGTCCCCTCCTCGATCTTGAGGACGAGCTCGCGACCCGCCGTCCGGTCGGCGCCCGACGCGATGACCAGCACAGAGCTGCGCTCGGCGAGGCGGTCGGCGACGGATTCGGCGATGCTCGCGCGATCGACGCCGGAGGCGACGAGCTCCTGGACGCTGTCACGGAAGGCCGCATCGACCGGTCGTCCGGTCAGGTGTGCTCCGCTCGCGGCGGCCGCCACGAGCGGGCTGAGGTAGCCGACCGTGTGACACCAGCTCTGGTCGAGTTCGCCCGTCTCGACGACGATGTCGGCCGACTCGGCGCCGGGCGATCGCTCGCTCACCGTGATGATCGCCGTCCGGGCACCCGCCGCCCGGGACGCCTCGAGGGCGGCATTGGTGGCCGTCGTCCCGCCCTCGTGTGAGATCCCGATGACCAGGCCCGAGGCTGGCGGATCGAGCGACAGCTCGAAAGCCTGTACGGCGAGCGGCTCGTGGCGCGTGCCATGGCCCGTGGCCCGGACCTCGGCCTCCCGGACGGCTGCGCGCAGGATGTCGGCGACGCCGAGGGCGGCGTGCTCCGATGTGCCGCAGCCGGTGACCACGACCGGGTCGCCGGCCCGCACCGTTCGGCGGATGACGCGGGCGAGCTCGGCTGCGCCACTGCCGACCGCCTCGTGCCGTTCGAGGACGCGGGCCGAAAGGGCCGGCTCGGCTTCGATCATCTCGGTCATGTGGTACGGCGGGCCGGAGCGCATGCTCGGCTGTGAGCTCGAGACCCACGGGTCGGGCATGTCGGGGAGCCGGGCAGCCGGGTCGAACGCGGTCGTCTCCATGGTCCCGAGGATACGGGCCGCGCAGGACCGCACGTCGGGTCGGCTCACACCGCGGCGCACGGGTCGAACGGTCGAACGTGGCAGGATTCGGCTACGAATGTCATCGAGGAGGATCCGGATGCAGGTCGGGCTCATGGCGCCGCAGGGCTGGAAGGGCGACTACGACGGCTGGCCGCCGGCGGAGGCCTGGGCACGGACCGTCGAGCTGGCACGCCAGGCGGAGGAGCTCGGCTTCGAGTCGCTGTGGGTGTTCGATCACTTCCATACGGTTCCCGCCCCGACCGACGAGATCACGTTCGAGTCGTTTTCCGTGCTCGCTGGGCTGGCGATGGTCACGACCCGCGTGCGCCTGGGCCACATGGTCGTGTGTACGGGTTTCCGCAACCCGGCCCTGACCGCCAAGCTCTCGTCGACCATCGACGTGATGAGCGGCGGGCGCTTCGAGCTCGGCATCGGGGCGGGCTGGAAGGAGGACGAGTGGGTCGCCTACGGGTATGGCTTCCCACCGCTCGCGGAGCGCCTCGACGCCCTTGGGGACCATCTCGAGGTGATCAGCGAGATGTTCGAGCCCGGTCGGTCGACGTTCGAAGGGCGCCTTGCGCACGTTCGCGGCGCGATCAACGAACCGCAAGGTCTCCAGCAGCCGCGGATCCCGATCATCGTCGGCGGCAACGGCCGCCAGCGGACAGCCGGCTACGCCATCCGTTACGCGGACGAGCTGAACTTCGTGTTCATCGAGCCAGACGACATCGTCGCGCGCATGCGCGACGTCCGTGAGCGCTGCGAAGCCGAGGGGCGCGATCCGGCCACGCTGCGGTTCTCGCTGTACGAGCGCGATGAGCGCATGCGCGACGCCGGGCAGGCGCGGGTCGATCGGTTGGCGCGGATGGCCGAGATCGGGCTCGACCGGCTCGTCGCCTTCCCGACGCGTTGGTCACCGACGCTCGAGGCGCAGACGGCCTTCGCCGAGGACTGCCGCGCGGCGGGGATCAGCCTGACGACGGAAGGTCGGGCGGCACCGGTCGTCGCCTGAGCGGTCCCACACGACCAAGCGGCGCATAGCGGAACCACACCCGCCCGACGAGCAGCTCGACCGGGACCGGGCCGAAGCGGTTCGAGTCGATCGGGTCGCCGTGTCCCGTGGCCGCCGCGGTCTCGGGGTCGGCGTCCGCGACGAGCCAGGCTTCATCGTCGGCCAGCTCGAGATAACCGTCCCTGAACGGGACGCGGTCGCCCGGCGTACCAGCGACGCGTTTGACGGCGAGCGCACCGGTATCCGGCTCGTGGAACGCCACGATCGACCCGCGCCTCGGCCACCGAGCGGTCGTGGGGTCGACCAGCAGCCAGTCACCCTCGCGGATCGTCGGCTCCATGCTGGCCTGCTGGATCGCGATGCGCCACGGGCCGCGCAAGCGGTGACGGAGACGCTCCCTGCGACGAGGCCCCGCCGTTCGGCGGGGCCTCGGGATGCGCATCAGGACTGAGTTCAGCCGGGCCGACCGGCGACGCGTGTCTTGTCCGGTCCGCCGGTCGCCTTCCAGGCGGCGTCGACCTCGTCGATCATCTCGAGCAGCTTCTTGCTATCGGCTGTGTCCGTCGAGGCCTTGACCTTCGAGACCTGCTTGTTCGCGTTCCAGAACAGCTCGTGCAGGTTCGGCACGGCCTCGAGGTGCTCGGGCTTGAAGTAGTCGTGCCACAGGACGTCGAGGTGATGCTTGACGAGGTCCGCCTGGCGCTCCTTGATCAGGATCGCCCGGTCGCGGAACGTCGCATCCTCGTTCGCGGCGTACTTCTCCAGGATCTTGTGGCAGGACTCGGCTTCGATGCGAGCCTGCTCGGGGTCGTACACGCCGCACGGCAGGTCGCAGTGGGCCCGGGCGGTCGTCGTCGGCGCGAACCAACGGGTCAGTCGAGACATGGGACTCCTTCTCACACTGGGTCGAGGGCCATCCACCCTATCGTCTCGGGACGCGCTTCGAAGTCTCCGAGCGCGCATCTGCCGTGTCAAACGCCGTACGAGTGGCGGCCGATGGGCGGGACGCGCGCTTCCGCTTGGGTATCATCGGCAGCGATGACGGACCGTGGCCTGCCCAGCGCGGACGGTTCACCGGCCTGCCCGTTCGTCGCGTTCGAAGACGATCGCGACGAGCGTGCCGATCGACCGGACCACCGCCACCGCTGTTTTGCCGAGGCCGAGCCGGCACCGCGCGCCCTCGCCCACCAGGAGGCCTACTGCCTCTCGTCGGCGTTCCCCGTGTGTCCGACGTTCCAGGAGTGGGCTCGTCGGGAAGCTGCGCACGCCATCCCGGTGGCAGAGGCGCCGGAAGACACCGATGAGCAGGTCGCCGTCAGCGCAGCCGCGGCGGGGTCGGCGGCCGCGTCGCTCGACGAGGACGACGACGCCGAGGACCTGTGGAGCCAGCCACGCCCCGAGCCGCCGATCGAGGAACGCCCACGGCGCAATCCGCCGCGCGACTGGGCGGCGCCGCCACCATGGGCGTCGGCGGGCGCGGCCGGGGCAGCCGGCACGGCGGGCGGTCCCCGCGGGAAGGGCGGTGCTGACGAGGCACCAGGGTCCCTCGACGCGACGCCCGAGGAGGCGCGTGGGTTGGCCGGCAGTGCCGCGGACCGCCTGGCGCGTGGTGCGGACATCAGCGAGGAATGGGGCCATCGGTCGTCGACTCGATCGAAGTCCACGCAGGAGGACAGCCCCGCGTCGCCGGCCGATCCGGAGCTGGCCAGCCTTGTCGGTGGCGCCGCGCTCGTGGACAAGGCGGCCGAGCTGCTCGCCGAGGTCCGTCCGCCGACGCGACCACCTCGACGACCGGCGGTCAGCTCGACCCGGGATCGCGACCGCGAGCGGGCCGCTGCGGAGCGCAAGCGGGACGATGGTCCGTCGTGGGAACGCCAGCGTCGGAACGAGGCCTACCCGTCGATCAAGACGCGGGCCGGGCTGTCGGGCATCCCCGCCGTGCCGACGGTCGGCATCCTGTTCGGCGGCGTCATCCTGGCCGCCCTGATCCTGTTCTTCCTGCCCGGCATCCTCGGGGTCGGCGGCCGTGGTACACCCGGCGCCGCGTCGAGCGCGAGCCCGTCCGCCGCAGCATCGACGCCCATCCCGTCACCCACCGCGGTCCCCGCGCCGACGCCGCAGACCTACGTGATCAAGTCCGGCGACACGCTGTCGCGCATCGCTCGCCAGTTCAACGTCTCGCTCGATGCGTTGCTCGAGGCGAACAAGGACCGTATCTCGAACCCGAACCGGATCAAGGTCGGCGATGAGATCATCATCCCGGTGCCGCCGACCGAAGAGGTCCCCGCCGAAGCGTCGCCGTCGGGCTGAGCGTTTGCGCGCGGTACGCGGCGTCCCCGCGGCTGCGTCGTCGGGCGCGCCTAGCGGGGCGCGATGTTGATCGCGGTGATCCGTCCAGCCTCGACCCGGAACGTCGCGTCGATGTGTTGGGTCGGGGCGCCCGGACGCACGACGAGCAGGTCTGCTTCGTAGGTGTTGCCCGTATCCCGGATATCGCCAGGGATCATGCGCAGGCCGGTGTCGCTGCGCAGGAACCAGCCACCGACACGCTCGACGCCGCGGAGCGTCTGGACGTTGTCGCCGACGTGAACGCGCATCTCGGTCTTCTCGTCCATCAGCGCCACCGCGCCTTCACGGTCGCCCGCGTTCAGCTTCTCGAAGAAATCTTCCATCGTCTCGACAGCACCCATGGCCGGAGTGTAGCGTCGGCCGCCCATGGCCGCCGCCGGACCGCCAGCGACTCCGCTCGAGGCCGCGTGGCCGCTCTTCGGGCTACGGATCCGCTCAGAGAACCTCGTTCTACGCCTGCCGACCGACGACGACCTGACCGCGATGCTCGAGCTCGCGAAGGGCGGCATCCACCCACCCGACGAGATGCCGTTCGGTGTCGCCTGGACCGATGCGAAGGGCGCGGACTTCGACCGCGGCTACGTCCAGCACCACTGGCGGTGGCGCGGCATCTGGCGGCGCGATGAGTGGTGGCTCAACCTCATGGTCGAGCGGGACGGCCGCCCGATCGGCGCGCAGACGATCTCAGGTGAGGACTTCGCGGTCCATCGCGTCGTCGACACCGGTTCGTGGCTCGGACTGGCCCACCAGGGCCAGGGTTTCGGCAAGGAGATGCGCTCCGCCGTCCTGTCCTTCGCGTTCGACGCATTGGAGGCGCGCGCGGCGACGTCGTCGGCCTTCTTCGACAACAGCGCGTCGATCGCGGTGTCGCGGTCGCTCGGCTACGAGGACGACGGCCGCGGCGTGCTGGCCCCGCGCGGCGTGTCACGCGAGACGCAGCGCTTCCGGATGACGGCCGAGGCCTGGCGCTCGCGGCCCCGGCCGAAGGTGGTCATCGATGGCTTCGAGGCCTGCCGGGAGATGTTCGGGCTCTGACGGCTATCCGTTCGGTCACGCCATGACCGAACCGGCGAACGAACGGCTCGCGGAGGCCATCGGACCGCGGCTCATCGGTCCGTTCGGTCACCCCATGACCGAACCGGCGAACGAACGGCTCGCGGAGGCCATCGGACCGCGGCTCATCGGTCCGTTCGGTCACCCCATGACCGAACCGGCGAACGAACGGCTCGCGGAGGCCATCGGACCGCGGCTCATCGGTCCGTTCGGTCACCCCATGACCGAGCAGGCTGCCGACCGCCGGCCGGGGCCCGTGCCGGGATGCGAACCTAGAAGCCGCCGCCGGCGCCGCCTCCGCCGCCGCCCGATGAGCCGCCGCTGAAGCCGCCTCCGCCGCTGCCGCCCGACGACGCGGGCGAGTTCCCGATCGTGCCCAGCGCCGACATCATCCCCCCGAGGTCGGGCATGGCCGAGCCCGAGAAGATCGATCCGCCGCCGCCCGCGACGCCGCTCGCGAACGATGATCCGTCGGACGTCCGATACCAGGTCGGGAAGTAGGTCGACGATGCGAGCTGCGGTGCGTCGCGGACGTCATCGAGCGAGCGTTTGAGCACCCCCTCGATGTCCCCTTGCAATCCGAGGGCCGTGCCCCACACGACCGCCTGGTCCGGCGTCTCGAGCCAGGCCAGCCCGGCCTGATCGACCACCTGCTGCATCGAACGCGCCTGCTCCATCGTCTTCTGCAGCGTCCGACGGTAGGCGGCCAGCATCGCCCGGACCATCGCGCCGGGCATCGTCACCCGGGGCATGCTCCGGGCGAACAGCATGATCACGACACCGCCGCCGATCGCGGCTGCGCCGACGGCGACCAACCCGGAGATCGGGACGTTGGCGCCGATCACGATCGCGACGATCCCAACGACCACCGCGAGCGTCCCCTTCATCATCCAGCGGGCGACGACCTTGCTCGGCTTCTCGACCATCCAGCCGCCCTTGACGACGTGGTTCTCGAGCTTCGAGTCGAAGTCCGACACCGAGGTTCCGAACTTCGGCAGCTCGTCGGGCTCGATGAAGCCTTCGGACTTCCCGATCGACCGCAATTCGCCGAGGGCGTACTGCTCGGCAGGTCCGATCGGCCGGCGGGCGTTGCGCGCTCGCTGCGCCTCCTCCACGGCATCGCCGGCGGCCGGGTCCGTCTCGACGCCGACCTTGTTCGACAGCCCGAGCAGGCCCTTGTCCTCGCGGAACGAGATCTGGCCGCGCGACGCGAGGTCGAGCATGGCCGTCGTCAAGGCCCGGCGCGATGAATGGCCGTCCATCACGAACGCACCCGATGCCGCTGTGAGGTCCGGCGGCGGCGCCGGCATGAGGATCGAAGGATCGTCCAGGTAGACCGGGTCCTTGCCAAAGCGGCGCCAGGAGAAGAACGCCCAGCCCGACAGCCCCAGGAAGACGAGCGGTGCCACGAGCAGGCCCAGGACGGCGTCGATCTGACGCCCGAGCTGGAGCAGGCTGGCGTGCTCCGGCGTCGCGGCTTCGTCGATCCGTCGCATCGCGATGTCGAGGGCGCCGTCGAAGTCCGCGTTCTCCAGGAACGGGACCATGTCGTCCTCGAAGATGCGCTGCCGTTGCTCGTTGGTGAGGTATGTCGCCCGGAAACCTGGCGCGGCATACAGCTGGACCTGACCGTGCTCGCCGGACGGGTCGATATCGAAGAACACGACCATCCCGTCGTCGAACCCGCGCCGTCCGATGCCCCATTGATCGATCAACGCGATGGCGCGCGCCTCGGTCTCGTCCTCCGTGACGCCGTAGTCGACCGACTGGGTGTAGACGACGACTTCGGCGGCCGTCCTCGCCTCGATCTGGTCGATGGTCGACTCCGCGCGGACGATCGCCTCTGGCGAGAAGATCCCGGCGTTGTCGTAGACCGCGCGGTCGACCTCGGGATCGGGGAAGGGTGGTCCGGGCGTGTCGGCCGGTCCACCCGACGGCTCGGGTGGGGCGCCGTCGAAGGTCCCGTTCACGATCTCCGCCAGGGCCGCCAGGAGTGCCTGGTCGAACTGCTGCTCGGCGAGCAGCGGCAACATCGTGCCCTCGTAGATGGCCTGACGCTCGTCGTCCGACAGGTGGCGTGAGAAGCCCGGACCGGCGAACAGCTGCACCTCGCCGTGGATCCCGGTCGTGTCGAGGTCGAACAGGATGACCAGCCCGTCGTCGATGCCGACCCGACCGACGCCCCACTGGTCCATGAGGGCGCGGGCGTGGGACTCGGCCTCTTCGGTCGTGATGTCGTCGCGCCCGACCGCCTGCGTGTAGACGACCACCTCAGCCTTGGTCTGCGCCTCGATGGCGTCGATGATCAGCTCGGCCTGCTCGCGCGTCGCCGGCTCGAACAGCTCGGCCGTGTCATAGACGGCCTGGCCATCGACCGGATCGGGGAATGGCGGACCCGCCGCGGCGACGAGGGACGGCAGGGCGAGACCGAGCGCGAACAGCACGGCCGACACGACGGCCGCGCGACGGTGGACAGGGCGCATGGGCGGCAGCATAGCCGGGTGTCAGCCCAGGCCGGCCAGCGAGCCGCGGCGGCGGCCGACCACCAGCGACCCGTCCGATCCGAGCAGGAGCTGGGGCGGACGAGGGCGGCCGTTGTACGTCGAGGCGAGCGACGCCGCGTAGGCGCCAGCGTCGGCGATGACCACCAGGTCACCACGCCGCAGCGGCGGCAGGTCGTGTGTTCCGAGCGAGTCGGTCGATTCGCAGATCGGTCCCTCGACGCGGGCCGGGGACAGGTCGAGTCGTCGATGTTCACCGAGGTCGTCGACTGGTCGCCCCTGCGACGTCAGTGCATGGATCGGATGGCGGGCGCCGTACAACGCCGGTCGGATCAGCTCGGTCATGCCGGCGTCGAGGACCACCTGTCGGCCCGCCCGGTCGCGGACGTGGAGCACCCGCGCGACGAGCCACCCGGCGCGCGCCACCAGGGCCCGGCCCGGCTCGATCGCGAGACGCGTCGGGCGTCGATCCGTCGGGACCGTGTCGAGCAGCGGCTGGAGCTCGCGAGCGAACCGCCCGGGGCTCGGTGACGGCTCACCGGCCGGGCCGACCGGGAACCCGCCGCCGAGATCGACCGTGTCGAAGCTCCCGATCGAACCACGCCACAGGGCGGCCAGGGCGAGCGCCTTCCGGACAGCGTCACGCCAGGCATCGACCGCCCCGAGCTGCGAGCCGACGTGCAGATGGATCCCTCGCGGCCGCAACCGGCCGTCCGGGCCGCCACCGGCCGTGATGGCCGACGCGATCTCGGTCTCGGTCATCCCGAACTTCGTGCCACCGGCCCCGACCGCCAGCCCGGTGAGCGTCTCTGGGGCGACGTCCGGGTTCAGCCGGTACAGGACGTCCATGCGCACGTCGGCCTTGGCGGCTTCCTCGGCGAGCGCGTCCGCCTCCTCGGGCGATTCGATCGCGATCCAGCGCAGTGGCCGACCATCGGCGGCTGCCCGGGCCGCGGCCCGCAGGTCGGCCGTGGTCTTGCCGACGCCCTCGAGCGTCGTGCGCTCGTTCGGGACGCCGGCGCGGGAGGCGAGCGCCCACTCTCCGCGTGACACGACGTTGGCGCCGAAGCCGTTCGTCGCGACAGCGGAGATCACCGCCGGGACATCATTCGCCTTGACCGAGTACTGCCGGATGATCGGGTCGGGAAACGCATCGGCGACCTCCGCACACGCAGCGTCGAGCGTCGCGAGGTCGGTGACGAAGGCGGGCGTCCCGTACCGCGCGGCGGCGTGCCGGAGTTGGCTAGCGAGCTCAGTCAGGGATCGCGAACCGGATCACGGTCGAGGCGAGGCTGAGCACGACCGCTCCGACGATCGCCGCGACGATCGTATCGGCCGTGAAGAGCGTCGGCGGGAAGTCGCCGACCTGCAGTCCGAACCCGAAGTAGTCCGAGATGAACGCCGTGAGCAGCAATAGCCCGCCGTTGATCACGAACCCGACCAGCCCCATCGTCATGAACGACACCGGGATCGCCGCGGTCTTCACGATCGGCCCGATCAGGCCGTTGACCACCCCGAAGATCGCTGCGACGACGCCAAGGCCGAGCAGGCCACCGTCGTAGCCGAACATCGACGGGAAGAGCTGGACCAGGATGTAGAACGCGATCGCGGTGACGACGGTGCTGACGACGAATCCCCGCATGCAGGCCCTCCCTCAAGGTTGCGTGGTGAGCCCGAGGATAGCCGCTCAGCGAAGCAGGAACCCCGTGCCCAGTGGGTCACGCGGGTCGAGCGAGAAGACCGATTCGCCGGTCCGATACGCGGAGCCTTCGACCTCCGTGATGACCGACGGGCGGCCGCCGATCGACGGTCCTTCGTCGACGACCCACGCTTCGAACACCGAATCCACGATCGATCGATGGCGGAACGGCTCGCCGATCGACAGCTCGCCGCGCGCGTGGAGGACCGCCAGCCGCGCCGACGTACCGGAACCGCACGGTGAGCGATCGACCTCACCGTCGGCGAACACCGTCACGTTGCGCTGCTCCCCGGCGCCCAGTCTCTCCCAGAAGATCACCCCGTAAATGCCGGCGAGGTCGGCCTCTGCTGGATGCACGACATCCAGGGAACGTTCGAGTGCTGGCCGGAGCTCGCGCTCGAGCGCGATGAGCTGGGGCAGGTCGGCGGGGACGAGGCCGAGACCCAATGTGGCGGCCTCTATGGAGGCGTAGAAGGCGCCGCCGAACGCGACGTCGAGGGTGACGGGGCCACGCGCCACCCGGACGGTCACGTCCCGGGCGAGTACGAACGACGGCACGTTCCGGAAGCGCACGGCCTCGACGGCGCCGACCTCGTCGAGGCGGGCCTCGCACACCAGCCGGCCGCTCGGTACGTCCACCGTGACCGAGGCGGTTCGGGCATCGGGCGCCGCCGCGACGCGACCGGATTCCAGGGCCCACGTGACCAATGCGATCGTTCCGTGGCCGCACGCCGTCGAGTAGCCCTCGTTGTGGAAGAACACGACGCCGATGTCCGCCCAGTCGTCGTCGGGCGGCGTGACGAAGGCGCCGTACATGTCGGCGTGCCCGCGCGGCTCGTTGACCAGCAGGCGACGGACCTCGTCGAGGTGGTCCCGCGCCCATCGACGTCGCTCGATCACGCTCCGCCCCTCGAGTTCCGGGACGCCGCCCGTCACGATCCGGAACGGCTCGCCGGCGGTGTGGAAGTCGACGGTCCTGATCGGGCGCTGGCTTGCGACCGTCGTGCTCTCGGCGACAGGATCGACCGAGGTCATCGGTCCACCAGGCTCTCGAGACGGGTCTTGACCCGTGGCCATTCCGGGGCGAGCACGCCGTAGAAGGCCGAGTCCCGGTTCGACCCGTCGAGCATGATCGTGTGGTGGCGCAGCACCCCCTCGAAGGTGGCGCCGATCCCGAGCAGCGCCGTTCGCGAGGCGACGTTCCGGGCGTGGGTCTTGAACTCGACGCGCTCGGCGCCGAGGCCCTCGAAGGCATGGGTCAGCTGGAGGAGCTTGGCCTCCCGGTTCGCGCCGGTCCGCTGGAACGCGGTGCCCAGCCATGTCCACCCGATCTCGAGCCGACGATGCTCCGGCGCGATCGTCATGTAGCGGCTACTGCCGATCGCCCGGTCCGAGGCGATGTCGATCGTCGCGAACGGCACCTCGACCGAATCGTCGGCGTTCGCGCGTGTCTGCTCGAACCAGGCCCGAAGGGCCGCGTCGTCCATCGGTCTGTTCGTGATCCATCGGAAGACCACCGGATCGGACGCGACCCGGGCGAGATCCTCGAGGTGGCGCTCCTCGAGCGGCTCCATGCGGATCCGCCGACCGGTCAGGACGACCGGTGTCACCCAGGTCTGGCCCATGCGCGGATGGTAGCGGGACGCGCCCGCACGCGGCCCGGTAGACCCTAGACTTCCCTGATGTCCGCCTTCTCAGATGCCTTTTCCGCTTTCCTCGAGGCGTTCGTCGAGCTCGAGCCGGTCGCGGCAACGGCCATCGGCGACCACCGGAACGACGGGCGCTGGCCGGACCTGTCGGCGGAGGGTCGCCGACAGCGGCTCGTGTTCATCGACGCATGGCAAGCGACGTTCAGCGGCCTCGACCCGACCAGCCTGTCGGTCGATGAGTCGGTCGACCGCGATCTCGTGCTGGAAGAGCTCGACGCGATGCGGTTCGCCGAGACCGAGCTGCGGGATGATGCCTGGGACCCGTTGACATGGGTCTACCTCCTGGGTGACGGCCTGTTCACGCTCCTGGCCCGTGAGTTCGCGCCGCTGGCCGAACGGCTCACGAGCGTCGCGGCCCGACTCGAGGCGATCGGGGCGATCACGGGTGCGGCGCGCGAGACCCTCGTCGGCGCCGGGCCCGGTCGGCCGGTCGGCCGATTCCAGACGGAGACCGCGTTGGAACAGCTGCCCGGGGTGGTCGACCTCATCGACGAGGCGCTCGCCACTGCCGAAGCCGCGGCGGACGACGCCGACGTCGCGGCGATGCGACCGCGGTTGGACGCGGCGGCTGCGTCGGCCAGGACGGCCCTCGCGGATTTCGAGCGGCACTTGACCGACGTCGTCCAGCCCGCCAGTGAGGGCGACGGCCGGCTCGGCCGTGAGCTCTTCGCACGGAAGATGCGCCACACCATGCGCTCCGAGTCGCTCACGCCGGAGCGGATCCTCGAGGCGGCAGACCGGGAGTTCGATGCGATCCGGGCCGAGATGGTCGGCCTCGCGACCGACCTGTGGTCGGCCTGGAAGCCCACTGACCCGCGACCGGACGAACCCGGCGCGCTGGTCCGTGGTGTACTCGACGCCATCGCCGACCGCCACCAGGATGCCGCCGACCTGATCGCGTTCTGTCGCGAGGAGAACGCCCGGATCGAGGCGTTCTGCACCGAGCGCGACCTCATCGGGATCGTCGACGAACCCCTCGACATCCGCTGGACGCCGGTCTTCCTGCGCGCCTACGGCGGGGCGATGCTGATCGCGCCGGGGCCGCTCGACAAGGGTCTGACGAGCTTCTTCGCGATCACCCCGGTACCGGACGATTGGACGCCCGAACAGCGTGAGTCCTACCTGCGCGAGGACAACGACCGGATGCTTCGGCTCCTGACCATCCACGAGGCCGTGCCCGGGCATTACCTGCAGGGCGTCTACGCCAACCGCTCGTCGTCGCTGCCGCGGAGCATCTTCCAGAGCGGCCTGTTCGCCGAGGGCTGGGCCGTGTACGTGACGCAGGTGATGATGGATGCCGGCTACGGCGCGGACGATCCCGCCCTGTTGCTCACCCATTGGAAGTTCTACCTGCGCTCCGTCACCAACGCGATCATCGATGCGCGGATCCATTGCGACGGGATGACCGAGGAGGAGGCCGTCCGGCTCATGGTCGACGGTGGCTTCCAGGAAGAGGCCGAGGCACGCGCCAAGTTCCGACGGGCGCGCCTGTCGTCGACGCAGCTCTCGACGTATTTCGCCGGATCGATGGAGATGTGGGATATCGAGCTCGATGCGCGGCGCCGGGCGGAAGGCGGCGCAGGCGCCGACGCGTCGGCGATCCAGCCACGGGCGTTACCCGGTGGACTCGGCGACACGCCGGCCTTCCGGTACCGCGACCATCTCGAGGCCGTGATCGGTCACGGCGCTCCGCCGACGTCGCTGCTTCGTCGGCTCCTCGTCGGCTGAGGCCGACGCCGGCCGGAATCCACCGGGCGACGCCCTCACCGAGGGATCGTCCGCTGCGCATGATGCGCGTGGAGGGTGCCGTCGATGGTGATCTTCGGGCTGTTCGTCCTCGGCTTGCTGGGGTACGCGCTCGTCTCCCGAGTCCTGGACCGATGGAGCCTGACGCCCCACATCGTCCTGCTCACGCTCGGGATCGCTGCCGGGTTGCTCGTCGCCGAGCCCGAGACCCTCGGCTTCGACACCGAGCTCCTCCACGGTGCGGGCGAGCTGGCACTCATCCTGGCCCTCTTCGTCGATGCCGCTCGCATCGACGTCGGGGCGCTGCGCGGCACGGCGGCTCTGCCCGTCCGGCTCCTTGCGATCGGGTTCCCCCTGACGCTCGTGCTCGGCCTGGCTGCCGCGCTCGTGCTGCTGCCCGGCCTCACGCTGGTCGAGGCACTCCTGCTGGCCGCCCTCGTGGCGCCGACCGATGCCTCACTGGGCGCCATCGTCGTCATCAGTCCGCGGGTGCCACTCCGAGTGCGCCAGGCGCTCAACGTCGAATCAGGGCTCAACGACGGCCTGGTGACGCCCATCGTCGTCGTCGCAGCCGCCATCGCCGCGGCCGCCACTCCGGCCGAGGAGGGCGGTCTGCTCCGGACCGCGGTCACGCAGGTGTTGAGTGGGACGCTGGCCGGCATCCTCGTCGGGGCGGGCGGCGCCCTGCTCTTCCGCATCGCCGACCGGCGCGGCCTGATCCTGCCCGCCGCTCGCTGGATCGCGGCCCCCGCCATGGCCCTGCTCGCGCTGTTCGTCGCCCATGAGATCGACGGCAACGCCTTCGTGGCGGCCTTCGTCGGCGGGCTGGCCTACGCCGCGACCATCGGGCGTGCCCAGGACGAGGACCTCGAGGTCGGCGAGGTCGGCGGTGAGCTGCTCGCCCTCTTGACCTTCTTCCTGTTCGGCGTTCTCGTCCCGAGCATCGGGGGGTATGACGTCCGACGTCATCGTCTTCGCCCTGCTCGCGCTGACGCTGGTTCGGATCCTGCCGGTCGCGCTGGCGCTCCTCGGGACCGGTCTGTCGCGACCGAGCGTCCTCTTCATGGGCTGGTTCGGACCACGGGGCCTTGCGTCCATCGTGCTCGCGATCGTCGCGATCGGGGATGGCGGCGGCTCACCCAGCTTCGCCCCCGTCGTCGTATCGGCGGTGGTCGCGACGGTCGTGCTGAGCGTGTACGCGCACGGCCTGACCGCCGGACCGGCCGTTCGCGCCTTTGCGAGGGCGGTCGAGCAGCTGCCGCCCGATGCCCCCGAGCATGGATCCGGCATCGAGGTGCGGCCGCGCCGCGGGGTGGTCAGTGCGTCCCGAGGCCAGAGGCTCGAACCGGCACCGGCGGTCGCTAGTGACGCCGGGGACGGGCCGGGCTCGGCCGGCTGAGGGTCGCCAGCAGCTCGTCGACCCGATAGCCTGCCGCCTCCGCGGCACGTCCGAGCCGCGACACGAACCGCTGGTCGGGGTCGCGACCCGACTCGATCGCGTCGAGACGTGTCGCCCAGCGCAGGAGGGTCACGAACCGGTCGCGGTCGAGCCACTCCGTACCCTCCCAGGTGTTGACGCCCATCGCGGCGCGGATCGGGTCGCGCGCGAGCCACGCCTCGAGGAGGCGCAGGTCGGCGCTCCTGCCACGACCGCGGATCGTGCTCGGCCGAGGCAGCGCGAGCAGCACGCGGACGAGGTCGGCGACGGACCAGGAGGATGCTTCGTCGAGCCCGGCCGAGCGGAAGCCGGCTGCCACGATCGGCGCCATCCGCAGCTCGTCGTACCAGGCCAGGCTGGTCGCGGCGACATCGGCGCCCGGGGCCAGCTCGCCCAGCCGTGACAGGACCAGCCAGCCGAGGAGCGCCGCGCGATCTTCGCGCGACATGCCCTCCGCCGTCTCGCCGTAGGCCGCGGCCGCCTCGTCGCGGATCCGTGCCGCGGTCGTGACCGGGTCGCCGCTGACGCTGGTCGCCGTGGCCACCGCTCGCAACAACGCGGCCAACCGATCCTCCAGCACGTCGAGGTCGGCATCGCCGGCCGACTGGTCGAGGACCGCCGCCACGTGCCCGTCCTCGAAGAACGACCGCAACGGCCCGTGGACCGGCTCCAGCTGGAGCTCGAGCAGTGCCTCGTCGAGCGAGACCACGCCCCGCCCGCCGAGCCGTTCCGCCAGCCGGCGCCACTGCCCGGACATGCCGTCGCGCAGTTCGCGGAACTCCCAGAACACGTGGCCCTGATAGGCGTCGAGGGTCAGCCACAGTCCCCGCTCGTGGATATCGTGGCTGGAGCGCAGGTACGACGACCCCGTCCGGGCGTCCTTGAACGTGATGAACAGGGCAGGATCGTCCGGCAGCCCGAGACCCTCGGCGAGGGTCCGGCGGACCAGCCGCTTCGCGCCGCTTGCGGACTTGCGGGCGTACGCCACGGACTCCCGGATCGTCCCGGCCGTCGACGAGAACCGGTCGTGGAAGACGACCACCGAACGCGTCGGTCCGTGGCCGTTCGAGTAGGCCAGCACGCTCTCGTCGACCGCCCCGCCGTCGGTGTGGAAGTCGTACAGCAGGAAGTCGTGCGCCTCCGCGAACCATGCCCGTCGATGGAGCAGCGGGAAGATCTCCCGCTGATGGCGCTCGACCAACCACGGGTCGGGCTGCTCATCGAGGGTCGCCCGACGGAACTCCATGCCGTACTTCTCGCCGAACCCCTCGATCTGGCCGTGGCCGATCATCGGCAGACCGGGCAGCGTCGCCATCACCGTCGCGACGCCGAAGTACTTGTCGCCCTTGCCGAACTGCTCGACCGCGGTCTTCTCATCGGGGTTGCTCATGAAGTTGACGTAGCGCTTGAGGATCTCGGGGTCGAACTCGAGGGTCTCGCGCATCAGCCGTCGGTAGCCGGAGCCGTTCTCGTCACGGAGCATGTGCATGAACGCGCTGTTGTAGACGCGGTGCATGCCGAGTGTCCGCACGAAGTAGCCCTCGAGCATCCAGAACGCCTCGGCCAGCAGGAGCGTGTCGGGCACCTCGGCCGCGACCCGGTCGACCACCTCGCGCCAGAACTCGACCGGCATGCGCGCATCGAACTCGGCCTGGCTCATGGCGTGGGCGGCCCGGGACGGGATACCGTCGCCGGCCCCGGGCTCCGGCCACCACAGCCGCCGGACGTGTCGCTTGGCGAGGACCATCGCAGCGTCGAAACGGATCACCGAGAAACGCCGCGCGACGTCGATGATCGTGCGGATGACCTGCTCGCGGACCTCCGGGTCCAGGAAGTCGAGTTGCGCGGTGTCGTTCCACGGGAAGCTCGTGCCGTCGTTGCCGTGGTAGATGAAGCGTTCCTCGCCGGTCGACCGGTCGAACCGCTTGAACACGACCGCGGCATCGCTGTCGTCCCAGTAGTGGTCCTCGATGACGACTCCCGCCGGCGCATCCGGTGCCAGGTCCGGACCGCTGAAGGTGTAGGCAGGGTAGGGCGGTCGGGGCAGCGACAGGAACCACTCGGGATGGTCGATGACCCAGCGCGAATCGATGCCCATGTGGTTGGGCACCATGTCGCTGGCCAGCCTGATCCCCCGCGCCCAGGCGCGGTCGCGCAGGTTCCCATAAGCGTCCTCGCCACCGAGGTCGTCGGCGATCCGGTAGTCGTCGAGCGAGTACGCCGACGCGACGGCCTCGGCGTTGCCGCGCATCCGCTTGATGCGCTCGGAGGCGACGGACCGCTGCCACAGCCCGATCAACCACAAGCCGCTGACGCCCCACGAGGCCAGCCTGTCGAGCGCTTCGTCCGGCACCGCGTCGAGGGTGCGGATGTCGCGCTGGAACTCGCGCGACAGCTGGTCGAGCCAGACGTACGTGCTCTTGGCCATGAGCACGAGTCGCGGCATCCAGGCCGAATCGACCGAGAAGCGTTCGGGCTCGTCGGCGAGCCCTCGGAACGATGGCGGGTGCACCTCGCGACCGTCGGACGGACCGCCGAACCGCTGATGCATCGCCCGCTCCTCCTCGGCCAGGATGCCGATGGCGATGTCCATGCGACCGATGAGCGCGTCGAGGTCCGGGCCGAGCATGCGGCCCCATCTGTCGCGGACGTAGCGCAGCTGGCCGGCGAGCGATGTCGGGGCGTGGTGGGCCGGCGCGCGCAGCAACTCGACGAGGGATGCCTTCGTCCCGTCGCCGACGTCGAGGAGCTCCCCGCCGGCGAAGACGCCCTCGAGCCCTGCGATGGCGTCGTCGTAGCGCGTGCCCTCCGCCAGGATGCGGTCGTCGACCAGCTCGCGCAGGGGACCGATCGCCGGGTTCTCGTTGCTGACCCGGGTCAGCAACAGCTCCTCGAGCTGGACGACCGGTGGCTCGCGTGCCGGTCCGACGCCGGGAAACGCCGCCGCGAATCGGTCCAGGAGCCGATCGAGGTCGTCGCGCAATCGGCGCCGGACGTCGCGCATCGCTGTCGCCATCGTCGGTCCGCCCGCCGCCTGGCGCGTGATCAGGAGGTGACCGACCTCGTGCAGGAGCCCGAGCGCTCCGATCTCGCCGGCCGACACGCCTGGCGCCTCGGGCGGCCGCTCCTCGTTCATGCGCTGGGCGAGCGTCCGGATGGCATCCAGGTCGGCGACCGCGATGTCGCCACGGATGCCGAGCAGGGAGTCGTCGATGCCGTAGCGCTCGCGAGCGGTCCGTCGGACGTGGAAATCGCGCCGGGCGACCATCGCCGAAGGATGGCATGCGCCGGATGGCATCGTCAGCCGGCAGGCACCTCGGCCGGCCGCTCGGCTGCGACGTGCTCGATCGCCCGGCGGAGCAGCTCCAGGCCGGCGGGGTCGAACTCGTAGGACCACTGACGGATGCGATCGGGGTCGTGCATCTGGCGATCCAGTCCGGCGGCCAACGCCTCGCGGGACATCAGGATGAGGTTGGCGGTCTCGTCCACGACCGTCAGCTGATCCGTCTCGCCGATGAGTGCCGGCACGATCTCGACGCCGGTCGTGCCCGACAACCGCAACGTCTCGAGGATGTTGTCGGCGCCGCGCTCGTTGGCGCAGACGAGACCAACGCGCGATCCAGGCGGGAGCACGGCGATCTCGTGTACGAGCTCGAGGTAGCCCGGTCCGACCAGCATCGCCACGACCGGCAACCGGCCCGCGGCGAGGACCTGGGCCTCGTCGGCATGGAAGGTCGTCGTCGCCACGATGTCGTAGTGGAACTTGTCGAGCCGTTCCGGCAGGTCGTCGATCAGCGCGCCCTCGGCCTCGATCATGCCGGGGAACGCGTCGACCAGCCGCTCGGCGTCGTAGCCGGCGTCGGCGCTGGTGCACTCGGCGAACACGACCCGGACGAGTGGTCCCGGTCGCTTCCGTTCCGTTGCCGCGGCGAAGGTCGCCGCCGCGACCTCATCGGCGGTGAACCCGGCGTGCGCCGCCCGGCGCAGCAGCTCGGCGACGATGCCACCGAGCGCTTCTGCACCGCGCCGCTGTGGCGGTCGATCGGCCACGTGGGTGCCGGCCCCATGCCGGCTCGTGACGTAGCCCGCGTCGGCCAGACGGCGGTAGACCGCCCGGATCGTGTTCGGATTGACCCGCAGTGCCGCACCGAGCTCGCGGACCGGCGGCAGTCGAGACCCGGGCAGCAGCCGCCCCGAGTCGATCTGATAGGCAAGTTGCCAGAAGATCTGTGTGGAGATCGGGAGGTCGGAATCGCGCTCGACGTCGAGGCTCCCGCCGGGCGTCACCTGCGACGTGACGGCGGTCCCCGCGGCGGACGTTGCGGTCGGATCGATTGACATAGCGTGGTAGTCCAAATATCCTCGGGTTGGACCAGTCGACTATAGCAAGCCGTACCCTCGTCAGCCCGTGGCGCGCAGGTCGCGGGCTGACGGATTCTGGAGGGGACTCGGCGGCGCCCCGACCACGGACAGCGCCGCCTGCACGAGATCGGTCCCGTCGACGTCCTCGCCGTGGACCATCGCCAGGTCGGCCAGCAGCCGCGCCTCGAGGGCCGTGTCGGCGAGCGCGTCGACAAGCCGGGCGGCGCGGACCGCGGCACGCAGCGCACCGGCCGTCTCGATGCGGTCAGGCACGTCCCAGAAGAATGCGCAGCTCGCGAACATCGCCAGACGCCACCGTTGGGCGTCCAGCAGGTCGTGCAGCACGCGCACGTCCTCGGGGCCGGCCGACGTCCCGAGCCGATCGCCGACGAACCCAGCCGCCTCCTGCACTCCCACGATGACGTCGACGTAGTCGTCCCGGGCTGCCCAGGGATCCGGCGACCCGGGGAGAGCGGCTGCCAGATGGTCGGTCGCCGCGTCCACGCCACCTGCCAACCGGTCGAGGACCGCCCGCAGCGGGCGTTTCCAGTCCCCATCGGAGACGCAGTCGCAGTCGCCCGCCCAGCGGTCGATGCCGTGATGGCAGCTCCACGACGTCCGCTCCCGGAGGTGGGCCGTCGCGAGGCCGCCCGATGCCGCACGCGCGACCGCATCCGCCAATGACGGCGTCGCGTAGGGCCGATCCGACGGGGCGGTGCTGCCGACCAGCCGGGCCAGGAACTGCTCGCGGAACGGCTGATGGTGGCCGTACAGCTCGCCATCGGTCGCGATGACGACGAGACCGTCTTCACCATCGTCCTCGAACCGCGGCACGACCCGCTCCCGCACGAACGTGTCGGCGTCGATGGTGGCCGTGGGCTCGAACGACACGGCCGTCGACAGGGCAGCGTCGTACAGGACGGCGACGATCGACCGTCCATCGCCGAGGTCGATCCGGACCGGACGACGCGTATCGATCCACGGTGTCCCCTCGACCTGCCACGGCGCGAGGATCGTGAACACGATGTCCTCGTCCACGAGCAGACGCAGCGTCTCGATGTCGACGGCCGTCTCGGGCAGCCAGATGCCGGCTGGTCGCCGGCCGAACCTGAGCTCGAAGTCGCGCAGCCCCCAGCGGATCTCGGTCCGGCGATCGGCGGCGCTCGCGAGCGGCAGGATCGCGTGATGGAATGGCTGCGCCAGCCCGTTCGATCCTCGGTCGCCGTCGACGAAGCCGCGATACGCGACCTCGTCGCCCTGCTCGAGCCAGCCGGCGAGCGTCGGCCCGAGGTCCCACGACATCGCCCCGAGATTGCCGAGCTCCGCATTCGGGCGATAGCAGTCCGCGCTGATGCGCTCGTTCCAATCGTGCGCCGGCGCCGCGGTCGGATCGCGAGGCATCGTCCCTGTGAACGGATCGAGCCGGGGCGGTTGATAGAAGTGCCCGTGGACGACCAGGGACCTCTGGTTCATGGCTGCTCCGTCGCCCGGTCGCGGGTCGTGGCCACGACGTTGGTCACGGTGCGCGTCCATCGATCGCCCGGCGCGAGGTGGACCGGCCACGACAACAGCAGCGCGCTGCCCTGGTAGCTGCGTTCGAAGCCGTCCTCGGAATTCGACACCGTCTCGATGGGCGCCCACCAGGCGTCGGCGGACGTCGTGGTCGATGTCACGGAGACGCCGATGTAGTCGTTGCCCTGGGCGATCGTGGACACGTCGTGGGCCATGCCGCTGACATCGTGCCCGCTGCGGACGCCGCGGATGTCCCACCACGCTGCCGGGTTCCCGCCACCGCCGAGCATCGTCAGCGCCCATTCGATGCCGACACGGCCGTCGAACGCCGGGCCAGCGCGGTGCTCGAGGTCAAGCGCGAGCGTCAGGGTCGGTGCGCGGCGGTCACCGCCGAGCGTGATGGTCTTGGTCACGGTCACGGACGCTCCGCAGATCCGCGCGGCCCGACGGGTGACGAGGCGACCGGTCTCGAGCGCCTCCACCGCGAATGCGCCGTCGACGACGTCCCCGAGCTCCTCGGCCCGGGCGGTCGCCCACTCGTCTGGGGTCGTCTCCACGGCCAGGACACGAACGAGACCGGATCGCCGCTCGTATGCGTCATAGACGATCCGAGCCGCGAGGCCGGCTTCCTTGACGCGGACGGTGTCGTGGATCGAGGCCGGCCCATCCACGCCCTCGACATGACCTGCCGTCTCATCGAACGACCGAAGCGTCGCGTGGTAGGCCTCCGGGCCGCCGCCGCATCACCGCGGCGAGCGCATGGCGGACGGGCCGGACATCCCAGGCGCCGATGCCGGCGCCGCCGTCCAGATCCACCGTGACGACCTGGCCCGCATCGGACAGCCGGATCTCGTCGATGCCGTCCATGTCGAGATCTCGCCGCTCGGCGCTCTGGAGCGACCCGCTCTCGTTCTCGGCGATGTCCTCGGCGGCGATGAGGTGCTCATGGGTGGCCAGCCGCATGTGGCTGATATAGATGCCGCCGAACAGCCCATGCCAGTAGCAGTCGTTCGATTGGCCCTGATAGAGGTGGTCGAGCGCGCGATCGCGGGCGGGCCCATCCGGCATCCCTGCCACGGCTGCCGATACCCCGAGCATCCGCTTGTGCAGGTCGTTGATCTCGCGGTATTTGACCTGGAAGTTCCGCCAGAACGCCCCACGGAGCCAGCGCGCCTCGGGCCGCTTCTCGGCCTGGGCCTGATGGACGATGGCGTTGTATTCGAGGCTCTCGTCGGCGGGCAGGGCCCACTCGCCCATCTCGGCGTACGACCCGGTCGGGATATAGACGCGGCCGATCGGCGGGTGGTCAGCAAGCCACGCGGAGGGCGTCGTCGTGGTCAACCAGTCGGCGTTCGCCTCGAGCGCCGTGAAGAACCGATCCACCCACCGGCGCTCGCCCCAACAGTGCTCCCAGGTCGTCGGCCAGGCGCCGAACTTCTCGCCGTCGTCACCCATTACGCCGACACGATCGCCGGTCTCGGTCGCGTGGCTGCGCAGGTACTCGATGACGTCCTCGACGTCGCGGAACGGGATCCGGTAGCGCAAACCTTGCTCGGTCCCGAAGACCCGTAACAGGTGACCCTGGTCCTCGGTGGTGTACGGGCCCCACAGGTCCTCCTCGGGGATCGCGGCCGCGCGGAAGTGGGCGTCGTCGAGCACCGTCCACTCGTACCCGGCAGCGACCAGCGAGGTCGGCAGGTCGGGCTCCCAGACCCGTTCCGCGAGCCATGCGCCGCGTGGTCTCCGGCCGAACAGTCCCTCCAGCTCGTCGGCCATCCGGCGGAGCTGGCCGATCCTGTCGCGCTCGGGCAGCGAGGCCAGGACCGGCTCGAAGTACCCACCGCCGAGGATCTCGACCTGGTCCCGGTCGACCAGCGTCCGGAGCCGCGCGACCGTATCGCCTCGTTCGGCGATAAGCCACTGCAGGAGCGGCCCCGTGTAGTGGAGCGAAAGGCGGACGCCCGGATGCCGCTCGAGTGCGTCGACCATGGGCTCGTACGCCTTCTCGAATACTTCGGCGAAGACCCAGCCGAAGTTGCCGACCGGCTGGTGGTTGTGAAGCGCGAGAGCGAGCGAGATCCGAGAGGGCACGGGCTCAGCCCGCCTCGGTGACCACCGGCTCCGCGACCGGCGTGGGGACCTCGACGCCGGCCGCCGGGAGGTACAGGCCCTCCGTGTACTCCTGGAGCATGCGGGTGGTCGAGAACGCCCAGAGCGACGATGCCATCGCGCGTCGCATCACCTCGACCCAGCGCAGGGGGATGCCGGACTTGTCGCGCTCGTAGTACGCGGGGACGAGCTCCGTCTCGAGAAGCCGGTACAAGTCCTCGGCGTCCGACCAGTCCTGTGCCGACTCGTCGTCGCTTTGCTCGCGACCGCCGATCGCCCAGCCGTTGTCGCCCTCGAAGCCCTCGTCCCACCAGCCATCGAGCACGCTGATGTTGGGCACGCCGTTCTGGGCCGCCTTCATGCCCGACGTGCCGGATGCTTCGAGCGGTCGGCGTGGGTTGTTGAGCCACGTATCGACGCCCTGGACCAGGAACCGCGCGACGCGCACGTCGTAGTCCTCGAGGATGAACACCCGGCCGCGGAGCTTGGGCGAGCGCGAGTGCTGGAAGATCTCCTGGATGACCCGCTGGCCGGGGCGGTCGGCCGGGTGGGCCTTGCCCGCGAAGATGATCTGGACGGGACGATCGGCGCTCCACAGCAGGCGGGCGAGGCGGTCCATATCGGTGAACAGCAGGCCGGCACGCTTGTAGGTCGCGAACCGGCGCGCGAAGCCGATCGTCAGGACGCCTGGGTCGAGGATGCTCTCGACCTCGGCGAGGACCGCCGGCGCCTCGCCGTGACGGGCGAGCTGGCTGCGCAAGCGACCCTGCAGGAAGATCGCCAGCTCGCGCTTCTGGCGGAGGTGCGCTTCCCACAGCTCGGCAGTGGGGATGCGCCCGAGGCGCTCCCAGAAGCGGTCCTGGCGCGACCCGGCGTCGAGCATGTCCAGATCCGCGTCGAGATGGCGCGACAGGAGCTCGACCACCGGTTGACCGACCCAGGTCGGGCCATGGACGCCGTTCGTGACCGCGAGGATCCGTCCGTGGGTGATGGTCTGCCAGGTCGCGTTGGCCGTCGCCGCGTGGAGCTTGCTGACGGCGTTGGCGCCGGACGTGAGGCGCAGGCTGAAGGCCGTCATGTCGAACTGGCCTCGATCGCCGTCCGTCCCCAGTCCGAGATCGAGCACGCGCTCCACGGGCACGCCGCCGGCGTCGAGCATCGGGCCCGCCACGCGCCGGACGAGGTCGGCGTCGAAGCGCTCGTTGCCCGCCGACACGGGGGTGTGGATGGTGAACGCGGCGTCGCGCTTGACCCGGTCGAACGCGTCGCTGAGGGCGAGCCCGTCCCGGACGTACTCGCGGGCCCGCTCGGCCAGCAGGAATGCCGAGTGCCCCTCGTTCAGGTGCCAGACGGCCGGCGCCATGCCGAGCGCCCGCAGCGCACGCACGCCACCGATGCCGAGGACCAGCTCCTGGTGGAGCCGCATCTCCCGGCCGCGGACGTACAGGATGTGCGTGATGGGCCGGTCCTCGACGGCGTTCTCGCTCACGTCCGTATCGAGCAGCAACACCGGGATGCGGCCGACCTGCGCCAGCCAGACCGCGATCGACAGCTTGCGACCGGGCAGCTGCAGCTCCACGTCGAGCGGCAGGCCGTTCGTGCCCTGGACGCGGGCCAGCGGCAGCCGGCTGAGGTCATAGTCGGGGTACGCGTGTTCCTGATGGCCGTCGGCGTCGATCGACTGGCGGAAGTAGCCCTTGCGGTACAGCAGGCCGACGCCGACGAACGGCAGCGCCATGTCGCTTGCCGACTTCATGTGGTCCCCGGCGAGGACGCCCAGGCCGCCGGAGTAGATGCCGAGGGACTCATGGATCCCGTACTCGGCACAGAAGTAGGCGATGGGGCCATCGAGCTTGTCGCCGTGGCGGCGCTGGAACCAGTGACCCGAGCCGTCGGCCATGTAGCGGTCGAAGTCGGCCAGCACATCCTGGAATTCGGCGAGGAATTTCTCGTCGTCGAGAAGGCGCGACCAGTCGGTCGGGCCGCTGATGACCGGGATGGGGTTGCGATAGCGGTTCCACGCCGTCCGGTCGATGAGGCTCCAGAGATTGCGCGTCTCGGGGCTCCACGCCCAGTGGAGGTTGTACGCCAGCCGTCGGAGGCCCTCGAGTCGCGGTGGGAGCGGGAACGAGGCGGCCGGGATCGACGGGATCGTGACGGGGTCCATGGCGGGGCATCATACCGGGTCATCTCGTGCTCGTGAACCGGTTTAGTCGCACGCGACGGACACGCTCGCCACGCCGCCATCTACCATGCCGCTGTGGGTCTCCGCGTCGCCTTCCTGTCGTCCGAGTGCGAGCCCTGGGCCAAGACCGGCGGCCTTGCCGATGTCGTCGATGCCCTGGCACGCGCCGTCGGAGGGCTGGGCGAGGACGTGATCGACGCGCCCGTCGACGTCTTCCTCCCGCGCTACCGGGGCGTACCGGAGCCGCGGCCGGACGCCGTCCTGGCCGAGACGACGGTCGCGGTACCCGACCCCCGCGCACGGACCGGCTCGAGCGATATCACGATCGTCGACGTCGTCGCCGACGGGTACCGGCTGCGCCTGATCGACCATCCGCCGGCATTCGACCGGGAGGGGTTCTACGGCGATACCGCCGGCGACTACGCCGACAACGCGTGGCGCTTCGGCCTGTACGTGCGAGCGGCGCTCGAGGCGCTGCGCGCCGAGGGGCGGCCGGTCGACGTCATCCACGCGCACGATTGGCAGGCGGGGCCGGCCGGGATCTTCCGCGACCGGCAGTACCGCGACGATCCGGTCATCGGTCCGGCAGCGCTGGTGACGACCCTCCACAACCTCGCCTATCACGGCTGGACGTCGAACGCCGACCTGCCGCAGCTCGGGTTGCGACCGGGCGATGCGGCGCCCGGCCAGAACACCGATGGCATCGACCTGCTGGCGGCCGGCATCGAGGCCGCCGAGATCGTGAACACCGTGTCGGTCGGCTACGCGCGCGAGGCGTTGACGCCGGAGTTCGGGATGGGCCTCGACGGTCTGTTGCGCTCGCGCGGCGACCGCTTCTTCGGGATCCTGAACGGCCTCGACGAGACTGTGTGGGACCCGGCCAACGACCCATCACTGGCCGCGCCATATGCTCGTCGCGACCTCGGCGGCAAGGTGGTCTGCCGGGCCGACCTGCTGACCCGGAACGGGATGGACCCGGCCGACCGCGGGCCGGTGATCGGTATGATCGGGCGGCTCGATCCGCAGAAGGGCTTCGACCTCCTTGCCGAGGCGGCTCCGGCGCTCATCGAACGGGGCGCCCGGCTCGTCGTCCAGGGCGCTGGGCACCCATCGCTCGCCGACCCATTCCGCGAGCTCGCGGCTGCGTCGCCCGGCAAGGTCGCCTTCATCGAGCGCTTCGATCGCGACATGGCGCGGCGGATCTACGCCGGTGCCGACTTCTTCGCGATGCCATCGCGGTTCGAGCCGTCGGGACAGGGGCAGATGATCGCGATGCGCTACGGCACGCCACCGATCGTCCGGCGGACGGGGGGACTGGCCGACACCGTCGTCGACGTCACCCGCCAGCCAGGTTCCGGGAACGGCTTCGTCTTCGAGCCGGCCACGCCGGCTGCGCTGATCGAAGCGTCCGAGCGGGCGTTCGCCCTGCGATCGGCAGGCGGGACCGTGTGGGACCAGCTCATCGATCGCGCGATGGCCACCGACTTCGACTGGTCGTCCGGCCCGGCGCCGAAGTATCTCGAGGCATACCGGCGTGCCGTGGCGATCCGGCGAGGGACCGCCTAGGGCGAGGCTGGCGAGGCCGGCCCGAGGGCGCGCAGGAGGATGGCGACCGTCTGGGCGGAGTGCGTTCGCTGCGGCGAATGCGGTCCGCCCTCGATCGTGATGACGTGGTCCTCGCCGACGATCTCGGCGAAGTCGCGCGCCGCCGCATCGTCCACGTAGCTGCCCGTGCGCGGGTCGCCTCGGACGATCCACACGTCGAGGCCCGCGGCCGCCGGGTCGCGCAGGTCGGAGAGCCCGCCATCCCAGTCACCGTTGTCGAGAACGACCGAGCGCGCAGCCTCGAAGTCGAGTTCGACGATGCCCTGCGCCATCGCCTTGACGTCGCCCTCGGACAGGTGCGGGTCGGTCGTGCGGATCGCGGCGACGGCCTCGTCGAAGCTCGTGACGGGTTGCTGTTTCGGATCGCTAGCCTCGAGCCCGATGCGCTCGAGCGGCAACACCGGGGGATCGATGAGGATGAGGGTGACCGGCCTGATCCCCGCGACCGGCAAGGCCGCCGCGGTCACCGCGCCCCAGCTGTGCCCGATGATCCGGAGGTCGTCCCGGTCGAGACCCGCGGCCCGGACGAACGCGGCAAGGTCGGCGGCGTTGTCGCGGAACCGGTGATGGCCCTGCCAGTGGCCGGTCCGACCGTGGCCGGCCTGGTCGACCGCGGTCACGCGCCGACCGCTCGCGGCAAGCGCCGGTCCGACGCGCCACCACACGGCTGCCGACGCGGTGACGCCGTGGATCAGCAGCAACGGCTGCGCATCCGGGTCGCCCCACACGATCGCCGACCACGGGATCCCAGCCGCCTCGACCGTGATGCGCTCTCCGGGATCGGGATCGGCCAACGCCGCGGCGACCGCGTCCGGCAGCAGCGTCGACGTCATCGAGGCACCCTAGCACCTGCTATCCCGTCATCGTCAGTCGACGTGGCGCGGGTAGAATCCGGCTTCCAGTCGCCTTCGGAGGTCGTCACCGACATGGCCAACCAGTTCGTCGTGCAGCTGAAGAACGAGCCGGGCGCGATGGCGACCCTCGCCGAGGCCCTCGCCGCGCGCGGCGTCGATCTGCGGGCCATCGGCGGCGGCAGCATCGGCGACTCCGGTCACGTGATCATGACCACCGCCGACGACGACACCACCAAGGCAGTGCTCGACGACCTGGGCTATGTCTACATCGAGGGCGAGTCGCTGGTCACGGAGGTGGACGACAAGCCGGGCGGCATGGCTCGCCTGTCGCGAGCCCTCGCCGATGCGGGCGTGAACATCCAGGGCCACCTCTTCCTCGGCCGTTGGGGCGACCGGGCGATGTTCGCGTTCGTGGTCGACAAGCCCGATGTGGCCCGGCCGATCCTCGAGCGCAAGGGCTAGCCCGCCCCGCGTGCGTCGCGGAGTCCTGGCTGTGGTGAGGTCGATGCCCAGGCGGGACCGCGACAGCTCGATCACTGAAGTGGAGCCGGCATGACGCTCAACGAGCTGCTGGTCTGGATCGCCCGCCACGGCATCACCCTGGTCATTGGCGTGCTGATCCTGTTCGGCTTGTATCGGCTCGCCCGGATGATGATCCCTCGCGTCGTCCAGGCGATGTTCCGCGCGAACCAGGCAACGCTCGATTCGGGTGGAGATCCCGCGGCGGAGATCCAGAAGCGCGCCGTGACGCTCGAGAGCGTTCTGCGCAACCTGAGTCGCGGTGCCTTCCTCGTCGCGCTGATCCTCCTGCTCCTGGGCGTGTTCGATCTCTGGCCCCTGCTGGCCGGTCTCGGGCTCATCGCCGCAGCCATCACGCTCGCCGGGCAGGCGATCGTGCTCGACTACCTGATGGGCATCCTCATCCTCATCGAGGGCCCGTTCTTCAAAGGTGACTGGATCTCGGTCCAGGCTCCTGGAACGATCGTCGAGGGCGAGGTCGACGAGATCGGCTTGCGCCGAACGACCCTCCGAGACACGCACGGCGCCCTCCATGCAGTGTCGAATGGAGTGATCCGCGTGTCGTCCAATCTGACGCGCCTGTACTCGGTCGCTACTGTTGACGTCCAGATCCTGCGACCAGGGGACCTCGACCGGGCGATCGCGGTCGCCGGTCGGGTGAGCCGGGAGCTCGGTGAGGAGCGAGGGTGGAGCGGGGGCCTCCTTGATTCATCCATCGACACGAGGGTGACCGCGCTTACCCTCGACGGCGCGACCATCAGCCTATACCGGCGGGTGCCGCCGGGACTTCGTTCCGACGCGTCGAGCGAGCTTCGCCGGCGTCTCGCGGAGGCGTTCACGACCGAGTCGATCGGAACGGGTCGCTGGGACACGCCGCCGCTGTCGGCATCGCCGGCAGAGCTTCCCGCGCCCGGCGCTGCCAACACGTCGTCGTAGGCTCCGGCTGAGCGACACAGGTGACCATCGCCAGGCCAGATGAGAAGGGACCGTCAGGCGGCGCGGGGACAGCCGTTGATAGAGCCGGCAGCTCCGTAGCTCAAGGCCAGGTCATGCCGGGCAGGGGAAGCGGAGAGCTGACAGTCACTCCGAGACGAGCCGCCAGCGGATCCTGGCTACTGCCGATCGGGTCATGCCCGGTCACGGCGAGCCGTTCGAGCAGGCCGATCCAGCTGAGAGGCTGCTGCCCGGCCGCGCTCAGGCGGCCTTCGCGAAACCCTCGAGCAGAGCCGTCCATCCCTGCTGATAGTCGGCGGCCCTCGCCGCTGCCTCGGCGCCATGCACCGCCCAGCCGGTATGGAGCAGATCGACATGCGTGCCACCATCGGGCGCTTCGCTGAAGGTAACCTCCACCAGGGTCGCCAGATCGGACTCGTCGCCGGGATGCCACGTCATCGCCAGCCGCTCCCCGGGCTGCCACTCGGTGATCGTGCCCCAATCGGAAGTGCGGCCATCGGCGGTCGCCTCGTACACGCGGCCGCCGACAACGGGCTGGATCGTTACCGCCACCGCCTCGGCATGGAACACGGAGTGGGTGGCCAGCGGCCACCAGCTGCCCATCCGCTCCGTGAATAGCCGGAATGCCGCGTCGCGCGGCAGCTTCACCGTCACCGAGCTGCGAACCACCCGCGCCACGTCAGCCTCCACGTCAACCTCGATCGCCATCAGAACTCTCCTTGCGGCCGGTGCCGGCCCGCTGCTCGGCTTCGGTGTCGGCGACCGCCTTGAAGCCGGCCAGTGCCTGCGACCAGAAGCGCTCCCAGTACTCACGCACCTCGCGGACGCCCTCCGGATCGACCGAATAGATGCGGCGCGTGCCGACCTGCGTATCCGTCACCAAGCGGGCCATCTTCAGGACTCGCAGGTGCTGGCTCACCGCCGGGCGGGTCACCGGCAGCCCGGCCGCCAGCTCGCCGACCGCGGCGGGCCGCTCGAGCAGTCGCTCGAGTATCGCCCGTCGCGTGCCGTCACCGACGGCGTCCATGACCGATGCGTAAGTATTCACTTACCGTAAGTTAGCGCTTACGCTTCTCGACTGTCAACCCCAGCGGGCACCGTGGTGGCAATGGACGGACACCGCCGGTCCGGGACAGCGCACCGTGAGCGTGTAGGACAGTCGCGACGTCGATCCACAAGGGTCGGGGCGTGGCCTGCTTGCATTTCGGTGGCGACCGTGGGTCTGACAGACTCGATCGCGCGGTGGCTCAGGGTCACGACGTGTGGGACGTTCGCGATGCGTTGGAAATCGGGTATGCGGTCGACGGTCCCCAACAGCTTTGGTACCTTCACCGATGCCCCGGGCGGGAGTAGCTCAGTTGGCAGAGCGGCAGCCTTCCAAGCTGCATGTCGCGAGTTCGAACCTCGTCTCCCGCTCCAAACACTCCGAGTCGTACTCCAGGAGCGGCTCGGCGGTGCCCGCGTCAGGAAGGAAGGAAGGCAGCTTGTCGGATCTACCCTCACCTTCAACCCTGACCTCGTGTTTGACGGTGGCTCGGCGGTCGGCGATGTCAAGTACAAGATGTCGGGCGGCGACTGGTCCCGCGCGGACCTCTATCAGACCATCGCCTTTGCCGAGGCCTTCGGTGCGAATCGCGGTCTGATTATCCGGTTCCGTGGTCCCGGCGTGAGGGACGCGCCAGACCTCTGGGTTGGAGCCAAGGCGATTCACGAGGTGACGTGGCGTGCCGACAGCCTCACGTCTTCATCTGAAGCTGCCGATGCGATGGCGACTGACGTCTTGTCGTGGCTCGATTCCGGAAGGCTGTCCCTCTCGGCATAGGTCGTCTCGGCCTTGAGGCAGAGCACTGCCAGGGCATCCCGGACCATCTGGGGCGACCCGCGGACGCATCGCGGGAGGTGGAGGCGGCCCCCGGTGGCATGTCCGGCGTTTCCGGCGTTTCCGGTCCCACGCGAAACAGCGGGCAAGTGGGATGAGCTCTTGGACGCGATCCTGTTTCGACGCGCCAGGCTCACCCGTACGAATGTCAGGCTGGTCACCCGACGGCGAGCGGATTACGGTGACGAACGACCTGGATCTGGATGACGCCTGCCTCGTGGCGGCGCCCAGGAGCTTTCATGCAGCACCGGGATCCCGCGGTCGGTGACCGGCCGCGATCGATCCGTTCGAATGTCCCCCGATCATCGCGGGTGCCACTCGCTACCGCGGCGGCCCTGGTCCTGGCGATCGGCGGCGTCCTGAGCGCCCTCCCCGTCCTTGCAGCGGCGCCGAACGTCCGCGAGGTCACGCCTGCGGGGATCGCCATCGATGGGTCACGCGTCGATTGGGACGACCCAAGCGCGGACTTCCTCGCGAACATGTACGAGGCTGGCAAGCCTGATCACCCGGTCCTGGCCAAGTTGTACGGCCGCTTCGACTGTGCGTCCCGGACCTTCTATGTCCACGTCACGACCGTCAGTGGCTGGGTCGTGATCCCATCGGACTCGGACAACTACGTCAAGCAGGGTCAGACCGACAAGCTCGTTGATGGCGATGACGGGCTGGGGCCTCCGCCGGCATTCGCCTACATCTCGAAGGACGGGTGGGAGGCCTCGTTCGCGTTCGCGCCAGGCACTTACGCCGGCGAAGCGGGCCTGAACGTCCATGCGCAGGTCGCGCCCGAGGACCGAGCATCGACGGCAGCGGTCGCGGGCCGCCGGTTGGATGTCACCATCGTCTGTCCAGAGCCGACACCGACTCCGACAGTCTCCCCCACGCCAGAGCCGACGGCGTCCGCGCCCACCGAGCCTTCCGCCCTGCCGACCGAGAGCGCGTCCACCGAGCCTTCCGCCCTGCCGACCGAGAGCGCGTCCACCGAGCCTTCCGCCCTGCCGACCGAGAGCGCCTCTCTCGAGCCATCCGCGCTGCCGAGCGAGAGTCCGTCGCTCGAACCCTCCGCCCTGCCGAGCGAGAGCGCAAGTGCCGCGCCGAGTGCCCTCCCCAGTGAGTCCGCGAAGCCGTCCGGCGATCCGCCGCTCATCGTCATCAAGGTTGCAGATCAGGGAACAGAGTCCACCGATGACGACGAGGTGGTCGGGGGAGCACGGTTCGAGCTCCGACTTGACGATGGCGACGAGGAATACGAGCCGGATGCTGAGGACGCGCCGCTCCTGGCGTCCGTCGACGCGCCACAAGGGTTCGCCGTCTTCGCGCCGACGACGCCGGGCGACTACTGGATCACCGAGGTTACCGCTCCGACGGGTCTCGCAACGATGCCCGCGGTGCTCGTCACATACACCGGTTCCGACGAGGAGTGCGGTTGGTACCGTGGTGAGCTGGTGTGTCGACCCGACGAGGATGGCACCGGCGGGTTCGTCCTCGTGGCGTTCAAGGATCCACCCAGCGGCAGTGTCGAGGCCCAGTCGGGTGGTTCCAACCTGCCGCCGACGGACACCGCCCCGGCCGCGCCACCCGAACCGTCGGCATCGCCCGGTGTTCCGCTTGGCGCCATCTTCGTGCTCAGCCTGGCCGCGGTCGCCATCGCGTTGCGTCGCCGGCGCCCGGACCACCTGTAAAGGCTTCCACAAGCCCTGGCCGAGAGCCCTTGCAGGCGATGGGCCCGTCCGGCGGAGTCGAGGCGGTTCCCAGCGACAAACTGGACACACTCGAAAGGGTCCTACACGCTCAGCGCCACAGCACTGAGAGCGGGACACCTTCCAAGCTGCATGTCGCGGGTTCGAACCCCGTCTCCCGCTCCAATCACGAGTTCACCGCGGTGAGGGCATCGGCGCGGACCGCACCGGCCCGACGTGAGGCTAGGATTTACCCGACGAGCTGCAGCCGGCCGGGCCGGCCGGCCGGCCCGTCGACTCGGATCGGAGGCCGACCATGTCGCTGCCTACCCAACCCGCTGACGACGACCTCGACCCCCTCCTGGACGACCCCTACGCCCGGGCCTGGTTCGAGGAGCACAGGACGGTGCTGCGGCAGGGCGCGTACGGGCAGCGCTTCCTGTACTTCACCCTTGCGATCGCCTTCGTGGTGGGCCTGGCCGCGTACATCGTCGGGTATCTGCTCAGACCGTCGGCGACGACGGAACCGGTTGGACTGCTGGCCGACCTGCTCTACTCGTTCGGCTTCGCGCTCTGGACCGCGGCCGTGGTGGTCGTGTTGGTCGAGATCATCCCCGAAGCCAAGCGACGGCAGGTCAGGCGCGCGCTCGAGGCCTACGAAGCAACTCGGCGCGACAGCGCGCCAAAGAAGGGATGAGACCTCCGACCCCGACCTGACCTTGCGGTCGCCCGAATCAAGGCGGGGGTGTGCACGCTTGACCGCGCCTCGACGGCGGGCTGGAATCGCGTCATGACGCACACAAGGAGCAGATCATGACGTCCGAATCGACTGCCCAGGATCCCCAAGAGTCCGTCGATCCAGAGGTCGTCATCGGCCTCGTCACCGATGGCGCACACTCGCTCATCGTCGCCCAGTTCCCGACGATGGAGGGTGCTGAGGCGGCGTACGCGCAACTCCAGGAGATCGAGCGGACGAGTCCCCTCAAGATCGACGGCGTCGTCATCGCCAGTTGCGACGCGGACGGCAAGATCCATCTTGGCAAGGTCACCGAGCACAGCACGAAGACGGGTCTCAAGTGGGGCGTCGTCGGCGGCGCCGTCCTCGGCGTGATCTTCCCGCCGTCGATCATCGCCAGCGCGGCGGCCCTCGGGACCGCCGGGGCCGCGCTCGGCAAGGCGCGCAACGTGTTCAATCGCGCGGGCCTGGCCGATGAGCTCGCCAACGTCATGAAGCCGAATACCGCCGGCATCATCGCCCTCGTCGAGGACACAGCCGTCGTCGAGATCCGGAAGGCGCTCGATGAGGCGGATCGCATCGTCGAGCAGGCCATCAACAAGCAGGTCGGCGAGGAGATCGACCGCCAGGCGGCCGCTGCCAAGGCATCGCTCACCTCCGGCTGATCGCCGACCGCGCCCCGGAGAAGGAGGCATGGCCGGATCAGGTCCTGCGGGGGATCTCTCCGAGCGCCACCTAAGCACGCGTCAAGCGGCCTTCATCGGCGTCGGCGCCATGGTCGGCGCCGGCATCTTTTCCCTCCTCGGGACGGCAGGTGAGGTCGCCGGCGCGGCGGTCTGGCTGTCGTTCGTCCTAGCCGGCGTCATCGCCGCACTGCAGGGATATTCGTTCGCCAAGCTCGGTGCTCGATATCCGACTGCGGGTGGTCTGCTCGAATACGTCAACCGCGGCTACGGTCCGGGCCACGCCGCGACAGTGATCGCCTGGTTGACCTACTTCGTCAACGTCATCGTGACCGCGATGGTGGCGCTGTCCTTCGGCAGCTACGCCAGCTCAGCATTCGCTGACAACGACCCTACCTGGACCAAACTATTCGCGGTCGCCGTTGCAGTCGCCATGACCGCTCTGAACGTCGCGGGCTCGAAGTCCGTTGCGCGCGTGCAGAGCGTTCTCGTGTTCGTCGTCGTCGGCATCCTCGGCTTCTTCGCCTTGGTGACGATCGCGAACATCGACCTTTCCCTCCTGGCCCCGGCGGGGTACCCGAACACACGCACGATCGTCTCGAGTGTCGCGTTGACGTTCTTCGCCTTTCTCGGGTTCGGCGTGGTGACATTCACCGCGAAGGATCTGGCAGAACCGTCGCATCAGCTACCGCGGGCGATGACGATCGCCATCGGTCTCGCGACCATCGTGTATGTGGCGGTCGCCCTGGGCGTCTTTGGCACGCTGACCGTCCCGGAGGTCATCTCCTCCGGCCCGACGGCGATCGCCGTCGCGGCGCAGCCGGTCCTCGGTGACGCCGGCTACTGGTTGATGACGGTGACGGCGCTCTTTGCCACCGCCGGCGCCACCAACGCCGGCTTGTTTCCGGCGCCCGGATTGTGCGAACACCTGGCGTCGACAGGCCAGTTCCCACCGGTGATGGCGGCACGGCTCGGCGGGCGAGTGTCGGTCGGCCTGCTGGTGGCGGCAACCCTCGTGGTGGCCGCGGTCGTCTTCTTCGACCTCTCGGCGATCGCGTCCATCGGCAGCGCGGTCGCCTTGGCGATCTTTGTCATGGTGACGACCGGGCACCTGCGCATCCGGTCGGAGACCGGCGCCCGCCTCAGCATCCTGCTCCTCGCGATCGCCACAGCTGCCGTCGCGCTGGTCACGTTCGTCCTGACGACGCTACTGGAGGAGCCGGCGTCGATCATCGCCCTCGTGGGCATCCTGCTCGTCAGCATCGCCCTCGATGTCGGCTGGTCTCGGGTGCGTGGCGCTCAGGCGCCTGCGGCTGCCTAGGGCGCGGCGCGTCACCGGGGATCATCGGATCCGTCGATCGCCGACTTGCGCCCAGTCGATGGTCGGTTCCGGCGGGCGTGCGCGACTGCGCGCTCGACTCGGGCGACGATCAGCACCTCGACGCCGCCGGTCACCGCTTCGACGGCTGGGGCGACCACCTGCTCCCTGACGCCGCGGAGCGTCGTCACGATGATGTCACCGGACGCGACGCCTGTGCCGATCAGGAACGCCGTAGCTGCCGCACCGATCAACCCGGAAACGCGCGCCGCATCCGTCTCGGCCAACATCGCCTGGACGATCTGCAGGCCCGGCAACAGCGGGAGGATCGACGGGACGACCCACAGTGCGGCTGGCGCATGGGCCCGACGTGCCAGGAGCCGGCCCGCGATACCGATGACGATCGCCGCAACCAGAGTCGCGGCGACGGGGTCGACGAGCGCCCCGAAGTCTGCCAGGGCCGCGAATGCGACCCACGCGATCGAACCCAATGCGGCGGCCTGAAGAACGGCGAAACCGGGCACGCCGAGTTGGATCGCGAACGCGCCGACGGCGATCGCGGCCGCGATGCCCGCCGCGATCACCCCCCAATCCGTCCGGCCGATGGTCACGATCGCAAGCTGGACGTCGAAGCTCGCAGCGATCGCCACCCCGAACGCGGTCCCGACCGCGACGCCCGCCCCCAGGAGCAGCGCCTCGGCGAGGCGAGCGGTCCCCGAGATGATCGATTGGTCGATCAGGTCCCGGAAGCCCGAAACGAGCGCGTAGCCGGGCAGGAACCGAAGCAGGCTACCTGTCAGGACGAGGCCGCCGACGATCGGCAGCCCGACAGCAACGAGCAGGGCGACAAGAAGGGTCGAGGCGCCCGCCCCGAACACGAGCCGGAAGAACGGTGGAAGGGTCGACCGGTCGATGACCGCGAGCGCCGGCTGCACGGCGAAGGCGATCGCAAGGGTGGCGACAGCATCGAGGACATTCCCGCCGAACACGAGCGTCGAGCCTGCCGCCGACACCCCGGGCGCCACGAACGACACCAGCCGGTCATACGGCGACGTCTGCGCTTCCAGCTCATCGAGGGCCGCCTCGGCCTCGGTCAGGCCGAGCCCCTCGTCACGGATCCGGCGAACCAGCGCCCAGGCTCCTGCAAGTCGGGCGAAATCAGTCCTCCGCTCGCGGACGATGTGGAGGACGGTCGTCGGATGGTCGAGGCCTTTCGGGAGATAGGAGATAGAGATCCCGGAGAACGTGACGGACGCCTGCACATCCGCGATGCCGTATGCAGCGCCGATGGTGCGGATCGCGCTCTCCACGTCCTCGGACTGCGCGCCGGAGCCGAGCATGGCGACCGATGTGCGCACGGCGACCAGCATGACCCGCGCGTCATCCTCATCGGATATCGCCCGCGCCGCATCCGTCACGTTGTCGCTCTCGATGCTCGTGGCTCGTCCATCGATCGCCTCAACGCTCCCGAACGGGCTCTGCCAGCGGCCGACGCCCGGTTCCAGGGCCCGACCGAGGTCGTCGTGCCTCCTCGGTCGGGTGACCGATCGACACGATCGTCCGCACGAAGGCCGGCGGCAGTGACGCCGAGCAGCTCGCCGACGGCCGCCTGCTCAGGGCGTTCGGCCCAGCCGATGCCGGCTCCGAGGTCCATCGCCCCCGCGGCGATCAGGATCCGTTCGGCGACGCGACCCTCGTCGTACGCCTCGCTCTCGGCATCCTCGCCCGGCATCACGATCGCGATCGCCAGTGGCGCCCTGGCGACGTGCCGAGCGTAGCTCGACAGCTCGCCGATCCGCCGCCGCACCCCCGGATCGCGGATCACCAGGAACTGCCATGGCTGGCTGTTTTCGGAGCTGCCGGTCCAGCGTGCAACCTCGAGGAGTCGCCTGGAGGTCGTCCTCGGCGACCGGCTCATCGGTGAAGCGCCGGACCTGTCGGGTCCGGCGAAGCGCGCGCAGGACGGTCGAGCGCGGGACCGGCTCGGGGGAATCGGTCATGCGTCGAGTCTAGGCCGCGGGGGCCGCTACGCCGCGCCCAACGCCAGCAGCACGACGCCGACCGCGACCGCTGCGATGCCGACCCATTGGACGCGGCCGAGTCGTTCGCCGAGCACGAGCCACGCGACGATCGCCGCGACCGTCGCGAACTGCGCGGCGAGTGCCGACGTGACGGCGATGCTCTCGCGTGCCCCCCACGCCACCGCCAGGAAGCCGCCGACCTCGCCGGCGCCGGCGATGGCTACGAACGGCAGGGCACCCCGGCTGATCCGGAACCGCCCGCTGACGGCGAGCGGGAGGGTGATCAGGGCGACGCCGACCAGACGCGGCGGCAGGATCGCCCAGCCCGGCGCGAGGTCGGCGCCGATCCGGCCCGCCGCGTAGAGACTCGCGCCGAACGCCAGTCCGGCGAACCCGCCGAAGATGAGCGCGCGAGCGGAGGATCGTCCGTCGGCGGCGTCGGGATCGCGTCCGAGCGAGGCGAGGATCACGCCGAGCCCGACCACGGCCACGCCGACCGCTTCGGCAGGGCCAAGTCGCTCGCCGGCGATGACGGAGAGGAGGGCGGCGATGGCGCCCTCCGCGGCTGCGAGCGCCCCGACGAGTCCGACCTTGCCCGAGCGCACGGCCACGTACTGCGACCCCAGCCCGACGACGTTCCCGACGCCGGCGATGACCAGGTACGGGATCATCGCGGCGGTGGGGCGCGTTTCACCCACCGTCAGGGCCGCGATCGGCAGCGCCAGCAGCAAGCCGATCAGCATCACCCCGGCGAGGGTCGGCAAGGCGCCGATCATCCGCGACGCGCGGCTCGACGCGAGGATCGTCGCGCTGAAGCAGGCGGCCGCCAGGAACCCGCCGATGATCGCGGTCAGGAGGGTCGCCCCGGTCGCGGCATGTGTCCGGGGAGGATACGAGCCCAAAGCCGACTGATGCCGACTCGGCTATCGTCCGGCCGTGACCGATCCACGCAAAGCGCGGATCATCGGCGACCGCTACCAGCTCGGCCGGATCATCGGCCGGGGCGGCATGGCGACGATCCACGAGGCGATGGACCTTCGACTCGAACGTCCTGTCGCCGTGAAGCTGCTCCGTCCCGACGTCGGCCGTGACGCCGACCTCGCCGACCGATTCCGGCGCGAGGCGCTCGCGGCGACGGTCCTGCGGCACCCGAACATCGTGGCCTGCCTCGACACGGGTACTGACCAGGACCAGCCATACCTCGTGATGGACCTCGTCGACGGCGAGGACCTCGCGGCGCGGCTCAAGCGCGGCGGTCGGCTCGCTCCGGTGCAGGCGGTGCGCATCGGGCTCGACGTCGCCCGGGCGCTCGGTGTGGCGCACCTCCGCGGGATCGTCCACCGTGACGTGAAGCCCGGCAACATCCTGCTCGCCTCGGACGGACGGGCGATGGTCACCGATTTCGGTATCGCGCGCCTCGCGGCCGACGCCGAGGCGGCCAAGCCAGGCACGACCCTCGGCTCGGTCCACTACTTCAGTCCGGAGCAGGCCCGCGGTGCGACGACGACGCCCGCGTCCGATGTGTACGGCCTCGGGCTGGTCCTCTTCGAGGCCCTGACCGGAACGCGCGCCTTCAGTGGCGACACCACCGATGCCATCGCGCTCGCGCGCATCGACGCGGCCGCTCCCTCCCCGAAGTCGATCCGCCCGGAGGTCCCGGACGAGGTCGACGCTGTCGTCCGACGCGCCCTCGCCCCGGAGCCCGAGGACCGATATGCGAACGGTAACGCGATGGCGTCCGCGCTCGAATCGGCTCTGCAGGCGGCCGACGACACGAGTCCGACGACGATCGTCGCGACGCCCGTGGTGTCAGGAGAAGGCAGCGTCGGGTCGACGCAGGCGGCGCGGCCGGCTCGCGCCAGGCCACGGAAGACGGCCACGCGTCCCCCTGACAAGCCCCGTGGGGGTGCCGCCGGCCCGTCCGCCATCGTCGTGGCGCTGCTGGCCCTCCTGGGCATCGCCGCAGGTGCCATGGCCGTCGCCGCCCTCCCGGGGATCCTCTCGCCCGAGACATCGCCGATCTCGAGCCAGGCCGTCATCGCGACCCCCGATCCGACGATCGAGGCCACGCCCGATCCGACACCGACCCCGACTCCCGAACCCACGCCGACGCCAGAGCCCACACCGGATCCCACGCCGGAACTGACGCCGCTACCGGACGGCGAAGTCGCGGACCTGTGCGAGATCTTCTTCGACATCCCGTGCGGGCTCGGCGCCGGGAACTACGCGCCGTCGCGGTTCCAGCCGGGGTTCGCGATCGAGCTCGGCGAGGGATGGTCGAACGCGTCGCACCGCGAGGACATCGTGGTGCTGACCCGGCCCGAGGGCACGGTCACCTTCGCCGGCGGGCTCCGTGAGGTCTATCCGGGTGGCGAGTCGGACGAACCCGGCTCGAGACCGCGCGACGTGATGGAGTCATTCATCGCGACCGACGGCGTCGGCGCAACCGATACCCGGAACGTCAGGATCGACAAGCGGCGGGGGCTGTCGAGCGACTTCGCGCCGATCGGGCCCGAGCGGGTCCCGCTGTTCTCCACCGAGGGCAGCACGTACCAGCTGGAACCTGACCGGACGACCCGGGTGCTCGTGATCGACCTGCCCGACGACGCCTTGATCGTGATCGCGATCGAACCGAACGAGGGCTACGAACTACGGGACATCCTCGACACGGCCGACGCCGCCGCCGGCACGATCACCTGGCGCTGATCCTCCGGCACGGCTGACCGTCGGTGCATCGGCATCACACCCCAAGGTCCTATCGACGCTAGGCCCCTCGGGGAGCACAGTCGGGTCGTGATCCGATCGCACCGGGCGCGCGCGTCCTGGCGTCGCAGCCTGAAGCGGCTCGCGGCCGATCCGCACGTCCTGCTCGCACTCGCCGTGGTCCTCGCTGCGCTCGTCATCGAGTGGGCGTCGCGCGGCGACACCCTGCTCGTCGTCGTGCCGTCGCTCGTCTATCTCGGGACGCAGTGCGCCCTGGGCCTCCGCGCGAAACGGCGTCGGTCCGAAGCGGAGGACACCGCGAGGCTCCTGTTCGCCCTGGTCGCGGTGTTGTGGATGAGTGTCGGGACGGGTGAGCCGACGACGCTGCCGCTGGCGTCGCTTGTCCTCCCGATCGTGGCGATGGCGGCGGCGCTCGGCACCCGTCAGGCCATCGCAGTCGGTGCAGCGATCGTCTCGGCAGCGCTCGCCGTGTACTTCATACCGGCGTTCGCGACTCCCGCGGTCCAGACAGGGCTGGTCCAACGCGGTATCGCGCTCGGCGCCACCGCCGTCGTCCTCGCCGTCGGCACACGACGCACGGTGTCGATGCTCGAGCGGGCCGTGGCGCACTCGCGGGCCGCCAGCGCGCAGTCCCGCCGACGGGCACGGCAGATGGCCGCGGTCGAGGCGGTCGGTCGGGTCCTCGCGGCCGACGGACCGACGTCTGCCGCACTCGACGAGGTCGTCGAGCTGTTGGTCGAGCGATTCGGCTATCGCTACCCATCGATCTACATGCGCGACGGGGACCTGATGCGACTCGGCGCGCAACGCGGCTACGAGGAAGTCATCGAGACGTTCGATGGCAGCGTCGGTGTCGTCGGTCGCGTCATGCGGACCGGGGAGGCGGAGCTCGTGGTCGACGTCGAGCGAGACCCCGAGTACCGCGCAGCTCGCCCGGACGTGCGCAGCGAAGTCAGTGTCCCCCTTCGGGCCGGGGACACGGTCATCGGCATCCTCAACGTGGAGAGCGGCCAGGACGCAGCCCCGCTCGACGAGGCCGATCTCGACACGATGGTCGTCGTCGGCGACAGGATCTCCGTAGCACTCGCCCTCGCGCGCGAGCGCGAGGCCCTCCGTGAGCGCGCCGTGCTGTTCGCGCGACTCGCTGCGTTCGGCTCGTCGGTGACCGCCAGCCTCGACCTCGAAACGGCGCACGCCGCGATCGTCGCGTCGGTGTCGGAGGCGCTCCAGGCCGACATCGTCACGCTGATCCTGCGCGATCCTGCGACCGGCGACGATCGCATCGTCGCCATCCGAGGTGGCGATACGCGCTATGTCGGGGCGCGCATCCCCGTCGGGGAGGGGATGGCCGGCAAGGCGATGCGGGAGCGCCGGATCGTGTCGTCCGAGGCATTCCCGCGCAGCTCCTTCCCCTCCACGGTGCAGGGCGCCCGGGTCTCCGACGTCCTGGTCACGGCCTCGATCCCGCTGCTCGACGAGGACGAAGTCGTCGGGGCGATCTCACTCAGCCGGCACGACCTCACCCAGGCGTTCTCGGCGCTCGAGCTCGAAGCGATGCCGCTGATCGGCTCGCAGGTAACGCTCGCGCTGGCCAACGTCGACCTCCACGCACGGGTCGCCGATGCGGCGATCCGCGACCCGCTCACAGGTCTGTGGAATCGCCGCCACCTGGAGGTGTCGACGGCTCGGCTCTTCGCTTCGCGCGGACGCCTGGCGCTGGACGAGCGCCGTCCGATCGCGATCATCCTGTTCGATCTCGACAAGTTCGGCGAGTTCAACAAGCAGCACGGCCACACCGTCGGCGACGCCGTGCTGCGCAGCTTCGGGTCGATCCTGTCGGGTCGACTTCGCTCGAGCGATATCGTCGCCCGGTTCGGCGGCGAGGAGTTCGTGGCGATCCTGGACGGCGCGACGGCTGAGGAGGCGCACCGCGTGGCCGACGAGATCCGGCGCGAGCTGGAGTCGACGCGGCTCACCGGTGCGGACGGCGAGTCCCTGCGCGCGACGGTCTCCGCCGGCTGCGCGTCGTTGGGACCCGCGGTGGCCACCCTGGAGGCGCTCCTCGAGGTCGCCGACGTCGGCCTCCAGATGGCGAAGCGAGGCGGGCGCAACCAGGTGGTGGCGGCCTGACCGTCGCTGGGGGCGCAGGGATCCGGCGCGACCCGACGACCCGGCGCGACCACGTCGGCTAGGCTTCTCGACCGATGCCGCTCATCGAAACGCAGTCCCTGACCAAGCGCTACCCGGGGGGCGTCACGGCCCTCGACGACCTCACCGTCGCGCTGGAACCCGGGATCATCGGGCTCGTCGGGGCGAACGGTGCGGGCAAGAGCACGCTGATCCGCATCCTGCTCGGACTGCTCCCGCCGACATCCGGCAGCGCCACGGTCCTCGGCTACGACGTCCGGCACGACGGGACCACGCTCCGCCGGTTCGTCGGCTATATGCCGGAATCCGACTGTCTCCCGCCGGAGTTGACCGCGGCTGATTTCGTCGGGCAGATGGGGCGCTGGTCCGGTCTGCCCCGCGCCGCCGCCCGTGAACGGGCCGCGGAGGTCCTCCGCCACGTCGGGCTGTATGAGGAACGCTACCGGCAGATGGGTGGCTATTCGACCGGCATGAAGCAGCGGGTCAAGCTCGCCCAGGCGCTCGTCCACGATCCGAGGCTCCTGCTCCTCGACGAGCCGACCAACGGCCTCGACCCGGCAGGTCGCGACGAGATGCTGGCACTCGTCAAGCGGACAGGTACCGAGTTCGGGATCGCGGTCGTCGTCGCGAGCCACCTCCTCGGCGAGATCGAGCGGGTCTGCGACCACCTCGTCGCGATCGATGCCGGCCGGCTCATCCGGGCCGCCGCGCTCACGACGTTCACCGAGCGGACCGGGACGCTCGCGGTCGACGTCGAGGAAGGGGCTTCGGAGCTCGCCGCTGCGCTTGTCGCGGCGGGCCTGGACGCGCGAGCCGATGGCCGGACGGTCCTCATCGAGCTCGTCGACGATCGCCCGTGGGACCTCGTGCGCGACACGGTCGCCGATCTCGGCCTGCCGCTGGTCCGGATCGAGCAGCGCCGGCGCGGGCTCGAAGAGCTCTTCCAGTGACGGCACCGACCGGGCCGGGTGCACAGGCCGCGCCGGTGAGCACGGCGCCTGGCGCCCCGACGGGAAGCATCTACGACCTCGGCTACCGCGGCTACGACGGGCCGCGCAACGGGCGCCCTATCGTCCTTCTCGGACTGCTTCGCCAGACGCTCCAGGGGGCGTACGGCATCGGCCGTGGCGCCCGGGCCAAGATCGCCCCCTTCCTGCTGCTTGGCCTCAACACGCTGCCGGCCGTGCTTGCCGTCGGCATCACGGCCCTGGCGAACCAGGCCGGGGCGGCCGGTGCCCTCGACGAGGGGATGCCGATCCGGCACGACACGTACCAGAGCCTCACCTCGACGCTCGTGATGCTGTTCTGTGCCGCCCAGGCGCCAGAGCTGCTCGGGCGCGACCAGCGGTATGGCGTGCTGCCGCTCTACTTCTCCAGGGTCCTCACCCGGATCGATTACGCGCTCGCACGGACGGGTGGGATCTTCCTGGCCGTCCTGATCTTCTCGCTCGTGCCGCAGCTCGTCCTGTCGGTCGGTGGCGTGTTGGCGGCCGCCGACCCGGTCACCGGGCTGCGTGACGACCTGCCCGAGATCCCGCGCTACCTCGCGGTATCGATCCTCGCCTCGGGCGTCTTCGCCGGCGTGGCGGCGGTCATCGCGGCATCGACCCCCCGCCGGGCGTATGCCACGGCGACCATCATCGGCGCGTTCATCCTGCCGCCGATCATCGTGGCGGTGATCGACAACCTTGCGGTCGGCGACCTGGCCCGAGTCCTTCACCTCGCCAGCCCGGGCGACGTCGTCGAGGGGCTCAACGCGGCGATCTTCGGTGTCGTCGCGGTCGGCAGTGAGATCGTCATCCAGGCCGGGCTGCCTGGCTGGGTCTACGTGGTCACGTCCATCGTGTACATCGTGGTCTCGCTGGCCCTGATCGTGCGGCGGTATCTGACGGTGACGGTGTGACCGCCGCACCGACCGTGCCGGCCATGCAGGTCGAGCACGTCTCGCGCTGGTTCGGCAACGTCGTCGCGGTCAACGACGTGTCGTTCGCGCTGGGCGCCGGCGTGACCGGTCTGCTGGGCCCCAACGGCGCGGGCAAGAGCACGCTCCTCCACCTCCTCGCCGGTCTGCTGGCGCCGTCGGCGGGGACGGTCCGCATCGGCGGCCGGCCGCCGTTCGGCGATCCATCCGTGTACTCGATGGTCGGACTGGTGCCGGAACGCGAGGCGGTCCCGGGCTACCTGACGGGTCGCGAGTTCGTACGGGTCAACGCCGACCTGCAACGGATCGCCGACCCTGGCGCGGCCACGGAACGGGCGATCGGCACGGTCGAGCTGACCGACGCCGCAGACCGGCCGATCCGGACCTATTCCAAGGGGATGCGCCAGCGGATCAAGCTGGCCGCCGCGCTCGTGCACGAGCCGAGGATCCTCCTCCTCGACGAGCCGTTCAACGGCATGGACCCGCGCCAGCGGCTGCACATGATGGAGCTTGCTCCGGCAGATGGCCGCAGAGGGTCGGGCGATCCTGTTCTCGTCCCACATCCTCGAAGAGGTCGAGCGGCTGGCCGAGGCCGTGCTCGTGGTCTATGCCGGCCGCCTCGCGGCGTCGGGCGACTTCCGGTCGATCCGGCGACTGATGACCGACCGACCGCATCGGTTCACGATCCGCTCCTCGGACGATCGGGCCCTGGGTGCCGCGTTGCTCACCGACCCGGCGGTCTTCGGCGTCGACCTGCTCGATGGCCGTCTCGCCGTCCAGGCGACCGACCTCGGCACGTTCGCCCGGATCGTCGCGCCGGTCGCGCGGGGGGCCGGCATCAGGCTCTTCGAGCTGACACCCACCGACGACACGCTCGAGAGCGTCTTCAGCTACCTGGTCCGTCGATGAGGGCGTTGCGCGCCATCGTCATCGTCACGCTGCGGGCCCTGGTCGGTCGGCGACGGACGATCACGATCGCCCTGCTCGCGGTCCTGCCCGTGCTGCTCGGCATCCTCGTGCGTGTCGGCGGCGGACGGCCCGACGCCCCGGAGATCCTCGACGCGCTCGTCATCCGGACCGTCTGTCCGCTGGTCGCGCTGGTCGTAGGGACCGGTGCCATCGGTTCCGAGATCGAGGACGGCACGCTCGTATTCCAGCTGGCCAAGCCGGTGCCGCGCTGGCAGATCGCCCTGGCCAAGGTGCTGGTGGCCGCGTTCCTGACATCGATCCTCATCGTCCCGCCGATCATCGTCACGGGACTGCTGCTCGGTGGCCTCGGTCCGGACTCGATCCAGACGACCGTCGGGTTCGCGGTCGCCGGTCTCCTCGGTGGCGCCGCGTATGCGATCGGCTTCACGGCCCTCGGCGTGATCACGGGGCGGGCCCTCGTGATCGGCCTGGGCTACACGCTCATCTGGGAGGGTGTCCTGGCCGGGCTCCTGGAGGGCACGCGCTTCCTCTCGGTGCGTCAGGCCACGCTGGGCGTGGCGTCAGCGCTCACGGGCGGCGTCGGAGAGGCGGCACCGCTCGCCCTCGGCGTCTCCGTCGCGATCCTCTCGGTAGTGACGATCGGCGGGTTCGCGATCGCCGCGCTCGCGCTCCGGCGCTTCCAGCTTCGCACCGCGGACTGACCTCGGCGACGGCCGCCACGCCCGCCGGCCGAGCCCCCGGCTAGAACGGCAGCAGCGAGTCCATCTCGGGGACGATCGCATCCAGCGACAGGACGTAGATCGTCCCGAGGACGAGGCTGAACAGCCCGGCGACGAGGCCGACCGCAACGTAGATCCGCTCGCGCGTCTGGCTGGCGACGAACCCGACCGACGTCAGGAGGACGATCGCGAGGTTCGAGATGAGCAGACCGATCACGAACGCGAAGAGCATCGGGATGCCCAGCCCGGCACTCGCCGCCCCGCCGACGGCCGCGATGAGCAGCACCTGGGTCCCGGTCTCCGCGCCGATGCCGTGGATCATGCCGACGCCGAAGGAGGTCTTCGGGCCGTACGAGCTCATCTCGAGGGGCTCGACGTGCTCGTGCCCGTGGAGTCGGGCCCCGAACCGCCGCCATGCGTAGCGGACACCGTCGAAGACGAGCATCCAGCGGCTGCGAAGCCGGAACGTCTCGCCGCCGCGGGCGTAGCGATAGACCGAGTAGAGCACCCACAGACCGAGCCCGACCAGCGTCACGCCCACGATCCTGCCCATGATCGGGTCGAGCCAGTCGGGCAGGAGCGCGCCGAATGCCAGCGCGGCGATCCCGAGCGCGATCACCACGACGCCGTGACCGAGGGCATACAGCGTCCCGAGCTGGATCGCCTCGGCCTGGTCGCGGCCGAATTTCTTGATCGAGCTCTGACCGCCGCGAGTGGCCGGGGCGAGCGTGGCAGCACCGGGACCCGCGTCATGGGCGTGCATCTCGAGTGCGCCGCCGTGCCCGTGGTGGTCGCCGCTGACCGACCGATGCTGCTCCTCGTGGGCAGCCTCCGCGACGCCCGCAGCGGCGGTCGTGCTGGTGATATCGGTGATCGCCGCGATGTGATCCCAGTCGATCCCGTGGCGGATGCCAAGCGCAAGGCCAGTGACCAGTACCCCGAGTCCGGCTGGTGACGTGGCGGTGGCGAACAGGACGTCGAGCACAGGTTGCGGACCTCGTTCCAGGGGCGACTAGCGTACGGCTTGTGCCGCGGTATCGCAACACGTTGCATCTGCAGTGCGTCGCTCTTGTCCACCTATACTTCGCGCGATGCGCGCACAAGGATCATCGCCAGCGTGGGAACCGGACGTGGCTCGACCCTGGGCGGGGATCCCGGATCAGCTTCGGGCCCGCGGCCTGCGCTGGACGCCACAGCGCCGGATCCTCGTCGAGGTCCTCTCGCAGGCCGATGGTCACGTGACGGGCGCGGAGCTCGTCGAGCGCTGTCGGGCCATCGACCCCGACACGATCCCCTCGACGGTCTACCGCACGCTCGACGTCCTCGAGGAGCTCGGCGTCATCCGCCACAGCCATGGTGCCGACGGCCGCGAGGAGTTCCACGTGCTGCCGGCCGCGGAGCACGCCCACCTGTACTGCCGCGTCTGCTCCGGATCGTGGGAGCTGACGATGGACGACCCGGCCGTCGTCACGGCCGTCGACGCGGTGCGAACGGGGCACGGCTTCGAGGTCGACGTGCCGCATCTCACCTTGACGGGGGTCTGTGCAACGTGCCGGGCCGCCGCCGTCGATGCCTGAGCTGACGGTCGATCTGGTCCAGCGGTTCTACGGGATCCTTGCGATCGCCGCGATCGTCGCCGTGGTCGTCATCGGGGCCCTGCGCGTGCTCGCCATCCAGTCGGACCCGGCGCTTGACGCCTATGCCGCGATCGCCCGTGCCGTCCAGTCGCGAGCGGTCATCGCGGCGTGGATCGTCGCCTTCCTCGCCACCGCCGGCAGCCTCTACTTCTCGGAAGTGGCTGGATACGAGCCGTGCACCCTGTGCTGGTACCAGCGGATCGCGATGTACCCGCTCGTGGTGATCCTGGGGGTCGCGATGCTCCGCCGGCAGCGGCGCGTGCCGACCGGTGCCGCCGCCCTTGCAGCGATCGGTGCGCTCATCGCGGGCTACCATGTCGCCCTCGAGTGGATCCCGTCCCTCGACACCGGCTCGTGCGCCGTCGCTACGCCGTGCACCGTGGTGTGGTTCCGCGTCTTCGGCATCTTCAGCCTGCCGACGCTCGCGCTGACCGCCTTCCTGCTCGATCCTCACGCTGCTCATCGTCCGCGACCCGGACGAGACCGACCGATGGAGTGACCGATGACCCAGCCCCCCGGCGACCGACGCGCCCGCCGCCGAGCCGCCCGTGCGGAGGCGCGGAGCACGGGCGAGCGCCACTCACCCATGTCGCGCTGGCTGCTGCCGGGTCTCATCGCCGTGGTCGTGGTGGTCGCCGCGGTCCTGGCCATCGTCCTGCCCGGCGCCGGTGGACCAACGGGCGGCGGCAGCTCGTCGCTGCGGCCGAGCGCGTCGGGAGCGGCAGCCGGAGGATCCGGTGCGGCGCCCGGAGCGGGATCGGCCGTCGCCGTCCAGCCGCCGGTCATCGCCGGCGACCCGCTGCCGCCGTTCCAGGGGCCCGACAACGACGCCGCGGTGGGCCTGGCGGCACCCGAGGTGTCGGGAGCGAACTTCGACGGCGCGCCGGTCGCCATCGAGCCCGATGGCCGTGCCAAGGTGATCCTGTTCCTTGCCCACTGGTGTCCCCACTGCCAGGCTGAGGTGCCGCTCGTCCAGACCTGGGTCAACGCCGGCGGCGTCCCGGAGGACGTCGATCTCGTCGCGGTCGCGACCGGGATCGATCCCTCGCAGCCGAACTACCCGCCCGATGTGTGGCTCGACCGCGAAGGCTGGACGGCCCCGGTCATCGCCGATCCCACGAACAGCGTCGCCGAGGCATACGGCCTGACCGCGTACCCGCTCTGGGTCTTCGTCGGCAGCGACGGGAACGTCGTCGGACGGGCGGCCGGTGCGATGGCCATCCCGGACCTCGAGGCACTGGTCGGCCACCTGACCGCCGGCTGATCCAGGCGGATCGCCCGGGCTAGTCGCCGCCGGTCGGGACGCCGACGATGTTGAACCCGCCGTCGACATAGATGACCTCGCCGGTGACCGCGCTCGAGAGGTCCGAGGCGAGGTAGACCGCCGTTCGCCCGACATCGTCGATCGAGATGTTCGAGCGCAGCGGCGCCACCTCATCGAAGGCGCCGTACATCTTCTTGAACCCGGCGATGCCGCTCGCCGCCAGCGTCCGGATCGGCCCGGCGCTGATCGCGTTGACCCGGACGCCGGCGGGTCCGAGATCGGCGGCGAGGTAGCGCACCGACGCCTCGAGCGCCGCCTTGGCCACGCCCATGACGTTGTAGTTCGCAACGACCTTCTCGGACCCGTAGTAGGTCAGCGTCATGATCGACGTCCCCGGGCGCAGGTACGGCCGTGCCGCGCGGGCGATCGCGACGAGCGAGTATGCCGACACGTCCATGGCCAGCGCGAACCCGTCGCGGGACGTCTCGACGAAGCCGCCGGACAGGTCCTCGCGCTTCGCGAAGGCGAGGGCATGGACGAGGATGTCCAGGTGGTCGTTCGACTCGCCCCAGCGCGCGAAGACGCGCTCGATGTCGGCGTCGGACTGGACGTCGGCGGGCTCGACGAAGGTCGAACCGATGGATTCCGCGAGCGGCCGGACGCGCTTGTCGATCAAGCTCTCGATCGACGAGAAGCCGACCGAGGCACCTTCGCCGTGGAGGGCGCGCGCGATGCCCCACGCGATGGAGTGGTCGTTGGCCACCCCGAAGACCAGCGCGTTCTTGCCCTCGAGCAGACCCATCCGGCGCCTCCCTTCCGATAGGCTTCCATCATGCCCGACGCGCCGGACCCGCCGACCGATGTGGGCGCCGCGATGCGGGGCGTCCGGGCGTTATTGCTCGACCTCGATGGCGTGATCGTGCTGGCGGGCACGATCATCCCCGGGTCCGCGGAGGCCGTCGCCGTCCTCGAGCGTCGGCGGATGCCGTACCGGATCGTCACGAACACCTCTGCTGTCAGCCGCCAGACCCTGTCGCGCTGGTCCGGGAAGCTCGGCGTCCCGATCCCGGCGGAGCGGTTCGAATCCGCCCTGTCGGCGTCGGCGGCGTGGACGGCGCGGACCTATCCGGACGCACCGCTGTACGTCCTGGCATCCGAGGACGCCAGGCGCGAGTTCGCCGGCCAGCGGCTGCTCAGCCATGACGAGGCGGGGGCGAAGGGCGCGACGGTCGCGGCGGTCGTCATCGGGGACTCGCCCGAGGAGGCCACGTTCGACAACCTCAACCGAGCGTTCCGACTGATCCGCGCTGGGGCGACGCTGGTCGGCATGCACCGCAACCCATGGTGGCTGACGCCGGACGGGCCGACACTCGATTCCGGGTCGTTCGTGGTCGGTCTCGAGTTCGCCGCGGAGACCCGGGCACGAGTCATCGGCAAGCCGTCGCCGGCCTTCTTCGCGCAGGCCGTCCGCGACCTGCGCAAGGAGGCGGGTCGCGACCTCGCGCGGGCGGACATCGCGATGGTCGGCGACGACGTGCGAACCGACGTTCGCGCCGCACAACGGGCCGGTCTGCGCGGGGTGCTGGTGCTGTCCGGCAAGCACGGGGAGGCGGATGTCGAGCAGGCTGCCCGAGAGCGTGGTGGTCGATTGCCCCATGCGGTCGCGCCGTCGCTGGCCGATGTCGTTGCCGCGCTCGATGCCGGGTCGAGCGCCTGAGGCAGAGGACGACGGTCTAAGCGTATGACCGTTCGGGCTCGCTATGCTGGATAGGCCGACGGAGGTGGGCGTGGCGCGCGACGCGGTGTTGCAGGAGATCCGACGCCTCGATCCGCTGAATGACCATCAGCGGATCGCCTTCCTGACGTCGCTCCACGAGTTCCCGTGGGACACGACGCGGTCGCTTGAGCTGGCACTGTTCCGTGCGTTCGCCGTCGCAAAGGGGACCGCCCTGCTCGCGGGCACGGGCGAGTTCACGGAGCGGACCCAGAAGCGGTATGACGACACGGTGCTACTGCTGGCAGAGATCCTGGAGCACGGCTACGACAGCCAGCGCGGTAAGGCGGCGCTGCGGCGGATCAACCAGATGCACGGCCGCTACGCGATCCCGAACGACGAATTCCTCTACGTCCTATCGACGTTCGTGTTCGAGCCGATCCGCTGGAACCAGCGGTTCGGGTGGCGGCCGCTGCTGCGCGAGGAGAAGCTGGCGTCCTTCTACTTCTGGCGCGAGATCGCCAAACGGATGGCGATCCAAGACGTACCCGAGGACTACGAGACGTTCGAGCGCTACAACGTCGATTTCGCGATCGAGAACTACCACTTCGCGCCGGAGAACCGAGCCCTCGCCCGCGCGACGCGTGACCTGCTCCTGAGTTGGTATCTGCCCCGATCCCTCTGGCCGCTCGGTCGACCGTTCGTCCACGCGATGATGGACAACGACCTGCTGGCAGCCGTCGGACTGCCCCGCCCGCACCCCGCCGTGCGGAGCATCATGGAGGGGGCGGTCCGGCTCCGGGGCAGGATCGTCCGTCGCCTGCCCCCGCGGCGGGCTCCACGTTTGATCACCCGCCGACGGCACCCAACGTACCCGAACGGCTATACGATCGAGGAGCTTGGGGTCCACTGAGGCGGCGCCGAACCGAGATGTGAACTTCGGCATAAACGAAACTGGTGGGACGCGTTGATGGCAGACGACGGTTTCCGCTTCTGTCCACGCTGCGGGACGAGCCTCGTGGCTGGCCACCCGTACTGCCCGAAGTGCGGCTTCAACGTCGACGAACTCAGCCAACGGCCGGTAGCGCCTGCGGAGCCCGGTGAGGACGAGGACCTCGAGCCGAGACACGTGGAACGCGAACGAGGTCCTCGTATCGCGCCGATCGTCCTCGGTGCCGTGGTCATCGCCGCCGGATTGATCGGCTATGCCCTGCTGTCGCGGCCATCCGCTGGTCCGAGTGGCGTCCCACCGCTGGGCGGATCGCCGGATCCGGCAGGGTCGCTGGCGCCTGGCGAGGTGCCGGCTGCGCCGTCGGCACCGATCGTCGGGCTGAGCTTCCAGAGTCCGCAGGACGGCACCGCGGTCGCCATCGGTGAGGTGACGGTCATCGGCCTCGCTCCGCCAGGCCTCGAGGTGACGCGCGACGTCAGTTTCGGGTTCGACCAGCACGCCACGGCTGACGACACCGGCCACTGGGCCATGGCAGTGCGCCTGAACGAAGGTGAGAACACCCTCGTCTTCCGGCTCGGCGACGACCGCTCGACCGAGCAGAGGCTCCGGATCACGTTCGTGCCACCGACGACCTAGTAGGGGCGGCCTTTCCGCTGCCGACCCTTCCGCCGCTCCCCGTCCCGACGCTCCTCCCGACACCAACGCTGCCGCCGTGGACGGACCCGATCAGGTCATCGCGATGACACCGGGCGAGGGGAGCTCGCCCTTCGACACGACGGAGCGGCCTGGTTGCCGATCATCCGGCATTGGCTCAACCGTCGCGTCTGACGGCCGGGTCGGGAGGCAGATGCCACTCGACCCGGCGTCGCGTCACGGTTCGATGTGGATGGAGTCCACGATCGCCTGGAGTTGGGCTTGGATTTCTGGACTCGTGCCGGGGAAGCTGTCGGCCCGGACCAGCACTCGGACCCCGTTCACATCAAGGACCCAGATGCGCCACAGGGCGTTCGGTCCCTGGGCGTAGATGCCGGGTTCCCACACGAAGTAGTAGGCGCACTCCCCTTGGGCCGGGCTGTCCTGGTTCGCGGCGATGTTGTCGGGCGCCTGGAGCTCCAGGTACTTCCCGGAGTATCCGGCCAGCGTCACGTCCACAGGACTGGTCACGTCGAGGTCAGGGTGATCCACGAGCGCCGTCACGAACTCGTCGACGGTCGTGCCGGTCGAGATGTTCGGTCCGGTCGGAATGTCCGGTCCGGATCCCCCACAGACCTGCCAGACGGTGTGCAACCAGCCGCCGCGCATGAAGAGCAAATTGGCTCCACCGGGTGGCGAGAATCTCTCGACGGAGGGAGCGACACTGATTTCGAACCCTGACCAGCCGTCCGGAACGGTGACCGTGATGCGGATCGAGTCGTCCTCCGCGCCCGCTTCCGTGCAGCCAGCCTGCCCCAGGCACAGACCCCCGGGGCCCACGAATGGCTGGATCGTATAGCTGCCCGCCGGTAGTGGGCCGTTCGGGAACAGCACCGGAGATGGCGAGGGCGATCGACTGAGCGATGCCGATGGCGATGCGGTCGGCGACGGCGCGGGACTCGCCGACGTGCCGGATCCGCCGACACCGTCGCTCCTCGGCAGAAGGTTGATCCCCACGAGCGCCACGACCACCACGGCCACCGCAGCGATCGCGAGCTTCAAGGCATTGTTCATCTCTCTCAACCTCCACGCCGGCCACCAGGCACGGCGCTGTGAGGTCGCGGGGAGCTGGTCGAGCACGCTGTCCAGGACGCGGTCCGGCAGCGCGGTCGCGCCATCCTCCAACCACGACCGAACGATGCGGGTGACGTCGCGATCGGTGCTCACTGGGCAACCTCCCGCGTGCCTGGTCTGGCGTCTGCCTCGAGGGCCGCACGCAGGCCGCGCATCGCGTGATGCAATCGGGATCGGACCGTCCCGGCGGGGACGCCGAGCACATCGGCGACCTCGTCGAGCGGCAGGTCGAGGTAGTGGTGGAGCACCACCACCGCACGATGGTCGATGGAGAGGCGCCGGAAGCCACGCTCGAGCTGGTCGCGATCGACGACCGAGCTCAGGCCCTCACTCACTCCGGTCGAATTGGCCGGGATGAGACGGACATTCGAAGCGGACCGGCGCTCCCGGCTTCCCTCGGCGTAGCAGGCGCGCACGAGGAGCCGGTACGACCAGGCGTCAAAGCGCGTCGGGTCGCGGAGCTGCGGAAGGTCCCGCCAGATGCTCAGCAGCGCCTGCTGCGTCGCATCCTCGGCGAGGTCGGTGTCGCGCAGGATCCTGTGCGCCACCGCGTGGAGCCGGTCGCCCGCTGCGACGGCGAGGCTCGCGAAGGCCTCCTCGTCACCGCGTTGCGCCCGTCCGATGAGATCGGTATCCACGTCTTCCGCCAATGGCCGCCCGACCACGTCGGGCATTCACAGGGTATGGGCGCCGTCGACGTCGGCGTGACTCATTCTTCGTGCTCGATCTGTCATCCGGGTGTTTGCCGAGCACGCAGCGTGACTCGGGTCGACTCGCCGGCTCTAGACTTGGCGCACTCTGTGCCCGCCCGCTTCACGAGGATCCGACATGACGTCCGAGGCCAAGCCCCGCATCAAGGTCACGTACGCGACCTTGCGCGCCGACAACGAAGACCTCCACGCGGGCTTCGAGGAAGCCGCGACGAAGGTTCGCGGCGAGCTTGGGGCCTCCCACCAGAACTACATCGACGGGGCGCGGCGGGATGGCGTCGGGACGTTCGAGGGGCGCTCGCCCATCGACACCGACATCCCGCTCGGCACGTTCGCCAGCGGCTCGCCGGCCGACATCGACGACGCGGTCGCGGCGGCCCGGCGGGCGCAGCCGGCCTGGGCTGCGACGCCGTGGCGTGAGCGCCTCGCGATCCTGCGGCGGGCGGCCGAGCTCATCAGCGACCGGCTTTTCGACTACTCCGCGGCGATGAGCTACGAGGTCGGCAAGAACCGCATCGAGTCGCTCGGGGAGGTCGAGGAATTGGCCGACCTCATCCGCTACTACGCGCAGACCATGGAGGACAACGACGGGTACGACCACCCGATGGGCAACCTCGGGGACACGTCCGTGCACACCCGGTCGATCCTCCGCCCGCACGGTGTCTTCGCGGTCGTCAGCCCGTTCAACTTCCCGATGGCTTTGGCGACGGGACCGTCGAGCGCCGCGATGATGGCCGGCAACACGGTGGTGATCAAGCCGTCGTCCGCCTCCCCGCTATCGGCCCAGAACATGCTCCAGGCATACATCGATGCCGGCGTGCCGCAGGGCGTCGTCAACCTCGTGATGGGGCCAGGCGAGACCGTCGGGCAGGCGCTCCAGGATCACCCGGGCGTGGACGGCATCGTGTTTACCGGGTCGTACGCGGTGGGCATGGAGCTGTTCCGTACGTTCTCGAAGACGTGGCCGCGACCGTGCATCGTCGAGATGGGGGGCAAGAACCCGGCGATCGTCACCCGCAACGCCGACCTCGATGAGGCGGCCGAGGGGATCATGCGTTCCGCGTTCGGGTTCGGCGGGCAGAAGTGCTCGGCCAATTCGCGCGTCTACGTCGAGCGGGCGGTGCACGACGAGTTGGTCCGGTTGCTCGTCGAGAAGGCGGAGTCGATCGTCATCGGCGACCCGATCAAGCGTGAGAACTGGCTCGGACCGATCGTCGACCAGCGTGCCGTCGACCGCCACCAGCAGGCGGTGAGCGAGGCGCGACGTGACGGTCGGGTGCTGATCGGCGGGGAGCGTCTCAACGACGGAGACAAGGACCGTGGCTACTACGTCGAGCCGACCGTCGTCGGCGGTCTGCCGGCCGATCATCGCGTCTTCCGCGACGAGTTCTTCGCGCCGCTGACCGCGGTGCACGCTGTTGACTCGCTCGACGAGGCGCTGACGCTCGCCAACGACTCGGTCTATGGGCTGACCGCCGGCGTGTACAGCGAGGATCAGGGCGAGGTCCAGCAGTTCCTCGATCGGATCCAGGCGGGCGTCCTGTATGTAAACCGGCGTGCGGGTGCGACCACCGGCGCATGGCCGGGCATCCAGGCGTTCGGCGGGTGGAAGGGCAGTGGCTCGACCGGCAAGGCAGGCCTGTCGATGTACTACGTCGCGCAGTTCCTCCGCGAGCAGTCGCACACGGTGGTCGACTAGTCGCGGTCCTGCGCCGCATGTCTCCGGGAACCCCGGGCATCTGCGCGGTGTAGAAGGGGCGAGATGCATCGAAGATCGCTCGCCCTGCTCACTGCCGTCCTGCTGCTCCTCCTCGCTGGTGCCCTGCCGGCCATCGTCGAGGCCGGCGGTGGGTGTCACGCGGATGCGGACGGAAGCGTGTACATGGAGGGCGCCGGGACCACCGTCATCCGCATGGACACCTGCAGCTTCGCGCCGACTGTCAGCAGGGTCGCGGTCGGGACGACCGTCCGCTTCCTGAATACCGCGACGATCCAGCATCAGGTCGTCGGCCGATCCGGCACATGGGGAAGTGTCCTCCTCGACCCCGGTACCGAGCACTCGGAGACGTTCGCCGCCGCGGGCATCTACCCGTACACGTGCCCGCTCCATCCCGGCATGGTCGGAGCGATCGTGGCCGGAGATGGTGCGGCCGCCGACGGCAGCGACGAGGGTGCCGCCCTGGCATCGGCGATCCAGCCCGCACCCGCGCAACCCGCCAACGATCCGGCCTCCCTCGCGATCGTCGGTCTGGCCGGCCTCGCCATCGGCCTGGCCTTGGGCGCATTCGCGACCTGGTGGCGCCGCCGCACCATCGGCTGAACCGGCGGGACCCGCGCCCCGGACCGCTCGGTATACTCCGCCGCGAGTATCCAGTCTGCATATCCCGTATGCAGTCGAACCCGTCCGCCGAGTCGAGGTGAGCGTTGTCCAGTCGAGCGCGGATCAGCGGTGAGCGCCCCGTCCCGCACATCGTCACTGAGCTGCCGGGCCCGAAGGCCCGGGCCCACGTCCAGTTCGACGAGGCGTGGACGTCGCCCAGCCTGCCGCGCGCCTACCCCATGGTCCCGGTCCGCGGCGAAGGTCTGACCGTCGAGGACATCGACGGCAATCTGTTCCTGGATTTCGCGGCAGGCATCGCGGTCAACTCGACCGGTCACGCTCATCCGCAGGTCGTCGCGGCGATCAAGGAGCAGGCGGCGGAGCTCATCCACTTCTCGGCGGCCGATTTCTACCTGCCCATCTATCCGGAGCTGTGCCGTCGACTCGCGGAGAGCGCCCCGATCGACGGGCCGGCTCGGGCATACCTAGGCAACTCCGGGGCTGAGGCGGTCGAGGCCGCCATCAAACTCGCCCGTCGCGCCACAAAGCGGCCGTATGTCGTCGCGTTCCTCGGCGCCTTCCACGGACGAACGTACGGCGCGGTGTCGCTCACCGCATCGAAGGCCAAGTACCACGCCGGCTTCGGACCGCTGCTGCCCGGCGTCCTCCACGCGCCGTTCGGGCGGGTCGAGGACCTGCGCTGGTTCGACGAGGTCCTGTTCGACAAGCTCGCGCCCTCCGACGAGGTGGCGGCGATCATCGTCGAGCCGATCCAGGGCGAAGGCGGCTATATCGTCCCCGAGGATGGCTTCCTGGAGGGCCTTCGCGCGATCTGCGATCGCCACGGCATCCTGCTGATCGCCGACGAGATCCAGTCAGGTGCGGGTCGGACCGGACGGATGTGGGCCGTCGAGCATTGGGGCGTGAAACCGGACATCCTGTTGACCGCGAAGGGGATCGCCAGTGGCATGCCGCTCGGCGCGATGATCGCGCGGGCTGATCTGATGGAGGCGTGGGGTCCGGGGAGCCACGGCTCGACCTTCGGTGGCAACCCCGTGTCCTGCGCCGCCGGCCTCGTGACCATCGACCTGCTGGAGGGTGGGTTGATCGCCAATGCGGCGACGCGCGGCGAGCAGGCGCTGGCCGGTCTCCGTCCGCTCGCCGATCGGTTCGACGGGCTGATCCGCGATGTCCGCGGCAAGGGCCTCATGCTCGGGGTGGAGTTCGACACGATCGACCACGCGGAGGCGGCCCAGTGGGCCTGCTTCCAGCGCGGCCTGCTGGTCCTCGAGTGCGGTGTCTCGAGCGTGCGCATGTCGCCGCCGCTGACGGTGAGCGAGGGCGAGATGGCGACGGCGCTGCGGATCTTCGGCGAGGCGGTCGCCGAGGTCGCCGGCGATGGCCGCGGCGTGCTCGAATCCGCGAGCGACGCCGGTGCTGTCAGTGGGGTGGAAGCAGGCGGTTAGCCGTCCCTCAGGCCTCCCTCCCCGGACTCGGCGCGGCCGCTCCGCTTCCCGCGGATCCGGTCATCCCGCCACCGCCCATCAGCGACCGCATCTCGGCGAGCTCAGCCCTGATCGCCGACAACTCGTCGAAGAGGCCGTCCCGAGCGCCGGCATCACCGGCCGCCGGGGCGTGCTCGGGCTCACCGGCGTCGTCGGTGTCCGGTGGCGGCACGAGGAAGCTCGCCAGGATGCTGGCAAGGGACCCGATGATCCCGACGCCGGCGAACATGACCAGCACGGCCGTCGCGCGGCCCAGCGGGGTCACAGGGAACTGATCGCCGTATCCGACAGTGGTGATCGTCGTGAAGCCCCACCACAGCGCATCGCCGCCCGTGGTGATGTTGGCATCCGCCGACCGGCTCTCGAACTGGACCATCAGCACCGTCGACACCGACAGGACGACGAACCCGGAGAGGATGGTGATCAGAACGGCGTACTGCCCGCGGTTGCGAAGGATGTCCTGGACGAGCTGACCCCGGTTGTTGCCGCGGAGCAGACGGGTGATCCGCGCGAACCGACTCAGTCGAGCGATCCGGAACAGCCCGGCGGCGGGAAAGAAGCCGAAGCTCGGGATCGATCCGATGAGGTCGAGCCAGCCGCGATCGCCGATGAAGTATCCGCGCTTCGACCGAGCCCTCAGGAGGTTGACGGCGAAGTCGATCAGGAACACGACGCAGATCGCGTTGTCGTAGAACCGCAGCACCTCGAGCGTCGCCTCGCCGAGCGGCAGAATGAGCAGCACCATCACCGCCAGCGAGAAGACGGTCAGGACCAGGATGAGGATGTTGTAGGCATTGCCGTGCGGGGGCTTGCCCGCAGCATCGATCTGGGGCGCTGCCGTGGTCTCCGTCATCGATCCCTCCTCAGCCGGTGCGCGTCGCGGGCTGTCATCATCGCCCGGTGAGTACCGACAAGACGGCGTCGATGCTTGACGCCGTGGCCGACCTCGTCAAGGACGGGGACAGCGTGGCGATCGAGGGGTTCACGCACCTCATCGGCTTTGCCGCCGGCCACGAGATCATCCGCCAGCGCAAGCGCGACCTGACGCTCGCGCGACTGACGCCCGACGTGATCTACGACCAGATGATCGCCGGCGGTGTCGCGTCGAAGCTCGTATTCAGCTGGCTCGGCAACCCGGGTGTGGGTGGTCTGGGAGCCATCCGCCGCCGGATCGAGGGCGACATCCCCGATCAGCCCCTGGCGATCGAGGAATACAGCCACTTCGGGATGGTCGGCCGCTACACGGCCGGGGCGATGAACCTGCCGTTCTTCCCCGTCCGCTCGTATTTCGAGACCGACCTGCCTGTGGCGAACCCGCGGATTCGGCCGATCCAGTCGCCCTACGGCGACGGCACGGTGTACGCGGTGCCACCGCTCAAGCCGGACGTCGCCATCGTCCACGCGCAGCGGGCGTCGGCCGTCGGCGACACCCAGGTGTGGGGTCTGCTCGGCTGTCAGAAGGAGGTCGCCTTCGCCGCCGACCGGGTGATCGTGGTGGTCGAGGAGCTGGTCTCGGAGGAGGTCATCCGAGCCGACCCGAACCGGACGATCATCCCTGGCCTCATCGTCGACGCGGTCGTGGTCGAGCCGTGGGGCGCTCATCCCTCGTACGTCCAGGGCGCCTACGACCGGGATAACCGGTTCTACCTCGATTGGGACCCGATCACCCGTGACGAGGAAGCCGTCCAGGCCTGGCTGCGTGAGTGGGTCTACGACCTCGACGGTCGGGCCGCCTATGTCGAGAAGCTGGGCGCCGAGCGGATAGCCGCCCTGCGTCCGAGCGAACCCGCACCGTCGGGCTCGGTCGACTACGGGACGTACCGATGAGCGAGCCGTTGATGATCCTCGTTGCCGGACCATACCGGTCGGGGACGGGCGGGGACCCGGACCGGATCGCGGCGAATGTCGAGGCGATGTCCCGCGTCTCGCTCGACCTCTATCGGCGCGGCCACCTGCCGGTCATGGGCGAATGGTTCGCGCTGCCACTCATCGAGCAGGCGGAGCGCGACGACGCGGGAGGCGATCCGTTCGACGAGATCTTCCACCCGGTCGCCGAGCGCGTCCTCGCGCGGTGCGACGCGTGCCTGCGTATCGGTGGTCCGTCGGAGGGTGCCGATCGGATGGTCGATGCGGCTCGCCGGCTCGGCAAGACGGTCTTCACCTCGATCGAGGACGTGCCGTGACGAGCGGGACGGAGACCGCCTTCTCGAGCTCCGAGATGATGATCGTGGCGGCTGCCCGCGCCCTCGAGGGCCAGCACGTGTGTTTCGTCGGCGTGGGTCTGCCGAACATCGCGGTGAACCTCGCCCAGCGGACTGTCGCGCCGGATCTCGAGCTCGTCTACGAAGCTGGTGTGTTCGGAGCGCGGCCGCAGCGCCTGCCCCTCAGCATCGGCGACCCGACGATCGTGACCGGCTCGACGGCCGTCGTCAGCATGCTCGAGTTGTTCGGCTACTACCTCCAGGGCGGCCTGATCGACGTCGGGTTCCTGGGCGCCGCACAGATCGACCGGTTCGGCAACATCAACACGACGGTGATCGGGCCGTACGACCACCCGAAGACCAGGCTGCCCGGCAGCGGCGGGGCGTGCGAGATCGCCATCAACGCTCGTGAGGTCTTCGTGATCATGCGCCAGTCGGCCCGCTCGTTCGTCGAGACCATCGACTTTCGGACGTCGCCCGGCAACCTCGGTGGCGCCGAGCAGGCGGAACGGATCCGACGCGAAGGCGGCTGGCTCGGCCGAGGGCCGTCGGTGGTCGTGACCGACCTCGGCATCTACGACTTCGACGAGACCGGTGAGATGCGACTGGTGTCACTCCATCCCGGCGCGACGCTCGACGCCGTCCGCTCGACGATCGGCTGGGAGGTCAAAGTCGTTGACGATGTCGCGACCACGCCGCCGCCGACCCCCGATGAGCTTCGCCTGATCCGCGAGGAACTCGATCCCGGAGGGGCCTACACCAAATAGAGGTCGAACCCGCGAAAGCCGATCGTCAGACCTTCTCGAACACCACCAGGAACTCGAGGGTGCCCTCGTCGGCGATCGAGATGATGAACCCGCCGACGTTCGGCGCCGTGATGTCGAAGTCGGACAGCGGGAACGTCAGCGATCCGGCGACCTGCACGGCTCCATCCGCGAACTGCGCCTGCGCCGGGATCTCCACGCTCTCGGTCACACCATGGAGCGTCAGCTCGCCGACCAGGGTGATGTCGGTGGCCGTGCCGGACAGGACGGCCGCCGGCACGTCGACAGGCGCGGTCACCGTGAACGTCGCAGTCGGGAACTGGTCGGTCTGCAGACCCTCGCTGCGAAGCCGGTTGTCACGACGACCCTCGTCGGACTCGATCGTGGTCGTGTCGACCGTCAGCGTGCCGGCGGTCAGGCGGGCGCCCTCGCCCTCCGCCGCGACCGTGATCGACCCGGTCACGGCGGATGTCCGTCCGATCGCATCAGACTCGGCGGGGAGATTCGCGAGCTGCTCGCGCACGCGATAACCGGCGACGCTGCCGTCGGTGACGGTCCACTCGCCGTCGATGCCCGACTCGGACGCTGGCTCGCTCGACGAAGCTGCTGCGTCCGCGGTCGCGGCCGGTGCCGACGACGTTGCCGCCCCGGGTGCGGTCGCCGACGGCAGCGCGAGCGCGGCGACGTCGTCACCGCGGAGTACCTGGTCGTAGGCGATGTAGCCACCGACCGCCAGCGCGGCGACGGCCAGTACGGCGAGCGCGATGGTCCGGGATCGGGTCACGAATGAGGCCTCCGGGGAAGCGGCGCGGTCCTACGCCGTCGACCCGAAGAGTCTCAGAGAACCCTGAGAGCGCGCTGAGAGGGATCCTCCCGAGCTACCAGGGCAACGCGCCGAGCAGGCGGTCGAACCCGCCGTCGCCGACCCAGCCGTCCACCTCGCCCGTGGCGGCGTCGAGCCGGGCGATCCGGCCACCAGTCGTGGTCAGTGCGAACAGGGTCGCGCCGTCCGGCGTCAAGGCCAGCCCTTCGACCGAGGTCCCCGTCAGGTAGCGCTGCTGGACGTCGAGGTCGGCGGTACCGATCCGGACCACGCCGCCGTCGCCGGCCGCGAAGACACTCGCACCGTCGGGTGCGGCGATCACCCGGCGACCGGCCGGGCCGAGCTCGCCATGACCGAACTTGGCGAGCCGGAACACCGCGGCGGCGGACGGCTCGAAGTCGACGGACCGGCGGATGGTGAGATCGTTCGGATGGATGTCGACGACGATCCCGAGGGTGGCGTTGACGGCGAGATCGCCCTTGCCTGCGCCGAGGCTGACGATGCCCCAGTCGTCGGTAGCGTCGACATCATCGAAGCCGTGGGTCGGCAGATCGATGCAGACCGCCCACGCTTCGACGCTCGACAGCGCATGGACGAAGGGATAGTCCGCTCCGCGGTACAAGGTCATGACCATGCCGTCGGGCCGGCGCAGCTGGTCGACCGGCCAGCCGGCCATCTCCTCATCGATGTTGCGCTTGTCGACGATGATCCCGTCGCGCATCACGCCGGTCGCGGTCTCGACGGCGCGCACCTGGTAGCGAGCCTCGAGCGGTCCGCGAACCTGCTCCGCGACATAGAGCAGCGTGCCATCGGGTGACAGGGCGTCGAAATCGAACGCACCACGCAACTCGATGATCCGCGGCTCGTGGGCAAGCGGAAGGCGCCCATCGACCACGGCGAACCGGCTGACGGTGCGGTCTGCGCCAGCGGCGCCATGCTCGGCGTCCGCCTCGACCAGCACGATCATCGAGCGATCGGCCGACACGCCGACCGGGATCGGGTCGAGCCCGACGGTGGGCAGGATCCAGCGACCGTCGATCTCCTGGGTCCAGCGGTCGAAGCCGGGTTGGACGATGAGCCGCTCGATGACGGTCGTGCGCTCGCCCGGCGTCGCGGTCACGATCGAGCCCCACGTCTCGTTCGGCACGCCGACCGGCAACTCGTAGATGTCCTCGAGCGTGCTGTCGAGCGTGACCCGGACGTCGAGGTCGTTGATATCGCTCACGACCAGCCATGCGTCACCCGGTCCGGCCTGCGCTGCCGGAGTCGCGCTCGGAACAGGGCTCGCCGCGCCCTGGGTCGGCGCAGGAGAAGCGGCAGGCGTCGAGCAACCTGCGAGCGCGAGCACGGGCACCACGAGCAGCCAGCGTGGGCGCGATAGTGTCGACGACATGTGACAGAGCCTCCTTGCGGCCCTGATACACCGCCGGTCACCGGCGGGTTCCCTGCGGGTGCTCCGGACCCGTGACGCGCCGCGCCGGGCCGCTAGTCGAGCGACTCGGCCAGGGCGATCGTGGCGTCGCGTCCGAGCGCGCTCTCGATGCGGTACGTCGCGGTGCCGTCGTACCAGACGAGGGAATCGCCGACCCAGCGACGACCATCGTCCACGTATCCGCCTTCGGGGCGTTCGTAGAAGAAGAAGTGCATGTCACCCGAGATCCAGAAGCCGTCGTGGCCGTCGACCCTGACGGTCTGGAGTTGCGTGCCGGTGTTCAGCACCTTCTGGTAGAACTCGTCGTCGCTCCGACCGGCGAAGCGCATCAGGATCAGGCCGACACCTCGTTCCGAGGTCTCGGGCAGGTTCGGCCCCGCCTTCCACACGTAGGCGATCTGATCGGACTTGGCCGGATCGACCCACACGCTGTCCGGGGGTCCGAGCTGCTCCCCGGTCGGTAGCCGCACCTGCACCCCGGTCAGGGCCTCGACCTCGTCGAGCTCGACCTGGCGCCCGAGGCTCAGACGCATGCCGGCGATCGGCGGAACTGTCGGGGTGGGCGTCGGCGATGGCGACGAGGTCGCTCCACCGGTCGGCACGGCCGTGGCGACCGGCGAGGGGAGCAGCGACGCCGGCGGTTCACCGAACGTGATCCGCAGCCCCGGCAGTCTGAGCCCGACGGCGCCGGCGACGATCGCCAGCGCAAGCAGCGCCGCGATGGCGAGGATGAGCGACCGCCGGACCGGTCGTCCGCCGACGCTCCACCACCGCCGGGATCGACGACGCTCGCCCGACGCAAGGCGGACGCGCACGCGCGTCGCGATGTCGGGGCCCGTCGTCGTGCCATCCGCGGTCGACGGCGCCGCCGGCGGCCAGTCGATCTGGCCCGCCAGCGATCGCAGGGCACCCTCGAGGGACGTGTCGTCGCGGCTGATCGATCGGTCGGTCATCGGTCGGACCCCATCGCGTCCGGCCCCAGCGCCTCGCGGAGGCGGCCGAGCGCACGCGACGTCCTGGACTTGACGGTCCCGCGCGGGATCCCGAGCGTCTCCGCGGTCTCGGCCTCGGTCAGGTCGAGCAGGAAGCGCGCGCCGAGGACCTCGCGGTCGTCGTCGCGCAGGGTCGCGAGCGCCGCGAGGAGTTCTGTCCGTTGCTCTGCGGCCATCACGATCTGTTCCGGGCCGGGCGTGCTCCGCGCGGGTGGCATCGCATCCGCGGCGCGCAGGGCGAGCCCGTGCCGTCGACCCGCCGAACGACGCCGGTTGCGCGCCTCGTTGGCGACGATGCGCAGCAGCCACGGGCGGATCGGCGACCCCTCGCGAAAGCGGGGGAGGGCGTCGAACGCTTTGATGAAGGCTTCCTGGACCGCATCGTCGGCATCGGTCTCCGGGCAGATGAGGTGCGCGGTCCGGATGGCCACGTCCTGATACCGGCGCACGATGGCTTCGTACGCCGCGACGTCGCCGGCTCGGGCACGCGCGATCAGTTCGGTGTCTTCGATGTGGACGGCCCTCCACGACAACCGTACCCCGTACACCGCGCACCCCATCCTGGTTCCCTCCGGCGCTCATCGACCCGCTACGATCGGCGCGTGACCGACCATCCCCGAGCCCGCGGCCGCGTCTTCCGACGCTCGCTCCTCGCTGAGCCGCCTGTCGCTGTGTCGTCGAGCGGAGCGACCATCCATGACTCCGAGGGGCGCACGTACATCGATGCCGCAGGGGGCGCGATCGTCGTCAATGTGGGGCACGGGCGCGCGTCCATCGCCGACGTGATGGCCGACCAGGTCCGTCGGCTCGCCTATGCCCACGGTTCCGCATTCACCACCGAGCCGCTCGAGGCGTACGCGGCCGCCGTCGGCGACGTCCTGCCCGTCGACGACCCGGCGATCTACCCGGTCTCCGGCGGCTCCGAGGCGATCGAGACGGCGCTCAAGCTGGCCCGGGTCTACCACCTGGCCCGCGACGAGCCCGACCGAGACGTGCTGATCTCGCGGTACGGGAGCTATCACGGCAACACGCTGGGTGCCCTCGACGCGGGCGGACGGCCAGCCCTGCGCAAGCCATATGAACCGTGGCTGGGCCGGTTCCGGCACGTGTCAGCGGCGTATCCCTATCGGGCTGACGATCCCGACGCGCACGCCATCGGCGACGGGCAGGCGCTCGCCGCCGAGCTCGACGCCGCGATCCGCGCGGCCGGTCCCGGTCGCGTAGCCGCGTTCCTCGCCGAGCCGATCGTCGGGGCGACGCTCGGGGCGGTGGTTCCGCCGGACGACTATTGGCCGGCCATCGCCGAGGTCTGCGCGCGACACGGCGTCCTGCTCATCGCGGACGAAGTCATGACCGGGTTCGGACGGACGGGCCGGTGGTTCGGTCTCGACCACTGGGGGATCCGGGCAGACATCCTCGTCGCGGCCAAGGGGACGACGGGCGGCTACTGGCCGTTCGCATTCGCGGCGGCGAGCGGCGGCGTGTTCGACACCGTGATGGCGCCCGGAAAGGGGTTCGTGCACGGCTTCACGCATTCGCACTCCGTGGTCGGCGCCACGGTCGCTGGCGAGGTGCTCCGGATCCTTCGCGAGGAGCAGCTGGTCGAGGCAAGCGCCGCCAAGGGCGTTCGTCTGATGACGTTGCTCACGGGTGCCCTCGAGGAGCATCCGGCGGTCGGGGAGATCCGCGGTCGGGGGCTGATGATCGGCGTCGAGTTCGTTGACGACCGCTCGACACGACGACCGTTCCCGCGGGCCGCCCGTGTCGCGGAGGCCGTGCTCGGCGCGGCACGCGAGCGGGGCGTTCTGGTCTACATGGGGACGGGCAATGCCGATGGCATCGACGGCGACACGATCCTGCTCGGCCCGCCGTTCGTCATCACCGACGACGAGATGCAGCGTGTCGCCGAGGTGATCGCCGAGGCCGTCGACGTCGCGACGGCCTCGGTCGCCAGGTCCGGCTAGAGGGAATCTGCTCGGTCCGCGATCGGACCGAGGCGTCGATCACATCGAGTCGTCGGCTCGCTCGGCGGCCATGCGCTGGGCCTGCTCGCGCTCGTAGTCGTTGGCGAAGCCACGGGCGGCTTCGGTCTCTCCCTCGACGAAGGCTTCCTTGACGCCCGCCGAGTTCAAGTACCAGAGGATGACGGCGGGCAGCAGGGCCGCAGCCACGCCGCTCGCGAGATCTCCGGTCGCGATCAGGACCATCACGGCGTTGAAGATGCCGAGGATGGCCACGAGCATGCCGAACGTCCACGCCCAGATCCGGAGCTGCCAGGCCCCGTAGGCGACCGCGAGATACGCCACGCCGAGGATGAACGCCAATAGGCCCCAGAAGAACACACCGGACCCGGTCGACACCGGCCCGAACGTGACGATGCCCATGTACCTGAGCCCGATGATGACGGCGCCGATGCCGTTCACCAGGGCAAAGAACCCAAGGACTATTACACCGATCGGCGGTGCTCTCATCGTCCAACCCTCCTGCGCGGCCTTCCCATCCCCCCGGAGACCAAGCGTCGCTGCCCCGTCAAGGGTGTCAATGGTGCCGACCCGCCCGCCAGCTATGAGAGGCGGCGCCCACGCCGATCCGGGCCGAGCATGCCGCCGAAGACCAGGACCGCGCCGAGTGCCACGAGCGCGATCGGCACGATCAGGCCACCGACATCGGGCTGGATGAGGTTCACGACCCCGACGAGCGTGAGCAGACCGCCGAACCACGCCTGCCAGCCGACGCCACCACCGCCGGCGACGCGCACGAGCGCGATGAACAGGAACGCGACCCCCAGGCAGAACGTGCCGAGCCCGTCACGGCTGACGCCCAGGTTGTCGAGCGCGTTCGGGACCGCCAGTGCCGTGATGATCGCGCCGGCGTACAGCGAGCCCGTCCCGCGCGAGATCGCCCACCGGATCAGGAACGCCAGCCCGATCGCGAGCATCAGCACGGACCCGATAGCCTGCGCCTGCGGGTAGACCTGCTGGATCAGGAGCAGCCCGCCGAATACCAGCAGGAAGACCCCGATCCATGGGAGGCCGGGGCGTCGCTCCTGGTCCCGGCCCAGGCGGCCGGTGCCCCATTCCCAGCTGTAGACCTTGACGTCGGGGTCACCGGGCGCTCGGCCCCCACTGTCGGGGCCGAGCCGCGTCACGGGAGCCGATCGATCGTCCACGCTACGTGCCAGCGTACCCCGCCGGCCGGGGTGCCGGCGCCACGGGATCAGGCTCGTCTTCGACATGACTGAACCCGAGGCGATCGGCGAGGCGACCGAGCGGTCCCGGTGCCCACCAGTTCCAGCGGCCCATCAGGCGCATGGTCGCCGGCACGAGCAGCACGCGGACGATGGTCGCATCGATCAGCACGGCGATCGCCATACCGACGCCGATGCTCTTGATCGTGATCGACTCGGCGAGGGCGAACGCCGAGAAGACCGTGACCATGATCAATGCCGCGCCGGTGATCACGCCGGCGGTCTTGGCCAGTCCCTCGGCGACGGAGGCGGTGTTGTCGCCGGTCCGGCGGTAGGCCTCCTGGATCCGCGACAGAAGCAAGACCTCGTAGTCCATCGACAGGCCGAACAGCACGCTGAACATGATGATCGGGTTGCCGGCGATGGTGAAGCCAGGCGTCGTGAAGCCCAGGACGTCGGCGAAGTTGCCGTCCTGGAAGATGAAGACGAGTGCCCCGAACGACGCAGTGATCGAGAGCAGGGTCATGATCACGGCCTTGATCGGGATCACCACCGACCCGAAGAGCAGGAACAGGATCAGGGCGCTGGCGCCCAGGGTCAGGCCGATCGCCCAGGGGATCGTCTCGGACTGGCTCGTCATGAAGTCGTGGCCCTCGGCAGCAAGCCCGCCGATCTGTGTGGTCACGCCCGCGACGTCGACGTCGCGGAGATGCGGCACGACGGCCGTGCCGTCCGGTGAGAGTGGTGACAGCGGGCTGATGGCGTCGAGGCGGACGGTAGAACCCCGGACATAGGCCTCCTCGAGGCGCTCGAGCCCGGTGGCGAGCTCGGGTGGCAGCTGGTCGCGTGGTGCCGCGAACAGTGCCGCGATGCCGGCGGCGTCGAGATCGGTCCCCGTCGCCGGATCCTTGAGCCCCCCGAACGGACCCTCCACGCGGTCGATGTGCTCGACGGCATCGAGGCCGGCCGAGAGATCGAGGATCCGCTGGACGTTGCCCTCGTCGAACGGCGAGCCATCGACGGTGGCTAGGACGATGTTCGGCGACGTCTCGCCCGCCTGGAACTCCGTCGACAAGGCGACCGAGGCCTCGCGACTTTCGATGCCGGGCGGCAGGACCGATGCGTCGGGGATGCCCTGGCTCAAACGCAGGAACGGTGTGCCAAGGATGAGCAGGAACGCGAGCGTCGGGATGAGCACCATGACCGGTCGCGCCATGACCCAGTGAGCCATGCGCTCCCAGCGCGACTCCCGGGCGACCACCGCTGCCTCGCCCACGGGGCGGCCGAACGCGCGACGGATGCGGTCGCGGAGAGCGCCGACACCCATCGAGTTGACGCGGTGCCCGAGCATGCCGAGGACCGCCGGGAGGAACGTCAATGCGAAGAACACCGACGCGGCCACCGTCAGCGCCCCGCCGATCCCGAACGAGCGAAGGGCCGTCGGCTCGAAGAGCAGCAGGCCGGACAGTCCCACCGCGACAGCGAGGCCGGAGAACGTGACGGCCTTGCCGCTCGTCGCGACCGTGACCGTGACGGCCGTTCCGACATCGCGGCCACGCCGGAGCTCCTCACGGAACCGGCTGACCATGAACAGCGAGTAGTCGATCGCCAGCGCCAGGCCGAGCATCGTGGCGACGTTCTGGACGTAGATCGAGAGCTCGGTGACCTGCGCCGCGAGGTAGACGCCGCCAAGCGTCGTCGGGATCGCCAGCGCCGCGACAAGGAGTGGCATGCCCGCGGCGATGAGCGACGAGAAGACCAGGATCAGGATCAGCGCCGCGAACGGGAAGGACACCGTCTCGGCCTGGAGCAGCTCCTTCTCGGATTGGACCGCCTGGTCCTGCGTCGCGGGGGCGACGCCTGTCAGCTGCAGCGTGACGCCTGACGGTTGGTCGATCAGCGCCCGGAGTTCCTCCATCTGGTCGACCGCGGCCTCGTCCGTGATGTCGAGACGGACCACGACATAGGCCGATGTGCCGTCCGTGCTGATGAACCGGTCGTCCTGGGTCTCGGCCCAACCGACCGTGCCATCGACACGGTCGTCCGCAACGAGCCGATCGAGCGAGTCACTGATGGTCGACTGGAATTCGGCCGACCGCGCATCGGCCCCGTCGGGGCCCTGGAAGACGGCGACGATCGTGCCGCCACCCGCACCGAAGTCCTCTGCGAGCCTGTCGGCGACGGCCGCCGATTCGGAATCGGGATCGGTCCAACCACCGGCGCTCAGGGCACCGGTCACGCCGGAGGCGAGCGACGCCGAGGCGATGGCGAACAGGACTGCGAGGATGGCGATCGGACGGCGGAAGCGGTAGACGAACGCTCCCCAGGCACTGAACATCGGGTCACCAGACGGGCGGTTTCGGTCGGTGCAACCATAGAGAATGGGTATTCCCTTTGTCAACGCTGGACGTTGCGTTGAGCGTGTTGCGGCGGTACCGTTGTCAGAGCAAGCATTCGTTTTGGAGCTCGTCCCCGTGCCTCGTCTGTCGGCCGCCCAGGAACAGCAGGTCCGTGACCGCATCATCGGAGCGGCCGTGGCCGTCTTCGCGGAGAAGGGCTACCACCGCGCGACGATCGCGGATGTCGTCGCCCGATCCGGGCTATCGGTCGGAGCGATCTACACGCACTTCAGTGGCAAGGAGGAACTGTTCCTCCATAGCTGTGACCTGATCTCGGGTAAGGGTCTCGACGAGCTGGCGGCCCGACTCGCGCCGCTCACCTCGACCGCGGATCGACTGCACGCCGCCATCCACTATTACGTCGAGACGATCGACGAGTTCGGCGATGCGCCCGGCCAGGTCGGGCTGGTCCGAGCGTGGGCCGAGGCGGGCGAGGAGCCGGGCGTTCGAGAGATGCTCGTGCGCCGACGTGAGCGGTTGTTCGGGGCCGCCCAGTTGCTCCTGCAGGAAGGGATCGCCCGCGGCGAGCTCCCGGACTGGCTCGACGTCGAAGGATTCGCGCGCGGGTTCATGGCCCTGCTGGACGGGTTGCTGCTGCAGCGGATCGAGGCTGGCGACTCGTACCGGCCCGACGATGCGATCCGCCGCGCGACCGCCGTGCTCGACGTGCTGCTGGCGGTCCGGAGCGGCGAGCGACCCGCGGTCGTCACGGCGTAGCATCGGGCGGCCATGCCGCACGTCCAGACGGTCCTGGGCCCGGTCGACCCGGACCAGCTCGGGTTCACCCTTCCGCACGAGCACACCCAGATCGCGCTCTGGCATGTCCCCGACCGCTGGGATTACTGGCAGCTGACGCGCAACGACGAGCTGATCCTCGAGGAGCTCGCGGCATTCAAGACTGCCGGCGGCGCCAGCCTGGTCGACCTGACCCAGCCCGGGGTCGGCCGCGACCCCGGCTGGCTGTCGAGCATCGCCCGTGCTTCGGATCTCAACGTGGTGATGGGCTGCGGCTGGTACCGCGGTGCGTACTACCCCGCCGAGGCAGGCATCGACCGCCGCTCGGTCGACGACCTCGCGGACGAGCTCGTCGGTGAGGTGACGGACGGCGTCGGCGACACGGGCGTGCGCCCAGGGATCATCGGCGAGATCGGGACCGACAAGCCATGGGTATCGGCACTCGAGGAGCGTGTCCATCGAGCGGCCGCTCGGGCCGCGAGGCGCACGGGCCTCGCGATCACGACCCACAGCGTGCTGTCGCCGGTCGGGCTCGAACAGCTGCGGATCTTCGAGGACGAGGGCGTCGACCCCGCGCGCGTGGTCATCGGCCACGCCGACTCATACCCGCACCTCGACCACTACCTGGCGATCGTCGAACGGGGTGCGAGCGTGGAGTTCGATTTCCTCGGGATGTCGTTCACGCCGACGGAACGACATGGCGAGGGACGTGTCGTCGAGCTGCTCTGCGAGCTGCTCTCGCGAGGGCATGCGGACCGGATCCTGCTGTCCCAGGACGTATGCCACGACTCGCAACTGAGCCGGTACGGCGGGAACGGTTACACCTATCTCGCCCGGACGTTCCTGCCTCGATCGCGCGACGCCGGCGTCAGCGATAGCGAGATCGCGACGATCACAGTCGCCAATCCGCGACGACTGCTGACCGTCGGCTGACGCTCGGCGACGACCGTTCGAGCGTCAGGACTCGAGGGCCGCGTCCACGCTCAGTTCGACGTTGCCCTTCAGCGCGTGGCTGATCGGGCAGCCGTCCTTGGCCGCATCCGCGGCGGCGGCGAAGTCCTCGTTCGAGATGCCCGGGACGAGACCGCGGACGGTCAGATGACTCGAGATGACGCGCCAACCGGGCTCAAGCTTGTCGAACGTCACCTCCGCCGACACCGCCAGGCGTTCGGGCGGGGTTCCGGCCCGCCCGAGTATCCCCGAGAAGGCCATGGCGTAGCACGACGCATGCGCCGCGGCGACCAGCTCCTCCGGACTCGTCAACCCATCGGATGATTCGGTCCGCGCGGCCCAGCTGACCGGCAGGTCGCTGAAAGCGCCGCTGGAGATGGCACTGACGGTCCCGTTGCCAGTGGCGAGATCGCCGGACCAGGCGACCTCGGCGCGTCGGACGGCAGGCATGGTGTTCCTCCTCGTTGGTCGTGTGCCCCATCGTCGCAGGTCGGGCCTGACGGCGCCGACGACGCTCCAGCCGGCCCGGGTATAGACCGTCGCGGTCGGGTGTGGTCGAGGCCGTTGCGGGAGGGTCGTCGCGGGACCATCCGCCGACGCTCGTTGGGACCCGTGAGCGGTTTCCCTGCGGGCCGCGACTCCGGACCATTCGGTCATGCCTACCCGCCTGCGGTCCCTGGGTCCCCTCGCGCTCGGGATCGCCATCGTCGCGGCACTCGTTCCCGGGGTCACCGCGACCGCCTACGACACCAGCAGTGCCGCCGTCTCCTCGGCCGAGCAGACAGCCCTGACCCTGACCAACGCACGCCGGACCGACCGGGGCCTGGTGAAGCTGCGGTACGACCCACGGCTCGCAGGGCTCGCGCGCGACCGGGCGGAATACATGGCCGCGACCGGACGCTTCAGCCACACGCAGTCGAATGGCACCGACGTCTTCGACATGATCGAGGCGGCCGGGATCCGCTGGTACGGAGCGGGCGAGATCATCGCGTGGAACACTGCCGGACCCCTCGACTACTCGGCAAAGTTCGCCGTCCAGGGGTGGATGGGTTCGTCCGGTCACAAGGCGATCGTCCTCTCGAACGACTACAACTACGTCGGCTTCGGTCTGGCGGTCGCCGACGACGGGACGCGGTACTGGGCCGGCGTCTACCTCCGCGGCCCGGACCGGACGGGCGGCTACGCGAGAGCCGGGTCCTTCACCAAGAGCAACATCAACGCCCGTTGGGCGAGGGGCACCGTTCGTTGGTCGGGCGGCGATACCCGGCTCCAGGTCCTGACCGCCGGGCACCGGTCCTTCCAGGTCCAGTGGCGGGTCGCCGGTGGCGCATGGCACGACCTGGGATCGACGACGTCCCGGAGCGTGACGAAGTGGTGGCGTCGGGGCTGGGTCTATGAAGTCCGCATCCGCGAGCGCGACCGCAACGGTAACCGCGGCTCCTGGGCGACCAAGACGCTCCGTCCCTGATCCGCACGTCACGAACCCGGCATCCACAGGCTGGTACGCGACTGCAACCTCCATCCGCCGTTCACCACAGAGGGCTGCGCCGTCGACGGGCGTATCCTTGACCGAACTGTGACGAGGAGGCGAGCCATGCCAGAGTTGAATCTCAAGGACTTCCGACGGGACTTCCGTCTGCCTGAGCTCCGACTACCCGAGATGTCGCGCGACGACATCGCCAAAGCGCTGGGCGATGCGCGCAAGGAGCTCCGCGAGGTCCGCAAGGAGCTGGCGGACTTCCGGCACGATTTCGACATGCCCCGCGTCGACGTGACGTCGGTGGAGATCCCCAGCGTCGACATGAGCAAGGTGACCGACGCCGCAAAGCAAGTCGCCGACACGGCGCGCGACAACGGGAAGCAAGTCGCCAAGGACGCGCGCAAGGCCGCCGAATCGGCCGGGCTCGTCAAGTCCAGCGGCGTGGGCCGCATGCCCTTCGTCCTGGCCGGCCTGGTGACCCTCGGTCTGGTGACCTGGGCGTTCGCGAACTCGCCGGGCGTGAAGACGCGGCTGCGCGAGGGAGCACAGCGCGCCCGCGAGCGGATGGCCGAGCGCCGATCGGCGTGGGACCTCGACGACGAGACGCGAGCGTTCGACGCGGCCCCGACCGCAGGCGTCGCATCGTCGTCGTACAGCGACTCGATCGGGTCGACGAACAGCCCGTTCGCCGAGCCACCGACGCCGCTGCCCGAGGGTCTCGGGACCGACCAGCCGGTCGGACAGGACATGCCGGCTCGCGCCTGACGACTACCTGATCGCAGCCACGACACCGCCCCGACCGGGGCGGTGTCGCCATTTCCGCCTGCGGGCGCCCTGGCGGCTCGTTGACTGTCTGCGCGTTAATCCCGATAATCTGACTCGGAATTCCCACACGCGACGGGGCGGCTTGGCCATCCCCTCGCGTCCCCCGATCCGTACCCCGGAACCGAGGCCCGCATGACCGCCACCCGCGAGATCGTCACCGACCAGCGCGAGAAGTTCGCCTTCCACGACGACATCGCGTACCTGCGCGAGACCAAGCGCGGGCTCACGCGCGCCACGGTCGAGGAGATCAGCGGCTTCAAGGACGAGCCGGAGTGGATGCTGAAGTTCCGCCTCCGCGCCTTCGACCACTTCCAGAAGCGGGCGATGCCCACCTGGACCGACGGTCTCGACAAGATCGACTTCGACAAGATCGTCTACTACCGCAAGCCATCGGAGCGCGAAGAGAAGTCGTGGGACGACGTACCTGAGCAGATCAAGGCGACATTCGAGCGACTCGGTATCCCCGAGGCGGAGCGCAAGTTCCTGGCCGGCGTCGGCGCGCAGTACGACTCCGAGGTCGTCTATCACAGCGTCCGTGAGGAACTCTCGAAGATCGGTGTCGTGTTCATGGGTACCGACCAGGCGCTCAAGGAATACCCGGACATCTTCAAGAAGCACTTCGGCACGGTCGTCCCACCCGAGGACAACAAGTTCGCGGCGCTCAACAGTGCGGTCTGGTCGGGCGGCTCGTTCGTGTACGTCCCGAAGGGCGTCGAGGTGCCGCTCCCGCTGCAGGCCTACTTCCGCATCAACGGCGAGAACACGGGCCAGTTCGAGCGGACGCTGATCGTCGTCGAGGAGGGCGCCAAGGTCCACTACATCGAGGGCTGCACGGCCCCGATCTACGCGACCGACTCGCTCCACGCCGCCGTGGTCGAAGTCGTGGCGCTACCCGGTTCGAAGGTCCGCTACACGACGATCCAGAACTGGTCGAATGACGTGTACAACCTCGTGACCAAGCGGGCGCATGCGTACGAGAACAGCACGGTCGAGTGGATCGATGCGAACACCGGCTCGCGCAAGACGGTCAAGTTCCCGGCCATCTACCTGCGCGGCGAGGGCGCCACGGCCGACATCATCAGCGTGGCCGTGGCAGGCAAGGGCCAGCACCAGGACACCGGCGCGAAGGCCATCCACCTCGCCCCGAACACGCGCTCGCGCATCGTGTCGAAGTCGGTCTCGAAGGACGGCGGCCGGGCGACCTACCGCGGTCAGCTCAAGGTGTCACCCGGTGCGACCAACGTCGTGGCGAGCGTGCGCTGTGACGCCCTGATGCTCGACGACGAGAGCCGCAGCGACACGTACCCCTACATCGACATCCAGGAAGACGACACGACCATGACCCACGAGGCCACGGTCGGGAAGATCAGCGCGGACCAGGTCTTCTACCTGATGAGCCGCGGCCTGACCGAGAACGAGGCGCAGAACCTCATCGTCCAGGGCTTCCTCGAGGTCTTCACGAAGGAACTCCCGATGGAATACGCCATCGAGTTCAACCGCCTCGTGAAGATGGAGATGGAGGGATCCCTCGGATGACGGAGGTAGCGCCAGCTCGGGAACGCCTCACGGATGAGGAACTCCAGGAGCTGATGGCGACGATCAACCGGTCGGATTCGGTCGAGTTGAAGATGATGGTGGCGGATGCGGACCGGCAAACGGCCGTTCGCGCCTTGGACCTCGACCCGCTCCGCGCGCAGATCCGCCAGGTCGTGTTCTTCGACACGCCCGACCTGCAGTTGAGCAAGGCCGGTGTCGTGGCGCGGGCTCGACGGGTCCAGGGCAAGGGCGACGACTCCACCATCAAGCTCCGCCCGGTCGATCCCTCCCAGCTGCCGTCCGACCTTCGGGCCACGCCAGGGTTCGTCGTCGAGGTCGACGCGATCCCGGGCGCATTCGTCTGCTCCGGCGCACTCACCGCGCCCCTCAAGGAGGGCGCGGTTTGGAGCACGCTTCGCGGGGAGCGCCCGATCCGCAAGTTGTTCTCGAAGTCCCAGCGGGCATTCTTCGACGCCCACGCTCCGGCTGGGATCTCGCTCGATGACCTGTCGATCCTGGGGCCGATCTTCGTCTTGAAGCTCAAGTGGGTGCCCCGCGATTTCGCCGAACGCATGGTCGCCGAATTGTGGATCTTCCCCGATTCGACCGTGACGCTGGAGCTGTCCACCAAGACGCTGCCTCGGCAGGCATTCCAGGCCGCCGCCGAGGCGCGATCGTTCCTGGCCAGCCGCGGGATCAAGTCGAGCGCGGGACAGGAAACGAAGACCCGGCGCGCACTGCGTGTCTTCTCCAAGCGCCTTGCCGAGGAGCAGGCGGCCGCCAGCGAGGCATGACGACCGCCCGACCCAGGCCCGCCCGGCGGGCCCTCGATGCGTTGTCCCTCGACCTCGATCGGGGCGACCTCGAGCACCGGATCAAAGGACTGGCACTCGGCGATGTCGACGACCGGCTCGAGGCGCTCGAGACCTGGTCCGCATTGCCGGGGGAATCGAACCTCCTGTACACGCCCTACATCGATCTGCGCCTGGCAGAGTTGGATGCGGCTCGCGTGACCTGGGATGCGGCAACCGAACGCGTCGCGGCGGAGCTCCCCGCCGACGCGGACGGCCTGCTCGTGCTCAGCGAGGGTGACGTCACGGGTTGGGCGCTCTCCGATGCGGCGCAGAACGCCGGGGTCGAACTCACGACATTCGCCGAGCTGCACGGCCGCAGGGCCGATGTGGCTCGCGACCTGCTGGACCGCTCACCGGGACTGCCGGCCGACGACAAGTTCGCGCAGCTCACGCGGGCGCTCTGGAGCCAGGCCGTGGTGGTCGACATCCCGGCGGGAGCCACGCTGTCGAAGCCGATCGTCATCCGCTGGGCACTCGGCGCTCCCGATCGGGCCCTGATGACACGCACGCTCGTCCGGCTCGGCGAGGGCGCGAAGGCGTCCGTGGTCGAGGAGTTCGTGCCTGCGGATGGCGCGGACGAGGCGGCGTCCCAGTCGTACTTCGCCGGCACGATGGAGGTCGTGCTGGGCGATCGGGCATCGCTCCAGGTGGCCAGCCTGCAGGAACTTCCCGGCAACATCGTCACGTTCCAGCATCGGACGGCGAGCATCGGAGAAGCCGCCCACCTCCAGTGGGCGCTGGCCCAGCTCGGCGGTCGTCTCGTCCGTGGTCGCGTCGAGAACCGCCTCGTCGGCGATCGCAGCTCCGTCCAGCAGGTCGAGATCGTGTTCGGCTCCGACGAGCAGTTGTTCGACCTGACGTCGTATACGACGCACATCGGCCGAGATACGACCGGCGACCTGCTGTCGAAGGCGGCGCTCCTCGAGAAGTCCCGCACGTACCTCAAGGGCCTCATCACGATCGAACGCTCGGCGCACGGGACAGACAGCTTCCTCGGCGAGTTCGGCATGAATCTCTCGAAGTCGGCCCGTTCGGTAGCGATCCCGAGCCTGGAGATCGACCAGCCCGACTGCCGTCGGGCGATGCACTCGAGCTCGGTCGGGCCGATCGACGAGACCCAGCTCTTCTATCTCGAGTCGCGCGGCATCCCGCCAGACGAGGCGCGCAAGTTCATCGTGCTCGGCTTCCTCGAGCCGGTCGTGGCGCGCGTGCCGCTGGCATCTGCGCAGGATCGACTGCGCGAGCTGCTCGAACAGAAGTGGATCGCGGGCACCGACGGGGTCACCGGCGAGGCTGCGGCCTGATGCCTCCACAACCTCCGTCGCGACGGCCCCGGGTGGGCGGGGCGAACAGATGAGACGGATCGACCTGGTCGGCATCGACGAGGTCGGCGACGGCGAGATGCAGATGGTGTTCGTGGACGGCACGGACCAGGTCCTCGTCATCAACCAGGGCGGCGAGTTCACCGCGGTCCAGGGTGTCTGCTCGCACGAGTACTTCGAGCTCGACAAGGGCTTCCTGACCAACGGCACGCTGACCTGTGCGCTGCACCTGTCGCGCTTCGACCTCTCGAACGGCGAGCCGCTCGATCCGCCCGCCGAAGAACCGCTTGCTGTCTACCCCGTCGTGGTCGAGGACGGCCGCGTGCTGATCGAGGTGCCCGACGGCCCGCTGGAGATGAGCGAGTCCTAGGCGGGTCGCCGGCCTAGCTCGCCGGCTCGAGGGTGAGCGTCGCCACCGTCGAGGCGTCGATCGCCGCAGGCGTGAACGGCAGCGGTAGCGTCCCACCGGTCCGCCACGGTTCGATCTGGTCCGTGTAGTGCCGGTCGAACGGCATGCCCGACTGACCGGTCGTGATCACGATCCGGGCGCCGTCGAGGTCCGACATGTCCATCACGAGTCGGTAGGACGGCAGGTTGGTGACGGTGAACAGCTCATCCATCCCGGCCGGCTCGACCGTCGGATCGTCCGGGTCGGGGTAGCCCCGCCCGAGTCGGTAGTAGGAGGCGTCGATCGCGCCGTCGGCGCCGTCGACCGCAACCGGGCCGGCGTTGAAGTACCACTCGAGCGGTCCGATCCCGCTCGTGCCGATGGTCGGCTCTTCGAAGGTGGCCGTGTGCATCCGTCCCCAGGTCCAGCCATCGGGGTCCCCGAAGGCCGCTCGTAGCTCGGAGCCTGCGGTGTCCATCGCGCTGGCGACGACGTGCTCCCATGTCTCCGTGACGCCGGGCGTCGTGGTGTCGTCCCACCAGGCCCAGTCCGGATCGGCGAGCGCTTGCTCGAGTGCCACCCAGCTGGCCGTGCTGCCGACGTAGTCGCGGGCAAGCGGTCCCAGCTCGTCGTCGAACATGGCGCGGAGCACGCGGTACTCCCAGGCCATATAGGCGGCACAGCCGCGGCTGTCGACCAGGCACGCCCCGTCCCAGTCGGCGATGCGGGCGGCGATGATCGCGCCATCGGGCGTGGACGGTCGGATGTCGCCGAGAGCCACGACGATGTCGCGGGCGCGGAGCGGCGCCGTGTCGTTCTGGATGGCGCTCATCTCCGGGACGTTCAACCCGTCCTGTCCGTAGTCGTTGATCAGGTCGATGATCCGCTCCGCCCGGTAGCCGGGGTCGAACTCGGCACCGATGAAATGGGGGTACGCCTCGTCGGTGACCGCGTTGTTGGCCGTCACGACCCAGCCATCCTCGGGATCGAGCGCGCTCGGCAGCTCGTCGAACGGGATGCGGCCCGTCCATTCGCCGCTGCCATCCGAGCCCGACACGGGGCGCAGCCCGCGATCGTCCGGGTCTGAGCGGGTGGGGATGACGCCCGGCATCTGGTAGCCGATGTGGCCATCGACATCCGCGTACACGAAGTTCTGCGAGGGGCCGACGAACCCCGTGAGCGCCTCCCGGAACGATGCGAAGTCGGTCGCGACCATGAGCCGCAGGAACGACTCGACCGTCCGGTCGGGGCCGGAGTCCGGCGAGATCGACGTCCAGCGGAGGGCCATCAGCGGCGCCCCCTCGAGGCGATCGTCGACATCGTTGAGGATCGGTCCGTGGACGGTCTCACGGACCGTGATGTCGAGCGGGGCACCGCCCTTCACTTCGATCCGCTCGGTCCGCGCGATGAAGTCCCGTGGCGTGCCACCGGGGCCGACGTACCGGGTCGGATCGGCCGTGTCGAGTGTTTCGATGACCAGGTCCTGGACATCGGGCTCGACGTTGGTCACGCCCCAGGCGATGCGCGAGTTGTGGCCGAGGACGACGCCCGGCACGCCCGGGAAGGTCACACCGCTGACGTCGTACGGGCACATCGCGGTCACCGGAGCGCAATGGAGCCCGTTGATGTACCAGATCGACGGCATCGAGATCCCGAGATGCGGATCGTTCGCCAGCAGCGCGCCGCCGGTCGACGACATCGCCGGGCCGACCACCCAGTCGTTCGATCCGATCGCGTGGCGCGATGCCAACCCGCCGCCCGCAGTATCGAGACCGGCGACCGCCAGAGCTTCGCTGCCAAGCCGGCCGACGTCGGCCCACGCGTCGAGCTGCTCGGCGGTCAGCGAGGGAGGAGCGGCGGCAGCCGCGGGCGGAGCGAGCGTGCTGGCATCCTCCGGCGCGCCCTGGCCGTCGCTCGGCACGATGACCGGCCCGAACTCCCGGGTCGGGAACAGCTCGTCGGTCCGCGCCGGGTCCCCGAGCCGCGCATCGGCGAGGTACCGAAAGATCTCGGAGCCCATGTTCCCGCCGAGGTTCCACGCCTGGACCTTGGCCCACGCCAGGGTGTCCAGCGCGGTCCACGGCTCCGGGTCAGCACCGGTCACGACGAAGGCGAGCCCGAGCCGGTCGCGGTTGGCCTCGAGCCAGGCGTTGACGCCGGCGGCGTAGGCGTCGAGCACGGCTCGCGTCTCGGGCGCGAGCAGAGCGATGTCGCGTTCGGCCGCGACGCGCCAGCCGAGGGTGCGGATGAACCGGTCGTCGTCGATGGACCCGGGGCCGAACAGCTCGGACAGGCGGCCGGACGAGATGTGCCGCCAGACCTCCATCTGCCACATCCGCTCCTGGGCGTGCGCATAGCCCTGGGCGAGGAACAGATCGTGCGGCGTCGATGCGTCGATCTGGGCGACACCGTGTACGTCCCGGCGGATGGTGGCGCTCCCGTCGAGCCCGGGGATCCGGAGCGTGCCGGTGGTCTGCGGCAGGGCTCGGCCGGTGACCCACACGAGTGCTCCGGCGCCTGCGACGATCCAGACGAGGAGGACGATCACCAGCCCGACACTGGCATACCGAACGGCCCGCACGCTCCTCCTCGGTCCTCGATCCTCCTCATCCCCCGAGGCCCTAGTGTGCGGTCTCCCGCGTGTCGGCGCTCAGCGAGGGGTCGGGCGGTCAGCGGGGCAGGCGGGTGCCGAGCCCGGCCGCCTCAGCACGTCGGACGATCGCGTCCGCGAAGACGACGTCGGCCAGGCCGACGCCGAGATGGGTCGCCACGACGCGCCCGCTCGAGGGCCGGATGGTCCCCTCCAGGATCGCCTCGCCGAGGGTGGCGGTCGGATCGGGATAGTCGTCGAACTGGCCGGCCTCGCGATTGGCCAGGAACTGTCCGCGGTCGTCGACGAGGAAGAGGGCCGCGTCGCGGGCGACCGATGCGGCGCACATCGTGGCGTAGTCGACCGGCACGACAAGCGCGCAAGGAGCGAGCCATGTGCCATCCATGACCTGTCGCCGCGCGGGTTCCGTGAACGACGCCGCGGTGATGACGACGTCTGCAGCGGCGGTTGCGTCCCGGACGTGCTCGATCGGCATGGCCTGAGCGGTGGCGATGCCGGGCGTCGATCGCGCCGTTTCCGCAAGGGCTTCGGCCCGCTCCGGGTGGCGATCCACGATCGTCACCGCCACACCCGGCAGCACGTGACCGAGCACGTCGAGGTGGCTGTTGCCCTGGACGCCCCCGCCGACGATCGTGGCCCGAGAGGGATGGTCCTCCGCGCCTGCCACGGCCGCGGCGCGTGGCCCGAACCGGGCGATCGCGACACCCGAGACCGCGGCCGTCCGCTGCGCGGTGATCGGCCCACCGTCGAGGATCGCGCGCGGTTCACCGGTTCCCGGATCGCTGAGGATCACGACGGCGTGGATGGCGGGCAGGCCGGCGGCGCGGTTCTCCGGGAAGCCGGCGACCCACTTTATGCCGAGCAGGTCGCTGCCGGTATCGATGGCACGACCCGCTGGGGCCGCGGCCGGGCGGAGCGCCGCGGGCATCGCATGGGCGAACGACCCGGTGGGTCGTGGATGGACGCCGATCTTCGGCGGCAGCTCGGCATCATCGACGAGTGCCGTCATCGTCCGCTCCGCGAGCTCGAGTCGTTCGGCCACGGGCGGCATCGCCGCGATCACGTCATCCGCGGAAAGGTAGAGGATCGGCTCGCGCATCGGACCGAGTCTAGGCGACCTCCGCGCCGGATCCATCAGCGTGTTCGCCGGATCCGGGCCTCCGGATCGATCGCGACGCCACGTCGCCGCTGCGCTCGGCGTCGCTCCGAGCCGACCGCGGGTACCATGCCTCGGCCATGTCCGACTCGAGCGCCCTTCGGGGGCGCCTCATCGAGGAAGGTCTCCAACCCGGCGCCTGGTCGAACGGACCGGGCGATCGCTACGCGTCGCACGACCACGGCTACGACAAGGTCATCGTGGTGACTGCCGGCAGCATCAGGTTCGGTCTCGACGGGGGCGCGATCGACCTCGCCGCAGGCGATCGCCTCGAGCTCCTGGCCGGGACGGCACACGACGCGCTTGTCGGTCCCGATGGCGTGACCTGCCTCGAAGCGCATCTCCAGGACGGATCGCTCGCAGCGACTGCGCGTCATGCAGCCGGGACCTGGTGAGCGTGACCCGGTCGACGACGGTCGAAAACCGGCCGACCGCCCCTAGGCGTATCCGATGACGGGCGCCGACCCGGGCTCGGGCTCCGACGCGACCCTTGTCCGGGCGGTCGCGTCGGGTTCGCACGATGCCCTGGCGGCGCTCTATGACCGGCATGCCGGCGCGGTCTTCGCTTCGGCGAGCCGACTGACGTCGGATCGAGGGATGGCGGAAGAAGTCGTCCAGGAGACCTTCCTGGCGTTATGGGACCGTGCAGAGACGTTCGACCCGTCGATCGGCTCGTTGGCGGCATGGCTGCACACCATCGCCCGCAACAGGACCGTCGACCGATTGCGAGCAGCCGGACGGCGACCGAATCTCGTACCGCTGTCGTCGGCCGCATCGGGCGGCTCGGCGCTCGGCAGCTCGGACGAGGCCGACGCGGACACGCTCGAACGCGTGCTCGCCGGCGGCATGATCGTGGCGGGGGCCGTCCCCCCGGCATCACCAGAAAGGGAATTGGCACTCCGTGAGCTCCGAACGGCGCTGCAGCACGCACTCGCCGAGATGCCCGAGGCCGAGCGGGTCGTGATCGTCATGGCCTACAGCGAGGACCTGTCGCAATCGGAGATCGCGGAGCGGCTCGGATGGCCGCTCGGCACCGTCAAGACCCGCACGCGACGAGCGCTGCGTCACCTCCGTGAGGTGCTCGGCAGCGGCGTCGGCCCCGAATTCACCCGCTACATGGCACCGGCCGAGCTGGCCGGTCCCGATCACTGACACGGAGACCGATGGATCACGACGACGTCCTGGAGCAACTGGAGCTGGCGGCCGTCGAGCCGGGTGGGCTCGAACGGCTGATGGCGGGCGACACCGCGATGGCCGCGGCCGTCGTCGCGCACCTGGCTGGCTGCGACAACTGCTCCGAAGAGCTGCGCCGGCTGACGCGGGCAGCACCATTGCTGCGGGACGTCGTTCGGACGACGCCGCCCGCGGACCTTCGGGAACGGACGCTGGCCTACGTGCGCGAGCACGGGCGGTCGCGCGACGCGGCCACGGACGCTCCGGATCGATCGGATGACGACGGCGACCACGGCACGACCGTCGCCCAGCCGCTCGAGGGACGCCGCGGCCGGCGATCCCGCATCCCGGCGTGGGCGGCGGTCGCGGCGGCAGCGCTCGTCCTCGTCGTCGGTTCCCTGGCGTTCGTCGCGGGTCGGGCCGATGCCGAGCGCTACGGCTCGGCGGTGACGGCCCTCGAGAACGTCAACCGCGCGACCCTCGACCTCAGCGCCGACCCCGACGCCCGGCGCGTGACGTTGACCTCGAGCGATGGTGGCGACACGACAGCCGAATTGCTGTTCTCACCGTCGACGACGAAGCTCGTCGTCGTCGCGTCGGACCTCGATCAACCGCCACGTGGTCAGGAGTACCGCTGTTGGGTCGAGGTCGATGGGCAGCGCGTTGACGTCGGTCGGATGTTCTTCGCCGACGACCTCGCATTCTGGGTCGGCGACACGCCGGAGGTCAGCAACCTCCCTGACGGGACCACCTTCGGCGTCTCACTGACGGACGTCGGGGGGACGTCGCTCAGCGCCGATCCGGTCATCGCCGGGGAGCTCTGACGGTTCGGACCCCCCTCGCGCGCCGGCGGGGGGCCTCCGGCGAGGCCGGTCGCTGTGGTGTCGGACGGGGCGCGAGACACGTCCGGCGGCGGCGGCGGGGCCGGCTCTGGATCGTCCGGCGGTGGCGCATCGAGGTAGGACCTGTGGAGGACGAGCAGCCGGTCCGCAGCCTCCGGGCTGACGGGGTGTCCCTCGTCGGCGAGCATCCGGGCCAGCCAGAGCGCTTCTCGCGGCCGTTCGTGCTCATCGACATCGACGTCGCGCCGGCGCGTATCCATCAGCACGAACCAGGCCAGCCCCGCCCCGACGACGAGCCCGACGATGAGCAGCCACCAGTTGAACTCGGCGTTCACCGCCGCGAAGTATAGGGACGGTCCACCGGCCAGGCGGTCGCGGCCATACACTCGCGCCTATGTTCGACATCCCCCCGGATCCGATCGCGCTCCAGCTCGGCCCGCTCAGCATCGGCTGGTACGGGATCTGCTACGCGCTCGGGTTGGCCGCTGCGTACCTGTTGATGGTCCGCCTGGCGCGCCTCGCGGGGGAGGACCCCGAGATCATCGGGAACGGCATCATCATCGTGGCGGTCGCGGCGCTCATCGGCGGCCGGCTGTATCACGTCATCGACCAGTGGCACCTGTACGCGAACGACCCGCTGAAGATCATCCTGCCGCCCTACTCGGGACTCGGGGTCTACGGCGGCATCCTCACCGGGACGCTCGCCGCGTGGTGGTACGCACGCCGCCGTCATGTCAGCTTCGCTCGCTGGGTCGACATCATCGCGCCCGCCCTGTTCGTGATGCAGGCCATCGGACGCTGGGGCAACTACTTCAACCAGGAGCTCTACGGACCGCCGACGTCGCTGCCGTGGGGCATCCCAATCGACTGTGCGTACCGGCTGCAGGACGCGTACCCATGCACGTCGTTGCCCGAGGCGACCACACGCTTCCATCCGTTGTTCCTCTACGAGTCGATCTCGGGGATCCTTGGGGCCGCATTCCTGATCTGGCTGGGTTTCCGGTTCCGCTCCCGCCTGCGGCCGGGTGACCTGCTCCTCGTCTTCTTCGCCTGGTACGGAACGACGCGGTTCCTGCTCGAGTTCCTGCGGGTCGACAACTGGACGTTCTTCGGAGTGCCGGTCGCCCAGATCATCTCGCTGACCGTGATCCTGATCGGTATCGGCGGGCTGCTCTATCGCCATCGGCGCGGCCATCCGGCCGACCCGCCCCCGGCCTTCCCGCAACGGGCGACGTGGGGCGCCATCGGCGCGGAGTGGATGACGCGTCCGATCGACGAGCCGTGGGCGAACCTCCCTCCGGCTGAGGAGACGGTCGACTGGGACGCGATCATCGACCAGGAAGAGGACGTCCGGCCGGCCACCGATGCCGCCCCGGCCGACGACATCGATGCCGACGATGACCTCGCCGCAGATCACGAGATCGAGTCGCCGCCGACCACCCCGCCCGACGAGCCCGACCAACGACCGACATGACCGAGCCGGCCGCCCGGCGGCGCAAACCGCCACCCGCCCGGATCACGCCCGAGGCGATGGCGGCGGCCCGAGGCGGCGCGGCGGAGGGGCTGGCCTGGCTGGGTCGCCCGCCCGAGGCGACAGCGTCAGTCCTCTATCGGTCGCTGCGGCTGGTCGTGCGGTTCCTGTGCTTCGTCGTCTTCCGGTTCCGGATCGCGACGTCGGGTCAGGAACACGTGCCGTCGGATGGTGGATACCTGCTGGTCGCCGCCGCACACCGCGGCTGGATGGACCCGTTCGTCGTCATGCACGCCCTCCCGACGGAGCCGCGGTGCTGGTTCCTCGGCAGCGGGCCGTCGACGTTCACCGCGCCGTGGCGTGAATGGCTCATCAAGCGGATCGGTGGCCTGCTGCCTGTCTGGCGCGGCGGCGTCGGCATCGACGCGCACGTCGAGTCGGCTCGGGCGGTCGTCGCCAACGGCGCGGTCTTCGTCCAGATGCCGGAGGGGACCGTCAGCGGGCCGGCCGGTCGGCTGGGGGCGCTGCGCAATGGCTGGGCGATCATCGCCCAGCGAACGGACGCGCCGATCCTCCCGTTGGCGATGGTCGGCACGGAAGAGCTGTACGTCGGGCGGCGGATGGTCTCGCGGGTGCTCCCGCCGACGACCGTCCGCCAACTGGCCGGTCTTGCAGTCGACGCGCCCCTCCCGACTCCGGGATCCCGTGAGGAGCTCGAGCTCGCGCGACTACTCAGCGAACGGCTTGCCGAACGCCTCGGGCCGGTCATCGAGGCCCTCCATCCGACGACGCTCGATCCGCCCGACCACCCGCGGCGGTTGCGCCGCCGGCTCACGTGGCTGCTGCTCCGACCGGGACGGCTCGACCGCGACTGACGACGGACGACAGGCGGGGCCGGAGTAGGCTTGTCGGATGCAACCGGCGTTCGTCGGACGCGAACGCGAGCTGGCCGCGATCGCGGACCTCGGGCGCGCCGAGGACGACCCGAAACGAGTCCTGTTGGTCGTCCTGTCCGGCCCACCGGGGATCGGCAAGACACGTCTCCTCGCTGAGGCGCGAGAGCGCATGTCCGGGCAGAGCCTGTTCGATGTCGTCGGGTACGAGCCCGAGCGCGAGGTCCCGCTTGCGGCTGCTCGGGACCTGCTGAAGGCGCTTGACGCGTTTCCGTCGACCGCATCACCTGAGGCCGCGACCGAGATGCTCCAAGTGTTCGAGGCAGCGCACCGCAGGCTCGCCGACGCCGGGCGCGCGCTCCTCGTGATCGACGATCTCCAGTGGGTGGACGAGCGTACGCGAGCGCTGTGTCACTACCTGATCCGTGCGTCCGCCGGCTCTGACCGGGCCTTGGGCGTCCTGGCGGCCGGTCGCGTTGGTCCGGTGACGAGTTCGTTCCATGGCTCGATCGTCCACGTCGTGGGCGCAGTCGGACGGGTCGCGTCGATCGACCTCGAACCGCTCGACGAGGAGGCCGGGGTCGAGATGGTGCGCTCGCTGTGGGGCGACGTCGAGTCGGCCGCATCCCGGGTATGGCGGATGGCCGCCGGCTCGCCCTACTGGATCGAGATCCTCGCGCGCGATCGCGGCGTCGACGTCCGACGCGACGTCCCGTCACTGGCGCGGCCGAGCGACGTCGATGCCGGCGACCTCATGGACATCCTGGCGGCTGCGGGTCGCCCCGAGTCGCCGGCGGGCCTCGCGCGTTTTGCGGGTTGGGATGGTGCCCGAACGGCTCGGGCCGTCGACCTGCTGGTCGACGCAGGGATCGTGCTGGCGCGAGGCGGCAGCGTGGCGTTCAGCCACGATCTCGCGAGGGCCGCCGCGCGGGCCGAGGTCGCACCCGACCGGCTGCGCGAGCTGCATGCACGGTGGGCGGCGTTCCTGCTGGAGACGGCCGCTGAGACCGACGACGTGATGATCCTGCGTGCGGCACTGGAGCATCGCGTGGCTGCGGGGCTGGACCCGGTCGCGCTCGCGGTCCGCGTCGCAACGTCGCCGCGGCGTCGGTGGCTCGGCAACGATGGTGTCGCGATGCTGCGAACAATGGCGGACGCGACGTCGACCGAGCATCCTGATCGAGTTCGCCTCCTCAGGTCGATCGCGACGCTGGCGGCCGAGACCGGCGACCATCAGGCGGCCTTCGATGGATGGTCGGGCCTGGCCGACGAGCTTCGGGACGGGGTCGAGCGAACCGACGCGATCATCGCCGCGGGCCAGGCAGCCGCAGAGCTTCGGCGGACGCCGGACGCACGCACGTGCGTCGAGCGCGGTCGACGGGGCGATCCGACCGAGGTCCAGGTCGTCGAGCTCGACGCGCTCGACGCCCGCGTCGCGGTCTGGCTCGAGCATCAGGGGAGCGACGGCTGGTCGATCGCAGGGCGGGCCGTCGAAGGAGCTCGGCGCCTCGCGATCGGTGCAGGCGGTAGCGACCATCTCGACGAACGGCAACGCCGGGCGTATATCGACGCGCTCGAGATCGCGTTCGAGACCAAGGTCCAGGCCGAGGTTTCAGGCGATCTGTCGCCTCTCGCCGATGAGCTCGTCGGGGTCTCCCGTGCTGCCGGCGATTTCGCCTACCTGCGTGCGCTCTATCACGCCGGGCTCGCCCAGGAGATGGACGGTAACCTCCGTGCGGCCGCGGACCGCTACGCCCATGTCGTCGCCGAGGCGAACGCTCGTCTTCTGCCATCGATCGCGGTCGACGCCGGGTTCTACCTCGTCGAGAAGCGGATGCAGCTCGGAGACATCGAGGAGGCCGCACGTGTCCTCGCCGAGGTCAGCGTGCTGGCGGAGCGGATCGGCGATCTCGGACGGTTCCGCGGGCGGAGCCGGATGACCCCATGGGAGATCGAGGTCCTGCGCGGCGACCGCCAGCAGGCGATGGACGGTCTCCTGGCGGGTCTCGCCGCGCAGCCCGACCCTCACCATCGGATCACGTTCCATCAGGTCATCGCGTCGTGGCTCGCTCGCCTCGATGGTCCGCGAGCGGCGATCGAGGTGAGGAGGCACATCGATGCCGGTCTGGCGGACGCGGCCGAGGCCAACTGCCCGCGATGCCGGCATGCCCTGGAGCTCGGCGCAGCGGAGTCGCTGGCACGGATCGGCGACGCGGACGGCGCGCGGCAGCGCTTCGACGGCTTGGTTCGCGAGGTGCCGGACCCTGTCACCATCGACGACGTCCGACGTACCTGGGTCGATGGTCTGATCCTGGCGATGGAGCGGAAGCCGGATGGGATCGCGCGCCTGGATGACGCCGTGGCCCGCGCGGACGCGATGGCGTCGCGGCTCGAGGGCGAGCTCATCCGCCTCGATCGTGCCCGTGCATTGACCAGCGTCGATCGCGGTGGCGCGGCCACGGCGTTCCGCGAGGTAGCCGCCAGCGCGATGGAGATGGGAGCACCGGCGATCACACGGCTCGCCGAGCGCGGCCTGCGTCAGCTTGGCGTCCGGACGTGGCGGCGTGGCCAGACCGACGCGCGTGCCGGCAGCCAGGTGTTGACTGGCCGAGAGATGGAAGTCGCGACCCTCATCGCGCAGGGGGCGACGAACCCGGAGATCGCAGACACGTTGTTCCTGTCGCGAAAGACCGTCGAGCGTCACGTGTCGAACGTGCTCGCCAAGATGAACGTCCGCAACCGGGCGGAGCTCGCCGGTCGATTCGCGGCAACGAATGAGGGAGGTACCGGATGAAGCGGGTGGGTCGCTGCCCATAGCGTGCATCGCATCGAAACATCGATCGGCCGGCGGAACGACCGCCGGGGACGATGGAGGGAAGGAGACCCGCGATGCAGGCCACCCGACAGCCGACCTTCACTGAACCTCGGACGGCACTCGCCGTGCCGATCCTGGCAGTCGTCTTTGCCGCCGGTACCGTCCTGGGGATGGTGATCGGTGTGCAGGCCCCAGGGTTCGGGAACCAGGTCGTGACGGTTCCGGCCGGCGACCACTCGTACGACGCGCTCGAGGACACCCGCGCCGACCGTGGCCTGTCGGTCTTCATCGGCGACCACTCGTACGACGCGCTCGAGGACACTCGCGCCGACCGCGGGCTATCGGTCCCTGCCGGTGACCACTCGTACGACGCGCTTGAGGACACCCGCGCCGATCGTGGCCTCGACTGATCCAGTCAACGCGTGGCAGACGCCCGAGCCAGCCCGAGGCTCGGGCGTCACCCATTCCGGGAGGTGTCCACGCTCGAGGCGCCGCACCTATACTCCCCGCCGATGCAGTATGTCGAGTCAGTACTCGATCTGGTCGGCAACACGCCACTCGTCCGGATCAGCCGGATCACGCGTGACCTCGGTCCCATCGAGCGGCAACCGCTGCTCCTCGCCAAGATGGAGATGCTCAATCCCGGTGGGTCGGTCAAGGACCGCATCGGTCTGCCGATGATCGAGGCCGCTGAGCGGGCCGGGCTGCTGAAGCCCGGCGGCACGATCATCGAGCCGACCAGCGGCAACACCGGGCACGGTCTGGCCATCGCCGCGACCATCAGGGGCTATCGCTGCATCTTCGTCATGGCCGACAAGCAGTCTGCCGAGAAGCAGGCATTGCTACGCGCGTACGGCGCCGAGGTCGTGCTCTGTCCGACCAACGTCGCGCCCGAGTCGCCGGAGTCCTACTACAGCGTCGCAGCACGACTCGCCCGCGACATCCCTGGCGCATTCAAGCCCGACCAGTATTGGAACATGGAGAACCCTGTGGCCCACGAGCGGACGACCGGGCCCGAGCTGTGGGACCAGACGGACGGACGGATCACCCACTTCGTCGCCAGCGTCGGGACCGGTGGCACGATCTCGGGCGCCGCACGTGTCCTCAAGGAGCACGATCCGGCTATCCAGATCATCGGTGCGGACCCGGAGGGCTCTGTGCTGTCCGGCGACACCGCCCGGCCGTACCTCACCGAGGGCGTCGGCGAGGACTTCCTGCCAGGCACGTACGATCCCTCCGTGATCGACCGCTGGGTGCGCGTCAGCGATCGCGATGCCTTCGCGATGGCGAGACGGATCACGCGCGAGGAGGGGATCCTGGCCGGAGGCTCATGCGGCACCGCGATGATCGCAGCCCGCGAGGTCATTCGGGACCTCGTGGCCACCGATGGCGGCGAACGAGCGGTCGTCGTCGTGCTGCTGCCCGACGGCGGCCGGAACTATCTCTCGAAGCTCTACAACGACGAGTGGATGCGAATCAACGGGCTCCTGCCGACGACCGGTTCGGCGACGCGCATCGCGACCCTGCTCGACGACCGTCACCATGACACCGATCGGCCGCCCGTGATCGTCGCGCGGACGACCGAGCGTGTCGGCGACGCGATCGCCACCCTTCAGACTTTCGGCGTCAGCCAGCTACCGGTGTCAGAGCGACCCGAGGGGGATGAGGTGACAGGTCTGGTCGGGTCGATCAACGAGAAGGGGCTGCTCGACCGAGCGTACAGGGATCCATCGGTGGTCGACCGCACGGTCGGCGAGGTCATGGATCTACCCCTGCCGCTCGTCGAGGCGACTGCTGACCTGGACGAAGCGTTCGCGCTGCTGAGCGGCGCGACGACGGCCCTGGTCGTCGTCAGCGCGGGCCGACCGGTGGGCGTGGTGACGAAGCTGGACCTGCTCGAGTACCTGGCGCACCATCCGACCGTAGGAGCGTAGCTGTCACAGAGGAGACGCACGCATGAAGGGCCGAAGGGTCGCGGCACTCGGTGCCGTCGCCATGCTCGCCTTCGCAGCGTGCGGTGGCGGGGGCGGCGGTGCGAGCAAGGGCGAGATCGAGATCTGGTCCTCGCTGCCGCGCCAGGGGTCCGGCAAGGCCGCGACCGACACGATCGTGTACGCCATCAACATGGCCATCGAGGAGAGGGGCGGCACGGTCGGCGGCTACACGATCAAGTACGTCGACAAGGACGACTCCACTGCCGCGGCCGGCAAGTGGGACGAGGCGACCGAGATCAAGAACGCCAACGACGCCGTCGCGGCCGACAAGCTCGTGGCGTACATCGGCACGCTCAACTCGGGCGCAGCGAAGCTGTCCATCCCCATCCTGTGTGCGAAGGGCATCGCGATGGTCAGCCCAGCCAACACCGCAGTCGGCCTCACCAAGCCCTTCGAGGCGGGTGAGCCGGACAAGTACTACCCGAACGGGTGCAAGAAGAACTATGCGCGCGTCGTTCCCAACGACCTGCTCCAAGGCAATGCCGGGGCCCTATGGGCATCGAAGGTCGGGGCTAGGAACGTCTACATCCTCGACGACACCGAGGTCTACGGGAAGGGCATCGCCGACGTCTTCAACACCCGCTCGGCGGACTACGGCCTGACCATCCTCGGCCGCGACGGCATCGACGGCAAGGCGACCGACTACAAGGCCCTGGCCGAGAAGGTCAAGGCGACCAACCCCGACCTCGTGTACTACGGCGGGATCACCCAGAACAACGCCGGCCAGCTGTGGCGCGATCTGCGCGACGCGATGCCGAACGTGAAGCTGATGGGCCCCGACGGCATCTATGAGCTCGAATGGCTCGAGGCCGCGGGCGCCGCGGCCGAGGGCACCTACATCACGACGGGCACGATCCCGCCGGACCAGCTGAGCGGGAAGGGTAAAGAGTTCGTCGACACGTACACCGCCAAGCACCCGAATGAGCCGGCGGAGTCCTATACGGCCTACGGCTACGAGGCGGCCAACGTCGTGCTATCGGCCATCGAGCGGGCTGCCGCCAAGAACCCGGCCGACGTCCTGGCACTCCGTGCACTCGTCCTCGACGAGGTCAAGGCGACGAAGGACTTCGACGGCGTCCTCGGGAAATGGACGTTCGACGCCGATGGCGATACCAGTCTGACTGACATGTCCGGCCTGACCGTCACCGATGGCGAGTTCAAGTTCGACAGCATCATCGAGTAGCCCTGTGAGCTAGAGCCAGGGCAGCGGTAGCGTGATCGGCAGGAGTGCGTTCAGCAGCAGCCCGAGCGTGAGCAGGCCGCCGGCGCGGCGCGTATGCACGAAGGCGTAGCCGACGAACCACAGCGGCCAGCCACGCTCCCGGCCTGGCGGAGGACCAGCCGGCTTCGGCTGGCGGAAGACCGCCAGCACGCCGAGCAGACGTGGGACCGCGAGAACGACGAGCAGAGCCCACGGACCGATCCATCCCGCCAGGACAGCGGCGACCGTGAGCGGGTAGAACAGGATCATCAGCCACTGCCCGACGACTCGTGCTCGGGTCTCGCCGAGGATGACCGGCAACGTCCGCACGCCGAGCTTCGAGTCGGCCTCGATCTTGTCGATGTGCTTGCCGAAGAGGACCGCCGTCACGAGCAGCGCGTACGGCACGGACACCAGCAGCACCCAGCCCGGGATCGTCCCCGTCGCCGCCAGGAACGTGCCGCCGATCATCAGCGGGCCCCACACGAGGAACACGCCTGGCTCGCCCAGACCGTGGTGCTTCAGCCGGATCGGCGGCGCCACGTAGAACACGGATACGAAGAGGCCCGCGAGCGCGAAGGCGATGATCAGTGGCCCGCGGACGGCCGCGAGCGCCAGCATGATCGCGGCACCGAACGCGTTCACGATGAGGATCGCCGATGCAAGCTGGCGCTTCGTCACCCAGCCCGACAGGATCGGGTGCGGCGCGTACAGCGCCCGGACGTAGTCATCGGTGTCCACGCCACCGGTCGTGTCGAAGTAGTCGTTGATCATGTTGTTCGCCGCGTGCGCGAGCACGAGCCCGACGACCGCGAGGAGGAACAACCCCCAGTCGACGGCCGGTCCACCGGCGACGCGGTTCGCCTCGACGGCGAGCAGGCCACCGATCAGCCCGGACCAGATGGTCATCGGGAAGACGGCGGCACGGGTGATGACGAGCCACTTGCCGACCGTGTCGAGGGGGCGCGAGACCGGCGGATTGGCGGTCTCGAGGATCTCCTTCCAGGCGAGCAAGCGCTCGCGCAGCGGGATGTCGGTAACGGTGACGGCGGTGCTGTCCATGGGGTCCTCGAGGCTCGAAAACGTGCGCGTCCACTGTATCACGTTCCCGCTAGCCGGCGGTGGTGCGAAGATGCACCGATGCCCGCCGTCCCACCCATCCGCACGCCTCGATTCGAGCTGGTCTCGATGTCACTGCCGTTCATGCAGGCGCTCAGGAGGCGTGACGTCGCGGCGGCCGAATCAGAGATCGGCGCGAGCGTCCCGCCCAACATGTCCGAGGACCTCGAGCACTTCCTCGAGTACCGCATCGCGGACCTGTCGGCCGATCCGACCGCACAGGCGTGGCTCGGGCGCGCGATCGTCCTTGCGGATCGCGATGGCCGCCGGGTCATCGGCTCCATCGGGTTCCACAGCCCACCCGACGACTCCGGTCAGGTAGAGGTCGGCTACCGCGTCGAGCCGGCCTATCGGAGGCAAGGGGTCGCGACCGAGGTGGTCCGTGCGCTGTTCGAATGGGCCTGGCGCGAGCACGGGATCACCCGCTTCCGCGCCTCGACCACGCCCGACAACCTCGCATCGCAGGCGGTCCTCGCCCAATTCGGCTTCATCCACGTCGGGACACAGATGGACGAATACGACGGCGAGGAGCTCGTGTATGAGCGGGACGACTGGCGGCCGACCGACTGACACCGACGCGCCGACCCTCGCGATGCCATCATCCGTGCATGTCGCGGGCAGACGAGATCGAGAACCCGTCGTTCGACACCCTGGCCGTGCACGCCGGCGCGGAGCCCGACGAGTTGACGGGTGCCGTGGCGCCGCCGATCTACCAGACCTCGACTTACGAGCAGGACGGCGTCGGCAAGCCGCGTCGCGGCTATGAGTACGCCCGGTCGCAGAACCCCACGCGCGATCGACTCGAACGGGCGATCGCGGCCCTCGAGGCGGGCCGGCACGGGTTCGCCTTCGCCTCCGGGTCGGCGGCCACGGCCGCCATCGCCGAACTCGCCGATCCGGGTGACGAGATCGTCGTCGGCGACGACGTGTATGGCGGCACCTATCGCTACCTGGACAAGGTCCGCCGGCCGGGCGGTGGCGTGACGTCCACGTTCATCGACTTGACCGAGGGCATGGATGCGCTGTGGGAGGCGCTGTCGGAACGGACGCGACTCGTCTGGTTCGAGACGCCGACCAACCCGTTGCTCAAGACCGTCGATATCGCCGAGGTCGTCCGGACGGTCGACCGTCGTTCGGCCGAAGGGGGCCGGCGGCCACTGATCGTCGTGGACAACACATTCGCGTCGCCGGCCCTGCAACGGCCGCTGACGATGGGTGCCGACATCGTGTTCCACTCGGCGACCAAATACCTCGCCGGCCACTCGGATGTCGTGCTCGGTGTCGCCGTGACCTCGGACGACGCGATCGCGGAGCGGCTGCGGTTCCTCCAGAACGCGATGGGCGCGGTCCCCGGGCCGCTGGATTCCTTCCTCGTGCTCCGCGGCCTCCGCACGCTCCACCTGCGGGTCGAACGACACCAGGCCAACGCCCGAGCCGTCGTCGAGTTCCTCCGCTCGCGCGACGACCTCGCCGACGTCCGCTACCCAGGCATGAGCGGGATGGTGTCCCTCATCCCGTCGGCGAGCGGCTCCTTGACTGCCGCAGAGCGGGCGGTCGCGATCGCGGAGGGGACCCGCCTGTTCACGCTGGCCGAGTCGCTCGGAGGGGTCGAGTCGCTCATCGAGGTGCCGGCGGCGATGACCCACATGTCGGTCGCCGGTTCCAAGCTCGAGGTGGATCCGGCCCTGATCCGCCTGTCGGTCGGCATCGAAGGCGCCGACGACCTGATCGCCGACCTGCGACAGGCGCTCGACCGGGCCTAGCCCGCCACCACCGGCACCCGACCGACCAAGAGACTGACGACCTCGGTCGGTGCGGACTTGCCCTTGAGCTCCAGGGAGCGACGCTCGAGTCCCGGATCGACGCCGGCCGCCAGCGCGGTCTCAGCCGTCATGAGGACCTCTCCCGCACTGGCGACCCCGCCGAGCCGCGCGGCGATGTTGACGTTGTCTCCGAGAGCGGTCAGGTCGGTGCGCTTCTCATCGCCGACGGCGCCGACCCACGCAGGCCCGGTCGACACGCCCACCCCGACCGGGACCCATGGTCCGCCGGGATCCGCGTGGCCGGTGGCTCGCAGCAGGGCGGTGGCGGTGCTGACGGCCGCCGCCGCGTGGCGCGGACCGGACATCAATGGGAAGAAGAACGCGACGATCTCGTCCCCGACGAACTTGTCGACGCCGCCGTCGTTGTCGAACACGACCTGCGACGCGGTCGCGAAGAAGCGGTCGATCAGGGCGCGGAATTCGTCGACTGGCATGCGCTCCGCCAGCGTCGTCGAGCCGCGGATGTCGGCGAAGAGGTAGCTGCCATCGATCTCCGCGCCGCCATGGTGCTTCTCCATGAAGTCGAAGCAGGAGTTGCAGACGCTCGGGTTCTTGAGGGCCGGCCGCTTTCCGATGGCACGCATCAGGGGCGCTGCAGCCCCGCCGAACGGGGCCGCGCACAACTTGCACCTCGGGCCATGCGGGAGCAGGCGGAGGACTCGGCGGGCACGCTTCTCCATGGCGTCGCCGCGGGTGAGGTACTCGCGCCAGAACGCCTCGTCGCCGTTGGGCGGTCGATCGCCGGCCGTCATGGGACGACCAGCCTACTCCCGCGGTCGAGCCCTCCTGTCAGCCTCCGGCCATCGCGGGTAGCAGCACCAGCGTGTCGCCGTCGCTGACCGGTGTGTCGAGCGCCTGCAGATGGCGGACGTCAGTGTCGTTGAGGAAGGCGTTCACGAACCGGTTGAGGTCGCCGTCCTGCGTGAGCAGCTGCGATTCGAGCCCCGGGTGGGCCACGACCAGACCGCGGATCACTTCGCGGACGGTGCCGCCCGGGACGGAGACCAGCTTCTCGCCGCCGGTCGCGGTCCTGAGCGTCGGCGGGATGCGGACCGTGCTCATGACGCCGACTCCAGCCACGACTCGAACGCCGACAGGCTGGGCCGGATGACCGGCGCCAGTCCGGCTGTGCCCGACAGTCCAGCATCGGCGGCAAGCCCGAGCGTCCGGGCATCCGGCGTCTTGAGGCCGTTCCCGGTGAGGAGCGCGACGACCTCATCACCGTCACCGATGACGCCGCGCCGACGAGCCGCGGCGACTGCGCCGAGGGTGACGCCCCCGGCGGTCTCCGGGAAGATCCCCTCGAGCCGGGCGACGTCGCGGATGTGCTCCGCCGTCACCACGTCCGGGATCGACTCGATCGAGCCGCCGCTTTCGCGCGCGAGCTCGACCGCGTAGCGACCGTCGGCCGGGTTGCCGATGGCCAGCGAGCGGACGATCGTGTCGGGCTCGCGGACCGGCTCGATGACGTCCGTGCCGGCATCGAAGGCTGTCGCGACCGGCGCGCAGCCAGTCGCCTGGCCCCCGACGAAGCGGATCGGTCGCCGCTCGATGAGCCCGATCTCTGCCAGTTCCTCGAAGCCGCGCGCGACCCGTGTGAACATCGCGCCCGAGGCCACCGGGGCCACGACCACGTCGGGGCTGCGCCAGCCGAGCGACTCGGCGATCTCGTAGGCGAGGGTCTTCGAACCCTCCGCGTAGAACGGGCGCAGGTTGATGTTGATGAACCCCCAGCCGGTCTCGTCAGCGATCTCGAGGCACAGCCGGTTGACGTCGTCATAGGTGCCGTCGATGGGGACGACCGTTGCGCCGTAGGCGAGCGCGTGGTCGACCTTGGCGGTCTCGAGGTCGGCCGGGATGAACACGTACGCCGGCAGCCCCACCGCGGCGGCCGCGGCCGCCGTCGCGCCGGCCAGGTTGCCGGTCGAGGCACAGGCGAGGGCCGGGACGCCGAAGTCGACGGCCCTCGCTGCCGCGATGGCAGCGGGCCGGTCTTTGAAGGACAGCGACGGATTGCGCGTGTCGTCCTTGATCCACAGCCGCTCGACGCCGAGCGACGAGGCGAGACGATCGGCCTCGATGAGGGGCGTCGACCCGACCGGCAGGGAACGGACCGGGGGCGCGTCGACCGGCAGAAGCTCGAGGTAGCGCCAGATCCCGGGAGCTCGTGCCGCGATCGCTTCGCGGGTCAGGGTCCGCGCGACAGCGGCGTAGTCATAGGTCACTTCCAGGGGACCGAAGCAGGCCGGACACACATAGGCAACCGCCAACGGCTGGGCCAGCCCACAGTTCCGACACGCCATCCCGGTGATTCGCGCGCCGGCCGTCGTCGGCTCGGTCGTGCCCGGGGCGGGTCGGGTGGTCGGTGGGGCCAGTGTCGGTACGGTCACATCGGTCTCCAGGTCGCTCGTCGGCGACGGACCGGCGTGGATGGGTCAGGACCTGTCGATCGATGGGCCCCGGGAGAGACCCGTATCTCGCAGGAGGACCTGCCCGGACTTGGCACCTTGCCGACGTCGCGTCGGTAGGTTGTCGTGGCGTCAACGGGCCGGTCCCTCAGCCATCTCTTGATACGTGCTCTTCGGTTGTACCGAGGATGCTACGGGCCGCGGTGCGTGCGGGTCAAGGAGGGGTTCCGGTCTCCGGGTAGCCCGCCGCGCTATCGACCTGGTTTCAGCACGATCCAGGTGGTCTTGAGCTCCGTGTATTGGTCGTGGGCGTGCACCGACTTGTCGTGGCCGCCGAAACCTGACTGCTTGTACCCGCCGAACGGGGTCGTCATGTCGCCTTCGGCATAGGCATTGACGCCGACCGTGCCGGCCCGCAGCTCGCGGGCGACCCGGTGGGCGACGTTCAGGTCGTCGGTGTAGATCGAGGCCGCCAGGCCGTAGGCCGTGTCGTTGGCGATCGTCACCGCCTCCTCTTCGGTCTCGAACTCGATGACCGACAGCACCGGCCCGAAGATCTCCTCCCTGGCGATCCGCATGTCGTTCGTCACGCGGTCGAAGATCGTGGGTCCGAGGAAGTAGCCACCCGTCTCCTCGAGGATCCGCCGGCCGCCGGTCACCAGGCGTGCCCCGTCCTCGCGCCCCGCCTGCACATACCCGAGCACGCGCTCGAGATGCGGCTTGGAGATGATCGCGCCGATCTTCGTGGCCGGGTCGAGCGGGTCCCCGACCGGCCAAGACGCGAGCTCCGCCTGCAGCGCGTCGAGCAGGGCGTCCTTTCGTGAGCGATGGACGATCAGGCGCGATCCGGCGCTGCAGTTCTCGCCCATGTTCCAGAAGATCGCGGTCGCGGCGTTGGCCGCCACGTCGGCCATGTCGGTCACGTCGCCGAACACGATCTGCGGGCTCTTGCCGCCGAGCTCGAGCAGCACGCGCTTGAGATTGGACTCCGCCGACCAGGTCAGGAATCTCCGGCCGACCTCGGTCGAGCCGGTGAAGGCGACGACATCGATGTCGGGATGTCGGCCGATCGCCGCCCCGACCGTGTCGCCCGGTCCGGTCACGACGTTGAGCACGCCCGCGGGGATGCCGGCCTCGGCACCCAGCTCGGCGATCCTGAGGAGACTGAGCGACGTGGTCGAGGCGGGCTTGATCACGACGCTGTTGCCGGTGGCCAGCGCCGGCCCCAGCTTCCAGGCCGCCATCTGGGCCGGGTAGTTCCACGGCACGACCGCGCCCACGACCCCCGCCGGCTCCCGCGTGATCGTCGCCACCGTGCCCTCCGGCGACGGCGCCACCTGGCCGTAGAGCTTGTCGATCGCCTCGGCGTGCCAGCGGATGCATGCCGCCGTCTCCGGCATGTCGAGCCCGACCGTATCGGTGATGGGCTTGCCCGCGTCGATCGTCTCCAGCAGGCCGAGCTCCCGTGCGTGCGACTCGATCAGGTCCGCCCAGCCGAGGAGGATCCGCTTCCGCGCTCCGGGATCCATCCGTGACCAGACGCCGCGCTCGAATGCCGCTCGGGCCGCGGCGACCGCGGCGTCCACGTCCGCGGAGCCACCCTCGGCGACCTCGGTGATCGATCGGCCGGTCGCCGGGTTCTCGGTCACGAACCGCCGACCGTCACGCGCGGGTCGGAAGTCGCCGTCGATGAACAGGTCGGTCCGAATGCGGAGGTCGGCGAGCTCGCTGGTGGCCTGTTCGCGATCGGGGATCAGCGTGTCGGTCATGGCGGCGGTCCCTCGAGACATGGTGGTCGCGGCTGACGGTGGGGGACCCATGGTACGGCCCGACCCCGTTCGCTGGACCCCTTGTCGCAACCGAACCGCAACGTGGTAGCATCGACGATGCGCGACTGTGGAAGCCGACTCCCGCTAGCCTCACCGGGCCACCACCCGGAACATCGCCAGCGGCACGCGCGGCCGGTCGATCCGTGAGTTGATCGCCCGCGCCAAGGAGTCCGCCATCAATGGCCACCACTGAGCCGCCCACGCGGCCGAAACGCCCGCCGACACCGATCGCCCATCGAACCACCCCGCCTTTGGGTCGTCGCGTCCGCGCGAACCTCTCGACCGCGGAGCTGGTCGAGGACGCGATCCGCGCCGGGGAGGGCCTGATCGCCGCCGAAGGGCCGCTGGTGGTGCGGACCGGCAAGCACACGGGTCGCTCGCCCGAGGACAAGTTCGTCGTCGACGAGCCGTCGAGCAGCGGCAAGATCTGGTGGGGCGAGGTCAACCGACCCATCGGTGAGGCAAGCTACGATCGCTTGCGAAGCCGGCTCGTGGCGTACTGCGCCGAGACGGACCTCTACAGCCAGGACATGCTGATCGGGGCCGATCCCGAGCATCAGCGACGGCTGCGCGTCTACACGGAGTCGGCCTGGGCGAGCGTCTTCGCTCGCAACCTGTTCCGCCGCCCGACCCAGGAGGAACTGGTCGGCTTCGAGCCGAACTTCACGATCATCTGCGTGCCGTCGTTCCAGGCGGACGCGGCATCGGAAGGGACGCGGACCGGGACGGCCATCCTGCTCCACCTGAAGCGGATGGAGATCATCATCGTCGGCACCGAGTACGCCGGCGAGATCAAGAAGTCGGCGTTCACGGTCATGAACTACCTCATGCCCGACGAGGGGGTCCTGCCGATGCACTCATCGGTCAACGTCGGCGAGGCCGGTGACAGCGCGGTCTTCTTCGGCCTGTCGGGGACCGGCAAGACGACCCTGTCGGCCGACCCGGAGCGGCGCCTGATCGGCGACGACGAGCACGGCTGGTCGGACACCGGGCTGTTCAACTTCGAGGGCGGCTGCTACGCGAAGACGATCCGGCTCTCACCCATGTACGAGCCCGACATCTTCCAGACCACGCGGCGATTCGGGACCGTCCTCGAGAACGTGGACCTGGATCCCACCACGCGCGAGCTCGATCTCGATTCGGAGCGGTTCACCGAGAACACCCGTGGCGCGTATCCGCTGCATTTCATCGGCAATGCCGATCCGACCGGCATGACCGTCCAGCCGAGGACCGTGGTGCTCCTGACGGCCGATGCGTTCGGCGTGATGCCGCCGATCGCGCGGCTTACCCACGCCCAGGCCGCCTACCACTTCATCAGCGGCTACACCGCCAAGCTCGCCGGCACCGAGGTGGGGGTGAAGGAGCCGAAGGCCACGTTCTCGGCATGCTTCGGGGCGCCGTTCATGCCCCGCCATCCTGGCGAGTACGCCCGGATGCTGACCGAGCGGCTGGCCGCGCAGGACGCCCAGGTCTGGATGGTGAACACGGGTTGGACGGGTGGCCCCTACGGGACCGGGGAGCGGATGAACATCGCCCACACCCGGTCGATGGTGCGCGCCGCGCTCGACGGCAGCCTCGCGGCCGTTCCGACGCGGACCGATCCGACGTTCGGGTTCGAGGTGCCGCTCGACTGCCCCGACGTGCCGGCGTCGTTCCTCGATCCACGGGCGACCTGGGCGGATGCCGAGGCGTATGACCGGCAAGCGAAGCAGCTTGCCGCGATGTTCGGCTCGAACTTCGCGGCGTACGCCGATGGCGTCGGCGACGAGATCAGGGCCGCCGGCCCGGTGGTCGATCCAGACACGCAGTTCCCCGATCTCGAATCCGATCACGGCGCGGGCTGAGCGGAGCGACGCTCCGCCCGCCCGCCCTCGCGTCAGGCCAGCGCGGCGTCGGTCCGATCGAGAGCGCCGTCGACGCGGCGCAGGCAATACCAGACGAACAGGATCCCGAGTGCGAGCGGCGCGAGCATCATGCCGAACGGGATCGCGATGAGGATCAACAGGATGCCGATGAGCGCGACGGTGGCTGTCATGGTTCGAGGGGCCTCCGAGATGTCGTGGTCGGAGCGCATCGTCATGCCAGCCGACCGGTGCGACCATCGACGTGCGTCCATCGCCGCCGCCCACGAACGTCTGTCCGACCCGCCCTAGAATCCACCCCACCCACGAGGAGGATCCTGACCCGCATGGCCCGCAACAAGGTCACCGTCATCGGCGCCGGGAACGTCGGCGCCACCACCGCGCAGCGCATCGCCGAGGCCGGCCTGGCAGATGTCGTACTGGTCGATATCGTCGACGGCCTCCCGCAGGGAAAGGCGCTCGATCTCGCCGAGGCTGCGCCAGTGGTCGGTCACGATGCCGCCATCGTCGGCACCAACGACTACGCCGACAGCGCGGGATCCGACGTGATCGTCGTCACGTCCGGCCTCGCTCGCCAACCTGGCATGAGTCGGGATGACCTCCTGACCAAGAACGCGGGCATCGTGCGATCCGTGGTGGAGCAGGCCGCGCGGGTCTCCCCCGACGCGATCATCGTGGTCGTCACCAATCCACTCGACGCCATGTGCCACGTCGCCATGGACGCCTCCGGGTTCCCGCGCGAGCGGGTCATCGGGATGGCGGGCGTCCTCGACAGCGCGCGGTTCCGGACGTTCATCGCGCAGGAGCTCGGCGTCAGCGTCGAAGACACACACGCATTCGTGCTCGGCGGACATGGCGACACGATGGTCCCGCTGTCGCGGTACTCGACCGTGGCCGGTGTCCCGATCACGGAGCTGCTCCCGGCCGAGCGCGTGACGGCCCTCGAGGAGCGCACCGCGAACGGTGGCGCCGAGATCGTCGCGTTGCTCAAGACCGGGTCGGCCTTCTATGCGCCGGCCGCGGGCGCCTTCGAGATGGTCGAGGCGATCCTGCTCGACCGGAAGCGCGTCCTCCCGTGTGCCGTCCAGTTGCAGGGCGAGTTCGGCGTCGACGGGTTGTTCGTCGGCGTGCCGGTCGTACTCGGTCGAGCTGGCATGGAGCGGGTGTTCGAGATCGAGCTCACGGAAGCCGAGCGGGCCGCGTTCCAGCGCTCCGCGGATGCTGTCCGCGAGCTCGTGGACATCCTCGGCCGCTAGCCCATCCGAACCCGCTAGCGGTCTTCAGTGGTGCGGCGGCGCACCGTTCGAGCACCGCTTCGCATGGAACCGATTTGACCCGGCAATTCTGCGAGGCGTACGTTCCGTGCACTGACCACGGGGCCAGGTCGACCCCACCTCGACCTCCCCGAGCGCACGCCGCTACCGCCTGCCGCCCGGGGCGTCGTCCGCCCCGACCATTCCGGTCCGACCGTCCGATGAGCCCGGCCGTCCCTCGCCGTCCCTCGAGGTCCCGCCGCCGGTGAACTGAGGCGGTCTAGCGGACCACAGCGAGGTTCGTGCTCCCGGGCGGCTCGATGGCAACGGCCCGCTCTCGCGACCGGGCGATCGTCCGGGCCAGCGCGGCCCGGTAGGTCGCGTCCGTTTCGGGGAGCGGCGCCTCGGCCAGTTCGCGACGCAGCAGGTCGCACAGTCGGCGGTACTGCCGAACGACCTGCGAGCGCGATCCGCTGATGCCATGGACGGCGATGAGCACCTCGTGGGCCTCCTCACGCAGGGGGTCCCGGGTGATCAGCCGCTCTGCGGCAAGCCGTGCACCGTCCTCGTCCGCGGCAGCGAGTCGTCGGCGAGCCACGAGCGCCAGGGCATCCTCGAACCGGTCGGCCAGCCGTTCGCGTTCGGCGGCGAAGCAGTCGTGACCGAGGCCCTCAGCGAGGTCGCCGGCGTACAGCCTGACCGCCTCCTCGGGGCTGCAGGTCGGATCGTCCGTGCAGGCCTCGAAGCGCGCGACATCGAGCGAGCGGATGGCCTCCGGTCGCAATCCGACCGTCTCGGCGTCCGACTCGAGGATGGCATCGACCTGCAGGCCGGCACCGACCAGCGCCGTCCGCAGCTGATAGAGGGCCTGGCGAAGCGGACCGGTCGCCGCGACCAGCGACTCGGGCCAAAGATCGGTGGCGATGGCCTCGCGCGTGCGGGGCCGGCGCGTGAGCGCCAGAAGCGTGAAGAGCGCCTGGACGTGGCGGCCGACGAAACGGACCTCCGTGCCGTCCGCGGCTCGGATCGCAACCCGACCGAGCAGCGTGATGTCCAGGCCGGTCACGGCCCGTGGACGTGTAGGCACAGCATCCCCTCGCCATCGTCACGACGTCCGGCCCGTCCCCCGTGGGCCGGACGCCGGGACTGATCGGAAAGGCCCCCAGGCCCCCTCCGAGCGTTCCCCCTCATCGCACCCCTCTGCGCCCCCGCGCTCGTCGGCACGATATCGACGATGCTGTCGCGCGCGACACCGCTCGGGCAGCGGGTACGCGACAGCCCTTGTGTCGGCAAGCCGACACTTTTCGCGCGGGTACACTGCGGCGACCGTGCCGATCGCCCTCATCGCGTTCGACTTCGACCCTCTCGTCCACCTCGGCTCGAGCCTGACGGTGCGCTGGCAGACGCTCGCTCTCGCCCTGGTGGTGGTCGTCTGTCTGGCGACCGCCGGGATCCTGGCCAAGCGCAACGGGCTGCGTAACGATGACCTCCTCTACGTCGTGATCGGCGCCGTGCCGGGGGCGATCATCGGGGGCCGCATCGGCTACGCGCTGCTGATGCCCGAGGCGTTCCGGAATGGGCCATTGGCGTTCTTCGATCCCGCGTTCGGTGGTCTCGAGCTCGGTCTGGCCGTCGTCGGTGGCCTGGTCACCGGCGCCATCGTGGCGCTGCTGCTGGGCTGGCCGGTCAGGCAAGCGGCGCACATCGCGACGATCCCGCTGCTCGTCGCGATCGTCGGTGGAAAGCTGTCGATGGTCCTCGGCGGGAGTGGTCAGGGTCGGGTCTTCGATGGCGAGTGGGCCACCGCCTTCCTGGGTCCCGGACCCTGGGTCTCACTCGCGCCGGCGGTCCCGTCACATCCGGCACAGGTCTACGAGGCGCTCGGGACGGCGCTTGTCGCACTGCTTGTCCTCGCCGCCAGCTCGCTCGGCGTGTTCCAGGCGCGCGACGGCAGCCGTCTTCTGGTCGCGCTCGCCGCCTGGTGCATCGCCCGCGCCGCCGTATCGACGACGTGGCGCGATCCACTGGTCGTGGGGCCGTTCCCGGCGGGCGGCGTGCTCGCACTGGGGATCGCCGTGGCAGCCGTGGTCGCGGCGATCGTCGTCGGCGTCTGGCTGCCGCGGCGGGAGACCCAGCCTGAGGACCCGGCAGGAACGGCCTGGCCCGATCCCGAGACTCGGCCCCCGTTCTGACGTATCGTGGTCGGATCGCTGCCATCCACGAGGACCCTCCCATGACGCAAGTCGCCGAACCAGACATCAGCACGGCCGCCTCACCGGGGCGGATCAGCCACTGGATCGGCGGTCAGTCGGTCGCGGGCACGTCCGGCCGCGAGGGCGACGTCTACGACCCGGCCACCGGTGCGCTGGCTCGACACGTCGACTTCGCGTCGATCGAGGAGGTCGACGCCGCCGTCGCCGCGGCACGGGCCGCGTTCCCGGGCTGGCGCTCGACGTCGCTCAGCAAGCGGACGGACATCCTGTTCAAGATCCGCAACCTGGTCGACCAGAACCGTCACGAGCTCGCCGCCCACCTCACCGCGGAGCATGGCAAGGTCCCCTCGGATGCCCTCGGCGAGATCGCCCGCGGTCTCGAGAACCTCGAGTTCGCCTGCGGCATCCCGAACCTCCTCAAGGGCGGCTTCACCGAGCAGGCGAGCACCGGCGTCGACGTCTACCAGATCCGCCAGCCGCTCGGTGTCGTGGCCGGCATCACGCCGTTCAACTTCCCGGCGATGGTGCCGATGTGGATGTTCGCGACGGCCATCGCCTGCGGGAACACATTCATCCTCAAGCCCTCCGAGAAGGACCCGTCGGCGTCGATCTTCATCGCTGAGCTGCTTCACGAGGCGGGTGTCCCCGACGGCGTGTTCAACGTCGTCCACGGCGACAAGGTCGCCGTCGACCGCATCCTCGAGCATCCCGATATCGCTGCCGTCAGCTTCGTCGGCTCGACGCCGATCGCGCGCTACATCTACGAGACCGGGACGAAGGCCGGCAAGCGAGTCCAGGCGCTCGGTGGGGCGAAGAACCACATGATCGTCCTGCCCGATGCGGACGTCGACATGGCCGCCGACGCGGCGGTCTCGGCGGGGTACGGCTCGGCCGGCGAGCGCTGCATGGCGATCGCCACGATCGTCGCTGTCGGAGACGTTGCCGATCCGCTGGTCGACGCGATCTCGAAGCGCCTGCCGAACGTCAAGGTCGGTCCCGGCAGCGACCCGACGGCCGAGATGGGTCCGCTCGTCACGCGCCAGCACCGCGACAAGGTGGCCGGCTACCTCGACTCGTCGAAGGAGCAGGGAGCCACGATCGTCGCCGATGGCCGTGAGCACCCGCTCTACGGCGACAGCGAGGGCTTCTTCCTCGGTGCCTCGCTGATCGACAACGTCACGACGTCGATGGACGCGTACCGCGACGAGATCTTCGGCCCAGTGCTGACCGTCGTGCGGGTCAAGACCTATGACGAGGCGGTCACGCTCATCAACGAGAACCCGTATGGCAACGGGACGGCGATCTTCACCCGCGATGGCGGGGCGGCGCGTCAGTTCCAGTTCGAGGTGAATGCCGGGATGGTCGGCATCAACGTGCCGATCCCGGTGCCGGTCGCCTACTACAGCTTCGGAGGCTGGAAGGCGAGCCTGTTCGGTGACCTGCACATGTACGGCCCCGAGGGCATCCAGTTCTACACGCGCGCCAAGATCGTGACGTCGCGTTGGCCCGATCCGGGCACGAGCACGGTCGATCTCGGATTCCCGCGGACGCGGTAGAGGTGGCAGGGGGTCGGGCCGAGGATCCGCTGCGACTTTCCGTCCCGGTCCGACGACTGGCCAGGTGGCTGGTCGTGCTCATCGCCACATTCAGCGTCGTCAGCCTCGTCGGACAGGTCGTCGCCGAGTTCGTCATCGTCGAGAACGAGTACGTCGACACGATCGCACACTGGCTTGACGTGAACGCCGAGGCGAGCATCCCGACGTGGTATGCCGCCGTCGCACTCTTCGCAGTCAGCGTGATGCTCGGGGTCATCGCGACTGCCGCCCGGCGCCAGGGTCGACCATATGCGCTCCAGTGGGCGCTGCTGGCCATCGGGTTCGCCTTCCTCTCGCTCGAGGAGATCATCGGTGTCCATTCGCAGGTCACCAAGGTGCTGCGTCGGCTTGCCGATGCCACCGACGGGCCATGGCTGCTCATCGGACTGGGTCTCATCGGCATCGTGGGCCTGGTCGTGGCCATCGCGCTGTTCGGGCGATGGTTCGTCGCCCTGCCGCGCAGGTGGCGGACGTGGTTCGCGATCGGCGGCCTCGTGTACATGGCGGGTGTCCTCGGCTCGGATGCCATCGGTGACTACATCGCGTCGACGTTCGGTGGCACGTCTCTCCTGTACATCGTGGTGCTGACGATCGAGGAAGCGCTGGAGATGACCGGCGTCCTGATCTTCATCGTCCTGTTGCTCGAGTACATCGCTCGATTCGTCGGTCCGGTCACGGTCACGGTCCGGGAGCCCGAAGAAGCGGTGCCCACGGGGACGTGACCGGCTGAACACGGTCGGTGCCCGAACGCACCATCGGCGCATTTTTGGCTTGCGCTGGACCCTACCGGACTAGTACCGTCCGCCCAACTCGTCTCAGGGCCACTGCCGACCTGCCCAGCCCTCGGCACTGGCCAGCGACTCGAGGGGATCGCATCTGACCCGGGGGGGTCGGGGGAGGCCCGAGGGGTTTGAGGGTACCGAGCGCGCGCAATATCGCCGCCAAGCTCGCCGTCCTTCAGGTCGTCCTGCTCGCGACGTCCCTGATGGGCCCGGCACTCGGTGTCGTGCCACTGCCGATCGAGGAAGCGCGCGCGGCGGCAGGCACCGGTCTGGACCTGAACGGGACCAACCAGCACGTCACATTCGGTGCCGCGCCCGGCCTCGGTGCGTCCGCGTTCACGCTCGAGATCTGGTTCAAGCGCACGGGCAATGGCGTTGGAACCGGGACGGGCGCTGGCGGCATCACGTCGGCCATCCCACTACTCACCAAGGGACGAGCGGAGGCCGATACGCCGGCCAACCTCAACGTCAACTACTTCCTTGGGATCGATTCGGCCACCGGCGTGTTGGTCGCCGACTTCGAGGACACGGTCAACGGCGGCAACCACCCTGTCACCGCATCAACGGTCGTCACCAACGACGTCTGGCACCACGCGGCGGCCACGTACAGCGGTTCGACCTGGAGCATCTATCTCGACGGCGTCCTGGACCGGACGCTGAATCTCGGAACCGCGTTCCTGCCGCAATCGGCGAGCATCCAGCACGCAGCCCTTGGCACGGCGATCGGATCCAATGCGTCGTTCCCGGCTGCTGGCTTCTTCGACGGGGAGATCGACGAAGCCAGGGTCTGGAACGCAGCGCGAACGCTTGGGCAGATCCAGGCCTCGAAGGATGTCGAGATCGGTGACGATCCGGCCCTCCTCGGGCTGTGGCATCTGAACGAAGGCACCGGCGCCACCACGGCCGATAGCTCCAACTCGGGCCATACAGGGACGCTTGTCAATGCACCGACGTGGCCCGAAGGATTTACGCCGCCAGTCCTACCGACGGCAAACGGGCTGGAGCTCCGCCAGGTAGCGACACCCGCGACGGTCACGAACGCTACGTACGTGGCGTTTGGTGACCCAGCCGAACTGGATCTGGCTCAGTTCACCATCGAAACGTGGTTCAGGCGGACCGGCGCCGGCACGGCCGGGAGCACGGGCACCGGCGGGATCGCAAGCTTCCTGCCCCTCGTGACCCATGGCGGACCTCAGGCCGAGGGTTCGAACGTCGACGCGAACTGGATGCTCGGCATCGATGACGCGACCGACGTGATCGCGGCCGATTTCGAGACGATGGCAGACGGTACCAATCAACCCGTGCGTGGCACGTCGGTCATCGCGATGAACACCTGGTATCACGCAGCCGCCACATACGACGGAACGAATTGGCGGCTGTACGTGAACGGCCAGCTCGAGACGACGCAAGCGGCGCTTCCACCGCGGTCTGACACCATCCAGCACGCGGCGCTGGGGGTGTCACTCACCTCGACGGGCGTGATCAACGCCGGAAACCTGGCTCGTTTCCATGGCACTCTCGATGAAGTTCGCGTCTGGAACTCAGCCCGGTCGCTCGCCCAGATCCGTGCCGAGATCAACAGCCAGTTGTCATCGGCGCCCGCCGGCTTGGTCGCCCGTTGGCCGATGTCCGAAGCGAGCGGGATCAATGTCCCAGATACCGCTACTGCCGCTGCATCCAACGGCACGATCGCTGGATCACCGGTCGCGAGGGTACCCGGGGCTCCCTTCGACATCGCGTTCCCCGCGCCGCCCAACGCCCCGGTGCTCGTCACACCCGCCAACGCCGCCACTGGCGTGGCACGGCCCCCCACTCTCGACGTGATCGCATCGGACCCCAACGGCGGTACCGTCAATGTGCAGTTCTTCGGACGCCCGCTGGCGAGTGGCAACTACGCCAGCCTCGGAGCGCCACAGGCCGTTGCATCCGGTGCACACGCGACGCTCTCTTGGACGGGCCTCGGGGGCGGCCAGACATACCAGTGGTTCGCCACCGTCAACGACGGCACCACCACGACGACCGGTCCGACCTGGACCTTCCACACCGCTGCCGAAACCAGCGGCACGGTCGTCTCGGCGATCGGCGATCTCGCGACGTGCACCGAAACCGGCGACACGGAGACCGCCGCGATCATGGCCGGCATCGACGGGCCGATCATCACGACCGGCGACAACGTCTACCAGACGGGCACGGCTGGCCGAGTTCGACGCCTGCTATGAGCCCGACCTGGGGCCCCTTCAAGGCACGCACGCGCCCCGTCCCGGGCAACCATGACTGGGGCAATGGCGTCCGGACGCCGGCCAGCCTGACCGACTACTTCGCCTACTTCGGCGCGAACGCGAACGCCGGCGGCACGAGCTACTACAGCTACGACCTCGACGCGGATTGGCACGTCGTGAACCTCGACTCCGAGTGCGCCAATGTCCCGGGCGGCGGGTGCGCCGCAGGATCCGACCAGCACGACTGGCTGGTGGCCGACCTCGCCGCGAACGCCTCCAAGAACGTGATCGCCGTGTGGCACAAGCCACGGTTCAGCTCGGGCTCGACCAATCTGGTCGCGATGTCCGATCTGGTGACCACCCTCTACGCGGCAGGCGTGGACATCGGATTGGTCGGTCACGACCACATCTACGAGGTCTTCCAGCCGCTCGATCCCGACGGCAACTTCGACCCGGCCTTCGGCATCCGGCACATGACGGTCGGTACGGGCGGCGCAGAACACCACGCGGCCGGTACCCAGAGGCCGACGAGCATCGCTCTCAACGACGACACCTACGGGGTCACGCGGCTCGTCCTCCATCCGACGAGCTACGAGTGGAAGTTCTTCCCGGTCGCCGGAGCGACATTCACCGATTCGGGCAGTGGGACAACGCACGGGGCGCCCACGCCGGGTGCGAACGGCCTTGACCTCGGGACCGGCGGCTCCTATGTCACGTTCGGCGATCCGGCAAAGCTGGACCTGTCGACCTTCACGATCGAGACCTGGTTCAAGCGGACTGGCGCGGGCGTCGCGAACTCCACCGGAACGAGCGGCATCGCGCAATTCATCCCGCTCGTCACCCACGGCGGTCCCGAGTCCGACGGCTCGAACGTCGATGCGAACTGGCTCCTGGGCATCAACGACGCGACGGACGTCCTGGCTGCCGACTTCGAAGACACCGCCACCGGGCTGAATCACCCGGTCTCGGGCACGACGCCGATCGCCAACGATGTCTGGCACCACGCGGCCGCGACGTATGACGGCACGACCTGGCGGCTGTACCTGGACGGCCAGCTCGAGGTGACCGAGGTCGAAGGCGCCTTCACGCCTCGGTCGGACACCACGCAAGACGCCGGGCTGGGCGTGATGCTCATGTCGAACGGCAATCCCGGCAACACCGCCCGCTTCCAGGGTGTCCTCGACGAGAGCACGCGTCTGGAGCGGGGCTCGAAGCCTCGCCCAGATCCGCTCGACGATCAACGCCGAGCCCACGAGCGGCACGAACCTGATGGCCCGCTGGGGCATGAGCGAACCCGCGGGTACGACTGTCGGCGACTCGATCGCGCCGCTCGCCAACGGCTCGATCATCGGAAGCGGCTCGTCACGCGTCACCGGTGCTCCGTTCGACATCTCGTTCGACACCACGCCGCCGGCTGCGCCGACGGGTCTCATCGCGACACCGGGTGACGGGACCGTCGGGTTGACGTGGACCGCGAACGGCGAACCCGACCTGGCCGGCTACAACGTCTATCGCAGCACGACGAGCCCGGTGGCACTCACCTCGCCCCTCAACGGCGGGACGCTCGTGGCGTCGCCGGCATTCGTCGACAACAGCGTCACCAACGGCACGGCCTACTTCTACGTCGTCACGGCGGTCGACGACTCCACCAACCAGTCGACCGCGTCGAACCAGGTCACCGCGACGCCTGCAGGTGCGCCCCAACAGCCGACCGGCCTCGACCTCGGGTCCAGCGGCGCATACGTCACGTTCGGCGATCCGGCAAAGCTCGACCTGTCGACGTTCACGATCGAGACCTGGTTCAAGCGGACGGGTGCCGGGGTCGCCAACGAGACGGGCACCGGCGGCATCGCGTCATTCATCCCGCTCGTCACGCATGGCGGCCCACAGACCGAGGGTGGCACCGTGGATGCCAACTGGCTCCTCGGGATCAACGACGCCACCGACGTCCTTGCCGCTGACTTCGAGGACACCGCGTCCGGCGCCAACCATCCGATCTCCGGGACCACGACGCTCGTGAACGGTGTCTGGTACCACGCGGCCGCGACGTATGACGGCTCGACATGGCGTCTCTACCTGAACGGCCGGCTCGAGGCGACCGAGCTCGAGAGCGCAACGCCGCGCTCGGATACGGCGCAGCACGCTGGCCTCGGCGTGATGTTGACCACGACCGGCGCGCCCGGCAACACGGCACGGTTCCAGGGCGTGATCGATGAGACACGGGTCTGGACAGGCGCGCGCAACCTTTCGCAGATCCAGTCCGGGGTCCACCAGCTCCCTGCTTCGACGACAGGGCTCGTCGCCCGATGGTCGATGGGCGAGGGGACCGGCACCAATGTCGACGACGGTGTCGCACCCGACGCCGACGGCACGATCACGGGTACCGGCACGAGCTGGCCGGCCGGGGCGCCCTTCGATATCCCGACCGTCAGTGCCGGGCCGAACCAGAACGTCACCCTGCCCTCGAGCGCGCTGCTCGATGGCCTGGCGCTCGACGACGGCCTGCCGTCGGCCCTCACGACCACGTGGTCGCAGATCTCAGGGCCCGACTCGGCGGCGATCGCCAACCCGAACTCGCAGTCGACGTCCGTCTCGTTCACCGGCAGCGGGCCGGGCGACTATGTCTTCCGGCTCACGGCCGCCGATGGCGCGAACACGATCTTCGATGAGATCACGGTCACCGTGATCGATCCGGGTCCTGCGCCGAACTTCGGCCTCGACTTCGACGGAGCCAACGACTACGTGACGTTCGGGGACAGCGCGACGCTTGGCCTGTCGCAATTCACCCTGGAGACGTGGTTCCGCCGCGATGGCGCCGGCGTCGCGACGCAGACGGGCGCCGGCGGACTGGCCGCCGCCATCCCGCTGATCACCAAGGGCCGCAACGAAGCCGATGGCACGGCCGCCGACATGAACTACTTCCTCGGCATCGACGCTACGAGCGGCAAGCTCGTGGCCGATTTCGAGGAAGGTGCCGGGGGTGGGACGCCGGGCCTGAACCACCCTGTGTCGGGCGACACCGTGATCCAGAACGGGGTCTGGTACCACGCGGCCGTGACGTACAACGGCACGTGGCGCATCTACGTCAACGGCGTGCTCGACATGACACCGGTCAACGTCGGCCAGCCGCTCCGCGCCGACAGCACGCAGGACGCCGGCCTGGGCACGGCCATGAACTCGGGCGGGACGCCGGTCGGCGCCTTCAACGGCATCATGGACGAGGCCCGCATCTGGAACACGATCCGGTCCGAGGCGCAGATCCAGGCCGCGATGACCGGACCGCTCGCGTCGGCGCCCGGCATGGTCGCCCGCTGGAGCATGGACGAGGGCGCGGGCGGGACCATCGCCAGCTCCGCCGGGACCACGGTCAACGGCACGCTGACGAACGGACCGCTGTTCGTGACGGGCACGCCGTTCGTCTCGACCGCCAACACGCCACCGAATGTCCCGACCAACGTCGCGCCCACCAACGGCGCGACCGGGGTGTCCGTCAACCCCACGTTGCAGGTCGGTGTGAGCGACCCGAACGGTGGAACGCTGACGACGTCCTTCTATGGGCGGACCGCCGGTTCCTCAGCGGCCGAGGACTTCACGATCGCCGTGATCCCCGACACGCAGCACTACGTCGATAGCGACGCCGACTTCATGACGTTCAACCAGCAGACCCAGTGGATCGTCAACAACGAAGACGACCTCAACATCGTCTTCGTGAGCCAGCTCGGTGACATCACCGAGCACTTCGACACGGTCCGCCAGGAGTTCGACCGCGCCGACGCGGCCATGGACACCCTCGACAACGCCGGCATCCCGAACAACCTCGCCCCGGGCAACCACGACATGAGCAACCCCGGCGCCGTCACGTCCGACCTGTGGGATGAGTACTTCCCGCCTGGGCGCTACAACCTGCCCGTCAATCCGTGGTACGGCGGCTGGCTCGGCGAGGAAGCCGGCCAGGTCCAGCGCCTGAACAAGGACAACTACGAGCTCTTCACCGCCGGCGGCATCGACTTCCTGATCATCCACCTCGAGATCGACATGCCGACCTACGCCGTGCAGTGGGCCGACGAGATCATCGATCGCTACCCGGATCGCCAGGTGATCCTGAGCACCCATGCGTTCGTGAACACGTCGAATGCGCGCCCTTCATCGCGTGTCACGACGCGATCCGACGGCCTATCTGCCGCTCAGGTCTGGACACAGCTCGTCGCGCCGAACTGCAACGTCTTCATGGTCGTCAACGGTCACTACCCGGGCGAGGGTCGGCTGACGTCGACGAACTCGTGCGGGCAGCCGGTCCACCAGGTCCTGACGGACTACCAGAGCCGCGCCAACGGCGGCGACGGCTGGTTGCGCTACTACACGTTCCGGCCGAGCCTGAACACGATCGAGGCGTACACGTACTCACCCAAGCTCAGCACGTTCGAGAACGACGCGACCAGCCGGTTCGACCTGGCGTACGACATGACCGCGCTGGCCGGCTTCGACCTCATCGGGACGGTGGAGACCACCTCCGGCTCCACCGCCTCGATGCCCTGGCCGGGCCGAGCGCCAGCCACGGGCTACGAGTGGTACGCCGTGACGAGCGACGGCATCGCGGACCGCACCAGCCCGACCTGGACGTTCACGACCGCGAGCGGCCCGAGCAACAACCCGCCGATCGTGACCGCCGTGCCGAACCAGACCAACGCCGAAGGCAACGTCATCGACCTGACGGTCACGGCGACCGACCCAGAGAACGACACGCTCACGTACGGCGCGAGCGGGCTTCCGGCCGGACTCACGATGAACCCGACCACCGGTCACATCACCGGCACGATCGCGTTCACCGCGGCCGCGGGCAGCCCATACAACGTCACGGTCACCGCGGACGATCCGTTCAACCCGCCGGTCCCGTCGACCTTCCAGTGGACCGTGACCAACGTCAACCGCGAGCCGACGTTCGACCAGGACGTGCCCGACCAGAGCCATGCCGAGGGCGCGGTCATCAACCTCGACGCGGGCGCCACCGATCTCGACGGCGACACCCTGACCTACGCCGCGACCAACCTGCCGCCGGGCCTGTCGATCAACACGACGACCGGGCTGATCACCGGCACCATCTCGTCCACCGCCGCCGCGGGCAGCCCGTACGCCGTGTCGGTCACCGTGCGCGACGGTGCCACGGTCGATGCCACCGACACCTTCAGCTGGGCGGTCAGCAACGTCAACGGCAACCCGACCTTCGACCAGAACCTGGGCAACCGGACCGACCCCGAGGGCACGCTCGTCAACCTCGACGCGGTGCGCACCGACCCCGACGGCGACACCCTGACCTATGCCGCCACCAACCTGCCGCCGGGCCTCTCGATCAACACCACCACCGGGCTCATCACCGGCACCATCGCGTTCACCGCCGCGGCCGGCAGCCCGTATGCCGTCAGCATCACGGTGAGCGACAGCCCGCCGACGGCCGACGCGACCGACACGTTCACGTGGACCGTGACCAACCTCAACCGCGAGCCGACGTTCGACCAGGACGTGCTCAACCGGACCGACCCCGAGGGCACCCTCGTCAACCTCGACGCGGGCGCCACCGATCCCGACGGCGACGCCCTGACCTATGCCGCCACCAACCTGCCGCCGGGCCTCTCGATCAGCACCACCACCGGGCTCATCACGGGGACCATCGCGTTCACCGCCTCGGCCACCCCGTACAACGTGTCGGTGACCGTCCGTGACGGGGCCACGGTCGACGCGACCGACACGTTCCAGTGGACCGTGACCAACGTCAACCGCGAGCCGACGTTCGACCAGGACGTGCCCGACCAGAGCCATGCCGAGGGCGCGGTCATCAACCTCGACGCGGGCGCCACCGACCCCGACGGCGACACCCTGACCTACGCCGCGACCAACCTGCCGCCGGGCTTGTCGATCAACACGACGACCGGGCTGATCACCGGCACCATCTCGTCCACCGCCGCCGCGGGCAGCCCGTACGCCGTGTCGGTCACCGTGCGCGACGGTGCCACGGTCGATGCCACCGACACCTTCAGCTGGGCGGTCAGCAACGTCAACGGCAACCCGACCTTCGACCAGAACCTGGGCAACCGGACCGACCCCGAGGGCACCCTCGTCAACCTCGACGCGGGCGCCACCGACCCCGACGGCGACACCCTGACCTATGCCGCCACCAACCTGCCGCCGGGCCTCTCGATCAACACCACCACCGGGCTCATCACCGGCACCATCGCGTTCACCGCCGCGGCCGGCAGCCCGTATGCCGTCAGCATCACGGTGAGCGACAGCCCGCCGACGGCCGACGCGACCGACACGTTCACGTGGACCGTGACCAACCTCAACCGCGAGCCGACGTTCGACCAGGACGTGCTCAACCGGACCGACCCCGAGGGCACCCTCGTCAACCTCGACGCGGGCGCCACCGATCCCGACGGCGACGCCCTGACCTATGCCGCCACCAACCTGCCGCCGGGCCTCTCGATCAGCACCACCACCGGGCTCATCACGGGGACCATCGCGTTCACCGCCTCGGCCACCCCGTACAACGTGTCGGTGACCGTCCGTGACGGGGCCACGGTCGACGCGACCGACACGTTCCAGTGGACCGTGACCAACGTCAACCGCGAGCCGACGTTCGACCAGGACGTGCCCGACCAGAGCCATGCCGAGGGCGCGGTCATCAACCTCGACGCGGGCGCCACCGACCCCGACGGCGACACCCTGACCTACGCCGCGACCAACCTGCCGCCGGGCTTGTCGATCAACACGACGACCGGGCTGATCACCGGCACCATCTCGTCCACCGCCGCCGCGGGCAGCCCGTACGCCGTGTCGGTCACCGTGCGCGACGGTGCCACGGTCGATGCCACCGACACCTTCAGCTGGGCGGTCAGCGATGTGGCCGAGGGCGCCGTACCTGCGCTGCGCGCCTTCAGCTCCGGCTCCAACAACGCATCGACCACGAGCATCACCCTGAACCGTCCGGCGGGCACGGTCGCGGGCGACGTCATGCTGGCATCGCTGAGCGTGCGGGGCACCTCGACCGTGACGGCACCTGCCGGCTGGACGCTCATCCGCACCGACACCTACACCTCCAGCCTGCGGATGCACTCGTACTGGCGCCTGGCGACGGTCTCCGACCCAGCCACATGGACGTGGACCTTCTCCGCCGCCCGCCTTGCCGCCGGCGCGATCCATGCGTACAGCGGGGTCAACACGACGACGCCCATCGACGCCTCCGGCGGTCAGGCCGCGGCTACCACGTCGGCGTCTGCGACCGCACCGTCGATCACGACGACGGTGAACAACACGCGACTGGTGGCGTTCTTCGCCAACATGTCCAGCTCGACCTGGACGCCACCGGCGGGCTTCGTCGAACGCGCTGACCTGGTCGGGACCTCGCCATCGCAGTTCACCTCGTTGGAGTCGGCCGACGTCTCGCGACCGACGGCGGGCGCGACCGGCGCGGTCTCGGCCATGGCGACGGCCTCGTCGGGCAACGTGGCGCAAGCCATCGCCCTGCGGCCATCGGCCGGCGGGCCCCCGCCTGTCAACAACGAACCGACCTTCGACCAGAACGTCCCGGACCAGAACCATGCCGAGGCCGCCGTCATCACCCTGGATGCCGGGGCGACCGACCTCGACAACGATCCGCTGACCTACGCCGCGACGAACCTGCCGGCGGGTCTGTCGATCAACACGTCGACAGGCCTCATCACCGGGACGATCGCCTTCACCGCGGCCGCTGGAAGCCCGTACAGCGTCAGCGTCACTGTGCGCGACGGCGCGACCGTCGACGCCACCGACACGTTCACCTGGACCGTCACCAACGTGAACCGTGAGCCCACGTTCGATCAGGACGTCCCGAACCAGAACCATGCCGAGGGTGCGGTCATCAGCCTCGACGCCGGCGCCACCGACCTCGATGGCGACCCGTTGACCTACGCCGCGACGAATCTGCCACCTGGGCTCAGCATCAGCCCGACGACCGGTCTGATCACCGGCACGATCGGCGCCACTGGCGCGGACACCAGCCCGTACAGCGTCAGCGTGACGGTCCGTGATGGCGCGACGGTCGATGCGACCGACACCTTCACCTGGACGGTCACCGAGGTGCCGCCACCCAATCAGCCACCGACGTTCGACCAGGACGTGCCGAGCCAGTCGAACCCCGAGGGCGCGGTCATCAGCCTCGATGCCGGGGCGACCGACCCCGAGAGCGACCCGCTGACCTATGCCGCCACGGGTCTGCCAGCTGGCCTGAGCATCGACACCGGCACGGGCCTCATCACCGGCACCATCGCGTTCACCGCGGCCGCGGGAAGCCCGTACAACGTGTCCGTGACGGTCCGCGACGGCCCCACGGTCGATGCGACCGATACGTTCCAGTGGACCGTCACCAACGTGAACCGCGAGCCCACCTTCGACCAGGACGTCCAGAACCGGACCGATCCAGAAGGGGCGGTCATCAGCCTCGACGCCGGGGCGACGGATCTCGACAATGACCCGCTGACGTACGCAGCGACGAATCTGCCCACCGGCCTGACGATCAACACCGCGACAGGTCTGATCACCGGCACGATCAGCTCGACCGCCGCGGCCGGCAGCCCGTACAGCGTCAGCGTGACGGTCCGCGACGGCGCGACCGTCGACGCCACCGACATCTTCACGTGGACGGTCACCGATGTGCCGGCGGGCGCTCCCATCGCGCTGCGGGCCGTCAGCTCCGGCTCGAACAACGCCTCGTCGACGAGCATCGTCCTGAACCGGCCCACGGGCACGCTCGCGGGCGATGTGATGCTCGCGTCCCTCGATGTGCGCGGGACGTCCACGGTCACTGCCCCCGCGGGCTGGGCGCTGATCCGTACCGACACGTACACGTCCAGCCTGCGCATGCACGTCTACTGGCGCCTGGCGACCGGATCCGATCCGGCGACGTGGACATGGACGTTCTCGGGTTCGCGTCTGGCGGCCGGCGTGGTCCACGCGTACAGCGGGGTCAACACGACGACACCGATCGACGCCTCCGGTGGTCAGCCCGCCGCGTCACCCTCCGCGACGTCGACGGCGCCGTCGATCACCACCACGGTCGCGAACACGATGCTCGTGGCGTTCTACGCAAACCTCGCCAACACCACATGGACGCCGCCCGCGGGCTTCGTCGAACGAGCCGACCTGATCGGCACGTCGCCCTCGCAGTTCACGTCCATGATGTCGGCCGACGTGCTTCGGCCGGCCGTCGGCGCGACCGGTACGGCCGTGGCATCGGCGACGATGTCGTCCGGCAACGCCGCCCAGCTCATCGCCCTCCGACCGGCGGCCGGCGGACCGCCGCCCGTCAACAACGAGCCGACGTTCGACCAGAACCTGCCCAACCGGACGGATCCGGAAGGCACGGTCGTCAACCTCGATGCGGGCGCGACCGACCTCGACGGTGATCCGCTGACCTACGCCGCCACGAACCTCCCGCCGGGTCTGTCGATCGCGACCGGCACCGGCCTGATCACCGGCACCATCAACTCGACCGCGGCAGCCGGCAGCCCGTATGCGGTGTCGATCACGGTCCGCGATGGGGCCACGGTCGACGCGACCGACACGTTCACATGGACCGTGACCGACGTCCCGGGTCCGAACCTGCCGCCCACCTTCGACCAGAACCTGGGCAACCGGACCGACCCCGAGGGCACGGGCGTCACCCTCGATGCAGGAGCGACCGATCCCGACGGTGATCCGCTGACGTACGCGGCCACGAACCTGCCTGCAGGGCTGTCGATCAACACGTCGACCGGCCTGATCACCGGCACGATCAGCTCGGTGGCCGCCGCCTCGAGCCCGTATGCCGTGTCCATCACCGTGCGCGACGGTCCGGCCGTCGATGCCACCGACACCTTCACCTGGACCGTGACCGACGTGCCGGCGGGCAGCGGCATCGCCTTCCGCGCCGTCAGCTTCGGCTCCAACAACGCCTCCACGACCAGCATCAACCTCGCCCGGCCGACAGGCACGGTGGCGGGAGACCTGCTCCTCGCGTCGCTCGGTGTCCGCGGGACCTCCACCGTGACAGCGCCGGCTGGCTGGACGCTCATCCGGACCGATACGTACACATCCAGCCTCCGCATGCACACCTACTGGCGTGTGGCGGCTGGCGGGGATCCCGCATCGTGGACCTGGACGTTCTCGGCATCCCGCCTGGCTGCCGGCACGATCCATGCCTACAGCGGCGTCAACACGGCCAACCCGATCGCCGCCTCGGGCGGCCAGGTGGCGGCCAGCGCTTCGACCACGGCGACCGCGCCGTCGATCACGACCCCGGTCGCGAACACGATGCTCGTTGCCATCTTCGGGAACATGGCAGGCTCGACCTGGACGCCGCCGGCCGGCTTCACGGAACGCTGCGACCTGATCGGCACCTCGCCGAGCCAGTTCACCTCCCTGATGTCCGCGAGTGCCATCCGGGCGGCAGCGGGCGCGACCGGTACGTTCGCGGCCACGTCCTCGCAGTCATCAGGCAACGTCGCGCAGCTGATCGCCCTCCGCCCCGCCTGACGACCCGGCGCACCGATCGCGACGCCGTGCGGGGCGACGGTGTCCACGCGCACCGAACGGCGGTCTGGCATGCCCCTGCAAGCATCACGTGCGGCGAGTGATGCGCGCGCGGTGAGGTACTGAGGCCATCCTGCGGCTCGCAAGCCCAGGAGGCCCACCCATGACCGATTACGAACGAACCACCACCCATCAGACGACCACGACGGACCCTGTGGCGACCGAGCCGCAGTCGACGGCCGTGCGCACGACCGAACGGGCCCACGTGCCGGCCGGTCCCGGTACGGCCGCTGTGATCGCGCGGGTCGTGACCTTCCTCTTCGGGGTGCTGCAGGTCGCCCTGATCCTTCGGATCATCCTGCTGCTGCTGGTCGCGAACCCTGGCAACGACGTCGTCCAGCTCATCCTGACCATCACCGATCCGTTCGTCGAGCCGTTCCGCGGCATGTTCTCGATCGACCGCGTGACGGCCGACCAGGGCTCGAAGCTCGATATCGCGGCGATCGTCGCGCTGATCGGCTGGAGCCTCGTCGAGCTGCTGATCCTCGCCTTGATCCGCGTGTTCGACCGCCGGACCGTGGCCACGGTCTGACCCGCCACGCTGCACCTGCGGCCGCCGGCGTCGAGGCTCGACCCGGCGGCCGTCTCATGTCCGGCGGCTGGCCCCGACGTCAGTGCCGCCCGACCGCCACGATCGTCACATCATCGGTCGGCGCCACATCGGCGCAGAACCCGCTGACCGCCTGGCTCAGCACCCGGACGATGTCGTGCGCCGACCCATCGCGCGCGTCCTCGATCGTCGAGATCAACCGGCCCTTGCCGAACCGCTCGCCGCTCGACGTGAGCGCATCGGTCACACCGTCGGTGTAAAGGAGCAGTCGGTCGCCCGGAGCGAACTCCAGCTCGGTCTCGGCGAGCTCCAGCGGCGAGAACATCCCGAGCAGCGGTCCGCCACCCCCGATCTCGGTGATCGGCCCGCCGTCGGCCGGGAGCAGGAGCGGTGGTTCGTGGCCGGCGTTCGAGATCTGCAGGCGGCCCGAGGTGACGTCGAGTCGACCGACGAGCGCGGTGATGAACAGCGCCGTATGCAGCTCCTCGACCAGGATCCGGTTCGTGCGGCGCAACGCGTCGGCAGGCCCGCTTGCTGCCTGCAGGGCGGAGTGGATCACGGGTCGCGCGAACGCCATCAGCAGCGCCGCGGCAATGCCCTTGCCGGTCACATCCGCGATGACGAGACCCAACGGCCGGCCCCGACGACGTAGCCGGAACAGCTCGAAGAAGTCGCCACCGATCTCGCGCGCCGGCTCGTAGTAGCTGGCCAGGTCGTAGCCCGGCACATCGGGCGGCTCGAGCGACACGATGCTTCGCTGCTGCAGCCGGCTCAGGGCAAGCTCGGCCGCCATCCCGCTTCGCGGATCCGACCCGCTCGAGTCGGACACGCCTTCACGCGGTGGGACCACCAGGATGCGTTCGACCGCGACCGCGAGTGCCTCCAGTGCGGCGACGACGGATCTCTGCGACACGGACGGACCCTCGGCCACGAGGCGTCCGACGAAGCGTCCATCGGCTTCGAGGTCGCGCGTCAAACGCGGCCCACCTGTGGGAACCGTCGAGCCGTCGCTTCCCTCGAGCTCGAGGTGAACGGCGAGCTCATCGCCGACGCGCGTGAACGGCCGCAGGATCGCCTCGATCGAGTCCTTGTGGTCCTCGTTCATGGCACGGTCACGAGGAACTAGAACGCCGCGAGCGCGGACTCCCTGTCGGGATGGCTGGGGAACAGGGCATCGATGCCGGTTCGCTGGAGGACCTCGCCGACGGCCGGCTGGACGCCGCTCAGCCTGACGACATCCTGGGTCGCACCCTCCTCCACGCCGCGTTCCATCTCGTGAAGGGCACTCCAGCCGTACTCCGGGTCGGGTGGCTCTTTGCCCTGCATGACCATGAGGATCGAGTACAGGGCGACCAATCCGGAGCTCGCGATGAACGTGAGGTCGCGGAGGTCGAGCAGCAGGTGCCGGGTGCCGGCGGCGTACAGCGGGCGGACGTCATCGACGAGGCGGAGATAGTTCGACGCGTCGAGCTCACCGGACAGCGCCATGACGGTGACGGGGACGCGCCCATCGACTCGCTCGACCGTGGTCTGCATGGCCATCGTCACTCCTCCTTCGGGCCGCGGGCCCTCGACCGCGTCAGCCTGAGTATGTTGCCACCGCCCGGTCGCGCCCGATGCTCGATCGAGTCGGTCGCGAGGCGCATCAGGTGGATTCCCATGCCGCCCGGCGGACGCCGGTCGGCCGGCACGGTCATGTCCGGGGACGGAGCGCCGGTCGGGTCGAACTCGGGTGCCTCGTCCTCCAGGGTGATGACGATGTCGTCCGCGACAAGCTCGGCGGTCAGGTCGATCCAGCCGGGTTCGCCGCGATAGCCGTAGCGGATGGTGTTCGTGGCGGCCTCGTCGACGGCCTGGACGAGGTCGTCGATGCAGTCGGCCGGCGCTTCGCACCCTTTGGCCACGTCCCGGACGATCGCGCGAAGCTCGGCCAGTCGTTCGAGCTCGGCCGGAACACGGGCATGCCGGCGCGCGGCGACCATCCGCGCTATCGGTCGCTCGCGGCCGACCAGGCCTGCAGTTCGACGAGATTGCCGTCGGGATCGGTCGCATAGACCCACGTCACGCGCCGGCCGTCGGCGGTCTGCGTCGTGATCACGTCGCCGATGCGACCGCCGCCGGCCGCCGTGACCGCATCGACGGCCGCCGGGACGTCGGGGACCTGGAACGCGACATGGCCCCAGCCCGGGCGGTCGACCCGGCCACCCGGGTGCCGGTCGAGCTGGTCGTACGAGAAGATCTCCAACGTCGGGCCGTTGTCGCCGTGACCGGGCAACCGCAGGTGGGCACCGGTCAGGTGGGCGTCGGTGAGACCGGTGGCGGCATCCAGGTCAGCGCTGCGGATGTCGCGCTCTGGCGGCACCAGGGTGCAACCGAACACGTCGGTGTAGAACGCGGCCAGCCGCCGCCAATCGTGCGACGTGACGTTGACGTGACCGAATCTCGTGTCTGCGATCGCCATCGGCGTGCTCCTTCAGGAGATCCGCGCGTGATCCGCGGCCCCGCGCTTGATGAACCTGCCCTGGCCCTTGCGACCGGTGAACTCGCCATCGCGCACGATGACCGAGCCACGTGAGAGGACGACCTCGCTCGCACCCTGGACCTCGCGACCCTCGTAACACGAGTAGTCGACGTCCATGTGATGGGTCTTCGCCGAGATCGTCCGCTTCCTGGTGGGGTCGTAGACCACGAGGTCGGCATCGGCGCCGACGCTGACCGACCCCTTTCTGCGGGTACATCCCGAACATCTTGGCCGGCGCGGTCGACACGATCTCGACCCAGCGCTCCTTCGTGATCCGGCCACCCACGACCCCGCCGTCGTGCATCAGGTCGACCCGGTCCTCGACGCCCGGCAGCCCGTTCGGGACCTTGCGGAAGTCGCCACGACCGAGCTCCTTCTGGCCGTGGAAGTCGAACGGGCAGTGGTCGGTCGAGACGATCTGGAGGTCGTCCTTGACGAGACCGGTCCACAGGTCGTCCCAGTGGCTCTTGGGCCGGAGCGGTGGCGAGCAGACGAACTTGGCGCCCTCGAACCCGTTGCCGAGGTCATCGAGCGACAGGAAGAGGTACTGCGGGCACGTCTCGGCGAAGGCCTTCGAGCCGCGGTCGCGTGCCGCCCGGATCTCGGCCAATGCCTCGCTCGCCGACAGGTGGACGATGTACACCGGCACGCCGGCCGCCTCGGCCAGGCGGATGACGCGGTTGGTGGCCTCACCCTCGAAGACGGCCTTGCGAGCGAGGCCGTGGCCGATCGGGTCGGTCGTACCGGCCTCGACGGTCTGTTCCGCGACCACGTCGATGGCCATCCCGTTCTCGGCGTGCATCATGATCAGCCCGCCATTCTTCGCGGTCTGCTGCATGGCCCGGAAGATCGCCCCGTCGTCGCTGTAGAAGACGCCCGGGTATGCGGTGAACAGCTTGAAGTCGGGAACGCCCTCGGCGACCAGCCCGTCCATCTCCTTGAGCGTGTCGTCGTTGACGTCGCTCATGATCATGTGGAAGCCATAGTCGGCGACGGCGTTGCCCTCGGCCTTGGCGTGCCATGCGTCGAGCCCTTCGCGCAGCGACTTGCCACGCGACTGCACGGCGAAGTCGACGATCGTCGTCGTCCCGCCGAAGGCTGCCGCCCGGGTCCCCGTCTCGAATGTGTCCTTGGCGAAGGTCCCGCCGAACGGCAGCTCCATATGGGTATGCACGTCGATGGCGCCTGGGATGACGTACTTGCCCGAGGCATCGATCGTCTCGTCGGCCGTCATGCCGGCGGCCTCGAGACCGGCACCGATCGCGGCGATCGTCTCGCCGTCGATCAGGACATCGGCGGCTTGCGACCCCTCCGCGGTGACGATGGTGCCGTTCGCGATCAGCGTGCGCATCGAAGCGGTCCCTCCTCGGACGACGACGGCGTGGCGGTCAGGAGGGAGATGGTAGGCGATGGGCCGCTCGCCGCGGAGTGGGACGGCGGGGCCGGAGGGTCAGATGCTGACGCCGAACAGCGGCAGGATCACCTGGCGCAGCCACATCGCGGCGGTGAGGCCGCATGCGGCGATCGCGAGGATGAGGGCCAGCGACGCTTCCGTGCGCTGGACCATGTTGCGGCGGCGGGCACCGCGGCCATCGTCCCAGAACGGATCCGGCCCGCGATTGAATTTGGCGGCCATCCGCTCCTCCGGTGCGAGTCGCGGCACGGCGGGGGGACCGTGCGGCGCGAGGTCCATCGTCGCCGAGATCAGGTACCGCTGACCAGCCGGACATCCTGGCCAGTACCTGCCTCGTCGGGGAGGGCCTCGCGCCGGCCGACGGTCAGCGGAAGGCTGGGATGACGTCCGTGCCGTACGCCTCGAGTTGCTGTTCCTCATCGCCGTTCATCAGGTAGAGGTTGAACTGGTCGACACCGGCGTCCGCCAGCTCGTGCAGCTTGTCGATGTGCTCGCCGACCTCGCCGAGGACGCAGAACCGATCGGCGACCTCGTCGCCGACGAACGCCGCATTCGACGACCCGACCTCGGCATGGTGGTGATAGTCGTAGCCGGTGCGATCGGTGATGTAGCCGGTGAGTGCCTCGGGCAACTGCTCACGGGGGTACTTGTTCACGAGGTCGACCACGTGGTTCGAGACGAGTGCCGGGAACCAGCGCGTTCGCTCGCGGCCGAGCTCGCGGGGGCCGATGTGGGCGGGCGCCGCCGCCTGCACCTGGAGCGATGCCGGGTCACGACCGGCTGCCGTTGCGGCCTCGTGCAGCTGACCCACGAACCAGCGGATGAGGTCGGGGTCCGCCAGCTGCAGGATGAGCCCGTCCGCCACGCGCCCGGTCATGGCGATGGCCATGGGTCCATAGCCAGCGACCCAGACCGGCAGGGTCCAGCCGCGGGTCCACGGGAACGTCAGCTCCGTGCCCTCGTAGTCGATCGACTTCCCGGCGACCAGCGTCCGGATGACGTTGATCGCCTCTTCGGTGTGGGCGAGCGTGATCGGTGGCTTGCCCAGCACCCGGCGGGCCGAGTCACCCCGGCCGATGCCAAGGTCCATCCGGCCGTCGCTGATCTCGTCCAGTGTCGCCAACGCCGAGGCCGTCACGGAGGGTTCGCGCGTGCCGGGGTTGGTCACGCAGGTCCCGAGACGCAGCCGCTCCGTCGCGCCGGCCATGAGCGTCAACAGGGGATAGGGATCCCGCCACAGGACGTGGCTGTCGAACAGCCAGCCGTACTCGAAGCCGGCCGCCTCCGCCTGGCGCGTCAGCGCCAGGGTGCGCTCGATGGTGTGCTCAGGCTTGAGGGTGAACCCGAATCGCATGGTAATGGCAACCTCAACGGCGATCCGTCGCTCGCTCCCCGAACAGCAAGGCGACGCTCCGCGAGCCATTGCAGTGAGGGCTCGGCTGTCCTCCTCCTGACAGCCGAGCCGGCGGGGATGATAGCGCCTACGGGCGTGTCAAGTCGTCGTATGCGTCCGGCCGCCGGTCGCGGTAGAACTGCCATGTGTTGCGGACCTCGGCGATCTTGTCCAGATCGAGGTCGCGGACGATCAGCTCCTCGTCGTGCGCATCGCCCACGTCGCCGACGAACTGGCCGCGCGGATCGACGAAGTAGCTCTGGCCATAGAAGTCGTCGTCACCGAATTCCTTCTCGATCCCGACCCGATTGATGGTGCCCACGTAGTAGCCGTTCGCGACGGCGTGGCTGGGCTGCTCGATCCGCCACAGGTACTCCGACAGGCCGCGCGACGTGGCCGACGGGATGAACACCATCTCGGCACCGTTGAGCCCGAGCGCTCGCGCGCCCTCCGGGAAATGCCGGTCGTAGCAGATGTACACGCCGACCCTGCCGACGGCCGTCTCGAAGACCGGGTAGCCGAGGTTCCCCGGGCGGAAGTAGAACTTCTCCCAGAACCCCTTGACGTGCGGGATGTGGGTCTTGCGGTACTTGCCGAGGTAGGTGCCGTCAGCGTCGATGACCGCCGCGGTGTTGTAGTAGATGCCGGACGCCTGCGCGTCCTCTTCGTACATCGGGGCCACGACGACCATGCCGGTCGCCTTGGCAAGGTCCTGCATCCGCTTGGTCGTGGGACCGTCGGGGATCAGCTCGGTGTAGCTGTAGTACTGGGCGTCCTGGACCTGGCAGAAGTACGGGCCGTAGAAGAGCTCCTGGAACAGGATCACCTGGGCGCCCTGCCTGGACGCTTCGACCGCCCGCTCCTCGTGCTTCTGGATCATCGATTCCTTGTCGCCGGTCCAGCTGGCCTGGACGAGCGCCCCACGGACGATTCGCGGCATGGTCGGCTTCCCTCTTCGGTCGCGTCGTGGCAGTTGGAGAGGGGAGGGTACACCGCCACCCGCGGCGTGGTGAACGCCGGAGACACATGCACGTCGCCCGGCCGTCGCCGTGCCCTCGCGTTGCCGTGGAGCGGCGGCCGGCGACACCACCGGCGCCAAGGACGGCACGGCCGTGGCATGTCGTCCGCTTGTAATGGAGCTGGCAGGCAGCCTTCGTCTCGCGACGGGCCCGCCTCCCTTCGGCCATCCCATGCTCGGGGGGTGACCCAGCTGACCCACTCGCCCGTCGAGGTCGCCCCACCACGAATAGCGGTCCGCCGCGGCCGGACGGCAGCCCTGCTCGAGCGACTGGGCCTCGTCGGGTTTCTTGCGATCTTCGGGCTCGTCCGCGCCCGGCGGAGCGACGCGATCGACCTCGCCGTGACGATGAAGCTGCAGCGCTTTTCCCACCCGTCACTCGCCCGGCTGATGCAAGCGGTCTCATGGCCCGGATTCCCGCCCCAGAGCCGGATCATCCCGGCCGTGATCGTGGCGATGCTGCTGGCCCTACGGCTGCGCCTCGAGGCGATCGCGATGGTCGGTGCATGGGGGACGGCGCTCCTTGCGTCGCTGGTCAAGGCGCTGATGAAACGGCCTCGGCCGGTCGCCGGCGTCGATGTCCGGGTGATCGCCGCGCCGCTCGGCGGATCGAGTTTTCCGAGCGGTCACACCATCACGTATGTCGGCGTATACGGGTTCCTCGCCTACCTCGCGTACACCCTCCTGCGACCCGCGTGGCTCAGGCGGTTGGTCGTCGGTGCGCTCCTCTCGCTGGTTGCGCTCGTCGGACCGAGCCGCGTCCACCAGGGCCACCACTGGCTCACGGACGTGAGCGCGTCGTACCTGCTGGGCATCAGCTATCTGCTGGGTCTGTCTCGCCTGTACCGAGGCCTGAAGGCGCGCACCACGCGCGAGCGCGCATGACGGAGCCCGAGGCGATCCCGACGGCGACGACCCCGACCGAAGCGCCGCGGATCCTCGTCATCTGGAACCCGTCGGCCGGCTTGCCGACCGCGCTCCAGGCGGGCGGCTCGGCCGACGAGCTGCACGAGGTCCTCGAACGTCACGGCGTCGTGGCCGAGGTCGAGGAACCGTCCGACGCGGTGGAAGCCCGCGCGATCGTGCGCCACGCCGTCGCCGAGGGTGTCGACATCGTGGTCGCAGCCGGCGGCGATGGCACGGTACACCTGGTTGCCGAGGGCCTGCTCGGGACAGGGACGGCACTCGGGATCCTGCCGCTGGGCCGGGTCATGAACATCGCCCGTGCGCTCGGTATCGGGCGTGACATCGATCAGGCGGCCGAGGTCCTGGCATCGGGCGTCATCCGGGAGGTGGACACCGGTGAGGCGATCGCCGCCGACGGGCGCGTCGTCCCGTTCCTCGAGGCCGGCTCCGTCGGGCTCAACGCCGCGATCTTTCGCGAGGTCACGCGGGCCGATGAGGGGGATGCGGTGTCGATACCGCGGACGATCGCCGTCGCGTTCCGCTATCGACCGGCACGGATGACGATCGAGCTCGACGGTCAGACGGTGTCGACGCGTGGGTTGATGGTCGCGGCCTCCATCGGACCATACCTCGGGCTCGGCATGACCGTTGCCCCCGCGGCCCGGCTCGACGACGGCCGGTTCGACGTGACGATCTTCTCGACGTACTCGAAGTGGGAGCTCCTGCGCCACCTGGCGTCGATCTCGTTCGGCCGGCGGCGGTATGCGCCGCAAGCCAGGACCTACCGGTCAGCCGAAGTCCGGATCACCAGCGTGCATCCGCTCCCGGCGCGCGGCGACGGCATCGATCTCGGACACACGCCCGTCTCGTATCGCACGCGCCCGCGGGCATTGCGAGTCGTCGTTCCGAGTGGGTCCTAGTCGACGACCGACTCTTCGACGGACGTCTCCGGACGACGGCGCATGTAGTACTCGGTGAACTCCCGGCAGCGACCGTCCTCGTCGAAGCGGCAGACGAACACGTTCGCGAACTCGCGGTCGATCGCGGAGCGGTCGTCCGTCAGGTAGCGGGTCCGGCCGTGCGCCACGAAGACGTCACCATCGACCGCGAGGACCTCGTAGTCGGCCTCCCACGACGCGGGATCGTCGGGGTCGTCCAGCCACGACTCGATGAGCGCATTCCGTCCGACGACCGCCTCGCTGAACGGGTCGAAGGCGTACCGCACCTCGGGGCTGAACAGGTCGCCGACGGCGACCGGGTCGTTGAGCCGCCACGCGTCGACATAACGCTGGAGCCAGGCACGGAATCCGGCGCGATCCATTGGTCTCCTCCGGGCTGCCCCTCGTCCTGGACACGGTAGCATTCGGCGCTGCATGGCATCGATCGCGGGCGATCCCTCGGCTCCGCTCCTCGTCGTCAACCCGCGTGCAGCGCGGCTTCGCGATCCCGACCGGCGGACGGCCACCGTCAAGGTCATCGCGCGTGCCATCCGGGACCGTACGGCTCGGGAGCCGGTCGTGGTCGACGACACCGAGGAGGCCGCGTCGGCGGCGCTGCGGCGCCATGTGGAGTCCCCGCTGATCACGGCGATCGGCGGGGACGGGACCGTCCGCCACGCGGCCGAGATCCTTGCGGGTCGGTCCACGCCGCTCGCGATCGTGCCGGCCGGGACCGGCAACGTCCTCGCCGCAAGCATCGGGGTCCACGGTGTCCGCTCGGCCGTGGCTGTCATCCGTGACGGGGTTCCGCGTACCATCGACCTCGGCCTTGCCGAGTGGGGCCGCTACGGCGTGGACGAACCCGACGGACGGAGGACGTTCGTCGTGGCAGCGGGCGTCGGGCTGGACGCGCGGATCATGGCGACAGCCCACGAGGACTTGAAGCACCGTCTGCGGTTCGCTGCCTATGTCGGTGCGGCGCTTCGCGAGCTCACGCGGCTCAGACCGACCGCCTTCGACATCGTCGCCGACGGCGAACGACTCCAGCTTGAAGGTCACCTGGCGCTCGTCGCCAACCTCGGAGAGCTCATCCCTGGCCGCCTCGGCCCGCGTGAGCCGATCGATCCGAGCGACGGTCGGCTCGACCTGGTGGTGGTGGGTGGTCGGGGTCTGGCGAGAGGCTTGCGCAGTACGGTCGAGTTGCTGGTGCGCAAGGGGCGGCTCGACGGGACGGCCATCCGCCGGACCGTCCGCGAGGTGCGCATCGAGACGGAGCCGCCGCAACCCGTCGAGTCCGACGGCGACACGCACCCGCCGGGCTGGCTCGCGGCGCGTGTCGATCCCGGCCGCGCTGACGATCCTCGTGCCCCCAGCCGACAGCCCGTCTGACGCATCCACCCGTCGGCCCCCGGCAGATGTGCTGTAATCCGGTCTCGCGCCCGCGGGCGCCGGAGGAGGAGCCATGGGCATCAGCACCGCATCCGGGGCGATGACGACCGAAGAGATCGTCGCTCTCAACCGCGCGCACACCTTCTTCTCGTGGTCGGTCCAGGGGGCGGTCGACCCGATCGTCATCGATCACGCCGAGGGCGTCTGGCTGTACACGCCTGACGGCACGCGGATCCTCGATTTCAACAGCCAGCTGATGTCCGTGAACATCGGTCACGGCGACCGGCGGGTGATCGACGCGATCACCGAGCAGGCGACCAAGCTGCAGTACGTCCAGCCCGCGTTCGCGACGGAGATCCGGGGCAGGCTCGGCAAGAAGCTGGCGGAGATCCTGCCCGGCGACATCGACAAGGTCTTCTTCACGTTGGGTGGCGCCGAGGCCATCGAGAATGCGATCAAGCTGGCGCGCCATTTCAGCGGGCGGTACAAGGTGCTGGCACGCTACCGGGCCTACCACGGCGCCACTCTTGGCGCGATGACGTTGACCGGCGATCCGCGCCGCTGGGCCAACGAGCCTGGCCTGGTCGGCGTCGTTCGCTACCCGGACACGCATCGCTGGGGCGAGAAGGAGCCGCGGCCGGTCGAGGAGAGCCTGCAGGGTCTCGAGGACGTCATCCGCTACGAAGGCCCGCAGACCATCGCCGCCGTCTTCCTCGAGACCATCGTCGGCACGAACGGGATCCTGATCCCGCCTGACGGCTACCTCCAGGGCGTCCGCGAGATCTGCGATCGCCATGGGATCCTGATGGTGGCCGATGAGGTGATGGCCGGGTTCGGCCGGACCGGCCGCTGGTTCGCGGTCGACCATTGGGATGTCGTGCCCGACCTGATGACGATGGCCAAGGGCCTGACGTCGTCGTACCTGCCGCTGGGCGCGGTCGCCATGCGCCGCGGCATCGCCGAGGCGTTCGAGGACAAGATGTTCTACGGCGGCCTGACCTATTCGTCACATCCCGTCTCGCTCGCCGCCGCGCTGGCGACGATCGGCGTCTACGAGGAGGACGGGCTCATCGAGAACGCCGCGCGGATGGGGACGCGCATGCGTGAGCACCACGACCGGCTCGCAGCGAAGCACCCGTCGGTCGGGGCGACCCGGAACCTCGGCCTCTTCGGCATCCTCGACCTCGTCCGCAGCCGGGACCCGTGGACACCGATGACCCCGTTCAACGGCACGTCCGACGAGATGAAGGCCATCGGCAAGTACCTCCGCGAGCACGGGCTGTACACGTTGATCGCCAACAACTCGATCCACACGAACCCGCCCCTGTGCATCACGGAGGACGAGCTCGCTGAGGGCTTCGAGACCATCGACGCGGCGCTCGATATCGCCGACCAGGTGGTGACCGGCTAGGCGACATGGCGACGACCGTGATCCAGAGCGATCGCGCGTCCGTCTGGCGCGGGTCGGCGGTCCGCTCGAGAGCGAAGCCGCTCGTCACGTTCGGGCTGTTCCTGCTGCTCGTCCTGGCGGTGTGGGAAGGCGCGAAGTTCCTGGGTGGCGTTCCGTGGCGCCCGATCGGTGCCGGCCCCGGCGCCCCGGTCCTCTGGGATCCGCCGTTCCGCTGGGCGTTCGCGAACGACCTGAACCTGCCCCACGTCTGGAACATCGCCTACGCGCTCGGCCAGCCGTTCCAACGCAACGCAGACCAGAGCCTCGCCGAGTACCTCGTCGGCGCCTCGCTCTACACCTGGCGCGAGGCGGGGATCGGGTTCCTGCTGGGCGCGTTCCTCGGGCTTCTGCTCGCGACGATCTTCGTGCACTCGCGGCTGATGGAGCGTGCGTTCGTGCCCTACGTCATCGCTAGCCAGACCATCCCGATCATCGCGCTCGCGCCGCTGATCGTGTTCGCGCTGGGGCAGGGCGTCCTGTCGGTCGTCATCATCGCCACGTACCTGACCTTCTTCCCCGTGACGATCGCGATGATCCGCGGCCTGCGCTCGTTCGACCCGCGTTCGCTCGAGCTGATGCGCTCCTACGCTGCGTCACGCTCGACGATCTACTGGAAGCTCCGCCTGCCGGCATCCATGCCGTACCTGTTCACCGCGCTCAAGATCGCGGCGAGCGCGAGCATCGTCGGCGCCATCATCGGGGAGGACACGGGCGGCATCCAGGCCGGTCTCGGCCGTGTCATCACGACGTTCAACCAGTACTACATCACGGGTCCGGAGAAGCTGTGGGCGGCGATCCTCGCGGCCTCGCTCCTCGGCGTCGTGTTCTTCGGCTGCATCTGGCTGGCCGAGCGCTTCTTGCTGCGCGGGCGCACGGCCCCGAGCGCGACGTGATGGCGGACTCCGTGACTGCAGCAGACGGCACGGCGAATCCGGAACCCGTCGTCCGGTTGTCCGACGTGGGCCGGGTCTTCGCGCGGCGCGACGGCTCGGAGATGACCGCGCTCGACGGGATCGACCTCGACATCCGTCGAGGGGAATTCGTGTCGCTGATCGGACCGTCCGGCTGCGGCAAGTCGACCCTGTTGCGGATCATCGGCGACCTCATCAAGCCGTCGAGCGGCAGCGTCATCGTCAACGGCAAGCCGGCCGATCGTGCCCGGCGCGACCGCGACTACGGGATGGTGTTCCAGGCACCCGTCCTGTTCGACTGGCGGACGGTGGAGGACAACGTCAAGCTCCCGCTCGAGATCCAGGGTCTCGACGCGGCGCGTCGCCAGGCGAAGGCCGCCGAGATGCTCGACCTGGTCGAGCTCGAGGACTTCGTCCATCACTACCCGTGGCAGCTGTCGGGCGGGATGCAGCAGCGCGTGGCGATCGCCCGCGCGCTCGCATTCGAGCCCTCGATCCTGCTGATGGACGAACCGTTCGGGGCGCTCGATGAGATGACCCGGGAACGCATGAACTCGGAGGTCCAGCGGATCTGGGACCGCACCGGGACAACGATCGTCTTCGTCACGCACTCGATCCCGGAGGCCGTGTTCATGTCGTCGCGGGTGGTCGTCATGAGTCCACGCCCGGGCCGCATCGCCAGCGTCATCGACGTCGACCTGCCTCGTCCACGCGACGAGGAGACGCGCGAGAGCGAGCGCTACTTCGAGGTGGTCACGCAGGTCCGCGAGGCCCTGCGCGGCCGCGAAGGGCTGACTGACCCCGACACCGAGGCGATCGCGTCGGCCCGCCGGACGACTGCCGAGGGCGCGGTCGGATGAGCGCGCGAGCTGAGGCGGTGCCAGGCCGACCGATCGGGTCGGGTCCGGGTCGGGGGAGCGACGCCGGACGTCGGGTCGTCGAATACGCGCCGGCCGTGATCGTGTTCGTGGGCGCGATCGTCGCCTGGGAGCTGATCGTGGGCGCCATCGGGTTGCGTGCATTCATCCTGCCGCGACCATCGGCGATCATCGCCGCCCTCGCAGACAACTGGGCCACCGGCCGATTTGGGTTGCTGCCGTCGTGGCAGGCGACCATGCTCGAGGCGGTCGGCGGGCTGGTCATCGGGACGGTCGCCGGCGTCGGGACCGCGTTCCTCACCTCGCGCTGGGCGACGGCCAGGAACACCCTCATCCCGATCGGCGTGGCCGCCGGCGCGATCCCGATCATCGCGTTCGCGCCGTTGATGAACAACTGGTTCGGGGCGCTGTCGCCGTTGAGCAAGATGATGATGGCCGCGGTGCTCGTGTACTTCCCCGTGATGGTGAACGTCACCCGCGGGCTGACGGCTGCGGAGCCGGCCGCGCTCGAGCTGATGCGCTCCTACGCCGCGTCCGAGTGGACGGTCCTGCGCAAGGTCCGCGTGCCGACCGCACTCCCGTACTTCTTCACCGCCCTCAAGGTGGCCACGACCCTGAGCCTGATCGGCGCGATCGTGGGGGAGTACTTCGGGGGATCATCGCTGGTCCTCGGCCGGATCATCGTCCAGGCGTCGAGCGCGCTGCGCTTCGACGTCACGTGGGCGGCCGTCCTGCTGGCCGCGGTGACCGGTATCGTGTTCTACTTGGCCGTCGTCATCCTTGAACGGATCTTCATCCCCTGGCACGCGTCCATCCGAGCGGATGAGCCGTAGGGGCGTGCCGCGCGACGTCAACGACCCCGCGGGGTCGAAGGAATCTGGAGGAGGAGCCATGAAGCGATCCAGGATGGTCCTGGCACTGGCCGCGTCGGCCAGCATGCTGTTCGCCGCGTGTACGAGCGGCGGAGCAGCGACGAGCGCGCCGTCGGCGAGCGAGCCCGCAGCGAGCGCGTCCGCATCGACCGAGCCGTCTGCCAGCGCGCCGGCCGAGCTGACCAAGGTCAGCCTCCAGCTGCAGTGGGCGCCGCAGGCCCAGTTCGCGGGCTACTTCGCCGCGAAGGACCAGGGCTACTTCGAGGCCGCCGGTCTCGACGTCACGATCCTCGATGGCGGCCCGACCGTGGTCCCGCAGCAGGTCGGCTCGGCGCCCGATGGCCCCGAGTTCACCATCTCGTGGGTCCCCAAGGTCCTCGAGGCCCGCGAGGCCGGTTCCGACCTCGTGAACATCGCCCAGATCTTCCAGCGCTCGGGCACCCTGTCCGTCTCGTGGAAGGACACGAATATCACCAAGCCGGCCGACTTCAAGGGCAAGAAGATCGGCGTCTGGGACTTCGGCAACGAGTTCGAGGTCACGGCCGGCGCCAAGAAGGCCGGTCTCGAGCAGGGCACCGACTACGAGAAGGTCATCCAGCCGTTCGACATGACCCTGCTGCTCTCGAAGCAGATCGACGTCGCCGAGGCGATGATCTACAACGAGTACGCCCAGGTCCTCGAGGCGACGAATCCTGAGTCGGGCGAGCTGTACCAGCCGACCGACCTCAACGTCATCAACTGGAACGACGAGGGTGTCGCGATGCTGCAGGACGCGCTCTTCGCGCGCGCCGCGTGGCTCGCAGAAGCCGGCAATGAAGACATCGCCAAGGCGTTCCTGAAGGCCTCGTTCCAGGGCTGGGTCTACTGCCGCGAGAACCCGGACGACTGCATCCAGTCGACCGTCGATGCCGGTTCGCAGCTGCCGGCCGGGCATCAGCGCTGGATGATGAACGAGATCAACCCGCTGATCTGGCCGTCCCCCGCGGGTATCGGCATGATGGACGCGGCCCAATGGCAGCAGACCGTCGACGTCTCGCTCGGCGCGGGCGTCATCAAGGCGGCGCCGCCGGCGGACGCCTATCGGACGGACCTCGCCGAGGCCGCGCTCGGGGAGCTCGCCGATGCGGACACCAAGGGCGAATCCTTCGTGAAGGGCACCGTCGAGGTGACAGCCGGCGGCAACTGACCCCAGTCACCGTGCGATGAGGAGGGCCGGTCCGATCCGTCGGGCCGGCCCTTCGGATTCCAGGGATCGCCCTCCTCGGGTCGCGCTACCATCGCGCCGTGACCCAGCCCGACCTTCGCGAGACCCTGCACGTCTCGACGCACCCGGCAGTCCTGCACAAGCTCGCCGTCCTGCGCGACCAGGACACCGAGCCCAAGAAGTTCCGCGAGGTCGTGCGCGAGCTCAGCTGGCTGCTCGGTTACGAGGCGCTCCAGGACGTCAAGACCCGCCCGCTCCGCATCCGGACCCCCATGGAGGAGATGGACGCGAGCGAGCTCGGCGAGCGGATCGGCCTGATCCCCATCCTGCGAGCGGGCCTCGGCATGGTCGACGCGATGCTCGAGCTCATGCCGACCGCCCAGGTCTGGCACCTCGGCCTGTTCCGCGACGAGCGGACGCTGCGACCCGTCGAGTACTACAACAAGCTGCCGGACTCCGCGACCGTCGACCTGTGCCTGATCCTCGACCCGATGCTGGCGACGGGTGGCAGCGCCACCGCGGCCATCGACGTGCTCAAGCGCTGGGGCGCCGTGCAGCCGGTGCGGATCAAGCTCGTGAACTTGATCGCCGCGCCGGAAGGTGTGGCGGCGGTCCAGACCGCGCACCCGGACGTCGAGATCCATTGCGCCGCGCTCGATCGCGGCCTCAACGAGAAGGGCTACATCATGCCGGGCCTGGGTGACGCCGGGGACCGCCAGTTCGGGACCGGCGGCCAGGGCTGATCGACGCCGGCCGATGGCCACCGGCAACTCTACGGCCGGGAGATCTTGACCTTCGAACCGACCTTGGTGAACGTCAGGGTGAGCTCGTAGACGACGCGCTGGAGCTGTCCGGCGCCCACGCCGACGCGGGACTTGCCCCACAGGGTCCAGGACCCCGACCGGGGCCGTCCGGAATTGTCGATCACGACCTCGAGGACGGTGTCGTCGACCTTCTCCTTCTGCGACATCCCGGGGATCGTGTTGGGGTGGATCAGCAGGGCGCCGGTGAGGCCGATCCTGTGGAAGGTCTTGCCGCCCACCTTGACCGCGCCGAGGTACTTCACGTCACCGGGACCCGCGACAGTCTTGAACGGGACGTACGAATACCCGACGCCAAAGCCCTTGATGGCCCGCCACGCCGCGGCTCCGGACTTGATGTAGCCCTTGCCCTTCACCCCGCGAACCTGGACGCGGATCTTGCCCAGGTCGTATTCGCGGCTCATGTCATACGTGAACGTGCTGGCGAAATCGGCGCCGGACACGTCCATCGACCCCGCGATCGGCAAATCGTCGGAGGAGGCCCGGACGTTCCCCTTGAAGGCCACGCGATAGGTGAGCTTCCCGCTCGTCACGCGCTTCGTGAACGCGGCGATCGCCGCGAGGAACGTCGGTGACGTCGGCGATGGCCGTGCGGATGCGGACGCAGCGGGGACGGCGGGTCCGGTCGAGTCGCGGGTCCCAGCCTGCGCTGGCGGGAGGCAGCCGATGCCCATCGCAGCGATCACGAGCATCGCGGCGACGCGCATACCGAACCGGACCGATCCCCGAGACATCGGACAGGACCGTAGCAGTGGGCACGCGTCGAAACCGCCATGCGGAGGGCCCACCGAGCAGCGGGACCATCGGGTCTCGATGGCGCGTCAGACACGGCCCCCACGTGACGCCGTGCGCGGTATCCTCGCGGGGTGACCCTCGCCGCGGAGCGCGCGACCCCTCGGACCGGTCGGGCACGGACCCGGAACCGCGTTCGTGCCGACACGCCGGTGCTCGTCCGCCACATGAGGAACGGCATCGAGGAGAGTGTCCACCGCGGCGACATCGTCGAGGCCGACGCCAGCGGTCGGCTGATCCGCTCCCTCGGTGACCCGGACCGGGTCGTCACGCTCCGCTCGACCGTCAAACCGTTCGGTCTGGTGGCGCTCATCGAGGCTGGCGGGATCGAGGCATTCGATCTCGAGCCGGCCGAGCTCGCGATCATGGCGAGCTCGCACTCCGGCGAGGACTTCCACGTCCGGACCCTGCAGGGGATGTTCCGTCGGGCCGGAGTGAGCCAATCGATGCTCGCGTGCGGGAACGAGGGCATGCCCCTCGATCCGCTGACCGCCGCCCGTCTTGCGCGTGACGGGGAGAAGCCCGGAGCGATCCGTCACATGTGCTCCGGGCAACACGCCGTCTCGCTGCTGCTGTCTCGTCTCAAGGGCTGGGATCCCGAGACCTACTGGCAGCCGGAGCATCCGTCGCAGGCCGCGTACCGCTCGGCTGTCGCCCGGGCCTACGGGACGACCCCGGAGCGGCTCGAGACCGCCATCGACGGCTGCGGGGTAGAGACCTACGGCTTCCGCCTTCGACAGGTCGCCCAGGCGTACGCATTCCTGGCCGACCCGTCGAGCGTGCCATCGCGCGACACGCGCAGCTCGCTGGCACCCGCGCTCACGATCGTGCGCGACGCCATGGTCGACAACCCGGAGATGGTCGCCGGGCGACACGATCGACTCGACACATCGCTTATGAAGGCGGTCGAGGGCCGCCTGGTCAGCAAGGCGGGCATGGAGGCACTCCGCGCCGTCGCGATCCTGCCCGGTCCGCGCTCCGGGACGTTGCTCGACGAGGCGTCGGGATTGGCGGTCAAGATCGAGGATGGCGACGGCTACGACCGCGGCACCTGGGCCGCGTCGGTCGAGGCCCTACGGCAGGTCGGCGTCCTCGACGGGCAGGCGCTTCGGATGCTGGTCCGCTACCACCGACCGACGATCCTCGACCCTCACGGCCGGGTCGGCGCAGAATCGATCCCGGAGTTCGAGCTCGCGCCTGTCGGCGAACTGATCGGCTGACGGGGGCGGCCCTCCGAGGGCCCTCGAACCCGAGCCCGGCCAGGAGCGCACCGACCGATGCCCGACGACCCGTATCGCACGCTCGGCCTCGACCGAGGGGCATCCCTCGATGAGGTCAAGCGCGCCTATCGACGCCTCGTCAAGGCGAACCACCCCGACGCCGCCGGTGAGGCGGCGCTGCCGCGGTTCCTCGCCATCCAGGCGGCCTACGACCAGATCGCCGGGCCGGATGGGTCGGGACCACCCACGGTCGGGCGAGGCAGGCCGGGAGCCACTCGACGAGCCTACGATGCCGACGCGGACCGAGCCGGCGCCACCTATCGCGCGTACGGCGGCCGACCTCGGCCGAGGCCCGGACCGCGACCCGGTCCACGGCCGAGGTCATCGCCTCGACCCGATGGATCCACTCGGACGGGTCGGCCCGACACGCCCGGTCGCGACGGTCGCGCGCGCGACGCCGACGATCCAGGGCAGCGGCGACCGAAGAAGGCGACGCTCGGCTCCACGTCGTACGACGACGTCGATCCGGAGACGTTCGAGCCCGACTGGGGCGGCGCGTCGTGGTACGGCACGACGTCGGGGACGTACTGGACGCTCAATCCGAAGGAATACGCGGATCCCCGCAAGCACGGGCCCGAGTACCAGGCCCGAGCGCGCAGAGCGCGACAGGAGCGCGACGATGACGCGCCGAGCGTGTCGGCGATGGGCGCCTCGGACACCGTCGATGACACCGCACCGCCATCGTCCGGGCCGTCCATCGACGTCGATGCCTCCGGCACGACGGCCGGACCGCCGCCGCCGACCCACACGACCTCGTCGTGGTGGGAGGCGACGACGGCGGAACCGGCGACGAGCTCGTCCGCGGGCGGCGGCAGCCGACCGCCGGGAGCCGCTCCGCGCCCGACGGCCCCTCCCGTCGCTCGGACCATCGACGTCGACGACCTGGCGGCGGACCTCTCGACCGATGCGGTGATGGCCTCCATCCGCGGCTGGCTGGACGACGACCACCCGACGAGCGTCGCACGCATCGGGCGCGCCGTCATCGGTTGGGCGCCCATCGCACTCGGCGCCGGATGGTTCGCTGGCGAAGTGACCGGGTGCGGCCGGTTCGCCGCCACGTGCCCGCCCGCGGTGGCGCCGCTCACATGGGTCGCGCAGCTCGGGTTGCTGCTCCTGCTGATCCTGCTGCCGAGGCTGGCACGAGTCGCGACGATCGGCACGATCGCCATCCTCGGGACGGTCTTCCCGGCGTCGCTCCTCCTGTTCGCCACCGGCGACCCCGAGAGCATGGCGACGGGCAGATCGATCCTGGGCGGGTTGATGATCCTGGCGTGGGTCGCCGGTCTGGGCTACGGCGTCGCTCGCGAGGTTCGGCGCAGGGCCAGCCCGGTATCCTGAGGGCATGCCCCGTCGGAGCGACCAGCGCGACCTGTCGGCCGCAGCGCAGGAGTACCTGCTCGCGCTGCGAGTGACGGCGGGCTCGGAGGAAGGGTCACGAGCGACGGCCGCGGAGATCGCGCGCCACCTCGGCGTGACTACGCAGGCGGCCAGCGAGATGTTCCGACGGCTCGGCACCGACGGTCTGGTCGAGCATGACGGCGGCCGAGAGCTCCGGCTCACGACGCCCGGTCGCGCTGCGGCGGACGCCATCTTCCGGCGCCACGCGCTGCTCGAGTGGCTCCTGACGAGCGTCGTCGGGCTGGGGTGGGCCGAGTCGGACGAGGAGGCGATGCGGCTCCAGGTCGCCATCTCGCCGCGCGTCGAGGCACGGCTCGACGAGATGCTCGGCCATCCGGAGATCTGCCCCCACGGCAACCCGATCGATGCGGCGACGGCGCGAAAGCGACCCGCCGGGGTGCGGCTGTCCGAGGTCGAGGCGGGCACGCATGCCACGATCTATCGCATCACCGAGGCGGCCGAGGAGGACGCGGGCCTGCTCTCCTACCTCGAGGCCCGCGCGCTCAAGCCGGGCGCGCCGGTGACCATCCTGGCCCGCTCGGAATCGCTCGACTCCTTGACGCTTGATGGTCCTCGCGGTCGGGCGACGCTCGGGCTCCGACCTGCCGCGCTCATCCGGGTCCTTCACGGCGAGGCGGACCCCGGGCTATTCCACACGGTCCCCGAGCGGTGACCAGCCGCGTCCGCATCGCCCCGAGCCCGACCGGGCCGCTCCACATCGGTACCGCCAGGACCGCCCTCTACAACTTCCTGCACGCCCGCCACGTGGGTGGCACGTTCATCCTCCGGCTCGAGGACACCGACCAGGTCCGCAGCACCGTCGAATTCGAGAAGGACATCCTCGATGGACTGCACTGGCTCGGCCTGGACTGGGACGAGGGTCCGGAGGTCGCCGGCGAGCCCGCCCGCGGCCCGCACGGGCCGTACCGCCAGATGGAGCGGCTGCCGGCGTACGCCGCCGCCGCCCAGCGGCTCCTCGCCGACGACCTGGCCTATCCCTGCTACTGCACCCTCGAGGAGCTGGAGGCCGATCGGCGCGCCCAGGAAGCCGCCCACGAGCCACCCCGCTACGTCGGTCGCTGCGCCCATCTCACGCCTGACGAACGGCGTGCCCGAGAGGCGGAGGGGCGCCGAGGCGCGCTGCGCTTCCGCGTGGGCGAGGGGGTCGTTGGCTTCGATGACATCGTCCGCGGCCGCGTCGAGATCGATGTGGCCAATCTCGGCGGCGATTTCGTGATCGTGCGGGCTGACGGGACGCCGCTCTACCACTTCACGGTCGTCGTCGACGACGCTGCCATGGAGGTGACCGAGGTCATCCGCGGCGAGGACCACCTCTCCAACACCCCGAAGCACATCCTCCTGTTCCGTGCCCTCGGTCATGCGGTACCGCGTTTCGCGCACCTGCCGCTGATCCTCAATCCGGACCGGACGAAGATGAGCAAGCGCAAGAGCCAGACGGCGATCGACGACTACGTCGCGCAGGGCTTCGTCCGCGAGGCGATCGTCAACTACCTCGCCCTTCTCGGCTGGTCGACCGGGACCGAGGAGGAGATCTTGTCGCTCGACGAGCTGATCGAGCGGTTCGACGTGACCGACGTGCACAAAGGTGGCGCGGTCTTCGATCGTGAGCGGCTCGAGTGGATGAACGGCCAGTGGATCCGTCGCTTCGAACCGGACGACCTCATCGACCGCCTGCGGCCGTTCGTCGAGGCCGAGAGGGTAGCCGGGCGCATCGAGTGGATGCCGGCCGACGACGAGCTGCGCGCGCTCATGCCGGTCATCCAGGAGCGTCTGCCGACGCTCGGCGCCGTCGGCGATCTCGTCGGCTTCCTGTGGGTCACCGACGTGGACCTCGAGCCGGAGATGCTGGTCCCCAAGCGCTGGGACGTCGCGACGGCGCGAGATGGGCTGGGCGCGGCGCGCGACACGATCGAGGCGGTCGGCGACGTGTCGTTCGAGGCCGATGAGCTGGAGCCGCCCCTCCGTGCGCTGGCCGAGGAGCGTGGCTGGAAGGTGGGCGACCTGTTCATGGCGATCCGCGTGGCCGTGACCGGCCGGACCGCGACGCCTCCGCTGTTCGACACCCTCGTCGCGCTTGGCCGCGAGCGCGTCCTTGCCCGCCTCGATCGGGCACTGGCGGTGCTCGGCTCATGACCCGTGACGATGTCCAGGCCTGGCTCGACAGGTACATCGCCGCCTGGGCGGCAGACGACGCTGCGGCCATCGGCGACCTCTTCTCGGAGGCCGCCCGCTATCGCTACCACCCTTCGGACGAGGGCTTCGTCGGGCGCGAGGCCATCGTCCGGGCCTGGCTGGAACCGTCGGGCGACGCAAGCACTCGCGACGAGCCCGGTACCTGGGAGGCGCACTACGAGCCGTTCGCAGTCGACGGCGATCGGGCGGTGGCCGTGGGCTGGAGTCGGTACTACACGGACGCGACGAGATCGACGGTCACGAACGTCTGGGACAACGTCTATCTGCTCGAGTTCGGCGACGACGGTCGATGCCGCGCGTTCACCGAGTCCTTCGTGGAGCGGCCCGACGACCGCCGCCAGGACTAGTCCCAACCCGGCGCGCGCTGCGTCTGTCGCTCGTTGGGAAGGAACGGCGACCGGCGCCCGACCAGTCCCACGGCGATCGCCGTGGTGATCGGCACCGCAGCCACGATCCCGATGCTCCCGGTCAGGGCTCGGACGACCTCGACCGCGACGACCTCTTCTGACGCGATCAGCGATGGATCCTGCCCGCCGGCCACGAACAGGATGATCAAGGGCAGAGACGCGCCGACATAGGCCAGGACCAATGTGTTCACGGTCGCGGCGATGTGCGAGCGGCCGACATTCATCGCTCGGCCGGCCAGGGTCGCCCGGCGAGCGACGGGATCCGCCGCGTGCAGCTCCTGGACCGTCGCCGCCTGGGTGACGGTCACGTCGTCCAGCACGCCGAGTGCTCCGAAGATGATCGCGGCAAGCACGACGCCGCCGAGATCGATGCTCGTGCCACCGAGCGAGATGAGGTACGCGTTGTCCTCCGAGCCGCGAAGGGGCGTGAAGCGGAGGATCGCATCGAACGCTGACGCCAGGACGGCAACGAGCACGAGCGCGACACCCGTGCCCGCCGCGGCGGCGATCGTGGAGCGGCGCAGCCCTTCGGTGAGCAGGAAGGTCACGATGGTGACTCCGGTCGCCGCGAGGATCGCGATCCAGGCGGGATCCCAGCCAGCGAGGATGAGCGGCACGACGATCCGGAACACGACGGCCAGCGTCAGCGCCAGGGCGATGAGCGAGCGGACGCCACGCCACCCTCCGACGATCACCACCGCCGCCGCGAACAGCCCGAGCAAGAGCGCCAATGTCGGGGCTCGATAGCGGTCCGCGATCGCGACGAAACCGACCTCCGGGTCATCCAGGATCTCGACGATCACCTCGTCGCCCACCCGGTAGTCGGGCGCCGATTCGGTCGTTCCCTGCACGAAGCCCTCGACGATGTCGCCGGCGGCTGGCCCCCCAGGCAGGCCGTCGACGACCTCGACCCGGGCGTTGGGCTGTGACGGCGTGCTGCCCGGGTCGATCCTGAGGATGCGACCGTGGACGAGCTTCACGGACTCGACGCTGGGTGGCCGGGGCGTCACGTCCGGGACGAGAAGGAGGATCGCCACGACCAGACCGAACCCGATGGCGAGCGCCCGCGCATGGCGGCGCAGCCCGGAGAAGGGTGTGGCCGCTCGATCAGGGGTGTTCGTCACTGCGAACGAGTACCCATGGATCACATCCTAGGCCGCGGCCCAGCTCTCCGGCCGATCTCGCGAATGGGCGACCCAGATCGCCGATGTTGCGATGCTGACGTCCCGTGAACGAGTCGTTAACACGCTTCGCTATGCTCGGCGCTGGATGGCACGAACGATCCTGGTCGTCGAAGACGAACCGACGCTGCGCGAGACCATCGTCGACGCGCTCGAATCGGAGGGATTCAGGGTCATCGCCGCGGCCGATGGGCGCGAGGCCCTGACCCGTTTTCGGGGGGAGCGCCCGGACCTCGTGCTCCTCGACCTGATGCTCCCGGAACTGTCGGGCATCGAGGTCACCCGCATCATCCGTGCCGAATCCGGCGTGCCGATCGTGATGCTCACGGCCAAGGACTCCGAGCTCGACAAGGTCGTCGGCCTGGAGCTCGGGGCGGACGACTACGTCACCAAGCCGTTCTCGCTCCGCGAGCTGACTGCCCGCATCCGGGCCTTGTTCCGCCGCGCAGAGGCGGGAGTCGCCACCGGCACCGCCCCGACCATCATCGACCTCGGCCGCGTCCAGGCCGATCTCGGCGGCCATCGCCTGCTCCGTGACGGCGAGGTCCTGCCGATCAAGCCGAAGGCCTTCGAGCTGCTCGCGTTCCTGATCCGGAACCCGGGCCAGGTCTTCACGCGCGATCAGCTGCTCGAGAAGGTGTGGGGGTACGACTATGCCGGCGAGACGCGCACGGTCGATGTCCACGTACATTGGCTGCGCAGCCAGATCGAGGAGGATCCGGGCCAGCCGGCGTTCATCCATACGGTCCGTGGCGTCGGCTATGTCTTCCGGCGGCCGACTTGAGGCCGTTCCGATCGGGGCCGATGTTGACGTCGCGCTGATGACACGTTCACACCGCTGCTCGAATCTGCAGCCATGCCGATCCGACATCGCCAGCCCGCGACCACCGACCCGATGACGTCGCGCCACGTCGAGGTTCCGCGTCTCGGCGGCGCCGACGACGGCATATCCGAGAGTCCCGGGCTCCTCCTCTCCCCGTGGACTCCGACCCTCCCGGCACCGGTGCCGGCGCCCGCCAGGGCGCTGGCGCTGGATGCCCTCCGCCTCGCCCGGCTCCTGCGCGATCCGTCGCGGCGCCCGACGCACTGGGCCCGGCCAGGGTTCGCGGAGGAGGTCGAACAGATCCGCCGCCATCTGGCGCCGGTGCGCACGCGCCGGACGCTTGCCGCGTCATACGGTCGCGAGGCCTTCCACCTGGCACCGCCGCGGGGCGATCACGCCGACCCAGCCCCCATCCGCCTCGCGTATGCGCTCCGCTGGTTGGAGCTCCGCGACGGCGCCACCGGGCCGTCCTGGCAGACGCTCCTCAGCTGACCCCAGGCGGCCGGTCAGGTCGCCTTGTGGAACATCCGCTCGATCGCCTCCGCGGCGTCCTCGGCCGCGTCGATCGCATTCTCGAGCTCGCGATAGAGGTCGCGCCACTTGATGACCTCGAGCGGATCGGAACCATCTCGGAACAATCGGGCGACCGCTGCCCGCGAGAGCGTGTCGGCCTGGTGCTCGAGGTCATGCACCTTCCTGAGGTCCGCGTCGAGATCCTTCAAGCCGTCGAGCTTGCGGAGTGCCGACAGAAGCGAATCTGATTGCTCGGCCAGGATGTGGGCGAGCTGTCGCGCCTCCTCAGTGGGGCGGTCGATGCCGTAGATCACGAAGGTCTCAGCAGTCGCCTGGATACCGTCGACGACGTCGTCGAGCCGCACGGTCAGATCGTGGATGTCCTCGCGATCGAATGGCGTGACGAAGGCGTCCTCGAGTCGCTGGTTGATCTCGCGGTCGATGTCGTCGCCGCGCTTCTCGAGGAGCTGGATCTCGGCGACCCGGGCCTCCAGGTTGTCGAATTCGTCGACCATGTCGCGCAGCCTCGCCGCCGCCGCCTGGAGGTTCTCGCCGTCGGCGACGAACAGGTCGAAGAACTTGACGTCCTTGGGGAGCAGCCGGAACGTCATCGAGGCATTCCCTTTCCTCAGCCGAAGCCGATGGTGTGCAGGATGAACCATGCCGCTGCAGCCATGATCGCGGCGGCCGGGATGGTGATGACCCAGGCGAGCAGGATGCGTCGCGCGACGCCCCAGCGCACGCCCTTGGGTCCGCGTGCCGAGCCGACGCCCATGATCGCGCTGGAGATCACGTGCGTCGTCGAAACGGGCATGCCCAGCTGAGCCGTCCCGATGAGGACGGTGGCGGCGGTCGTCTCGGCCGCGAACCCATGAACGGGCTCGAGCTCGACCACGCGGTGCCCCATCGTGTGCATGATCCGCCAGCCGCCGACGGCCGTCCCAAGCGACAGCGCGGTGGCCGAGACGATGATGACCCACGTCGGGACTTCGATGGTCGGGATGACACCGGCGGAGAAAAGCGCCAGCGTGATGATGCCCATGGTCTTCTGGGCGTCGTTCGAGCCGTGCGCGAACGCCATGTATCCGGCCGAGATCACCTGCAGGCGCCGGAAGACCCGGGCCATCGGCTTGCGCTTGGCGTTCCGAAAGATCCAGTACAGCGACAGCATCAGCAGGAAGGCGCCGACGAAACCGATGAGCGGCGACGTCAGGCTCGGGATGAGCACCTTGCTGACGATCCCGTCGAGGTTCAACGCCCCGACGCCCGCCGCGATGATCGTCGCACCAAGCAGGCCACCGACGAGCGCCTGCGAGCTCGAACTCGGGACGGCGTACCACCATGTGATGAGGTCCCAGGCGATCGCTCCGATGAGCGCGGCCATCACGATGATCTGGGTCGTCGTCTCCTCGTTGACCAGGCCGGCACCGATCGTCTTGGCCACCGCCGTGCCTGCGAACGCTCCGATGAAGTTGAAGGCGGCGGCCATGAGCACGGCGGTGCGCGGGCTGAGCGCACGCGTCGCAACGGATGTCGCGATCGCGTTGGCCGTGTCGTGGAAGCCGTTGATGTAGTCGAAGACGACCGCCAGCACGATGACGACGAACAGGGAGAACAGCGCGCCATCGATCAAGCGATCGGTACCTCGCAGCGGGAAGTCGGCAAGATGTTAACGGTGGGTGAACGCCGCCGGCGGCAACCGGCGTGCGCAGTCGCGGCGTGCCCTCGCCGCTATCCTTACCGCTCCATGCGACTGTCCCACCTGTTCTTCACGACCCTCCGGGACGACCCGGCCGACGCCGAGATGCCATCACACCGGCTCCTGCAGCGGGCCGGCTATGTCCGCCAGCTCGGTTCGGGGATCTACTCGCTATTGCCGCTCGGCAAGCGGGTCGATGCCCGTGTCGAGCAGATCATCCGCGAGGAACAGGACCGCATCGGCGCCCAGGAGATGGAGATGCCGGTCGTGCATCCGGCCGACATCTGGCGCGCGAGCGGTCGCTACGACGCGATCGGACCCGAACTTGGCCGGTTCAAGGACCGCAACGGACGGGACATGGTGCTGGCGATGACCCACGAGGAGGTCGTCGGGCTGCTGCTCGCCGATATCGTGAAGTCGTACCGCCAGCTCCCGATGCAGGTCTACCACTTCCAGACCAAGTGGCGCGACGAGCCGCGAGCCAGGGGCGGGCTCATCAGGGTGCGCGAGTTCGTGATGAAGGACGCCTACAGCGTCGACCGCGACGACGCCGGGCTCGACACGAGCTATTGGGACCAGCACGGCGCCTACGTCCGGACCTTCGAGCGTATGGGTCTCGACACGATCGCTGTCAGCTCCGATGTCGGGATGATGGGTGGCAGCCAAGCGCACGAGTTCATGGTCCTCAACCCAGCCGGTGAGGACGTCCTCGTCCTGTGCGAGAACTGCGATTTCGCCGCGAACCGCCAGGTCGCGGTCGTGGCCAAACCGGAGCCGCCCGCCGAGGAACCTGCTCCCCTCGAGGAGGTCGCGACCCCCGGCACGACGACGATCGCGAAGCTTGCCGCGTTTCTCGGGGTCGGCGAGGACCGGGCCGCCAAGGCGGCGTTCTTCGTGACGGGCGACGGCCGGGTCGTCACGGCCATCGTCCGCGGCGATCACGACGTCAATGAGACCAAGCTCGTGAACGCAGTGAGTGCGACCGGCGGGATCCGGCCCGCTACGGTCGAGGAGATCCGGGCGGCCGGCATGGAGCCCGGGTACGGCTCACCGATCGGCGCGCGGGGGACCGTGGTGGTCGTCGACGATCTCGTCGCTCGGTCGCCAAATCTCGTCGCAGGGGCCAACCGCGAGGGGTTCCACTACCGCAACGTCAACGTGGGCCGGGACTTCACACCCGACGTCACCGCCGACATCACCAACGCGCAGGCGGGCGACCCGTGTCCGACGTGCGGCCAGCCGCTCGTCCTCCGGAACGGGATCGAGGTCGGCAACATCTTCAAGCTCGGGACGAAGTACAGCGACGCGTTCGGTGCCACGTATCTCGGCGAGGACGGCAAGGAGCACCCGATCGTGATGGGCTCGTACGGGATCGGTGTCGGGCGGAGCGTCGCCTGCATCGTCGAGGAGCACCACGACGACAAGGGCATCGTCTGGCCGGCCGAGGTCGCGCCGTATGCCGCGCACCTCGTGTCGATCGGCGGAGCCAAGGAGCCGCAGGTGCTCGTGATCGCCGAGCGACTTCACGCCCTGGCAGCCGAAGCAGGGCCGCGGCGCGAGATCCTATGGGACGACCGCGACGAATCGCCCGGGGTCAAGTTCAACGACGCCGAGCTGCTGGGCATGCCGTGGATCCTCACGGTGTCGCCAAGGTCACTGGCAGCTGGCGGCATCGAGGTCACGGAGCGCGCGACCGGCGAACGATCGACGCGCCCGATCGATGAGGTCGAGGGCTTCCTCGTGAACGGATTCCCGTCAGTTTCCGCGACGACCGGCTGATCTAGCCGCTCGAGATCGAGCTCGGCGGCATCGCCACGCCGTCGCCGTCATGATCGACCGTCGGCGCGATCGCCGAGTCGTCGACCGTCGTCCCGTCAAGGGCGATGACGAGCTCACCGGCGTCCTCGGCCTGCTCGACCAGCTCGGCCGACGAGACCACCTCGCCGACGACCTCTTCGGTCTCATCGCCCAGCCTGCTGATCGCGAAGCTGACGGCCGGCGGGATCGACGCGGAGATCGAGATCTCCGCGATCCGATAGGGCGAACCCTTCTGGCGCAGCGACGCATTCGTCATCTCCTGGAGCGCCGTCGCGCGCACGATCAGTTCTGCGAGCGTGCCTGGGTCGATCTTCTCGATCACGGTCGTGACGCCGCGGCGGGCCATACCGACTGCCTCGCGAGCACTGCGGTTGACGGCCTCCTGTGTGGCTGGGTCGCTCGCCGTGCGATTCGCCATCGCCGCCGCCTGTGCCGCGGCCTCCTGGGCCCGCTTGATGAAACTCATCGACCAATCCCTCTCGGCCCCGGCGACATCCCGCCGGACTGCAGCAGGATAACGACCAGGACCGGCTGCGCCAGTACCCTTCGACCACCTATGCCGGTTCGCCAATCGCTGCCGAACGACGACCTGTACGCCCGGCTCGGCGTGCCCCGCGACGCGAGCCCGGAGGCCATCGAGCTTGCCTGGCGGGCGCTGCTGCGCCAGCACCATCCCGACGTGGCCGGAGCGAACGGCCTCGAGCTCGCCAAGCGGATCAACGTCGCCCACGACTGGCTCAGCGATCCCGACCTTCGCCGTCGGTACGACCGCGAGCGATCGATCGGTGTCCGTGCCGGACGTCCGCCGCGTGCCGGCACCGACTGGGCTGCCCCGGTCCGCCGGACCGTCCGTCGGCCGCCGACCACGGCCGAGCTCGTCGCCTCGATCGTCGACCGCGTCGGCCGGCTGACCGTCGACGAGCTCGACCGGCTGGCACTGGCCGAACCCGCACCCATCGCCTTCCTCGCCACGTTGCGGCAGTTCGTCCCGCCCGAACTCGAGGGGACCCTCGACGATGCCGAGCATTCGGCGATGGCGCGTCTCCCGCCCGCCGCGCGTCGCTCGGCGCAGATCCGCGACGCCGTGGTCGGCCGGCTCGCCGACATCCTGCTGAGCGACCTCCTCGAACAGATCCTTGGTGACCCGGCGAGCTCGTGGGCTCGCGAGCGCCTGACCCGCGGCTGGGATTCGGCGGTCGGCCAGCCGCGCTACGGTCCGGCCACCACGGCGATCGGGACGTTGCTCGACCGGTTGGGCGGCCTGTCGGCGGATGAGCTCCGGCAGCTCGCCGCGACCGGCACGCTCGAACGGCTGGGGGATCCACCGTGGCCGGACGCGACGTCACCCGAGGAGGACGACGTGCTGCGCGTGTCGAGCGAGCTCGCCGCAGCCGACGCCATCGATGCCGTCGACCGCGCGCTCACCCACACCGACACGCGCGGTATCCGGACCGTCACCGGGGCTCGCCGAGCGGCGGCACGGATCGCGCATCTGCTCGTGCTGCGACACGCGTTCCCGTTGCGGGCGTTCGATCGTCATGCGGCCCCGTGGCTCGGCGGTCTGGTCGAGCGGGTCGGGCCATACGGCGGGCGCATCCGAGGTCGATGACGGCCGGTCCGGTGACGCTCGGGTATGCGATGCTCGCGGTGTGGAACCGAGCGTCCTCGTGGCTGTCCTGCTGGCGTTGACCACGCTTGGTGCCACCATCGCCTTCATCCGGCGCGGATACGAGATCGACCGCGTGACCGCAGCCCTTGAGCGGTCGCGTGGCGAGGACGATGCCCGGGTCCGCGAGCTGGCCGATCGCACAGCCGATGACGAGGCCCTTCGGCAGGCCCTGGACATCGGGGTCGTGCGTATCGACGCGTCGCAGCGCGTCGTCGAGGCCAACGCACGCGCCCACGAGCTGCTCGGTCATCGCCCCGACGGTCTGCCGGGGCGCTCGCTGATGGAAGCGTTCATGGACCCGTCGGTCGAGGGCCTGGCCGCTCGAGCCGCCAAGTCGCGCTCGGGCTCGGCGAGCGCGGAGATCCGCTCCGCCGGACCGGACGGACCGGTCCTGACCGTCCGCGCGCAGGCCAGTGCCGGTGGTGGCACCTGGCTCGTGCTCGAGGACGTATCCGAGCTGCGCCGGCTCCAGCGCATCAGGACGGAGTTCATCGACAACCTCTCGCACGAGCTGCGGACGCCCCTCACGACGGTCAGCCTCCTCGCGGAGACGTTGGAGCGCGAGGCTGAGGGTGTCGGCGATGCGATCCCCCCGAAGATGCGCGACCGGATCGCCAAGATCGAGGTGGAGACCGGTCACCTGGTCCAGATGGTGAACGAGCTGCTCGACCTCAGCCGGATCGAGGGTGGTGGCACGCTGCAGCTGGCCGACGGCGTCGACATGAGCCGGCTGGCTGCCGACTCGGCCGAGCGGCTGCGGCTGTTCGGCGAACGGCAGGGCGTCACGTTCCACATCGACACCCCGACGGGGCTGCCGCCCGTCCGTGGCGACGCCGCGCGGCTCGGCCAGGTCGTGGTGAACCTCGTCCACAATGCGGTCAAGTTCAGTCCGGATGGGGGCGAGGTCACGATCCGGACCGCCGTCGATGACGGACGGGTGGTGACGTCGGTCGAGGACCACGGGATCGGTATCCCGCGTGGTGCCAAGGACCGGATCTTCGAGCGCTTCTACAAGGTCGATCGGGCGCGACTGCGTGCCGAGGCGGGCGGTGGCACCGGGCTGGGGCTGGCGATCGCGCGCCACGTGGTCGAGCAGCACGGTGGACGCATCTGGGTCGAGTCGGAGGAAGGGACTGGTTCGACCTTCTCGTTCGCCCTGCCCGTGGCGGGTGGCGCACGACCGGCGACCGGCGCGTGACCGACCGCCGGCCCGTGGCCCTGCACGTGGCCACCTTCAACATCCTCAACCTGGCGGACCGCTGGCCGGAGCGGCTGCCGCTGATCCTCGCCGAGATGGCGGCGCTGCAGCCCGACCTCCTCGGGCTCCAGGAGGTCGTGTACGTCATGCAGCAGGACCGCCTCATCGGAGCGGCGGGGGAGGGGCACTACACCGCCATCCGTGGCTGGGCCGGCCGCCCCGAGTACGGCAACAGCCTGCTGGCGCGCGAGCCGTTGGTGGTCCGTGATGTCGACCGGATCGATCTCGGCCTCCAGCGTGCGGCGCATCGCGCCGTCGTCGAGTTGACCGGCGGTGCCTCGGTCCTGGTCGCCGTCACCCACCTCCACCACATCCCCGCCGACGCGGCCTCGCGGGACGAGCAGGCGGCCGCGTTGATCGATTGGGTGGCGTCAGGACCGTCGACCGACGCCATCGTCGTGATGGGCGATTTCAACGCCGATCCCGCCGAGCCGACATACGCTCGGATGGGCGCAGCAGGCTACCGATCGGCGTTCCTCGAGGCCAACGGCACGGAGCCGCCGGTCACATGGCCATCGGGGCTACAGGCGCCGGCGATGGACACGGATGGCGACCCGCGCTGCCTCGATTTCATCTGGCTCCGCGGCGCGATCCGCGTCGTCGATGCCCGCCTCGTCTTCGATCGCCCGGATCCGGTGGACGCGACGCTCTACCCGAGCGACCACGTTGGGATCGCGGCGCGCCTCGAGGTCGGCTGAAGCGTGCTGCGACTCGCACACCGCGGCGACTGGCGACACGCGCCGGAGAACAGCATCGCCGCCCTCGCGACGGCGCTGGCCGTTCCCGGCTGCGACGGCGTCGAATTCGACGTCGGGCTGTCGGCCGATGGCGTCCCGGTGCTCAGCCACGACGAGTCGCTCGACCGGGTCCAGGGTCGCCCCGGACGCGTCGACAGCTTGCGAGCCCGCGAGCTCGAGGACCTCGGCATCCCGTCGCTCGCCGATGCCCTCGCGGTGATCCCCCACAAGGCGATCATCAACGTCGATCTCAAGGGTCTCCACGACCGGGCCGTGGTGGAGATCCTCGCCGCCGGACGCGGGCCCGGGTTGGTGAACGGGGTCGTCTCATCGTTCATCCCCGAGACCCTCGAGCGGGTGGCGGGCCTGGCCCCCGCCTGGCCGCGCTGGCTGAACACGTGGGACTTGTCGCCGACGACGATCCGCCGGGCCGTCGACCTCGAGTGCCGGGTGATCTCGGTCGACTTCCATGCGATCGCGCCGGGGTCCCTCGCGGCCGTCCGAGCCGCCGGGCTCGATGTCGCGGCCTGGACGGTGCGCCGCCGGACGACGTACGGTCGCCTGCAACGGCTCGGGGTGATCGCGGCGTGCGTGGAGGCCGCAGCGCTCGACGGCTGAGCCGCGATGCCGGAGGAGGCGAGTCGTGACGGATCGCGCGGACCTGGTCGTCGTCGGGGCGGGCACGATCGGTGGCTGGGCGTCGGTCTTCGCCGCGAGCGACGGCGTGGGGCGCGTGGTGGTCCTCGAGCGCGGCCTGGCCGGTGCGGGCGCCTCGTCACGCGCGGCCGGGATCGTGCGCGCCCAGGGCGGCACGCCGGCGACCGTCGCCCTCGGCCGCTGGTCGATCGATTTCTATCGCGGGCAGCAGGCAGCCTTCGGAACCGATTCCGGGTTCCACGAGCTCGGCTACCTGATCCTGGCCGTCACCGATGACGACGAGCGCGCCGGGCGCGAGCGCGTCGCGATGCAGCAGTCCGCTGGGCTGTCGGATGTCCGCTGGCTGACGGCGGATGAGGCTGCCGCCCTCGCCGGGACGCTGTCGCCCTTCGGTCATCGCGGCGGCACCTATCGCGAGGGCGACGGCTATGTCGACCCGCCGCGCAACGTGCGGGCCTACTCGCTCGCCATGCAGGCGGCCGGGATCGAGTTGCGCGAGCGGACGGCGTTCACCGGCCTCCGCATGACCGATGACGGCTCGCGCGTCATCGGTGTCGAGACGAGCGCCGGTCCGATCGAGACCGAGCGCGTCCTCCTGACGGGCGGGCCGTCGCTGCGGGCGGTCGGCGCGACGTTCGGCGTCCGCATCCCGGCTGGCGCCGCGCGCCACACGGTCGCGGTCCTCGAGCCGCACGAGGCGTTCGCGGTCGAGCGGATGCCGATGGTGTTCGACATCGGCGCCGGTCTGTACTGGCGGCTGGAGGAGGGCGGCCTGCTCTTCGGCTGGAGTGACCCGGACGAGCAGCCGGGCGAGGCGCGGGCGATCGACTGGACGGCCTATGAGCGCTACCGACGCCGTCTGGCGGACTTCGTACCGATCACTCGTGACCTCGGGCTGCGCAAGATCTGGGCCGCGACCATCGACTACACCCCGGACCACCTGCCGATCCTCGGACCGGCCGTGCGACCCGACGGGTCGGTGATCGCGGGAGCGTGGATCGCGTCAGCGGCGGGTCACGGGATGATGTGGGGCCCGGGCGTGGCCCGGGTCGCAGCGGACCTGGCGGTCCGCGGGGCCACCGAGCTCATCGACGTTTCTGACCTCGGGCTCGACCGGTTCGACGCCGATGGCCGGAGCCGCCTTTCGGCCGACCCGATCGCCTTGCCGTACCCGGCCGTCGTCACCGACTGATCCGGGTCAGGAGCAGCAGCCGCTCCCGCAGCACGCCTCGCCCGAGGTGACCGGCAGCGACCTGGCCGACGGCAGTGGCAGGTCCACGCTACGCACGTCTGCCGGCGTCCAGCCGATCGGCTTGGCCGCCTTGACGATGGCGCCATGTAGCCCGTCCGCGACCTCATGGGTCGCGGTCACGGAAATGTCGGACAGGCCGACCGCCTCGAGGCCGGCCCGGTACTCGGCGAATGACAGCGCACCCGCGATGCAGCCCACGAACGAGCCGCGCTCCGCGCGGTCGGCCGGGGTGAGCGAGTCGTCCGCGACCACGTCGCTGATGCCGAGCCGCCCACCCGGACGGAGGACACGGGCGATCTCGGACAGCACGGCCGACTTGTCGGCCGACAGGTTGATGACGCAGTTGCTGATCACGACGTCGACCGCCGCGTCGCCGAGCGGGATCGACTCGATGCGGCCCTTGCGGAACTCGACATTCGTGGCGCCCGCTTCGCCAGCATTCTTGCGTGCGAGCTCCAACATCTCGTCCGTCATGTCCAGGCCATAGGCGAAGCCAGTCGGTCCGACGCGGACCGCCGACAGCAGCACGTCGATGCCGCCTCCGGACCCGAGGTCGAGGACGATCTCGCCCGGGCGGAGCTCGGCGACGGCCGTCGGGTTGCCGCAGCCCAGGCTCGCGAGGACAGCAGCCTCAGGGAGTGCGGCCCGATCAGTGGCGTCGTACAGGGCCTCACCCCAGGCCGTCTCGCCGGTCGGGCCGCAGCACCCGCTGACGTCCTCCGGGACATCCTGCCGCGCCAGGAGCGCCCGCGCGGTCGCGGCATACCGGTCGCGGACGTCGTCGGTGACCGACTCTGAGGGTACCCACGCGATGGTTTGCTCCGGCACGTCGCTCCTCCTGCCTGGGATATCGATGACGCTCGATACAGCGACGATGGCTGATATTTCGATAGTTGTCAATATCGAATCTGACCGATATATTGCCGGCTATGGCACGCACCGCCCGGACGACACCACTCGATCCGGAGATCCGACTCCTCGCCGCTCTGGCCGATCCGACCCGGCTCGCGATCGTCCGCCAGCTCGCCGCGGAGAGCGAGACGTGTGCGTGCGACTTCACGTCGTGCTGCGACGTGGGCCAGCCGACGGTGTCGCACCACCTCAAGGTCCTGCGCGATGCAGGCGCGGTGATCTCCGAACGCCGGGGGCAGTGGATCTTCTATCGGCTGGCGCCCGACGTCGCCGAGCGCCTGGGCTCGATCGCCCGCGAGCTCGTCCCCGGTGGGCTCATCTCGGCTGCGGACCTCGTCGCAGGGCGATCCGGCCGTCTATCCCCAGCGCGCGAGACCCTGCCGGCCTGACAGCGTCCCCTGGTCAGCGCTCCTTGAGGGCGTCCGGCGGGATCAGCCAGCGCAGCTCACCGGCACCGGACCGCAGCGGTCGCTCGATCTCGACCCGCGCCAACGCACCCTTTCGCATCGTCAGCCGCGACCCACACATGCCGGAGAGGGCGTCGCTGAAGTCGGGATCATGGCCGACGAAGACCGCTCGCTCCGGGTCGCCCGCATCCCTGAGCATGGCCTCGAGGTCGTCGATCTCGAACGGCCCGGCCAATCGGGCATCCACGGACACCTTCGCCTTCACGTGCGCAGCGACGAGCTCGGCGGTCTCGGCGGCACGGAGCTTCGGCGATGTGATGAACACATCGGCCTGCCAACCGATGCGCGCGAGGTGCTCCCCGAGCCGCTTCGACTGCTTGCGCCCCTTATCGCTGATCGGGCGGGCTGCGTCCGGACCCTCCCACGCCTCCGGATCGCCGGCGTCGGCATGACGGAGCAGGTGGAGGAGCATCAGGCGGGCTGAACGCTCGCCGCGCGCGAGATCACGGTCGCGAACTGCTGGACACGCTCGCCGAGCGCCACGAACACGCGTCGGAACACGACAAGCCGTTCCTCCTCGGTGCCGGTCGCATCCGCGGGATCCTCGTACCCCCAGTGCAGCGTTTCGTGCACGCCCGGGAACACCGGGCACACCTGACGGGCCTGGTCGCAGACGGTCACGACATAGTCGAACGTATGGTCACGAAACTCGGCCACGGATTTCGAGCGTGCCCATGACGCGTCGATGCCGGCGTCGGCGAGGACGCGCAACGTCAGCGGGTTCACGCCGCGGGGCTCCGTGCCCGCGCTGTGCACCTCGAAGCGATCGCCGTGCCGTCGCAGAAGCGCCTCGGCCATGATGCTGCGTGCCGAGTTGCCGGTGCAGACGAACAGGACCCGGATCGGCCGAGTCAACGGGCTGCCACCTCGCTCATGGGTTGAGGTCCTCGACGTCGCCGGTCACCAGGTACACGATGTCCTCGGCGATATTCGTCGAGCGGTCGCCGATCCGCTCGATGTAATGCGATGCGATGACGATGCGCGTGCCACGCTCGACGTTGGCCGGGTCGGCCCGCATCAACTCCACGACCTCATCGAAGGTCGCGTGGTACAGCCGATCGATCTCGTCGTCCATGACGGCCACTTCGCGGGCCGCGACGGCGTCCGCATCGACGAGCGCGCGGAGGACCCCATGGACGAGGACGGCTGCCCGCTCGGCCATCTCGGGGAGCCGAACGTAGTCCGCCAGCGGTGGCTGAGGCGCGAGCTTCACGACCTGCTTGGCGAGTGACGAGGCGTGATCGCCGATCCGCTCGAGCTCGTAGGTCACGTGGTCGAGGGTCAGCAGGTACCGCAGGTCTCGAGCAACCGGCTGCTGGGTCGCGATCGCGACACTGATCTGCCGCGAGACCTCGCGCTGTGCGTCGTTGATACGGGTGTCCGCCTTGATCACGTCTCGAGCCAGTTCGGCATCATGCGTGACCAGCGATCGCGATGCTTCGCGGATCGCCTCCTCGACGAGCGCACCCATCCGCAGGACGGCGTCCTTGATCTCCTGCTCCTGGATGTCGAGTGGGTCTCGACGGGCTGGTCCCTCGCTCGACGCCTCGGACTCGTTGTCGGCAAGCAGCTGGTCCACCTGTTGATCGACGGTCGGTGCGTTCGTGGCGTCTGTTCGCTCGGTCATGTTTCGCCCCCGGACATCATCCGAACCGGCCGGACACGTAGTCCTCGGTCAGCTGGTTCTTCGGGTTGGTGAAGATCTCGACCGTCGGCGCTTGCTCCACGACGAAGCCGGCTCGATCGTCACCCATCGTCAGGAACACCGTCGTGTCCGAGGCGCGAGCCGCCTGCTGCATGTTGTGGGTGACGATGACGATCGTGTAATCCTCCTTGAGCTCGGCCATGAGGTCCTCGATCTGGAGGGTGCTCCTCGGGTCGAGTGCCGAACATGGTTCGTCCATCAGGATGACTTCGGGCTCGATGGCGATGGTGCGGGCGATACAAAGTCGCTGCTGTTGGCCGCCCGAGAGCGCCATGCCCGATTGCTTGAGCTTGTCCTTGACGTCGTCCCATAGGGCGGCGCGCCTGAGGCTGCGTTCGACAAGCTCGTTCAGATCGCCCTTGTAGCCGTTGACGCGTGCGCCGAACGCGACGTTCTCCCAGATCGTCTTGGGGAACGGGTTCGGCTTCTGGAACACCATCCCGACCCGGCGTCGGACGGCGACAGGGTCGACGCCACGGCCGTAGAGATCCTGCCCGTCGAGCAGGATCTTCCCCTCGATGCGGAATGTCGGCACGAGGTCGTTCATGCGGTTGATCGTTCGGAGCACGGTCGACTTGCCGCAGCCTGACGGCCCGATGAGGGCCGTGATGCGCTGCTTCTGGATCGCGACCTCGACGTTGCGGACCGCCCGGAACTCGCCGTAGTAGCAGGAGAGGTCCTGGAGGTGGATGACGGTATCGTCCGCCGTCTCCGCGGCCGGTGCCGCGTCCGCACGGGGTGCCGTGGCGATCCGGATCGATGGGCCGGTCTGGGCGACGCCGTCGGTCGGCTGGTCCAGCACGGGGGCGTCTGGTGATGCTTGCACAGGGTCGTCCTCTACCACTGGATGAGTCTCGAGAGGCGCGCCCGGATGACGAGCGCGAGCAAGTTCAGGATCAGCATCAGCGCGAGGATCACGATGATCGTCGCCGCGGCGATGCCCTGGAAGTCGGCCTGCGGACGGCTGATCCAGCCGAACACCTGGAGCGGCAGGACCGTGTACCCGCCCGCGATGGGGTTCGGCAGGAACGTCACGAACGTGAACGCGCCGATCAGCAGCAATGGAGCGGCCTCACCGATCGCGCGCGCCATGGCGAGGATGATGCCGGTCATGATGCCCGGCGCCGCAGCCGGCAGGACCGCGCCGCGGACCATCTGCCAGCGCGTCGCGCCGAGGGCATACGCCCCTTCACGCTGGGCCTGCGGCACGGCCTTGATCGCTTCGATCGACGCGATGATGACGACCGGCAGGATCAGCAGGGAGAGCGTCAGGCCGCCGGCCAGGATCGTGGGACCCATGCCCAGGATCCGGACGAACACGGCCAGCCCGAGGATGCCGTAGATGATCGATGGGACGCCGGCGAGGTTGCTGATGTTCGTCTCGAGGATGCGGCTCAGCACTCCGGGTTTGGCGTACTCGGCAAGGTAGATGGCGGCCGAGACGCCGACCGGGAAGGCCGTGATGGCGACGATAAGGGCGATCTCGATCGACCCCACGATGGCCGGCAGGATGCCGGCCCGCTCCGGCCGTCTCGACGGCACGCCCGTCAGGAAATCGATATCGAGCCACGGCAATCCCCGGACCAGGATGTCGTACAGCAGCATCAGCAGGGCGAGCAGCAGGATGCCGATGGCAGCGATGCACGCTCCGTAGAAGATCGTGCCCGTGACCCGCCGGCGTTGGAGCGCCGGCTCGAACCGCGGACGGGCGACGGGAGCGGTCGCTGCGGTCATCTCAGTACACCGTCCGGAATCGACGCACGAACCAGGCGCTGAGCAGGTTCAGGACCAGGGTGATGGCGAACAGGGTCGCGCCGACGGCGAAGAGGGACTTGAACTCGATCGAGCCCTGGGCGGTCTCGCCGATGCTGATCTGGGCGATGAAGCCGGTCATCGTCTGCACGCTCTCGCGCGGATCCAACGTGAATTGCGGCTTCGTGCCGCCGGCGATGAGCACGGCCATCGTCTCGCCGATGGCGCGGCTCAGGGCCAGGATGATGGCCGCCATGATCCCCGACAGCGCGGCGGGGAACACGACCTTGCGGATCGTCTCGAACCGGGTGGCGCCCATCGCGTAGGCACCCTCGCGCATGCCGCGAGGAACGGCGCGCATCGCGTCCTCGGAGATGGACGCGATCAGTGGCGTGATCAGGAGCCCCACCACGAGGCCTGCCGACAGGGCCGAGAAGATCCCCACACCGAAGAGTGGTTGCAGGATCCGCGGCGCCAGGAAGTTGATGGCGAAGAACCCGAGGACGATCGTCGGGATGCCGGCGATGGTCTCGAGCATCGGCTTGACGATGTTGCGGATCCGGTTCGACGCGTATTCGGCGAGGAGGACGGCCGCCAGGAGGCCGAGCGGCACGGCAACCAGCATCGCGATGCCGGCGACGAGGAGGGTCCCCGACACGAGGGCCAGGACGCCCCAGGCCTGCGGCTTGATCGAGGCCGACCAATGGGTCCCGGTGAAGAACTCGATCGGGCTGACCTCGAGGAAGAACTCGATCGTCTCGTATGCCAGCACCAGGATGATGCCGATCGTCGTGAGGACGCTGAGGGCGGCCGCCAGGAACAGCAGCGGCTCGATCACGCGTTCGCTGCGCGTCCGCTGACGCGTCAGCACCATCGGGACTGCCTGACCGGTCATGCGATGAGGGGCTCCTCGAGTCGGCGGTTCAATAGCCTACGGCACCGTCGCCGCAGGATGCGAGAGGCACGGATGCCGGCCCATCCGAGCAGGGCCGGCATCCGGGGGAGGAGGAGCGTTCGTGATCAGCCGCCGACGGCGGTGGTCCACTCCGTGGTCTCGGCGGTCTTGACGTCCGCCGGGACCGGGATGTAGCCGACTTCGGCTGCCAACATCTCGGCATTAGCGAGGTAGAAGTCCACGAAGGCCTTCAGCTCGGGACGCTCCTTGGCCTTGCCGATGTCGGGATAGATGAACAGCGGGCGGCTGAGCGGGGCATAGCTGCCGTCGTTGATGGTCGCCTCGGTCGGACCGACGCAGCCGCTGCCGCCATCGACCTCGAGGGCCTTGAGCTTGTCCTGGTTCTCGACGAAGTACGCGTAGCCGAAGAAGGCGATCGCGTTCGGGTCGCCGCTCACACCGGTCACCAGGACGTTGTCGTCCTCGGACTGGGTGGCGAACTGCGTGGCCGCGTCGACCTCGCCGTTGATCTCCTCGGTGAAGTAGTCGAAGGTGCCCGAGTCGGCGCCCGGCATGAACCGGTTGACGGCCTCAGCCGGGAACTCGGCGCGGACGTCCTTCCACGTCAGGTTCTCGGGCGAGTCCGGTCCGTAGATCTTGGCGAGCTCTTCGACCGTCAGGCAGCTTGCGAACGTGTTGGCCGGGTTCACGGCGACGGTCAGGCCGTCGATCGCGACCTGCAGCTCGACGAACTCGATGCCGTTGGCCGTGCAGGCCTTGCCCTCACCCTCGTCGTCCGCCTTGATGGGTCGTGAGGCGTCGTTGATATCGGTCTCGCCTGCGCAGAACTTCTTGAAGCCACCGCCGGTGCCGGAGAATGCGGTCGGGACCTGCACGCCGCTGTTCGCGAGCTGGAACTCCTCGGCGACGGCCTCCGTGATGGGATAGACCGTGCTGGAGCCGTCGATAGTGACCGTTCCCGAGACGGCCGGTGCCGAGCTCTCGGGCGCGATGCTCGGAGCTCCTTCGCTGGGGGCGGCGGCGCTCGGCGCTGCCGACCCGCCGCTACCGCTCGAACAGGCGCCCAGGGCGAACGCGGCCATGAGGGCCAGGGCGCCGATGCGCTTCGTGGTCGTGATCATCACCCGATGATTCCTCCTTGGTCGGCCGGCAGGGAGGCGGCCGGTCTCGGATCTGTCTTCCCTGTGTGACACCCCGACCTTCGGAAGACGCCGTCAACGGCTGCTTTTCGATGGGTTAAGGGACGGTTAACGTGCGCGCCCAGCCCCGATCGCCGCGAGGGGTACGACCGACGGCATGTCGAGCCCCCGCGCACGGGATCAACGACCGTCGGGATCGAGGCGGTAGCCGACGCCACGGACCGTGACGAGGTGCACGGGCGCCTCCGGACGAGGCTCGATCTTGCTGCGCAGCCAGCGCACATGGACGTCGACGGTGCGCGGATCCCCGTGATGGGCCGGTCCCCACACCCGATCGAGCAGCTGTCGTCGGCTGTAGGCGCGCCCGGGGTGCGAGGCCAGGACGGTCAGCAGCTGGAACTCCTTCGGCCGCAGGTGGACGAGCATTCCGGCTCGGCGGACCTCGTGCGCCGCGAGGTCGAGGTGCGTGTCGTCGGCGACCATCAGCAGCGATGCTGGTCGCGAGCGCGAACGCTCGTCGAGCAGTGCCAGGCGAGCGCCGAGTTCGGTCGCATCGATCGTGTCTGCGTGTGCTTCATCAGCGCCGGCCCGGAGGGCTTCCAACCGCTCTGCGATGGCGCCTGGTGGGCTGATCGCGACGACCCGTAGACCGGGGCGGCGGCGTCGCTCCTCGAGCGCAAGATCGAGGTCGTTCGGTCCACCTGGCGGCGTTTCGACGATCGCGATCCGTGGCCGAGCAGATCGCAAGAGTTGCGCGAACACGGCGGGATCTGTCGTCGATTCGATCGTTCGCGGGCCGACGATCGCCGCCAGATCGGCGACCGGGCCGCCATCTGCCAGGGCGAGCCAGGTGGGGAAGGATGGCGCGGCCATGACGCGACGTTGACCCCTCGCGGATAACGACCCGTCGACGGGTCGTTAACGTCCTGTTCGCATTCGGCTGCCCGAGTCCGTTCGCGGGCCGCCGCGTTGATCTTCGGGTGGTACCGTTCCGAGCCGCTATCCAACGGAAGAGCTCGTACCGGGAGGGCTGGGATGGTCGATAAACGCAAGGGCATGGACGCAGCGACGAATGGGACGGGGCCGTCATCGGCCGTGCCGTCTGATCTCCTCGCGGCGGCCGAGGATGTCGTCACGGCATCGCGGTCGTCGGCGGCACGCGTGCCGAAGAAGGCGCAACGCAAGATCCGCAAGCTCGCCAAGGAGCTGGATGGCGCTCGCTTGACCGAGGCGAAGCGCCTTCGCCAGGCGCACAAGGCGCAGTTGAAGCTGGACAAGCGCGAGCGCCAGGCCGCCGCGGCCGCGGTCGAGATGGCCGCCATCATCGGGCGGATCCGCGACAAGGCGAGCAGCGCCGCGTCGGGGGGATCCAAGGCGGCCGCCACGCCACCGGCCAAGCCGGCCTCGACCGGGACGCCGGTTCGCGCGACGCCGCCGCCAAAGCCTCGCACGGGCCGGACATCCGCTCGGAGGACCTCGAAGCCGACCTCGCGCCGGAAGCCGACAAGTCCGACCAGACGTCGGAAGCCGGCCACCTCCGCGAAGCCGTCCACCTCGACGACGCCGGCCACGCTGGCGGCGGCGACCGACGGATCGGCTCCCGTGGCAGTCGCACGCAAGGCGGCGTCGCCTCCCGCCGCCAAGGCGACGCCGACTCCGCGCAAGCCGACGCCACGAAAGTCCGCGCCGAGCCCGTGACCGACGGGCCGTCGGTCGGAGCGGCCGTCGACCTCGGGTCCAATTCGGTCCATCTCCTCGTCGCCGCGATCGACGGTCACCGCCTCCGACCGCTCGCCGACGAGTCGGTCTTCCTCGGGCTTGGTGCCGCGGTCGACGCTCGTGCCCACCTTGGTCGACCCGCCCGCGACGAGCTGACGACCGCCCTTGCGCGGTATGCGGATCGCGCTCGAACGCTCGGCGCAGCGCATGTCACGTTCCTCGGGACCGAGCCGCTCCGGCGCGCGGCCGATGCGGGACGCATCGTCGGTGACGTGGAGGGGCGCACCGCCGTGCCGCTTCATGTCCTGTCGCACGAAGAGGAGGCCTACCTGACGGTCGTCGGCGTCACCGGTGGCTGGCCCGTCGAGCACGAAACGCTCGTCGTCGACATCGGCGGTGGCAGTTCGGAGTTCTGCGTCGTGACCCGCGAAGGAGCGCCGCGGGCGGCGGGTCTTCGGCTCGGCTCCGGGCGGTTGTCGAACCGCTTCGTGACGTCGGATCCACCGACGCCCGAGGCGGTCGACGCGATGCGCGTCAGTGCCGGCGACATCATGGGCGGCGCCCTCCCGGCATCCCCGGTCGATCTCGTCGCCGTCGGTGGCACCGCGTCCAACCTCCTCAAGGTCACGCCCGGTGGCATCGAGATGCAGGAACTCACCCGGCAGACCGTCTCGGGCGTCCTCGACATGCTGATGTCCATGCCGGCCGCGGCGTTGACGGAGCGGTTCTTCATCAACCCGAAGCGGGGTCCGATGCTGGCCGCCGGTGCAGTCATCGTCGAGGCGCTGATGCGGCACTACGGCGTCGATCGGGTGCGCGTCTCGGAGGCGGGCATCCGTGAGGGTGCCGTTCTGGTCGCCGAGCATGCCGGCCGAGCCTGGCGCGACCGGCTCCCGGCGCTCGCGCACGGGTGGCGAGTCCCCGGTGAGCGCCGCCCGCGGGCGGACGGCGAGTCGGGCTAGACGCCCGCGACGACCCGCCCGAGCGAGCGCCGATAACCCAGACCAGCGATCCCCCGCCACGTGCCGCCGATCGTCCGTCGCAGCCTGGCGACCTCGCGCTCGCGATCGACGAGGTAACGGCCGATCGCGGCACTCTCGAGCGCACTCAGCGAGGCGGCGTGCTCGACGAGGAACGTCCGCGCCAGCGATGCCGACACGCTGGCATCGTTCATGAGTCCGAGGTGATCCTGCAAGGCGGTGACACGGGCGATCAGGGGCAGCGCCCCGTTGCCCAGGGGTTCCTGGACGAACTCGAGCGAGTACCGCAGCCATTTCCCGGCGATGCGCAGCTCGTGCAACGTCGGCACGTCGGCCCAGCGCAGGATCGGCTCGTAGCCGCGCACCTGCTCGTAGGCTGCCCAGATGCGCGACGGCGCGGTATCGCGGATGAGATGTGGCTCGCCTGCACGCACGGCCACCGCGGCGGCGCCCTCGGTCCGCACGAAATCGAGGTAGTCATCGACGAACCGGGCGTAGCCCGGCGACTCGAGCTCGCGGCGAAGGAGGGTCTTGGCGTCGTCGCGGTGCTGTCGCCACGACGCGACCAGCGGCTCGAGCGCCCGCTGCTCCGTGACCGGCCTGTCGGCCCGATACGCGTCGATCCCCTCGAGCTGGACGTCCAGGTCGCGCACCGCGCCCAGGCGTCGCGCGGTGTCGCGCAGGCCGCGGCGATAGGCCTTCGTCCGGCCCTGCCTGTAGGCCTCTCCGAAGATGCGCCACGCAGCACGCTGGCGACGAGTCGCGACGCGCATCTTGTGGATGTCCTCCGAGTCGTCACCCCCGCGGACGGCCTGCTCCTTGTCGAGCATGCGGGCGAGGTGGAAGCGCATGACCTTTCGTCCCGCCTCCGCCACCGTGTCGTCCGCGAGCACGCCCGCGGTCTTCCCGACGACGAGGCGCGGACCGCTCGCCCCGGGCGTGGACGGCGGTTCGTCGCCGTCGACGGGTTCCACTCGGGTCACAGGCGTCGTGCGCGCACCCGGGTCTATCGGCTCGACATCTCCGTTCGCCGCGAACTCCATGGCGGCGAGCGCCGCGTCGAGCTTGCTGATCGTCGCCCGCTCGAGGCCGCTCTCGGAGTCGATGGCCTCGCCAAGGGCCGCCAGGTCGCCCTGGTCGCCCTTCTTGAGCTCCGCCTCGAGCTCGACGAATCGATCGACGACGCGACCGCGAGTCACGACATCGACTTCGTCCAGGCTCAGCTCTACGCGCGTCGCCGCCGACTTGAGCTGTCGCACCCGGCGCAGCTGGCGGATCGTCACGCGTTCCACGAGGGGCGCGTCGCCCGCGTGCTCCATGACCAGCGCGCGGGCATCCGAGGCCGGCCAATCGATCGGGGGAGCGACACGGTCAGCCGGCCCTTCCAGCTCCTCGCGGGAGAAGCTACCGCCCGGTCCATCCGCGTGGGCGACCGACTTGACCGTTACGATCGTGTCGCCACCACCCTGCCGGAGCCGGACAGCGAAACCGGCACGCGCCAGTGCACCGTCCGCCGTATCGACATAGCGGTCCTCGAGCTGTGTCGCACGTGCACCGCCGGACGCGCCGGTGAATGGCCCGAGGCGTTCCGCGGCGAGGACACGCTCGGCCGCGGCCATGTCGCCGACGCGGTACTTGAGCTCGACCTCCATCATGCTCGCGGGTCCAGCGACCCCGAACCGGAGCCGGGCCGCCGCGGCGCGGACGCCGTGTGCCCCGACTCGAGTGCCAGTTCCTTCATCGCCTCGAAGGTGTCGATCGTGCCCGGTCGGCCCTCGAGCGTCTCCGTCCGGACCCAGCGTGCGTCCGACTGGAGCTGCCACGACCGGCGGTCATCCCGGAGCATGACGTCGATGATCTCTTCGATCCGGGCCTTGGCCTCACCGTCCTCGACGGGGACGACGGCTTCGACGCGGCGATCCAGGTTGCGATCCATCAGGTCCGCCGAGCCGATGTACCACTCCTGGTCGCCGCCATTGGCGAATCCCCAGATCCGCGAATGCTCCAGGAACTCGCCGACGATCGACCGCACCCGGATGCGCTCCGAGATCCCGGGCAGACCGGGTTGGATCGACGACGCGCCTCGGACGATGAGGTCGATGTCGACGCCGGCGCTCGCAGCGCGGTACAGCGCCTCGATCACGGGCACATCCACGATCGCGTTGAGCTTCAGCACGATGCGCGCGGGTCGTCCGGCGGCGGCATGGGCGATCTCGCGCTCGACGAGGTCGATGAACCCGGACCGCATGCTGTGGGGGGCGACCAGCAGCCGGCGGAACGTGCGCTGACGGGACAGACCGGTCAGCACGTTGAAGAGGTCCGTGACGTCGGCGCCGATCTCCGGGCGGGCCGTCAGCAGCCCGAGATCCACGTACAGGCGAGCCGTCTTCGCGTTGTAGTTGCCCGTCCCGATGTGGACGTAGCGTCGCAGCCCGGAACCCTCTCGTCGCACGACCAGCGCGGTCTTGGAGTGGGTCTTCAGACCGACCAGGCCGTAGACCACGTGGGCACCCGCCCGCTCGAGCTTGCGGGCCCAGATGATGTTGGCTTCCTCGTCGAAGCGCGCCTTGATCTCGACGAGGACGACGATCTGCTTGCCGCGTTCGGCGGCGCGGATCAGCGATTGCACGATCGGTGAGTCGCCCGACGTCCGGTACAGGGTCATCTTGATCGTCAGGACGTCCGGATCGTCGGCGGCCTGTCCGATGAACCGCTCGACCGATGACGCGAACGACTCGTAGGGATGGTGGACGAGGATGTCGCCGGCCCTGATCGCGGCGAACACGTCTGCCGGCTCATCCTCGTCGGGAGGGGTCAACCTGGGCGGCGTCACCGGCGTCCACGGCGCGGCTCGCAATTCCGGGATATCCAGCTCGGCGATCCGGAAGAGCGCAGTCAGGTCGAGCATGCCGGTGATCTCGTAGGCATCCTCGGCCTCCAGCCCGAGGCCGCGTAGCAGCAGGTTCCTCGTCGCGGCGGGCATCGTCCGCTCGACCTCGAGGCGCACCGCCTCGCCGAACCGACGTCGACGCAGCTCCTCCTCGATCGCCATCAGGAGGTCGTCGGCTTCGTCCTCCTCGACAGTGAAGTCGGCGTTGCGGGTGACCCGGAAGAGGTGCGAGTCGACGACCTCCATGCCGGTGAAGAGGTCCTGGAGATTGGCCTCGATGACCTGGTCGATGGGGATGAACTTGTGCGTCTCGACCTCGAGCAGCCGCGGCAGGATCTGCGGGACCTTCACGCGCGCGAAGACCCGTTCGTTCGTTTCGGGGTCGCGCAGACCGACGGCGATCGACATGCTCAGGCTCGAGATGTACGGGAACGGATGACCCGGATCGACCGCGAGCGGCGTCAGGACCGGGAAGATCTCATCGAGGAACCGCTGCCGGAGCGCCTCGTGATGCTCCGGGACCTCGGTGTAGTCGAGGATCGAGACGCCTTCGGCGGCGAGCGCCCGACGGAGCTCCGCAAAGGTCGAGGACAGGTCGGCCACGAGCTCAAGGACGCGCTCGCGTGCGGCGGCGAGCTGCTCGGCCGGCGTGCGGCCATCGGGCGCCCGGGTGACGGCGCCAGCCTCGACCTGCTGGCGCAGCCCGGCGATGCGGACCTGGAAGAATTCGTCGAGATTGCCCGCGAAGATGGCCGCGAATTTGGCCCGTTCGAGGAGCGGGTTCCGCGCGTCACGGGCTTCGTACAGGACGCGCGCGTTGAACTCGAGCCAGGACAGCTCGCGATTCAGATAGGGGAGCGGGGAGGGCTCTCGCTTCGGGACGCGACGGGGGCGTGCCTGTGCCGCGGTCGGGGCTGGCGCTCCGGGATCGACAGCGGCCATCTCGAAGTGGGCGGCTCCTACGCTGCGGGCTGGCCGGCGAGGATAGCACGGCCCGATGAACCCTCCCGATGGGCCGAAAGGGTCATTCCTCGGCGACGTACCGCCGTTCGCCGGCGGCCGGGTCGAGCCAGACGCGCATCCTGACGCCGGTGGTCGGATCCTCGAAACGCTCCTCGGTGGGCTGGAAGCGTGGATCCAGGGAGACACCCGGCGGTTCCCCGCCACCCGGCCCCGGTCGTTCCGCGCTGAGCTCGGCCTCGCTCGAGCGGTAGCGCACCCGCTCGATCACGGCCGCCACGATCAGCGCCAGGCCGATGAACAGCGGGTACAGGCCGGTGCTCTGCTGCGAGCCCACGAGCGACAGCCCGAGGACGGTGAGGACCAGGCCGATGCCAAGGACGAGGAGGCGGGTCAGGTCGGCGCCCATCTAGTCGACCACCGTGGACGAGGACACCGTGGCGCCGGCGTCGGCTTCGACGATGACGGCCGTCCCGTACGCGACGATCTCGGACATCGTCCCGGACAGCTCCGACGAGTCGAAGCGCATCGAGACGATCGCGTTGGCACCGGCGACCGTCGCATTGCGGACGAGGCGGTCGAGCGCCTGCCGGCGCGTGTCCTCCAGCAGGCTCGTGTACTCGTGGATCTCGCCGCCGCCGAGCGAGCGGAGGGCCGCCATCAGGTTGCCGCCGAGCCCGCGGCTGCGGACGACGAGTCCGAAGACCATCCCCTTGCTCTCGGTGATGCGATGGCCGGGGAGATATGGCGTGGTGACGACGATCATCGATGCTCCTCGTGGGTGCCGGCTGCCGCAGGACGGGCGCTACCAGCGGTCGCTTCTCCTCGTTCACGTCGCGCAGTGCACTCGCGGGCACGGGCATCGATCCCGGAGGAGGCGGAACGGGTAGTAGCCCGTCTTGTGGCCGTCGGCCCAATGCGGGGATACCGCGTAGTTGCCGACGAGATGGAGGTCCGTCAGGCGGATCTGCTCCGGGGAGAGCGTCGGCGCGCTGTCGAGCCAGCCGGGCATCCCCGCCTCGCCGCGGCAGTAGGCGCACGGGCACAGCCAGCGCAGCGGTTCGAATGCGTAGATGGTGATGTGCCCATCGGCCCACTCGATCTCGAGCGTGCCGGCCGCCCTGTCCGCGTGGATGCGCGTCGGCGTGGTGGCGCTCGCCGACGGCGGTGCTGCGGGTCCTGCGGTGTCCGTCATCAGGCTGCGATTGTCGCACCCCGATGCGCGGACCTGCGAGTCCCGATCCGGTGGCGTCGTCCGCCCCGGACCACACCGGACCCCACCCGGACCATCGGCCCAGCGGCGTACCAACGCGGCCGGGACTATCCTCCGGCGCGATGACCCTCGAGATCGACCGCGTCACCAAGAGGTTCGGACAGACCGTCGCGCTCGATCAGCTCGCGTTCAGCGTGCCGAAGGGGCGCATCTTCGGTTTCCTCGGCGCCAACGGCGCCGGGAAGACCACGACGATGCGCATCTGCCTTGGGATCCTGCGTGCCGACCAGGGCGAGGTCCGCTGGGATGGCACGCTGGCCCCGGACCTGCCGCGACGCACGTTCGGCTATCTGCCCGAAGAGCGTGGGCTCTATCCGCGTCTGACGGTGATCGAGCAGCTCGTGTATTTCGCGCGCCTGTACGGCGAGCGATCCGACCGGGCGATGGCCAAGGCCGAGTACTGGCTCGAGCGCTTCCGGATCACGGACCTCGCGGATCGACGCGCCGAGGAGCTCAGCAAGGGCAACCAGCAGAAGGTCCAGTTCATCGCCGCGATCCTGCATGGCCCCGAGGTCCTCCTCATGGACGAGCCGTTCACCGGACTCGACCCGGTCAACCTGTCCCTGTTGCGCGATGCGTTCGTCGAGCTCCGCGACGAGGGCCGGACGATCGTCTTCTCGACCCACCAGATGGAGGTCGCCGAGGCGCTCTGTGAGTCGCTCGTCATCGTCGACCACGGCCGGCTCGTCGCCGGCGGAACGCTGGGCGAGCTGAAACGAGGCTCGCGCGCCCGCACGGTCCGCCTGGGCATCGAGGGCGAGATCCTGCCGACATGGCTCGGCACGATCGACGGCGTCGCCGCGATCCGACCCGGGGCCGGCTTCGCCGAGCTCGAGCTTCGGGCGAGCGTGGAGCCCCGCGACGTGCTCGCGGCTGCGCTCCAGCGTGGTGCGAACGTGACGCGCTTCGAGGTCGCCGAGCCGTCGCTCGAGGCGATCTTCATCGAGCTGGTCGGTCGACCGTCCGACGAGGACGAAGAGCCGATCGTGGACGAGGAGGACGCGGCCTGATGGCCCGTGACGAGCCGCTCCTGCCGAACGCGGGCATCGTCGCGCGGCGCGAATACGTCGACCGCGTCCGAAGTCCGCTGTTCCGGATCTCGACCCTGGTCCTGATGGCCCTCGCCGTCGGCGTGGCACTCACCCCGATCGTCATCCGCTACCTCGACCGCTCGACGGTCGACCGGATCGCGATCATCGCCGACGAGGAGCGACTCGCCGTCGGGACCATCGCAGCGGCGGACGGGATCATGAACGTGCCACCGCCCGGCGTCGCCGCCGGGGAGTGGACACCCCCGTACCGGATCGAGCGGGCGACTGATCGTGACCTGGCGATCCAGCAGCTCGCCGCCGGCCGGCTGGACGGGATCATCGAGGTCGTGCGGCTTGACGATGACAGCCTCGACGTCACCTACCACACAGCCGGACCGCCTGACGGTGTTCGAAGCCAGCTCGCCGGGTTCACGGCACTGTCCGTGGCCATCCTCGACTGGACGAGCTCGTTGCCGCCGGGCTCGACGGATGGCACGTTCCGAACGCCGACCTTCAACACGGCGCCGCTCGGCGGACCGACCGAGGGCGGCCGCCAGGTCGATGCCGTGGTCATCGCCAGTCGTGGCTTCCTCGGGACGGTCTTCCTCATCCTCATGTTCATCACGATCCTGATCTACGGGATGTGGGTGGCGACGGGAGTCGCCACCGAGAAGAGCAGCCGGGTCATGGAGCTGATGATCAGCGCGGCGTCGCCGCGCCAGCTGCTCGTCGGCAAGGTCCTTGGCATCGGCGGTGCCGGGCTGACGCAGTACGTCGCCATCGCGACGCCGGCTGTGCTCGTCCTGGCGTTCCAGGACGACATCGCTCGCGCGCTCCTCGGGCCTGGCGGTGCCGGGTTGCCGACCGGCGGGCTCACGATCGGCCTGCTCGGCGCGTACGGCGTGTTCTTCCTGCTCGGCTTCGCGCTGTTCGCCCTGATCTACGCGGCGGTCGGATCGTTCGTCAGCCGTCCGGACGATCTCCAGACGCTGTCGCTGCCGCTCAGCCTCGTGGCGATGGCCGGCTATCTCTCGGCCCTCGTGGTGCTGCTCGGGGGCGGAGGCGTGCTGGGACGGCTCGCATCGTTCATCCCGCCGTTCAGCCCGTTCGCGATGCTCGCCCGGCTGATGGTCAGCGACGTCCAGCCGTGGGAGGTCGCCCTGTCGGTGACGATCCTCCTCGTGACCATCGCGCTCGTGTCGGTCGTCACGGTCAGGATCTACGCGACCGGTGTGCTGCTCTACGGTCAGCGCCCGGGTCTGCGGGGCTTCATCGCCGCCGCACGTCGAACGGGCTCCTAGGCCTCGTCCTCGAGCGGCAGCCGACTGAGCATCGCCAGCACAGGCGCGGTCGCGGAGGTCGGCTCTTCAGGCGCCTCCGCCAGCTCCGCGGCCGGCACCGAGCCTTCGATGGCGGGGATGAACCGCCACAGCCGACTCCGGATCCCGGGGAGGTACGGCCCCAGGCGTTGGCGGGCCATCATCCCGGCCAGGCCCTGGGCGACGATGGCATCGAAGAGGGCGCGGCCCTCGGTCGCGATCGCGGGCACCGCGACCACCTCATCCCCGGGCCGCAGGACGCGACGCAGGATCTCGCGGCGCTTGATCAACGGCTGACCGATCAGCGACTTCCCGTCGATGTGGAGCAGGTCGAAGGCGAGGAACGCCACGGGCCGACCGGCCTTCCCATCGAGGCGACGCGCGAGGGCGGTCTCGTCGGCGCGACCCTCGGCATCGACCACGACCAGTTCGCCGTCGAGGATCGCCGAGCGCGCCGCGACGCGAACGGCCGTACCAGCCAGCTCGGGGAGCACTGCGGTCCGATCGATGCCGTCGGCATCGATCACGCGGACATCGCCGACGCCCGGGTGCTCCGACGGTCCGATCGACACCAGGGCCCGCGTCCCGCCCCACCACGGCTCGAACAGGTGCTCATCGGAATCGAACGCGTCCAGCAGGGGCCGCGCGAGCATCGGCCGCAGCTCCGGGAGATCGGGCAATCGATCCGCCGTGGCGTCGAGTGGCAGGGCGAGCTGGTGCGTCATCGTCCCGCCGATGGTAGACCCGCCCAGCCAGCCGGATCACCTCGACCATCGGTCGGGGCGGCGTGCGTCCCGCTCGGAGCCGCCTTCCCGCCACGTCAGTCGGGGCCGATAGACTCTGCCCGTGCCCAGAGCCCCTCGACCGGATGACCTTTATCGGCTGCGCGTCGCGACCGAACCCCGCCTCTCATCGGAAGGCCGATGGGCGGTCGTGACGCTCCAGAGCGTCGCCCCGACGTTCGACGGCTACCGACAGGCCGTATGGCTCATCCCGACCGACCAGGCCGCCGACGGCCCGCCTCGTCAGCTGACCATCGGCACACGCAACGACCACCATCCCCGGTTCTCGCCTGACGGCCGTTCGCTCGCGTTCATCTCCGACCGGCGGCTGCAGGCCGAGCAGGAACCGTCGCGACCCAAGGAGAGCAAGGATCGCGAGGACAAGGACCAGGTCCATGTGCTGCCGCTCGACGGACCGGGCGAGGCGCGCCGGCTGACCGACCTGCCGCGCGGTGTGGAGGCCTTCGAATGGTCACCCGACAGCCGGCGGCTTGTGGTCGTATCGACATCCCACGGCGCGACCCACGACGAGGACGCGCGTCAGCGCGGGACGGGACGCAAGCCGAGGCCCGACGAGCCGCCCGAATCGGACTATCGCTTCATCGATCGGCTCAACTACATGCTCAACGGCCCGGGCTTCCAGTACGACCGCATCCGCCACCTCTGGCTGGTCGACGTGGCGACGGGCGCCGCGACACGCCTCACCGATGGCCCCGTATCGGACACGGAGCCAGCGTGGTCGCCGGACGGCACGCGCATCGCGTTCGTGTCCGAGCGTCATCGCGACCACGACCTGACCCTGCGGCCGGCCATCCACGTGGTCGATGTCAGCACGCGCGCGGTCCATGCCGTCACGGCTGGACCGCGATCGATGTTCGGCACCCCGACGTGGCTTCCCGACGGGAAGACGATCGCGACGCTCGGCAACAAGCTCGAGGGGCGCGGCGGAAGCCGGTACGACGTCTGGCTGTTCCCGGCCGACGGCTCGGAGGCGCACGCGGACGGTGGTCGTGACATCTCGGGTCGACACGACTTGATGCCCGGCGCGGGCGTCGCGAGCGACATCGTTCGTGGCGAGATCGCCCGACTTCGGCCATCGCCCGACGGGCGAAGCATCGACTTCACCGCGCCGATCGACGGCAGCTATGAGTTGTGGCGCATCTCCACCGCCGACGGGGCGGTCCGCCGGCTGACGACCGATCGCCACCACATCTCGTCATTCGATTCAGTGGCGAAGGGCCGGCGGACGCGGTACGCCTATCTCCGCTCGACGCCGACCGAGCCTCCGGAGCTATGGCTCAACGATGGCGATGGCACGCCTCGTCGCCTGACGGCGTTCAACCGCGAGGTGCTCGACGAGCTGACGCTGATCGAACCTGTCGAACGCCGATCCGAGGTCGAAGGCCGATCCATCCAGGGCTGGTTCGTCGCGGGTGGTGGCAAACCCGGTCCGCTCGTCACCCAGATCCATGGCGGCCCGCATTCGCTGTATGGCTGGTCGCCGCTCTGGGAGTTCCAGGTCCTCGCGGCGGCGGGCATCGGCGTCTTCTTTTGCAACCCGCGCGGCTCGGAGGGCTACGGACAGGACTTCAACGACGGGAACCACCGGGATTGGGGCGAGGGGCCGATGCGCGACGTCCTCGCAGGCGTCGATGCGCTCGTGACCGAGGGCCTGGCGGATCCGGACCGCCTCGGGCTGACCGGTGGGTCGTATGGCGGTTACCTGACCAACTGGATCATCGCCCACGACGATCGCTTTCGCGCCGCGATGACCTGTCGCTCGGTCAGCGACATGTCGATGCTGTTCCTGACGGGCGACATCAGTGGCGGCGACTGGGCGATGCTCGAGTTCGACGCAACGCCCTGGAGTGACCCGGCCTATTTCCGGGAGATCTCACCGGTGTCGTACGCGCACCGCATCCACACCCCGTTGCTGATCCAGCACTCCGAACGCGATATCAGGACGACCGTCGGACAGGCCGAGGCCCTCTTTACCGTGCTGCGCTCGCTGCGACGCCCGGTCCGTTTGCTGCGTGTGCCCGAGGAGACCCACGAGCTGACCCGTTCCGGTACCCCGTTCCGACGGATCGAGAACCTGCGGATCGTCCTCGACTGGTTCCGCCACTTCCTGGTCGACGGCAAGCACACGATGCCGCCGCTGCCGAAGGTGCGCGGAGGCCGCTGACGAGGTCACGTCAGTCGGTCGCCCGACCCCGCAGATGGTGGCCGGCAACGAGGGCCGCGACGAGCGTCACCAGACCGAGCAGCGCCAGGGTGGTGGGCAAGGGTGTGCCGGCGTCCTGTCCGGAGGCGGCCAGGGTATCGGTCGGCGGTGCGCCTCCGGCACTGACCACGACCGTGCCGGTCATGGTCGGGTGGATGGCGCAGATGTAGTCGAACGTACCCGCCGTCGAGAACGTGATCGACGCCGACTCGCCGTTGCCGATGTCTCCCGTGCTCCAGGCACTCCCGGACGTCGCCGTGTGGGCCTGGGCGTCGCTGTTGGTCCAGGTGACGGTGTCGCCGACGTTCACGGTCACCGTCCGTGGCGAGAAGGTGAAACCGGAGATCGCGACGGACCGATCAGCGGCCAGCGCCGTCCCGGCACCGATCACGATCACGAGCGCCGATCCACCTGCCAGCGCCACGAGCCGTCGTCGATCCATCCAGGGCCCTCCTTCGTCACCACCTCGTATGCCGGACGCTACGCCGAACCGGGCCGGCGCGGTTTCCCGGTGGGCGCTGCTCGATCCTAGCGGTATCCTCTCCGTCCCATGACCGCGACCAAGCCACCCGACACCCTCGCGCGTCAGCGCGCCAACGAGCTCATCCGCGCGTGGGACGGTCGAACGCGCTCACTCGGTGACCCGCTCGGCAGCCTGCTGGGGCGCGTGTCGACCGTCGACCAGGTGGGCGTCGAGGCGCGCGTCGACGCGCTCAAACGGCGGTCGATCAAGAAGGCATCGAAGCTCTGGGCCCTCGACCTGGCCATCCGGATGATGGATCTGACGACCCTCGAGGGGAAGGACACGCCCGGCAAGGTCCGCGCCCTGTGCGTCAAGGCCATGCACCCCAAGCCTGGCGACCCGACGATCCCGTCCGTCGCGGCGATCTGCGTCTACCCGGCGATGGTCGCTGACGCCAAGGAGGCGCTGAAGGGGAGCGACGTCAAGGTCGCCAGCGTCGCGACCGGGTTCCCCAGCGGCCAGACGTTCCGTGACATCAAGCTGGCCGAGACGCGCGCCGCGGTCGAGGCGGGCGCCGACGAGGTCGACATGGTCATCGACCGTGGCGCCTTCCTGTCGGGTGACTTCGCCGCCGTGTTCGAGGAGATCGTCGAGGTCAAGGAGGCCGCCGGCGACGCCCACCTGAAGGTCATCCTCGAGACGGGCGAGCTCGAGACGTACGACAACGTCCGCCGCGCGTCGATCCTGGCGATGGCCGCCGGGGCCGACTTCATCAAGACGTCGACCGGCAAGGTCACGCCCGCCGCAACGATGCCGGTGACGCTCGTGATGCTCGAGGCGATCCGCGACTTCGAGCGGGCGACCGGACGGCAGGTCGGCATGAAGCCGGCCGGTGGGATCAAGACGGCCAAGGAAGCCATCCAGTACCTCGTGATCCTGTACGAGACGCTCGGGCCGCGCTGGATGAGCCCGGATTGGTTCCGCTTCGGGGCGTCCTCATTGCTCAACGACGTGCTGATGCAGATCGAGTTCCAGCGGACCGGCCGCTACCAGGACCCCGACGCCTTCACGATCGACTAAATCGCGGTGACCCCGGCCGGAGCCGGGGTCACCGAACTGCGCGAGGGTCGGATCAAGGGGCTGGCGAGCTCACCCCGAACGATGGCGCCGGTGGGATCGGCGCGACGACGGGCTGCCAGGATCCGGCCCCACCATCAAGGAGGGCGACCTGTGGATCGTCACCGTCCACCGTCATCACCCCGTAGTGGAACCCGAGCTTGGGGTCATCCGGTGTCGGCACGATCAGCACCCCCGCAAGGCGGGTCCCGTCGGGCGACCACTCCGGCGCAGGGGCGCAACCCTCCACCAACGGATCGAGTCGACGTTCGTTGGTGCCGTCCGCATTCGATCGACCCAAGTCCGCGCAGGTACACGGTCGATCCGTCGAAGTACTCCGAGGGGTCGACTTGGCGGTGGAAGGCGATGCGCTTCGCCGTCGGGTGACCAGGCGGGGTTGAAGGCCGCCTTCGCGACGACCCTCGGCTCGGAGCCATCGGGTTTGACCACGACGATGTTCCTTGTTCCGAGGCGCTAGCGCCGGTCGCAACCACGTCAGAGACGACCGCGAGCTCGGTCCCGTCGGGTGACCATCGGCAGGATACCATGCTCCTCCAGTGGCGTTCGCGAAATCAAGGCTGTCAAAGGCCAGGATGCTGACGTGCTCTGGAGCCCGCCGCCTCAGCGCCATCGCCGGTTTTGCATCGACCACATAGAAGCCGACGCTGCCGGTCGCGTCCCTGCCCAGGAAGGCGATCTGTTTCGCCGTCGGGCGACCAGTCGGCGGCCTGACCCTCCATGCCCGGGGCCAGCAGCCTCGTCGCGGGTGACGACCCGTCCGCCGGGCACGATGAAGAGGTCAAACCGACTCGCGCACACCGGGTGCTTGGGAAGACGAGAGTCATTCCCGTCTCGGTGACCAGACCGGGCCGCCCCGTGCGCAATACGCCGCGCTCGAGGCCATCGTGGCCAGTGTCGTCGCGTTGCCGCCGCCCGCGTCGATGACGACAAGGGAGTCGTTTCCGCCCTCCCAGACGCGGTAGGCGATGCGGGTGCCATCCGGCGACCAGGCGGGAGACGTCAGCCGATGCCCGGGCCCGCTGGTGAGCTGGCGCACATCGGTGCCGTCCGCTCGCGCGAGATAGATGTCGCCGTCGGCTCCACCGACGATCGAGCTGAAGGCGAAGACCGCGGCACGCGCCCCTGGGGGATGACAGGACTCGGCTGTGAGGAGGTCGCGACCCCACGATCGCCACTCCGGCCACGAGGGCCACCAGACAGCACCGCGATGATCAGGAGCCAGGCCACACGCAGCGGCGGTGACGTGGCCGGTTGGAGAACCTTGTCAGCCATGGGAAGCCACCTTTCGAGGCTGGCCCAGGCCGGTCGCTGTCGTGTCTGCCGGGTCCGCTCCAGGACACGACCGAGGTAGTGCGGAGCGGGTGGCGTATACGGGTCGTCGAGCCACGCGGAGAGGAGCCGGTCGAGATCGTCGCGATATGTCATCTGGACCGACCCTCCGCCATCTGCGGGGCTCCTCGCGCATCCGAGTCGAGAGCGGCTCGGAGTGCCTGGGTCGCCCGATGGAGGCGTGACTTCGCGGTCCCGAGCGGGATCCCCATCGCTGAGGCGGCATCGGGCAGCGGCAGGCCAAGGTAGTAGTGAAGGACGATCACGGTGCGCTGGTCGGTATCGAGGTGACGAACGCCACGCTCGATGAGGTCCCGGTCGGCGGTGGCCGATTGGGAGTCAGGCACCGAGAGGGGATGGATCTCGGGAAGCTCGACCTCGATGCTCCTGCGCTTGGCGACCCGGAGCTGATCGCGGCAGGCGTTGAGAAAGATCCGGTGAAGCCAGGCATCGAAGCGATCGGGATCGCGCAGGGTGGGCAGGTCCCGCCAGCATCGGACGAGCGTCTCCTGGACGGCGTCCTCCGCTCGGTACGAGTCCCTCAGGATGAGCCGAGCCGCGGCGTCAAGCCGACCGATCGTGGCGCCTGCCAGCACAGCGAAGGCGTCATGATCGCCCTTCCGCGCTCGCTCCACGAGGTCTCGCTCCACGTCGCCCTCGGATCCGCACGGCCGGTCTGGTCGCGTCTGGAGTGTATTGGCGGGTCGTCGGGAGGAATCGTTCCCGAATGGCTCATCCGGACCTTCACGTGAACGTTAAGGTTGTGATAGACTGCGTGCGATGCCCACCAGACCAACGACGGCCGCGCCCGCCGCAGACCCCCCGCTGCTCAAGATCCAGGAGGTCGCCGCCGAGACCGGTCTGACATCCCGCGCCATCCGCTATTACGAGGAGGTCGGTCTGCTCGAGCCGGCCGGTCGCTCCGGTGGTGCCTACCGGCTGTACGACGACTCGGACCTTGACCGGCTGCGGCACATCAAGGAGCTCCGCGACGAGGCCGGGTTCTCGCTCGCCCAGATCGGCCAATTGCTCGAGGACGAGGCGGCGCGCGAGCGCAACCGCGAACGCTTCCGCGCCACGCAGGACCCGGCCGAGCGGCGGGCGATCCTCGAGGACGCCCGCACCCGCGTCGACCGCCAGATCGCGACCCTCGAAGCCAAGGCCCTCCGTCTTCGGTCCATGATCGACGCCGCCCGCGAGCGACGGGTCCACCTGGAGGCCCATCTCTCGGAGATCGATGGCGGCCCGACGCCCCATCCCGAGCGGGACGCGCGGTCATGACCGGTGTGTCTGTCCTCGCCCCACGACGGCTCGCTCGGAGCAAGGCCGGCAAGGCCTTCGGCCACCGCAACTACCGGCTGTTCTTCTTCGGCCAAGCGGTGTCGCTCATCGGCACCTGGATGCAGCAGGTCGCCCAGGGTTGGCTGGTGTTGACGCTCACCGGCGACCCCTTCTGGCTCGGCGTGGTTGCCACCGCGCAGTTCCTGCCGGTCATGGTCCTTGGCCTCTTCGCCGGCATCCTCGCGGACGTGCTGCCCAAGCGCCAGACCTTGCTGGCCGCCCAGGTCGTGATGATGGTGCTCGCCATCATCCTGACGATCCTCACCGCGACCGGGTTGGTCGAGGTCTGGATGATCGTCGTGCTGGCCCTGCTCCTGGGGTGCGCGAGCGCCGTCGACATGCCCGTCCGCCAGTCGTTCGCGATCGAGATGGTCGGTCCCCGTGATATCGGCAACGCGGTGGCCATCAACTCGGCGATGTTCAACGGTGCCCGCGTCGTCGGGCCGGCCATGGCTGGGCTGACGATCGCCGCATTCGGGATCGCCCCGGCATTCGCGATCAACGCCGTCAGCTTCCTCGCGGTGATCATCGCCTTGGCGGCCATGCGCGACGACGAGTTGCACCTGCCGCGTCTGGTGCCCCGACCGCGGTCGGTCGGTGCTGTCGTCGAGACCCTGCGCGAGGGCCTCGCCTTCGTCCGCCACACGCCCATCGTATTGATGGCCGTGACGACGGTGGGGCTGGTCGCCACGTTCGGCATGAACTTCCAGGTGCTCATCCCGCCGCTCGCTCAGGACGTGCTCGGTAGCGACGCCTCGGGCTACGGCTTCCTGATGACCGCGTCAGGTATCGGTGCGCTGGTATCGGCGGTCGTGCTGGTGATCGCCGGTCGACCTCGCCCGATCCGCATCGCCCTCGGCGCGGTCGCGCTCGGCATCGCGACGGTCGCCCTGGCGGCCTCGACGTCGTTCCCGCTGTCGCTGCTGCTGATGGTTCCGATCGGGGCCGGCGGCATCATCATGGCCGCCACCGCCAACGCCACGATCCAGCTGGCCGTGCCCGATGGGCTGCGCGGGCGAGTGATGAGCGTCTACACCACGGTCTTCTCGGCGTCGATGCCGATCGGCGGCCTCCTCATGGGCGCGGTCGCGTCGACGATCGGGATCCTCCAGGCCGTCGCCATCGGTGGCGTCCTCTCGCTCGTATGCGGGGTCGGGGCGCTCGTCTGGTATCGACGGATCGGCGCCCGCGACCTGGCGGTCACGGCACGCGCGGCCGAGACGGTCCCGGCAGAGGCCGTGCTTCAGTCGACGGCGCCGAACACCAACGCGGCGTTCAGCCCGCCGAACCCGAACGAGGTGCTCAGCACCCGCCGGTAGGTCCCGTCGCGGCCCTCGCGCAGGAGGCCTGGCAGCAGCCCGTCGAGCTCCGGCTCGGGCGACTCGAGGTTGACCGACGCCGGCGCCCACCCGTCGTGGATGGCCAGCGCACAGATGGCCGCCTCGATGGCACCCGACGCACCGAGGGGATGCCCATAGAGGGCCTTGGTCCCGCTGACCGGCACCGTCGCGGCGCGCTCGCCGAGGGCGATCGTGATGGCGCGCGCCTCGGCGATGTCGCCGATCGGCGTCGACGACGCGTGCGCGTTGACGTACTCGATCTCGCCTGCGTCGACCGCGGCATCGTCGAGCGCGATGGTCGTCGCTCGCGCCGCCTCGCGACCGTCGGCGCGCGGCTGGACCATGTGGTGCGCGTCGGACGTCGCGCCGTAGCCGAGCAGCTCGGCATACGGAGTCGCGCCCCGCCGGGCGGCCGCCCCGGCCTCCTCGAGCACGAGCAGGGTCGCGCCCTCACCCATGACGAATCCATCGCGCTCGCTGTCGAAGGGTCGTGCGGCGTGGCTTGGGTCGTCGTTGTGTCCCGCGGAGAGGGCCCGGATGATGTCGAACGCTCCGAACGCGAGCGGCGACAGAGGGATCTCGCAGCCGCCGGCGATCGCCGCATCGACCCGTCCCTCGCGCAGGTCGCCCATCGCCTCACCCAGGGCGACACCACCCGATGCGCAGGAATTGGCGGTCGAGAGGATGGGGCCGCGGACGTCGAGCTCGATCCCGAGGTTGGCCGGCGCGGCGCCGCCGAAGACGGCAAGGGCGAGCGTCGGGGCGACCTGGCGGATGCCCTTCTCCATGAACCGTTCGTGCTGCTCCTCCGCGAACGCGATGCCGCCGAGCGCCGACCCGAGGTAGATCCCGACGCGTTCCGGGTCCGGGGCACCGGCCTCGCCGGGTCGCATCCCCGCATCGTCGAGAGCCAGGCGGCCGGCGACCATCCCGAACTGGCTGAACCGATCGAGTTGGCGGGCCGTCTTGGGTGGCATCCACGACAACGGGTCGAAGTCGTCGACCTGGGCCGCCACCTGGCTGCGGAAGGGCGACGGATCGAAGCGGTCGATGCGCTTGACCGGTGACTCGGCACGACGGAGGCCGGCTCGGAACGCCTCGACGCCCGTCCCGATGGGCGTGACGATCCCGAGGCCGGTGATCCAGATCCGTCGTCGCTCGCTCATGTCGAGGGATTCGGCGGCGGTGCGGGATCGGACCTATCGGCGCGGTCCAGCGTCTCGGCCAGTGCCTTGAACGTGCCGAGGGTGCGGCCGGCGATCGCGCGCGTGAAGAATCGGTCCACGAACGTGGCGAAGCCGGGCACCGGAGGGGCGAACTCGTGGCTGATGGTGACGCGACAGCCCATGCCATCGGGGCGCGGAACGATGTCCCACGTCACGTCCATGCCGCGGGTCGCCCCGGCGACGTGCTCGAAACGAAGGCGTCGTGCGTCGGGCTCGTTCCATGTCCGCGATCGCCAGACGACCGGGAGACCGAGTCCGAGCACCGGGACGAACGGGCGGCGAGCGACGAACTCGACGAGCTGACGCCCACTGGGATCGCGGCCGAGGACGCCGGAACGAACGTAGTGAGGGAGGAGCGTCGCCCACCGCTCCACGTCTCGCGCGAGGGCGAACACCAGCGCCGCGGGCGCGTCGATGTCGATCGCGATCTGGCTATGCATCGACGGCGGCGAGCCGCTCGACGGCATGTCGCGCCAGCTCGCCGAGACGCATCTGGAGCGCCTCCTCGGGGGCGACCCAGCGGCACGTGTCGGTCGAGCCGTCGGCCTCGTCGCGCAGAGCGCCACCGACGATCCGCACGTCGTAGACGATCCGGATCGCGTGCATCCGGTCGCCGTCGTCGCCGTTGCTGAACAGTCGGTCGTCGACCTCCACGAGCCGCTCGATCTCGCCGAGGAACCCCGTCTCCTCCTGCATCTCGCGGACGACGGCCCGCGCCGGCGACTCGCCGAATTCGAGCCCGCCACCGGGCAGCGTCCAGACGTCGCCGACCCCGACCGACGGGTGGATGTGGCACAACAGCACCCGGTCCTGCTCATCACGAACGATCGCGTACGCCGCGACGCGGACGCGATCCTCGCTCACCGGCTCACGCCCGTGGTCACGGCGCCAGTAGCGCCGCGAGGAAGCGGGGATCCAGCGCACGCGACGCGGGAACCAGGTCACCCATCACGAGGCCCATCGTCGCACGGACGCCGGGCCGTTCGGCGAGCCGTCGCGCGGCGTACTCGAACAGCCCCGGCCGGGCCAGGAACGACTGGACCAGGAAGGAGACCGCATCCTTCGAGCCGAAACGCCGACGCATCGAGCGGTCATACGCGGCGGCCGCACGTTCCCGGGCTCCCGAGCCCCCGCTGAGTGCCGCTGGGATGGCGCGAGCCGCGAGCTCCGTCGAGACCAGTGCGCGATGGAGACCCTCGCCGGTGAACGGGTCGAGGAAGCCGGCGGCGTCACCTACCAGGAACCACCCGTTGCCGGCACGCCGCGTCACGCGCACGCCCAGAGGTGAGGCGCCGGCGATCCGATCGCACGGCGTCGCGTCCGCCCAGGCGACCGGGTCGTCGCCAGCGATCGGGACGAGATCGAGGACGCGGCGGACGGTCGTTGCCGCTCCGTCGCGGGCGAGCGATGTGTGCCAGGAACGCCCGAGCACGATACCGATGTTCAGGCGCGCGCCGGGCACCGGCGCAAGCCCGACATACGCATCGCGAACGACGACCAGCCGGGCATCGATCGGCGTTGCCGGCTCGGGACGTGGATCGACGACATGCCAGGTCAGTCCGACGCGCGGCGGCAGTCGAGGCGGTCGTGCGACGGCCGCGTCTCGCGCGACGATCGAGTGGGTGCCGTCGGCGCCGACCACCATGCGGGTGGCGACGTGTTCACCCCCGAGGTCCAGGATGGCTGGCCCGGGTCCGCCGAGGGTCACCGCCCGGACGTTCACGCCGCGGCGGACGGTCGCACCGGCGTCGCGCGCGAGCTGCTCCAGAGCAGGATCGAGCCGCGAGCGGTCGAACCCGACCGCCGGTGGCCCGCCCTGATCCGCCCCGTACGTCAGCCGCACGGTCGAACCACCCGGTGTCTCGAGCCGCATCGCCGCGATCGGCGTGGTGACGTCACCGATGACGGCGGACCCCAGCCCGACCCGGGTGAGCGCGGCGACGGCCGCGGGTGACGTGAAGACGCCACCGGCCCGCCACTGCCACGCCGCCGCACGCTCCAACACCACGACGTCCAGACCTCGCCTCGCGAGCGCCGCCGCCAGCGCGGTCCCGGCCGGCCCGGCACCGACGATCGCGACGTCCACGGTCCTGCCGCTGCTCACCGCACGCCGTCGTGTCGCGCGGCGAGCGCGATCCGATGCCCCATGAACCCGTCGTAGCGTCGCTCGACGCGAAGACCGGCCGCAGCCATCAGCGCCGTCAGTTCCGCGACCGAGTACGCCCGCCGGACCGACATGGGGGCGTCGTAGCGCGTCAGGCGGTTCCGCGTCGCGAGATGGCTCAGCAACCAGGCGCCGAGCCACGCCGGTCGGCTGCGGACGAGGTCATTGAGGACCACGCCCAAGCGGGCGACCCGGCCCATCTCGGCAAGCAACGACCGTGCCGTGTCGGGCTCGAGATGGTGGACGACGAGCGAGGCATGGACGACTTCGAACGAACCGTCGGCGAATGGCAGGGACCGGCCGTCGGCTACGTGCAGCGCCAGCTCCCCGGTCGCCGTGACCCGCGGATCGGCGAGCGCGGCGGCTGCCAGCACCTCGGGTCGGCTGTCGACGCCGGTGACCCGCACCAGCCGACCGGTCGCCCGGCCACGATCGATCAGCCCGAGCGGGATGTCGGCGCCGCCGGTGCCCACGTCGAGGATCCGGAGCTCGGCCGTGCCGGGCGCCAGCGCATCGATCGCGCGGGCGCTGAGGTCGACGCCGCCGAGTCGTCGATTCACCCGCGCGAGATCGCGCAGGTTGCCGACCAGCGCAGCGCGATCGTGGAGCGGACCGTCGAGCAGCTCCTCGACCCCCGCCAGTCGGTCCATGCGCGCAGCCTACGACGCTGCGAGGGCATCGTTTCCGGAAGGAGGCAGACGTCGGCTCGCCTAGTCCCATCGTGTGATGCAGCGGATCGGCCGATGCCTGTAGCCTCTCCGCCATGTCCCGCCGGGTTCGCCTGACCTTCATCGCGCTGTCCGTCGCCCTGCTGACCGTCGCCGTCTCCGGGGTCGCGTCTGCAGGCGCGCCGATCTATCCGCACCAGAGTGTCGGCAACCGCGGCTCGAACGTGCGAGCCCTGCAGGGCCTGCTGCGGTATCACGGTGCGACCGGCCTCGCCATCTCGGGCGTGTACGACACGCCGACGATCGGCGCGGTCCGTGCTTTCCAGTCAGCCAAGGCCTTGCCGGTGACCGGCATGGTCGATGCCTCGACGTGGGTCCGGTTGGTCGTCCGACTCGAGCCATGGGCAAGGGGCGAGGCGGTCAAGGTGGTCCAGCGGCAGCTGAACGACAAGCGACGGGCGGGTCTCACCGTCCACGGCACCCTGGGCCCGGCGACCGTCGCGGCCGTGCGCACGTTCCAGCGCCATGCGGCACTGCCCGCAACGGGTGTCGTCGACAGCGCGACCTGGCGTCAGCTGATCGGCCATTTCGAGCGGCCGGTCTTCGGTCGCTGGATGTGCGACTACCAGGTGGGCAACGGGCCTGCCGACTGGGGCACGGGCGCGGCGATCGGCCAGGTCCGGGCTGCCGCGGTCACCGTCGTGCAGCGCGGCCACGGTCCGATCGCCATCGGTGACATCGGCCTCGAGCATGGCGGTGACATCCCCGGCCACGAAAGCCACGCGCGCGGTCTCGATGTCGACATCCGCACGATGCGTCGGGACGAGCGCCAATGCCAGTTGGGCGGGAGCTTTCGGATGTCGTCGTACGACCGCGCGGCCACGCGCGATCTGGTTCGTGCCATCCGGGCCGCCGCCCCGGGGCACATCAAGGTCATCTACTTCAATGATCCGGTGCTCATCCGCGAAGGCCTGACGCGCTGGTACACCGGCCACGACGATCATGTCCACGTGGGGTTCTGCGAACGGTCATACCCGCTCGCCGCCTACGACTGCTGAGAAGGAGCCCCGCACGAAGGCGGTGACATAATGCCGACCATGGCGGACCGCACCAGCACGAGTGTCGTCGTCACCTCGGACCAGCGGCCGAACAGCTGGGGTTTCGGGGACGGTCAGGCGATCCCGTGGGAGTACGCCCCGGCGCCCGAGGCGCGTGACATCGTCACGCTCCAGGAGCAGTACGGGCTGTTCATCAACGGGCGGTCCGTGGCCGCCACCGGCGGCGGCACGTTCGTCTCGATCGACCCGTCAACGGAGCTACCGCTCGCCAAGGTCGCCAAGGCAACCGCCGGGGACGTCGACAAGGCGGTGCGGGCCGCACGGCGTGCCCAGCGCCGGTCATGGGGCCAGCTGTCCGGCCGGGAGCGTGCGAAGTACCTCTTCCGGATCTCGCGGATCCTCCAGGAACGCGCTCGCGAGTTCGCCGTCCTCGAGTCGATGGACTCCGGCAAGCCGATCAAGGAGAGCCGGGACGTCGACGTCCCGCTTGCTGCCAACCACTTTTGGTACTACGCCGGCTGGGCCGACAAGCTCGACTACGCCTTCCCTGGCCGGGTCGCCAAGCCCCTAGGTGTGGCGGCCCAGATCATCCCGTGGAACTTCCCGCTGCTGATGCTGGCGTGGAAGATCGCCCCCGCGCTGGCAGCCGGGAACACGGTCGTGCTCAAGCCCGCGTCGACCACGCCGCTCTCCGCGATGCTGTTCGCCGAGGTCGTCCGGCAGGCCGACCTGCCACCGGGCACCGTCAACATCGTCACCGGCCCGGGCGAGATCGGGATGCACCTCGCGACCCACCCCGATGTCGACAAGGTCGCCTTCACCGGCTCGACTGAGATCGGCAAGAAGATCGGCCGCGGGGTGGCGGGTTCGGACAAGGCCCTGACGCTCGAGCTCGGCGGCAAGGCCGCCAACATCGTGTTCGACGACGCCCCGCTGGACCAGGCCATCGAGGGCATCGTCAACGGGATCTACTTCAACCAGGGTGAGGTGTGCTGCGCGGGGTCGCGGCTGCTGGTGCAGGAGTCGATCGCCGATACGCTCGTCGACAAGCTCAAGGACCGCCTCTCCACGATCCGTGTCGGTGACCCGCTCGACAAGAACACGGACGTCGGCGCGATCAACTCCAAGGCGCAGCTCGAGAAGATCACGGAGCTCGTCGCCTCTGGCGTTGCCGAGGGCGCCGATCTCTACCAGCCCGCGTGCGACCTGCCAGAGCGCGGCTACTTCTTCCGCCCCACGCTCTTCACGAACGTCGCCCAGAGCCACCGGATCGCCCGCGAGGAGATCTTCGGGCCGGTGCTGTCGGTCCTGACCTTCCGGACGCCTGATGAGGCGGTCGAGAAAGCGAACAACACCCGCTATGGGCTGTCGGCCGGCGTCTGGACCGACAAGGGCTCGCGGATCCTCGAGATGGTGTCGCGGCTGCAGGCCGGCGTGGTGTGGGCTAATACGTTCAACAAGTTCGACCCGACCTCGCCATTCGGGGGCTACAAGGAGTCCGGGTTCGGCCGCGAGGGCGGTATGCATGGGCTGCACGCCTACGTCCGTCTCGAGCACCGCTGATGGCCACGGGCCGAGGGGCTGCATCGCGGAACGGGTCGTCGCGCAACGGGACGTCGCGCGACGGGGCGGTGCCCCGGATCGGCGTCCGCAAGACGTACAAGCTGTACATCGGCGGGGCGTTCCCGCGCAGCGAGAGTGGGCGTTCGTACCTCGTGTCGGCCAGTGACGGCACTCCGCTGGCCAACGCGGTCCGGGCGTCGCGCAAGGACGTGCGCGATGCGGTCCGCGCCGCGCATGGTGCGGTCTCGGGCTGGGCCGCCAAGACGGCGATGAACCGGGGCCAGGTCCTGTACCGCGTCGCCGAGCTGATGGAGGGCCGGCGCGACCAGTTCGTCGCCGAGGTGGCCAGCGCCGAAGGGTTGCGCGACGCGCGCGCGGGCGAGATCGTCGACCGGGCCATCGATCGCTGGGTCTGGTACGCCGGCTGGGCCGACAAGATCACCCAGATCCTGGGATCGGCCAACCCCGTTGCCGCTCCCTACTTCAACTTCACGATCCCGGAGCCGACGGGGATCGTCGGCGTGGTCGCGCCCGAAACGTCGTCGCTGCTCGGGTTGGTCAGCCGGCTCGCTCCGCCGCTCGTCTCAGGTAACACGGTCGTGCTGCTCGCCTCGGAAACGCGTCCGCTGCCGGCCATCACGCTGAGCGAGGTACTGGCGACATCCGACGTCCCTGGTGGCGTCGTCAACATCCTCACCGGCCGCAAGAAGGAGCTCGTCCCGGTGCTCGCCGGTCACGTCGACGTCGACGCGCTCGACGTCTGGGGGGTGCCCGACGACATGCGGGTCGAGACCGAACAGCTGGCCGCCGACGACATCAAGCGCGTCTCTCGCCGACCCGCGCGCGTCAGCGATGCGCGGTTCGACTGGCTCGACGACCGAGCATCGGAGCGCCCCGAGTGGATCGCCGTCTTCCTCGAGATGAAGACGGTCTGGCACCCGATCGGGGTCTGAGCGAGATGGCTGTCCGTCCCGATCCAGAGGTCGGCTACCGTCGTGCCGGCGACCACCTGCGCGACGATCGACTCGTCGAGCGCCGGGTGTTCGTCCAGGCGACACCGCGCGCGGTGTGGGCCGCCCTCCACGATCCGACCGCATCGTCGACGTTGTTCCCCGAGTTGCGGCTCGGACCGGCCGCCCCCTCGTGGCCGGCCGCCGCAGCGACACGTACCGCCCGAACGCGACTCGGGCTGCTCCGCGAGATGGCCCGGGTCGAGAGCCTGGAGGCCCGCCCGGAGTCGGTCTTCCGGCTCCGCGTGACCGGTTCCGGGTTCGAGAGCGAGTGGTCCTGGCGGCTCGAGCCCATCGCCGGCGGGACCCGCGTGATCCACGGCGCGACGTTCGAGCTGATCGACCGCTGGACGGACATCCTCGTGCGTCTCGGTCGCCGGTCCCTCGAGGCTCGTGTCGAGGCCCATTTGCGGGCGCTCAAGGAACGAGCCGAGCGCGGGGAGCACCCCTCGGCCCCAGCGGCAAGCCGCCGAAGCGCTCAATAGCCGCTCAATTCGGAACGTTCAGTATTGACTGAACGGAGTGAACGGCGTAGCGTCGGCGCATGAACCGATGCGATCGCGCATGACCGAGGGCGAAAGCGCCTTCGTCGAGGAGATGGGTCGGGTCCTCGCGTCATATGGCATGACGCCGATGGCCGGCCGCATGTGGGGCTGGCTGCTCATCTGCGAGCCGCCCGAGCAGACGGCGGCCGACCTGGCCGAGGCGCTGCAGGCGAGCCGTGGGGCCATCAGCGGCACCGCGCGCATCCTGGCGAGCGCCGGCATGATCCGGCGCTCGACGCGACGTGGCGACCGGCGTGAGTACTTCAGCGCCCCGCCCGAAGCCCTCGATTCGTTCCTCGAGAACGCGGGTCGCATCTACCGCACGTTCCGGGAGCTCGCGGAACGCGGCCTCGAGGCCATCGCCGACCGGCCGCCGGCATCACGCCGCCGCCTCGAGGAATTGCGGGACGTCTTTGCGTTCGTCGAACAGGAGGTCCCGACCGTGGTCGACCGCTTCCTGCGAGAGCGTGCCGGACCGACCGGCAGGAAGGAATCAGCATGACTTCGGTCATCCATACCGAGCAGCTCACCAAGACCTATGGCATCCACCGCGGGATCACCGAGGTCGACCTCGACGTCGAAGCGGGCGAGATCTTCGGCTTCCTGGGCCCCAACGGCGCAGGCAAGACCACGACGATGCGCGTCCTGCTCGACCTCATCCGCCCGACATCGGGTCGTGCCGAGGTATTCGGGATCGAGACCACCAAGGACCCCGTGTCGATCCACCGACGCGTGGGCTACCTGCCCGGTGAGTTCGATCTGTACGACCGCCTTACCGGCGCCGACACGATCACCTACTTCGCGAACCTGCGCGGAGGCGTCGACCCGGGCTACGTGGCCGAGCTCGTCGAGCGGCTGGACCTCGATCCGACACGCCGCTACAAGGAGTACTCGAAGGGCAACAAGCAGAAGGTCGGCCTCGTGGTCGCGCTCCAGCACAAGCCCGACCTGCTGATCCTCGACGAGCCCACAGCGGGCCTCGATCCGCTCATCCAGCAGGCATTCTTCGAGATGGTGAGCGAGGCCAAGGCCGAGGGCCGGACGATCTTCCTGTCGTCGCACGTCATCGACGAGGTCGACCGGACGTGCGATCGCGTTGCGATCATCCGCGAGGGTCGTCTCGTCCAGGTCGACCGGATCGAGAACATCCGACAGCTCGCCTTCCATCACGTCGAGCTCACGTTCGAGCGCCCCATCCCGGCCGCGGTGTTCACGGCCATCGACGGCGTGAGCGACCTCGAGGTCGACGGGAACGTGGTCCGCATGCGCGTGAATGGGCCGATCGGCAAGGTCATCGCCATGTCCGCCGCTCATGGGCTCACCGATGTCGTCAGCCGCGAACCCAACCTCGAGGACGTGTTCCTGGCCCAGTACGGCAGCCACGAGAGCTCGGTCCCGGCCGGGGTCGGTCCCGATGGCCGCTAGCACCGCCGTCCTTTCTCGTCCGCGACCGTGGTCGCGGGTGATGGGCCTGACATCGACCTACGCCAAGACGCTCCGAGACAGCCGTCGCGCGGCGCTCGTCGTCGGCCTGATGGGCGGGCTGTTCATGCTCGCGACCGCCGCGCCCATCGCCGCCGAGTTCGACACGCTGCAGAAACGTCAGGTCCTGGTCACCTCGATGACGGCGCTGCCTGCGGTCTTCCGGGGCCTGCTCGGGGAGCCGATCAACATCGAGACGCTTGGCGGCTTCATCTCCTGGCGGGTAGGCAACATCCTGCCCGTCCTGCTCGGGCTGTGGTCGGTGCTGGCCCTCTCAGGCACGCTCGCCGGTGAGGCCGCCAAGGGCAGCCTCGATCTGCTCGTGTCGACGCCGCACAGCCGCCGGTCCATCGCGCTCCAGAAGCTTGCCGGCCACATCACAGCACTGGTCGTGGCGATGCTCATAGCGGCACTGCTCCTGTACGTCGCCGGACAGGTCTTCGCGACGCTGCCGGGCGACGAGATCCCGCTGGATGCAGCGCTCGGGCAGGTCACTCTCTATGGGCTGCTGATGCTCGCGGCCGGGTCGATCGCGTTCGCGGTCGCGCCGGTCGTGGGTCGGTCGCGAGCGGCCGGCGTGGGGCTGCTCGCCCTGTTCGGGATGTACCTCGTCTCGTCCTTCTCGACGCTGTCACCGACGCTCGAGGCGCTCGGGCCCCTGTCCTGGTACGCGTGGACCTCGGGTCACCGCCCGATCGCCGGCGTCACCGACTGGCCCTCGGTCGGTCTGCTTGCCGTCGTCGTCGTCGTCCTGCTTGCCATCGGCGTCGCCGTCTTCGAACGGCGGGACATCGGCGCGGTCGCGCCCCTGCGCTGGCTGCGCATCCCGGGGCTGCCGCGCGGGACCCGCAACCCGTTCACTCGCCTCCTGTCCGACCTGACGCCGGCCGCACTCGGGTGGGGCGGCGGTGTCGGCCTGTATGCCGCGCTGATCGCGTCGTCGGCGCAGGCGCTGACGGACGTCCTGAACCAGACGCCGGGGTTGACGGATTACATCCGGATCATCTACCCGGACCTCGACCTGAGCCAGCCATCGGGCATCCTTCAACTTGCGTTCTTCGCCTTCGCCTCGCTCATGGCCGGCCTGGCGGGCGCCACGTTCCTCGCGGCGTGGGCGAGCGACGAGGGTGAGCGACGACTCGACCTCGTGCTCTCGACCCCCGTGTCACGGGCAGGCTGGGCCCTGCGCAGCGGGCTCGGGGTGATGGCCGGGATCGGCGTCTTCGTCATCGTCCTCGGGGCGTTCGTGATCGCGGCGGTCGCCTCCCAGGGCGGCGACATCGGCGCTCCCGTGGCCGGCGCGGCCATCCTCGGACTCGCCGCCGCCGGGTTCGCAGGCATCGGCTTCGCGGCCGGTGGGCTCGTCCGCTCGTCGCTCGCGGCTCCCGTCGCAGCGGCCGCCGTGATCGGCACGTTCGTCCTCGACACGCTGGGTGCCGCGCTCGACCTGCCGGACGTGATCCTCGACCTCTCGATCTATAAGCACCTCGGTCAACCGATGGCCGGCACGTACGACATCGTGGGCATCGCCGTCGCGGCGATACTGGCGATCGGCGGGCTGCTGGTGGGCGCGTGGGGCATGCAGCGGAGGGACGTGGGCCGCTAACGTCGCGGCATGGACCCATTCGTCATCGCGCTGGTCCTCGTCAGCGCCGGCCTGCATGTCGCCTGGAACGTCCGGCTCAAGACGGCCGGCGACCCGCTCCGCGCGGCGACGGTGGGCATGCTCGCGGCGACGCTCGGGATCGTCCCGGCGGGCTTCATCGCCTGGTCGGCGTCGGGCCGGCCGGCGCTCCCGATCGAAGGTGTCGCCCTGGGAGTGCTGTCAGGCGTCATCGAGGCGGGTTACTTCATCCTGTTGTCGGCGGCGTACAGACGAGGTGACCTGTCGGTCATCTATCCGATCGCGCGCGGGACGGCGCCGCTCCTCGCGGTCGCGGTCGGCGTGTTCGTCCTTGGCGAGCGGCTGGGGCTCGCCGGATCGATCGGCGTCGCAGCGCTCCTGGCCGGAGTCCTCATCCTCCAGCGGCCATGGGTCGTACTGCGCGGCAAGAGCTCGTTCGATCCCTCGATCGCGTTCGCGCTGGCCATCGGCGTCACGATCGCGACGTACACCGCGATCGACCGGGTCGGGGCGCGCCTGATCGACCCGCTCACGTACGCCGCGATCCTGTGGGTCACGACGGACATCGTGCTCGTGCTCTGGGTGAAGTTGGTAGCGGGCGGCCGGGTCTTCGCGGGCGGGCCGGAACAGATCCGTTATGCGGCGATCGGGGGCTGGCTGACCCTGGCCGCATACCTGTTGATCCTGTGGGCGCTCAGCATCGCGCCGCTGGCGGGCGTAGCGCCGTTGCGCGAGTCTGCCGCGGTATTCGCCGCCGCCTGGGGCTCGGTCCGGCTGGGCGAGGCGGCGGACCGCGGCGACATCGTCCGGCGGGTGGGTGCGTCGACGCTGATCGTCGGTGGAGCACTGCTCCTGGCGCTCGGCGCGACACCGAGCTGAGGGACGGCGGCCTTAGGCGGCTGCCGGCGCCCCCCGCCCGAAGAGTCGCCGACGCCCGAACCGACTGTTCACGAGGGCCACGCCCGCGATCACGAGCCCGGTCCCGACGATGAGGCGCGCATCGACCGGCTCGGCAAGGACGATGTAGCCGAGGACGATCCCGACGACCGGCAGCAGATAGGCCACCAGCGTGGTGCGTGTCGCACCCCAATGGGCGAACAGTCTGAAGACGAACAGATAGGCGATGCCGGACCCGAGGATGCCGAGCCACAGGATGGAGAACACGGCCTGCGCGTCTGGGCGGGCCTCCCACGGTCGCTCGAGGATGATGGCCGGGACGCCCACGATGATCGCGGCGAAGGTCACCTGGAAGACAGCCGGGATCATCGGCGGGACGCCCCGGACATTGCGCCGCGAGTAGACAGCCCCGGCGGCATAGCTGAGGGCCGCCCCGAGCAGCGCGATCTCACCGATGAGCGACGATCCGGCGCCGGTCAGCCCGCGACTGGTGATGATCACCACGCCGATGAACCCGACGATGAGACCGATCAGCCCGTTCACGCGCATCGGCTCATCCGGCAGGAACAGCGCCGAGAGCACGATCGCGAAGAGCGGCACGGGTGACGTGAGGATCGCGGCGAGCGACGACTCCACTGACTGTTCCGCCCACGTGATGAGCAGGAACGGGATCGTGATGTTGATGATCGCCATGACGATCAAGTGGCCGTAGATGCGCCGGTCGCGCGGCAGCTCCTGGCCGGCGACGCGGATGACGATCCAGAGCAGGATCCCGCCCACGATGAGGCGCAGGGCGACCAGCGTGAACGTCCCGAAGTCGTCGACGGCGAGCTTGATGAACAGGTAGCTCGACCCCCAGATGAACCCGAGCAGGAGAAAGATCACCCAGTCGAGCTGCGAGGAGCGGTCCGTCATCGCGGCATCATAGTCGTGGTTGGCCTACATCGATAGGCCAACATCCGGTACGCGGGGCGGCGGCTGATCACACCGTTTGGAACTCCGAGAAACGTACGACCGTTGCGTGGTCGGCCGCTCGCCGCACCGAGTCGCCGCCCGCCCGCTGACGCCCCCGAGCGGATGGGACAATGCCGGTCGTGAGCCATCCCTGGACCAGTCCCGAGCTCGTGTCGCTCGGTCGTCTTCCGATGCACGCCGTCAGGCATCACGAGCGATTGTCGCTCGATGGCACGTGGCGCTTCCAGCTGCTCGAGACCCCGACGGCGGATCTCGAGGCGGACGCGTGGCGGGACATCGCCGTCCCGGGCTGCTGGACCCGCCAGGACACCTGGGATGTGCCGCAGTACACGAACGTCCAGATGCCGTTCCCCGGGGTCCCACCGCACCTGCCGGCGGTGAACCCGACGGGTATCTATGAGCGGACCGTCGACGTTCCCGCCGACTGGGCGTCACGCCGGATCGTGCTCCACGTCGGGGCTGCTGAGAGCGTCCTGCTCCTGCGCGTCAATGGCACCGACATCGGGATGAGCAAGGACTCGCACCTCGCCGCCGAGTTCGACCTCACCGCCGTCGTGCAGCCCGGCGCCAACGAGATCCGTCTGACGGTCGTCAAGTGGTCCGACGCCACGTATGTCGAGGACCAGGACCAGTGGTGGCACGGCGGGATCACCCGATCGATCTTCCTGTACGCGACCGACCGCACGTATCTCGCCGACATCGGTGCCATCGCCGGCCTCGAGCCCGACCTTGGGACGGGGACGCTGCAGCTCACGGTGGACGTGGCAACCCTCGGCGCCGATCCCGAGCCGGGCTGGGCCGTCGAGGCGTCGATCCCCGGCTTGCTGGCGCCGCTGCGTGCTTCGGTGCCTCTCCAAGCGCGTCCAGAGCACCCCCAGGATCCGGGATCGATGGATCTGATGCGGCGACATGCCGTCGGCGGTCCGCCGGCGGTCGCCGAGCGCGCTGCCGACTGGGCTGAGCTCGAACCGCACCTGGTGCCGCCGCTCGGCGGGCGGGTCACCTTCGACCTCCGGCTTCCCGCGGTCGAGCCGTGGTCGGCAGAGGACCCGCGGCGGTATGACCTGGACGTCGACCTCCTAGCACCGGACGGCCGGATCGTGGAGCGGGCCACGGTGCAGGTCGGGTTCCGCCGCGTCGAGGTCTCGGGCGTCGACCTGCTCATCAACGGGCGCCGCGTCCTCATCCGTGGCGTGAATCGACACGACTTCGACCAACGGACCGGGCGCGTCGTCTCGGAAGCGTCGATGCGGGACGACGTCGTCGCGATGAAGCGCTTCGGCTTCAACGCGGTGCGCACGTCCCACTACCCGAACGACCCGGTCTTCCTCGATCTGTGCGACGAGCTCGGGCTGTACGTGATCGACGAAGCCGACATCGAATCGCATGCGTTCCAGAGCACGCTGTGCGACGACCCGCGCTACCTCGCGCAGTGGGTGAGTCGAGTGGCCCGGATGGCGATCCGCGACCGAAACCACCCATCGATCATCGCCTGGTCGCTCGGCAACGAGTCTGGCCACGGTGCCAATCACGATGCCGCGGCCGCCTGGCTGCGGCGCTTCGATCCGTCGCGACCGTTGCACTACGAGGGCGCCATCCGCTGGGATTGGACGAGCGACCAGGCCATCTCGGACCTGACGTGTCCCATGTACCCGGAGCTCGAGGCGATCGTCGAGCACGCGCGCTCCGGTCTCCAGCGGCACCCGCTGATCATGTGCGAGTACTCGCACGCCATGGGCAACTCGAACGGGACGCTCGCCGAGCACTGGGACGCCATCGAGGGGACGCCGGGTCTGCAGGGTGGCTTCATCTGGGAGTGGCGCGACCACGGTCTCCTCCAGTCGCTGCCGGGCGGCGCCGTGCGCTGGGCGTACGGAGGCGACTTCGGTGACGTGCCCAATGACGGGAATTTCTGCGCGGACGGCCTGACCTGGCCCGACGGGGCGCCGAAGCCGGCGCTCTGGGAGCATCGGGCTCTCGCCGCACCCCTGGCGATCGCCTGGACGGGGACAGAGCTGGCCATCGCCAATCGTCGCGACTTCACCGACCTTGGCGATCTACGCATGGCGTGGGAGGTCACCGTCGATGGCGAGGTCGCGGCGAGCGGCCGTGCGAGCGTGCCGGCGATCGCGCCTGGGGCGACCGGACACCTTGGACTCGCGGGCCTTCCCGATCCGCTCCCGAGCGCCCGCGAGGTCTGGCTGACCACCCGCTGGGCCCTCGGTCGGCCCGTCCCGTGGGCGCCCGAAGGCTTCGAGGTGTGCGCGCTCCAGGTGCCGCTGCCGACATCGCTGTCCGAGCCGGCGGAGGTCGCCACTGACGCGGCTCGCCCGTCCGGGAGCAGCGCGCAGAAGCTGCACGTCGATGATCGCGGCGACCTCCGTCACCCGCTCATCGCCGTCTCGCCAAGACTGTCCCTGTGGCGAGCGCCGACCGACAACGACCGCATCGGCGGGTTCGCCGCGGTCTGGTCGGCGCTCGGCCTCGACCGGCTCGAACGCCGGCTGCTGTCCCTCGATCGCGCCGCGGACGGTCGTGTCACGACAGTCGACGCGGTCACGACGGGCTGTGGCGCGGTCATCCGCCACGAGCGTTCGGTGACGGACGTCGGATCGGGCGATATCCGGATCGACGAGACTGTCATCGTGCCGGACGAGCTCGTCGATGTCGCGCGGGTCGGCATCGAGCTCGAGGTCCTGCCTGGCTTCGAGACGTTGGACTGGTTCGGGCGCGGGCCCCACGAGTCGTATCCCGACCGGAAGCGCGGCGCGCTGATCGGTCGCTGGCGCTCGACGGTGCGCGAGCAGACCGTGCCGTACATCCGCCCGCAGGAGAACGGGGGTCACGCTGACGTCCGCTGGCTCGAGCTGGCGGACGACACCGGGCAGACCCTGCGGCTCAGCTTCGACCGCCCGATGCAGGTCTCGGCGACGCACCACCGCGCCACGGCGCTCGCGGCGGCGACGCATCACGAGGAGTTGGTGAGCGCCGACGCGACCATCGTCCATATCGACGTGGCCCACCGCGGCCTGGGCACCGCCTCGTGCGGACCCGACACGTTGCCGGCGTACCTGGTCGGGCCCGGCACCTACCGCTGGTCCTGGACGATGCGGGCATGACGATCGAGTGGCGGCCCGACGATCGTCAGTTCCACCTGCACAACGACCGCGTCAGCATGATCCTCCGGGTCTACGAGGACGGCTCCCTGGGCGGTCTTCATCTCGGTGCGCCGCTCGCGCCGGGCCGGTCATACCGGCACCTCGGACCGGACCCGTTCGAGGGCTTCGGGAATCGGGTCGGCGATCCGATCCCGTTCGTCTACCCGACATCCGGCACCGGTGACCTCCGAGTGCCCGCGCTCGTCGCCAGCGGCCCCGATGGATCGGGGACGGCAGTGCTCCGGTACGCGGGCCACGCGATCGCGCCGGGCAAGCCATCGATCGCCCCATTGCCGTCGACCTATGTCGAATCCGATGAGGAGGCGGACACGCTTACGGTCGAGCTCGTGGACGAGCACACGGGGCTGACGGTCGATCTCCGGTTCACGCTGTTCGCCGATCTCCCGATCGTCGCCCGGAGCGCCACGCTGCGTGCCACGCGCGACCCGATCGTCCTCCGCACGGCGATGAGCCTCTCGCTCGACCTGCCCGACCACGACTGGGTGGCCGTCTCGTTGAGCGGCGCCTGGGCGCGGGAGGCACACGTCGTCGAGGGGACCCTCCAGCCTGGCCGCGTCGCGCTGTCGAGCCGGCGCGGGGCATCCGGCGCCGAGCACAACCCGTTCCTGGCCCTCCGGCGGACGTCAACGGACGAGGCAGTCGGCGAGGCGATCGGCTGCAGCCTCGTGTACTCCGGCAACTTCCTGGCCGAGGCTGAGGTCGAGGCGTTCGGGACGACCAGGATCCGACTGGGGATCGAGCCCGAGACGTTCGCCTGGCGGCTGGAGCCGGGCGAGGCGTTCACCACGCCGGAGGCGGTGGTCGTCTGGACGGACCAGGGCCTCAACGGGATGAGCCAGGCCTTCCATGACCTGTACCGGTCCAGGCTGGCTCGCGGCACCTGGCGGGATCGACCGCGGCCGGTCCTGCTCAACAACTGGGAGGGCACGTACTTCGACTTCGACGCCGACCGCCTCGTCGAGATCGCGCGAGCCGCTCGCGACCTGGGGATCGAGCTGTTCGTGCTCGACGATGGTTGGTTCGGGCACCGCGACGCCGACGACAGCTCGCTGGGCGACTGGGTCCCGGATCTGCGAAAGCTGCCCGACGGACTGGATGGGCTCGGCCGGCGGATCGCCGAGCTCGGCATGGGGTTCGGGATCTGGATCGAACCGGAGATGGTCAGCGTGGACAGCGATCTGTACCGGGCGCACCCGGACTGGGCGATCGGCATCCCCGGTCGCCCGCGGACGGAGAGCCGGCAGCAGCTCGTCCTCGACATGACCCGGCCCGATGTGGTCGACCACCTCGCCGAGTCGCTCGGCAGTGTCCTCGCGAGCGCACCCGTGAGCTACGTCAAGTGGGACATGAACCGGAGCATCACGGAGCCATACGGGTCGACACTCCCGGCAGACCGTCAGGGCGAGTTCTTCCACCGCTACATCCTTGGCGTGTACGACCTGTACGAGCGCCTGACGACACGCTTCCCGGAGATCCTGTTCGAGTCGTGCGCGAGCGGCGGCGGTCGGTTCGACCCCGGGATGCTGGCCTTCGCGCCCCAGACCTGGACCAGTGACGACACCGACGCCATCGAGCGGCTGGCGATCCAGTGGGGGACGTCGCTGGTCTATCCGCCGAGCTCGATGGGCGCCCACGTCTCCGCGGTGCCCAACCACCAGACGGGACGCGTCACGCCCCTTGAGACGCGCGCCGCGGTCGCCTTCTTCGGCGTCCTCGGCTACGAGCTGGATCCGACGACGCTCACAGCCGTCGAGCAGGCTCAGGTGCGCGACCAGGTCGCCTTCTACCGGGCGCATCGCGCGACCCTGCAACATGGCCGCTTCCATCGGCTGCTGAGCCCGTTCGCCGATGGTCGTCGCGATCGCGTCTCGTGGATGTCGGTGGCCATGGACGGCGGAGTCGCCCTCGTCGGTGTCTATGCGACCCTCAATCGGCCGACGCCGGAGGCGGCCCGACTGCGATTGCGCGGGCTCGATGCGGGTGCCGAGTACAGGGTGACGGCATGGCCCGAGCGCCCGGACGATCCGATCGTCCGACCCAATCTCGGGGTCCGGACGGGCGCCGAGCTCATGGCCGTCGGGCTCGACCTCCACGCCGAGCGTCACCTCGCTGCCCGACTCGGGGACTTCTGGTCCCGCCTGTTCGTCCTCGAGCGGACCTGACTCGAGGGAACGGACTGGGGCCGACCATGAAGGCCGGCCCCAGCGGGGCGGGAGGAGGACGCCCCGATCAGCCCTTGGTCGAGCCGAGGGTGAGTCCGCGGACGAATTGCTTCTGGAGCACGAAGAACACGACGAGCGTCGGCAGGGCGACCAACAACGCGCCCGCCGCGACCAGGTTGTTGTCCGTGAAGAACTGGCCCTTCAGCTGGTTCAGCGCCGACGTGATCGGGCGCTTGTCGCCGGTGAACATCAGGATCAATGCCCAGAAGAAGTCGTTGTAGATCCAGGTCACCTGCAGCGTCGCGAGGGCCGCGATGGCCGGTCGCGTGAGGGGCAGGATGACGCTCCAGAACGTCCGCCAGACACCCGCCCCGTCGACGATCGCCGCTTCGTTCAGCTCGCGCGGCAGGGTCTTCATGTAGTTGCTCAGGACGAACGTGCAGAACCCGAGCTGGAAGGCGACATGGATCACCATGATCCCGAAGTACTGGTCGTAGAAGACGCCGTTGCCGCTCAGGATCGGCGGCAGCGGGAGGACCAGGAACATCCGGAAGAGCGGCGTGATGATGACCTGCGGCGGGAGCAGGTTCGCCGCGGTGAACAGCATCAGCAGGGCGAGGTTGAACCGCCAGCTGTAACGCGACACGGCGAACGCCATCATCGAGGCCAGCAGGAGCACCAGCAGGACGGCCGGGACCAGGATGATCGCCGTATTGATGAAGTACTTGAAGATCTCGCCCTTGGTCCACGAGTCGATGTAGTTATCGAGGTTGTACTCGCCACCGAAGGACACGTACCCCAGGCGACTCGTCTCCTCGTACGGTCGCAACGACGTGTAGATGGCCCACGCGAGCGGCGCCAGCCAGATCAGGCTCACGACGATGAGGAACACGTGGAGCCCCGCCCGACGCAGTCGCTTGCGACGGCGGGTGGCCGTCCCGTCGTACGTCTCGACGCGGGCCGTGGCCGCGATCTCGGTCACGCGGACTCCCCCCGAAGGGCGCGGGCCAGGAACACGATGATCGGCCCGACAGAGACGACAAGGAGGACGACGGCGATCGCCGATCCGAAGCCGATCCGGCTGGTCTCGCCGATGATGTTGTTGGTCACCAGCGTCGACAGGAGCTCGAGGCCGTTGAGGCCCTTGTTGACGATGAACGCAAGGTCGAACGCTCGGAGCGACTCGATGACGGTGATCACCAGGATCACGATGTTGATGGGGCGCATCACCGGGAAGACGACGCGGAAGAAGGTCTGGCGTTCACTGGCTCCGTCGATCGCGGCGGCCTCTCGCAGCGCCGGGTCGACGGCCTTGAGACCGGCCAGGTAGAGGATCATCACGTAGCCGACCTGGCGCCAGCTCGCGGCGATCAGCACGGCCCACAGGTTGATGTCGGGGTCGCCGAGCCAGGAGATCTGGTTGCCCTGCGCGGTGCGTCCGAGCAGGTTGTTGAGCAGGCCCTGCTCCGGCGCGTAGATGAGCTGCCAGATGAAGCCCACGATCGCCAGCGACAGCACGACCGGCATGTAGATGGCGCTCTGGTAGATGCGGGTTCCGCGGATGTTCTTGTCGAGGAGGACGGCGAGGAACATCCCGAGCGGCGTGGCGATGACGAGGAAGAAGACCAGCCAGATGACGTTGTGCGCGATCGCCGGCCAGAACGGCTTGTAGATGGTGACGAGGTCGGTGTAGTTCTTCAGCCCGATGAACTTGATGGCGTCCAGGCCGCCGATCCCGTTCCAGCTCGTGAACGAGAGGACGACCGAGGCGATCGTCGGGATGATGACGAACACGACGACGAGCAGGGTCGGGATCGCGACCATGACCGCGAGGGTCAGCCGATCACTGCGCGAGAGGGGATTGAAGCGCCGCTGCCGCCGTCCGCGACGTGATGTGGTCATCCCGCCGACCTGGGCCGACGGGATGACGGTCGCCGATCGGGTGATCGGTTCTTGCACGTTGGCGGTGCCTTCGTGTGGTTACTGCTGCGGAGGCAGCGTGTCGTAGTAAGCCTGGATCTCACCGAGGAACTTGTCGAGGTCCTGGTCCGGATCGTTCAGGAAGCTGAGCAGGAAGCCCTGCATCCCGGACGGACCGGCGAAGTCGGCCCGCGCGTCGCGGTCGAGGAACTGGGCGATGTTGCCGGCAGACTTGAGGACCTCAGCCGACGCCTTCTGGACGTCGGTGTAGGCGCTGGTGTCGGCCGTCGGCGAGACAGCCACGCTGCCGATGCCCTGGCTGGTCACGTAGGCGACCTGGGCTTCCGGCGAGCCGACGCACTTGAGGAATGCCTTGGCCGCATCGGGGTTCTTCGGGTTCGCGCTGAGCATGAAGCCGTCGATCGGCGCGTCGATCGCGTTCTCCCCGTCGAACTCGGTCCCGAGCAACGGGAAGGGGAAGAAGCCGACGTCGGCGCCGTTCTCACCGGCCTGCTCGACCGCGAACGTGCCCAGGAAGTACATCCCGGCCGTCGAATCGACGAGGGCGGCCTTCGCGGCATCCTGCCAGGTCCGACCCGGAGCGCCCTCCTGGAAGTAGGGCAGCAGGTCTCGCCAGTACTCGAACACGGCCTTGACCTTCGGGTCGCTCCACTTCTCCGTCCCGTCCATGAGACCGACGTGGAACTGGTAGCCGTTGAGGCGCATGTTCAGGATGTCGAAGGTGCCCATCGCCGGCCAGCCGTCCTGGTCGCCGAAGGCGAGCGGCACGAGGCCATCGGACTTCATCTTGTCGCCAAGCGCCTTGAATTCGTCGATCGTCTTGGGGATCGTGTAGCCCTTCTCCTCGAAGACGCTCTTGCGGTAGAGCACGACCCACGGGTAGTTGTAGACGGGCACGAAATAGGCCTTCCCATCGGTGCCCAGGGACGCGGCCTTCAGGCCCGGCGTCATGTTCGCTTCGATCTCCGCCCAGACGTCGTCGATGGGCGACAGGAGGCCCTGCGCGGCGAAGAACCGGACGCGGTTCCCGGCGAACCACTTGACGACGTCGTCCGGCGTTCCCTGCAGGTACGAGCTGATCTGGTTCTGGAACGTGTTGTGGTCGTTGACGTTGACCTTGACGGTGGCGCCGGTCGACCCCTCGCAGAAGTCGACGATCGCCTGGACGGCGGCCTTCGGGGATTCGTCGCTCTCGTTCGAGCCGAGCGTCGTCTCGCCCAACGCCGCGGTGCTCGGCGCCTCACTGACCGCACCGGACGCTCCACTCGACGGTGCCGCGCTGGGGGCCGTGGTGGCGCCGCCCGACGATGTGCAGGCGAATACCAGGACCGCGATCGCAGAGAGCCCGGCGAGCGACCTGATCGATCGGTGACGCGGGTCGACTGGGTCTGCCATGGATGCTCCTCCACATGACCTGCGACAGATTCCAACAGGTTCCGCCAGATTGTGGTCCCGTTAACGACGCGATGTCAACCGTTATCGGACAACCGGAGGTTGGTGATACCTTGTGTTACGTTGACTTTCGTTCGAATCCACGGCAATCTGATGTGTAGAGCCGATCAAGGTACAGGCCCAGTACGGAGCGACCGAGTGTGGGGTCCGACGAGAACCGTGTGATGCTGGCGCGACAGCGCCAGGCGAGGATCCTCGAGCGCGTGCGGGAGGACGGCGCCGTCCGCGTCGCCGATCTCGTGCGCGAGCTGGGTGTCTCCGACATGACCGTGCGGCGCGATCTCGAGATCCTCGATGATCGTGGCCTCGTCGAGAAGGTGCACGGTGGTGCGACGTCGGTCGAGGGCAGTGCCCTGTTCGAGCCGACATTCGCCACGAAGTCCAGCCTCCAGCAGTCAGAAAAGGATGCGATCGCTGTCTCGGCGGCCGGCCTTGTCGAGCCGGGCATGGCGATCGCCCTGTCGGCCGGGACCACCACATACGCGTTAGCCCAGCGGCTGGTCGATATCCCGAGGATCACGGTGGTCACGAACTCGATCCGCGTGACCGACGTGCTCCATCACGGCGGGCGTGCCGATCAGACCATCATCCTGACGGGCGGGGTGCGAACGCGATCGGAGGCACTGGTCGGTCCGTTCGCCGTGGCCGCGTTGCGGACCGTCCACGTCGATCTCGTCTTCGTCGGGGTGCATGGCATGGATCCACACTCCGGCTTCACCTGCCCCAACCTGTCCGAAGCCGAGACCGACCGCGCGCTCATCGAAGCCGCCCGCCACCTGGTCGTCGTCGCCGACCACACCAAGTGGGGCGTCATCGGGATCAGCTCGATCGCGCGGCTGGATCAGGCCGACGTCCTCGTCACCGACGGGGGCCTCCAGCCCGACGCGCGCGCGGTGCTCCAGCGTGAAGTGCGCCGGCTGGTCGTGGTGGACCCGGTCTCCGAAGACGCGCCGGTCGATGCGGCCAGCTGACGTTCCGCCGACGGACGGGGTCTTTCCCGAGGAGCTCGCCCAGGATCCGCACCGTCGGTACAACCCGCTCCACGACGAATGGGTCCTCGTGTCATCGGGCCGGACCCGCCGGCCCTGGCTCGGCGCCGAGGAGACGGACGCCACCGTCGAACGTCGAGCGTACGAGCCGGCGTGCTACCTGTGTCCGGGCAACACGCGTGCCAACGGCGACGTGAACCCGGCGTACGGATCGACCTTCGTGTTCGTGAACGACTTCAGCGCACTGCGCGGCGAGACCTCGACGGCCAGGTTTGCCGATGGCCTCCTGCGTGCCGAGGGCGAGCGCGGTGAGTGTCGCGTCGTGTGCTTCTCGCCGCGCCACGACCTGACCCTTGCGGCCATGCCGGCCGCCGACGTTCGCAGCGTCGTCGACCTGTGGGCCGAGCAGACCGACGAACTGGCGACTCGCTACCGCTGGGTACAGGTCTTCGAGAACCGTGGCTCTGCGATGGGCGCATCGAACCCGCATCCACACGGGCAGATCTGGGCCGGGACTGCCCTGCCCGTGATGGCCGCTCGCGAAGCCGCGACGCAGCAGGCGCACCTGGTCGCCACCGGTCGCCGACTGCTGCTCGATTACGTCGCCCAGGAATCCGGCGGGCCGCGGGTCGTCCACGAGTCGAAGGACTGGCTGTCGGTCGTGCCGTTCTGGGCGACCTGGCCATTCGAGGTCCTGGTCATCCCGAAGCGTCCCGCCGCCCGTCTGACCGCGGTCGATGTGCCCGGGAGGGACGATCTCGTCGTCGCCCTGCAGCACGTGCTCGGTGCCTACGACGGACTCCATCGCCGACCCTTCCCGTATTCCATGGGCTGGCACCAGGCGCCGTTCGGTGCGGAGGACGTCGCGCTCCAGGAGGCCTGGCAGCTCCACGCACACTTCTACCCGCCGCTCTTGAATGCGGGCCTGCGCAAGTTCATGGTCGGCTACGAACTGCTGGCCGAGACCCAGCGGGACATCACGCCGGAGGACGCCGCCGAGCGTCTGCGAGCAGCCCTCGCCGCGCGCGTGCCGACCGTGTCGGTTCCCGCGAGCGGGTAGAACGGGGCCGCAGACCGCGCGTCGGGCGCGTCAGCGTCCGGGACTCACACCAGCCAGACGGCGGTATCCGGGGGCAAGGCCCCGTCGGCGACCGGGCCGCTTGCCAGGAGGACTGGCCGGCCGGCCGGCAGCTCGATCGGCGTCGTGCCGAGGTTGACGATCGACTCGAGCCCACCCGGCCGATCGAATCGGAGCACGGACGCTGGCGCGGCCAGCCAGGCCATCCCGGTCCCCCGGAAACCGAGGTGCTGGTGGCGCAGCCGCAGCGCGGTCCGATACAGCTCGAGGAACGATCCGGGGTCGCCTGTCTGGGTCGCGACCGTCCGCTCGCGCCAGCTCGCCGGCTGGGGCAGCCACGGCGTCGAACCAGCCGGGCCGAAGCCGAATGGCGGCGCGGCCCCGGACCAGGGCAGCGGCACACGACAACCGTCGCGGCCCCGGATCGTATGCCCGGAACGCAGCCACGTCGGGTCCTGGAGCAGGTCCTCGGGCAGGTCATCGACCTCCTCGAGACCGAGCTCCTCCCCCTGGTACAGGTAGACGCAACCGGGGAGCGCCAGCATCAGGAGCAGCGCGGCACGTGCCCGACGCCGTCCCAGCTGCAGATCGGGCGTGTCCGGCGTCGCGACACCGGCGCCGGCAGCTCCGACCGCCCCGCTCCCCCGCGAAGCGGGGCGACCGAGTCGCGTCACGTGTCTGACCTGGTCATGGTTCGACAGGACCCACGTCGCCGGCGCACCCACCGGCCCGAGGACGTGGAGGCTGTCGTCGATCGCCGACCGCAGCGCGGTCGCGTCCCAGCCGGCTTGGAGGAAGCGGAAGTCGAAGGCCGTGTGCAGCTCGTCGGGGCGCACGTAGCGCGCCAGCCGGTCGGGCGTCGACACGAACACCTCCGCGACGAACGGGCGGTCGCCGTACGCATCGGCCACGGCCCGCCAGCGCCGGTAGACATCGTGCACGCCGTCCTGGTCCCAGTACGGCCCGGGCTTGGTCGCCGACTTCGGCGACCGACCGCGCAGGTCGGGGAACGCCGGGTCCTTCACCAGGCCGTGCGCGACATCGATGCGGAACCCGTCGGCACCTCGCTCGTACCAGAAGCGCAGGATCGATTCGAATTCCGCAGCGACCTCCGGCGCCGTCCAGTCGAGGTCGGGCTGCTCGGGGGCGAACAGGTGCAGATACCACTGCCCTGGGCGCCCGTCCGGCTCGGTGATGCGCGTCCACGCCGGCCCGCCGAACACGCTCGGCCAGTCGGTCGGTGGCCGGCTGCCGGCGCGGCCCTTGCCGTCGCGGAACACGTAGCGGTCGCGCTCACGACTGCCCGGGCCGGCGGCGAGCGCGGCCTGGAACCATGGGTGCTGGTCCGACGTGTGGTTGGGCACGATGTCGAGCAGGACCTTGATGCCGTGCCGGTGCGTGTCGTCGATGAACTCCACGGCATCGTCGAGCGTGCCGAACAGCGGGTCGACATCGCGGTAGTCGACCACGTCATAGCCGCCGTCGATCATCGGCGACGGAAACCAGGGGTTGATCCAGATCGCATCGACGCCGAGATCGCTCAGGTAGGGAAGCCGGGCGCGCATGCCGGCGATGTCGCCGATGCCGTCGCCGTCCCCGTCGGCGAAGCTGCGGATGTACAGCTGGTACACCACGGCGTCGCGCCACCAGGGAGTGGGGTGGGTCATGCCGCTAGCATGACGGGACGCCAAGGAGGGGTGCATGCGCCTGTGGGGTGGCCGGTTCTCGGAAGAGAACGACCGACGAGTGGCCGATTTCACCCGTTCGGTCGATCTCGACCGTGAGCTCGCGGTCGACGACATCGCGGGATCGATCGCCCATGTCCACGCCCTGGGGCGGGCCGGGTTGTTGACCGATGCCGAGGTCGGCGAGCTGGTCGGCGGGCTGGAGGGCCTGGCCGGGGCCGTCGCCGATGGGTCGATGGCCTGGGATCCCGAGCTCGAGGACGTCCACCTCAACCTCGAGTCGGCGCTCGCCGAGCGGATCGGCGCCGTGGCCGGGAAGCTGCAGACGGGTCGCTCGCGCAACGATCAGGTCGCCACGGACCTTCGACTGTGGTCGCGTCGTGCGATCGACCGGCTCGACAAGGCACTGGTCTCGTTCGAGATGGCGCTCGTGGGACTGGCCGAGCGCGAGGGCACCGCGATCCTGCCCGGCACCACGCACATCCAGCCGGCCCAGCCCGTCCTGTTCGCCCATCACCTGCTGGCCTATGTCGAGATGGCCGAGCGCGACCGGGCACGTCTCGCCGATGCCCGCCGGCGTGCCAATGTCTCGCCGCTCGGTGCCGGGCCGTTGGCGGGAGCGGGCTTCCCGCTCGACCGCGAGGCCTCGGCGCAGGAGCTCGGCTTCGACGGCGTGACCGCCAACTCACTCGATGCCGTGAGCGACCGCGACTTCGTCATCGAGATCGTCGGAGCGATCGCCCTGGGTATGGTCCACCTCAGCCGGCTCGCCGAGGAGATCACGTGGTGGTCGAACCCCCGGTTCGGCTTCGTGCGGGTGAGTGATGCCTTCTCGACCGGCTCGTCGGTCATGCCGAACAAGAGGAACCCCGACCCGGCCGAGCTCGTCCGCGGACGTGCAGCGCGGGTCATCGGCGCCCAAGCCGGGCTGCTGACCTTGGTCAAGGGTCTTCCGCTCGCGTACCAGCGCGACCTGCAGGAGGACAAGGCGCCACTGTTCGACGCGGTCGCCGTGTATGCGGCGTCCCTCGGCGTCATGAGCGGCCTGCTCGACACGGTCGCGGTCGATCGCGAACGCATGCGGACCGCGGCCGACGAGGGCTATACCACCGCGACCGCGGTCGCCGATGCCCTCGTACGCCGCGGTATCCCGTTCCGCGTCGCCCACCACGTCGTCGGTTCGATCGTCGCCCAGGCCGAAGAGGCCGGCGTCCGGCTCGACCAGGTTCCCGACCCGATGATCGGCCTGGCGCTCGGTGCCGCGGGCGACCCGAGCGCCAAGGCCCTCGCCGACGACGAGACGATCGGCGAGATCGTGCGTGGGGCAGCGTCGGTGGACGGTGCGCTTGCCTCCTGCGACGTCATCGGTGGCACCGCCCCGACGCGAGTCGCGGATGCACTCAGCGCGGCCCGGCGACGGCTCGAGGGCGCCCAGCCCTAGGACACGAAGAGCGCTCCTCGCAGGCGGCGTCGGTCAGTGACCGACGCAGGTCCCGCCATTGGCATCGCTATTGGTCCCGTCCGCACACGTCGTGTTCGAGAACGTCGCCGACGCGAGGCCGGTCGCTCGTCGAAGGTTCGCGTCCGTCAGGTCGGCATCGCTGAGATCGACGCCGTCAAGCTGCGCATAGCGGAGATCCGAACCCACGAAGCTCGACGACCGCAGGTCCGTGCCCCGGAAGTCGATGCGGTGAAGGTCGGCGCCATCGAACGTGGCGCCGTTCGCGAATCCGTCGCGCCAGACAGCGTTGGACAGGTCGCTGTCCATGAATGGGGCGAATGCCGCACCCGCACCGGTAAGCGTCGCCCGGGACAGATTCGCCCCGTCCACGGAGGCGTCCTCGAGGGAGGCACCCGTCAGATCCGAGCCATGCAGGTCGGCCCCGCTCAGGATCGCGTCGCATAGCTGGGCGTCCACGAAGATCGCGCGATAGGCGATCGCGCCGGCCAGGTTCGTCCGCGGCAGGTCCGGGTCACACCCGCCGCTGACGCGCGACAGATCGGACCACGCAACGTTGATGCCGTGCAGGTCGAGCCCGATGATCGTCGAATCGGCGAGGTTGCAGCGGTGGAGGTCCGCCCCGGCGGCGACGTCGATCGACGTGCAATCGCGGTACGTCGCCGAACCGGCGGCTGCGACGGCGACCGGTGCGCCGAGCGCGACCAGCGCCATCAGCCCTGTCATCACGAGTCGGAGGAGCGTGCTGCGTCGGGCGGCGATCGTGGAGTGCACCGTGGCGAAACCCCCTGTTCCTGTATCGGTCCTCACCGGACCGGACTCCCCCTATGGTCCGCCGAGCCCCGCGAATCGGTCAATGGTCGATGGCGACCACGCTTGCCGCAGGCTTGTACCATCCCGCCACATGCTGCGTCAGGAGACGATCCGCCAGGCTCCCAAGGCGTTGCTCCACGACCACCTCGACGGTGGGTTGCGACCGTCGACGATCGTCGATCTGGCCGCCGAGCACGGCTACGACGGGCTACCCACGACCGATCCCGACGAGTTGGCGGCGCACATCCGTCGAGGCGCCGACCGCAAGTCCCTCGAGCTCTATCTCGAGACCTTCGCCCACACCGTCGGCGTGATGCAGGAGCGCGACGCGATCGTCCGGGTCGCGGCCGAGTGCGCGGAGGACCTGGCCGCCGACGGTGTCGTATACGCCGAGGTCCGCTACGCCCCCGAGCTGTCCACGGAACGTGGCCTGACGCTCGACGACGTGGTGGCCGCGAACCTCGAGGGCTTCTCGATCGGGGCACGGAACGCCGAGGCGGCCGGCCATCCGATCGTCATGAAGATGCTCGTCACGGCCATGCGCCAAGCCGCTCGCTCGGTCGAGGTCGCCGAATGCGCCGTCCGCTGGCGCGACGCGGGCGTGGTCGGTTTCGACATCGCCGGACCCGAAGCCGGCTACCGACCGACGCGCCACCTCGACGCGTTCGAGTACGTCCGTCGCGAGAACTTCCACATCACGATCCATGCCGGCGAGTCGTTCGGGCTGCCGTCGATCTGGGAAGCGCTCCAGTACTGCGGTGCCGAGCGGCTGGGCCACGGCGTCCGCATCGTCGACGACATCAGCGTGCGCGACGACGGGACGGTCGAGCTCGGTCGGCTCGCGACATTCGTCCGTGACCGTCGCGTGCCCCTGGAGATGTGCCCGACGTCGAACGTGCACACCGCGGCCGCCCCCTCGATCGCGGAGCACCCCATCGACCTGCTCCGGCGACTGCGCTTCCGGGTGACCCTCAACACCGATAACCGGCTGATGAGCGGCGTCTCGATGTCGAGCGAGTTCGCTGCCCTCGACGAGGCGTTCCGTATCGGCCTCGGCGAGATGGAGTGGCTGACGATCAACGCCCTCAAGTCGGCGTTCGCGCCGTTCGACGAGCGACTCCGCCTCATCAATGAGGTCGTCAAGCCGGGCTACGCCCGCCTCCGGGCCGAAGAATCGCGGGTCGTCGCGAGCCCCGCCTGACCGGACCGGCGGTCAGTCGGTGTGGAAGACCTCCTCGATCGCCGTCCACCAGGTGCCCGGCTGGCGGTCGGGCAGCGGGTCCTGCATGGCGTCGGTGAGGGCCCACCAGCGCTGGGTGGTCTCGTCGGCGGCCATCGCCGCCATGTCCGCCGCGAAGTCGTCGCCGACGTACTCGAAGTAGGCGAACAGGTCGGTCCCGTGCCGAAAGATCGAGTAGTTGCGGATGTTCGAGCGGTGGATCCGTTCGAGCACGCCCGGCCACGGGTCGGCGTGCAGCCGCTCGTAATCCTCGATGGACTCGGGGCGGACTCGGATCCGCTGGCCGTACCGCTTCACGCGTTCGCCCAGGCGGCACCGCCCGGGTAGCGGTATCGCTCGAGCGACGCGGGCCGCATCTGGGCGCTGTAGCCGGGCCGCGTCGGGACCAGGTACGACCCATCGCGGATGATCACCGGGTCGAGGAAGTGCTCGTGGAGGTGGTCGACGTACTCGATCATCCGGCCCTCGAGTGAGCCGCTGACGCACACGTAGTCGATGATCGACAGGTGCTGGACCAACTCACACAGTCCGACGCCGCCGGCGTGCGGGCAGACCGGAACACCGGTCTCGGCCGACATGAGCAGGACCGCCAGGACCTCGTTGACGCCGCCAAGCCGGCACGCGTCGATCTGGCAAACGCCGATCGCGTCGGCTTGCAATAGCTGTTTGAACATCACCCGGTTGTGGACGTGTTCGCCGGTCGCGACCCTGACCGGCGCCACGGCCCGGGCGATCGCCGCGTGACCGAGGATGTCGTCGGGACTCGTCGGCTCCTCGATCCAGTACGGGTCGATGGGCGCGAGCTGGCGCATCCAGTCGATCGCCTGCCCCACGTCCCAGCGCTGGTTGGCGTCGACCGCCAGCATGCGGTCGGGGCCGATCTCCTCGCGGATGATGCCGCCCCGCCGGATGTCGTCGGCCACGTCCGCCCCGACCTTCATCTTGAAGCGGGTCCAGCCCTCGGCGATCGCCTCCCGGCACAGGCGACGCACCTTGTCGTCCGGGTAGCCGAGCCATCCGACGGACGTGGTGTACGCGGGATAGCCGTCGCGCCGCAGCTCCGCCACGCGCTCACCACGTGTCGGTGCCAGTCGCTCGAGACGGGCGAGGGCGGCGTCGGGCGTTAGCAGGTCGGTGATGTAGCGGAAGTCGACCAGCGCGACCTGCTCGGCCGGTGACATGTCGGCGACGAGCTGCCAGAGCGGCTTCCCGGCCCGCTTCGCGAACAGGTCCCACACCGCGTTGACGACCGCGGCCGTGGCGAGGTGGATGACGCCCTTCTCCGGGCCGATCCAGCGCAGCTGGCTATCGCCGACCAGCGACCGCCAGAACGCGCCCATGTCGGCGAACAGCTCCTCGCTCGAGCGTCCCACGACCAACGGCCGGAGTGCCTCGACCGCCGAGACGACGACCTCCGTGCCGCGTCCGATCGTGAACGTCAGGCCGTGGCCCTCGAGGTCGTCACCGGCCTTGTCGCGGACGACGACGTACGCCGCGGAGTAGTCGGGGTCCGGGTTCATCGCGTCCGACCCATCGAGGTCGCGTGACGTCGGGAAGCGGATGTCGAGGACGTCGAGCTCGGAGATCCTGGTCACGCCTCAGCCCTTCAATGCACCGACGAGGATGCCCCGTGTGATGAACCGCTCGAGGGCGATCGCCATCACGACCACGGGGGTGATCATGATGATGATCAGGACCGACATCGCCCACCACTGCGGCCCGCGGGTCGCATTCTGGGCGGCGACCTGGAGGGGCATCGTCTGCGCATCGGCGCTGGTCAGCACGAGCGCGATGAGGAATTCGTTCCACGCGAAGATCAGGACGATGAGAAATGTCGCCACCAGGCCCGGTACCGAGATGGGCAGCACGATCGACCGCACGATCTGGTAGACCGACGCACCGTCGACGGCGGCGGACTCCTCGAGCTCGCGCGGCAGCGACATGAAGTACTCGCGCATGAGCCAGACGACGATCGGGAGGTTGGCAGCGACGTAGGTGATCACGAGTGCCGCCAGGCTGTCCAGCAGCCCGACCTGCTGGAACAGCACGTAGAGCGGGATCGCGATGGCGATCGGCGGCAGGATCCGCTGCGAGATCAGCCAGAACGCGATGTCGCTGTTGGCCAGTGTCCGGCGGAAGCGCCGCCCGATCGTCTGGGCGAGCAGGATGAAGATCGCGACGGCCGCAGCGACGGCGATCGGCACGGGCGCTCCGATGGCCATGGCCACGAACGCGAACGCGATCGTCCCGATGGCCACGCCGATCAGCCCGAGCTTTGGCCGATAGGTGAAGCGCACGAGTGCGTAGGCCGTGAACGACCCCATCACCAGGGCGATGGTCGCGCTGGTCAGGCCCACGATCACCGTGTTCACGTACGGGCGGAGCGTGTCATTGCCGAGCTCGACCAGGATGTAGCGCCACGCATCGAGGGTCGGCTGGAAATCCACGAACGGCAGGTAGAACGGACCCTTGTCGACGTCGTACGGGGTCTTGAACGACGTCACGATCAACCAGTAGATCGGGAACAGGACGACGATCGCCCAGCCACACAGGAGCAGGAACGCGACGATCTTGGCCGGCACCGAGAGATCGGCCGCGGATCGGCGGCGGAACGGGTTGGTCATACGGTCTCCGTCACCCGTCGCCGGACCAGGCTGACGTACACGGTCGCGATGATCGTCACCAGGAGGAGCAGGAGATAGGCGACCGCGGCCGACCGGCCGAGGTTCAGCGTGTTCCAGTCGATGTACGCCTGGAGCGTCATCGATTGCGTCGCCGTCCCTGGGCCACCGCCCAGCAGGATGTTCGGCATGTCGATGATCTTGAAACCCTCGATGAGGCGGATGAGGATGATGGTCGTCGTCACTGGCAGCAAGGCAGGGAACGTGATGTGCCGGAACGACTGCCAGCGGCTGGCGCCATCGGCGAGCGCCGCCTCACGCACCTCCTGGTCGAGGCTCTCGACGGCGGCCAGCAGCACGATGAACACGAACGGCGTCCACTGCCACGTGTCGCCGATGATCACGGCGGCCCGGGCCAGCCATGGATCGGTCACCCACGTGAAGTCGCGCAGACCGAGAGCGACCCAGAGGGGTTCGAGCGGTCCCTTCGAGGTGTCGGTCAGCATGAGGAACATGTACCCGACGCCGACCGGCGTGATCGTCAACGGGATCAGGAAGACGATCCGGAAGAAGCGGCGCCATGGCACCTGCTGGACCGCGAGCAGGGCGAGACCGAGCCCCAGCAGGTACTGGAGCGCGATCCCCACGACCACGAAGATCAACGTCACGATCAGCGACCCGGGACGACCTCCCTCGCTTGCCATGGTCTGCACCAGCAGCCAGACGAACCCGACCAGCAGTAGGCCGCCGAACAAGCGGAGGACGAGCCCGAACGGGCCGACCTGGCCGCTCCGCGCTGAGCGCATCCAGGCGTACGTGGTGACCGCGATCGTCGCGATGAGGATCGCCCAGCCCACGGGCGACGGGGACTTGAGGACGCCGAGGAAGTGGCTGCGCTCCAGACCGAAGAGGAGCTGCTGGTAGTTCGTGAATCCGATGAACTTGAGGTCGACGCCACCCTGGTGGAAGGCCAGCCTCGAGAGCGATAGCGCGAGCGAGGCGACCAGGGGGAAGAGCGACAGGACGAGGATGAACAGGACCGTGGGCCAGATGAACAGCCAGCGAGCCGCCCCGTCGGAACGCCACGCGCCGAGCGACGTCATCGCTCGGCGCGGTTCGCGGGTTTCGGGAGCCTGACCGTCGACGCTCAGGCTCCCTTGGTCGGCTGAGGCTGAGCTACCGCTCGACGCCAAGACTGGCGACATACGCGGCGAGCTGGGCGTCCTTCCCGGCCTCGTCGCTGATCGCGTTCCAGCCGTCGGCGATCGCCTGCTCTGCGCCAGCGGCATCGAGTTCGCCGGCGAGGTATTGCGAGACCGCCGTATCCAGCACGTCCTGCTGGTAGCGCTTGGTCAGCGGGATCCGCATGTCGAGGACCATGTTCGAGTTCTCGAGGCTGGACTTGATGGCGCCGAGGTAATTCTCGGCGGCGGCCTGGCTGAGACCCGCATCGATCCACGGCTGGATATTCGAGAAGTGTGACGTCCGATACGGGTTGTAGCCGGTCTTGCCCAGTGTGACATCGATGCCGGACTGGGCCGGGGCGCTCATGTACGACAGGAAGTCGTAGACGGCGTCCTGGTTCTCCTTGGGAGAGGCGGCGTTGACCGCCCCCGACCAGCCGCCGAACGAGGCGAACGGCGCGTAGTTCACGCCATCGACGGCGTTCGGGCACGTCGTCCCATCGCAGGCGACGAGCTTGCCGCTCGAGCGATCGAGGACCTCCTTCCAGCCTGGGGTGATCGTGGCGCCGGTCTTGTCCTGGGCGTACGTGCCCGGGGCCAGCGTCCCGATGTCGCCCCAGTCCATGGACAGCGCGCAACGTCCGGTGGTGAACAGGCCGCGCGTGCCGCCGACGTCCATGTTCAGCTCATCGGGCGGGCCGACGGTCGCCGTCTTGGCGTACATGTCGAGGGCCTTGGTGATGGCGTCGTTCTGGCCGAACAGCGGGTTCAGGTTGGCCGTGTCGAAGAACGCGCCTTCGTTGGTGCCCTTGCCCTGCAGCAGGCCGGCCGCGATGGAGATGATCCACCAGTAGCTCTGGGCGCCCTTCTTCTTGGCGATGCACGAGCCGTAGTCCGGCTCACCGTCTTCGTTGAGGTCCTGGCCGTTGTACTTCGCGGCGATCGTCATGTAGTCGTCCCACGTGGCCGGCGGCTTCAAGCCATCCTTCTCCAGCAGGTCGGATCGGTAATAGACCATGTGGAAGTCGCCGTCGAGCGGGATCGTGTAGACCTTGCCGTTGTAGGTGGCGTTGAAGTCACGGAAGAACGGCCCGATGTCCTGCCAATCGAGCTGGCTGTCGGCCGACACCCGGTCGGTGAGGTCGAGCAGATAGCCCGGGCCGACGAAGTCGCCCAGCCACTGCGGGTCGAAGACGTAGCCGTCGAACGAGTTCGTCCCGGTCGACGCGTCGAGCAGCGCCTTGTCGTAGATCGTCTGGAAACCGACCGCGACGACATTGACGTGGCCGCCGGTAAGCTGCTCCCAGTCCGGAGCGCGCCGCTGGAGCGGCTCTGCGACTTGCGGACCGTTGAAGGTGAGGAGATTGACGCTGATGCCGGCGAACTTGGTGCCCGGCGAGCCGGCGGGCGTGGCTTCCGCCGACGCCGATGCCGACGGCGGCGGCTCGGCCGACGCGGCCGATGCGGATGGCGACGGACTGGCCGATGGGCTGCAGGCCGTCAGGACGAGAATCGGGATGATCGCTGCCGCGACCATGCGGAACCGAGACACGGCGTGAGGCCCTCCTCTTGACATTCTCCGCGCATCGTCCAGCATACTGAACGGACGGCGGTATGCTGGCCAGTATGGCGACACCGCGACCAAAGTCAAGATATCGCACGCGGTTCAGCAGGTTGACCGGTATTGGCCGGACGTTCGCTACCGAGATCGAGGGGTAGAAGGCGATGACCGACACGGTTCGAGCCGAGGACGACGCGGTCGCCGAGAGCGAGTCGCTCGCTCCGGCGGTCACCCGCGCGGCCGCGATCCTCGACCTGCTCGCTGAGAACGGCGGGGTCGCGGCGGGACCGAGCGAGCTCGCTCGCCGGCTTGGTCTGCCGAAGTCATCCATCGCCAATGTCTGCGGCGCGCTCGCCGACGCCGGCCTGGTCCGACGGGTCGGCACGGGCTTCGCCCTCGGCCGCCGGCTAGCCGAGCTCGGCGGCGCGTATCTCGCGACGATCGACCTCGTCCGGGAGTTCTACGACGCGTGCCTGGAGCTCGAGGCCGGCTCGGACGAGACGATCCAACTCGCCGTCCTCGACGGAGGAGAGATGACCTATCTCGCCCGTCATGACGGGCGACAGCCGGTCCGCCTCACCTCGCAGATCGGTCGGCGCCTCCCGGCCAGCGTCACGGCGACGGGCAAGGCGGCCCTGGCGGCGCTCGATCCGGCCGAGGTAGAGGACCGGTTGCGGGGCGTCGAGCTGCCGAGCCTGACGCGCCGGTCGCTGCGGACGCTCGAGGCGCTCTTGGCCGATCTGGCGGTCGTGCGGCAGCGCGGCTACTCGATGGACGATGAGGAGACCGTGGAGGGGGTGGTCTGCTTCGGCATCGCGATCCCCGGCCGCGGACCGGGCGACGGCCCATATGCCGCGAGCATCACATTGCTCAAGGCACGTGCCACGTACGACCGTGTGCCGGCCCTCATCGCCGACCTGCATCGGCTCACCGATCGGCTATCGGATCCCCTGCGCTCGGCGCCGGCCAGCGGCGCGGCACGCCTCCGCACCGACGGTCATAGCCGGTAGATGCGTGCCGCGTTCACCCCGAACACCGCCGCCCGCTCCGACGGCGTGAGGCTGCCGAGCGTCGTACGCGCGACATCGACCACCTGGGCGTAGGTCGCAGCGAGCAGGCAGACCGGCCAGTCAGATCCGAACATGAGTCGGGTCGGTCCGAAGGCCGCGATCGCGTGGTCGACGTACGGCTGCAGGATCGAGGGCGTCCACGACGACCACGACGCCTCGGTCACCAGGCCCGAGATCTTGCACGCGACATGGTCGAGCGCGGCGAAGGCCGCGATCCCGTCCCACCACCCCTGCCCATCCCCGCCCGCGATCGGCGGCTTGGCCAAGTGGTCGATGACGAATCGGACCTCCGGCAGTCGCCGCGCCACTCGCAGGGCAGCCGGTAGCTCGCGCGGTCGGATCAGGAGGTCATACGCGAGACCCGCGGCGCCGACGGCGCGGATCCCGTCGACGACCTCATCTCTCAGGAGCCACTCGGGGTCCGGCTCGTCGTGGACCTGGTGGCGGATGCCGACGAGACGGTCGCCACCCGGCACGGAGCGGAGGGCTGCGATCGTCTCTCCCACGGTGGCCGCGGTGAGATCCACCCAACCGATCACGCCACGGATGAACGGCGTCGCTTCGGCCAGCTGCAGGAACTCGCGCGTCTCATCGAGGCTCGATCGCGTCTGCACGAGGACCGTGGCGTCGATCCCCGCGGCCTCGAGTTCAGGCTCGAGGTCGTCGGGAGCGAATGGCCGGCGGATGACCGCGAGGTCGTCGGTCAGCCACGGATAGTCGGCTGTCGCCGGATCCCAGAAGTGGTGGTGGGCGTCGACGGTCTGGATCGGCGTCATGCGGGCACCGGCGCCTCGGGCGCGATCAGGCCCTCGGCTCGGAGCTCGGTCCAAAGGTCGGCCGGGATGGGCACCGCCATCATCGCCGGATAGTCGTCGAGATGGGCGATGCTTCGAACGCCGGCGACCAACGAGGCGACCGCCGGGTGCGCGAGCGGGAACTGGATCGCGGCGGCACGAAGCGGGACGTCGTACCGCGCGCAGACCGCGGCAAGCCGCTGGGCCTGGGCCACGAGGTCGGCGCGAGCCGGCCCATAGTCGAACCGGCTGCCGGGCCGGGGGTCGGCCAGGATCCCGGTGTTCATCACCCCGCCGAGCAGGATCGCGATCCCACGCTCGGCGCAGGCGGGCAGCAGCGTCGCCAGGGCGCCCTGGTCCAGCAGCGTGTAGCGGTTCGCGAGCAGGAGGACATCCATGTCGGTCTCACGGGCGAAGCGGGTGAGCATCTCCGATCGGTTCATGCCCGCGCCGACCGCGCGCACGACGCCCTCGTCGCGAAGCCGGGCGAGGGCCGGCCACGCGCCGTCGATCGCCTCCCGCCAGTGATCGTCGGGGTCATGGATCAGCGCGATGTCGACGCGGTCGAGGCCGAGTCGCTCGAGACTCGCCTCGAGTGACCGGCGCACGCCGTCGGCGCTGTAGTCGAACACGATGCGGAGGGGCTCGGCCCGCTCGTAGTACGCATCGTCCTTCGTCCCGAGGCGCTGCCGGTCGACGTCGGCCCCAGCGCGGATCGCGGATTCGTGGTGGACCAATCGACCGACCTTGGTGGACAGCACGAATGCGTCCCGCGGCCGGTCCTTCAGGGCCTGTCCCATGCGGCGTTCCGATGTGCCGTAGCCGTAGAGCGGGGCGGTGTCGAACGTGCGAACACCGAGGTCCCAGGCGTGGCGGACCGTCGCGATCGCTGCCGCCTCGTCGACTGCCGAGAACAGCCCGCCGATCGATGCCCCGCCGAGCGCAAGCCGCGTCACCGTCAACCCCGTTCGGCCGAGCGCGACACGTTCCTTGGGATCGAGCGCCATGACTCACCATATCCTCGCGACGCCCGTTGTGATTGACGCGAATGCAGAGGCTAGCGTATCGTCCAGTCCTCGGTCCAACGGCCAGAATGCTGAACACAGTGGAGCGACCGTGCGCTTGCTCTCCTGCCAGTCCGCGGACATCGAGACGCTGGGCGTCGTCGATGCCGACCGCTGGCTTCCCGCCACTTCGGTCGTCCCGGGTGGTCCGGCCACGATCGGCGCCCTGCTCCGTGCCGGGCGCGACGTCGTCGACGAGCTGCGCGCCGCGGCGTCCAAGGCACGCATCGCCGAGCGCGGTCGGCCCCTCGCCGACATCGAGCTTCTGGCCCCCGTGCCGCGGCCCGGCAAGATCGTCGCGATCGGGCGCAACTACCGCGAGCACGCCGCCGAGGAGGGTGTCGAGCCGCCTGCGGCCCCGCTCATCTTCGCGAAGTGGCCGAGCTCGGTGATCGGCCCGGGCGTCGACATCCGGTGGGATCCGGGACTCACTGGCCAGGTCGACTGGGAGGCGGAGCTCGCTGTCGTCATCGGCCGGACGGCGCGTCGGGTGGCGCCTGACGCCGCGCTCGATCACGTGTTCGGGTACACCTGCCTCAACGATGTGTCGGCTCGTGACCTGCAGTTCGGTGACGGGCAGTGGATCCGCGGCAAATCGCTGGATACGTTCTGCCCGATGGGCCCGTATCTGGTCACGGCCGATGTGGTCGGCGATCCACAACAGCTGGCGATCCGCTGCACGGTCGACGGCGAGGTCGTCCAGGACGCCAGCACCGCGCTGATGTACTTCTCGGTCGCGGAGATCATCAGTCATTGCTCGGAGGCATTCACGCTCGAGCCCGGCGATGTCATCGCAACCGGCACGCCGGCAGGTGTCGGCGCCTTCCGCGACCCGCCCCGCTTCCTCGGGGACGGGGCCCGCGTCGTCGTCGAGATCGATGGCATCGGCCGGCTCGAGAACACCTGCCGGTTCGACCGCGGCGAGGCGGCAGCGTGACCGCGCCGGACGGGCGCGGCGAGCGGTTCCTCGTCACCGGCGCGCTCGGTTGCATCGGAGCGTGGACCGTGCGAACGCTGGTCCGTGAGGGCGTTCCGGTGGTCGCGTTCGACCTTGGTCGCGACCCGCGGCGCATCGCCCAGATCGTCGAGCCCGACGAACTGGATCGTGTGACCGTCGTCAATGGGGACATCACCGATCTCGGCTCGCTCGAGGGCGCCCTGGCCGACCATGACGTCACGAACGTCATCCACCTGGCGGCACTGCAGGTCCCGTTCTGCCGCGCCGATCCGGTCCGCGGGGCGCAGGTCAATGTCACGGGCACCGTCAACGTGTTCGAGGCGGTCCGACGCCGCGGTCCGGGCATGGCGCCTGTCGTGTACACGGGGTCGATCGGGATGTATGCGCCATCGGATGTCGATGCGGCGACGGGCCGACTCGAGGAGGATGCCGATGCCCATCCGGGCAATCTGTATGGCGTCTACAAGCTGGCGAACGAGGGAACGGCGCGGCTGTACTGGGCCGACTACGGCGTGTCGAGCGTCGGGCTACGGCCGATGACCGTGTACGGTGCCGGGCGCGACCAGGGCATGACGAGCAGCCCGACCGTGGCGATCGCCGCGGCGGTCCTCGGAGAGCCATTCGAGATCTCGTTCGGCGGGCGCACGCTGTTCCAGTACGCCGAGGACGTGGCCCGGACGCTCATCCTCGCCAGCCGCAGCCCCGGCGGCGGCTCGCCTGTATACAACCTCGGCGGCGATGCAGTCGCCCTCGACGACTGGGTCCGGGCGATCGAGGACGCCGTGCCCGAGGCGGCCGGTCGCATCACTGTCGCCCCGACCGAGCTGCCATTCCCGGCGGACATCGCCCACGACTGCGTGGCTGAGCTCGGCGACGTCCCGGTGACGCCTTATCGGGACGCCATCGGTGCGACGGCCGCCATCTATCGACGCCTCGCTGATGAGCATCGTCTGATCGGCAGCGAGCAGGGCATCCCCTCGGCAGCCGCGACGGCGGGCCCCTGATCGATCCTCCTCGGCCCACCGGGTCGCCTCCTCCGGCCCGGACCACATGGAAGGGGCCCGTCCCGAAGGACGGGCCCCTTCCTGGGCTTACTGGAAGCTCGACCTAGCCGGCCGGCAGGCCCACCACGAACCGCGAGCCGGCGAAGCCATTGGGTTCGAGGAAGATGCGTCCGCCCATCGCGGACATGAGCCGACGCGCGGCGAACAGGCCGATCCCTGACCCGCGCGATCGAGCACGACCCTCGAGCCGTACGAACGGTTCGAACACGCTCTCCCATTCGTCGACCGGTACACCCGGGCCGTCATCGGTCACGTAGACCTGGATCTCGTCGCCGAGCCGCCAGATCCCGATGCTGACGCCCTCCTCCGTCGGCGCGTACTTCGACTCGTTCTCGAGCAACTGCTCGAGGACCTGTCGGAACCGAGTCTCGTCGCCGATGGCGGTCATCGGTGCATCGGGGCGGGCCCAGCGGATCGGATGCGGCCGGAGCAGGAGCCGGAGCGTCTCGACGACCTCGTCGACGGCCTGGACCGCTTCGAACGGCGCTCGTGACAGACCGGTGAGTCCCTCGCCGCGGACCGACGCCAGGATCGAGTCCACGAGTCGGTCGAGGCGTGCGAGTTGCTCGTTCGCCGCCTCGCGCCAGTCCGCTGTGTCGGCGCGTTCGCGCGAGGCCTCGGCCAGCAGGTCGACGTAGACGCGCACGATCGACAGCGGCGTCCGAAGCTCGTGTGTCACGACGCTCAACAGCTCCGACCGCGCCGTGTCGAGGGCGGTGAGCTGGGCGAGTCGCGCTTCGACCTCGGCCGTCAGCCGGCCCTTCTCGACGATCCCGGCGAGCAGCGCGCCGATCGTCTGGAGGAGATCGATCTCGTCGGGCTCGAACCGACGAACTGCCCGTGTCTGGACATTGAGGACGCCCACGACCCCGTCATGCCAGACCAGCGGGACCGACAGCATCCCGGCCAGGCCCTCGATGTCGAAGCCGCGCACCCAGGCGAATCGCTCGTCGCGCGTCACGTCCTCGACCGAGATCGGCGAACGCGTCGCGGCGACGCGGCCGGTGATGCCCTCGCCCCAGGCCAGGCTCACGTGACCGACCTGGGTCGTATCGAGGCCGTTCGTCGCGGCGAGGGTCAGCCGGGTCCGTTCGTGGTCGGCCAGGTAGAACGAGCAGACCTCGACGTCCATCGCGGCCGTCGTCCCATCGACGATCGACCGCATCAGCTCGTCCCAGTCGCGTGCCTGTGTCGCGAGCTGGGCGATCTCGTGGAGGAACGCGAGCTCACGGAAGGTGGCGTCGCCGATCGGCACCCGGTCGGTCGTCATGGGCCGATCATCGGGCATGCGATACGCGCCGGTCGCCGTGGAGCCGGAGCGTCAGACCGCCGCCGGCTCCGGATCGGTGACCGTGGTCGGCAATGTTTCGAGCAGGGGATCGGTCCACGACCAGGCCGCACCGTAGCGTGCTCCCACGGCACCGTGTCGCGCCGCCTCGACCCGCAGCGGCAGACCGAAGATCTCGATGAACCCGACGGCACTCGCGTGGTCGAACGCATCGCCCTCGTCGTACGTCGCCAGGCTCTTGTCGTAGAGCGACAGCGGCGACTTGCGACCGGCCACGACCGCCTGGCCGTGGTCGAGCCGCATCCGGACCTCGCCCGACACGACCCGCTGTGAAGAGGCGACATAGGCGCGCAGGTCACGCGACAGGGCGCTGAACCACAGCCCGTCGTAGATGAGGCGCGACAGCTCGTCCGCGACAAGCCGGTTGAACCGGAGTGTGTCGCGGGTCAGCGTGAGCCCTTCCAGCGCCCGATGGGCAGCGTGCAGGATGGTGGCCGCCGGCGTCTCATAGATCTCCCGGCTCTTGATCCCGACCAGCCGATCCTCGACGTGATCGATCCGGCCGACGCCGTGCGTGCCGCCCAGGTCGTGGAGCCGCTGGACGAGCTCGACCGGCACCGAGGCGCTCCCCGTCGATCGCCACGGGCACGCCCCCCTCGAAGTCGATGACGATCTCGACCGGATCCGGGGCTGCGGACGGTTCGACCGTCCACTCGTAGGCGTCGGGCGGTGGCGTGACCCAGGGGTCCTCGAGGACGCCGGTCTCGCACGACCGGCCCCACAGGTTCACGTCGATCGAGTAGGGCGACTGCTTGGTGATCGGGATCTCGATGCCACGTTCGTTGGCGTAGTCGATCTCCTGGTCGCGGGTCAGGCCCATGCCCACGCGCATCGGAGCGACGACCTCGAGCCCCGGATCGAGCGCGTGGGTCGCGACGTCGAACCGGACCTGGTCGTTGCCCTTGCCGGTGCAACCGTGGGCGACGGCGTCGGCGCTCTCGCGTCGGGCGACCTCCACGAGCAGTTGGGCGATGAGGGGCCTGGCGAGCGCCGTCGCCAGCGGGTAGGCGCCCTGGTACAGCGCATTGGCCTGGAGGTGCGGCCAGACGTAGTCGGTGATGAAGCGCTCTCGCGCATCGATCACGTAGGCACGCGAGGCACCGGCGGACATGGCGCGCCGCTCGACGCCTTCGCGCAGCGACCCGCCGCCGAGATCGACCGTCAACGTCACGACCTCGGCGTCGTACTGCTCCTTGAGCCAGGAGACGGCGACGGACGTGTCCAGACCGCCGGAATAGGCGAGAACGACCTTCTTCATACCGGTGCGGGAACCTCCTCCGCGATCGACCGTTGGATGGCCTCGAAGCGCGCGAGCCAGCGCTCGAGGCGGACTTCGTCGGCGAACAGGACCAGGAGCGTATTGTCGCCCGCCAGCGTGCCCTCCTGCTCCTGCAGGGAGGACTCGTCGATGGCCTGCGCGACGACGCTCGCCGTTCCGGGTGTGCCGGTCAGGACGAGGATCAAGCCGCTCCGGCCGACCGTGACGGGGACATCGGAGAGGATGCGGCCGAGGCGGTCGTCTCTAGTCGCGCCGGTGACGCCGGCGGTCGGCAGCGTCGCCGGCGCGCGCGAAGCGACGTCCTCGGGCGACACGTACACGGCCCCGTCGGTCCGGGGCGCCTTGAGCAGACCCAGTTCCGTGATGTCGCGACTGACGGTGGCCTGCGTGACATCGAAGCCCTGTGCGGTCAGTGCATCGACCAGCTCACGCTGGCTGCCGATCGGGCGCGACGCGATCACCTGGCGGATGGCGCGCTGGCGGAGCCGCTTGAGATCCTGGCCGGACGTCCTGCCGTTCATGCCGCGCCCACCGCCTGGCGCGTCGCCGTGATGCGCGTGCCGAAGGTCGGGTCGCTCAGGGCGCGTTCCAGCGCATCGTCCGCAGCGGCGTCGGCGATGATCGCCTCCGCTCCCTCCCAGCCCAGCGCCGACAGAGCCGCACGAATCTTGGGCACCATACCGCCGGCGATGACGCCGCTGTCGATGAGGTGCTCCGCCTCGGCCACGGTCAGGGTGTCGAGCTTGCCGCCGTCGGCGTCGCGGACGCCGTCGACATCGGTGAGGAGGACGAGTTGGCGGGCACCGAGGCCGGCGGCGATGCCCGCCGCGGCGTCGTCGGCGTTGACATTGCAGACGATGCCCTCGGCGTCCCTCGCGAGCGGCGCGACGACCGGCACCTGGCCCGAGACGAGGACCGCGTCGAGCAGGTCGCGGCGTAAGCCGGTCACGCTGGCGACGAGGCCGAGATGGGGGATGCGCTCCGCGATGAGCAGCCCGCCATCGACCCCTGACAGCCCGACCGCATCGACGCCGAGATCGCGCAACCCGGCGACGAGCTCGCTGTTGACGACTCCGCGTAGGACCGCGGCGGCCACTTCGAGGGACTGGGCATCGGTGACGCGGAGACCGCCCTCGAACTTCGACGGCACGCCGAGGCGCTCCAGCCACTCGGTGATGCGCTTGCCGCCGCCGTGGACGAGGACGACCGGCCGGCGACGGGCGATCGCTGCCACGTCCGCGAGCACCTGCGACTGCTCCGCGATGGTGGTGCCACCCAACTTGACGACGAGGATCTCGGACATCAGGTGGTGTACTCCGAGTTCTCGATGACATATTCCTCGGTCAGGTCGCAGCCGAAGGCTTCGCCGGTGCCGGCGCCGAGGCCCAGATCGAGCTCGATCAGGAGCTCAGGGGCGTCCATCGCGGCGCGCGCGGCGGCGCGATCGAAGTCGAGCGGTCCGCCCTTGCTGCCATCGAAGACCAGGTGGCCGGCGATGGAGATGCGCAGCCGATCCGGGTCGAGCGCGGCTGGCTGGGCGGCGCGGGCAGTGGCCTCGTCGCGGGACAGACCCGCCGCTTCGAGCACAGCGGCGGACGCCGTCACGGCATTCCCCGCCGCGCCCGCGATGCGACCCCAGTTGGGGTCCTTGCCGTGTGCGGCGGCCTTCACCAGGCTGCTCGACACGACGGCGCGCGCGACTGCGCGTGCTTCGGTGTCATCCGCGGCGCCCGTGACCGAGGCGGTGATCAGGATCGTCGCCCCCTCGCCGTCGGCCGCTTGCTGACGCGCAAGGTCACGTGCCACGGCCTCGAGCGCGGCACCGAACGCCACCGCTGCATTCCCGCCGGCGCTCAATGGAGCTGCCCCGGCCTTGCCCGACGCCAGCAGGAACACCGTGTCGTTGGTGCTCGTATCGCCATCGACCGACAGCTGGTCCCAGGTCCGAGCGGCGGCCGGTCTGAGCAGGCCCCAGAGGACCTCGGGCGCGGCGGCAGCGTCGGTCAGGAGGACCGACAACATCGTCGCCATGTTCGGATGGATCATGCCGACCCCCTTCGCGATGCCGGTGATCGTCACGGTCATCGGCTCGCCATCGACGGCGGGCAGCACCAGGGACGTCGTGGCGACCTTGGCGACCGAGTCGGTCGTGCGCAGGGCCTCGGCGACGGCCGCGAGGCTGTCGTCATCGCCGGTGAGCGTCGGTGTGAGCGACGCGACGCCCTTCTCGACGCGATCGAGCGGCAGGCGCGTACCGATGATGCCGGTCGACAGGTGCAGCACGCGCTCGGTGTCGATGCCGAGGGCGGACGACACGATCCCACCGACCCGTTCCTGGTCGCCGTCACCAGCGGCGCCGGTCGCGGCGTTCGCACAGCCGCTGGTCGACACGATCGCCGAGGCGAAGCCGAACCCGCCGCGCGGATCATCCGAGGTGGCCGCGAGATTGGCCCGGGACAGCGTCACGGGAGCGGCCGCGAAGGCGTTCGGGGTGAACACGGCGGCGGCCGCCGCGGATCCCTCGGTCGCCACGATGAGGCCGAGGTCCGGCCGGCCCGAGGCCTTGATGCCGGCCGTGGCACCCCCGGCGACGAAGCCACCGGGCATGGCTGCCCGCCGCTCCACGGCCGGGCGTGACGGCGACGACAGCTCGGAGACGGCCATCAGGGCGCCAGCGGGAGCTGCTCGAGGCCGGCCGTCTCGGCCAGCCCGTGGACGATGTTGAACGCCTGGATCGCCTGACCGGCGGCACCCTTCACGAGGTTGTCCTCGGCGGCGATCACGATCAGCCGCTCCGTGCGCTCGTCGACCCGGGCGTGCACGAGGACGTGGTTGCTCCCCGTCGTGTGCTTCGTGGCCGGCGGGTCGGCGACGACCCGGACGAACGGCTCGTCGGCGTACGCCGTCCGGTAGAGATCGTCGACTTCGGCCTGGGTTATGGGGCGAGTCGGCCGAACGTGATTCGTCGAGAGGATGCCACGCACCATCGGGATGAGATGCGGGAGGAAGTCGACGGCCATCGCACCGGGGTTGGCATCTGGCTCGAGGCCGGCATCGAGCGCGGCGACGGCTAGCTCCTGCTCGATCTCGGCGACGTGGCGATGGCCGCCCAGGCCGTACGCCTTCACGCTCTCGTCGACCTCGCCGAACATCATCTCGGGCTTCGGGTCGCGGCCGGCGCCGGACACGCCGCTCTTGGCATCGACCACGAGGTCACCGATGAGACCGGCGCGGGCGAGCGGAGCCAGGGCGAGCAGCGTCGCCGTCGGGTAGCAGCCGGGCGAACCGACGATGGCCACGTCAGCGTCGACGAGTGCCCGGAGCTCCTCGCGATGGAGCTCGGGGAGGCCGTAGACGGCGAGCTCGAGAAGGTCGGGCCGGGGGTGATCGAAGCCGTACCAGCGCGGGTAGTCGTCCGGATCGCGCAGCCGGAAGTCGGGACCAAGGTCAATGACCGTGGTCCCGGCGGCGATGAGATCAGGGACGAGGTCGACCGCCGCGCCGTGCGGGAGGGCAAGGAACGCGGCGTCGACCTCGGGAAGGTTGGTGCGGACGGTGAGGTCGGTGGCGGCAAGATGCGGGTGATAGCCGCCGATCGGGTCGTCGTGACGGTCGCGACCGGCCAGCCCCACGATGTCGACGTTCGGGTGACGGGACAGAAGCCGGATGAGCTCGGCACCGACATAGCCGGTGGCGCCGACGATGCCGACGCGGAGCCGTCGAGGCCCGCCGTCGGGCTGGACCCCTCGCTCCGAGCGGGGCATGACCCCGGACGAGCGGTCCGTCGAGACCGCCGCGGGCGATCCGAGCCCCGCGCTCACAGGCGCTCGGGGCCGCTCACAGGCGGCTGGCTCGGGTTGCTCGCAGAGACCTGACAGACCGTCGTCATGGGCGCATGACTATACAACGCCAGTGCATAGTCATGCAACCTGGCGTTCTGTGGGCGGCGGGTCCTGACGCCGGCAGGACCAACGCCTGTCCTACCCGAGGACGTCCGGCCGGCGGTACGGGCCGGTCGAGATGACCTCGTCTTCCCTGGCGTGCTCGGCGCCCGCCGTCCGGATGCGGTAGCGGTGATGGATCGTGGTCGCGCCGGCGGCGATCATCGCGCTGACCGGGCAGTACTTGGTCGCCGACAGCTCGATCGCGCGGCGGACGGCGGCCTCGGACAAACCCGGCCCTTCGAGCTCATGCGTCACGACGATCTCGCTGTAGACCTGCGGGTACTCGTCGCGTTGTGAGCCGCTCACCTCGATCCGATACGCGCTGATCTCCTGGCGCTTCTTGGCCAGGATCCCGATCACATCCATCGCCGAACACGACCCCAACGCCGACAGGACGGTCTCGACCGGACTCGCACCGGTGTTCGACTCGCGGTCGTCGAAGTCCATGGGGTGACCCGACGAGGGCTCGGCGTGGAACGCCATCCCGCCCCGGTGCTCCAGGCGGACGGACTTGTGGGTCGGCATCCGCTAGCGGGCCGCGCCGACCTCCGTCGGGGAGGCCTCGGTGAGGAACTGTTCGCGATACAGCCGCGCGTACAAGCCGCCCTGCTCGAGCAGTTCGGCGTGCGTGCCGCGCTCGACGACCCGGCCGCGGTCGTAGACCAGGATCCGGTCCGCGCGGAGGATCGTCGAGAGCCGGTGGGCGATGGCGATCGTGGTCCGACCCTCCATGAGCCGCTCGAACGCGGCCTGGATGAGCCGCTCCGAGACGGTGTCCAGCGCCGACGTCGCCTCGTCGAGGATGAGGATGCGAGGGTCCTTGAGCAGCACGCGGGCGATCGCGATGCGCTGCTTCTCGCCGCCCGACAGCTTGTAGCCACGCTCGCCGACGATCGTGTCGTAGCCCTCGGGCAGCTCCATGACCCTGTCGTGCATCGCCGCCGCGCGAGCCGCGTCGCGCACCTCATCCTCGGTCGCTTCGGGCCTGGCGTAGAGCAGGTTCTCGCGCACCGACGCGTGGAACAGGTACGTCTCCTGCGTCACGACGCCGATCATCCGGCCGAGTGACGCGAGCTTGATTCGCCGAACGTCGATGCCGTCGATCTCGACCGCCCCGGCGTCGACGTCGTACAGCCGCGGGATCAAGTACGTGGTCGTCGTCTTGCCCGAGCCCGATGGCCCGACCAGGGCGACCAGTTCTCCTGGCTCTGCCTCGAAGTCGATGTCCTCGAGCGCGAACGTCGGCAGCATCTCGATGGCAGGCATCTCGCCCGGTCGTGCGCTCGCGTTGACCAACGTCTCGACCGCCGCGACGTCGACCGACGCGGCAGCGACAGCGACCTCGACCTGCTCTTCCTCGAGTCCGTCCTTGCGTGCCAACGCCGCCGCGGCCCGTTCGGACGGTACGGCCTCGGTTGGGTAGCGGAAGGCCACATCGCGCAACCGGACGTGACCGCGAACGGCTGTCGGTGCGAGATCCACGGCATCCGGCGCATCGATGATCTCCGGATCCATCTCGAGGTACTCGAAGATCCGGTCGAACAACGCCAAAGCGCCCTGGATCTCGACCTGCACGTTGAGCAGCTGGCCCATCGGGAAGAAGAGCCGACTCTGTAGCGTCGTGAACGCCACGATGTCGCCGATCGTCGGCGCGGTCGGATCGTTCTGGATCGTCAGCCAGCCGGCGAGCCAGTACACGAACGCCGGGGTGATGCTGAAGATCGTCCCGATGATCATGAAGAACCAGCGGCCGACCATCGCCTGGCGGATCTGGAGCTCGGCCAGCCTGGCATTGAGCGCTCGGAACTTCTTTTCCGAGTTCGCCTGCTGACCGAAGGTCTTGGACAGCAGCATCCCGCTGACGCTCAGGGTCTCCTCGGTCAGCGCCGACATCTCGGCCAGCGACTTCTGGGTCTCGCTCGACACCTCGCGGCGCACCTTGCCGACGCGGAACGTGAGGTACATGAAGAACGGCAGCAGACCGAGCGACAGGACGGTCAGTCGCCAGTCGATCAGCCACATCGCGACGATCGTGCTGGCGGCGATGGCCAGGTTGGACGTCACGGAACTCGCCGTGTCGGTCACGACCGACTGGACGCCACCGACGTCGTTGGCCAGGCGGCTCTGGATCTCGCCCGTCCGGGTCTCGGTGAAGAATCGCAGCGGCATCGACTGCAGGTGCCGGTACAACGCCCCACGCAGGTCCTGCATGACCCGCTGCCCGATGAGGTTGTTGAGGTAGGACTGACCGACGCCGATGAGACCCGTGATGATCGGCAGGACGATCATCAGTCCCACGTAGATGGTTAGCAACCGCAGGTCGCGCTGGGGAATCGCCTCGTCGATGAGCAACTTGAGCAGGTAGGGGTTGACCAGCCCGAGGAAGCTCGTCATGAGGATCGCGATCAGGACGACGGCGATCTGCGGCCGGTAGGGCTTGAAGAACACGAGGATGCGCCGGATCGTCTGGCCGCGGCGCTCCTTCGGTACCGGAACGAAATCCTCCGATGGGCCGCGGCCGAAGAAGCCACCCGAGCCACCGCCGGTACCCCGGCCGCCGCGGCTCACGCCACCGGTCGCGGCACGCACGCCGCCGCTTCGCGGAAAGCCCATCAGGCCCTCGCGACCGCGACGATCGTCGACCGGCGGGAAGGTGCGTCCTTTGCGATGAGGTCGCCCGCCAGGCCGAGCGCGAACGTCGGCCAGGTCCGGCCCCATGCCCGGGCGAGGTGTCCGACCGTGGTGACCTCGACATCGCGGAAACCGGCATCGGCGAGGGCATCGACGACCGTGGACAGCTCATTGCAGGCGCCGACGAGCGGGTGCGCGTCGGCGGCAGTCGACTTGACCAGCGGTTGGACACGCCGTCGGACGGGGTCGGGCAAGCCGAGGTAGGCGGCGACGAACGGGTGGCGCCGGTTGACCGTCGTGGCGATGAGCGTCCCGTCCGGGGCCAGCCACTGCCGCAGGTTCGCGAGCGCAGCCGACGGCCGGGCGAAGTGTTCGAGCGTGAAGCTCGACAGGATCAGGTCGAATGTCCCGGGTGGGAAGGTGTCGGGGGCGCCGCACACGTCGACGGCGACGAAGTCGTCGAGGTGGGGCAGGGGATCGTCCGGTTGGTGGATGTCCGCTCCGACCAGGCGCCCGATGCGGGACCGGAAGGGTCGGAGCTGCGACACGCGGCCGCAGCCGGCGTCGAGTGCCGTGATCGGTCGCCCGGATCGGTCGACCCTGGTCTCGGCATCGGTGAGCGCTGCATCCAGCGCGGACCGCACGATCGTCCACACGGGCGGCATCACGCCGAGGCGCTCCAGGATCGCCTCGCGGCGCGGGACTGCCACGCGGCCTACCAGGCCGTCGCGGTCGCGGCTTCGGTGATCCCCTGTGCCTCGAGCCAGCGCTCGGCGTCGATAGCAGCCTTGCAGCCGTCGGCTGCGGCGGTCACCGCCTGCCGATATCGATGGTCATGGACGTCGCCGGCGATGAACACGCCATCGACTTTCGACCGAGTTTCGTCGTGGACGACGAGGTAGCCCTTCTCGTCGACCTCCAGCCAGTCACGGAACGGGCCGGTGTTCGGCTCGTAGCCGATGGCGATGAACACGCCCTCGACGGCCATCTCCTCGATCCCGCCGGTCTTCGTGTCGCGAAGCTTCAGGCCGCGCACCTTCTCCGTGCCGATGACCTCCTCCACCGCCACGTTCGGGTGGACGTCGATCTTGGGATGGGCGAGCGCCCGGTCGACCATGATCTTGCTCGCTCGGAACGTGTCACGACGGTGGAGCAGATGGACCTTGGTCGCGAACCGGGTGAGGTAGGTCGCCTCCTCGAACGCCGTGTCGCCGCCGCCGACGACGGCAATCTCGCGATCCTTGAAGAAGAAGCCGTCGCAGGTGGCGCACGCCGATACGCCCCTGCCGCGGAGCCTGGTCTCACTATCGATGCCGAGCCACAGTGCGGATGCGCCCGTAGCCACGATCACCGCCTGGGCGCGGTATTCGGTCCCGCGCGCCCAGATCCGGAACGGACGCTCGGAGAAGTCGACCTTGTCGATGTCGACGTCGACCACCTGCGAGCCGAAGCGTTCGGCCTGCCCACGGAACGCGGCCATCAACTCCGGCCCCTGGATGCCGTCCGGAAAGCCGGGGTAGTTCTCGACGTCGCTGGTCAGCATCAGTTGGCCGCCCGGCGCCGACCCGGCGAGCACGACCGGCTCGAGGTTGGCGCGGGCCGCGTAGATCGCGGCCGTCAGTCCGGCGGGCCCTGAGCCGATGACCACGAGCTTCGCATCGACGCGGCCCTCGCCGCTCTCGACCGTCGATGGGCCGCCCGGTTTGGTCACCGGGTCGCTCGGGGCGGGACTCTCATCGATCGCGATCGAGAACCCGCCGAACGGGTTGGGCGTGTCAGTCATCGAACTTATGCTACACCTTCGTCACTGATACCCCCAGGGGGTATCGGGCGCCGCGCCGAGCCACGCCGTCCCGGAGCGTGATGGCATCGCGTTTCTCCGCACATCCTAGGTCAACCGATGGCGTGGAGCGCGGGCAGAACGTCCCTGCCGAGCCCCTCCATGTACTCGGGCTCGCTGGCGTCCTTCAGCTCGAAGATGATGTGCTCTGCGCCGGCGTCCCATAGCTCGCCGAAGCGGTCGACGATCTGTTGGGGCGACTCGGTGCGGGTGGAGCTCGGTGGCCCGAGACGGACGTTCTGGAGGGTCGACCGCTCGATCTCGCGCGGGTCGCGCCCGACGGCCGCACAGTGCTCGTCGAGGATCGCGAACTTCCGCGCGATGCCCTCCGGCGAACCGAAGACATTGCACGCGTCGGCGTACTGGGCGACGAGCCGAAGCGTCTTCTTCTCACCCCCGCCGCCGACCATGATCGGGATGCGGGGTCGGGAGATCGACTGCGGGGAGTTCATGAGCCGCTCGGCGCGGAAGTGACGACCCTGGAAGCTCCCCTCCGACCCGCGCTCGCCCTCGAACATCCCGTGGGCGATCCGGAGTGTCTCCTCGAGCATCTCGAACCGCTCGCCGAGCGGTGGGAACGGGAAGCCGAGCGCGCGCGATTCCTCCTGGTTCCAGGCCGCGCCGATGCCCAGCCAGGCGCGGCCGCCCGAGAGGACGTCGAGCGTCGTCGTCGCCTTGACCCACAGCCCCGGGTTGCGGTAGTGGATGCCACCGACCATGAGCCCCAGCCGGGCGCGTATGGAATGGGCGGCCATGAAGCCAAGAGTCGTCATGCCCTCGAGCATGGGTTCCTCGATCCGGCCGACGCCACGGATCTGGAAGAAGTGGTCCATGACCCAGATCGAGTCGAAGCCCATCTCGTCGGCGTCCCGGACGATCCGGGCGAGGGTCGGTGCGATCGCCTCGGACCCACCGGGCCACGTGAACGAGCAGATCTGGAGCCCGACCTTCATCGGCCGGAGGTTAGCGGAAGAGGTCCATCTCCGCGGGCATGACCATATCCGCGATGCGGCCCTCGCCGCGGCGGAACGTGGCGCCGCGGACCAGGGCCAGCGGCCGGCGGGCCGTCTTGCCGAGTGCGAGCTCCGCGGCCGAGGCGATCTGGTCGGCGACGGCGCGGACCGTCGACTTCATCACGCGGCCGTCGGCGTCGGGGGTGCCACGGAGATCGTCGAGCGGCAGCAGGCCCGACACGCCGATCGCGACATCGACGATGCCGAACCGCCAGGGCCGCCCGAAGCTGTCCGACACGATCACCGGCAGGTCATGCCCGATGCGGTCTCGGATCGCCGCCCGGATCGCGTCGGCGGAGGCGTCCGGGTCGCGCGGCAGCAGCGTGACGATGTCCCCGGTACGTGGCCCGACGTTCGACGCATCGATACCGCCGTTCGCGCAGACGAACCCATGGTGGGTCTCGGTGATGACCAGACCGTTGTCCATGCGCACGACCCGCTTCGCTTCGCGAAGCACGAGCTCGACCTGGCGTGGGTCACGGTCGAACCGCTGGGCGTACTCGACCGCCTCGGCTCGCGGCTCGATCGTGGTCAGGTCGACCACGGCGCCCTCGGCCTTCGACACGACCTTCTGGGTGACGACCAGGACATCGTCGTCACGCAGCGGCAGGACGCTCGTTGCGCCCGCGACTGCGCTGGCGATGAGGGCCGGCAGGTCGTCCCCGGGGACGATCTCTCCGAGACCCTCGATGGCGACGGCCTCGATGCGGTCAGCCACCGACCGTCTCGGGCATCTCGGCCTGCGCGAGCAGCAGGTCCTCGGGCGTGTCGATGTCGAGTGTCAGGGGCCCGTCGAGGGTTTCGATCGTCGCATCGGCCTCGCGAGCTGCCTCGAGGTGTGCCTGCCAGCTGTCGCCGCCGAAGCAGAAGTCGATCACGTCCGGCGGCCTGAGTACCAACGCGTTCGTACCGCGGCCGTGACGGTCGGGAACGATCGCGACGAGTGGACTCGTCGCGCCTCTGGCGAGATCGACAAGCGGACCAAGCGACGCTGCCGATATCCGTGGGATGTCGATCGGCAGCACGAGGACCGCACTGGCGCCACCCGCGATGGCCTCATCCCGCGCCTCGCGCAGGCCGTCGTTGAGTCCTCGGCTGCTCTGGCGCATCGGCCGGGCGCCCGCCCGCAAGCCGAGCTCGCGCACCTCATCGTCCGGGGTGATCACCAACGTCTCATCGATGCCTGGTGTCGCGACCGCGGCGCGGATCGTCGTTTCGGCGAGGCGCAGGGCGAGGTCGTGGCGTTCCTCCGCGTCGAGGACCGCGCCGAGCCGCGATTTCGCCCCTTCGATGGAGCCCACCGGGACGATGGCGACGATCCGAGGCGTGGTCATCGGGTCCTGCCGACGGACGCCGTCGCGAATCGCAGGATCTCGCCGGCCAGCCTGGCCCGTGACGTGTCGTCGGTCATGATCGTGTCGGTCACGAGGGTCTCGACGCCGAGCTTCCGGATGGCCGGCTCGAGCGCCCTATCGACGTCGTCGAGCACGAAATGACTGAGAAGCGGCGCGTACCGCGCCGCCACACCAGATGCGCTCGGCTCCTCGCCAAGGGATGCCAGCATCCGGTCGGCTGGTCCCTTGAGCGCCTTCCCGCCGACGATCCCGCTGACGGCGACGATGGGTATCCGTCGCGCCCGTGCCTCCTCGACCGCCGCGCGGGTCCCGGGAACGGCAAGGATCGGGTCGACCGAGACGATCGGGTTCGACGGTGCGATGACGATCACCTCGGCTTGAGCGACGCCGGCGATGACCTCCGGGGTGGCCCGCGCCGTGTCGATCCCGCGGAAGCGGACCTCGTGCACCGTCGGCTCCTGGTGGCGATGGACGAAGTACTCCTGGAACTCGAGCCAGCCATCGTCCGTGCGGACCTCGGTCCGGACAGGTTCATCGGCCATCGGCAGGATCCGCGATCCGATGCCCATCGCAGCGGTGAGCTCGAGCGCGACCTCGGTCGCTCGTCGACCCGCGCGCAACCGATCCGTCCGCCAGATGTGGGTCGCGAGGTCCTTGTCGCCGAGCCGGAACCATTCCCGTTCTCCGAGCCCCTCGAGCCGGTCCATCACGGTCCAGCTCTCGCCATTGACACCCCAACCTCGGACCTCGTCGTCGAGTCCAGCCAGCGTGTAGGCGACCGTGTCGTGATCGGGCCAGATCGCGAGCCCATGGAGCTCGAGGTCGTCGCCGGTGTTGACCACGACGGTGAGGTCGCGACCGACCTGTGAGGCGAGGCCATCGGCCATCTTCGCCCCACCCACGCCACCGGCCAGCAGGACGACCTTCATGTGCCAGATGGCCCCCTGGAAGGGTGGACGCGTCTTGACCTGGCGCGTACGGTTCCGCCGCCAACGGTCACGGGGTCCTCCTTCACCAGGGTGGCACTGCGATGCGACATCAAGTCTGTCATGTCTGACCGCCGCGGCCGGCTGATCGCCGGCCGTAATACGACCGCGTTCGAAGCGTCGATGAGGGGTGCTCGACATTCGAAGCCGGTCGGCGCCCGAGGGGATGTGATGTTCCGCCACCTCGGCGCCGCGTCGGTCCAGGCACGGATGGGCGGCGGGCTGTCGCTCGGGATCACGATCGTCATCGTCGCCACGCTCATCGCGACGATCGTGAGCGCATGGGGACCGCCCCTCCCATCCGACGGGAGTCAGCGGCTGGCCGCCATCGGGGCCGATGCCGAGCCCACGCCGACGCCCACCCCGGAGCCGACACCGACGGCGACACCGGAGCCGACACCGACCGCGACACCGGAGCCGACACCCACGGCCACGCCGACTGCGACACCCACGGCGACGCCGACCGCCACACCGACATCGACCCCGACGGCGACACCCACGGCGACACCGACCGCCACGCCCACGCCCGTGCCGACGCCGACTCCCACGCCCGCGCCGCCGGCGCCGCCTCCGCCGACCATCGTTCCACCCAAGCGAGCCGCGACCGTCGATGGGCCGGTCCCGCGATCCCTGCTTGCGAGTCTCGACCGCGTGTCGCGCGAGATGCCGCTTCCGCATCGCGATGGCTGCCACTGGGCCGCACCTGGGTCGTCGAGATGCATCTACGCCAACGTCCGCGCCAAGACGACGATCGTGCTGTTCGGCGACAGCCATGCGCTCAGCTGGTTCCCGGCCGTCGAGCGGGTGGCGAAGGCCCGCGGCTGGCGCTTCATCAACATGACCCGCTCGACCTGTCCGCCGGCCAAGCTCCTCTCGTACGACAAGACCAAGCGCGCCATCGACCGCGGCTGTCTCTCGTGGCGGCTCCGTGCTGTCGAGCGCCTCCGTCAGATCCGGCCGGCCATCGTCCTCCTGTCCGGCTCGCGCGGCTTCGTGGCCGCGAACCACGCCGGGCGGATCCTGACCGGCAAGACGCGGACCGATGCCTGGATCACGGGCATGCGCTGGACGCTCGCCCGGCTCGTGCCGTATGCGCGTCGTGTCATCATCCTGGCGGACACGCCCAACTCGCGCATCTGGAGTCCGGCGGGGTGCCTCGCCCGCAACCCGAAGCACTCGATCCGCTGTGCGACGTCGGTCTCGAGCGCGATCAGCTACACGTGGTTGAACGTCGAGGCCGGGGTCGCCCGCGCGAGGAAGGCCGGGTTCATCAACCCGGAGCGGTGGGTGTGCCCCACCAGCCCGTGTCCTGAGGTGGTGTGGGGCAAGCTGGTCCATCGCAATCGGGGCCACCTGACCGTGAGCTTCCCGCGCAGCCAGGCCAAGCGCCTCGAGCAGGCGATCATGACGGAGTGGAACCGCCGGTCGACCAGTGCGGGCCCCTGAGCAGACCCTCAGACCAGGAGGTCGGCGACCTCCCGCATCCGCTCGATCGTCTCGAGGTCGTACGGGGCGGGCATGCGCACGATGAACGTCTCGAAACCGAGCGCTTGATGCCGGCCCAATTCGTCCGCGACCTGGGCGGGCGTTCCCGCGAGGGAGCCGTCAAAATCACCCGGGTCGACGCCGTTGTGTGCCAGGAGCTCTCGCGTGCGCACAGCGGCCGCGAAGGCGTCATCGCGCAACACGATGTGGAAGCTGACGGTCTTCTCGATCGTCGCGGGATCGCGACCGATGGCCGCGCAGTGGCGCTCGAGCGTCTGCAGGGCGTCCTGGACCTCGTCGAACGACCCTGACGTGTTCCAGCCGTCCGCCCGCTCCGCGACGACCCGCAGCGTCTTCTGTCGCCCGCTGCCACCGATGAGGATCGGGAGATGCGGTTGGATGGGGCGCGGTTCGCACAACGCGTCGTGCATCGCGTAGGTCGGGCCCGTGTGGTCGACGCGCTCGCCGTCAAGCAATCGGCGCATCAGCATCACGGCCTCATCGAGCCAGCCGATCCGTTCGCCCGGGCTCGCGCCGAACGGGATGCCGAATGCGTCGTGCTCGCGTTCGAACCACGCCGCACCGATGCCGACGACCGCGCGCCCCTCGGAGACGTGATCGAGCGTCGTCGCGAGCTTCGTCGTGACACCCGGGTTGCGGAACGTGTTGGCACCGACCATCAACCCGAGTCGGACTCGACTCGTGATCGGACCGAGCGCGGCCAGCGCGCTCCACCCCTCGAAGATCGGTTGCTCCCATGGGCCGAAGATCGCGAGCAGGTGGTCCCAGGTCCAGACCGAGTCCCAGCCGTTCGCCTCGGCGGCCAGCGCGGCGTCGCGGAACGACGGCCAGTCGGTGGCCTGCGACCACAGCTGGAGCCCGAACTTGACGGGCATCGCGTCTCCAGCCATCGGTCAGTCCTCGAGGTGCTCGTGGGCCGCATCGACGCGGACCCGGAAGCTGATGCGCTCCTGGCGCTGGAAACGGTTCGCGATGAGCCGCTCGGCCTTGGCAGGATCGTCGGCGTGGTAGCGGCGAGCCATCTCGGCGATGTCCGCCTGGGCGGTCGGCTGGTCGGTGACTGGTGTCGCCACGCCGGTCAGCCCGACCCACCTGTAACCGCCTGCGTCGAGGACGGCGAGGCTGATGCGGCCGTCACGGACGAGATTCGCCGGCCAACGCCGACCGACCGCGCTGTTCAGCACGATCTCCTCGCCGTCGAGTCGATACCAGACGACGGCCTGGCGCGGCGCACCGTCGGGGTCGAGCGTGGCGATGCTCGTGAAGCGCGTTTCGGCGATGAACTCGCGGATCGCCGGGGTGAGCGGTGACGCGGTCGCGGTCGTCTCGGTCATCGACGGATGGTACGCGGCGGACGCCGGACGGTCCGGCTAGGTCAGCCGTTCGCCGGCGCGGACCGCGATGTCGAGCCAATTCTCCGGAGGCGCCAGCGGGCAGGCCCAGCGCGGGTCGAACGCGCACGACGGCTGGGTCGCGAAGTTGAAGTCGAGGATCACACCGCCGGTCGACGTGTCCACGCCGAGGTCGTGCGACTTCGCGGCATCGATCAGATAGCGGCCTGCGGCATACGTTTCCTCCCCGTTCGTCGCGTCGCGGAACGGGATGAACAGACCACCGGCATAGCCGGCCATCCAGAAGACCGAAAGGCGTCGCTCGCCGGCGGGGAAGCGCAGCCGGACCGTGCCGATCCGCCGGAACGACAGGGTGTCGGTGCCGCTGTTCGGCAGCTCCATCGAGAGCGCACCTGGATCGGTGGCGGGTGCGGGCTCGATCGGTGTCACGAATCGGAGCGCGGGATCGTGCTCGAAATGGTGCGCGACGAACGACGCTCGCTCCGCCACCGGCACCGGCGACTGGGGATGGTCGCGGAACAGCCACTCACGGACGGTTCGCCAGTGGGCCAGCGCGACGCCTGGGTCGCTTGCCGCCATCGTGCGCACCTCCGCATACAGAGCGGCGACCCGCCGACGCCAATCGGCCAGCGTCAGTCGGTCCTGCAGCGACCCGTCGCCCTGGACCCAACCTGGCGTATCGGACGTCATCGGCCTCGACGCATCGACGCGAGCACGACCCAGGCGCCGATCGCGATGATCAGCAGCGGCCAGAGCTCGCTCCAGCGGAGCCGCGGCATGTCGAGCCCGAGCGTCTGGTCGGCGAAGAACCACAGCCCGACGGCCAGGAGGATGACGCCGAAGATGATCGACCCGGTGCGGCCGGGGTCGTCGCGTCGAGAGCGCCAGGTGGGTGCGGGGGCCATCGGGGGAGGCGGTGGCGGTGCCGACGAGGAGACCGGCGGCGGAGTGGGAGCATCGGGCGCCGCGCCCTGAGCGCCGGCCGGCACGACCGGATCCTCGGGCGGTGGAGGGTCGTATCGCGTGGTCGGGTTGGAGTCATTCGGCGGGGATGGCGAGTCGGTCATCGTCTGGCTCCGTTCCGCCGTCGACGAAGCCACGGCCCCGTCACGGCTGGACCATCGTAGCCCGGCATACTTGACGCAGGCGACCTCGACGGGGGACCGACCAGCACGAACGGAGGGACGGGTGGCGGACACGGCGGAGATCGGCGTCTTCGGAGGTTCGGGGTTCTACGCGCTGCTCGACGACGTGCGCGAGATCAAGGTCGACACCCCGTATGGCGCTCCGTCCGATTCACTGTTCCTGGCCGACGTTGGCGGCCGGCGGGTGGCCTTCCTCCCGCGCCACGGGCGTCGCCATACGATCCCGCCCCACCGCATCAACTACCGCGCGAATGTCTGGGCCATGAAGTCACTCGGAGTCAAGGCGGCGATCTCACCATGTGCCGCCGGGTCGCTCGCGCTCGACGTCAAGCCGGGCGACTTCGTCGTGTGCGACCAGTTCGTCGATCGCACGTCCGGCCGTGCGGATACCTTCTACGACGGGCCGATCGTCACGCACCTGTCCTCGGCCGAGACGTACGACCCCGTCCTGCGCCAGTTGACGATCGAGACCATCCGCGACCACGGCATCGAGGTCCACGAGCGTGGCACGGTGGTGGTCATCCAGGGTCCGCGGTTCTCGACCAAGGCCGAGTCGAAGTGGTTCTCCGATGCGGGCTGGGAGGTCATCAACATGACCCAGTATCCCGAGGCGTGGCTGTGCCGCGAGCTCGGGATCGCGGTCGTGAACATCAGCCTGATCACCGACTACGACGCAGGCGTGCACGAAGGCACCGACGCGGTCAATGCGACCGATGTCCTCGAGGTCTTCCAGGCGAACGCCGAGCGGATCCAGAAGGTCGTCCTCGACCTGATCGGGCGGTTCCCGGCGGATCTCGACTCGCTGGGCGCGCGCGCCGCGCTCGGTCCGACGCGCGGCGACGGCCACGCCATCGCCGCCGAGGACGTGCGGTTGTTCGAGACGGATCTCTCGCGTCGGTGACCGACGAGCGCCTGCCCATCGGGGTCTGCATCCGGTCGATCCGTGCCACGCCGGGTTGGTGGCTTGAGAGCGCGCGCCGGCTCGACGAAGCGGGGTTCGCGGGCCTGTGGTGCTGGGACCACTTCGTCGGCAGAGGCGATCCGACCGTACCCGTCGTCGAGTCGTGGACCATCCTGACCCTCGCTGCGGCGCAAACGCGCCGGGCAACGGTCGGCACGTTCGTCATGAATGTCATGAACCGACACCCGGCCGTGGTCGCCCGCATGGCGTCCACGCTCCAGATCGCGACGGGAGGCCGGCTGGTGCTGGGCATCGGCATCGGCGGCGCCCCGAAGGAGCACGAGGCCTACGGCATCGACTTTCCGCCCGCACCCGAACGCGTGGTCCGACTGGAGGAGGCCGTCGGGGTCATCCGGGCGCTGTGGACGGGCGGGCCGGTTTCGCGGCCGTCGCCCCACTATCCGCTCCGCGATGCCGTGGCGTTCCCGGTCCCCGATCCGCCGCCGCCGATCATCGTCGGCGGCGAGACGCGGGCGGGTGCCGCGCTCGCGGCACGCATCGGCGATGGCTGGACCGCGTTCGACGACAACTTCGTGGAGAACCTGCCCGTGTACCTCGAGGGCCTCGAGGCGGCGGGCAAAGAACGCGATGACCAGACCGTCCTCGTCGGGTTCCAGGGAAGCACCTGGGACAAGGACCCCAGCACGATCCTGGACTCGCCGTGGGTACACGAACCGCGCGACGAATGGGAGCGCTGGCGGGAGGCCGGCGCCGATGGTGCGATCGTCACCGCCCGCTCGACCGCTGACATCGACGCGCTCGTGGAGTCCGTCGCGCGCTGGTGACACGACTCGCCCGGTCGAGGGCGAGCGACCGTTTCGTGGCACCATCGGACCGTGACCCCGACGACCTCGGCTCCACGCGCTGCGGGTCCGGCCGAACCGACCCATCCATGCGCCCGCTGTGGCGCTCCGGTCGGTCCCGGGGTCGGCCTGTGCGATGAGTGCAACCCCCTCGGGCTGCGCGATGTGGCGTCCGGTCAGGTCCACGGATCGGTGTTCGTCGCCGTCGCGGTGGCCATCGCCCTGTTGGCCGTCGCCGCGCGCCTGTCGGTCGCCGGGATCGGGCCGTTCCCCGCGACGGTCGACGCCGTGACGACTGCAGGTGACGGGCTCGCCGTCACGCTGAGCGTCACGAACGACGGGGATTCGGGCGGACAGACGACGTGCCGGATCAACCGGGCCGGGGATGGCGGCACCGGGGCCGCGGCCTTCGTGACGAGCCCGCGGCTGGGATCCCACGAGCGGCGCACCTTCGAGGCAATCGTCACCGAATTCGGCTCCACGCCCACCGAACTGGAGGTCACGTGCCGGACGCCGTGACCAGCTCGCGTCCGCCCGAGGACCTCGAGTTCGCCGTCGCCCTGGCGGCGCGGGCCGGCGAGATCCTGATGGATCGCTACGAGCGTCTCGAGCGCATCGACTACAAGAGTGCCCGGGACGTCGTGACAGAAGCTGATCACCTCTCCGAGGAACTCATCATCGAGTCGATCCGGACCTACCACCCGACAGACGCGATCCTGGCCGAGGAGAGTGGCGAGCATCACGCGGTCGCGGGCGAGGCACCGACCTCGGGGCGGGGGAGGGTGTGGATCATCGATCCGCTCGACGGCACCGTGAACTACGCGAACGGCATCCCCTTCTTCTGTGTCTCGATCGCCCTGGTCGTCGATGGCGAGCCGCGGGTGGGTGTCGTACACGACCCGACCCGAGCCGAGACGTTCGCCGCCAGAGCCGATGGGCCGGCCATCCACATGTCGACGCTGGGGACGGAGAGCCAGGCCATGCGGGCGTCGGACAAGGAGAACCTGATCGATTTCGTCGTCTCGATGGCGCTCTCCGGCCGCTCGGTGGCGGGGCGGATCCGGAACGTGCGCAAGGCGATCCGTATCCCGCGCTCGATGGGCTCCGCGGCGCTCGCGTTGGCCTATGTCGGCAACGGTCGGTTCGATGCATTCATCCAGCAGGGCGGCCTGTCGGCGTGGGACATCGCGGCGGCGGGGCTGATCGCCGAGCGGGGTGGCGCACGGGTGACGGCGATGGACGGCGGCCCGTGGTTCGACATCTCGCACGTGCCGAAGTCGATCGGGGTGATCGCCGCCCCGGATCCGCATCACGGGACGTTGCTCGACCTGGTGAAGTAGCGCTACTCGTCCAGCCAGCGATGGGGGCGCTTGCGCAGCCGGTCCAGACCCCATTCGTCGCAGAAGGCTTCCCAGGTCGCGCGGGGTGCTCCATCCCAGCGCAGCTCCTCGGGATCGGTCTGGCGGATCTGGACACCGTCGTCGGTCGTTCGCAGGCGGGCAAGGTCGCGGTACAGGAACGCCTCGTCCATGTGATCGCGGAGTGAGGCGGCTAGCGTCATCGCCCGACCACCAGTGACGCCGGGCACCTCCCAGGTCGATGCCCGCTCGGGTATCCCTTCGAGATGTCCGTACGTGGCCAGCACCGCGGCAGCGCCTTTCGCGCCCCAGCCGGGGATCCCCGGATAGCCGTCCGACGAGTCGCCGACGACGGCGAGGTAGTCCGGGATCGAGGCCGGTGGCACGCCCCACTTGGTGCGAACACCTGCGTCGTCGTAGGTGAGGTTGCGGCGCCGGTCCCACAGCACGACCCGGTCGTCCTGGACCAGCTGGGCCATGTCCTTGTCCGGCGTGCAGATGAGGATCCGTTCGACTCGCGGGTCGGCCGCGAAGCGGACCGCAGCGGCTGCGATCGCGTCGTCGGCCTCCCATTCGACCATCGGCCAGAGGGTGATCCCGAGCGCCTCGACCGCGGCCTCGGCGATCGGGAACTGGGCGAGCAGGTCGCGGGGCATACCAGCCGACGACTTGTACGCCGCGAAGAGGTCGTTGCGGAACGACTCGATGACACGGTCGGTCGCGCAACCGAGGTGGGTCGCGCCCTCCTCGCGGAGCAGGTACAGCATCTGCTCCGCCAGCCCCGACACGCCGGACAGCACCACGCCATCACGCCCGAGAACGGGCGGCCGGGGTGCGTAGTGGGCCCGGAAGAGCTCGTAGGTGGCGTCGACGAGGTGAAGCTGCACGCGTCGTCGGTCAGCGCATCCGCGTCTGCCACATCACGACACCAGCGTCGCGCATGGTCTGGAGCGCCCGATCGCCGTCGCCCTCCTTGAGATCGACCGCCGCGACCGCGTCACTCAGCACGGAGGTGTCGTAGCCGAGCCGCACCGCGTCGAGGGCCGTAGCGGAGACGCAGTAGTCGGTCGCGAGGCCGACGACCACGACTTGAGCGACCCCACGGTCGCGGAGGAGCCGGTCGAGCTCCGTCGGCATCTCCTCGCCGGATGTCGGATCGCGCATCGTGAAGCCCGAGTAGCCGTCCTCGCCGTTGGTGCCCTTGCGGACCCGTGGCGATTCTTCCGGCAGGGCGAGATCCGGATGCAGCTCGGCGCCCCACGTGTCGCCGACGCAGTGGACCGGCCAGATGCCCCCGTCCTTCTCGAAATGGGGCGTCGACTCGGGATGCCAGTCCTGTGTGGCGACGATCGACGCACCCGCCGACGCCGCCATGGCGATCTCGCCGTTGATGATGCCGGCGACGGCCTCACCGCCCCTGACATACAGGCTGCCCTTCGGGTCGGCGAAGTCGTTCTGGACGTCGACGATGACGAGCGCCGTCGTGGGCGAGTAGCGCTGCATCGATGGAGCCTAGCCGATGAGCGCGGACTCCTCGTCCTGGGTCGGTGTCGCCTGGACCGTCTCGGGTGGCGTCGGCGGCTGGACATCGAGCAAGTAGCCGATGCCCTGGAAGGTCTTGATCCGACCCGGCTCGCCGGGCTCGGCGCCTAGCTTACGGCGGACGCGCGACACCCAGACCCGCAGGTACTGCAGGTCGTCGCGGTACTCCGGGCCCCACACCTTGGTGAGCAGCTCGGTGTGCAGGACGACCTTGCCGGCATTCGCGGCCAGGTGCTGCAACAGCAACCATTCCGTGCGGGAAAGCTGCACCAGTTCCCCGTTGCGGGTCACCATCCGCCGCTCGAGGTCGATCTCGATGTCGTCGAACGCGAGCACGCCCGAGCCCGGGCTGGCGCCCGATGATCGGCGCAGCACCGCACGCACGCGTGCCGCGAGCTCGTCGGGGTGGAACGGCTTGGCGATGTAGTCGTCGGCGCCGAGGTCGAGGCCCTTGGCCTTGTCGGCGGTCGAGCCCTTGGCCGTCAGCAGGATGACCGCCACGGGCCGACGCTCGCGCAGCTGGCGCATGACCTCGATCCCGTCGAGGTCGGGCATGACGATGTCGAGGAGGACGATATCGGGCCGAACCTCCTCGGCTTTCTGGAGGGCGTCCTCACCACCACTCGCGGTCACGACGCGGAACCCTTCCTCGCCGAGCGCGATCGAAACAAGCTTCGTGATGCGAGGCTCGTCGTCGGCGACGAGAACGAGGGGTTGGGTACTCACATGGCACCTCCTGGGTCAATGGTGCCGGACGAGGCGTCCGAACGTCAGCGGACCGTCGCTCAGGACGGCGCGACGCTCGGCAGCTCGACGTTGACGTTGACGTCGCTGGGCTGGCTGGTGGAACCCGCGCCAGGGCCCATCAGAAAATACCACCCGAGGGCGAGCACGATGATGATCGCGATGATCCCGAGGATCACCCCGGTGTTGGAGCCGCCGTCCTTGACGACCACGGTGTCGTGATGATCGGTCATGTCTGTCGAACCTCCTAGGAGGCCAGCATCCCGGCCGACCCCTGCCGCCGATGGCCGACCGACATTGCAAAACCGATACATCGGCATTACAGGACGGCCGCTCGCGCAGACCGCGACGAGCCCAGCGACACGTGCCATCGGGCGCCGCTACCCTGCAGCCATGGCCATGACGAAGGACGACCTGGACCTCATCGACCGGGCGAAGACCGTCCGCATCGAGACGTCCCGCGGCGCTGGTCCGATCCATCGGACGACCATCTGGGCCGTCGTCGACGGCGACGATGTGTTCGTCCGATCCTGGCGTGGTCCGACGGCTAGGTGGTATCGGGAGGCGGTGGCGAACCCCGAGATCGCGATCCACGTCGGCAAGCGGCGGATACCCGCACGGGCGATCCCGGCCCACGATCCCGGATCCACCGCCCGAACCTCGGCCGCGTTGGAGCGCAAGTACGCGGGCGATCCGTCGACTCGGTCGATGGTCCGCGACGAGATCCTCGACACCACCCTCCGCCTGGAGGGCGTGGCGCAGGAGGGTCTCGAAACGGAGTAGTTCCCACCCGCAACCTCCGCCCGAGGACGGAGCGCCCTACGATAGACACGAGCATGTATTTCGACGAGTTCAAGCACCAGCTGCCCGACATCGACCCCGCGGAGACCGAGGACTGGATGACGTCGCTCGACCAGGTGGTCGAGCAGGAGGGTGAGACCCGCGCCAGGTTCCTCGTCTACAAGTTGCTCAAGCGCGCCCGGCAGTTGCAGATCGGTCTGCCGCCGCTGACGCAGACGCGCTACATCAACACCATCAGCCCGGAGCAGGAACCGGCCTTCCCGGGCGACGAGGCGATGGAACTTCGCATCCGTCGCATCGTGCGCTGGAACGCGGTCGCGATGGTGCTTCGCGCGAACAACCAGTTCGCGGGCATCGGCGGTCACCTGTCCACGTATGCCAGCTCGGCCAGCCTGTACGAGGTCGGGTTCAACCATTTCTTCCGTGGCAAGGACGACGGCGCGGCGGGCGACCAGATCTTCTACCAGGGTCACGCGGCCCCCGGCATCTATGCCCGCGCGTTCCTGGAGGGACGCCTGAGCGAGAGCCAGCTGGACCACTTCCGCCGTGAGGGCAAGCCGGGCGTGGGGCTCAGCTCCTATCCGCATCCCCGTCTGATGCCCGACTTCTGGGAATACCCGACGGTCTCGATGGGTCTCGGGCCGATCAGTGCGATCTACCAGGCTCGCTTCAATCGGTATCTCCAGAACCGCGGCCTGCTCGATACGTCGGGTTCGCGCGTGTGGGCCTTCCTCGGCGACGGCGAGACGGACGAGCCGGAGTCGCTCGGCGCGCTCCATGTCGCCGCTCGCGAAGGGCTCGACAACCTGACCTTCGTCGTCAACTGCAACCTGCAGCGACTCGACGGGCCGGTTCGTGGCAACGGCAAGATCATCCAGGAGCTCGAGGCGGTCTTCCGAGGCTCCGGCTGGAACGTCATCAAGGTCATCTGGGCCCGCGAGTGGGACGAGTTGCTTGCGCGCGACGTGGACGGGGTCCTCGTCCAGCAGATGAACGACACACTCGACGGAGAGTTCCAGAAGTTCAGCGTCGCCGGCGGTGGCTACATCCGCGAGCACTTCTTCGGCCCCGACCAGCGGCTGCGGAAGCTCGTCGAGCACCTCTCCGACGACGACCTTGCCAAGCTGCGCCGAGGCGGTCACGACTACCGGAAGCTGTACGCCGCCTACAAGGCCGCGGTGGAGTTCAAGGGCGCCCCGACGGTCATCCTCGCCAAGACCGTGAAGGGGTGGACGCTCGGTCCGGGCGTCGAGGCCCGCAACATCACCCACCAGGCCAAGAAGCTATCGGAGAAGGAGCTGACGGTCTTCCGCGATCGACTCCAGCTCCCGATCCCGGACGACAAGCTCAAGGACGCGCCGTACTACCACCCCGGCCCCGACTCCGAGGAAGTCCAGTACCTGCGCGAACGACGCGTGGCACTCGGCGGCGAGATCCCCAAGCGAGTCGTCCGCTCGAAGCCACTGCCAGCTCCAGCGCCCGAGGTCGACGCCGAGTTCGAGGGCGGCAGCCAGACGCCGGTCTCGACGACGATGGTCTTCAGCCGCATCCTGCGGAACCTGATCCGCGACAAGGAGCTCGGTCCGCGCATCGTGCCGATCATCCCCGACGAAGCGCGCACGTTCGGGATGGACCCGTTGTTCAAGGAGGTCGGGATCTACGCCGCGCTGGGTCAGCGCTACGAGCCGGTCGACTCCGACCTGGTGCTGTCGTATCGCGAGGCGACCGACGGGCAGGTCCTCGAGGAGGGCATCACCGAAGCCGGCTCGATGGCGTCGTTCCAGGCGGCCGGCACGTCATATGCCACGCACGGTCTCTCGATGATCCCGTTCTACATCTTCTACTCGATGTTCGGCTTCCAGCGGACCGGCGACCAGATGTGGCAGTTCGGCGATGCACGTGGCCGCGGCTTCCTGATGGGCGCGACATCCGGACGGACGACTCTCGCCGGCGAGGGACTGCAGCACGATGACGGGCACTCGCACCTGCTCGCAGCGAATATCCCGAATGTGCGCGGCTACGACCCGGCGTACGCCTACGAGCTGGCAGCGATCGTGCGCGACGGCATCGAGCGGATGTACGGCGCGAAGCCCGAGGACGTCTTCTACTACATCACCATCCACAACGAGAACTACAAGCAGCCGGCGCGACCCGAGGGCCTGACGGACGAGCAGATCCTGCGCGGCCTGTACCGCTTCGCCGAGGCACCCTCGATCGGCAAGGACGCCCATCTGGCGCGATTGGTCGGGTCGGGAGCCATCCTCGAGCAGTCCATCGCTGCGCGCGACCTGCTGGCCGAGCGGTTCGGCGTCGCGGCCGAGATCTTCAGCGCGCCGTCATTCCCGCTCCTCCGACGGGAGGCGCTCGAGGCTGAACGGTGGAACCGCTTCCACCCCGACGCGCGCAAGCCGCGCGTTCCGTACGTCAGCCAGATCCTGCCGTTCGAGGGTGGCCCGATCGTCGTTGCGACCGACTGGCTGAAGGCTCTGCCGGACATGGTCGCGCGCTGGCTACCGGATCACTACCTCTCGCTCGGCACCGATGGCTTCGGTCGCAGCGGCACCCGCGAAGACCTGCGTGCGCTGTTCGAGATCGACCCGAAGCACATCGCCGCCGCGACCATGGTCGCCCTTGCGCGCTGCGGGGCGCTCCCGCCGGCCAAGGCCGCGAAGGCGGTGCGTGATCTCGGTCTCGATCCCGACAAGGTCGACCCGGCCGCTCTCTGACCGCCGGCGACGGACTCAGGTGGCCTGGGTCGTTCCCTCGCTGAGGGCCGGTGTCGGATCCGGGGCCGCCAGTGGCGCACTCAGCGTCGCGGTCGGTGGCTTGGCCGCCACCCAATCATGGTCGTCCGACGGATCCGGCTCGAGGACCCGCAAGGCGAAGCCGATTTCCGTGCCGCCTCCCTCCGGCCGCCGCGCCCAGATCCGCCCGCCCATCGCCTCGACCAGGCTGGCGCAGACGAAGAGGCCGATGCCCGAGCCGGCCACGATGCGCGAGCTGGTCGGGTCCCGGTAGAAGAGCTCGAAGATCCGATCGAGCGAGGAGCGCGGGATGCCCGGCCCTTCGTCGCTCACCCGGATCTCGACGGCGCCGTCGGCTTTCTTCGCCGACACCACGACCCGCGTTCCCGCCGGCGTGTACTTCGCGGCGTTGTTCAACAGGTTGCGCACGATCTGCTCGACATAGGTGGTCTCGCCCGCGACGATCGGCAGGTCGAGGTCGAGATCCGTCTCCACCGTGATGGTCGGAAGCTCGCGCGCTTCCTGCGTGACGATGCGGTCGATGAGCCGGCGCGCTTCGATGGGCTCGGCCTCCACCTCGAGGCGCCCGCGTTCGACGCGGCTGAGAACGACCAGATCCTCCACGAGTCGATGCAATCGCTCCGATTCGGAGCGGACGTCCTCGAGGAGCGCCATCCGCGACGCCTCGTCATCGGTGCGTCCGGGCCGAGCCAGGATCTGGGCGAGCCCCATGATCGTCGTGATCGGCGTTCGAAGCTCATGGCTGATGACGTCAACGAAGGCCTCGCGGAATGCCCCGGCCCGTCGCTCGTCGTCAAGGAGTCGGTCGCGCTCGTCGGAGATCCGTCGACGGTCGGTGATGTCCTGGCCGGTGCCGATCATCCGGATCGGCCGCCCCGCATCGTCCTTGAAGATCCTGCCGGCGCCATGGGTCCAGTGGATCGAGCCGTCGGGCCAGACGACGCGGAAATCGAGTGAGAAGCCGCCGACATCGTCGAGCGCTGAAGCGATGGCACTCTCGAACGTCCCGCGGTCGTCCGGATGGATCATGTCCAGGTAGGCGGCGAACTCCGGCGCCTCGGGACCGGGCTCGAGGCCGTGCTGTCGGAAGATGGCCTCGGACCAGGTCAGCACACCGGTGTCGATGTCCCATTCCCAGAAGCCTGTGCCGGACGCCGACAGCATCAGCTCGAGCCGGGCGTCCCGCGCCTCGACCTCCTCCGCCAGAGCCGCAACCTCCGCCAGCGCATCTGCCAGGCGATCGGTGGCGGCACGGCGCGATGCCACCAGGAGGACCGTCGCCGTCGCAGTGACGAGGTAGAGCGCCTGCAGGAACTGGGCGGCATTCGGGGCGCTCTCTCTGCCGACGAAGATGACCTGGTTCAGGACGACCGTCGCGACGACTGCGGTGATGCCGCCGGAGAGCCCGCCGAACCAGGCCGCGAGCACGGCCGCGGCCATCAGGATCACGTAATAGGAGTTGGCCCCGACTGCCTCGTTGATCGCCGCCTTCGTCGCGATCGCAAGCCACGCGATGAACAGACCGGCGAGGATGGCCTGCCCGGTCTCGAGGCGAACGTCGCGCGTCCGCGCGATCTCGCCCTTGGCGCGGCCTGAAGCTGTGGCTGCCGTTCCCGGTTCGTGGTCCGTCAACGCGCTCCTCCCTGCGGGTCCACGAGGTCGGCAGGAAGTATGACCCACGCCGGTCCGAGGCCGGCTCGACGGTGACAGGTGACACCGCTCGTGAAGCACACACGGACCGCTGATATCCGGGTGATACACCGCACCCAGTGGCGATGACATCCGGCCGTGGAACGGTCCCGTACGGTCCGCTGGACCCCCAGGTCAAGGAGGCCGATCGACGATGGATAGGACTGACAGGGACCGCATCGATGGTGACGTCGACCCGCTCGACCCCACCCTCGACAGGGAGGCGATGGATCGCCGTGATGCCGTCGACGACGACGACGAGGTTGGTGCCGAAGCGCTCGGCGCTGGTGGCGGGGCCCTCGCGGGTGCGGCGGTCGGCGCGGCGGTCGGCGGCCCTCCGGGTGCCGTCGTCGGTGGCGCGATCGGCGCGGTCGGTGGTGCCGTCGCCGGTGAGGCCGCGGAAGGCGACGACGAGACGGGTTCCGGGACCGGCGCACTGGGCGGAGGTGCCGCCGGCGCCGCCATCGGTGCCGCGGTGGCCGGGCCTCCCGGCGCGGTCGTTGGCGGTGCGGTCGGCGCTGCCGGTGGCGCCGGCGTCGGCGACAAGACCGAAGAGGACCTCAAGGAAGGCCGTCGGCCGGATCTCGATCCCGATCGCTAACGCCTAGGACTCCCGGTCGGACCGGGAGTGAGACACTATGACCGCGGGCTCCCTCGAGGGGTTCGCGGTCAACCTCGTTTTTCGGAGCCACCGTTGTCAGTTCCCCTTCGGATCGCCCAGGTCGCACCACCGTTCGAACGTGTCCCGCCCGCCGCGTACGGCGGGACGGAGAGGATCGTGCACGGCCTCGTCACCGAGCTCGACCGGCGCGGACACGCCGTCACGACGTTCGCCAGCGGCGATTCGATCGTGCCCGGGCGCCACATCGAGACGGTCCCGAATGCCCTGCGGCCGATCGGCTACACGGGTGACTCGTTGCCGTACTTTCAGCAGACGTTGCACGCGGTCCTCGCTCACGTGCGCGAGTTCGACCTGATCCACAGTCACCTCGAGTGGATGAGCTTGCTGCTGGCGCGGATCTCGCCGGTGCCGGTCGTGTCCACATTCCACGGTCGTCTCGATCTGCCATGGGCCGAGGAGCTGTTGGCGGATCCGCCACAGGGGCTCGTGGCCATCAGCCAGAACCAGGCGTCGACCCATCCAGACATCCCATGGGCGGGCGTCGTATACAACGGGCTTCGACTCGCTGAGTCGCCGTTCGGCAAGGCGCGCTCGGACGCGCTGTGCTTCGTCGGGCGGGTCGCTCCCGAGAAGGGGATCGTCGAGTCGATCGAGATCGCCCAGGCGGCTGGGCGTCGCCTGAAGATCGCCGCCAAGGTCGCCGCCGGCGGCATCGAGCGCGAATACTACGATGAGGTCTTCCATCCGGCCCTCAAGGCCGCCGGCGACTCTGTGGAGTACGTGGGCGAGATCTCGCAGGCCGATCGGGACCAGCTCTTCGCCGAGAGCTACGCGGCGCTGATGCCCGGGTCGTGGCCGGAGCCGTTCGGTCTCGTCGCCATCGAGGCACTGGCCTGCGGCACCCCGGTCATCGCGCGGCCGACGGGCGCACTACCGGAGCTCGTTCGCGATGGTGTCGATGGCTTCTTCGGAGACGACGTGCGCGCCATGGCGTTCCGCGTCGACCGCGTCGCCGATCTTGATCGCCAGGCGATCCGGGATTCGGTCATCGAGCGGTTCTCGGTGGAGCGGATGACCGACGGTTATGAGGCGATCTACCGCGAGATGCTCGGCAACGAGTCGTCGCCGCGCCGTCGCGTCACGGTCCCGATCATCGCGGAGCCCCAGATCGAGCCGACCGGAGCGGCCGAAGTCCCCGCCTGACGCTGCGACGTCGAGGCCGCCGCTCTCACAGCTGCTCGTCAGGGTCCTCGATGTCCGCGGCGTCCGGGGCGCTCGCGCCCTCGCGCAGCAGCGGGTTCGGCTCATCCTTGTCGGGCTGCGGCTCGCGGTCGACGGCGTCCCTGGCGTCGTCGCCCGTCTCGTCGTCATCCGTATGCGTCCCCGGGAACTCGTTGGTTCGTTCGTCGGTCATCGGGCTTCTCCATGCGGGAGGTCGCTGATCACAGGGTGGCAGTGAGGCCGCAACGGCTTGGCGCGCATCGCGCGAGCGGGCGTTGCAGGCCCGTGGCAGCGCTGCGGAGCTACTAGGCCGTTCGCATATTGCGGCGCAACAGGAGCCAGGCCGCGATCAGCGTCACCGCGGCGATCACGCCGAGCGCGCCGGCCTGCCATAGGTTGTTCGTCGACCCGCGCAGCATCACGTCCTGCAGCAGCTGGATCCCGTGGGTCACCGGTAGCGCATACGCGAGCGCGCGCACGGGTGGCGTGAACTGGTCGATGGCCAGGACGAAGCCGCTGAAGAACACCGAGGCGAGCAGCACCAGCAGGGACAGCTGCACGGCTTGCCGCTCCGAGTCGGAGACGACGGCGATCAGCAGCCCGAACCCGAGAGACGCCAGGAGCAGCAGACCCACGACCCCTGCGAGCGCCCCCGGATCGGCCAGTGACGGCACGCCAAGGAAAGTCACCATCAGCACGATCGTCAGTCCGGCGACCACGAAACCGAGCAGGCCGAAGGCCAGCACCTTGCCCGCGAGCACCTCGGAGGCGGTGACCGGGGCGATCCGGAACAGTTCCATCACACCGCTGGAGCGTTCGCGCACGAGCGACATCGAGACGAGGGTCACGGCGAGGTGTTGGAGGATCAGCGCGAGGACGGCCGGTCCGAAGTACGACGTGACGGTCGGGCTCTGTGGTGCGAGGTTGGCAAGGCGGGCCTCGGTCGGCGCGGCGACCACCTCCGGTGACAGTGCCTCCACCGCCTCCTCGCCGGCCTGGACCGCGTAGCCCTGACCCTCCTCGACGGCCTGCTCGATGATCTGTCGGTTCACCGCATTCGCCAGGGCGCCGCCGAGGATGGTGGCGTAGTTCTCGGCCACGGGGTCGACCTCGTCGACCAGGATCTCGATCGTCGAGCGCTCGCCCGCCCGGAAGGCGCCCTCGGGATCCTCGGGGGCGACCACCACGAGGTCGATGTCACCGGCTCGCAGGCTCGCCTCTGCCTCGGTCCGATCCCCGACGACGCCGGCGATGTGGAGGGCAGGTCCGGCGAGTTCCTGGTAGTCGGCCTCGGTGGCGGGGAGCTGGCTCGCTGGCGGGATCACGACGATCGTTTCGAGCGGGCGCCGGATGCCGCTGAATCCCAGCCCGAACACGGCCATGATCAGGAATGGGCCGACCACGAGGCTCACGATCGCGCCTGGTCGCCGAACGGTCTCGACGAGCTCCTTGCCGACGAAGGCGAGCAGCCGCCAGATGGTGGTGAGGATGGTCCGCATCAGGCGGCTCGCTCGCCGCCGGCGGTGCGTTCGCCATCCGGCGGGGATGACCGCGCCCGCTCGACGAGGATGGCGAAGACCTCATCGTAGGACGGGCGCGCCTCAGCAGCAGAATCGACGTCGATCCCGAGCGCATTGATCGCCTCGACGATCTCCGGGAGGACCTTGGACGCTTCGTCGACGGTCGCCCGGATCTCGTTCGGCCCGCGCTGCTCGATGCGCCGGATTCCGCCGATGCTGCGGAGGGCGCTGGCGTCGATCGGCTCGGATGTCTCGATCTCCACCAGGTCGCCGCCGATCGCCGACCGGCGCAGTTCGTCGGGCGTGCCGGTCGCGATGACCCTGCCGTCCGAGATGAGGAGCACGGCGTCGCAGCGCTCGGCTTCGCCGACGTATTGGGTGGTCACCAGCAGGGTCCGGCCGGCGTCGCGGAGCCGCGTCAGCTCGTGCCAGATCGCGGCACGGAGCAGCGGGTCGATCCCGGCGGTCGGCTCGTCGAGGAACAGGATCTGTGGGTCGTGCACCAGGGCCGAGGCAAGCTCGAGGCGTCGCTGCATGCCGCCCGATAGTCGGCCCGCGCGTCTCTTGCGCACGTCCCACAGGTCCACCAGCTCGAGCACCTGACGCGTCCGCCGTCGGCGGCGCCACCACAGCAGGCCGAACAGAGAAGCCACGAAATCGACGTTCTCGCGGGCCGTGAGGTCGGGGTAGAGAGCGAACAGCTGGGGCATGTAGCCGATCCGCTCGCGTGTGCGCCGCTTCAGGTGCTGCGGGTCCTCGCCCATGACCCGGATCTCGCCCTCGGTCGGGGCGAGCGCACCGGTCATGAGGCGAACCAGTGTGGTCTTGCCCGCGCCGGACGGCCCGATGATCCCGAGGATCGAACCTTCCTGGACGGAGATCGTGACGTCGCTCAAGACGACCTCGTCGCCGAAGTGCTTCGATGCTCCGTCGATGGTGACTGCGTCCATGACCGGGGTCTCCTGCGGGGCCGGTCGACCGTCGCCTGCGGGCTCGGTTCGCCGAGTAGAAAGGAGTCCTATCGCGACCGTCCCCCAGAGCAGGAGTCGCGACAGGACCGACTTCCAGTATCGGCATGGTCCCTATCGGCAAGCCGAACCCGGCTTGGATGCGAGATTGCAGGCATGTAGCGAAGCCCCTCGACCCGTATCCGTGCGAGGCGGGCACCCGTACCGTGGCCGTCATGACCGACGCACCGACGACTGCAGCCAGCCGCCCCGATCCGCGTGAGGTCGCACGCGCCAGCGGCCTGCGCTACTCGACCGACAGCCGCCCAGGCTTCACCCGCCGCCGCGCCGGACGTGGCTTCACGTACCGCGACACGGACGGCGCAACCATCCGCGATCCGGACGTCCTCGAGCGGATCCGCACGATCGTCATCCCACCCGCGTGGACGGACGTCTGGATCTGCCCGTGGCCCAACGGGCACCTGCAGGCGACCGGTCGCGACGCACGAGGGCGCAAGCAGTACCGCTACCACTCGCGCTGGCATGCCGAGCGCGGCACCGACAACTTCGCGCGGATGATCGCCTTCGCCAAGGCGTTGCCCCACATCCGCCGTCGGTGCGAGCGGGACCTCGCTCGCCGTGGTCTGTCGCGCGCGAAGGTGCTTGCCACTGTCGTCCGACTGCTCGAACTGACGCTGATCCGGGTCGGGAACGACGAATATGCACGCCTCAACAGATCCTTCGGCCTCACGACGATGCGCGACCGACACGCCAAGGTCCGCGGGTCGAGCGTGCGCTTCCGGTTCCGGGGCAAGGGCGGGACCATGCACGAGGTCGGGCTGCGTGACCGACGCCTGGCGACGATCGTCCGCCGCTGCCAGGATCTGCCCGGGCAGGACCTCTTCCAGTACGTGGACGAGGACGGTGAGCTCCGTGACGTCACGTCGGACGACGTGAACGAGTACCTGCGCGAGGCGTCGGGTGGCGACTTCACGGCCAAGGACTTCCGAACGTGGGCCGGCACGCTGCTCGCCTATCGCGCACTTCGGGCCCTCCAGCCGGAGGACCATGGGCCCGCAGCGCGTCGGAACGTGGTCGAGGCGATGCGGCTGACGGCGGAGAAGCTCGGGAACACCCCGGCGGTCGCTCGCGGCAGCTACGTCCACCCCGCCGTGCTCGATGCGTATCTGGATGGGAGCCTCGGTGGCGCCCTCGTCGACGCGGCCGAGCAGCAGCAGGCGCCGCCCACCGAGGCTGACCGGACGGAAGAGATGGCGGTCGTGCGGTTGCTCCGCCAGCGAGCACGGACGGCCGCAGGTTCGAGCCGCCGACGCAAGGCGAGGTGAAGGGGTTTCGGTCGTCAAACGCGACGAAGCCCCGGCCGCGAGCCGGGGCTTCGTCTATCTCGAGGTCAGGGTCGGCGATCAGACGTCGTCGCCGTGCTCCTGGCGGAACTTGGCGCGATCGACCTCTTCGTCGATCTTGTCGCCGGCATTGCCAAGGCCTGTGCGGACGTCGTCACCAACGTTGGCGGCCTTGTCGGCCAGGCTCTCATCGCCATCGGCTCGGCGAGCCTGTTCCTTCGCCTCGTTCTCCGCTTCACGCGCGGTGCGCTTCACGTCATCCATCAGCTCGATACCTCCTTCGCGCCCCCGCAGGTCGCGGGTCGGGTCGAACTTACGGCCGGGCGTGTTGCGGGATGTCCCATCGCGGCGGCCGGCTGCTATCAGTGCCGTTGCGCCGCGCGACGAAGCCGTGGACGTGACCGCTACTTGGTGGTCGACGTCTGGCGCTGGGCGTACTCCGAGCCGACCAGCGCGGCAGGCACGAGGGCGGCGATCACCAGCAGTCGATTGGCGCCGCCGAAGAGCAGGCCTGTGGCGAATGCCAGTGACGCGGCGCCCACGAGCTTGAGCGTCTCGTCAGACCCCGCTCGGACCCGGCGATTCGCTTCTTCGAGCGCGTCCCGTGTCGTCGTGGCCGCCTCGGGCAGGCGAGCGGCGACCTCACCGGCCACACCGCCGACCGTATCGGCGGCCTGGCGGGCAGTCGATGCCAGGCGTTCCTTCGGATCGTTGTCTGTCGCCGCGGAGTTCCCGCGGCCGGATGTCGTCGCGCTCATGTCATGACCTCTCGTGTGTGCTGGTATCTGACGCAGAAAAGGCGACGGACGGCCCGGGGAGGGGACCCGAACCGTCCGTGCTAAAGGAGGTGCGCCCCGTCACAAGCGCCCGCCTTGTGGTGATCTTTCTGTTCGGCTGACCGTAGGCCAGCGCGTGTCCCGTTGCCGCCATGTCGCAGGCTCGCGACATTACAGACGCATGACAAGGCGGTCATACGGCCGCTCGGAGAGTCGGCTCGTCAACGATGTCGTCGGCATCCCACAGGACGGCGACGCCGAGACCGCTGAGCTGGCGGGTCACCATGGTCGACAACGACCACGGGATCTGGGCGCTCAGCGCTACGACCGGCCCTTCAGCTCCGTGATCCTCGGACGGTCGGATGCAGACACGGGCCCCAGGCACCGTCTCGCCGAGGCGGACGGCGGTCCGGACCGCGACGCGCGGACTCGAGAACCACGCGAAGAGCGCGCGGTGCGTCCCTGGTGTCTGCTCGATGGCGGGTGCGTCCATCATCGGGTCGTCCTCATAGCGTAGATGTGGCTCCCGGACCCCCAGTGGTACAGGAGCCACATGAGCAGCGTGGGCCCATTCACGTCACGGTCGTCCGTGCACTCGGCCTGCTGGCCCTTGCATGGGCCTCGCGGCTCAGCGGCTGCTCCCAACCTTCTGGCCGCCCCCGACCTCGCCCCGCCAGCCGCCGGTCGGCGTTCCTCGCGCTTCGATGAACTCCTTGAACCGGCGCAGATCTCCCTCCACCTGGCGCTCGACGAAGCCCAGCGCGTCCCCGGCCTTCTCGATCGGATCATCGGGCTCGACGTCGAGCTGCAGGGTGACTCTCGTCCGGTTCTCGCCCAGCGGCTCGAACGTGACTCGCCCGTCGTTCGTGGCGCCGCTCGTGGAGCGCCATGCGATGACGGTGTCCGGCTCCTGCTCGGTGATCTCAGCCTTCCACGATCGTTCGATGCTCTTGATCTCAGCAGTCCACTCGATCGTCGTGTCGTCGACCTGGCGGACCTCCTTCACGCCCTCCATGAAGCGCGGGAACTCCTCGAACTGCGTCCACTGGGCGTACGACATGCGGACGGGGACGTCCACATCGATGGATTCGACGATCCTCGACATCTGGTGATTCCTTCCTGTGCGTTGATGGTGAAAGCAACGGAGCCCACCTGGCGAGGTGGGCTCCGTCATTCAGGCGTCCGGGCGGTGGCCCGGACTGGGGGCTCAGATGGGCCCGCGACCCACGCGGCTCCGGCCCATCACGGCACTCACGACCACGACCGTGGCGACGGCACCGATCGTCGCGACGACGATGGAGCTGATGTCGAGCGCCCCGTTGATGGGATCGCTGTTGAACAGTGCCCCGGCGACGAACCCGCCGATGAGCGCGCCGACGATCCCGAGCACGATGTGCCCGATGATCCCAAGCCCCTCGTCACCCTTGACGAGAAAACCGGCCAAGTACCCGGCGATTGCACCGAGCACGATCCACGCGATGATGCTCACGATCTACCTCCTTCCCCTTGCGGGCGTCTCACCCGCTTGCTGGGGTTATGACCCGTTCGGGGTTCGGCGCCACTGTCGTCGTCGTCACGAAGTCTTCGGACAACGGACGGGGGCCGGCGCGTAACAACGGCATGAATCCGCCGCGTGACTTCGTGGTCGCGGGGATCCGGACACGAAGACGCCGGACCCCACTGCGGGGCCCGGCGTCGGTAGCTGTGGTCGATCAGGACGGCGAGGCGGACTCGCTCGGCATCTCGCTGGCCGACGGCACGCCGGACTCGACCGGCGCGATGGTCTCCGTTCCCGGCGAGCTCGCGCTACCGGACGGCGAGCAGGCCGCGAGGGCAGCCCCTAGGGCCACCAAAAGAAGAAGTCGCTTAAGCATGGGTATACCTCCTGGGGTTCCAGGCGCGACCGATATGAGGCCGTCACCGGTCGGCCATCCGTGGGCCGTTCCGACCGTACGGGGAAGCACGCGTCGGGGATGCCAGCGCGATGCCGAGTGACGTTGCAGGCTGCTCGCATTCCGAGTGATGCGGACACGAAGCGGCGGGGTGGTGCCCGCACGCGCCACGACTGCGGCGTTGTCATGCGGACGCGATGCGCTACGCTCCGCTAACTGCCCTCGTCGCATGGCGGCGACCAGCACGATGCCGTCGACCACGGACGCATGAGGGCCCTACATCGATGCTGTTCGATCCCGCCGCCACGCCGACCGGCTCATGGGACGTCGATCCACCCCATGACCGGACGATGCTCGCGCTGCAGTACCTGGTCGCCGTCGTCGCCGTCGTCGCTGCCGGCCTGCTGAGCTTCGTACGCTGAGCAGCGTCAGCGCCCGCCTTTTCGACGCGGATGCACGCGATCGCCGGGTCGAGCTGACCGAAGAGATCGTCCGCTCGCTCGGCCCGAAACGGCTGCTGTGGGTCGACATCGACAGCCGCGAGGAGGAAAGGGAGCTCGTGGATACGGTCGAGTTGCTCGGCCTGCGCGAAGCGGACATGGAGCGACTGACCACGGATGAAGGGCGCGCGCGCCTGACCCGGACCGCCGACCTGCTCCACATCACGCTCCAGGCCATGGAGCCTGACGAGAAGGATCCCGGTCGACTGGTCCGTCGCGAGATCGACCTGCTGGCCGGGAAGGACGTGGTGGTGACCGTCCACGAGGGGCACGTCGAGGCCCTCAAGCGCTTCCGCGACGGCCTCGACGGCGAGACCGCCCTCGGCCACCTCGCTGCGGGCGACCTGGTGTCGGCCCTCGTGGACGAAGTGCTTGTCGGCTATTTCCTCTTGGTGGAGCAGATCGAGCGAGAGATCGACGAGCTTGACGAGCGTGCACTCCACGGGCGGCACGGCGACGACATCCTGACGGCCATCGTCGCGCTACGCCTTCGGATCGGGGAGGTGCGCCGGACGCTCGCTCCCCATCGCGACGCCTTCTCGACGCTCGGTCTGCCGAGGATCGGCATCGACGATGCGATCGGCAAGCCGTGGCCCGGGCTGGTCGACCGTCTCGAGGCCGCGATGTCCTCCGTCGAGGGACTGCGCGACCGCCTCCTCGGGACGTTCGACATCCACATGGGTCGGGTGTCCCAGCGCGCGAACGACGTGATGCGGACGCTGACGCTCCTGTCGGCCGTCCTGCTGCCCGCGGTCGTCCTGGCCGGGATCATGGGCATGAACTTCAAGCTCGGGTTCTTCGACGAGCCCTCGAACTTCCTGCTGGTGATCGGTGGCATGGTGGGCCTCGCCGTGGGGATCATCGGCGTCGCCCGCTGGCGCCACTGGCTCTAGGCGTCAGTCGTCGGGCATCACGCGGAGCGCGAAGGCGAACTCGGCGCCACCCGCGGGCAGCGGCCTCGCCCAGACACGCCCGCCCATGGCGCGGACCAGCCGCGCACAGACGAACAGGCCGATCCCGGCGCCGGTCGTGGCGGTCGCGGTATTCGGAGAGCGGTAGAACAGTTCGAAGAGCCGCTCGGCCTCCTGCAACTCGATGCCCGGCCCATCGTCGCGAACGCATACCGCGACCTCGTCGACGACCCGGTCGTATTCGACCACGACCTCCACCGCCGCGCCGGGACCGCCGTACTTCGCAGCGTTGGCGAGCAGGTTCCGGATCACCTGCTCGAGGTACGTCGGGTCGGCGACCACGGTGGGCAGGCCGGGGACCATCTCGAGCGTGAAGGAGACGCCCGGCCAGCGCTCCTCCTCCGAGGCGACGACGCTCGGCACGATGCGCTGGAGCAGGACCGGTTCTCGCCCGAGGTCCCCGTCGCTCTCGCCGAAGCGGTTCAGCGCGACGACATCTTCGACGAGTCGCTTGAGCCGCTCGGCCTCCTCGGCCACGTCGACGAGGATCTCGCGTCGTGTCGCCTCATCCAGGCCGCTGTCCTCACGCGCGAGGACGCGCGCGCCGCCGAAGATCGTGGTGACCGGCGTTCGCAGTTCGTGCGACAACACACCGATGAACGTCTCTCGGACGGCCTCTCGTTGCCGCTGCTCGGTCACGTCGCGGAGGACGAGGATCGTCTCGCCGCCAGGCTCGCCGTCGTTGGTCCTGTCGGCGACGGGGTATGTCGCGACCTCGATCCAACGCTCCGGCTCCGCGAGAGTCCGGAGGACCACCGGCCCGGCGCGAGTGCCCAGCGGGGGAGCATCGCCGTCCGGATCGTGCAGCCGGGACAGGATGCTGGCATAGCTCGTCTCGGCTCCACCCGGGAACATGGCCTGGCCGGCCGGGTTGGCGAGGATGGTCTTGCCGTCCGGCCCGCACACGATGACGCCATCGCCCATGGCCCGGATGACCGCGTTGAGCTCCGCCGCCCGAGCGTGCTCGGCCTCCGCGAGTCGCCTAAGCCGGCCCTGCGCCTCCTGTCGCTCGCGGACGTCGCGGGCGATCGCGACGGTCGTGGGTGGCTCGCCGGGCAGGTCGACTCGTTGGAGCAGGACCTCCGCCGGCACAGATGGCGCTCCGTCGCGCAGGAAGTGGAGCGGGATCGTGCGCGCCTCCGAACGACCCTCCCTGACGGCGCGGATGATCCGCGACAGGCCGTCCTCGCCCTCCTCGACAAGGTCCGAGAGGCGGTGGCCGGCGAGCTCGCGGGCGGACCGCCCGAGCAGGACGCTGGCGCCGTGATTCGTGCCCTGGATGATCTCGGTCGCTGGCTCGAGGACGAAGACGGCCTCGGCGACCGCGTCGAGGATCTGGCGGAAACGGTCGGCCGTCTGGAATGCGCGGGCATTCTCGATGGCGGCACCAGCCCGCGCTGCAAGGTCGACTGCGAACGCGACATGTCGTGCCTCGAACGTGCGACCACTTTCGGCAGCGGCGAATCCGATCGTGCCCAGCACCCTCCCGGCGACCGTCATCGGAGCGCACATCCACGAGTGGAGCTGCAACCGACGGAGCAACTCCTGGTGGCCGTCGTCGCGGGCGGAGGTTGCGATCGTCGCCTCGTCGATGATGGGGATGACCATGGCCTGGCCGGTGCGGGCGACCGCGTACGTTCCGACATCGGCGTCCGGGTCGGCTGGATACCTCGTGCGAAGCTCCTCCACGAGACGGACCCGTTCCGGGTCGCGGTGGGCGAGCGCGAGAGGGATCAGCCGACCCTCCGCATCGAGCATGTCGATGGCGCACCAATCGGCGACGCCGGGGACGATCAGGTCGGCGATCTGTCGCAGCGTCGCCGCACTGTCGAGCGAGGATCCGAGGATCCGGCCGGCATCGGCCAGGAACGTGGCAAGCGCCACGTCGTCCTTGTCGAGGAGCGTGTCACCGCGCGTGGGGATGTCGGTCGTCGGCGCGCGGCGGCCGTCATCCGTCTCTTGGGTGATCGGCGGTAGAGCGGTCACGGCACCTCGTCTGGATCAGGGGCGGATGACGGGTGCGCGGGGTATCGCGCGGAGACCAGCACGCAGCCTGCCCTGGCTTCATGTCCGGAACCGCGAGTGCACTACCGATGGGATTGCGACGCCGTGGCGTCCCCTCGAGGCGGGATTGCAACGCCGTGACAATGACGCGCGGGCCCGAGACGGGAAAGGCAGGCGGGTCCGACCGGGGCTCCGGTGGCGCATGGCACGCGCTCGCTCGTGGCGCGTCCACGCACCACCTCAGGACCATCGATCTCGGTCTACCGCTACCATCGTGGGCCCGTCCCGCAAGGAGGCCTGTATCCATGCCCGAGACGAAGACGTCGGCCGCCGGCACGATCGTCGTAAGCGGCACAGGTCGCATCGCGGTGCAGCCCGACGTCGCCGACCTGCGCTTGGGCGTCACCGTCGCCAAGCCCTCGGTCGAAGCAGCCCGTGCCCAGGCCGGCGTGCAGATGGACGCCATCCTCTCCGCGGTCGAAGGCGCCGGTGTCGCCCACCCCGATGTACGGACCTCGCTCCTCTCCGTGCAACCGCGCTACGACTACCGCGACGGTCGTGCCCCGACGCTGACCGGCTACGAGGTCGCGAACGTCGTCGAGGTCACGGTTCGTGATCTTGCGACGCTCGGGGCCGTGGTCGACGCCGCACTGGCGGCCGGGGCGACGAGCATGGACGGCCTCACGTTCCGAGTCTCGGACCCGGCGCTCCCGGAGCGGGAAGCCAGGGTCGCGGCGATGGGCGAGGCGCGCGCCCGTGCCGACGTCCTCGCCGAGGCTGCGGGCCTGACGATCCAGGGCGTGACCGACATCCTGGAAGGTGGACCACCCCGCCCGCCCGGACCCTTTCCGAAAGCCGAGCGGATGGCCATGGCCGCCGACGTGGCCACCCCGGTCGAGGCCGGCATGCTCGAAGTCGCCGTCACGGTGACCGTGACCTACCGCGCCAGTTAGCGCGGATCAACCGCCGCGGGCAGTGATCCTGAGCAGCTGGCCGGTCGACAGGTCGGTTGCGTAGAGCCCCCCCGCGGCATCCTCGGCGATCGCACTGATCGACAGATCGGTCTCGGCGACGATCGCCGGCTGCTCGGTCGTGTCACGCGCGGCATCGATGGCCCAGAACTCGCCCGAGCAGTAGTCCGAGAAGATGTACCAGCCTCGGAGCGTGGGATCGCCCGCGCCGCGGTACACGGTCCCGCCGGTGACGGAGCAACCCAGGTCGTGGTCGTACTCCGTGACCGGCAGGGTAAGGCCCGTCGTATCGCAGTCGGCCGAGCGGAAGCAGGCGGTGCCTTCCATGAGGTTCCATCCGTAGTCGAGGCCACCGACCCCGGTCCGCGCGACGTCGATCTCCTCGCGATCGCCTTGCCCGACGTCGCCGATCCACAGGTCGCCGTTCGCGCGATCGAACCGGATCCGCCACGGGTTGCGCAGGCCGGTCAACCAGATCTCGGGGCGCGCACCGGCGGTCGTGGCGAACGGATTGTCCGGCGGGATGCCATAGCGCGGATCGCCGTCTGAGGGAGCACCGGCCACGTCGATCCGGAGGACCTTGGCGAGCAGCGTATCGAGGTGCCGACCGGAGTCGAGCGGGTCGCCCGCACCGCCACCATCGCCCGTCCCGATATAGAGGTAGCCATCCGGCCCGAACGCCAGCGAACCACCGTTGTGGTTGCCGAAGCGATCCGCCATGCGAAGCCAGATCGTGGCCGTGCTCGGCGCGGCCACGTCCGGATCATCCGGATCGGTGTCGTACGAAGCGACGACCTGTTGGTTTTCGGCGTCGGTGTAGTAGACGAAGAAGCGACCTGCCTCGCCGCTCGGAAGGAATGCCAGGCCGAGCAGCCCCTGCTCCCCGCCGGCGCGGACCAGCCCGCCGATGTCGAGGAACGGCCGCTCGATGAGTCGGCCGTCGCGGAAGATGCGGATGCGGCCGACCTGTTCGACGATGAACAGCGTGTCCGGGTCATCAGGTCGCCAGGCGATGTCGACCGGTGTTGTCAGCGAGTCGATGACCGGTTCGATCGAGAGTCGGGGCGGCTCGCCGACGGCCGGTCCGCCCGAAGGCACCGTAGTCGGGGACGGCGCCGCGCTGCTCGGGGCTGCCGCCTCGGAGGAGCTGGCCGGCGCGGAGGCGCCGGGAGTGGCGGGGGACGGCACGGGGTTCGCACAGGCGCCCACGACGACGATCGCGAGCAACGAGGTGGCGAGCGCCGTTCGCATCGGCGGATGCTAGCGGGGATCGTCCGGATGGGTCGTCAGGCGGACCTCGCCGCCCCGCGGTGCCGGCTTGGGCAGTAGGCTCGGGTGATGGATGCATGGGAGCTCGACGAGCTCGAGTCGGCTCGGACGGCGAGCGGTCGCCTCTATCACGAGTTCGTCTCCGTCCCCGACCTGTCGGGTGGCCTGTATGTCCTCGATGCCGGTGCGACCGATCCGCAGTCGCCCCACACCGAGGACGAGCTGTACGTGGTGATGTCCGGCCGCGCAAAGGTCATGGTCGGTGGCGAGGTGCGGCCCATCCGAAGCGGATCCGTCGTCTTCGTCGGTGCGGCCGTCGAGCATCGCTTCCTCGACATCGAGGAGCGCCTGGTCCTGCTCGTGATGTTCGGGCCGGCGGAGTACTCGCGCGGCACGGGCTAATCGAAGGTCGCGCCGAGCTCGAGAGCCAGCTCGGCGCCACGACCCGTCTCATCGTGGCGAAAGAAGACGAACGCGTCGTCGCCTGCGGCGAGGAACGGCTCGAGCCGGTCGTGCCACGCGGCGACCTCGACCGGTGCGTAGTCGTGTCGGCGGAGACGGAGATAGAGGAATGAGCCGGTGCGCCGAAGTGTCGGCGGTCCCTCGTCCTCGGCGGCCTCCGTCGTGCAGAGCACGGCCCCCGCATCTCGCAACAGCGTCGTGACCTCGTCGACGGCCCAGGTGGGATCCCTGAACTCGATGGTCAAGGGCAGCTCCCTGGGCCACGCCTCCAGCAGCGCCCCGAGTCGGTCGTCATCGCGCTTCGCCGTGTCCGGGACGCGGAACAGGATGGTCCCGAGCTTGTCGCCGAACTTCCGGATCGGGTCCGTGAGCCAGGGCAGCCCCTGATCGGGTGACCCGCCCATGGCCCTCCACGACCCGCCGCGCTGGGCCTTGACGCTGAAGCGGAAGTCGGGCGGGGTCGCGTCGAGCCAGGTCGCGACCTTCGACGGCGATGGCGATTGGTAGAACGTGTTGTTGAGCTCGACCGCCGGCAACAGGGACGCGTAGTGGCGGAGGAAGCCGTCGCCCTTCAGTCCACGCGGGTAGAAGCGCGGGCTCCAGCCTGGATAGGCGAACCCGCTCGTGCCAACGTACAGCCGGCCCCGACCGGACGAGCCGGCGTCGTCAGTCGGAGGCGTCGCCGCTGCCCGGACCGGCATGGTCGGCGACCGCCAGCATCGACCGCTGGATGGTCGGGATGTCGGCGTCTTCGACGGCGGCGAGGAAGTGCTGGGCGATCCCTCGCAGATGGGTCCGCGACGCTCGGCGGAGGCGCTCGAGACCCGCCGACGTCAAGACCGCCTCGGCACCACGAGCGTCACTTGCGCAGGCCTTGCGCTCCACCAGGCCATCGAGCACGAGACGGTCGATCAACCGCGTGACACCGCTCTTGCTGAGGATCACGCGATCGGCGAGTTGTCGCATCCGGATCCGGCGTTCTGGTGCATCGGCGATCGTCAGGAGCGCGTCGTACTCAGCCAGCGAGAGGTCGTGCTCGGCACGCAGCTCCTCGTCCAGCCGACGCGTGACGCGGGCATGGGCGGTAAGGAAGGCGCGCCAGGGCTCCAGTCTCGGGTCGCGCGACGAGAGGGGCCGCGCGTCAGCGTGGTCGGTGAGGGTCATGCCGTCCGGGATGGTACACGTTCCCGTAGTCGTTGACAACGCAACCACCGCTCGGCGGCTCCGCATCGGACCGCCGGATCCACGGGGGTTGGTCCATGCCATCATCGGCCGATGCCTGCGCAGCGCACCCGCCCGACGGTCGATGTCGTCGTCATCGGCGGCGGTATCGTCGGTGTCTCGGCCGCGGCGCATCTTGCGGAAGGCGGTCGGCGGGTCGTGCTCGTCGAGAAGACCGCCATCGCGGCGGGTGCATCGGGTCGGAACTCGGGTGTCGTCCAGCACCCCTTCGACAGCGTCCTGATCGAGTTGTATGTCGAGACGCTCGCGATGTATCGCGAGCTGGACGGGCTCGACATCGCCCCAGAGCCCGCGGGCTTGCTGAGCGTCACCCGCGACGTCGACGGTGTGCGACGCGTGGCGGCCGAGCTGGCATCGATGTATCCCCAACTCGAGCCGTCCTTTCTCGCACCATCCGAGGTCCGACGGCTCGAGCCGTCACTCGCGGATGGGGTGGCCGCGTGCCGTCTATCGATCGGGTACCCCGTGGCGCCGGCGGCCGCGACGCACGCGTACCGCCTGCTGGCCGAGCACCGCGGTGTCGAGATCCGGTTCGGTGACGCGCGGATCTGGCGCGACGGCGAGCGGGTGCTCGGCGTCGGCATCGCCGATGGAGAGCGCCTCGCCGCGAGTGACGTGGTGGTGGCCGCGGGCCCATGGACGCCGGGGATCGTCGATCCGAGTGGCGCCTGGCAGCCGATCGTTCGTCGCTGGGGCGTGGTGGTGCCGGTACGGCTGGCCGAACCACCGCGGCATGTGCTCGAGGAAGCGGAGATCTCGATCGAGCCCGACATCGAGGAAGACGATGACGCCGCCCACGCGTTCAGCCTCGTCACCGCGGCGGGTTCCAGCTCATTGGGCTCGACCTTCCTGGTCGAGGAGCCGGACCCGTTGGCGCTGGTGTCGTCCATCGTGCGGCGTGGAGCGTCGTTCGTCCCGGCCATCGGCGACGCCCCGCGCGATCTGCCCCGCCTATGCGCCCGACCACTCAGCCTTGACGGGCGGCCGCTGATCGGGCGAGTCCCTGGGACGCATGGGCTGTGGGTCGCGGCCGGCCACGGACCGTGGGGCATCTCGACCGGACCTGCTTCGGGACGCCTGATCGCCGACCTCGTGGCGGGTATCGGATCACCGATCCCGGCCGCGCTCGATCCGGCCCGATTCGGGGAGCCGCCTACATAGCCTGTTATGCGTTTGCGATATCGCCACGTGTCGGCGATATGGGCGTGTTACGGTGTTGACGGCTGGAAACAGGGGGATCTTGGCTCATGCCCCAGCACGAGCCCCGAGCAGCGCGTCCCCAGCCGGTCCGACCGAACAGGAATGCCGTGACGGCTGTCATCGTCACGATCCTGATCGGATGGAGCGTGGGGTTCGGTGGCGCCCGGGTCACATACGCCGCCACGTCGACGTTCCTCAGCAACGCCGATGCCCTCGTGACGACATCGGGGCCGACGAGCAACAAGGGCACCCAGCCGACCCTTCAGGTCCGTGCTCCCACACCCGAGTATCGGGTCTACATGCGTTTCGCCGTCTCCGGCATGACCGGAACGATGACGGCTGCGCGCTTGCGCCTCTTCGTCACCGACGCGAGTCCGGTGGGTGGCCGGTTCTTCGCGGTCACGGCCACCTGGGCGGAGACCACGGTGACCTGGAACAACAAGCCGGCGATGGGTGCTGCGCTGGGCACGATCGGGGCCGTCACTGCCAACACCTGGGCCGAGCTGGTCCTACCTCCCGCGTCATTCCCCGGCAACGGTACGTACTCGATCGGGATCACGACGACGAACACGAACAGCGTGATCTTCTCGAGCCGCGAGGGGGCGAACCCGCCACAGCTCGTGCTGACCACAGCGACGGCTACTCCGACCCCGACGCCGACACCGACCGCGGCTCCGACTCCGACACCAACCCCGACACCGACCCCGACACCAACGCCGACACCGACGCCCACACCGACCGCAACGCCGACACCGACGCCCACACCGACCGACGCCCACCGCCGACACCCACCCCGACACCGACCCCGACACCCACGCCGACACCAACAGCCACACCGACGCCCACACCGACCGCAACACCAACCCCGACGCCGACCCCGACACCGACACCGACGCCGACCCCGACGCCGACCCCGACACCGACACCGACGCCCACCGCGACACCGACCCCGCCACCGCTGGCCGCGAGCTTCGGTTTCGGTCAGGTGCCGTCGTCGCTCGACATGCAGTTCACGGACACGTCATCAGGCGCACCGACGATCTGGGACTGGGACTACGGCGATTCGTCCCCGCACGGCACATCGGCGAACCCGCTGCACACGTACGCGACACCGGGCTTCTACGACGTCACGTTGACCGTCGGCGATGGCGTGAGGCCCCAGGTCGCGATCACCACGAGGATCGAGGTCCTCGACGCCGCCCTTGCGACCCCGACCCCGACGCCGACGGCGACCGCCGAACCGACCCCGACGGCGACACCGGAGCCGACCCCGACCTCGACTCCGACGCCCACACCGACACCGGTCCCGACGCCGACGCCCACGCCTGAACCGACGCCGACCCCGACCGCCACGCCGACGCCGACACCGCCGTCCGGGCCCGACCCCGTGAACTGCACGGGCTACGCCGAGCCGCGAGTGATGCTCGAAACCCAGGACTGGTGGGCGGTGCCAGGCGTGCCCGTGGAGGGGATGAGCCAGCACGTCCACCTGTCGACGTGCTTCCCGCTGGACCAACCGATCAGGGGGATCGTCCCGCTCGACATGCATGTCCAGCTCCACATGAATCCGGGCACCCTGAACGAGGTCGATGTCTCGGTGTTCGGCGACAGCCTCGACGTCAACCAGGTCGCGGCCCTGCCGAATTACCGGTGCCCGACCGCCCAATGCGATCTCTGGTACCACCTCGACTACGACACGACCAGGGTCCCGGTGGACGGCTACCTGGAGTTCCGTTTCCACGCAAAGGTGACGTCCCCTGACGGCACCATCGGCTATACGTCCACCGGGTGGTCGGCGACCCTGGCCAACGGCGGCGGCCGACCCGTCCGCAACTACCGAACGCCGCCACACATCGAGGCGCGCGGCTGGTACACGGGCACGGACTACGAGAATGCGCGGCTCACCTCGAACCTGCCGAGCGGACCGGTTTCGGGTTTGTGGACCTTCGGCGTGAGTCTCGCCAAGGGGTCCGGCGGATCGCCCGTCACCCACGTGCTCGTCTCGGTCGATCCCAAGTTCCACGCCGAGCCGGTCGACCGCGGGCGCGTGATCTTCGAGCAGAACGCGCAGTACAAGGGCCCCATCACGATCGACACGACCACGCTGTCGGACGGCCCCCACAGGCTCTTCCTGCGTACCGATGCGACGATCGCGTCCGGGACCGGCAGCGGGGCCATGGTCATACCCTTCCGCGTCCAGAACGGCCCGGCTGCGGCGGCGATGCGGCTCGGTCAGGACGTCTTCGAGACGCCCGTCCCGATCATGACCCTGGTGGTGGTCCTGTTCGCGTTGGTGATGAACCTCCCGAGGCGGCGCACGTCCGGTCGGTCGGCGACCAGCGCGGGCGACGCGCCGACCGATCCGGGTGGGACCGTCCCGTCGCCCGACCACGCGGAGCTCGCCGGCATGCGTTCGAAGGAGGCGACGTGGACTGCCCTCCACCGCGCCATGGCCGACCCCATGTCACACGATGCGGCCGAGGCAGCCGCGCATGACTGGCTCGAGTCGGTCGATCGGCAGGAACGCTGGGGCTGACCCGGCCCGCCGCGCTGGTCCGGGATCAGGTCCGCCAGCTCTCCGCATCGAACAGGTAGAAGGTCGTCTGTCGCCACAGCTCGTGGAGTCGGGTGAGCCGTTCGGCGATGGGGCCGGGCTCCGACGCGCGGTCGATCTCGATGGCAGCGACGTCGTCGCTCGCCTCACCGGTCGACAGCCCGGCGGGCGGCTCGTCGCGATCGGCAACCCGCTTGACGTCGCGCAGCGCGAGGTGCGGATCGACGCGGTCGATGCGAGCCATCACGGCATAGGCGGCCATGGTCCCGGCAGCGTACTCCGGCCGCCGGGCCCGCGGCTATCCTTCGCCGATGATCACCGCCCAGGGCTACGGCGCCCAGAGCATGACCGCACCGCTCCGGGACGTGCTCGTCAAGCGACCGGGCCAGGCATTCGGGCGCGCGTTCGACGATCCGGCCCACGGCTTCCTGCACGCGGTCGACCTCGAGGTGGCGCGTCGGGAGCACGAAGCCTTCGTGGAGGTGCTGGCGAAGCTCGGGCCGACCGTCCACGTGCTCGATGAGGAGTTGGACGACCCCGACCTCGTCTACACCTTCGACCCGTTGCTGGTCACGGATCGCGGCGCGATCCCGTTGCGGCCGGGCAAGCCGAATCGGGCGGGCGAGCCGGCCGTCCTCGAGCGCTGGATGTCCGCTGCGGGCATCCCGACCCTGGGCCGCATCGAGCCATCCGGCACCGTCGAGGGCGGCGACACCTTCTGGCTGCGGCCGGACCTCTTCTGTGTCGGGCGCACGTTGCGCTCGAATTCGTCAGGCCTGGCGCAGCTGGCGGAGCTGGTCGGCGGTGACATCCGGACCTTCGATGTGCCCTACTGGAAGGGAGCGGGTGAGCTGATCCACCTGTTGAGCGTGATCTCGCCGGTCGCCGACGACCTCGCGGTGGTCTACCTGCCGCTGCTGCCGGTCGGCCTATGGGAACTGCTGCAGGACCTGGGTGTCCGACTGATCGAGGTCCCGGATGAGGAGTTCACGACGCTCGGCTGCAATGTGCTCGCTGTCCGTCCAGGCGTGGTCATCCTCGCCGAGGGCAACCCGGTCACGTCTGCGGCGCTGGCGGCCGCTGGGTGCGAAGTCCACACGTATCCGGCGATCGAGATCGGCATCAACGGTTCCGGCGGACCGACCTGCATGACCCGCCCGATCCTTCGTGGCTGAGATCGATCCGGATCGGCTCCTCGACGACCTGACCACACTCGTCCGGATCAGGAGCATCACCGGGTCCGAGGAAGTCGTCGCCGACTGGGCCGCTGGCGCGCTCCAGGAGCTCGGTCTCAGGGTCGAAGTCATCCGGCCCGACCTGGACACGTCGCGTCAGGATCCGGCCTGGCCGGGCGAGGAGATGACACGGTCCACGCTGCCGGTCATCGTTGGGCGCGGCGGGAAGCAGGGTGGCCGACGACTGATCCTGTCCGGTCATCTCGACGTGGTGCCACCTGGCGATCCATCGACGTGGACGGTCGATCCGTGGGCCGCCGAGATCCGCGACGGACGGCTGTACGGCCGCGGGGCGTGCGACATGAAGGGCGGTGTCGCGGCGATCCTGGCTGCGGTCCGTTCCCTGGCCTCCGAAGCCGGCGGCCTGACCGACCTCGCGGGTGAGCTGGTGGTGGTGCTCGTGCCATCCGAGGAGGACGGCGGACAGGGCACGCTCGCCGCGATCCGTGCCGGCGCCGTCGGTGACCTCGCCGTGATCACCGAGCCATCGCAGCTCGATGTCGTGATCGCCCACGCGGGTGCGATCACATTCCGGCTCACGGTGCCCGGCCGCGCAGCGCATGCCTCGCAGCGTCGCGAAGGGGTATCAGCGCTCGACAAGCTCTTCGTGCTCACGCAGGCGCTCGAAGCAGACGAGCGACAGCGGAACGATGCCGAGACGGATCCGCTGATGACGGCGCTCGGCCTCCCGTATCCCACGATCATCGGCATCGTCGAGGGCGGGGAGTGGGCATCGACCGTCCTCGACCGCGTCGTGGCATACGGTCGGTATGGCGTGCGACTCGGCCAGACCCCGGCCGAGGCCGAGGCCGATCTCCGGTCGGCCGTCGATACGGCGTGCGCCGAGCGACGATTTCCTACGGGATCACCCGGCGACGGTCGAGATCACGGGCGGGCGGTTCGGGTCGGCAAGGGTTCCGTCGGATCATCCGTTGCCGGTCGGTCTGGCAGCAGCAGCCGAACGTGTCACGGGCCGCCGACCGGCGTTGCTCGGGGAGCCGTACGGCGCCGACATGCAGATGTTCATTAACCACGGCGACACGCCGTGCGTGATCTTCGGGCCGGGGGATGTCCGGGTCGCGCACAGCGCCGACGAGTTCGTCCCGCTCGACGAGGTCGAAACCTGCGCGCTCGTGCTGGTCGAGTGGGTCCGCAGCGAGATCGGCGGCTCGTTGCCGGGCTAGCCCGTGACGGCCGAGCGGCGTGCCATGACCAGCATGGCCGGCACGATGACCAGCGCAGCACCCATGAGACCCAGGATCGCGTAGCCCGCGTACGCGAGGACGATCCCAGACCCCAGGCTCGCGACCGCCGCCGAGCTCCAGATGAGCGTGTCGGTCAATCCCTGGATGCGCGTCCGCTCGGCGAGCGACAGGCCGTGTGTCAAGAGGGCCGAACCCGCCACGTACCCGAGGTTCCAGCCGTATCCCAGCAGGAAGAGCGCGAGAAACAGCAGCACGCCGCCCGACGGTGGTGCCACGGCGGCCAGGATCGAGGCGATCGCCACCACACCGAGACCGGCCAGGATGACCGGGACGCTCCCGAATCGATCGGTCAGCCGGCCGGAGATCGGTGACAGCCCGAACATCCCGAAGGTATGGCCGCTGATGACGACCCCGACAGCCGCCAGGTCGTGGCCATGGCCGGCCATGTGGAGCGGGGTCATCGTCATGATCAACACCATGACGAATTGCCCCGCGACCAGGGCGACGATCGCGACGGGCACGTTCGGGCGGGCGAGGACGCTTGCCAGCGAGACGGCGACCGATCGCTCGCCCGCGTCCTCGTGCCGTGACGACACATCGGCAAGCTCGTACGGATCGGGTCGCAACATCACGAACGACAGGACGGCAGCGGCACCGACGAAGAGGATCGGCACGAGGTATGGGCCGCTGAGCTCGGGGAGTCCGAGTGCCACGGCGACCTGGCCGGCGGGTGCTGCGAGGTTCGGCCCGGCGACGGCCCCGATGGTCGCGCCCCACACGACGAGCCCGATGGCCGATGCTCGCCTGTCGGGCGGCGCGAGATCCGCCGCGACGTAGCGGGACAGCTGGTTCGAGGCGTTCCCGAAGCCGATGAGCACCGTGCCGATCAAGAGCAACGGCAGCGACAGGATCACGACCGAGGTCGTAGCGATCAAGGCACCGATCACGCTTACCAGGTAGCCGGTCGCCAGTCCGGCCCGACGCCCGCGACGGACCATCAGCCACGACAGGACGCTCGCGCCGGCGGCAGCGCCGAGGACGACCGTCGCCGTCGGAGCCCCGCTCCAGATGGTGGTCCCGCCGGCGATGTGCGTGGCGACGATCGTCGCCACCGTCACGGCTGCGATGTGCCCGGTGCTGCCAAGGGCCACGCCACCGATGAGGGTCGCCACCGTGCGCCGGCGGAGTCGTTCGAGTTCCGCGGGACTCAGCTGTCGGGCATCGACCATGACGGCCGATGGTACGGGAGACGACTCAGACCAGGTCGAGCGTCAGGTACTCGACGTCGCCCCGGCCGCTCGCCCTGGCGAGTGCATCCTCCCCGGGCGCTGGCCCGGTGCCGACGTGGCCGGCGAGCTCGACGAATCGGCAGAAGGCGTTGGCGAGCCGCATCTGGGCGGGCGTTCTGGCCCGCACGCGCCACAGGTCCGGCGAGCCCACGACGATCGCCACGCAGCGCGCCCTCGATGTGGCGACGTTCAGTCGGTTCCGGCTGTAGAGGAAGTCCATGCCGCGCGGCGCCAGCTCGGGCGAAGACGTCGTCAGGGAGTAGATGCTGATCGGTGCCTCCTGCCCCTGGAACTTGTCGACCGTGCCGACGCGTGCCTCGGCCGGCAGCAGCCGCTGGATGGCGCCGACCTGGGCGTTGTACGGGGCGACGATCAGGATGTCCCGCCACTCGAGCGGCCGGGCCATGCCCGCGGCATCCGTCCACGAGCCGCCGACGATCGACCGCGCCAGGTCGGCCACCGCTGCCGCCTCGACCGGCGAGTCGCTGTCCGCCCCGACCGTGGCGAGTGGCAGCACGCGCGGCCCGACACCGTCGACCAGGTCGAGCGGGCTCCGGACACGCTGCGCGACCAGGTGCGGTTCGGGCTCCAACCGATCGTCGTAGAAGACCTCGGACGTGAAGGCGCACAGCCGCGGGTGCAACCGCCACGTCCGTTCGAGGAACAGGCCGCGATCGGCGGCGATCGTGGCTGCCCCGCCCAGGACGTGGGCGAGCGCCGACCGTTCGGCGCCGGGCGGGTGCGAGCCGCGAAGTGGCTGGTCGAGCTGCTGCGGGTCTCCCAGCAGGACGATGCTCGCGGTGGCCGTCGACATCGCAGCCACGTTGGCGAGCGAGATCTGGCCGGCCTCGTCGACGAACAGCACATCGAGTCCATCGGCGACCTTGGACGAGGCCCACAACCATGACGTCCCCGCGGCGAGATTCGAGCGGCCGTCCTCCAATCGATGGCGCACGTCGTCGGCATCCTTGGCCCGGACGACCCGCTCGTCTTCCAGCAGCTGGTGCGGCTGGCCGTGCTGGACGGGGCGGACCTCGATGCCCTCATCGACGGCGGCACGCAGCACCTCCGCGAGCAGGTTGCCGATAACCTTGTGACTCGTCCCGGTGATGCCGACCCGCTTTCCGGCAGCGAGCAGGGTGCAGATCATCCGGGCACCGCTGAACGTCTTGCCCGACCCGGGTGGGCCCTGGATCGCCAGCGTCGAGTGGTCGAGAGCGAGCACAAGCCGTCGGGCGGCCTCGACGTTTGACTCGTCCGGTCGGGCGAGGGACTCACCAGGCGACTGGCCCGCGCGTGGCGGCATGCCGTGGAGGAGCTCGCGGATCGCGCGGTGTGCCCCGGGACCTTCGATCCCGTGCTCGGCGACCCACTCGCCGATCTCGATGAGCCGTTCCTGGTGCGCCTTGGCCCGGACCCACGGCAGCGGAACGATCGCCCGCGGATGCGGCTTGCTCGTGTCACGCTTGATGTCGACGGTGCCAGAGGCGATGTCGTGCGCGACGACCTCGCCGACGTCCCAGCGGAACGGCGAGTCATCCGGTCGGGCCTGCTTCTGGGCAGGGTCGTACACCTCGCGCGTCAGATCGAAATCCTGTGGCGGGAACGCGTACCGCCACGTCTGCTTGCCCTTCACCTCCTCGTCGAGCGCAGCGACCGGCTCGAGGAGGCCGATGGGATCCGACTCGTCGACGAGCTGCTCGGGCGTGAGGTCCATCAGCCGATGGAAGTCCCACCACATCGCCTTGTCCTCGCGCCGATGCCAGCTCAGCAACTGTGCCAGGAGCCAGCGAGCATGGACGTGTGTCGGTCGCTCGTCGCCATCCCCGGGCACATAGTCCCGGTCGATCAGACGTGCGGCCAGCGCCTCGACGCGTGCCTGCGTCTCCGTCACGTCCTCCGGCAGAGGCGTCTCGCGAGGTGCCGGGCGGGGCACGTCGATTCCGGTGGCGATCAGCTCGTCGCGCCGTTGTTCCAACCAGTCGCGCAATCGCTGGTTCGACACGACGTCGTCGCGGTTGTAGCGCTGGATCCGTTCGAGGATGTCCGTCTCGGGCCGTTCCCCTTCGCCCAGCTCCAGCCACGTCTCGAACGCCACCACGCTCGAGCCGGCATCGCGGAGGTCGACCTCGCGCTCGAAATCGTAGAAGGCCTCCATCTTCTTGATCGAGTAGCTCTCGACCGACGCCCGCAGGGATTGGCGGACTCCGCGCAACAGGTCGACCAGCACACCCTCGCGGAGCAGTCGATCGACCTCCGCTTCGCGCGTCCCGTAGCGACCCATCAGGCGCTTGAGCGCGGTCGGCTCGTACGGTGCGTAGTGGTAGACGTGCATCGACGGGTCGGCATCGAGCCGCGCCATCAGGAGATCCATCAAGGATTCGAACGCCGTGCGTTCGGCCTGGAGTGTGAACTCCCCGTCGGGATCGCGCGACCAGATGGCCTCGAATTGGCCGTCGACGTCGAGGACACCGAAGAGGTAGTCGAGGCCGTCTTCGAACGCATAGGGGTCCCCTTCGATGTCGAAGAAGAGGTCACCGGGCGACGGCGGCGGAAGCGAGGCGAGACCGCGCTCGGCCTCGTACGGCTCGCCCGGTGGCGGCAACAGCAGCTCGTAGCGCATCCGGCGTTGGCGCCGGCCCTCCAGCTGGATGCGCGCCTGCTCCCGGACCCGGGTCAGGGCACCCTCCGACGTCCCGTCGAGCCGCGGGGTCATCGGCAGCTCGAGGTCGCCCAGGGCCTCGAGCGTCGCGATCCCGCGCTCGCCGAGCGCGCGACGCTGACGCGCCGAGATCCCGGCGACGAGGCTGAGGTGATCGTCGTCCCTGCGTCGCTGGGCGCATTCCGCGGCCCACCGGCAGACATCGCAATGATCGACGGGCTCGGGGTAGGTCTCGGGTGGCGGGTACGCCACGGGCCGGCCATCGGAGACGGCGGCGAGGAACCGATCGCGTGCACCCCGGTAATACGCCATGTAGTCGTCGACCCGGAGCCGCTCGACGGCCCGCGCCGACCCGCCCAGCACCACACGCAACCACTCGGGCCGCACGCCCTGGATCCGCTCGAGTTGGTCGACATACGAGCAGATCTGGAGCACCGCGCTCGCCTTGACGTGTCGGGCCAGCTTGGTGTCCGCCACCTCGTAGTGGAAATCGCCCCAGACCGACGGCCGGTCGACATCGTCGACGCGGAGCAGGAAGTCGGCGTGACCGCGCCACGTGCCGTCGAAGAACGTCGCCTGGAAGACGACGTCCACGCCCGAGGCCATCGCCGCGATCGTCTGGTCGGCCGCAGCACGGAGTCGAGTGCCATCGTCCTCGATCGAGCCATCGAGCTCGATGCGTCTGATCGTCCGCCCGGCCGCCTCGAGCTCGCCGAGATAGCGTTGCTCGTGCTCGAAGCCGCGCTTGCGGATCACGTCGAGCTCGGGATCGGCACGCATCGGCCGCTTCACCAGGCCCGCCATCGCCGCGCGTTCGAGCTCCGTGAGGTGCTCGCAGGCGAGATAGGCGACCAGGTCCGTGGCGGCGTAGACGGGTCGTCCGTCGATCGACTGCACGCCGAAACCTTAGCCTCGCTCAGCGACAGGTTGCCTGTCGGCGCCCTGCGCTACGCTCGGGCCATGGGTTTCGAACGGGATCCCGAGCGCCCCGACCCCACCGAACCGTCGCGCGAGAGGGTGCGAGAGACGTTGGTCGAACGGCAGATCCGCGAGGCCATGGATGACGGCCGATTCGACGACCTGCCGTATACGGGGCAGCGACTCCCGCTCGAGGACGACACAGCGGCCGGGGACCGCGCGCTGGCCCATCGGATACTCAGGAATGCCGGCGTCGCGCCGGCCGGGGCGAGCCGCCCGGGTCGGAGTAGGGCCGGTCAGCGACCGCCGAAGAGGCCGCGCAACCAGCCCATGAAGCCGCCCGCAGCCTCCTGCGCGGAGCCCGCGGCGTCCTGAGCGATGTCGCCGGCCTTGGCAGCTGCGCCCTGCGCCGTTGCGCCTGCGTCTGTGGCGATGTCCTGTGCCGCGTCGCCGGCCTGATCGATCGCGCCGCCGGCGCCGCCGGCGGTGTCGTGCACCGCACCACCGACAGCATCCGCGACGCCGGAGACCGCATCCTTGGCCGACTGGACGAAGTCGTCCATGGCGCCATCCGCAGGTGCTGCCGGGTCACGCGTGGGGTCGGTCATCGGGCCACCTCGATCGTTGCAGCATGCGCTGAGGCGGCATGCGTCGATGCGAGGATGCTGGCGAGGTCTGCCGCCTGCGTCAACATCGCGCGGGACGGATCCTTGGTACTAGTCAGTGCGACGCGAGCGCGATCGCTGCGTCGAGCCGCAGACGGCGCACGTAGCCGTACCGGCGGAGGCATCGACCTCAAGGAAACTGGCGCAGCCATTGGTGCGACAGAAGGGTCGATCCGGGTTGGTGTGGGCGGCGCCGGCGCGGCGGCGCAATCGACGCATGGAACTGGCGCGACCGGCGTACGTCGCCGTCGCTGTTCGGGTCATCATTCGAGTGTTGTTCTTCGTTCTTTCTGGCGCGCCTCAGGCGATCTGTGCCTGGGCAGCGACCCTGGTTGTTTCTCCGCATCGCATGCCGATATCGGGGGCGGAGCGGTAGTGGTGGTCCGGGCGGAGTACCGGGAGCGTCCGTTATCGAGGCGCTCGACCGGGGCCGTCGCTGCGGACCGGTGACCTAACGACTATAGCGCATGCGCAGCTTCGACGCTCCGGGACCATCGTCCCATGCTCGATCGTCGGGACTTGCATCGACCCGCTACCCTGCCGGGCATGACCGTCTTCGCACCCGCCATCACGATCCGTCCCATCCTGCCCGAGGATGCGCCAGCCCTCGCGACCATGCTCGCGCAGCCCAGCGTGGCGCGCTGGTGGGGCGAATGGGACGACGAACGCGTCGAGCGCGAGATCATCGTCGGCGAGCCCGACGTGCGCGTGTACGCCATCGAGGTCGATGGCCGCCTGGTCGGGGCCATCCAGAGCGCCGAGGAGACCGAACCGGAGTTCCGCCACGCGGGGATCGACTTGTTCCTCGACGAGGAGACCCAGGGTCACGGCATCGGCCCCACCGCGATCCGGCTCCTCGCACGCCGCCTCATCGACGAGGACGGCCACCATCGGATCACCATCGACCCGGCCGCCGACAACGAACGTGCGATCAGCGCGTACGAGAAGGTCGGATTCCGGCTGGTCGGGCGGATGCGTCGCTATCAGCGCATGGCCGACGGCACGTGGGTCGACGCCATGCTGATGGAACTCCTGGCGGACGAGCTCATCGACTGATCGCTACCACAGGACCATCGTCGGGCCCCGAAGAGGGCCTTGTCAGACCGGGACTTGGGTCTACCATGCCCGGAGGCCGCCACAGCGCGGTCATCAGAGGGAGGCACAACACAGCATGGCCGAACCTACGCCTACGCCTACGCCTACGCCACACCTTCATCGACACCAACGCCTACTCCTGCACCTGCATCGACGTCCGCTCGCCCGACCGGCATCACCGTACTGGCGGTCCTCTCCGCGATCGGCGGCGTGCTCGGGATCCTCGGCGGCGTCGCCCTCGTGGGACTCGGCGGGTTCCTCGCTGCCTCGACCGGCACCGCGGGCCTGTTCGGCCTCGGGGCCGTCTTCGGCATCGTCGCCCTGGTCACGGGTATCGCGAGCCTGGCCTTCGCCTACGGCGCGTGGACCCTCCAGCCTTGGGCGTGGCCCCTGGGCGTGGCGCTGTCCATCATCAGCCTGGGGCTGTCCGCCGCCACCATCGTCGGCGGAGGCGACATCTCGGGCCAGGTCATCAGCGTCGCCATCAATGTGATCATCCTGTACTACCTGTTCCAGTCGAACATCAAGGCCCTCTTCGGTCGGGCCTGATCCGCAGCAACGACGACCCGGCGGACGCCCAAGTCCGCCGGGTCTCTTCGTTTCCGGGGACCTTTCCTGGACGAACCGTCAGATCGGCGGCCAGGGGATCGCCGGCCAGGTGGGGGAGGGGAGCGGGAACACCTTCCGGGCGAGCAGGTCGTCGACCCGCCTGATCGTCGCCCGTACCTCGGCCCGGCTGAGGAGCGACCGCAGGTCCGCGCCAAGACCGCCGTCGAGTGCATCGCGGATCCGTTCGAGCCCTGCCAGCTCGTCGGGGAGCATCGGGTCGCCGCGCCAGGCCCACAGCACGGTCCGTAGCTTCGGCACCACCGAGAAGCACACCCCGTGATCGACGCCGTAGACGTGCTGTCCGCCGTCGACCGGCAGGATGTGGCCACCCTTGCGATCCGTGTTGTTCACGGCCGCGTCGAACGTCGCCATCCGGCGCAGCCGAGGGTCGTCGTCGTTGATCCAGCCGATGACATCGACGCTGGGGTCCGGCTCGATGAAGGTTTGGACCATGCCCTCGCCGAACGGCCCGTCGCGCAAGACGGTCGGTGGCACGACGTCCCATCCGCTCGCCTCCGAGACCAGGTAGGCGGCGACCTCCCGGCGGGTGAGCGTCCCGTCGGGGAAATCGTCGAGCGGCCGCTCGCCGATCGTCGGCTTGTGGATCGCCTCGAGGACGCGCGGCGGCTCGGCGGGATCCGGGCAGGGCAGCGACACGGTCACGAAGAGCGCGTTGTTGCTCGACCCCAGGATGCGCCCGACGACCTCGATCTCGCCGTCGCGGAGCACCTCAAGCGCCGAAGCGCGATCGAGCACGCGGTCGCCTAGGTCACGTACTGGGCATCGTGCGGGGATGAGCCGTTTGCATCACTTCCAGCATCATATCTGCGAAGACGAACTCACGGCACAGCACAGCGCCTTGGGCCGTCCTAGGCCCGTCTCGGCGGCCAACGGGTCCGGGCCGACCGGGCACTGAGGGAAAGGATGGCGGACGTCCCAGAACGATCGCAGTGCGCCGCGCTCAGCGGCGCGGGTCGGGGGCGGCGCGCGCTGGCCCGGCGCGGGTGGGCGCGGACGGGCTCGTCCCCAATGCCTGGTGCCTCCGACGGGCGTCAAGATAGATGTTCATCAGACGCCGGACCTGTTCCTCGTCGAGCAGCTCGTCCGCCCTGAGGGCCAACTCCACCCTTCTCGCCGGGAAGACCGTTTCTTCCGGGTTGCGTTCGAAGTAGTCGGCCGTTTCGGGCTCAGCTTGCTCGCCTGGCACCTTCTTGAGGGCCCCGGCGAGCTTCGTCGCCGTCGTGAGCGACGGCCGTCGATCCTCCCGGAGCAGCCGCGAGATCGTGGAGTGGTCGATGCCGGCGAGGGCCGCGAGCTGACGCTGGCTGATGCGACGCATGCGCATCTGCCGGCGAAGCCAGACGTTGAACACGATCGCGCCGGCCCACCCACCGCCCGCGCGTCCGAACTCGATGGCGACCGCCACGCTGCTTGGGGCTTGGTTCGTGACCACAAATCCGACCGCGAGCCCGGCCCCAGCGGCGACCGCCGAATCGAGGGTCATCGTGTGGGCTGGTACATCTGACCCGCCGTCCGTCGCTTTCGCCAGGGTGCTCGCGTTGGCAGTGACGGGCGCCGTCGCTGTTTGCGCCGGATCGTCGGCGACGGGCGGGATAGGCTCGGGCGACCGATGAGTCGACGGGACCCGCGGAGCCGGCTCGGCCGCCGACGGGTCGGAGTCAGCCGGATCGGGGATGGCGGTGGCCGGGTCGGGGACTGGCGATCGGGTCGGGTCCGATTCCGCCGGGTCCGCCAGGGCCGGCTCGACGGCGTCTGCGGGAGGCGGCTCCGCCGCGACCGGAGGATCGGTCGGCAGCAAGTCAGTCCCTGGCGTGTCGGTGGGTGGCGGGTCGGTCGGGGCCGGCTCGACCATGTCGGCGGGTGGCGGCTCCGCCGCGACCGGCGGCGGCTCGACAGCCTCGACCGCGTCGGGGAGTGGCGGGTCGGTCGGGGCCGGCTCGACCATGTCGGCGGGTGGCGGCTCCGCCGCGACCGGAGGATCCGTCGGCACCAAGACAGTCCCTGGCGTGTCGGTGGGTGGCGGGTCCGTCGGGGCCGGCTCGACGGGGTCTTCGGGAGGCGGCTCCTCCTCGACCGGCGTTGGATCGGGCGGCGGTGGCTCCTGACCGAGATCGGTCGAAGACACATCGACGTCTGCGGGCAACGGGTCGGCGGCCGGGTCATCCGTGTTTGCGTAGGTCGGCATGACCGTGCGCGCGGTGAGCACAAAGGCGAAGATCGATGCGACGGCGACTAGCCGGAGGACGCGCAGTGCCACGGTTGTTGCATCGTACTTCACGCGGCGCTGCGGGGATCGTCTCGACGCCGGGACCCCGACTCGAATGAGCGGCCGGCCGACGATCGCAGCCGCCTCCTGAGGCTCTGTTCGACATTCGCGACATCCGTCGCGACAAGAAGCTAGTTCACGTAGTGGCCGTTGCGCCGCGGGCAGATGTGCCCTCGCGGATCGAGCGGCGCGCCGCACAGCGGGCACGGTGGACGGCCCGACGCCACGACCTGCGTCGCGCGAGCGACGAACGTGCGCGCCGCCGCGGCGGTCATGCGGACACGCAGCAGGTCCGGGCCATCGTCGTCCTCGTCGTCATCATCGTCGGGATCGATGGCTTCGCCGTCGTCGTCCTGTGCGCGTGCCTCGACCAGGACGCGCTCCGCCCCGCCGTCCCAGCCGAGGGTCAATGACCCGGCCCGGAACGCTTCGTTCAGTGGCTCGTCGAGCGTCTCACTTTCGAGGGTGGCCTCGGCCGGCGATGTGGCGACCGGCTCGTCGTCGGTGGGGTCGGCGATGCCCCGCAGGTCGAGCTCGTCGAGGAGGGCACCAAGCCGCTCGGCAAGCACCGCGACCTGCACCTTCTCGAGTGCCACCGAGACGACCCGACCGCCCTCACGGGCCTGGAGGAAGAAGGTCCGATCGCCCGGTTGGCCGACGGTTCCGGCCACGAATCGGTCGGGCGGGTCGAAGATGTAGCGCCGTCGCGGCATGACTCGACTCTATACCCAAACGCCCCGTGGGTCAGGCGACGTCGACGGAGACCGCGTGCCAGCCGCGCGCCCCGTCGGGTGCCGGTCGCGACGGGATCTCCTCCTGGAGCGCTCCGGTGCCGTCGGTGGCCCGGACCGAGATGTCGTGCGGACCCGGGGTCGCGTCCCACGTGTAGACCCACTGGACCCATGTCGCGTCGGTGATGGGTGCGGACAGCTGCGCTTCGCGCCACTCCCCGTCGATCCCCACCTCGACCTTGCTGATGCCGCGGTCGGGGGCCCACGCGACACCCGCGATCGGAACGCGTCCGGGCGAGATGTTCCCGCGGGGGGTGTCGATGCGCGACTGCGTCAGGATCGGGCCCTCCTTCGACCAGCCGAGCGGCACCCAGTACGCGTCGTACGACTCCCACGTGGTCAGCTCGAGCTCCCAGAGCCATTTCGTGGCCGACACGTAGCCGTACAGCCCCGGGATGATGAGGCGTGCGGGATAGCCGTGGGCGCGTGGCAGCGGCTCGTCGTTCATCTCGACGGCGATCATCGGCTCGCGATCCGGATCGGTGACCCAGGCCATCGGCATCCCGGCGGTCCAGCCGTCGACCGACCGGCCGACGAGCTGCGTCGCCGACGACGTCGGGCCGGCGATATCGAGCACGTCCCGCAACCGGACGCCGGTCCACTTGGCGTTGCCGACCAGGTGACCACCGACCTCGTTGCTGACACAGGCGATCGTGCAGTACTGCTCGAACATCGGCAGCGAGATCAGCTGATCCCACGTGAGCGTGGTCTCACGATCGACGAGGCCGTGGATACGGAGTTGCCACGTCGCGGTATCGAGCGAGGGCACCAGGAGCGCCGTGTCGATCCGGTAGAACTGGTCATTGGGTACGACGATCGGTGTGAGGCCCGCTGTGGTCGGGGAGAGGTCGGCGGCCGCCGAAATGGCGGCACCACCTCGGCGGGCGGCGGCAGCGGGATCGTCGGTGCCGGCGCGGAGTTGCCCGACGCGATGGCGTTCCGACCGAACACCCCGGCAGCCACGGCGCCGATGCCCACCGCGCTGGTCCGTAGCAGGAACGACCGGCGCGCCGGGTCCGGGATGCTCGGCGCGGACGGTGCCGACATGAGGCGGCCGAGCAGCCACGACAACGTCTGGATCGCGATCGCCGTCGCGGCAGCGGCCTGGACCGCCACGATGGCGGGCATCGCCAGCGGCTGGCCGAGTGCAGCCAGGAACCCGACCACACCGAACGCGGCGAAGCCCAGGGCGCCGAACAGGAACCGACGCGCGGCCAGGATGCCGAACGCCGCGCCGAGCGCGAGCGCGACGAGCGTCACCACGATCTCGAGGGCGAGCTTGTCGTTCGTCCCGAATATCTCGACGACGAAGTCCTTGGCACCGGGCGGCTGGAGGTCGATCACCACCTGGCCGATGGCGTCCACCAGAGACGTCGCGCCGGCGATCACCCCCGCGATCGCCTCGGACACGCCGATGCCGAGTGCGGCCGCGGCCGCGCCGGCGAGCCCGGCGAGCGCGATGGGTCGAGCTGATCCGTTCACGCGCTCATCGTGGCGTCACCCGATGACGGTCGCGTGACGCGTCAGGAGGGTTCGGCCGGTGGCTCGGTCGGCTCGGGTGTGGGCTCCGGGGTCGGCTCGGCCGTCGGTTCCGGAGTCGGTTCGGGCGTCGGCTCCGAGGTGGGCTCCGGGGTCGGAGGCACCTCCTCGCTCGGGCTGGGCTCCCCCGATGCCGGTGGGCACGGGATCGCCGCGACCTCGGAACCGGATGGCGACGGGATCGCGATCGATGGGATCACGCCATTCTCGTCCGGGGTGGGCAACGGGATGCAGCTCGGCGTCGGGCTGGGAGACGCGCCGCAGTTGTTGCGGGTCACGAACGGGCGCCACGTCCGCCCGTAGGGGCTGAACTGGCCGTTGTAGAAGTACGCCGTCCTGGTCCGATCCGGGCCACCGGCGACCCCCACACCACGCTGGGCGCGTCGCAACCAGTCGCGGTCCGCATCCATCCAGTTCGGGAACTTGGGCTCGTGCCGGGTGGCCTCCAGCGCCTGGATCCCGCACCGAGCCGCCGGCAGCCTGGTGGTCGGCTCGGAGCCGGCCAGGAACCACTCGTCGACGCCCTCGGTCTGCCCGGAGGGGAGCATCCCGGTGAGCGGGTCGACAGCGACCTGGGTCAGCCCGTTGTCCGGTCGGGAGAAGCGGGTGATCTCCCACTTCTCGGTCGCCTCCTGGAGGAAGCCCTGCCAGACGAACGTGGAGACGTCGATCGAGAACACGGGTCGAGCCGGGGTCGACACCGGCGTGTTGTCGCTGTTGCCGTTCCACACACCGACCGCCAGCGCGTACGCCCCGTCCTGCCGGCCCTGCTCGGTCGGTGGCGCGATGTAGCCGTAGGCGTTGAGGTCCTTGGCGTCGTTGTTGGTGCCGGTCTTGAGAGTGGCCGGCCGGCGCGCTCCCTCCGGGCCCACGACCCGGAACTTGCCCCAGAACGGGTTGATGCGCTGGTTGGTGTTGCCACTGAGGATGTCCGTGAGGATGAAGGCCGATTGCGGCTTGATGACCTGGACCGGCTCACGTTGCGCGGGAAGCTCGATGTCCTCGCCCGAGGCGTCCTGGATGCGAAGGATCGAGGTCTGCTCCACGCGGACGCCGCCATTGGCCAGCGTGCCGTACGCACCGACGAGGTCGATCGGGCGGGTCTCCGCCACGCCGAGCGCGAGCGCGAGGCCGGCATCGGTGGTCTCGCTCTGGAAGGTCATCCCGAAGTCCTTGGCCCGCGCGAACATGTGCTCGGGACTATTGAGCGCCATGGCCTTGACGGCGGGGATGTTGAGCGAGAACTGCAGCGCGTCGCGGACCCTGACCGGGCCTCGCTCGAGGTTGTCGGCATCGGTCGGTGAGTAGCCACCACCGAAGTCGGTCGCGACGTCCATCAGCATGTCGCCGGCAGTGAATGCGCCTTCGTCGATGCCGACGGCATAGTTGAACGGCTTGAACGCGGATCCCGGCTGTCGGAAGCCCTGGGTCACGACGTCGTACTGCGGCTGGAACTTCGGGTTGTTCGACGACGCGTAGTAGTTCGCCGAACCGACGTGGGCCACGATCTCGCCGCTCTGGTAGTCCATCGCGACGAGCGCCCCGTTGCGGACGTCCTTGTTCTCGAGATTGCGTATCCAGGCGGGATACTCGTCGAAATCCTAGGCCGCGCGTCGCGAACCGCTCCGGGTTGCGGTTGTGCGGGGCGATGGTCGACGCCTTGACCCACTTCTCGGCGATCTGCTGCAGTCCCCAATCGAGGGTGGTCGTGACGCGGAGCCCGCCTTCCTCGAGCGGCGTGCAGGTCGGCGTGTCGGGGCCGCAGACCTTCCTCGCGAGCTCCGCCTGGACGGCCCACACGAAATGGGGCGCCTTCCAGGGCGGTGTCGTCTGGCGCGCCAGCTCCATCGGCTTGCCCTTCTCGGCCTCGAGCTGCTCCGGGGTGAACTGCCCGTCCGACATCGGCATGCGGCCGCCCGCCATCAGCTCGAGCACGGCGTCCCGCCGCTGGGCGATCTTGGTGTCCGGTTCGAGGGTCAGGTGCTCTTCGGCAGGCGGGCACACACCTTCGTCGTTCAGCTCGACGTCGCAGGTCGACACCGCATTCCGCACCAGGTCGTAGTTCGACGGGGACTGCGGCAGGGCCGCGAGGGTCGCCGCCTCGCCCGGCGTCAGCTCGTCGAGCGACTTGCCGAAGTACGACTGAGCGGCGGCCTTCACGCCATAGCTCTGGTTGCCGTAGTAGTTGTTGTTCAGGTAGGCCGCGATGATCCGGCGCTTGCCCGCATCGTCCGGATACGCCCGGGTCAGGCGGATCGACTGGATGATCTCCTTGAGCTTCCGCTCGACCGTCCGCGTGGGATCCTGGACGAGATCGTCCTCGAGCAGGCGGGCGCGGACGAGCTGCTGCGTGATGGTGGAGGCACCACGGCTGTCGCCTCGGATCGAATCCAGGCCGGCCGCCACGATGGCCGCCGGGTCGAAGCCCGCGTTCTCCCAGAACGTCTTGTCCTCCACTGCCGTGGTCGCGTCGAGCAGCACCGGCGGGATCTCCTCGAACGGGACGACCTCGCGCTTGAACTCACCGAACCGTGCGAGCTCGGTCGTGCCGGTCCGGTCGAGAACGACGATCTCCTGGGGCAGGCGCAGCTCCTCGAGGCGGGAGACGGGCGGGAGGCCGTTCGCCAGGGCCGCATAGACGCTGACTGCCGAGAGTGCGCCGATGATGCCGATGCCGGCGAGGAAGACGAAGACGATGACCGCCAGCCAGCCGGTGGTCGACCGGCGGGGGGCGTAGGGACGGTCCGGGCGGCGCGGGTAGGCGTGCGAACGAGAGCTGGATGACAAGAGGATCTCCGGGCGGCGGAAGGGGCGATGTCGGCGCATAGGATGGCGCAAGACACGCGAAGAGGTGGACGAGCCGGGCCCCCGCTTCGTGACGGATGTCTATCGGCAGCCTGCGTCCCGACGTCCCGTCAGCGGGTGGCGAACCGCTCCAGATGGTGGGCGTCGGCCTCGAGGATCGCCTCGAGGAGGGGTCCCGCGACCTCAGCTCCGACGAGCGGGTTCGTGGCCAGCGCGCGCAATGCCACCGTTCGGTCGCCGCTCTTCGCTGCCTCGATCGTCAGCTCCTCGTAGGCCTTGACGGCCTGCACGAGTGCGCGCTGCTCGGGCGCCAGCGGCGCGAGCCGGATGGGATGGGCGCCATCACGGTCGATGACGGCCGGGATCTCGACGACCGCGTCGTCGGGCAGGTCCGGGATCGCGCCGTCGTTCCGAACGTCGACGACCTGCACGTCGCCGGCGCCGTCGTGGAGGGATGCGATGAGCTGCGCCGCGGCCTCGCTGTAGAACGCCCCGCCGCGATGATCGAGGAGCTCGGGCTTCTCGTTGAGCGCCGGGTCGCGGTACATCTCGAGGAGACGAGCCTCGATGTCCATCACATCACGAGCTCGAGTGTGGCCGTCCTGCTGCTCAGCGAGCACGGTCCGCGTCATGTAGTAGTAGCGGATGTAGGAGGACGGGATCGCGCGCATCCAGCGGATCATGTCCGCCGGCATCCGCAGTTCCTCGGCGAGCTCGTCCGCATCCTCGTCGAGCAGGTCCGCGAGTCGGTCCTCCCCATCGACGCGGACGGCCCGCTCCCAGCTCAGGTGGTTCAGCCCGACGTGTTCGAGCTCGACCCGCTCCGGGGCCACGTTGAACCGTGCCGCAAGGCGACGCTGGAGCGTGATGGCCACGTTGCACAGCCCGAGCGCTCGATGGCCATCGTCGATGAGTGCCTGGGTGACGATCCCGACCGGATTGGTGAAGTCGACGATCCACGCGTCCTTGGCCGCCCGCTTCGCGGTGAGCTCCGCGAGCTCGAGCACGCGCGGCACGGTCCGCAGCGCCTTGGCGAACCCGCCCGCCCCGGTCGTCTCCTGACCGATGACCCCGTACCGAAGCGGCAGCGTCTCGTCGACCAGACGTGCGGCCTGACCGCCGACCCGCAGTTGGAGGAGCACGAAGTCGGCCCCGTCGATCGCTGCGTCTCGATCGCCGGTGAGCGTCACCCGACCCGTCCAGCCCAGCCGGTCGAGCATGCGCTGCGCCAGACCGCCCACGATCTCGAGGCGCTCGGGATCGATGTCCAGCAGCACGAGCTCGTCGATGGGCAGACGGTCCCCACGACGCGCGAAGCCCTCGACCAACTCGGGCGTGTACGTGCTCCCGGCCCCGACGACCGTGATCTTCGTCCCCATCCCACCTCCGGGGGTCTTGACACGATTGCTTATAACGTTATCAGCATTCGGACCTCGCGCAATACCCATCAGATGGACGGTCGGATCCAGGAGGAGGAGCGCTTCCGTTGGCTCGGTTCCGGCTCGAGCTCGGCCCCGTCCCGATGCACCACCAGGTCTATCTCGACCTGCGCGCCTCCCTCGATTCGGGTCGATGGGCGCCAGGCCATCAACTGCCGACCGAACGCGAGCTCGCCCAGGACTACGGCTGCAGCCTGATCACCATCAGGCGAGCGCTCGATGAGCTCGTGCGCGAGGGCCGCATCGAACGGACCCGCGGCCGCGGCACGTTCGTGCTCCATCCACGGATGGATCGCGACATCGCCGGTCGTGCCAGCTTCTCCGAGGAGATGCGTCAGCGTGGCCTGGATCCCGAGACACGGCTGATCTCGGCTCGACCCGAGTCGGCATCCGTCACGGTGGCCGGTGCGCTCGCTCTCGAGACCGGTTCGCCGATCCTGTACCTCGAGCGTCTCCGTCTGGCCAGCGGCGAGCCCTACCTGCTCGAGCAGGTCCACCTGTCGGCGGAGCGCTTCCCCGGTCTTCTCGCGAGCGACCTCGAGCACGGCTCCCTCTACGAACTCCTGTCCACGCGCTATTCGACGCAGGTCGTTCGCGCACGCGAGGCTCTCGAGCCCGTCCTCCTCCGGGCTCGAGAATCTCGCCTCCTGGATCAGCGACCGGGTTCGCCGGCGCTGCTCATCGAAGGCATCGCGTTCGACGCCGACGGCGATCCGGTCGAGTTCGGCCGGACGTTCGTCCGCGGCGATCGCTCCAGGTACTACGTCGAACGTGAGGTCGACCGGCCGATCCGGTCGGTCGCGGTCGAAGCCATGGCACGCATCGGAGGAGCGAGCGAATGACGACGAGATCCATCGGCCATCGCATTCGGAGGAACGGATCATGAGAGTGGGTCTGGGACGGTTCGCCGTCCTTCTAGCCGTGCTGGCGCTTCTGTTCGCGGCCTGCGGACAGCCGACGTCGAGCGTGGCGCCGTCGGGCTCGACGGCGGTCGCATCGGTCGACCCGTCCGCCGGCGCGTCCGCGTCGGGTAGTCCGCCGCCGCCGACGCCGCTGCCCAACACGGACTCGCAGGCCAAGCCGGGTGACGTGATCATCCGCTGGTACTGCTGCCTGGGCACCGGAGACGCGCCAGAACAGGTCGAGGTGGAACGCAAGGTGGCCGAGGACTTCAATGCCTCGCACCCAGGCATCCATCTCCAGTTCGAGGGATTCGTCTACGCGGCCGCGCGTGACGCGCTCGCGGTCCAGCTCGGAGCCGGAAACGGTCCCGATATCGTCGGCCCGGTGGGCATCGGTGGTGCCGAGGCCTTCCACGGCCAGTGGCTCGATCTCCAGCCGTACATCGACAAGGCCGGTTTCGACATGTCGCAGTTCCCCGAGTCGACGGTCGAGCTCTACAACGCCGGCGGCGAAGGCCAGGTCGGCATCCCGTATGCGATCTACCCATCCGTCCTGTTCTACAAGGCCGACATGTTCAAGGAGGCGGGTCTCGAAGAGCCGCCCCACGCCTGGAACGCCGAGTACACGATGCCCGACGGCTCGAAGCGGCCGTGGGACTACGACACGATCCGCGAGATCGCCAAGATCCTGACCGTCGACGAGAACGGCGCGGATGCCTCCGAGGCTGACTTCGATCCTGAGAAGATCGTCCAGTGGGGCTTCGAGCCACAGCGTGACGACCTGCGTCAGACGGGCGCCTACTTCGGAGCCGGCGGGTTCATGGCCGCGGACGGCAAGACCGCCCAGATCCCAGAGGCGTGGGCGGCGGCGTGGAAGCACTTCTATGACGGCATCTGGACCGACCATTTCAGCATGACCGGTCCGCAGTTCGAGACCACCGACCTCAACCCCGCGGGCTATCCGTTCTGCGCGGGCAAAGTCGCGATGAGCACGAACTACCTGTGGTCGACCTACTGCGTCTCCGACGCGGGCGACGACTGGAACATGGCGGCCACGCCCGCCTACAAGGGCAAGACCACCGCGGCGTTCAACGCCGATACGTGGCGGATCATGAAGACCACCAAGAATCCGGATCAGGCGTTCGAGGTGCTCCAGTACCTGCTGGCCAACGAGGACCTGTTGTCGCTGTACGGCGGCATGCCGGCCGTCGAGTCCAAGCAGGATGCGTTCCTGGAGGCCCAGTTCAAGGACTACGCACAGGGCATCGACACGAAAGTCCCGAAGGAGGGCGTTGCGTTCGCCGACGTCCCGAACTTCGAGTCCTACATGCCGGCGTACAACAAGACGCTGGACCTGATCAATACGTACGGCACCAAGTGGCAGACCACGCCCGGTCTCGACCTGACGGCCGAGATCGAGGCGATGCGTAAGGAGATGCAAGCCGCCTGGGACGCGGGCGGCAGCTGATCGATGGTCGCCCCCAGCGTCGCGCGCCCGCGCAGCCTGCCCCGCTTCTCCGGTCTCGGCTGGCGGCGCGCGCGCTGGGGGTACGTCTTCATCGCGCCCTGGCTCATCGGGTTCGTGCTGTTCACGGCCTTCCCGATGGTCGCGACGCTCGTCTTCTCGTTCACCAATATCAATCTCACCCAGTCCCAGCCGCTCCAGTTCGTGGGGCTCAAGAACTACGAGACGCTGCTGCGCGACCAGCAGACGTGGACCTCCCTGGGGATCACGTTCAAGTTCGCGGCGCTGGCCCTGCCACTCGCCGTGATCCTGCCCCTGCTGGTCGCGCTGATGCTGCATTCGCGGCATCTCCGCGGATCCGGCGCCTTCCGGATCCTGTTCTTCCTGCCCTTCGTGGTGCCATTCGTGGCGACCGTGTTCATCTGGGGCGGGATGCTCAACCCGGAGACCGGTTGGATCAACGCTGCGCTCGAGGCCATCGGCGTGCAGGACCCGCCCGGCTGGCTCGAGGACCCGTCGTGGGTCTACCCGGGATTGGCGCTCATCGGCGTGTGGGGGATCGGCGCCGGGATGATCGTCTACCTGGCCGCGCTCAAGGGGATCCCGACGGACCTGTACGAGGCGGCCAAGATCGACGGGGCCGGCGCCTGGCAGTCGCTGCGCCATATCACGGTGCCGATGCTCACCCCGGTCATCTTCTACACGATCGTGCTGTCGGTCGTGGAGGTGCTCCAATACTTCCTCGTGCCGCTCGTCCTGCAGGAGGGCACCGGCGAACCGGGCGGCTCGACGATGTTCTACAACCTCTATCTCTACAAGAACTTCTTCACGTTCCAGAACATGTCGTACGGCGCGACGCTGGCGTGGCTCCTGTTCGTGATCACCCTGGCGATCACCTTGCTGCTGTTCGGGACCGCCCGGCGATGGGTCTACTACGCGGGTGACGCACGATGACCGCCTTCTCGGTGGCCGGTCGTGGCCTCGTGGGACGGCGGGGCAGGAGAGCCGCCGGTAGCCGGCCCCCGCGCGAGAAGGGCGACAACACGAAGTCCTTCCTGCTGACGCTGATCGCGGTCCTCACGGTGGCCGCATTCCTCTCGCCGATGCTCCGCTCGATCTCGTACTCGCTCAAGAGCCTCGACCAGATCACGCAAGCACATTCGCCGCTCTACCCGGCCGACCCGGTGACGTTCGAGTACCAGGGCGAGCAACTGCCCATCCTCAACGTCCCGCTGCCGGACGGCACGACGCGCCAGCTCGCGTTGTTCGAGCCGGCGCGCCGGCGCAGCACGTTCATCGACCCGGTGGCTCCGACAGCCCCGCCCATCGAATGGGTGGGATCGTGGCGGACGCTGGAGCCCGCCTGGCAGTTCGCGCCGCATTGGGAGAACTTCGCCGAGGTCTGGGACCTGATCGACTACCCGCGGCTGCTGTTCAACACGATCTTCATCGCGGTCGTGTCGACCATCGGCACGCTCATCTCGTGCATCCTCGTGGCGTACGGATTCGCCCGGTTCCGGTTCCCGGGCAGGGGCTTTCTCTTCACACTCCTGATCGCGACGATCTTCCTGCCGGCGGCTGTGACGATCATCCCGACCTACACCGTGTTCCAGAAGATCGGCTGGGTCGGGACCTGGCTGCCATTGCTCGTACCGGCCTTCTTCGCGAACGCCTACGACGTGTTCCTGATGCGCCAGTACTTCATGACGATCCCGACCGACATGGACGAGGCGGCAGCCATCGACGGTGCCGGTCCGTTCCGGACCCTGATCTCGGTCGTCCTGCCGCAGGCATGGCCGGTCGTGGTGGCCGTCGCGGTCTTCCACCTCGTCTACTCGTGGAACGATTTCTTCGGGCCGCTGCTGTACACGGCCGGGCGGGTCGATCTGCAGACCGTCGCTCTGGGCCTGCAGCGGTTCAACGGGATCTACTATCGCGAGCCCGGGCTGATCCAGGCTGGCACCCTGATGACGCTCATCATCCCGGTCGTCGCCTTCCTGCTGACCCAGCGGTTCTTCACCCGCGGCATCGTCATCACCGGCGTCGAGAAGTGACGCCGGGGTGACCTCTCGAGCGATGTGGCGATGACGTTCCGCGTCGCGCTGACCTTCGACGCCGAGCATCCCGACCGCCCGCACAACTCCGGCGGGACCGAGGGCGTCCTGGACCTGCTCGACAAAGAGCGCGTCAAGGCCACGTTCTTCATCCAGGGTCGCTGGGCGGAGGCCTACCCGGACCTGGCGCGCTCGGTCGCGGAGCGAGGCCACCTCATCGGCAACCACTCCTTCTACCATGCGCGGATGCCGCTCCTGTCACCGTCCGGTCTGGCCACCGATATCCGCGCCGCGGAACGGGCGATCGTCGCGGCCACGGGGGTCGACCCCAAACCCTGGTTCCGCTGCCCGTTCGGCGCCGGGACCGACGATGCGAGGGTACGGGCCGGTATCGAGCGGCTGGGCTACCGCGAGGTCCATTGGGACGTGGACGGCGCCGACTGGCGCCCGAGCATGCGCGGGCGGGGGATGGCCCGCCAGATGACGCGAGATGCGGTCGCGCGTGGCGACGGTGCGATCCTTCTGCTCCACCCCTGGACGATGGCCACGGGCCTCGGCCTCGCGCCGCTCATCAGCGGTCTGCGAGATGCCGGTGCCAGCTTCGTACGGCTGGACGCGCTGGGGTGAGGACGGTCCTCGCCGTCGACGGCGGGAACTCGAAGACGGATGTGGCGATCGTCGACGAGGACGGGCGCCTGCTGGCGGCGGCACGCGGGTCGACGAGCTCGCACCAGGCGGTCGGCCTGGGCGCGGGCATGGAGCGGATGGCGGGGCTCGTGGCGGAGGCGTCCGCTGGGGCCCGGCTGGACGCGCGCCCCGACATCGCGGTGTACACGCTCGCGGGCGCGGACACCCGTGACGATGTCAACACCCTGACGGCCGCCCTCGACGAGCGCGGTTTCGCCGAGCAGCTCGTGGTGCTCAACGATGCGTTCGGAGCGCTACGTGCCGGAACGGATCGCTCGTGGGGCGTCGTGGTCATCTGCGGCCAGGGCGTCAACGCCGCCGGGGTCGCGCCGGACGGCCGGAGTGTCCGCCTCGACGCGCTTGGCGATATCTCGGGTGACTGGGGCGGCGGGACGGACGTGGGCTGGGAGGGTCTGGCGGCGGCCGTCCGGGCACGTGACGGCCGGGGACCGCGCACTCGCCTGGAGCAGGACGTCCCGGCCCATTTCGGTCTGTCGTCGCCGGCCGCGGTGACATCGGCGATGTACACGGGCCGCATCGCCGAGGCACGTATCGGAGAGCTGTCACCCGTCGTGTTCGCGGCGGCGGGAGCCGGAGATGCGGCCGCCCGCCGCATCGTCGACCGCCTCGCCGACGAGATCGTCGTGATGGCCGGAGCGATGATCCGGCGACTGCATCTGACGCGCCGCGACCCCGACGTCGTGTTGGCAGGAGGCGTGTTCCGGACGCGCGACGCCGCCTTTCGGGAACGCATCGCGGCCGGGATCGCGGCGATCGCGCCGGCTGCCGATGTGACGGGGCTGATGGCGCCGCCCGTCGCGGGGTCGGCCTTGCTCGGGCTCGATCGACTGACGGGTGCGACGGCGTCGGGATCCATCTCCGCGGCTGTCCGTGATGCGATCGGCGCCTGGGACGCCGATGTTCAGCGCAGCGTGTCCGGTCCTCCGCCGAGGAGCCGCGCCAACTCGGCTCGGTCGGGCAAGCCCGCCTGATCGCCGCTGGCGGCGACGGCGAGTGCGCCGCAGGCGTTGCCCATCCGGACGGCCGTGGGCAGGTCCGTGCCATCGAGGCGGCCTGCGATGAAGCCGGCGCAGAAGGCATCGCCGGCCCCGACAGGGTCGACCACCGTCCCGACCATGATCGCCGGTTCGAGGATGGGCGTCGCGCCGGTCTCGAGCGCGAGGGCACCTTCGGCTCCGAGCTTGGCGATGGCGATCGACGGCCCGAGTCGGGTGACCGCCGCGACCGACTCCTCAGCCGCCGCAGCGGGATCCAGGCCTGTCAGGACTGCGAGCTCCTCATCGCCGCCGAGGACGACGTCCACGCCTGCCGCCAGCTCGCGCAGGACCGACGCGGCCTCTTCGTCCGACCAGAGGCGGCGCCGCAGGTTGATATCGAGGCTGATCGTGAGGCCCGCTGCCCGCGCCAGCTCGCGTGCCCGAAACGTTGCCGCTCGAGCCGTGGCCGACAGGGCTGGCGTGATGCCCGTGAGATGGAGCCACCTGGCGGCCTCGAACGCGCCGTCATTCGCCGCTCGTTCGACGTCATCGACGGCCAGCCGAGACCCGGCGGAACCCGCGCGGTGATACACGACCGCGCTCGTCCCGAGGAGCCGGCGCTCGCGGAACATGACGCCGGTCGCAGCCGGGTCGACGACCAGATGGGCCACATCGACGCCCTCGCCGCGGAGCTTGCGTACGATCGCCGTCCCGAAGCCATCGTCACCCACGCGGCCGATGAACCCCACCGTATGTCCGAGCCGCGCGAGCCCGACCGCGACGTTCGCTTCGGCTCCGGCGACATGGCGCTCGAACGAGGTCGCCTCGGCCAGCGATCCGGGCGTGGAGGCCAGGAGCGAGGCAAGGCACTCGCCAAGGGTGATGACCTCCGGCCCACCGTCGCCCATACATGCATCATGACCGACCGACCCGCCCGTGACGCACGCGGCCGAGCCAAGGTGGACCTAGTTCGGCTTCCCCGAGCGTCGGTAGAAGTACCAGCACTCGAGGACCTCGTCGTGGTCCTCCTCGCAGCGACTCGCGAGGACCCCACCTTCGACGTCGATCCGAGTGCTCCCGGGCTCGATCGCATCGACCGACGACGTCGACCGTCCCCGCAGGTAGTTGAGCAGCCGGTAGTCGGCGGCGATCTTCGGGCCCAGCTCGCGCGAATGCTTTCCGGTCATGGTGGACGCCATCGTCGCATGCGAACCGGCGGCGCGCCGAGTGGCCGGCCGAGCGAGGGCCCCTAGCCCGAGCCGGGACGGACGACGCCGGTCTCGTAGGCCAATGCCACCAGCTGCGCCCGATCTCGCAGGTCGAGCTTGAGCAGAAGGTGCGAGACGTGCGTCTTCACGGTGGGTTCGGCCAGCGTGAGGTGCCCGGCGATCTCCCGGTTCGAGAGGCCGAGCGCCACGAGCTTGAGCACCTCCCTCTCGCGATCGGTCAGCTCGCGCAAGGCGTCCGCGTGGACCTCGTCGGCAGGGACCGGAAGGCGCGCGAAGCGGGCGATGAGGCGGCGCGTCACGGATGGGGCGAGTAGCGCCTCGCCAGTCGCGACGACGCGGATCGCGCGAACGAATTCCTCCGGTGTCACGTCCTTCAGGAGGAAACCGCTGGCGCCGGCCCGCAATGCCTCGACGACGAGCTCGTCGGCGTCGAACGTCGTCAGGATGAGGACGCGGGCCCCGGACGTCGCTTCGTCGCCGGCTAAGCTGCGGGTGGCCTCGACGCCATCCATGACCGGCATGCGGATATCCATGACGATGACGTCCGGGCGAAGGCGCGCGCTCGCCTCGACGGCCTCGCGCCCGTTCGCGGCTTCGCCGACCACGTCGATGTCGGCTTCGTCCTCGAGGATCATCCGGAAGCCCGTCCTGACGAGTGCTTGATCGTCGACGAGGAGGACGCGGATGGTCACGGCGTACCTCCGTCCGCGGCGGGGAGGCGCGCGAAGATGCGATAGCCGGTGGGGGTCGGACGGGCATCCAAGGTGCCCCGGAACATCGCGACACGTTCGCGCATCCCGAGCAGCCCTCGGCCTTCATGGTCGGGCTCCAGGTGCGGCGTGCTGTCGCTGCCACGCTCATCCTCGACGGTGATCTCGATGGCGTCCGTGGCGTAGTTGACGGTCGCCCTGGCCGTGCCGCCCGCGGCGTGCTTGAGCGAGTTCGTCAGGCCCTCCTGGATGATCCGGTAGGCAGAGAGGTCGAGCCCGGGGTCGAGCACTCGCGGGTCGCCCTGGATGGTGACTTCGACCGGCAGCCCCGCCGAGCGGACCTCGTCGACGAGGATTTCGAGCTGGCCCAGACCCGGCATGGGTTCGACGGCCTCGCCTGTCCCCGGCATCATGACGAGCCGGCGCATGTCGGTCAGCGCCTGACGCCCGGCCGTTGCGATGGCGGTCAACGCGGTCCGTGCCTGGTCGGGTCGCTTGTCGATGGCGCTCGACGCGCCGCCGGCCTGGATGACCATGACGCTGACGTGGTGGGCGACGACGTCGTGGAGCTCGCGCGCGATGCGCTCACGTTCCTCGAGGACTGCGCGTCTGGTGCGCTCCTCGCGTTCGCGATCGAGCATTCGAGCCCGTTCCTCGAGTGCCTTCGTGTACAGGTGGCGGATCCGCGAGGTGTCACCGACCAGCCAGGCGACGCCGAGGACGAGCTCGGTCTGGATCAGGCTCTGGAGCCCCTCCGGGATACCGGCGCGGCCGATCAGGAGCACGGCGATCATCGTCCCCGCCAGGACGGCTAGCGGGATCGATACCTGACGGTCGAGCCGCTCTCCGATCGTGTACATCGCGACGAGGATGCCCAGCCCGGACTGCAGTTCCTGATCCGACGGCAGGATCGCGATGTGGGCGATGCTGGCGGCGACCACGACCAGGAACACCTCGAGGGGATAGCGCCGACGGACCATGAGCGGAAGGCTCTCGAGGAGCAGCAGCACGACCGTGATGCCATCGCGAGGGCCGATCGTCGTCGCGCCAGCGACGAACGAGGCAAAGGACAGCGCGGCGAGGCCGAGTGCGACCGCCACATCGATGGGTCGCGGCGACTCGGTGTGCGCACGGCGTATCCGATCGATCGGTGACGGTTGTCGGTCGAGCATCGACACCTCGGTAGGGCTGGTTCCAGTGCCGAACGGTAGCGCTCGGGCAGGAGTTCGGCGTCCGCCTGTGGGATGAGATCGCAGCGATACCCGGGTATCGCTCGGACGGTCCCGTCGCGCCGAACGTCGCGTGTCCGTTCGGGCCCGTGGACCGACGACGTGGCGTCCCCGCGAGGCGAGTCTGGGAAGCACACGGATCGCTTGATCCGCAGCTCCACAGAAGCCCACGAAAGGGGACACACCAGATGCGATCGATCGCACGACGGCATCCACTCGCCGTCTTCCTGACCATCGCCTACGCGGCGAGCGCGGCCATCTTCGCGGTGCCACTGGCATCGACGAACGGCATCGGGATCATCGATCTCGAGCTGCCGGGCATCGCGCCATTCATCCTCCTATCGGCCATCTCGCTCGCCGGCGCCGCGTTCATCGCGACCGCCCTCGCCGAAGGCCGTGAAGGCGTCCGTGCCTTTCGTCGCCGCGTCTTCCATTTCCGAGTCAACCCGGCGTGGTATGCGGTCGCCGTCCTGCTCCTCCCGGCTGCCGGTCTGGTGGCCGCGGTCGCTGTCGCAGGGCTCTCGCCGATCTCGGCCCTCGCCTCGAACCCGGCCGTCATCGTGACGATCGTGCTCGGCGCTGTCGTCGCCTTCGCGCTCGTCAACTGGTGGGAAGAGACCGCGTGGACGGGGTTCGTGCTCGAGCGGCTCCAGCCGCGTTTGGGCCCGATCGCCGCCAGCGTCGTGACGACCTGGCTGCAGGCCCTCATCCACGTCCCGCTGGTGTTCATCGCGGGCGGCGTCACCGATGGCCGTGTGACCGCCGAGCAGGTGCCGTTCTACCTCGTCGCGCTGTTCGTCCTGCCGATCTCGGTGCGGCTGGTGCTGACCTGGATCTACAACCGCTCGGGTCGTAGCGTGCCGATCGTCGGGCTGTACCACGCGGGCCTTGGCGTCGCCACGGGCTCGGCATTCATCCCGGTGCTCGCGCCGTCGGTCGACCCGGTGGTCGTCTACGCGGGCTTCGCGGTCCTCGCGGCGGCGGTCCTCGTCGCCACCCGTGGCCGGCTGGGGTATGGGTCGGAGCCGTCGATCGGTCGCCAGGTCGCCGACGGCGCGATGGCGTGATCGCGCAGACGAGTCGAACGACTCTCAAGGGACCTGACCGAGCCCGAAGATAAGGCGAGACCCGCCCATCGTGGGCGGGTCTCTTCATGTCGGAGCGTCTGGGTGACGAGGCCTATTCCACGTATTGAAGCGGGGTCGCCTTGAAGTCATCCGGCAGCTTCACGCCGGTCGAGTGGTTGGGGCAATAGCCGCGGGGTTCTGAAACCGCTCAAGCTACTGTCGGCATCAGGGGGTTGATCCGCGTCCGGCATGAACGACGTAGACGGTAGTCAGCTGCGTCTTTCCCTTGAGTCCGAGCCGGCGCAGCTCGAGTGATCGTGTCTCAAGGCCGGCCCGTTCTGCCGCCCTGTCGTTGACGAGGATTTCGCCAGGCCCGGCGGCGGATGCAAGCCGCGCGGTGACGTTCACGATGTCGCCGAGGGCCGTCATCGCCGCCGTGTGCGTCTCTCCGACCGACCCGACGAACGCGGTTCCGGTAGCCACGCCGACTCCAACTGGCAGCCACGGCCCATCGGGTTCCCCGTGGCCCGTCGCGTCGAGCAGCGCCCGCCCAGCAGCGATTGCCTGCGCGGGATGCTCGCCGTGGGCGAGCGCCGGAATGAAGATTCCAACGACCTCGTCGCCGACGAACTTGTCGACGATGCCGTCATGGGCGACGAGGACGCGCGCGGCGACGTCGTAGAAGCGGTCGAGAAGCGTTCGAAACGCCGTCGGCGAGATCCCCTCCGCCAAGGTCGTCGAGCCGCGGATGTCGGCGAACAGGAAGGACAATTCAATCTCCGCGCCGCCGTGGTATCGATCAAGCAGCTGGAAGCAGGCACCGCAGTAGTCGGGGTTCTTCGGCCACGGCGCTCGACCCCGCCACCGCATCAGGATGCCGGCAGGGCCCCCGAAAGGCGCGGCACACATCTTGCAACGCGGCGTTCCCGGGAGGTGCTTCAGCCGGCCCCGAGTTCGCGCATATACGGGATCCGTGCCGTCGAGGATCGCCCGCCACATGGCCTCGTTCGGGTTCGCGTCGGGATCGGAACCGCTCTCCTCGGCATGACGATCCGCATCCACGCCCGCGGGCTCCCTCTAGATGAACACTTGAGTTTCGCAGGAGTTTAACGCGCAGCTTGGAGTCCGCCCGGGCTTGGACTTCGACCATGGACGAGCCCCGCCGCCGGTTCCCAGGAACTCCTCTAAGGTCATTGCAGGTATTGAAGCCCTGAGACCTTGAAGTTGGATGGAAGGATCATTCCGGTTGCGCGGTTCGGGGCAGTAGCCGTTCGAGCACCGGATAGTTGCGCCTACTGTCAGTCCAGTACTGAAGCGGCGTGACGACGAAGGCATCCGGGAGCTGCACGCCGGTAGCGTGGTTCGGGCAATAGCCCCGCGGATTCTCAAACAGGTCAGCCTATCGCCGGCCGTTCGGCCCCTCGTTGGCGCGGATCAGCTTGGCAAGGACCCGCTTCAAGACGGTCACGTCGTGGTCGGTCAGTGGCTCCGAGAAGGAGCTCTGGATCCCTTGCAGATGGCCGGGCCAAACCCGGTCGAAGACCTCTCGGCCGTGGCCGGTGATCGCGACGTCGAACTGTCGCCGATCATCACGACTCAGGCTTCGTTCGACGAGGCCGTCTCGTTCCATCCGGTCGAGCAGGCGGGTGAGCCCACTTCGACTCAACTGGTAGCCCGTGACGATGGAGGCGACCAGTGCACGCAACGGCAGCACGCCGTCTCGAGCCCACGCCAAGTGGACCACGACGTCAAACTCCTCGAGCGTCAGGCCCTCTTCGGCGAGGTCGTGGGCGAAGCGGCTCATGATCAGACTCGTCGCCCACTGCAGATCCCGCCAGGCCGAAAGGCGTTCGTCGTCTCCGACGCGGCGTGTAACCAGGAGTCGCTCCCTTTCCGCGATCGGGTTGCGTCAGGTTCGGCTGCGAGGCTGGGCGTCGTAGAAGGACCTGCCCGTGACCTTCGCCAGCTTGGTCGCGGCCCTGAAGGTATCGGACTGGAACCATCCCATCGCCCGATCGACGTCCTCGGTCCTGATGTGGAACATGGCCGCGTTGGGATTGTCCATGTCCCGATAGGCCGGTCCGTCCTCGATTCCGTAGGTTGCTCGGTTGACGGCGTGGAGGTAGTGCTGCTCCGCCCAGGCCCCGAAGTCGTCGGTCTCGATCCGGATGAGGATGTCCTGCATGTCCGTGCCTCCGTGCTGATGCGACCCCTGTCGAGGACACGATGGGAGGCGGTATATGATTTGTCAATATATGATTTCGCACACAATAGGGATTCAGTTCCGCCCACAACGCGACAAGACCGCCAAGGACCTACTGGAGCAGGGCCAACGGCGGTCAGGGCGTTCATCGTCTGAGGACGCCTCCCAGTGGGCTAGCCATGCGCGGCCGACCCGCAGCGAGTCAGTCCACGTACTGCAGCGGGGTGACGACGAAGTCGGCCGGCAGCTTGACGCCGGTCGAGTGGTTGGGGCAATAGCCGCGAGGGTTCTTGTCGAGGTACTGCTGGTGGTAGTCCTCGGCGTAGTAGAACGGGTTCGACGCGGCGTCGACGATCTCGGTCTTGATCTCCCCGTAGCCCGCCTTCGACAGCTGCTCCTGGTACATCGCCTTGGATGCCTCGGCGGCTGCCCGCTGCTCGTCGTCCGCGACGAGGATGATCGATCGGTACTGGGTGCCGACATCGTTCCCCTGGCGCATGCCCTGCGTCGGGTCGTGATGCTCCCAGAACGTCTTGAGAAGCTGTTCGTAGGAGATCCGCTGCGGGTCGTACGCGACCAGGACGACCTCGGCGTGGCCGGTCTGACCGGTGCATGTCTCCTGGTAGGTCGGGTTCGGCGTCGAACCGCCGGCATAGCCCACCGCCGTGGTGACCACGCCGGGGAGCTGCCAGAAGTCCTTCTCGTCACCCCAGAAGCAGCCGAGACCGAAGATGGCGGTCTTGGTGCCCTCGGGCCAGGGTCCGGCAAGGGGCGTCCCGAGGATCGTGTGGACCCCGGGCTCCATGATCGGATCGGGCCGGCCGGGCAGCGCCTTGTCGGGGGATGGGATGGACTTGGGCTTGGAAGCGAAGAACTGCATGCCCGAAGTCTATTCCCGGCGTGCGTCGATCCCATGACGGTGGGCTAGCATCCCGGGGCCGTGACGACCCACCTCGATGCTGCCCTGGCCGCGATCGACCATTGGGACGCCGAGCATGCTGCCGCTGCTCTCGTTGGCCCGAGCGGTGTGCTCGCCCAGCACGGCGACGCCGATCGAGGCTTTCGCTGGGCATCCGTCACGAAGCTCGCGACGGCGTTGGCGCTCCTGACGGCCGTCGATGACGGGACCATCGATCTCGACGAGCCCGCCGGACCGCCGGGATCGACCGTACGGCACCTGCTCGCGCATGCCTCAGGTCTCCCGTTCGATGGCACGACGATCCTCGCCCGGCCAGGGACCCGTCGGATCTATTCCAACGCGGGGTTCGACGCGCTCGGGGCGCTCCTCGAGGAGCGCGACCGCCGCCCATTCGCGGTCGCCCTGGCGGACCGCGTGCTGGCTCCGCTGGGTATGGCCGCCACGGAGCTCGTCGAGCGACCGTCCCAGGGCCTGCAGGGACCGATCGGCGATGCTGCTGTCCTCGCTCTGGAGCTGCTCCGGCCGACGCTCGTGGGTCGCGGCACGTCGAGTGCTGCGAAGGCGGTCGCATTCCCGGGCCTGAAGGGCGTCCTGCCGGGCGTCGGCCCGTTCGACCCGCTCGATTGGGGGCTCGGGTTCGAGATCCGTGACAGCAAGGTTCCCCACTGGACAGGCGACCGAAACTCAGCGGCGACCTTCGGTCATTTCGGCGGGGCGGGGACATTCATCTGGGTCGACCCCGTCCTCGACGTGGCACTCGTCTGCCTGACGGACCGCGAGTTCGGACCATGGGCACTCGAACGCTGGCCGGCGTTCTCCGATGCGGCCATCGAGCTGCAGGGCCGACACTCACCCTAGCTGGGACCCGGCGGACTGGATCCGGGTGCCGGCGGGACCTCCGGCGCAGCTTCGGCCCCTTCCCAGGTGCCCTGGCCGAGCTGCTCGGTCCTCCCATTCGATCGCAATGCGTCGATACGGACGTCGCCCTTCTGGGGTGTGCAGACCGACGTGCAGGTGACGATGTAGCGGACGACGTCGCCCGCGCCATCCATGTTGCCGAATCCCTTGCATTCCTCGAGCGGGACACCTCGGCATTCGACCGGCGGACCGCCGCCATCGGGTTGCACGACCGGGCCGAGTGGGCCGGGCGGCACCGGCGGTCCGCCATCGTCGACGACGACCGACGAGAGACCGCATCCCGCGACAACGAGCGCCATGACGGATGCGACGAGGATCCGAAGCACGCGACGCATCGTACGTGACGGTCGTCCGCCAGCCCCCTGCAAGCCGCGGGGGGTTGCGATGTGGCGACGGCCTGTAGCCGCCTCTCGCTGACGATGACGCCATGAGGTGCATGCACATGGCGCGCGATCGAGAACGTGTCGAACCGCGTGGCAACAGCCGCACGATGCGCCGCCCCGGAACCGGCAGCGAGCGGCGTGGCTAGGGAGTACTCGCGCACGCCGGGTTCTCGGGGGCTAACGTTGCAGGCGCATCGCAACGCGTCGCCAGGGCTATCGCAGCCGGGGGGCGTGTGGTATGCACCGCGGGTGACCCCCGAACCGGCGACGACCGCCGTCCGGCCGGCCGATGCCGATCCCAGGCTCGGTCCCATGTTCGACGCGCCGTCGATCGACAGCCCGAGCTACCGCCAGTTCCTGGAGGCACTCGGGGTTGCCGTGTACACGACCGACGCCGACGGCCGCATCACATTCTTCAATGAGGCGGCGGCCGATTTCTGGGGTCGTCGTCCCGAGATCGGCGAGGAATGGTGCGGCTCGTGGAAGTTGTTCTGGCCCGACGGTCGACCGATGCCCCACGACGAATGCCCGATGGCGATCGCCCTCAAGGAAGCGCGGTCGGTGCGTGGCATCGAGGGGGTGGCGGAGCGGCCGGACGGCACGCGCGCGGCCTTCGTCCCGTATCCGACGGTCGTCTTCGATGGCGACGGCCGCCTGATCGGGGCCATCAACGTCCTGGTCGACGTCACCGAGCGCCGTCGTGCCGAGGATTCCCTTCGCGCCGCGAATGCCGTGAAGGACGAGTTCCTGGGTCTGGTGTCACACGAGCTCCGGACGCCGGTGACCACGATCTTCGGTAATGCGCGGCTGCTTCAGCGGACCGATGAGCTGCCGGAGCGCACCGGCGCGATGGTCGCCGATATCGCGATCGACGCGGAGCGTCTGCTCGGACTCGTCGAGAACCTGCTCCTCATGACACGCGCCGCCAGCGAGCAGGAGCAGATCGATCTCGAGCCGCAGGTCCTGGGCCATGCCGTCCGCCAGATCGTCGACGTCTTCCGGCGCCACCATCCGGGGCGCGAGATCCGACTGGTCATGGAGCGGGACGAGCTGATCGTCGACGGCGATCAGGGCTATCTCGAGTTGCTGGTCGGGAACCTGCTCGGCAACGCCGACAAATACAGTCCGGTGTCCGAGCCGATCGAGGTCGTCCTCCAGCGCGTCGGCGACGAAGCACGCGTCACAGTGAGGGACCGCGGGATCGGTATCCCGGACGACGCGGATCTGCTGTTCACAGCCTTCTACCGCACCGACGCGGCCCGCCGGATGAGCAGCGGCCTGGGGATCGGGCTCAGCGCGAGCCGGCATGTCGTCGCGATCCTGGGCGGGCGGATCTGGGCGAAGCCCCGAGAGGGTGGCGGATCGGAGTTCGGGTTCGCGCTTCCGTTCAGGGGTGAGCGCCCCGACTAGACGGACAGCGGTCAAGCGGGTCGACACCATTGCCACCGGTGAGACCATCGGACCCAGCGCGCCCAGATCGAGGCTGGGGGATGGAGGTGGATGACCGTGAGTTACCTGTCGATGCCCAGCGCGGCGGAGATCGCCGGTCGCTGGAAGTGGTTCGTCGCGTTCGGCGTGATCCTCGTGATCCTCGGGCTACTCGCTCTCTACAACGTGGTCGATGCCACCCTGATCACGACCATCTTCGTCGGCTGGCTGCTGGTCTTCGGCGGCATCGCCCAGATCGTCGGGGCGTTCACCACGAACGGCGGCGTCGGCAGCCGCATCCTGATGATCCTCCTCGGCATCCTGTACGTGATCGTCGGCCTCGACATCGTCGCCGACCCGCTGCAAGGCACGATCACCCTCACGATCGTGGTGTCGATCGTGCTGGTCGTCGATGGCATCATCCGGCTCATCAGCGCGTTCAACGGCGAGACCCCGCATCGAGGGCTCGTGGCGACCATCGGGATCATCAACATCCTGCTCGGCGCCTGGCTGTTCAGCGACATCCCCGTGAGCGGACTCGCCATCGGCTTCTTCGTCGGTCTCCAGCTGTTGATGGCGGGCATCATCTGGATCATCGGCGGGTGGATGGCCCGCTCTGCGACACGGGTGTCCGCCCCACCCCTCGCCGGCTGATCGGCGTCGACCGCACCGTCTAGGCGTTCCGTGGGCCGGCGTCCTCGGCGGGATCGATCGAGGGCGCCGGTGGCACGGGCTGCGTCCCCGTCCTGAGCTCGCGCAGGTTATCCGCCAGGATCAGCAGGGCGAGCGCGACGATGGCGCCGATGATGAATGCGAACCGGAGTTCCCACACCAGGATGACGGCGCCGACGACAGCCAGCGCGAGCTCGACGCGCAACGTGAGCAGCATCAGCCGACGCCGGAACGCCGCCTCGAGCACGACGTAGGCCGCGAGCGCGATCAGCAGCGCTCCCCACCACGGCACGATGGCGAACCAGACGAGCGCAGCGATCGTCAGCAGCAACAGTCCCACGCTCAGCGCCGACCAGAACTCGACGAGCCGCCCGTAGCGGATGTCCGCCTCCGGCACGGGTCGGTGCGGCTGGTGGAGGTGCGCGCGCGGGTCGCCGATGTCGCCCGCCTCGATCCGGTCGAGCTCCCCGCGCATGGCCCGTACGGCGTCCGATGTCGACGCGCGATCACGACGGAGTCGTTGGAGTTCGGCAGTCTCCGATGCGAGCTGCTTCGAACGCACCTCGTGGAGGGCCTTCGTGGCCCCGTCGGCGGCCAGGCCGCGTGCCTCGAGATCGAGGCCCGGTAGCGTGCGCCGAACGCCGCTCGATCTCCGCGTCGAGCTCGTCGAGCTGGCCCTCCTGCTGGCTGATCCTCTGCCGGATCTCGTCCGGCTCGCGCGATGGGGGTGCGACCTTGTCCAGCCCGCCGAAGCCCAGTGGATCGTTCCACGACATCCGGACGGTTCCGGACCGCCCGTACTTGGGGCCGGCCGGCGCACGCTCACCACCGAGTCGGTCGAAGGTGTCGAGGCCGAAGAGGCCGCGGTAGCCATCGACCCACGGCGTGGTGTCGTCGATGAGTTCCGGACTCCATTGCGCCCCGCCGGGTACGCCGATCGTCAGGCCGTCGCCTCGCGCGTAGTCGACAAAGGGGACGCTCAGCGCCTTTGCCAGGGCCGCGGCGAGGTCACCCGGATCGGGCTGTCGCAAGGACTCCCGCCAGAAGCTCCGCATCGCCTCGAGGAAGCCGCGCGCCCCGCGCATACCGGGAAGGGGGATCTCGGTGAGGTATTCGCCGCGCTCGAAATACGATGCATGCGATCCCGCGCCCGCATAGATGATCGGGTGATCGCCGGACTTCTCGAATGTCGGGTCGTCCCAGCGACGACGGAGCTCATCGCCGACGTAGTCGTGCGCGGCCGCAGCGATCCAGACGGGCCGGGGGCCGGTCGGTGCATCATCGAGATAGACGAACACCTGCTCCCAGTCCGCCTCGTGGTCGTTCGCGCCCTGGAACGTGGAGCGGTAGTCGTTCATGAAGTAGAAGTACAGGTATTGGAGGGCGATCCAGCCCTCGAGACGCACGACGCGACCGAAATAGACGTAGCGTGGGTCGCGCTTCAGGGTGGCCGCGTACTTGACCTGTGCCGCCGCTGCGGTACCCCCAGGCACGGTACCGCGGAGCAGCAGGGATGCGGCGAACGCTGCGTCGACGAGGCGGGCGAACAGGCCGACCCTGGCCAGTCGCCCCGGGGCATGGAAGGCGCGGCGATCGGGTCGGTTCCGCCAGCGGGCAAGCTCGATCGGGGCCAGTGGTCGCTGGACGAGTCGCAGATAGAGCGTCTGACCCGGTGGTGCCCGCATCTCGGCCAGCTTCGCAGCCGTCAGCTCGCCGACCGGCACGATGATGTCGCGGTCGCGCTCGGATGAACCGACGAGGAGATCGCAGGCCGCCAGGTAGGCCTCGACGTCGGTCGGGAAGAACAGTTCGCCGTCGTTGTAGCGGACGATCGGCTCGTAGGAGCGCAGGAGAGCGAGGTCGTCGGTCGCGGGTGCCCGTGCGGCAGCAGGGGTCACCTCAGACCTCTCTCGTGGACGGCCGACGGAGGAACACCTCGCGAACCGGGCGCTGATTGAGGTAGAAGGCCATCGCGACGTAGATCGCCAGCCGCACGAGGTTGGGATCGCCCCGGAAGTACGAGACGAGCTGCCCCGCGAGCCCGAGCCCGACCACGAGCATCCCGACGCCCCATGCGACGGGCACGCGCAGGGCCATCCCGATGCCGGCGGCGATGCTCGTGCCGCCGATCAGGCCGATGGCGATACGGCCCTCGACGAACCCCGCCAGTCCCAGGAGCCCGCCGGTCAGGATCCCCTGACTCAGTCCGAGCGCGGCAAGCAGCAAGACGACGCCGGAGATGACCAGCAGGATCGCCGCGAACCACAAGCCCAGCGGTAGCGGGCCGACGTCGGGATGTTCGGTCGGCGATGGCGTGGTGAGAGGATCGTCGCCATTCCGCACGGCAGGGCCCCGATGCGTACTCAGGCCCCTGACGTTAGCAGCCGGCGTAGCGCTCGCTAGTCGTGTCGGCATGCCTTCGCGGTTGGGGCTTGCACCAGCGCCGCATGGCGGACATGGGTCCTAGACTCGCCTCGAGGTAGGAGGGACGACATGTCGATCGAAGGGATCATCGTCGGGCTGCTGGCCGTCGTCATCGGTGCAGCCTGGGCGTTCTACGGCTTACGGCTCTTCACGATCCTGCTGCCGATCTGGGCCGCCTTTGCCGGCCTCCTGATCGGCGCGCAATTGGGTCAGGACATCTTCGGCCAGGGATTCTTCGCGACGATCGTGTCGTGGGGCATCGCCATCGTGGTCGCGGTCGCATTCGCCGTGATCTCGTACTTCTGGTATTACGCCGCGGTCACCTTGGCCGTGGGCGTCCTCGGCTACACCCTTGGCGTCGGGTTCATGGCGTGGCTGGGCATCGGCGATGGATTCCTCGCCATCCTGCTCGGGCTCGTCGTCGGCGGTCTGTTCGCGGCCGCGGCGTTCGTGCTCGGCGTGCCCGCCTGGCTGGTCGTCATCGTCTCGGCCATCAGCGGGGCCGCTGCGGTCGTCGATGGCGTGCTGATCTTCCTGGGTCGCGTCCAGCTCGAGGATCTGCAGGATGGGCTCCTCGGCGGCTTGCTGACCGACTCCTTCATCGGCATCGCGGCGACGGCGGTGATAGCGGCGGTCGCGATCGCGTACCAGATCCGGGGCGTCGCGCGCTTCGCGAACGCGATCGACCGTTCGGGCTACCAGTTCTGACGACGCCACCTCGCGGGTGACCGGCCCCCAGGTCGGTCACCCGCGATCGATCGGACCGGGTCAGTCGGGCGCGACGACGTGCGTCAGCGAGTTGACGATGCTGAGCGCGACCGCGCCGATGATGGCGCCGATCAAGGTGTTCACGGAGAGCAAGGTCGGCGGGAAGTCGCCAACGGTGAAGGCCAACCCGACGAGGTCGGCGATCCACGCGGTGAGCAGCAGCATCGCCGCATTGATGACGAAACCGATGAGACCGAGCGTCATCATGCGCACGGGCAGCGCGAGGAGCCGCACGATCGGTTTGATCAGCCCGTTGACGACGCCGAAGATCACGGCCAGCACGAGCAGGCCGACGAGCTCGCCGTTGTAGCCGAGGTAGTCGGGGAGGAGCCGTGTGACGATCGCGAAGGCGATCGCGGTCGCGACGGTGCTGAGGAGGAACGACCTCACGAGATCACCTCGAGCCTCTATGCGGAAGCGTCGGCGAGATAGAGCAGTACCGCCGTGACGCGCCGGCTGACGACCTCGTCGTCCTCGAGGCCGAGCTTCTGGAAGATCGAGCCCACATGCTTCTCGACGGCGCGCTTGGTGAGCACCAGCGACTCAGCGATGGCCGCGTTGCTCTTGCCCTCGGCCATCTCGCCGAGCACCTCGCGTTCGCGCGTCGTCAGTTCGTCGATCGGCGACGCACCAGGGTGGCGGTCAGCCGCGATGAGCTGGTCGATGAGGGTCGGATCGATCGTCGTTCCACCGCCTGCCACGACCTTGATCGCGGCGAGGAGCTCGCTTCGGTCGTGGATCCGCTCCTTGAGGATGTAGCCGCGTCCTTCAGCGCCGTCCTCGAGCAGCGCGATGGCGTAGGCCGGCCCGGCGTACTGGCTCAGGACGATCACGCCGACATCGGGATGCGTACCGCGCAATCCCTGGGCGAGCTCGATCCCCTCGTTGTCGCCCGAGGGCGGCATCCGGATGTCGACGATGGCCACGTCCGGGTGCTCGGTCTCCACGACCGACCGCAGAGCGTCGCCATCCTCGACCGAGGCGATGATCTCCACGCCGTCGGCCGAACCGATGAGCTCGGCAAGCGCCTCCCTGATCAGGTACGAGTCGTCCGCGATCGCGACCCGGATCGAGTCGCCACCGTGCGCGCCGGGCCCTCGACCGATGGCCTGGCTCGCCTTGGCGTGACGGATGACCTTGCGGATCGTGCTTGATCGACGATCCCGGGTGCCGATCATGTACCACCCCTCGTTGGCGCGCGCCGGACCAGCATACGATCCCATGTCGAGATCGCCGTCCGTGTCTCGCCCGACATAGGCGATCTGTGCACGGTGTCGTCCTCCATCCTGCCTGGGGCATGTTTCCGGACCATTGCGGAACGGCGCGCTCAAACGACGGCTGCGCGAGGGCCATGGCAAGCGATCCTACAGGTCGCGGCGACGGAAGGACGGTTCGGGCCGCTGCTCAGGTCGGCGCCGTGAACTCCGAGAACGCGGTCATGAGGCCCACGAGGGCGGCCTGCTGGGCGAACGTCTCATCGGCCGCATCACCGACGGTCCACAGGGTGATCGAACCCGCGGCCCCGACATCAACGATGTAGGCGACACGCGACATCCCGACGGGGATCCCGGAGGCGTCGGAGGTCGCTGTCGCGATCACCTGCGTCGCCGCGAGGCCACCGAGGGTGAGATCGTTCTGTTGCGTGACGTTCCATGCGGCGGGATCGGTCGCCGCCGCGACGGCATCCGCGAACGTCGTGTCGGTGACCGAGGCCTGGACGGTCGTCGTGAGGGTGGCTGGGTCGGCCGGCACCTCGATCGGCGCCGGGTCGAAGTACCGGCACGCAAGGTCTGTCGGCTCTGTGACGGTGTACCAGCTGCCCGGATAGGCGATGCTCGCGACCGTGGCCCCGGTGATGGTGATGAGATCGCAGCGCGCCGCAGTCGGTGGCGGACTCGGCGCGGCGGTCGGTGCGGTCGACGGAGCCGGAGCGCTCGGTGCGGTCGTCGGCGCCGGCGTCTTCGTCGGGGCAGGCGTCGACGACTTCGTCGGTGCCGGTGTCCCGGACGGGACCTCGGACGGTGAGGACGATGCGGAGGGCGGTGGCGACCCAAGAGACGGTGACGCCTCCACACCGGCAGCTCCCGGGCGGATGAGGGCGACTGCCAGCGCTCCGTCGAGGTCGGTCAGGTTGACGCTCTCGGCGCGGGGGTCGATCAACGCGATGCCCTGGAGGGCCTCGAGGAATGCTGCCTCCTGGGCCATGACCTCCTCGGGGCATGCCTTCCGCGTCGTCGCCAACTGGCCCACGCGGACGACATTGCCGTTGGTCCCGTACGTGCCGCTGAACGAGTTGCAGCCTGCCGACCCGCCGACGCTGCCGATGCCGAAGACGACCTCGAGCTCGGTGTCCGGCAGGACGGCGGATACGGCGCCGGGGCCGGTCGCGAACGAGTCGACCCGCCAGTGCCCCAGCAGGGCGTTGCGCGGCGCCGCATCGAACACGAGGACCGTCGATCCGATCTCGTCGTAGATCGTCAACGTGTCGCGCCGCGCGCTGTAGAAGCGGCTGCTGTCGAGCAAGGCCAGGTAGGTCTGCTCGAACGTCATCGATCCCTCGGCACAGGCCGCCAGTGTCGACGCCGTCTGCGAGATCAGGAGGGTGCGACCGCCGGCGCGGTATGCCGCGGTGAAGTCATTGCAGCCCCCGAAGCCGCGGACCCGGCTCGCGCCGAACTCGGCGTCGGCGTATTCAGCGTCCGGTACCAGGACCAGCTCACCAGCCTGCTCGAAGGAGCGCAGGACCCACTTGGTGCCCTCGAGCGTGCCACCAGACCCGGGTCCGGATGAGCAGGCAGCGAGGAGCGCCGTGGCGACGAGGAACAGCGCGATGGGTCGCAGGCGCAATGCGGTCACTCCGCCGTCTCAGAAACGGCGTCTGCCCGGCGTGACGACGGCGCCGACGACCGCGGCCTTGGCGACTGGGGAGCGGCCGGGTGACGCTGCTGCCCCCACGACAGCGGCCTTGGCAACGGGCGATGGCCCGGGGGACACCGCGGCGCCGACCACGGCGGCCTTGGCCACCGGTCCGCCGACGACTCCGGCGCGACCCATGCGGGATGCTCGTAGCGGCATGTCAGGCTCCTGCTGGCTGGAGTGCTTCGTCGGCTTCGATGGCGGCGATGATCGCCTGGATGGGGATGCGACCCTGGGCGATCAGCTGACCCCCCGCGTGACGCACGGCTGATGCGAATGGCGCGGCCCAGAGGTTCTCGTAGATGAGCACCCCGGCCACGCTGCCGGGTTCCATCGCGACCGCGAGGTTCACGATGTCCTCCTCGGCGAGCGTCTCGGCGAGCTGCGTCTCGATCCGCTGCATGTCGCCCAGCTCGGGGAAGTCGGAGAGCTCATGCGCGTCGAGAGCTCCGTTCTCACCCTTGACCAGGATGACCACGTCCATGATCCGGATCGCCCCGGAATCGTGGAGCTTGATGAGTTGCTCCGCGACCTCGCCGGTGAAGTTCTGTGTCCCGACCGGGAACTCGACCACCAGGTAGTCGACCGGTCCGAGCCGGTCGAGCGCATCGTCTTCCATCGGATCTCCCTTGCTGATCGCCTGAGTCTGAGCGGGCCATCAGCGGGGACAATGGGGCGCACGCCACTATGTGTCGGGGGTGTCACTCCCTCCGGACAGGGCCCACCCGCGCCAGCGCGCCCCCGGAACAAACGGGTGCCCGCCAGCCTTACGAGCGAGTCGCCGGGCCTCGATGATGGGTGACACAGGAGGTGAGGCCGTGGCGGTCGACTCGCAGGCGCCGGATCCGTCGCCCGTCGGCACTGCGTTGGACGAGGCGGGTGGGACCCTCGTCCCAGGCTGGTTGCGCCTGCTCGGCGCGTTCGGCTGGCGGATCCTTGTCGTCGTCGCGATGGCGGTCCTCATCGGGACGCTGGCGGTCCGGCTCTCGACCGTCACGCTGTCGATCATCTTCGCGGCCTTGCTTGCCGCCGCGGTCGCACCCCTCTATCGACATGTCCGGGTGGACCGGGGTTGGAGCACAACGAAAGCGGCAGCCGTGCTGAGCCTCGTAGCGCTGTCGGCCCTGATCATCACAGTCACGGTCGTCGTCCTGGTCGTGGCGCCATACCTGGTGGAACTCGTTGCGGCGCTCAAAGCGGGCGTCACCGAGCTCACCGCCTACGCAGCGTCGGCCGGGGTGCCCGACACGGCCACGGTGCTTCTCAGTCGATCGATCGAGGCGACCGAGGCCTGGATCACCGATGCGATCGGTCAGCTGGTCGGCCCGATCGCCGAGGCCGTCACGGTGCTGATCCTTGGCGGCTTCCTGACCTTCTACGTCATCCAGGACGGCCACAAGGCGTGGGCGATGGCGATCCGTGACCTCGACGACTGGCGGCAGGAGACGCTGACCGCCCGAGGAGTCGTCGCGCTCGAACGCGTCGGCGAGTACCTGCGGGGCACGGCATTGAACGCCGGCGTCGGAGCGCTCACCACCTGGCTATACCTCCAGGTTCTGGGCGTGCCACTGGCAGGCCCGATCGCCGTGTTCGTGTTCCTGGCGGGGTTCATGCCGTATATCGGGCCGGTGGTCTCGACCGCCTTCGTGCTGCTGGTCACGCTGGCCGCCCGTGACCTCGTTTCCACGGTCATCCTTCTCGCCCTGATCGTCGCCACGAGCCTTTTCCAGCGGCGAGTGTTCTCGCGCTACGTGCGGCAGACCATGCCGACCCAACCAGCACTGATCGTCATCGCCCTGCCGGCCGGAGCCGCCTTGTTCGGGCTGATCGGGCTGATCGCGGCAGTCCCGGCGGTCATCGTCGCGGAGACGTTCGCGCCGGCGATCGTGGCCACGCTCGAATCCGGGCGTCGCGAGGTCGCGGCCGCCGGGGCGCTCGTGCCGGTCTGGCTCGACCGCTTGGCGCAATGGGCATGGCGGGCGTTGGTGATCGGGGGCGTCGGTGCGATCGTCGTCGGAGCCGCCCTCCAGTTCCCAGGCGTCACCCTCCCCCTCGTCCTCGCCCTCGTCCTCGCCGCGACGCTGAACTCCGGTGTCCAACTGTTGCGGGCCCGCGGCCTGGGACGATCCCAGTCTGCGCTCGCAATCACCGTGGTCAGCGCCACGATCGCCCTCGCCGCCATGGCCGCTGCCGTCATCGCCATCGGTGGATCGATCACCGACACCACGGACCTCGCGGCGGCGGGCGCGCAGCGCGCGAACGTGGGTGCAGCGCCGGTGGACTTCGTCCGTTCGGTCGGTTCCGGGCTTGTAAGCGAGGTGACCGCGATACTCGGCAGCCTCGTCGGGCTGTCGATCGCGATCCTGTTGGCGGGGCTTCTCACGTACCACCTGCTCCGTGAGGGCGACCGATGGTGGGAGAGCGCGCTATCTGCGGTCTCGGTCCGCCGGCGGGCCGTCGTCCGTGAAGCCGGCACGCGTGCGGCATCCGTCCTCAACGGGTACATGGTCGGGACCGGGGCCATCTCATTGTTCGCCGGGGTGACGCAGTTCCTGATCATGGCGCTGCTCGGCTTGCCGCTCGCGTTCCCGATCGGTGTCCTGACGTTCTTCGGGAACTTCATCCCCTACATCGGTGGGTTCGTGACGACGTTCCTGGGGTTCCTAGTCGCAGTCGCGGCAGGCAGCACCTCGGACATCGTGATCATGGCCATCTACACGCTCGTCATGAATATCGTCCAGGGCAACTTCGTCGCTCCGCTCGTCTACGGCAAGACCGTGAGCCTCCATCCGGCCATCGTGCTTCTCGCCATCCCGGCAGGCGGGCAGATCGGTGGCATCGTGGGGATGTTCCTGGTCGTCCCGTTCCTCGGCGTGGTCGCGGCGACCTGGAGGCTCGTGCTCCACATGTTCGATCCGGGCGGCGATACACAGACGTCCATCGCCGGCGACCAGCCGCCGATCGATGACGTGGCACAGGGCACGCCCGTGCCCTCCGCAGCCGGACCGTAGTCGGCGGCGTCAGCCTCTCCAGGGATCTGCGACCACAGTGCCGCCTACGACGGGCGCGTCCACCGGCCGTCGCGGTAGCAATACCAGAGCGTGAGCGGTTCGCTGGCGAGGTCGCGCGGTCGAACGACGGCCATGGGATAGCGCTCACGCAGGCGCCTCTCGAAGGTCTGGGGCGTGGGTGGTCCCTCAGCGAGAAGCGCCTCCGCGAACGAGACGAAGTCTCGATCGTCACGCGGATTCAGAACGAGTGCATTCGGCACCACAACCAGACCTCAGGTGCGTCCGGCTATCGTGGAACGGCGGGCGTGCCCATGAAGCCGCCCGTTCCCCGTCGTGCCGTTGCAGGGCCGTCACAATCAGGGGCCCAACGTGCGGTGCGGGGCGACGGCCACCCGGCCCGCTAGGGCAACGACCTCGACGGCAACTCGAATTCGTCACCCGGCAGCAGCGCCGGCACGGTGACCGTAGGTGCGACGCGCTTGGCAGCCTCGATGAACCTGCCCCCCGGCTCCTCGAACCGGTAGCGTCGCACCCGATTCATGCCGATCGGCCAGAGCGTGCCCCAGTGGACGGCGATGGCCACACGCGGTCGCAAGAGGGTGAGCGCCGCGGCGGCCGTGATCGGGTCGAGGTGGCCGCTGCGAAGGGTCGGTCCCCACCCACCCACCGGCAGGATCGCAAGGTCAAGGTCCGACGCGATGTCGGCCATCCCCGGGAACAGGTCGGTGTCGCCGGCGAAGTACACGCGGTCCTCGCCCTCGACGACGTAGCCGAGCGCCGGTGCCGCGGGACCGAACGGCATGCGCCGACCGTCGTGCGCCGCAGGGACTGCCCGGATGACCGTGTCGCCGATCGTCGTGCTGTCACCCACGTCCATCTCGGTGACGTGGCCGAAGCCCGCCGCACGGACGAGGGATCCTGCACCCCGCGGCACGATGATCCGGACGTCCTTGCCGACTCGCCGCAGGCTGGCGAGGTGGAGGTGGTCCTGGTGGGCGTGCGAGATCACGACCGCGTCGACGGGTGCGACCTCGAGGTCGGACGACTTCCGGCGACGACGTACGGGCCCGATCCCGCCCGCGAGGAGCGGGTCGAACAGCAGCCGGATGCCTGACGTCTCGAGTCTGACTGTCGCGTGGCCGAGCCAGCGCAGCCGGGTCACGCGTCGCTGGCGCGACGGAACATGGTCACGAACTCTTCACCGCGGACTTCCGTGTAGGAATCGAACTCGACCAGTGTGCCGTCTCCGCGTGGCATGCGGAACCGCGATTCGGCGGCGCCGACTTCCGTGAGGATGTCCAGCATGACCGAGACCTGGTCGGTCGATCCGGGTGTCACGAACTCCTGCCAGTAGTGGCCGACCATCGACCGGCCGAAGAAGGCCTCAGCCGCGTCGTTCGCCTCGAGGATCAGGGCCTGGGCGTCGTACCGGACCAGGGGCACGTCGGATTCTTCCCACCATTTGGACTGCTGGTCATACGTGCCCCGGTCACGACGGGCGACCCACCGGTGGTCGTCGATCTCGAGTGTGGCATGGGGGTAGAGCCGGCGAAGCCGGAGGACGAGTCCGTCGGGCGTGACTTCCGGCATCCGATCCATCGAGCGCATGACGTAGCCGCGAAAGGCGACATCCGTCGGAGGGACGAATTCGACCTCGGCAGGTTGACCGACGACGGTCCCAGGTTCCTCCACGTCCACATCATCGGCCAGCCGGATGACGCCGACGACATGGTCATCCTCGAGGTGGGCGTGCAGGTCGACCGCGATGACATCGCCGGTCGTCGGTCGGAGCACGACCGTCGCGTCGAGGGTGTGCCCCTCGCTGATGATCCGGAACAGTCCGAGTGCGTCATCGAGGGTTCCCGGGACGACGAAGTCAGTGATATGGCTCGTGCCCATATCCGATGCGCCGATCCCGAGGATGCCGAGGGCTGTCGGGTCCGCATCGGTGATCCAGCCCTGTCGATCGACACGCACCCGGGGGAGTGCCGCACCGTCCCACCAGTCGCCGGCCAGGGACGAGCTCCACGAGCCGTCCCTGTACACGTACCAGGCTGGCGCGCCCGAGATGCTTCGTTCGCGCACGACCACCCGCGGGAACATCCGGCGCAGCCTCGCTTCGAGGTCCGCGGGCGTCCCCGTCCGTTCCATGGCGTTGACGTGCTGACGGAAGGCAGCATCGGAGCCGGGGATCGTGATGAGCGCGGGCTCTGCCACGCGGGCGTTGGTGACCATCGGCAGCCGACATCATCGACGGACGCCGCGTGAGCGCAGATTTCAGGCGCATTGCATGCGGCCGACTTTGTGTTGCGGCTCCCTGACGACGCCTCGCGTCGCCGTCTGTCAGGACTTCTCGGATCGTCTCGCGCGAGCTCGCAGCCTCTCCTCGATGCGATCGATCTGTTCCTCGGACATCTCATCGATGTTCACGAGGTCTGCGTTGGTGCCACGGATCGACTCGAGGAGATCGTCGTGGACGACCTTCGATTCCCGTGCCTGCCGGTTGGCTTCGAGCAGGATCAGGATCCCGAGGATGTAGGTCAGGATCGTGGTCGAGGTGTTCACCACCAGTTGCCACGTGTCGCTGAACCCGAAGAACGGACCGCTGGCTGCCCAGACGGCGATCAGCACCAGGGAGATCAGGAAGAACTGCCAGGAACCGGCTCCGAGCGTGACCCGGTGTGCCAGCCGTCGGAAGAAATCACTCACCTGATCCTCACCGTTCCTTGCGCATCCGTGGCCACTGTGGATGGGAGCGCGGCCAAGCCGTTGACGTCGTATCGGCACGCGCCGGGACTCAGATTGCCATGTCGATGCATGCGCGGCGCAGGTCGTTCGACGTTGCTGCGTAAGGCGCTGGCCCGACCATGTCTCGAAAAACTCCCCACCGGCGAAGGAGGTCGGCATGGCGCGTGGGATCCTGGTCTTCCTGGCGATCCTGCTGCTCGGCGGCGGTGTGTTCTGGGCCCTGGTGGGTGGCTGCGTGGCTAGTTGATGGGGACGTGAGTGGATCGGGGCAGCGCCTAGATCCCGGCCAGCCGCTGACCGATGACCACCAACGCGTTAGCGACACCGGGATAGTCAGACGGTCGTACGGCGAGGACCTGCGGTTCATCGGTCGGGCGCTGGGGAACCACCACGAGTGTCGCGGGCCGGTCGCGCTCGATATCGAACTGGATGCGACGGAGATTGTCGATCGGCACATCGAGCGCGAGCCGCTCGTTCGACCCGATGGCGAGCCTCCGGCTCGTCACGACGACCACACTGTCGCCGGCCGGAGCCTCGACGTGGATCTCTTCGTCGGGGTCGAGCGCTCTTCGGATCGGATGCTGGTCTTCCATGCGTCTCGCCTCCTCGGTTCAACGCAAAGAGTGGCATCAACGACCTTGCACGACGCCGCAACGAGGCTCGCCGTATCGCAACAAGCGCAACACGGGACTGGCGTCGCGGTGCTTGACGCCACGCGGGATGCTGTCACATGACAGGGGGCATCGGAGGCCGGACGTGGAACCTGTCGTATCAACGTCGATCTGGGCCATCGTTTTCCTGATCGCGCTACGCATGTGCTGGTTCAAGCGGGGTGGTCTCTAGACGCGAGTCCTGCTCCCTACGCGATTCGACTCGTGGGCCATCTTGGATCACTGTCAGAGCCGACCGAGGACCAGGCTACCCACCAGGACGATGCCCAGGATGTTCCCCGTGCAATGGACGACCATGCCGAGGTAGACATTCTCCTTCCAGCGCACGGCATAGACCGTCGGGGCGAGCGCCAGGATCCGGCCGAGCACCTGCCACGGTGACCAGAAGTGGTACACCGAGAACAGGCTGACATTGACAAGCGGGGCCCAGCGGCCCATCCACTCCATGCGGGGGAGGAGATAGCCGCGGAAGTACGACTCTTCGACGATCGGGCCAACGAAGCCGTTCAGGACGAAGTAGGCGCCCAGCGTCAGGAGCCACGCCTCGCGGGTGTAGTCGCCGACCCGGTCCGGGTCGATCGGGCGTACGAACCAGTCCGGCACCCAACCGAACAGGCTACCGATGACCGTCGGTTCGATCGCCATCGACAGGCCGAAACCAACGAACTCGGCGACGATGAGGACCGGTACCAGCCACAGCCAGTCGCGGAAGGGCAGCGGCCGGCGATACGGGATCACAGAGCCGATTCCCCCTGGGCGGCCGCGGCTTGCCCGCAGGATCACCCCGAGCTCGAACGGCACGAGCACGATCAGGATCGCCACTAGCAGAGCGGCGATCGGCGGGAACCCGGACGTCTCGATGAAGGGGGCGATCACGACATACACGACCGTCATGAGCGCGCCTGGGACCAGGAAGAGCGCAAGCAGCTTCGGGAGAGCCAGCTGCTCTGTGGCGGACGAGTGGTTCGGGCTGACCATCGGAGTCCCCTCCAGCTCGGTTCCCGCCCGACCTAGACGGAGTGCCCCGGTCGGCCTCGACAGGCTGGCCGCCGGGGGGAGGGCGGGATCACGCGTCGAGGACCATGACCGGGGCGCACACAAGGGTAGGTGCGTCATGCGTCTGATTGGAATAGGGCCAACACCCTAACGAGCTCCTGGAGTCACCGTCGCTCCTGCGGCTAGCGCCTCATCTGCCGATGGCCTGGGCGGTCGTGTCGAGCGCCTCGACCTCCGCCTGGTATATCGCGCCGAGCCGATCACTGAGATCCTCGAGGATCGCCGCGATGCGGTCTGGTGGCAGCGGGAAGGCCTCGGCGTAGCGATCACGGATCGCCCACGCGGTCTCCGCGGCGACGCTCACACGCGACCGTCCCGATTCGCCGGCCATCACCGCCTCGCGAAGTGTCTCGACCGCCTCGACCGCCTCGGCTGCCCCGTCGAGATCTGGCGGTACGGCTGCGTCGGCCAGCTCCTCCCATCGGTCGGCGACACCCCGCCACGCCCGCGCCGCGTCGCAGAGCGCAGGGTTGTCGAGCGCGACCGCCGCTTCATCGAGTGAGGCGGCATACAGCTCTCGCAAGTGCCCACCCCATGGCCCGACCTCGCCATCGACGTTTTCGTGGAGGGCGGACAGCGAGCCGAATAGGCCGTGGCCGTCGGCGAAGACGCGCGGCCACGCCTTCGCGTTCCGCTGGTCGGTCATCAGGCGGGCCCACTTGCGCCAGGCCGGGAGCGAGAAGGAGTCGGAGGGGGATCGCAGGTGATCCACCTGGTCCTCGAGGCCAGCGAGCATCGCCGCCCGAAGCCGTTCGGCCGGGATCGGTCCGGGCGACGTTCGCAACCCGACGATCCGGTGCTTGAATGAGCCGATCCGTCCGCGTGCGGCGGCCATCACTGCCGGTGGCACTCGGAACGGGCTCAGGCCACGATCATCCACGAGGTACGAGCCATCGGCGTCACGTCCGAAGACGACGACGACGAGACCGAAGTGCCCCGACAGCGCGTCGGTTTGTCCCCAGATCCCGACCGACTGGAGATCGATCGCGGCGATGACGGGCTCGCCGACGTCCAGGCGTGCATCGAGCGCCTCGCGAGCTCCTTTCGCGCCGCCGGTCTCGTGCACGTCGGGCTCGATGCCGAGGCGCTCGAGCGTCTTGCCGGTCCAGCCGGGGATCGACGGGTATTGCCACTGATTCCGGAATCCGAGGGTGAGGATCGGCCCGCCGTGGCTCTTGAACTCCCAGAGGATGTAGCCGGCGCCCAGGCCGCCGCCGATGCCGAGGATCGCGGCCTCGGTCAAGGGCTCGCCAGTCACGCCCGAAATGACGCCCTGGTTCGCCAGCACGTTGGCCAGCGTTGCCGTCTCCGGGTGGAGGCCGCCGCGCATCAGATAGCCCGACGAGGTGGTGGCGGCCGCCGTCGACTCCGCGTGATGTCCGTCCGTGGCGCCCTCGACCAGGGTCCGTCGGGCGGCAGCGTATCGCTCCCCGGTCTTGGCCATGCGCGCGCGCACCAGCCGCTTGAAGGCCTTGTGGGTGGTCATCGGTCTGTTCTCCGTCACGGCCGTCGACGCACACGCCCACACCGCCACGTCGTCGGCCGGTCGGATGGTCGACCGGTTCGTCCCGAGGATTCGGATCCCCTTTACCGCCGCTTCGCCGCGCCGCGTGGGGGCTCGGTCTGGCAGTCGGGCGCGGGAACGCGCCGTCGCCAGTGTACGACGCCGAGGAACCCTGGTGAGAGCGGCCTAGCGCCTGAGGCGGGGGATCCAGCGGGGTGTGGCGGCGCAGTAGGCGGCGTATTCCTCGCCGTAGGCCCGGCGCAGGGTCGGCTCCTCGTAGAGACGCACGAAGGTGTAGAACGCGGCGGCGATCACCACCCCGTAGAGGGCGACGCTCCAGCTGCCGAAGAGGACGGCCTGGCCGAAGATCAGGGCGGTGACCGCGACGTACATCGGGTTGCGGACGAATCGGTAGAAGCCGCTGACCACCAGGGTGCGGGTGGGCGCGACCGGGGCCGGAGTGCCAAGCCCCACCCATGCGAAGCGGGCGAAGGCTTCAAGGACGACGGCGAGGCCCGCCGCGATCAGGATGAGACCAGTCCAGCGGAGGGCGCCAGGGAGGTCGCCCGGCGGCAGCGGGCGCCAGTGGGTGATCAGCCAGGGCATCAGGCCGCCGACCACGCCGGGGGCGAGGACCAGGAAGGCGAGACTGCCAAGCGCAGCCTTCATCCGACCCGCCATACCCTTCCCCTCCCATGGTCGCCGAATCGGTCCACGACTGGGCGAGTGCGACGTTGCGGAGCCTCGTGGGGTAATGGCTGGCGAGGAAGGATTTGAACCTTCGATCTCCTGATCCAGAGGAAGGTGACCGCTTTTCGTGCTCGTTGGACGAGTTTCGTGCGTGAACGCGAACCGTCAAGACGATGGTTTTCGACGAATCAGGTGACTCGCCGCTGCGGATATCAGGTGCACGCTCCGTGATCACCTGATTGACGCGAGCTGACCGTAGAGCTGGCAGTCAAGCTGGACTGGTCCTGCTCGCGACTACAGTTCGATGTCGCCCTCGAATCGTTCGCAGCGGGGCTCTAGCCTCCTGCCGGGCGTGTCGGCGATTGAAGGCCGGTTAGCGATTCAGGACGACCACCAGGCCACCGACCGCGACCACGTACAACACTAAGCCGATGGCCGTGACGGTGGAAACCGATCGTCGGCCGTCAGGATGTGCCTCGCCGACAAGCGGCGGTAGCACGCGTGTGAGAATCGGCAGGACCGACAACGCAACGCCGATTGCGACGGCGATCGCCACCTCCAGCCCCGCGCGGTGCACGATCGCATCTAGCGAGCCGAACACGGTCGCCCCGAGGATCACCGCTACCAGCAGCCGGAGCCGAGGATCGGGAAGCTCCCTCTCGGTGTCCGACTCCCGCGGCTCGAAGTAGCGGATCTGGAACAAGAGCGCGCCGGTGACCGCCAGTTCGATCGCAATCGTGGACTGATAGAACTGAACGGGCACCGCCGCGTCCGGATCCATACGACTAGCCCGAGCCAAACCGTCTGTCGCCAGTCAGGAAGCTGTCTGCGCTCCGGTCGCTTCGGTCTGCGTCGTCTTGGCGAAACTTCGCAGGCGCATTCCGATCGCGAGGTACATGACGCCGGCGAAGAGCGCATAGAACCCGATGACGAAGAGGACGGCCAGCGCGCCGTCGCCGGGCGACACCACGAGGTACGCGCCGAAGGCGATCCCGACGACGCCACTCAACACGTAGAGCAATGAGTTGTCGATGACGTTCCGCAGGACAACCGCCGACGCGACTTCGGCGACGCCGCGAACGATCGCGAACGCCCCGATCAGGATGACTAGCGCGGTGGCTGTGATTTCCGGGTTGAATGCCGTGTAGATGCCGATCGCGACAGCGATAACGCCGCCAACCACGAGCCACCAGCTCGGCCCACGTGGCACCGCAAATCCGAGCCCGATGGCGATCAGGCCGTCAACGATCGCGTAGGCCGCGAAGACGAGGATCAAGGCGGCGAGCGTCGGCCCAGGGGCGACGAACGCAAGCGCGCCGAGGGTCAGCGCGAGCAACCCGCGGACGACGAACATTCCCCAGCTTTGACCGGCGAGCGAGGCAAGCATGGTCCCAACCTCCAATCGGTTCCTGCGCGGGCGATGCACTGACACCGATCGCCGTGCATTCTTGTCCGCGTCCTGCAGGTTGGATGACGTCGCCACCGGTTCGCATCCGCGAAGACCCCTGCTCCGTCACTGGTCGATGGCGGGTCGGGGCGCGGTGATGCCGGGGGCTACGTGCCCTCCTGGAGCACCCACGCGTTTCCGTCCGGATCGCTGAAGCGGGCGAAAGAGCCACGGTCGCGCCGCGCCGGATCCGGGCCGGGAACCTCGAACGCGGGCGACGCGTGGTAGAACACACCGCCCAGGTCGTGGAAGATGTGGCTGACGTCGACGCCGCGCGCCAAGAGTTCGGTCTGAGCCGCCTCAACGTCGGTCACGACCAGGTGGAGTCCTCGCGCCGAGCCTGGCGCCGCGGTGGTGATCCCCGTGCCGAAGATGATGGAGGCTTCCGATCCTGGCGGCGTGAACTGGACCACGCGGAAGTCTTCGCCCGAGGCGTGGTCGATGTCTTCGCGGAATCCGACGAGACGGTAGAACCGCTTGGCGCGTTCGACGTCCGAGACTGGAAGCACCAAGACCGCCAGCTTCATGTCCACGAGCACCGCTCCTGTCCGCGAGCGCGGCACCATCGCGCCGCGCGATTGGAACACGCTGGCACCGAGGCGGACGGATTCGCGCCCGTGGACTCACTGGTCCGTGCCGTGACATCTGGCCTTGGACGTGAGTCAGGGCGTCGGCGCTACCCCCTCGAGCGCGGCCGGGAGGGCGCGTCGGGAGTCGATGTCGAGCTTCGTAAAGGCCTTGTGGAGATGCCACTCGACCGTCCGCCGGCTCAGGAACAGCTGGGCGCCGATCTCGGGGTTCGTCTTCCCGTCGGCCGCGAGGCGGGCGATCTGCAACTCCTGCGGCGTGAGCTGATCCTGCGTCTCGACGCTCCGCTTGCGGACCCGCTCCCCGGTCGCCAGCAATTCCCGGCGGGCGCGCTCCCCGAATGCCTCCATGCCGATCTTCTGGAACAGGTCGTGGGCTGTCCTGAGTTGCTCGCGCGCATCGACCCGGCGGCTTTCGCGCCGCAGCCACTCCCCGTAGACGAGATGGGCGCGCGCGAGATCGGGGCGCAGCCGAGTGCGGCCGAGCCGTTCGATCGCCTCGCGGTAGAGCATCTCGGCGTCGGCGTCGTTGCTTAGCAGCGCCCGTGAGCGCGCCTCGATGCCGAGCGGGTAGTCCGTCCCGCAGCCATGGGTCATCGCCGACAGCCGATCGAGGGCGTCACGTCCGACCTCGACGTCGCCGGATCGCGCGGCACCCTCGACAAGCTCCGGCAGTCCGAGCATCGCCGACGGGTGGTCCATCCGGTTGCCGGCGGCCTCCCGGGCGGCTGTCATTGCTTCCTCGTATCGGCCCAAACCGTTGGAGAGGATTGCGGCTGCACCGTGGGCCTGCCTCGAGGCGAGCCCTTGACTCGTGGCCGCTGCCTGCTCGAGCGCGCTCGAGATCATCGGTGAAACCTCCGGTTCGCGTCCGCGGAGGGCCGCGATCCTGAGCCTGGTATAGGGCGCGATCGGGCTTCCGATCGCCGCGGCAACGCTCTGAGCCTCCGCGAAGAGGACGGCGGCACCGGCGAAGTCGCCCGTCGAGGCCGTGGCCACGCCCAACGCGGACAGCGGGATCACCAGCTGTCCGAGCGCGCCAACGTCGCGAAGGAGGCGTATCTGCCGCTCGAGCGTCTCGCGTTGGAGGTCGTCATCCCACACGGCATGGCTGGCCGCCACCGCCGCCCACCCCCAACGAAGCACCTCCTCCACTGGGAGCTCGACCGTCGCCCGAGCCGCACGCTGCAACGCAGGGATCGCGACAGCGGGTCCGTCCATCGTCAACCGCGTGACGGCATCGACCACCAAATCGAGGGCACCCCGGGGCTGCGACGGCGACAGCGCCTGAACCGCCCGGCAGATATCGAGACCGACATCTTCGTCGCCGGCGACGACGGCCCCTCCCCACGCGATGAGGTAGGTCTCGCGCGCGAGCTCGAGGCTGAACGGCTCGAGCCGCTTGGCGGCATCGAGCAGGAGGGCAGGTCCGTCGCTCCCGAATGCAGCTGTGGTCGCATAGCCGCGCAGCAGGGCCACCCGGGCACGCTGGAATTCGTTGGTTGCGGCCGCCTCGGCGGTGGCCAGCCTACGGAGCGCCATCTCGCTCGCTCCGGCCTGGAGGCTCGCCTGCGCAGCGGCAAGCGCGCGCTCCGCCCTGCGCGCGGGATCGCCCGTCAACTCGACGGAACGATCGAGGAAGGCTGCGCCGGCTGCGATCCCGCCACGCGCCTGCGCCCGATCGGCTGATTCTTCCAGCTCGATCGCGACCTCCTCGTCCGGTCCGACGGTGGCCGCGGCGAGGTGCCACACCCTGCGATCCGGTTCGCGTGCCGGGTCGGTCGCGCTCGCTAGGGCGGCATGGACCCGTCGCCGGTCGTCGTCCGAGGCCTCCCGATAGACCACAGTGCGAACAAGCGGGTGACGGAACCGCACCTCGCTTCCGATGTCCAGCAGACCGGTGGCGATCGCAGGCCCTGCTGCGTCGGCCGGGATCCCGAGGTTGTCGGCGGCCGCGAGGACGAGGGCTGGGTCACCGACCGGTTCCGCCGCCGCGACCAACAGGAGGTGCCGACTGTCGTCCGGGAGCGGCGCGAGACGCCGGCGGAAACTCTCCTCGATCCGCTCGGAGACGGACACGCTGTCGGGCAGGCCGAAACCGCCGGCGATGGCGGCCGGCGACCAGGCGCGCGGCAGTTCCAACAACGCGAGCGGATTGCCCCGCGCCTCGGCCAGGATCCGTTCCCGAACGGACGCATCGACGCGGCCCAGGATGGCCATGCGGAGGAGTTCGCGCGCGTGCCGCTCTGCGAGTGGCCCGATCGTCACCTCCGGAAGGCCCGCCAGGTCCCGGGACTCCCACGGCTCGCGAATCGCGAAGATCATGACGACGGACTCGGCGGCGAGGCGGCGCGCGACGAAACCCAGGACCAACGCGGAGACCCGGTCGAGCCACTGCGCGTCATCGACGACGCAGATCAGGGGCTTCCGCTCGGCGCTGTCGGCGAGCAGCGTCAACACGGCCAGCCCGACCAGGAACTGATCCGGCGGCGGGCCACTCCGCAGCCCGAACGCGGTTGCCAGCGCATCGGCTTGCGGACCCGGCAGTCGCGGGAGCTCGTCGAGGAGCGGCGCACAGAGCTGGTGCAGGCCTGCGAAGGGCAACTCCATCTCGGACTCGATGCCTGCCGCCCACACCAGGCGACAGCCGGCCGCCTGTTTGGGGACAGACTCGAGGAGCGCACTCTTCCCGACGCCGGCCCCACCGCGCATGACGACGCTACCGCTCGTCCCGGTTCGGGCTTCGGCTATGAGGGAGTCGAGATGCGCTCGCTCGGCATGCCGGTCGATGAGCGCGCTCGCCGCGTTTCGGGTCCTTGCCACGACGTTCGCTGTTTCCTCCCAGGTCCGTCGTCGCGGACAGCCTACTCGGGTCCCAAGCTGGAATGTCCGGCGTCGGGACCCGTGTCCCGCGCACAACCAGTGACCTGACGGGCGCGACCCATCGGAAACGCGGTCACGGTAAGCGCTGGTGATCCGCCGGAGCCGCGACGCGGGGTCGGGGAGCCCGGGTCATCGGCAGGGAAAGGAGAACCACCGTGGACTTCGACAAGGAACTCGACGATCTTCGCGTCAAGGTGACCGACGTACAGGCCTCCGTGAAGGCAGCCGCGAGCGAGACGCATGACCAGATCCAGGAACGGATCGGCGAGACACAGGCCATGCTGAACAAGGAGGCCAGGGCAGCCCAGGCGCAGGCCGACCAGGTCGGCGATCAGGCCCAGGACCAGTGGCAGAGGGTCAAGGCCGAATTCGCGGCCCGGGTCGCCAAGGGGAAGCGCGACATCGACCACCGTGGCGACCAGGTCGACGCCGATATCGCCGACAGGGACGCCGCGTGGGCCGAGAGCGACGCCGAGGCGGCGATCGACTTCGCTGCCTATGCCGTCGAGAGTGCGCGTGTCGCGATCCTCGACGCGATCGACGCCCGCGTCTATGCCGGGCACAAGGCCGCAGCCGTGCGACCAGCCTGACCCAGCAATTCGAGCCGGCACGGGCCGGCATCAGCGACCGCCGAGCCGCCGCCAAGTCATTGGGCTTGGCGGCGTTCGTAGGCTTGCGCCCACTGGCGGCCAGGACCGCTCCCCGGCAGGCGACGAGGGCCGAAACCCGCGTCGCACAGCGATCGGGTCGCGGCTGGCGCCCCACGACCAGAAGCGGACCTGCGGCGCTGCGCGGACGGCAGAACGCCATCCGCGCAGCCCGGTTCAAGTCTGCGGAGCTATCAGATCACCATGTGGTCGCGTCGATCGCTTGTTCGATCAGCTTCACGAAGCGTGCCGCGTAGTGCGTGAGGCCGCCCACGTGGCTCGCCTCGTCGAACTGGACGGTCGTCGATCCACCGCGCCGGGCCATGAACCGCTGCAACTCGGGGTCGATGGCGCGGTCTTCGCCCGAGACGGCATACCACGATGGGAGACCGTCCCAGGCGGGCGGTCCGGATGGAGTGACGAAGAGGCCCAGGCTCGTCGGGAGTTGCTGGGCTGCGATCGCGGCGGCCAGCTTCGGGTTCAAGTCCTGGGCGAAGTCCTGGGGGAAGAATCGTGGATCGACGATGAACCATGGGAACGACGGGGGGGCGGGCACCAGATGGTCCAGGAACGTCCCGGGCGTGTAGCCCTCGCCCAGGGTCGTGATCGTCTCATTGACATCAGGGGCATAGGCCGCGGTGTAGACCAGTCCGCGGACGTCGCCGCGCCCAGCGGCGGCGTTGGTGATCACGAACCCGCCGTAGGAATGTCCCACCAGGATCTTGTCTCCTGGGATCGAATCCAGCGTCGACCGCACGATCGCCACGTCGCGCGCCACGGATTCGAGACCTAGTGTGGGGGTCGCCGTCTGGTAGCCGTCTTTGTGCAGCGCGTCGACCACCCGGCTCCAACCCGCAGGCGATGCGAAGGCACCGTGCACGAACACGATGGTCGGACCCGACGCGGCCGCTCGGGCAGTGGTGGAGAAGACTGAGATCGAGAGCAGCAGGGCGGCCGCGATGAGGGCGCCATACCGGAACACGCGGGGCGCCTTCACGCCAAGGTCGCCGAGTTCCTTGTCGAAGTCCACGGTGGTTCTCCTTTCCGTGCCGATGCCCCGCCATCCCGGACTAGGCGTCGCGGCACCGGGGGATCACGATCCTCACGGTGGATTGGGTCTTCTGTGGGTCGCGCCCGTCGGGGTCACTGGTACGTGTACGGGACAGGGGCGCTCTATCCCGGGTTGTGGTCCCGTGGTCCGCCTGCACGCCGACGACGCCTTCGAAGGGCTCGGTACAGTGGCACCCTAGACACCGGAGATCGCCGAGCAGGTCGCCGGTCTCGCGCGCCGCGAGGTAGGTCGGACGTACGGGCAAGTCGATGACCCCGTCGGAGGGTCGCTCTGGTTAACGGCGGTCTTGGCGGCAGCGCCGCTTGTCGTGCTATTCGTGCTGCTTGGCGGATTCCGCACCAAAGGCCACTGGGCGAGCACAATCGCCTTGGCGGTGGCAGCGCTCCTCGCGGTGGCGGTCTGGCAGACGCCGCCGCCGCGCGTGCTGGCCGCCGCGACGCGCGGGGCAGCGTTCGGCATATTCCCGATCGTATGGATCCTGGTGAACGCGTTGTGGATCTTTCGGATGACCGAGGTCACGGGTCACTTCGACGTGGTCCGGCGGTCGTTCGCGTCCATTAGCGACGACCGCCGCGTCCAAGGCGTCGTCATCGCCTTCTCGTTCGGGGCGATGCTGGAGGCACTCACTGGCTTCGGAGCCCCTGTCGCGATCTGTTCCGCGTTGCTGATCGCCATCGGCTTCGAGCCGATCAAGGCAGCAGCCGTCGCGCTACTGGCGAACACGGCTCCAGTGCCATTCGGCGCCATCGGCACTCCCGTCGTCACGCTGGCCGGCGTCACGGGCCTGCCGCCGGATCAGCTTGCGGCGATCATCGGGCGCCAGACGCCCGTCCTCGCGCTGTTCCTGCCGCTGATCCTCGTCTTCGTGATCGATGGCCGTCGCGGCGTTCGTGAGGTCTGGCCCCTGGCATTGGTCGTGGGGGCATCGTTCGCGATCGGACAGTTCCTCTGGTCGAACTTCGGACCATGGGCGCTGACGGACATCGCCGCGTCATTGATCTCCCTAACGGCTGTCATGGTCCTGCTCCGGGTCTGGCAGCCCACGAACAGTGCTCGCCGGGACTCCCATCCTCCCCCCCAGCGCCACGAGGACGGCCAGCACGGACCGGCCGAGATCGCGATGGCGTACGCGCCGTACGCCATCATCGTTGCCGTCTTTGCGCTCGCCCAATTGGACCCTCGTGAAGGGATTCCTCGGCGCTCCTACCCAACGGATCCCATGGCCCGGCCTCGCCGCGATCGATGCCGGCAGCGATCCGACGGGATCGTCGACGTTCACATTTGACTGGCTCTCTGCCGGGGGCACGATGCTGCTGTTCGCCGGCCTCGCGACAGTCGCAGTCCTCCGGATCGCGCCACGCACGGCGCTGACGGCGTACGCGGACACGGTGCGGGGGATGCGGTGGACTATCGTCACGATATCTGCGGTGCTCGCGCTTGCCACCGTGATGACCGCATCGGGCCAGACTCTGGCGCTAGGTTCGTTCCTCGCGACTACGGGTGGCGCCTTCGCGTTCATCTCGCCGATCATCGGCTGGCTCGGCGTCACGGTGACGGGTTCGGACACTGCGTCCAATGCGTTATTCGGCGCGCTTCAGGTCGAGGCCGCGACGGAGGCCCACCTGTCACCCACGCTGATGGCAGCCGCCAACAGCTCGGGTGGAGTTCTCGGGAAGATGTGCTCTCTTCAACATCTGGCTATCGCTGCTGCGGCGGTCGGGATGTCAGGGAAGGAGGGCGATGTCTTCCGGCGGCTGCTGCGCTGGAGCATCGGGTTGACGCTCCTGATGGGGGTGCTCGTCTGGCTGCAGTCGACACCGCTCCTCGCCTGGATGGTGACCTAGGCAGGAACTATCCGCGCCCCCGGCTTTGGAGCGCCCCGGCAAGTTCCCGTCGCGAGCTGATGTCGAGCTTGCTGAACACCTTGCGCAGATGCCACTCGACGGTTCTCGGACTGAGGAACATCTGCGCTGCGATTTCGGGGTTGGTTCGGCCGTCGCTGGCGAGCCGCGCGATCTGGACCTCCTGCGGGGTGAAATCCTCGGCGGCGACCAGACTCCTCTTGCGAACCTTCTCTCCTGTCGCCATCAGCTCGCGCCGCGCACGCTCCGCGAAAGCCTCCATCCCCATCGCTGAGTACGCACGATGTGCGGCTCGCAGCTGGTCCCGCGCCTCCAGCCGACGCTGCTCCCGTCGGAGCCACTCGCCATACAGCAGCTGAGCGCGGGCGAGGGCCACTCGAATTCTCGTTCGTCCAAGCCGCTCGATCGCCTCGAGATAGAGGCGCTCGGCCACGGCTCCCTCGGACAAAAGCGCTCGCGAGCGGGCCTCGACTCCCAGTGCCCAGTCGGTGCCGCTCGCCGCGCTGATCTCATGGAGCCGTTCGAGCGCGCCGAGTGCGCGGTCGATCTGTCCCGTCCGAGCAGCTGCCTCGATGAGCTCGGTGGGCACCCACGTCGACACGCCGAGCTCATGCGGATGCTCCGCGGCCTTCTCGGCGGCAGCCAGGGCCTCCTCGTACCGGCCGAGGCTGTTGTACAGCACCGCCGTCGTCCACTCCGTGGATGTCAGCCACAGGCCCTCGCCTCGGTATTCGACTGCATCACGACTTGCGGCCATGAGCCTGGTCGCTTCTTCATCACGTCCCTGCCAGGCGGCCAGTGAGATCGCGCCCTGCGGCGCAAGATGACTGCCCGTCGCATGGACGAGCGCCTCCGCCTCTGCCATCAGCGCCGCGGCGGCGGTCAGGTCCCCAAGGAAGAGCTGGACGCTGAACCTTTCGGTCAGTGCGATCGGGAGCACGGAGAGGGCACCCGCGCCACGGGCGAGCCGCACGTGGCGATCGGTGAGCTCGTCCCATGCCGCGTCGTCGCCCATCGCCCGTGCGACTCGGCACGCGAGCCAGAGCCAGCGCAACGCTTCCTCATCCGCCATCGGCTCGTCGCGGAACGCAGCGAGGGCACGCTTGAGCATGGGCGCGCCGGAGGCGTATCCCCGCGTCATCAGCACGGCCATGCCGTCGAGAAGATGGTCGAACGCGCGCGGCGCTCGTTGCGAGGAAGCTGTCCAGTCCGCGGAGAGGATCGCTTCCGCGACTTCACGTACTCCCACTTCATGCGCGAGACGGTCCGCAAACAGCGCCGCTGCGAATGCTTCAAGGTAGGTTTCTCGAGCAAGGTTAGGATCGAGCGGCTCCAATCGCTTCGCGGCCTTCAGCAAAAGCGGCGGGGCGTCACGCCCACGGTTCACCGCAAACATGATCTGGCCGCGGAGGAGCTCGGCCCTGGCCCGCTCCAAGTCGAGGAGAGGGCCAGCCTGGGCGATCGCAAGGAGTCGGAGTGCCGCCTCCGGGTCGCCCGCTTGGTGCTTGCTCCGGGCGGCCGCAAGAGTGCGTCGAGCTCGGTCCGCGCCGTCCGGGGTTAGCTCCGAGGCTCGCTCGAGGAACGCGCCAGCGGCTGCGAAACCTCCCCGGGCCCTCGCTCGCCCCGCCGAATGCTCGAGCTCGACGGCCACCTCCTCGTCGAGAGCGACTGTCCCGAGCGCTCGGTGCCAGGCGCGGCGGTCCGGGTCGAGGTCGGGGTCTGTCGCCTCCGCGAGCCGACGATGTGCATCCCGACGCGCGCCCGGTGGTGCTGCCTGATAGATGGCGGACCGGAGGAGGGGGTGCCGGAACGCGACCCGCACGCCAATGTCGATGAGGCCCTCGCCCTGTGCCGGCGAGGCCGCCTCCACCGGGATGGCGGCAGCGGTCGCCGCGCGCCAAAGCAGGGCGGGGTCACCGAGCGGTTCCGCGGCGGCGAGCAGGAGGAGTTGCTGCGTCTCCGCAGGCAGTTCTGACACCCGCCGCCTGTAGGTTGCTTCGACGTCGCCGGGAGGCTCGACCGGGAGTCCAAATCCACCAGCGAGGCCGCCGACCGACGCGGCATGCCAGGCCTCGAGAAGCGCCAGCGGATTGCCCCGGGCCTCCTGGATGACCCGGTTCCGGACGCGTTCATCGATCGGACCGATCGCCCGCATCGCGAGCACCTCGAGGGCATCAGCGTCGGAGAGTCCGCGGAGCCGGATCTCCGAAAGCCCGGCGAAAACGTCGGTTCCGTCATGGTCACGCTGCCCGAACACCAGCAGCACGGAATCGGCGTCGATCCTCCGCCCGACGAAAGACAGGGCCTGCGCCGACGAATGATCGAGCCACTGCGCGTCGTCCACCAGGCAGACGAGCGGCTGGACCTCCGCGGCGTTCGACAGGAGCCCGAGGACAGCAAGGCCGACAAAAAGGCGGTCGGGAGGCGGCCCCGATATCAGGCCGAACGCCGTCCCGAGAGCATCGCGCTGTGGCGGTGGTAGTCGCTCGAGCCCGGCCAGGAGCGGCGAGCAAAAGTGCTGCAGCGCGGCGAACGGTAACTCCATCTCTGATTCGACCCCGGTCGAGCGCATAAGACGGCAACCCCGGGCGCGATCCGCGGCGTATTCAAGAAGCGCGGTCTTGCCGATCCCCGCCTCTCCTCGGACGACGACCGCGGCGCTCTGCCCGGCGCGAACGCCGGCGAGAAGCTCGCCCAGGCGCGCGCGCTCGGCCGCACGGCCACGGATGTCCGGCCGGAGTTCCCTCATGACCGACCTCCCTGGACAGCATAGGACCAGTCATTGCACGGCCTGTCTCCGCGGTGCCCCTGGCGTATTGCCGCCAAGCCTCGTTGGTCGGCGCAGCAACCGGTGCGACGCGGCCGCTGACCCGCGACTCGACCAGTGGGTTTCCCGGGCGCGATGGGAGCAGCGCCGCGCGACGCTGTGCGTATCCGACACACCGCATCACGACGGCCGAGGTGCATCCCGCGAAAGGAGTTGACCATGTCGATAACGCTGCCAGGGTCGGGCCCCGCCGATCGGGCTATCGCAGACACGATCCGGCCATTCCAGATCGACGTGCGGCAGGCGGAGCTTGACGACCTGCGTCAGCAAATCACGAACACCCGCTTGCCCGACCGTGAGACCGACCCTAGTCAGGGCGTACGGCTCGAGACGATCGAAGCCCTGGCTCGCTACTGGGCGAGCGAGTACGACTGGCGCAAGTTCGAGGCGCGCTTCGCCGCGTTCCCGCACTTCATCACGGAGATCGACAGCGTCGACATCCATTTCATCCACGTCCGATCCCAGCACGAGGACGCCCTGCCCCTGATCGTGACCCACGGCTGGCCGGGATCGACGGTCGAGCAACTGAAGATCATCGAGCCGCTGTCGGATCCCACCGCCAGCGGCGCAAGCGCGGCCGACGCGTTCGACCTCGTCATCCCGTCACTTCCGGGCCACGGCTTTTCGAGCAAGCCGACGGTGACCGGCTGGGACCCCATCCGCATCGCGCGCGCATGGGTCGTGCTGATGCAGCGCCTCGGCTACACCCGGTACGTGGCCCAGGGCGGGGACTGGGGAAATGCCGTGACCGAGCAGATGGCGCTGCTGAAGCCCCAGGGCCTGCTCGGGATCCATACGAACATGCCGGCGACCGTGCCACCGGACGTCTCCAAGGCACTCGCCAGTGGCGGCCCGAAGCCCGCGGGCCTGTCGGCCGAAGAGGACCGCGCCTTCGACATCCTCAAGCACTTCTTCGCGACCGGCGTCGGGTACGCGAACGAGATGGCGAACCGACCCCAGACCCTCTACGCGATCGACGATTCGCCGGTCGGGCTCGCAGCCTGGATGCTCGATCACGACGTCGCCAGCTACGAGCTGATCGCTCGGGCGTTCGCCGGCAACCCCGGCGGCGTCTCGCGCGATGACGTCCTCGACAACGTCACCCACTACTGGTTGACCAAGAGCGGGGTCTCGTCGGCCCGCCTCTATTGGGAGAGCCATCTCGCGTTCTTCGACGCCAAGGGGGTCGAGATCCCGGTCGGCGTGACCGTGTTCCCCGACGAGCTGTATCCCGCTCCCCGGAGCTGGGCCGAGAAGGCGTATCCGAAGCTCATCCACTTCAACGTCGTCGACCGCGGCGGACATTTCGCCGCCTGGGAGCAGCCTGAGCTTCTCTCGAAGGAGGTGCGCGCTGCATTCCGTTCGCTGCGCTGAGCGACGGCGTCCATGAGATCCATCCGCTCACCCTAGAGGAGGACACCATGACCATGACCATCGAGGCGGGTGTCGACATCCGCCCGTTCCAGATCGACATCCCGCAAGGGCAACTCGACGATCTCCGCGCGAGGATCAAGGCCGCCAGATTTCCGACCAAGGAGCTCGTGCCTGACGCGTCGCAGGGCGTGCAGCTCGAGACGCTCCAGGCGGTCGCAAAGTATTGGGCCACCGACTACGACTGGCGAAAGGTCGAGTCGAGGCTCAACGGGCTTCCGCAGTTCAAGACGAAGATCGACGGGCTGGACATCCACTTCATCCACGTCAAGTCGCGCCACGAGAATGCCTTGCCGCTGATCATCACCCACGGCTGGCCGGGCTCGGTCATCGAGATGCTTGAGGTCATCGGCCCGCTAACCGACCCGACCGCGTACGGCGGGACCGAGGCCGACGCATTCCACGTCGTGATTCCGTCCATGCCCGGCTTCGGGTTCTCGGACCAGCCGACCGAGCTGGGCTGGACCGGCAACAAGATCGCGCAGGCCTGGGCCGAGCTGATGACCCGCCTCGGCTACACGCGGTACGTGGCACAGGGCGGCGACCAGGGTGCCACCGTCACCGACGCGATGGCGCGCCAGGCGCCCGCCGGGCTGGTCGGGATCCACCTCAACCTCCTCAGCGCGTTCCCGACCTCGGTCGGCGCGGCGCTCTTCGGCGACACGTTCGCGATGGGGCTCGTCAAGCGCGCGGTGGTCGGCGTCATCGCTTCGCAAGCCGAGAAGGAGCCAGAGGCGCTCGCAGGAATCGAGCGAACCTTCCGGGCCGGGTACATCGCGGAGATGAACACGAAGCCGCAGACGATCGGCTACGGCTCGATGGACCCACTCGCGATGGCTGCCTGGATACTCGACCATGACCCCGACAGTTACTCGAAGATCTCGAAGGCGTTCGTCGAAGGCAAGCCGACCGGAGGCCTCACCCGAGACCACGTCCTTGACAACATCACGCTGTACTGGCTGACCAACACATCGACATCGGCGGCACGGCTCTACTGGGAGAACTTCCAGAACGATCGTGGCTGCTCTCGCCTCGGGGCAGAAGCCGCCGGAGCTCAAGGTGTCGACCGGGTTCACGGTCTTCCCCCAGGAGCTCTTCAAGGCCCCGCGAAGCTGGGCTGAGAAGGTCTACCCGAACCTCACTTATTTCAACGAGGCCCCGAAGGGCGGTCACTTCGCCGCCTGGGAGGAGCCACAGGTGTTCTCCGAGGAGTTGCGCAAGTCATTCCGGTCGGTGCGCTGACCGCGAACAGGGGATAGGGGCGGGCGGCAGGCGATCGGTCCGCCGCCCGCCCGTCCCCGGCCCGAAAGGAGCTCCGTGATGAGTCACGTCAAGGAGATCCCCGGGCGGCCCACGGTCGTCCTCGTCCACGGCGCCTTCGCCGACTCGTCCAGCTGGAACGGCGTCATCGAGCGCCTCCAGGCCAAGGGCGTCCAGGTCACGGCGCCGGCCAATCCCCTCCGCGGCCTGACCTTCGACGCCGCCTACCTAGTCAGCGTCCTCGAGCAGACGCCTGGTCCCGTCGTCCTGGTCGGCCACTCGTACGGCGGCGCCGTGATCGCCGACGCCGCCCACCGCGCGTCGAACGTGGTCGGGCTCGTGTTCGTCGCGGCATTCGCGCCCGAAGCTGGCGAGATCCTCGGCCAGGTGACACCCACGTCCAAGGACGCGATCCTGGGCACGGCCCTCGTGGCACATCAGTATCCGGCGGCGAACGGTGGGATGGCCACGGAGTTCGTCGTCGATCCGGCCAAGTTCCATGACGTTTTCTCCGCGGATCTGCCGGCCGACCAGGCGGCCGTCCTTGCGGCGACGCAGCGGCCGGTCGCCGATGCGGCCTTCTCCGACGTCATGGGCACGCCGGCTTGGAAGGACCTGCCGTCCTGGGCGGTCGTTGCCACCGGCGACAAGGCGGCCGGCACCGACCTGACCCGCTCGATGGCCGAACGCGCCGGTGCGTCGATCACGGAGCTCGACGGCTCGCACGTGATCATGATCAGCCAGCCGCAGGCCGTGGCCGAGGTGATCCTCGAGGCGGTCGCCACCGTGGCCTCTCGGCAGCCGATCGGCGCGGTCGGGTAGGGAACTCGATGGCGGGAACGCTTGCACCATCCATTCGCCGACATCCGTGCAGATCGACGCTGGCGTCCTCAACGTCGGCTACGTCGACGCGGGCCCGCCGGATGGACCGACCGTCGTCCTGTTGCACGGCTGGCCCTACGACATCCACGCCTATGCCGAGGTGACACCTCTGTTGGCACAGGCGGGGTACCGCTCGATCGTTCCGTACCTCCGTGGCTTCGGCTCGACGCGTTTCATCTCGGACGAGTCGCCCCGCAACGGAGAGCAGGCGGCGCTCGCCATCGACGTGATCGCATTGATGGACGCCCTGGAGATCGAGCGAGCCGTTGTGGCCGGATTCGACTGGGGAGCCCGGACAGCCGGCGTCGTCGCCGCCCTATGGCCAGACCGCTGCAAGGCGCTCGTTTCGGTCAGCGGCTACCTGATCGGCAGCCAGGAAGCCAACAGGAAGCCGTTGCCACCGAGCGCCGAGCTCGCCTGGTGGTACCAGTTCTACTTCGCCACGGAACGGGGCCGGGCCGGCTACGAGCAGTACCGCCACGAGTTCGCGAAGCTGATCTGGCACACGGCGTCGCCGCGATGGGACTTCGACGACGACACGTTCGATCGAAGCGCCGCCGCCTTCGACAACCCGGACCACGTGAACATCGTCATCCACAACTACCGCTGGCGGATCGGCCTCGCCGACGGTGAGCTGCAGTACGGCGACATAGAAGAACAGCTAGCAAAGGGACCGGTGATCCCCGTTCCCACGATCACCCTCGAAGGCGACGCAAATGGGGCGCCCCACCCCGAGGCCGCTTCGTATCGCGCGAAGTTCACCGGCCCATATGTCCATCGCGTCATCACGGGTGGCGTGGGACACAACCTGCCGCAGGAAGCGCCCCGGGCGTTTGCCGAGGCCATCATGGATCTCGACCACTTCTGACAAGCTCAAGCACCGTGCGCCCACCCTGGCTGCTACCCGCGGGGTAGCTGGCTGGCGAGGAAGGATTCGAACCTTCGATCTCCTGATCCAGAGTCAGGCGCCTTACCGCTTGGCCACTCGCCAGTGGTGCGTGATCGCGCGGTCGACTGGTCGCCTCGCGAAGCGCGGACGAGTGTAACCCGGACCGCAGAAGGGGCTCAACAGGACGGCCGCAAAAGGCCAGTACGGCCCTTCTGGTACCCTGCCGCGCGTGTCGAATGAGGGGAATGGGCCGGTAAGACCTGCCCGCTATCAGGCCCGCCCGATCCAGGGGAGCGGACCGCAAGCCCCGGATGGCAGTGCCGGTCGGCGGTACGTGCCAGCGCTGCTCGATGCCCTGTTCCCGGGCCTCGGGCATCTCGCCGCCGGCCGGCGTCGACGTGCGGTCATCTTCGCGCTACCCGTGATCGGGCTGGTGCTCGTGGGACTCCTCCTGGTCGCCACGATGAGCGGGCCGAGGCTCGCCGCCACGCTGTTCGACCCCGCCGTGCTGTGGGGTCTGCTGGCCCTGCAACTCGCGTTCCTCACCTGGCGGTTGCTGGCCGTCGGTTCGAGCCTGTGGGACCCGCGTCTGCCGCGACCCACGCGGAGGGAAGCCGTCCCGATCGTCGCCATCCTGATGCTCGCCGTCATCGCACCACAGGTCTACGCGGGTTACGCGACCGAGGTCGCTCGCGAGACGGCCGACCAGATCTTCGCGGAGCCGTCGCCGACCGCCCTTGCCGGGCCGCTCCCGAGCGCCGAGCCGGACCCGAGTTTCCTCGTGCCGGTGTCGCCGAGCGCATCGGCCAGCGCGTCCCCATCTCCGAGCCCGACCGTCGAGCGAGTCAACCTCCTGCTCGTCGGCGTCGACGCCGGGGTCGGCCGCAGGACGTACCTCACGGACACGATGATCGTGGCCTCCCTCGATCCGGTCGCAGAGACCGTGTCGATGGTGTCGATCCCGCGCGACATGGTCGACGTCCCGTTGGCCGACGGGCGCAAGTTCAGGGGCAAGGTCAACGGCCTCGTGTCGTATGCCCGGCACCATCCGAAGCAGTTCCCGGGTTCCGACGGGACCGGCTTCGACGTGCTCCGTGGCGCGCTCGGCGAGCTGCTGGGGCTCGACATCCGCTACCACGCGGCGGTGAATCTCCAGGGCTTCGTCGACGTCGTCGACAGGCTCGGTGGCATCAACGTGTATGTGGCTCGCGCCTTCTGCGACCCCTCCTATGACGAATACGGCTTCACGCGCGGCTTCTCGATCACGAAGGGACGTCACACGCTGAACGGCCAGCAGGCACTCGCCTATGCGCGTGTCCGCAAGCCTCTTGGCGAGAGCGACTTCACGCGCGCCGCGCGACAGCAGGAGGTGCTCTCGGGCATCCGCGACCGCATGGTCCACGGCGGGTTCATCAACGATCCGGTCGGGCTGCTGCGAGCCCTTGGCCGGACGGTCACGACCAACGTGCCGCGCAAGATCCTGCCGGACATGGCCGACGCGATGGCGAAGATCGGCCGGCAGGACACGTTCCGGGCGGTCGTCTCGTCGCCGCTCGTGTCCTCGGACTTCGATGCGCGTGGCTCGATCCAGGTGCCGAACCTCAAGCGCATCAACCAGCTCTCTGCCGCGATGTTCCCGCCGACCGGGACGGTCCCGAAGGAGAAGTATCGCGTCGGCAAGGGCGCCAAGGCGACGCCGACGAAGAGCGGGATCGGTGGCTGTCGTGGCGCGGCAACGCCTCGCCCGCGGCAGACGCCCAAGCCGACGCCGAAGCCCACAGCGAAGCCGACGGCAAAGCCGACACCCAAGCCGACGGCGACGCCGGAGCCGACCGCGACACCGGAGCCGACCGCGACACCGGAACCGACCTAGCGGTACGTTCGGGGGAGTGGCACGGCCCCCCGTGGGGATGGCACCCTATCGGCATGCAGATGCCGGATCGCCGGCCACGTCTGGCCGCCCTGCTCATGGTGCTCGTGCTGACGGCTGGTGTCGCCGCGACGGCATCGGCCGCCCCTGCGTTGCCGTCGTGCCGGGTCGCCGACGTCCTGACCAAGAATCGCTCGTACGTCCATTGGAGCCGGTCGCTGCTCGATCTCACCTTTCGGCTGGCCAGCACGTACAAGCCGGGCGACCTGCGATCGACGTCGACAGCCGGGCTGAACGGCGGTCACTACGTTCGCCGCAACGTCATCGCCGATCTCAAGTCGCTCGCGTGGGCGGCGCGCAATGCCGGTGCCCGCCTCGCCGTCCAATCGGCATTCAGGAGTTACGCCACCCAGAAGTCGACCTTCGCCTACTGGGTGCGAGTGCATGGCTACGCCACCGCCATCAAGGAGAGCGCACGGCCGGGCCACAGCGAGCACCAGTTGGGGACCACCCTCGACTTCCGTGCGTACAACGGCGGGGCGCCGTGGAACTACAAGGACTGGGCGACGACCAAGGCCGGCGCGTGGTTGTCCAGGAACGCCTGGAAATACGGCTTCGTGATGCCGTACGCGAAGGGCAAGACGTCCGTCACGTGCTATCAGTACGAGCCGTGGCATTTCCGCTACGTGGGTCGGTCGCGCGCCCGAGCGATCAAGCTGAGCGGTCTCACCTTGCGCGAGTACCTCTGGCGGGAACAGAATCCGGCACCGGCCGCCACGCCGACGCCGACCCCGATCGCCACGCCGACACCGACTCCGACACCGGTACCGACCCCCACGCCGACGCTGTCACCGGAGGGCTGACCCGAAGCGACCCACCCGAACGACGACCCCGGCCGTCGGGCCGATGGTCGCCGCCCGGGCTCACCCGGCCGCTCCCGTCAACGATCGCTGTGCTCGAGCCGACCACATGACGCTGCCGACGCTCATCATCAACCCCGACGGCACGACCGCCGATGCGAACCCGGCGGCCCTGGAACTCCTGCGTGTCTCCCTCGACGAGATCCGCGCCCTGCCGGCGGGCGCGTTCTCACCGGAGCCCCCCGATCCCGAGGCGAGCAAGGCATTCCGCGAGGCATGGGAAGTTCAGGGCGAGCCCGACATCGGCGGCGAGGCCACGATCCGGCTCCTCGACGGGTCGGCGCTTCGCGTGAGATTCGGGATCACGCCGATCGAGGACGGGCGGTTCATGGCGATCATGGAGAAGGTCGACGCCGACACGGACGCGCCGCCGGTCATGCACACCGCCGGCCAGGCGCTCGCCCATTGGCGCGCCGCGGAACGCAAGCTCGTGGAGATCCCCGAGGGGACGGCGGAATGGCGTGCGGTGAGCCACGAGGTGGAGGTCTTCCGCTCGCGGTACCACGAACTGTTCAAACGCTGAGGGCGTCGCGTCGGGGCGCGATCCGCGACGACCGGGCTCACCTCCGAGCCCGACGCTACGCTGTCGGCATGAGCTCGATCCCGCCATCCTTCCGGGGATACGTTGCGGAGAAGGTCGACGGACCCGATGGCGTGCCGCGTATCCAGCGCGGGGTCCGCGACGTCGCGTCGAGCGACCTTCCAGAAGGCGACGTCGAGATCCGGGTGGACTGGTCGAGCGTCAATTTCAAGGACGGCCTCGCGACGCGCATCGACGGCAGGGTCGCCCGCATCAATCCGCTCATCCCCGGGATCGACCTGGCTGGCGAGGTCATCTCGAGCACGGATCCATCGATCGTCACCGGATCGAAGGTGGTGGCGCACGGGTACGACCTGGGCGTCGCCCGGCACGGCGGGTACGCCGAATACGAGCGCGTGCCGGCCGGCTGGGTCGTGCCGCTCGATGAGCGCCTGTCGACGCGTGACGCGATGGCGATCGGTACGGCCGGGTTCACGGCCGCCATGTCGGTCGTGGCGCTCGAGGAACACGGACTGCGGCCGGGCGACGGCCCGGTGCTGGTGACCGGCGCCAGCGGCGGCGTGGGCAGCACGGCCGTGGCGATCCTGGCCCAGCGCGGCCACGAGGTGTGGGCCGCGACGGGCAAGGCCGATGAGGCGGATCGCCTCCGCGGTCTCGGGGCCACCGGCATCCTCGAGCGGGACGAGGTGACCGCCGAGGGCAAACCGCTCGACTCCGAGCGATGGGCCGGTGCGGTCGACCCGGTCGGGGCGGCCACGCTGCCGTACGTTCTGCGGACCTTGCGCAGTGGCGCAGCGGTCGCATCGAGTGGCAACGCCAGCGGTCCGAAGCTCGACACGACGGTGTTCCCGTTCATCCTGCGCGGCGTCGCGCTGCTCGGCATGGACTCGGCCCAGATGCCGATCGAGCGCCGGCGCGAGGTGTGGGCGCGTCTTGCGGACGACCTCCGGCCACGGACCCTGGGTGATGGCATCACCGAGGTCACGCTCGACACGCTGGAGCCCGCCCTCGACGGCATCCTCGAGGGCGCCGCCCGCGGCCGCTGGGTGGTCCGGGTGGGCGCGGGGTAAGGTTTCGTCGTCCCCCAAGACCTAGGAGGTGACGACATGTCCGTCGCACGCGTGACCGAGATCAGTTCCCGCTCGAGCCAGAGCTTCGAGGCCGCGATCAACGAAGGCATCGACCGCGCGAACAAGACCCTTCGCAACGTCAGGTCGGCGTGGATCAAGGAGCAACAGGTCGATATCGAGGACGGCCGGATCATCGCCTACCGGGTGAACATGCTCGTGACGTTCGTCCTCGAGGACTAGCTCGCGAACACCCTCCCGCGAGCGACCACCAGCCGGATGGCCTCTGGCCGGGTGAGGACTGCCGGTTCCTCGTCCGGCCGGCCGTCCACCACGACCACGTCGGCGCGGCAGCCGACGCCGATCCGCCCGAGATCGTCCCGGCCGAGCGCTGCCGCGCCCCCGAGCGTTGCTGCCCGCAGACCCTCGGCGGTGGTCATCCCTGCCTCGATCAGGCGGAGCAGTTCCGAGGCCGAGGTGCCCGGCGGCCCGCTGTCGTAGCCGAGCGCCATCGTCACGCCCGCACGCCTGGCTGTCTCGACCGTGCGCATCGCCTCCTCCAGTTGGCGCCGGGCCTGCTCGACCAGGACGAGCGGGAAGATGTTGGCGAATCGATCGGCCAGGTCGTGGAAGGTCGACAACGTCGGCACGAGGACCGTGCCGCGCTCGGCCATCTCGTCGAGCAGCCGGGGCTCGCGGTGGAGCGCGAGGCCGTGCTCGATCGTATCCGCGCCGGCCTCGAGCGCCAGTCGCGTCCCCTCGAGGCCCTCGGCGTGGGCGGACACCCGTTTGCCCATCCGATGCGCCTCGTCGACGATCGCCCGCATCTCCTCGAGCGTCATCTGCGGTGGCTCGGGATCCTCGAGCACCACGGACCTCGCGCCGGTGGCCATGAACTTGATGAACTCCGCCCCACGCCGCAGCTGCTCGCGGACCGCCTTGCGCATGTCCCATGGGCCGTCGGCCTCGCGGTACATCGAGCCGAAGATCTCACCGCCGGGCCCGGTGGCCGAGATGATCCGCCCGCAGGTGTAGACCCGCGGGCCGGAGACCAGGCCGGTGTCGATGGCCACCCGAAGCGCCAGCACCTCGTCGTCGTAGGCACCGACGTCACGGACCGTCGTGAAGCCCGAGCGTAGGACGCGGTCCGCGGTCGCTGCCAGGATGTAGTGGGCGAGGCTCGGCGGTCGCGGCGGCTCCCCGGGCATGACAGGTGGCGGTCCGAAGCCAGGGCTCCGCGACGTGTCGGACAGAACGTGCATGTGGGCGTCGATCAGGCCGGGCAGGACGGTCGCTCCGTCGAGGTCGTGTGCGCCCTCGGGCGGATCGCCGACCGCGTCGTCGATCGACACGATCGCGTCCCCATCGAACGTGATCACTCGCTGCTCCGCAGCCTCGCCGGTCTCGGGGTCGAAGATCCTCCCGTTCCAGAGGACCTCCGTCACGAGGCGGCCTCGCGCCGGTCGAGCTCGCCGCGGACCTGCATCAGCGCTCGCTCGAACCCGCGCCGCGCATCGTCCGGCGGATGCTCCGGGAAGGGATGGGCGGCGAGGGCTTCTTCGAGCGTGAGTTCGCCCCCTTCGACGCGCTGTGCGAGCTCGGCGAGGGTCGTCAGCGACGCCACGTGGGCATCGACGAACGCCCGACCGCCATGGTCGCCGTGGCCGGGCACCGCCACCCCGCCATCCTTGGCCACGCGGACCGCGAGCGCCGAGACCGTGTCGGGCCACTCGAGCGGGTACGCATCGCCGAAGAACGGGACATTGCCGTTCTCGAGGAGGTCGCCGGCGAAGACGACGTTCGTCTCGGGAACCTCGATGACGACGTCGTGGTCGGTGTGGCCGCGGCCCAGGTAGCGCAGCACGACCTCTCGCCCGCCGACCTCGACGCGCGCATGGGTGGCGAAGACGCGGTCCGGCGGATCGATGACGATCTCCGCGAGGTCGTCGGCAAGGCCCGGCTCCTCGACCGCGATGGTCCGCTTGCGCGCCTCGCCGGTCCGGACCATGAACGTGACACAACGCTCGTGACCCCAGATCGTCGCCGGTCGGAAGATGGCGTTCCCGAAGGCGTGGTCGAAGTGGCCGTGCGTGTCGATGACGACGCCGATCGGTGAGTCGGTCAGCTCGCGGACGTGCTCCTGGATCTCGCGCGCCTGCGCGTACGTCGACCGGGTGTCGATGACGAGCGCTTCGGCCCGACCGAGCACGAGGCCGATGTTCTGGTCAAAGAAGGCATAGCGCCGTACGAAGACGCGATCGCCGATCTCGACCCACCCGTCCGACACACCCATGCCTGATGCATCCTAGCCGCGTCATGCCCTCCGTCACCGGCCGAGCCGTCACCTCCGACGGCATCGAGCTGTTCACCCGACACTGGCCGGCCTCCGATCCATGGGCGTCGATCCTGATCGTCCATGGCCTCGGCGAGCACTCGGGCCGCTACGAGCACGTCGGAGACCATTTCGCCGCGGCGGGCATCGACGCCCATGCCTACGACCACCGTGGCAACGGCGCGAGCGACGGCCGGCGTGGGGACATCGATCGGTGGAGCCGCTACCACGACGACCTCGAGGAGCGCTTGGCTGCCGTGCGCCAGACAGCCGCCGGTCGCCCGGTGATCGTCTACGCGCACTCGATGGGCGGTCTGATCGGTGCGGGCTACCTGCTCTCGGACCGGCCCCGGCCGGATGTGACCGTCCTGTCGGCACCGGGACTCGACTCGACGCTGGCTACCTGGAAGAAGGCCCTCGCCCCACTGGTCGGCAGGATCGTGCCGACGTTGTCCGTGCCCAACGGCGTCCCGCCGGAGACGCTGTCGCGCGACCCCGAGGTCGGCCGGCGGCTGGCGGTGGACCCGCTCAACTGCCGCACCAGCACCGCCCGGTTCGCCGCGGAGGCGCTCCACGAGCAGGCGCGGGTGCGTGCCGGCGCCCGGCGGATCGGCGGGCCGACCCTAGTCATGCACGGTCTCGACGACGGGCTCGTGCCGCCCGCGAGCTCCGAGGTGTTCGAGGGTGCCCCCGACGTCGAGCGACGGACCTACCCGGGCCTACGGCACGAGCTTCACAACGAGCCCGATGGGCCGCAGGTCCTCGACGACGTGGTGGCGTGGGTCAGGCAGCGTGCTAGGCTTCGCGCACAACCGAACACCGCCTCCGGGGAGCGCCTCGAGCGCTGAGAGTGTGGCGAAGGCCACAGACCCGCCGAACCTGATCCGGCTCGTACCGGCGAAGGAAGCAGGCCAGCATCGATCCCAGAAACGCACGTTCCGGAGCCCGGTGACGGCGGTCTCTGTGTTATCGGCCGAGGAGGTTCGGATCATGACGACGATCGGGGCGGCGACGCCGACCGAGATTCCCGACACGCGCTGGCGCACGCGCGACATCGTCGTCGCAGCGGTGATCGGCGTGGCCTTCGGTGTCGTGTTCTGGATCTGGACGCTGATCTGGTTCGGTCCGCTCGGCGCGCTCTCGGCGGTCGCCCTGCCGGTGCGCGACCTGTTCTACGCGGTCTGGCTCGTCCCAGCCGTCCTGGCGCCGCTCGTGATCCGCAAGCCCGGTGCAGCGCTCTTCGCCGAGATGGTGGCGGCCGGCGTGGCGGCGTTCCTCGGCGGTCCATGGGGCGTCGACACCCTGCTGTCAGGCTTCGTCCAGGGCGCCGCCGCGGAGCTCGTCTTCGCGTTCACGCTCTACCGGTCGTGGACGTATCCGGTGATCGCCACTGCGGCCGTGGCGAGTGCCGCGGCGGCATGGATCCACGATTGGGCGCTCTACTACGCAGACGTCGACCTGGTCGTCCAACTGGTGCGTGGCATCTTCATGGCGATCTCGGCGGTCGTGATCGTCGCCGGCGGATCGATCGCCCTGCATCGCGCGCTCAAGCAGGCCGGCGTCCTCGAAGGATTCCCCGACTGACGCCGACGGCACTCCGCACCAGGGACCTCACGGTCACCTATCCCGGGGCCGACGGTCCGGCGTTGGCCGGTGTCGACCTCGACCTCGAGCCGGGGTCCGTCCTCCTCATCGTCGGGCCCTCGGGGTCCGGCAAGAGCACGCTCGCGCTGGCGATCGCCGGGCTGATCCCCGGCCAGATCCCTGCGACCGTCGGCGGGACGCTGCACCTCGACGACGAGGATGCCCTCGCCCTCGGGCCTGTCGGCGTCGCCGCCAAGGTCGGCCTCGTTCTCCAGGACCCGTCCACGCAGCTCGTGATGGATCGGGTCGAGGACGACGTCGCGTTCGGCCTGGAGAACCGGGGCTGGCAGCGCGAGGCGATGCACTCGCGCGTACCCCAGGCACTCGCCGAGGTCGGTCTTGCCGGTACCGAGCGACTCCGCACTCGCCAGCTATCGGGTGGCCAGCAACAGCGCCTTGCCCTGGCCGGTGCCCTCGCGCCGCGGCCCGGGCTGCTCGTCCTGGACGAGCCGACCGCCAGCCTCGACACCACCGGCGCCTCGGCGCTCGTGGCGACGCTCGACGTCATCCGCGCCGCGCGAGGTGCGACCATGGTGCTGATCGAGCACCAGGTCGATGTGGCATGGCCGCTGGCCGACGTCGTCCTCGCACTCGGTCCGGACGGCCGACCGATCGACGTCGGATCGCCGGTCAAGGTGCTGGCGAGATCCGGCGACGCGATGCGGGCGGCGGGCATCTGGCTGCCGGGCGAGGATGCGGTGCGGCCGGCGCGACCCCCAGCGTCTGTCGGTGACGTCCTGGTCCGAACGCGGGGCCTCCGATTCGGATATGACCGCGGCGACCCCGCGGTCCGCGATATCACCTTCGACGCTTCGGCCGGCGAACGGATCGCGATCGTCGGGCCGAATGGGGCAGGGAAGTCGACCTTCGGGCGCCTCCTGGTCGGCTTGCTGCGACCCGACCACGGGACGGTCGACCTGCGCGGCGAGGACCCGGCGGAGATGCCGGCGGCGACCCTCGCCCGGCACGCGGGCTATGTCTTCCAGGAACCGGAACGCCAGTTCCTCGCCCAGACGGTCGGCGACGAGGTCCGGCTGGGGCTGACCGACGAGGAACGCGGTCGCGTCGACGACCTGATGACCCGGCTCGGCCTGCCGCTCGATCGGTTCGAGGGGCGCAGCCCGTATCGGTTGTCCGGCGGTGAGCAGCGGCGATTGTCCCTCGCATGCATCCTGATCCGGCGTCCCGATGTGCTGGTCCTGGACGAGCCCACGTTCGGACAGGACCGCCTGGGCTACGAGGGCCTGCTTGGCATCCTCGACGAGCACCTCGACGCCGGCGCCTCGCTGATCGCGGCCACCCACGACGAGCGGTTCGTCCGCGACGTCGCGACCAGGATCGTGGAGATGGATACCGGCTGGATCATCCGCGACGGGCCGGCGGCAGGCGGGGACGTCGCATGATCGCGGATCGCCTGGTGGTCGAGGACGCCCAGCTCGACAGCCTGCTCGGACGGACCAGTCCCGTCGTGAAGCTGGCGATCGCCGTGCTCTGGCTTGTCGGGCTGGCGTTCACCCTCCACCCGGTGCCGCCGGTCGTCCTCGCGGTGGTCGCGCTCGGGGCTGGTCTCACGCTCGGCGGCATCCCACCGCTGGCACTCGGGCGGACCCTCGCGCCGGTCTGGCTGGCGGCGCTCGTCATCGGGTTGTCGAACATGTTGTTCTCGGCCGCGAACGGCGATCCGGCCACGGCCACACTCATCCAGATCGGTCCCGTCCGCATCGCCGAGGAGGCGTTCGTCAATGGCGTCTCGATCATGCTGCGGGTGGCCGCGATCGCGTGCGTCGGCGCAGTCTTCGCGCTGACGACCGACCCGACCCGTCTCGCCGATTCGCTCGTCCAGCAGGCACGCGTGCCGAGCCGTTTCGCCTACGGTGCCCTGGCGGCCTACCAGGCGATCCCACGCTTCGCCGAGGACCTCACGACCCTGCGCCAGGCCCGTCGTATCCGCGGCCTGCGGGCCGGCTGGCATCCGCGGCTGTTCGTCGGTCTGCTGGTCCTCGCCATCCGCCATGCCGATCGCATGGCCGTGTCGATGGACGCCCGCGCGTTCGGATCCGGAGAACGGACGCATTACCGCGAGCTGCGCTGGTCGCCGGTCGACGCCGTCGTGGCCGTGGCAGCAGTCGCGACCCTTGCCATCGCCCTCGCGCTGGGACGGTAGATTGGCCGCCAACCGCAGGAGGGGACTCCCCGAGTGACTGACGCGCGCACGATCGTCTTCTTCCCGGAGGGCGCCTACGGCCCGACCAACAACTGCGTCGGGATCGGGCAGGTGCTCCGGGCGCGCGGCCACCGCGTCGTGTTCATCATCGAGGAGTCGTTCGCTGGCACGCTCGAGGCGAAGGGCTTCGAGGAGCGGCTCATGCGGCTCGGCCCACCGCCGGCCGAGCCCGAGGTGCCGGGCCAGTTCTGGATCGACTTCATCCGCGACACCGCACCGGTCTTCCGCAAGTCGACCCTCGAGCAGCTCGGGGAGTTCATCGCGCCGACATGGCAGGCGCTCATCGATGGCTCGAAGTACGTGGACCCGCGACTCGCCGAGATCTTCGACGAGGTGGCGCCCGACGTGATCGTCGAGGACAACGTCGTGGCCTTCCCGGCGATCGCCGCCAGCGGTCGACCGTGGGTCCGCATCGTGTCGTGCAACCCCATGGAGATGAAGGATCCCCGGATCGCCCCGTTCAGCAGCGGTTATCCCGTCGCCGATCAGAGCGCGTGGGCGGACTTCCTCGACGAGGTCCGCCGGACGCTCGGTGAGATGTGGGCCGATTTCGATGCGTTCTGCCGCGAGCATGGCGAATCCGGATTGAGCTACGGCGCGCTCGGGCCGGAGTTCATCGCCGAGTCCCCGTACCTGAACCTGTACTCCTATCCGGCCGAGGCCGACTACGAGCGGGCGGAACCGCTCGGACCGACCTGGCACCGGCTCGATTCCACGGTCCGGGCAGCTGAGACCTCGTGGGAGCTGCCGTCGGAGCTGGCCGAGCGGGATGGAGCGTTGATCTTCCTCTCCCTGGGGTCGCTCGGGTCGGCCGACGTGTCCCTGATGCAGCGGCTGGTCGACGTGCTGGCCACGACCGAGCACCGGGTGATCGTGTCCAAGGGCCCGCTCGCCGACCAGATCACGCTCCGTGACAACCAGACCGGGGAGGGCTTCCTGCCCCAGCCCGCGATCCTGCCGATGGTCGACCTGGTCATCACGCACGGCGGCAACAACACCGTCACCGAGGCGTTCCACCACGGCAAGCCGATGATCGTCCTGCCGCTGTTCTGGGATCAGGTCGACAATGCCCAACGGGTCGACGAGACGGGCTTCGGCAAGCGGCTCTCGACGTACGGCTTCGAGGACGCCCAGCTGACCGGTGCGATCGACCAGCTCCTCGGCGATCAGGCCCTGGCGGATCGACTCGCGGCGATGTCTGCCCGTATCAAGTCCACGTCGGGGACCGCCCGCGCCGCAGAACTCGTCGAGCGCGTCGCCAGGACCGGCGTGCCGGTGAGCGCCTGACGTGCTGCACGGCAAGGAGGTCACGCTCCGACCGGTCCGCGCCGCCGACCTCGACGAGCTCTACACGCGCCACATCGAGATCCAGAACCGGGGGCACTACTTCCCGATCAACGTCATGTCCGAGACCGCGTTCAGGAAGCAGTTCGAGGACGACGGTTTTTGGGGCAAGGAAGAGGGCATCCTGGTCATCCTCGACCCCTCCGACCGGATCGTCGGCCACATCGAATTCTTCAGAGCGGTGCCGTACTGGGACGCGTATGAGCTCTCCTACCAGTTGTACGACCCCGGCGACGCCGGTCGTGGCTACACGACGGACGCGGTGCGGCTCCTCGTCGACTACTTGTTCGATACCAAGCCGCGCCACCGGATCCACCTGGTGATCCTGCCCGACAACGCCGCGTCCCGACGGATCGCCGAGAAGTGCGGGTTCACCCTCGAGGGGACGCTCCGCGAGCCGTTCTTCCACCGTGGCAAGAACGTTGATGTGCTGATGTACTCGCTCCTGCGCACGGACCCGCGCCCGTGGCGGAGCGGCACGCCGACCTGACGTCGCGCTGCATGGCGAACCTCGACGCAACGACCCTGTAAGGAGCCGACCGGGCGAGGCCGGACCCTTGGTCACCTCGTTGGTGCGACGCTCGTGGTCAAGAGAGTCCAGATACCGAGAGGTATGACCATGGCAACGCTTGACGCTGACGATCGAGACGACCTTCGTTCGAACCAGTTCGCGTACGTCGACAAGGAGGGCGGCGAGCACCTCCCGATCAACGACGAGTCGCACGTCCGGAACGCGATCGCGCGCTTCAACCAGACCGACTTCGAGAGCCGTGCCGCCAAGGAGCGCGCCCGCAAGAAGATCCTCTCTGCGGCCAAGCGCCATGGCATCGACGTCGACGAGGACTCGAACGTCGCCAAACCGGTTAGAACGAGCTAGCGACTGAACGCGACGAACCTCACGCGGCACCCCGTTGCCGCAGCACCGGGCGGTGTCATCGGCGGAATTCCCCTCCTCCCCGCCGGGGCACCGCTTTTCGTATCTCCAGAACATCGAGGCCATCGTCGCCCACGCTGCGGGACGGACCACCGGCGCGGGACTACGATGACCAACACTTCCGACCCGATCCCGTCACTCGCGCGAGGAGGCGTTCCGTGACCGAGACGCTCGAACGAGCCAAGACCTATCAGCAGTTCATCGGCGGCGATTTCGTCGGTGCCGCGGACGGCAGGACCGCCGAGGTCATCAACCCGGCCAACGACCAGGTCATCGCCAACGTCCCGGCGAGCTCCCAGGAGGACGTCGACCGCGCCGTGAACGCCGCGGCGACCGCCTTCGAGTCGTGGAAGCAGACGACGCCGCAGGATCGGTCCCTATACCTGCTCAAGATCGCCGACGCGCTCGAGGCAAAGGCCGATGAGCTCGGGCGGATCGAGAGCGCCAACGCCGGCAAGCCGGTCGGCGCGGCGATCGACGAGATGTCGACGAGCGTCGACCTGTTCCGCTTCTTCGCGGGTGCCGCTCGGGTCATGGACGGCCTCGCCGCGAACGAGTTCCTCGCCGGTCACACTTCGATCATCCGGCGCGACCCGATCGGCGTCGTCGCGTCGATCGCGCCGTGGAACTACCCGCTCTACATGGCGACATGGAAGCTCGGTCCGGCGCTGGCGACCGGCAATACCGTCGTCCTCAAGCCGTCGGCGCGCACGCCGCTGAGCGCCCTGGCGTTCGCCGAGATCCTCGCCGAGATCCTGCCGCCGGGCGTCGTGAACGTGCTGTCCGGTTCGGGGGGCGATATCGGTGACGCCCTGGTCGGTCATCCGAAGGTCCGCATGGTGTCGATCACCGGCGACACGGTGACCGGCAAGCGGGTGGCCAAGATCGCAGCCGACACCGTCAAGCGCCTGCACCTGGAGCTTGGCGGCAAGGCGCCGATCATCGTCTTCGACGACGCGGACATCGACCTTGCGGCCGAGACGCTAAGGTCGGCCGGCTATTGGAATGCCGGCCAGGACTGCACCGCGGCGACACGCGTCATCGCCGGCCCGAAGGTCTACGACGGCTTCGTGTCGGCCCTGTCCGACCAGGTCCGCTCGATCAAATGGGGCGACCCGGCCGAGGGCGACGACATCGAGATGGGCTCGCTCATCGCGACCGCCCAGGCCGACAAGGTATCGGGGATGGTCGACCGCGCCCGCGGTAGCGCTGAGGTCGTGGTCGGCGGCAACCGCCCGGACCGGCCCGGGGCGTACTACGAGCCGACCGTCATCGCCGGCCCGGACCAGAAGTCGGAGATCGTCCAGGACGAGGTCTTCGGCCCTGTCGTCACAGTCCAGCGGTTCAGCGACGAAGAGACGGCCGTCAAGTGGGCGAACGACACGCCCTATGGCCTCGCATCGTCGATCTTCACGAGCGACATCGGCAAGGCGATGCGCGTCGCGAAGGCGCTCGACTTCGGACACGTCTGGATCAACGAACACTTCACACTCGCGTCGGAGACGCCGCACGGCGGGGTGAAGCAGTCCGGCTACGGCAAGGACGGCTCGAAGTACGCGCTCGAGGACTACACGTTCGTCAAGCACGTGATGATCAACACGGGGACCTGAGGTCGCCAGTCCCACGCGCGCCGAGGTCGCGGCGGCGGTCGCGGCCCTCGACCTCGATGCCATCACGCGTGAGCGCTGGTTCGGCGCCAAGGGCCGCTCGATCCGGGGCATCGAGCTCGATGAAGCGTTCACCCTCGACGGATCGGGTCCGCACGTCCTCGCGCTGGCGACGGTCACGCTCGATGACCGCAGCCGGCAGGCGTACACGCTCGCGCTGACCGGCGAGTCGCTGAGACCGGCCGTTCCGGGTGATGGGTCGTGGCGGGCATTGGCCGTGGCGATGGCGGAGGGGCGGGCGATCCCGTCGCTGCCGGCCGAGGGCGACCCGCAGGCGCCGCCGAGCGCGGCGCTCGTGTGCCGACCGGCTCGCGCCCTGGCCGGTCTCGCGCCCGAGGGGCCCGGTCCCGAGCGCGATCTTGGCGCCGATCAGTCGCACACGTCGGTCGTCCTGGGTGGCGCGCTCCTGCTCAAGGCCTTCCGCCGGCTCCAGCCGGGTCTGAACCCCGACCTCGAGATGACCGCGTTCCTCAGTGAGGAGGCGGGCTTTTCGGCCGTGCCCCGCCTCGCGGGCTTCGCCGAGGTCGTCGCCCGAACCGGCGAACCGACGACGGTCGCGATGCTCGAGGAATTCGTGGCCGACGGCGCCGATGGGTTCGAGTCGATCGCCGGGATGCTCGTCGGGATGGCTCACGTCGCGCGGTCAGGTCAGCGTCGAGTTCGCGACGGAGATCGCCGCCGACCTCGGGACGCTCACCGCGGGTCTGCACGAGGCCGTCGCGGACGGGCACGGTCTCCCCGACATCGCACCACGCGAGGCGACCCGGGACGAGGTGCGATCGTGGGCGGCCGACGCCCACCGGCACCTCGGTTCAGCGCTCGATCTCGCCACCGGCGAGGCCGCCGACCTCCTGCGCGAGCTCGCGCCCCGGATCGCCGAGTCGATCAGCGTCATCGACGCCCTGCCGACCGCGCCGCAGGTGGTCCGCGCGCACGGCGACTACCACCTCGGCCAGGTGCTCATCGCACCTGATGGTTTCCGCATCGTCGATTTCGAGGGCGAGCCAATGAGCTCTCCGGAGGCCCGTCGCGCCCATCGACCGGCATTGCGCGACGTGGCCTCGATGCTGCGGTCGCTCGACCACGTCGCGCGAAGCGCGCGTCGGCGCGCGGAGGCGGCCAACGGCGGGCCGCTGTCGCGGCCGGGGCTGGACCTCGACGCCTGGATCCTCCGCGCACGCGAGCGGTTCCTCGAGGCGTACCGGGCGGACGTCGACGCGGACCTGCTCCACGCCTTCGAGGTCGACAAGGAGCTGCACGAGTTCGCGTACGCCGCAACGTACCTGCCCGCGTGGCTGTACGCCCCGACCGAGGGCATGCGCTCGCTGTTCGAGGACGCCGCGTGACCGACCGCGTCACGGCGCTGCGAGACGACATCGGATCCGTCCCGGCCGCGCTCGGCCGGCTGCTTGCGGCCTACGCGGCGTCTGACGGTCCGCTCGAAGGGATCGGTGATCCACCGTCCCGGATCGTGTTCTCCGGTCTCGGCAGCTCGCGGTACGCGGCGCTGACAGCGGCCGCAGTCGCTCGCAAAGCGGGCCTGCCGGCCTGGGCCGAGTACGCGTCGACCTCGTCGTCGCGGACGGCGCCTGCCGGGGACCAGGTGCTCGTCGCGATCTCGGCATCGGGACGGACCGCCGAGGTCATCGACACGGCCCGGCGGAATCGCGGACCGGGCCGGGTGATCGCCGTCACGAACGACCCTGGCTCCCCACTGGCGACCGAGGCGGACATCGTCCTGCCGCTGCTGGCAGGCCAGGAGGGTTCGGGCATCGCCACCCGGACATTCCGAGCCACGGTCGCCGCGCTGGGGATGCTCGTCGGGCGGTGGACAGGAGAAGGCACGACGGCTTCCAGCCTGGGTCCGACCGTGGACGCGCTGCAGACCGCTCTCGATGGCCGGGATGCGTGGCTCGGACCTGCGGCCGACGTCCTCGACGGCGCCGCCGCCATCGATGTCCTCGGTGATGATGTCGATGCCGCGCTCGTCCACCAGGGAGCGCTGATGCTGCGCGAGGCGCCGCGTTTGCCGGCCGTGGCACACGACACGGCCGATTGGCTGCACACGGGCATCTACCTGGCACTGCCCGGACATCGGGCGCTGTTGTTCGCAGGATCCGCGGCCGATCCCGAGGTCGTCGCCACGATCCGGCGACGCGGCGGCGAGACGGTGGTCGTCGGGCCCGGCGTAGAGGGCGCCGCTCTGACGATCGACATGCCTGTCGTAGACGGCCCGATCGAGCGAGCGATCGTCCAGTCGGCAGTCTCGGAACTCGTCGCTCTGGCGCTCTGGGAGCGTGCCTCTGCGGTGGAAGTCGGACCCTAGTCCCCGAGCGCCGCCCGGACATCACCGAGACGCTCGATCGTCTCGAGGTCGAACGGATGGCGGAACACGAAGGTCACCTCGCCGATGCCGATCCGGCGGTATCCGTCGAGGTACGTGGCGACCTCAGCAGGCGACCCGCCGATGTGTAGGTCCCGTTCGGTGCCATCCGCTCCGAGGCGGCCGACGAGACCGTGCCGGTCCGCGATCGGCGTCCAGGCTTCGACCGCGGCGGCTCGGCTGTCGCGGAGCACGGCATGCAGCGTCACGGTCCGCTCGATGTCCTCGAACCGGCGGCCGACCTCCTCACAGCGGGTCCGAAGGATGTCGGAGACCGCCGCGATGCGGTCCGGCTCTCCGTACCCGTTCCACAGGTCCGCATACCGGGCCGTGGTCCGCAATGTCTTCGTCGGTCCTGACCCGCCGATCAGGATCGGCAGTCGGGTCTGTCGTGGGCGCGGTTCGCACAGGGCGTCATGCATCTCGTAGAACCGACCCTTGTGCGTGACACGCTCGCCGTCGAGCAATCGGCGGATGAGCATCGTCGCCTCGTCCAGACGGTCGAGCCGCTCACCGAAACCGCTCCCGAAGTCCATGCCGAAGGCGTCGTGCTCCCGTGCGAACCAGCCGCCGCCCAGCCCCAGTACCGACCGCCCGCCCGACACGTGATCGAGCGTCGTTGCGAGCTTGGCGATGAGCCCGGGGTTGCGGAAGGTCGTCGACGACACGAGCAAGCCGAGCCGAACACGCGACGTGACCGACGCGACGGCCTGGAGCGCAGCCCAGCCCTCGAGCTTGGCGTCCTCCCAGACTCCCTCGTCCGACATCAGGTGGTCGTCGAGCCAGAGCGAGTCCCACCCGGCTCGTTCCACCGCGAGGCAAGCATCCCGAAGATCGGGCCAACCGGTCCGTTGGATCCAGAAGGCGGCGCCGAACCGCACGCCTCAGGCGTCCAGGGTGGACAGGAAACGGAACACGGGCGTCGCCCTCGCATAGGCGTCGGCCAGGATGTCGGGGAGCGCCGGTGAGTAGACCTCGTCGTCCGCCAGGCGACGACCGAACACGATGTCCTTGTAGCGGAAGAGGTCGGCGAGCGCGTGGTCGGCCGGATAGCCCGGCGGCACGCGCTTGAGCGTGTCGTGGCTCTCGACGGGCCCGAATTCGGCCAGGAACGCGGGCTCCTCGAGCGCAGCCCGCACCCTCCCCTCGTCGGCAACGATGGCCTGGCGGAATGCGTCCAATCGTGGCTTGGTCGCATGCCACATGCCGCCGCCCACGTAGTTGTTGCCCGGCTGGAGATGGAAGTACGCGCCGTTGGCGTGCTCGGTGTGCGAGAAGTCCGCCTCGGGATCCTTGCGCTCGACCCACGGGAACGACGCGCCGAGGTGGGTCTTGTAGGGCGACTTGTCCTTGGCGAACCGGGTGTCGCGATAGATCCGGAAGATCGACCGCTTCGGGTCGGCCTGCATGGGCAGCTTTCGGGCGGCAAACGCGTCGGCGAGGCCCGCGACGAGTGCCTCCATCGGCTCCTTCAGGAGCGACTCGTACTCGGCCTTGCGGGGCTGGAACCAGCTGCGGTCGTTGTTCTGGGCGAGCTCCGCCAGGAAGTCGATCGCATCCGGGCTGAAGCCGGTGAAGCGGCGGACGTCGACGGCCATCACTCGGGACCTCCCTCGGACTTGCGCGGTCATCGTACGCGGCTGCGCTCATCAGGCCCTCACCGGCCGGTGCACCGGCACTATCCTGCGAGCCGTGGACGAGTCGGTCGCTCTCGCGTCGGCGCCGCGTCGGGCGATCCTCCGCTGGTACGCGCGGCATGGCCGGACACTCGCCTTCCGCAGGACCAGCGACCCGTACGCCGTCCTCGTCTCCGAGGCGATGGCCCAGCAGACCCAGGCCGAACGCGCTGCAGCGCATTGGGAGCGCTTCATCGAGCGCTTCCCGACCGTCGAGGCGCTGGCAGCTGCCGCGCCCGCCGACGTCCTTCGCGAGTGGCAGGGTCTCGGCTACGACCGGCGCGCGCTCGCTCTGTGGCGGGCGGCGAAGATCATCTGCGACGAGCACGGCGGACGCGTCCCCGCATCGGTCGAAGCCCTCGAGGCCCTGCCGGGCGTCGGTCCCTACACCGCTCGCGCCGTCGCGGCCATCGCGTTCGGTTTGCGTGTCGGGGCGGTCGACGTCAACGTGCGCCGGATCATCGGTCGGTTCGTGGGTGGCGCGGAAGGCATACCCGCGGGCGACGTGCAGGTTCTCGCGGACGGCGTGGTCGCCACGGGTGATCCCGCAACGTGGACGCACGCCCTGATGGACCTGGGGGCGACCGTCTGCCGCCCGCGTACGCCCCGATGCGGCGACTGCCCGGTGCGGGCCTGGTGTCGGTATGCGGCGCAAGAGCCCGCGGAGCCGCCTCCGCAGACCGCGATCAGGCCCGGACGAGCGCCGACGCCGTTCCCGGCCACGACCCGCTGGCTTCGGGGACGCATCCTCGACCGACTCCGCGACGCGCCCGGAAGCGACTGGGTCGCGCTCGATGCGCCGATCGGCGCGCACGACCTCGACCGCGTCCATCGCGCGGCGGCCGCCCTCGCGGGCGAGGGGATGGTCGAGCTCCGCCGTGCCGACACCGAGACCGTCCACGCCCGCCTGGCAACTGGCTGAGGCTCCCGCGTCCGTCGGCTACGCTTGGCGGGCCATGTCAACGAGTCCGGCGGCAAGCGGGACCGCGATACCGCTGCCCGCCGACGATCCCACGCTCTTCGACCTCGACCTCCGGGGTCTCCGTCACCGATGGGCCGACCGCGCAGCAGCGTCGCCGATCGGGGCGGAAGCCATGCGCGGCGCCGACAGACGCGCACAGGCACTCGGCATCAGCGAGGATCGGCTCATGGAGCACGCCGGTACGGCCGTCGCCGCAGCCGTCAAGGCGCTCGCCGTCGACACCGAGCGTTGGGGCACCGGCCCGATCGTGATCCTGGCGGGGCCAGGCAACAATGGAGGCGACGGTTACGTCGCCGCCCGTCGGCTTGCCTTGCACGGCGGCAGGGTCGTGGTCGCCGTCGTCGCCACCGACGCTCGACCTGTTGGCGCCGCGGCGGCCAAGAACTGGGATCGCATCGCCAAGGACAAGGGCATCACCAAGGTCCATGCCCCGGTGGCACGCGACGTCGCGGTGCTCGGTCAGGGGATCGACAAGGCTGCCGTCATCGTGGACGCATTGCTCGGGACCGGCGTTCGCGGACCCCTTCGGGAACCGATCCGGACCGCCGTCGAGGTCATCGATCGCGCCCACCGCGCCGGCATCCCGGTCGTCGCCGTCGACACCCCGACAGCCGTCGACCTCTCGAGCGGCGAACCATCCGACCCCGCCGTGATAGCCGATCTGACGGTCACCTTCCATCGACCGAAGACTGGACTGCTGGCACGGCGCGGTGCGGCGCATGCCGGCAGGATCCTGGTCGCCCCGATCGGCATCCCTGTCGAGGCCGACCGTGGTTGAGCCCGGGACGCCCCGCCGGCAGCCCGGCTGGCCGCAGGTCGCCCTTGTCGCGGCGGGTGTCGTCGCTGTCGTCCTCGGTGCGGCATTGGTGACCGGCCTGCTGCCGGCGCCCCTCCAGCGCGCGATCTACGACGGGCCGGTCCTGATCGGCGTGCTCATCGTCGGCACCGGCTGGCTCCTGTGGCGGATCGCCCATGGGCGACCGATCGACAGCGACCGGTGACGGCCCCGGCATCGATGCCGGCGTCGCGGTCGGCTCCACTCGAGCGACGGGCCACTGACCTCGCCCGCCTCGCGGAGACCACCTGGGACGTCCTGATCGTCGGCGGCGGGATCGTCGGCGCCGGGGCACTGTTGGATGCGACGTCGCGTGGCCTGACTGCAGCGCTCATCGAGCAGGACGACATCGCGGCCGGCACGTCGTCGCGGTCGTCGCGGCTCATCCACGGCGGCCTGCGATATCTCGAGCAGATCCACCTGCCGCTGGTCCGCGAAGCCCTCGCCGAACGTCGCCGGCTCCTCCGCAACGCGCCCCATCTCGTCAGCCTCGAGCCGCAGCTCTTCCCGATCTATGGCCTCCCGTTCGTGCATAAGGCGTTCTATGACGCCGGACTGACGCTCTACGACGTCCTTGGCGCGAGGCACGACGGTGGCTGGCACAAGCGGCTCGACGTGTCGGGCTCGCTGGCCGCCTGGCCGTCATTGCGGAGGAACGGGCTGCGCGGCGGGCTGCTGTACCACGACGGGGTCGAGGACGACGCCAGGTTCACGATGACCGTCCTGCGCACCGCGCTCGCCAGGGAGCCGGAACCGGTCGCGGTCACGCGTGTCCGGGCCACGGGCCTGAGGGCAGACAGGGGCTCCGATCCGTCGCGGATCGTCGCGGCGACCGACCTGCTCGGCGGCAGTGAGCTCGCGATCCATGCCGGATCGGTCGTCGACGCGACGGGCGTGTGGGCTGCCGATCCCGGGCACCCATTCGCCAGTCCCTCGATGCGTATCCTGCCCAGCCGCGGCGCGCATCTCGTCGTGCCCCGCGACCGCATCCCGGGGAGCACCGGCCTCACGATCCGGGTGCCGGGCCGGGTCGTGTTCTTCATCCCATGGTCCGACCACTGGCTGATCGGCACGACCGACGCTCCATATGACGGACCGCCGGGCCGCGTCGCGGCCAGCGGTCGCGAGGTCGACGAACTGCTTGCGACCGTCAACGCGACACTCGACGTCGACCTGAGGCGTGACGACGTCGTCGGCACGTACGCCGGCCTGCGCCCGCTGATCGCGCCGTCTCGTGGCTCGACGATCAAGGCATCGCGAGAGCATCGCATCACGGCCGAGCCGAACGGAGTGGTCCGGGTGGCCGGTGGCAAGTACACGACCTATCGCGTCATGGCGCGAGACACGATCGATGCGGCACTCGGCCAGGATGGCGCGCGTGCGCGGCCCAGCGCGACCGCCGAGCTGCCACTCGTCGGCGCAGCCGACGCGCCCGCGCGCGACGGGATCGCCGCCGAGCTCGCCGCGATCCCGGCCATCGCGGCTGCGCATCCCGACGCCGCGTCACGCCTCGCGGCGCGGCACGGGGCGGAAGCGCCCGACGTGGCGGCGCTCGGTCGCGAGCTGGACCTGCTGCGACCGCTGATCGCGGGGCGGCCGTTCCTCGAAGCCGAGGTCGCCTGGGCGGTCCGTCATGAGCTGGCGCTATCGGTCGATGACGTGCTCTCCAGGCGCCTCCGGCTCAGCCCGGAGATGCCCGATCGCGGGACGTCGGTCGCGCCGAGGGTCGCCGCGATCATGGCGCGCGAGCTCGCCTGGACCGAGGGCGAGTGCGAGCGGCAGCGCGACGACTACCTCGAGACCGCCGCGCGCGAATACTCGGTCCCGCCTCCCGACTGACGCTCCGCCGGGTTTCGACCGGCCGTCATCGACGCGTCATGCGCAGCAGTCACCGTCCCGGGCATGGACGACCTGGCGCGCACGTTCTTCGACACCTTGTACGACCAGCGCGTGCTCGTTGCGATCGTCTCCGCGGTGGTCGTGGTCGTCCTTGCGGTCGTGGCGTGGCGTCGTGGCTGGTTCGAGGCGGCGCGCCGTCATCCGGGGAGGACAGGCGTGGTCGTCGCGCTGGCGATCGCGGTCGGCGCGCCCACCACGTGGTATCTCGCATCGCCGATATGGGTCCGGACCTCACTCGTGGAGCCGGGCCCGACACCGGCAGTCGCAATTGCGTCGATCCCGGCGCCGTCGGTCGCGATCGCCACGCCGACGGCGCCTCCGACCCTCGCACCGAGCGTCTCGCTGCGGCCGTCGCCGACCCCATTCGATCCGGTCATGGTCGCGAGCGGCGAGTTCTCGGGGACGGACGAGTTCCACTTCGGCCGGGGGACCGCTTCATTGATCGAGGTCGAGCCCGGTCGGTACCACCTGCGGCTCGCGGACTTCAGCGTGCGAAACGGGCCCGACCTGTACGTCTACCTCTCGACCGATGCCGACGACTACGCGGACGACGCCCTGGAGCTCGGGACGCTCAAGGCGACCGACGGCTCGTTCGGCTACGACGTGCCCACGGGTACGGACGTGAGCCGATTCCGCAGTGCGATCATCTGGTGCAAACAGTTCAGCCACCTGTTCGCCGTCGCACCGTTTTGATCGAAAGTCAGGGCTGTACAAGCGCCGCTCCCAACGCGTACCATCGCGCGGTCAAACGCCGCGGAAGCGTCCGTGGCCAGAACGTAGCTCGACGCAACTCGGACTCCTCTCACGGCTGACGCGAGAACCCGACGGGATCGCGCCGGCTACCGAGAGGAGTCTCTTCTTTGTACAGCGACAAGAACCTGACTTGCGCGGACTGTGGACAGGAATTCGTATTCACCGCGTCCGAGCAGGACTTCTACGCCCAGCGAGGTTTCACGGAGCCGCGTCGCTGCGCTTCGTGCCGCGCCAGCCGCAAGGCGGCGCGTAACGCCGACACCGGCGGCGGCGGATCGTATGGCAGCTACGGCGCCGGCGGTGGCTATTCGGCCGGTGGTTCCGGCGGCTACGGCGGCGGCGGCGGTGGCGGTGGCTACCGCGACCGTGGCCCGCGCGAGATGTTCGCAGCCACGTGCTCCAATTGCGGCCGCGAGGCCCAGGTCCCGTTCCGCCCGACCAGCGGCAAGCCCGTCTACTGCAGCGACTGCTTCAGGAGCATGCGCGGCGCCTAGTCCCATCCTCTCGGCGCGGGCTGACCGACGGCCCGCCGAACAAGCGTGATCCCCGACCCGGGTCGTCAGCCGACCCGGGTCGATCGATTCCAAGGGCAGGATCGGTGGCTTACGGCCCCTCGACGCCGCTCGGGGGTGTCTTGCCGGCCAGCATGCTCAGGTCGAACTTGCGCTCCGTGCCCTTCAGCAGCCGCTCGATGTTGTCGGCGTGTGCCAGCCAGATCAGGGCTGTCCCGACCGCGGTATAGATGACGTACGGCAGCGGCGTCTCGGGCACGAGCAAGAGCAGCAACAACATGGCGGGGATCATCGCGGCCGACCCGAGCAGTGAGCCGAGCGACACGTAGCGCGTCAGCAGGATCACGGCAAAGAAGACCGGCGCCGCCAGCAGGACCGCGATGGGCTGGATGACGAGCATGGTCCCGACGCCCGTCCCCACGCCGCGGCCGCTGCGGAACCCGGCGAACACGCTCCAGATCGCACCGGCGACCGCTGCGCCTCCGCAGAGCACCTCGACCAGCGGGTCGCCCGTGACGTAGCGGGCCAGCAGGACGGGGAGGGCGCCCTTCAGCAGGTCGCCGAGGACGACGACGGCGGCCCATTTCCGACCCAGCGCCCGCAGCGCGTTGGTGCCACCCGTCCGGCCCGATCCGACGGATCGGAGGTCCGGTCCGCCGACCCACCGCGCGACGATCGCACCGACCGGGATCGAGCCCGCCAGATAGGCGATGAGCATGAGGCCGACCGTTCCGAGGATGTCGGTTCCCATCGATGCTCCAGGTGGAGGGGAGGTGGCTCGGGGAGCCCGAGTCTAGCACCGGCCGATGGCTCCGCCCGACGCGTCAGCGCCGGTCGGCCGGGTCGGCGTCGGTTGCGCCCGTCGCAACGGCACGCGTACCATCGAACGCGATGACCCACTCGGGCGCGCACGCCTTCGACGCCCCTCCGTCGGCTACCGCTCCGAGCCCCTTCGAGGCCCACTGACCGATGGCCGTCGGCTCGTCCAATGACTTCGACCTGGTGGTGCTCGGAGCGGGCACCGGCGGCTACACGGCCGCCTTTCGAGCTGCCCAGCTCGGACTGAAGGTCGCTCTTGTCGACGAGGACAAGATCGGCGGGACCTGCCTCCATCGCGGCTGCATCCCGACCAAGGCCCTGCTCGAGTCCGCCGCGTTCGCCGACAAGGTCCGCCACGCCAAGGATTTCGGGCTGACGCTGCCGGGCGAGCCGGTCGTCGACTACGCGGCCTTCGCTGAGCGCCGGGACGCTGTCGTCAAGCGCCTGTGGACCGGCCTGAAGTCGCTGGTCACCAAGAACAAGGTCACCTGGGTCGACGGGCGTGGCCGGCTGGACGGCCCCAACAAGATCCGCGTCAGCCAGGCCGGCGAGGACGGCACGCCCGGCAAGGGCGGCGAGCGTGTACTCCAGGCGACGGACGTCATCATCGCCACCGGTTCACGTGTCAAGTCCCTGCCCGGGCTCGAGCCCGACGGGAAGCGGATCGTGACCAGCGACGACGTCCTGAGGATGTCGACCCTGCCCAAGGACATCGTCATCGTCGGGGCGGGTGCGGTGGGTGTCGAGTTCGCAAGCATGTTCCACGACGTCGGCGTGAAGGTCACGCTGCTCGAGTACCTGCCACAGATCGTCCCGCTCGAGGACCTCGAGGTCAGCAAGCTCGTCCAGCGCAGCTTCGAGAAGCGCGGCATGACCGTCATGACCAACGCCCGGTTCGACGCGAAATCGGTCTCGGTCGAGAAGGGCGGGATCTGCCTCGACGTCGGACCGGACGGGAAGGAGCCGGCAGAGCTGCGTGCCGAGATGATGCTCGTCGCCACCGGCCGCGCCGCGAACATCGAGGACATCGGCCTCGAGACGACCAAGGTCGAGACCGACAAGGGCGTCATCAAGGTCAACGGCCACATGCGGACGAAGGAGCCGCATGTCTACGCGATCGGCGACGCGATCGGTGGTCTGTGGCTTGCCCACGTCGCGGGCCACGAGGGGATCACCGCCGCGCACACGATCGCCGGCGAGGCCGACGTCCACGAGATGGACTACGACGCCCAGCCACGGGCGACGTACTGCCGGCCCGAGATCGCCTCGATCGGCAGGACCGAGGAGCAGCTCAAGGCGGCCGGCATCCCATACAAGGTCGGCAAGGTCCCGTTCCAGGCGATCGCCAAGGCCCTCATCGGCGGTGAGTACGAGGGGTTCGCCAAGGTCATCGCCAACCCCGACACACAGGACACGCTCGGTGTCCACGTCGTCGGACCGCATGCCACCGACCTGATCGCGGAGGCCTCGCTCGCGTTCGAGCTCGACGCCACGCCGTGGGAGATCGGCGGCGCGACGCACGCCCACCCGACCCTCTCGGAGGTCATCGGCGAGGCGGCCTTGGCGGTCGACGGACGATCGATCAACTTCTGATCGTCCGATGGCCGTGACGAAGGGAAGCGCCACGAGCCTTGCCGCGAGCGTCGGACTGACCGACGACGACCTCGTCGCGATGTATCGCCTCGTGGCGCTCGCGCGAGCGCTTGACGAGCGGATGTGGATCCTCAACCGTGCCGGCCGCATCCCGTTCGTGATCTCGGGCCAGGGTCACGAGGGCGCCCAGGTTGGTATCGCCTGGCCGCTCGAGAAGGGCCACGACTGGATCGCGCCGTTCTATCGATCGATCGCGACGTGCCTGACATTCGGCATGAGCCCGCGCGACATCCTGACCGCCCAGTACGCGACGGCCAACGATCCGTCGTCGGGCGGCCGTCAGATGCCGGGCCATTACGGCTCGCACGAGCACAACCTCGTGTCGGTCTCGTCGCCGGTCGCGACACAGCTCCTCCACGCCGTCGGGATCGCCCTCGCCGCCAAGATCCGCAAGACCGGCCAGGTCGCGATGACGTCCATGGGGGAGGGGAGCAGCAACCAGGGCGACGTCCACGAGGGTCTGAACTTCGCCGCGATCCACAAGCTGCCGTTCGTCTTCGTGGTCGAGAACAACGGCTACGCGATCAGTGTGCCGATGGCCCGCCAGGTGTCTGTGCCGAATGTCGCCGAACGGGCCGCCGGGTACGGCATCCCGGGGATCGTCGTCGACGGCAACGACGTGTTGGCCTGCTACGCCGCCTCGCGTGACGCGGTCGCCCGCGCCCGCGCCGGCGAGGGACCGACGCTGATCGAGGCGAAGGTCACCCGTCTCACGGGACACTCGTCGGACGACCAACAGACGAAGTACCGCTCCGAGGAGGAGCTCGCGGAAGAGCGCAAGCGCGACCCGCTCCCGGCGTTCCGCGCTCAGCTGCGGGACGCCGGCGTGCTGACCGACGAGATCGAGGAGCGGCTCGCCGCAGAGATCAAGGGCATCGTCGACGAGGCGACCGACTACGCCGAGGCGCAACCGGACCCCGATCCCTCGACGGCGATGCGCTACGTCTACGCCGAGGACGTCGACTGATGCCGGCCAGGACGTTCATCGATTCCATCCGCGAGACGCTCGCCGACGAGATGCGCCGCGACGAGTCGGTGATCATCCTCGGCGAGGACGTGGGCAAGAAGGGTGGCGTCTTCCTGGCCACTGACGGCCTGTGGGCGGAGTTCGGCGACGACCGGGTCATCGATACCCCGCTGACCGAGTCGATGATCGTGGGCGCATCGATCGGCGCCGCGGTCAACGGCCTTCGCCCGATCGCCGAGATCCAGTTCGCCGACTTCATCTTCCCGGCGTTCAACCAGATCGTGTCAGAGGCGGCCCGGATGCGCTATCGCTCGAACAACGGCTATGGCGTGCCGATGGTCATCCGGGCGCCGTATGGCGGCGGCGTCCATGGCGCGCTGTACCACTCGCAGAGCGTCGAGGCGTTCTTCACCCACGTGCCCGGGCCTGAAGGTGGTCGTGCCATCGACGCCGTACGACGCCCGAGGCCTGCTCCGCTCGTCGATCCGCGACGACGACCCGGTGCTGTTCTTCGAGCACAAGAAGATGTACCGCTCGGTCCGCGGCGACGTGCCCGACACCGACTACACCGTGCCCGCTCGGCAAGGCGGCGGTGACCCACCCGGGGACGCAGATCTCGGTATTCGCCTACGGACTGATGGCGCACTACGCGCTCGAAGCCGCCGATCGCGTGGCCGAGGAGGACATCAGCGTCGAGGTCGTCGACTTGCGAACGCTTCGTCCGCTCGACAACGAGACCGTCCTCGAGTCCGTTCGCAAGACCGGCAAGTGCCTCGTCGTCTACGAGGACAACCGGTTCGGTGGGTACGGTGCCGAGGTCGCGGCGCTCGTGGCCGAGGAGGCGTTCGACTACCTCGACGGACCGGTCACGCGCATCGCCGGGCCGGACGTCCCGGGGGTTCCGTACAACCATGTCCTCGAGGACTGGTTCATGGTCAGCCCCGAGAAGATCGCCGACGCGATCCGCAAGCTGGCCGCGTACTGAAGGGGCCTTGATGGGCGAGGCGGAGTTCGGGCAGCTGTTCGAGCGGTTCAAGTCGATGCTGGCGCCGTACGCCGCGAAGATGCACGTGTCGGCCGACTCGGCGCAGTGGTTCGGCGTCGACATGGCGCCCGACGGTGAGCGGGACCCGAGCACGTGGTTCGGCGCGACGCGGCTGGGGAAGCGGTACGTGAGTTACTACCTCATGCCCGTGTACGTCCAGCCCGCGCTGCTCGATGACGTGTCACCGGCGCTCAGGAAGCGCATGCAAGGGAAGTCCTGCTTCAACTTCGCGAAGGTCGACGAGCCGCTACTCGCTGAGCTCGAGATGCTGACGCGGAAGGGCTACGAGGCGACGGCCGGCGATCCGCGCTGGGGTGCCGCGCGCCGTGCCGAGGGCGGCCACAAGGCGGAACGCGCCTAGGAGCGGAAGCGCCAGGTCGGCGTGCCAGGCTCCGGCACCAAGACGGAACCTTTCCCACGCCCCCGACGGACATACACGTCGAACGCGGAAGATGTCCGCGTCAGCAGGGCGGCAGGGATGGATCGAGAGCTCGTGATCCAGGCGAGAGGGGGCGATCATGACGCCTTCGCGCGCCTCGTCGCGGGCTCGGTCGGCCGGCTCAATGCGATCGCACGGCTGATCCTTCACGACTACACCCTTGCCGAAGACGCGGTACAGGATGCCTTCGTCAACGCGTGGCGGAGCCTCCCGGGACTGCGCGACCCCGACAAGTTCCAGGCCTGGTTGACCAGGCTCATCGTCCGTTCCTGTCAGGACACGCGTCGGCGGGCCCGCCGACGAGTCCTGGAGATCCCGCTCCAGCCGAGCGACCACCCGTACGTCGCCGACATCCAATCGACCTTCGCCGTGACCGACCAGCTCGAACGTGGCCTTCAACGGCTCACGGTCGACCAGCGAACGGTCCTGGTGCTCGTCTACTACCTCGACCTGCCCATCGCCGAGGCGGCGTCCGCCCTCGGCATCCCCACCGGGACCATGAAATCCCGGCTTCACCGAGCGGTCTCGGCCCTGCGGGCCACCGTCGATGCCGATGATCGACGGGTCGCTCGGACCGCGGAGCGAACGACATGAACGCCCATCGCGACGTCGAGATCATGCTCCGCGCCCACTTCGAAGTGACCGCCGATCGCACCGTCGCGGACGGTCAGATCGACGCGATCCTCGCCACGACCGCCGGCCGACGGCAGCAACCGGCCTGGCTGGCCTCCCTGAGGAGCCTTCCCATGTCCACCACAGCTCGCTCGCTGGGCCGGCCGTTGTCGGCGCCCGCGTGGGCGATCCTGATCGTCCTTGCCTTGGTCATCGCTATCGCCGCAGTGGGCCTGACCGTCGGCGGGTGGCGGATCGCGCCGACACCGATCGTCAACGGACCGATCGCCTTCGGCCGCTTCGACCCGGCCCTTCAGGACACCGTGATCCACATCAGCCGACCCGACGGGTCGGATACCCGTGTCGTTCTCCCCGGAGCGAACGAATGCCCGCAGTTCTCGCCAGACGGCCAACGTCTGAGCATCGGGTTCGGCACGGTCAACGTCGACGGGACCGACCTTCGACGGTTCCCGAATTCCGTCGACGGCGTGAACCTGGGCTGTTCCACCTGGTCGCCCGATGGGCGGCGGCTCGCGGCCGAGGGCTGGAACGATGCCGAAAAGACACGGAACGGCATCTTCCTCGCGAACGCCGCCGATGGTTCGGGCGCGACACGACTGACGACGAACGGCCTGGGCGGCAACGACATCCCCGGTGACTTCGCGCCGGATGGACGGCGGATCGCCTTCGTGCGCGGTCTAGCCGGTCAGGAAGTCGGCACGATCTGGGTCGCCGACGTGGACACCGGGGAGGTTCTCGAGGTCATCCCCGACCCGATCGGCGTCTCGGTGTCGTGGTCGCCGGACGGTGAGTGGCTGCTCGCCGGTCGCGCCCTGGTGCAGGGGAGGGTTTCGCAGTTCATCCTCGTGCGACCCGATGGGTCCGATCTGCGGACGATCGAGCTTCCCGCGATCCACAACTGGGCGACCGGACCCGCGTTCTCGCCCGACGGCGCCCGCCTCGTCTTCAACATGGCGGTCGGCACATCCAACATGGCCGACATCTACACGATGGCGATCGACGGTACGGACCTCGTCCAGGTCACGGATACGCCGAACGACAACGAGTACTTCGTCGCCTGGGGGATCGATCCCCGGTAGGCGACTCCTCCGACGGATCGCGACGCGACGCCCTCACCGAGGGCGTCGCGTTCATGTTCAGCTCCCGTCGCGCGTCAGCTCCCGGCCCCACGCCCGCGATCGGGCCGTATGTGCATCCGGCGCACCTTGGGATGCATCCACGCGCCGGCTCAGGTGCGTGCGACTGCATGACGATGCATCAGAGCGCATGGACGTGGTCACCACCGCATGTGCGGCTGCATGACGATGCACGCGAGAACCGAGCCGGCGAACTCAGCGGGCCGACGGTGCGCCTCTTGCACATATGGCACGAATGGCGTGCAGGTTCAGTGGCACAGGCCCCGGAGGAGCCTCAGGCCTCGGAGCGATAGCGCCAGGTCCCGCGATCCGGCTCGGGATCCGCCCGGTAGATCCGGATCATCCAGCCGAGCCCGAACAGGTAACCCGCGGCAGCCGCCCACGGCAGCGCCGCCTCGTACCACGGGGCCTCGTAGAACATCGGCCCCCCGGTGAAACCGGGCTGAGCGATCCACGCAAAGAAGGTAAGGATCGGCAGGACGATCGCGGTACCTATGAGAAGGCGTGCCATCCGTCGCGCCGCCAGCGGACCGGCATATGGGCGTGCTTGCTCCGGGACCGGCACTTCCTGGCGCGGCTCCCGATGCCGCGGCACGTCATGACGCCGTTCTCGATAGCGCCACCGCGCTACGGCCTCGCTCTCCCCCCGACTCAGGCGGATGGTGATCGCAGCGGCGAGGAGCAGGAGCAAGAACCCCGCGAGGGGGACCAGAAGACCGAGGTTGCCCGTCAGCAGATCCATCAGTGAGGCGAGGATATTCCCGCGGTCAACCAGCAGTCTCGCCAGGTCCCCAGGCCTCGTCCTGCATGCGGACGATGCGTTCGACCGTCTGATCGAGCGTCATCTGGCGCCCCCGATCGAAAGCCTCCTGGTATCGCTCCTGGCCGAGCGCGGCGAGCGCCCGACCCTGCGGATCGCTCACGCCAAGCAACTCGCGCAGACCCAGCGGCGCCTTCACGCCGTACAGCTCGCTCAGGTGGTCCGCGGATCCGAGGAGTGTCGCAGCGTCCTCCGGGCGGTCGGCCTCGAGCGCCAGCAACGCCGCAAGCGGGATCGCGATGGTGGTTCCAGTCACGTCTCGGAGCGAACGCGAGCCGACCAGGGCACGGACGAACCAGCGACTGGCCCCCGCAACGTCGTCTGCCGAGTAGTAGACCCATGCGATGCTCATGTAGTTCTGGAACGCGTACCAGGTATCGCCGAGCCGTTCGAACCGTTCATTGAGCGACTCAAGAGTCTCCAGTCCGCCCACCCCCGGGTGATCTCCCGAGGCTACGGTCACCATCGACCAGTCCGCCCGCGCGACGCCGCGCTCGTCGCCGATCCGTTCGAACATGCCGCGGGCGGAGAGCACCATCTGGGCTGCACCGTCGAAGTCGCCGGCGACATAGGGCTCGAACGCGAGATTCCAGGTCGCGTCGGCCTCCGCCGCGACATCCCCCAGCTGCCGGGCGAGCGTGAGCTGCTCCTTGTAGTACCGGGTCGAGTCGCCCCGACGTCCGTGCCAGTAGGCGATCCCGCCGGCGGCCCCGAGCGCGGCCAATCGACCTGGCGTCGCCTGATCCGCGCCGGGCATGGCGAGGGCCTCCTCCGCAAGGTCGGTGCCTTCGACGAGCCGTCCATCCTGTTGCCAGAAACGCCACATCGCGGCGACGAAGCGGAGCGCCAGCTCGACCTCTCCGGCGTCGATGCTCCAGCGGATCGCGGACCGCAGGTTCGCATAGTCGATGGTCAGCCGGTCGAGCCACCGCGGCTGATCGGATCCGGGCAGGTTCGGCGCAGCGGCTTCGGCCAGAGCGAGGTAGGCGAGCGCGTGCCGGCGCCGGACTGCCGTCTCGCGATCTTCCGCCCGGAGACGCTCGAGCGCGAAGGCTCGGATGGTCTCGAGCATCTCGAACCGGATGCCGTTCTCACTCGCGTCGCGCCTGATCAGGCTCTGGTCGACGAGCGTCGCCAGGTGGTCGAGGACGTCGCCACCGTCGGCCGGTGGTTCGACGACCTGCGCTGCTTGCTCGTACTCGAAGCCGACGTCGAAGACCGCGAGGTCATGCAGGACGCGTTGCAGGTCGGTCGGGAGCAGATCGTGGCTCCAGGCGATGGCCCCCGCCAGCGTCCGCTGCCGATCGGGCACATTGCGTGGACCTGACCCGGGCAGTGGCAGTTGTGCGCGGAGGCGATCGCGGATCGCCGTCAGCGGAAGGAGCGCGACGCGCGCCGCGGTGAGCTCTACGCCCAACGGCAGTCGATCGAGGAGCGAGCAGACCTCGTCCACGACGGTATCGTCGGCAGGGGGCTCCCAGCCCGGCCGCACGGACCGGGCGCGCTCCGTGAACAGCCGCGCGCAGTCCCCGCCAAGACTCGGCACGGGATACTCCTGTTCGCCGGCGATCCGCAGCGGGGCGCGGCTCGTCACGAGGATGCGCGACCGGGGCGACGCCTCGAGGATGTCGGCGACGTCACCTGCCGCGTCCAGCAGCCGCTCGAAGTTGTCGATGACGAGCAGTACGGAGCGATCGGCAAGATACGGTGCGAGTCCCTCCGCGGCTGGTCGGCCGGGACCGTCGTGCAGGCCGATCGCGCGAGCGATGATCGACCTGACGTCGGCAGGGTCCTCGACATCGGCCAGCGGCACGAACCACGCCCCGTCAGGGGAGTGATCCGCCACCGCGCGCGCCGTCTCGACGGCCAGGCTGGTCTTGCCGATGCCGCCCGGCCCCGTGAGCGTGACGAGCCGCCGTTCCGTGAGCAGGTCGGCCAGCTCGTCGAGTTCGGCGTCGCGTCCGATGAAGCTCGTCAGTCGGGACGGCAGGTCGCCGACGGTCGCCGACCCGGACCGCAGCGGCGGGAACTGCGTCGGCAGACCCGGGGCGTCCAGTTGGAAGAGGTGTTCCGGACGTGGGACGTCCCGGAGGGCATGACGACCGAGGTCATGGACCTCGACGCCATCGGGCAGCGCGTCTGCGACCAGCGCACGGGTCGTCTCGGAGAGCACGATCTGGCCACCGTGACCGGCGCCGGCGATCCGTGCGGCACGGCTCACCTCGAAACCGCCGTAGTCGTCACCGGCCAGGTAGGCCTCGCCCGAGTGGAGACCCATCCGGACGCGTACGTCCGCTCCGGCCGGCCACTCGTGGGTCACGAGACCGCGCTGCGCGGCGATCGCGGCTGAGACCGCGGCTCTCGCCTCCGGGAAGACCGCGAACATCGCGTCGCCCTCGGTGCGGACGCTGATGCCGCCGTGCTCATCGACGGCTTTCCGGAGGATGCCCATGTGCGTGGCATTGACCGCATCCCAGCCCTGACCGAGGGCGCGGGCGAGTCCCATCGACCCCTCGACGTCCGTTCGCAGGAAGGTGACCGTCCCGGTCGGTAGTGCGCGCCGACCGGCCTCGATGTCGACCACGGGCCGACTCTACTGGGTCGAGATGCGCTCCGCGAGGGTGGCAAGCATCGCCATCGCCGCCTCGGGCCGTTCACGCAGGATCGCGCGCAGGGCGTCCCCACCGAGCACGAGGCCCCGGACGTCGCCGTCGGCGATGACCGTGGCGACCCGCGGCCGGTCGCGCAGGACGGCAAGTTCGCCGACATGTTCGCCGGCACCGTAGCTCCGGATGAATCGCTCCTCGCCATCGGGCGTCGCCTGGACGACGCGCACGGCCCCCTCGACGATCACGACCAGTTCGTCCCCGATCTCCCCCTCGCGCACGAGCGCCGACCCGGACGGGTAGTCGCGCTCCATCGCCACCATCGCGACCCGCTGTAGGTCCTCCGGTTCGAGACCCGCGAACAACGGCACTCGACGAAGGAGCAGCATGGTCTCGATCTCGCCCGACGCGCCGTCGCCCTGGGTCATGGCCGTATCGTCCTCGCTACGGGTCGTCAGCGTGGCACGGACCGCCCGACCGAGCATGGCGATCCAGCGATCGTCGTCGTACGCCAGCCGGTCGAGTGTTTCGATGGGGTCGATCCGTGACGGTTCGGCCGCCGCTTCGAGACAGGCCGAGAGGGCGCGACCGAGCCGCCGGTCACCCAGGGAATCAAGGGCCTCGATGGCCTGTGCCCGGGCATCCTGATCGCTCGAGCGCAGGGATCGGCGCATGAGTCCCCCGGCTGCCGGCGCGCCGACGGCGACGACGACGGCGATCGCCCGGTCCTCGGCCCGTCGAGCTCGTTGGGCGACCACGGCTTCGAGGAAGGCGCCGACGGGGGTCCGCTCGGGGAGCGCCGCCACCGATCCATGCGCTCGATGGAGAGCTTCCGCCCGCTCGATCTGGACGCTGGCCCACGAAAGGAGATCCGCCTGGACATCGCCGGCACGGCCGGTGAGCGCAAGGAGCGCCGCGTCCTGCGCTCGCTCAGATCCCACGTCGAGCGCATGGATCACCGCCGCTCGTCCGTCGGCCCGCGCCGCGAGCGCCGACGAGGCGGCCGAACGGACGAGGTAGGCGTCGTCATCGAGCGCGTCGACGAGCATCGCCGTCGGAACGACCGTAGCCTCATCGGGTCGGACGGCCAGAGCCCGAATGGCTGCAGCGCGGACACCCGGCGACGGATCGTCAAGGAAACCGCGCAGGTCGTCGGATGACACACGGTCGGGGACGCGTGCCGCGGCATCGAGACCGGCCATCCGCGACTCGTCCGACTCCGCGTCGAGCAAGGCGGCGATGAGGACGCCGGGACGAGTGTCGGCGGGATCGCCCGCCAGCGCTGCAGCAACCTCCGCGCGGACGCGCGGTGACGGGTCGTCACCGAGAGCAGCCACGAGGTCCCGCTCGTCTGGTCGAAGCACATCCGCGCGACCGAGGAGCGCCACGCCAAGCCTCCGGGTGTGGGGGTCGGCGTCGCTCAGCGCAGTGAGCAGCACACCACGGACGTCGGGGCGGTCGAGTGCCGCGGGCAGGCCGGGTCCACCTTCGAGGACCTGCTCGGCGAGCCCCGATCGCAGGGCGGTCAGAAGGCTTTCCGCATACCGCCGTCGTATCTGGATGACCACGAGCGTCGCGATGACGGCGGTCCCGATCCCGAGCCAGAAGACCGGCTCCAACCCGCTAAGACCGGCGGTGAGGAGCAGCAGGATGCCGGAGAGAACGGTCCCGACCTGCCCGGGGACGCCGTCGATGAAGCCGAGCACCTGGGCGCGTCTATCGGCCGGGACGACGTTGTAGAACGCGCTCCAGGCTGCGTTGGAGATACCACGCTGGGTGACCTGCTGGCCGAATCGGAACGCAGCCGCGGTGGCGAACGAGAACTGCAGGAGCCATGTCGCGAACCCCAGCACGTACACGATCGGCTGAAGGAGTGCTCCGGCCGAGATCCCGAAACGCGCATAGAGCCGGTTCGCGACGACGAGCGACAGGACGAATGACGTGGCCGTGACCGCGGTCGACAGCAACCCGAGAGCGGTGGCCAGTTCGACCTTGTCCGGGAACTCGCGCGACGCCGCGATGAGGAACGGGAACGAGACCGAGAAGAGGAGGATGGCGAGCAGCACGTAGGCCACCGCCACGAGCCGCATCAACGGCGAGCGGGCCACCGTGTCGAAGCCGACCCGCAGGTCCGCCACGACCGACGCTCCGCGTCCGGCCGCCGACCGCCGCGTCCGGGGACGGGGTAGTCGCGCGAGCAGCACGGCGGCAAGTCCGAGGAACGCGGACTGGACGACCACAAGGGTCTCGACGCTGGAGGCATGCGCGATCGGCCCTGCCGCCAGGGTTCCCGAGAAACTCCCGACGATCGCTGCGCTCGTGAGGAGCGGGAACAGTCGCTTTGCCTGCCTCGCGTCGAAGGACGCTCCGCTCACCGTCCAGGCGATGGTGAGGTTGATCGCGCTCGATGCGAAGACCGTGAGCCAGATCACGGGCACGAGTTCGGTCCTGCCGGCCGCCAGTCCGACACGTTCCGCCACGAGGAGCAACGCGATGCCGGTGACGATGCCGATGAACAGCGGGATCCGTGGCAGGCGGCCCAGGGCCGCCGCATACCCGAGCGATACCAGGAAGCTCGTGACGCCGAGGCCGATGAAGAGGTACGGCAGGGTGGTCGGAAGCGCGTCCGGGCCGTATTGGCCCAGCACCAGGGAGTCAGCGCCGACCTCTCCGAATCCGCGTGCCGCTTCGAGCACCGCGAACAGCATCGCCACACCGCCGACAACCCGTCCCTCGCCGGGCCGTATCGACAGGACGCGCAGGACGCGGGCGGCCGGGTCCATCTCGACCGATACCCTACAGGCGCCGCTGGTCGTCGGACCGGCCGCCTGCCCACTCGACCGGCATCCCGCGGATGGGCGACACTAGACCGGTCGCGAGACGACGATCCCCTGCGAAGGAGCAGTGAACGTGGCGAAGGTGACGATGCCCCAACTCGGCGAGAGCGTCGCCGAGGGGACGATCGGCAAGTGGCTCAAGCAGCCCGGCGACCATGTCGACAAGTACGAGCCCCTGCTCGAGGTCATCACCGACAAGGTCAACGCCGAGGTCCCGTCGCCGTTCGAGGGCGTCCTCAAGGAGATCCTGGCCGAGGAAGGCGCCACGGTCCCGAACAACGCGGAGATCGCGGTCATCGAGACGGCCGACGACGGCGCATCGGCCGACGGCGCACAGCCTGCCGAGGCCAAGGCCGCACCGGTCGAGCCGGATGCTGCAAAGGACACTGCGAAGCCCGCCGCCGACGATCCGGCCCCGGTCGACACGAAGGGACCAGCCGGTTCGGACGAATCCGCGAACGGCTCGTCCGCCGGGGCAACCGCGGCCGCGTCGGCGCCCTCCGGCATGGCGCCGAGCGCATCCGCCCCCGCGGCCGAACGCCCGGCTGCCGCCGCCACGGCCGCCCCACCGACGGCCCAGGGCGATGCCGATGCGCGCATGACGCCCGCTGTTCGGCGGCTGCTCCGCGAGCACGGCTTGAGTGCCGAGCAGATCGTCGGCACTGGCGGAGGCGGGCGCATCACCCGGGACGACGTGCTCGCCGTGGTCGAGACGATCCGGACGGGTGGCGCCGCACCCGCCCCGGCGGCGAAGCCCGCTACGGCGCCCGCCCAGGCCGGCCCGAGCGCGGCGCAACCGGCAGCTGCCCCGGCGCCTGCCACGGCCCAGCGATCCGCGATGCCGACGGCCGCGACCGTCGACTTCCCGGAAGGCGCCGACGAAGTCCTCCTGCCGATGACCCAGATGCGCAAGGGCATCGCGGCCCAGATGACGCGCGCCCTCCAGGCGCCCCACGCCTACGTCCAGATGGAGGTCGACGTGACGCGTCTCATGGCTGCCCGTGAGGCCGCCAAGAAGGCGTATCAGGCGAAGGAAGGCATCTCGCTCAGCTACGTGCCGTTCGTCGTGAAGGCCGCGGCGGAAGCGCTGAAGCGCAATCCGACGTTCAACGCCAATTGGACCGAGGAGGGCCTGCTCGCCAAGCGCAGGATCAATATCGGCGTGGCCGTGGCCGTGGACGACGGCCTGCTGGTGCCCGTCATCCGCGACGCGGACACGCTCTCGATCCATGGCCTGAACGTCGCCATCACCGACGTCGCCAACCGGGCACGCGCCAACAAGTTCCGAGTCGACGACTTCGGAGGTGGCACGTTCACCGTCGACAACACCGGCTACCTCGGCACGAACCTGGTCATGCCGATCCTCAATGTCCCCGAGGTCGGGATCGTGACCATGGAGGCGATCACCAAGCGTCCGGTCGTGCAGTCGACCCCCGACGGCGACGTCATCGCCATCCGCCCGATCATGAACATGGTCCTCGGCGTCGACCACCGGGCGAATGACGGCGCGGGCGGTGCCGCGCTGCTTCGCGATATCAAGGCGTGGCTCGAGGCGGTCGGGCCGGACACGCCGATCTACTGAACGCTGAGGGCGTCGTCCCGCTCTCGGGGGCCCTCGCCTGATGCGTGTATTCGTCACTGGCGGATCGGGGTTCATCGGTGAGGCCGTCGTCCGGCGCTTGATGGCCCGTGGCGACCGGGTCACGGCGGTCGTCCGGGACCTCGAGCGCGCTGAGCCGCTCGCCGCGATGGGCGTCGATGTGCGAGAGGGCGACCTGTCGCGGACGGCGGCGATCGTCGACGCGATGCGTGGCACCGATGCCGCCATCCACCTCGCCGGTATCTACCGGGTCGGGATCCCGGCGAGCGAGCGCCCCGCGATGCACGACGCGAACGTCGGCGGGACGCACCGCGTCCTCGACGCGTTCGCGACCGCCGGGCTCGACCGTCTGGTGGCGATCTCGACGATCAACGTGGCCGGCAACACGCACGGGCGCATCGTCGACGAGCGCTACCGACGGGACCTGTCGGAGGGGTTCCTCAGCTACTACGACGAGACGAAGTACCTGGCCCACCGCGCCGTCCAGGAACGCATCGGCGGGGGTGCCCGGATCGTGATCGCCATGCCCGGTACGACGTACGGCCCGAACGACCATTCGGCCATCGGGCAACAGCTCAAGGGCGCCTACGACGGAACGTTGCGGTACCTGGTCCTGGCGGACCTGGGCATCTCGCCCGTATTCGTGGACGACGTCGCGGCCGGGATCGTCGCGGCGCTGGACCGCGGCCGCATCGGCGAGCCGTACTTCCTCGGCGGGCAGAACATGAAGCTGCGCGACGCGATGCAGATGGCCGCCCGGCTCGGCGGCCGGACGCTGCCGCGCCTCGAGATCCCGACCGGGATGGTCCGACTCGGCGCGCGCGCCCCTGCGGCGCTGGCACGCTCGATGGGCCTCCCCGACGACCTCGGCGAGGTGGCCCGATCCGCGATCGGCGTCACGTTCTGGGGCTCGTCGGCCAAGGCCGCCACCGAGCTCGGGTACGCGCCGCGGGATCTGGCGAGCGGTCTCCGGGCGACGTTCGATGGGCGCTGAGCGCAGACCGCTCGTCGCCGCAGCGCTCGGGATCGCCCTCGTCGCCGGCGGGTGCGGGCCGGGGTCACTCGACTTCGGCACGCCGGTGAACCTGCATATCTGGACGACCCCGGCGACGGTCGAGCTCGATGCTCCCGGCTGGTTCGCCGATATCTCGGCGGTCTACCTCTGCCCCGCCCAGCCGCCACGACTCCCGGACGGGGCCGCCGAGCGTGTCGGCTGGACGCCCGGCGGGGATTGCGAGTTCATGGGGAGCTACCCGAGCCGCGATGGGCTGAAGCTGAGCATGCCGGTCGACGATATCGACGAGGCGCGCCGGCCGGCGTTCGAGGCCGCAGCCGACTGGTACCTGGTCCTCCTCGATCTGGACGGCGATCGCGTCGGCGCGGCGATCTCGAGCCAGTTCCATGCGCCATCCGGTCCTCCGGCCACCTGACCGTGGACGGATCCGAACGGGACTACACTCGCGCCATGGCCCGTGAGCTTCCGATGTTCGAGCCCCCGTCCAGCGGTGGGCGCCATCCGGCGCCCGCCCCGGATTCGATCGCGATGGGTGGATCGGTCACGCCGCTTCGCCGCCATCCGGATTGGATCCGCGCTCGGGTGCCGTCGGGCGACAACTTCCAGGACCTGAAGCGCCTGCTCCGCGGCCTCCAGCTCAACACCGTCTGCGAGGAGGCGCACTGCCCGAACATCGGGGAATGCTGGGATCAGCGCACCGCCACGATCATGATCCTCGGCGATACCTGCACCCGTGCCTGCGGGTTCTGCGCCGTCAAGACGGGTCGCCCCACCTGGTTCGACGACGACGAGCCGCGCCGGGTCGCCGAGGCCGTGGCCGCGATGCGTCTCGAACACGTCGTCGTGACCAGTGTCGCTCGAGATGACCTGCCCGACGGCGGGTCGCGGATCTTCGCCGAGACCATCGGCTGCATGCGCGAACGAAGTCCCGGCATGGGCATCGAGGTCCTCATCCCGGATTTCGACGGCTCCGACGATCGGCTGCGGACGGTCATGGATGCGCGGCCGGACATCCTCAACCACAATCTCGAGACGGTCCGCCGACTCCAGAAGCCGGTGCGCAAGCGGGCGCGCTGGGACCGCAGCCTCTACGTGCTTCGGCGGGCCAAGGAGATGGCGCGCGAGATCGGTTACCCGGTGCACACCAAGTCGAGCCTCATGGTCGGCCTCGGTGAGACGCGCGACGAGCTCCAGGAGGCATTCGAGGCGCTACGCGAGAACGACGTCGACATCCTGACCGTCGGCCAGTACCTGCGACCGTCGATGCAGCACCTTCCACTGGAGCGCTACTACCATCCCGACGAGTTCGCCGAGATGAAGGCAGCGGCGCTGGCGCTCGGCTTCAAGCACGTCGAGTCGGCCCCGCTCGTCCGCTCCAGCTATCACGCGCGGGACCAGGTCCCCGACGCAGAGCTCAAGCGTCGCCGCCGGGCCACCATCGATGACGAAGGGCGCGTCGTCCCACTCGCCGGCTGATCTCGGGTCGACCCGGAACCGACGGATCGGTCGCGACGTCCCGGCGGCATGCCACGACCCTTGCGTGCCGCCCTCCTGGCCGCCCTCTCCGCGCTGATCGCCGGCGCCTGCGCGACCTCAACGGCCTCGCCATCGAACTCGTCGATCCAGGCGCCGACACCACTCGCGACCGAGCCATCACCATCGGCCTCGACTTCGGCATCAGCGGAGTCGAGCGGTATCGACCTGGGTAGCGTCCCGACAGCCTGCATCGGCGTGGGCGCCGATGACTGTCGCCGGCTCGTCGCCGAAGTGGGCGAGATCGTGCCCGCCGGGACCGCCGCGCGATACGTCCAGGTCGGACCGTTCGGGTGCCCGGACGGGGGGCCATGCGCCACGTCACTCGTCGCACGACCGCAGGGCGACATCACCATCGAGGCCGGAGCCGGCGCGCTGTCATACCACGTGACGGCGGCCGCCGACGACGCCCGGCTCACCTTCGCGCAGCAGGACGCGTTCGGCGTGCTCGTCGGACCATCGACCCAGCCGCCCGTCTCGGCTGGCGCGCGGCCGTACTCGCTCGGCCATTGCGGCCTCTGGAGCGGGATCGACGCCGACGGTTCGTGGTGGGATCCGGTCGGTCCGGTGGACGGCGACCATCCGGATGCGATCAACGCCGCTCAGGGGACCCTGAACGTCCTCGACCCGGATCGGGCGACGTTCACATCCAAAGGCGGCCTGACCGTCCAGCTGGTACGACGCGACGGCGAGAAGTACCTGCCGCTCTGCCAGTGACCCAGGTGGCCACACCCGACGGCGCCTGACGCTATCCTCGGGGCATGGTCCGACAGCTCGCTCGCAAGGTCCCGCTCGCAGAGCTGCACTGCCATCTCGGCGGCGCCGTGACCCCGGCGATCATGTGGGGCATCGCACACGCCCAGGGCATCAAGTTGCCGACCAAGGACTACTGGGAGTTCCGGGACATGATCACGGTCTCGAAGCGCTCCCAGAGCTTCGACGGCTACCTGCAGCTCTTCCACTGGACCGAGCTCATCCAGAGCTCGCCGATCGCGGTCGAACGAGCCGTGTACGAAGTGGTCGGCGGTGCCTACCGCAAGAACAACATCACGACGATGGAGCTCCGCTTCAACCCGATGAAGAGGAACCGCGGTGGCGAGCAGGATCTCGACCACATCATCGCGGCGGCGCTCCGGGGCATGGACAAGGCCACGCTCGAGTACCCGGTCAAACCCGGGCTCATCTTCTGCCTCGATCGCGCATTCCCGTTCGAGCTGAATGAGATCATCGCGGAGAAGGCCATCAGCTGGCGGGACCGTGGCGTGGTCGGGATCGATATCGCCGGGCCGGAGGCGTCGACCTTCCGCGTCGCCGACTATCGCCGGTTGTTCCGCCGAGCCCGCCAGTTCGGCCTCGGGATCACGGTCCACACCGGTGAAGCCGGCCCGGTCGACGAGATCGCCCGCGTCGTCGAACTGCTGGAACCCGATCGTATCGGCCATGGCGTGAAGGCCGCCTACGATCCGCGCGCGATGGAGATGATCCGCGAGCGCGGCATCGTGCTGGAGATCTGCCCGACGTCCAATCTCAACACGAAGGTCGTGTCCGGCTGGGACGAGTTCCGCTGGATCTTCGATACGTTCCGGCGCAACGGCATCCGGTTCACCATCAACACCGACGGCCCGGAGATGCTCAAGACGTACATCCGCGACGAGATGGCGACGCTCGGCCGGCTGGGCATCCTGTCGGCCGAGGACCAGGAGACGGCCGCCGCCACGTCGCTTGCCGCGTCGTTCGTGCCGAATGTGTCCGACGTTCCGCAGCCCCGGCTCGCGCCCGCCTCCCGCGGGGTCGTGGAGCGCGAAGAGGCCTAACCCTCAGCTCGGCGCGGTCCGCCGGGCGCGCACGAGACCCGCGTCATGCAGCCGGCATCCGTGCTCCCCCGTCATGCAACGGACGTTGCCCGACCTCGTGGTCGGACGATGGTCCCGATTGTTACCTAGTACGGATAGACGCGTCGAGCCGGTTCGCACACAGACGGTGCTCTCGGTCACCGACGTCAGTCGGTCGCGCTCCCGATGCGGTACGTGCAACAGCGGTCGCCCGCCGCGATGTGCGTCTCGCGTTGGACGTCGGTGCCGAGGATGTCCCGGAACAGGTCCAGCTCGGCACGACAGGCGGCCGCCGTGTCGGCGGCGATGTGGTGGATCGCACAGTTCCGCTCGACGAGCCGGAGCACGCCGTCGGCGCCGACGAGCGTTTCGGCGAGATAGCCCTGCTCGTCCTGGATGACGGCCAGCTCACGGGCGCGATCCTCGACCGACGCGTCGGCTGGGAGTCGTTCGGACAGGCGCTGCCGTACGCGGGTCTCCGTCGTACGCCGCCGTTCGTCGAACACGTCATCCACGAGCGCGTCGCCGCCGATCGCCCGGATGGCGGCGAGCAACCCCAAGGCGAGGCCGTCGTAGTTGGTCGGGAACAGTTCCTGCGCCGCGTCGGTCACGTCATACACATGGCGCGGCCGTCCGACGCCATGGCGCACCGAACGTCGGCTGACCAGGCCGGCAGTCTCCAGCGCGTGGAGCTGCTGGAGCACACCCGTCCGGCTCGCGCCGAGTGCTGTCGCGAGGTCCTCAGGGGCGGAGGGACCCTCATGTCGCAACATGACCAGCAGGTTCCGGCGAAGAGCGGAGGAGCCGCCGATCGCACCGGCCATCGTGCCCGCGGCGATCTCAGCGGCGTCGATCCGGCCGCGGTCGTTCGCGGGACCCGGGGCGGGCGGGGTGGCCGGCGCCCCCGGGGCGCTGCGCGGCTCGGACATCGTCCGGGAAGGCTAGCACCGGGACCCGAGGCATGCTGCGGTGATAGGCTCGGAGCGATGGACCTCGACCTCGCTCCGGAGCACACGCTCCTGCGCGACACCATCCGGGACTTCATGACGACCGAGGTCGCGCCGGTCGTCGAGGAGCACGAGCGAGAGCGCCGGTTCCCGACCGAGATCGTGCGGCGCATCGGCGAGCTCGGCTGGCTGGGCATCCCGATCCCCGAGGACGAGGGCGGGGCCGGGCTCGACACGCTGGCCTACGCGATCGCGGTCGAGGAGATCGGCCGGGTGTGGGGCTCGCTCGGGCTGATCGTCGCGGCCCACACCAGCCTCGGTTGCGGCCCGCTCCATCTCGCCGGTACCGACGAGCAGAAGCAGCTCTTCCTCGTCCCGATGGCGAGCGGCAAGGTCCTCGGTGCGTACGGCCTGACCGAACCCGGGGCCGGCTCTGATGCGGGTGGCACGCGCACGACCGCACGGCTCGAGGACGACTGCTGGGTCCTCGACGGTGCGAAGCGCTTCATCACGAACGCCGGACACGCCGGCACGTACGTCGTGACCGCGAAGACCGGCACGACGGACAAGGGCGACGCCGAGATCAGCGCCTTCATCGTCCCCGCCGACACGCCCGGGTTCAGCGTCGGGCGGCTCGAGGACAAGCTGGGCCTGCATGCGTCGGCGACCGGCGAGCTCCGGTTCGACTCGGCGCGGATCCCGGCGGACAACCTGCTCGGAGCGCAGGGCGACGGCTTCCGGACCTTCCTCAAGATCCTCGACGGCGGGCGGATCTCGATCGGGGCCTTGGCGGTCGGGCTGGCACAGGCCGCGCTGGACGCGAGCATCCCGTACGCCCAGACCCGTGAGCAGTTCGGCCGTCCGATCGGCAGCTTCCAGGGTGTCGCGTTCATGGTCGCCGACATGGCGACCGAGATCGAAGCCGCCCGTTCGCTCGTCTGGAAGGCCGCCTGGCTCAAGGACCAGGGGCGCGACTACGGTCTCGTCGCCGCAGAGGGCAAGCTGTTCGCCTCCGAGGTCAGCTCGCGTGCCACGAACGCGGCCATCCAGATCCACGGCGGCTACGGCTACACCACGGACTACCCGGTCGAGCGCTACATGCGCGACGCCAAGCTGACCGAGATCGGAGAGGGCACGAGCCAGGTCCAGCGACTGGTGATCGCCCGGCAGATCCTGGGCCTCAGAGTCGTGTAGTAACTCTCCGAGGGCTGAGGAAAGCTCCTGCGTTCCCTCAGCCCGAGGACCCCCCTATCCGATCTTGGCGAGCCGAACGATCAGGCGGTACTGACTCCGCGCCCCGACGCAGGTCTGCAGCGTCAACCTGGGGCGGGACTGGCCGGCATAGGCCCACGCGCCATCCTCGGGCGTCGTGAGCCGCCACCAGGACACGGCATAGGCGGCGACCCTGCCGTTGGCTCCGGCGTAGAACACCTTCATCCCCTTGCGGAGCCGGCCCCGGACGTAGGCGTCGTGAAGCGGCTTGAACACGCTGTGGGCGTGACCGAACAGGTAGACGTTGTTGCCTCCGGCGCACCCCCAGCGGTAGACGCGGTTGCCCGGGTAGTACGACGACGAGCAGGCGTAGCCCGACACGGACCGATCGATGCCGAGCGCCGGGATCCAGACGTGGTTGCGACCTCGGAGCGTGCCGCTCTTCGTCGATCCGCTCGATACGGTCTCCTTCGACACCGTCGTCGGCTTCGGCTGGGGTACCGAGGTCTTGGGGCGGGCTGTCCAGTCGGCTGGGACCGCGACCATCCGCGGGCGGCTGGGTGCGGTCGCGACGGTGCGCGCTCGCGCCGCTGCCGCACGATCCGCGCTGTCGGCAGGGGTCGCGATGCGCGACGCAGGGGAGGATGCAGCGCCCATGTCGAAGGCGCGCTCACCGCCGAGGGCCGCGGTCGGGGCGCTGACCGCGACGAGGTTGGCGACGAGCGCAAGAGCCAGCAGCGACCGGGCCGGTCGCAGGGCGGTGGGCATGACGCCAGCATCCCGGTCAGTGCCCGACCGGACCGTGGGTCGGACGTCCCATCGACGATGGGAAGGAGGTGCCCCGGACCTTAGTCCCGCTAGTCCCCTGTGCCGGCGGCGACCTCCAGTGCGTCGCGGACGGCGGCTTCGAACCCGGGCGCCCAGGGACCCTGCCCGGCGAGCACGAACGGCGACTGCTCGACGGTCTCGAATGTCTGCGGATCAGTCACGAACGCACGGGCGCAGCTGTCGATCGTGGCCCGCAGCTTCTCGAACGATGCGCGGTTCCTGAAGATGTAGATGTGGATGCGGATCGGGTCGGCCTGGTCGATCCCGGAAGCGTCGAATCCGATCGCGGTCTGGATGAGCGTGGGGTCGTCGCACCCGGCGTCGCCCGAAACGAGCGTGTCGAGGGCGATGTCCCGCTTCGACAGCTCCGCCGCGATGCCCTGGAAGTCCGCCGGGGTCGGTGCCGGCGGCGTCGTGGAGATCGTGCCGCAGGCGCCAACGAGGACCAGCGCGACGAGGCACGCCGCGATGGAGCGATGGGATGCCACGGCCCGAGGCTAGCACCGGGCGGCTGAGCGCGCCGGCAGGGGTACGATGGCGCGGCTGAGGCTGCCATGACCGCTGCGAACCGACCGCCACGCTCGTCCATCTGGGCCGCCGTGCTGGGCATCGCCCTGGCCGCCGGTGTCGTTCCGGCTGCGGCCGGCGCCGGATCGTCCCCGGTGGCGAGCCGACTCGAGTCGCCCATGGCCGACATGGCCGTCCTCGGCCCGACGGACGGTGCTCCGCAGGGGACCACCCCGATGCTGCTCGTCCTCGACGACGAGCGGCTGACGCCGACCATGGCGCGCCTGTCGATCCTTCGCCGTGCGAGCTCCTGGGAGAGGATCACCGTCCTCGACGTCGATCTCGAGCGCGACGATCTCGACGCGCGCTGGCTGGTCGGCCTCGGTGATGACCGGTTCGCTCTGATCGGCACGAGCCCGATGAACGCGCCGGGAACCGGCGCACGCGATCGTCGTCGGCATCGAGGTGCGCGAGGAGGCGGGCGCGCCCACGCTGGTCCAGACAGGCCGCGGGCGGATCGACCAGGCGATCGAGGATGCCGGTGCAGCCGACGTCGACGGGCTCGGCACGAACGAGATCGTGCTCGGGCTGCGTCCGTCATTCGATGCGAGCGGCTCGTGCGGCACGACCTCGTTGCTGGTGCTCGACTCGGCGACAGCGGCCGTCCGTCGCTCCATCGACATGCCTGGCCGGCTGGGTCGAGGGGTCATCGGACGCTGGGACGGCGCCCCGGGCGACGACCTGCTGGTCAATGCATCGGCACAGTGCCCGCCCGGCGGGCCAGGTCAGTCGCGGCTGGTCGCCGTCCGTCTGCGCGACGGGACCGAGACGACGGTCGCAGAACTCGGGGCGTCGCGCGACCTGACGATCATCCCGCCGCCGATCCGACTGGGCAGCGAGGAGGACGGTCCGGACCACGCCCTGGCTTCATTGGCGGAGGGTCTCGCGGTGGTGGACGCCGCGGGGGGCGAGCCGGAGCGGCTGTTCGACGGACCCACGATCCCGCTCGTTGCGGGTCCGGACGCGGGCGCGTCGGGGGATGCGGATCGCATCGGCTGGCTTTCCCCGGACGGCCTGCATGCCGAACGCCTCCACCGCTCGGCCGACGGCCGGTTCGTCGGCAGCGACCATACGAGCCTCGATCGACGGGCGCTGGCCGGCGACCGATGGGACCTGCTGACCTCCTCGGCCACGACCGATGTCCTGGTCCACGGCCTGTCGAGTGCCTGGTTCGGGGCGATCGCCGACGATGCCTGTCCCGACCTGGTCATGCCGGGGGCCATCCTGCCGTGCGGAGTCGCCGATCTCCGCGAGGGTGCGACCTGGGTCGCGACGCGTCTCGCGGCGGCGATGCCGATCGAAGGCCGGCGTGCCGGATTGATCGCGGCCGGTGTCGGGTGGGATCCGGCGGTCGGGCTGCCGACCAGCCCGACGCCACTGGCAGCGGGGCCCGCCGGCTGGTGGCGGCACGGGCCATCTACCCCGTTCGTGCTCTCCGAGGTGCGCGGCAGCGACGTCGTCTACTTCCAGGATTTCCCGTCGCCCAAGGCGACCATCGAGGCGGCCACGGCGAGCGATGGCAGCACGATCCTCCCGGGTTTCACCGGCACGCGCATGTTCGTCAGCATCGCGCCGCTCGCCGAGGGCGAGGAGGGTGCGGACGTGGCGCCCTCGAAGATCGAGGGCCTGCTCGAGGCACCCGACGGCGACGGCGTCGTGCGCACCGTGCGCGTCCCCGTCCCGCCGGGCAACGAGTCGGGTCGCGACGGCTCGTTCACGACGCTCGAGCTCGGGGCGATCCGTCGAACGGGGACCGATTCGACGACGCGGTGGGCGATGCGGGTCGTCCCGGTCAACGACTGGGGTGAGGTCGGGTTCCCGGTGGTCCGCACGATCGCCCGCGATGCGGTCGGGCCGACGCTCAACCTCGAGACGCCGTTCACGAACCCGGTCTGGCCGTTCCTCGCACGACTCCCCGGCCGCGCCGAACCCGGTTCCACGGTCGGCATCGACGGCGCCGGCCCCCTCGAGGTCGATGACCGCGGCCGGTTCACCGTGGTCACGCGCCTTGCGCCATGGCCGCAGATGATCCGGCTCACGGCTACAGACGTGTCGGGCAACACCTCGATCGGCGAGTTCTCGGTCGTCGGTGGCGTCGACTACCGCCAGTTCCCGTGGGCCCTCATCGCAGCGCTCACACTGCTCGGCGTCGTGGCCGCCCGTGGGCTGGCCGCGGCGGGTCGGAATCGAGGCGGCGGCGTCGAGGCGACCGCGTGGTCGATGGGCATCCTGGACGATGCGTCGATGCCGGAGATCGAGGAGTTACCGCCGGGCCACGGTCTGGCGCGCCGCTGACCCGCGGGCCGGGATTGTGTTCGCCGGCTAGCGTTCGCGGGCGCGGCGCTTCGCGTCACGCAGACGCGCAAGGGTGTCGGGAGCCGGCGCCGCGGGTCCTGGGGCCGGCGTAGCCGGAGGGGCAGGTGGTGCCGCGGTCGATGGTGCCGCGTCGGCAGCCGGTGCGGGGGTAGCGGCCGCCGGCGATGAAGGTGCGACCGATGGCGCCGCGGCGCGTGTCGCCGGCGCCGGGAGTGTCGCCGTCGCTGCGGGCTGCGCGGCGTCCGCATCGGGTGTGCGACGCAGCGCGGATCGTGTCTCCTCCGAGGTCGCGCGTGCGCGCGTCGCGAGCATGCTTTCGCTTGTCGCGGTCCGGGCCGCGGTGGTGCGCCGTCGCCGCGGCACGGCGCGGACCCACGCGCCCGCTGCTGCGAACTCCCGCCGCCCGACCGAGACACGCCGCAGGGCGATGTCGAGCGGCCAGAGGACCAGGGCGAGGACCAGGAGCAACGGCCACAGGTCGGTCGAGCGGGACGTGGTTCGCAGGTCGTGGATCCAGGGGTCGAGCGGGGTCTCGATCTCGCTTCCGCCGGTCGCGGTGCGGAGCGACGTCAGGAGCGGCTCGTTGGTGCCCAGCAGCCTGTACTCGGCCGCGGTCGGGGCGACCAATCCGACGGTTCGACCGAGCGGCGTCGAGCCGGGTCGTGTCTGGGTGATCCGGACGCCGTACGCGCCGGAATCGATCTCGCCGAGCGGGACCTCGTACACGCCCGGCGCGACCTGTACGAGGTCGACGTCGGCGGTCGTGAAGTCGGGGCCGACGACGACCGCGGTGGTCGAGTAGAAGTCGCGCGGCGAGCCATCCGCCTCCACGCTCTCGACGTGGAGCGTCGTCTGACCGCCCTGGGTGTCGAACGCGGCCTCGATCCCGCCCGTCTCTTCGCCCGGGAAGGTCCATGAGACGAGCTGGCTGAAGAAGCGCGAGAAGCCGTCCCAGCCGAGCCAGTCCCGCGCCCAGCGCCCGGTCGAGTCCGACGTCCACGCCACCGATCGGCCGAGCCCGTACTGCCACTGGGCCAGGAGCGGGTCGTCGCGACCCGTGACCAGCACGGTCTGGGCCGCCGGCTTGGCGGTCGTGCCGTTGTAGCCGCGCAGCCGGGGCAACCCGTCATCGAGGCCGCGTAGGATCGGCGACGACGAGGTCAAGATGGGGAAGAACGGCTCCTCGATGATCTGCTGGCCAGAGACCTGCTGGGTCTCCTTGAGGAAGATGTCCGGGATGCTGGCCGGGTTCGCCGCGTCGTAGAAGCGGCCGCCACCCTGCTGCGCGAGCCCCTGCAGGAAGGGGTTGGAGCCGCCGCCCGCGCCGACCGTCGAGAGCGTGATCCCGGCGGCCTTCATGCGCCCGAGGATCTCGTCGTACTGCCCCGAGCTCGACCAACCATCGGTCAGCAGGATGATGTGCCGCCGGGTCGCCGTGGCGTCCTCGAGCGACTCCACGGCCTGTTCGAGACCCGCGAAGATGTTGGTCTGCCCCAGCGGCTGGATGTCCGCGATCTTGCCCTGCAGGTCGCCGACACCACCCAGCGGCTGCGTCTTCACGACCCAGTGGGCCTGCTCGTTGAACGACACCACGCCGAGCTCGTCGCGCTCGGTGAGTGCGGCGGCCGCCCGCAGGATCGCCTCCTTGCCGATATCGACCTTGCGGACCCCACCGATGCCCGTGCCGCCGCCCGCGCCACCGTTGAACGAGTTGCAGTGACACGCGTCCATCGAGCCGGACTGGTCGATCACGACGACGAGCGCGACGTCGGGTTGCTTCTGCCGGTCGCGCACGCCCATGTCGACCGGAAGCGTCTCCTCGAGCGGCGTCTTCTGGTAGCCGCCGGCGCCGTACGAATCGGGGCCGCCGATCATCACCAGGCCCTTGCCGATGTCCCGCACGAACACCTGGAGCGCACCGAGCTGGCGGTCCGACAGTCGGGTCCGCGGGACGTCGACCAGGACGATGCTGTCGTAGGTCGCCAGGTCAGCGAAGTCGGTCGGCAGGGCCTCCGGGACGATGGTGTCGACCTTCTGGCGCTGTTTGGTCAGCGCCGCGACCAGCTCGTCGGCCACGATCTCGTCGCCGGCCAGGACGAGCGTGCGTGGCTCACCCTTCACGATCGTCACGGAGTCGGCACGATCGTTCTGGCTGAACGTGTCGCGGCCGGCCTCGACCACGACCCGGAACGTGTGCAACCGAGCCTCCTCGGGCGTCACGTCGAAGGTCACACGGGTGACCCCGGCTTCGAGCGTGACGCGCTCGGTGGCCACGTTCTCGCCACTCGCGAACAGGCGCACGGTCGCCTGCTGCCGGACCGACGAGCGGATGTCTGCCGCCACCTCGATCGACTCTCCGAGGCTGGCCGTCGCAGGCGTGATGACGCGCTCGACGAGGACCTCGTCGCCCGGCCCGAGCCCGATGATGCGCGTCTCGATGCGGATGTCGCGCGTCGCGGCCAGGGCGGCCTCGGCCTGCCCGCCACCGGTCGTGTCGTTGCCGTCCGACAGCAGCACGATCCGCTTCTGGGCATCGTCGGGGAAGAGCGCGGTGGCCAGCCGAAGCGCACCGCCGATGTCGGTCGCCGACGTGACCGGCGTCGACGCCAGTCTCGAGATCTCGGCGACCTCTGACGGCAGTCGCTCGACGAGCGCTTGCTTGCCGAACGCGACGATGCCCGCCACGTCGCCCTCGGGCATCTCCACGAGCGTCTCGCGCAGGAACGCCAGCGCGTCCTCACGGCCGGCGTTGCCGACCGAATCGGACAGGTCGACGACGAACACCGTGGCGAGCCGGTCCACCGGGAGCACCAGTCGGAACCCGGCGAGGGCGAGGACCAGCGCCGTCAGCAGCACCGTCCGCACGACCAGGGCGATCCTGCGCCGGCCCACGCCGACGCGCCGTCGCGCGGTCAGATAGAGGGCGCCCGTGAGCCCGAGCAACGGGATGAGGAGCAGCAGCGCGAGCGGTGTATCGAAGCTGACGCCCATCAGGGACCCGTCCCGGTGCCACGCGCCAGCCGATCGCCGAGGAGCCGGCGGAGCCGGATCAGGCCGTCACGGTGGAAGAGCGCCCACTCGACGCACAACACGGTAAGGATCAGCAGGACGATCGGCACCCACAGCTCGTCGCGGGTGGTGGGTCGTTCCGTCACCGGCGTGCCCGGTGCAGCGCTCGCCCCGGGCTGGGGTGACTCCGCGCCGCCGGTCGTCCCGAGCACCTCGATGGTCGCGGCGCTGCCGGGTGCGATCGTCGATTTGTCGACGTCGAACAGGTCGACGACGAAGCGCACGGGCGCCATCGGATCCTGGACGGCCGGCGACCCGGACGGGCTTGCAGCCGCTCCGCCCGTCTGCCGCGGCGTCGCCGATGCGACAGGGGAGGCGGCGCCACTCGACGGCGCACCGGCGCTCGTCTCGGGCGAGGCATCGGGATCGGGGATCGGCGTCACCGTGTAGATGCCGGGCAGGTCGGTGGCCGCGAACGTGACTGCGGAGCTGCCCTCCGCCGTCGAGCTCGGCGCCATCCGGGTGGTCGCGCCGTCGGGGCCGATGACGGTCAGTCCGACGGCGCCCGCGGGGATGTGCAGCTCGACGGGCGTGCCCGGGTCGACCGCCTCGCTCGGTCCGGTCGACGACCCGAGCAGCTCGCCGGTCAGATTGGCGAGCAGGATCGGGAACGCGACCTGCAGCGGCAGGTCGGAGCGTCGCGGCTCGAACGCGAGGACGGCACTGTTGATCCCGTCGCGCGTCCCGGCGTACAACAATGGCGCGCCACGTGGGCCGGGCACGATCGTCCGGGCCCAGGTGGGCGCCGCGAGCTTGACCGCCTCGGCGATGTGGGTCGTGGACAGGTCGACGTAGCGGAGGACCGGCTCGTCGGGATCGAGCGACCCGATGCCCGGATCCTTCAGCGTGCCGGACACATCACCGAGCGGGCTCGTGCGCGGGGGTGCGATGGCGAGGACGGGCGTCCTGGGCAGCGTCGCCGGCAGGTAGTCCTCGAAGATCACGAGGTCCCACGGCCGTCCGTCCGTGCGCTCCGTCGCCGGTCCGTACTCTGCCGGCGTCACGCCGTACAGCTCGACATCGGGCAGGAACGACAGCGCGGTCTCGAGGTACGGGTCGCCGGGCCCGACCACGAGGATCAGCCGCTGGCGATCGGGCGGGATGACCGCCCACGCGCGATCGTCGACGGTGAGCTGGTCGGGCGGCGCCGTGATCGACGGATCCGATCCGACGAGGCGGACTTCCACGGTCGCGACGTCGCGTGGCAGGTCGTCGATGATCACGTCGGCCCGGCGCTGCGGATCGAGCTGCACGTCGCGGACCTCGATCAATCGGTCGTCGCCCCACACCTCCAGGCGGCGGCTGGCCGCGTCGAGATCGAGATTCGCGACGCTGACGAAGACGGAACGCGTCACGGCCGACGGCGACGTCCTGACCGCGAGCGCGACGATCGCCTGATTCTTCCGTTCACGACCGACCGACAGCACCTTGACCGGCGCCGCCACGCGCCCGGTCGGTTTGCTCGCCAGCGCCGCATCGGTCGCGACGAGCACCTGTGCGTCACCGGATCTCGCGGCCAGCTTCGACGCCAGCTCCAGCGCATCTCCGAGGTCGCCGCGGCTCTTCGTGACCGGGATCGACTCGATGGCCTGCCGGACACGCGCGAGGTCGCTCGACTCGTTCACCACGATCCGGGCCGTCCGGTCCGCGGCGATCAGGCTGACCTTGCCGCCGGTCGGCAGGTCCTTGAGGGCCTCGATGGCGACCTGCTTCGCGGCAGTCAGCCGATCCGGGACGACGTCCGTGGCGGCCATGCTGGCCGACGTGTCCATGACGAGGACTATGTCGCGCGCGAGCCCGGCCGGCCGCTCGAGGAACGGACGGGCAGCGAGGAGCGCGAGCGCGATCACCAGCAGCAACTGCAGGAGCAGCAGGAGGCTCCGCCGCAGGCGTTGCCACGGGGCGTTCGCCTCCACGTCGGCCACGAGGCGCGTCCACAGGAGCGTCGACGGCACGACGGCCTCGTCACGGCGCAGCTTGAGCAGGTACATGGCGATGACCGCCGGTACGAACAGCAGGCCGAGCAGCGCGAGCGGGGTGGCGAACGGCATGTGTGGCCGCTACCCGAGCACGCGCCGGCGCCGGAGCTCGGCGAACATCAGGTCGGCGAGGTTCACGTCCGACGGGAGGTCGACGTAGCTCGCCTGGCGACGGGCGGCGAGATCAGCGAACGACGCCTTCCACTCCGCCAGTCGCGTTTTGTACGCATCGATCGTGGCCAGGTCCGCGGTGATGTCGACGCGTTCGTCCGTCTCGGTGTCGACCAGCCGGAGGTCGCCCTCGAGTACGGGATCGAGCTCGTCGGGCGAGAGCACGTGCAGCACGATCAGCTCTGACCCGGTCGCTGCCAGCTCGCGGATCACCCGGTCGGCACCCGGGTCGAGCAGATCGCTCAGCAGCACGATGACGCCGCGGCCATGGAGCTGGGCGGCCGCGTGGCGGGCGGCCGCCACGAGGTCGGTGACGCCGGCGGCCGGTTCGATGGCGGATAGGTCACCGAGGAGCCGGAAGACCCGGCCGGACCCCCGAAGCGCAGCGCGGCGACGCGCGACGCGCCCGCTGAGCGCGCTGACGGCGATGCGATCCTCACTGGCCAGACCGATGTAGCCGAGTGCCGCGGCCGCCCGCTTCGCGAACACGAGCTTCGACGGGTGGCCCGTCGCCATCGAGGCCGACGCGTCGATGAGGAGCGTGACGGTCACGTCCTCCTCCTCGACGAACAACTTCACGAAGAGCCGCTCCAGGCGGGCGTAGACGTTCCAGTCGAGCTGGCGCAGGTCGTCGCCCAGCGTGTATTCGCGGTAGTCCGCGAATTCGACCGACTGGCCGCGCTTGACGCTGCGCCGGCCGCCCTTCAGGCCGCCGCGTACGGGCGAGCGCATGATCAGCAGCAGCCGCTCGAGCTGGCGCAGGAACGCCTCGTCGAAGACGGTCGGGTCGACCTCGCTCGGCAGGAACGGCTGGCGCTCCCCGGCCCGGGCCGGCGTGGCGACACCGCCCGTCGGCGCGGCCTCCGGATCGAGGCTCGCTCGCTCGGTCATGGCCGCGGAACTATTCGACTGTCGGGACGGCGACGGCGTCGAGGATCGCGCGGACGGCCGACTCGCTGGTGATGCCCTCGGCCTCGCCCTCGAAGTTGAGGATGATCCGATGCCGGAGCGATGGCAGGGCGACGGCCCGGATGTCGTCGGTCGAGACGTTGAAGCGACCGTCGAGCAGGGCATAGATCTTGCCGGCGGTGACCAACGCCTGGGCGCCACGCGGCGATCCGCCGTAGCGGACGTACTCGCGAACGAGTGACGGCGCGCGGCCGTTGTCCGGATGGGTCGCTGCCAGGAGGCTCACGGCGTACGCCGTGACGTGCGGGGCGATCGGCACCGCCCGTGCCAGCCGCTGCATCTCGACGATCTCCGCCGCGGTGCAGACCTTGGCGGCGGCAACGCTCTCCACGCCCGTCGTCCTGTCCATGATCGCGATGAGGTCCTCCTCCGACGGGAAGGGGACCATGACCTTGAACAGGAACCGGTCGAGCTGCGCCTCGGGGAGGGGATAGGTGCCCTCCATCTCGAGCGGGTTCTGGGTCGCGAGGACGAAGAACGGCGGATCGAGCTTGTAGCGCTGGCGTGCGACGGTGACCTGGTGCTCCTGCATCGCCTCGAGGAGGCTCGATTGCGTCTTCGGTGTCGCGCGGTTGATCTCGTCGGCGAGCACCAGGTTGGCGAAGATCGGACCCTGCTGGAACTTGAAGACGCGCTGCCCACCCTCCTCGATGAGGATGTTCGTGCCGGTGATGTCGGCCGGCATCAGGTCGGGTGTGAACTGGATCCGGTTGAACGAGCAGTCGATCACGTCGGCGATCGTGCGGACGAGCATGGTCTTGCCGAGACCGGGCACGCCCTCGAGGAGCACGTGGCTGTTGGCAAGCAGGCCCGTCAGCGTCTGACGGACGAGCTCGCGCTGGCCGACGATCACCCGTCCGACCTCGAGCTCGATCGCCTGGGCGCGTTCGGCAAAGGCCTCGGGCGCGAGGCGCTGGGTCGGATCGAGCGTGCTAGGCGCTTCCATGAAGCCTCCGGATCCGGCCACCGACCACGGGTCGGCGACCTCAGTTGGACGGGTCGAGCGAGCTGAAGTAGTCGCGCACGTAGTCCTTGATCGACAGCGGCACGTAGCCGCGGTCGAGGGACGTCTGTGCGTAGTCCTGGAAGTCGGTGTAGACCTGCTGGTACGGCGTCAGCACGCCGTTGTTGGTGCCGGAACCGACGCCATTTCCCTGCTGGGTCTGGCCATCGCCACCGGTCCCTGCGACGTACGAGGGATCGCCGGGCTTGCCGACGCGGTCGAACGGCGCGAAGACCGAAGACAGGTCCTCGCCGAGCTGCGCGGCGCGGTTGGCACCGGTCGGCGCACCGGGCCGCGCATTGCCGCCCGTGCCCTGGCCCAGCGATCGGGCGTTCGAGCCGCCACCACCGATGGACCCTTGGCCCTGACCCTGACCTTGTCCTTGGCCTTGGCCTTGCCCCTGACCTTGTCCTTGGCCTTGCCCTTGACCCTGACCTTGTCCTTGGCCTTGCCCTTGACCCTGGCCTTGCCCCTGACCTTGCCCTTGACCCTGACCTTGCCCGCTCGGCTGCGGGCTGCCTTGACCCTGCCCCTGGCCCTGGCCTTGACCTTGGCCCTGACCCTGCCGGCCCTGCCCCTGCTGGCCCTGCCCCTGCTGCCCGGCATCGGCCAGGTCCCGGCGGGCGTCCTGAAGGCGCGACGCCGCCTCGGCCAGATCGCGGTTGGTATCGACATTCGCCTGTGTCCCGGTCATGGCCTCGCCCAGCCGATCGAGTGCGGACTTGGCGCCGGCCGTGTCCCCCTGGGCGAGGCTCTGGGCCGCATCCCGGAGAGCGGTGGCCGCGCCGCCGTCGGCGCTCGAAGCGGTCGACTGCATCTCGGCCAGCTGCCGCGCCAGCTCGCGCTGCTCCGCGTCGGTCATCTCGTCGAGCTTGTCACCGAGCTTGTCGAGATCCTCGCGTGTCTTCTGCGGATCACCGTCGCGGTTGGCGTCAGGGTTGGCGGTCGCAGCGCGTGACAGCGAGCGCGAGAGCGAGGTCATCGCCGAGGCGCGCTGCTCTGTCGCGGGGTCGATGCGCGCCCGGATGTCGCTTTCGACGGCACCGAGCTGGCGAAGGTTGGCAGCAAGGTCGTCGGGCTGCGAGCGAAGTCGACGAGCCAGTTCGCGCAGCTCCTCCGCAAGGCGGGTGCGTGGATCCTCCGCGGTCCGGCCCTTGTCCTCGAGATCGCGGGCGATGACGTCGAGCCGATCCGCCTGGCGAGCCGCGGCCTCGCGGACATCCCGCTGCTGGGCGAGGACCGCGGACTGAGGGTTCGGCAGGACGAGGACCGGCACGAGCAGCGCGACCGCCACCAGGGCGGCGAGCGCCGGATGACGAGAGAAGCGCGGCTTGAACAGTGCCGGCGCCGTCCGCAACTTCGTGAGTGCGTCGCGCCGCTGTCGGCGGACGAATCGATCCGTTTCGGCGAGCTCATCGACGGCAGCGACCGACGCGTCCAGATCGAGGTCGTCGGCGGGTGGGGTGGCTGATCCGGGGAACCCGACCGCCAGCTCCAGCGCCGACGAGACGCGGTCGCCAAGGCCGCCCTCGACGTCGACTGCCAGGGCGGTCGCACCGAGCGACGGCCGTGCGCGAAGGACGAACACGAGCAGGACCAGCGCCACCGCCATGGGGATGGCGGCCGCGATGATCGGGGCTGCCTCGAGGGGTACGAACCGGGCCACCGTCCACAGCGCGGCTTCGCCGATGGCGATCGCGGCGACCGCCATCCACGTGCGACGCACGATGCGGCGTGTCCACAACCGGCGACGATGCGACGCCAATTCGGCGCGGATCGCCTCGAGCGACGGATCGAGCGGGCCCGACAGCGCCTGGCGCGGGTCGGGCGGCTCCACGACCGGTTCCGTCGGCGTCCGCCAACGTGCCGGCCAGCTCGCGACCTGGCGGAGTCCGAGCGTCATGACGGCGAACTCCGGTGTCTCGAGGGGCGCCGGATCCGCCATCGCCGCGTCGGCGAGACCGCCTGGACCGAGAGCACCAGGAACAGGACCGACAGTCCGAGCCACATCGCCACGGTCTTGGTCCACAGGGTGTCGCGCTGGACGCCGAACGGCTGCTCGGCCACGACGTCGCCGGGGGCGAACTCACGTGCCACCCCGACGTCGTCGATGACGGCCGCGCCGTCCGCGCCCGGCATCATGCCCTTCTCGGGGATCGCGACCGGCATCGGGGCCGGCATGGGGACGCCCCCGCCCCCGTCGTTGAAGACGACACCGTCGGTCGTCGGCACCAAACCGTTGACGACGCCGCACCATCCGCCGCCGAACGTCGAATTCGGTACCGCACAGCACGTCGAGCTGCGCCATGAAGGGGTTGACCCAGGCGAGCGGCGTGGGCGTCCGGATGCCGAGCGGACCGGGCCGCCGGTTCCCGTTCGCATCGAACGAGCCCATCGCTTGCCAGAAGACCAGCAGGAACACCGTCCCGATCGTGATCGCGAGGACGCCGAAGATCGTGATGGCGGTGGCTGCCGTCGTCCGCTTGACGATGCTGGAGCAGAGCAACCCGAACGAGCCCAGGCCGAGTGCGGTGACGATCAGCACGATGTAGCCGCGGACGACGTCCTCGGGGCCGACACCACCGAAGACGAAGACCACTGCCATCAACGGGATAGACGCGGCGATGAGCAGGAACACGTAGACGAGTGCCGACAGCAGCTTGCCGACGACGATCGCCAGCGAGCTGATGGGCGTCGTGGTGAGCAATTCGAGGGTCTGCTTCTCGCGCTCGAGCGAGATCGCGCCCGCGGTCGATGCCGGCGCCAGGAAGACGACCTGGAGGGTCATCAGGAGCAGCAGTGCCGCGAAGATGCCCTGGCCGATGGTCGGGCTGGCCGTCGCCGACGTCCCGGCGAACGGGTTCTCGAACATCGTTTCCATGACCCGCTCGACCATGAGCGCGAAGCCGGCAAGCAGCAGCAGATAGATGGTGAGGATCACGAAGGCGCGCCGGCCGCGCATCCGCCCGCGGAGCTCCTTGACGCCGATCGCGGCGATGCCTCCGACCGTGCGTGCGAACGCGCCGAAACGCGGGCCTGTCGGTCGGGGCGGCGCGGCGGTGATCTCGGCCATATCGCGCTCCTACGCCGCGGCGACGGGTTCTTGGTCGGGGGATGTGACCTGCAGGAACAGCTCCTCGAGGTCGCTTGCCGCCCGGGAGAAGCTCACGACCGGCATGCCGGACGCCACCGATGATGCCAGCAAGCGGGCAGTCGCCTCGTCATCGCCGCGGAACCCGAGCTCGATCGTGCCGTCCTCGAGCACCACGGCGGAAGCGACATCGGCGTCGGCCGCGAGCCGCTCGCGCGCGGCTTCGAGGGCCTCGCCCTCGAGGAGCACCTTCACCCGGAGCACCGCCCCGAAGCGGAGGCGCTTCTCGATCTCGGCGACCCGACCCTGGGCCAGCACCTGGCCGCGATCGATGATCGCGACGCTGGTGCACAGCTCCTCGAGCTCGGGAAGGATGTGGCTGCTGATGAGGATCGTCTTGCCCATCGCGCGGAGCTCCCGCAGCAGCTCGCGCAGCTCGACCCGGGCCCGAGGATCGAGGCCCGAGGCAGGCTCGTCGAGGAGCAGCACCTGCGGATCGTGGACGAGCGCATGGGCGAGGCACAGTCGCTGCTGCATGCCGCGCGACAGCGTCTGGACGTACTGATCCCGCTTCGCGGCTAGGTCGACCAGCTCGAGCAGGTCGGTGATCACCCGACGTCTCGCGGCCGGAGGGATGCCATAGCAGCGAGCGAAGAAATCGAGGTACTCCCAGACCTTCATGTCGTCGTAGACACCGAACGCGTCCGGCATGAACCCGATGACGCGGCGGACATGGTCCGGGTTCCGGGTCACCGACATCCCGGCGATCTCTGCGGTACCGGCCGACGGGGCGAGGAGCGTCGCAAGGATGCGCAGCGTGGTCGTCTTGCCCGCGCCGTTGGGGCCGACCAGTCCGAAGATCTCGCCGGACTCCACGGACAGGTCGACGCCGGCGACGGCCAGCGTGCCGTCATAGCGCTTGACCAGGCCGTCGGTGCGGACGATCTCGCTCATGGTCGGATATCCCCGGTGATCGAGAGGTCGAGATTGAAACCGACCCAGTCTCCGGAATCATTGATGAAGCGCACAAGGACCGTGCCCGTCGTCTTGTCGACGTAGTTCGCTGGGTCGGCCACCGCGTAGCGTGAGCCGCTCGCCAGGTGCGGGAGACGCCGCCAGGCGGCAGTCGTCAGGTCGTACAGCTCGACCTCGGGCATACCGTCGAACACCGCCTGGACGCACCCTGCGACGGGCTTGTCGCCACACGCGACCGGGATCGTGTCGAGCGGCTTGATGGGCTTGGGATCGATCGGGACGCCGAACTCCCCGAAGTTGAAGCCCATCGCCAGCTGGCTGGTATCGATCGTGCCCTCGAAGGAGATGGGTCGATAGGACAGTTCGGCCTTGCCCTTTCCGAAGCTGATGTTGAACGGGTCCTTGTTGAAGAACGCGGCATCGCTGGACACGACCGTGTTCCGCAGCAGATCCTGGCGGAACGTGGTCTTGCCACTGACCGAGATGTCGGCCGGCAGGAACCACAGGACGTTGGCGGTGCGGCGAGCGACCTGCCCCTCGATCTCGACCGGCAGGAGCTCGCGATCGGACCACGCCAGCACGACGGCGCCGTCGGCCGGCAACTGGCCCGTGAACCCCCAGTTCGGGTCGAACGTGAGCTGGTCGATGATGGTGTGGCGGGCGTACTGGCGGGCCGAACCCTCACCCGCCTGCCGCGGATCGCCGAAGAACAGCGGGCCGACGATCTTGTCCGACAGCTGCTGACCCTGCTGGATGGCCTGGAGCGCGACGTCGACGTTCACGGTCTGGCCGGGAGCCATGTCGGACAGCTTGGCGACCGTGCCACCGAGCACGACGGCAGGTGCCTGGAGGACCTCCTCCGAGGCATTCGTCACGGTGCCCCGCAGCCGGCCATCCTCGAGGCGAAGGTCGGCCTGGACGAGGGGGACGGTCTTCACCGAGCTCTCGGCCCGGATCGTGCGCAACGAGCCGAAGCCGACGCTGAGGTCGCGGACGCGGGACGGATCGCCCTGGAGCACGTCGAGGCTTGCTGCCGTGCCGTCGCCGATGAAGTCGCCATTGGTCGGCGACGACAGCAGCGCGCCACCCGGGATGCGCAGCTGGTACGCGCCGCGGGTCGGTGAGAAGACACCGAGATACGTCTGGGCGAGACCCTCGGTGACGCCTGGGGCACCGCGGACGATCGCGGCCTCGTTGACGATGATGTCGCTGCCGCGCAGGGCGGACCCGACGCCGTACGCGACGGCCGCGAAGGTCACGATCAGCACCGGCATCGTCACCCACGCCCATTCGCGCTTGTCGAGACGCTTGAGCACGAAGTAGTTGATCGGCCCGATCAGCAGGATGTACACCGCGAGCAGTCCCACGAGCCCACCGACCGGCGGCAGGGCGAGCGAGGGGAGCTGCGCAGCAGCCTGGACGATCTGGCTGTCGTCGCCGGTCGTCGCCGTACCCGCGGCTCGGGTCGGGATCAGGCGCCGCCACAGCCCCTCGGCGATGCTCGTGCCGGTGAGCCAGCGCGTCGTCGGATCGAAGCCGATGATGGTGACCGCTCCGGCGCCATACGTTCGTTCCGCGGCGACCGTCTCGCCGCCGACCGTGGCGAGCGACCGGCCCGCGATGAGCTCCCCAGACAGGGCCGGAAGGTCGGTCGCCCCGTCGGGCAGCTCGCCGAGCAGCGCGACGAGTGACGAGGGTGCGACATCGGTGGTCGTCGTCGGGCGATAGGGCAGGATCGCGTCGGGGAACGCCGACAGGCTGGATGGTCCGGCCGTCCCACCGGCGATGATCAGCCGTCCACCGCCGGCGACCCAGCCGCGGATCGCATCGAGCTGCTCGGGGCTGAGCTGGTTCGAATCGACGTCCTGCCAGATCAGCCGGTCCACCGCGCTCCACGCCTCGACGCGGGTCGGCAGGTCGGCCGGGTCGAGGCCGACGGTCAACGGCTTGACGTTGTTGACGTTGGGCAGCAGGTCGAGATCGCCGATGACGTCGCCGGGTCGCTCGGCCACGATGGCGACGACCATCTGGGTCCCGTCGTGGATCGTGAAGGCCGCCTTGGTCGTGGCGATCGTGTCGGCGCCGCTCACGAGGCTGATCTCGAGTTCGCGCCCGAAGCCCGGTGGCTGGGCGTACAGGCGATGGGTCTGGTCCGACTGGGTGGGTGCCTCGACCAGGGTCCCGAACCGGGTCCGGCCCTGCGTCCCACCGGTGAGCCGCAGCTCACCGGTGATGGGCGGCCCGTCGTTCTTGAGGCGGACGTCGATGGCCATCCATGCCCCGACGCGTGCGTGACCGTCGAGGAGGACAGTCGCCTCCATCGTGAGACCAGGTGGCGGGGTGACCGCGGCGAACGGTGCCGCGCTGACGCCGCCCGGGAGCCCGACGAGCGCACCGACGAGGGCGGCTGCCGCCACGACGCGCAACAGGCGCGCGGCGACCGGGACTCTCGTCGAGCGTTGATGAGACACGCGGACTCCGATGCTGCCGTCAGGCGGGAGGATGGACGCAGCAAGGACGCCCGACCCACGGTGAAAGTTGCGTCCGATGGGCAGGTTGTCGGGGCGCCGACAGCCCGTCCCCGTCCGTACGGGACGTATCGTACGATGAGGCGGTCCCCAGAGCCGCAGGCTGCGTGCCGTCATCCCGAAGGATCCGTGCCCGACCTCCGACCTTTCCGCGCCCTGCGCTACGAGCCGTCGAGCGTGGGCGACCTCGCTGCAGTGATGGCGCCGCCGTACGACGTGATCGATCCGGAGACGCGTGCCCGGCTCGTGGCCCGCCATCCGGCCAACGTCGTCCGCCTCGACCTGCCCGCCGACGAGCTGGGCGACGGCCCGGATGATCGCTACCGTCGCGCGGCCCGAACGCTCGCGACATGGCGCTCCGATGGGACCCTGCGCAAGGATCCCCACCCGTCCGTGTACGTCTACGAACAGCGCTATCGCGTCCCCGGGACCGTCACCGATCGGGTCCAGCGAGGGTTCTTCGCTCGGCTCGGGCTGGAGCCCTACGGACCCGAGTCGGGGGTGCTGCCGCACGAGCGGACGCTCAGTGGCCCGAAGGAGGACCGGTACAAGCTGCTCCGGGCGACGGGGGTGAACACCAGTCCCGTCGTGGTCCTCTTCGACGACCCGGACGTCGGGACAGGGGAGCGGCTCGCGGCGGTGGCCGCCGGACCCCCCGACGTCGACGTGACCGATGACGATGGAGTCGGCCACCGGATGTGGGCACTGCCGGCGTCAGGCGACGGTCCGGCGAGCATCGTCGCAGGAGCATTGCTCGGGGCCGCCTCCACGGGACCGATCACCATCGCGGACGGCCATCACCGCTACGAGACGGCGCTTCGCTATCGGGACGAGCGACGGATGACGCGGTCGTGTGACGAGGACCCGCCGTTCGACTACGTCCTGGCGCTGATGCTCGAGGCGCGCGGCCAGGAGCTCACGGTCCTGCCGACCCACCGACTAGTGCGCGGCATCGGCGAGGACGCCGCGGCCGAGCTTCCGTCGCGCGCGCGCGAGCTGTTCGACGTGACACCGGTCGCGTCGCCCGAAGAGCTGACCGCAGCGCTATCCGGTGGCGACCGAAGCGCCGAGGACATTGGCGGCCGGGGATGGTTCGGTCTGTGGACACGATCGGGCGGTTCCATCCTCGCTGCTCGTCGCGACGCGTTCGAGCCGCTTCTCCCGCCGGGCGGCGATGCGCTACGGTCGCTCGACGTGACGATGCTCGGTGTGGCACTGGAGCAGCTGGCCGGCATCGATGCCGAGGCCGTGACGGCGGGTGCCATCACCTATACGAAATCGGAGGCGGAGGCGATCGCCGCCGTCGATGCCGGCGAGGGAGTCGATGCCGCGTTCCTTCTCGAGCCGACACCGGTCGCCGCGATCGAGGCGGTCGCCCGCGAGGGCGACGTGATGCCGCAGAAATCGACCTACTTCTATCCCAAGGCCCTGACCGGCCTGGTCATCAACCCGCACGAATGGTGAGCCGCATGCCCGACGCGATGCCCGAACCGCTCCTGAGCCGCACCCAATCGCCGCCGGCGAACGGCCGCCCCGTCCGGAAGGATGAGATCGAGCTGCACGATCGGGGCATCTATATCGAGTCGTGGCTGCCGGAGCGGCGGTCGCGTCGCAAGCCGCTGATGTTCGTCCACGGCGAGCTCGCCGGCTCGTGGGTGTGGGAGCGGTTCCTCGGGTACTTCGCGGGTCGCGGCTGGGAGGGCCACGCGGTCAATCTGCGAAATCACTACTGGTCCCTGACCGCGGACCCGACGACGCTGTCATTCGACACCTACCTCGAGGACGTCGTCGCGGCGCTCGACCGGCTCGGGCCGACGACCGTCGCCATCGGGCACGGGATGGGGGGTCTCCTGGCGCTCAAGGCTGCCGAGCGCGTGGCGATCTCGGGCCTCGTCCTCATCGCCCCGCAGATGCCGCGCGAGTTGCGGCCACCTGCCAGACCGTTCGAGCTGCGCGAGATCCCCGAGGTTTATGGCCGCAGCGTGATCGGGTGGGAGACCCTACCGGAGCGACGGCTGCGCGACGACCGCGATCTCACCCTGGCTGACGTGCTGCGCATCCAGCACCTCCTCGGCCAGAAGCCGCACGAGTCCGGCGCCGCCCGACGCCAGGTCATCGCCGGCATCCCGGTCGACCGCCGGGTCGTGTCGGAAGTGCCCCGACTGGTGATCGCGGGTGGCCTCGATCGGTTCACGACGCTCGACGATGCCGAGCGGCTCGCCGAGTGGCTGGACTCGGATTTCGAGCCATTCGGTGCCCATTCGCACTTCGGTCTCATCCATGGCGAGCAGAGCTACCAGCAGGTGGCCGAAGCCGTCAGGACGTTCCTGGAGACGCACCGGCTTTAGCGAAATGAGGCCTTTGTGGTGCGTGCAGGCACCGAAAAGGCCGTCGTGCGGTTGTTATCGCATGGTGCGCCGGGGACACGCGACTGTGATGTCTGCCACAATCACCCACGCAGGGAGTCCCCCAACGGCGTCCGATCGCCGCGCTCACTGACGACCGGCCGCCGGCCCCCATCCCCGTGCCGCTCTGGCACGGATCTCCAAGCTCCCTGGACATATCCGGGTCGTGACCCCGTCACGCCCGGACAGCCTTCGTTCGCCGTCCCCCGACGGCGTCCAGGTAGAGAGGAGCATCATGTCGGCGGTTTCGATCGGCGCCCAGTGGGCGTCTCGCCGGACCATCCCTTCGCTGATCGTCACTCTCCTGGCTCTTGCTGTAGCCATCGGGTCGATCCTGGCCATCGCCCGTCTCAGCCCCACCTCCGCCGCGACCGACTACATCCTGATGTCGCGATCCGAGCTTCTCTCGCGACCGACGAGCGGAGCCGCGTGGGCGGCGCTCAAGGCCCGAGCCGACTCATCGATCGGCACGCCGGACATCTCCAACCAGGACGAGTCCGCCGACCAGACGACCTTCGCCAAGGCACTCGTATTCGCTCGCACCGGCGTCGCCTCGTACCGCTCTGATGTGCTGTCGGCACTGAGGGCGGCCGTCAATAGCGAGAACGGTGGCCGGACCCTCGCGCTCGGGCGGAATCTGCCCGGCTACGTGCTCGCCGCGGACTTCATCGACCTCGGCGCGGTCGACCCGTCGTTCGAGCAGAACACGTTCCGCCCCTGGCTCCGATCGCTGCTGACCGAGTCGCTCTCGGGACGCACGCTCGTGAACACGCATGAGGAACGCCCGAACAATTGGGGCACTCACGCGGGCGCATCCCGGGCGGCGATCGCGGCGTACCTCGGCGACAGCGCGCAGCTCGCGCGCACCGCCCAGGTGTTCCGCGGCTGGCTCGGCGACCGGACCGCGTACGCCGGCTTCTCGTACGGCGAGTTGAGCTGGCAATGCGACACCTCGAAGCCGGTCGGCATCAACCCGGTCGGGTGCACGAAGAGCGGCATCAGCATCGACGGCGTCATCCCCGACGACATGCGTCGTGGCGGTGCGCTGCGATGGCCGCCCGCCAGCACGGGTTACCCATGGGAGGGCATGCAAGGTGCCGTCCTCCAGGCCGAGATCCTGCGTGCCAACGGCTATGACGCCTGGGCATGGTCGGACAAGGCCCTCCTGCGCGCGGCGCGCTTCCTGTATGAGAAGGCGCACTGGGCCGCGACAGGCGATGACGAATGGCAGACCTGGCTGATCGATCGCCGCTACGGGACCGCGTACAAGACGGCTGCCCCGGCACGAGGCGGCAAGAACTTCGGCTTCACCGACTGGCTGTACGGGCCCGCCGGTGCCGGCGCCCCGCCGGTGCCCGCTCCGACCCTGCCGCCTGCGACGCCGCCGCCGACGGCGGCACCGACCGCGACGCCCACCCGGACACCGACCCCGACACCGACGGCAAGGGCCACGGCGACGGCGACCCCGACGCCGACTCCAACGCCGACCGCTGCCCCGACCCCGGTCGGGACGGCCGTTCCCACCAGCACACCGACGGCCACGCCGGATGGAGCGGGCGGCCCGCCGGCTCCGACCGACACGCCCGAACCCACGGAGGCGCCGACTCCCGAGCCGACGTCAGCACCGACCCCGACACCCACGCCGGCACCGCGCCCGCAGTCGAACGCGCAGCCGGAGACCACGCGTCCGCTCATCGCCCTCTCCGCGGCGTCGACGGCACCGATGTCCGGTGTGCCGGTGCTGGTCGACTGGGACCTCGAGTCGACCGACGCAGGGCTGAAGGCCTACCAGCTGGAGGTCCGCCACGGCGATGGCGATTGGAGCCGGGTCGCTCTCGGCACGCCGACGCTGAGCTACGCTCGGCTGAACGTGCCGTCCGGATCCCAAGTCCGGTATCGCGTCCGCGCGATCGACCAGGACGGGACGGTCGGCGACTGGCGATCCTCGAGGACGATGATCGCTACCGCCTACTCCGACTCGGCAAGTGCGATCAAGTGGGCAGGGACGTGGACCTACGCGTCCCACACCCAGTACACCGGCCGGCGAGCGCACAGCTCGAACGCGCGTAGCGCGAACGGGACGCTGAAGTTCAGCGGCACCGCGGTGGCCTGGGAGGGCCCGACCGGTCCCACCCGTGGCCAGGCGCGCATCTACCTCGACGGGAGGCACGTCGCCACCGTCGACATGCATTCCGCGACGTTCAGGGCCCGGGACATCGTCTGGGCTGCGGACGTCCGGGACGGCTCGCATTCACTGCGGATCGTGGTCGTCGGCACGAGCGGGCGACCGACCGTTGCCGTCGATGGGTTCTACATCCTGAAGGAAGACTGACGGCCGGGCCCGGACCCCGGGCTCGCCTCCTCTGGTATCCTGTCGGCCGTCGTGGTGGCCTCCACCCGACGGCCGGCGCCGCATTCGTCTAGAGGCCCAGGACACCGCCCTCTCAAGGCGGAGATCACCGGTTCGAATCCGGTATGCGGTACCAAACCCGCCTGATCCCAACGCCCCCGGACCGCGCCCCGGGGGCGTTCTCGTTTCCGTAGACTGCGCCGATGCTGCCGACCGAGCCGCGCCGTCTCGTGGTCCTCACCGAGGGGCAGTTCGGCATCCACGATGCGAAGACCGCGATGGGTGTCATCCGCTATGGCCGGGACACGATCGTGGCCATCCTCGACTCGACGATGGCGGGCCGGAACCTGCGCGAGTTCCTGCCGGCCTTCGACATCCCGTTCGTCGGGACACTTGCCGAGGCGCTCGATGGATCCGTCCGCCCGGACGGCCTGCTGATCGGCATCGCCCCGACCGGTGGCAAGCTGCCGTCCGCGTGGCGGGCGACCATCCTGGAGGCGATCCGGGCAGGACTCGATATCCACTCGGGCTTGCACCAGTTCCTCAGCGATGACCCCGATTTCGCTGCCGCCGCGCAGTCCGCCGGCACGCGACTGATCGACTATCGACGACCGCCGGACCGGATGGAGACGGCGGTCGGGCGTCGGCACCTGCCGGGCAAGCGGGTGATCCTGACGGTCGGCACGGACTGCGCGATCGGCAAGATGTCGGTCGCCCTCGAGCTGGTGGCTTCGGCCCGAGGCGACGGCGCGTCGGCCGTGATGGTCCCCACGGGCCAGACCGGGATGATGATCGAGGGCTGGGGCGTGGCCGTCGATCGGGTCATCAGCGACTTCACGAACGGCACCGTCGAATGGCTCGTCGAGCAGGGCGAGAGCCGTGGCGATTGGGTGTTCGTCGAGGGCCAGGGGTCGATCGATCATCCGGCGTACAGCGCCGTGACGATGGGCCTCATCCACGGGGCGACGCCACACGCGATGGTCCTCGTCCACAAGCCGGGGCAGCGCGAGCACGACTTCGACCATCTGCCCGAGGCCTCGTTCCCGATCGCCGAGCTGCCGCCGTTCATCGAGCTGCATGAGCGGATCGCCGCGATGGTCGCTCCGTCGAAGGTTGTCGCGATCGCCCTGAACACGTCGCTCTTCGCCGCCGACGACGAGGCGCGCGAGGCGATCGCCCGGATCTCGGCGGAGACCGGCCTGCCGGCCGACGATCCGGTACGCTTCGGTGCGGACCGCCTGTGGCCCGCGATCCGGGATGCCGTCGACGAGCTCCCATGGGTCGGCTGAGTCTTCGCCACGAGGTCCTGTCGCTCCGGCTCCGTGATCCGTTCCGGATCGCGCGGTCGGACCACGGCGAAGGTCTCCGTGTCACGACCGTCATCGTCGAGCTGCGCGATGAACGATCCCCGGATGTCAGCGGCGTGGGGGAGGGGTACCCGGACCGGTTCTACGGCGAGACGCCCCAGACCATGGCGGTGGTCGGGCCGGAGTTGCTGTCGGCGCTCGAGTCGGCCGACGTCGATCCCACGAGCGACGGCCTGGCGGCCGCCCGCTCGGTCATGGACGCCGCCATCCGTGGTCATGGCGCGATCAAGTGCGCCATCGACATCGCGCTGCACGACCTCGCCGGCAAGGTCGCGGCAGTCCCCGTCTACCAGCTCCTGGGGCTGTCGGCGGACCTGCCGCCGACGGATTTCACCATCGGCATCGACGAGCCTGCGGTCGTGGCCGAGCGCGCGAAGCGTGCCGGCGATTTCCCTGCCCTGAAGATCAAGGTCGGCGGGCCATCGGACCTGGCGACCCTGCGGGCCGTGCGCGAGGTATTCGCCGGGCCGATCCGCGTGGACGCGAACACCGGCTGGACGCGGGCCGATGCCGAGGCGTTGCTGCCCGAGCTCGTCGACCTTGGCGTGGAGCTCATCGAGCAACCGTTCCCTGCCCGGGCATACCGGGATCTGGCATGGCTGCAGGAGCGGTCGGCGCTGCCCATCGTCGCGGACGAGTCGTGCGTACTGCCCGAGGACCTCGACGCACTCGTCGGGGTGGTCGCCGGGGTGAATGTCAAGCTCGCCAAGTGCGGCGGCATCGGCCCCGCCCGCGACATGCTGGAGCGAGCACGTGAGCTCGGCTTCCGGACGTTCCTCGGCTGCATGGAGGAGACATCGGTCGGGATCGCCGCGTCCGCGGTCGTCGCGTCTCTGGCCGACTGGGTCGATCTCGACGGCAACCTGTTGCTCGCGGACGACCCCTTCGAAGGTCTGGACCTCGGGCCCGACAAGCGCTGGCGGTTGGCCGACCGGCCGGGGCTGGGGCTGTCGCGCCGGGCGGCCTGAACCGGTTCACGCTCGTTCCGCACGCCCGTTCTAGCCCCGCGCCGGGGTGTGGAAAACTTCGTGGATGAACTCGTGGACAAGCCCCCTTCCGGCCTGTCCCTCGGACGCCTACGATGGCGCGACCCCGGTCGTCGTGGCCCCCACGGAGCGGCACCGGGCACCAGGACCACCGTCCGGGAGGCGGTTCCCGACACGACCGCTGGCCGGGCCTGGTTTCGTGTTGCCGTCGTACGGCGAGGACGCGGCACCGACCTGTGTCAGGGTCGACAGCTGCCCGCCGGAAGGGAGGGTCCGCCATCGATGGAACCGCTCAGCGCCGCCACCGGAGTCCCAGACCCGGATGCGGCCGAGTTCATCCATTTCTGCTACCGGCGCCGACGTGTAGGTTGGCCGGAGCTCTATGACGAGATGTGCGCTGTCGCAGCGCGCGGCCTGTTCCGAGGTCTCGGAGTCGAGGACCTGGCCGCACACGGGATCGGTTTCGGGCTATCCGACATGCCGGCCCTGGCTGCGATGGTGCGCGGGATCGTCGCCGAGGAGCAGGCGCTCCGTCGGCCCGTGACCGTGGTGATCACGCCCGCCGAACCGGGTATCGAGGGCGTGGGTACGGCCGACGAGGAGTCGGCGCCTGAGGGACGAGGCGAGCGGCCTATCCGCTTCGCCGCGGTGCCCGCCGGGGCTTGACCGGCACCGCACTCATTGCGAAGACCCCGCCGGGATCGGCGGGGTCTTCGTTCGTCTAGCCCGTTTCCCGTTCGTCAGGCGCGGATGACGCGCCTCGCCATCTCGCCCTCGATCTGGCGCTCCGCCTCGACATAGCGGTCGATCTGCTCGCGAAGCTGATTCGCCTCGGGCGTATAGAGGTGGACCTGCTGCTGGAGGATGTACGACAGCCGACGGCTCGTCATCCGGACGTGATCGAGGTTCTTCATCAGGACCAGCGGATCCATCGATGCGAGGTCCGACGGGTCGTACATCTGCTGCATGACCGGATTATGGCGGGCGACCTCAGTGGCGTGCAGCCGTCCGCTCGAGCATGTCAGCCGCCCGACTTGAGCTCCGCGAGTCGCGCGTCGACCTCCTGCTCGTCCTCTTCGGACTCGAGCGATTCAAACTGCTCGTCGATGGACGAAGCAGCGACTTCCTCACGCCCGCGGACCTGCGCCTCCTGGCGCCGGACCTTCTCCTCGAAGCGCGACAGCTCGCTCGTCGGATCGAGGACCGACACGCTCTGGAGGGTCTCCTGGACGGTCGACTGGGCCTGCGCCATCTTGGCTCGCGCCACCAGCTCGTCTCGCTTCTGCACCAACTCCTCGCGTTTCACGCGCAACTTGTTGAGGCCGTCCTTGAGCTTGTCGGCGAGCTCTGTCTGCCCGGCGATCTGGGTGTCGAGCGTCTTCGTCTGACTCTCGTAGCTGACCTGACGACGGATGGCGATCTTGGCCAGGTCGTCGAACCGATCCGCCTCGGCCGTATTGCCGGCGGCTCGGAGCTCGTCCGCACGACGTGACGCGGCCTTGGCCTTGTCGAGCCACTCGGCAGAGGCGGCACGCGCCTCCTTCGCGTCGTCCTCCAGCAGCCGCAGGTTCCCGATCGTCTGGGCGGCGGCGTCCTCGGCTTCGGCGATGTTGTCCGTGAAGTCGCGCACGAGCTGGTCGAGCATCCGCTCCGGATCCTCGGCGCTGTCGAGGATGGCGTTGACGTTGGCGCGGATCAGCTGGCTGATGCGGCCGAGGATCGAGCTCTGTGCCATCGGTCTGTCTCTCCAAGGATCGGGCTGGGTGGACCGCTACGGTACGGCCCACGTGTCGGCCAGCGCAAAGGGGATGACCGCGCGACGGTCGTCACCAGCGCCCACCGCGCCCACGACCACCACCGCCTCCGCCGCCACCACCGCCCCCGAACCCGCCGGTCCCGAATCCGCCGCCCTGTCCCCAGCCACCGCCGAGTCCGCCGAGGTCCGGGAAGCCGCCTCCGCCGCCGCTGCGACCGGGGCCGCCCCACGGTGACCCACCCCAGCCACCGCCACCACCCGAGCGGATCACCCCGCCGATCACCCCACCCAGGATCTGACCGAGGATGTCTGCGGTCGCGTCGCCGTCGCTCGTCCCGCCCCGCTGGCCCCAGCCGGGTCCACCCTGGTCCCAGTCCGAGAAGTCGGAGGACGCGAGCCGGTACGCGTCGTTCGCGAGCTGCTGCGCGCGGCGCGCCCCCTCGACCGCCGCCTGCGGATCGCTGGGGGCAACGGCCGCCGCCGCGTCGAGATGTCGCCGGGCTTCGGCGAGGCGGGTCCGTGCTCCCTCGCCGACACCTCGGCGACGCGAGGCGATGAACGTGGCGGCTCGGTCGTATTCGGTCGATGCGGTCTTGATGGACGAGTCGGCCGCGGCCTCCAGGCGGTCGTTCGCGGCGGCCGCGTCGCGCGCGGCGACGAGCACCGCGTCGGCGATGCGATGTGCGTCGGTCGCGAGCTGGAGAGCGCGGACGGGGTCAACGGGCTGCTCCCTCGACGCCTCGTGGGCCTGATCGATCGCCCGTTCCGCCTCGCGGACGCGCCCCGCGACCCCTGGGTCGAGCTGGCCCAGTTCAGCGAGGGCGGTCCGTGTGTCGCGGAGGTCCCGGTCGGCGTCGGCCAGCTCCGTCGGCAGGCGCTGCTCCGCCTCGGCGATGGTCGCTCGCAGCACCTCGATCGCGTCCAGTAGCTGGGCTGCCCCGGTCACGCCTTCGAGGGCCTCGCGCGTGGCGACCGCGACGTCCGGGCGATCGTTGCGGGCCATCGCCGCGCTGCCGACGGTGACCGCAGTGCGGGCACCGGCCAGCCCCTTCTCGGCTTCCTCGATGTGGCCGCCGACGGGCTGCCACGCCGACTCGGCGTAGGAGCGCAGACCGTCGAGCGTGGACCGGGCAGCGGGTAGCCGATCCTCGACCGCCTCGATCCGCGCGGGGAGCTCGACGAGCGTGGCCGGGGCGTCTCGCTCGAGATCGCGCAGCTGTCGGATACGACCCGTCTCGGCGTCGAGCCGCTCGTGCGCCCGGGTGGTCCGCTCCACGATCTCGCGCATCATGGCGTCGCGGGCCGCGTCGTCCTCGGGTTGGTCGTCGTCGAGCCGCTGGCGCAGCGTGAACGAGGCCGCGAGCTCGTTCGCGGCATCCGCGACCGCGTCCCGCAGCTCGCCGACCGCTTCGGGCCCGTACTGCGCCTCGGCGAAGTCGATCTCCTGGCGAGCGTCGCGGACCCGCTCGTCGGTCGCGATGAGCAGGGCATTCGCTCGCTGCCGGAGCGCTGGGCCGCTGAGATCGGCTGGCGCAGGCGCTGTCGGCAGGCCGGTCCCGGCCGCTGCAGCCGGGGTGCGTCGAGCCTGCCACCAGCGGTAGACCAGGAAGCCCCCGCCCGCCAGCAGGATCGCGCCGATGATCGCCCCGACCCCGATCCCGCCGCCGCCCGTCTCACCGCCGCCCGGTTCGGCCGTCGGCACCGGTGACACGGGCCCGGGCACGAACGGCCCGTCGGTCGGGGCAGGGGAGTCCGCTGCGACGCCGAGAGCCTCGACCGCTGCGACCGCGGCCCCGGGAGCGTCGCCATCGCGCAGCCGCGGTTCCAGCTCCTCCACGAGGATCGTGTCGAGCTCGTCGTCGGTGATCTCGTCGAGGCTGTCGGACACCCAGATGTAGTCGGTCCGGTCGTCCATCGCCACGACCAACAGCGCATCGTCGACGCCGAGCGAATTGACGTCGGCGGTTCCCTGGGCGTAGTCGGCCATCTGCACATCGCCGGTCGTCCGGACGAAGAGGACGAAGACCTGGACACCGTGATCGTCGAGCGTGCGGTCGATCGCTCCCTCGACATCGGCGACGCGACCATCGAGGGCGCCGGCCGTATCGGTCACGGGCCCCTCGAGACGCATGACCTCCTCGGCGATCGCGATCGACGAGCCGGCGGCCGCCAGCAGTGCTGCCGCGACCAACGCGAGGACGCCGCGGCGGATCCGGGGTTGGGGCGTCACGTGGGCAATCGTAGACGAGGGCATTCACGACCGACGTGGCGTATGGCTGGTGGACGAGCGGCGGACTCAGATCCCGCGCAGGGCCCTCGGCGGCCAGGTCCAGTCGATGTCCAGCGACGCGCCGGCAAGGGCCCGTCGACGACCCGATTCGGTCGCGCCCAGCACGAGGATCCGGTCAGTCTTGGTCGCTCGACCAGCCTCGTCGCCCCATAGCTTGGTCATCTTGCGGACGGCCGCGACGTCGTCGAGTGCGACCCCGGCGAGTCGATAGCCCTCGGGCTCGGCCGCGAGCTCCCATGCCCGTTCCGCCAGGCCGACACCGCCCTTGATCCGGCGGCCACGGTCCGTCTCGACATCGCCGATGACGAGCACGACCACGGCGTCGTCCGTCAGGACCTCGCGCATGTCGGCCAGCACGTCGCGCAGGAACGCGAGATACGGCTCGCGGTGATGCGCATCGTCCAGGGTCGCGTCGATGTCCTTCGCGTCGAAACCGAGGAACCACGTCCGCAGCCAGTTGTAGTAGCCGTACTTGACGACCCGTAGGTACGGCGGGGAGGTCACCACGAGCCGGGCTCGATCGGGGCGGCCTTGGGCCCGAAGCGCGGCGCGCACGCGTGGCGCGACATCACGGGCGTCGCCCAGCAGCGCGACGCCCTCCGTGAACGGGCCGGCCTGGCGGTAGAGGCGGCCGACCTTCGAGGTCAGGCCGTCGAAGACGTCGCGGCGCGGCGAACTGAACGAGGTGCGAGCGGCGAAGTCGCGCACGTAGCGCGGGGCCATGCTGAACGTGTTCGGCATCAGCTCCGACAGGTAGCTTGCGCTCTTGCCGTGGAGGATGCCGGTGATGGCGGCCGCGAGGAACCGGTCCGTCCGGTCGTCGAGACGAAGTTCGGAGCGGACGAACAGGAGCTGGCCGAGCGTGTCGGGGTGGAAGGCCAGGGCGACCTCGACCGGCACGGCCTCCGACCCATCGGTGGGGCCACGACCCGAACCAGCGACCGGCACACGACTGGCGGTCGGATCGGCGGTGACGCGCCGGGCGAGCGCGACCCACGCCTCGGCGTCCGCGTTCCAGCCCAGTCGGAGCTGGGTCAGCCGGGTCATCGCGGCGGGTCGCGTGGCCGGCTCGACCTTGGACGCCGTCAGGAGGTGGGCGAAGGGATTGAGGTCGTTGCCGACGCCGATGCGACCCTCGGCGCATGCCTGCAACGGCGTGGTGCCGCGACCCGAGAACGGATCGAGGACGACGTCACCCGGACGCGAATAGCGGGCGATGAAGGCATGCGCCAGCGCGGCTGGGAAGCTGGCGAGATACGAGCACATCGGATGGAACGAATGGCCCCACAGGCGCTGCTGGGCCTTCCATTCGGGCTCGATCTCGATGGCCGGCAGCGAGACCGGCAGGTCCAGGGCCAGCTGTTGCGCGGCGGTGGGCGTTCGCGCGCGAGTCGGTCCGGCCGTCATGGGCGGATCGGTCCTCTATCACTCGCACCGATCCCGGTCGGCGCGACAGGTGGCGGAGTGTAGCACTGGGCCATGGAGGCTCCGTCCTCCCCCGAAGGTCCCCCTCGACCGGCCCCTCACACACCTCATGGGTTGGCCACGCCGCGCTCGTGGCGTACCCTAGCCGTGGGTCCGAGGATCACGCGGAACCGAGCGATGGTCCCGGGAGCCAGGGAGACGGTCTCGGTCGACTCCGTGGCGTCCGGTCGGCGCTCGGCCCCGTCCCCGCCGTCCGGCATCGCCGGCGAAGGGGCCACCTCGGACCTTTTCCTTGTTCGAGCCGACGGGCCCCGGCGCGACCAGCGCGCCGAGGCCCGTCGAGATCAGCAGACCCGGATCGCCAGGGGGAAGAGCGAGCCGGGTCTTTGCGAAGGCTATGAAAGTGAACGTCCGTACGGGAATACGGCGGAATACCTATCCACGATGACCGTGTGCAGCCGGCCGTTCATGTAGCTGACAGGTTCGGCGACGATCGCGACCCGTTCAGTGGCAGGCTTCGGAGCCCGTATCCGTGAACGACTTGCCGGCTTCCGGCAGGAATTCCCACGCATAGCCGTCGGCACCGAGCGTCAGCATGAGGACGCCGTATGTCTGATCGTCGCCGGTCTCGGTGTTCGGGTGGATCGCGCCGTCCGCGAAGCTGTAGTGGCTGCGGCCACCGGTCCCGACGACGAACTGGCGGATCCCGGTCGCGTCACGCTCGCCGGCCGGGGTCATCGGCGCCAGCCGTTCGTAGGTGTGGTTGTCGCCGCTGAGGACCATCTCCGCACCGGCTGCGTGCAGCTCCTCCCACAGCACCTGGACCCTGGGTTCGTTCTCCTTGCGCCCCGAGCTGAAGCGGGGGTTATGGATGACCGCGAGGGAGCAGCGGGCCGGATGCTCGGCAAGCTCCGTCCGTAGCCAGGCGACCTGCTTGGATGCCGCGTCGCAGCCGCCGATCCGATCGCAGATCGAGTTGAGCACGATGATCCGCCACGCACCGAGGTCGTAGGCGTACCAGCCCATGGTCGGGTCGGTCCCGGTCGGCGCGAACGGCTTTAGGACGTCCTTGAAATACCCGAAGTAGCCGGCCGCCGCCTCGGTCATGTAGTCGTGGCCACCCAGCGCGGGATGGGTCCGGTCGAGGGCGACGCCCCACGTGTCGTCGTAGCACCCGAACTGCCGGGGCGTCCCCTTGTCGTAGGCGTTGTCCCCGAGCGTCTGCACTGTCGCGTCCGGGTAGCGCGCGAGGATCGCCGCCGTGGCCGAATTGCCCTCCTTGCTGCACGCTGCGATGTCGCCGGCAGCGAGGAGGACCTCGTCGGGAGCAGGCGTCGGCGTCGGCGTGACGGCCTCGCTCGGCGTGGACGTCGGCGGCGCCGAGGTGGCCGGTGGCGTGCTCGGGCTCGTCGTCGGTGACGGCGGCGTCGTCGCCACCGCGGCCGGGCCGGGCCCACACGCGGTGAAGACGAGGGAGGCGGCCAGCGCGAGCCAGCTCGGGCGGCGCCTCATGCTCGGGACGGGCACGCCCGTCCACTTCGGTCGCGACACGGTTTCCCCCCTGGTGTCGACTCCATACCCGCCTGGTCCGGACTCGGCGTGCGACGGATGGTATGACACCGACGGGCCCCCGGACTAGACCCTATTTCGGCGTGGCAGGATCGGGTCTGACGTTCGGATCGCCTGGATCGAGGACCAGCCCTCGCGAGCGATGATCACGGCGATGATGAGGGCGCCCACGGCATCGCCCCAGGGGACGTGGAACAGCTCGTCGACGAGCAGGGAGACGAGACCGATCGCCCCGAGCAGTGCGGCGATGGCGGTGAGGATGCTGTCCGCCCGAAGGGCCCCGCTGTCCAGCGCTCGTGCGACCCGGTACTTCGCAAGCGCGAGGGGCGGGAGGACGACGACGCGGCAACGAGCAGCGCGGTCCGCACCGGACTCGACTCGGGGTGGGCATGCGCGACGATGGCGTTCACCGCGCTCACCGCGAGGTATGTCGCGAGGACGAGGAGCACGATGCCGACTGCGCCTTCGGCGAGCCGCTCGATGCGCTCCGCTCGATGCGGCTCACGGACCTCGGTCCGGAATTGCCAGACGAGGACGACCGAGGCGGCCGAGTCGATCGCCGCGTCGAGTCCGAAGCCGAGCAGCGACAGGCTGCCGGTCGTCAACCCGACGACCACAGCGGTGCCACCGAGCAGACCGGCGAGCACGATGCTCAGGACGGAAAGACGGAGGGCTCGATGGAGCAGGTGATGGCGGTCCACAGGGAGTCCCAAGCGTACGACATGCCTGGAGTTGGGATACCGATGATGGAGGCGGTCACCAGCGTCTCCCCGTGGCCGCCTGTGGTTCCTATCCGCACCACGCCTTGTGGCTAGGCGTTGCCTACAGGCTCCAGACACTGGTAGGGTTTTTGGACGCGCGCGCAAGATCTCGGGGATCCCATGCAGCACGAGACGCAGCATTCCCATCCGGAAGACGAGTCAGCCGGGACGGCTGATCGGTCGACTGCTGGGAGTGTCAAGACGGCAGACCTGACGGACGAGACATCTGGCTCCGTGTCATCGGCGGCCATAGGCGAGGGTCGCGGCGAGGCGGCTGAAGCCGGAGTCGTCCCCACGTTCCTCCACGTGATCGCCCGACAGATGCAGGCGGCCGCCGAGGGCGAGCGTGCGCGGATCGCTGCCGAGGCGGCGAACAGCCTCGAGGCACATGTCCAAAAGGTACGAACCCGCGCCGCGAAAGAGGCCGAGGAGTTGAGGCGGCTCGCGGACGAGGACGTCGGCCAGATCCATGCCTGGTCGGCGGACGAAAGCGAGCGACTCCGTCTGGAGACTGAGAGTCGGATCCTCGCACGACAGGCGGACCTCGAACGGCACCTGCGCCAGCACGACGCCCTGGTGGAGCGGGAGATCTCCGGGGCCAGCGAGGCGGTCGAGGAGTATCAGGCGGAGCTAGGTCGTTTTGTCGGCCTCCTCGCCGTCGAACGGGAACCGACCGATATCGCGCAGTTGGCGAGCCAGCTGCCGGAGCCGCCACATGTCGAAGAGGTGGCGTCGGCGGCACGCGCTGATGCGATGGCACAGTTGTCGAGCTCGGATGCGGCCGATGATGTGGCCTCCGCGGCCCTTGTTCCCGTAGGCGTCATGGACCCCGATGCCATCAGGCAGTTCGCGGATCTCAAGCCTCAGCAGGCCACGCTCGCCCAGGTTGCAAGCGTCGGTGCGGATGACGAACACGTCGACCAAGAACGGCCGGGTCGCCTCCTTGGTGCCCGGAGCAGGGTCGATCTGTTCGTTCGACTGGTGGTGGTCATCGTCCTCGTGGCGCTCATCGCCACACTCGTCTACCTGCTGCTGACCGGTCAGGTCAACACGTCATAGGGCGTTGGCCCCTGAGCGGCGGGCCGTGCTTTCCTCTACGCGAAGAACGCTGTGATGGCAGCGGTGTCGTCTGAGAATGCCCAGCGTTCCGTGATCTTGCCGTCTCGAACGTGATAGATCTCAGCCGTCCGGTACTTGAATGTCTTGCCACCGCGGGTCGCGGTGGCGTCAACCAACACAATGGTGTGCTCGTCGTTCGCGACGACGTCGTGCATCGTGCCGGTGATCTCGTAGTCGACAGCGCCGCCGCTGCGTGCAGCCAGGGCGGCCTTCCCGCGTAGCGGCGCAGCGCTGCCGATCTCGTGCCAGATCACATCGTCAGCAATGAATTCCGCCGCGTCCTGCATGTCGCCGCGACTCAACGCGTCTGCTATCTGGCGGGCCAAGACCGCGTTCGGGTGCTCACTCATGGTTCATCCTCCGTCGGCCCGGGTCGGCACGCCGCGGTGACAGCGGCTCGGACCCGATGCGGTAACGGTCAGCGTACTCTCCACGGATCGCCCGCTTCGAAACGACCGTGAGCCCGGCGCGCAGAGGAAGAGGAGGTCGACGATGGAGAACTCGACCAGGTCAGTGGCGATCCGCGAGGCTGATTCGATCTGGCATGAGGAGGGTGGCTGGTTCGACGCTCGCTGGCACTTCTCGTTCGACCGGTATCGCGATCCGGAGCAGCTGGGCGTCGGTGCGCTGCGCGTGTTCAACGACGACCGGATCATTGCCGGAGCCGAGTGGCCACTCCACCCGCACCAGGACATCGAGTCGCTGACGTACGTCGTCGAGGGGCATTTCCTGCACGCCGATTCGCTCGGCAACAACGGCCGTCTCGAGCCCGGCGCAGCCCAGGTGATGACGTTCTCCCATCGCGGCGATCAGCACGCAGAGAAGAACGGCTCGGCCGACTACCCCTTGCGGTTCATCCAGTTCTGGATCCTGCCGGGCGTCCGAGGCCTCGATACCCGCGTCCAGCAGCGCCAGTACACGGTCGAGGACCGAACGGATCGCTGGCTCCAGATCATGGGTCCGGCCGGGACGGATGGGCTCGACCTGGCGCAGGACGCCCGGGCGCTCGTCTCTCACCTCACCGACCGCGCCGAGTTACAGCACGTGTTCGGGAAAGGTCGGGGCGGCTACCTGTATGTCATCGACGGAAGGATCGAGGTCGACGAAGAGCGCCTTGCGACAGGGGACGCCCTCAAGGTGACTGACGCAGTCGAACTGACGTTGCGGACGAACGTCGGGGCCGAATTGATCCTCATCGACGTGCCGCTCGAGTTCGAGCGCATCGGCGTGTTTGCCGGCGAGTATTGAGATCGAGGTCAGCGCGCTCGGAGGCGGAATGACGACGCCGCATCCATGTGCGGTTCGCTCAGATAGCGCGCAGCTTGGATGGCTGCGTCTCGGTTCGCTAACGCATCGATAACGAGCCGGACAGATCGCGCGGGCACCATTCCGGCATGAGTGAAGTACTAGTTCCGCTCGCTCTATGCGTGGTCGTGGCGGTTCTCATCGCCATGTTCGCGACCGGGCTGCTGCGCGTCCCAGACGACCCGCGCGGCTAGATCGGAACGATCGACCGAGCGCGATACCGCTGTGCTGACCAGGCAGTCAGCGGCTACGTCAAGAGGCGCATCAAGCGGTCGACGGAACAGCTTCGTCTAATGCCGCCATGGTCCTGGCCGGGGTCGATCGACCGTCTTGGGTCAGACGACTCCAAACGCGGCGTCGGGCGCTTGCCCGCCATCTGCCGAAGGTCCAAACTTGCCGTGCGGACCTGTCAGTCCACCCGCACCGCTGCGCTCCATGCTCGAAACCCCCGCTCCCCAGTGCGAGGCATGGCTAGGCGACGCTCGTCCAGCCGGTCACCTGGTGGGGCGCGACGCGGAGATGGACCGCCTTCTCACCTTCCTTGCGAGAGCCGGGACGCATGGGGGAGCGCTGTTCTCCACTCGATGCCAGGCACCCCTGCCTCGCTCGAGATCCGTGTCATCCCATACACCCGTCTCCGGGCCGATGCCGCGGGCCACGCCGATCGAGAGGGTGGGTGAGGCCACTGATCATCGTTACCACGACGACCCACTGCCTTCGCGCCCAGACACGGAAAGGACGCAACCCCTCATGAAGATCGTCGTCATCGGCGGCACCGGGCTGATCGGCTCGAAGGTCGTCGCCAAGCTCGAGGAAGACGGCCACGAGACCGTCCCCGCATCGCCCAGGCTGGGCATCAACACGATCACCGGCGAAGGGGTCGCGGCAGCGCTCAAGGGCACCTCAGTCGTGGTTGACGTGTCGAATTCACCATCGTTCGACTTCGCTCCGGCCATCGAGTTCTTCGGAAAGTCGACCACCAACCTTCGCGATGCCGAGGAGGAGGCCGGCGTGGGTCACCACGTCGCCCTATCGGTCGTCGGCACCAAGGAGCTGGCGCAGAGCGCCGACCTGACGACGACGATCGCCGGCTACTTCTGGGCGAAGCTCACCCAGGAGACCCTGATCAAGACGTCGCCGATCCCCTACACCATCGTCCACGCCACCCAATTCTTCGAGTTCGTGGACAAGATCGCCGATGACGCGACGCATGGCGACACGATCCACCTGTCCGAGGCACTGGTCCAGCCGATGGCGGCCGAGGACGTTGCCGCGGCGGTCGCTCGCGCTGCCACAGGGACCGCAGCGAACCGGATCGTCGAGGTCGGCGGCCCGGAGCAGTTCCGCCTCGACACGCTCATCCGGCGAGTACTTGGCGCGAAGGACGACCCGCGCGAGATCCTGACGGACCCGCAGGCGCGGTACTTCGGGGCTCCCCTGGCCGAGCGCACGCTCGTCCCGGGCCCGGACGCGACGCTCGGCGAGATCCGTCTCGACGACTGGCTCCGAGAGAACGCATCTGTTCCGGCGGCGGCAGCTGCCCGTTAGACGAGAGGAGAGTCGAAGGATGAACACGACGTCTGCACAGGCCGAATTGCCCGTGGCCCCTCAGGATCGAGAGGGCGCGACGATCTCCGATCGCGAGCGCGAGCAGATCGAGCGCGCGAACGCGACCACGGCGACACCGGTGATCTTCATCCACGGGCTGTGGCTGTTGCCCTCGAGCTGGGACAACTGGGCCGCGCTGTTCGAGGAAGCTGGGTACGTCGCGCTGACGCCAGACTGGCCTGATGATCCCGAAACCGTCGAGGAAGCCCGTGCGGAGCCCGAGGTCCTCGCCAACAAGACCCTGAAGCAGGTGGCCGATCACACGACCCAGATCATCAGTGCCCTCGACAGGAAGCCAGTGGTCATGGGCCACTCGACGGGCGGTCTGCTCGCGGAGATGCTCGCGGGGCAGGGGCTCGCGGCGGTCACCGTGGCGATCGACCCGGGAGTCTTCCGTGGCGTTCTGCCGCTGCCGCTGTCGGTGCTCAGGTCGGCCGGCCCGTTCCTGATCAACCCGCGCAATCGCGGCCGCGCGCTGACGCTCACGTTCGACCAGTTCCGATACGCCTGGACGAACAACCTGGACGAGGATGAGGCCATGGAGCTCTACGACAAGTTCCATGTCGCCGCCTCCGGGATCTCGCTCGCGCAGATGGGCAACGCGAACCTCAATCCGTGGACCGAAGCGAAGGTGGACACGAAGAACCCGGACCGCGGCCCGCTGCTGATCATCGAGGGAGAGAAGGACCACACGGTGCCATGGGCGATCGCGGACGCCGCCTACAAGCGGCAGAAGCGCAACCCCGGCGTGACGGAGATCGTGAAGATCCCGAACCGAGGCCACTCCCTCACCATCGACCACGGCTGGCGCGAGGTCGCCCAGACCGCGCTCGACTTCGTCAAGCGGTTCGCCTAGTCCTGAGCGAGGCACCAGGCAGGCGGCGAAGAACCTGACCGCCCTGCCTGGTGCTCTCAACATCCAGATCGAAGCACGAGGAGATCACCGCGACCATGGCAGACGCCGATCGACCGGTCAGCTTCGCGCAGCACATCAAGCCCCTGTTTCGACCCAGGGACCGCGAATCCATGGCCTTCGCCTTCGATCTCTGGGAGGTTGACGGTCCGGTCGAACGCCGAGGCGATCCTCGGTCGTCTCCGGCAGGGCACGATGCCGTGTGACGGCGGCTGGTCGTCCGACAAGGTCGAGCTCTTCGGCCGGTGGATCGCGACGGGGAAGCTCGACTGACCCGCGCCGCAGGTAAGCCCCGCGGCGGCTACGTCGGGTCCGACCAGAGGAACGGCATCGCAGTGCCCGGGGACGCGCTCGCTGCGTCCAAGGGCGCGAGGCGGCGAAACGCTACGGGAGTTCCGTAGCGATCCACGCGACAGGCGTCGTCGTCGTGGTCGACGGGATCTTCGTGAGATAGATCCGGGCCTTGCCGGCGCTAGGCCAGTTAAGGTTGACACCCGCGATCGCGACCCCGGTGCGATACCGTTGGAGGGTCGCCATGACGACCGTCCGACTGGTGATGCCGCCGGGGATGGTGATGTCGACGGATCCCTTGCCTCGTGCGACTGAGACCCTGCCGCTCCGCGTCAGGCCCACCTTGCCGTCGACGAGGAGTGCGAGCCCGGTCTCCGTCGTCGCGAAAACCCCGATCCCATTACCGGAGCTGATGCCCCGAACGCCCGATTCAGTTCCCTCCCCGACGACCCCGACCTGTCCGAGTCCGGATACGCCCAGCCCGTTCGGGGCCTGGCCCTCGATGCCGCTTCCGTCCTCGCTCCTCGCGATGACAGCGAAGCCCGATTGGCTATCGACCACGAGCGTGTCCGGATCGGCCGTCCCCGTGTTCTGGATCGCCGTCGCCGCCGTCGCCGTATTTGCCTGTCCGAGCACGACGTTGTCGCCGTTGGCGCCGAGGGCCGCGGCAGGCCGTATGACGGCCGCGGTTGCTGCCGCGGCTACGCCACCAAGACCGGCAGCAAGGACTGCGCGCCGTGAGCGCGCGCTTTCGTCGGTCATGGGTCCTCCCCGGCTCTTGATCCCAACGCCCGTAGCGTACCCCGTCAGCGGCGCGGCCTAGAACGCCTGTACCGCCGGAAACGTCGACGCCACGCTGTGGCGTCACCTGTGCTATTCCACCCACGCCGGGGTGCGGGTACCCTCCGCGGTACTGCTCACCGTCGAATGGGGAGGGGCCGACATGCGCGCGACGCGGTGGATCCTGGTGCCGATCTTGGGAATCCTGGCAGTCGCGATGGCGCCGAGCACGGCGGCAGCCGCCAAGAACGATCCGGTGCTGCTCGTCCATGGGTGGCGAGGTAGCCCGTCGACATGGGCCGAGATGATCGACCGCTTCAGGCTCGCCGGCCGCCAGGCAGAAGCGATTCGGTTGCCGGGCCAGGACAACATCAAGAACGCCCAGGCGATCCGCGACTTCATCACCAGCAAAGGCTGGGATGACGTCGACATCGTGGCGCAGAGCATGGGCGGTCTGAGCGCTCGATACTTCATCAAGACGATCGGCACCTCCAGAGTCGACACCTACGTGTCACTTGGGACCCCGCAGTACGGGCTACTCAGGACATGCCTGCTGTTCTCGTCGCAGGGTGGCCAGATGTGCCCGTCGAGGTCATTCCTGCGCAGTCTCAATGCCGGTGACGACACGCCGACCCACGTTTACTGGACCACGATCTACAGCCGGACCGATGGTGTCGTCTCGAACAACTCATCGCGGCTCGATGGCGGCGCGTGCCACGTCTTTGAGGACCCCGGGGTCCCGCATAACGACATGGATAACAACAAGAAGATCTTCACTCACGTGCTTGATGCCACGAACCGGACGTGCGACGGGACATTCAAGAGGACCTGATCACGGATGGTCGTCAACGAGCCAAGGTCGATCCGGCGGTTTTCGTGCGTATGCTGAGGCGCTAACGACGTCCCCGTAGCTCAGTGGACAGAGCAGGCGCCTTCTAAAATGTCCGGCTCAACGCGGCGTGCTCCCGTGAGTGGGCCACCCTGCGATGTGCCCGTTGTTAACTGCTCAATGAATGCCCCGGTCGGCCCGGGCTGACTGACCGGCCGTCGGCGATGGCAGCCGGGATCGAGAGTTGGCTCGGTCCGGGTCAACTCCAGAAGTCGTCGCCGGCGTATTGGTCGTCCGGGTGGAACCACACCTCGGTGACCTTTCCACCCTGCACATGGAAGACCTGCGCTCCGTTGTTGTTCAGCGTCTTCCCTTGGCGCTCCCCGGTCGCCTTGACCAGCGCGACCACATGCTCGTCGTTCGCCAGCACGTCGTGGATGTCAAGGCGGAAAGTCCCCCCAGCCCGTTCGGCGAGCTGGGCAAAAAACCCGAAGACCTGTTCCTTGCCCTTGTAATCCCCGGTGATCGGGCTGCGTCCACCGACATGCCAGACGATGTTGTCGGCGAACAACTCGCCTAGCGTCGCGATGTCTCCGGTCCCGAACGCCGTAAAACCGCGACGGACCAGATCCTCGTTCGGATGCGCCATCTCTCCGCTCCTCCCAGTGGTTCGGACTGCGACGGACGGTCATCTTGCGACCGTACCCCGAGCTTGGCAATCATCGGTGGCGACTCGCTCCTGGGACGACGACCGCGGCAAGCCTCACTGTCAAGTTAGACCCACGGCCCGGACGATGACTCCGACTTCCTAGCCGCACCGGGCAACCGACCCAATCACCGATGGCTTCGTCAACGCGCCCCCGGTGACCGGGCGATGTACGCGCGCCAGGGTTGCAGAACACCATCGGTCGACCGGACCCGCGGCGGTCGAAAGGCTAGCGGGCCCAGTTCTGGGGACCGACGTTACCCGGGCTGCGGCTCGGGCGTGGGATCCGGCGTTGGATCGGGTGTCGGTTCCGGCGTTGGGGTCGGGTGTCGGATCCGGCGTTGGATCCGGTGTCGGGGCCGGCGTCGGGTCGGGCGTCGGATCCGGCGTCGGATCGGGTGTCGGTGCCGGCGTTGGGTCGGGCGTCGGCGGCGGCGTTGGATCCGGTGTCGGGGCCGGCGTCGGATCCGGCGTCGGATCGGGTGTCGGTGCCGGCGTTGGGTCGGGCGTCGGCGGCGGCGTTGGATCCGGTGTCGGGGCCGGCGTCGGATCCGGTGTTGGGGCGGGCGTGGGCGCCGGCGTTGGGTTGGGCGTCGGCGCCGGCGTTGGCGGCGGTGTGGGCGCCCGCGTGGGCTGGTGGGTCGGTGCTGCAGTCGGTGGCGGCGATGGCGGCCGCGTCGGGTCGGGCGTGGGCGAGGCCGCGGGCGGCGTCGGCTGCGAAGTCGGGAAGGAAACCTCGCCGGGGGGTGGCGTCGCGACGCCGCTCGGAGTCGGCGCTGGCGGTGACGACAAGGGGGCAGGCGTCGCCAAGCCGCTCGGAGTCGGCGCTGGCGGTGACGATGATCCGCCAGCTTGCAGATCAATCGGTCCCGCGTCCGCTGTGGACCGGGTCAATTCAACGACGGCCACGCCAGGGGCTGGAGTGGCCGGCGCTGGAGTGGACGGAACACGCCCGGGTGTGGGCGTCTCGGGCGTGACGCCGGCTACGGGGGGGACCAAGATCGCCGGTCGAGGTCCCGGGCCTGACCAGGCCGGAGCGGCGATAACAAGTTGAGCGAGGGCGATGAGGACGACCAAGCCGATGAGTATCCCCACGCCCGTCTGCGTTTCCTTTGACGGCAACGCGACGTCCCCCGTGACGTGCGACCAGCTTAGACCCCCTGTCTATCCGCGCCTCTTTCGCGTCATCGGCCACGTGTCGGCGCCGCGCCGAAAGTCGATAGCCCGCTTGCATTGTCTAGGTCGAAGTTTGGCTGAGGCGCAGTGCCCGGTCGGCCCGGAGCGACTGGCCGCCGAAGCGGGATCGAAGGTCCGGGACCGGAGCCGAGGCGCTGACAGGCCAGCGGCCGCGGCCCGCACACTAGACTCCAAGGAGAAAGCAGGCCGCGTCCTCGAGCATCGCGTCCGTATCGGTGATACCTCTGGCTTCCATCCTCGCCATCTGCGCCTGGATGCCGTCACCAGGCCGGACTGTCTCCGCCGGCCTGGTCAGTCGATGTCGAGCACGTCCGTGATGCGGGTGATCCGGCCGTCAGGGCCGAACTCGATGACATCGGTGCCGGCCTGCGGGATCGGCGGGTCGCCTCCTTCCCCCGCCCAGGTGATCGCCATGCGCTCCGCAAGCATCCGCGGGCCGCTCGTCGCCCAGACCCGGAAGCCCGGCAGCGCCTTATGTGTCTCGACGATGAGGGCGGCGAGCGCCACGGGCCCGACGACACCGTCTGGCACGTCGTCGTCGGCGTAGACACCCTCCGGCGCCCAGACCCTTTCGAGAAGAGCAGCCGCCCGCCCGGGCTCGTTCCACGCCCGCTCGTATCCCTCGTAGGCTTCCTCGGCTCGGAGCATCGCGGACCCTCCCGATCGCCTCGGTTGGCTCGGACCGACTGACCGGCGGGGGGATAGCCGGGATCGAAGGTCCGGGACCGGGGCCGGGGCGATGACACCCTACCTGTTGGCCGTTGTCCCACACGTGTCGCCATGTCCCGCCGGTCGAATGCTCGAGCCGTCAGGGAGACGCTTTGAGCGTGAGGGCCCAACTGATTCCGTAGTGGTCCCGATCGAGTTCCAGGCGATCGGCCGAGACACTGAATGTGTCGGTCGGCCACAGGTGATCAACAAAGAGCTGAGCCCTAGAGCCTGGCGCGCACGGGGACCATTCTTCCGCGTGCGATTGCAGCCATATCGTGGGTCGTAGGAAGGACCCTGCGATCGTGTAACTCCACGGCGATCGATTGCAGTCTGCCGTGACGACCGCGGTCCCATCTTCGTTGAAGACGATGGTGTAGCGCTCAGGATCCTCGATTGGGACCGTGCCGGAATCATCGCCGTACGCAGTCCACTGCCAGACCTTCCCGGTCAAGCTGAGCGATGTCGGCGGCGGAGCGTATGTGAAGCCGTAACCAATCAGGCCGAGACCGATCGCGGCCGCGACGAGCCACGGCACCCACCTTCGACGGGACCGACGTTGCGTGGGTCTCGATCGTTCCATGAGCGCCATCCGATCCAATGACGCGAAATGGAAGGCAGCGTTACCACTCTCCGGCTCCACCCGTGTCAGAAAATGAGTACGACCGCCGAATAGGAGGTGCTACAAGCGTACAAGCGCGGCACGCGCCTGGGGGTGGTGACAGCCTTGGTGTCGCGCTCACCCCACACTGACCGCATGGCACGACGGACGAGCGAGGCGACAACAGGAGGCCACGGCCCAGGCTGGCCGGCGGATGATCGCTCGAGGCGACCGCCCCGGATATCGCCTCATGCCCGGTCAGGACGGCCGCTGATACGTCGACGCCCTACACAACACAAATCAGGTCGAACCCGGGCGACTCGCCAGACGTCGTACCTAGCATGGAACCTTTCCCGCCGCGACCATGCTTCCCGTGGCACTGACAGAGACCGTGCACAACGGGTCTGACGCCGCTGACGACGCGCTCGTGGCGCGAGCCCGTCGCGGCGACGCGGAGGCGTTCGGCGCCCTTGTGGCGGCCCGGTTGCCCGACATGCTGCGCCTGGCCCGGTCGATCCTGCGCAATGAGGCCGATGCCCGCGATGCGACGCAGGAGGCCTTCGTTTCAGCCTGGCTCAATCTCCCTCGGCTGCGGGACGATCGCCGCTTCAGCGCCTGGCTGAACACTGTGCTCGCCAATCGTTGCCGCGACCACCTCCGCAATCGAGGCCGCGTGCGGGAGATCACCCTCGAAGGCGCCGACCTCCAGCAGGCCGATCCCGGCCCGGCGGCGCTGGAGCGAGCCGCCGTCCTTGCGGCCTTCGACCGACTGTCCATCGCAGATCGCCAGATCCTCGCCATGCACCACCTCCTGGATCAGCCGCTCGAACAGATCGCTCATAGGCTCGGCATCCCGGTGGGCACGGCGAAGTCGCGACTTCACGCCGCACGCAAATCCCTAGATCGGGCTCTGGAGACTCAAGCATGACTAGGCGCAGCCAGGACAGCGTCGCCAGTGACCTCGCCGCGGCGCTTCGAGAACGCGCCGCCGACGTCGGCGGCGAGGACGATCTCTATCAGCGGATCATGGCCGTGGCCGCTGGGCGCCCGCAGCCCCGTAGGTTCGCCTGGTGGTCAGCCCCGGCGAGGCTCCCGACCATGACGCTGCCGGCCCGCGTCGTTGCGGCCGCGGTCATCGCCGTGCTTGCGCTCGGCGGCTTGTACTACGTGAACCGGCCCGACCCATCAGCGGTCGGCGGTCCGAGCCCGACGCCAAGCGCGGATCCCAGCGAGTCTGCCCAGGTTGGCCCCAGCGCGACGCCTACGGCGACGCCCAGCCCCACGCCCACGCCGATCCTGTGGACCGAGGCGAGTCTGAAGGAGGACTGGCCCGCGCCGGTTCGCACCGAGCCCGCCGGAGGCGCGATCCTCGTGCCGATCCTTGTGAAGCAGAGATCTCGGGGACCGACGCTACCTAGCGCCACCGCCAGGCCGACACATCGATCCGTCGGGCGACACCGGATCCGATGACTTCCCATGGGTCGACATCCAGGAGGTGCGGGCTCGTATGAGGCGGGTGCTATATTTCACACTCCCCAAATTCCCACCCGACGTGGATCCCACCGAGCAGTGGATCGCGTATGGCGTTGTCTTTGATGACGATCGCGACGGCGTCCCCGACCGGCGGGTCGGGAAGGACAACACGCCCGAGACAGTGGCGGGCTGGGACCACTATCGGACGTGGATCACCGATCTCCACACTGGTCGAACGACGCTACAGGGACGCGACCCTGACTACGTTGGCGAGACCCGCTTTCAAGCAATGTTTCATGGCCGCTTCTTCTTTGAGTCGGACACGCCCACTGGCACGATCGGCATGAGCCTGGAGCACCGGCCCTTCTACGTATGGGCGTCGGTGATCCAGGATGGTCGGGTGGTTGCCACGGACTATGCCCCCGATGTCGGGTGGTTTGATGTGTCGGTTGAGACGACGAGGGTGCCGTAGGCGCAGCCAAGGTGGAGCCTCCTCAACGCGCTAGGTAGACCCGAGGGTCATCGGCCGGCGACGACGCCGGCCCGGCCCGCTCGCGGGGGCTTCCGGTGCCGGGCACCGCACCGCTATCGGGCTGACATTGGTAGCCGGACTGCTCACGCTGCTGACGCTGCCGGCCATGTTCTTGCTGTCTCTAGCGGCCTGGTCATCCAGTGGGTGCGCATACAAGGTCGGCATCGAAATCTGCGTGCCCTAGCGGCTACTCCAGTCCAGCGGGGGCCCGGTCGCCTAGGCGCTGACGGGTTCAACGCACGAGGCGTCGGCGGCGACGCGCGAGCCGTCGCAATAGAGGCTCGGGCTTTCTGGAACCGCGCATGTATCCGGCCCCGGCGGACATTCTTCGCGGCTCTCCCATGCCCAACCCCTGAGGTCTTCGATGTCGTCACGTGTGCCCAAGACGCCGATGTACATGGCGCCCATGACGGATCGATAGTTGGCGTAGCCGTCGCTATTTACGAAGCCGGCGTCGCGCTCCGCGCACTGCTCGTCGCTACAGATGTACATGGCGCGTTCCCAGCCGCGAAGGCCTCGCTCGGTGTTCAGCGCCAAGCCCTGTTCTTTGACGCGGTCGAGGTAGACAGCGAAAGCGTCGTCCGGTGAGGCGAAGAGGTAGAAGCCGACACGACTGACTAGGGCCACGCCGGGCCTGCACTCGACGGCCGCGACCGTGCCCGGCGGGAGATCGTGGCGTCTCGGCGCGCAACCCACCGCCGCGTCGTCACGAATGTTGTCCCGGATCGCCCGCTCGAGCTTCGACCACCGAGGTGTCGGCTCCGCGGTCAGATCGGGCTTCGGCGTCACTGGTGTCGTGGTCGGTGTCGCTTCGGCGGTGGGCACCGAAGCCGTCGTCGCGACCGTCGCGATCGCCGCGGCCGTTGGGCCGGCTGGCGGGTTCGGTGTGCTGTTCATGCAGCCCGCTAACGGCAAGCACATGATCAGGGACAGGACCCCGCGGGTGCCCATTCGAGACTCCTTGGCGACGGGCCGCATGCTGCGCTGCGTCCGGATGCTCACCATGGCCCACTGGCCAGGAGGATAGTCCGACCACGTAGCCGTCACGTCGTCTCGCTAACCTCGCAGCGATTGCTGCCGGCGTAGACGAGGAGCTATACGTCAAGGTCAGCGATCTGCTCCTGCCAAGCGGTGCGTGGGAGCACCCGTGGCTCGTCATGACAGTCGAGTACGTGTCCCAGCTTGGAGCTCAGGTACGTCTTTCGCACGTTTGGTCGACCGACCCAAAGCAGGAGGCCCTTTGGCGCCTGCACCATGTTGTGATCGATCCGCGGGACGCGGGCGACCCGGTCAGTTCCGACCTCAGCGCCGGCCTCGATGCTGACGAACCGCCGCGCCGGTTGTTCGTGGGCATCTACTGACACGCATCGCCGAGTCGCTCGGCTTGGGCTACGAGCGACTCCGCCGCCTGCTGGGCCTCCTAGTCCTTCTTGCGCGGCCCGAGAGCATCTCGACGTGAGACGTCTGCACAGTGTCGCGCCGCTGAAGGCAGATGTCTCCAAACGAGGTAGGGGATTGCCTCGGCTGTCATGGCGGGCGACAAGATCCGCGTGGCTGGCCCACAACGCACCGGGTGTAGAGTCCCGGTGTCGCGCTGATTGGCGACGGACTGCGAGAAGGAGGGTCGCTATGGCTCGCAGCGGGGATCTCCAGGTCACCAAAGAGTGCTCGGAATACACGGGCCGGGCCGGTGACTTCTGTACGATCACCTCCTCGAACCTCGACGAGATCGGAGCGGGTGCGAAGGTCATCTACGCCGAGGCGGCGAGCGAGGGCACTCTTGACACCGACGTCGTCCTCGACGCGGGAGCCGCCAACACTGCGACGGGCCACGTCGTACTCGATCTTGCCGCCAATAAGGGGACGGCGACGTTCTCGGGAGGGACGGGGAAGTTCGCTGGATTCGAGGCCCACGCCAACGTTACGGCGGATTCGGACGGCTTATGGCATTGGACTGGGACATATAGCTTCGAACCCCTCGCTGTAGAGAGCGCGTAAGGCGGGCTCGAAAAGACATATCGAAGTCGTCGGCGGGAAACGGCTCTTACGCGAGGCCTGCAGGAGGGGATGCTGCGCCTGGGTCTTGCCCACGGTCGGCCCGGACCGACTGGCCGCGGGAGCGGGATCGACGGTCCGGGACCGGAGCCGGGTCGGGTGGGTGTAGGAGTATGCCTCTACACGCACGCGTTCTGGTGACGTCCGATCGCGCGCACGGAGGTCGCTGTGTCTGGTCCGATCGTATACGTCGACCGCTCCGAGATCGTCGAGGGCCGTCTCGGTGAGCTGACCAAGCGGATCACCGAACTAGTGGACCTCGTCGAGGCTGATGAGCCACGGATCATCTCGTACGCCGCGTATCTCGACGAGGATCACAGGACGATCTCAGTGGTCCACGTTCATGCCGACGCCGCGTCGCTCGCGACCCATTTCCGGGTGGCCGGCCCGGCGTTCCGGAACTTCGTTGATCTGGTTCGCCTGCAGTCGATCGACGTGTACGGGGATCCGACGGACGAGGTCGTGGCGCAGCTTCGCGAGAAAGCGCACCTGTTGGGTGACGCACGAGTCACGGTGCATCCGCTCAATGCGGGGTTCGTCCGGCCTAGCCCCGGTGGCGTTAGCGTGGCCGATCGGGTCTGAGTGGACAGGCACGGGCGCTGATATCGACTGGCTCGCAGTCGCGCCCGACGCTTTCGACATCGGCCGGGTCCGGCTCCCGCCCCACCCGGTCGGCCCGGACCGGGACCAACGACCGGTGCGGAGCGATGAAGAGGCCCGGCCATTTCTCCAGAGAGTCGTTGGCCGGGGCCCTCGGGCCGAGGACGGGAGCGTGACCGAGGCGACGGCCGACGCCTGGATCGCGGCGTGGGAAGTCCAGGCAGCGCGGGACCGCATCGAGCGCGGGTCGGCGTACTGGGAGGCGAGCCGGGCCTGGATCGCCACGCAGCGAGAGAAGCGCGTCCGACCCTAGATACTGCCTTAGGCGAACTTCGCGCGGCCCGCGGGCGGGTCATCGCGCCCACGGCCAGAAGGTGTCGGGCGGCTCGGGCAGGAACTCGCCGCTCTCCTCGAGCCAGGCGATGAGTTTCGCGCCGGCGGCCTCCGCGTCGGGTCCGCGTTCGACGTGGGCCGCGGTCCACTGTTTGCTGTCCGCCCTGCCCGTCCACTGGCCGTCCGGCTCCTCGCCGAACTGAAAGGTGATGCCGCTGAGTTCCTCGAAGAACGCGAGGCGCCGGACGTTCGGCCCCGCCTGCTGGTCGCTCATGCCGCCCGACCTCCGATTGCTTGCGCCGACGGAGGCATCTTCGCACCGCGATGAGCCCAATAGATTGCCCGGACGGCCCGGACGAGCTGCCCGGCGGGGGGAACACCGGGATCGCAAGTCCGGGACCGGAGCCGGGCTGGTTGACAAGCTAGGGTGACGGTGCTTCACCCAGACTAAGCCGGGTGGCACGACGGATGAGCGAGGCGCGTCAACGGGAGGCAGTGGCCCAGGCGAGCCGGCGGATGATCGCTCGAGGCGACCGACCCGGATATCGCATCTCGACCGCCCAGGACGGCCGCTGGTACGTCGACGCCCCTACCGTGGCTGGCGGTAAGTGCGACGAGTCGCCGGGACGCCCTGGAAGCTGCCAAGGCGGCGATCGCCCAATGGCTGGACGTGTCGCCGGACAGCTTCGACATCGAAACGTAAAGCGGCCGCGACCGTGATGGCCGTCGTTGCACATGACCTAAGTACGGATGGCCCATTCGCGGGGTCGCGGCTAGCGTGAGGGTGACCGCCAGCGACCGGCAGGAGAGAGGACCACGGGATGCCCATGACGCACGTCTACTCGCTCATCCGGTCGCTCCGCCGCGACGACGAAGGCCAGGGCCTCGCCGAATATGCCCTCGTCCTCGCGCTTATCGCCATCATCGCCATCATCGCCCTCGTCGTTCTGGGTAGCCAGGTCAGCACGATCCTGAGCACGGTCGGCCGCTCGGTCTAGATCAGCCAACGCTTCACGACAACAAGGCCCCGGCAGAGCCGGAGCCTGTCGTTGGGTACGACGTCGCACGAACTGGGCGACCAGAAAGCCCAAGCGGTGCCCCGTCGGCCCGGACGGAATGGCCACCGAGGTGGGATCGAAGGTCCGGGACCGGAGCCGGGGCGATTTCGAGGCGACGAGCTACCGACTGCCAGCGAGGGGCCCAGGTCCCTACGTAGGGAGCGATCCGAACGCTTGTCTATCGCCGCGAGCCGTCACGGTGGGGCGGTGACGTGAGTGCCGTTAGTCCGGAGGATCGTTGAACCCGTCATATCCCTGGTAGTTTCTTGGTACCTCGACTTCCACGGTCTCCAGTCGACTCGGCCACTGACTGTCTACGGTGCGTTCCTCCAGGACGCGGAGCACAGTGGTCATCCAATCTTCGCTGAAGTTGAGTTCCGTCAAGAGTTCTTGGTCCCTCGTTCCGGCCTTCTCCGGCTGATAAACCCTTGTCGCGAGCGCCTCAAGCTCGTTGCGTATCCTCGAGCCGGCCTCCAGTCGGTCGATCCGCCTGTATGTCGCCCGCCGTGGACGATCCGGCGGGGTGTCGCCGTTGATTTGGGCCCGCATCGCATCCAGTTCGCGCTCCACCAGCCGCTGCGCGTCCGCGAGGAGGGCGAGCCGCCACGCTCGTGCTCGCTCCTCCGCCTCGCGCACGCGAAGGCGCGCCTCGTCCCGACTCGACCGGATCTCTCCGAACGCCAGCCGGACGACCTCACCGAGGAGGAAGCCGATCGCGGCGATGAGCGCCGCGGGCACGAGCGCCTCGCCGATGAATCGGACCCCAAGCCAAACCAACGCCGCGATGAAGATGGCGATGGCCGCCCCCACGAAGGCGAAGAGAAGCATCGTCTGTACGGTCCGCACTCGCTCGTCACGACGACGCCGCTCTTCAAGAGCGCGCTCCTCGTTGGTGGCATCAGCCGAGCCCTCTGGAGTCGCCGGTTCGGACACGGAGCCGAGTGTACGGGAGGCACCGGGCTGTCAATCGCTCGACATAGGTAAGGATGACTCCCGGCGCGGTACCGGCCGCCGAGCGATCGAAGCCGGAGTACGCGCCAGGCGCGTGGAACTGACCCTCAGCATGGACGAGGCTCGTCGAGCCGCGACGCGCCAGCCGCATTGCTCTCTGGGCAGGTCTAGCCCGGTGTGGCGGACGATCGCAGTGCGACGACCTCTACAGCGTCGGACCGGCCGCGGACGCTGAGCGTCCGGTGCTCCAAGGAGGGCGTGTCCAAGTCCCCTGCCCTTGCCGCCTCGATCGACACGAGGAGTTCCCCAGCGGCCGCCTCGCTCGCGAGACGAGCGGTCGTGTTCACCACGTCGCCGAGCGCCGTAAAGTCACTCACCGCTCCCCCGGCTCCCGTCGAGCCGACAAACGCGTCTCCGGTGTGCACGGCCGCACCGACGGGGATGGGCCCGCTATCGCCTGCATCGGCGCGCCCGACAGCATCAAGCAGTGCGCGAGCGGCCGCGATGGCGGCGGCCGAGTGTTCTGGCCCGCTGATCCCCCTGAAAAAGAGGCCGATGACCTCGTCGCCCACGAACTTGTCGACTATCCCGTCGTGATCGAGTATCGCCTTCGAGGAGAGCCGGTAGAAGTGGTCGAGGAAAGCGCGGAACTCCGTGGGGCTCGATCGCTCGCCGATGCCCGTGGAGCCGCGGATGTCGGCGAACAGGAGGCTCACCGGGATCTCGGCGCCCAAGACCCCGCCCTTGTTGAGCTCCTTGATGCACCAGCCGCAGATGTCCGGGTTCCCGGGGAAGCGGGCGAACCCTACGTGACGCAGCACGGCGCCCCCGGGACCCTCGAAGGGCGCCGCGCAGAGTTTGCAGTGGGGTCCGTCGGGCAGCCGCCGCATGACGCGACGAAAGCGGGCGAGACCCGGGTCCTCGCCCGAGAGGAAGCCGCGCATCGCGTCTTCCGGTGTCGAGGGGCGGGGCATCGCGCCCCCATCCTACTCGCGTCCTCCTGACACCCCGATCGCTCCGGGCTCGTCTGGCCGCGAAGCGGGATCGAAGGTCCCGGACGCGGAGCCGGGGTACCGACAGGCTAGCTAGCGGCGCTTACGCCAACCTTATCGGCATGGCATGTGGGTCGGTTCGGAAATGGCCTCACTGTCGCCCACCTTTCGCTAGCCCCAACCCTGGGCAAACCCGGGCCATTGGTTCCCGTACGGATTGGAATCGGGGGTAAAGCCGAAGCGGCACACGCGGGCGTAGTAGTCGGCCCAATCGTCCGCGACGTGCTCTGCAGTCTCCCGTGACACCCTGTACCAGTACATGCAGTATTGGATGGCGTTCTCGCGGGCTTGCTTCTCACAAGCCTCGATCTCGGCCTCCGACCACCGTGACGGCCGTGCCGGACGCAGCAACCGATCCGCCCTTATCGACAGGACACCTTCAGGGGTGCAGTCCCGCGCACCATCACCATCGCGACATGATGCTTGGGGTCCTGCTCTTCATAGAGCACGTCTGTCGTGGGTATCGCAAGTGACTGGGGACTTCCCAGATGAGGCCGAAGCCGGATCTCGTTGCCGTCGGCCGACTCGACAACTCCGCGCAGGATGACAACTTCCTCCGGGCTCGTCCCGGCAAGCCGTGACGGTCTGTCACGGTTTCGCCGCGAACCGGTCGGTCGACTCGCGGATGATGCGGTCGGCGTCGGCGCTGCCGGTGTGGCCACTGGCGATGAGATGCAGCTCCGCGTCCGGCCACGCATGCGCGAGATGCCAGGCGATATCCGGTGGCCCGGCGATGTCCAAACGGCCGTGGATCAGGACGGCCGGGATGCCGACCAGTCGCGGGGCGTTGCGGAGGAGCTCGTCCTCCTCGAGCCACGCCGCGTGCGAGAAGTAGTGGGTGACGAGGCGGGCGAAGGCGATCGTGAACCGTTCGTCCGCGTAGCGAGGGTTCGGCACGACATAGCCGTCGTCGAGTGAGAGGACCGCATCTTCCCAGGCGACCCAGTCTCGAGCGGCCTGGAGCCGGACGGCCGGGTCGAATGGCCCGTTCAGGAGTCGGTCGTACGCGGCGACCAGGTCACCCTCCCGATCCTCGGGCGGGACGCCGGCTCTGAATGCTGCCCACTGCTCCGGAAAGAATCGACCAGCGTCGGTGGCGAACCAGCGCACGTCGGCACGGTTGGTCATCACGATCGACCCGAGGACCATCTCGCTCACGTGTTGCGGGTATCGCTCGGCGTAGGCGAGACCCAGGGTCACACCCCACGACCAGCCCGCGACGAGCCACCGTGCGACCCCGAGGTGCTCACGCAGCCGCTCGATGTCGGCGAGCAGGTGATGGGTCGTGTTGCTCGACAGAGACGTGGTCGCATCGGCGGCATGCGGCGTGCTCCGCCCACAGCCACGCTGGTCGAACTGGACGATGCGGTACCGCTGCGGATCGAACCACTGACGGCGGCCCGGGCTGCTCGCGCTTCCCGGCCCGCCGTGGAGGACGACCGCCGCCTTGCCTGTCGGATGACCGGAAACCTCCCAGTGGATCGACTGGCCGTCCCCGACGTCGAGCATGCCGGACTCGTACGGTTCGATCGGAGGATAGAACTGGCCCTCAGCGCGATCGGCGACCATTCCGCAAGATTATCGGGCCGGCTCGGAGGCGCATGTAGCGCCCGACCCGTTGTTCCGGGTCGAGCGCCCACAGGTCATTGAGTACGAGCCCCTGGATGATCGCCGCCTGCTGTCGGTCGTAGCCCGCGCCATACTGAGGCGCTGGCAGCGTCCCCGTAGCTCAGTGGACAGAGCAGGCGCCTTCTAAGCGCAAGGTCGCAGGTTCGAATCCTGCCGGGGACGCCAGATCCCTCGAGCTTGATCCGGGATCGCCGCCGGACTTCAGTCGAGCGGCGTCTGGCGGATCGTCCGGGGCATCAACGGATAGCGAGCATTCGCGAGCGCGGACGCCGTGCGGCCGCGACCGCGGAGCACCTGCGTCCACGCCGCGGGCACCACGTCGTAGAGCCCGACCGTGAGGAAGAACGCGGCGCTCACGCCGACCAGCGCGGAGACGATGGGCACGACAAGTTCCATGGCCGGAACGCTACGCCGCCACGCGTCACGCACCAGCCCGTCGTTCGTACTGCGGCGGATGGGATAAGAAGCGACAGGACCCCCGGCTCCCCAAAGCCGAGGGTCCTGGCTGGAAGTCGCCGAGGACGTACTACGCGGTCGGGATCTCGAGGCCGAAGTCGATGGCCGGCTGTGCTTCGGGCGGGATAGCGCCGGGTCCGAAACCGCCGGCGCCCTTCTGACCGTCAAGTCCGCCGCGGCCGAAGCCACGGAGCTTGCCGGCGGCGACGACGTCCGCGTCGAGCGAACCGTCGGCCCGCGTCCGGCCGGTGACACCGATCGCCATGTCGACGGCCACGTCACCCAGATCGGCCGTCTCGACACCGGCGACCCGATAGGTCGTGTCGGCGTCGACGTGGATGGTCAGGCTCGAGCCGTTCCGGCGCTCGATCGTGATCGTGTTCGCGGTCTTGGCCGTGACCTTGCCCACTGCGCGGTCGGCACCGACGCGCACGTTCGTCGCCGTCATCGTGTTGTCGGCCGTGACCGTGCCGGCGACATGGACACCTTCGCCGTCCTTGACGTCGGCGAGGCTGCCCGTGCCCTGGCCGAAGTTGTACGTGGTCGAGCCGTTCACGGTGACCGTCCAGACCGACCCGTCGCGCGTGGTGACCTTGAACCCGCTCGCGGTGATGGCGCTGGCGCGGCCGTTGATCGTCGGGATCACCACGGCGAGTGCCGTGACCGTGTAGCTGCCGTCATCGTTGCGTGTCTGGCGCAGGCGGACCTGATCGCCGACCTTGAGGTCGGAGACCGTGATGTCCTGGCCGCCCTTGGTCAGTTTGACCGTGCTCGTCACGGTGACGGTCCGGCGCCAGCCATCATCGGTCACGAGCGAGACGTCGTTGCCGCTGATCGATGCGATGGTGATCTCGCGGAAGCCCGCTCGTCCGCCACGGCCCAGCTCAGCTGCGTCGTCGTCTCCGGTGATGCCGGCGCCGACGAGTCCCGGTGCCGAGCCGGTCGACGCCGGGTTCGATGCCGAGCTTGCCGCCAGGGAGGTGGTGACCGCCGCGACCGCGAGGAGCGCGGCGCCGCCGAGGACCAGGCCGATCCGCCGACGACTCGGGGCGCCGGTCGAGCCGCTGAACACGGCCGTATCGACCGGATCGGGGGCGTTCGCTGTCATGGATGTCTCCCGCTGTGTCCGCGCGCAAGCCGGAGTGCTGTGCGACGTATGCGCATGTTCGTCGTCGTTCCATGAGGGCGTCATGAGAATCGCGCCCCCGTGTTGCGATACTGCACCGGTGAATGCTCCCGACGAGCTCATCGCGCTGATCCCGGCGTACCAGGAGGGGCCGCGCATCGGTTCGGTGGTCGAGGCGGCCAGGCTGCTTCTGCCGGTCGTGGTCATCGATGACGGCTCGCGTGACGACACCGCGCAACGCGCCGAGGCGGCCGGCGCGACGGTGCTGCGCCAGATCCCGAATGCCGGCAAGGGCGCAGCGCTGCGGATGGGGTTCCGGTATGCGCTCGATCGAGGCGTCGCCGCGGCGATCACGCTCGACGCCGACGGCCAACACGATCCCGCTGAGATCCCCCTCTTCCTCGACGCGTTCCGCGCCCGACGGCCGGAGCTCGTCATCGGCCGGCGCGACTTCGACCAGATGCCGGCCATCCGGCGCCTGTCCAACGTGGCCGGCGGGCTGACGTTGTCGGCGGCGCTCGGCCGCAACGTGCCCGACAACCAATCGGGCTATCGGCTCATCGGTCGGGTCCTGATGCGGGCGATGCTCGACAGCGACGAGTCGGGCTTCGAGTTCGAGGTCGAGATGATCGCCCGCTGCATCGCGCTCGGGCTGCCGATCGAGTGGGTGCCGATCCGGACGATCTATGCGGGCGAGCCGAGCCACGTCGAGCCGTGGCGCCACTTCCGGGAGTTCCTGCGCGTCACGGTCAAGGCGCGACGGATCGCCCGGGGCGGCTGATCCGGACCCCAGCCGGTCTGCCGCGAGCGGAGTTCAGCCGGGCGGCCCGTTCGGGCGCGTCTCCTTCGCACCGTCGGCGTCCTCGCGCCGGTAGGGCACGTTGACGACCACCGTGTGCGGTCGCCCCAGGAGCAGCGTTCGCAGCCGCTTGGCCGACTGGTTGTAGAGGAGGCGCTCCCACCAGCTCTTGGCGACGTACTCCGGGATGACCACGAACGTGATCGGTTCGAGCTTGTCCGGCGGCCAGGCGAGGTCGAGGACGTCGAGGTAGGCGAGGAGCGGCCCGGAGAGCGCGCGATACGGCGACTCGACGACGACGAGCGGGACGCCTGGGACCTGGCGCTCGAACGACTCGCGGACGCGCGCCGCCTCCTCGGGATCGTCGGAGATGAAGACGGCGCGGACGTCGTCGTCGATGGACCGCGCGACATTGATGGCCTGGACGGCCGCCCGGTCGAGGCCGGGGATCGGCACGACCACCCGCTCCTCGCGGACCGGCGGGCGGACGACCGTATCCGGACGGACCGTCAGCTCGCGGCGCGACCGCGCGTACTGGCGGTTGATGAAGAGCATCATCCCGACCAGAACCGGCACGAGGATCACGACGAGGTAGGCGCCGTCAGCGAACTTCTCGAACACGACGATGCCCAGGACGACGGCCGTCAGCACGCCACCGGCGGCGTTGATCCCCAGCCGCCACTGCCAGCCCGCTTCGCGAACGCGGAGCCAGTGGCGGACCATGCCCGACTGGCTGAGCGTGAAGCACAGGAACACGCCGACCGAGTACAGCGGGATCAGGGCGTGGGTATCGCCGCCGAAGGCCCACAGCAGCCCGAACGCGATCGCGGCCAGCAGCACGATGCCCCATGAGTAGGCGAGGCGGTCGCCGCGGAACGCGAACTGGCGCGGCATGTAGCCGTCCTCGGCCAGGATCGCGGCGAGGCGCGGGAAGGCGTTGAAGCTCGTGTTCGCGGCGAGGAACAGGATCAGCGCGGTGGCCACCGCGAAGAGGTAGGCGAGGGGAGACCCGTCGCCGAAGGCGGCCCCGGCGGCGAGCGCGACGACCGACGGTCCACCCGGCAACGTCGGACGGAGCTCGTAGCCGATCGGCCACGACCGTCAGGCCGACGAACAGGATCCCGAGCAGGACGGCCATGACCGTCATGGTGTCGGCGGCATTCTTCGACTCCGGCGGCTTGAACGCGGGGACGCCGTTGGCGATCGCCTCGACCCCGGTCAAGCGCGACGGACCCGCCGGCGAACGCCCGGAGCAGCAGCAGGATCCCGACGGCCTCGGTGCCCGAGCGGCACGTAGTCCGGTCTCGGCGCGGAATGGCTCGGCCGTGCCGGTGACCAGCCGCAAGCTGCCGATGGCCACGACGGCCAGGGCGAGACCGACGAACAGGTAGGTCGGGACCGCGAAGATGTTCCCGGACTCGCGCAGCCCGCGCAGGTTGGCCACGGTGATCAGCCCGATCGACGACGAACGCGATCTGGATCCGGATAGTCGAACGCCGCCGGGATGATCGACTGGATCTGGGCGATCGCCGACGCCGTCGAGACCGCCACCGTCATGACGTAGTCGATCAGCAGGGACGCTGCCGCGATGAGCCCGAAGATCGGTGCGAGGTTCGTCCGGGCGACGACGTAGGCGCCCGCCGCCGTTCGGATAGGCGCGGCACACCTGTCGATAGGACACGGCGACGACGGCGAGCAGGACGCGCGATGGCGATCGAGACCTCGATCGACAGCAGCATCGCCGCCGCGCCACCGATGACGAGGACCCGGAGGATCTCCTCGGTCGCGTAGGCCGACGAGGAGATCGCGTCCGAGCTGAAGATCGCCAGCGCCTTCTTCTTGTCGAGGCGCTCCTCGATCTCGGCCTCGCTTGCGAGAGGCCGGCCGAACACGACGCCCCGGACACGCGCGAGCGCGCGACCGGCGCGGGGTGCGCGGGACCGATGCGGCTTCCCGCGCGACGAGCTGGCCGGGACCGGCGTATCGGAAATACGGCGCGTGGGGACGCTCGACGCGGATGCGCTTGTCGCCCGCCTTGCGCCCGGTCAGAGGACGTCGACCACCGATCATCGCGGGGCGATCCTGTGCGTGACGCGTCGTCGCGCACTTGACGATGTCGATCGTCGCCGACCGGCCTGGGCTTGTGGCACGTCCATACGGTGCCATGCCGGGCGCCCAGCGAGGCCAGCGCGGCCTTCGCGCCGGCTCGGCTGTCGCTCAACGATCGCTCAACAACCTGGGCCGATCAGGCGACCCGGCGGTACGGGACCTCTGCCACGAGGACGTTCGGACGGCCCAGGAGCGCCTCACGGATCCGCCGGCCGTTGTCGTTGTACAGGAATCGCTCGATCGGGTTGCGCGGCAGGTACTCGGGCAGGAGCACGATGACCACGGCGTCACCGGCTCCACGCGCGGCGTCTTCGAGGTACCTGACGAGGGGCTGGACGAGCTCCCGGTACGGCGACTCGACGAGGACGATCGGCACGCCCGGGATCTGCCGTTGGAAGCGGGCGCGCAGGTCCTTGCCGCGCTCCGCGTCATCGGTCACGTGGACGGCCGTGACGTCGTCGGACATCGTCCGCGCGAAGGTCAGGGCATGGACTACGTCGCGCGACACGTCGGCGATCGGGACGATCACCCGTTGCGACCGGTGCGGTGGCCTGACCACGAGCTCAGCACGGACGCTGTTCTCGACCCGCCGACGTTCGTAGCGACGATGGATCCCCACCATCGCGATCATGAGCAGCGGGATCACGACGATGATGAGCCAGGCCCCGAGGGCGAACTTCGCGATGGCGAAGACGAGCGTGACGACGCCCGTCGCGACGGCGCCGACGCCGTTGATCGCGATGCTGCGGCGCCAGCCGGGCTCGCGCCCGCGCCACCAGTGGCGGACCATCCCGGCCTGCGAGAGCGTGATCGAGGTGAACACGCCGACCGCGTACAGCGGGATCAATGCCTCGACCCGGCCACCGAACGCCGCGAGGACGACGATCGACAGCACCGCGAGCGCCACGATCCCTGTGCTGAACGCCAACCGCTCACCGCGGAACGCGAAGCGACTCGGCATGTAGCCGTCCCTGGCCAGCAGGGATGACAGCCTTGGGAAGTCGGCGAACGCCGTATTCGCGGCGAGGATGAGGATCCCCATCGTCGACAACTGCAGCACGAGGTACGGAGCGCCGACGCCACCGAACACCGCCCGACCCAATTGCGAGAGGACGGTCTCCCGCTCGGCCGGGATCGCGCCGGCGACCTCAGCGAGCCAGCTCGTCCCGAGGAACATGATCCCGACGAGCACGGCCATCACCGTGAGCGTCACCCGCGCGTTCCACGACTCGGATCGCTTGAAGGCGGGTACGCCGTTCGACACGGCTTCGACGCCGGTGATCGCGGTGCACCCGTCGGCGAACGCGCGCATCAGAAGCAATGCCCCGAAGGCCTGCGCCGGCACGGTCGCGGCGGCGACGTCCGTGACTGTGGGTGCGGCACCGGCCAGCGTCCGGACGACGCCGACCGCGATGAGGACGAACATCGACCCGACGAACACGTAGGTCGGGATCGCGAAGATCGTGCCGCTCTCGCGGACCCCACGGAGGTTGATCAGCATGACGATGGCGATGCTGATCGCGGCCAACTCGACGCGGACGCCGTCGAGGAGGCCGGGGAACGCCGAAGTGATCGCGGCTACGCCAGCGGCGACGCTGACCGACACCGTGAGCACGTAGTCGGTCAGCAGGGCAGCGGCTGCAACCAATCCGGCGGCCGGCCCGAGGTTCTCGCGCGCGACGACGTAGCTGCCACCCCCATTCGGGTACGCGCGGATCGTCTGTCGGTATGACACGACGATCACCGCCAGGACCGCCACGATCAGTGCCGAGATGGGCACGGTCAGTCCGAACATCCCGGTGCCGGCGGCGAGCAATGTGAACAGGATCGCCTCGGTCGCATAGGCGACCGATGAGAGGTTGTCGCTTGAGAAGACAGCGAGTGCCTTCAGCTTGGAGAGCCGTTCGGCCAATTCCTCGGCATTCGACAGGGGCCTGCCAAATGCGAAGCGACGGACCCGCGCTGCCGTCTGTCCGAGCGTCGTGCTCGGCTCGATGGCGGCGGGTCGAGCAACGATGACGCCGTCGCCGGCCGTGCGGAAGTATGGGGAGCCCGGCCGGCGTACCGGCACGCGGCGATCGGCCGGTCGTCTGCCGACCTTGCCTGGTTGCATCAATGACCTAGTGGATCAGGACGGGCCGAATATCAGCCTCGTCGTGGTACCGGACCCATCGATCCGGAACTCGACGCCAGCGGATTGGGCATGGGCGAGCGCGATCGGCGCGACCCTCGGGGCCGTGGCGAGCCCGACCAGGCGGACGCGCGTGGCCGCCCCCTGGGCGACCATCGCGATCGCGACGTCGACCTCGCGAAGGTCCGCGTCGATCGGATCCTCGGCGCGAGGGCAGGACGATACAGTCCCGCGGTGTCCATGCCACCACGCTAGTCCCGGGCCCAAGAAGGAACGGAGGTCCGTGGGGGCTCCGGACCCTCAAAGCGTGCTCAATGCCGCGCCGCTGGGTCGCCGATCCGATAGCCGACGCCAGGTTCGGCGGTGATCAAGCCCGCCCGCGGCGCCGGTGGGATCGGCCGCCGCGAGCTTGCGGCGCAGGCGCGAGACGTAGACATGCAGGTAGTGCGCTTCGTCCGCGTACGCCGTACCCCACACGGCACGCAACAACCGTCCCTTCGTCAGCAGATCGACCAGGCTGGGCGATCATCACCTTGAGCAGCTCGTATTCGCGCGGCGTGAGCTCGATCGGCGTCTCTCCGACCGTCACGCGCCGGGCAGCGATGTCGAGTGCGATCGGACCCAGCCGGACGACGCCGCGTCTGGTCGGCCGCCGGACCGGCGGCGCGGCGAAGGACGGCACCGATGCGTGCTCGCAGCTCGTCCATCCCGAACGGCTTCGTGACGTAGTCGTCGGCCCCGGCCTCGAGCGTGGCGACCTTGACCCGCTCGTCGGTCCGGGCTGAGAGGATCAGGATCGGCGTCGTTGCGTCGCGCCGCACGTGGCGAACGACGGAGCTCCCGTCGAGGTCCGGCAGCCCGAGGTCGAGCAGGATGAGGTCCGGTCGCTCGGCGTCCCACGCGCGCAGCGCACCGGCCACATCCGCCGCCGTCGTGACCCGGAAACCATGCGCCTCGAGATTTCGTGCGACCGCCGAGCGCGTTGCTGCGTCGTCCTCGACGAGCAGGATCCGGGCGCTCATCGCTCGGGGTCCAGCGGCCGCGGGCCGGAGGCGGACCGTGACTCGCAAGCCCACCCAGCGGACTCCGCTCGGCGGAGACCTGACCCGACATCGCGTCGACGAGGCCACGCACGACGCTCAGGCCGATGCCCAGCCCCCGGCGCGATCCCTGCGCCCGAGTCGGACCGCGCCGGAACCGCTCGAAGAGCGTGCCCAGCTCGTCCCCCGGGACACCCGGGCCACCGTCCTCGACGACCAGGCGGACCATGTCGCCATCATCCATCGCGTGGATCGACACCGGCGCATCCGGCGCGGCGTGCGCGTGGACGTTGTCGAGCAGGTTCGTGATGACGATATCCAGCAGGACCGCGTCGGCGAGCACCGGCGGCAGGGTCTCGGGTACGTCGATCCGGATCGATCGCTCGCCAAGGCTGGGGCGCAGCCGGTCGATGGCAGGCTGGATGACGGACCATAGCTCATGGGGCTCGAGGTCCGGGTGGACCCCGCCCGAGGCGATCCGGCTCAGGTCCAACAAGCCGCTCACGAGTCGATCGAGCCGGGCCGCTTCGGTGTCGATGACACGCGCCGCCGCCCGACGGGCGTCGTCCGTCCACGGGACCGCGGGGTCCGCCAGTCCACCAGCCGTGGCGCGGATGCTGGCCAAGGGCGTCCGGAGATCGTGGGAGACCGAATTGATGAGGGCCGTCTTGAGCGCGTCGGTCTGGCGCGCGACCTCGAGGTCCGTCGCCGTCTGGCGGAGCTGATCGCGCCGCAGGGAGACGGCGATCTGGTCGGCCGCGAGCGCGAGCACCCGCGTCTCGATCCGTGAAGGTTCGCCGCGTGCGCGGTCGCGCAGGGCCACGATCGTGCCGAGCTGCACGCCATCGACCTCGATCCTGACCCGGAACTGGGGGGAGTCGGCAGGCGACGGTCGTGCGCTCCTCGTCGAGGCGTGCGTCAGGACCCAGCGAGCCGGCTCGTCGCCCGGCGTGCGGACGAGGTTCGAGGTCAGGCTCGGGTGTGGTGGTGGTGTGCCGTCTCCAGTGTCGGCGAGCACGCGCTCCGTGCTGCCACGCAGTCCCGCCACGATCCAGACCCGCTCGAGTCCGGCTGCATCTCGGACGCGGTCGGCGATGTCCGGTGCCGCCTCCGCGGTCGAGGTCGCCGTGGCGAGCGATCGACTGAGTGCGAACAAGCTGTTCGCCTCCGAGGCGCGCCTCGCCGCCTCCTCGGCGCGAGCGTGCTGGATCGCCACCAGGCGCCCGACGACGAGCGCGACGAACAGGAACAGCACCAGGTCCAGCAACTCCCTCGGATCGGCGATGACGACCGAGAAGCGCGGCTCGGTGAACAGGAAGTCATAGACGAGGAATGCCGCGATGGCCGTCAGGACGGCTGGGATCGTGCCCGCGAGAGCACCGGCCGCCACGACCGCGACGAGATAGACGGCCGACGCATCGTCGATGCGAACGAGTTCGCCTTCGAGCAGCGCGATCGCACCGGTCGCCAGGGCGAACGCGCCGATGACCGCCACGGCCGCGATCGCGGTGTCCGGTCCCGCGTGGCCGATCCATGTGGCTGGTCGTGGTATCCGACTCGGGCAACGTCATGCGCACGCTCGGATGGTAGGACGCGGTCGGGTCTGGTACTGGCGGGTAACCCAAAGTACGGCTTGGATGGGCCGGGGCCTCACCCCTACTGTCTGGCACACAGCGGTCCCGACCCTACCCCTGAGTACCCCAGGGGCCCGGAGCCGCCGAGAACAGCGCAGAACGAGGCAACCTGACCCATGGCATCGATGGCCGTCAACGAACTGGGACCGATGCTCACCGCGACCGAGGTCGCCGAGATGCTCCACCTGCACGTGAACACGGTGAAGCGCCTGGGAGACCGTGGTGAGTTGCCCTTCTATCGCGTCTGCAAGCGTGGCGATCGCCGCTTCCGCCTCGACGACGTGATGAAGTTCCTGGCCCAGAACCGCTAAGACACCCGCGACGGTGGTGGCCCTGCCTCCACCTGCCTCGATCCCGCTGCCTATCGAGCGCCCGGTCCCTCCCCGGGCGCTCTTTCACGTGCATGGCGAGTAGCCGGAGCACGTCGACACCGACATGACATGACGAGGCCCGCCGGCATGACCGGCGGGCCTCGTCGTTCCTGACGCCGGAAGCGTCAGGGTCTGTTGTCGATGTTGACGAGTGTCAGGCCCATGAGGCCGCTGGTGCCGGTGTGGGATACGGCGCCGAGATACCAGTCACCGATGGCTCCTGTCGTGATGCCGCTCCATGCGACCTCGACGGTCCCGACCGTGGCGTTGGTCGCCGAGGTCGGTGCCGACGTGATCGAGAGGCTGCCACCGCCCGCGGCGCTCGGGACCGCCCACGTCCACATGTCGTAGTCGGAGTTGCCGCCCGGCGCCGCCCAGCCGTGGACATAGACCTTCCACGTCCCGTTCGCGGGGGAGGGGATGTCGATCAGCTCGTCGGTCCCACCGGACGTGCTGCTGGCTTCTTCGCCGTTCGGACCGACCACGTAGATGTCGAGGTCGGCCTCGGCCTCGGTCCCTTCGGGTGGCATCGCGATACGGAAATGTGCCGCACCCGAGAGGGTGAACTCGTGGAGGTTGGCGCCGCCGGCGGCGACGTCAGCCGGGTCGAACGTCTGGTTGGGATCCTGGAGGACGTTGTCGTGCGTGACGGTCGCCGGAACGAGGCCATGCGCCGCCGCCGTGTACGAACCCGTGTAGCCGAACTTGACCGGGAAGCTGAGCGTCCCGGACGTGCCGGTCCCGCTCACCTCATCGGGTGCGTCGAAGAGCGCGCCCTTGACGGCGATCGGGCTGCGGACGCTGTAGTCCTTGGCCTTCCACGTCAGCGATCCGAAGCGCCACGTCCCGATCGGCGCACGGACGTTCGTGACCGTGACCGTGAACGTCGCCGACTGACCGCGCCGGAGCGTGATCGTGGACGGCGACACCTTGACCTTGAAGCCCGACGGGGCACGGACACTGGCCTTGTAGGTCACCTTCGCGTTGCTGGTCGCCACGCTGGTCACCGTCCGGGTGACCGTCTGGCTGCCGGCAACCTCGGAGATCCCGATGGACGGCAGGTTGAGATCGACCGGCGAGCTCGGGACACCCTCGCTCTCGAGGAAGTCGCAGCTGGCCTGGTCGAAGACCTCCCACTCCATGCCGCACGTGAATGCCGCGTATTCGAACAGCCCGGCGTCGTACACGAGACCTGGCTGCGAGATGGAGCCCTTGACCCAGCGGCCACCCGGCCGGACATGGCCGGCCCCGAAGTCGAACGGATCCGCTCGGCTGACGCGGTCGTTGTCCCGCACGCTCTGGTGCGCGGTGGTCATCAGGGCAGATCTCGCTGCGGCTGCCGACCAGTCGGGGTGTGCCTGCTTCAAGAGGGCATAGATGCCGGCCACGACGGGGCTCGACATCGACGTTCCGGCGATGGCCTGGAACAACTCACCCGAGGGCGTCTCGGGGTCAGGGAAGGGCGAATTGCCGCCCAGGATCTGGAGACCAGGAGCTGTGATGTCCGGCTTGATGACGTCCGGCGCGACCGCGTTCGGGCCGCGTGACGAGAAGATCGTCATCGTGGGCGCGTGCGGCCAGCTGGTCTTGCGCGGCGGCCCGGACGGGGTCCGGACGCTGATCCGGGCAGTGGGGTTGGCGGCCGAGGCGATGTACGCCTTGATGGCCAGCCCCGGCGTGTTGTCGATATGGACAGACGGGACCCAATGGTTGTCCGTGAAGAGATTGTCGACGTTGTTCGTGTTGTACATGATCATGCCGACGCCGCCGGCCTCGAAGACGGCCTTGCTCTTCTCTGCACGGCCGACCACGCCCCGGATGCACAGCACGACCTTGCCGGTCACCACGGCTGGGTCGAGCTCGCCCGGCTCGCAGATGTCGCTGCCTGCGTTCGCCGCGTCGACCAGTGGCGTCGAGCCGAGATTCCTGGTCACCGAAGCGCCGCGATAGCGCTTGCCGTTGCCGAGGACGACGACGCCCTCGAAGAAGCGTCGCTGGGTGCTCGCGCCGACTGCGGTAACCCAGGGCATGACGGCCGGACTGCCGACCGTGGCGGCGCCTGGTCCGTCATTGCCTGCGGAGGCCGCGACGAACACACCCGAGTTCGCAGCGAACAGGAAGGCGATGTCATCGGCGCCAGGCAGGCCGGCGCCGCCACCGATCGAGTAATTGATCACGTCGACGCCGTCGGAGACGGCCATATCGATCGCCGCCGCCAGGTCCGAGGTGAAGCCGCCGAGCTCGCCCAGCGCCTTATATGCGATGACCCTGGCGCGTGGGGCGACACCCGAGATCCGGGCGACCGGGAGACCGAAGATGCTCGCGGCCACGCCGGCGTTACCGGCCGCGGTCGAGGCGGTGTGGGTGCCGTGGCCGCTGTCGTCTCGGGCCGAGTCGAACTCCTCGTCCTCAGCGCCGATGACCGCGCGGTAGGTCGTGAGCATCTGGCGCGCACCGAGCAACTTGTCATTGCAGCTGAACGCGACGTCATTGGCGTTGTGGGCGGTGTTGCCGAACTCGCAGGGCACTGGGTCGACGGGTGACGGCCCATAGCTGCCGTTGTCGGCGAAGGACGGGTGCTCCGGCCAGATGCCGGTGTCGATGACGCCGACAACGACGTCCTCCCCGTCAACACCTCTGTCATAGGCGCCGCCGTTCGCCGTGAGACCAAGGAACTTGCCCACACTATCGGTCTGGGGCTGGCGCACCTGGTCTTCGAGGACCCGTACCACGCCCTTCTGGACTTCGATCCTCTCGACCTGCGACGGGGTCAGCATCGCGGCGTACCCGTTCAGGGCGAACGAGTAGTCATGGAGCTTCTTGCCCACCGCCACGCCGCTCTGACTGAGCGACTTGTCGTGCTGTGTGCGCAGGAACGCCCGGTAGTTGCGTACCGCCAGGCTTCGTGGGTCGACCTTCTTGCCCGGCGCCACCTTCGTCGGCGCGAGTCCTCGCGCACCACCGTCGTACGCGGTGATGGGTTCCGCGGCCATGACCACCACGTATGGCTTGGCCTTCTCCGCCGCCACGACTGGTGCCGCGACCACGGGCATGAGCAATGAGATGGCGGCCGCGACCGCCATGACCCGATAGAGCTTCATCCGCCGCATCCGGTTCTCCTCCCAGGATCTCGAGCGTTGAACAGATCGAGAGCGCGATCCATCCGTCGTCGGCGCTGGTCACCTCCCTGACCTGGTGCGCGCGCTTCCGGGCGCTACGGCGCGTCATGTGGACCGCCCGCGGTAGGCTGGGGCGGTCGTTGCAGTACGGACGATGATGGCGGCTTATGGAGCCCTGTGCAAAACGATGTCGTACCGATCTGATGGAAGTACCTTCGGCCATCCCCGGCGGCGTCGCGCCTGGGCCGTGCTCCCTGCCGCCCTCGTACTTGGGTTCGTGATGGCGGGATGCAGTGGTGGGTCGGGCGCGTCCGGGTCGCCGGGGTCGGCTCAGCCGCCCGCCGACGGCGCCAGCCCGAGCCTGCAGCTCGCCAGTCCGAAGGGCTCCGGCAGCGGGCCGATCCAGACGTACGTCGGCGTCCTGGGCTCCGATTCGATCGAAGGTGGCTGCACCTATCTCCAGACGTCCGACGGTCGTCGGTACGAGATCATCTATCCCAGTGGATGGACGCAACGGAAGGCGCCACTCGAGCTCGTGGCGCCCGATGGGCAGGTCGTCGCAGGTGCCGGTGACGAATTGACGGTGCGTGGCTTCGAGGCGGACATGGTCTCGATCTGCCAGATCGGTCCGATCATCCAGGCGACCGAGGTGGTCGTCGGCGGCTAGTCGCGCGCCGGGTCGGGGTCAGGCCGCGGCCAGCGCCTCGCCGAAGATCTCGATCGCTTCGCTGATCTCGCCGGCCGTCACGTCTAGCGGCGGGATCCAGCGCACCACCTCGTGCTGCGACCCGCACGTCAAGACGAGCAGTCCCCGGTCGGCGCAGGCGGCGATCAGCCGGTCCGGCAGGGCGCCGTCCGGTTCGCGCGTTGCCTTGTCCTTCACGAATTCCACGCCGATCATCATCCCCGGCCCGCGGATATCCCCGATCCGGTCGTCCTCGGCGGCGATGCGCTCCAGCCCTGCCCGCAGCTCGGCGCCGCGCTCGTTGGCGTTCTGGACGAGGCCTTCCGACTCGATCGTCGCTAGGACCGCGATCGCTGCGGCGCACGCGACGGGGTTCCCTCCGTAGGTCGAGCCATGGGCACCGCGGCCCCAACGTTCCTGGATCTGGCGCGACGACGCGAGGGCGGAGAGGGGCAAGCCGTTGGCGATCGCCTTCGCGATGACCACGACGTCGGGGACGATCCCGGCATGCTCGAACGCCCACATCTTCCCGGTGCGTCCGTAGCCGCATTGGACTTCGTCGGCGATGAGCAGGATGCCGTGCTCGTCGCAGAATGCACGGACTTCCCGGAGGAACCGGACCGGTGCCGGGGTGAAGCCACCCTCGCCCTGGACGGGTTCGATCAGGATCGAGCCGACCGCCGACGGCGGGATCGCGGTCGACGTCAGGGTGCGGAGGTCGGCCATGGCGCCCGCGACCGCCGCCTCCTCATCACCGCCGAACCCGCGGTAGACAGCCGGAAACGTCGTGAGGTGGACCGAGGGCAGCATCGGCTCGTAGCCGACCCGGTAGTTGAGCGCCGAGCTGGTGACCGCCATCGCCCCGAATGTCCGGCCGTGGAAGGCGCCGCGGAACGCGATGATCCCCGGTCGTCCGGTCACGCGCCGGCCCAGCTTGAGCGCAGCGTCGATCGCCTCCGAGCCCGAGTTCATGAACATGACGGAGTCGATCGGGTCGGGCAGGCTCGCCGCCAGGGCATCGGCAGCGCGCGAGATCGGCTTCGTGAAGCCGATGGCGTTGATCGGCCCGACCAACCGGTCGACCTGGGCGTGGATCGCGGCGTTGACCTTCGGATGATTGTGGCCTAGCGCCGTCACCGCGATGCCGTTCGCGAAGTCGAGATAGGCGCGCCCATCGGTGTCGAACAGGCGGTGACCCTCGCCGTGGCTCCATTGACGCTGGAGATATCGGCCGAGGACGGGCGTCAGATGTGGCGCGGGATCGGGGGATGACTCCATCGGCCGAGTGTAGCGGCCGGCTCTTGTCACGATGCGGACCGCCATGCCTTCGGACGTCGGCCAAAAGGAGCCGGAGTATCTCGGGTGATCGAGTGCAACCGAGCGGCATTCGGGCGACTCCCGCCGCGTAGGATGCGCGCCATGGTGGACTTCTCTCTGACCGACGAGAACAAGCTCGTCCAGCAGGCCGCGCGAGCGTTCGCAGAGGCCGAGATCCTGCCGCACATCCGCGAATGGGACGCGAAGGGCGAAGTCCACCGCGAGGTGTTCGGACGGATGGGGGAGCAGGGCTTCCTTGGAGCCCCGATCCCCGAAGCCTACGGCGGCAGCGGGATGGACTACATCAGCTTCGCGATCCTGTGCGAGGAGCTGGAGCGTGCCGATACGGCGTTCCGTGTCGTCCAGAGCGTGCACGTCGCGCTGAATTCGCTGGCGCTCCTGCAGTGGGGCACCGAGGAGCAGCGTCAGCGCTGGCTCGTGCCCCAGGCGAAGGGCGAGAAGCTCGCGACGTTCGGTCTCACCGAGCCGGGCGTCGGGACGGATGCCGGCAACCTCCAGACGACGGCGCGGCGCGACGGCGACGCGTATCGACTCAACGGCCAGAAGATCTGGATCAGCCTCGCCGACATCGCCGACCACTTCCTCGTCTTCGCCACGGTCGATCGCGCGCAGAAGCACAAGGGCGTGACGGCGTTCCTCGTGGAGCGAGGGATGGCCGGTCTGAGCACCGGCACGCTCCACGGCAAGCTCGGCATCCGGGCGGGCAACACCGGGCTCATCAACCTCGACGACGTGGTCGTGCCCGCGGAGAACCGCATCGGCGAAGACGGGGAGGGCTTCCTGGTCGCCATGAGCGCCATCGACCAGGGGCGCTACACGGTCGCCGCCGGCGCCGTCGGTCTCGCGCAAGCATGCATCGACGCAAGCGTCAGCTATGCGCGCGAGCGACAGACGTTCGGCCAGGACATCGGGGAGCACCAGTTGGTCAAGCAGTTGATCGCCAAGATGGTCGTCGGCACGGAGATGGGGCGTCTTCTCGTCTGGCGCGCCGGCTGGCTCAAGAACCAGGGAAAGCGCAACACGCGCGAGACATCCATGGCCAAGTGGCACGCGACGGAGCACTCGGTGCAGAGCGCGCTCGATGCCATCCAGGTCCACGGCGCGAATGGCTACTCGAACGAGTTCCCGGTCGAGCGCTACCTGCGCAATTCCAAGGCCGCCGTCATCTACGAGGGCACCAGTCAGCTCCATACGCTCATCCAGGCCGACTACGCGCTCGGCTATCGCGAGGATCGACCGCTCCGCTGTGAGCCCTGGCCCGCTCAGGGATGGGAGGCCGTCCGGGCCTGATGGGTACGTGGACTGAACGTGAGCTGGCGACCCTCGCCGAGGTCGCCGAAACGTTCGTCCGCGGAGATGCCCGTCGCCGCACCCGACTGACGATCGAGGCCCTCGAGCGGGCTGCCGACCCCGAGCAGATCCACCAGTTCCATCGACTCCTCGGGCTGATGGAGTCGCGCGTCGCCAACCTCATCCTCGGTCGTCGACCGACCCGGTTCACATCGATGTCGCAGGACGCGCGCGAGCGCTACCTCCTCAAGTGGTCGACGTCGCCATTCCAATCTCGGCGGACCGCCTTCGGCACGCTCCGCAAGGTGATGACGTTCCTCGCCTACGCCGACCCTGGGGCGGACGCATCGGGCAACCCACGGCATGCCGTGATCGGCTACGACCCCGAGCTGCCGCCGCTCACGTCGGATCGTTCGCCCATCCAGCCGCTTGCGCTGGACTTCGAGATGGGCGCGCAGGACGAGCCGATCACGCTCGAGGCGGACGTCGTGATCGTGGGTTCCGGGGCGGGCGGTGGCGTGGTCGCCGCCGCGCTGGCCGAGGCCGGTCGATCGGTCGTCGTGCTCGAGGCCGGCCCGTTCGTCGACGAGTCCTCGATGCCGCGCGATGAGCTCGATGCGTTCGGGCGCCTGTACCTCAACCACGGCCTGCTCTCGACCTGGGACGGCTCCGTCACGATGCTCGCAGGCTCGGGCGTGGGCGGCGGCACCATGGTCAACTGGATGACCTCGATGGAGGCGCCGGCCGCGGTCCGTGGCGAGTGGCGGCGAGACCATGGCCTCCGCGACCTCGAGGACGGCGACCTGTGGAGCGACGACGTCGCCACGCTCGAGGGGGAGCTGTCGGTGTCGGCGGTACGTCGCCAGCCACCCAAGGACCAGGTCATCCTGCGCGGCGCGGAGCGTCTTGGCTGGAAAGCGGCTCCCGCCCGACGGAACGCCAGCGTCGAATGCGACGACTGCGGCAGCTGTCCCTTCGGTTGCCGCCGCGGCTCGAAGCAGTCGGGCATCCGCGTGCACCTCGCACGCGCGGCCGAAGCTGGCGCGCGGATCGTGCCCCATGTCCGTGTGACGAAGGTGCTGATCGAGCGGGAGCGTGCGGTCGGGGTACAGGGTCGCGCGCTCATCCCGGGGACGGATCCCGAGCCGCGGACGCGGCAGCTCGTCGTGCGTGCCCGACAGGTCGTGCTGGCGGCGGGCGCCCTGCGCTCACCCGCCCTGCTCCAGGCCTCCGGCGTCCGGCACCGGGCCATCGGCCAGCACCTGCGCGTCCACCCGGTCCCGATCGTCGCGGGCCGGATGACGATGCCCGTCGACATGTGGCACGGGCCCATGCAGGGTGCCCAGTCGCTCCAGTTCGTCGACCCGGAGCGGGACCGGAACGGGTATGTCATCGAGTCGGCGCCCGGGCATGTCGGGCTGATCGCGATGGCCTTGCCGTGGGAGGGGACCGACGCCCACGCCGCCTCGATGCGCGACGGCCGATATCTCGCCCCGCTCGTGGCCGTCACGCGGGACGGCGGCGCCGGCCGCGTCTCGCTGACGCGTGCAGGCCGGGTCCGGGTCGACTACCGACTCGACAAGGTCGGGGTGGCGACGCTGCGCCATGCGGCGGTGCGCATGGCGCGCATGGCGCGCGCGGCCGGAGCCGGTGAGATCGTCGTCGCCGGCACGCCCGGGGTGCGGTTCATGCCGGTCCGCAGCTCGCCTGAAAGCGACGCCGCCGCGTACGGGCGGTTCGAGGATCGCGTCGCCAGGATGGACTACGCCCCAAACCGCGGGTCGGTGATGTCGGCGCACCAGATGGGCACGGTGAGGATGGGCGCGACGCCCCGCGACCACCCGTGTGATCCGAACGGCCGAGTCCGCGCCCGCAACAGACAGGACCGGTTGATCGCCGGCCTGTACGTCGCGGATAGCTCGCTGTTCCCGACCGCGATCGGGGTCAACCCGATGCTGACCGTGATGGCGATGGCGCGGCGAGTGGCTCGGACGGTCCTGGCGGAATCGTGATCCCCCTCGCGGCCGGGGGGCGGGTCATCCGACCGCGGGCCGTGACGATCACCGCGACAGCCGCGACGATCACCGCCCCGGCGAGGAGCGTCCGCGGCTCGATCGGCTCGTTCAGGATGATCGCCCCGAGGATGACGGCGACCACCGGATTGACGTAGGCGTACGTCGCGACCAACGGGAGCGGTGCGACGCGGATCATCCAGCCGTATGTCGTGAACGCGACGATGCTGCCGATGACCGTCAGGTAGAGGAACGCCGCGAACGAGGGCCCCGACACTGCGGCCGGGTCGAACCGCGCCGGCTCGCCCGACACCATCGCCATGATCAGGAGGACCGCGGCACCTGCCACCATCTGCAGCCCGGTCGCGACGAGTGGGTGACGCGGCAGGTGCGCCCGGTGGGTCGCATACAGCGATCCGGATGACCACGCGATCGGCGAGATCAGGATCGCGAGCAGCCCGGCGGCAGGGAGGGCGCCGGCTGCGCCGAACGCCGTCGGGCCCACCAGGATCGCCACGCCGATGAACCCGACCACGATGCCGAGGACCGCCAGACGCGGCAGTCGCTCCCCGAGCGCCACCCGACCGATCACCGCGACCCAGACCGGCATCATCCCGATCAGCAGCGCCGCGATGCCCGAGGGGATCGTCTGCTCGCCCCAGGCGACCATGCCCATGCCCCCGCCGAGCAACAGTGCCCCGACGATGGTCGTATCGAGGAGCTCACGGCGGGTCGGACGCCCGAGAACCTCGGGATGGCGCAGCGCGACCCAGCCGAGGAGGAGGACGCCGGCGAGGCCGAAGCGCATGGCGGCCATCAGGAACGGCGGGATCGTCTCGACGGCGACAGCGATCGCCAGGTACGTCGATCCCCAGACGGTGTAGAGGATCGCCAGCCCGGCCCAGATCGCCCGTGGGTCGGGCGATCGTGTGGCCTTTGGCATAGTCGGATGGTCCAAGGCCAAAGCATACGCTCCGCGGGCGTGCCGCGGTCGCTCCAGCGTTTTACGCGGCCGCGGCGACCGGGCGGCAGACCTTGCACGGCCGGTACCCCGCTGCGCCGGCCTCCGCCAGCGAACGGAACGGCCGCCGATTGCGCTCCAGCATGTGGCGCCCGGTCCGGCAGGTCGGCCAGCACACGATGCGCGTCGAGGCGCAGCCGACGAGCCGCTCGCCGCGCCTTGCTGCGTTCTCCATCGCGTCGGGATCGAGGCCCTCGGCGGCCAGGATGGTCCGCTTGTTCTCGGGGCCGCCCAGGGAGTACTGACCGATCGACCCGTCGCTCCGGACGACCCGATGGCAGGGCACGATCAACGGCACCGGGTTGTGGCCGAGCGCCGTGCCGACCGCCCGCACCGCCTTCGGTCGCCCGATCTCCGCGGCGATCCAGCCGTACGGCCTGACCTCACCGCGGGGGATCTCGAGTGCCTTGCGCCACACGTCCTGCTCGAACGGACTGTGGCCGCGCAGGTCGAGCGGGATTCGGACCCGGCGGTCACCGTCGAGTCGGCGGGTGATGGCACTCGCGAGTCGGGGCGGGACCTCCGCCGGGATCGCCCGGCGGCCGGTCGTGGCCAGGTGGCTCGCCTCGAAGCTGCCGTCGTCGCCGGCCAGGTCGACCGACACCACGCCACGCCCGTTCCAGGCCACGGCGAGCTCACCGAGCGGCGAGTCGAAGCGGCCGTACTGATCCACGAGTCCGACCTCGACGAGCACGGAGGCGCGGAGGGTGGGCGGGGCGGGGACGGCGAGATCGGCAAGGACTGTGGCCTCGCGATCGGTGACGTCGAGCTGGCTGGTCATGCGCTCATCTCCTCGGGCTCGCGGCGGGCCTCCGCCTCGAGCATGGTTCGTAACAGGGCGATCCCACGGTGGACCTGGGCCTTCACGGTCCCTTCCGGTCGACCGAGGACGGCGGCGGCTTCCGGATACGACATCCCGTCGACATGGCGGAGCACGATGGCCGTTCGGTACTGGGCAGGCAGCGCGACGAGGCGGGCTGCCCACCGATCACGCTCGAGATGGCGCTCGGCCACCTCGGTTGGAGACCCCCTGTCGGGCGCCTCGGGTTCGATGGCCGGGCGATCCGGATCGCCGTCGATCGAGACCGGCCTCGGCCCCCGGGTCGCGCGTCGCGCCGCTACCGACCGACAGCGGTTCAGGACGATCGTCGTGAGCCACCCTCGCAGCCGAAGCTCGAGGATCCGCGCTCGGTCGTAGGAGGCCAGCGCTCGGTACGCCCGGACGAGCGCGTCCTGGGCGGCTTCTTCGGCATCTCCAGCGTCGCCGAGCATGCGCAAGGCGATGGTGTACAGGCGATCCTGGTGGGCCACGACCATCGCGTCGAACGCGCGGTCGAGGTCGTCGGCCAGGTCGCTGGTCAGTCGATCGTCGGCATCCATCACCGGGTAGAACCGCACGTCTGCCGCATCCGTTGCACACCGCCACGGTACCGCCGCAGCCAGCCGGACCGGTCCGGGCCCATGCGACAATCGCGGCCATGGGCCACGAGGACCGCTTCGACGACCTGATCGCGAGCCTCGGCGGCTTCTACCGTGCGTGGCTGATCTACCTGGGCATCGAGCTCGGGCTCTTCGCACGGATCCGCGAAGCGGGCGCGGGCGGGATCAGTCCGACCGACCTGGCGGGGGCCACGAGCACGCACCCGGCGGCCATCGCCGCGTGGTCATGGGCGTCCGATGCGCACGACCTCACGACCTTCGACGACGATCGGTTGACGATCGATGAGGACGTCGCCGCGATCCTCCTCGACGATCAGCGCGGCGAGTTCCTTGGAGGCCAGTTCGTGCACGCCGTCGTCGCCTCGATGGACTGGGGCGGCATGGAGGACTTCTTCCGGTCGGGCCAGCCGATCACGGATCGACCCGACCGCTATCGTGCGGCGATCGAGCGGCTGACCCGCCAGGACATCGCGGTGTTCTTCCAGGAGGTCCTCGCCGCGATGCCCCAGCTCGTCGGCGACCTGTCGCGCGGCGGTCGCGTGGTCGACATCCACTGCGGTGGCGGCCGCTGGCTCGTCGCGATGGCCCGCCGCTTCCCGGAGATCGAGCTCGTCGGCGTCGAATTCGAGGCCGACTCCGTCGCCCGAGCGCGGGCAACCATCGAGGCCGAGGGGCTCGCCGACCGCATCGAGATCCGTCACGGCAAGGCGACCCATCCGGGTCACGTCGGCGAGTACGACCTCGCCTACTTCCAGTACGCCCTGCACCAGCTCCATGACGCGCCCACGGTCCTTGCGGCCGCATGGGGCGCGCTACGACCGGGCGGTCGGATCGTCGTGCTCGACTGGCCGTTGCCGTCGAATGCGGACGAGTTCCGCACGCGCCACGGTGAGCTCATCGCCGGCGTCCAGCTGGACGAGCTGTATCAGGGCACCGCGCTCGCGACACGCGAGCGGTTCCTGGCGTGGTTCGCGGAGGCCGGTCTGCCGGCCCCCGCGGTCATCGGTCTGCCGTCGGGCGCGTCGGTGTTCCTTGCCGAGCGGCCCGCCTGACGTTCGCGGTCAGCTGACCTCGACCTTGCCGGTCATGTTCGGGTGGATCTTGCAGAAGAAGTCGTATGAGCCGGCCACGTTGAACACGATGCTCCCCGTCGCCCCACTGGCGAGGTTCTCGGTGGTGCACGTCTCGTCCGACTTCACCGTCGCGGTGTGCGCAGTGGTGTCGTTGTTCGTCCAGGTCACGACATCACCGACCTTGGCCGCGATGGTCGCCGGGCTGAAGGCGAAGTTCGCCATCGTGCCGGTCACGGTCCCGGCCTCGGTCGACGGCGCGCAGGCAGCCCCGCCTGCGGCACTCTCGGACGCGGCCGGGGATCCGCCGGCAGGCGCGACACTGGCTGGTGCCTCACTGACAGGGGCTGCGGTCGAAGCGGTGCCGCCAGAGCAGGCCGACACGATGAGCAGGAGTGTGGCCGCGACGGCCAGGGGGATGGTCCGGGACATATGCGTCTCCTCGTGTTTCCGGGTCCGAGGTCGGTCTCTGGGGTTCGCGGGACGGTACGCCGCGATCGGTCGGGCGGTTTCGTGAGCTCCGGCGCGCTCGACCCCCGGATCGACGCCACGACCGTTCGCAGGCTACTCCGCCACGAGGCTGAGGTCCATGCGATCCACGGGCGCACCCTGCGCGACCTGGGCGACTCGCTGCTGCTCCACGATGCCGATGAGCCGGAGCCATTCTGGAACCGCGTCGAAGCCATCCAGTGGCCGGTCGACCCGACGGCGTTCGACCGCCGCCTCGCGGAGGTCGGTGTGCTGTTCGCGACGATCGGCCGGCAGCCGCATTTCTGGACATCGCCACCGCACGACGAGCCGGCCGATCTGGTCGCTCGTCTGCTGGCCAACGGGTTCGAGGATGTCGGCGATGGCCTGCTGCTGGTGGCCCGGGACGTCGAACCGGCACGTGCCGCGCTGCGAGCGATAGCGCTCGGCCCGGACACGACGCTGCAACGACTGCACGCGACCTCGGGCAGGGACGCGCAGCACGCCGCCGAGGCGATCGTATCGGTGCTGCTGAACGCATTCGGCGTGGGCGAGGACCGCCGGCCGGCAGTCGTCGCCGAGACGCGGATGTCGCTGGCCGATGACCGGTTCACCCATTACCTTGTGCGTCGCGACGGACGTCCGGTTGCGGTGGCCAGGAAGGCGACGTTCGATGGCATCTCCTACCTGTCCTCGATCGGCACCGTCGACGCCGCTCGCGGACTGGGTCTGGGCCGGTTCGTCACCGCATCGGCGATGGTCGATGCCGCGGCGGAGGGGTCCGAGTGGATCCATCTGGGCGTGTTCTCCGAGAACGTCCCCGCGCGGCGCCTCTACGAAGGTCTCGGGTTCGTGATGAGCGGCGATCCGGGACCCGACATGCTCCTGGTCGGATGAGCCGGGCTGTCGGACGAGGATGGGCGACGGTCGATCTCGACCGAGCGGCGGTGGAGATGCGCCACCTCCTGGCATCGGGCGTCGCGTTCGAGGCGGCTGAGCGATCCGACGCCCTGGGCGCGCGCTGCCATCGAGCACGAGTCGATGTCCGGGCAGGCGCCACCGGCGCCGGCGTCGCCGCCGCCGACGAGCCGGACGCCGACTGGATCGTGCTGCTCGAACCTGACACCGAAGGACGTCTGGCCGCCTTCCTGGCCCGGAATGGCGAGGGATGGGCGGCGACGTGGTCGTACGGGACCGCTCCCGCTGCACCCGGTCGTCCGGGTCCGCTCGGCCCCGAGCTCCTTGCGCCGGGCCACGCCACGCACGGCCCGTTCCGGCTCGTGCTGACGGCCGCTACCATCGAGCCATGACCGAGACGACCGACCCCACCGTCACGATCCGGCCGGCGCAGGCCACCGATGCCGAAGCCATCGCCACGTTGTTCACCGACGAGGGCTACCCGACCGGCCCGAGCGACATCGTGGAGCGCATGACTCGCTTCGCGTCCGAGCACTCCCGGGTGGTGATCGCCGAGCACGAGGGCGTCGTCCTCGGGTTCATCGCCCTCCATGCGTTGCCTCGGTTCGAGCACGACGACCGGATCCTGCGTGTCCTGGCGCTCGTCGTCGATGCCGGCGCGCGTGAGCGCGGTGTCGGTCATCGACTCATGACCGAGGCGGAGCGGATCGCTGGTGAGCTCGGGGCGGCGTTCATCGAGGTGACCTCGGGCCACCACCGACCGGAGGCCCGCAAGCTGTACGAATCGATGGGCTACGACGCGTCGATCGCGGCGTATCTGCGGAAGAAGCTCTGACGGCGCCAGACCCAGCGTCCGCGTTCCCGCGGCTTCGCCTCCGCGGTGGCGCCGCCGAGCTGCTCGACCTTCCCTGGGAGCTGCCCCTTGGCGAGTGGCCCGTCGCCGAGGACGGGACGATCGGCGGGATGCAACTTCGACAGCTCCCGATCGGTCCGTCCCGGCACCTCGTCCGGTTCCTCATGGCGGCCGATCGGACCTATGCCCTCAAGGAGGAGCCGCTCGACGTCGCACGCAGCGAGTTCCACGTCCTGCGGCACCTGCGGACCCTCGGGTTCCCGGCGGTCATCCCGCTCGGACTCGTCGAGTCACTGGAACGGCAGACGGCGGTGCTGGCCACCGAGTACCTGGAGTTCTCGATCCAGTACCGCCGGCTGCTGATGCGCTTCCCGCTCGGACCGGGACCGTATCGCGACCGGCTGCTCGATGCGATGGCGTGGCTGCTGGTCGATCTGCATCGGGCCGGCGTCTACTGGGGCGATTGCTCGCTTGCCAACACCCTGTTCCGGCGCGACGGCGACAAGATCCAGGCCTTCCTCGTCGACGCCGAGACCAGCGAGATCCACCCGTCACTGTCGGACGGGCAGCGCACGTACGACCTCGACATCCTCGTCGAGAACGTGGCCTTCGGTCTTGCCGACCTCGGCGCGATGCAAGGGCGAGAGGGTGCTGCCGAGGATGCTGTCGAAGCGGCCGAGAGCGTTCGCGAACGCTACGCGGCGATCTGGGACGAGCTCCACCTCGAGCCGGAGCTGTCGCCCGGCGACCGGCACGCGGTCCGTGCCCGGATCCGCAAGTTGAACGAGCTTGGTTTCGCGGTCGATGAGATCTCGCTGGAGCCGAGCCGCGGCCGGCGCGACATCGTGCGTCTCAGGATCGCCGTCGCGAACCGCCGGTTCCACGCGCGGGAGCTCGAGCGGCTGACCGGCATCAAGGCGCTCGAAGGCCAGGCTCGCCTGTTGCTCAACGACCTCCACGAGTACCGCGCGTGGCTCGAGCACCAGCTCGGCGACGAGCTGCCCGAGACGGTCGGGGCGGATCGCTGGGTCGGCGAGGTCCTCGAGCCGAGCCTCGCGCGCCTCGTCCCGGCGATCGGCACGGGACGCGACCCGTTGCAGGCGTACTGCGACGTGCTCGAGGAGAAATGGATCCGGTCCGAGGCGGCCGGCGAGGACGTCGGACTGGAAGCGGCCATGGCGGCGTACCTCACGCTGGGTGCGCCCGCGCCCGAGGGAGACGGGCCGACCGATGCGACCTCGATCGCACTCGATATCGACTGGTCCGGAGCATGGGAGGAGGTCCCGGAGGAGGAACCGGCACCGTAAGGGTCGCGACGAAGTCCACGCCGATGTGCCAGCATCGACGGCGATGAGCGCCACCATCGACGCCGGACCCGTCATCCGGGTCCACGGTCTGACCAAGCGCTATGGCGACGTCCAGGCGGTGGCGGGCATCGATTTCGAGGTGGCGAAGGGCGAGATCTTCGGCCTCCTCGGTCCGAACGGTGCGGGCAAGACCACGACCGTCGAGATCCTCGAGGGGCTGCGCAAGCCGGACGGGGGAGAGGTCAGCGTCCTCGGCGTGGACGTCACCCGCGGCGCCGATGCGCTCAAGCCGCGCATCGGGGTCAGCCTCCAGACCGCCGCCCTCTACCCGAAGCTGACGGTGACCGAGCTCGTGAACCTGTTCCGGAGCTTCTATCCACGCGCGCGGTCCACGCAGGAGATCATCGACGTCATGGAGCTCGGCGAGCGACGCAACGCTCGCAGCGAGGTGCTGTCGGGTGGCCAGCGCCAGCGCCTTGCCGTCGCGCTGTCGTTGATCAACGATCCCGAGCTGGTCTTCCTCGACGAACCGACCACCGGGTTGGACCCGGCGGCGCGTCGATCACTGTGGGACATCGTCGAAGGGCTCAAGGCCGACGGGCGTTCGGTCCTGCTGACGACGCATTACATGGAAGAGGCGGAGATCCTGTGTGACCGCCTTGCGATCATGGACCACGGGCGGATCCTCGAGATGGGCACGGTCGAGGAGCTGGTCTCGAAGCACTTCCAGGAGCGGACCGTGCGGTTCGACCGGCTGGAGGGGCTGGCCCACGATGAGCTTGGCAGCCTGCCGGCCGTGTCCTCCGTCAAGGAGGATGCCAGCGAGATCCTTCTGTACACCCTCGATCCCGGTCGAACGATCGGTGCGTTGCTGGACCTCGCGGATTCGCGAGGGCTGGAGCTGCGGAACCTGGGGATCAGGCGCGCCACGCTCGAGGACGTGTTCCTCGACCTGACCGGCCGGGCGCTGCGGGACTGACGATGCAGGCACTGTTCGCCCTCACCGTCGCCAACATCAAGAGCTACCTGCGCGACCGAGCGGCGCTCTTCTGGACGCTGGCGTTCCCGCTGATCTTCATCTTCATGTTCGGGTTCATCTTCCAGGAGGGTGGCGGTCAGACCCGGCTGACGCTCGGCTGGGTCGACGAGGACGGGACGCCGGCCTCGGCCCAGCTTCGCGAGGCGTTCACGGCGCAAGAAGGAACGGAGCTGGTCGACGCATCGAAGGACGATGCCCTGGCCCGCATGCGAGACGGGGATCCCGACGCGGTCATCCTCGTTCCTGCCGGCTACGGCACGGCGATCGCCGCTGGCGCCGCTGGGACGGGTGGACCGACGCCCGTGGTCGTCTACACCGACCCGTCACGCGGGGAACTCGTCGCGTCGGTCTATCAGTCGGTCCAGGCCGTGCTCGGCGTGGTGAACCTGGGCGGTCGGGCACCGCTCGTCGTCCCGCAGCCGGAGACGCTCCAGACGGAGAACCTCAACTTCATCAGCTACTTCGTACCGAGCATGCTCGGCCTGTCGGTCATGCAGGTCGGCATCTTCGCGGCGATCCCACTGGTGGCCGACCGCGAGAAGCTGATCCTGAAACGGCTCGCCGCGACGCCGCTGCGGCGCTGGCAGCTGGTCGGATCGAACGTCTTGATGCGGCTGCTGATCGCGTTGATCCAGGCGGTGATCATCGTCGGTGTCGGGGTGGCCGTTTTCGGGGTCGAGATCGTGGGGTCGCTCCTGCTGGCGGCGGCGTTCATCGCGCTGGGCGCGATGGCCTTCCTGGCACTCGGCTACGTGATCGCCTCGTTCGCCAAGACCGAGGAGGCGGCCAACGGCATGACCAGCGTCGTGCAGTTCCCGATGATGTTCCTGTCCGGCACGTTCTTCCCGCTCGAGGCGATGCCCGAATTCCTGCGCGCGATCGCGCGCCTCATCCCGCTGACCTATCTGGCCGATGCGCTTCGCCAGGTCATGGTCGGCGGCGCGGCGTTCGCTCCGCTGGCGGTGTGCGCGGGGGTCCTGCTGGCCTGGCTGGTCGCCTGTTTCGCGATCGCGTCCAAGACGTTCCGCTGGCAGTAGGGCCGGTCAGTCTCGGTCGGCCGGTCACCCCGTGACCGAACGGGCGCCCGAACCGGCGCTCATCGGTCGATCTGGTCACCCCGTGACCGAACGGGCGCCTGAACGGTCGGCGAGCGGCTCTCGTTCGTTGGCCTGGTCACCCCATGACCGAACGGGACCCCGAGGCGGCGGTCGGCACAGGTTCGGTGGTCGGTTCGGTCACCGGGTGACCGGCGAACCTGCATAACGCGGCTCAGCAGCACCTAATGGCGACAATCTGGCCGTCGTCCATGCATAACGTAGTCCGGTGGCCGCGTTGCGCAGGATCCGAAGCCGGTCTGGCGCCCCTACGGGCTCGGTGGCGCGCCATAAGGCTGCCCTGATCCACGTACTTCATGGTCGGGACACGTTGGGGCCGGCCGGCGGCGCCTCGCACCCGCCGGGCCGCCCGCCGCTGACGCCCGCTACCAGCGCTCCTCGTGGACGAGCTCGCCAAGCGGCACACGCCCGCCAGCCCGCAACGGCCTCTCCAGGTCGGCCTGGTCGGCCGGATACCCGAACGACAGCAGGAACTCGCAGTGGTGATCCTCCGGATACCCCAGCAGTTCCCGCACCAGATCGTGCTTGTAGACGGTCGCGGGCACGCTGCCGATCCCGAGCTCCCAGGCCACGAGCATCATCGAATCGGCCGCCTGCCCCAAGTCGAACATCACCGACAGCGGCGCATCCGTCAGCTTCGGGTCGGGCGTCACGAGCGCGATCCCGACCGCGGCGCCGGCAAGGTGGCCGGCCCACGGCCCGACGTCGGCCAGTTGCCGCAGATGCTCCCGGTCGCGGCACACGATGAATGCCCAGCGCTGCTGGTTCTTCGAGCTGTTGGCGCGTCGACCGGCCTGCAGGATCCGGTCCAGGTGGGCGTCCTCCAACGGGCGGTCGGCGAAGCGGCGGATCACCCGCCGCGACATGACCGCGTCCCAGACGGAGGTGGCCCTGGTCGTCTCGTCGGACACGATTCAGCCGAGCCCTGGCTCGTCGGCCGCGGCGAGGGCGTCGGCATCGAGCCGCTTCGTCGCCCCCGGTAGGGCCACCCGGATCAACGTCTGGAAGCCGCCCGGCACCGTGTCGACCGCCGACAGTCGTTCCTCGGCGGCCGGCACGCGGTCAGCGCGCGTTGCCGCGGCGATCGACGCTGCTTCCTCCGGATCGAGCGGCCCGCCGAGCGCCGTCGTCAGGAACCGGGCGACCGCAACCCGGTACCCCGCGTCCTCGTAGAGCCACGAATGCTGGCCCTCGGGCACGACAAGCGTCTCGACCGGAGCCGCCTCCGGATCCGCCACGCGCACTCGCCGCGCCGCCGTGGCCAGCCGGGCCAGGTGTGCGACAGGCACGACATCGTCGACCGCGCCATGGATCAACAGGATCGGACCCGCGTATCGCGCGATCGCCGCGCTCGCGCTGATCTCGGCAACGACGTGACGCCGCGGTCGGAGATAGACGCGGGTCGTGAGCCAGGCGAGCGGGTACGCGATCGGATCGGGGATCGGCAGCCGCGCCAGCCGGAACGTCTGCCGCGTGAGCCTGTAGGGGTCGGCCGGGGCGGAGGTCGCGACGATCGCAGCGACGCGCGGATCGGCCGCCCCGGCGAGGATCGCCCCGATCGCCCCCATGGAGTGACCGGCGATCGCACCGCTCGTCACCTCGGGCCGGCCGATCAGCGCCTCGAAGGCCGCGGCTGCGTCGAGTCCGAATTCGCCGGCGCTCAACGGCAGGGCCTCGGCCGGGTTTGCCCCGTGGCCGCGGATGTCGATCGTGAGGCAATGGAAGCCGGCGGCGTGGAGGAAGAGCGCCAGCGGCAGCGTCCGGTCGCGCGCCGACTCCCAGCCGTGGATCAGCGCGACGCCCGGCCCCGGCTCGCCCGACCGGGCCGGGATGAACCATGCCGGAAGCTCGAGGTCGCCGGTCAGGGACCGGACGGACATCGACTCGTACGCCAGGCCGACATCGGTCGGCAGGATGGTCGGCGGAAATCGGCGCGGATAGCCGGCCCGTGCCCGGTACGCGAGCGCGAACCGGTACGCGAGTCCTACCTGCGCGGCGGCGATCGCGGCGGCGACTCCGGCTCGAGTGACGGCACCCATCGGTGGTACAGGACGGTACGCGATGTCGGCATGTCCCGCATCGGGTGGGTGCCGGCCGTCGGTACACTTCGGAGGTGCCGAAACGCGACCCCTATGGCGTGCTCGGCGTCGCGCATGGCGCAGACGCCGCAGAGATCAAGGCCGCCTGGCGGCGCCTGGCCCGCGCGCACCACCCTGACCTCACCGGTGACGACCCGGCCGCATCGCAGGTCGCGACGCGACAGATGGCCGAGATCAACGACGCCTATGCGGCGCTGATCCGTGACATGGCCACCGAGCGGCAAGGTGCGGGACCGGCCGCCGACCTGGGCGCCGATGGCAGCCCGCGCCGCGGCGGCCCGCCTGTCCCCCGGCCGTCGCGGCCGGTCACCGGCCGGGTGGACACGACCGCGACCTACCGACCGCGGAATCAGACGCTCCCGCGCTCTCCGGGCGGGCCGTATCCGAACCCCGACAACGGGCTGCGCGGGCAGCCGCCTCTGCGCGGCGAACGCGCGCAGAGCGAGATGCCGCGCGCGTCGACACCCACAGGCCCGCTCGAGCGTGGTCGCATCCGCAATTTCCGTCGCCCGAAGCCGCCCGATCTCGACGGCGCCCGCGAGCACGTCATCGAGTTCGGCAAGTTCCACGGCCATACGCTCGGCCAGATCGCGGCCTTCGAGCCGTCGTACATCGACTGGGTCGTGAGCACCGTCACACGCGATCCGGACCTGGTGGCGGCGGCACGGGTCGTCCAGGCGGACCTCGACGCACGCGGCATCGGGCGGCGGAGTCATCCGGCGACGGCCCGCGCGACCCGCTCGGCCTAGCGGACACGACGGGCACACACGACGATCGCCCCCCGGATATCCGGAGGGCGACCAGTGGGGGCGATGATATGAGCGTCCCTGTTCGTATCAGTGCTGCCAACCCAACGGCCTTACGGGCCTGATGGCCGAATGATCCGGTTACTCGGCTCGTGATCGAGGACCGGGATCCCTCCCTCGAACCTCCTCGAGTGAGCGTCCGTTCCCCGTTCCGTGACCGACGCCCCAGGTGCTGTCCCCGGTTCGATCGCAGGTCGGCTTGATTGACATACTGCGCCTCCGATGGCTCCAGGGCAATGGCACTTCTGGTCCCGCAAGGCCGGGGTCGATGGTCGGGCGCACCAACGCACCATCCGTGGGACGCCCGTACCAGGTGCCCGGACGCACCGACCGGCCGCCGCGGCTAGGCTTGGACGGTGACCCATCGATACCGACGCCCTCGTCTCCGGCTGTTCGGCGTGCTGTTCATGGGGTCCCTGGTCGCCGCCTCGGTGGTCGCTAGCTGCGGGGGCGGAGGGCCGTCGGCGTCGTTCGATCCGGCGGCGGGCTGCCCATCCGAGGGCCGGGCCGTCGGCGCGGTCCCGGAGCTGGAGGCGCGCATCCCGACCGCCTACGAGGGCCGCGGCCCCGACGCTCTGGACTCGGGACGTCATTGCAGCCCGGCCAGCCTCGGAAGCCTCGCGGACGCGGGTTTCGACGAGGTCGAGTTCGCGGGTGGCACGTGGGATCTCGGCGGCTATCGGGCGGCCGCTCTCGTCGTGTTCCAGGCGCCCGACCTCGGCGCAGACGACGTCATGGGGTTCTATGAGGCCAGCGCCCGCGTCGCGAACCGGACCCAGATCACGGGTGAGTCGACGCCGGACGTCGCCGGCCGCACCGGATATCGACTGGACACGCGGACCGCCGACCGCATCCAGACCGTCGTGACGTGGCCGGCCGAGGACAGCGGGGTCGTCAACGTGGTCATCACCAACGATCTGCCCGACCCGAAGATCCAGGCCGCGGTCGATGCCTTCGGGGGGCGCTGACCGACCGCGGTCGAAGGACGGGCGACCCGGTGCTAGAGTCGGCCGCATGAGCGACCGCCCGACGGACCGCCGCCGTGCGCAGTGGGAGCACGACCGCCTCGAGCCGGCGCTCGATCGAGCACCGGAGCGCAAGCCGCGGTTCTCGACCATCAGCGACATGCCGATCGAGCGGCTGTATGGGCCGTGGTCGGCCGACGGCGACGCGGAGACGCGCATCGGCATGCCGGGTGAGCCACCGTTCACACGTGGCATCCACCCGACCGGCTACCGCAGCCGCCTGTGGACGATGCGGATGTTCGCGGGTTTCGGCTCGGCCGAGGACACGAACCAGCGCTTCCACCAGTTGCTCGCTGCCGGTCAGACCGGCCTCTCGATCGCCTACGACATGCCGACCCTGTACGGCTACGACACCGACGACCCGGAAGCCGAGGGCGAGTTCGGGACGTGCGGCGTGGGCGTGAGCAGCCTGGCCGACATGGAGGTCCTGCTCGCCGGGCTGCCGCTCGAGAAGGTCTCCACGTCGATGACCATCAATTCGCCGGCCGCCCCGATCTGGGCGATGTACATCGTCGCGGCCGAGAAGGCCGGCGTCCCGCGCGATCGACTCGAGGGCACGCTCCAGAACGACATCCTCAAGGAGTTCATCGCCCAGAAGGAATTCCTGTTCCCACCCGAGCCGTCGATGCGTCTCGTGACCGACACCATCGAGTTCGGCACGCGCGAGATGCCGCGCTGGAACACGATCTCGATCAGCGGCTATCACATCAGGGAAGCGGGTTCGACCGCCGTCCAGGAGCTCGCGTTCACGATCGCCGACGGGATGGCCTACGTCGAGGCCGCCATCGAGCGCGGGCTGCGCGTCGATGACTTCGCGCCGCGCCTGTCGTTCTTCTTCAACTCGCATTCCGACTTCTTCGAGGAGATCGCCAAGTTCCGGGCGAGCCGTCGTATCTGGCACGACCTGATGACGAAACGGTACGGGGCCGAGAACGAACGATCGGCGTGGATGCGCTTCCATACCCAGACGGCCGGCGTCTCGCTGACGCCCCAGCAGCCGCTCAACAACCTGACCCGGGTCGCCCTCCAGGCCTTGGCCGGGGTGCTGGGCGGGACCCAGTCGCTGCATACCGATGCCTACGACGAGGCGCTCGCGGTACCGACCGCCGAGGCCGCCCTGCTCGCTCTCCGACAGCAGCAGGTGATCGCCGAGGAGACCGGCGTCGACGCCACGGTCGACCCGCTCGGCGGCTCCTGGTTCGTCGAGGCGCTGACCGACGAGACCGAGCGTCAGGTCTGGCGGTACCTCGACGAGATCGACCGGCGGGGCGGGATGGTCGCCGCCATCAAGGAGGGCTACCCGCAGCACGAGATCGCCGATGCCGCGTATCGCTACCAGCGCGAGTTCGACGCCGGCGAACGGCGGATCGTCGGGGTCAACGCTTTCGTCGACGAGACCGAGGACACGACGGTGCCGGTGCTGGCAGTGCCGCCGGGATCGCTCGAGCGCCAGATGGCGCGGTTGGAGCGGACGCGGCGCGAGCGCGATGCCAGCGCGGTCGAGGCAGCCCTGGCCGGACTGCGCGAGGCCGCCTCGAGTCCGGGCTCGAGCGAGACGAACCTCATGCCGCACTTCATCCGCGCGGCCGAGGCGTACGCCACGCTCGGCGAGATGTGCGGCGTCCTGCGCGGCGTGTTCGGGGAGTACCGCGAACCCGTCGCGGTCTGATCCGGCGACGACCTGCTGTCCGACGTGACCTAGAGGATCTCGTCGAGCCTCCAGGACGGCAGGGCACCCGGACGTGAGGCGACCAGCGCCCCAAGCCTGTTCGCGAAGCCGAGCGATTCCGCGGCCGGCATGTCCACCAGGATCCCGTGCAGCAGGGCGGCCGCGAACGCGTCCCCCGCACCGACCGTATCGGCGACCGCGACCCGGATCCCCGCAACGGTCGACATCACGCTGCTCGACCACATCTCAGCGCCGTTCGGACCGCGCGTCACGCAGACCGTGTGCACGCCGGATCCCGCCGCGAGTCGCTCGCCGATGGCGGCCGCCGTGCGGTCGCATCCGAGCAGGCTCGCCACCACGGCGGCCTCCGCATCGTCGACCTTCACGACCGTGGCGAGTGGGAGCAGGTCGAGGACCAGCTCGGGAGTCCAGCAGCCGTCGCGCAGGTTGACGTCGTAGAGGCGTTCCTTTGGGCCTGGGTCGGCCGCCACCCGGCGCGTCAGATCGCGCGTGCCGGCGAAGCGCTGGGCCAGCGTCCCGAAGACGATCGCTTCGGGCGCCCACGCCTCGATCCGCTCGAGGACGCCGCTGTTCCCGGTGATCGATTCGTACGCCACCGCGGTCGTGACCTCGAACCGGTGACCGCCGGCCGCGTCGAGCACGACGGAGACCGTGCCGGTCGGCAGTTCGCGCGACGTGGCGATGAAGGCCGGGTCGATGCCCATGTCCATGGCAGCCGTTGTCGCCCGGTGACCGAGCTCGTCGTCGCCGACGGCCGACACGAATGCTGCCGGATAGCCCATCCGCCGCATGTTCGCGATGACGTTGAAGGGTGCCCCGCCGAGCCGCGGTCCGTCCGGGAACACGTCCCACAGCAGCTCGCCGATGCCCAAGACCCGTGAGGCGGAGGTCGGTTCGTCGTCCAAGCCGCGAATACTATCGATGCGCCATGACATCCCAGCCCGTCGCCCACGACCGGGTCGATCCGGCAGCACTCGCCGAGCGGCTCGCGGCCATCGACCCCCGAGCCGCTGACCGGCAGGCCATCCGCGTGGTCCGCGCGCCGGGTCGCGTCAACCTCATCGGCGAGCACACCGACTACAACGACGGGTACGTCCTGCCGATCGCCATCGACCGGGCCGTCACGATCGCCCTCGTCCCCACAGACGATCGGCGTGTCGCCATCACGCTTGCCGAGAGTGCCGAGACCGCCGGCTTCGACCTGGACGCGATCGGCGGGCGCCGGGGGCATTGGATCGACTATGTCGCCGGGACGGCGTGGGCGATGGCCGCGGCCGGCCTGCCGGTCGGCGGTTTTCGCGGCGTCCTTGCGTCGGACCTGCCCCAGAACTCGGGGCTGTCAAGCTCGGCGGCGCTCGAGCTCGCATCGGCGCTCGCCCTGTCCGGTGGCGACGACCCTCCTACCGATCGGATGACGCTGGCCCGAGTCGCGCAGCGTGCCGAGAACGTCCATGTCGGCGTCCAGTGCGGGCTGATGGACCAGTTCGCCTCCTCGCTCGGCGAGAGTGGAGCGGCACTGCTGCTCGATTGCCGGTCGCTCGACTACAGCGCGTTGCCGCTGTCCCTCGACGCCGTCGCGCTCGCCGTGTCGCACTCCGGGTCCAGCCGGCGGCTCGACGGGTCGGCGTACAACGAGCGCCGCGCCCAATGTGATGCTGCGGTCGCCGTGATCGCCCGGCGGCACGAGGAGGTACACAGCCTGCGCGACGTGACCACGGCGATGATCGACGACGCCGGCGACGACCTTGAGCCGGTCCTCGCTCGGCGCGCGCGTCACGTCGTCGAGGAGAACGACCGGGTGCTGGAGGCTGCCGCCGCTCTCGAGGAGGGCGACCACGAGCGCGCGGGTCGCCTGTTCAGCGCAAGCCACGCCTCCCTCCGTGACCTGTACGAGGTCAGCAGCCCGGAGCTCGACACCCTGGTCGAGGTCGCGGAGGCGGTGCCCGGGGTGTTCGGGTCGCGGCTCACCGGCGCAGGGTTCGGCGGTTGCACGGTGACCCTCGTGCGCCGCGACGGGATCGGGGCACTGTCGGACGCCGTGGGCGAGCGATATGCAGCAAAGACCGGGCTGACCCCGCAGGTCTTCGAGGTCAGGCCGGCGCGTGGGGCCCAGCGGCTCGAAGGCTGGCACTGACCTGAGCGTGCTCCTCGCGGACCGTCCCGCCTGCACGCCGAGGCGACGGGCCGGCCCCAGCCGGACTCCGTCGCCTCGGGTTTCGGAGGGTTCCCCCTCGGGTGGTTAGCCCGATGCGTCCTCCGTGCCGGCTGGGGCGTGGATGGTGACGTGCCGGACCACGATCGGACCCGACGGCCGTGTCGGGTTGCTGATGCGCAACTCGGCGTCGACCCGGCCGAGCAGCGTCGGCAGCTCGAGCACTCCGGCGAACCGCGAGGAGAACACGTCGAGCTCGGCGCGGTCGATCATCTCGCCCGCCACGTACAGCTCGACCTGGACGGATCGGACCCGCGGACCGTGCGGGCGGCCGTACGCGGTCCCTGCGACGGCCAGCTTCGACGACGTGATGTAGTCCCGCTCGCCGGGGATGGCCACGGCGATCGACCGGCGGGCCGGCGTCGCCTTCTGTGCCCGTGACGCCGACGGCGCTGCCACGGCCGGCGCGACCACCGCGCTTCCCGCACCGTCGGCGGTGCCGACGGCGGACGGGGTCGTCGCCGGATTGGCTGCACTCCAGCCGAGCCCGGCCCCGAGGAGCCCACCCACGAGGAACGTGATCAGGGCTAGCTGCCCTCGACCGCTCGCTGTCCCGCTCGCGGTCCCGAACTGGCTCGTGTATCCCTGCGTGTCCATGATCGCCTCCTGTCGTCCATCGACCGATGGATGTCAGGTTCGGGCGACCCGATCAGCGGTTCATGGGGGAGGTGCCCTAATCGGTGTCCGCGGGGACCGGGCCCGTGCGGCCCACATGCGCCGCCAGCTCCGCCCGTGAACGCAGGCCGAGCTTGGCGAGGGCATTCGAGACGTGGTGCTCGACGGTCTTGCGGGACAGGAACAACCGCGTCGCGATCTCCGCATTCGTGGCGCCGAGAGCGACGAGGTCCGCGACCTCGCGTTCCCGGTCGGACAGGTCGCGGACGCCCTCACCGCCTGACGCGGTCGGGCCGCGTCGCCACGGACGTTCCCCGAGGGCTCGCAGGCCCTGGTCGGCCAGCCGCCTGATGGTCGGCGCCCCCGCTGCATCGGCGCGTTCCGCCGCACGCCGGTAGGCCGCCGTCGAGCCGGCGCGGTCGCTCGGCGCGAGGAGCCGACCCATGTCGAGGTCCGTCCACAGGGCATCGAAGCCGAGTCCCAGCGTGTCGGCCTCGTCCCGCAGCCCCGCCAGGACCGCGCCGGCATCGCGGTCGGCAGACCCGGTGGCGATCGTGACGAGGGCGCCGATCCGTCGTCGAAGCCACTCGGCCTCGACCCACGATCGACGACCGACCGCATCCCAGTTCGCAAGTGCGTCACGGGCATCGGCGGCTCGGTCGAAGCGTGCGAAGACCTCCGCGACCGCGACCTCGACATCTCGTCCGCAGGCGAGGCAGCCCGCGGCGGCCGCGAGCGATCGCGCCTCGTCGACGTGACCAAGCGCCTCCTGCTCACTGGCGCCGAGTCGTGCCAGCCACAGCGCAGCCATCTGATGGTGGACGAGGCGATAGTGCGGATCCGGTTCGGCCTCGGCAGCGGTCAGCAACCCGGCCATGCCCGTGCGCCAATCGGACGTCGCCATGGCGAGCTGGTACTTCACCAGCCGGGTCCGGTCGCGCACGCGGCCCTGGCCGCCGGTCCGTTCCGCCAGCCGCTCGGCCTCCTGGGCGACCCGGCCTGCCTCGTCGAGGTAGCAGCATGTCGAAGAGGACCGCCGCCAGCCGGTATCCGACATCGACGGCCTCGATCGGCAGGACGGCCCGCCACGCCTCGTCCCAGACGGCGCGATACGCGTCAGCCGCTTGTGACTGGGGGGCCGCGTATTCGCGGGCCATGCCGACCATCGAGCGGGCGGCGAGGACCTCACGCAGCCCCATGTCCCGCGATGCCTCGAGCGACTCCTCCGCCAAGTCCACCATGCCGTCGACATCCTCGGCCTGGATGGCCGCCTCCCACGCCGCGACCAGGGCATCGACGTGCGCCGCCCGCACGGGCGTCGTCGGCGTCGGACCAGCCATCGCTCGCCGGCCTCGCTCGACGGCCCGCATGGCCATCACTCGGCCGTCGTCGGTCCGTCGTTCGAGCCACAAGAGGATCCGCGCCTCGAGCGCATCGGCCGAGATCTCCAGATCCGGAGCGTCGACGCCGTTCGAGCGACAGGCGTCCAGCCACCGACGCGCCTCGTCATCACGTCCGAGGTGATAGGCCGCCAGTGCCGCGCCGAAACCTGCGCGAGCCGCCAGGACACGATCGGATGTCGCCTCGGCGACGGCGGTCCAGCGATCGAGCGCGAGCTCCTGGTCGCCCAGCTCGGCGGCCAGCGCGGCAGCAGCCTGGTCGACGCTGGTGCGGGCACCGCGATCGGTCTCGTCCCGCGCCGAGTCGGTGATGCTGCGCACGCCGTCCGATCCGATCAGGCGGCGCTGTGGGGAGGCCAGGATGCGCAGCGCCAGATCCGCGTCGAATCGACCGGCGGCGACGCGATGCTCGAGCGCGGCGAGCATCACTCCGACATCTCCCGACGACTGCGCTTCGAGCGCCGTCGCGATGCGCCCGTGCAACCGGCGACGGGTCGCGCCCGGGATGCGGCCCACGACGACAGCCCGGATCAGGTCGTGTGCGAGACGCGTGGCGCCGCCGTCGTCGATCACGAGCCCTCGGAGCGACAGCTCGGTCGATGCGCTGACGATGCGCTCCGGAGGCCATTCGATGATGCCCTCGAGTTCGGTCCGGTCGATGGGGCGGCCGAGGACGGCGAGCATCGCGATGAGGGCATTCGCGTCAGCACCGAGGCCCTGGATCCGCGCGGCGACGACCGCGTCGAAGTCGCGCTCGCCGCCATCGGTCTGGATGAGCAGATCCAGCCAGAACGGCGATCCGCCCGCGCGCTGCCAGAGCTCGACCGCCTCTCGTCGATCGCTGCTCCCGCTCCGGCTGAGGACGAATCGGACGCCATCGGCGCGATCGAGCGGACGCAGGTGCAGCGTCGTCGGGCTCTGTCCTTCGCCGAGGGCGGTCGCCAGGGAGGCCGCGAATCGGTCGGCGATCGGCGACGGCCGAGACGCGACGACGAGGGCGAGGCCGCGGCCGGATCCCGCGGCCGCGCGAACGAGGAAGTGACACAGCGCGATGGAGAGCGGGTCGACCCACTGCAGGTCGTCGACGAACAGCGCCGCCGGTCGGAAGCTGGTCAGCTGGCGATGGACCGACTCGAAGATGCGGATCGCATCGAGCCCGCCGACCTCGGCGTCGGGACCGAGCAGACCCACGAACGTCCGGTCCTCGCTGGCCGCCGCGAGCCGACGGAGGAGCGGCGCAACGGCGGCGAGGGGCACGCTCGTCTCCGGCTCGTAGCCGGAGAACCGCAGGATCCGGTCGCCGGCGGCTCGCCGTTCGGCCTCGTCCAGCAGTCGCGACTTGCCGATCCCGGGCTCCCCGACCAGCACCAGCGCAGCCACGCGACGCTCGCGGCGGGACTCGGCGAGCAGCACGTCGATCGCCCCCAGCTCGTCAGTGCGTCCGACGAACTCCTCGCCCACGCCGACAGGCTACGCCTCGCCGCCAAGCCCGCCGGTGCCACCGTCGCACGCCATACACTGCATCGGGCCGTGAACCCTTCCGTCGTCGGCCGCGAACGCGAACTCGCGGAGACCGCGCGGTTCCTCGACTCCATCGAGAGTCGATTCGGCGTGCTCCTGTTCGCCGGGCCGGCAGGTATCGGCAAGACCACCCTCTGGGCATCACGCGGTCGACGCAGCCAGGGAGCGCGGACATCGTGTCCTCGTCGCGCGACCCACGGAAGTCGAGACCGGCCTTGCCTTTGCGGCGCTCAACGACCTGCTCGGGGATGTCACAAGCAGGCAGCTCGAGGACCTCCCGGAGCCACAGCGCATCGCGCTGGAGGCCGCGCTCCTGCGCGTCCCCGCGGCGACCGCGCCGCCACCCCTCGCGGTGTCCCTCGGCGTCGGACAGGTGCTCCGCGAGGCTGCCGCGATCCAGCCGCTCGTGATCGCCATCGATGACGTGCCCTGGCTCGATGAGCCGTCGGCCCGCGTCCTCGACTTCGTGCTACGACGCCTCGACGACGCACCGATCGGCGTCATCGCCGGACAGCGCACCGCCCACCGAGAGGCGAAGATCGCCGCGCTCGATGGGGTCGCCCCGGAACGGATCACCCGGCTTGACCTCGGCGAACTGACGCTCAACGAGATCGACCGGCTCCTTCGGTCGCGCATCGGCCTCGATCTGCCGCGGCCGTCTCTCGTCCGCCTGCGTGCCGTCTCGGGCGGTAACGCGTTCTACGCCCTCGAGCTCGGGCGTGCGATCGCCGGAGGCCAGGCGACGGCCGACCTGGAGGCGTTCTCGAAAGGATCGGGTCTCGACGCCCTCGTCGGGACCCGACTCGACCGCCTGGGCCCGGAGGCGGAGGCGGTCTCGGTCTACGCAGCCGCGGCATCGCAGCCGACCGTGCGGCTCCTCGAGACCGCGATCGGTGCCGACGCGGTCCGGCCCGGCCTGGTCGAGTCCGAACGCGAAGGCGTCCTCGTGACGGATGGCGACAAGGTGCGCTTCACGCATCCGCTGCTGGCGGCCGCGGCGTATGCCCGGGCGTCGGATATGCATCGCCGCGACGCCCATCGTCGGCTGGCCGATGTCATCGCCGAACCCGAGGAGCGGGCCACACACCTGGCGCGCGCATCCACGCGACCCGACGCTGACGTCGCGGCGGCCCTCGACGACGCGGCTCGCGCGGCGGTCCAGCGAGGCGCTCCCGAGGCCGCTGCTCGGTCGGCCGAGCGAGCCGCCGATCTCACACCGGCCGCAGAGCGACCCGCGCGGCGAGACCGACTGTCCACCGCTGCGCAGTACCACATCGCCGCGGGTGACATCGAGCGAGGACGACGCTTGCTCGAGCGGCTCGTCGAGGAGTCCAGCGGGCCGTCGGAGCGTGCCGAGGCCCTCGCACGTCTGGCCCACCTGCTCCTCGTCCAGGCTGAGTGGGACGACGCGCGGGAGCTCTACCGCGAGGCGGCATCGATCGTCGACGACGACCCCGCCAGGCGGATCCCGATCGAGCAGGGCCTCGCCGGGGTCGCGTACGTCACGTGGCAGGGCTGGGGCGACGGTGCCCGGCATGCCGCTGAAGCCCTGCGCCTCGCAGAACTCCTCGGAGATCCCGTGGTGCTCGCCCAGATCCTCGGTCATGCCGCGTCGTGGCGCGGACGGCTGGGCGAGGACTGGCGGGAGCTCATGGACCGCGCCGACGGCCTAGCCGCCATCGGCGATGGCGTTCCCGCGGTGGAACATCCGGATCTCCAGTTCGCGCGCCTGCTCCGCGACGCCGGCGCGTTCGATGAGGCGCGTCTGCGCATCGATCGCCTGGTCGCGTACGCCCGGCAACGGGGCGACTGGCACGGACTGCCGCGGTTGCTCCTGGTGAAGGCGGGCATCGATGCACGGTCAGGGGACGTCGCGAGCGCCGCGGCCACGCTGGCCGAAGCCACGACCGGGGTCTATCAGACAGGCGAAGGCGCCTGGATGGACGACCTGAACGTGCTGGGCCATCGGCTCGCCGCCCTTCGCGGCGACGTCGACGAGGCCCGCCGGATCGAGGGCGCGGTCCAGGAGCGACTCGAGAGCAATCCCGCCCTGGCCCATGAGCGGTGGTCGACGGCAGTCTCCGCTGCGGAGCTCGACCTGGCGCTCGGTGACGCGGCTGCCGCGCACCGCCGCATCGAGCTGTTGCTCAGCGACGGCCGGTACGGATCCGCTCAAGCCGGCGTCCGCCTGCACCCTGATCGTGCTCGCCGTGGAGGTCCTCGTCACGGTCGGCCGCATCGACGAGGCCGAGGCGTTGACCGATGGCTGGACGCTCCGCCTGCGGGCCTCCGGCGTCCGTTGGATCGACGCCGAAGTCGAGCGGGCGAACTCGATGGTGCTGGCGGCGAGGGGTGACGTCGAGGCGGCTCTCGCCGCTTCGGAACGCGCGATCTCCCTGGCCGAGATCGCCGGCATCCCGTTCATCGAGGCTCGCGCGCTTCTCACGGCCGGCGAGGTCCGTCGCCGGGCGCGCCAGAAGGCTCGGGCGCGCGAGGCGCTCGAAGAGGCGGTCACGATCTTCACCCGCCTGGGCGCGCGCCTGTGGGCCGGCCGAGCCCGGGCCGAGCTGGCCCGAGTCGCCGCGAGACGACCGGCCGGGGCCCCGCTGACGGCGACCGAACACCGGGTCGTCGAGCTGGTGGCCGCAGGCCGGTCGAACCGGGAGATCGCCGACGCGCTCTTCATGAGCGTCCACACGGTCGAGGCCCACCTGACGCGCCTGTTCCGCGAGCTCGATGTGCACAGCCGGACCGAGCTCGCCCGGCTCGCGATCGAAGGCACCGATCCGCGACTGCACGAGGTGCCGCCCGACGCCGGGTCGTGACTGGCAGATAGGGAATGCCGTGTGGTGGGCACCCAGAAATAGGGATATCCGTGATTTCGCCGGAGCCGGTCGGGGCCGACGATCGACGCAGCGCTGGTCGGATGACCAGCCGACCGAACCTCACCGAGATCAAGGAGCCCAAAGACATGGCAGAGCTCGTCCAGCAACGGAAGACCATCAGCAACCCCGTCGTGGGTGCGACCCTCGCGGTCGCGCTCCTCGGCGGGCTCGCCGGCGGAGCCGTGGCGATCGCGATCCCCGCGGTCATCCAGGCCCGCGCCGACGATGAGGCCGCCCAGGCCGCCTATCGCCAGAAGTGGCTGACGTACGGCCAGGAGTGGGAGAAGCGGTACCGCCAGATGTACCCGATCTTCGAATAGCGATCGCTCAGCGCGATCCGACGTCAGCGGAACGGCCGCCGGGCCCAGATGACGAGCCCGGCGGCTGCTCCGAGCACCAGGACCAGCGCGGCCGCAAGGCCGAGCCCGAACACCGAGAGCGCGAGGGTGATCACCCCCGCGACGAGAAGCATCGCCTGGGCACCCGCGATCGAGCGGTCGGGGAGACTGGGCGTCTCCGGATGCATCGCGCGGCGCTCCCGTCGATCCCAGTCGTGCCAGCGCGCGAGACCGACCTTGGCCAGCGCGTAGGACAGCCCGAACGTCAGCGCCAGCCCGAGCACGACCGGTCCGAGACTGGCGAGCACATCCGCTAGCCCGCCGAGCCCCACGCTATCCATCACGGCGCCGATCACGGCGCCGATGGCGGTCACCGGGCCGGACACGATCTCGTGCCCGGGGATCCGATCCCATGCGGCCACCATCAAGTCCCCGGCTCGAGTCAGGCGGTCGTCACCAGCCGCCTGGAGCACGATCAGCACGAGGGCGGTCGCGATCGCAGCCACGGAGCACAGCCAGCCCCATGCCGCGAGCGTCGACACGCGCTGTCGACGCCATACGATCCGCCGCGTCCGGTCGGCACGATCCCGGTAGAAGCGCGACGCAGACGCGTCGCCGAGCGCCGCGTCCAGGTGGCGGACGAGCGGGATCAGGAAGCCCTCGGGGTTCGTCCAGTACGACCCGTGGTCGGTCAGGACGTTCATCTCGTTGGTCACCGGACGCGACTCGACGAGGATCGTCTCGGGCGGCGATGCCGGGGCAGGCTCGCCCGGCAGCGTCACGGGCGCCTGCATGAGCCATGGCACGTCAGCCGTGTCGCCCGTGGCGACCGGCGTGGCGGTGGCTGGGGCGGCCACCGAGCGGTTCGGGGCATCGGGCGTGATCCCGCCACGCGCTGGCAGCGGACCGGCCGGCGCAGGGTCATATGACGCCCAGACATCGACCCAGCGCAGACCCGGCCGGGCCTTCGCAAGGTTGCCGACGAGCCGGTGACCTGGGGTGATCTCGCGCACGGCCGGATCCGCGGCAAGTCGCCAGGCCAGGCCGAGACCCTGGCCGAGGGTCACGAGCTTGTCGACCCGGAGGTCGCGGTAGGCAGGGTCGAGCAGCATCTCGAAGCTCACGAGCGCTCCGCCCGAGTGGGCGACGATCACGATGGCGTCGCAGTCGTCGTCGACGAGCCGCTGGATCGACCGCGCCAGCCGAGCCCGGACGTTGGCGGACTGGACCGGCTCGTCGAGGAGCACCGGCAGGTCCCCGAACCAGTCGACCAGGAAGCTGTCGATCATCTTGCGCGCCGCAAAATCGCGGACGGTCGGGATCGGGATGCGCCGCAGGAGGTCGTACCCGGCCAGGACCACGGCTCCCGCCCCGCCGACCAGCCAGCCGACCGGTCGCGCCCCGAAGGTCAGCGACTGGACGAGATCGAGTCGCTCGGCGAGCCGCCAGTCGAGCGGCGGCCGCCCCTCGCCGATCACGTCGGTCGCCTGAGCCAACTCGTGGAGACGCGGGGAGCGGTCGCGATAGCCCGCAGCGATGCCGGCCACGACCGTCCCCATGCGACGCCGCAGGTAGTCGATGGTCCGGCCGAGGCTGGGCGCTCGCAGATCCGATGCCCACCACGCCTCGGTCACGACCCAGGTCGTGGCCGGTACGCCGGCGTGCTCGGGTACCGCGATCTCGAGGTACGGCGGCGAGGCGGCGTTGAACGAGAACTCCGCCCGCCAGACGGGGTCATCGATGCGATCCGCATCGGGGGTCGTGCCCGTCGGGGCGTCGGTGGCCGCGGGGGTGCCCTGGGTCGCTGCGGCAGTGCCCTCGGCCTCGCGCCAGTCGGCGAGCAGTTCGACGATCGCGCCCGACCAATCGAGAAACGTCTCGCTCGGGGTCTGCGTCCCGATGCCGTGGACGAAGACGACCCCGGTCCGTCGCGCGATGCCCTTCGGCAGGCGGTCCGACGACTGGACGTATCTCGACGAGGGTGAGCGGTCGTGCCCCTCGTGGTCGGTGAAGACCGTTGGTTGGTCGTCCCCGCGCCGCTGCATATCGGCGACTCTAGCATCGGTCGGAGGGCGCTCGGACTACCATGCCGGTATGTACCTCGACGCGATGGAATTCCTCGAAGAGGAGCGCGATGCGTGGGCGCCGTACGAGGCCCTGGGCGGGTTGTCGGACGACCAGCTGGATGTCCCGATCGACGCAGCCCACGGTTGGTCGGGGCGCGACCTGATGGCCCATATGCTGGCGTGGCAGGGAGTCTCCCTCGATGCGGCCAAGGAGCTGGCGATCGGCGAGACGAGCGCCACCATCGCCCGGGTGGACGCCGACTGGGAGACCCGTGGTGGCGAGGTCGTCAACGACGAGATCACCCGGACCTGGGCGGCGGTGCCGCTCGAGGAGCTTCGAGAGCGGTTCCGGACGCAACCGGGCGAGCTACGCGGGTACCTCACGGTCGTCCCGGAGACACGCTGGGTGAAGCATCCAGCCCACCTCAAGTCGTTCCATGACGAGACCATCGCCCACTACGCCGAGCACGCCGACGACCTGGCGGTGATCCTGGCGGCCGCCGGGTCGTGACGCTGCGCGAGATCCTGGATTCGGCCGCCGGGGAGACGCCCGACGTCGAGGTCGGGTCGGAGCCGGATGGCACCGTGACGTGGACCGTCCGCGGGACGACGTTCGCGACGATGTCCCCGGACGGGACATCCGCGTCGTTCATGCTCGATCAGATCGTGGCAAACGCAGCGGCGCGGACCCCGGACGTGGCGCGTTCGACACGCAGCCCCGGCTGGGTGGACCTGCGGCCGCGGGTCGTCGATGGGCACGTGGCGGATCGGGCCCGCGCGTGGTTCCTGTCAGGTCATCGACGGCTTACGGGTCCGGGCGCCTAGGAGCGGTCGGGCGTTGCGGGCCCGCGCCCCCGACCATGTCGGAACCACGTTGTTCATGGTCGCGCGGGTGACGTGCGGCGCCGGTGCCCACAACGAAACGACCCCGGTCGGATGACCGGGGTCGACTGATCGCGGGGGGAGTGGGACCTAGTCGGTCGCGGCCGTCGTCGCGTCAGCGGTCGGCGCCTCGACCGCGGCATCGGCCACCGCGAACTCGGCGAGGCCGAACTGCTGCTCGAGCTGCTCGAGCGGTCGGAACCCGATCACGCCCTGCGGCTGGGCGCCGGGCTTGAAGAAGGCGATCGTGGGGATGCTCATGATGTTGAAGGCCTGCGAGAGCCGAGGGTTCGCGTCGACGTCGACCTTGACGACATCGACGGCACCCTCGTACTTCTCGGCGAGCTTCACCATCTCGGGGGCGACCATCTTGCAGGGCCCGCACCACGCGGCCCAGAAGTCCACGACGACCGGCCGCTCCGCCTTGATCACGAGATCCTCGAACGTGGCGTCCGTCGCGTGCTTGATGTCGACCATGGGATGTGTGTCCTTTCTCCTCTCGCTGGCTGCGAGTCGCCTGACTGGCTGGGGGGCTAGCGGGCGATGTCCTGGATGAGTCGGTACGCCTCGAGGACACGGTCGTCCGTCAGGCGATAGAGGATGGTGTTGCCGTCGCGCCGGCTGGTCACGAGACCCGCCCGGCGGAGCACAGCGAGGTGCTGGCTCATGTTGGGCACCTGGCAACCGACCCGGGTGCTGAGGTCGCTGACCGAGAGCTCGCCGATGGCGAGCGACTCGAGGACGCACAGGCGTTTCGGGTCCGCCAATGCCCGACCGACCGCGGCATACCGCTCGCGCTCGGGCTCTGCCGAGACCGGCAGGATGTCCAACACGGCCCCAACGATATCAGTGTTTGCGCAAACACGCAACTAGTCGCGGCTAGCTGACAGTCGCCACGAACGTGCATGGGTCGCGGGTGCAATGCGCCATCGAGCAGGCTGGGATCGATCGTCGATCCGATCGCACCGGAGGTAACAGAGCATGTGTCTGACGTGTGGCTGCATGGATGCCCATCGCGAGATGGGTGAGGCGAATATCACCTACGAGGACATCAAGCGGGCCGCGGACGAGAACGGCAAGAGCGTCAAGGACACGCTCCGGATCTTCGAGGACACCGTGTCCAAGGACCGAGGCGAGCACGCCCAGGAATACGGGACACCCGCCGGGACGACTGCCTGATCCCGCGACGCCGGACGCGCTTCAGGCGAAGAACGGCGGCGAGGTCAGGACGTACCGATCGAGCCGCTCCTCGGGCCCGTCGCTGAAGTACAGCATCACGAACGGGTCTACCCGGAACCCGCGACCCAGGAGGTGGTCGATCGCGGGCCGCGCGGTCAGCGCGAGGTCGAACGTGACCGTCGGGTGACCGCCGTCGGCGGCTGCGGCCTCACCGTCCGCGATGAGCACCGGCAGGTCGGCCGCCTCCAGCGCGGCATACGGACCGCCCCATAGCGGCCGCGTCGGGTGATAGGCATACCCGACGACCGCGCGTTGGCGCCGGTACAGCCAACCGGGTCGCTGGCCGGCCAGCCAGCGGTGCTCCTCGTCGCGGCGGAACCCGAGGATGTGCCGGTCGACCGCCGCGAGTGCCTCGAGCGGTAGGTCGTCCGGGTCCAGCCGCTCGCGGACGAGGTCCGTCTCGAGCGGGGCGGCTCGCGGCACGCCTTCCCAGCCAACCAGTGGCAGACGCCCACCGAGTCCCGTCCTGAGATATCGAGCGATGGCCCGAGGGTCGGTCGTCGCCACGATCGCCCGGTGCCGCGCACCTTCGGCAGGGAAGGCCCGCGCGAGGAGCTCACGGCCGACGCCGCCCGCCTGCGCGTCGGGGAGGACGAAGAACTCGGTCAGCTCGCGCACGCCATCGCGCAGGATCGACCGCGCGTAGCCGACGGCCCGGCCAGTCGCGTCGTCCTCGGCCATCCACCACTCGTCGGCGGTCTCGGCGAGGTGGTCGAACAGCGGGCGGCGCAGCTCGAAGGCATTCGGGTCGCCGGCGGTGGAGTTCGCGACGCTGCCGGTGCGTCGACCGAGGTCGTCGACGGTGACCTCGAAGATCTCGAAACAGGCCCTCGTGTCGGCCGCCGTCCCGGGCCGGTACCTCGTCATGATCCGAGCCTAGCCCGTGCCATACTCGGCCGCATGCCCGACTCCGTGAGCCCCGCGGCCGACGCGGCGCTCGAAGTCCCGCTGTCCGCGATCGAAGACGCGGCCGGCCGCCTCGACGGCTACGTCCATCGGACCCCGATGCTGAGCTCGATCACCGCGGCGGCCTGGGCGAACCGCGCGACTGGTGCCAGCCTGGCCGACGGCCTCCTGTTTCTCAAGGCCGAGCACCTCCAGAAGACCGGATCGTTCAAGGCGCGCGGGATGACGAACCGCATCGCCACCCTGCCCGAGGACGTTCGCGCGCGTGGCGCGATCACGCTGTCGGCCGGTAACGCTGGACAGGCGTACGCGTGGGCCGGTGCCGCCGCGGGCGTGCCGGTCACGGTGGTCATGCCGGTGGGCGCCGTCAGATCGAAGGTCGAGGCGTGTCTCGGCTACGGCGCGCGGGTGATCCTGCACGGCGAGCACGTCGGCGAAACGTTCGCGGAGATGGAACGGATCCGCGACGCCGAGGGCCTCACGTTCGTGCACCCGTTCGACGACCCCGCGGTCATCGCCGGCAACGGCACGGTCGGTCTGGAGATCGTCGATGACGTGCCGGACGTCGACGTGGTCGTGGTGGGCGTGGGCGGCGGTGGGCTCATCAGCGGTGTCGCGTCCGCCGTGAAGGCTCGACGGCCGAGCGCCCGCGTGGTCGGCATCGAGCCCGAACGCTCCAACGCCGTGTCGCTGGCCATCGAGCAGGGCGAGGTCGTGACCATCCAGCCGCAGTCGGTCGCCGACGGGCTCGGAGCCCCGTTCGCGGGTCGCTGGACGATGGCCATCACGCGACGGCTGCTCGACGGCATCGTGCTCCTCGACGACCCGACGATCCTGGCCGGTATGCGTTTCGCGGTCGAGCGGCTCAAGCAGGTCGTCGAACCCGCAGGCGCGGCGGCGCTGGCGGCCGTCCTCGCCGGTCGCGTGCCGATCGCCGATGGCGAGCGCGTCGTGGTCGTGATCTCCGGCGGGAATGTCGAGGTCGGCCGGCTCGGGGAGCTGCTGGCGGGGGCCGGATCCCTCCCGGGCGAGGCCGCACCGGCCTAGCCGCAGGAGCGGGCTAGTCGACGCCGAGGTCGTGGAGGCGCTCGTCGTCGATGCCGAGGTGATGTGCTAGCTCGTGCATCACGGTGAGCCGGACCTCCTCCGCGAGCGCATCGGGATCGGCGAAGTCGGCCTCGAGCGGCAGGCGGAACAGGGAGATCCGGTTCGGGACGGAGATCCAATCGGCGGCGTACTCCGTGCGTGCGACGCCCTCATACAGCCCGTACAGCGTGTCGTCGGGACCGAGATCGCTGTCGCGAAGCTGCTGCCGCGAGGGCTCGTCCTCGATCACGATCGCGACCTCGTCGAGCGCGGCGGCGAACGGCATCGGGATGCCGCCGAGCGCCTCAGCGACGAGATCCTCGAACCGCCGGTGCCGGCCCTGTGGGCGCGTGCCGATCGCCCGTCCCGTTCGTGATCCGCGGCGGCGTTTCGACATGGCGCCCGTATCCTAGGGCCCGATGGATCTTCCGCCGGCCGTCGTGCCCGAACCGGACGCGACCCTCGAGCCGGCGGGCTTCACAGTCGACGACGATGGCGTGCGGGTCCATTTCCTCGACTGGGGTGGGCCGGCAACGCCGAGCGCAGCGGGCGTCGTCGCGGTGCACGGCATCGGTCACACGGCATGGGCGTGGACACCGGTCGCGCGTCGCCTGGCCGGTCCGAGCGGGTCGCTGCGGACGGTCGCCATGGACCTGCGTGGCCACGGGCTGTCTGACGCGCCGACCGAGGACGGTGCGTACGACCTCGACCTCCACGGCCGCGACGTCGTCGCCGTCGCAGAGGGTTCCGGCGTCCTCGTCACATCGACCGACCGGGTGGTCGTGGCCGGACACGGTTTCGGCGCGATCGCGGCGGCCCACGCTGCCCTCGAGCTCGGCGACCGCTGTGCCCGGCTGATCCTCGTCGACGGAGGCTGGGAGTCGCTCGAGACGGCGACGGGGTTGGACGTCGACGAGTTCGTGCGCGGCCTCGACGAACCACCCGAGGTCATGCGGTCGATGCGGGCGTTCCTCGCCGACCGCCGCGACTTCGATCGAAGCACGTGGGACGTCGATCAGGACAGGGCTGCCAGGGCGACCGTCGTCGAGACCCACGCCGGTCGCGTGGTCCCGTCGGCCCGACCGCACGCGACCGAAGCGACGGTGCGGGCGATGTTCGAGTACGACCCCCTCGATGTCCTGCCCCATGTCCGGGCGCCCGTCGTCGGTCTCGTTGCCGACGACGCCACGGGGTCCCGTGGGCAGGCCCTCGCGTCCGTCTCGATCGCGCGTGACGCTGCCGGTCGCTCGCCGATCCGGGTCGTTGACCTCGGTCAGGTCGGACATAACCTGATGCGCTACCGTCCTCGCGAGGTGGCCGCGGCCATCCTCGACGTGCCCGACTGACGCATCACGCCGTCGAAGCAGGAGCCCGATGCAGGTCGTCTACACGCCCCGACATCTCGCGCACGACATCGATACCGAGACGTTCATGGGTGTCGCGATCCCCGCCAACGAGGTCGCCGAGCGTGCCGAGCGGATCCGCTCGGCCCTGACCGCCGACGGCGGTTTCACGTTCGCCGAGCCGACCGAACACGGCGAGTCGCCGATCACCGCCGTCCACGACGAGGGCCTGCTGCGCTTCCTGCAGGTCGCCTGGTCGGAGGTGCGCGCCCAGGCCATCCCGCGGGCATTCCTGTCGGCCGATACGTACCCCAATCGGGCCATGTTCGAGGGGATGTCGGCAGATGCGGTCGAACGCCTGGTCCGCGAACCGCAGCAGGTCGGCGGTCGTGCCGGCTACTGGGGCCTCGACTCGGCGGCGCCGCTCGTCGCCGGGACCTACGACGCCGCTCGCGGGGCCGTCGATGTCGCGTTGACCACGATGGACCTCGTGCTGGGCGGGGCGAAGGCCGCGTACGGCCTGTGCCGGCCGCCCGGCCATCACGCCGCGAGGGCCATGTATGGCGGGTACTGCTTCTTCAACAACGCCGCGGTCGTGGCCCACGCCATCAGCTCGACGACCGGCGAGCGGGTCGCGGTCCTGGACGTGGACTACCACCACGGCAACGGGACCCAGCAGATCTTCTGGCGCCGCGGCGACGTGCGATACGTGTCGATCCATGCCGACCCGGAGTGGGCCTATCCGTACTTCCTCGGCCGGGCCGACGAGACCGGGGAAGGGGAGGGGACCGGCGAGAACCTCAACCTGCCGCTGCGCGCGGGGGCCACCAACGCCGACTATCTCGAGGCCACGGACCGGGCCATCGAGGCGATCGAGGCCGTGCCTGGCTCGGTCGTGGTGGTGTCGCTCGGCTTCGACACCTATGGCCTCGATCCGATCGGCGACTTTCGCGCTCACGACGGACGTCTACCACGAGGTCGGCCGGCGGGTCGGCCAGCTCGGGCGTCGGCTGGTGATCCTCCAGGAGGGCGGCTACCACCGACCGTCGCTCGGTGAGAATGCCCGTGCGTGGCTGCGCGGCGCTGAGGGCAGACCGTTCGATCCGTTGCCGTCGGCCGGGTTCGGTGAGCGAGGGACGGTCGCCTGATCCGCGCCCTCGACCAGTCGACACTCGAGTCGGCCGTCGCGGAACTCGCATCGCGCGATCCCGACCTGGCGGCGATCGTCACCCGGATCGGACCACCGCCCCTGTGGGACCGGCCGCCGGGGTTCGCGACGCTCGTGCACATCATCCTCGAGCAGCAGGTGTCGCTCGCCTCGGCCAAGGCCGCATTCGATCGCCTCGTGGCGGCGACCGATCCGCTGACCCCCGCGGCGTTCCTCCGCTTGACCGATGCCGAGCTCCTCGCGATCGGGTTCAGCCGCCAGAAGGCCCGCTACGCCCGAGCCCTCGCCGCGGGGATCCTCGACGGCTCGCTCGACCTCGATGGGCTCGCGGCACTCGACGACGACGCGGCTCGGTTCGCGCTCGAGACCATCCCGGGTATCGGCCGCTGGACATCGACGATCTACCTGCTGATGGTGCTCGGGCGGCCGGATGTCTGGCCGAGCGGGGACATCGCGCTCGCGTCGGCCGTTGCCCGGGCGAAGGGTCTGCCGGCCCGGCCTGACCCCCAGACATTGACGCTGCTCGGCGAGGCCTGGCGACCGTGGCGGTCGGTCGCCGCGCGCCTGTTCTGGCATGACTATCTGGCGCGTCGGCGCACCACTCTGCCCGTTTCCATGCGTGACGACACGTAGTTGTGATCCCTTCGGCCTGCGCGGTGCATCCGAATCAGCCACCGTTGCGTATGCTCTGAGACGGTCACGGGGCCCGTGCTGTGGGCCTTGTCAGGAGGGAGACCTATCAGCCGGATCGTCCAGATCGGCCGCCTCATCCGCACCGATCCCCTGTATCGCCAGACAGCGGTCGGGATCGGGTTCGGGCTGCTCATCGCGATCGTCCTCTCGAGGGCGCTGACGGGGACCGTGCCACGGCAATCGGGCCCGGGTGCGCCCGAGCTCGTTCTCGCACCTTCGGTGGCCGCCGCGCCGAGTGGCGGGGTTGCCGGCGCGACAGCGTCCGGCGAGTCCGCGGTAGAGCCGGAAGCAAGTGGCGGCCTGACACCCGGCATCACGACTCCGGGGGCAAGCGCGCCCGCCGGCACGACCCCCGGCGGCACCGCGTCCCGGTGGGACCACGCCTGGCGGAACCACGCCCGGTGCCACCCCGGGTGATCCAGGGACAGGCCCCGGTGGCCCAGCCGTCACCTCGCCGACGGCGACTCCGGACGCCACCCCGACGGACCCGCCGGCCGCGGCCGCGACCCGACCCCCGACCCCAGCGCCGACTCCGGCGCCGACTCCTCGGGCGACGGCGGCCCCGACTCCCAGAGCGACGACCGCTCCGACCGCTCCTCCGTCGACACCTCGTCCGACGCCCGACCCGACGCAGCCGCCGGCGCCGCCACCACCTCCGACGCCGGAACCGACCCAGCCGCCGGCCGAGTGCCTCGTCGATCTGCCGATCCTCCCGCCGATCTGCCTTCCCTGAGGCATCCGCTCCCGCAGCGGTCGGCGTACCATCCCTCGACCATGGCTCGCCCGACCGACCTGCCCCCGAACGTTCGTCGACTCGTGGACGAGATCGAATCCGAGATCGGTGAGACGAGCGTCGCCATCGACGACATCACCGGATCGCGCGGGCGCGACCACGGTGGCGAAACGCCCAGCGACAACGGGCGCGTCGAAGACGCGGTCCATCGCATCCTCGAGGAGATCGGCGAGGATCCGGACCGCCAGGGACTGGTCGGGACCCCGGAGCGCGTGCACCGGATGTACACCGAGCTGACCGCCGGCTATCACGTCGATCCCGAGCGCCTGATCAACAACGCGATCTTCGACGTCGACTACAGCGAGATGGTGATCGTCAAGGACATCCCGTTCTACTCGCTGTGCGAGCACCACCTGCTGCCGTTCTTCGGGGCGGCGGCGGTCGCCTATATCCCGCGTGGCCGGGTCATCGGCCTGTCGAAGATCCCGCGCATCGTCGAGATGTACGCCCGGCGCCTCCAGGTCCAGGAGCGCTTGACGCAGCAGATCGCGGAGTTCCTCCAGGACCGCCTGGAACCGCAGGGCGTCGGCGTCGTGATCGAGGCGACGCACCTGTGCGCGGTGATGCGCGGTGTTCGCAAACCCGGCACGATCATGACCACGTCATCCGTCCTTGGACTGTTCCGTACCCGCGACCGGACGCGCGCGGAGTTCCTCGACCATCTGGCTCGCCGGACACCGATCCCGGGCTGATGGGGTGGCCTCGGACCCTCAGTCCACCTCGGTGATCGTGATCCTCCCGGCGCCACCCACGATGTCGATCGAATAGCGGTCCGGCGCGTCGCTTGCGCCCGTGGTCTCCAGGATCGTGTCCCCGGTCGCACCCAGCCGTTGCTGGTCGAAGTCGATGCGCCCGGCCCCACCTGTCAGGTTCAGCCGGACATGCACCCCGGTCGGTCGCTCGATCCGGATGTTGTTGGCGCCGCGGGTGAACTTGACGGGGACGTCGCCGGTCGGTGCGCCGAGGGTCAACCGCATCCGATCGACGCCCCCGGTCAGCGAGAAGGAACGCAGGTCCAGGGACGAGAACTTGCCTTGGAGCTTGCTCGCGCCGCCGACGATCTCGACGTCCCACGGGATCGCTGCGTTGAGCGATACGTCGGTGCGCCGCTCATGGCCGTCCCATTGCCAGCCGCCCTTGTACTGGATCGTCACGACGCCATCGCGCAGCCGAACCTGCGGCACCCGTCCATCGAATCGGGCTCGGTAGAGGTCATCGATATCCGTGACAGCGCGGATCAGGAGCTCGTGGGCGCCGGATTTGAACAGGAGCCGGGCACGATCGAGGCCGCCGATCGGCGCCGTGTGCTCGGATCCTCCGTCGCCGGATTCCTCGGGGCTGTTCCGGAGCGCGTTTGCCTCGTCGCGGCGGATCGCCGCCATGCGCGTCAGGAAGTCGTTGATGACCGTCAGGTCACCCTCCGAGTACCCGATGATCACCGACGCGCTCGCGTCACCGACGCGGGCGATCGTCTTCTCGACCGGGGCGATGCGCTCCGGCACGACCTCGACGATGACGCGCCGGCGATCGGCGGGATCGGGGATGCGGCGGACGTAGCCCGCCTGCTCGAGGCGATCGATGACGCGGGTGACCGCCCCGGTCGTCAGACCCGTGAGGTCGGACAGCCGGCCGGCGGTCGCGGCGCCGCTGTCGATGAGTGCCTCGAGGGCCTCGATGTCCGACTCGGTCAGCCCGAAGCGGATGGCAACGGTCTGGCCGAACAGCGAGCCCTGGAGGTTCACCCGCCGGAGTGAGCGGAGGACGGAATTGATCGAATCACGGTTCATGTTGACAATGTCTCCTCGATGGGTAAATATCTGCGCCGTGCAGATAATGCCCGAGGATGCTGAACGGCGCAAGTGACGCCGCCAATCCAGCATAGCGACAGGAGACCGACATGACCACGCCGACGGCCATCGGGCCGATGATCCAGACGCAGGACCTGCGGCGGACGTTCAAGGTCCGTGGCAAGAAGGAAGACATCGAGGCCGTCCGTGGCGTCGACCTCCGCGTCGGCGCGGGCGAGATCTTCGGCTTCCTCGGGCCTAACGGTGCTGGCAAGACCACCACGCTGCGCATGCTCGCCACGCTTCTTCCGCCGACCTCCGGCGAGGCGACGGTCGCGGGCGCCGACCTGCGGCGTCAGCCGCAGAAGGTCCGTGAGCGGATCGGCTACGTCCCACAAGGTGGCTCGACCGACCCGGCTGAGACCGGCCGTGGCGAGCTGGTCATCCAGGGCCGCCTGTACGGGATGAGCAAGAGCGAAGCGGTCGCCCGCGCCCGTGAGGTCCTCGCCTCGCTTGACCTCGAGTCGGCCGCGGATCGGTCGATCGCCACGTACTCCGGCGGGATGAAGCGCCGGCTCGATGTCGGCCTCGGCATCGTGCATCGACCTGCCGTCCTGTTCCTCGACGAGCCCACGACCGGGCTCGATCCGCAGGCCCGGGCGGGCATGTGGGACGAGATCCGCGCGCTCCGCGGGCAGGGGACGACCGTCTTCCTGACCACCCACTACCTGGAGGAGGCGGACGCGCTGGCCGACCGGCTGGCGATCATCGACCACGGTCGGATCGTGGCCGAGGGCACTGCCGACGAGCTCAAGCGCCAGGTCGCCGGCGATGTCATCACGCTCGTCGTCAACGGTGCCACCGAAAGCGTCCTCGAGACCGTCCGCAGTCAGCCGTTCGTGCGCGAGGCGACCGGCGAGGACGGTGAGGTCCGGTTGTACGTCGATCGCGGCGAGACCGCGGTTCCGCAGCTCCTGCGGGTGCTCGACGGCGCCGGCTTGGCCCCATCGTCGATCGCCCTGCATCGGCCGAGCCTCGACGACGTCTTCCTCCGCCAGACCGGCCGCTCGCTCCGCGACGACGCGGCAGCCTGACATCGACGAACACGAAAGGAACCCTTCGATGAAGCTCATCCGTGATACCTGGCTGATGTATCGCCGCTCGCTCACCCTGACCCTGCGACAGCCGGTGTGGGTCGCGATGGGCCTGTTCCAGCCGATCCTCTATCTGATCCTGTTCGCGCCGCTCCTCGAAGGCGCGACGTCCACGGCCGGCGCCTCCGCCAGCGCGTTCAACTGGTTCGTCCCGGGCCTGCTCATCCTGACGGCCTTCTTCGCGGCGTTCTTCGCCGGCTTCGGGCTGGTCGCCGAGATCCGGTACGGCGTCGTCGAGCGGATGCGGGTGACCCCGATGAGCCGCTTTGCGATGCTCGCGGGTCGGTCGCTCCGGGACGTCACGATCCTGCTCGCCCAGTCGGCGCTGCTGATCCTGGTCGCCATCCCGTTCGGCCTCAAGATCGACCCCGCCGGGGCCGTCCTAACGCTCGGTATCGTGGCTTTGGTCGGCCTGACCTTCTCCTTGCTCTCGTACACCCTCGCGCTCGTGACGAAGAGCGAGGATGCGCTGGCGCCGATCGCGCAAGCGGTCACCCTGCCGCTGCTCCTGCTGTCGGGGATCATGTTGCCCATGGCACTCGCGCCGGACTGGCTGCAGACCCTCTCGACGTTGAATCCGCTCACCCACGCGGTCGATGCGGCGCGGGCCCTGTTCAACGGCCTGTGGGACGACCCGCAGATCGTCGTCGGCTCGGTGGTCATGACGACCCTGGCAGTGATCTCGCTGGTGATCGCGTCGAGGGCGTTCGCGCGAACGACCGCTTGACGTTGGTCTGATGGGTCGGCGAGGCGTGGCGGTGACTACAATCCCGCCATGCCGGACCGGCCCATCAAAGTCCTGATCGCCAAGCCCGGCCTCGACGGCCATGACCGCGGGGCCAAGGTGCTTGCCCGGGGCCTGCGCGACGAGGGCTTCGAGGTCGTGTACACCGGCCTTCGGCAGACGCCCGAGATGGTCGCCACGGCCGCCCTCCAGGAGGACGTCGACGTGGTCGGGCTGTCGATCCTGTCGGGGGCCCACATGACGCTGGTCCCGCGCATCACGAAGCTGCTCAAGGACGCCGGTCTCGACGACGTGCTCGTCACGGTCGGCGGGATCATCCCGGACGTCGACGTCCAGCCGTTGCGTGACGCCGGCGTGGCCGCGGTCTTCGGCCCGGGCACGACCATCGCCCAGGTCGCCGATTTCCTGCGCGATAACGCGCATCCACGCGACTAGGGTGGGGGAGTCCCCGACTCCCCGGGCCGCGGTCGGGGGCGAACAGCTGGCCGACGCCGCCGCGTCGGGCGACCGACGCGCACTTGCCCGGCTCCTCACCGCCGTCGAGAACCGGACGCCCCTGGCCGAGACCGCACTTCGCCAGCTCTACCCGCAAGCCGGTCGTGCGCACCTGGTGGGGATCACCGGACCGCCCGGCTCCGGGAAATCGACACTCGTCGCGGCACTGATCGCCGCGGCGCGGGCTGCGGGTCGAGCCGTCGCCGTGGTCGCGGTCGACCCGTCATCGCCGATCACGGGCGGGGCGCTGCTCGGTGATCGCGTCCGGATGCAGTCGTACGCCGACGACAGGGATGTCTTCATCCGGTCGATGGCATCCCGGGGACACGCCGGCGGCCTGGCGTCGACGACCACGGCTGCCGCCGCCGTGATGGACGCATCGGGCTTCGACCTGGTGCTGATCGAGACGGTCGGCACGGGCCAGAGCGAGGTCGAGGTGGCGGCCGCCGCCGACACGACCGTCGTGCTAGAGGCGCCCGAGATGGGCGACGAGGTCCAGGCCATCAAGGCGGGCCTCCTCGAGGTCGCCGATCTCGTGGTGGTCAACAAGGGCGACAGGCCGGGCGCCTTGCGCACGGCCGCCCAGCTCCGAGCCATGCTCGTGCCGACCGTTGCGCGCGGCGATGCCTCACGGGACCGACCCGCGCCGAAGCGGCCGGAGGTCCTCGTGACGACGGCCACCACCGGTGAGGGCATCCCCGAGCTCCTTGCCGCGCTCGATCGGCACCGGATGGCGGATCGCGAGGGCCTGACCGCGGATGCGCGGCGAGCCCGGGCGCTGGCCCAGATCCGAGGCGTCCTCGCGGATCGGCTGGCCGATCGGCTCGGCGAACCGGCCCTCGCGCCACTCGCCGCATCCGTCGTCGAAGATGTCGCGGAGCATCGACTCGATCCGTACGCGGCCGCCGATCGTCTGCTGGAGGCGATCGCCAGGGCGGAACGGTGAGCCAGGCGACGTCCGACCCGCGACCACCGCTCGTCACGCCGGCCTTCCTCGCCCTGTTCGTGTCGGCGCTGGCGTTCTTCACTGCCGGTGGCCTCGTGCTCCCGGTCGCGACCCGGTTCGCCAGCGGACCGCTCGGCGCCAGTGGTCTGGGCGTCGGGGTCGGCATCGGCGCATTCTCGGTCGCCGCCCTGGCCTTCCGACCTGTCGTCGGCTGGGCCGCCGACCGCTTCGGCCGGCGGCCACTCCTGTTGCTCGGTGGCGCGGTCACGGTCGCCGCGTTCGCGGCGCACCTCGTTGCGACGACGCTCCCGGTGTTCATCGTCGTGCGGGCGGTGTACGGCGTCGGCGAGGCGCTGTTCTTCGTCGCGGCATTGGCTGCCGTCAGCGACCTCGCGCCCGAGGAGCGGCGGGGGGAGGCGATCAACATCGCGTCGCTGTCGGTCTACCTCGGTCTAGCGGTCGGGCCGTTCCTCGGTGAGGCGATCCTCGCGGCGACGGGGTTCGCGGTCGTGTGGATCGGCGCGGCCCTGATCACGGGTATCGCGACGGTGCTGGCGCTGTTCGTCCCCGAGACGGCCCCGGGCGTGCTTGCGGCGGCGGCCACGGGCGAGCGGCCTCCCCGGGGTCGATTCTTCCATCCGGCCGGCGTCCTGCCCGGCTTCCTCATCCTCACCGGCGCGTGGGGCATGGCCGGGTTCCTGGCGTTCGTGCCGCTACATGCCACGTCCCTCGGGCTCGATGGGGCGGGCATCCCGCTCGCGATGTACGCCTTCATCGTCGTCGGGCTGCGGATCGTCTTCGTGCGGCTGCCGGACCAGGTCGGGGCCGCGCGGCTGTCGGGTGGTGCGCTGGTCGTCGGTGCGATCGGCCTGGCACTGATCGGGATCCTGCCCGGGCCGGCCGGGCTGTTCATCGGTACTGCGGTGTTCGCATCCGGCATCGCGTTCATGTTCCCGGCACTGATCGCGCTCGCGGTCGCACGGGTGGACGAGTCCGAGCGTGGATCGGTCGTCGGGACGTCGAGCGTGTTCCTGGACCTCAGCTTCGGGCTGTCGCCGGCTCTCCTGGGCATCGCCGTGGATGCCAGCGGCTACCCCGCGGCGTTCATCGTCTCGGCCATCGTGTCGGCGATCGGCGCGACGGTCCTGGCGGTGCGGCGTCGATCGCTCGTGGTCGAGGCCCGACCGGCGTGACGACCCGAGGCCGGCCGACGGCGCGCTACGCTACCGGTCGATGACGATCGAGCGGGTGTTCGTCGCCGGAGCAGGCCTGATGGGCCACGGCATCGCCCAGGTCCATGCGGCAGTCGGCAAGCAGGTGGTCCTGTACGAGCCCGAGCTGGCGCGCGCCGAGGCCGGCCGGGACCGGATCGCCGGGAACCTGCAGCGCGCGGTGGACAAGGGCCGCCTCGATGCAGCCGACCGAGACGCCACGATCGCCCGGATCACACCGACCGACGACGCGGCCGCGGCCGCCGACAGCGACCTCGTCGTCGAGGCGGTCTTCGAGGACCTGGGCGTCAAGTCCGCCCTGTGGCGGCAGCTCGACGGGATCGCGCCGCCGGAGACGACGTTCGCGTCGAACACGAGCTCGATCGCGATCCGCCGGCTCGCAGAGTCAGTGTCGAGCGACCGACGCAGCCGCTTCGTGGGGATGCACTTCTTCAGCCCGGTGCCGGTCATGCCGCTCGTCGAGCTGATCCGATCCGGCGACACCTCCGACGAGACGGTCGAGTCGATCCGTGCGCTCTCCGCGGAGCTCGGCAAGCAGGTCATCGAATTGGCCGACCGACCGGGGTTCATCGTCAACCGGATCCTGATGCCGTTCCTCGCCGAGTCGATGCGCGCATTCGAGCAGGGCGTCGGCACGGCCGAGGACATCGACGCGGGCGCCCGGATCGGCCTCAACCACCCGATGGGCCCGCTCGAGCTGGCCGACTTCATCGGCCTCGACGTGTGTCTTGGGATCATGCGCGTGCTCGAGGATGGGCTCGGGCTCGAGCACATGCGCCCGCCGCACGTGCTCGTCGAGCTGGTCGATGCCGGGCACCTCGGCCAGAAGACCGGCCAGGGCTTCTACACGTATCCGCGCGAGCGATCATGACCGCGGCGCCGGTCCCCAGCCCTCGGCGACGAGGAGCGGCTGCTCGAGTCGACCGCGCGCGACTTCGCGCAGCGCGAGGTCGCACCCGGTGCGATCGAGCGGGACGAGGCGGAACGCTACGACCGGTCCCTGTTCGCCAAGATGGGGGCGCTCGGGCTGACGGCGGCGCCGTTCCCTGCAGCGGTGGGCGGGGCCGGCTTCTCGTATCTGGCCTGGACGCTGGTCATGGAGGAGCTCGGCGCGGCCGACATGGCCATGGCCGTGTCGCTGTCGGTCCACATCCTGTCGCAGTACCCGGTCGTCACCTGGGGGACCGACGAGCAGCGTGCCCGCTGGCTCCCCGCGATGCAGTCCGGCGAGGCCCTCGGTGCGTTCGCGCTGACGGAGCCGCACGCCGGCTCCGATGCGTCGGCCATCCGCACCCGGGCCGAGGTCGTGGGAGACGGCGAGGCGTACCGGCTTGACCGGGACGAAGATCTGGATCTCGAACGCACCGGAGGCCGAGCGCTACCTCGTGTTCGCCACGGTCGATCCTGAGGCCGGCTCGAAGGGCATCACGGCATTCCTCGTGGAGAAGGGGATGCCCGGCTTCCGGTTCGGTGCGCACGAGAGGAAGATGGGCATCCGCGCCTGTCCCGCGGCCGAGCTCGTGTTCGAGGGCTGCGAGGTCCCCGTGGCGAACCGGCTTGGCGAGGAGGGCGAGGGATACCGGATCGCGCTGTCGGCGCTCGGCGAGGGACGGATCTCGATCGCGGCCGCGTGCGTCGGGCTGGCACGGGCCGGACTGGATGCCGCGGCCGGCTATCTCGGCGAGCGAACGGCGTTCGGCGGGCCGTTGTCCGAGCAGCAGGGCCTGCGGTTCACGCTGGCCGAGATGGCACGGGACGTGGCGGCGGCGCGGGCACTCACCCGGGAAGCTGCCGCGGCCAAGGATCGCGGTGAGCCCCTGGCGGAGGTGTCATCGCTCGCCAAGTGGACCGCGTCGGACGTGGCGATGCGGGTCGCCACCGATGCCGTCCAGCTGTTCGGTGCGAGTGGCTACTCGCGCGAGACCGGCGTGGAACGCCTGATGCGTGACGCCAAGGGCGCCCAGATCTACGAGGGCACGAACCAGATCCACCGCGAGATCGTGGCGGGCGAGGTCCTCAAGCGGGCCAGCCGCTGAGCGACGGCTAGCCCGGGTTCTGCCAGAGCGCGACCTCGCTGCCCTCGGTGTCGCGGACCAGGACATAGCGGCCCTGGCCCTGGACATCGGTGATGTCCTCGACGAGTGCCCCGCCGTTGGCGATCGCCGCGTCGCGGGCCTGCTCGAGATCCGGGACCGTGATGAAGATCCGGATCGCCTTCCCGGTGCTCGTCCCGCGGGCGCCGATCGCGCCTCCGGTCTGTTCGTCGGTCGAGAACAGCTCGTAGTCGTCGAACCCCTCCATGGCCTGGAATTCCCACCCGGCCACGGCCGCGTAGAAGCGCTTCGCTCGCTCGAGGTCATCGGCGGGGAACTCGACGTGGGAAATACGGGCACCGGGCATGACGTCCTCCGTTCGTGTGGCTGCCTTCCAGCGTACCGTCCCGTGTCGCGGGGGTGACCTCGCCGCGGTGCCGAGGCCCCGCTCCTGGTCCTGCCCCTAGACCCTCGCCCCCCGATCTCGGCCATCGGTGCACCCCGTGCACCTACGGCCGCATCCAGGCCATCGTGGCGCCCGCCCCGCGCCCAGAACGGGGCGATCCACTCAGGATTCGTGCGTGTCGCGACCCGGTCGACGCTTGCTGACCCGGCGGATCGGGCCGGACGTGGACCCAAGGTGCGTGCCATACACGGATGGCATGAAACTCAGCGCGTCGAGAGGCCCAACCGGGTTCCGCAGCCAGGCGCGCATCGCCCGGCCGTTGGCGGGGAGCTTCGCGCGGAGGACTGCCGCGTGATCGGCGACCGCCCGTCGATTCGAGCGTCCAGTCGCGATGACCAGCCAGGTGGCCACAGCCACAGGCTGCCATCCTCGGTCACGGGCGATGTCGATCGCCAGCCGACGCTTCCTGTCGAGGGTTCCAAGCATCTCGTTGATATCGACGATCTCGGTCTTCAGCTCGATGACGAGGAGGATGCGTCTCGTCGGATGCCAGGCGAGGACGTCGATGACACCCCGCTCGCCGTAGATCGAGAACGATACTTCCGGCTCGACGACCCACTCGGGAAGGTCGCCGAAGAAGCGCGCCAGGTCCTCGTGCATCCGGGAGTGGCGCGCGCTGAGCAGCCGGGGAAGGTCGCCGCCATGCCAGCGCACGACAGCGTCGACCCGGGCGTCGAGGGCGGCCGCGACCGCTCGCAGCTTGCCGATCGGAACCGACGCGAGCCGACCGTGCTCGATGCGCAGGACGACCCACCGGGAGACTCGAGCTCGCGCGGCCAGGTCGGATTGGCGCCAGCGCTTGCGGAGACGGATGGCGCGCAGCGTCCAGCCGATGCGCTGGTCATCCATCGGGCAAGCATCGTTGCGCGTCCTTACCCGCGGCTTACCGTGTCCTTCGCCGCGAACTCTCATCCGCGGCCCATCCGAGAGCCTCGGCGTAGACTCGGGCCATGCAGGACCGGAACGGCCAGACCTTCATCGTGAGCGCGGCCCGTACGCCCATCGGGAAGTTCGGCGGAGGGCTGAGTGGCGTGCCTGCGACGACGCTGGGTGGCGTCGCCATCCGTGCGGCGGTCGAACGTGCCGGCCTCGACCCGGCCACCGTCCAGGTCGACGACGTGCTCATGGGTCAGGTGCTCCAGGCTGGCTCTGGCCAGGCGCCGGCGCGCCAGGCGGCACTGAATGCCGGCCTCCCCGATTCGACCAGCGCCACCACCATCAACCGCGTCTGCGGGTCGGGGCTCAAGGCGATCATGCTCGCCGCAGCGGAGATCCGGGCCGGTGATGCCGAGGTCGTGATCGCCGGTGGCATGGAGTCGATGAACGGCGCGCCGTACCTCCTCCCCGGCGCCCGGTTCGGCCTTCGACTCGGCGACGCGAAACTCATCGACTCGACCGTGGCAGACGGCCTGTGGTGCTCGATCGAGGACTGCCACATGGGCACGCATGCCGAGCGCGTCGCGATCAAGGACAGCGTGAGCCGCGAGGACCAGGACGCATTCGCGCTCGCCAGCCACCAGAAGGCCATCGCGGCGATCGACGCGGGCCGCTTCGATGCCGAGATGGCGCCGGTCACGATCACGGATGCCAAGGGCCGCGAGACGGTCGTCGACGTGGACGAGAACCCGCGTCGCGACACGAGCGCCGAGGCGCTTGCCAGACTCAAGCCGGCGTTCGCCCTGCCCGACGGCGAGGATCGCGGTGACGCGACGACCGGGACCGTGACCGCCGGCAACGCGCCGGGCATCACCGATGGCGCCGCCGCCACGGTCGTCGCCAGCGAGCGTGCGGTCGAGCGACTCGGCCTGACGCCCCTCGCGCGCATCGTCGGGTATGCCCAGGCCGAGGTGGCCCCGAAGTGGCTATTCCTCGCCCCGGTCGAAGGTGTGAAGCGGCTGCTCGACCGCATCGAGCTGCCGATCGACGCGTTCGACCTGATAGAGATCAACGAAGCGTTCGCGGCACAGACGCTTGCCGACGGCCGCGAGCTCGGTTTCGACTGGGACAAGGTCAACGTCAACGGTGGTGCGATCGCGCTCGGCCATCCGATCGGGGCGAGCGGCGCCCGCATCGTCGCGACGCTCCTCCACGAGCTGGCCCGGAGGGAAGGCCGGTACGGGCTGGCCACGCTCTGCCTGGGCGGCGGCGGCTCGGTCGCCATGGCGGTCGAGCGGGTCTGACGGGGATGCCAGCCGCGAGACGACGGATGGCGGGTTCGCGCGCCGCGCGCGGTCCTGTAGCCGCGGCCCTGTGCTTCGCCGTCGCGGCGCTCGCCTCCGCGTGCGGCTCCGCTGCGCCGTCCGGATCGGGTGCCGCCACATCTCCGGAGCCCGCGGCCGATCTCGAGTGCGTCATCCAACAGGACCCGGGGGCCGAGGACGCCCCGCAGCCCGGCGGGGAGATGGACACGTCGGACGAGGGCGCGGGTCGATGGCGCCTTTGCCTTGACACGCCGACCACGCTCAGCATCGAGGGCACGGCCTGGTGCCGGTGGGACGCCGCGCGGTCGAATGTCGAAGCCGTCAGCGGCCTGCCGACACCGGCCGACGGCATCGACTACGACGCCTACATCGACTTCCCAGGATCGGGCTTCGAGATCCACCTGACCGACCGCGGTAGCGGCGCCATCGCGAACTATGGCCCGCGGCTGGACCTGCCCGACATCGACACCGACACCGCGCACCGGGCCGGTCTCGCACCGGTCGACGTGGCCGTCCTGACCGGCGGCGACGTCGCCCCGGCTGGCGCCGCCGCGACCCTGGTCGGTCGCCTGCGCTGGGCCTGCGGGGACCCGCCGGCCGCAGCATGACGCGACCGATCGATGCCGGGACCGTCACCCGGCAACCGTGGACCGTCCGGGTCGCGGGCTGGAGCGCGCGCCATCGCTGGATGGTGTTTGGTCTGTGGTTCGTCCTGACGATCGGCCTGTTCGTGGCCAGCCTGGCGATGGGCGGGACGCGCACCGCCGATGCGGTCGATGAGGACGCGTCCGAGGAGTCGACCTACGAGGCGGCCCGAGCCTACGACGTGTTCGGGTCGACGGGTGTGGAGGACGCCACCCATCGGACTCTGCTCGTCGTGGGCACCGCGGCCGGAACCATCGACGACCCCTCAACGACTGACGCGCTGGACGACGTGCTCGCTCGGATGGCGGCCCACACGACCACGATCGACGGGACGGCCGAACCGACGTTCGCAGAGATCGTCGATCCACGACTCGCGCCGGCCGAGGCCGGTCTCATCTCGCCGGACCGATCGACGGTCCGGATCGCGGCCGCGGTGCCCGGCGATGGGGCCGCCGTCGACGAGAAGCTCGCGAACATGCGCTCGTTCCTCGACGACGCCCGGGCGGCACATCGCGATCTTCGGATCCACTCGCTCGACGGATCGCTCGCCAACGAGGACATCCAGGAATTGGTCACCGGCGGTCTCGACGCCTCGCTGCGGCTGACCATCCCGCTGACGTTCCTCATCCTGCTCGTCGCGTTCGGGGCGGCCGTCGCGGCGATCGTGCCGCTGGTCCTGGCCGTGACGGCGCTCCTTGCCGCGTTCGGCGTGCTCGGCATCTACAGCCAAGTGTTCGATCCCGTCAGCCCGTACGCGAGCCAGCTCATCGTGCTCATCGGCCTCGCGGTCGCGGTCGACTACTCATTGTTCATGATCACCCGCTACCGCACCGAGCGACGTCATGGGCGGGCTAAGCCAGACGCCATCCGCGTCGCGTCTGCGACCGCGGGCCGGGCCGTGTTCTTCTCCGGCCTGGCGGTCATCTTCTCGATCGCGGGACTGTTCCTGCTCGACGACATCCTCTTCCAGTCGATGGCCATCGGGACGATCTCGGTCGTGCTCATCGCAGTCATCGGCTCGCTCACGTTCCTGCCGGCAACCCTGGCTATCCTCGGCGACGGGGTGGATCGGCTGCGCGTGCCGTTCCTCGGACGCGACCGACCGGAGGGCAGCGGCATGTGGGCGGTCGTCGTTCGGGCCGTCATGCGCCGACCGGTCATCGCCTTCGTGGCGTCCGCCTCGCTCTTGTTGGCGATGGCCGTCCCTGCGCTGCGGCTGCACCTAGGCCAGAGCGACTTCGCCTCGTTCCCGGACTCCATCGATGCCGTGCAGGGCGTCAACCTCCTCGACGCGAAGTGGCCGGAAGGCTCCACGCTGGCCCTCCAGGTCGTTGTGACCCGGGCGGACGAGGCGGCGACGCAGTCGGCCATCGAGACGCTCCAGCAACGCCTGCTCGAGGTCGACGGCCTGAGCGGCCCCGTTGATACCCAGCCCTCCGCGGACGGCACGGCGGCGCTCGTGTCCGTGGTCATGGCCGGTGGCCAGAACGACCTGCGCAACCGCGACATCGTCCACGAGGTGCGCGAGAGCGTCGTGCCGGAGGTGTTCGGCGGCTTGGACGGTGTCGAGGCGCTCGTCACCGGACGGGCCGCGTTCACGGCCGATGTCGTCGACTTCTACAGCGACGGCATTCCAAAGGTCATCGGTTTCGTCCTGGCCCTGTCGTTCGTCCTGCTGCTCGTCGCCTTCCGCTCGATCGTCATCCCGATCAAGGCGATCCTGCTCAACCTGCTCTCGACGGGCGCGGCATTCGGGCTGCTGGTGCTCGTCTTCCAGGACGGATACGGCGCCGACCTGCTCGGATTCAAGCCCGGGCCGATCGAGGCGTTCGTGCCGGTGTTCATCTTCACCATCCTGTTCGGGCTCTCGATGGACTACCACGTGTTCATCCTCACCCGGATCAAGGAGGCGCGAGATCACGGACTGTCCTCGAACGAGGCGGTCGCGCGTGGCATCGCCATCACGGCCGGGACGATCACCAGCGCGGCGGCGATCATGATCACGGTCTTCGCCGTGTTCGTGACGCTGGAGCTGGTGATCATCAAGCAACTCGGGTTCGGGCTGGCGGTCGCGGTGCTGCTCGACGCGACGATCGTCCGGAGCGTGCTGCTGCCGGCCACGATGCGGCTGCTCGGGGAGTGGAACTGGTGGTTGCCGCGGTTCCTGCGCTGGCTGCCACAGGTCACCATCGAGGGCGACATCGACACGCCTCCTGACGGGCTCGCCGAGGCGCCCACCGCCGTACACTCGCCGTCATGACGGAGACGACCACCCGGACCCCGGAGACCAGTCCCGCCGACGCCCCGACGTTCCGCCACTTCATCGCCGGAGAGTGGTGCGACTCGACGAGCGGCGAGACGTTCGAAAGCCGCAACCCGGCCGATCGGCGCGACGTCATCGGCCAGTTCCAGCAGGGCACGAAGGCCGATGTCGCGATGGCCGTGAGTGCCGCCTGGGCTGCCCGACCGATGTGGCAGCGGACGCCCGCACCGAAGCGAGGCGAGATCCTCTACGCGTTCGGTGCGCTCATGGCGGAACACAAGGAACGGCTCGCGCGGGCGATGACCCGCGAGATGGGCAAGGTCATCGAGGAGGCGCGCGGCGACGTCCAGGAAGGTATCGACATCGCCTTCCTTATGGCCGGCGAAGGGCGCCGGATGCACGGCGACACGGTCCCGTCAGAGTTGCCCGACAAGTGGGCGATGAGCATCCGACAGCCGATCGGCTTCGCCGGGATCATCACGCCCTGGAACTTCCCGATGGCGATCCCGTGCTGGAAGATCATGCCCGCCCTCGTCACCGGCAACGTGGTGATCTTCAAGCCGTCGAGCGACACGCCCCACTGCGCGACGCTGCTGGTCGAGCTGATGGCCGAGGCAGGCGTCCCGCCCGGGGTGGTCAACCTCGTGACCGGCACCGGCGCCGAGGTCGGCGATGCGATCGTCGAGAACCCGGACATCGGCGTGATCTCCTTCACCGGCTCCTCGCAGACGGGTCGCTCGATCTCGGTCCGAGCGGGGCAGCGTCTGAAGCGGCTCTCGCTGGAGCTGGGCGGGAAGAACGGGGTGGTCGTGCTGGGCGATGCCGACCTCGATCTCGCCGCCGACGGCATCCTGTGGAGCGCGTTCGGCACGACGGGTCAGCGATGCACGGCGGCGTCGCGGGTCATCGTCGAGCGGGCTGTGGTCGAGCCGCTGCTGCAGCGGCTGGAGACCCGGGCCAAGGGGCTCAAGCTCGGTGACGGCCTCGACCCGGCGACCGACGTCGGACCGCTCGTGAACGCGCCGGCCGTCGACAAGGTGGCGTCGTACGTCGACATCGGCCGGTCCGAGGGCGAGCTCATCATCGGCGGCTCGCGGGCTGGCGACGGTGACCTCGCGAACGGCTACTTCTTCGAGCCGACGATCTTCTCGGGCGTCCGGCCGATGGACCGCATCGGCCAGGAGGAGATCTTCGGACCGGTCCTGTCCATCATCCCGGTGGCCGATTACGGCGAGGCGATGATGGCCCTCAACCAGACGCGCTACGGCCTCTCGTCGAGCATCTTCACGAGCGACGTGAACACGGCGTTCCGGGCGATGCGCGACTTCGAGACCGGCATCGTCTACGTCAACGCCGGCACGACCGGCGCCGAGGTCCATCTGCCGTTCGGTGGCTGGAAGGAGACCGGCAACGGTCACCGCGAGGCGGGCAACATCGCGCTCGACACGTACACCGAATGGAAGTCGATCTACGTCGACTTCAGTGGTCGCCTGCAGCGAGCACAGATCGACAACCAGGCACAGGGCTGACCGCGCCCGTGGCGAAGCGGAGTCGGCGAAGCGCCGGCATCCTGCTCCATCGCTCCGCGAACGGCGGGATCGAGGTGCTGCTCGCCCATCCAGGCGGGCCGATCTGGGCGAAGCGCGACGCCGGCGTGTGGACGATCCCCAAGGGTGAGATCGAGGAGGGCGAAGACCCGTGGGCCGTCGCGCTCCGGGAGTTCGAGGAGGAGACGGGCCACGCGGCCCCCGATGCCGCGTCGATCGATCTCGGCGAGATCACCCAGAAGGGCGGCAAGGTCGTCGTCGCCTGGGCCCTGGAGGGCGATCTCGATCCGGCGACGGCGCAGAGCAACACGTTCCCGTTCCAGTGGCCACCGAATTCCGGGACCTACATCACGATCCCCGAGATCGACCGGGTCGAGTGGTTCTCGCCGGACGAAGCGCGAACGCGCATCAAGGACACCCAGATCCCGTTCATCGACCGGCTGATCGAGGCGCTCAGCCGTCCTTGAGGGCAAGCCCTCGAGCGACCAACCGGTCGACCTTGGCAGCCATGATCAGGTCGTTGGCACTGATCGCACCGATGGCATCGGTCTGCCAGGTCACGGCGAGACGGCCCCAGGCGATCTCCATGGTCGGGTGATGGCCCTGGCCCTCTGCGAGGAGCGCGATCCGTGTCGCGAGCCCGAACGCGGCCGCGAACGTTGGGAAGCGGAACTCGCGAGTCAGGCTGGCGTCACCGACCTGCCAGCCGCCATCGAGGCCGGCGGCGAGCCGCCTGACCTCGTCGGGTGCCAGCGCAGGGGTCGACGCGTCGGCCGGCGAACAGTTCGCCGAGGCCAGGCTGCCGGGTTCGAGCGGAGTCGACATGGACGAAGTCTATCGGTGACCACGCGCACCACGGCCTTCGCTAGCGTGGACGGAGCCCCGGCGTCCGACAGGTACGCCGGGGCGTCGTTTCCCCTACGGGTTCTCCACGACCTCCACGTCCCCGGTGTTGAGCGGGAATGGCCCGACCGGGATGTAGCGCGTCCTGCACCAGCCCTCCAGGAGTGTCAGTGACTGGCCTGGGTTGCTCAACCACAGGACGGCCCGATCGTTCTTCCCGTCGCTTCCGCCGTCGTGGACATGGATGAACGCTGCGGCGTTCTTTCGCCCGTCGGTAGCAACGGTCGCAGGTCCGGCCATCCAGGCGTCATCGCCAGCGATCACGAGGCAGGTGATGGGGCCGCCGAAATGGTCGCTCTCGCCCGTCGGTGGCACGATCCGCGACCACGCGCCGACCGGACGACCATCTTCGAAATGCGCACTGATTGCGTCACGTCGCGCGTTCGGTTCGTTGTACGTGTAGGACCCGTTGACGAAGCCGGCGTCGGTCGGCGACGGCTGCGCCGATGCTGGGGAGGCGGAAGGGGCTGGCGACGGTGAGGGAGCCAGAGAAGGCGACGGTGTATCGGTCGCGATGGCGCTCGGTATGCCGGATGCCTCAGGTGGCCGCAGCGCCCCGGCGATCAACGGCACGCCGATCGCGAAGATGACCACTGTCGCCGCGAGGAGCAGGACGAGGCGACCGGCAGCAAGGCGACGGCCCCCCGCTGCCTCCGCCAGGACTCGCTCACGAACGAGTGGCGATACCCCGACGGGTTGCAAGGCGGCCCGGAGGATGATGTCGTCGCGCCGCATCCCGGCGGCCGTGGCTCGGCAGCTCGGGCATCGAGCGAGATGCTCCTCGAGCGCGGCCTCTTCCTCTGGTGTGAGGCGTTCGTTGAGACGCTTCGCCGCGAGCAGGAGGTAGGTCTCGTGGTCGTTCATGTCGACTGTTCCCCGCTGGGGGACAGGATCTCGCGCAGTCGGATCCGGGCACGGCAGATATAGGTCGACGTGGCGTTCGACGTCCGACCGATCGCCTCGCCGATCTCCGCCGCGGAGTAACCCGAGGCGGCCATGAGCAGCGCGACCCGAGCGTCGGTCGGCAGCTCGGCGAGGCCATCACGGAGCCGGGCGCCTTCGTCGGAGCGTATCGCGTGGTCCTCGGCGGAGGCGCCGACGGAGCGGTCCACAAGTGACGACTGCTTCCGGACCGCCACGACCTGGCGTCGCCCGCGGCTGATGATGAGGTTCGCACATACCGTGTGCAGCCAACCTCCGATGTTGTCCGGCACCATGCCCGCGCGGACGTGGCCGACAAGCCGGAGGAACGACTCTTGGACGAGGTCGTCCGCGGCATCGGGATCGCGCACGGCGGCGAGCGCGAAGGCCTTCAGATGCGGCCCATGCTCATCGAACGCCTCCTCGACGATCGACCCGACCGCGGCTCGGGGCACAGCGTGCGACACGCCTCCAGGCGCTACGCCGCTCGTGATCACTGGGGCGTCGGTGCGTTCGACATCCGGCTCATCGACGTCCGAATCGCCAATGTCTTTCACATCGGGCGCGTCCCCTTGGTGCTCAGAAGCCTGCAACAAGCCGCCGATCGCGTCTGAGGCTACGACCGATGCGTCATCGCGTCGAGGTCCCAGAGCGCAATGAGAAGCCCCGGTGAGCGTCTAGTCCTGCGAACCACATGTAGCTGAGGCCGCTCAGATGTCCGTCGAAACCCGTACCCGGCACTCACGCCGCGCGCTGCTGACAGCGGTCGCTGGGGCCGCTGCTGCAACGGTGGCATCGGCGATCGGGCGACCTGCTGCAGTGATGGCCGGGACCGACGGCGACGTCGTCCTGGGCGAGACGAACTACTCGATGACCGAGACGGTCATCCAGGCGGAGTGGCTGTCCCATGCGAACGTCCTGCGCCTGATCGCCGACGACAACGGCGATGCACTCATCGCGCACGGCAAGGTCCGGTTCAAGCGAAGCGGGCGAGCCACCGTCAGGGCGGGGAGGACCTACGTCGACCTCGACTTCCGTCCAAGCGATCTGCCCTTTCACGGTCTCGAGGGCACGCCACTGTGCTTCGCCAATCTCATGAGCTACCGACCCGGCACGTTCGTGACGACCGTTCGCCCGAACTACCCGATCAAGGGAAAGGCGCGGATCTATCTCAATCGCACGGCGACGGCCGACACCTTCGTGGCCTGGTTCGTCCTGAACTAGGGACGCCGAGGCATATCGTTCGAGGATGCATCGACGCCGGCGATTTCTCGGCCTTCTCTGGGAGGCCGTCGTACCTGCCGCGGTCGGCCTTTTCTGTGCCTGGGCCACCCTCCAATCATTCGGCAACTACTCGGGTTGGCTGCTAGCCCCATGGCTCGTGGTGGCCATCGTCGTCGGGGAGGTCATGTGTGCTGTGGCGCTCAGCCGGACGAGCGTGCCGCGGAGATTTGGCGGCTCGACTCGATCGATCGAGGCCGCTGCCCTCTACGCGTGCGTGAGCATCGCTTGGGGCATCGCCCTCATCCAGTTGTTCGGGACTCACCCGGGCTTCTAGGGCCGACGTCCGGCAGCGCCTCTACCGTTCCGATGTAAACTGCCAAATCCGTGCGGGAAACGCCCCGCATCCTGTGGGCCCGTAGCTCAATGGCAGAGCAGCTGACTCTTAATCAGCGGGTTGAAGGTTCAAGTCCTTCCGGGCTCACCACTCTTCCACACACGAAATGACCCCGACGGTTGTTCCGCCTGGGGTCTCTTTGTGGTCCGTACCACCCGCTGTACCACTTTCAGGCGCCAGCGGCCCTCTGGCGGTGGGTGAGGATCCCATCCATCTGGACCGCTGTGCGCTCCAGCATGGCCGGACGTAACTGCTGGCCCGTACAGTCCTACGTGGACCGACTTGGCCTATGCATAGGGGCGCGATAGCGTCACGTCGATGACCATCGACAAGTCGACGTCAGTCCGTCGACTTCTCGGAGACGGCGACAGCTCGCGCTCTCGTCTTTTCATCCACGATCGACCGTTATCGCCACCCAGCAGGCGGCGCCAACGCCGACGATCAGGACCAACCCGACGAACGCTTTCGCGATCAACGAGCCCGCCCCGCGCTGCTCCAGACTGTGGCCGACAGAGAACAGGATCACCAGAGACGCGATGTAGCCCGCGACGGTGCCGCCGATCAGCACGGCGGCGAGAGCGCCGAGGCTGCCCGTCCTGAGTCCGACGATCACGCTGCCGATAGCGGCGGTGATCAGTGGCGGTATCCAGCCCAGCAGGATGAATGCCTGCCCGGTGCCCGGGTCCTCGAGCGCGGTCGCGTGACTGGCGGCCGCCTGGTTCGCGAGAGCCTCACGCTCAGCGAAGGTCAACCGTGGTCCGTATTTGCTACCCGTGCCCTTGTGCTTCTGCTTGGGATCTCCGGCAGTGCTCATCGTCCGGCCCCCTTCTGGTGCGCAGGGGAGTCAGAGTAGCCTCCGGCTGTCAGGTGACGATCGGTGAGGACCGCAAGCGCCCGCTACGCGGCGCGTGAACCGATACCGGGCCGCTGCCCACGGGCGATCATCCGCCTGCTGGCCTGGGGGGCTGCGGCCTGACGTGTCGCCTCGGAAGCATGTCGTGGCATGCGGCCATCATCGGTGCTCGGTCGTCATCTAGGCTGTCAATCGCGATGACGAAAAGGCCGCAGGATCCCAGGCGCGACCAACTCAATGAGCGCCTACGCCTCGAGTCTGTTGTTGGCGCCGAGGAGGAGTCACGGCGACGACTCGGCCGCGGTCTTGCCCGCGAGGAGCTCGATCGTGTGCTCAGGCGCTACCCGGGGGATATCGAATGGACCCGCTGACACCGACCCCTCGAGCACGCCCATCAATGTCGGGGCCGTCCTGAGCGCATCGGGATCCAAGGGCTCCTCGTGGTCATCCTCCGGCCCCGTAACGGCAGCCGACACGAGGAACAGGATCGTCACCGTCAGGACGAGGACCAGGAAGCTCGCCACGAGCTCGGCGCGCACGGTGTGGTCAAGCTCGTCCCCGCTGCCGACCGATGTGTCGGTCGTCGGCGCGAGGTCGTCGAGCTCGGGCATCCATCCACGCTACAGCGCGGGTCAACGCCAAGCTCGAACGAGAGGACCTTCGCGCCTGTCCTGGGGTGGTGCCTCCAGTCACCGCCAATGTCGGCGTGCAATGCCCGCGTAATGTCCCTCGGCGGGCGAATAGAGGCGCAATTACGACCGGGTCCGTACGGTCGAGGAGCGCGACGATATCGGGGGTTTAGTCGTCGCATCCGGCGCCTCGGCTCCCTTCGTTTGTCCCCGGTGGGCCGAGGCGCCTTTCCATGCCCGACGGCTGCAGAGAACCGCCGCCCGACCACGACCGTACCGACCCATAGAGCTCGGACGCCCATGCCCGAGACGGAAGGAGGAGACGTATGCGTAGGTTGGCATTCCTCATCGCCGGCGCCGGGCTGGCCCTGGTCGTCGCCGCACCGGCGGTCATCGGCGACTCGGATCAGGTGTTTCGTGCATCGCTCAATGGCTACCTCGAGGTCCCGTCCATCTCGACGACCGCTCGTGGCTCGTTCTCGGCCGAGATCAAGGGCTCGACCATCCGCTACCGGCTGACGTTCCGTGACCTCAGCTCGGACTCGCGCTTCGCACATATCCACTTCGCGCGACCCGACGTGAACGGTGGTGTCGCAGCGTTCCTGTGTGGCGGCGGCGATAAGCCGGCCTGTCCGCTCCGTGGCGGTGTGGTGACCGGCGTCATCGACGCGGCCGACGTCATCGGTCCCGTCGATCAGGCCATCACGGGCGGCGAGTTCGCAGAACTCGTTCGCGCGATGCGCAACGGCGCGACGTACGTCAACGTCCACAGCATCAACCACGGCAGTGGCGAGATCCGCGGCAACCTCCGCCGCTGACCGACACACCGCTACTGGAATGACCCCGGTCCGATCGGATCGGGGTCGTTTCTTTGCCGTCGTCCCATGAAGTTCTGGGCTCGTGCCCGATGTCGTTCCCATCGACTTAGACCGAGCGTCGCCTCACGGCCGGCATCCAGCCGACCCGATCGAAGGGGCGACGAATGGCCACCGAAGGATCTGTCGACGGGATCGTGGGATCCGCGTACGAGCTTCACCGAGCGGGATTGTTGCGGTACGTCACGGGTATCACTCGGGACGCGACGGTCGCGGAGGATCTCGTCCAGGACGCGTTCCTCCGTCTCACCATCGAGACCTCCGCGGGACGCGTGCCGGACGACATCGGTCCGTGGCTGTACCGCGTCTCGTACAACCTGGCGATGAGTCGAGGCCGGCATCTCTCGGTAGCGGACAGGAAGCAGGCGTCGCTGGCGATCCCGGACCAGCCTGCGTCACCCGAACTCGTCGCCCTGGCGCACGAGCGCAGCCGCGAGGTCGGCGCTGTCGTCGCCGAGCTCGACCCTGTCCACCGAGTCGCCCTCGCGCTGGCGGCGATGGGGTACGGCGGCGACGAGATCGCCCGATCGATCGGTCGGAGCAACCCTGCGACACGTACGTTGCTCTGCCGGGCCCGGGCGAAGGTCCGCACGCGATTGCTCTCCACGCAGCCGATCGCCCCGTGACGCTGCAGCGACGGGCGTCGGTATCATCGACGCTTGGCCGCGGGGATCGAGCCGGGCGAGATCGTCGGGCGAGGGCGGGAACTCGCTCGGCTGGAGGCCGCGTTCGACGGCATCGTCGCGGTCCCACCGGTCGGTCGCACGATCGTCGTCGGCGGTGAGGCGGGGATCGGCAAGAGTCGCATCGTCGGTGCGCTCGCGGACTCGGCCCGGGCGCACGGCGCGACCGTATTGATCGGTGCCTGCTTGCCGACCGGAAGCGGGGCCGTGCCGTACGCGCCATTCGTCGAGGCGCTGCGCGACCTGACACACTCCATTGATCCTGCCCTTCTGGCCGGCCTGCTCGGGCCGGTGCGTGGGGAGATCGGACGTCTCCTACCGGAGTTCGGTCCCGGGGCGGGATTGCCGCGGCCCGATGCACAGGAGGCCGACCGGGCCGGTCAGGGCCGTCTCTTCGAAGCGATCTTTACGGTCCTGGAGCGCCGCGGGCGCGACGGGCCGGTCGTCCTCGTCATCGAGGACGTCCAGTGGTCCGACGTGGGGACCCGCGGGCTCGTCACCTACCTCTCGCGAAACCTGCGACATCAGCCCCTCTTGTTGCTGGTGACGGTTCGCACGGACGACCTCGAGCCGTCCGTCGCGATCGTCCGACTCCTGGCCGAGCTCGAGCGAAGCTCCTGGGTCGAACGCATCGAACTCGGGCCGCTCGGTCGGTCCGATGTGGCCGCCCTGATGCGCAGCCTCGAGCGCGATCGGGCGATGCCCAAGGACACGGATGAGCTCCTGGCCCGAACGGGCGGCAACCCGTTCTTCGTGGAGCAACTCATGGCGGCCGTGGGCACCGGGACCGATCGACGGCTGCCGCCCGGTCTGCGGGATGTGCTCGTCGACCGCCTCGCTGCGCTGCCTGAGGCGACGCGGCGCGTCGTGCGGGCTGCCGCCGCCGCAGGACGTCCCGTCGACGATGATCTTCTCGCGGCTGTGCTCGACCAGTCCGTGTCGGCGATCGCCGACGCGCTTCGACCGGCCGTGGTCCATGGCGTGCTCGTCGACGCCGAATCGCTTGGTGATGGACGCGCGGGATACACGTTCCGTCATGCCCTCCTCGCCGAGGTCGCGGAGAGCGAGCTCCTCCACGGTGAGCGCCATCGCCTCCACGCGGCGTTCGGTCTCGAGCTCGAGCGACGCGGCCAGATCGGTGGCGTGCCGGTGACGCCGGCCGAGCTCGCGTTCCACTGGGTCGCGGCGCGCGACCACGAGCGCGCCATCCCGGCCCTGGTCCAAGCCGGTCTGGCAGCCGAGAGCGTCTACGCATTCGCCGAGGCACGCGACCACTACGAACGCGCCTTGGGGCTGTGGGACGCGAACGACGACCTTCGAGACACGGTCCTCGACCGACCCGCCGTCCTGCAGCGGGCCGCCGAGTGCGCCGTGCTGACGGGGGCCTACGCTCGGGCGATCGAGCTGGGGCAGCAGGCGATCATCGCGGCCGAGCTTGCCGACGTCGCCGACGGTCGAGCCGACCCGACCCGCTTGGGACTCCTCCACGACCGACAGCGCTGGTTCCTGTGGGAGTCGGGCGACCGACGGGCCGCGGGCGCCGCCGTCGCGGAAGCGCTCAGGCTCATCCCGGCGGATCCGCCGTCGGCCGCCCGCGCCCGAGCCCTTGCCCAGGCGGCCGGGTTGCGGTTGTTCAGCGGCGACGCGACCACCGCCCACGTGATGGCCCAGGAGGCGATCGACGTCGCACGCGCCGCGCACGCGTTGTCCGAGGAGGCGCTGGGCCTCGGCATCCTCGGCTGGGCGGAGGCGGTGACCGGGGACGTCGAACGGGGAATCGCCACCTATCGGGAAGGACTCGTGATCGCTGAGCGACTCGGCGGCGTCGAAGGGATCGCGCTCGGGCACGCGAACCTGGCGGCGTTGCTCGATCGCGTCGGGCGGACGGAGGAGTCGCTGGCCGCCGGACGGGAGGGATATGCCATCACCCAGCGGCTCGGTGTCGCCCGGACGTACGGGGGCGCCCTGCTGGGGCACGTCGCCAAGGGTCTGTTCGACCTGGGACGGTGGGATGAGGCAGCTGCAGCAGCCGACGAGGGGCTCGAGCTCGATCCCGTCGGTGCCGCGGCGATCTGGCTCCATGTCAACCGGGCGCGCGTCGACACGAACCAGGGTCGATTTGCCGAGGCTGCCGCACATCTCCGGCAAGCCGAAGCGCTTGCCGCCACCGGCACCGGTCCAGATCGGCACGGCGCGGCGCTGGCGTCGGCGACCGCAGAGCTCGCGGCGTGGCAGGGCCAGCTCGATGTCGCCCGGACGGTCGCCGACGCGGCGTTGGCGACCATCGATGCGACGGCGCCCCTGGACCCCGCGACGGGTTGGCTCGCCTGGCACGCGCTGCGTGCCGAGGGTGATGCTGCGACGTCCGCCCGTGCCGGCCACGACGACGACGCCCTGCGCGAGGCCGAGCGACGAGTGGCCCCGATCGCCGATGTACTCGTGAGTCGCGACGACGACACCGCCGACGGAGACCCGCGCCGGATCGCCCTGGCCGGACTCTGTCGCGGCGAGATCGATCGCGTCCGCGGGGTGTCGTCCACGGAGTCCTGGGCCCGAACCGCGGCGGCCTGGCAGGCGATCGGTCGGCCGGCGCCGACCGCCTACGCCCGCTTCCGCTCGGCGGAGGCGCTGCTAGCCGGGCGCGGTGACCGCTCGTCAGCCTCGGCAGCGCTCCGGGAAGCGCACGACACCACCGTACGACTCGGGGCCACGCCGCTTCGTCTCGAGATCGAGGCGCTGGCCCGCCACGCCAGGATCGACATGGCCACCGCCACGGAGCCCGAAGGCGTCGACGCGGACCAGCGACTGGGTCTCACCGATCGCGAGGCCGAGGTCATCCGGCACGTCGCCGCGGGCCGGTCGAACCAGCAGATCGCCGACGCCCTGTTCATCACCCGCAAGACCGCCAGCGTCCACGTGTCGAACATCATCGGCAAGCTCGGGGTCGCGAACCGCGTCGAGGCGGCCGCGATCGCTCAGCGATTGGGAATGGTCGACCCTGACGAGACGCACTGATGAGCCATCGATCGCTTCCGTAGACTCGACGCCATGGCACAGAAGGTCATCCTCGACGTCGACACCGGGACCGACGATGCCGTCGCGCTGATGCTCGCGGCACTCCACCCCGACTTGGAGCTCATCGCTGCGACGACCGTCAACGGCAACGTTCCGGTCGACTACTGCACCGAGAACTCGTTGCGAGTCTTCGACCATATCGGTATGGCGGTGCCCGTCTACGAGGGTGTCGATCGCCCGATGCAACGCGACGACTTCCCGATCCCACGCGGCGACATCCAGAGCTCGAATGCCGTCCACGGCGGGTATCTCGACATCCCGCCCTCGACGTCATCGAAGCAGGCGACCGGCGCGATCGACTTCCTCATCGAGACGTACCGCGCGGCGACCGAGGAGATCATCCTCGTCCCGGTCGGGCCGTTGTCGAATGTCGCGACCGCCTTGCTGAAGGAGCCACGGCTCAAGGACCGCATCCCCGCGCTCGTGATCATGGGCGGCGCGAACCGCTACGGGAACGTGACCCCACGCGCCGAGTTCAACGTGTGGGCTGACCCGGAGGCCGCCCGCGTCGTCATCAACAGCGGCATCCGCAAGATCACGCTCGTGCCCCTCGACGCCACGCATCAGGCCCTCGTCTCGCTCGACGACTGTGCCGCGCTCCGGGCCCTGAGCACACCGGCCGCCAACGCGGCGGCGACATTCACCGAGCGACGGATCCAGGGCTACGACACCACCCAGCCGATGAAGCGGCCGCACGCCGCCCCGGTGCACGACGCCCTGGCCGTCGCCTCGATCGTCGATCCCAGCGTGATCACCACGCACCACCTACACGTGGACGTCGAGACGACTGGCGAGCTCACCGTCGGTGAGACGGTCGTCGACACGAACTTCCGGAGTCGACGAGAGCCGAACGTCGATGTCGCACTCGATGCCGACGAGCGTAGGTTCGTCGCCATCCTGCTCGAGACGTTCGCTCGCACGGTGTCTGTCAACTGACCGACAGTCGATCGTCGCGGCGCCACAACGCCGCGGGGGTAGCGTCTCTCTGGCCATGGAAACGCCCACACTCCTTCGCCCGACCACCCTTCTACTGAGCCTCGTTCTCGTGGCAGCATGCGGTTCGCCGGCACCGGCCAGCCCGACGCCCACCGTCGCGCCGTCGGCGCCGACTGCCGCACCGTCGTCCGGGTCGCCGTCGGCGCCTGGTTCACCCTCTCCAAGCGCACCCGCGGTCCGCGTCGAGCGCGCTGCGCCGATGCTTCGCGCACGGACCGGCTTCGACTCGCTGGTGCTCGGCGACGGGACGGTCCTGGCCGTAGGCGACGACGTCGCGTGCCTGCCCGGGCCGGCCGAACCCGGCAGCGAAACGGCCGAGCGGTACGACCCCGCGGCCGATCGGTGGACCGAGGCCGAGAGCCTCAACAAGCCACGAAAGTCCTTCGCAACGGTCGGCCTGTCCGATGGCCGTGCCCTGGTCGTGGGCGGGACGAACCCCGACGACCAGCTCTATTCGAGCACCAAGCTGTTCGACCCGACCACGGGTTCGTGGACTGACGGACCGCTCCTCGACGTCGCCCGTGGTGACCCCGCCGCGGTCACTCTCGCCGATGGACGCGTCATGGTCGGCAGCGTCGTGGCGAGAGGTGAGACCGGCGACACCACGACCACCGAGCTGCTCGATGCGGGCGCCACGGCGTGGTCGGCAGGTCCGCCCATCGACGGCTTCGGGGTCCTGTCCTTCATCCGGCTCACGGACGATCGCGTCCTGGCCGTCGGCTTCGGCTTCGAGGTCGACGTGGCGCTGCAGCTCTTCGATCCGGCCGCTAGGACATGGACGCCCATCGACGGCCCGCGCGTCGTCCGCCAGCCGCGGTTCGTACCGATCGACGGTGGCGACGTCCTGGCCTTCGGCTACGAGGAGGTCGCCGAGGGTCAGCAGCTGTCGACCCGCGTCGAGCGATACGACGGCGAGACCGGAACGTGGGCGGAGGTCGCGCCGATGGCGACGGCCCGAGAGGGCGCCCTGATCACGACCCTCGCGGACGGGCGCGCCTTCGTCGCCGGTGGTGCCGTCTATGACGCCGACGGCAGCGGTGTCCAGGCCACCGTCACGACGGAACTCTATGACCCCGTCGCCGACGCCTGGTCGGTGGGTCCCGACCTCCTCGAACCGCGCAAGGACGGCAGTGCGCTGCTGCTGCCCGACGGCAGCGTCCTCATCCATGGCGGTGACGCCAGCTTCAACACCCAAGGCGACGTGCCGTTCTGCCCAGATCCCATGGTCTCGACCGAACGGGTGTACCTGGGGGCCTGATCCGGCCACGACACTGCCCGGCCCGGCGCACGCCGTCGGGCCGGGATGCTACGCTGACGCCGTCCTTGGATGGCCGGCCCTGTGAGACCGGCGTACCGGTCCCGTGAGGCCGGCGAAGGAGGCAACGTCGATGTCCGCGCATACCCACGCCCACCACGCCACGCCGGCGGGTGGGTGTTTCGTTATCCGGGTCGCCGTCGGGTGATCGCGCCACCCCGGCCTCGGTCGAGCGCCGTCGTCGATCCCCGGATCGGCGACCTCGGGCCGGCGTTGCTGGCGTTGGAGGACGGCACCGTGTTCCCGGGGGTGGCATTCGGGGCACCTGTGTCCGCCGGTGGTGACCTGGTCGTGAACACGAGCCAGACCGGCTACCAGGAGGTCTGCACCGACCCGTCCTACGCGGGTCAGGTCGTGGTCATGACCTACCCGCTCATCGGCAACTACGGCCGACTGCTCGATGACGACCAGTCGACACGGCCGTGGCTGCGGGCGCTCGTCGTCGCCAACGCCACGGCCGCCGTCCTCGACGATGCCCGCCAGCTCGCGGCGCTGCTGCGCGACGACGGCATACCGGCACTGGCCGGCGTCGACACCCGGGCCCTGGCGCGTCATCTTCGAGCGAACGGGAGCCTGCGCGGGATCGTGACGGCCCCCGGCGAGACGGATCCTGAGGCCGCGCGCGCGGCCGCTCGCGCCGTCCCTCGATGGGAGGACCAGGACTTCGTCGGGCAGGTCTCACCACCGGCGATCACCGAATTCGGCGGGTCGGAGGACGGCGGGCCGCTGATCGGGATCGTCGACCTCGGCCTCAAGTCGAACATCGTGCGAGCGATGCGCCACCGCGGAGCGCGCGTCCGGGTGCTCCCCCACACGGTCGACCCGTCGGACGTCCTCTCGTCGGATATCGACGGCGTCATCTTCTCGCCCGGACCGGGCGACCCCGCCCGGCTCGCCGCGCAGGTCGCCCTGGCCGGCTCGGTCATCGAGGATGGGCGGCCGCTGCTGGGGATCTGCCTCGGACACCAGATCGTCGGGCGCGCCGCTGGCGCCGACACCACGCGGCTGCGGTTCGGCCACCACGGGGCGAACCATCCCGTCCAGGACGTCGATTTCGGGCTCGTCCAGGTGACCGCCCAGAACCACGAGGTCCAGGTCGTCGGTGATTCACTCCCGGCGGGTTCCGGGTTCCACGTGAGTCAGCTCAACCTGAACGACAGATCCGTGGAGGGGTTGCGCCACGCCGAAAAGCCGATCGAGACCGTCCAGTATCACCCGGAGGGTGCACCCGGCCCACTGGACGCCCTGGCCGTATTCGACCGGTTCGTGGCTGCGACTCGCGGGGAGGGTGGGACTCGGTGACCGACGCGTCCCCGAAGCCGGCCTCGGTCCTGATCCTCGGCAGTGGTCCCGTCGTGATCGGCCAGGCTGCCGAGTTCGACTACGCGGGAACACAGGCGTGTCGCGCGCTCCGCGCCGAGGGCGTGCGAACGATCCTCGTCAACTCGAACCCGGCCACGATCATGACCGACCCGCAGGTCGCCGACGCCATCTACCTCGAGCCCCTCACGGTCGACGCGGTCGAGGCCGTCATCGCCAAGGAACGCCCCGACGGGATCCTGGCGGGGCTCGGTGGCCAGACCGCGTTGAACCTGGCGATGGCGCTCGCCGACGCCGGCGTCTTCGAGCGGTACGACGTGCGGCTTCTCGGCACGCCCCTCGAGGCGATCCGGATGGCCGAAGACCGCGAGGCCTTCCGCGATCTGCTCGACCGGATCGACCAGCCCTACGCCCCATCGTGGATCGTCGAGAAGGACGAGGACGTCGACATCGCGCTCCGCGAGATCGGCCTGCCGGCGATCGTCCGGCCGGCGTTCACGCTGGGCGGGACCGGCGGTGGCATCGTCCCGACCGAGGCGGCCTACCGCGAGCGGGTCCGCGCAGGACTCCGCGCCAGCCCGATCGGCCAGGTGATGGTCGAGAAGTGCCTGGTCGGATGGCAGGAGATCGAGTACGAGGTGATGCGCGATGCCGACGACACGTGCATCGCGGTCTGCTCGATGGAAAACGTCGACCCGCTCGGGGTCCACACGGGCGATTCGATCGTCGTCGCACCCGTCCAGACGCTGACCGACGCCGTCCACCAGCGACTGCGCAGCGCGGCGCTGGCGATCATCCGTGCGCTCGGCGTCGAGGGCGGCTGCAACGTCCAGTTCGCGCTGTCTCCTGACTCGACCGAGTACGCGGTGATCGAGGTCAACCCGCGCGTCTCGCGCTCGTCCGCGCTAGCCAGCAAGGCGACCGGCTACCCGATCGCGCGGGTCGCGGCGCAGATCGCGGTCGGCCGACGCCTGGCGGAGATCCCGAACGTCGTGACCGGCACGACCGTCGCGGCGTTCGAGCCAGCCCTCGACTACGTGGTCGTGAAGCTGCCGCGCTTCCCGTTCGACAAGTTCCCGACCGCCGACCGGACGCTCGGCAGCCAGATGAAGGCGACCGGCGAGGTGATGGCCATCGACCGGACCTTCGGCTCGGCGCTCAACAAGGCGCTCCGCGGGCTGGAGCAGGCGGGCGCCGGGCCGCTCGCCGAGGATCCGTCGTGGACGCCGACCTTCGACTACCTCGCGGGGGTCTATGCCGGCGACCCCGACGACGACGAGCCCATCCACTGGATCGACGAGTCCGGGCAGGCCTGCGAGAGCACTCGCTTCGCACAACGCAGCGGCGCGCCGATCGTCTTGCGCCAGTTCCTCGGACCGTCGGACTCGCGGCTGTGGCGTCTGCTCGGGCTGCTGCGGCGCGGTGTCCCGGAGGCCGTGGTGGGGGAGGCGACCGGCATCTCACCCTGGTTCCTTGCCGAGATGGGCCGGAACGTAGCGCTCGAGCACGAGGTGTCGGTGACCGGCGTGCGCATCGCCGACCCCACCGACGACGAGGCCGCCGTACTGCTCTCGACCGTGAAGCGCGCGGGCTTCGGGGACAAGGAGCTGGCCGGGCTGGCCGGCACCACCGCAGATGCCATCCGGGAAGCGCGGCTCGCGCGCGGCATCGTGCCGGGCTACGCGATGGTCGACACGTGCGCCGCGGAGTTCGCCGCCGAGACGCCCTACTTCTACTCCACGTACGCTGCGGCCGGCTCGACACCCGAAGCCGGCCCGGTCGAGCGACCGGCGGCCCTCGTCATCGGCAGCGGCCCGGTCCGCATCGGCCAAGGCATCGAGTTCGACTACTGCGCGGTCCAGGCGGCCGACACGCTTCGCCAGAACGGTTGGCAGGCGGTGATGATCAACTCCAACCCGGAGACGGTCTCCACCGACTTCGATGCGTCGTCGCGGCTGTACTTCGAGCCGCTCGACCCGGAGAGCGTCCGCAGCGTCATCGACGCCGAGGGAGGTATCCCGGCGGTCGTCGCGTACGGCGGGCAGACGCCGCTCAACCTCGCTGCGCCGCTCGCGGCCGGTGGCGTGGAACTGCTCGGGTCGGACCTCGAGGCCATCGACCAGGCGGAGGAGCGCGTCCGGTTCGCGGCTCTGCTCGATCGGCTCGGAATCCCCCAGCCGGACGGCGGCATGGCCCACAGCGTCGACGAGGCACTGACGCTGGCGGAGCGCATCGGCTACCCGGTCATCGTCCGGCCGTCGTTCGTGATCGGTGGGCTCGCGATCGATTTCTGCTACTCGCCCGAGGACCTCGAGCGCCAGCTGGCGCTGGCGACGGTGGTCGACCCCGACCGGCCCGTCCGCATCGACCGCTACCTCGAGGGCATCGAGGTCGATATCGACGCCGTGAGCGATGGCGAGCTCGTGCTGATCCCCGGATTGCTCGAGCATGTCGAGCGTGCCGGGGTGCACTCCGGTGACAGCGTGGGCATGTTCCCACCGCAGACGGTCAGCGAGGGCGACCAGGACCTCATCGTGTCGACGATGGAGCGGATCGTGCTCGCCCTCGGTGCCCGCGGGCTCGTCAATGCGCAGTTCATCGTGCGCGACGACGGCGTCTACCTGATCGAGGTCAACCCGCGCGCATCGCGGACCGTCCCGTTCATGTCCAAGGTGACCGGCGTGCCGATGGTCGAGCTCGCGGTGCGGATCTCGCTGGGTGCCACGCTCGACGAGCTGGGCTGGGGCGGTGGGCTGCTGCAGCCGCCGCCGTTCGTCGCGGTGAAGGCGCCGGCCTTCTCGACGGCCAAACTGCGTGGTGTCGACCCGTCGGTCGGGCCGGGCATGCAGTCGACGGGCGAGGTGATCGGGATCCACGAAGATCCGCGGGTGGCCCTCGCAAAGGCGCTCCTTGGGGCGGCGCTGGTACCGCCACGACCGGGCGAGGCGGGCGCGTTGGCGCTGCTGTCCATCGCCGATCGCGACAAGGACCTGCTCGGACGGCTGGCGGCGGGCCTCGCGGGAGCGGGCTATCGGCTGGCGGCCACACCCGGGACGCGGCGGCGCCTGGCCGATGTCGGGTACGACGCACGGCCCGTCGCGAAGCTGGGCGAGGAGCCCGAGGCGTCGATCGGCGAGGTGCCGATCCTCGACCTGATCGCCAGCGGCGAGGTCCGCCTGGTGGTCAACACGCCGACGCCGCGATCGGGTGCCGTCCGGGATGCTGCCGAGATCCGCCACGCGGCGACGGCCGAAGGGATCCTCTGCCTGACCGCCATGGAGACGGCGGTGGCGGCCGCCGAGGCGCTGGACCCTTCGGTCGCGGAGGCGGTGGCGACCGTCCGGTCGCTCGGTGAGTGGGTCCCAGAGCCGGGACAGCCGGCTCAGAGCCGGTTGGTCGCGACCGCCTGAATCTCCGCCGCCTGGTCCGGCGTCACGACGATCGCCTGTCCGAGCGACCACAGGGTCAACGTGGTGAGCGCGACCATCACCACGGCCAGTGGCACCTGGCGCATCGTGAGCGTCCGGCGCTCCACGTCGGATGAGGCGTCGAGCGCGGCCACGACGTGCCCGGCCCACGCTCCGAGCATGTGGCCGCCGACCACGGCCGCCAGCTGGATCGTCCAGACCAATCCGGGTGGCAGCCATGCTCCGGACGGCTGGAAGAAGGCCGTGCCGAACAGGTCGGCGCCGGTCTGGAGCGGGTCCGATACGGCCACCACGATGCGCTGGCCGTCGATCACGAGATACGTGAAGTAGTGGGCGATCAGGTACCCGACGGCGATCGGGAGCAGTCCAGCGGCGGTCGCGGCGACACCGACGTAGCGGGTGACGACGAGCGCCGCCCCGACCACGATCGCGAGCCAGCCGGCGAAGAGCAGGCTCTGGATGGGGATGCTGGGCACGCCGAACGCCTCGAACCAGAGCGCGGTCTGCGAGAGGCCGTCGAAGAGGATCGTGCCGACGCCGAGGGCGACGATGACCACGTCGGCGACGATCCAGCCCGGTTCGAGCAGGCCGCTGGCGAACGAGCGTCGACGGACCCTGCCGTCCTCGTCGACCAGGGCGTACGGGGCAAGGCGGCCGAGCAGCCGGAACCAGACCGTGAAGACCTCGGCGTTCGCCCGCCAGGTGTCGCGACCGTACTGCGCCATCATCGCCAGGGTCAGCGCCGTGTACCCGACGACCACGATGAACAGCACGTCGGGTCCGGCCTTGAGCACGAGCTCGAGCCAGGTCACGACCACGAAGCCGACCACCGCGGGCCATCGTCCGAGGCGCTCCGGGTAGGTCGCCGGCTCCCACGGCTGGATGCCCGTTCGGTGGACGATCCACGCGCCGATGTCGTAGAGCGTCGAGAACGGGTCGAGGAACTGCCAGACCGGCCCGACCAGCGCCGACACCCCGGCCACCCCGACCCAGCCGTAGACCAGCAGGAACAGCGTCGCGACCTCGGCCGCGCTGCTGCCGCCGGCGATCCCCTGCGCCACGATCCACGCCCAGGCGACGAGCCCGATGACCCGCAGGGTCCAGCGCAGCCAGGCGGGCGGCAGGTGACCCGGCGCCGACGTATCCGGGCGCTCCGCACGGACGTCGCGGACAAGCACGAAGATGAACGACAGCGCGACCGTCGCCGCCGCGCCGGCAACGTACACCGCGAGTGGCAACCGGCTCGTGTAGGTCGGGTTGAGGGAGTGCGCGGCCACTGCGGCCGGGGCCGCCAGCGCGATGATCGAGCCGGCGGTGACCGAACCCGCGAGCAGTCTCGAGCGCCGCATCAGGTCCCCGCTATGGCTGGGAACGGTTGCGGGTCAGCAGGAACCCGGTGGCGATACCCACGATCGCGAGTGCGGCGATGATCGGCAGCACGACATCGCCGCCGCTGGACGTCGGCGTGGTCGGGGCCGGGCTCGCCGAGGGACCGACGCTCGGGCTGGCCGGAGGGGACGCGCTCGGTAGCGCGGTCGACGGGGCGGCAGTCGGCGATTCGGCGGGCGAGCTGGATGTACTCGCGCTCGGTGAAGGGGCCGCGCTTGCCGCTTCGACGGTGAACGTCCACGTCAGCCGCTCGATGTCGCCGTCCTCGGCGGAGATCGATGTCGACTCGACCGTGAACGTACCCTCGGTCAACGGCGTATCCGGGCGGGCCACCATGCGCCGCTGGTCGTCCGGGTCGACGCCACCGGTTGCGACCGTCGAACCCGTCGCGTCCTTGATCACGAGGCGGCTGTTGCCGCCCAGGTCCTGGGAGTAGCGCCCGCTGACGACCGTGACCGGGCGGCTCACCGTCTCGCCGTCGGCGGGGATGGCGCGGACGAGCTCAGCGTGCGCGGCGACCGGGGACATGAGCATGAGGAGCAGAGCAACGGCGGCGAGCGGCGCGAGCGTGCGGCCGTCTCGGAACGTCATGGGCGGAGCATAGTGAAGGTGCCCGAGACCCGTCGGGAGACGGGACTGGCGTCCACGTCGCAGCCCGCGGCCCGGACCGATCCGACGCGGTACGATCGACCGCACTCCACCAAGACCACGCAATCCCGCCCAGGAGCACGTGTGCCGACTTCTTCCGTCCCTGCCGTCAACTTCAGCGACGACCGCCTCGCGAACGGCTTGCGCCTGATCGTCGCCGAGGATCACCTCGCGCCGGTCGTGGCCATCAACGTCTGGTACGACGTCGGCTCGAAGCACGAGCAGCCGGGCAAGACCGGCTTCGCGCACCTCTTCGAGCACGTGATGTTCCAGGGTTCCCGGCACGTCACGAAGGCCGAGCACATCGCGCTGATCCAGGCGGCCGGCGGCACGATGAACGGGACGACCTGGCTGGATCGCACCAACTACTTCGAGACGCTGCCGTCCCATCAGCTCGATCTCGGCCTGTGGCTCGAGGCCGACCGCATGGCGACGCTGCTCGACGCGCTCAGCCAGGAGAACCTCGACAACCAGCGCGAGGTCGTCAAGAACGAGAAGCGCTGGTCGTATGACAACCGGCCGTACGGCTCGTGGCAGGAGAAGCTGCAGGCCCATCTGTACCCGCCCGAGCACCCGTACCACCACTCGACGATCGGGTCGATGGCCGACCTCGACGCCGCCTCGCTCGACGACGTGAAGGCGTTCTTCCAGACCTACTACGCGCCGAACAACGCGGTGCTGTCGGTCGTCGGCGACGTCGACACCGATGCGGTGCGCACGAGCGTCGAGAAGTACTTCGGGTCGATCCCAGCCAATCCGTCGATCCCGCCCCTCGGCGACCTGTCGCTGCCGCCGACGCTCGGCCGCGAGATCCGGGAAGTGGTGAAGGACCGCGTCCCGCTGCCGCGGATCTACGTCGGTTTCCGGGCGCCGGTCTACGGCGATCGCCGGCTCGATGCGCTCGAGGTCGCCGGCCAGATCCTGGCCGGCGGGAAGGGCAGTCGTCTGCATAGACGGCTCGTCCGCGATGAGCGAATTGCACAGGACGTGGCGCTCTTCACGCTCGGGTTCATCGGCGGCGCGTCGCTCGCTGCCGGCTGGGCGACCGTGCGCCCGGACATCTCGGTCGATCGGGTCGAGGCGGCGTTCCACGAAGAGGTGCAGCGGCTGGGCACCGAGCCGGTGAGCGCCGACGAGCTGGCCCGCGCGTTCGCGCTGATCGAGGCGGACGAGCTGGGGGCGCTCCAACGCGTCGAGGAGCGGGCGGACCGGCTGTCGATGTACGCGACGCTGTTCGACCGGCCCGCACTGATCAACGAGATGCTGCAGCGCTATCTGGACGTGACCCCGGAGGCGATCCAGGAGGTCGCGGCGGCCACGTTTCGTGCCGACAACCGGCTGGTGCTGACGTACCTGCCCGAGACCCCGACCGCCGACGACACGGCGATCGACGAGGATGCCGAGGCCCGCGAGACGGTCGACGAGGAGGTGGCGGCATGACCGCCGAGACGCCCGAGCGGGACGTGGTGGTCGCCGAGCGCCCCGAGCCTGGCACGCCGCGGACCTATGCGTTCCCGGTCGTCGCCCGCGCGCAGCTCGACAACGGCCTGACCGTGATGGTCGCCGACCTGCCAGGCCGCCCGCTGATCAGCGCGACGATGATCGTGCCGGTCGGGGCCGCCGACGAGCCGGCCTCGGACGCCGGGGCGACCGTCCTGGCCGCCCGTGCCCTGACCGAGGGCACAGAACGGTATGACGCCGTCGGCCTGACGGAGGCCTCCGAGCGGCTCGGTGCGTCACTCCATGCCGAGGCCGGCTGGGACGCCACGAGCGTCGGTGTCGACGTGCCATCGGCGCGATTGGCGCCCGCCCTCGAGCTCCTCGCCGAGGTCCTGCTCCGCCCGACCTTCCCGGCCGACGAGATCGATCGAATGCGGGACGAGCGGCTCAACGATCTGCTACAGGCGCAGGCCGACCCGCGCCGCCGCGCCGACGAGACGTATATCGGCACGATCTACGCGCCGGCCTCGCCGTATCACCGGCCGTCCGGCGGGACGCGGGAAACGGTCGAGCGCCTCGACGAGTCGGTGGCCCGGCGGGCGTACGAGGGGATCCTCGACCCGGCGCGCGCGACCCTGGTGGTCGGCGGGGACCTGGGTGGCCAGGACGTCGTCGACATCGCTCGGCGCCTGTTCGGCGACTGGACGAGGCATCCGAGCGCCGGGGCCACCGGCCCGATCGTCGATCAGGCTTCGGGGTCGGGTCGCCTGGTGCGTGTCGTCCATCGCCCGGGCAGCGTCCAGACCGAGATCCGCATCGGTCATCCCGGCCTACCCCGCCGCATCCCTGACTACCACGCCGTGACCCTGATGGGGGCGATCCTGGGTGGTCTGTTCAACTCGCGGCTGAACATGCAGCTCCGCGAGGCCAAGGGCTACACGTACGGCGCCGGTGCCGGGTTCGACATGCGTCGGGGTGCGGGGCCGTTCACCGCCCGGGCCGCCGTCAACACCGAGGTGACCGTGCCGGCGATCCTCGACACGATCACCGAGCTCGAGCGGATGCGCGACTCGCGCGTCACCGACGACGAGCTCGCGGCCGCACGCGATTTCCTTGTCGGCGTGTTCCCGTTGCGCTTCGAGACACCGGGGGCGGTCGTCGGGGCGGTGTCCGGGCTCGCGGTGCATGGCTTGCCGCTCGACGAGCTGACCGATTATCGAGCGCGTGTGGAGGCGGTCGACGTCGACGCCATCGAGGCGGCCGCGCGAGCCCACCTCGCGGTCGATCGCGCAGCGATCGTGCTCGTCGGCGATGTCGATGCGTTCGGATCCGACCTCGAGGCGGCCGGTCTCGGTCGACTCGTGATCGACCGTGATGAGCCCGCGGCGGCGCAGCTCGCGCCCGAGATGGAGGCCGTGGCTGCGGCGGGCCCGGCCGATGAGGGCGAGGAGGCCGGCCCGACGGCGGGCGCCGAGGATCCGTCGCTCCCGGGCTCCGACGATCCTGGCGCCGCGGACACGTCGAGCGAGGAATCCGACCCCGACTCCTGAAACATTTTCGCCCGTCGACGTCTCGACTGAGTAGCGACCGATCACGATGACCGGCCGACACTCACGGAGACGACGACACCGATGCGAAATGACCCGCGCCTACTCCGAGGCCTCCTGATCACAGGTGCCTCGCTCTTCCTGGTCGCTGGTGTGGCCATGGCCGCCAACGACGGGACCGCCAGCCCATCCCCGGCTGCACCAGCCCTGATCTCACCGACGGCATCCCCGACGACCGAGCCGACCGCGACCGCCGAAGCCACCGCAGAGGCGACCGCCGAGGCCACCGCTGACCCGACGGCAGAGCCGACTGCAGACGCGACCACTCAGCCACGCGCCGCCGGCACTGCCGAACCCACAGCGACCGCCGGGGCGACCGACGACGCCAACGACGACAACGGTGGTGATTCCGGGCAGCGTGGGCAGTCCGGGCGCAACGGCGATGACGACGGCGACAACGACGATCACGGCGGCTCATCCGGCCGCGACGGCGATGGCCATGGCGGCGACGACGATGGTGCAGGAGACGACCATGGTGGATCGTCCGGCCGTGATGGCGGCGACGACGACTGACGGGATCGCCCGTCGTCCATGCGGACACGACCCGCTTCAGGGTGGATCGGCCCAGACCACGGCATCATGGTCATGGGCCGATCCGGTGTGTCCGACGTCCAAGGCCCCCACGCCGCCTGGAGGTCGCTCATCGCCACCGAGTCATCGCCTGCCTTCGAACCGACCGTCTGGAACGACGATCGCGCCATCGTGGACGCGGTCCTGGCGGGCGACCGCGAGGCCTATCGCCGTCTCGTCGAGCGCGAGGCACCCGCGCTCGTCCGGGCCTGCCATCGGGTCCTCGGCGACCACGCCGAGGCGGAGGACGCCGCCCAGGAGGCGTTCGTGACCGCGTTCCGTTCCCTGTCCAGCTGGCGCGGCGACGGGCCGTTCGGCGCCTGGCTGACCCGGATCGGGGTGCGCATCGCGCTGCGACAGGCGGGCCGGCGCCGGACGGTCGCATGGCGCTCGCCGGCTGGGGTCAGCGCCTCCGAGGCGTCGCCGAGCGCCGCCGACCGCGCGGCCGAGCGCGATGCGATGGCCGCCGCCCCGATGACCGATCCGGCGATCCTGTCGTTGCGCGCCGAACGGGCGACCGAGGTACGCACCGCCGTCGCGACCCTTCCCGAGCCGTACCGCGAGGTCGTCGCGCTGCGGTTCTTCGGGGAGGCCTCGCTGGAGGAGATCGCCCAGGAGACCGGCCGACCACTCGGGACCGTGAAGACCCATCTCCATCGAGGGCTGGCGCGACTGCGATCCAGCATGGAAGGGGGCGAGCGATGAGCGATCCGCGCAGCCGCTTCCATCCGTCCGAGCTCGACCTCGAGCTCGACTCCGAGAGCGCCGAGCTGCTGGCCACGGCCCGGGACCTGGAGACGTACGCCGCCACGGGTCTGGCCGGCCCGAGCGTCGGCTTCGAGGACCGCGTCATGGCGGCCATCGCCGACGAACCCATGCCGCGACCGGCCGGTCGCGGACTGCTCGCGACGGCCAGGGACGCCTGGGCGATCGCCTTCGGCAGCGGCCGACCGCTCGCGCTACGCGCGCAGGCGTTCGCGATGCTGCTGGCACTGGCCGTCGCGGTCGGCTCGGTCGGCTCCGTGGCCGTCATCGGTGCGAGCCGGCTGCTCGGCCCGGACGGGACGCCGCCGCCCACCCTGCCGAGCCCGTCACCGATCCCGTCCCCGTCGGTCGTCCCGTCCCCGTCCCCCAGCATCTCGCCGAGTCCGTCGCCGACCGCCACGCCCACCGTTACGGCGCGGCCCTCGCCGACCGAGACCGATGAACCGTCCGGTACCGACGATCACGGCGGCGGCTCCGGCAGTGGCTCGGGGAGTGACGACAGCTCCGGCCCAGGCTCCGGGAGCGGCGATAGCTCCGGCAAGGGCTCGGGGAGCGGCGACAGCTCCGGCAAGGGATCGGGGAGCGACGATAGCCAGACATAGGCGACATCAAGGTCGGGTAGCCTGACGACGTGATCGTCGTCATCGGTGCGCTCCGGCTGCGAGGGTTCGATGACGATTCCGATGCGGCCGGCCTGGTCTCGTCGGTCGCCACGGCCGCTGCCGCTGCCGATACGCGTGTCGAGGTTATCGCCAGGCTCGGCGACGACCCGGCAGGCGATGCGGTGCTGCTGTCGCTCGCGCGTCAGAAGGTCGGACACGTGGCCGTCCTGCGCGACCTGGGCGAGCGGACGGCGGTCGTCCCCGATGAACTGGTCGAGGGTCAGGATCCAGCGTCAGAGGAGGCCGCGGCACCGCCATCGACCTCGATTCGGGACGCGGCACATCTCGAGGCGGCGGACGTGAATCTCGCCCTGCGCTATCTCCCACAGATCGGCGTCATCGTCGCGGTCCACCTGCCCGACGACGTCCTGGCGGAGGCGGTCGCCGCAGCCACGTGGGCCGACACCGCGCTCGTCGTCATCGTTCCGTCCGGCACATCGGTGCCGAAAGGCCTGCCGCCCACCGCCATCACCCTCGAGATCGATGACCAGGATGAGTCGGCAGCGGGTGCAGCGGTCGGTCGCTACGCGGCAGCGCTCGATCGGGGCGATCCGCCGCGCGACGCCTTCGAGGCGCTCGTGGCGTCGGTGAGTGCCGAGTCGGTGAGCGCCTAGAAGCCGAGCGTGCCCTCGGCCGCCGTGGCGACACCAGTCGCCGGCGCGTCCGACAGCGGCTCGATCAGTTCCGGGCCATCCTGTCGGACGTCGTTGACGTAGCGGTTGACCGGGTAGATCCGGAGCTCGACGTCGTCGGTCGGTTGGAGCATCGCCAGCAGCTCACCCTCGTCGACCGGCGGCCCCGCCCGGCCGTCGACCAGCCAGCGGTCCCACGCTGACACGTCCAGCACCACCGGCATGCGATCGTGGAGTCCGGCCATGGCCTCGTTCGGCGTCGTCGTCACGATCGTGAACGTCCGCCGGACCTCGTCGATCTCCGGGTCGCGCCAGCCGGCCCATAGCCCCGCCAGCGCCAGCGGGAGACCGTCGGCCCTCGTCACCCGGTAGGGCTGGCGGACCGCGCCCTCGCGCTTCCATTCGTAGAACGAATCGACCGGCACGATGCATCGTCGCCGACGGAATGCCTCGCGGAAGGCGGGGCTGGCGGTGATGGTCTCGGCTCGGGCGTTGAACATCCGCGAGCCACCCTTTAGGTCGGTCGACCAGTGGGGGATCAGGCCCCAGCGGTAGGCCGTCAGGGCGCGCCGCTCCTCGCGCTGGACCACGACGAACGCGTCGTCAGTCGGGGCGACGTTGTAGCGGGCTCCGAGCTCGTCGGCGAGCGGTTCGGCCGCGAAGATCTCGGCCAGATCGGAGGCCGGCCGCTCTTGCGTGAACCGTCCGCACATGGTCGGAAGTCTAGTATCGTCGGGCCGATGGACGACGCTCGGCCCCCCGCCTCGCCCGATCCGTTGCGGCCGGGCCGTCTATCGAGGGAGGAGGCGTCGGCCCTCCTCGCCGAAGGCGATTCCCGCCTCGCCGCGGGCGATCACGCCGAGGCCGCCGCCCTTTACGGCCGGGTCGTCGGGTTCGACGACGCGAGCATGACCGCCGCGGCTCTCCTCGGGCTCGGCCAGGCACGGCTCCAGCTCGGTGAGGACGATTCCGCCCTCGCCGCGTGGCGGGCCGTCATCCAGGTCGGAGAGACGCCCTCCGCGTACCCGGCATGGCGCAACATCGCCGCGGCCGCGGTCCGTGACGGCGACATGAACGGCGCCATCAGCGCCTATCGGCAGGCCGAACGTCGTGCGCCGGCCGGCGACAAGGCGGAGATCGCCAATACGCTCGGCTGGCTGTCGAAGGAGACCGGCGACACCGACGCCGCTCGGGGCTATTTCGCGCGTGGCCGGGGCGAGTCGTCGATGTTGTCGGTGACCACCGTCCTGATCGCCGCCACGGTCATCGTGTCCCTCACGGCCATCCTGTCGACGGAGGGTCTGTTCCTGTACGAGGCCTTCCAGCTCGACAAGCAGGCCGTGGCCGAGGGCGAGTACTGGCGGCTGTGGACCGTCACGCTGCTGCACGGCAGTCCGGAACCGGGCTTCTTCGGGCAATCGCTCGCGCACCTGTTCTTCAACATGTATGCGCTGTATCTGTGCGGACCGATCGTCGAGCGCTGGTACGGCCCCGCCCGCTTCCTCCTGTTCTACCTCCTGTGTGCCGCCGGCGGTTCGATCGCGAGCTTCGTCTTCGGCGCCGAGGTGCCATCGGTCGGCGCATCGGGCGCGATCTTCGGGTTGTTCGGGCTGTTGCTCGCCGCGAACCGCTTCCACCGGCCGGTGGATCGATCGAGCCGGATGCTGGTGGGTCAGCTCGGCTTCCTGATCCTCGTGAACATCGTGTTCGGCCTCGCCATCCCGAACATCGACAACGCCGCCCACCTCGGCGGCCTTGCGACGGGTCTCTGGATCGGGACGGTGTGGCCGCCGACGCGGGTCTCGACCGTGGCACTGCTGTGGCAGCCGGCGGGCAGCACCGCGGCTCGTATCGCGACCGTTCCCTGGTACGTGCCCGTCCTGGCGATCGGGGTGGTCGCGCTGGCCGTCGTGCTCGGGATCATCGTCGGGACGCCGCGGTTCGTGCCCTAGCCGGCGGCCGATAGAGCCGATGTTCGCGACGCTGCTCGGATCCCTGCCGCGGCCGCCGCTTCCCGACGACGCACCAGCCGAGGCGATCCTCGACGCCTGCCTCGAGCTGCAGGCCGAACACGGCCTCGAACCCGCGACCGATGGCGGCTGGCCGCGACATCCGGACGACATCATCGGGTCGTGGCGGGCGACCTCGGAGCGCTCCGACCGCCTGGTCAAGGCCGTGATCGTCGGACCGTGGTCCTCGACACGCGACGTCGGGGAGGTGCGGCGCGACATCCTGGCCCTCGCCGACGCGGGCTGTCGATTGATCGAAGTCCACGAGCCCGGCGCGACGACGATCGGGTCGAACGACGAAGCACGGGAGCGCTATGCCGCCGCACATCGCGAGTTGACCGCGGATCTCGGCACGGATGTGCATCTCACGCTCGCGATCACCGGCGGAAATGCCGACATCGCGGGGATCGAGACCATCCTCGCGGGCGCCTATTCGAGCCTCGCGGTCGATCTCATCAACGGGCCGGACAACTGGCGACTCGCGGTCAGGGCACCGACCGAGCGCGGACTGATCTGCGGGGCACTGTCGGCACACGCGGGCAGTGACGACGGCCCGGAACTCCTCCTGTGGGCCGCGCGCTACGCCGCGGCCAGCGCGGGCAGGGGCATCGACCGGGTCGGTCTCGCCACCTCGGGATCCATGGGGGCACTGATCTGGGACGAGGCCGCGACCAAGGTCCGTCGCCTCGGCGAGGCCGCGCGGCTCGTGACCGCCTCGCCCGAGGAGCGGCGCCAGGCCCTCGACCCGCGCGCAATCGACAGCCGTTCGGCCGCACTCGGCCGGGTCGAGCCGTCGCCTCCGGGACGGGGCCGGCGACCGCGCGCGACGGGTGCCGACCGCACTTGATTCCGACCCTCGACGGTGGGACCATCGCAGTCCCTCCCACCGGCACGAGGAGCCAGCCGGGGCGAGGTCCTCTGCTCCAGCGGACACATGCATCCTGACCCTGTCGCGAACCCCGAGTCCGCGTCACAGTCGTCGTCGAAGGAGGTCCGGCCCGTGGGCGAACACATCTCCCTGACCGTCAACGGTGCGCGACACGAGCTCGACGTCGAGCCCAGACGGCTCCTCGTCCAGGCGATCCGCGAGGACCTGGACATGACCGGCACCCACATCGGCTGCGACACCAGCCAGTGCGGCGCCTGCACCATCCACCTCGACGGCAAGGCCGTGAAGTCGTGCACGGTGCTCGCCGTCCAGGCCGATGGCGCGTCGATCACCACGATCGAGGGCATGGCCGACGGCGACGATCTCCACCCGCTCCAGACCGCCTTCTGGGAGAAGCATGGCCTGCAGTGCGGCTTCTGCACGCCGGGGATGATCATGGTCGCGGCCGACCTGCTCGCGCGGAACAGCGATCCGTCGGAGGACGAGATCCGGCACGCGATCGAGGGAAACATCTGCCGGTGTACCGGCTATCACAACATCGTCGCCGCGGTCCGTGCCGCGGCCGTGGCCATGCGCGAGGGGGCCGCCGCCCCCGCGTCCGCGTAGTCCGGGGAGAGGAACGATGACCGACGTACTCGACGCCCCGAAGACCACGCCGCTCGGCCAGCCGATCAAACGCACCGAGGACCCGCGGTTCATCACCGGCAAGGGCCGCTACATCGACGACATCAAGCTGCAGTCGATGACCTACCTGGCCATCCTGCGCAGTCCGTATGCGCACGCCAACATCCGCTCGATCGACACGAGCGCCGCCAAGACGATGCCCGGCGTCCACGCCGTGTTCGTCGGTGCCGACATCCCGTACAACCCACTGCCGATGGCGTGGCCGGCCGGTGGCAGCGCGGGCATCCAGAACAACGTCAACACCCCGCGCGTTCTGGCGACGGACGACGTCAAGTGGACCGGCGAAGGCGTGGCCGCGGTGGTCGCCGACACGCCGGAGCAGGCGGTCGACGCCCTGGAGGCCATCCAGGTCGACTGGGAGCCGCTGCCGGCCGTGGTCGACGCCGAGAAGGCGATGGAAGCCGGAGCCCCACAGCTCCACGAGAACGCACCGAAGAATGTCGTCTTCGAATGGAACGTCGGCGACAAGGCCGGCACCGACGCCGCGATCGATGGCGCGGAAGTCGTCGTCAAGCAGCGGATCATCAACCAGCGTCTGATCCCGAACTCGATCGAGACCCGCGGCGACATCGGCTGGTACAACCCCGGCACCGACGAATACACGGTCTGGATGTCGAGCCAGACGCCGCACATCCAGCGGCTGCTGCTGACCGCCTTCGTGACCGGCATCCCCGAGCACAAGGTCCGCTGCATCGCTCCAGATATCGGCGGCGCATTCGGTTCGCGCATCTACACCTACGCCGACATGGCGTTGTGCATGTTCGCGAGCAAGGCCATCGGCGGGCGGCCCGTGAAGTGGATCGAAGGCCGCCGCGAGAACTACCAGTCGACCATCCACGGTCGCGACCACATCACGTACCTGGAGATCGCCGGCAAGCGTGACGGCGAGGTCACCGGTCTGCGGGTCAAGACGTATGCCAACCTCGGCGGCCGGCTGTCGACCATCGGCCCGGGCATCCCGACCACGCTGTACGCCCGCGTCCTGAGCGGCTGCTACAAGATCCCGAACGTCTACGCCGAGGTGACTGGGGTCTACACGAACACGACCTTCGTCGACGCCTATCGCGGCGCCGGTCGTCCCGAGGCGACCTATGTCATCGAGCGGGCGATGGACCTCTTCGCGGCCGAGATCGGCATGGACCGCGTCGAGCTCCGCCGGCGCAACTTCATCCAGCCCGACCAGTTCCCGTACGACAACCCGTCGGGGCTCGGGACCGCCAGTGGCGGGGCCAAGATCTATATCGACTCGGGCAACTACGAGCCGGCGATGGACAAGGCGCTGGCCATGGTCGACTACCCGGCGCTCGCAGCCCAGAAGGCGGATGCGCGCGACCGCGGCAAGTTGCTCGGCGTCGGCTTCAGCACGTACATCGAGGTGTGCGGTGTCGCCCCGTCGAAGTGGATCGGTGCCGTCGGCGAGGGTTGGGGCGCGGCCATGTGGGAGTCGGCCAACATCAAGGTCCACCTGACCGGCAAGGTCGTCGCGACCGTGGGCACCCAGCCACAGGGCCAGGGCCACGAGACGACGTACGCACAGGTCATCTCGGACCAGCTCGGCGTGCCGATGGAGGACATCATCGTCCAGCACTCGGACACGCAGGGCACGCCGTTCGGCTACGGGACCTACGGATCTCGGACGAGCTCCGTTGGGATGACCGCCGCCATCAAGGCGACGGACAAGATCCGTGACAAGGCGCGGCGCTATGCCGCCCACATGCTCGAGGCGTCCCCCGACGACATCGAGATCGACGGTGCCGAATACCGCGTGAAGGGCTCGCCGGACCGCAAGAAGACGATCCAGGAGATCGCGTTCGCCATCGACCTGGCGTTCGATGCTCCCGAGGGCATGGAGCCGTATCTCGACGAGACGGCCTATTACGACACGCCGAACTGCACGTGGCCGTTCGGCACCCATATCGCGACGGTCGAGATCGACGAGGAGACCGGTGTGGTCGACCTCGTGCGCTACGTCGCGGTCGACGACGTTGGCAACGAGATCAACCCGTTGATCGTGGCCGGCCAGCTGCACGGCGGTATCGCCCAGGGTGTCGGCCAGGCGCTGTGGGAGGGCGCGGTCTACAACGACGACGGCCAGCTGCTGACCGGCTCGATGATGGACTACGCGCTGCCCAAGGCCTCGCGACTGCCGAACTTCGAGCTCGACAAGACGGTTACCCCCTCGCCGGTCAACCCGCTCGGGGTGAAGGGCGTCGGTGAAGCGGGCGCGATCGCATCCACGGCCGCAGTGGCCAACGCCGTGATCGACGCGCTCGGCGCACACGGCATCCGGCACCTCGACATGCCGTACACGCCACAGAAGGTCTGGCAAGCCATCCAGTCGGCGAAGGGAGGCCAGGCATGATCCCGGCAGCGTTCGACTACCAGCGGGCGAGCTCGATCGAGGACGCGCTCGGGGCGCTGGCGGGCGGTGAGGCCAAGATCATCGCCGGTGGGATGAGCCTGCTGCCGCTGATGAAGCTGCGGCTGGCACGACCGACGAAGCTGGTCGACATCGGCGGGATCGACGAGCTGAAGCGGGTCGGCCCCACGGCGGATGGCGGCTTCGAAGTCGGCGCGCTGGCGACGTACGCCGAGGTCCTCGAAGTCGCGAAGCTGCCGATCGCCCAGGAATGCCTCTCCCAGATCGGCGACGTCCAGGTCCGCAACCGCGGGACGATCGGCGGGTCGATCAGTCACGCTGATCCCGCCAGCGATGCACCAGCGCTGGCACTCGCCCTGGACTATTCGACGGTGCTCCGCTCGTCGAGCGGTGAGCGGACCGTGCCCCTCGACGGCTTCTTCACCGGCGCCTTCGAGACGGCGATCCGGCCCGATGAGATCCTCGTCAGGATCATCCGGGGTCCGCTCCCCGAGGGTGCGGCCGGGTCGTACAAGAAGATGGCGAATCCGGCTTCGGGCTACGCGATCGTCGGGGTCGGCGCGGTCGTGGCGATGAGCGGCGGGAGCGTGTCGCACGCCCGTATCGCCATCACCGGGGTGGGGGAGGCGCCATACCGGGCCAAGGCCGTCGAATCCGCGCTGATGGGCGGCGACGGCTCGCCGAGCGCGGTCGCGGCGGCGGCCGCTCACGTGACCGAGGGCCAGACCGTCAACGGTGACTTCTATGCCGACCGGGACTATCGATCCAAGATGGCCGAGGTGTACACGCGCCGGGCGATCGACGCCGCCCTCGGTCGTTAGCGCGCTCGATCCCAGCGTCTGAGCGTTGCGCGTCGAGCGGGTCGTCCCGGGCCGGCGCGCCCCCGCCCGGCTGGCCGGCGCGGTCCTGACGCGCGACCTCACGGTCGGCGGCAAGCGTTGGTCGAAGGGCCGACGGTTGTCGGAAGAGGACCTCCTCGCGCTGGCCGCCGAGGAGCCGGGCCCGCCCGTGAGCGTGCTGGTCGCGAGCGGCAACGAGCTGCACGAGGACGAGGCCGCACTTCGGCTGGCCAAGGCGATCGCCGGGAGCGGGCTCGATGTCCGCGGCCCGAACCAGAGCCGGCTCGACCTGGTCGCGGCGGTCGACGGCGTCGTGACCGTGCGGATCGCCGATCTCGAACGGATCAACCGGCTCGACCCGCTCGAGGTGTTCACGGTCTACGACGGCCAGGTCGTCGAGCGCGGCGACCTCGTCGCGAGCGTGAAGGTCGCGCCGCACCTCGTCGATGCCGGGGTGATCGAGGCGGGTGCGCGGATCGCGGGTTTCGGCAGCCAGCCGATCGTCTCGGTCGCGCCGTTCGTCGCTCGGCGCGTCGGCGTCGTCGTGAAGGAGTCCGTCCGGGCGACGGCGAAGGAGCGCTTCGAGGCATCGGTGCGCGCCAAGGTCGAGGGTCTCGGCTCGGAGATCCTCGATATCGTCTACGTCGAGGACGATGCCGATGCCGTGGAGACCGCGGTCGGGCGCTTCACCCGGGGAGCCGAGACGGCCGACCTGGTGTTGACGGCCGGGTCGGCTTCGACCGACCCCGAGGACGCGTTCTTCATCGCCATCGAGGCGCTCGGTGGGCGCGTCGTGCGGCGAGGCGTGCCGTCGCATCCCGGCTCGATGCTGTGGCTGGCACGGGTCGGTGGAACGTCGATCCTGGGGTTGCCGACGTGCGGCGCCTACTCGAAGGCGACGGCGGCGGATCTGTTGCTGCCCAGGTTGCTGGCCGGCGAGCCAGCGTCGGAGGCGACAGTGGCGAAGCTCGGCCACGGCGGGATCCTGACGCGCGACCAGCGTTTCCGATTTCCTCGGTATGCGCGCGACCTGGACGCGCCGGAAGGGTAGGAGGGATAGCGGTGGGCGAGGCGGACATCGCAAGGGCGATCGCGGAGGCGCGGTCCTACCTGACGTCTAATCCGACTGGGGCGAGGTATCGCGACGGCGCCGCGACGGCTTCGATCGAGGACGGGCTGCGGGTGCGCGTGACCGGTGCCGACGGCGCCTCGCTCGTGACGGACATGGTCACCGGGATCGGCGGTGGGGCGTCGGCCCCGAGTCCTGGGTGGATGTTCCGCGCGGCCTATGCGTCGTGCGTGGCGACCCTGATCGCCATGCGAGGCGCCCAGGAGGGATGGTCGCTCAGCGGCCTGGAGGTGGTGGTCGACTCGGAGTCGGATGATCGCGGGATCCTCGGCATCGATCAGAGCGTCCCCGCCGGTCCGCTGAGCATCCGGGTCGCCGTATCCGCGTCAGCGGGCGGTGTGGATGCCAGCTCGGTGCGCGCGGCGATCGAGGATGCGGTCGCAAAGTGCCCGGTTCACGACGCGGTCGTCCGAGCGGTACCGGTCGACGTCGACGTTCAGGTGCGTTGACACATTGCCACCGCGAGGTCGTATCCTCCGCGCGGATGAAGCTCCTGGATGCGACACAGGCTCGATCACATCGATCCGCGTCACCCGGTTGCGACTATCTAGCCGCCCGAGCGCCCTCGATGGAGCGTGCCAGAATGCGCCATGAGCCCGGTGCTCAGGTTCCAGGTCCTGTGCCTGCCCAATGTCCCATGGGACGTCCTGAAACAGCGGTTCGTCCGTCTCGACGAGCTCGGGATCGAGGTGGCGGCGCTACCGGATCATTTCGTCGACTGGACCAACCCGCCGAGTCCGTGGTTCGAGTCCTGGACGGCACTCACTGGGTTGGCATCCGCCACGACGTCCATCCGACTCAGCAGCTGCGTTACGCAGATCCCATTCCGGAACCCGGCGCTGTTCGCTCGCCAAGCCCTGACGCTCGATCACATCTCGCATGGCCGACTCGAGATCGGGCTGGGGACGGGCCTCGTGCACGACCCGTCGTACGGCATGATCGGCATCCCCGACTGGGAGCCGAAGGAACGCGTCGCCAGGCTCGCGGAATATGTCGAGATCGTCGATCGCCTCCTGCGCGACGAGGTGACATCGTTCGCGGGTGACTTCTACCAGGTAGCTGGGGCGATCATGAATCCCCGTCCGGTCCAGTCGCCGCGGCCGCCGATCATGGTCGGGGCGCTTGGGCCGGTGATGATGCGCAACGCCGCTCGGTACGCGGACACCTGGAACAGCCTGTCGTTCCATGAATCGTTCGAGGACCAGGTGGACGAGACACGTCGACGTGCGACGCTGATGGACGAAGTCTGCGCGTCGGTTGGGCGCGAGCCGGCGACGTTGCGACGCTCCTACACCATGTTCGACGCCAAGGCCCGACCCCGAGGGGGGTCGATCGATTACTTCGATTCGCCGAATCGCTTCGAGGACATGGTGGGTCGGATCATCGAGCTCGGCATGGACGAGATCGGCCTCTACTACCCGTTGGAAGATCGGCAGGTGGGGACTTTCGAACGGATCGCCACCGACGTCTTGCCACGCCTGCGAGCCAGTCGAGCCGGTGCCTAAACGGGGAAGCCGTGGCCGAGCATGTCGCGCTCGCCCTACAGATCCGCCTCGGGGCTTCTCGGCCGACAGGCCGCGGAGTCCGTCGAGCTTGCCTCTCGCGCGCGCTCCTGATCCGATTCGATCGCCACCTTGAGCGGGTGACATTCCCGGACACTGAGTCACTGGGCGTTGATGTGCCTCCCCTCGAGGCAACTGCCGCCGAACGCTTGCGATCCTCTGTGTTCGGACGACTGATGCGCGCCAGTACGCTACCCATATGGAGTCTGACGAGATCTGGCTGACTGAGACCCTCTACGACGACGTGCGGATGTCGATCAAGGTGGATCGGGTGCTGTTCGACAGCCAGACCGAGCATCAACATCTGGTCGTCGCGGAAAGCAAGCGGTTCGGGCGCATGTTCACGCTCGATGGCGTCACGCAGCTGACGATGGCCGACGAGTTCGTCTACCACGAGATGCTGGCGCACGTCCCGATCCTTGCCCACGGCGCGGCGCGCGACATCGGGATCGTCGGTGGCGGCGACGGCGGGCTCGTCGAGGAGGTCCTCAAGCACTCGACGGTCGAGCGAGTGACGATCGCCGAGCTCGACGCCGGCGTCATCGATTTCGCCCGGACGCACCTCGCGGATCTGAGCCGCGGGGCGTTCGACGACCCGCGCGTCGAGATCGTGCTCGGCGACGGGGCCGATTTCGTGGCGACGGTCGACAGGCGGTTCGACGTGATCGTGGTCGACTCGACCGACCCGATCGGTCCGGGTGCGGCCCTCTTCACCCCCGAGTTCTATGGGAACTGCAAGCGCGTACTGCAGCCCGGCGGTGTGCTCGTGACGCAGAACGGTGTCCCGTTCTTCCAGCCCGCGGAGCTCCAGTCGACGATGCGGATCTTCGGTGGGTTGTTCGCCGACGCGACTTGCTACCTCGGGGTCGTGCCGACCTACGTCGGCGGGTTCATGGCATTCGGCTGGGGCACGGACGACGTAGGGCTCCGGACCGTGCCACTCACGACGCTCCGGGAGCGGTTCGATGCGGCTCGCCTCGACACCCGCTACTACACCCCGGAGCTCCACAAGGCCAGCTTCGCCTTGCCGCGGTTCATCGCCGACATCGTGGAGGGGGGCCAAGGGGAACAAGGCTGACTTTCGCGAATGGACTTCAGTGCCACGCTCCGGCTCCCAGACCAGTTGCTCGGGTGACATTCCCGGACACTGAGCCATCACTCGATCGCGTCGCCAGACTCAAGTGCGTCTGACGTTCGGGCGCGGAGGATCCCCGACGCTGCTTGGCGGCTAGCTCCCAGGCGCCTTGTACTTGATCGACTGCGCCTTCTCGAGAGCCGCCAGCGTGTCCTCGACCGTGAGCAGCACGGTGGTCTCGATCGAACTGAGGGCTCCGCCTCCGCCGATGGCGAGTGCGACGGCGGCCATGGATACGTTGTCCGGCGCCTCAAAGAGGTTGTAGCCGTCCTGCTCGCCGAAGGCGTACCAGAAGCCATGCAGCTTGCCGCCCACGGATTCGATGTACTCCCGTGCGGCGGTGCGCCGATCCTCCGGCTTGCTGATGAGTCGCGCCCATGTCTCGGGTGTGTAGCTGAAGCGAGTCAGATAGAACGGCATGGCCTCTCCCTCCTCTGGTGTTCGCGGGTGGTTGATGTTAGGGCCCAGCCATGAGGTCGGCTCGCCCGGCCGGTCAAACGTAGGCGGCGTCCGCGTAGTCCCAGGCTCGGATCGCCGTAGGCTCGATGCGCACGATCACCCCACCCTCCAGCAGGTAATCGGCCGGCATCGCCCCAGGATCGTGAGCCTCGACATAGCGGCGCACGATCTCGGTTCCCGAGCGCGTGTAGTCGTCGGTCGACGTCCGACCTTCGCCGCTGACCTCGATCCCCCGATACGGGACGTCGTCCTCGGCGACGAGGATGCTGCAGCGCGGATCTCTCTCGAGCATGGCGATCTTCCGATCGCCACCGGGAAACTGGATGTAGAACGAGCCGTCCTTGAACAGATGCCAGACCGGCGTCAGGAGGATCGAGCCGTCCTTGCGATGCAAGCCCAGGACGGCGTTCAGCGGGCGATCCAGGAGATCGCCGAGGTCGCTCGGCTGGAGGTTCCGGCGCACGGCAGGAGTGTAGGCGGGCCGGTCGTCCGATACCGCCCTTCAGCCGGCGCCTGCGTAGATCCCTTCATAGGCGCGGCTGACGATCTCGGCCGCCTCGATCAGGCGGCGGTCGCTCAACGGGTTGCCGGCACGAGCCCGCCAGCGCTCGACGCCGGCCAGAGCCGCCGCACGCACGTCGTCGTCCGTCGCGTCGCTGTCCAGCCCTGCCCGAACACGCGGATCGCCCGGGTTGCACAGCCGGTCCACCTCCGCGCGCTCCGATCGCTCAATTCCAGGTGACCCGCCAGCACGAGGTGCTGCAGCCGAAGCAGCGCCAGCGCACCCGACGACGCCTCGAGCCGGTCGATCGCCTCGACCACCTGACCGGCTTCCGCCACGCCGTCCCGACCCAGGACGATCGCGATCGCCCGCAGTGCGACCAACGCCGACCTTGCCTTCAGCAATGACGCGCGCGCCGAGTACGACTGCTCGAGCACGCGCTGCAGCGCCCGGATCCCGGAATGCTCGAGCAGCGCGGTCGAGAGCTCCGGAGCCGTGCGCACGGAGCCGTCGGCCACGAGCTGGGTCGCCAGCCGCAACCCGTACAACCCAAGGCGCTCCAGAAGGTCTTCGCGGATCGCCTCGCTCAGCGGGTTCTCGCCGTCGTCGCGGAAGCGTTCGACCGAAACGAGCAGTCGATCGCGGACCTCCGCATCCAGGCCAGCCACCTGGCGGATCCATTCGAACTGCTCCTGGCGGAGCGTCGCGCCGGTCTCGGCGAGGAGTCCGGCGACCGGCAGCACGCCCGAGGCCAGCTCGCGGACGCGTGGGTCCGACGCGTACCGGGCCGCGATCGCGTGCGCCGAATCGAGCGCGTCCGGCCGGGCCGCACCGATCTCGTCGGCCCGCGACAGGACGACGACCGCGTTGACAGGCGACGCATGCGCGATCGAGTGGTCCATGAACGCCTCGAGGAAGCGGGCGTCGCCGTGATGCAGGTGGCGCATCAGGTAGAGCACGGCGTCGGCGTCAGCCGGTCCCTCGACGCCGGTGTCGAGCAGCGACGCCATCGTGCGCGCCGACGTGCCCTCGTTCGCCGACCCGAGACCCGGGGTGTCGATCAGCGTCATCGATTTGAGCTTGGCCGACGGCCAGCCGACCTCGATTCGCTCGATGCCCTCGACGCCGTGCTCGCCAAGGTCGATCGCCAGCTCGCCGTCCTCGCGCCGGAATGGGAGGTCCGCGCGACCCTCCGGACGCAGGTCGGCGCTCACGCGGTACCCGAGGCCGTGCCGGTACCACGTCACGATCTTGGTGCACTCGCCGGCGTCCGTCGCCGCCAGCCGCTCGCCGACCAGGGCGTTGAGCAGCGTCGACTTGCCGGCCTTCACCCGACCGGCGATCGCGACGCGCAAGGGCTCGTCGAGTCGGCGCGTGACCGTGTCGATCGCCGCGACGTAGCCGGTGCCAGCGGCCGCCTGCCGAGCGAGATCGGCGATCGCCCGGACATCCGTCGCCAGATCGCTCATCGCGATGATCCGCGTCAGGACGGGATGTCGACGCAGTTGCCGGTGTCCTGGACGACCGAATGGTCCGCCCGGGCGACGAGGACGCAGATCTGCCGTGCGCCGCTCGGCCGCTCGCTGACCTTGTACTCCTTGAACGGCACCGGTCCCGCGTAGAGGAACCACGGACCCTTGCCGGGGACGCCGGCGTTCGCGGGGGTGACGGTGTCGTAGAAGAAGTGCACGTGCCGGCCGCCGGGCAGTTCCGGGGTGAAGTTGAAGACGTCGTAGTCGACGACGTAGCGTCCGCCGCTGATCGTGATGCCGGTGATCCGTGCCTGTCGGCCGGCCGGTGTGGCCGACGGTGGGACGGCGGTCGGGGAGGGGACCGCGGTCGGCGTCACGACCGGGCTGGGCGACGGGCTTGCAACAGACGGCGACGGCGACGCGGACGGGACGACGGCCAGCGACGCCGAGGGCGATGCGGTCGCCGCTCCGCCGCCACCACCGCCCATGAGGTTCGCCCCGATCGCGACTGCCCCGACGACCAGCGCGCCGAGGAGGGCGAGACCGACCGGCAGCATGCGCCTCGAGCGATCGTCGCCGGAAGAGGAGGAGGCGCGCCTGTCGTCGTCGGACTCGGTTCGAGCACGGACTCGGGCTCGCCAAGATCGGCGGCTGACGCCGCAGCCACCCCCGAGGCGGCCGCTGCAGCAGCCGCGGGCTCGACCTCGTCCGGGAGGACCGGCGACGGCGTCCCGATCCCGGCGTCGGCCGCGGCACTCGCCGCACTTGCCGCCGCCGCTCCGGCCGCGACCACCCCGGCCGCGCTCGCGGCCCCGGCCCCCGCCGTCGCGACTCGTTGCTGCTCCGCCACGTACGCCGCCCCGAGCGCCATCGTGTGCTTCGGATGCGCATCGACCGCCACCGGTCGACCGGTCGCGTCGCGGACCATCTCGGCGACGAGCGGGATGCGCGAGCTGCCGCCGACCAGCAGGACGCGATCGATGTCCCCGGATTCGAGCCCGGCGCTCCGCGTCGCCCGACCGAGCGCCGCGATCGTCTCGTGGATGCGCGGCCGGATCATGTCCTCGAACTCCGAGCGCGTGAGGCGCATCTCGCTCTGGAATCCCGGCAGGAAGATCGCGATGGTCGCGTCGGTGTCGGACGACAGTGCTTCCTTGGCGCGACGGCATTCGTCACGCAGCCGGGCGATCGCGGCCATCGTCGCCGGCTCGTTGGCGTCGACGGTCACGCCCTGGCTGGCGACGTGCTCCATCGCGCGGCGGAACAGCGCCTCGTCGAAGTCGATGCCACCGAGGCGCTCGAGGCCCTCGGGCTGACCGAGCGGCTCGAAGCCGTCGTCGGTCTTGCGCAGGATCGTCGCGTCGAACGTGCCACCGCCGAAGTCGTAGATGGCGATGACCGTGCCCGACGGCACGCGCTCCTGGCGCGCGTAGTCGAGCGCGGCAGCCTCGGGCTCCGTCAGCAGCGTGACCGGGCCGATGTCGGCCTGGCGAACGGCCTGCTGGAGCAGGTCGAGCTTGTATGCCCCGTACGCGGCGGGATGGCACAGCGTGATCGACGACGGCGGCTCACCGAGCTCTTGCGTCACCCGCTCGACGATCGCGCGGAGCAGGTGGGCCAGCAGGGCTTCGGCGCCGTACGGGGTGCCGCCCAGGATGATCGGGGTCGGGTCGCCCAGGCGGCGCTTGAACTCGCGCCCGGTGCGGGTCGGTTCGGCGAGCGCTCGGCGCTCGGCGGCCTCACCCGTCAGGACCTCGCCGTCGGCCCGGAGCAGAACCATCGACGGGATCGTCGCCGCGCGTTCACCGAGCTGGAAGATCTCGAGTCGATCGCCGCGCGCGGTCGCAGCCGCGGAGTACGTCGTCCCGAGGTCGATCCCCAGGGAGTAGGCCATCAGTCCCCTCGATCAGTTGGCAGGGTTCCCGAGTCTACCGTGCGCGACGCGTGTCGGACGCTACACTCGCGGGCCGGAGGAGGGAGGACGCCGCCAGAGATGTCCGCGACGATGACGATGGCGCCGGCCACGCGCCCGATCGACGCGCCCGGCTCGACCGACGAGGTGGTCGATGCGCCTGGGGCCATGGACGAGGCTGCGCGCGACATCCGGCTCCTCGCCGAGCGCCTGGATCGTGCCGACCTTGCCGACCGGATCGAGGAGATCCGGCGGCGCGCGGCCAGGACCGAGACCGTCGTCTGCGTGGTCGGTGAGTTCAAGAACGGCAAGAGCGCGTTGATCAACGCCCTGTTGGGGAGGGTCGCGTGCCCCGTCGACGACGATCTTGCAACGAGCGCCGTCACGGTCGTCCGCTACGGCGACCCGGCGAGCGCCGAGGTTCACCGGCGCGATGGCGACGAGCGGGTTGTCGAGTCGATCGATCCCGCCGCGATCGCGGAATGGGCGCAGGAGGTCCCGGGTCGGGAACGACGAAGCGACGTCGAGCTCGTCGAGGTCCGGCTGCCCGAACCCGTGCTCGCAAGCGGCCTGACGCTCGTGGACACACCCGGGGTCGGGGGACTCAACGCCGGTCATGCCGCGGCGACGTTGGCCTTCCTCCCATCTGCCGACGCGCTGGTGTTCGTGACCGACGCATCCGCCGAGTTGTCCGCCGCGGAGCTCGAGTTCCTGGCAAGTGCCCGCACCGCCGGCCCGCCCGTGCTCGTGGCGCTTACCAAGATCGACATGTACCCAGGCTGGCGCCGCATCCTCGAGCTCGACGCCGGCCATCTCGCCGCGATCGGGCTCATGGAACGGCCGTTCGGGCTCAGCTCGACGCTCAAGATGCGATCCGACGAGATCGATGACGAGAGCGGCTACGGCGCCTTTGCCGAGGCGCTTCGCGGCGATGTCGTCGAGCGCGCCCGGACGGCCACCCTTGAGTCGGCCGCCGGTGAGCTGCGCTGGGTGCTCGGCCAGCTCCGCGAGCCGCTGATCGCCGAACGTGCTGCGCTGGCGGACCCGGCCGCAGCGAGCCGGATGTCGGAGGAGCTGGAGGCCTCGCGCCAGCGCCTCGCCGACCTGCGGCGGGTCGACGCGGCATGGTCGGCGCGCCTCGACGACGAGTTCGGCGCCCTCCGCACTCGGATCGCGTTCGAGTTCCAGCGCGACATGCGGTCGATCCTGCGCGATGCCCAGGGGGAGATCGAGGCCACCGACCCTGCCGCCATCTGGCCGGATCTCAGCGCCCGGGTCCAGGACCTGATCGCCACATCCGTCCGCGGTGCGTTCCGGAACGCCGCCACCGGCGCCGCCGACGTCCAGGCCACCATCGCCGCGCTGTTGGCCGACGAGGAACGCGGGCCGCAGGACGACGTGCCGGCGATCACGTTCGACGTCGGGGAGTTCTGGACGAACGACCCGGAGTTCGAGAGCCGCACACGAGCCCGACTCGGATCGGGGTACGGCCTCGTGACGGGTGCCAAGGCGGGCGTCGAGCTGCTGGGTCTCGTCGGGACGCTGCTGGGCGCGGCGATCGTGGGTCCGGCGGTGCTCGGCGTGGCAGCGGTGTACGGCGGCAAGGAGGTGCTCGACGAGCGACGCCGCCGGTTGACCGATCGTCGCCAGCAGGCACGCACGTTCCTGGCCGACCTGATCGAGGAGATCCGCTTCCAGGTCGATGGGCGGCTGGCCTCCGTGATCGACGAGATGCAGCGCCAGATGCGGGCGCGGTTCATGGACCGGATCGTCGAGCTGCACCGGACCGTCGCGGCCAGCGCGGCCGCCCTGGACCGCGCCGCCAAGCGCGAAACGGCCGAGCGCCGTGCCCGTAAGGCCGAGGTGGAGGGCACGCTCGCCTCGATCGACGGCCTGCACGATCGGGTGCGCGGGTCGCGACCGCCAGCCTGAGGGCCGCACCGCGCGCACCGTCTCCGGGTCGGTCCGTGTAGCATCCGAGCCGATGACCGACCAACCGGCGGACCGCGACGACCGACCGCCCGGCACCCGCTCCATCGATGCCCTGACCGAGGATTTCCGCTCGCGCGACTACATCGCGGACCGCTCGCTCGGGACGGCCGTCTTCCTGGCGCTCGAGCTCGGCCGTCCGCTCCTGCTGGAGGGCGAGGCTGGCGTCGGCAAGACCGAGCTCGCCAAGGTCCTCGCCGCGTCGCTCGGCGCGCGCCTGATCCGGCTGCAGTGCTACGAGGGCCTCGACGTCAACACCGCGGTGTACGAGTGGAATTACCCGCGCCAGATGCTCGAGATCCGGTTGCTCGAGGCGCGCGGCGAGGCCGAGCGGGCCAGCGCCCAGGACATCTTCGGGCCCGACTTCCTCATCCGCCGACCACTGCTCCAGGCGCTCGAGAGCGACGATGGGGTCGCCCCGGTGCTGCTCATCGACGAGATCGACCGGGCGGACGAGGAGTTCGAGGCGTATCTCCTCGAGATCCTGTCCGACTTCCAGGTCACGGTGCCCGAGATCGGCACGATCCAGGCGGTGAAGCCACCGCGGGTCATCCTCACCTCGAACCGGACGCGCGAGGTCCACGACGCGCTCAAGCGGCGCTGCCTGTACCACTGGATCGACTACCCGACCGCCCAGAAGGAGTACGAGATCGTGCTCGCGCGGGTGCCCGCCGCGCCGGAACAGCTCGCGCGCGAGGTCGTGGGGTTCGTCCACCGGCTGCGCGAAGCCGACCTGACCAAGGTGCCCGGGCATCGCCGAAACGCTCGATTGGGCCGCGGCGTTGCTGTCGCTCGGAGCCCGCGAGCTGAAACCCGAGCTCGTCGACGAGACGCTGGGCGTCGTCCTCAAGTACGAGGAGGACATCCGCCAGATCCGCGGCGAGCAGGCCGCCCGGATGCTGACCGAGGTCGCCGCCCGGGGCTGATGTCTGTCCTGCTGAGATCGATCGCCCGATGACGTTCCCGGTCCAGGTCGGACCGTCGACGATCACGATCAACCGGGACGACCGTGTCCTGATCTGCCAGCCGGACGGACGGGTCCTCGGCGAGGCCGACGGGTTCTTCACCCGGGACACGCGGTTCATCTCCGGCTACGACCTGTGGATCAACGGCCGCCGGCCGATCCTCCTGGCCTCGGCGCCGATCCAGTCCTTCTCGTCCCGGTTCGAGTTCACGAACGACGACCTCATCGATTCCGCGGGCTCCATCGACCGCCAGTCGCTCGCGATGCGCGTCGACCGGACGGTCGCCGATGCGATCCACGAGGACATCGACATCGTCAACTACGCCCGCCGACCCGTCCGTCTGACGATCGAGATCGCCGTCTTGTCCGACTTCGCCGACATCTTCGACGTCAAGCGCGGCGAGATCGTCCGGCGGGGCGAGATCAACACGCGCTGGTTCAGGTCGCGGGGCGAGCTCCGGACCGCCTACGTCAACCGCGACTTCCGGCGCGACCTGATCGTCGCTGTCGAGCGCCCCGGCTCCACGCCCCAGTTCGCCAACGGCCGCCTGGTATTCGTAGCGAACATCCCGCCGAAGGGTGTCTGGCATACGTGCCTGAAATGGTTGCCGGTCACCCGGTCGCATCGCCGCCTCGTCACCCTGCCATGCAACGCGGTCGACGCGCCGCTACGCAAGCTCGTCCGGCCGACGCTCCCCAACGTGAGCGTCCAGACACCGAACCAGACGGTCGATCGGGCGTGGGACCAGGCCGTGCGCGACCTGGAGGCACTGCGCCTGGAGGACCCCTCGTTCGAGCGCGGCGTGTTCATCCCGGCTGCCGGCGTGCCCTGGTTCGTGACGCTCTTCGGGCGCGACTCGCTGATCGTGTCGATGCAGGGGATCTCCGGCTTCCCCGAGTTCGCGTCGGGCGCGCTCCGCCGCCTGTCCGAGCTGCAGGCCAAGTCCGACGACCCGGAACGCGACATGGAGCCCGGCAAGATCCCGCACGAGATCCGCCACGGCGAGCTGGCGCAGCTCGGGATCCTGCCATATCAGCCGTACTACGGGACGCACGATGCGACGAGCCTGTTCGTGATCGTGCTCTCGTACCTCTATCACTGGATCGGCGACCCCGAGATCCTGCGCCGCTATCTGCCCAACGCTGAGGCGGCGATGGCCTGGATCGACCACTTCGGCGATCGCGACGGCGACGGGTTCCAGGAGTACAAGACGCGCTCGTCGCACGGCATGTACAACCAGGGTTGGAAGGACGCCGGCGACGCCATCCCCGAAGCCGACGGCACCCTTGCCCCCTTGCCGATCGCCACCTGCGAGCTCCAGGGCTACGTTTTCGACGCGAAGAACCGCATGGCCGACATCTACGACGTCCTCGAACGCCCGAAGGATGCGCGGCGCCTGCGGCGCGCGGCCCAGCGTCTGTACGACCGGTTCAACGACACCTTCTGGTGGGAGCAGGAAGGCACCTACTACCTCGGGCTCAACGGGCGCAAGGAGCCGATCCGGAGCGTCGCGTCGAACGCCGGCCACCTCCTCCAGTCGGGCATCGTCCCGCCTGAACGCGCCGGTCGCGTCGTTCGCCGGCTGATGGCCGACGATATGTGGTCGGGCTGGGGCATCCGGACGCTGTCGACGGAGCATCCCGCCTACAACCCGTTCTCGTACCACACCGGCTCGGTCTGGCCCCACGACAACGCGACAGCGGCGGGCGGCTTCCGCCGGTACGGCTACGCCGACGAGGCTGCGCAGGTCGCCAAGGGCATCTTCGACGCCGCCGAACGGTTGGTCGGCCTTCGCCTTCCGGAGCTGTTCTCGGGGTTGCCGCGCGTTCCGGCCAGTTTCCCGGTGCCGTATCTCGGTGCCAACGTGCCCCAGGCATGGGCCGCGGGCTCGGTGTTCCGGTTCGTGGCGATCCTGTGCGGCCTCCACGCGACCGTCGACGCGGATGGCTCCAAGCTGTACGTGAACCCGCAGCTACCAGACTGGCTGCCCGAGATCGCGATCCACAACCTGCGGGTCGGCGGGGGGTCGATGGAGATCCTCTTCCGCGACGGGACCGTCGAGGTCATCTCGAACACGTCCCCGTATCGAGTCGTCCACGCCCCGGCCCCCGGCCCGTTCGGCAGTCGCGGCGCGGTCGTGGCACAGTCAGCGGATGCAGGCCGATGACGATCCCGCCGTCGTCAAGGCTCCGTGGGGCCCGGAGGTCGACGGCCGTCGCCTGCTGAACGAAGCGGTCGGCTTCGGCCGGGCGCTGCGCGCCGCCGGCCTCCACATCGATCTCGGCGCCGCCGTCGACTACGCGCGTGCCTTGACCCTCGTCGACATGGGTTCGCGCGAACAGGTGCGCGCCGCCGGCGAGGCGGTCTTCGTGCGACGCCGCGACGATCGCGAGACCTACGACGTCGTGTTCGACCGCTGGTGGCGATCACGCGGCCGGCGGCCGGGCGACTTCCAGGCGCCGCCGCTTCGCCACCCGGACGGGACCGAGACCGAGGGTGACGACGCCACGGGCGAGGCCTCGCCGACGGCCGGCGACGAACACATCTCGTCGCGGCCCGACGAATGGGGTGTGCCGATCCCGTCCACCGCCGACGAGGACGACAGCGGCGATGACATCGAGGGCATGGTCGTGGCGCCCGACGCGTACTCGCGCGGCGAGATGCTGAAGCACCGCGAGTTCGACCGGATGACGCCCGCGGAGCTGCGCGACGCCGAGCGGCTGGTCGATGAGCTCGTGCCGCGGCTCGAGCAACGTCGGACGCGGCGCTACGAGCTCCACTCCCACGGGCGGCGCCTGGCGCCGCGCGCGATGTTCCGGCGCAACCTCGGGACGGGTGGCCAGCTGATGTCGTGGGTCTGGCGCCGGCCGGTCCGCGAGCCGCGGTCGCTCGTCGTGCTGTGCGATATCTCCGGGTCGATGGAGCGTCACTCCCGGCTGCTTCTGCGGTTCATCCAGGCGCTGTCTGCGTCGAGCGAGGTGCGCGCGGAGTCGTTCGTGTTCGGGACCAGGCTGACGCGCGTCACGCGCCTCCTCCGCGACAAGGACCGCGACCGCGCGCTCACGCGCGTGAGCGAGGCCGTCAACGATTGGGCGGGCGGGACTCGTATCGGCGAGAGCTTCCGGACGTTCAACCAGCACTGGGCGCGTCGTTCTTTGCGCTCGAGTGGGGTGGTGATCGTCGTGTCCGACGGCTGGGACCGGGGCGACCCGAGCCTGGTCGCCGCCGAGACCGCGCGCCTGCGCCGCAACTGCCATCGGCTCGTGTGGCTCAACCCGCTGGCCGGCACGCCCGGCTACCAGCCGCTTGCCGGCGGGATGCGTGCCGCCTACCCGTATATCGACGATTTCCTGCCGGCCGGCACGGTCGCGTCGCTCGAGCGACTCGGTGAGATCCTCGGCGGCGTCCGCTCGGCCGACACCCGCCAGGGGGCCGAAGCGGCGGCGCACGCGGCGCTCCCCGGTCTTGCCGGGGTCGCCGACCTGGCCGGCGTCGCGCCTCCCACCGTGGTGGGCGGCACGCCAACCGATCCCACCACCGCGAGGCCCATGCGATGAAGGAACTGCTCGACACACTGTCCACCTGGCAGGGCGAGGGGGTCGACGCGGGTCGCGCGGTCGTCGTCCGCACCTTCGGTTCGGCGCCGCGGCCTGAGGGAGCGGTGCTCCTGCACGCCACCGACGGCCGGATCGCGGGTTCGGTCAGCGGCGGCTGTGTCGAGGGGGCGGCGGCGGAACAGATCGAGCACGCCCGGGAGACCGGCAATGCCCTGGTCATCCGCTATGGCATCAGCGACGAGCAGGCGTGGGATGTCGGGCTGGCCTGTGGCGGCACGATCGACGTGCTCGTCGAACCCGCCGTGCCGTCCGACGCCGTGCGGGCGGCGACCGAGTCCCTCGGCGCCGGCGGCCAGGGCGCCGCGGTGATCACGCCGCTCCCCGCGGACTCGCCGCCGGCTGCGGGCGGGCCGCATCAGCCCGGCAATGGGGCACCGCCCGAGCCGAAGCTCGTCGTCCACGAGGACGGCCGGCTGGAGGGCTCGCTCGGCGACGCCGGTCTCGACAGCGCGCTGGTCGATGCGGCGATCGAGGCGCTGCGACGGGGCCAGTCGAGGACCGTCGAGCTCGGTGGGCGGTCGCTGTTCGTCGAAGTGTTCCCGGTCCGGCCGCGGCTGGTGATCGTCGGGGCGGTCGAGGTCGCGCGGACGCTCGTCAGGCTGGCCAAGGAGCTCGGCTTCGAGACGGTCGTCATCGACGGCCGCGCGTCGTTCGCCACGCGCGAGCGGTTCCCCGATGCGGATGGGCTGGTCGTCGGCTGGCCCGATGAGGTCGCCGACGAGATCGGGCTGGGTCCGAACGACGCGGTCGCGGTCCTGACCCACGACGTCAAGTTCGATGAGCCGGCCATCGTCGAGGCGTTGAAGCGCGGGTGTCGGTACGTCGGGGCGGTCGGCTCGCGCAAGACCCAGGCGGATCGCCGACGTCGGCTGCTCGAGCTCGGCGTCAGCCAGGAGGCACTGGCCGGCCTGCGTGGTCCGGTAGGACTCGATCTCGGTGGACGGCAGCCGCCCGAGACGGCCTTGGCGATCCTTGCCGAGGTCGTTGCCGAGCGGTATGGCGGCTCGGGGGTCCCGATGCGCGAGCGGGCCACGCTGGGCGACGCGGGAACGCGCGTCGCGATCGAAGGCACGCCGGTCACGGCCGGGTAGGTGCCGGTCACGCTGCGTATGCGCCGGCACCGCCGGGTAGGGGCCGGCACCTGCCGGCGGAAAGGGAGGTCATGAAGGGCGATCGAGTCGAGGTCGTGGTCGATACGGGTGGGGCCGTGCAGAATTTCGAGATCGTCGCGAGTCGCGCGGGCCGTCGGATCGAGGTGACGACGGCTCGAGGCGTGGTCGAGGTCACCGAGGTGACCCGCGGCGGGTCCCCGGTCCGCACGGGGCGATTCATGGCGAGCCGGATCATCGCGCTGGTCGAACACCCGGCGCGCGAGGGCGACACAACGGTCGACGTTGTGACGCGGCGGCGGATCGGCGCCAAAGAGCCTCGGCCCGGACGGGCCGCGGAGCGGACACCCGGCCTGTTCGACGCGGGCGCGGAGGTCGACGAGGAGGACGAGGCCGAGGCCTAGGGGCCTCGCGGGCAAGCTTCGTGCCCTGGTGCGGTGACGGGTGGTTGACGCGTACGCGAGCATCGGAAGGATGGGACGCACTCCTCCGGCTCCGGCCGGCATCGCCGCCGTCGTGCTCGCCGCCGGCGCGGGGTCGCGGTTCGGTGGCGGCAAGCTGCTCGCTCCGCTCGAGGGCCGACCGATCCTCCAGCACGTGCTCGATCGGCTCGAAAGCTCCGGGCTCCACGACGTCGTGGTCGTCGTCGGCAACGACGCCGGAGACTTCGATGGGGCGATCGATTGGGGCGCTGCCCGCCAGGTGGTCAACCCCGAGCCCGAGGAGGGCCTATCGAGTTCGCTCAAGGTCGGGATCGGGGCACTGCGCGCCGACGCCGATGCCGCGCTCATCGTCCTCGGCGACCAGCCACGATTGCCGCCACGGGCGATCCGCGCGTTGCTCGACGCCGAGGCGTCGTCCGACCGCCCCATCGTCGTCCCGGTCTACGGCGACGGTGCAGGGCGGAACCCGGTGCTCGTGCGACGTGCGGCGTTCGGGCTGGTCGACGAGACGAGTGGCGACCGCGGGCTGGGGCCGTTCCTCGAGTCGCATCCGGAGCTGATCCAGGAGATCCCGATCCGGGTCGACGGCGGCAATCCCGATGTCGACACGCGGGCCGATCTGGTCGGCCTCCTCGAGAACGCCTGGGCAGCCAGGGTCATCGCCAACGCCGAGCAAGTCGAGCGCTTCCGCGAAGTTCCGGACGGCGCCGACTTCTATGCGCCCGTCAGCGGCCTCTTCCGAGCCGACCCGCGGCGCACCGATGAACCGGTCCTCGACGTGCTTCGGGGACTCGTTCGACCGGGCGAGACATGGATCGATATCGGTGCCGGTGCCGGCCGCTACGCGCTGCCGATCGCCATGGCGCTCGCCCCGAGTGGCGGACGCGTGATCGCGCTCGACGCGTCGCCGGGCATGCTCGACGCGCTGATGGAGCTCCAGGTCGAGCACGGTGTGACCGATGTCGAGGTCATCGAGACGCGTTGGCCACCTACCGACGGGATCGCCCTCCAGCGGTTCGAGGCCGACGTCGCACTGATCGCCCATGTCGGCTACGACATCGAAGCGATCGGGCCGTTCGTCCGGTCGATGGAGTCGGTCGCCCGCCGGCTGTGCGTCGCGGTCCTCATGGAGCGCCAGCCGGCGTCGATCGCCGACGTGTGCTGGCCGCCGGTCCACGGCGAGGCCAGAGTCTCGTTGCCGGCGCTGGCCGACTTCGTGGAGCTGTTGCAGGCTCGCGGGCATGCGCCGGTGGTCGAGATGCTCGCCCGGGACCCGCGGCGGTTCGCCTCGCGTGACGAGCTCGAGATGTTCCTCCGGCGTCAACTCTGGATCGAGCCCGGCAGCGGGGCCGACCAGCGCTACCAGGACGCCCTCGACGAGCTGATCGAGGTGGATGCCGACCGTCTGGTGGGCCTCCGCGGTCAGCGACCCCTGCCGATCGGCGTCGTCACCTGGGACCCACGAGGGGCGGCGGACTGAGCGCGAAGGACGTGCCGACCGCGGCGCCCGACGGACGGCCGATGGTCGGGCCGTTCGACCGGGCCGGCTGGCGGGCCTGGCTGATCGACAACCACGCCGCGTTGAACGGTGTGTTCCTCGTGTCGTGGCGGCGGGGCTCGGGGGGAACGAGCGTGTCATACGAGGAGGCCGTCGAGGAAGCGCTGTGCGTCGGCTGGATCGACTCGAGCGGCAAGACGATCGATGAGGAGCGGTCGATCCAGTGGTTCGCGCCGCGTCGGCCGGGGAGCGCATGGGCGCGTTCGAACAAGGAGCGGGTCGAGCGACTCACGGCGGCCGGGCTGATGCTGCCCGCGGGTTTCGAGGCGATCGAGGCGGCAAAGCGGTCAGGCTCGTGGACACTGCTCGACGACGTCGAGAAGCTCATCGTCCCTGACGATCTCGCGGCCGCGCTGGCAACCCGTCCTCCGGCGCGCGAGCACTGGGATGCGTTCTCACGGAGCGCGCGGCGGGCGATGCTGGAGTGGGTCGTCCAGGCGAAGCGGCCCGAGACGCGGGCGAAACGGATCGCCGCCATCGCCGAGGGCGCCGAGCGCGACGAGCGGGCGTACCCACCGACCACGGCCTAGATCGGCCCGGTCTCCTCGTCCATCGCGCGCAGGGCGCGCTCGCCCCGGGTCATCGCCGCGACACGGGCGGCCTCGCGGACCAGCGCTACGCACCGGTCGGCGTCGATATCGTCGCCCGGGCGGAAAGTCCGCCAGCGCACCCGCTTCGTGATGCCCTCGCCTTTGAGGACACCATCGGGATCCTGCATCGCCCAACCGTGCTCGAAACCGAGGTGGACGTGCTCGAACTCCGGCGCGACGTACGCGAAATACACGCCGTTCTTGCGGATCGGGAGGTCGTAGCCGATGAGCCGCCAGCCCGGCCGGACGCGCTCGATCGCGTCGGGGATCGCCGCGATGACGATCTCGCGGAGCCGATGAGCGATGGCCTGCATCGGGGGAGGGAAGTCGTCGAGGAGCGCTTCGGGCGGGATGGTGTCGCGGACGGGCATGGCCGCCATCATCGCGGATGCCATCCGGATCGGTCGGACTCGGCTACCCTTCCCGCCCGCCCCTCGCCATGGAACGGAGACGCTCATGGCCAACGAAGTCACCGTGCCGCTTCTTCCCTGCCGGTCGATCGAAGAGATCGTCGAGTTCTACACGATGCTCGGCTTCACCCAGACCTACCGCCAGACCCTCCCGAACCCGTACGTGGCGCTGAAACGCGACGACATCAACCTGCACTTCTTCGAGATGCCGGACTTCAAGCCCGAGGACTCCTACGGGACCTGCCTGGTGATCGTGCCCGACACCGGCGAGCTGTACCGGGCATTCGCCGCCGCGATGCGCGCTGCCCATGGCAAGCTCCTCGTCTCCGGCATCCCCCGGATGACTCGCGCGCGCAAGCGCAAGAACGCCGACAACCTTTCCGGGTTCGCCGTGATCGATCCCGGTGGCAACTGGATCAGGATCAACGCCGCCACGGCCGAGCTCGAACAGGAAGACGAGCCGGCCACCGGCAGGTTGGGCGCGATCCTGCAGAACGCCGTCGTGATGGGGGATTCGCACGGCTACGACGTTCGGGCGGCGCAGATCCTCGACGGTGCGCTCGAACGGGATCAGGACACTGCATCCGCGATCGAGCTGGTCGAGGCGCTGGCGTACCGAGCGGAGCTCGCGCTGAGGGGCGATGATCACGCTGCCGCAGCCGGCGCGATCGCCCGGGCCCTCGCGATCCCGCTATCCGACGCTGAGCGCAACAGGTTGGCCGACACGCTGGTCAGCCTCGAGGACCTGGCGGCCATCGCGCTGCCGGAATAGCCGTCCGTGCCGCAGCTTCACGGCCGCGGAGCAGGTACTGAACCTGGTACGCGGCTTCTAGCGCGGTACGAGGGAGGCCGGCCCGCCATCGCGGAGCTTTCGTTCGATGTCGCGGCGATGCGCGTCGTAGTGGCCGATCAAGACGAGCTGGATCGTGTCGGCGAGCAACTGCCCCCGGGCCCGTGGGGGCCGCGTCGGCATGGCCAGCTGCTCGTCGCTCAGGCTCGAAATGAGCGCCGCTCCCTCATCGGTGCGCTGGCGAATGAGATCAACCGCCTGCTCCATGGTCATGATCGTCGTGAGTTCTTGCCGCTCGATGACTGGCCGGCGCCTCGACACCTTCTGACCGATCGTGAGGCGGACGATCCATTGGTGATACACGGCGGCCTCCGCCACGTGCTCCGCATCCTTGCCGACCGACCACACGGAGGGGCTCGGGACGTGCGTCCAGCGCTCGGGTTCGATCCGCTCGACCACCGCGATCAGCGCCGAGGCGGCGGCGTGAAGGTCGGCCTCGAGTTTGGTGGCGCGCGCCACACTCGTCTCGGACTCCATCACGGGATTGTCCGAGATTTCGCGGGCCGCCAACATCACGGGTTCCTCGGCGTGATCGTCGGAGGGTCGGGTCGAGCGGTGGCTGGCCCGTGTCAGATAGCAGAGTCGAGGGGGAACGTGGGCCATCGGCGGTGGGCTCTCGCTGGAGTCGCTGCACTTGCGCTTCTGCTCGGCGGTTGCGAGCGCGTCGCCCAGCGCGATCTGCTGGCCGTAGGCACGTGTGTCGTGCAAGGCGACCAGGGCACGACCCCTGTCGCCTGCGGCGAGGCGCACACGCACAAGGTCATCGCCATCGCGCCGAGACCTGAGGACTGCCCGAGGGAGACGGACATGTTCGCCCAGCCCGCCGACCCGGCCCAGGGAACGATCACGGAGTGTTTTCGGACGGACGCTGCCACCAGGTAGCCGACCGCATGGGGCTGGGCGTCACCGCCCACACGGATACCACTGTGCGTTACTCGTGGTCCCGAGCAACGCGTGGCGGCCCGGACGGTTGGGTTTCGACCCATGCCCACTCGAGCCACTCTGACGAGCACCGCTGGCTGGCGTTACAGGCTGCACAGCCGCCCGGGCAGGAGTAAAGGTCGGGCACAAACCCGCATAGGCACAGACCGGGAATCTCGGTCTCTTGGGTCAACGTCAGTCACGACGCATCTCCTACGCATGGACGCACGCACGCCGGGATGGCGGGTCGTCGCGAACCCGACTGGCGAGGAGAACTTGGGATCACGTTCGGCGGAGAGGGCCGCACGTCAAGAGGCACAGGACCACCTGTGCGTTATGGGCGTTGGTCGAGGTAGTGGCGGCCATTCCAGTCGTGCCGAGAGGACTATTGACGCGGCCGACGCTGGGGGATGATCGCGGCGTGCACACGTTCACGGCGTCCCGCCGCGCGGTCGTTGCCACTTCCGTGGGCCTCGTCCTGTCACTCTCGCTCGTCGCGTGGTCGCGGACGGCGGCTGACGCTCCGAATGACGTTGCTTGCTCGCTCGAACAGTTCCACGGTGACCTCATTGCCGAAAACGGGCGGCCGGTCTTCAGGAGCATCCAGCACAACCTTCCCTCCGACCCCGTGCCGCTCGACGTGCCCGACGGCTGGGAGATCCGGGCGACGGACGGCGGGCACTTCGAGGTCCTGGACGGCACAGGCACTGTTCGCATTAGCACCGGAACGCGCGTCATCGTGCTTTCGGATGGTGACCCCAACAGCCCCGCCCTGAATGCTGACGGCGCGTTCGTGGTGTGTGACGCTGTTCCCTGGCCTACGGACCTGGACTCCGGAGACGCGCCCTGATCGAGCGGCAACGCCCAACGCGTATAGCGCAGAGGCAGGACCACCAGTAACGCACATCCGGATACCACCCGTTTGACATGTGACCAAATAGACGTGGTAGGGAGACGTTGATACGAGCGGCCGGACGCAATGCCTTGACCGCTTTCGGTTGAGACCGAGGTTCGACCAAATGCGTCGTTCTGGCAAGAGCGCGAGCGGCTATCTGTTCCTCGATCTCTCGAAAGGACTAATCTGCAGACGTGGCTTACGCAATGCTGGGCGCGGCCGGCAGCGAACCGCGTGCGCGCGATGCGGGAGTAGACCATGTCCACACCGGATCAATCCGTCGCTACGACAGCGGCCGAAGCCTATGAGAAATACATGGTGCCCGGCATGTTTCTCCATTGGGCGGAGATGCTTGTGCGGATCGCCGCGCCGCAGCCCGACGAGAACGTCCTCGACGTCGCATGCGGCACCGGGATCGGTGCGCGGCTCGTCGCAGAAATATCTGGCGGCACGGGCAGGATTGCGGGGCTCGACATCGATCAAGGGATGATCGAAGTTGCGCGCAAATCCGCCGGGCGCTGCGCCGTGCCGATCCAATGGCACTGTGCGAGCGCGCTCTCCATGCCCTTCGACGTGGCGTCGTTCGACCTGTGCCTGTGCCTGCAGGGTCTGCAGTTCCTGCCCGACCGCACCGCGGGTCTCGCGGAGCTGCGGCGCGTTCTCAAACCGACGGGTCGCCTCGTCGCGAGCATCTGGGGACCGCTCGAAGCAAACGCGGGGCATCGCGCCGTTGTAGCCGCACTGGAGCGGCAGGGTGTCGATGCCACTGCGGCTAAGCGCGCGTGTTCTTTTGCCGACCCCGAAGAGATACGCGCGGCGGCCGTGCTCGCCGGGTTCAGGCAGATCGCCCTCCAGACCGAAGACGGCACGTCGCGCTTCGAGTCGATAAGCACTTTTCTCGACGGCATGACGATCGGGTCGCCTTCCACGCGCCATGCGGTCGCGCGCCTGCCCGAGGCGGGGCGATCCGTCTTCGCCAGCGACGTGAGCGCCGCGCTCGAGCCCTATGTCAGAAACGGCCGGCTCGAATATCCGATGCGCACGCACATCCTCGTTGCGCGGCCCTGAGGGCTACCGGATGCCTAGGACGCTGGCGCGGCTGCGTCTCTGGTTCCCCGCCGCAGGGGTGCAAGTCTCAGCGAAGTGCAACTCGGCAGGCCTGTGGCACCCCCCAATTCCGTCTCGGCCACACAGGAGATCTCACCGCAACGAACTCGGACTCGGCAATCCCAAGCGGTCAGCTCGACTTCGCTGTCGGCGTCGCTGAGCGTAGGAACGAGCGAGATCGGCGAACTCATGGTCGGTCCGTCGTCACTATCGTTGGATCGTGGATCGACGAGAGGAGTTGGCGGAGGTCGCCATCCAGTTCCACGGCCTCACGATGAACGGTGGCTTCCTCAATTCGTTCGAGACGGCGCCTTCTCGCTTGGATGAGGTCGTAGCCGCGTTCGTTCTCCTTGATCTCGACGCCGCGGCCAACCTCATCAGGGCTGGCATCGACCTCATCCCAGGCTCCGCTGAAGCGGACCCAGACACTCGACGGGCGATGGTCGATGGGATGTCGGACGAGGCCGCGGCCGCTCTCGAAGACCTGGGCAGTCGCTACACCGACTCGGTACCTGACGCCCTGCTCGGCGACAAGATCGCGAAGCACGCGGCTCCCCGCGAACAGCCGCCGCGCCTTCCTCGGAGCGTCCCAGACATGCTGGCTGAGTACACGACGACCGCCTTGGAGCGCGACTCTGCAATGAAGTCTTCGAAGGTCGCACGAGCGAACCGCCTGTTCGATCGCAACCACGACCTCTACATGCACCTGCGGCTCTCGGACGAGGGTCGCGACGGGCTCTGGGAACTTCGGAGTCACGACCATCCCGCGGTTCGTGAGGCGGCCGTCACCCACTCGCTGCCATCGCACCCTGACGAGGCTGTCCGGTTGCTGGAGGAGATGGAGGCGACCGGATCCTTCGATGCCAAGTGGATCCTGAACGAGTGGCGCGCCGGCACCCTGAAACTCGACTGGTAGGACTGGGCGCTGACCTACTTGGACGCCCCACCCTGGCGCAGGGAACTCCTCTTCCGTGGCCCGCCGACGTGGTCGGTGATCTGACGCGGGATCGGCGGTCGCCCGCCCCGCGGGACGAGCCAGGTCCGGACCGTCGCTGACCAGCCGCGCTCGTCGAAGGCGCCACGCGCCTCGAGGGTCATCAACTTCAGCATCAGATTGGTCCGAGCGCGGTTCGCGAACATGTGCCGGCGGTGGTGGATCTTCCGCTCGAGCACCTTGAGCGCCGTCTCAATCCCACCCGTTGTCTTGGTCACGGTCCGGTACGCGTGACGGCTGAGTTGCGTCGCGACGCGGGTGTCCCACTTGGCCAGCCAGGCTCGCAGCCGGGCGTCGCGCTGGGCCGTCGGCGTCGGCGACGCGAGTCGGCGGGTCCTTCTCGATCGGCTCTTCGAGCGCGATGGCCAGACGCTCGGCGAGCTGTGCGAGGCGTTGCCCGGGATGACCCGCTTCGGGGTCATGATGCACCTCGGTGTCCTGGAGGGAGCCGGCCTCATCTCGACCCGACGCGTCGGCCGGGAGAAGCGCCACTACCTCGACCCCGTGCCGATCCGCCTCGTCCACGATCGATGGACCAGCAAGTTCGCGGAATCGGTCGTAGGACCGATGACCGCACTCAAACGCCACCTGGAGGCCCCGATGACCACGGTCGATCACGTCTATTCCGTCTACATCAAGGCGCCCCCGGAGAGCGTCTGGCGCGCCATCACCGACGGCGACGAGATCGTCCGCTACTACTTCGGCACCCGCGTCTCCTCGACCTGGGAGGTCGGGGCACCGATCACGTACGTCTCTCCCGACGGCAGCATCGCCGCCGACGGCTCCGTCCTGGAGATCGAGCCCGGGCGTCGGGTCGTGATGTCTTTCCACGCCCGCTGGGCGCCCGACATCGAAGCCGAGGGTCCGATCCGCATGACCTGGGCGATCGAGCCCGGGGAGGGCGACGGCGCTCCCACCAAGCTGGTCGTGACCTCGGCGCTGACGCCGGGATCGAAGACCGAGAGCGAGTTCAGCGGTGGCGTCGTGTACATCGTGTCCGGGCTGAAGACGGCCCTCGAGACGGGTGCGTCGATGACGGTCGCCTAGGGCTGATCGCATCTGGAACATCCCGATGTTCCAAGTGACCGCCGAAATCACGAGGAGGGCCGGATCTGGGCCCTCCTCGGTCGTTTGGAACGCCCCGACGTTCCAAACGTCGGATGAGAGGCACAGGCAGGCTGCCCCGCCGGTCGGTCGGAACATCGTGATGTTCCACGGGCCGACGGGCCTTGCTCAGCCGCATCTGGAACATCACGTGTTACGAGCGACCGCCGGGCGCGGCCGCGACCCCGCGAAACAGGCCTTTTTCGGTCATCCGTAACACGTGACGTTACAAACGACCGCTGAACCGGCCGTGAACGAGCCTTCGCCGGTCGGACGTAACACGTCATGTTCCAAGGACCGGCGGGGGCCGGAACCAGGAGCTGGCACGAACCCGACCGGCCGGCGGCGACCCCCGGCACCGCCGCAACGACTCCCAGAACGTTGACGCGCCAACGACCCGAGGCGGATACTCGCCGAACCAACCCGCCACATCGGCACCGAGTCGGAGGAAGCGACTCGGTGCCCCGCGCCACCGTCATCGGACACGCTCTCGGCCGGTCCGCGCCGGACACGGGCAGGCCCCATGCCCCGCCGTCGAGCGGGAGGAGGCAGGCAGCGCGATGATCCCCGGCCAGTTCGACTATGTGCGTCCCGGCGACCTGGACCAGACGTTGACGATCCTGCGGGACAGGGAAGGCGAGGCGAAGCTGCTGTCGGGTGGCTACAGCCTGATCCCGCTCATCAAGCTCCGACTCGCCCAGCCGTCGCTTCTCGTCGACATGCGTGACCTCACCGGGCTCGACGGCATCGTCGAGACCGACGACCACCTGGTCATCGGCGCACGAGCCACGCATCGGCAGATCCACGACGACCCGATCGTCCAGGATCACTACCCGGGCATCGTCGACCTGTCGGGCGGCATCGGCGACCCGCAGGTCCGCAACTGGGGCACGATCGGCGGATCCGTGGCCCACGCCGACCCGGCCAGCGACTGGCCAGCGCTGCTGCTGGCGGTGAGTGCCACTCTCGTGTGCAAGAGTGCGGGTGGTCATCGCGAGATCGGTGCCCGCGACTTCTTCCTCGACACGTTCTCGACCGCCATCGAGCCCACCGAGGTCCTGACCGAGATCCGTTTCCCGCGCCGCTGGAAGCGAGCCGGCGGGGCGTACACCAAGTTCGAGCGCCGGGTCGGCGACTTCGCGACGTGTGGCGTCGCTGCCGGCGTCCGTCTCGGCGAGGACGGCTCGATCGAGGGCGCGGGCGTCGGCGTGACCGGCGTCGCCGATTCGCCGTTCGCGGCGACCGACGCCGAAGCCGTGCTGACGGGCCAGCGCCCGTCCGAGGAGTTGTTCCGGGCGGCTGGCCAGGCTGCGGCGCAGCAGGCCCGTCCTGCCGCGGACATCCGGGGCCCGGTCGAGTACAAGCGGGCCCTCGCCGCCGAGATGACGGTCCGCTCGGTGCGGTCAGCCGTCCAGCGCGCGCTCGCGTACGAGTAGGGGACCGACGACATGACGACGACACAGCACATCACCGTCACGGTCAACGGCGAGGCCCACGAGGCCGACGTCGAGCCTCGCTTCCTCCTCGTCCATCTCCTGCGGGATACGTTCGGGCTCACCGGCACCCACATCGGTTGCGACACGAGCAACTGCGGGGCATGCACCGTTCACGTCGATGGGATGAGCGCCAAGGCCTGCACGATGCTCGCGATCCAGGCCGACGGGCGCGAGGTCAAGACCATCGAGGGCATGGCCGACGGCGCCAATCTCCATCCGCTCCAGCAGGCGTTCTGGGACCAGCACGGGCTGCAATGCGGGTTCTGTACGCCGGGGATGATCATGCAGGCCGCCTGGCTGCTCGGCGAGAACCCCAAGCCGAGCGAGGAAGAGATCCGCGAGGGGATCAGCGGCAACCTGTGCCGCTGTACCGGCTACGTGAACATCGTGAAGTCGATCCAGCAGGCGTCCGGACAGCTCGGTGCCGAGGAGTCGGCGCCGGTCGTCGCCGCCGAGACCACCGAAGGCCAGGACGTGTCGGCCGAACCGGCAGCGGCCGGTTGAGCGGGGAGTGACGAGATGACGACAGAGGAAGCCCCCCGCGAGCTCCGGACCAGCCCCGAGATCGGTGGCATGGGTCATTCGGTCAAGCGCAAGGAGGATCCGCGCTTCATCCGCGGCGCCGGTGAGTACATCGACGACGTCAACCTGCCGGGCCAGCTCTGGCTCGACATCGCCCGCTCGCCGTATGCGCACGCGACCATCAAGAGCATCGATTCCAGCGAGGCCCTCAAGGTCCCGGGCGTGCTGGCGGTGATCACCGGCAAGGACCTGGAGGGCTACAAGCTCCACTGGATGCCGACCCTTGCCGGCGACATGCAGATGGTGCTCCCGACCGACACCGTGATGTACCAGAGTCAGGAGGTCGCCGCGGTCATCGCCACGTCGCGCTATGCCGCGGCCGACGGGGTGGCGGCGGTCCTCGTCGACTACGAGCCGCTGCCCGTCGTCACCGACCCGTACAAGGCCCTCGAGCCGGGCGCCCCGGTATTGCGACCCGACCGCGGGGAGGACAAGCAGACCAACCACATCTGGCACTGGGCATCCGGTGATGCCGACAAGGCCGACGCGGCCCTCGCCGCCTCCGCTGTGCGGGTCAAGGAACACATGTACATCCCGCGCATCCACGTCGCGTCGATCGAGACGTGTGGCTGCGTCGCGGACTGGGATCCGATCCGCAGTCAGTTGACCCTGCACATGACGTCCCAGGCGCCACATGCCATCCGGACCGTCGTCGCCCTGGTCGCCGCCGGGGCCGGTCTGCCCATCTCCGAGCAGAACATCCGGGTGAAGACCCACGACATCGGGGGTGGGTTCGGCGGCAAGGTGCCGGTCTATCCGGGCTACGTCCTGGCGGTCGCCGCCTCGTTCCTCATCGGCAAGCCGGTCAAGTGGATCGAGGACCGCTCGGAGAACCTCCAGGCGGACTCGTTCGCCCGCGACTACCACATCGACATCGAGGTCGGCGCGTCCAAGGAAGGGCGCATCCAGGCGATGAAGGTCAAGACGATCGCCGACCACGGCTACACGGACGCGGCGGCCGACCCGTCGAAGTTCCCGGCCGGCCTGTTCAACGTCATCACCGGCTCGTATGACTTCGACAACGCCTTCGTCGAGGTCGACGGCGTGTACACGAACAAGCCGCCCGGCGGCGTCGCGTACCGCTGCTCATTCCGCGTCACCGAAGCGGTCCATGCCGTCGAGCGGATCGTCGACGTGCTCGCCCACGAGATCGGCAAGGACCCGGCCCAGCTCCGCATGGAGAACTTCATCAGACCCGAGCAGTTCCCCTACAAGACGCCCACCGGCTGGGAATACGACTCTGGCGACTACGGCACCGCGCTGCAGAAGGCGCTCGACCTGATCGGCTACGACGAGCTTCGCAAGGAGCAGGCCGAGAAGCGCGAGCGCGGCGAGCTGATGGGCATCGGCATCAGCAGCTTCACCGAGATCGTCGGCGCCGGGCCCTCGCACGACTTCGACATCCTCGGGCTGAAGATGTTCGACTCGTGCGAGATCCGGGTCCACCCGACGGGCAAGGTCCTGGCCCGCATCGGTGTCCAGACGCAGGGACAAGGGCACGAGACGACGTTCGCCCAGATCATCGCCGAGGAGCTCGGCTTCCCGGTCGGCGACATCAAGATCGAGTACGGCGACACCGACACCGCGCCCTACGGGCTCGGCACGTACGCCTCGCGCTCGACGCCCGTCGCCGGCGCGGCGACGGCCATGGCCTCGCGCAAGATCCGCGACAAGGCGCGCAAGCTCGCCGCCCACTTGCTCGAGGCGTCCGAGGACGACCTGGAATGGGAGCCCGGCAAGTTCAGCGTCAAGGGCTCACCGGATCGGTTCAAGACCATCCAGGACATCGCCTTCGCCGCGTACACGAACCATCCGCAGGGGATGGAAGCCGGCCTCGAGGCGGTCGACTACTACGACCCGCCGAACCTGACGTTCCCGTTCGGAAGCTATATCTGCGTGGTCGACATCGACAAGCCCACCGGGCAGGTCAAGATCCGCCGTTTCGTGGCGGTCGACGACTGCGGCAACATCATCAACCCGATGATCGTCGACGGGCAGATCCACGGCGGGCTGACGATGGGCCTCGCGCCGGCCCTGTACGAGGAGATCACGTACGACGAGTTGGGCAACAACATGGCCGGCACGTTCATGGACTACCTGCTCCCCACCGCGGTCGAGACCCCGGCCTGGGAGCTCGAGAAGACGGTGACGCCGTCGCCGCACCATCCCATCGGCGCGAAGGGCGTCGGCGAGTCGGCGACGGTCGGGGCGCCACCGGCCATCGCGAACGCTGTCGTCGACGCGTTGTGGCACCTCGGCGTCCGCAACATCGATATCCCGATCACGCCCCAGAAGGTCTGGGCGATCCTGCACGACAAGGGGCTCGCGTAGGCCGCCGCGCGGAGCGATGACGGCGTCGACCTTCGCACGCGCAGCCGAGCTCGAGGCGGCCGGCCGACCATTCGCGGTCGCCACCGTGGTGGCCGTTCGCCGTCCGACATCGGCACGCCCGGGCGCGAGCGGGATCGTCCATCCGGACGGCAGCATCGAGGGCTGGGTCGGTGGGAGTTGCGCCCAACCGGTCGTCGTCCGCGAGGCGCTCCGCGCCCTGGGCGACGGCCAGCCGCGATTGCTCCGGCTGTCGCGCGACGGTCCGGGCGAGGGCCGCCGAGCCGATGGCGTCATCGAGCTCGTCATGACCTGCCACTCGGGTGGCACGCTGGAGATCTACGTGGAACCCCATCTGCCCGCCGCGCACCTCTGGATCATCGGGACGACGCCGATCGCCGGCGCGCTGGCCGCGCTCGGTGCGGCCGCGCGTTGGCAAGTGACGGTCATCGACCCGATCGCCGAACCCGATGCGTTCCCTGGTGTGCGCGTCCACCGATCGGCCGACATCCGCGGCCTCGACCCGGGTGTCGCGCCCTACGTCGTCGTCGCCAGCCAGGGCATCTGGGACGAGGAGGCCGTGGGCCTGGCGCTCACACGCGAGTCGGCCTACGTCGGTCTCGTCGCGTCGCCGACTCGGTCGGCCGTCGTCCGCGACTGGTTGCGCGAGGAGACGACGGTCGGCGATGAGCGCATCGCGGCACTCCGAGCACCGGCGGGGCTCGATATCGGGGCCGAGACCGCGGAGGAGGTCGCCCTGTCGATCCTCGCCGAGCTCGTCCAGGTCCGACGTGGTCGTGCCGACTTCGTGGCCTCGCCGGGACCGGCGACCGTCGCCGGCGGCCTGCCGCCATCGATCACGCTCGAGCCGGTCGTCGACGACATCGTGCTCACCGATCCGGTGTGCGGGATGACCGTCGAGGCGGCGCATGCCCGGCATCTCGCCGAGCACGACGGTATCGTCTATGCGTTCTGCTCGATCGGTTGCCGAACGCGGTTCATCAAGGAGCCTGCGACGTTCCTCGCCGCCACCGAGTACTCGCCGATGCAGGACTGACCGCACAGGTCAGACGCGACCGGAGGATCCGATGCACTTCGAAGGCACCGTCGAGATCGCCGCACCCCGCGACCGGGTGTGGGCATTCGTGATCGATCCGAATCAGGTCGGCCAGTGCGGCCCCGGCGTCGAATCGATCGAAGTCATCGACGATTCGCACTTCAAGGCGACCGCCAAGGTCGGCGTCGGGTTCATCAGCGCGCGGTTCATCGTCAACATGGAGTTCGTCGACCTGGACGCGCCCTCCGTCGCCACGATCCGGGCGCACGGTCAGGCGCCGGGCAGTGCCGTCGACGCGGACGCACGGATGCAGCTGTCCGACAGCGACGGCGCCGGGACGACGATGGATTGGTCGGCCGACGTCAACATCTCGGGCACGATCGCCAGCGTCGGCGCGAGACTGATCGAGGGGACCGCGAACAAGATGATCGGCCAGACGTTCGACTGCATCAAAGCCAAGCTCGAAGGCAGCGAATCCCCGGGCTGATGCCGTTGATGGAGCGGCTGCACCGCGTGATCGGCCCGCTCGCGACCAACGTCCACGTGCTTGCCGACCCGCGCTCGCGCGAGGCGATCGCTATCGACACCGCCACGCCGTGTCTCGCCTGGATCGCCGACGAGCTGGCGGCTCGCGACTGGACGCTCAAGCTCATCGTCTCGAGCCACGGCCACTGGGACCACATCGGCGACAACGCCGCCGTCGCCGAGCACACTGGCTCCGACATCGCCGTCCATCCGCTTGATCGCGACCGGCTGGAGCATCCGACGGCGACCTATGCCCCATTCGAGATCCCGCCGTCCGTCCCGGCCGTCGATCTCGCCGAGGGCGGCGAGGTCCGCCTCGGTTCGATCCGGTTGCGGGTGCTCCACACGCCGGGTCATACGGAGGGGTCGGTCTGCCTCCTCGAACCCGACGCGGGTCTCCTGTTCAGCGGCGACACGCTGTTCGCCGGAGGCTGGGGCCGGGTCGACCTGCCCGGTGGCGACGCGGACGCGATGGTCGGTTCGCTCGGGCGATTGCTCGAGCTCGAGGACGGTGTGACGGTCTTCCCCGGCCACGGCGCCGAGACGACGCTCGGCCGGGAGCGCCCATGGCTCGAGCTCGTCCGCGACTCGGGACGGTTGTTCGCCTAGCCTGTTTGGCTCCCGCCGTGCCTGGGCGCTTCTCGGCTCGTCAGGCGACGGTCCCGTCCTGGGTCACCACCGTGACTGGCACCTTCACCGAGTCACGGAGTCGGCTCGGCACGTCCTCGCCCAGCCAGCGCGACAGGCCCTTGGGCAGGGTCGACACGATGACCTCGTCGACCTCCCGCCCGCGCAGGGCATCGCGCACGGCCATGACCGGGTCGCGGTCGCCGATCTCGCCGTCGGCCTCGGCTCCCATCTCGCGCAGTCGCTCGAGCATCTCCTCGAGACGGGTCTGGGCGACGGCCCGGGACGCCTGTTCGTCCCACGTGAGCCGCCCGCCGACCGGGCTCAGGGGGACGACGACGTGGGTCCGAACCGGTCCGTCGGCGAGTCGCGCCGTGATCTCCTGGGTCAGCGACTGGCTCGTCAGCGTCTGGTTGGCCACGATCAGGAACGCACGCATGATCGGATCCTCCAACGCGTCCCGACCATGATGCCACTGCCCGGGGTAGGAGCCCGCGGTTCAGCGCTCCACGGTTCGCACGTAGGCGGACATCCGCTGCGTGACGTCGAAACCCAGACTCTCGTACAGGCCGAGCGCCCCGGTCGGATTCTCGGCGTCGACCCCGAGCATCGCATCGGTCATGCCGGCGGCTCGCAGACGACGCAGCGATTCCGCCGTGATCGCGCGACCGAGCCCCTGTCGGCGCCACGGTCGGCGGACACTGATGTGCTCGAGCCAGCCGCGACTGACCCCGAGCTTCTCGTTCTCCTCGGCCCAGATCCAGTTCTGGACGACGCCCGCGATCTGAGCGCCATCCCACGCGACCACCCACAGCCCGGTGTCGAGATCGGCCTTCTTGTAGAGGCCCTCGAACTCGACCTCGTCGTAGTCATGCGGCTGCCAGTGATCCTGGAATGCCTCGAACTCGGCATCGAAGATGGCGCGGTGATCCTCCTCGCGGACGGGTCGCAGCTCGATACCGGGCGGAAGCGGCGCATCGGGGATGGCACCGAGCGTCGGACGATGCATGAGGAAGAACCACCGGTTGATCGTGAAGCCCTCCGTTTCGAGGAGCGCGCGGTGACCGGTCTCGAGCTCCGACGCGAAGCCCCGCACCGTGAGGGGGAAGGCATCGCCGGCCTCGATGGCCTGCTCGGTCGCTCGACGAAGGCTGGCATGCAGCATCGCGCGCCCGATGCCCCGGTGGCGGTACTCGGGCAGGAGCGTGCCACGGAGGTCGAACATCGCCGTGCCGCCACGAAGCACCCTTTCGACCGACGAAAGGGCGATCGATCTCGCCGTCGACCTCGGCCACGAGCGCGTCACGGGACGGATCCAGCGTGGAGGTGCCCTCCATCTCCTCGCGGAGGTTGGTGGCGGTCGGTAGCCAGGGGTCATGGTCGTGCAGGCTCGCGATGCCGATTACGCGCGCCATCGACTCGTAGTCGCTGTCGTCGCCGCGCGGTGGACGGAAGCTGAGCCCGTCGATCGGTGGTGCGCCCACGAGCTCGAGCGACTCGTCGGCTCTCGTCGTCATCACCGTGCCTCCCCGTACTTGTCCTGCATGTGGCGGCCGACCGTCTTGTGGATGGTCTTCCAGCGCCGGCGCGCCTCGGCCCGCGCGCGCGGATCGACCTTGCGCTCGGCATGGGCGAGCTCGCGCTCGAGCTTCTCGTGGCTCGCCAACCGGTCCGCGCTCAGGCTGCCGTCGTCGAGGGCCGCGCGGATCGCGCAGCCAGGCTCACCGCGATGGCGGCAATCGCTGAACCGGCACTGCGCTGCGAGGTCGGCGACATCGTCGAATGCGACATCGATCCCCTCGTCCGCGCCGGCGACCTCCAGCGACCGGATCCCCGGTGTATCGATCAGGAATGCGCCGTCCGGCAGCTCGAACAGCTCCCGGTGCGTCGTGGTGTGTCGCCCGCGGGAGTCGTCCTCCCGCACCGCGGCGGTGGCCTGGCGCTGCGTGCCGAGGAGCGCGTTGACGAGGGTTGACTTGCCGACACCGGACGACCCCAGCACGACCGCGGTCTGGCCGGGGGCGAGGTACGGGGCCAGGTCGGCGACGTGGTCGCCAGTCAGCGCCGACAGGACGACGATCGGCACCGCCGGTGCTACCGAGGCGACGTCGACGAGCCTCGCTTCGAGGTCGAGCGCGATGTCGGCTTTGTTGAGTACGACGACCGGACGCACACCGCTCGACCAGGCGACCGCCAGATATCGCTCGAGTCGACGGATGTTGAAGTCATGGTCGAGCCCGGCCACGAGGAAGGCCACATCCACGTTCGCTGCGAGCACCTGCTCGTCGACGAGATGACCCGCCGACCGGCGGCTCGCGTCCGCCGCACTGCGGACGAACGCGGACCGGCGGGGAAGGACCGCGGTGATGACGACCGGGTCCTGGCCATCCGAGATCGCGACCCAGTCGCCGACGGCTGGATAGTCGGACGTGGCAAGGGCGTCGTACCGGAACCGACCCGAGACGACCGCCGACCGGTCGGTGCCGTCCGGCCCGCGCACGATCGACGTCTCCTTGTGGACGGCGATGACGCGGGCCGTGGCCGGCTCAGGCATGATCACTATCCGACCCTCTTGAGCTTCCCGGTGCGCTTCGCGTAGCGCTCGGCGCGCGCGAATGCCCACAGGCCGAACGGGATCAGCACGATCCCGCTCACGATGAGCGGCCAGATGTCGTAGGTCAGCTCCGACACGGAGGCCCCGTGGACGAGCCCGGCCCGCACGCCGTCGAGGACGTACGTCGCCGGCGACAGGCGCGACAGGACCTGCATCCACTCGGGCAGGATCTCGATCGAGTAGTACACGCCGCTGACGAGCAGCAGGCATGACTGGAGCACGAACGTCATCTGCGCGCCGCGCTCGACGTACAGCAGCGGCAGGATCGCAGCGATCATCCCGATCCCGACGAAGCTGAACGAGCCGAGCAGCACGAACGTGAGCGCCGTCACCGGGTTCGCCTGGCTGAAGTCGAGCTGCGGGAAGAACAGCAGGAGCGCGACGAAGATCACGGCCGTGTGGATCAGGCCGTAGAACATCGCGTAGATGACGCTGCCGAACAGCTGGGACGAGCGCCGGACCGGGGCCATGAAGGTGTACTCGAGGGTCCCTTCCCAGCGCTCGATCGACACTGTCTCGGCGATCCAGCTGAACACGACCGAGAGGTAGTTCCAGAAGATCGCCCCCACCATCAATGTCAGCAGCAGCTCGGGGCTGCCCTGGTCGGCACCGATGAGCGAGATCGACAGCGCGCCCGCGACCGAATAGACCAGGAACGCGAGTTCCCAGCCCCAGTAGCGGCGAGTCAGAAAGAAGTTGCGCTCGATGAAGGCGTACGAGGCCTTCAGCTCATGGGCGACGATGGTCACGAGAGGATCTCCTGAGGTGGAGGCCGGCTCGGTCCGTTAGCGGGACCGAGCCAGCTCCAGTGCGGTATCCGCAGCGATCCGCTCGCCCACCGCGATGACGCGGCGGCCGATCGATCGGCGGATGGACGGGCTGTTGCGCGGGGTCCGGCGCGCACGCGCGGACTCAGCGATCAGCTCTTCCTGGCGCAACTGCGCCAGCTCCAATGCGATCTGGTTGAAGTTCATCGATATCACCTCCTTTCTGGTCATCTAGTCGTCGTCCGGCTCTGTCTCGTCCTCGTCGACGTCGTCGTCGAGGGAGCGGCCGGTGTAGGTCATGAACACGTCCTCGAGGCTGGCCGGCTGGCCGAGCCGCTCCGATGTCGTCTGCTTCAGCCCGTCGGGCGTGTCCTCCGCCACGACACGGCCGTCGTTGAGGACCGTGATCCGGCTGCAGAGGCGCTCCGCCTCGGCCAGGTCGTGGGTCGTCAGGACGATCGTTGCGTCGTGGGTCTCGTTGATCTCCTCGATGAAGGCCTGCACGTCGAGCTTGCTGCGCGGGTCGAGACCGGTGGTCGGCTCGTCGAGCAGCAGGAGGGTCGGGCTCGTCAGCATGGCTCGCGCGATGGCGACCTTCTGCTGCATGCCACGGCTCATCTGCTCGACCGGCCGGCCGACTCGCTTCTCGCCGATGCCCAGCCGGGCCAGGATCTCGACGGTCTGCCGCTTGGCGGTCGCCCCGTCGATCCCGTACAGCCGTGCGGCGAACAACAGGTTCTCCATCGGGCTGAGCTTCTTGAAGAAGGCGGCATCGACGCTGACCCGGTTGATCAACCGCTTCACCGCCATCTCCTCGCGTTCGATGTCGTGTCCGAAGACCTCGACTCGACCGCTGTCGAGCGTGAGCAGCCCGCTGATCAGGCGGATGAGGGTCGACTTGCCCGAGCCGTTCGCACCGAGGATGCCGTGCATCTCGCCGCGCTCGAGGCGCATCGACAGATCGGTGATCGCGGCGACAGGCTTGCGCTTGCGGCCGACGACGAACGACTTGCTGACGCTCTCGATGAGCAGGGCAGGGACCGCCCCCATCGCCGTCGAAGCGACCTGAGCGGGCCGGGTGGTCGTCTTCAGTTGTTCGGTCAGGATGGCGGTCACTGGTGGACTCCAAGTTCGGTGGCGGTGGGTGGAAATGGAAGAGCCGCGGGCCTCGTCCGACGCTTCGTCGGTGGGCCTCGCGGCTCGCGATGCTGGTCCTGGATGCTCTGCCGGCGGTCCGGTCAGCGCAGGGAAGGCATCAAAAAAGCCGGGGGCCCGATCTGGCCCACGGCTCGTGGCTTCCGGAAGGCGGTCCTGCCGCCTGCGGCTAGCTCGAGATGGGCGCAGATCTCCCGCCATCGACGGCGCCGATAGGCGCGATCGTGCGTCGGAGAAGGTGCGTCATCGACATATTCCGAGCCGCCTCCGTTAGAGGGAATGGATGGTCGGGCGCTCCAGGCCCGGCGCGCAGTCTACGGGTCGGACCAAGCCGATGTCAACGTGGACGGACGACGGTGGCGGGCTACGACGGATGACGTACGCGCGGCTCCGAGGGCCAAAACGCACTCCTTCCAGCGCCGTCGCACGCCAGAGAGGACATGACGTGTACGTCATGCGGCCGGGGGTGGCCAGGGCCAGACTTCGCGTCTACCGCGCTCCTAGGGGAACGACCGTACGGGAGGTACACACGATGGCGTCGGTCGACTCCGTTGATCCCACGATGCTCCGAACCACAGGTTCCAAGGCCATGATGAGATCCACCTGGGCCGTTGCGGCCGCTGTGACGATCCTCCTGGCCGTACCCCTAGCGGTGGCGTCCCAAATGGTCGTCGGGGGCAACGCCCCACAAGTCGTCGTTCACGTCGTCCTGACCATCGGGATGCTGCTCTTCGTCAGGGCCATCTTCGACTTCGGGTTGCCCCGTTGGATCAATGCGATCGGAGCCCTGTCCGCGGCGTTGTTTGCGGGGATCTTTCTCCTGCAGGCACTCAGCAGCCTCTTTTCCCAGAACGCCGCCTTGGACGACATCGCCTACGGTCTCCTCGGGGTCTGGCCCGAACGTGTACTCGCGCTCGGCATCTACGCCTGGTTCTTCGGTCTCCTGCTCCTGGGCACCGAGGGGAGGACACGGCTCATCGGGTGGGCCATCGTTCCGATCGTGACGGCATACCACCTCATCGGCGCGGCTGGCGACCTCCTCGCGTTCAGTGTCCCGAGTCTCGGCGTGATCAGCCTCCTGCTCCCGTTCGTGTGGCTCCTGATCGAAGGTGCCAAGCGAAGCGCGCCGGACGCGACGGTCATCGCGCCGCCGACCATCACGTCGTAGCCCTGACGGACCCCCGACCTCCACGAGCTGGCCGTAGGGCGCGCCGGACGATGGGGCGGACGGGTGTCGTCGCGTTCCACTGACGTCGCTCGACGACCTTGAAGCCGGCCCGGGTGAACATGGACACCGTTCCCTTGTACACGTCGCCCGGTCCGATCCGCTTGCCCTTCGGGACCTCGACCGGGTAGGCCTCCAGCATCGTCGCGCCATGGTCACGCGCGTAGTCGATGGCCGCCTCCAGGAGCTTGTTCGCGACGCCCTGGCCGCGTGAGCGCCGGCCCACGACGAAACACACGATCGACCACACCGGCTTGTCATCGATGGGCGCGAGGACCTTCGAGTACGCGAGCCGCTCGTAGTCCTCTCGCGGCCCGACACTGACCCAGCCGACCGCCTCGCCGCCGTCGTAGGCGACGAGTCCTGGCGCGCGGCCCTCGCGGGCGTTCTCGTCGACGGCACTCTCCATCGCCCGGCGGTGACGAGCCTTGCCACCGCTCGAGAAATCGAAGCCGCGGATCCGGAAGTAGGCGCACCAGCACCACTTCGGATCGCCGCCCTGCTCGAAGAGCGAGGCGAGGTCGGGGAGACGCTCGGGCGTAAGCGGCTGGATGTCGAGGGCGGGCGCCATCGGGGTGGATGGTAGGCCGTGATGTTGACGTCGAGTGTCGACATTGCGGGCCTCGGTCACCCCGTGACCGAACCGAAGAAGGACCGCCCCAATCCGCGCCCGAGGCGAGTTCGACCGCCCGTCGCGTCACCCGGTGACCGGGGCGACGAACGAAGCAGCGCGGACGGGCGCGCCCCGGGCGTTTGACCGCCCGTTCGGTCACCCGGTGACAGGCGCGGGGCACTCCACGCCGCGCTGTCCGCCCGACCCGGACCGCGACGTTTGACGCTCCACGGACCCGGCCCTACGCTCCGACCGTGGCCGAGACCTCGCCGGGGCGGGGCCGGTGGGCCATCCGCCACATCCCGCCGACGCCGCGCTCGATCGTCGAGTTGATCCGTTCCGGCACGCTCGATGCGGAGCTGGCCGCGACGCTCTGGCTGCTGATCGAAGGACGAGTCCCGATCATCGTCGGAGCGTCTGCCCGACAGGTCGGCAAGACCACCCTCCTCGATGCGGTCCTCACCTTCCTACCGCCCGGCATCCGCACCGTCGAGCTGGCCGGCGCCATGGAGACGTTCGACTGGCTGCCGCAGGCGCCGGAGCTCGGGTGGCGGCCCACGCTCACGCCGCAGGCGATCGCGGCCCGTGTCAGCGGGCGCCGACCGCCCCCGAACCGGCCCGACGACACGGTCCTGCTCATCCCCGAACTGTCCGATCACCTGCCCTCGTACACCTGGGGCGCGGAGGCGAGGATCGCCGTGCGTGCCGCGGCCATCGGGTACGGCCTTGCCGCGACCATCCACGCAGATTCCCTCGATGAGGTGTTCGAGCAGCTGCGCCGACCACCCGTCAGCCTTGGCGACGACGAGCTGTCGCGGCTCGGGATCGTGCTGATCCTGCGACCTGTCGGGGACGGGCTGCGGCGCGTCGCGGCCGCGCACTACATCCGCCCGATCGCCCGCGACGAACACGGCCATGTACAGCGTCTCGGTCCGGCGGTCCTCGCGACGTGGGACCCTGACCGCGACCATTTCGAACACTTCGCATGGGGCATCACCCCAGAGCTCGCCCTCCGGGTCGACCGCCGCCCCGGCGACTTCGAGGCCGAAGTCGATCGACGAAAGGACTATCTCGCGGGTCTCGCCGAGGCCGGCATCACCGACGTCGAGGCCGTGCGCGCAGCCATCGACGGCTACCGCGCGACGACCGTCGACTCGACCAGCGTCTCCGCCACGAACTGAGGTCCACGATGCCATCCGCCGAGCGCCCCACGACGATCGCCGAGCTCCGGGCCAGCGGCTGGCGGTCGCGCACCGTGAAGGACGAGCTCCGCGCGAACCTCATCGCGCGTCTTGCCGACGGCCGCGAGGTCCTGCCCGGCATCGTGGGGTATGAGGACTCGGTCATCCCCGCCATCGAGAACGCGATCCTGGCCGGCCATGACCTCGTGTTCCTCGGCGAGCGCGGGCAGGCCAAGACACGGATGGCCCGCCTGCTGATCGGCCTGCTCGACGAGTGGCTGCCGGTGCTGCGCGGCGGGGAGCTCAACGACGACCCATACGCGCCGGTCTCCGCCGCGGCCCGCGCCATCGTCGACAGCGAGGGCGACGATGGCGCGATCGATTGGCTGCCCCGCGATCGCCGCTACGCCGAGAAGCTGGCGACGCCCGACATCACGATCGCCGACCTGATCGGCGAGGTCGACCCGATCAAGATCGCCGAGGGACGCTACCTGTCCGACGAGATGACGCTCCACTACGGGCTCATCCCTCGGGCGAATCGGGGCATCGTCGCTATCAACGAGCTGCCCGACCTGGCCGAGCGGATCCAGGTCGGCCTGCTCAACGTGCTCGAGGAGCGCGACGTCCAGATCCGCGGCTTCACCGTCCGCCTGCCGCTCGACCTGTACGTGGTCGCCAGTGCCAACCCCGAGGACTACACCTCGCGCGGCCGCATCATCACGCCGCTCAAGGACCGCCTCGGCTCGCAGATCCGGACCCACTACCCGCGCTCGCTCGACCAGGAGCTGTCGATCGTGGCGCAGGAGAAGCACCGCTTCGGCCCGGGTGCGACGGACGGCGACGCCGCCACGCCCACGGTCGTCGTGCCACCGTTCATGGAAGAGGTCATCGCCGAGATCACCCAGCTCGCGCGGCGTTCGCCGGAGATCAGTCAGCGCTCGGGCGTGTCGGTGCGCGTCTCCGTGGCCAACATGGAGGTGCTCGAAGCGGCTGCCCTGAAGCGTGCGGTCCGGCTCGGCGAGGCGGTCGCGGCACCCCGCGTGTCCGATCTCGGCGCGATCGTGGCCTCGACCGTCGGCAAGGTCGAGCTCGAGTCGGTCGGCGACGAGGCGCCCGAGGAGCGTGTCGTCGAACGGCTGATCACGAAGGCCCTCTACTCGACGTTCAACCGCCGTGTCACGCTCGACGACCTGGAGCCGATCGTCGAGGCCTTCGAAGACGGGTTCATCGTCGAGGCCGGGGAACGAACACCGTCGCGCGAATACGTCACCTGGCTGCGCGAGGTGCCTGGCATGGATGACGCTGTCGCGGGTCTCGGCACGTTCGACGTGACCGACGGTGCCGAGGAGCCGGCGGTCGTCGCCTCGGCCGTGGAATTCCTGCTCGAGGGGCTCCATCTCGCTCGGCGGCTCAACAAGGAGCGGATCGCCGGCGGCACGGTCTACCACCGGTAGGCCGCGACGCCGCGAGCGCCAGCCGATGACCGCCTACTCGCCGGATCCGCGAGACCTGACCGGTCGCGTCCCGCGCGCCGACGACGCCGTCGCCGACCTGGCGCGGCGTGCCCGCTATTCGCGCTGGGATGGAACGCAGCGGCTGCCCGACCTCGACGCCGACGAGATCCTCAAGGCGCTGTCGGATGACGTGATGGCCGAGGGCGACCTTGCCGAGGCGCTGCGGCGGCTGATGGAACGCGGCTGGCGGAGCGGCGACCCGACCCGCCCCGACATGCAGGGACTCCAGGACCTCATGGAGCGTCTGGCGCGGCGGCGCGAGGAGCTTCGCGAGCGCTACGACCTGGGCGACGTCCTGGGCGACATCCGGCGCGAACTCGACGAGATCGTCGACGAGGAACGGGCCGGCGTGGAGCGCCGTCTGCAGACGGCGGCGAAAGAGGCTCCCGACCCCGACACCGCCCGGGCCGCGCGCGACCTCGCGGCACGCCGCATCGATCGACTCGACTCGCTCCCGCCCGACCTTGGCGACCGCATCCGCGACCTGCGCGAGTACGACTTCCTGGAGCCCGACGCCCGAGAGCGGTTCGACGAGCTCGTCGAACGGCTCAGCAAGCAGGTCCTCGACCAGTTCGCCTCCGGCATGGGCGAGGCGATCCGCTCGATGACGCCCGAGGACCTCGCCGCCAACCGCGAGATGGTCCGCGACCTCAACGAGCTGATTCGCGAGAAGATCGGCGGCGGCGAGCCGGACGCCCGCCAGTTCCTGGCCAAGCACGGGCGGTTCTTCCCCGGCGCCCAGTCGTTCGACGACATCATCGATCAGCTCGCGCAGCGCATGGCCGCCATGCAATCGCTGATGCGGTCGCTCAGCCCCGAACAGCGCGCGGAGCTCGAGTCGATGATGGAGGCGCTCCTCCGCGACGACCGTCTGCTGATCGACCTCGCGCAGCTCGCATCGAACCTCGACATGCTGCTGCCGGGCGGACTGGGCGACCGCGTCCGGTTCAGCGGTGACGAGTCCCTGTCGCTCGACGGGGCGCTGGCGCAGATCGCGCGCCTCCAGTCGATGGAGCGGCTCGAGGACGTTTTCATGGACGTCGAGGCACCTGGCGACCTGGCGTCGATCGACCGCGACGAGGTCCGCGACCTGATGGGCGACGACGCCGTCCGGGACCTCGACGCCCTCGATGACCTCGCTCGGCGTCTCGAGGAAGCCGGCTATCTGACCCGCGACGGTGATCGACTCGAGCTGACCCCGCGCGGGACGCGCAAGATCGGGCAGCAGGTGCTCGACGACCTGTTCTCACGCCTCGAGCGCGATGCGTTCGGCGGACACCGCATCGATCGGCAGGGCAGGGGAGGCGAGCGCGAGGAGACGACCAAGCCGTACGAGTTCGGCGATCCCTTCCATCTCGATCTCCGCGGCACGCTGTCGAACGCGATGCTGCGCGATGAGAACGCGCCGGCGGCTCGCGCCGCGCGGGGCGATCGCGGACTCCGCCTCACACCCGACGACTTCGAGGTCTATCGCAGCGAGCAGCTGACGACGACGGCGACCGTGCTGCTCGTCGATATGAGCCGGTCGATGCTGTTGCGCGGCTGCTTCCTCGCCGCGAAGAAGGTAGCGGTCGCGCTCGATACGCTGATCCGGTCGCAGTACCCGCGCGACCACCTGTCGGTCATCGGCTTCGCCTACTACGCGCGGGAGATCCGGCCGGGCGCCCTGGCCGAGCTGACGTGGCACGGCTACGAATACGGGACGAACCTGCAGCACGGTCTCCTGCTCGCCCGGCGGATCCTCGCCCGACAGGCCGCGGCGAACAAGGAGATCGTCGTCATCACGGACGGGGAGCCGACCGCCCATTTCGAGGACGGCCAGGTCGAGTTCAGCTACCCGCCGACACGGCGCACGATCACCGAGACCCTCCGCGAGGTCCAGCGCTGCACGAAGGAGGGCATCACGATCAACACGTTCATGCTCGAGCGGTCGAGGGCGCTGGCCGAGTTCGTGGCCCACATGACCAAGCTCAACCGCGGTCGGGCGTTCTACGCCACGCCCGAGCGCCTCGGGGAGTACGTGCTGGTCGACTTCGTCGGGCGACGCTCGAAGCGGGTCTCGTAGGGCGTATCCTCGCGCCGGCACGGCCTGAGCCTGATGGTGTCAGTCCGGCGAGGGAGGGTTTGCGATGGATCTCGCGTGGCTGTTCCCATATGTCCTGTTCCTGCACGTGATCGGGGCGATCATCGCCTTCGGGCCGACCTTCTCCTTCTCGATCATGGGCGCGATGGGTGGGGCCGAGCCCCAGCACGCGAACTTCGCGACGCGGGTGTCGGCGCGGATCAGCGACCGGATCATCAAGCCGCTCGCCATCTTCCAGGGCATCACGGGCGTCCTGTTGATCTGGATCAGCGGTCGCGACCTGATGGCGTCGACGTGGCTGCTGGTCGCGATCGTCCTGTACCTGCTGGCGTTGTACTACGCCCTGTTCGTCCAGTCCAAGCACGTCGCGCGGGTGATCGAGCTGACATCGGCCCCACCGCCGCCCGATGCCAAAGGCCCACCGCCCGGCCTCATGGAGGAGGTCAGCGCTGTCCGGCGGGGCGGGGCGATCCTCGGGATCCTGATCGTCGTCATCGTCTTCCTGATGGTGGTCAAGCCGTTCTGACTCCCTGACTGGCCGCGGCCTTGCATCGGATGCACGAACCGGCCGGCCGGCCCGGCGTAGAGGGTCGCCGCGGGACCTGCCCGCTACCATGGGTCGCGAACGACACAAGGAGATCGCCGACCGATGCCGCACGTCGCGACCAGCCCAGCCGACCTGATCGAGGCGATCACGGGCGCCGCCCACCTGGCCGGCGACCGTCTCGTCATCGACGACGAGACGGCGTTCCGCGACACGGCCATCCGCGACCTCGCGTGGACCGCGGCATTCAGCGACGACGAGGCGACGACGACGGCCGCCCAGTGGCTGGTCTGGGAGGCGAGCCAGGAGCTCGGTGCGCTGTCGGCGAGCATCCACGAGCTATACCAGGCCCGCGGTCGCGGGGAAGTCTCGGGCTTCACCGTCCCGGCGATCAACCTCCGCGCGCAGACGTTCGATATGGCGCGGACGGTGTTCGATGCGGCTCACAGCGCCGATGTCGGCGCGGTCATCCTCGAGATCGCTCGCAGCGAGCAGACCTACACCTACCAACGCCCGATCGACTTCGCGACATCCGTGCTCGCCGGCGCCATCGCCGCAGGCTGGCGAGCTCCCGTGTTCATCCAGGGCGATCACTATCAGTTCAACGCCAAGAAGTACGCGGCCGACCCCGAGACGATGACCGAGGAGATCCGGCGCGCCTGCCGGCTCGCCATCGATTCGGGCTATCGCAACATCGACATCGACTCCTCGACGCTGGTCGACCTGTCGAAGCCGAGCGTCGACGAGCAGCAGCGCGAGAACTACGTGCGGGCGGCCGAGTTGACCGCCCTGATCCGCTCGCTCGAGACGGACGGCGTCACAGTCAGCGTGGGTGGCGAGATCGGCGAGGTGGGCCACCAGAACTCGACTGTCGAGGAGTTGCGCGCATACATCGATGGCTACGACCGCGAGCTGGCGGCACGGGCCCCGGGCGCGCCCGGCATCTCGAAGGTGAGCGTCCAGACCGGCACGAGCCACGGTGGCGTGCCGTTGGCCGACGGTGGCATGGCGGAGGTCAAGCTCGACTTCGATGTCCTGCGCGAGCTTGGCGAGGTCGCCCGCTCGTACGGGATGGCCGGCGCCGTCCAACACGGGGCGTCGACCCTGCCCGACGAGCTGTTCCATCGGTTCCCGGCCGTCGAAACGGCCGAGATCCACCTCGCGACCGGGTTCCAGAACGCCCTCTACGAGCATCCGGCGTTCCCGGACGAGCTCCACAAGAAGGTCGAGGCGTGGGTCTTCGAGAACGCCGCCGACGAACGCAAGCCCGACCAGACCGACCAACAGTTCGTCTACACCACGCGCAAGAAGGCGATCGGCCCGTTCAGGCGCGAGCTGTGGGACCTCGATTCGAAGGACGAGATCCTCGCCGCCCAGCGGCGCAAGTTCTCGTTCCTCTTCACCGAGCTTGGGGTCAACGGGACGCGCGAGATGATCACCGCCTACATCCGGCCGGTCGAGCTGCACCGACCGATCCCCGACGCGCTCCGCGGAGCCGTCGCCGCACGATAGGGGGGCTGCCGATGACCGCCATCCTCGACACCGACGACCAGGCGACCCACGAGGCCCGACGCGATGAGCTCGCCGGCAGGCTGTTCGGCGCGGTCCTGGCCTCGCTCGACCTGCAGGCGGTGTATCTCGGCGACCGGCTGGGTCTGTACCGCGCACTCGAAGAGGGTGGCCCCGCCACGCCGCCGGAGCTCGCCGAGCGGGCCGGCATCGATCCGCGCTACGCACGGGAGTGGCTCGAGCACCAGGCGGTGGGCTCGATCCTCGACGTGGACGACCCGTCGGCCGCCGCCGACGAGCGGCGGTACACGCTCCCCGCTGCCCACACGGCGGTCCTGACCGACCCGGAGAGTCTCGCGCTGGTCGCCCCGCTCGCCCGGTTCGTGGTCGGGACGGCGAAGACGATGCCGAAGCTGCTCGATGCCTACCGGACCGGCGACGGTGTCGATTGGGCGGACTACGGTCCGGATGTCGTCGAGGCCCAGGAAGGCATCAACCGGCCGCAGTTCCACCATCTCGTCGGCGACTGGATCGACGCCCTGCCGGATATCGCGCAGCGGTTGCGCAGCGGCACGGGTCGCGTTGCCGACGTGGCCTGCGGCACCGGTTGGTCGTCGATCGCCATCGCGCGCCATTTCCCGGGCGTGGAGGTCGACGGCATCGACATCGACGAGGGCTCGATCGCGCGGGCGAAGGCGCACGCCGCCGAGGCCGGTGTCGACGGTCGCGTGTCGTTCCTCTTCGCCGATGCCGCGAACGCGGCTGGTGCGGGTCGCTACGACCTCGTGACGATCTTCGAAGCACTGCATGACATGGCCCGACCGGCGGAGGTGCTCGCCACGACCAAGCGGCTGCTCGCGCCCGGCGGCGCGGTGCTGATCGCCGACGAGCGCGTGGCCGAGACATTCACCGTCCCGGGTGACGAAGCCGAGCGCATGTTCTACGGCTACAGCGTCGTGGCGTGTCTCGCGAACGGCCTGATCGACAAGCCCAGTGTCGGGACGGGCACCGTGATCAGGCCGTCGGCCGTCCAAGCGATCGCGCACGAGGCCGGTTTCAGCGGCTTCACGGTCCTTCCGACCGACCACCCATCGTTCCGCTTCTACCGCCTCGATCCGTAGGCGCAACGCCCGTTGACGGCGCGCAACCCGGTGCTATCCTGCCGCGCACGGTCGGGCGGCGCGAGGGAGTGCCCACCCACCGATCTCCGCGACAACATCCACTCCTAGAGGTCAGTCTCGCGCCCCAGCGCGGTGGTAAGGAGGGACTTCGTGGCGGGTACCGTCAACCCAGATGAGGTCGCGGCGCGCGACGACGCCCAGCTTCGTTCGCTGGGCATCAAACCCGAGCTGAGGCGGACGCTTGGCCTTCTGTCCAACTTCGCGATCGCGTTCAGCTTCATAAGCGTTTCTACCGGTTCGTTCGGCAACTTCGGCGTCGGGATCGGGTTGGGCGGACCCGCGGCGATCTTCCTGTCGTGGCTCATCGTCATCGGCGGCCAGCTGATCGTGGCGCTGAACTTCGCCGAGCTTTCCAGCCACTTCCCCGTCGCCGGCTCCATCTATCAATGGTCGAAGCGCCTGTCCAACCGGACCCTCGGCTGGTTCACTGGCTGGTTCTATTTCTTCGCCCAGGTGGTCACGGTCAGTGCCGTCGCGGTCATCGTCGGCTATGTCATCGCCGGATTCACCGGCGGCGGGCAGGACTTCCTCGATTCGCCGTCCCCGGTCGGCCTGGGCAACATGCATACGTTCATCGCGCTGACGACGCTGCTGATCACGACGCTGATCAACGCCTACGGCATCCGGTTGCTGTCGATCCTGAACAACATCGGCGTGGCGACCGAGATCCTCGGCATGGTCGTGTTCGCATTGATCCTATTGTTCTTTGCCAACAACCAGCCGGTGTCGATCCTCCTGGACACCGGCGGCACGGAGGCGGCGACCGGCGGGAGCTATCTGCCGGCGCTTGCGCTCGGTCTGTATATGTCGATCTTCATCGTGTACGGCTTCGACACGGCCGGCACGTTCGGCGAAGAGACAGTCGACGCGACCCGCCAAGCTCCGCGCGGCGTGCTGTCGTCGATCCTGATCTCGGGGGCCGTCGGCCTCGTCTTCCTCACCGCGGTCCTGCTAGCGATCCCCGACGTCCCCGCGACCATCGAGGAAGGACTTGCTGGCGGGTTCCCCATCGCCACGATCATCACCACCAATCTGACCCAGGAGATCGTCGCCGGGATCACCCTCGGTGAGGTCTACCTCCTGGTCATCCTTGCATCGGTCTTCGTCTGTACGCTGGCGATCCAGGGTGCGGCGACCCGGATGATGTTCTCGATGAGTCGCGACCGCCACCTGCCTCTCGGCGGGCTGTGGGGTCGGGTCAACCAGACGTTCAAGACCCCGGCCAATGCTGCCGTGGCGGTGGGCGTCCTGGCGGCTCTCCCGATCCTCGTGACCGGCCCATTCGGCGGCTTCGTCCTGTCGATCGCCGCGACCGGCTTGATCTACCTGAGCTACTTCCTGTGCAACCTCGGCGTCCTGCTAGCGCGTCGCCGCGGATGGCCGCGAGACAAGGCCTGGTTCAGCCTCGGCCGGTGGGGCACCCTGATCAACGTCGCTGCGCTCATCTACGGGGCCGTGATGATCGTCAACATCGCCCTGTGGCATGACCCAGGCCTGTTCGGTGACTTCGGTGGCGAAGGCCGCACGTACTGGAACCCGTTCATCAACTCGTTCCTGCAATGGTTCGGGCAGCCCCTCGACCAGTTGCCGGCTTGGCCCCTGTACGAGACGATCGTGGGGACGCTGTTGATCTTCGGAGCGCTGTACTACGTCGTCTCGGTCCGCGGACGTCGCGACGATGTCGAGTCGGCGGATGCGATCACGGGCGAGGCCACGATCGCCTGAGCTGAACCTTCCCGGGAGGAGGAGCTGCGGCGCGACGAGCGATCGCCGCGCCGCTCCCCATGACCGACGACGGCATGACCGACGACGGCGAAGTCCTGCGCGGCGAGCTCCACGACCAGCTGGTCGCCGCGATGCAGCGCGTGCCCGAGCTGGCCGGCCGCGAGCTGCGCCTGACCGCACTGAGCGGCGGCATCACGAACCGCAACTTCCTGGTGACCGTGGCCGGGATCGCCGATCGCTACGTCATCCGGCTGGCGGGCAACGACACCCATCTGCTCGGCATCAGCCGCGAGGTCGAGTACGCGGCGACGGTCGCTGCGGCAGCGGTCGGGGTCGGTCCGGAGGTGACCGCGTTCATCCGACCAGAGGGCTATCTGGTCACGCGGTTCATCGAAGGGTCACCGGTCGCATTCGATGAGGTCCGCCAGGAGGCCACGCTCGTCCGGATCGCGGATTCGCTCCGACGCATCCACGGGGGACCGCCCATCCCGGGCCTCTTCGTGCCGCTCCGCATCGTCGAGGCGTACAAGGCACTGGCGCATGCCCGCGGCGTGCGAATCCCTCCCGAATACGAGGTGGCAGCCGCGATCGGACGCCGGATCGAGCTGGCTTGCCTGTCGTCACCGATCGAGCTGCAGCCATGTCACAACGACCTGCTCAACGCGAACTTCATCGACGATGGTGCGTGGATCCGCGTCGTCGACTGGGAGTACGCCGGGATGGGCGACCCGTACTTCGATCTCGGCAATTTCTCCATCAACCATGAGTTGACGCCCGACGACGACGCGAACCTGCTGGGGTCCTACCTGGGCTCCGTGCCGATCGATCGCCTCGGACGGCTCACCCTGATGCGGGTGGTGTCCGACTTCCGCGAGGCGATGTGGGGCGTCCTCCAGCAGGGCATCAGCACGCTGGACGTCGATTTCGTCGCGTACGCGGGCGAGCACTTCGACCGGCTCCTGTCGAATGCCACGACGCCGGCCTTCGAACGGTCGTTGCGCGAGACCGCTGGGGGCTGACGTGACCAAGGTTTGCGTGGTGGCGAGCCCGTCGTCAGAGCTCGCCCGCCTCCATCATCGCCTTCAACCGCGCCAGATCGGGTCGGAACGCCCGCGCGAAGAACGCGCCCATGAGCGGGTCGAACATTCGCAGCCAGCCTGGCAACGCGAAGTCCCAGGTCCAATCGACCCTCGTGCCTCCGTCGACGGGCGTAAACACCCAGGAGGACGTAAATGGGACGGGTGCCTCGACGCTGCGGACCGCGAGTCGCCGGCCCGGCTCGATCGCCGTGACCTCGATCTCGTTCTGGTTCGTGCCGCCCCCGAAGCGACGGACCGTCGCTCGTCGCCGGGACCCGAGCGCAAGCGGCCCCGGCGTCGTGATGTGCTCCTCGATCGCGTTCGTCGACCAGCGCGGTGTCAGCTCCGGAGTCGATAGCACGCGATAGACGTCAGCTACGGGTCGATCGATGGCGATGCTGAATTCGACCGTGGCCACACCCGGATAGTGCATCGTCGGCATCGCGGCCATGTCGCGTCGTCGACAGGGTCACACACGCTCCGCGATCAGTGGCAGAACGCCGTTCCCGTGTCGCGGAAGTCCCCGCTCACCGGGATGAACTCCCAGTCGTACGAGCCGTCACGCAGCGTCAACTTGAAGACGCCGTGGGTGACCGCGCGGAGCTCGCTGTTGGCGACCGGATCGTTGAATGCCCGGAGCGGCGTGCCACCTGTGCCGACCACGAACTCGCGCATCCCGCGGTCGCGGTCCTCGGCGCCATCCGGGTCCTGGGGCGCGAAGCGCTCGTAGTCGTGGTCGTGACCGTTGACGACGACGTCGACACCGGCGTCGTACAGCAGGGACCAGAACGGCGCGACCGATCGGTTGTTGCCGTGTTCACCCGAGCTGAAATCGGGGGATGTGCCAGATCGCGACCGAGCAGCGACCACCGGACGTCGCGAGGTCGGATGCGAGCCAGCGTCCCTGCGCCAAATCCGCCTCGCAGCCTCCGTTCTTGGCGCATTCGGAGTCGAGCATGATCACGTGCCACGAACCCAGGTCGAAGGAGTACCAGGAGCCCCCATCCGGTCCGCGGGCAACGTCACCGAAGTAGCCGAAGTAGCCCGCCAGGTGGGCCGTGCGCCAATCATGATTGCCGGGCACCGGCCGAGTGCGCGCCTTGTGACGGCCCCACGTGTCGTCGTAGCAGGTCGAGAACTGCTTTGCCGTCCCGTTCTCGTAGGCGTTGTCACCGGCCGTGAAGACGGTCCCCTCGATGTCGTCCAGGAGCGCGGCCGTCATCGAGTCCTCACGGGTGTCGCAGTCGCCGATGTCACCGGCGCCGACCAGGACCGCGGCCTGGCCCGGGGAGGCGCTCTGGCTCGTTGAGGGCACGGACGGCGTGGCCGACGATGGCCCGGCCGTCGGACTGGCCGTGCCGGTCGGCGCCGGCAACGGTGTCGCAGCGGTGATGTCGCTGGGCGTCGCGCTGGCACCGGCGGGACCCCCGCGGATGACGCCCGCCAGCGCCGCCAGCAGGACGATCACGCCGACGACCACGACCGCGAGGACCACGATCTGCCCGGTCGCGCGACTCGGGCCGCCCGGACCCGCCGGATGTGGCTCCGAAGGAGGCTGCGGCGTCGTGGGCGGCGGGGTCTCGGACATGCGCGGGCAGCCTACTCGAACGCCCGGATCCAGGGTGGGGCGCACCCCGTCGCGGTGCGTGGCGCCGGGTCACGGGCGTGCTGAGTCGCGGCTACGCTTCGGCGATGGACCACGCCCGTGTCGTGATCATCGGCGGTGGCGTCGGTGGTACGTCGGTCGCGTACCACCTCGCCGAGCGTGGCTGGACCGACATCGTCCTCCTGGAACGCGCCGACCTCACGAGCGGCTCGACCTTCCACAGCGCAGGCCTCGTCGGGCAGCTCCGGGGCTCGGTGACGCTGACGAAGATGATGATGTACGGCTCAGACCTGTACCGAAGGTTGCGCGACGAGACCGGGGTCGACCCGTCGTGGCACGAGGTGGGTTCGATCCGGCTCGCATCGTCGAAGGAGCGGATGGAGGAGCTCGAGCGGCAGGCGGGCTGGGCGAAGACCTTCGGGTTGCCGATGGACCTGATCGACGCCCAGGCGGCCCAGGACCGCTTCCCGCTCATGTCGACCGAGGGCGTGCTCGGGGCCGTGTGGCTGCCGACCGACGGGTGGCTCGACCCATCCGGCCTGGCGCAGGCGCTGGCGGCCGGCGCCAGGCGGCGCGGCGTGTCGATCCGGACCGGGCGACGGGTCGTCGCCATCGGCGTCGAGCGCGGTCGCGTGTCCGGGGTGACCGTCGAACACGACGGCGAGCGGCAGGTCATCGCGACCGACATCGTGGTCAACGCCGGTGGCATCTTCGCGCCGGAGATCGGCGACCTGGTCGACGTCACCGTGCCGATCATCCCGATGGCGCACCAGTACCTGTTCACCGAAGCGATCGACGGCGTGGTGCCCGGGCTGCCCCAGCTCCGCGATCCGGACAACCTCGTCTACTTCCGCGAGGAGGTCGGCGGGCTGTGCATGGGCGGCTACGAGCGGGAGCCTGCGCCGTGGTCGCTCGATGGCGTCCCGCCGGACTTCAACGGCAAGCTGCTCGCACCCGACCTGCCGCGCTTCGAGCCGATCATGGAGGGCGCCATCCGTCGGGTCCCGGCGATGGCCGACGCGCGTGTCAGCCGGATCATCAATGGGCCTGAGGCATTCACCCCGGACAACGAGTTCATCCTGGGCGAGTCGGCCGTGCGCGGGTTCTGGCTCGCCGCCGGGTTCTGCGCGCACGGGATCGCCGGGGCGGGTGGCATCGGTCGCCAGGTGGCGAGCTGGATCGTGGACGGCGAACCCGAGCTCGACCTGTGGAAGATGGACATCCGCCGGTTCGGGGCGGCCTATCGGTCGCAGTCGTACACGCTCGCCCGCTCGGTCGAGAATTACGCGACCTACTACGACATCCACTACCCGAGCGAGGAGCGGCAGGCCGGGCGGCCCCTGCGGACCTCGCCGACCTACGAGGATCTCGCCGCGCTCGGGGCGGTGTTCGGGGAGAAGTCCGGCTGGGAGCGGCCGAACTGGTTCGAGCCGAACGCGGACGATCCACGGTTCGGCGGCCGGGAGTCGCTCGAGGTGCTTCGCCCGCGGGGCTGGGCCGGTCAGCACTGGTCGCCCGCGATCGCCGCGGAGGCGCTCGCCACGCGCCAGGCGGCCGCGCTGTTCGACGAGACGTCGTTCGCGAAGCTCGAGATCGTCGGGCCGGGAGCCTGCTCGTTCCTCCAGCGGGTGTGTGGGAACGACGTCGACCGTGTGGTCGGATCGATCGTGTACACGCAGCTGCTCGATCGGCGTGGCGGTATCCAGGCCGATGTGACCGTGACCCGCCTCGCCGCGGACCGTTTCATGCTGATCACCGGGACGGCCTACGGCAACCACGATGCCGCGTGGCTCCGGTCCAACCTCCCGGTCGACGGCTCGGTGACCATCCGCGACATCACGTCGGCGCGCGTGTGCTTCGGGCTGTGGGGACCGCGGGCACGCGACATCCTGGCGCAACTCACGCGCGACGACGTGTCCGATGCCGGCTTCCCGTTCCTCACCGCGCGCGAGATCAGCGTCGGTTCGGTCCCGCTCCTCGCGTTGCGGGTGACGTACGTCGGCGAGCTTGGCTGGGAGCTCTACGCACCGATGGAGTACGGGCGTGCGCTGTGGGCGACCCTGTGGGAGGCGGGCCGACCGCACGGCATGGTCGCCGGTGGCTATCGGGCGATCGACGCGCTCCGGCTCGAGAAGGGCTATCGGGTCTGGTCGACCGACATCACGCCCGACGAGAACCCGTTCGAGGCCGGGCTCGGCTTCGCGGTCGCGCTCGACAAGGCCGAGCCGTCGCAGGCGGCCGCCGCCCTGCGCGCCGCGACGGCCGACGGACCGTCCAAGCGACTGCGCTGTCTCGTCCTCGACGACGCACTCGACGTCTGCCTGGGCAATGAGCCGGTGCGCATCGACGGCGAGGTGGTCGGTCGGGTGACCAGCGGCGGCCAGGGCTTCGCGGTCGAGAACTCGATCGCCTATGCGTACCTGCCGCCCGACCGCGGCGTCGGCACTCGCGGCGACGTCGAGGTGTTCGGCCGTTGGATCGGTTTCACGGTCGTGCGCGAGCCGCTCTACGACCCGACCAACGCTACGATCCGATCGTGAACGATGGCGACTACGGTGCGGCGTGGTCCGCGTCCCTGCGGCGCGGGACCGAGGATGAGCTCAAGGGCTGGCTCGACGAGGCGCTTGCGGCCTGCGACGAGGCGGACGCCCTCGCCCGGGCATCGTTCCGGCGTGACCTGACGATCGACACCAAGCCCGACAACACGCTCGTGACGCAGGTCGACACGGCGATCGAGCGGCGGATACGCGAGCGTCTGGCCGACGCGTTCCCGGACCATGGGCTCGTCGGCGAGGAATACGGGATCGAGGCCGGCGATGCGCCGGTCCGTTGGTACATCGACCCCATCGATGCCACCCACAACTTCGTCCGCGGCGTGCCCCTGTTCGGGACGCTCCTCGCGGTGGAACGGGACGGTGAGCTGCAGGCCGCAGTCCTGTCTGCGGCAGCGCTCGACGAGCGCTGGTGGGCGTACCGCGGCGGCGGCGCGTGGGCGCGCAACCGGGGCACGGAGCCGCGCCGGATCCGCGTGTCGGCGGTCGGCCGGCTCGAGGACGCGCAGGTCCTGTACGGCTCGGCGCGCGATATCCAGGAGACGGGTCTGGCGCCCGGTTTCGACGGGCTGTTGCGCGACGTCTGGCGTGACCGCGGGTACGGCGATTTCTGGGGCTACGCGCTGATCGCCGAGGGTGCGGGAGAGGCGATGGTCGAGGTCGGGCTGAAATCGTGGGACGCAGCCGCGCCGACCGTGCTGATCGAGGAGGCTGGGGGTCGTGTCACGGACTTCGACGGTCGTCGCGACATCGAAACGGGCACGATCGTCGCCTCGAACGGCCGGCTGCACGACGCCGTCCTTCGTCGCCTCCGGGAGGGCTAGCGGCTGGCCTCCAGGGCCGCGAGCGACAAGCACCCCGGGCAACAGGCGTCGGCCCAGGCCCCGATCGTGGCGAGATCCGTCACATCGGCCGCCCCGGACATCGCGCGTCCACGACGTCGAGCCAGGACCAACCAGCCGAGCCCACCCAGCACGGCGAGGACGATGCCGGCCACTGCCAGCGGGCCGAGCACGCCGCCGACGACGGCCAGCAAGGGCTCACCGAGCACGTAGCCCAGCCCGAAGTGGGCAGCGATGAACAGCGCGTTGCCGAGCGCCAAGCCGGCGACGAAGGCGACCGGCGGGATGGCCGCGAGCGCGCTGGCGGCGATGGCGACGATGCGGATCCCGGGCGTCGATCGGGCGACCGCCACGGAGCGGGCGCCGCCGCGGCGAAGGCGTTCCGTCTGCCGGTCGAGGCTCTCCGCCGACGTGACCCGCTGGAGCAACCGGAGCAGGGCCGGCCGAGCGATCGACCGGACGAGGGCGTACTGGACCACCCCGCCGACGATGCTCGCGAGCACGATCAGGACGAGCGTGGTGACCGGATCAACGTCGCCGCGGGAGGCGGCAACCCCGGCACCGATGACGATCAGGTCACCCGGGACGGGGACCGGCAGGCCGGCTTCCTTGACCAGGATCAGCCCGACGACGACGAGCAGGCCGGCCGACGCGAGCTCCACGTCAGCGCGACCTGTCAGGCGCCAGCGGCTGCCAGCGACTCGTCCAGGATCGACAACGCCTGATCGACCTCATCCGCCGTGGTTACGAGCGGCGGGATGATGCGGATCACGTTCACATACGTCCCCGCAGTGAGCACGATGAGCTTGCGCGCGAGGGCTTCGGCCTGGATCCGCTTGGTCAGGTCCGGGTCCGGCACGCGCCCGTCGCCCTCGTCGGGCTTGACGAGCTCGATGGCGACCATCAGGCCCAGTCCGCGCGCATCGCCGATGGCGCGGTACTTCGCCTTCAGCGCCCGGAGCCCGGTCAGGAACTGGGTGCCGCGCTCGGCGGCATTGGCCACGAGGCCTTCGTCCTCGATGACGTCGAGCGTCGCGTTCGCCGCCGCGCACGACACGACGTTGCCGCCGTACGTGCCACCGTGACTGCCGGGCTTCCAGCGCGCCATCAGCTCCTGGCGGGCGAGGATCCCCGACAGCGGCAGACCCGAGGCGATGCCCTTGGCCATGACCAGGATGTCGGGCTCCACGTCGTAGTGCATGACGGCGAACATCTGGCCGGTCCGCCCGAACCCGGTCTGGACCTCGTCGGCGATCAGCATGATGCCGTGGCGGCGGGTGATCTCCCGGAGCCGCGGCAGGAAGTCCGGCGGCGGGACGATGTAGCCGCCTTCGCCGAGCACCGGCTCGATGATGATCGCCGCGACCTGGTCCGGGTAGATGATCTGGTGGAAGGTCAGCTCGAGCTGCTCCTCCCAGCCGCACGTGCAGGCCGACGGGTCGTGCGGGCCGGTGGCCGCGCGATAGCAGTACGGATAGGCGGTGTGGTAGACGCTCCCGGGCAGCGGCTCGAAGGCGCCGCGGTACACGTCCTTCGCGGTCGTGAGCGCCATGGTCTGGGCCGTCCGGCCGTGGTAGCCGTAGCGGAACGCCAGGATGACCGGGCGACCGGTCGACACCCGCGCCAACTTGACGGACGCCTCGATGGCCTCGGCGCCCGAATTCGACAGGAACGCCTGGAACGGGCCGCCGGGGAGGAGGTTCGGGAGCCGGTCGTACAGCCGCAGGCCCGGCTCGTGGTACAGGATGTTCTGCTGGCCGTGGAGGAGCTTCTGGGCCTGCGTCGCGATCGCTGCGGCCACCCGCGGGTGGGCATGCCCGGTGTTGGTGACGCCGATCCCCGAGCTGTAGTCCAGGTAGCGCTCGCCGTCGCGGGTGATGAGCCATGAGCCCTCGCCACGATCCACGTCGAGGTTCGTGATACGGCCCCAGACGGGCGGGATCACGGCGTGATCCGGGAGGCTGTCCGCTGCTCCGCCGGACGTGTCGGCCCGCGTGTCGATCATGGCGTGTCCTTCCCTGGGTCAGGCCTGGGCGGCCGCCGCCGCCGTACTCGCCTTGGCGGCTTCCTGCGCGGCGATCATCCGATCCCGCCGTTCATTCCGCCGCTCCCACAACGTGCTGAGCGCGACCAGGCCGACCGCGCCGACGAAGACCATCGTCCCGATGACGTGGACCTGTGGAGGCAGGTTGTTCCTGATGCTTGCCCACACCCAGATCGGGAACGTGGAGGACGTGCCCGACGTGAAGTTGGTGATGATGAAGTCGTCGATCGAGAGGGAGAACGCCAGCAATGCGCCGGCCAGGATGCCGGGCAGGATGAGCGGGAAGGTCACCTTCCAGAACGTGGTCCACGGTGTGGCGCCGAGGTCCATCGCCGCCTCCTCGAGGTGGTGGGGGAACCCCTGCATCCTGGCCCGCACGGTCACCACCACGAAGCTGATGTTGAACATGATGTGGGCGATGAGGATCGTCTGGACGCCGAGCGGGAAGAGCACCCCGCCGGTGAGCGTCTTCCACGGCTCGTTGGCCGACCCGACGAACAGCGTCAGCAGGCTCGCGCCGAGGACGATCTCGGGCGTCGCCATCGGGATGAAGATGAACAGGCTCGTGCTCGAGCGCCCGGTGAAGTTGTAGCGCGACAGGGCGAGCGCGATGAGCGTGCCGAGGATCGTGGCGACGATCGTCGCGAGGGTCGCGACGACCAGGCTGGTGATCAGCGCCGCTTCGAGGCCTGGGCGCCCGAAGGGGTTCTGCCAGGCCGCCAGCGAGAAGGAACCCCAGACGAAGTTGAACCGGCCCGGTGGATCGTTGAACGAGAACGCGATCATCACCAGGATGGGCAGCATCAGGTAGAACAGCGCGAGGAAGACGAAGATCGGGATCAGCCAGCGATCGACGGCCTTCTGCACGCGCTGGCCGGTGCCGACCGAGCGCGCGACGGCGACCTCCTGGCCCTGGGTGAGCGTCGCGTCGGTCATCCGCGGCCTCCGGTCAGCTCCTCGGTCCCGAGTGCCCGGGCGTAGATGAAGATCGCGATGAGGATGCCCGCCATGAGGAGGAACGACAGCGCCGCGGCCGTCGGGTAGTCGTTCTGCGCCAGGTAGCGGTTCTGGATGACGTTGCCGATCATCTGCGTCTGCGGGTTGCCCAGCAGCTCGACGTTCACGTAGTCACCGATCGCGGGGATGAACGTGAGGATGGAACCCGCGAACACACCGCCGAGGCTGAGCGGCAGGATGATCCGCACGTACGACTCCGAGATCAGGTAGGTCCCGATGACCGCGCCGATCCCGCCACCGACGAGTGCCACCGCCACGATGCCGGGCAGGCTCCCGGCGCTGAGCTGCACGTATCCCAGGGCCGCCACGATGAGGACGGCGAGTCCCGCTCCACTGAGCGCGCCCACGACGGTGCCCCGCGGGCGCCATGGCCCGGCGTAGAGGTCCTTGGCGGCCTCGATCAGGCGCCGGTCGATCTTCTCGAGCGAGACATACAGCGGCAGGACCATGAACGGCAGGAACTGATAGGTCAGCCCCGAGACGACCGCCAGTGGCGTCCCCAGGATGCTGAAGTTCGGCGGGACGATGCCCAGACCATCGCGGATGATCGACAGGAAGGCGCCGTCGTTGCCGAGGAGGATCCGCCACGAGATCGTGCGGATCAGGAAGCTCGTGAAGAACGGCGCGATCACCAAGAACAGCAGCAGGTTCTTGTAGCGGCCACCGCGGAACGCGATCCCGTAGGCCAGCGGATAGCCGATCAGCAGGCACAGCAGGGTCGCCAGTCCGCCGTACACGAGCGAGTTGGCGAACTGCTCGGGGAAGGCGGTCAGCGCGGTGACGTAGTTGTCCAACGTCCACGTGAGCTCGTACTGGCGCGCCAGTCCGGCCCCGCCGGCGCGCTCCGAGAGCGACATGAGGAACATCTGGATGTTGGGGAGGACGAAGAAGAGCGCCAGCCACAGCAGCCCCGGGATGAGCAGCAGGTACGGGATGAGCCAGCGACGCCGGGTCACGGTCTCACACGCCCGCGAGGTCCGCGTACATGCCGTTGACCGCTGCTTCGGTGGCCTCGTCCCACTCCGGCTGGGGATGCTGCTTCTCGAGGACGTCGGGCGGCGGGAACAGGAGCGGGTTGGTCGCCACCTCCTCGTCGAGCGCCTTGATCGCGTCGGCCACACCCTTGACCGGCGAGATGTAGTACACGAAGTTGGCGATCCGGGCCGCACGGTCCACGTCGTAGACCCAATCGATCATCAGCTCGGCGGTGTACTTGTTGACCGCCCCCTTCGGGATGACCATGTTGTCGGTGAAGAGGTTCGAGCCCTCCTCCGGGTAGACGAACACGTCGTTGGGTCCCGCCGACGAGGCGAGGTCGCCCGACCAGACCATCGCCACCCACGTGTCACCGCTGCCGAAGTCCTGCAGGTACGCGTTGCCGCGGAATGCCCGGATGTGGCCGTTGTCGACGAACGGCCGCAGGTAGTCGTGGACGACCTGCGCGTCGTCCACCGTCATCGCCTCCGACGGCGTGTCCGACGCTTGGCCCTGTGCCTGGAGCATCGTGTGGATGAGCGGGAACGTGTCGTGGGGGTCGTCGAGGAGCGTTACCTTGCCGGCGAACGCCGGATCGAACAAGTCGGCGAGCTTGGTCAGCTCGCGCCCGGTGGATTCGGAGTTGTAGCCGACACCTGTGGCGCCCGACTGCCACGGGTAGTGGTAGGTGAAATCGGGATCCCACGGCAGGTCGCGAAGCTCGTCCCGCACGTTGGCCGCGGCCGTGGCGGTCACGGCCGGGTCGAGCGGCTCGGCCCAACCGGCCGCGATCACCTTGGCGGCCATGAAGTCGGTGATCACGATGAGGTCCCAGCCGGTCGGCACTCCAGCCTCGAGCTGCGGGGTGATGGTGGCCATGAACGACTCGTTCCCGTCGATCTCGGCGTTGGCGTAGTTGACCTCGACCCCGTACTGGGCTGCGAACTCGTCGAGCGTCGGCGAGGGCAGGTCGTACTCGTCGTCGTCGGTATCGAGCTCTCCGTCCGGGCCGGGGACCGTGGTCAGATCGATGTAGGCGTCCCAGTTGGCGAAGTTGAGCGGACCGGTGGCCACCTGCGGCGGCGCCGCCGACCCCGGCACCGCCGAGGCACCGGCCGACCCACCCGCGGCCTGGGATGGCGGTCCGCTCGGGGCGGCCGACCCGGCCGGCGTGCCCGCGTTGGTCGCGGCCAGGAATGCCGCGACACCGCCGACCGCGACCAAGGCACCGCCAACGAGGAACGCCCGCCGCGAGGGACCTGTCGGCAATGGCGCGGGGCTGCCCTCGCTCGCGACGCTGGTCGCGGTGACGACGTCCGGTGGAGGCGTGCCGCCGGACTCGACGGCGAAGCTGTGGTCCGGCGACCAGGTCATGCGGACCTCTTCGCCCGGCTCCCACAGCTCGGCCCGCGTCGCCCGCTCGACGTTCTGCTCATAGACCGTGATCTTGGCCCCGCCACGCGTCGTGACCTGGTAGCTGGTCGAGACGCCGAGATAGGACGCGTCACTGATGACGCCCTCGAGCTGATTCAGGCCGGCCGGCACCTCATCGGTCAGCTCGCGCAGCCGGATCTTCTCGGGCCGGACGCCGACCTCATAGTGATCGAGGCCCTCGGTGAGCGCGGCCGGAACACGGACGCTCGTGCCGTCCGCGAGTTGGCCGACCGCGTAGCCGTCGGCCGTGCCGCTCGGCGTCGATGCGAGGAGGTTGCTCACGCCAAGGAAGCCGGCGACGAACCTCGTCCGCGGCCGCTCGTACAGGCTGGCCGGGTCGGCCAGCTGTTCGTAGCGGCCCTTGTTCATGACGGCGATGCGATCGGACATCGTCATCGCCTCTTCCTGGTCGTGCGTCACGAAGATGAACGTGATGCCGACCTCCTGCTGGATGCGCTTCAGTTCGACCTGCATCTGCTTGCGCAGCTTCAGGTCGAGCGCGCCCAGCGGCTCGTCGAGGAGCAGGACCGAGGGCCTGTTGATCAGCGCGCGGGCGAGAGCCACGCGCTGGGCCTGGCCACCGGAGATCTGGGTGGGCTTGCGGCGCTCGAAGCCGGGCAGCTCGACGAGCTGGAGCATCTCGCCGACCCGGTTGCGCACCTCGGAGTCGCTGACCTTCTGGCGCCGAAGGCCGAACGCGACGTTCTCGAAGACCGATAGGTGGGGGAAGAGCGCGTAGTTCTGGAAGACCGTGTTGACGTGTCGCTTGTAGGGCGGCAGCCACGTCACGTCCTCGCCCTTGAGCTCGATGAGACCGGAGGTCGGCTCCTCGAAGCCGCCGATCATCCGAAGGGTCGTGGTCTTGCCACAACCGGACGGGCCGAGGAGCGTGAAGAACTCCCCGGTCTGGACCTCGAGGTTGATGTGGTCGACCGCGAGGGCATCCCCGTATCGCTTGACCACGTCCACGAGCCTGACGTCGACGGCGGGCACGTTCGGTAGCACTCCTGGCGCTAGGGGCGTCCGGGGGACAGGCCGGACGGGTTTCCGCGACTGTGCCGGTCAGGCGCGCCTGGGGGCCGGTCGGGCGAGGATATGGGCGCCCCGTTCAGGGTGTCAAGGACGCGGGAACCGGCGCCGTGGCCGGGGTCCGCATGCGAGAATTCGTGGGTCTCAGCGAGCCGACACCGCGTGGTTCGTGGGATCGGTGGTGTCCGGCACGGACACAGCGCCCCGCCGGAACCGGTCGACGACGTGGCCGAGCCGCTTCCCGGCGATCTGGCCGAGCCCCTCGACGGCAGGCAGCGGATCGCGGAACCAGAACAGCGCCTTGTCGCCCCGCAGCCAGGGCTTGAGGATCGGACCTTCCGGTCGGCGGCGCGAGACGATGGCCCGGCCGATGGCCGTCGCGTCGGGGATCTCGTACATCCCGTAGCGCCCGACCTGGTAGGACGGCGGCGTCGGGACCGGCAGTCCCTGGGCGTCGAGGTAGCTCAGCCACGGGAGGTCGACGCCGGCCCGCTCGATGTGGCCGATCAGCCAGAACGGCCGCGGGTTGAGCTCGATGATCTTGAACCGGCCATCGCGCTCGTCGAGCTTGAACTCGACGTTGAAGATGCCGCGGTAATCGGTCGCCTCGAGCAAGGTCCGCAGCGACGGCAGGCACGCCTCGACGTCCGCGAGCGGGATCGTGACGTCCGAGCAGGTGTTGGCAAGCCGTGGCGGATCCATCCGCACTCGTCGCCGCGCCACCATCGCGCTGATGGTCCCGTCGCGGTCGACGAACCCGTCGATGAGGAACGTCTTCGACGAGTCGCCTGGGATGTACTCCTGGAGCATGAAGGTGACGCCGGCCTCGGCAGCCTCGTCGACGAGGCGGCGAGCCTCCTCGCGCGACTCGACGAAGAAGCCCTTCGTCTTGAACCGGCGGTTGTGCGCCTGCGACTCGGTCGGCTTCAGGAAACCGTTGGCGAGGTCCTCGTCGGTCGCGTGCGCCAGATCCCCCGGATGGTGGATCGGCATGGTGCGCGGCCGAGGGATGTCCAGCCGATCGACCAGGGCCTGGAACCGGTCCTTGTCGACGAACTGCTCGATGGCGGCGTGTGGTGCGAGGCTCGTCGGGAACCGCTGTCGGAGGTCCTCCGGGAGGCCCGCGACCGCGAGCGCCCACTGGTCGCTGCAGGCGATGAGGACCGCACCGGGCAGGTCCAACGATCGAAGGTAGGCCGCCAGCGTCGCCGGGTCGGACGTTTCCGCCAGGGTCCGCTCGGCGGGCCGATACCAGCGCGACCGCGTGATCACGTTCGTCGTGTCATCCACGACGAACGTCGGGATGCGACGGCGAGCGAGCACGCGCAGCACGCCGAGTGCCGCGATGTGCGGCCCGAAGATGAGTACGGGTTCCTGGGTCCGGGGGGCGGTCATCACGGCCTTACTTGATGGCGAGCGGGTTCACGGGCGAGCCCACCCCGCCGGTGATCGGCAGGGGCGGTGCCGAGAAGAGGAACTCGTACCGCCCGTCCTCGGCGCAATCGGTCGCGAGCCCCTCGAGATCGAAGATCTCGCCGACGAGCAGACCCATGTGCACGATGAGGATGATGTGGAGCGGTTGGAAGACGTCGAGGGTCTCGTTCGGCAGGACCTCGGCGCCCCACGTATCGCTCGCGATGGCCGCGATGTCGCGGTCGTGGATCCAGCCGACGGTGTCGAGCGCCAGCCCGGGGGCAGCGCCGCCGGCATAGGCACCCCACGCGCCCTCGGCGCGGCACTGGGCCATCTGTCCGGTCCGGATGAGCACGATGTCCCCGCGCCCGATCTCGACCCCTTGCGCTCGAGCGCAGGCATCGAGGTCGGCTGCATGGATCGGTTCACCGGGATCGAGCCACGGCCGGCCCTTGCTGCGCGGGATATCGAGGAGCACGCCCCGCCCGATGACGCGGTCGCGCATCTTGGCGATGTCGTTGCGGATCGCACCCTTGCTGCCGACATCCGTCGCGTCGTAGCCGTTGTAGATGCGGCCGTCGAACACGATGTGTGCCAGCGCGTCCCATTGCGTCCCGGACTGGAGCGGCAGGATCAGCAGGTCGTCCGTGCCGCGGATGTAGCGGTCCCGGCCGCCGTAGAAGTCACGGACGACGGTCCCGGTCGCGGCCGCGTTCCCGTCGCGGATCATCAGATGGATCGGATTGAAACGCCCGAACCCGCCCGACTGCGGCCCGTTCTCGTCGACCGGGATGGCCAGCGAGAACGTGCGACCGGAACGGACCAGGCCGGAGGCCGCGACGACGTCGCTCGGGCTGATGAGGTTCAGCGTCCCGAGCTCATCGTCGGGCCCCCAGCGCCCCCAATTGGAGTAGCGCTGGGCGAGTTCCCGGACCGTGTCGATGTCAGGTAGCGCCGGATCGGCCTCCGGCAGGCCGGGGCCGTCGATCCGCGCGGCAGTGGTGGTCATAGTTCGCGGATTCGGACGCGGTCGTAGCGGGTGACCGGTGCGATCGCGTCGCGGTCGATGACTGCGTCGATGATCGTCGGGCCGTTGCGCTTGAGGCCATGGATGAGCGCCTGCTCGAAGTCCTCCACGTTCGCCACCCGGAACCCGCTCGCCCCGAATGCCCGGGCGATGGCGCCGTAGTTGACGTCCACGAACTCGTTGACCGACGGGACGACCTTGCCGTACAGCAGCTCCTGCACGTGCTCCTCGAACGCCAGCGTCTGGTTGTTGAGGATCACCACGATGACCGGAAGCTGCTGGCGGATGGCGGTCTCGATATCGCCGATGTGATAGCCGAAGCCACCGTCACCGGTGATGCAGACGACCTGCCGGTCCGGTGCCGCGAGCTGCGCGCCCAGGGCGGCCGGGAATGCCCAGCCGAGTGACCCATCGGCCCGCATGAAGTGGCGGCCTGCCTGCTTCACCTCGGCCAGGGCGCCTGCCCAGGCCGACGAGTAGCCGGTGTCCGCGACGAGGACCGCATCGTCCGCGAGGCGGGCATCGAGCATGGCCATGATCGCCTCGGGTCGCATCGGACCACCGTCGAGGCCGTTCTGGGCCGCCAGACCCGCCCGCCGCTCGCGCCACTCGGCGCGCTCGGAGGCAAGGTTCCGCGAGGACTCCATCGCGGCCGTCGACGGGAGTGCCTCGAGACGGACGCACGCGTCATAGACGGCCTCGAGGAACGTCCTGGCGTCGGCGACCAAGCCGAGCTCGGTCGGGAAGTTCATCCCGATGACATCGGGATCGATCGACACGTGGATGATCCGCGTGCCCTTGCTGATCAGTCGGTATGAGTCGGTGACCATGCCACCGAGCGCGGTCCCGACCGCCAGGATGACGTCGGCGTCGCGCAATGCGGCGTTCGCATAGTTGCGCGAGTAGCGTCCGACGCTGCCGAGGGCGAGGTCGTGGGTCTCGGCGATGCTGCCCTTGCCCGAGTTGCTGGTCGCGACCGGGATCCCAAGGCGCTCGGCGACCTGCCGGAGGGCGTCGTAGGCCGAGGACTGGTGGATGCCGCCACCCGCGAGGATGATCGGGCGCTCAGCAGTGGTGAGCGCACGCACGACGGCTTCAGCGTCGGCTGCGGTCGGTGCGGGGCGCGCGAACGGCACCTCGAAGACGTGGTCGAGCGGCGCGGGGCCGTTGTATCCCGGAAGGTCCTCCTCGAAGAGGTCGTTCGGGATGCCGATATACACGGGACCCGGGGCGCCGGCGATCGCGTGCCGTGCCGCCTCGCGCACGAGGCGCGGCACGTGGTTCACGACGGACGCCTCGATGCCCCACTTGGTGACCGATGCGAACAGCGGCTGCTGCTCGAGCTCCTGGTACTCCCTGCGGTACCGATCGGATCGGCGCATGGCCGATACCAGGGCGACCACGGGACTACCGGCCCAGAACGGCTCGGCCAGACCGCCGGCGACGTTGGCGGCGCCCGGGCCGTACGGTCCGTACACGAAGGTCGGCGTGCCGCGGAGGCGGGCGTAGCCATCGGCCATATAGACCGCGGCAGCCTCGCTCCGGGCGAGCACCTGGCGGATCCCCACCTCCTCGAGGGCGATCCAGAGGCCATTGTCGCGACCGGTCATCAAGAAGAAATGCTCGACTCCGAGAGCCTGCATCTCAAGCGCGATGGCGGCGGCCGCCTTGATGGTGGCGGTGCCTTCCGCGATGCCGACATTGGTGGCTGCGGACGAGGCGATAGCAGCGGCTGGAGTAGCGATGTCGAGGTCCCCCCTAGATCCGACGGAATACTCCGTATACAGCGGTACCGCTCGAACGCTGTCAATGGTCCGGGCGTTAACCCACCGATAGTCCCGTTGCGACCGCGCACCGTGTCGCTAACGCTTAGTGATGGTCAGGCGTACTTGGGGAGTGTATGGGTGGGATGAACATCCGCGCAGGGCGCTTTCGAGGAGGTAGTCATGGAGGGTGAGATCGGTCGCGATCGGTACGAGGTCGTCGACGGATTCTTCAGGCGTCCGAAGGGTTGGACGTTCGTCGAAGTGGCCGACGTCGGCATCGATCCCGACGACAACGTCTACGTCTTCAACCGGGGCAGCCACCCGGTGATGATCTTCGACAAGGACGGTCGATTCCTGGACGCCTGGGGCGAGATGGGCGGGGAGCACTACTTCACGTTCCCGCATGGCCTGAGCGTCGCGCCCGACGGCTTCGTGTATACCGCCGACAGCCGCGACCACTCGATCCGCAAGTTCACCAAGGACGGCAAGCACGTCCTGACGCTAGGGAGTCCCCACCAGAACGCCCCGGCCTTCAGTGGCAAGCCGTTCAACCGCCCGACGCACGCCACGGCCGCCCCGAACGGCGACATCTACGTCAGCGACGGCTACGGCAACGCGCGCATCCACTGCTTCAGCGCGGATGGGGAGCACAAGTTCTCATGGGGCTCGTCGGGTCACGGTCCGGGCGAGTTCAATACCGTCCATAGCGTGTTCATCGACCCGGCCGACGAGCGCCTGTACGCCGCGGATCGCTACAACAACCGCGTCCAATACTTCGACCTGGCTGGCGAGTTCCTCGGTGAATGGACGGGCCTGCGTCTGCCGCAGAGCGTCCGCAAGGCCCCCGACGGCACGTTCTACGTCGCCGAGCTGTCGCACCGGGTGACCGTGCTCGATCGAGACGGCACGGTCCTCGCGCGCTGGGGTGACGGCGTGGTCGTGGACGACTTCAAGACCGGCGGTGTCCCGCTCGCTCTCGCGTCGGCGCCGTCACGTGACCCGATGGTGCGCGGGCGGGTCATGAACGAGCCCGGTCCGGGGATGTTCTGCGCGCCCCATGGCATCGGCGTGGATTCGGAGGGCAGCTTCTACGTGGCTGACGCGGCGGAGTCGTGGATCGGCCTCGACCGCGGAAGTCGCGGCGTCCAGAAGTTCGTTCGCGTGTAGACCGGTCGCGATCCCGGTGGGCGGGCTCTCTCGCGAAGGGAGGTACGATGTATTCCGACACTTCCCGTGACAGAACGAGGGCCCACCCGTCGCATGACCGTGATCACCGAAGGCGCCGTGCTCGATGCACTGCGCAACGTGCAGGAGCCTGAGCTCGGACGGGACATCGTCACGCTCGAGATGGTCAAGTCCATCGCGATCGAGGAGACACGCGTCGCGTTCACGATCGAGCTCACGACGCCGGCGTGCCCGCTCAAGGATGAGATCGAATCCAACGCCCGGATGGTGCTGACCGATCTCGGCGCGACCGATGTGGACATCACCTGGGGAGCGATGGTCCGCCGCGCCCAGCCCCGCCAGGCCGAGCAGCTGGTCCCGGGCGTCAAGAACATCGTCGCGGTCGCGTCCGGCAAGGGCGGGGTCGGCAAGTCGACGGTCAGCGTCAACCTGGCGGTCGCGCTGGCACAGGCCGGCGCGACGGTAGGCCTGCTCGACGCGGACATCACCGGCCCGAATATCCCGCAGATGCTCGGCGTGGAAGGCCAGCCGAAGGCCAGCGCGAACAACAAGATCACCCCGCTCGAGCGCCACGGCGTCAAGACCATCTCGATCCAGTTCTTCGTGCCCGAGGGGCAGCCGATCGTCTGGCGCGGACCGCTCGTCGGGGGCGCGATCCAGCAGTTCCTGCGAGACGTCGATTGGGGCGAGCTCGACTACCTCGTCATCGACCTGCCGCCGGGCACGTCGGACGCCCAGCTGACCCTCGCCCAGGCCGTGCCGATCTCCGGCGCGGTGCTCGTGACGACCCCGCAGGAGGTCAGCCTGAGCGACGTGGGCAAGGCCCTGGCGATGTTCCAGCGGATGAACGTCCCGGTCCTCGGCCTCGTCGAGAACATGACCGCATTCGCGTGCCCGCATTGCGGGGAGATGACCGAGATCTTCGGACGCGGCGGCGGCGAGCGATTCGCGGCCCAGCACGGCCTCGAGTACCTCGGCGGCGTGCCGCTCGATATCACCGTCCGTCAGGGCGGCGACGTCGGCGTGCCGGCGGTCGCCCAGCGCGAGCCGGGACCGGCCGCGCGTGCCTTGACCGCGGTGGCGCAGACGGTCGCGGCCAGGATGAGCGTCCGCGCTGCAGCGGCCGAATCGCGACCGCTGCTGACCATCTCCTGAGGTCGCGCACGACGTGCGGTGTCCGTCGTGCGAGGCGGTCGCGGCACAGGACGCGCGGTTCTGCGACCGTTGCGGTGCCGCGCTCGACGGTCCACAGGCCGATGCCGTCGAACCTGCGCCAGACGGGCGGCAGCTCACCGAGGCCGGTGCAAGTGGTGATCGACGTGTCGTCACCGCACTGTTCGCCGACCTGGTCGACTACGTCCGCATGCTCGCAGAGCACGACCCGGAGGATGTCCGCGCCCGCGTGACCGAGGCCCTGGCCACGATGGCCGCGGCGATCGAGCGGTTCGACGGGACGCGCGAGAAGTTCATCGGTGACGCTGTCTTCGCCGTGTTCGGCTGGCCCCGAGCGCATGACGACGACGCCGTTCGCGCGGCGCTGGCCGCCCTCGCCATCCGAGCCGGACTCCACGAAGCTGCGGCCGGTGCCGAGCCACTCGACGTCCGGATCGGGATCGCAACGGGCGAGGTCGTGGCTGGGTCGGCGAGCGTCGCCCCGGATGCCGACCTGCGGTTGACCGGCGTGGCCATCACGACGGCGGCGCGGATCCAGTCGATGGCCAGGCCGGGCGAGATCCTTCTCGACGACGCGACCATGCGCGCCTCGCGTGGACGCCTCGCGACCGACCCGCGCGGGGCCGTCGTCCTCCGCGGCCAGTCGACGGCGGTCGAGCTCCACGGCCTGCGCGGCGAGGCCGGTGAGGGTCCGTGGATCCCGTACCAGGCTGGCAGCCGTGGCCCGCTGGTCGGCCGTACGGGAGAGCTCGGCGTCATCGGCAGGACGCTGGACGCCGCGCGCCGGACCGGCCGTGGCGGTGTGGTCGTCATCGAGGGCGAGGCCGGCGTCGGCAAGTCCCGGCTGCTCGCCGCTGTGGAGGCATCTGCACGGACCGCAGGATTCGCCTGGTCGTGGACGGAGAACGTGTCGTATGCCCGTGGCGAGCCGTACCGCTGGGCGCGTCGGTTCGCCCAGGTCGTCGCCGACGAGCATGGGGTCGACTCGGGAACGTTGGTCCGACGCTTCCTCTTCACCGACGACCTGTCCCCCGAGAACCGCCGCCGGTTCGGCGGTGCCATCGCGGCGATCGCCAGGGACGCCTCGTTCACCGGTTGGGAGGCCGAGGCGGCCGACATGCCGAGCGACCCGGCGGAGGTCGGTGCCGCCCTGATGGAGGTCGCGGCCCAGTATCTCGATCGGCTGCTCGAGATGAGTGGGCCCCGCGTGATCGTCATCGACGACCTGCAGTGGCTGGACCCGTCGAGTATCGGCATGGTCGACCTCGTGGTCGGCCGGACACGGAGCCACCCGGTCGTCGTGCTGGCGGCGGCTCGGCCCGGATCGCTGCCGGAGTGGGCGTCGCGCCCCGAGGCGACCCGCCTCACGCTCGCGGGTCTCGACGAACCGGACACCGGCAAGCTGGCGACGATCGTCGCGCGGGCAGCCCTGGACGCCCACGGGGCCCGAAGCATCCACGAGCGGACCGGCGGGAACCCGCTGTTCGTCGGGGAGACCGTGCGGGCGTTCCTCGAGGACGGGACGCTCCAGTGGCGCGATGGGCTGGTGGCGATGACGGGCACGGGCGGGACTCGCGTGCCCATCACGTTGCGTGCGGTGCTCGGCGCGCGTATCGATGCCCTCCCGCCGGGCGCCCGGGAGGTGCTCGGCGTGGCGTCGGTCATCGGCATCTCGTTCCGGCCGGCGACGGTCGAGGATCTGCTCGATCGCCCGCTCGAGCCGGAGGTCTTCGACCAGCTCGCGGGTAGTGCGCTGGTGCTGCCACAGGACGATGAACGCTGGCGATTCGCCCACACGTTGATCCATGACGCCGCGTACGCCGGCCTCCTCGCCAGTCGCCGACGCGTCCTCCATGGGCTGCTCGCCGATCGGCTGGAGCAGACCCTACCCGCCGGCAGTCCCGGTCAGATCGCGGCGCATCGGGTCGCGGCCGGCGATGCCTCCCGTGCCGTCCCGCTGCTCCGAGAAGCGGCCGAGAGCGCCATCGCGCTCGGTGCGGTCGCCGAGGCGGCAGCGTTCTGGCGCCAGGCCGCCGAACTTGCGGAGGCCGATGATCCCGAGGGTGCGGCCGTCGACCGTACGCACGCGGATGCGGCGTCGGCGACATTGGCTGCGCTTCGGGAGACCGCGACGGCGGGTGCGGTCCCTGGCGGGGGAGCGCCCTAGGCCGAGGCCCGGTTCGAGTTCGGCTGGGCCGCGATCCGCGGGGCCGACGACGGCCGGACGGTCACGGTCAGCCCGTCCACGGCTGTGCGGACCCACGGACCGGCGGCAGCGCACATCGCATCCATTTCCGCCTTTCGGGCCGGTCCGTAGTGGACCAGGATCGCCCTGCGAGCATTCGCTCTCCGGGCGAGCTCGATGGCCTCCTCCGGCGTGAGATGGCCGCGTTCCGCATCGTCGTGGGCCGCCAGCCCGAGCGCACTCTCGACGAGCAGCAGGTCGGCATCGCGCACGCGCTCCTCGACCGAGGCGGACGGCCCCGTGTCGCCCGTGTACGCCAGTCGGGACCCGTCGGGCGCATCGATGACCACGCCCCATGCCGGGACGTAGTGGCGGCCACGGACGAAGCGCAGCCGCAGCTCACCGACGTCGATGGTGCTGTCGGGGTCGTACTCGATCGCGTCGAACGCCGCGTCGAAGAAGCCGGCTCGCTCGCTCACCGCGGTCGCGAGCGCATCCAGTCGTGCGCGCCCGCCCGGCGGCAGGTGGATCGGCAGCGGGTCGGGCGCACGCTCGCCCCACGGGTAGAGGTAGCGGAGGCCGACGATGTCCAGGTAGTGGTCGGCATGCATATGGCCGATCACGATCGCAGACAGATCGTGCGGTTCGAGCACCTTCTGCAGGTTCCGGATCACGCCCTGGCCGCAGTCCAGCAGCACCGCCGTCGAGCCCCACTCGACCAGGAACCCGGCCGTCGGCGTGGCGGGATGCGGAGCGGCCGTGCTGCAACCGAGCACGGTCAATCGGAGGCGCGCGCCCAGCGGTTCGGTCATGTCCCACGCATGCTATCGGCGCGGATCGGACGTGATGTGTCGGCATTTCGACACGGTTACCATCGCCCGCATGCTGGTCGGCCGACCCGTCCTCGATGCCTTGGCGGCGATCCCGTTCTTCGCGGGTTTGGATCAGGCCGCCCTGGAACGGCTCGCGGGCACCGTCCGGGCGCGCCGGTTCCGACGCGGCGAGGTCATCTTCCATGTCGGCGATCCGGGTGACGCGCTCTTCGTGATCGTCTCCGGCGACGTGAAGATCTCGTTGCCATCCGAGACCGGCGAGGAAGCCATCCTGGCGACCCTGCGCGCCGGCGACGTCTTCGGCGAGCTCGCCCTGCTCGACGGGGCCCCGCGGTCGGCGAGTGCGACGGCCGTCACCCCGACCGAGACCGTCGTCCTGCCACGCGACCGCTTCCGCGAGCTGATCGCCACGGAGACCGGTGTTCGCGACGCCCTGCTCGCGTCGATCGCCGGGGAGCTGCGGCGTCTGACGACGCATGTCGAGGAGCTGCATTTCCTCGACATCACCGGCCGGCTTGCGGCCCGACTCGTTCGGCTCGCGCACGATGGCGGGACGGTCCAGCCGGACGGGGGCATCCGACTCCGCAAGAACCTGACCCAGGGCGACCTGGCCGCGATGGTCGGCTGCACCCGGCAGAGCGTGAACAAGCTCCTGGGCCAGTTCACTGACGATGGCCTCATCCGCCTCGGGCGCGAGGGCATCGTGGTGACCGACATCGACGGCCTAACGGCGGCGTCGCGCCGCTAGGGTCGGTCGCCCAGCGCCTGGAAGAGCGTCGAGGCGGCGATCAGCGCTGCCTGGCTCAGACCCATCGCCCCGCCGATGTAGGTGGCACGCGTCTGCCGGCGCTCCGCGGTGGGGGTCACGATGGCGACGCTCACCGCGTACTCGGATCCCCGCGGGCGGACACGAACGGCCAGACCGACGTCGACGCCGGCCTCGTCGCGAACGATCGCCGCACGAGAGATGAGTCCGCCCGCGTCCTCGTCGTCGTCGGGCGGCTGACCGCTATCGGGCGGCCGGTCGGCTCCAGGTCGCGTGCGCACGAGGCCGAGCCATGGGACGTCGCCGAAGAGGGCGACGAGCTGGCCACCGGTCCCGATCTCCTCGACCGCCAGCCGCCATCCGAGTCCGGTCAGGCGCTCGCCGACCGCGTCCGACCAGGTCGTCTCGCCCTCCGCCCAGATGTGGTCGCCGAGGCGTTCCCGGACGATCGAGGCGGCTCCCTCGACGCGGTCGTCTGCGGTGGTGCCGGCCGCGTCCGTCCCGCTGGCACTCACCCGAACGTCGACGGCCTCGAGCCGGGCGTAGGTCGCCACCTCCGGGTCGGAGCGGCGCAACATCTCCTCACCCAGGATCTCGGCCACGCTCGACTCGCCGATACCGGTCAATCGGAACGTGCGGACCGACATGTCGGTGCCGAGGCCGCGTTCTCGCAGACGGGGCATCGCTTCGTTCGACCACATCGGCCGCATCTCGCGCGGCGGCCCCGGCAGCGCGATCGCAACGCCGCCGTCGGGGCGGCTGACGAACCAGCCTGGGGCGCTCCCGTTCGGGTTCGGGAGCGGCTCACTCGATGGGATGCGCCAGGCCTGCTTGAGGTTGATCTCGGGGAACGGCAGACCGCGCCGTTCCCAGCGGCCGCGCAGCCAGGCTTCGAGGTTCGGATCGACCTCCGGCGTCTCGCCCAGCGCGGCGGCGATCGACTCGCGGGTGAGATCGTCGGGTGTCGGGCCGAGCCCGCCCGTGCTGAGTACGAGATCTGCCCGCCGGAAGGCGGTCGTGAAGGCGTCGGTCACGATGTCGAGTCTGTCGGGGAGGGCGACGATCCTGCCGACGGTCACGCCCTCGAGGGTGAGCCCTCGTGCCAGCTCGCCGGCATTGGTGTCGCGGGTCTCGCCGACGGTCAGCTCCGATCCGATGCTGAGGAGCTCGGCCGTGCGGAGATGACGGCGCTCGGGTGTCGGCGGCATGACCGCAGCGTAACGGTCCCGTGAGCCCGCGCGCGCATGACCGCGTCAGGGCGCGAGGTGTGCGCTGGTATCATTCCGGACCCGAGCCGGTCTCGCGCGTGACCGCCCCGACCCTCGAGCTGGAGCAGCACCCTGGACGCCCAACCACCTCCCCGCTCGGTACCGCCACCCCGCCCCGCGCCGCCTCCCGGCCTGCGCACGTCGATCCGCGCGGTCCGCGATTCGGGCCTGCTGCTGGTCAAGGCGCACATCGATCTCGCCAGGGCCGAAGCGGCGGCGATCGCCGGCGAGGTCGCGAAGGTCGCGGCCTTCATCGGGATCGCCATCGCGCTCGTCCTGTTCGCGCTCATCCTGGCCGTCGTCGGCACATCGCTGTTCCTCGGCGAGTGGATCCTCGGATCGCTTGGCTGGGGCGTCCTCCACGGCGTCCTGCTGTTCATCGCGATCGCGGTGGCATCCGTGCTCCTCGCGGTCGGGGTGAGCGGTGGCCGCGTCGTCGGGGCCTTCGCGGTCGCGCTGATCGTGGGCATCGTGGTCGGCATATTGATGGCGCTCGGCCTGCCGAACCAGGCGTACACGTCGATCGGCGAGTCCGCCCTCCCGGGCATCGAGCCCGGCGTCCGACCACTGCTCGTCGGCGTGCTCATCCTCGGCGGTCTCGGGCTGCTGCTCGGGCTGATCGCCGCGTTCCGCGGTGCCGGAGGCGGGGCCGCCGTCGCGGGTCTCGTTATCGGTGTCGTCATCGGGGCCATCTCGGCGCTGGACGCCGGACCGCAAGTCGGCGCGGGGATCGGGATCGCGGTCGGCTATCTCACGTGGATCGGCCTGATGGTGCTCGATGTCTCGCGGTCGGGCATCGACGTCGAGGCGCTCAAGGCGAAGTTCATCCCGTCCCAGACCATCGAGACCAGCAAGGAGACGCTCGAGTGGCTGCAGAGCAAGATGCCGCCCGGGAACTCGTCCTAGCGGCGCGCGCGGCCCTCCAGGAGGACCTGACGGGCCTCGGAGCGTCGGCGCGCGCGGCGGTCGACATCCCGGCCAAGGTGCGCCAGAGCCCCGTCAAGGTCGCGGCCGCGGCCGGAGCCGTCGGGTTCGTGGTCTTGCGCGGGCCGCAGCGGCTGTGGTCCGCCGTTAGGAGGACGCTGTTCGGACGCAGGAAGCCCATGCCCAAGAGCATGCTTCCCGACGAGATCGAGAAGACGCTTCGCCGGATGGGTGACGACGGCGAGCGCGTTCGCGGCACGCTCGAGCGCGATTTCGCCGACTACGTGAAGAAGGCCGAGAAGAAGCGCGGAGCCAACCTGCTCCCGATCCTGGTCGTCGGATTGGCCCGCCCGATGCTCACGCTCGTCGCGCGTCGCGTCGGCGAGTACCTCGCGTCGCCGAGCCAGAAGGGCTACAGCACGTGGCTCGAGGAGATGCGTGCGACCGCCGGCATGAAAGCCGAGGAAACCAAGCTGCGCGCCGCGGCACGCGTCGACGAGGCACGGATCGCCGCCGAGCGAGCTGCCAGTCCGGAGACGGGGCAGGTCGATCGGGCGGGAGACGCGGGAACTGCGAGGGGCGCGGATCCGGCCAAGGGCAAGGACGCGCCGACGGGGGTCTGAGGAACCCGAGCCGGGGCGCGGTGCCACCGGTGAGTCGCGGCCGCCCTCCGCTAGACTCTCGGCACGGGCGAGTGGCGGAATGGCAGACGCGCCGGCCTTAGGAGCCGGTGCCGCGTGAGCGGCGTAGAGGTTCGACCCCTCTCTCGCCTACCACCATCTCAGGGCTGCGTGCCACGATCCGGGCCACGGCCATCGGCCGGCCCACGGAACCTCCTGATGTTCCGACTGACCGGCGAACGGCGGCTCATCCGTCGTTTGGAACACCCAGGAGGTTCCGAACGGCACTCCAGAGGCCGATCTGGTGCCTTCCACGGTGCTTCGCCGGTTGATCGGAACATGGGGATGTTCCAGATGCGGACCCAGCGAGTCGGCCTCGTCAGGGCAACGAGCCTCGTCATGGAACATCACGTGTTACGAGCGTCGGCTGAGAAGCCCTTTCAGCCGCCATCTGTAACACGGCATGTTCCAAACGCCGGCCAAGACGTGTTTTCCGCCGGTTCGCCGGTCGGACACAACACGTCATTTTCCAAACGCGTACGGGGTGGGCTCGCGCGGACGGGGTGGGCGGTCCGGCCTGGCCCGGATGGACTGCGCGGCTCGGCACGGTGGCCCGGCCCGGCTCGGAACCGCGGCCCGGTCCGGCGCGGCCCCACGCCCGCCCCCCGGCCCGTCCCGAAGGGCCGCCCTATACTTCCCGTTCGATGCAGATCACTCGTTCGACCGCTCCCAAGTCGACCGTCGAGCTCCAGATCGAGCTGCCACCCGAGCGGCTCGATCGTGCGGTCGATGCCGCCGTCCGCGCCCTCGCTCGGCGCAGCCGGATCCCCGGTTTCCGCCCCGGCAAGGCGCCGCGACCCGTCCTCGAGCGGCACCTCGGTCCGGGCGTCGTGCTCGATGAAGCCGTCGACCACCTGATGCAGGACGCCTATCGCGAGGCACTCGTCAAGGAGGACATCCTCCCCTTGTCGAACGCCGACGTGCAGGTCGTCCAGGCCGAGGAAGGCAAGCCGCTTATCTTCAAGGCTACGGTCCCGGTCCGCCCGGAGGTGACGCTCGGCGACTACAAGGACTTCAACTTCGCGCCCGAGATCGAGACCATCGATGACGCGCGGATCGACCAGGTCATCGAGGAGCTGCGCGACCAGAACGCCACGCTCGCCGCAGTCGAGGATCGCGGTGCCAAGGATGGCGATTACGCGGTCATCTCGTACGTGGGCACCAAGGACGGCCAGCCGTTCGACGGCGGGACGTCCGAGCGGATGCCGCTCATCCTCGGGCAGGAGCGCCTCATCCCTGGCTTCGAGTCGAACCTGATCGGTCTCAAGGTCGGCGACACGAAGGAGTTCGACGTCACGTTCCCGGAGGACTACCCGGAGACGTCGATGGCCGGCCAGCCGGCCCATTTCAGTGTCGAGCTCAAGGAGCTGCGCGAGAAGATCCAGCCCGACCTCGACGATGATTTCGTCGCGAGCCTCGGCGACTTCGCGTCGATCGACGCCCTGCGGACGGACATCCGGTCGCGGCTCGAGGCCAATGCCACCGACCGCGCCCGGCACGAGTTCGCCGACAAGATCATCGAATACGCAGTCGCGAATGCCACCGTCGAGTTGCCCGAAGTGCTCGTCGACCAGGAGGTCGAAGTCATGCACGACGAGTTCAAGGGCTCGCTCGCGCGACAGGGCATCGGCGAGGAGGCCTACCTCAAGGCGGTCGAGAAGACGAGCGAGGACCTCCACGCCGACTTCCGTCCGAATGCGGAGAAGCGAGCCAAGACCCTGCTCGTGCTCTCGAAGGTCGCGGATGCCGAAGGGGTCGATGTCTCCGAGGCCGACGTCGATGCCGAGGTCGCGCAGGGTCGCCAGCGCTACGCCAGTGACAGTCGGCTCGCCTCGTACTTCGAATCCGACCGCGGCCGGTCCTTCATCCGGAGCACGCTCCGCCGGAGTCGCGTGGTCGAGGGCCTGATCGACGGATGGCTCGCCGCCCACCCCGAGCACCCACCGCTCATCCATCTCGAGGATGCCGTCGGCGCGGCCATGGCCGGTGAGGGCGCCCAGGCGAATGCCTCGATCGGGGCGACCGACCCGGGTACCGTCATCGAGGACGGCGACCGAGCCACTGCCGACGAGACGGTCGACGACGTCGACGAGGCGGTCGACGAGCCGGCCGCCGCGACCTGAACAGCCAGCCGAGCGACCACCGCTACCCACGTCACCACCACACCCCGCCGCAAAGCATCTCCAGGAGCCGCCACATGCTCGTCCCGATGGTCATCGAGTCCTCCAGCCGAGGGGAACGCGCCTACGACATCTACTCACGCCTGCTCCGAGAACGGATCATCTTCCTCGGCGACGCGATCGAGGACCACCTGGCCAACCTCGTCATCGCTCAGCTGCTGTTCCTCGATTCGGAAGACCCGGAGAAGGACATCAGCCTCTACATCAATTCGCCGGGCGGCGTCGTGAACTCGGGGCTGGCCATCTACGACACGATGCAGTACCTTCGCGCACCCGTCAGCACGATCTGCCTCGGGATGGCGGCATCGATGGCGGCGGTCCTGCTGGCGGCAGGCACCAAGGGCAAGAGGTACGCACTGCCGAACAGCCGGATCATGATCCACCAGGGTTCCGGCGGGTTCCGCGGCAACGCTCCGGACGCCATGATCCAGATGAAGGAATGGGAATTCCTGGTCAACCGCAACATCGAGATCCTGGCCCGCCACAGCGGCCAGCCCGTCGACAAGGTGCGCGAGGACACCAATCGGGACTTCTTCATGGCTCCCGAGAACGCGAAAGACTATGGCATCATCGACGCGGTGTACTCGGAGCAGTGGGATTCACTGACCGCCCAGCATCACGACGAGAAGGCCGCAGAGGCGGCCGTCGAAGCGGGCGACGCCGAAGAGGCACCGCAGCCGAAGCGCTCCAAGAGCGATCCGGCGGGATAAGGAGCAAGGACAACAACTCGTGACCTCGACCAGCGGCAGCAAGGGACCCAAGGTCCCGTATCGCTGCTCCTTCTGCGGCAAGAGCCAGGAGCAGGTTCGCAAGCTCATCGCCGGTCAGGGCGTCTATATCTGCGACGAGTGCATCAACCTCTGCCAGGAGATCATCGAAGAGGAGATGCTCGAGACGCCGCGGCCCAAGCAGGCGGCGTCGAAGCTCCCGAACCCGCACCAGATCAAGGACGCCCTCGACCAGTACGTCATCAGCCAGGACCGCGCCAAGAAGGTCCTCTCGGTTGCCGTCTACAACCACTACAAGCGGGTCAACGCCGGTCACCAGGTCGATGACGTCGAGCTCCAGAAGTCGAACGTCCTGCTCGTCGGGCCGACCGGCAGCGGCAAGACGCTGCTGGCGCAGACGCTGGCACGTGTCCTCGACGTCCCGTTCTGCATCGCGGATGCGACGTCGCTGACCGAGGCGGGCTACGTCGGCGAGGACGTCGAGAACATCCTGCTCCGACTCATCCAGGCCGCCGACTTCGACGTCGCCCGGGCGCAGCGCGGGATCATCTACATCGATGAGATCGACAAGATCGCCCGCAAGGCCGACAACCCGTCGATCACCCGGGACGTGTCGGGTGAGGGCGTGCAGCAGGCGCTGCTCAAGATCCTCGAGGGCACCGTTGCCAACGTCCCGCCGCAGGGCGGCCGGAAGCACCCCCACCAGGACTTCATCCAGATCGACACGACCAACGTGCTGTTCATCTGCGGCGGCGCGTTCGACGGCCTCGAGAAGATCGTCGAGGAGCGCGTCGGCCGGCGCGCGATCGGTTTCGGCGCCGAGGGCGCCATGTCGCCCGCCGACAAGGGCCGCATCCTCGAGAAGCTCATGCCCGAGGACCTGCTCAAGTTCGGGCTCATCCCGGAGTTCATCGGTCGGCTGCCGGTGATGGTCACGCTCACCGCGCTGACCGCCGACGACCTCGTCCGGGTCCTGACCGAGCCACGCAACGCGGTCACGCGACAGTTCGAGAAGTTCCTCGCGCTCGACAAGGTCGAGCTCGCGTTCACGCCGGGCGCGCTCAAGGCCGCGGCAGAGGTCGCGCTCGATCGCAAGACCGGCGCCCGGGCGTTGCGCTCGATCGTCGAGGAGTCACTGCTCGAGGTGATGTACGACATCCCGGAGCGGACGGAGGTCCGCAAGTGCATCATCACCGAGGAGACGATCCGTTCCGGTCGACTACCACTCCTCCTGACCAAGACCGAGGTCGAGGAAGGCGTCGACGAGACGAACTATGAGGAATGGCTCGCGGAGCGCGGCGAGAGCGCCTGATCCGCTCGATCCTCGTTCGGACGATCGCGACCTGCGGCTCGGTTCCAGGACTCTCCACGAGCCGATGACGGATCTGCCGAAGGCCTATACCCCGCGTGACGTCGAGGGCGCCATCTACGAGCGCTGGGTGGCGGCGGACGTCTTCGCGCCGGATGGCGCCGGCTCGACGGCCGATCCTGACCTCCCGCCGTTCACGATCATCCAGCCGCCCCCCAATGTGACGGGCTCGCTGCATCTCGGGCACGCCCAGCGGACCGCCGTCGAGGACCTGCTCGTCCGCCACGCTCGGATGCGCGGCCATCGGACGCTGTTCCTGCCGGGCCTCGACCACGCGAGCATCGCCGCCCAGTTCGTCCTCGACGGGATCCTGGCCAAGGAAGGCGAGAGTCGCCAGTCGCTCGGTCGCGAGCGATATCTCGAGCGGATGCGCGCGTTCTCCGACTCGACGAGGCCGGTCATGCTGGCCCAGCAGCGGCGGGTCGGCGCCTCGGCCGACTGGGGCCGCCTGCGCTACACGATGGACGAGGGATCCGCTCGGGCGGTGCGCGTCGCGTTCGAGCGGTTGTATCGCGACGACCTCGCGTATCGCACCGAGGCGCTGGTGAACTGGTGTCCCGGGTGCCGCACGAGCGTCAGCGACCTGGAGGTCGTCCCGACGCCGGAGACGGGCACGTTGTGGTCCGTGCGGTACCACCTGATCGACGACGCGACGGGCGAGCCCGATCCCGACGCGACCATCGCCGTCGCCACGACACGGCCGGAGACGATCCTCGGTGACGTCGCGGTCGCTGTCCATCCCGACGATGACCGCTATCGCGCCCTGGTCGGGCGACGGGCGAGGATCCCGTTCGTCGAGCGCGACGTGCCGATCATCGCGGACGACGTGGTCGAGCGGTCGTTCGGGACCGGTGCCGTGAAGATCACCCCGGCGCACGACCCGGAGGACCACGCGACGGGCAAGCGGCACGGGTTACCGGCACCGACGGTCCTGGCCGATGACGCGACGATCGCGAATACAGGGACGAGGTTCGACGGGCTCGACCGCTACGAGGCCCGCGACCTGATCGTGGCCGAGCTCGCGGCCCGCGGCGACCTGGTCGACCAGAAGCCGCACGAGATGATCGTCGGGCGCTGCCAGCGCAGCAACGACGTGCTCGAGCCACGGCTCAAGACGCAGTGGTTCATCCGGACGGGGCCATTGGCCGAGCGGGCACTCGAGGCCACCCGGTCGGGTCGGACGCGCATCCTGCCCGAACGGTTCGACAAGACGTGGGAGCACTGGCTGACGTCGATCCGCGACTGGAACGTCTCGCGCCAGCTGTGGTGGGGGCATCGGATCCCGGCGTGGTACTGCCCGGACGGCCATGTGACGGTCTCCTCGGAGCCCGACGGGCCTGCGGCCTGCGAGACCTGCGGTCGACCGGCCGGCGAGCTTACGCAGGATCCCGACATCTTCGATACGTGGTTCAGCTCGGGGCTGTGGCCGTTCTCCACGCTCGGCTGGCCCGACGACACGGCCGACTATCGGACGTACTACCCGACGTCGGTCATGGAGACCGGCTACGACATCATCTTCTTCTGGGTCGCCCGGATGATGATGCTCGGGCTCCACCTCACCGATCGTGAGCCGTTCCACACGATCTACCTCTCGGGGCTGATCCGCGACCCCGAAGGCCAGAAGATGTCGAAGACGAAGGGCAACGTCGTCGACCCGCTCGGCGTGATCGACGAGACCGGGGCTGACGCGCTCCGTTTCGCGGTGATCCATGGCACTGCCGCCGGCCAGGACCAGCGCTTCGGGCGGACCAAGCTCGAGAACGCTCGCAACTTCGCGAACAAGCTGTGGAACGCCACGCGGTTCGTGGTCGGCGCCCGACCGGCGTCCATCGATGCCGGCGCGGAGCGGCGCCTGCCGACGGCTGGCGACCTCGGCCCGGCCGAGCGCTGGATCCTGTCACGGGCGAGCGCCACGGTCGAGGCCGTGGATGAGGCCATGGCCGACTTCGCCTTCGGCGAAGTGACCCGGGTCCTGTATGACGCGATCTGGAACGAGTTCTGCGACTGGGGCGTCGAGCTCGTCAAGGTCCGACTGGCCGACGAGTCGCTGTCGGTCGAGACCCGCGAGGCCAGCTGGTGGGCGCTGGTCGAGGCGCTCGACACATACCTGCGGCTGCTCCATCCGGTGATGCCGTTCGTCACCGAGGCGCTGTGGGAGGCCCTGCCGCATCGCGCCAGCGACCCGGAGCTGCTGATCGTCGCCCGCTGGCCCGCTCCGACGGGTCGCGACGAGCGGACCGAGGCGGAGGTCGGCGCCATCCTCGACCTCGTCCGTGGCCTGCGCAACGCCCGCGCCGAATCGCGCGTCGAGGCCGCCACCTGGCTGCCGACTGAGGTCGTGGTGCCGCCGGCGATGGGTCCGACGTTCGAGGCGCTGCGGCCGGCGGTCGAACGACTGGCCCGCGCTCGTCCGCTGGACCGACGGCTGTCGCGCGAGGCCCTGGGCCAGGGGAGCGGGCCGACCGACGGGGCGTTGACCGTCATCGCCGGCGAGCTCGAGGCGCTCGCCCATCGCGGTGCGGACGCGGCCGATGGCTCGGGCCGCGAAACCGAGCGTGCACGGCTCGAGCGCGACCTCGCCGAGGCGCGCGGCTGGCTGGACGGCGCTCGTCAGCGTCTCGCGAACGAGGCTTTCACCAGCAAGGCACCCGCGAACGTCGTCGAGGGTGCCCGTGCCCGGGAGGCCGAGCTCGCGGATCAGGTCGCACGTATCGAGGACCGGCTAGCCGACCTCGGCTCGTAAGGTCGCGACGACCGGCAGGTGATCCGACGCGTCGCCGGCGGCGCGGACGACCTGGCAGTCCTCGACCGTGAAGCCACGCACGAAGATGTGGTCGATGGGCCAGGGACCGCACGACTGGCGGGCCGGATCGCCCGGCGGCACGCCGATCGCGCCGAACGCGTCCACGAACGCCATCCCGAGCGGCTCCAGTTCCGGAGCGTCGATCGGCGCGTTGAAGTCGCCCAGGATGACCGTCGGATCGCCCAGGTCCCCGGCCGCGGCGGCGATCGCCGCGGCCTGAGCCGCTCGCTGTCCACTGCCGGCATAGGCCAGGTGGGTCGAGACGACCGCGACCTCGCCGCCAGCGGGCCCGACCGTGCCGCCGACGGCGCAACGCGGCTCCCGCGTGCCATACGGCGCGTCGGCAAAGCGGACCCCCGCCAGCGGCAGGTCGGTACCCACGGGTTCGACCAGGTCCTCGTCGCCACCGACGGGCAGGCCGAGCGTGAAGCCGTCGCGCACCGGAGCGCGTGTCAGCAGGGCATTGCCCCACGTCGCGCTACCGATCGCCCGCTCCGTCTCGGGGTCGACCAGCGCGAAGGCATGGACGGCACCGTAGCGGACCTCGCGATCGGTGAGCCGGGCGAGCTCGAGCGGCTGGTCGACGACGGCACCATCGACGTCGAAGAAGGCAACCTCCTGGAGCGCCACGATGTCCGCCTCGAGCTTGCGGATGATCCGTCCGATCCGCTCGAGCCGCTCGCTCGAGGTGTGTCGCCACCACGCCGGTGGGAACGGCTCGCCCGGTCCGATCGCGGCCCGGATGTTCCAGGTCGCGACGCGAACCGGCGTGGTCCCTACTTGACGGAGCCCGCGAGCAGGCCCTGCACGAAGTACCGCTGCAGGCTGAAGAACACCAGCAAGGGCACGAACATCAGGATGAACGCGCCTGCCGCGAGCAGGTGCCACTCCGTCCCGTACTGGCTGAGCAGGTTCTGGATGGCCTTGGTCATCGGCCACATGTCGCCGCGCTGGACGAAGACCAGCGCCATGAGCAGGTCGTTCCAGACCCATAGGAACTGGAAGATCCCGTACGCGGCGATGGCCGGCACGGACAGGGGCACGACGATCGTCCGGAAGACGCCGATCGTCGAGGAACCGTCGATGCGCGCCGCCTCGATCAGGTCACGTGGGAGCGTGATGAAGAAGTTGCGCAGCAGAAAGATCCCGAATGGCAGCGCGAATGCCGTGTGCGCCAGCCAGATCGCGCCATAGCCGTTGAGCAGGCCCGTCGGCGCGAACAGCTTGAGCAGCGGGATGAACGCGACCTGCACGGGGATCATCAGCAACGCCACGACCAGGAGGAACAGCCCGTCGCGGAACGGGAAGTTCAGCCACGAGAACGCGTAGGCCGCCATCGACGCCAGCACCAGCGGGATGAGCGTCGACGGGACGGCGATCAACATGGTGTTGACGAACGCCTCGAGCATGCCCTGCGAGGTCAGCACCTCCTGGTAGTTCTCGAGCGTGTAGCGGAACTGGGTGAAGCTCTCCCACCAACCGGTCACCTGGATGTCGCTCCTGGGTCGGAACGACGTGACGAGCAGTCCGATGGTCGGCGCCAGCCAGATGAGCGCGATGACGCCGAGGGCGATGTGGATCGGGGTCTTGTTGAGGAATTGAAGGATCCGCTGGTTCGTCGTCAGCGCTTTTTCGACGGGGCGGGTCTCGGCGACGGCATCCATCTAGACGACCCTCGAGCTGCGGAAGCGACGGATGTTGTAGGCCATGATCGGGATCAACAGGATCAGCATGACCACGGCGATCGCGGCTCCACGGCCGAACTGGCCGCCCGGGATCGACTCGTAGTACATCGTGAACGCGATCACCCGGCTCGCGACACCCGGGCCGCCGTTGGTCAGCACGTAGATCAGGTCGAACAGCTTGATCACGTTGACCAGCAGGGTCACGGCCAGCACCGAGATCGGCAGGCTGACCATCGGGATGATGATCCGGAAGAAGATCTGCCGTTCGTTCGCCCCGTCGGTGCGGGCAGCCTCGAGCACCTCGGTGGGGATGCTCTTGAGGGCCGCCGACAGGATGACCGTGGCGAACCCGACCGATCCCCAGGTGCCGGCCGCGATCAGCGCCGCGTTGACCAGCGATGGGTTACCGAGCCACGAGATGCCGCGCTCGGTGAAGGGGTCGAGGATGGCGTTCAGCAGCCCGATGTTCGGGTCCGGCGCGTACACGAAGTTCCAGATGATCGCGAGCGCCGTCGCGGCGATCGCCATCGGCAGGAACACCACGGCCTTGATGATCGATTCGTAGCGGACGCGTGAGGCGAGCACGGCGACGATCAGGCCGAGGAAGATCACGAAGGTCGTGTAGAAGATCGCCCACAGCACGTTGTTCCAGATGGCCCCTGATGGCGGGAACGTGCTCAGGTCGATGAAGCTCTTGTCGGCCAGCAGGCCGGTGTAGTGCTGCAGTCCGACCCACTCGTTGAACTCCCCGCGCCGCCCGCGGTTGAAGCTCAAGGCGATCGTGTAGATCGTCGGATAGATCAGGAAGACGATCATCAGGAGGGCGGGCGGCCCGAGGAACAGGAGGGCCGTACGATCCCACCGGCGCCCCGGAGCGGCGGGTGGGGGCGGTGCCTTCGTGGCGGTCGGGATCGCCGCGGGGTCCACTCCGCCTGGCGCGACGACGGCCATCTGCTCCTCCTCTCGTGAGATAGGACACGGGCGGCCCGAAGGCCGCCCGTGTCGGTTCTACCAGGCTAGGCGCAGCCTCTCGATCACTCCGCGTCCCAGGCGGCCTTCACGCGCGTCTGGAAGTCGGCCCAATCGATGGTGTCGCCACGGATGGCCCGCTGGAGCAGCTGGCCCATCTGCTCGCCCTGGATGCCGGCAGGCAGCAGGTCCGAGCCGTCGTAGCGGATCTGGTCGGCGGCAGTCAGGGACTCCGCCTCACGGACGACGAGGTCGTTCGGGTAGGAATTGGTGCCGACGCCCTTGTGCGGAGACACGATGGCGCCGGTGCTCGCCCAGACGGTGTTCGCCTCGGGCGTGATGATGTAATTCATGAACGCCTTGGCGCCCTCACTGTCCGTCAGCGCACCGATGACGTCGCCACCGAACGTGGTCACGTCCTCGGAGCCACCGAAGGTCGGGAAGGGGAACCAGTCGATCGTCTCGCCGGGCTTGAGGTCCTTGTTCGTCTGGCCCATGGCGATGCCGCCGACGAAGCCGCCCTCGTAGAAGGTGGCCGCCTCGGGCTCCGGCTTGAAGACCTGGGCGATCGCGTCGGTCCAGGCGCGGCCGACGGCCGCATCGATGCCACCCACGACATAGGTGTCGTTGATGACCTCGAGCATGGTGTCGACGGTCTTCTGGACGGTCGGATCGGCCCAGTCGCCTTCGGCGCTGAACAGCTTGTCGTAGGCCTCGACGCCCGACTGCCGGACGTAGATGCTCTCGAACCAGTCGGTCAGGTTCCAGTCGTCCTTGGCACCGAGTGCCATGGCGCCAGGGCTGCTCTTCAGGCTCTCGAGCGCTGCCTTGTACTCATCCCATGACGACGGTGCGGTGACGTTCGCCTCCGTGAAGACGTCCGGCCGGAACCACATCGTGCCCTTGTTGTTGTACTTCGCCGGCAGCGCGTACAGCTCGCCGTCGACCGTACCTGCCCCGAGGAAGCCCTCTGGGTAGTCTTCGGTCAACGTCGAGGTGTCCACGCCAAGGTCGGCGACCTTCTTGAGCGAGCCATCCTTGGCGAAGCGGCGCAGGAAGCCGATGCCCGGGATGATCGCGATGTCCGGCGGGTTCCCACCGGTGATACGCGACTGCAGGGTCGTCGAGTACGTCTGGCGGTCGGCTTCGTAGTTGACGCCCCAGCCGGTCTTCTCGGTGAAGTCCGCCAGGACGGCCTTGAAGGCCTCCTCCTCGCTGCCGCCCCACAGGGACAGCACGTTGAGCGTGCCCGCTGAACCACTGGTGACGGGCCCGCCACTGGCGCCGCCGCTGGCGGCCGGTGCCGACGCAGCAGGGGAGCCGGTTCCACCGCCACCGCCGCACGCTGCCGCGATCAACGCGGCTGCGAGCGCGAGAGCGGGGAATTGTAGGGATCTGATCATCGAGATCCTCCTCGAATCAAAATGGCGCGTGCCCGTCAACGACGGGCGTTCGCGTACGCGACTGACGGCGGCCTGGCACGTCCACTCGCGATCTCCTCCGCCGGTGGCGACCTGCCGATCGAGCCTCGGTACACATCCTGAGCGCCGATCGGTCAGCTGTCGTGACCGGAGCCTCCCGCCGTCCACCCACAACGGTGCGGTCCGGTCGAAAGTGGGCTGAGCCTAGAGTCCGTTCGAACGTTCTGTCAACGTTGCAGGCGCGTGTCATGGCCGCCGTCCACGACGAGCCTTTTAGGACACGCCCGGGCGGGTCGGACGAAGCTGGACCGTGCGGATCTCCCACGGGTCGAGATCGAGGGTCACGGCCATGCGCGCGACATCGAGCGGCGCGCCCGGACGGCCGAGCAGATCGGCCTCGCGAGCGGCATCGGCCGGGAGCCGAAGGGTGGCTCGGCGGCGACTGCCGCCCTGGTTGACGACGCGTACTTCGAGCCAGTCGCCTCGCCTACGCACCGCGCTGAGCACGACCCCCTCGCCGTCGATCGCGAGGCCGCGGACGGCGGCCGTCGGGGCATCCGCGGCACCGCTGCCACGGACCACGAGGAATGGATGCCGATAGCGCTCCGCGGCCACCGGCGTGCCGGCCTCGGACCACGCCCCGCCATGCGGCAGCAGCGCGAATCGATAGGCGCGGGTGCCCAGCAGCTGGGCTGCCGGCACCTCCACCTCGGGTCCGGCCGGATCTTCCCGGTACGGGTTCGAATTGCGACTGATCAGGCCGAACGAGCGCAGGACGGTCAGCGCCAGCTGGCGCCCGTCGATCACCTCGTACTCGGTCACCTGGTCGAGGAGGACGCTGCAGCCCTCGACGCTGGCGAACCCGAGCGCGGGGAACGTGGCCAGGGGCATCTCACCATGACCGCCCTCCTGCTCGAGGCCTCGTTCGACGACCGCGAACTGGCCCTCCGCCGCGGAGCCCGTGACAGGTGCCGGCAGCGGGATGTGGAAGCGGACACGGTGGTCGCTGGAGTCGTTGTCGAACGCCAGGCTGACGCGCAGAAACGGTTCGTCGGCGCGCAGCTCGAGCATGGTCGTGACCTCGGTCTCCGCCGTCCGCTCCGAGCGCGCTCGCGTATCGGCGCTGAGCCCGCGCGGCCAGGCGTACGTCCGGATGATCGTCAGCTCGGCCCGCAGGGGCCCGCTGGCGCCGCTCCTGATGTCGACCAGGTCCGGCTGTTCGACGAGCCGATCGGCCGCCGGCGGCCCGTAGTTGTAGCTGTCCCCGGCGTCACCGCCCTCGACGATCCGGCCGACCCCGTCGAGCGTGACGCCGCCGCCGGTGAGTCGGAACGTGCCGTCATCAGCCACGGTCACCTCGACCAGGCCATTGCGCATCGTCCGGTCGTGCCCCTCGACCGGGTGGGGGATCGCCTCCACCGCCAGCGTGTCGCCCTCCAGTTCGCTGGCCCAGCCGTATCCGAGGGCAGGTGCGGGGAGCCGCGCCAGGACCCGCCGCCGCTTCGTGACCTCGATCGTGACCTCCCAGACGTCGTCCGGCCGCGCCTCGGCGGCGGCCACGATCGAGCCGACCAGCTCCTCGACATCGAGCTCGGGCGGCTCGGCCAACCGGTCGACGTGGACGACGATGCGCGGGGACGTGCCCGCCGCCTCGACCTCCGACGCGTTGATGTAGCGGCCGAGCAGCTCGCGACCGTGACGCCGCCGGCGGAAGAACCCAGCGACATCCGAGCCGCGAACCTCGACGACGCCGTGGACGGCTCCCTCGCGAACTAGCTCCTGCGTGGGCAGCACCCGGTCCCCGACGCGGACGGCCACGGACGGCCACGTCGCCGGCACCGCCAGGTCGAGCTCGACGAGCTCGTGCCGGTCGACCGGAGAGGGGTTGACGACCGCCCAGCCGCCGGCCGGCACCGATCCCGCGATGCGACGCAGAACGCTGCCGACCAGCCCGGATGCGATCTGCTCCGCTTCGGCGTAGCGGTTGATGACCTGGGCCACGACCTCGTCGTGCGAACAGCCGCAGATCGAGTCGTGCGCTGAGTTCTCGATCAGTCGCCGCCATGCGAGCTCGAGCAGGCGAGATGGCCACGCATCGCCGTGGAGCGCCGCCAGCGGCTCGGCATACCGCTCGAGGCGGCGTTCGGCGCGCGCCGCAGCGGCCTTGAGATCGACCCGCGCCGAGATGACGTTCATCAGCATGTTGGCGCGCGCCCCGGACCGGAGCTCGCCATCCCAGGCGGGCGCCTCGCCCGCCGGTCCCGGGTGCTGGTCGCGGTCCCGGTCGAGGTACTCGGTCAGCGTGGCCAGCCGGACCTCGACATCGCCGTCGCCCGCGTTCACGAGCTCGACGAGGTCCGCCAGCATCGGCGAGGGGACGGCGTGATCGGTCCCATACATGGCGAGGAGCGAGCGGTCGCCGTACGGACCGGCGTTCAGGCGGCGGTACTCGCCGAGCTTGGGTCCGAGCCGGTCCGGGACGTCGAACAGGTACGCGCCATTCCCATAGCCGCCGACCAGGTACTCCGTGTCGACGGTCGAACCATCCGGTGAGCGCCACATGAACGAGTGGCGGTCGATCGACGCCGGGACGCCGCGCCAGACGACCGCTCGGTCGATCCCGGCGCGGCGCAGGATCTGGGGCATCTGGGCGATGTGGCCGAACATGTCGGGCAGATAGCCGACCCGCATCGCTCCACCGAGCGACTCGGCACGCGCCCAGCCGAGCTCGAGGTTGCGCACGATCGTCTCGCCCGATACGAGGAACTCATCGAGCAGGATCTGCCACGGACCGATCGCGAGGCGGCCCTCGGCGATGAGCTCGCGGATGAGCGGCTCGGCCTCGGGGCGGATCTCGAGGTAGTCGTCGACCGTGGCGGCCTGCCCGTCGAGGGTGAAGCGGAGCCGCGGGTCGGCCGCCATCCGCTCGAGCAGCTGGTCGATCAGCTCGACGAGCCGCATCCGGAAGACCTGGAACGGCTCGTACCACTCGCGGTCCCAGTGGGTGTGAGGGACCAGATGGATGACCGCGCGGTCGGTCACCGGGCGGCCTCGCCACCGATCTCGATGCCACGCGACGCGGCGACGGCCGCGATCGCGCGCTGGCACGTGACGATGTCGGCGCGACCCTCGGCCACGCCGGCTGCAGCGGGACGACCCTCGACGACCAGCCGATGGAAGGCGAGCAGCTCGGTCTCGAACGCCTCCTCGGTCGAGGTCCAGACCTCGTCACGCCGCCCGCCGGCGTCGGTCGACGTGATGCGCAGGACCGTCGGGCGGTGCAGGAGGTAGGGCGACGGGAACTCGAGCTCGATGGTCGACGCCTCGTAGACGACCCGGACCAGCTCGCGGTATGCGGGATAGTCCGGGAGGAAGTGCCAGCGGATCGCGACGCGACCATCGGCCGGGAGGTGGCCGGTCAGCTGGACGGATGGGGGCCACGTGTCGCCGGGCCATACGTCCAGAGCGTCGACCGCGGTCGGATCCCCGGCGAACGCCCTGACGAGTGCCAGCTCGTGGACGACGCTGCCGAGCAGGATCTCGGAGTAGAGGCGCCCGAACGCGCGTGCTGCCGCCGCGCCCAGCGCCTCGCGGCGCAGCCGATCCGTCAGGTCGGTGAGCGCTGCGCGCACGCCGGACGGGATGTCGTCGGGTGGCGGCAGCAGGCGGGCGTGCGCCAACTGCGCCTCCGACGTGGGATGGAGCACGGTGACCTCGATGGCGCGGGGTGGGCCGTACCCGCGCTCATCCGCGACCCGTCGCGCGTGCACGACCGCCGGGTCGTCCAGCTTCATGTAGCCGAGCTGCAGCCGGGCGCGCGACGCTCTGGCCAGCCGCCGCTCGATCGCATCGACCTCCGCGAGGGTGTAGGCGAGCGGCTTCTCGGCGAAGACCGGCAGGCCCGCGTCGAGCGCCAGGTCGACCGCGGGCGCGTGCGAGCCGGAGGTGAGGATCGCCACCGCGTCGAGCCCGGCGGCGCCGACCAGCGCCTCGACCGTGTCGAAGCGGCGGTCCGGCGGCACCTGGTAGCGCTCGCCGATCGCGATCGTCAGGCTCGGGGACAGGTCGGCGATGGCGTCGATCGCGAAGGCGTCCCGGAGGCGCTCGATGAGGGGGAGGTGGACGGCTTGCGCCACGGCTCCCAGGCCGGCGATCCCGATACGCACGCGGTCGGACGACCGGCCGGCAGAGGGCTGGGACGTCATCGCGGGCGAGTATATCGAGGGTCTCGTGCCGTAGGCTTTCGGCCATGACACAGGGGACGGGCGCCGGATCGCAACCCTCGGCGGTGGTCGCGCCGACATTCGGTGACGACTGGTGGCGAAACGGGGTCATCTACCAGATCTACCCGCGCAGCTTCGCCGACAGCGACGGCGATGGCGTGGGTGACCTGCAGGGCATCATCGACCGGCTCGACTACCTGCGCGAACTGGGCGTCGATGCCCTCTGGCTGTCGCCGATCTACCCGTCGCCAGGTCGCGACGTCGGGTACGACGTCAGCGATCACACGACCGTCGACGAGCTGTTCGGCGGCGATGCCGCCTTCGACCACCTGGTGGCCGAGGCCCACCGGCGAGGTCTGCGGATCATCCTCGACCTGGTCATGAACCACACCAGCGACCACCATGCGTGGTTCCAGGCGAGCCGCTCGTCGCGCGACAACGAGTGGGCCGATTGGTACCTGTGGCGCGACGCTGCCGGCGTCGACGAGAGCGGCACACCCATCCCCCCGAACAACTGGCTGTCGTGGTTCGGTGGCTCGGCCTGGCAGTGGGACGAGCCTCGCGGGCAGTTCTATCTGCACACCTTCCTCGTCGAGCAACCCGAGCTCAACTGGCGGCTCCCGGCGGTCGAGCAGGCCCAGTTCGCCATGGTTCGTGGCTGGCTCGACCGGGGCGTAGACGGCTTCCGCCTCGACGTCTTCAACGCCTTCCTCAAGCATCCCGAGCTGCTCGCCAACCCGGAGATCGAGGGGGCGACCCTATGGGCGCGCCAGCAGCACCTGTATGACCGCGACCAGCCCGACTTCCCGGACCTCATCGGTCGCTTCCGGTCGATCCTCGACGAACGGCCCGGACGGATGTCCGTCGGTGAGCTGTTCGCGAGCGAGGCGGAACGCGCCGTCGCCCTGACCACCGACCGGCACATGGTGTTCGACTGGGCCCTCCTGGCCGCACCGTGGTCGTCGGATGCGTACGGCGACGCGATCTGGCTCCGGGAGACGTTATTCGGCGACCATCGATGGCTCGCGAACGTGCTCTCGAACCATGACCAGTCCCGCCAGGCCAGCCGCCTTGCCGACTCGGCCGGCATCGCCGACAGCGATGCGGTCGCCAAGGCCGCCGCGGTCGTCCTTCTGACGATCAGGGGCACGCCGTTCCTCTACTACGGGGAGGAACTCGGTCTTCGCGATGTCGCGATCCCGGTCGACGAGATCATCGACCCACCCGCGCGGCGGGCGCTCATCGACCCCGACTTCGAGTGGTGGAACCGCGACCAGTGCCGCTCGCCGATGCCCTGGTCGGCCGAGCGGGGACACGGCTTCACGATCGGCCGCCCGTGGCTCCGGTTCGGCGACGACGCGGCGGAGCGCAACGTGGCCGGGCAGCTGGACGACGAGGGATCCGTCCTGTCGACCTACCGCCGCCTGATCGCGCTGCGACGGTCGTCCGAAGCCCTCCGTTCCGGGACGCTGCGCCTGGCAACGACCGGCACGCCCGACGTCCTGGCATGGCACCGCGATACGCCCGGGGAGCGGCTGCTCATCGTCGCCAACTTCGCCGGCGAACCCCGCATCGCCACGCTGCCGAGCGGGGCCGCGGAGACCTATCGCCCGATCAGTGGCTCCCACCTCGACCCGAGCGGACCGATCGACCGGACGACGCTGGTGCTCCGGCCACTCGAAGCCGTGATCCTGCAGGCGGGCTGAGCCGGCCGATCGTGCGCTGCTACGATGGCCCCCGCATCACGCTCGACTCGACTCCGGAGGTGGCCCAGTGCCGCTCGATTTCCTGAAGCGAAGGAACGCCCCCGAGCCGGACGAACCGCAGCCCGCGGCGCCGGCGCCGACCGGCTCGATCGTCATGCCCGAGGAGGTCGTCGCCCAGGAATTCCAGCTCAAGCTCTACTACGCCGGGAAGACCAGCGAAGGCGTGCGCATGAACGCCGGCCCCAAGGCGATGGCCGAGCTGCCGTCGATGCTGGTCGGGCTGGCCGATTCGGAGATCGAGGTCGTCGAGCCGCTGCCGATCGAGTTCAGCCAGGCCACACCGACGATCGCCCGTCCCTCCGAGGCGATGCAGTGGCTGAACGCGCACCACATCCACTCGCCGATCACGCGGCACGCGCTGGTGGTCCTGGAATCGATCGACGCGGTCGATCTGGCCTTCGATACGTTCGTCTGCGCGATGCTCGACGGCGAGGTCGATACGAGCGGCTACCCCGAGTACAACGCCATCATCGGTGGCGTGGCTGCCCACTGGGACGAGGCGACGGGCGACATGATCTGTCGCGCCGTGGTCGGCTGGGGTGGGCGTGGGGTCCGTGGTGATACCGATCGAACCGGCAGCAAGCTGCTGGCCGGGATCCTCACCAACATCCTTGCGAACCAGCATGCGGTCGGGTTGACCACGATCGAGCGTCCCGTCCCGGCCGCCGGTCGGGGTGGCCTGGTGTGCGCCCATTGCGGGTTCGCATCCGCCCACGAGCGGGCGTTCTACTGCCCGAAGTGCGGGATGCGGCTCCTCCGCGGCTGAATCGCGACCCGAACCGTGCCCCTGTACGACTACGACTGTGCCGCCTGTGGTCGTCGCTTCGAGGTCATCCACGGGATCCACGACGGACCACCCGCACGATGCCCGTTGTGCGGCTCGGGGCCGGTCAGGAAGGCGGTCGCTGCGCCGGCGGTCCATTTCAAGGGTTCGGGCTGGGCGAAGAGGGACCGTCGCGCCGCAGTGAAGTCCTCGAGCGCCTCGAAGGGCGAGGGCACCGACGGCGAGGCGACCGGCGGCGAGGGGAAGTCGACGTCCAGCGAGGAGGGGAAGTCGACATCCACCGAGGAGCGGAAGGCGACACCCAGCGATAGTTCGAAGCCGGCCAAGGACGCGGGGTCCGCCAAGACGTCGACCTCGTCGTCGACGACCACGAGCGACTGACCCGTGTCGTTGGTCGTCGTCCCGAGGAGTCGACCGGGCGTCGACCGCGCCTGACGATCCGGCATGCAGATCCCGGCGGTCCTGGAGCGCGTCCTCGATCGACCGGCGGTCGTGGTCATCCGCAAGGTCCTCGATGTCTACGCCCACGCGCCGGGCGGCCTGCTGGCCAACGGGCTGGCGTTCACGGCGCTCTTCGCGACCGTCCCGATCGCGCTCGTCACCCTCGGGGTCGCCGGATTGCTCGTCAAGGATCCACAGGTCCAGGAGCAGCTCGCGACGGCACTGACGGACGTCATCCCGCCGCTCCGGGAGCTCATCGAGCAGGCCCTGGTGTCGATGGCGCAGGGAGCGGCGCTGGCATCCGTGATCGGTATCGCCGGCCTGATATGGACGGTCAGCCAGTTCTACGTGACGCTCGACATCGCCTTCTCGCGGATCTTCGCGGACCGGCCCGAGCGCGACGTCCTGCATCGGACGGCCCGAGGGTTCATGTGGGTGGCGGGGCTGGTCGGTGTGGTCGTCGCGCTGATCGTCGGCGGGTCACTGGCGGCCGCCGCCGAGGCCCTGCTGCCGACCTCGTCGACCGCGCTGTCGGCTTTCGGCCGGATCGCCACGTCACCGGGGGTCATCCTCCTCGTGACGGTCGGTGTCATGTTGGTGATCTACGTGGTCGTGCCGCCCCGCGCGCCGGCGTGGCGCGCCGCGCTGCCACCCGCGATCGTCGCGGGCAGCGGGATCTTCGTGCTCGCCCAGCTGTTCGGGTTCCTTGCGCCACGCGTGGTCGGTGTCGCGACCCTCGCAGGACCGCTGGCCACGTCGTTCATCGCGCTCGCGTGGCTGTCGTTCTCGTTCCAGATCCTGCTGTACGGAGCCGCCTGGGTACGGATCCGCGACGACGAGATGACGGCCGGAGACGAAGGATCGAGCGGCGGTGACGGGTCGTCCCGTGGTGGAGGGCCTGGGGACGCGGAGGTCGGCGGCTGATCTCCGGGCGTGGCCGGGGCCGGTCAGCCCTGGCGAGTCCCGCAACGGCGGCAGAAGCGAGCGTTCGCCGAGAGCGATAGTCCGCAACTGACACATGGCTGGACGCCAGTGCTCGGTCGGGTCGCGGTCGCCTGGCCGACCTGTGCGACCTCCTGGGCCGATGCGGCCCACAGTGCTTCGATCCCACCGGTCGCAGCCGGCGGTCGATTGAGGAATGGCAGGCCCGCAGCGGGTTCGCGCGTCGGCCATTCGGGCTGCGCGGGCCACTGCGGCTCGGCGCTCGCTGCGACCGCGTCGGTCGGGGGCTGGACGGGCTCCTGCGTCGGGGCGATGGGCGTCTCGACGACGGGGGTGCTGTCGGGGGCGACGATCTGCCACGTCGGCTGCGGGACGACATCGACGCGTGGCTCCGGCTCGGGCTCCGGTTCCGGCGCGGCGGCGACAGGCTCGGGCTCCGGCTCCGGCGCGGCGGCGACAGGCTCGGGCTCCGGCTCCGGCGCGGCGGCGACAGGCTCGGGCTCCGGCGCGGCGGCGACAGGCTCGGGCTCCGGCTCCGGCGCGGCTGCAACGGACTCCAGGACGATCGCTGGGCGCAGCCACTCCGGCAGCTCGGCCGGTGGAACCTCCGGTTCCGGTGCCGCCTCGACGATCTCCGGTCCAGGAGCGGGCGCGATCGGAGCGGGCGGTGCGAACGCCTCCACCGGTTCTGGCTCGGGCTCCGGGTAGACGTCGACTGGCTCGTGCGCTGCCGCGATCGGGACGACGGGCTCCGGCTGGGGCGACGGTTCGGGTACGGACGGCACGAAGGGTGGCTCGGACGCAGCGACCGGTTCGGGCGCTGGCGCCACGGCGTCAACGTGCGAGCGCTCGTATGCCTCGATCTCATCGTCGAGGCTCTCGCCCGGTCGGAACCGCTGCAGCAGGTCCGACGTGTTGGCAGCGGCCGCAGCGGCGCGGTCGTCGACCTCCTCGACGACCGGCGCGAGCGGGTCGGTGGGTTCCGCCGGGGCGGCTGCCGCCGCTGGGGCTGGAGCCTCGACCTCGGGCGGCCGTGCCGCTTCGACCGCGGGAAGCGGCTGGAACGGCTCGACGACGACCGGACGGTCGGGCTCGGCCGGGGCGTCGAACGTGATCGGTTCGGGCGTGATCTCCTCGGGCACCGCGTCGGTGGAGGGCCCCGCTACCGCGGCCGCCGGACCGGAGACGGCCGCGAGGCGAGCCGCGAAATCGATCGGCTCGACGTCGTCGGCGAGGGCGCTGAGGTCATCGAGATATGGCGCCTCGGTGACCGGCTCCGCCTCGACGTGCGCTGCGGGCACGTCGGCGACGGGCGTCACCTGCGGCGGCTCGGGCTCGAACGCCGCTGCCGGTAGTTCGGCCTCGAACGGCGGCTCCGCCGCGACTGGCGTCACCGGCGTGTCTGCCTCGTCAGGTGCCAGCGGCGGCTCGGCCTGGACCGGCTCCTCAGCGATCTCTAGCGGCGGTGGTGCGGCGGCGGCTTCGGCCTGACGCATGAGATCGGACGTCGGCCAAGCCATCGGCTCTGGTGCGGCCTGCCCATCGTGCCCGTTCCGCTCCTGGAGCCCGATCGCCTCGGACCCGCTGACCGTGACGGCGCCTCCGGCAGCGACGTTGCCGAAGGTCGTGGCCGGCTCGAGACCGAACAGCGGCGCGCAGGACAGGCAGCGACCCTCGCCCTCGTTCCAGCAGTTGGCGCATGTGTACTGGCGGCAGTCCATGCAGAAGTTGAAGGTCTTGTGGAATGCCTCGAGCTGCTGCGACGTCTGCTCGCGATCGGCATCGTTGCGAGCCGCCGCCATCGCTTCGTCCATCGACGTGTCGTCGGACATGACGAAGTTGCGCAACCCGCGCGAAGCGACCTTGAGGCCCTTGAGCCGGGGGCCCCGCGGTGCCGCGGACTCGAACGTGTAGCGCGTGCCGCAGCGTTCGCAGAAGGATTCGGTGAGGAGCTCGGGCATCAGTCCCCGGGATGTGCGCGCTGGACAAGGCTCGGACACGGGGTTCGAACGGGGCGAGAGTATAGCCCAGGGCCCTTGACGCCCCTCCACCGGGGGTACCCCAGAGCACGCGCGGATGGTCCGGTCCCCGCTCGAAGGGCCGCTCGGTGACCCTCTGCTAGTCTGCGACCGACCATGCCGCCGTTCGCCGCCATCGAGCGGTTCTTCGAGCGCCTCTTCGAACGTCCATCGGCACGCCTGTTCCGAGCACGACTGCAGCCGGTCCAGCTCCAGCGACGCATCGAGCGGGCGATGGAGGCGGAACGCCTGGCTACGGCCGACCGGACGCTCGTCCCGAATCGGTTCGTCGTCCACCTCAACCCCGACGATCTCGAGGGGTTCGGGGATATGACCGCGTCCCTTGCGTCGGAGCTCGCCGACGGGGCGCTCGTGTTCGCCCGGGCTCGTCGCTACACGCTGGTCGATCGACCGCGCGTCACCCTGTTCAGCGACTCCACGGTGGAGCGTACCGACATCCGGGTCACGGCCAGGTTCGCCGATCCGATCGCGGGCAGCCACGGCAGCCCGAGCCCGGTCGGCGACAGCGGACAGGATGTGGGGCCGAGCGTGGCCGTCCACGGCGACACGATGGTGTTCACCGTCCCGCGGCCGACCGCTCCAGCCGCGCGACTTCGGGTCGTCGACCGCGACGGCCAGGAACACGTGCACGAGTTCGACGGGTCCGGCCTGACCATCGGTCGGGCTGCTGACAACGACCTCGTGCTGTCCGACAGCCGTGTATCGCGCCACCACGCCAGGATCGCCGGCCGACGGGGCACGCTGGTCTACGCCGATCTCGGCAGCACCAACGGTTCGCGCGTGAACGGCGTGCAGGTCGGTGAGCTCGTCCTCGGTGCGGGCGACCGGATCGAGCTCGGTGACACCGTGATCATGGTCGAGGTCGCCGGGGACGTGAGCTGATGGACGGCCTGCTCCTGATGGTGTGGGTCGTCCGGCTCCTGTTCCTGGCCCTGCTGTACATCTTCCTCGCTCGGGTGGTCCGGTCGTTGCTGCGCGACCTCCGAGCGGCAGCCCGAGAGCCTGGCGCGGCGCTGGGACGGCTGATCGTCGTCGAGTCCCCGAGCGGCGACCCGGAAGCCGGCCGGTCCTTCGATCTCGACGCCATCACGACGCTCGGCCGAGACGTCAACAACGCGATCGTCGTCGAAGACCCGTTCGCATCGGCCGATCACGCCGTGCTCACGTACCGGGGTCGGAGCTGGTACGTCGAGGACCTCGGGAGCACCAATGGCACCTTCCTCAACGGCCGGGCCATCGCATCGGTCGCGCCCCTCGGGTACGGCGACGAGGTATCGATCGGGCAGGTCCGCCTGCGCCTTGAGCGAGCACGTTCCGCGTGACTGGAGCCAGTAGGCCCGCGCCGGTCCAGCTACCACGTGTCCTGGGTGACATCCATCCCCGGGCGAGGTGGACCGAGGCGCGCCTCCTTGGGATCGTCGCCATCGCGCTGGTCGTCGGAAGCATCTCGCTCGGTGCCGGACTCACCGGCCGGCTCACGGTGTATGCCCCTGAGGGCATGGCGATCTACCTCGCGGCGCTCGCCGTCGCGCACATCGCACAGGTCCTGGCGGGTCGACGGTCCGACGAGGTGTTGCTCCCCGTGGTCGGGTTGCTCGGCGGCATCTCGCTCCTCCTGATGCAGCGGCTCCCGCAGGACCTCGTGACGATGGACCTTGGCGGTTCGACGCTGGGCCTCGGGGACGTGCAACTGATCTGGCTGCTGCTCGGGCTCGCCATCGCGACGACGCTCGGCATCGTGGTCCGTTCCGACAGCTGGCTGCGACGGTACAAGTACACGTGGGCGGCGGTCGGCATCGGTCTCCTGCTGCTCACCTTCGTGTTCGGCACCGACGTCGCCGGTCAGCGGCTGACGCTCCGCATCGGGCCGTTCGCCGGTCAGCCGTCGGAGCTGCTGAAGGTCATCCTCGTCGTGTTCCTCGCGGGGTACCTGTCCGAGAACCGGCCCCTCCTGATCGAGCAGGACACGAGGCTCGGACCCATCCGCCTGCCTCCCTTGCCGTACCTCGCGCCGATGGTCGCGATGTGGGCGATCGCCCTCGGGATCGTCGTGATCCAGCGCGACCTCGGTGCGGCATTGCTCTTCTTCGCGGTGTTCCTCGCCCTGGTGTACGCGGCGACCGGTCAGGATCAGCCTGGTCGTCATCGGCGCGATCCTGTTCGTCGTCGGCAGCGTGCTGGTGGCCGACCTGTTCCCGCATGTCCGCGCGCGTGTCGAGATCTGGCTCGACCCCTTCGCCGATCCGCTCGGGGCGGGCTACCAGATCGTCCAGTCGCTCCATGCCTTCGCGCGGGGCGGCCTGGTCGGCACGGGTCTGGGCGAGGGGTTACCGATGGTGGGCGGACGGCTGCCGATCCCCGAAGTCCATACCGATTTCCCGCTCGCCGCCCTCGGCGAGGAGCTCGGGCTGGTGGGCGTCATCGCCATCCTTGGCCTCTTCTTCGTGGTCATCGAACGCGGGCTCCGGATCGGAGCGTCCGCCGCCGACGACTTCCGGGCGATCCTCGCCACGGGCCTCGCGCTCGTCATCGGCGTCCAGGCATTCATCATCGCGGCCGGCAACCTCAAGGTGCTGCCGCTCACCGGTGTCACGTTGCCGTTCGTCAGTTACGGTGGGTCGTCGCTGCTCGTGAACGCCATCGTCGTCGGGCTCCTGCTGGCGTTGTCCGACAAGGGCGTCGAACCGCCGCCACCACCAGCCGGCGTCCGACGCTGGCGCGACCGTCTGCGACGACGGCGGGTCGCCTGATGCTGGCGACCTCGACCCGCCGCCGACCCCTGGGACGGACGATCGTCCACGTGGCGATCGTGCTCGCGCTGGCGTTCGGCATCCTGGCCGGCGCCGGCGGGTACTGGGCGGTCATCCGCTCGTCGGAGTTGTCCCGGTCGCCGTACGACCCAGCGGTCATCGCCGCCAGCCGGACCGTGCCGCGCGGCGCGATCATCGATCGCGAGGGCAACGTGTTGACCCACAACGAGGAGGACGCCAACGGGGAGTTGTACCGGCGCTACAGCGGACCCGAGATCAGCCACGTCGTCGGCTACGCCTCGCCCCGGTATGGCCGGGCGGGGCTGGAACTCGCCTACGACGCCGAGTTGGCAGGCCTGGCCGGCGACCCGCTCGCCGATGCGCTGCGCAAGTTCGGGACGAACCCGTACGACCCGAAGGACCTCCACCTCGCGATGTCGTGGGACCTGCAGCGCGCCGCCGTCCGAGCGCTCGGCAACCGTCGAGGCGCGGTCGTGATGATCGACCCGCGTAATGGCGAGGTCCTCGCGCTCGCCTCAACGCCGACGTACGAAGCCTCGGCGATCACCGATCCGTCGACCTCGGACCAGGCGTTCGAGGCGCTCCGCGACGACCCCGCCGAACCGCTGCTTCCTCGGTCGACCCTCGGTCGCTATGTCCCTGGATCGGTGTTCAAGATCGTGACGGCCATCGCCGGGCTCGGCTCGGGCGCGATCACGCCCGACACGACCTATGCGAAGCAGCCGCCTGCCGAGAAGAACGGCCTGCTGGTCGAAGGGTTCCGGATCCGCGACGGCCATCATCCAGAGACCGGGACCAAGCGCCTCGACTTCGTCGATGCGACAGAGGTGTCCTGCAACATCTGGTATGCGCTGACCGGCCTCGAGACCGGCGGGGACCAGCTCGTGCAGCAGGCCGAGCGGCTCGGCTTCGGCGCGCCCATCCCCTTCGACCTGCCGACGGCACCGTCGCAGGTGACGAACGGATCCGGCTCGGCACCGGGCGGCTTCGTCGACGATGTCGAGCTGGCCAACGCCGCCTACGGCCAGGGCGAGACCTTCGTGACGCCGTTCCAGATGGCACTGGTCGCGGCGACCGTGGCGAATGGCGGCGACCTCATGAAGCCGCGGCTCGTCACGGCGTTGAGCGGTCGCGGTGGGACGCGGCAGATCGGACCGTCGACCCTGGCGCACGTCGTCGACCCTGCGGATGCGGCGGCGATCAACCGGGCGATGGTCCAGGCGGTCGAAGGACCGCTCGGACGGCGGTTCACCACAGGCGCTCGCGTGCCCGGCGTCACGACAGCGGGCAAGTCCGGTACGGCCGAGCTGGGTGGCAGTGGAGAGCCCCATTCGTGGTTCATCGGCTTCGCCCCCGCTGAGGCGCCGACGATCGCGATCGCTGTCCTGGTCGAGCAGGCGGGACGTGGCGCAGAGGTGGCCGCGCCGATCGCGGGCGACCTGATGACGACGTACCTCGAGGGCAGTCAGTGACCGACGAGGCGCCACCGAACGAGGATCCATCGGATTCGGCCGAGCCAGGTCCACGCCGACCGCTGATCGAGCGCATCGGACTGGCCCTGATCGCTGCCGTCATGGCGCTCGCGTTCGGCGGTGTCGCCGTCGCCGCGTGGGTCGGTGGGGAGGTGTTCCTCGCGGCGATGGGCGCCATCGGTTGCGTCATGACGGCGTGGGTCGGCGGATTGACGCTGCTCCGAGGCTGACGGCGGGCGAAATCGAACGATTCGTCACGTGTCGACGCCTATCCGGAGAGGCGGTGTATCCCTGCCTGCGCGGAACCGAAAACACGGAGCCGACGTACTATGCCGTGACACCACCTCCCGTCCCGAGGGGCTCGTCACGTTCCCAGTGCCCGATCAACGGCTGGTTCCCCGCACCCGCCATTCTCTGAGAGAGGCTCATGTCGAAGATCCAGGAGACCGGGGACAAGGTCCTCGCCAATGTCGAGCGCGTCATCGTCGGCAAGCATCACGAGGTCCGTCTCGCGCTCGTCGCCCTGCTGTGCCGCGGCCATCTCCTCATCGAGGACGTGCCGGGGACCGGCAAGACCGTCCTCGCGAAGGCGATCGCCCGCAGCCTGGGCTGCTCGTTCCGGCGCATCCAGTTCACGCCTGACCTGCTCCCGTCCGACGTGACCGGCCTGTCGATCTACAACCAGAAGACCCAGGAGTTCGAGTTCCGGCCCGGCCCGATCATGAGCCAGGTCGTCCTCGCCGACGAGATCAACCGGGCCACGCCGAAGACGCAGTCGAGCCTCCTCGAGAGCATGGAGGAGCGGCAGGCGACCATCGACGGCATCACCCACCAGATGCCCGACCCGTTCCTGGTCATCGCCACCCAGAACCCCATCGAGTACGAGGGCACGTTCGCGCTGCCCGAGGCGCAGCTCGACCGGTTCATGCTGCGGATCCGGCTCGGCTATCCCCAGCCGATCGAGGAGATCGTGATCCTCGACGAGCAGAAGCGGACGCACCCGCTCGAGGAGCTCGACGAGGTCCTCGGGGTCGAGGACCTGCGTGGTCTGCAGGACGCCGTCCGCGAGATCTATGTCGATTCGACCGTGGCCGATTACATCGTCCGCGTCGTCGGCGCGACGCGCACCCATCCCGACGTCTACCTTGGCGCGTCGCCGCGTGGCTCGATCGCCCTGTACCGCGCGGGCCAGGCGCTGGCGGGCCTGCTCGGCCGCGACTACGTCATCCCCGACGACATCAAGTCGCTCGCCGAGTCCGCGCTCGCCCATCGGCTGATCATCAAGACGAGCTCGTCGATCCACGACGTGCAGGCGGCGCAAGTCGTGCGCGAGATCCTCGACACCACACCGATCGACGGCATCCGTCCGACGGGTGGCGGCCCGACGGAGATCCGTCCGACGACGCCGGGCGTCAAGACCGGCCCGAGCGCCTAGCGCTCCGGCACCCGGCGTTCATCCGGTCGACCGATGTTCCGGAGACTCCAGGCCATCGCCCTGGGCACGATCCTCGTTGTCGCGGCGTTCTCGACCGGGTACGACTTCCTGTTCTACCTCCTGTACCTCGGCATCCTCGTGGTCGGCGGGTCGTACGTGCTGGTCCGGCTTGGGTTGTCGGAGCTCGAGGCGGGGTACGCCGTCAGTCAGCTGCACGGCCACGTCGGCGACCGCATGCGGGTCACGTACACGCTGCGCAACAGCAGTCGCTTCCCCAAGCCGTGGCTCGAGATCCATAACCCGACGACGCTCCCCGGCGGATTGCCGGGCCGGGCGATCACCCTTGGCGGTCGAGCGGAGCGGTCCTGGCTCATCCGTGCGCCGCTCACCCGGCGCGGCCACTTCCGGATCGAGCCGCTGCACATCCGGACCGCCGATCCGTTCGGGTTCTTCGAGGCGGCCGCGACGGTGGGGCAGGGGATCAGCGTCGTCGTCTACCCGCGCCTCGAGCCGCTGCCGATGTGGCGTCTGCCGGCCGCCAGCCTCGAGGGCAGTCACGCCTCGCCGGAGCGAACGCTCCAGACGACCCCGCTGGCGACGACGGTCCGGCCCTACGCGCCGGGCGACAGCATGAACCGCATCCACTGGAAGTCGACCGCCCGTCATGGCGACATCCAGGTGAAGGAATTCGACCTCGAGCAGACCGCCGACGCGTGGCTCATCCTCGACCTCCAGCGCGGCATCCAGGCCGGCCGTGGTGAGGAATCGACCACGGAGGCGATGATCCGCGCCGCTGCGTCGATCGCCGACAAGGCGCTCACCGAGAACCGCGCGGTCGGCATGACCGTCAACGCCGGCCGGACCGCCTACCTCCCCGCAGACCGCGGCGGTCGCCAGCACCAGAAGGTGATGCAGCTCCTCGCCGCGGTGGACGCCGATTCGAGCACCGCGCTCGTCGAGACCCTGATCGCGTCGGTCGGCCGACTCCGGCGCGGGATGACGGCCGTGGTCATCACCGCATCGAGCGATCCATCGTGGATCCGGCCGCTCGCGTCCCTGCGCACACGGGGCATCGGTTGCGTCGTCGTCCTCGCCGACGCTGCCGCATATGCACAGGCGGAGGCGGAGGCACGGGCGGAGGTCACGGGCGTCCAGCTGCACGCCGATCCGGTCGCCGATGAAGCCGTCGCGAAGCGGCGACGAGCCCTTAACCACGCGCTCGCCGAATACGAGCTCGCGGCGCACACCCTCCGGCCCAATAGGCCGCTCGGCGAGATCCTGGTCTCATGACCACCCGCGACGGACGTGACCTGATGTATTCGCTGCGTCGGCTCGACGGCTGGTTCACGGTCGGCCTCGTCCTGCTCATCTGCGCGACGCTCGCCTGGTCGCTCGACGACGCGCTGCTGGTCCTTGGGCGGGACGAGCTCACCGACTTCCTGTTCTGGGCGGCCATCGGCGGTGTCGTCGCCGGGTTCATCGGCCCGCTCGCGGGATGGGGCCGCTGGACGACCCACCTCGTCGGAGCGGTCTTCGCCGCGCTGCTGGTCCCGCTGCTCGTCGGCTGGGCGATGATTCCCACCGGCGCCGCACCGGCGATCCTCTTCCAGAAGACGACGGACGAGGTCGTCGGCGCCTGGTCCGATCTCGCCCTGGCCGGGCTGCTCTTCACCCAGTACTCCGGGCATCACCTGCTCGTGCTGGGTCTCGTGACGTGGGGGTCGTCGCAGTTCGCGAGCTACGCCGCCTTCGGCCATCGCCGGCCGATCAATGCCGTCGTGATCATCGGGCTGCTGCTGCTCGCCAACATGGCCCTGACCGTCCGCGACCAGCTGACCTATCTGGTGATCTTCTCGATCGCGAGTCTGTTCCTGCTCGTCCGGTTCCACACGCTCGACGAGCAGGCCGATTGGTTGCGCCGACGGATCGGCGATCCGACCGCGATCTCGGCGTTGTATCTCCGGGGTGGGACGGTGTTCATCATCGCGGCCATCACCGGGTCGCTCCTGCTGACCGGCGTCGCGTCGTCCGCGCCACTTGCGGGAGCGTGGACCGACGTCGGGGCCCGCGTCGTGGAGTGGGGCCAGTTCCTCGAGCGCTTCCTGCCGGCGTCGCGTTCGGGTCGATCGTTCGGCCCGACGTTCGGCGACTCGTCGGTGATCCAGAACGTCTGGTCGACCGGCGACCAGACGCAGCTCCATGTCGAGTTCCCGTCGGGCGAGCCATCGCCGCCGTTCCTCGCCGCGGTCTATTACGACGCGTTCCAGCTCCGAGGCTGGCGGCGGGCGGAGGGTCCCGAGGTCGTCCGTGAAGCAGGCAGCGACGTCCTCGCCGACACCGCCGAGGCGGTCACCGCGGATGGGCGGCGGTCGCTCGCTGTCACGATCAGCCCGGCCTATTCGCGGCGGGAGGTCTTCGTGCCCGGTCCGCCGACCTCCTTCAGCTCGACGACGCGGCTGCACCTCACCGGTGATGCCGGGTTCCTGAGCGGGATCGTGCGCGACGCGAGCGACGCGACCTACACGGTGACGGCGCTCGTCCGCGCGTCGGAGGCCCAAGGCGGCTGGACGCAGGAACGTCTGCGGGCAGCCGGGCGGGACTATCCCGCCGCTGTCGAGGCGCTCTATGGCAAGGCGGCGCTGCCCGAAGGCGCCCTCGGTCCGGCGGCGCGCGCGCTCCTGGCGGAGATCCAGGCCGCCGCGCCCAGCGACAACCCGTACGACCTTGCGGACACGATCGAGACGACCCTTCGCGATCCGAGCGAGTTCACCTACGACACCGACCTGACCGACGAGGCCCGGCAATGCAACGACGCGTCTATCGTCGAGTGCTTCGTCCAGACGCGCGCCGGCTTCTGCCAGTACTACGCCTCGACGATGACGGTCTTCCTGCGCGAACTCGGCATCCCGGCGCGCTTCGTCGAGGGTTTCTTGCCCGGCACACCCGACCCGATCGGGAACGGCCGGACCGTCAAGAGTGCGGACGCCCATGCGTGGGTCCAGGCCTACTTCCCGGGCTACGGCTGGATCGACTTCGATCCCACGGGTGGACCGGCGCGGCCTGAGCTGGCGCCGATCCCGTCGGGCGAGCCGGTCGCGAGTGGCTCGCCCGGCCCGTCGGGCAGCGCCGCCGGGGCCGCGATCCCGACCATCCCGCGCGACGAAGCCGACGCGGGCCCAGGTGGCTCCGTCGGCCCGAGGCCGCAGAACCAGGCGCCGATCGGTCTGTTCATCGGGATCACGATCATGCTGGCTGTCATCGTCGGTTCGTTGGCGGCCGTCGCCTGGCGCCGTGGGCCGCGCGGACCCATCTCGGCGGACGACGCCTATGGCTCGGTCGCCCGGTTGGCCAGCCGCCTCGGGTTCGGGCCGCGCCCCACCCAGACCGTGTACGAGTACGCGGGCGCGCTGGCCGATGAGCTACCCATGGTCCGGCCCGAGCTCGAGACCGTGGCCCAGGCCAAGGTCGACGTGGCCTACGGCGGACGCCTGCTGCCCGACGAGCAGCTCGCCTCCCTCCGCCATGCTCACCGACGGCTTCGCGTCCAACTGCTGCGGTTGATCCCGCGCCGGCGCCGGCGGCGCGGCGTGAGGCGGCGCTGAGGCCCGTCCGCCCAGTGGTAGGATCGGCCCGGCGTTCGGGAGGGCGCCGCCGGGTCCGCGGACAGGACCGAGTCCACCTCCCATCGCGTTGACCGCGCTCGACGATCTCCTTGAGCCCTGCTCGCGGACCACGGGCCGCCGAAAGGAGTCGTCCGATGCCGGCGCTGCCACCCCGTCCTGATCTCGACCAGCTTCGGCGGCTGGCGAAGGATCTCGTCCGTGCCGCCAAGGGGGGCGAGCAACCAGCGCTCGAGCGGTTGCGATCCGTCTCCGCCCCGACGACGCTCGCCGGTGCACAGCTCGCGATCGCGCGCGAGTACGGCTTCCCGAGCTGGGCTCGCCTCAAGCGCGACGTCGAGCGGCGGGAGATCCTCGACGCCGGTGACGTCGGACGGCTGCAGGCGATGCTGTCGGAGGAGCCCGACCTGTCGTGGACGACGATGGAGCACTGGGGCGACCATCCCAAGGGTGCCTCACCACTGGGCTACGTCGCGATGCTCCGCCTCGACACGGCGAGCGGCGCCTGGCGCGACGTCGATCGCACCGGGGCCATGGCTTCGGCCCTGCTCGCGGCGGGGGCGCCGGTCGACGGGCAGCCGGGTGACCCCGAGACGCCGCTGATCACCGCCGCGAGCTATGGCGACCCCGACGTCGCCCGCGTCCTGATCGGCGCCGGTGCCGACATCGAGGCTCGGGCGGCCGATGACGCCGGCGGGATCCCAGGCGGGACCGCCCTTCTGCACGCCGCGGTGTTCGGCATGACGGCCGTCGTCGACGTGCTCATCGCGTCGGGGGCGCAGGTCCACGGGATCGAGGAAGCGGCCGCGGCCGGCGACGTCAGCGCCTGGTTGGACGACACGACACCTCCGGATGCCCGTGTTCGTGCCCTCGTGATGGCGGCGCACCATCAGCGTCTCGAGGTCATCGATCGGCTGATCGGTGTCGGGGTGCCGGTCGACGACACCGACCCGGCCTTCGGTGGCCATCCGCTGCGGACCGCGGCGAGCGAGGGGCGCCCGGCCGGCGTCCGGCGCCTGCTGGACCATGGCGCTGATCCGAACCTCCGCGACCCGGGATCCGGGCTCACACCACTCGAGCTGTGCCGGAGGAGCCGCGCCGGGGGCAGCGATACGCCCGGCCACGCCGCGGTCGAGGCGATCCTCGCCGACGCCACCGCCAGCGAGGCGTCCGCGCCGACTGCCCTATAGCGCCCCGCTACGGCTGCGGCGTTCCTGCTCCTCCTGGGCCGCCTCGTCGAGCAGTGCGGCGAGGTGGCCCGTGAGGTTGTGGGCGCGGAGGACGGGCCGCCCGGCCCGGAATTCGACGACGGTGATCGCGGCGAGATCCATCGTCCACATCCAGAACCGCTCGAGGGGCAGGTCGAACAGCGTGAGCAGCGCGACCTTGAACACCCCGTCGTGGCCGACGGCGATCGACCAGGGGTGGCTCGGCAGCTCGTCCATGTAGCCGGCGACCTGCGATCGGTCCAGCGTGCCCGGGACGCCGCCTTCCGCCAGTGTCGCGAGCATCTCACCGAGTGCCGGACGGAGCCGCGCTTGGACCTCGGCGATCGATTCGCCGCCGGGCGCCCAGGTCGTGGTCGGCGTCCGCCGCCAGGCCGCCAGGATGTCGCCGTACCGTGCGGAGATCTCGTCGCGGTGCAGGCCCTCCCATTCGCCCTGCCCGATCTCGAGGAGACCCGACTCGGGTCGTGAGGGCGGCGCGCCATCGAGCTGCGCGAGGATCGCCTCGGCGGTCTGTGCCGTCCGCCGCAACGGCGAATGGACGATCTCGCGGAGTGGCCCGGTCGGCAACGGCAGCGCCGGCGGATCGTGGGGATGGGCAAGGCGCTCGGCGAGCAACGCGGCCTGGCGCAGCCCGATCGGCGAGAGCGGCGTCTCGGCCTGCCCCTGGAACCGTCCCTCGACGATGAACTCGGACTCGCCGTGGCGAACCAGCACGAGCGTCGCGTCGAGCCTGTCCGGGATGAGCGGTGGGGTTGGTTCGCCAGGCGGACCGCTCACTGCTCGTGGCCGAGCCGGATCGTCCAAAGGTCGAGCACCGCGTCCAGGTCGCGGATCGCCGCCTCGACGCCGGGCGGCACGTCGTCGTCGAGCGCCAGGATCATCAGGGCGTCCTCGCGCGGCCGGGTACGGGCGAGGTGCATCGCGCTGATGTTGACGTCGGCCTCGCCGAGCATCGCCCCGACCCGGCCGACCATGCCCGGCTTGTCTGTGTGACGGGTGATGAGCATCACGTCGGACGGCTCCATGTCGAGCCGGTAGGCACCGAGCCGGGTGATGCGCGCCTCGCCGGCCGCGACCGTGCCACCCACCGTGATGCCGCGGCCGCCTGGTAAACCGTCGCTCGAGAGCGTCAGCTGGGCGGCGTAGGCGCCTGCGTCACGTGTCTTGCGCTCGACCAGCGTGATGCCCCGGGCCTTCGCCAGGGCTCCGGCGTTGACGAGGTTCACGCGCTCGGTCGTCACGGTCTCCAGTAGGCCGCGGAGCACAGCGGCAGTGAGCGGTGAGCCGTCGTGCTCCGCGAGCTCGCCGGCGATCTCCAGCGTCAGGGTCCGGACACCGCCACGCGAGAACTGGGCGAAGAACCGACCGAGGATCTCGGCGAGCGGCAGGTACGGGGCGATGGCTCGCGCGGTCTCCGGGGTGAGCAGCGGAGCATTGACGGCATAGCGCGCGCTACGCCCCTCGAGCACGTCGAGGACCTGGGACGCGACCTCCTCGGCGACGAGCACCTGGGCCTCGGCGGTCGAGGCGCCGAGGTGGGGGGTCAGCAGTGTGTTCGGCGCCGCCAGGAGGGGTGAATCGGTCGGTGGCTCGGTCTCGAACACGTCGAACCCGGCGCCGGCGAGGTGGCCCGACTCGAGTGCCGCCGCGACTGCCGCCTCATCGACGATCCCGCCGCGTGCGACGTTCAGGACGATCGATCCCGGTCTGAGCCGTGCGATCTCGGCCTTGCCGATCAGGCCACGGGTCGCCCGCGTCAGCGGCACGTGGACCGTGATGACGTCCGAGCGTTCGAGCAGCGTCCGAATGTCGATGAGCTCGACGCCGTGGTTCTCGGCCTGCTCCGCCGTGACGTACGGGTCGCTGCCGAGCACGACCATCTCCATCGCGCGGGCACGCAGCGCGATGGCCTGGCCGATCTTGCCGAGACCGATGATCCCGATCGTGCGGCCGCGGAGCTCGAGCCCGGTGAACTCGCTCCGCTTCCACTCCCCGCGGCGGAGGCTGGCGTCGGCGGCGGCAGTCCGGCGGGCCACACCGTAGAGCAGAGCGAGCGTGTGCTCGGCGGCGGCGATCGTGTTGCCGGTCGGCGCGTTGACGACCGTGATGCCGGCGCGCGTCGCGGCGTCGAGGTCGACGTTGTCGACGCCGACACCGGCTCGCCCGATGACGATCAGCTTGGCCCCCGCCGAGATGAGTCCGGCGTCGACCTGGACCTGACTCCGGACGATCAATGCGTCGTACTCGGGCAGGATCGCCGCGAGCTCCTCGCGCGTGCAGCCGAAACGCTCGTCGACCTCGTGCTGCCCCGCCAGGACATCGATGCCCTCGCGCGCCACCTCCTCGGCGACGAGGACCTTCACGCGGTGGTCCCGGCGACCGACAGGCGTGCGACGCCCTGGCTGGCGAGGGCAGCCCGCTGGGCGGCGGCCACGGCCGTGCCCGGGTCGATCGGCAGGCCATGGTCGAGCGACACGGACTCGAGCGTGCCGATAGCCCCGAGGATCTCCTCGAGCGTGACCGACCCCAGATGCCCAAGGCGGAAGATACGGCCCGTGAGCTTGCCCTGGCCGCCGGCCAGCACGAGGCCGCGCTTCTTGAGTGCGCCGTTGAAGGCCTTCCAGTCGAGGCCGTCGGGGACGGACGCGGCCGTGACGGTCCGCGAGTAGTGGCGCGCATCGGCGAACAACTCGAAGCCGAGGGCGGCCAGCCCGGCCCGGGCTGCTGCGGCACACGTCTCGTGGCGGGCGAAGATCGCCTCCGCGCCTTCCTGCTGCATGAGGCGCAGGCCCTCGTCGACCTGGTACACGACCGCGATCGCCGGAGTGAAGGGCGTCTCTCCGCCCGTCGCCGCCTCGCGGTGGGACCGCAGGTCCAGATAGAACCGCGGCATCCTCGCGTGTTCCATGGCGGCCCACGCCCGAGGTGAGGCCGCGATCATCGATAGTCCGGGCGCCGCCATCCAGGCCTTCTGCGATCCGGTCACGACCACGTCGACGCCCCACGCGTCCATCTCGAACGGCACGGCACCGAGACCGGACACGCTGTCGACCAGGATCAGCGCGTCGGGCGTCTCGGCGCGGATGGCCGCCGCCAGCTCGCCGATCGGGTTCATGACGCCGGTCGACGTCTCGTTGTGGGTGAGCAGGACGGCCCTGGTGTCGGGCATCCCGCGCAGTCGCTCACGGATCTCATCGGCGGCCGCCGCATAGCCCCATTCCGCGTCGAGCTTCGTCACGTCGGCGCCATAGATCCCGGCGATCTTGGCGAACCGGTCGCCGAACGAGCCGATGCTCACGCCGAGCACCCGATCGCCCGGCGAGAGCGTGTTGACGATCGCGGCCTCGAGCCCGCCCGAGCCGGCGGTGGTGAGCATCGCCACGTCCGAGGTCGTCCCGAAGTAGGGCTTGATGCCGTCGAGGATCCGGCCGAGCATCGCCGCGAACTCCGGACCGCGGTGGTTGATCATCTGGCGCGCGCCGGCGGTGCGCACGCTGGGCGGCAGGGACGTCGGGCCGGGGATGCGGAGGTTGGGCTCGAAACGGTCCACGGGTGGTGCTCCTGGTGACGGCGTGGCGGTGGGGTCGATGGTGCCACAGGCAGCCGCTCGGGCCGTGGTCGACCCGTGCTGGACGCCATTTCGAACCTCGGCGTATCCTCTCGGCGGCGCCACCTCGCGCCGCACCTCCGTCGTCGGCACTCACGCTGTCGACCTCGTGGAGGCAAAGGGGCTCCGCCTCGAGGTCGTCGGTTCGTGCCTGGCCACGGTCGGTGGCTCCGGAGCGTGGGTCCGGGCCGACGGCCGGTCAGGAGACACACGAGATGACCACCGACAAGGCCCGCAAGCGGGCCGTCCGCTCCCGGATGGAGAAGACCGGCGAGCGCTATGCCGCCGCCCGGCGCAACCTCATGCGTGATCCCGCACCGCCCCCTTTGCCACCCCGGCTTGCCGAACCACCCGTGTCCGAAGAGGCGATCGTCAAGGGCACCGGCCGAGGATGGGACGACTGGTTCCGGATCCTCGACGCCTGGGACGCCACCTCGCACACCCACACGGAGATCGCCAGGTACGTGAACGGCGAACACGGCATCGACGGCTGGTGGTCGCAGTCGGTCACCGTCGGTTACGAGCGCGCGCGCGGCATGCGCGCGCCGAACCAGCGCCCGGAAGGGTTCGAAGTCAGCGTCTCGAAGACCATCGACATGCCATCGATGGACGCGTGGCGCGCGTTCGTCGAGCCGAAGCGCCGGGCGTCGTGGCTGGATCTCGGGCTGCGGATGCGGACCGGGACGCGGACGATGGGTCGCGCAGCCCGGTTCGACGTCCCGTCCGAGGGCACGCGCGTGAACGTCGTCTTCGACCCGAAGGGCGACGATCGCGCCGTCGTGACGGTCACGCACGTCAAGCTGGCCGACGCCGCGGACGTCGCCAGTCATCGGACCGCATGGAGAGAACGCCTGGCACGGCTGGCCGCGCTTGCCGCGCCGCGGGCTGTAGCAACTCGGCGGTCCCAAGCGTCTTGAACCTGACAGCCCGCACCCCAGGAGCCCATCCCGCGTGAATCGATCGTCCCGCCGCGCCCCCAGCCGCTTCCGGCGCTTCCTGGTGGGCGCGGTGGGCATCGCCATCGTGGGCGCGACCCTCACATCCCTCGCCATCGCCACCGATGCGTTCGGGGCGGGGGAGAAGTGGCTGGCGGTGGTCGGCAGGATCGAGCGTTTCATGGCCGGGCCGGTGCCGCATCGGGAAACGGTCGAGACCGTACGGGTCACGGAGCCGCCGCTCGAGAGCGAGCCACCCACGCCCACGCCGGTGCCAGCGACGCCTGCACCGGGCGAGAGCGCGAGCCCCACACCCGACCCGACGCCCACCCCGACCCCAAAGCCGAAGCCGAAGCCCGTCGATGTGGACATCGTGCGGGGCGATCCGGACAAGGTGTTCGCCTCCGAGCTCCGCAACGACTGGTGCGCCCCGGCCGGCGTCCAGATGGCGCTCGCCGTGATGGGTCTCGCCGACACCTCGAATGCGACCCAGCGCGAGATCGCCGGCCGGGTCCATTCGTGGGAAGCCTATTCCGACAGCCACAACGGCGAATGGGGCCCGGGCGCCATGGCGCTCGCCCTCGACGCGTACGGCGCGCCGGGCTACGAGGTCCGGGCGTTCGAAACGATGACGTACGCCCTGCGCGACGCGGCGGTCGCGATCAAGAAGACCCACTCGCCGGCCATCCTGCTCGCGTGGCGAGGCGCCCACACCTGGGTCATGACCGGCTACCGCGCCGACGCCGACCCGGCGACCTTCAGGGACACCAAGATCGAGGGTGCCTACATCCTCGACCCGTGGTTCCCCCGCATCTCGTCGATCTGGGGCGCCTCGAACCCGCCGGGCACGTTCACGAAGTTCGCCGAGCTCCAGGACAACTTCCTGCGCTGGAAGCGACCCGAGGGCCAGTACCCGGATCGTGACGGTCTGTTCATCACGGTCGTCCCGACGAAGGCGCGCGCCGGCACCGGCTAGGCACCTAGCCGATCGCGGCGCTCGGTGCCCGACCGATCGCCCGTACCCGCGGGAGCAGGAACGCCACGAGGAGTGCGTCCTTGACCACCATCCCCGAGGCGTATCCGAGCGGGATCGCCAGCAGACCCAGGTTCGGCGCGAGCGCTGTCGAGGCGACCAGCACGACGCCGAACCCCGCGAACGACGCCGCGACCTGGCGGATCGTGTCGTGCGTGGCGTACAGGCCGCGGGAGAGGGGATAGGCGAGCGCGTCGAAGGGCACCGAGATCGCGAATGCGGCGACGATCGCCGACGTGACGGCGACGTCCTCCGGGCCGAATTCGCCACCGCCGAGCAGGACCTCGACGAGGATGCCCGAGCCGATGAACAGCACGATCGCGGCGATCGTCGTCAGCGCGCCGATCGTCACCACGTTGCGCGTCAGGACCTGGCGGAACGCCGAGCCGTCCCGGTCGGCGTAGGCCGTGGACAGCGTCGGGAACACCGCGAGCGAGAACGAGATGCCGATCAGGCTGACCGGGACGACCTGGTAGTCGAGCGCGAAGTTGATCGACGACACACCGCCCACAACGATGGTCGACGCCAACGCCGTGAAGAACGTGAAGATCGCCGGTTCGATCGGGTGGCTGATCATCCGCGGGATCATCAGCCGGATGAACTCCTTGAACGCCCCGGTCCGGACGTGAAATGACACTCGCGGTCGGAAGCTCGTCCGCAGGATCCCGATCGATCGGATGCCCAGGTGGAGGGCCGCGCCGAGGACGGCGCCCCACGCGGTCGCAACGATGCCGAACCGTTCCGCGCCGAGCACCGTCCCGGCGATGATCCCGCCCGTGTACATGATCGGGGCGAGGGCATAGAACAGGAATCGCCGATTCGCGACGAGGATCTCGCCGAGGCAGATGGACGCCGCGAACAGGATCTGGGCGAGGCAGTTGACGCGCACCAGGGTCACGTACAGCTCGCGGGTCGGAGCGTCGAAGCCGGCACCGATCTGGGTCGACAGCCACGGGGCGGCGAGGAAGATGCCGACCGATGCGATCGCCATCACGAGGACTGCGACCGTGAGCACCGTCCGGCCGAAATCGTTCGCCGAGCGCTCGTCGTCGTGGCGGAGGCTGGTGAAGATCGGCACGAACGGGGCGGTCAGACCCGCCGCCACCAGGACGTCGAGGGCGATCTCCGGGATGCGGAACGCGGCGTTGTACGCATCGAGCTCGGGGCCTGCGCCGTACGTGTTCGCGAAGATCCGGTTGCGGATGATCCCGGCGATGAAGTAGCTGAAGCTCAGGACGGACAGGATCAGCGCGCCGCGCGGGAAGATCCTGTCGATCAGCGAGCGGATCAGGTCGACCGGGGAGCGTGCCACGGCGACGGGCGATCGCGACACGGCAGGCCTCCCACTCAGCGCGGCCCGCGCCGCGTCCTGCCAAGTGTGACGGCCCGACGGGGCCCGGCGCGACGCCGCCCGTGACCGCTACGCTGGCAGGACGATCGATCGACGCCGCGCTGCGGCAGGAGGAGGAGTCCGTGTCGCGGTTCGAATGGGTGGCCGGCAGCGCGCGGTTGCTACAGCAGACGGGCGACGAATTCGAGCGGACCCGCCCGTTCGAGGGGCTGCGCATCGGGACCGGGATCCACCTCGAGCCGAAGACCGCGGCGCTCCTGTTGACACTCCAACGCGGCGGCGCGGCGGTCGTCTCGACCGGCAACCTCAACTCCACGCAGCAGGAGACCGTCGACTACCTGCGCGAGCGCGGCCTCGAGGTCGTCGGCGGCCCGACCGCCGACCCGGTCGAGCACGACCGCTTCCTGCGCGGCGTCCTCGCGACGAAGCCGGACCTGCTCCTCGATAACGGCGGCGACCTCTTCACGCGATACCTGGACGACCCGTGGGAGGGACTCCGCGGCGGGACGGAGGAGACCACGTCCGGTCGCGATCGACTGCTGCCGTTGCGCGACCGGCTCGACATGCCGCTCCTGGTCATCAACGACAGCCCGATCAAGCAGTTCGCCGAGAACACGCACGCCGTCGGCGCCGGGACGGTGGAATCGTTCATCCGGATCACCAACCGAATCACCAACGGCCGCCGAGTCGCCGTCTTCGGCTACGGCTCCGTGGGTCGTGGGGTGGCCGCGTACTTCCGGAGCTTCAACAGCGTCGTATCGGTCGTCGAGCCGCAGCCGGTGCTCCGGATGCGAGCGCTCCTCGACGGCTTCGACGTGCCCGACCGGGACGACGCGGTCGCCACCGCTGACGTGGTCGTGACCGTCACCGGCGCGCCCCACGTGATCGAGGCTGCCGATCTCGCCCGGGTGCGCGATGGCGTCGTCCTGATCAGCGCCGGGCATCTGCCGTGGGAGCTCGACGTCCCGTCGCTGATCGCCGATCCCTCGGTCGAGTCGACCGACGACGTCACCGACGGCATCACGACCCTGCGACTCCGCGACGGCAAGGCCGTCCACGTCCTCACGCGCGGCCACATGGTGAACCTGGCCGGGCCGCGGCCGCTCGGCAACTCGATCGAGTCGATGGACCTCGGCTTCACGCTCCAGGCGCGCTGCTTGGAGGCCGTCGCACGTGCCGCGGTCCCGAAGAGCGCCTGCGTCGTGCCGGTGCCGGCCGAGATCGACGCCCTGGTGGCGTCGGCGTACGTTGAGCTGGCCCGCGCCTGACGGTGCCACGAACACCGTGGGTCACTCCGGGATGGAGCGGCCCCACGGCAGGAAGTCGATCGTCTGGAAGACGCCGAACCCGAGAGCCGATAGTTCGACGCCGTTGTTGAGGGTGATCGTGGGTTGCGTGGTTGTCATGCGGGTCCTTCATGGTCGGGTGGGGCTGTGGCCGCCTCGCATTCGAGCTTGCCAACTGGCGCACCAACGAAGAAGCGGCCAACCTCGATCAAGGAGAGACAGATGGCTGACAAGAAGGTCTGGTTCATCACCGGCGCCGGGCGCGGCATGGGCGTCGACATCGCCAAGTCTGCGCTCGCGGCAGGAAACGCGGTGGTCGCGACCGGGCGCGACCCCGATGCCGTGTCGAACGCCGTCGGCGAGACCGACTACCTGCTCGCGGTCAAGCTCGACGTCACGAGCCAGCCGGACGCCGAGGCGGCGGTCGCGGCCGCGGTCGACCGCTTCGATCGCATCGACGTACTCGTCAACAACGCGGGCAACTTCTACGCCGGCTTCTTCGAGGAGCTCACCGAGGAGCAGATGGAGCGCCAGCTCGCGACGACCCTCGTCGGTCCGATGAATGTCACGCGCGCCGTCCTACCCGTCATGCGGAAGCAGCGTTCGGGTCACGTGATCACCATCTCGTCGAGCGCCGGCCTCGCTGGCTTCGAGTTCGGGACGGCGTACGCCGCGTCCAAGTTCGGCATCGAGGGCTGGATGGAGTCGCTGCGACCGGAGGTTGCGCCGTTCGGCATCCACACGACCATCGTCAACCCGGGCTACTTCCGCACCGAGCTACTCACGCCGCAGTCGACCAACTACGCGTCGCCCTTGATCGAGGATTACGCCGAGCGACGTGCCGCGCTCATGGCCGGATGGACCGCCCAAGACGGCAGGCAGTCGGGTGATCCTGCCAAGCTTGCCGAGGCGCTCGTCATCGTCGCCAACGAGGAGCCGCCTCGGCGTCGCTTCATCGCCGGTGCTGACTCCATCGGCGGGACGGAGCAGAAGGTCGCAGAGCTCCAGGCCGACATCGATCTCAACCGTGCGCGCTTCATCTCGCTGGACATCGAGGACTGATCGAATGCCTACCTGGACCCCCGAAGAACTGACGCGTGTCGGCGATGCCGAGGAAATCGACATCGCCGCGCGACGCCCCGACGGCAGCTTCCGCCCGTTCGTGACCATCTGGGTCGTTCGCTCCGGCGACGATCTCTACGTGCGGTCCGTCAAGGGTCGCGAAGGGGCCTGGTACCAGGGCACCGTCGCGACGGGCAGAGGGCGGATCCGAGCGGGCGGCGTCGAACGGGACGTCGCCTTCGAGGTGCCGGGCGACGAGGTGCAAGACGCCGTGACGGCTGCGTACCACGCCAAGTACGACCGCTATGGCCCGAGGGTCGTTGGGTCGGTCACATCCCCATCCTCGGTCGAGTCCACGCTTCGGCTCACCCCGCTCTGACCTATGGCTGGGCCGCGGCTCGTCGCCGGCTCAAGTGGCGTCGCGCTTCTCGGTCTCGGCCAGCTTCTTGCGGTTCGCCTCCCGCGTCCGCATGAGGTCGCCACCGGCGCCCTTGGCAACGTCCGGCTTGGGCGCCGTCGAGCGCTTCGGCTTTCCGCTCGCTCGGTTCTCCGCCCGTGCCGTCATCCGGTCCGCGATGGTGGCCTCGTAGCCCTGCTCGATCGGCAGGTAATAGCGCCGGTCCGCAAGCTCGTCCGGCAGATATTGCTGTGCGACATCGGCCTCTTCGAAGTCGTGCGGGAACTGATAGCCGACCCCCATGCCGTGTTGCCGCATCAGCCGATGCGGCGCCTGGCGGAGGTGGAGCGGCACCGGTAGCGAGCCTCGCCCTTCGACGTCGCTCACGGCCGCCCAATACGCCGAGCCCGACCGGTTCGACTTCGGGGCGGTGGCGATGTACGTCGTCGCCTGCGCCAGTGCGTACTGCGCCTCCGGGAGCCCGACGTGGTCGAGCGCCTGAGCCGCTGCCACCGCAACCTGGAGCGCCCGCGGATCGGCGTTGCCGACGTCCTCCGACGCGGAGATGATCAGCCGTCGGGCGATGAATTGCGGGTCCTCGCCGGCAGCGACCATCGAGGCCAGCCAGTACAGCGCCGCATCCGGATCGTTGCCCCGCAGGCTCTTGATGAACGCCGAGACGGTGTCGTAGTGACCGTCACCCGCCCGGTCGTACGCCAGCACGCGCTGCTGTGCCGCCGCCTCGACGTCCTCGAGTCGAGGCGTGACCTTGCCGTCCGTGTCGCGGACACCCTCCGATTCCGCGAGCGCGACGGCCCCCTCGAGGACGTTCAACGCCGATCGTGCGTCGCCTCCGGCCAGCCCGACCAGGTGATCGAAGGCATCCTCTGCCAGGGCGACCCCGCCCTCCGGGCCGAGCGAACCGGCGAGGCCGCGCTGGTCGTCCTCGAGTGCGCGGTGGACGACCGTCCCGACGTCCTCGTCGGTCAGCGCTTCGAGTCGCCAGACGCGCATCCGCGACAGGAGCGCCGAATTCACCTCGAAATACGGGTTCTCGGTGGTCGTTCCGGTCAGGGTGATGGTGCCGTCCTCCACGTAGGGGAGAAGGGCGTCCTGCTGGGCCTTGTTGAAGCGGTGGATCTCGTCGATGAACAGGACGGTGCGCTGGCCGTTCATCGACAACCGGTCCTGGGCCTGCGCGACCGCTCCCCGGACCTCGGCGACGCCGGACGAGACAGCGGAAATGGCGATCATCTCGGCGCCGATCGCATCCGCCAGCAGCCGTGCGAGCGTCGTCTTGCCGGTGCCGGGCGGGCCCCACAGGACGATCGACGCAAGGTGTCCCCGAGCGAGTGAACGGCGCAACGGTCCCCGTTCGCCGACCAGGTGCTCCTGCCCGACGAACTCGTCCAGATCGCGCGGTCGCATGCGCGCTGCGAGCGGCTGCGCGCCCGGGGGCGGTTGGAACAGCGGTTGAGGTCTGACGCCGCCTGCCTTGGGACGGGTGGTCGGCATGTGGCCAGTCTAGGGCCGACCGTGGGTACCGAAGTTAAGGTGTAGGACGCCTATCTAGGTTTCAGCGACATGAACGGCGTGAACAGCTCCGGCTCAGGTCCCGTGAGATTCGCGCGAAGCTCCGCGTTCGGCTCACCGAGGAGCTCGCCCTCGACGGTCCCCGTCGCGAGGACCGCCGGCGATATCTCGCTCATGTTCGCGCCGTGCTCGATCAGCGCCTCGGAGCTCGCGAAGCGCTCGATCACGACTGCCTCGGTTTCGTCCTCGTTGAAGTAGATCGCATACTCCAGGGTGCCGCTCTCCTTCGCTCGGACGATGTCCATCGCCTGCGCGGACAGCCGCTTGTACTCCTCGACCTTGCCGGGATGGAACCGAAATCGAGCGATCCCGATCAACTCACCCATGATGACCTCCGATCACATTCCTTGGTGGAGCCAGTGTCAGGCCCGGATCGAATCCACGCAGGCGATGGGATTCGTGCCCGCGAGTCGCGAACGGCCGAGTCGACACGTCGTATCAACAAGCGGTGGAGGTGCCCATGGGCCGGCTCGTATACCTGATGAATGTCTCGCTCGACGGCTTCGTCGAGACCCCCGACCACGCACTCGATTGGACGACCGTGAACGAGGAGATCCATCGCTGGTTCGGGGACCGCGTCCGTGACGCGGACGCCCTGGTCTATGGTCGGCGGCTCTACGAGGGCATGGCGGCGTACTGGCCGACGGCCGAGTCGGACCCGGCCGCCACCGACTTCATGCTCGACTACGCCAGGAGCTGGAACGCGAAGCCGAAGATCGTCTTCTCATCCACGCTGGCTGAGGTGGTCTCGAACTGCCGGCTCGTGCGCGGCGACGCCGTCGAAGAGCTGACTCGCATCCGCGACGAGTTCTCGGGAGACCTGGACATCAGCGGCGCGACCCTCGCCCGGGCGTTCATCGAGCGCGGCCTGATCGACCGCTACGACCTGGTCGTCCACCCCGTCGCGCTCGGCGCGGGCACGCCGTTCTTCCCGAAGCTCGACACGCCGCTCCGCCTCCGGCTCGTCGCCACGCACACGTTCGCGAGCGGCGCCCTGCACCTTGGTTACGAGCCGATCCGGGGTTGAGTTCCAGGGCGTCGGTCAGAACGGACCCACGCCGGTCGCCTCGACGACGACCCAGATACCCAGCAGCAGGCCGATCAACGACCCACCGATGATGACGATGCGCCGGACGTCGCGACTGACGTACGCGTATTCCTGGCTCGCGCGGAGCGCGATCGATCCGCTTCGCGGACCGGTCGACTCGGCGTGCATCTGCCGACGTGAGCGCTCGCGAGTGCGCGCGACCGTCGCCTCGGCTGTGCGTTCGGATGCGACGATCGCGGCTTCGAGCTCGGCTGCACGCGCTTCCTCGGCCTCGGTGAGCGAGGTCGGAGCGGGCGACGTGGGCTGGGCCGAAGGGCGCGAGCTCGGCGCGCGGCGCTGCAGTCGTGCCCGTTGGCCGGGGCGGGTCGAGCTGCCGCGTAGACGCTTCGCCATGGTCGCGAGTGATCCTCCGGGACGGTCGTGGATCGGCGGTGGCGTCGCGGTCGATGCGGCCTGCCTGCCCAGCGGCAGAGGATAGCACCGCCGCTGTGGGCGCTCCGATGGGTGGCCGTGCAGGGTCGACTGCTAGACTCGCGCCGACCCCCAGCCCTCGGAGGATCGACCGATCGACCTGACCTCACAGGTGTCCTCGAACATCGAAACGATCGTCATCGGGCTTGTCGTCGTCGTCCTGATCCTCCTCGTGCTGGTGGCCTGGCTCGGCCGGCAAGTGAGCACCCTCCGGACGAGGCTGACGGGGCTGACGCGAGGCGAGGACGGCGACCTCGGCGACGTACTGGGCGCGCACCTCGAACGCGTCCACGTGCTCGGCCAGGTCGTCGATCGGCTGGACACGCGGACGAGCCGGTTGGAGGCGGCGGCACCTCGGGCCTTCCAACGTGTCGGCCTCGTGCGGTTCAATCCGTTCGAGGACACCGGCGGCAACCAGAGCTTCGCGCTGGCGCTGCTCGACGCCGAGGGCAACGGCTGGGTCCTGTCGAGCCTGCACGCGCGCACGGGCACGCGCGTCTACGCCAAGGCCATCCGGGCGGGCCGCTCGGATGGCGCGCTGTCGGACGAGGAGACCGCGGCGATCAAGCAGGCGACGGCCTGACAGCCTAGGTGTCACGGCGGTCGGCGATGGTCCGCACATGGCCCCCACCGTCGACCCGACAGCACCTCCCGCGCCCCGCACCGTGACACGGCCGACGGTCCGGGCTCGTCGCCGCGGACCGGTGCCGCTGGAGCAGATCCCCGCATGGCGGGAGCTCGTCCCCGTCATGGACCCCGCTGTCGCGGGCGCTGCGGTGCCCGACGGCATGGATGGCCTGCTGGGCGGGCTCGATCCCGACCAGCGTCGCGCGGTGACACACGAGGATGGGCCGCTGCTCGTCGTGGCAGGCGCTGGCACGGGGAAGACCCAGGTCATCACCCGCCGGATCGCCTGGCTCATCGCCACCCGACGCGCCAAGCCCTCGGAGATCCTGGCCCTCACGTTCACCGACAAGGCGGCCGACGAGATGACCGTTCGCGTCGACCAGCTGGCGCCATACGGCTACACGGACACCGCGATCTCGACCTTCCATGCGTTCGGAGACCGGCTGATCCGCGAGCACGCCCTCGAGCTGGGCCTGCCGCCCGACGTGCGCGTGCTGTCGCGCGCCGAATGCGTCATCTTCCTCCGCGAGCACCTGTTCGAATTCGAGCTCGACGCCTATCGGCCGCTCGGCGACCCGACCCGATTCCTGGCTGCCCTCGTGACGTTGTTCAGCCGCTGCAAGGACGAGGACGTCACCCCGGACGCGTACATCGACCATGCGAGCCGGCTGACGGCGGAGGCGGCGGCGCTCGCCGAGACAGCCGGGATCGATGCCGCCGCCGGACCAGCCGAGGAGGCCGCCCGGCAGGGCGAGCTCGCGCGCGCCTATGCGCGCTACCAGGAGCTTCTAGCGGCGAACGGGTTCATCGACTTCGGGGACCAGGTCGCGCAGGCGCTGCAGCTGGTGCGCGAGTCAGCGGCCGCCCGGAGCGCGATCGCCGGCCGGTTCCGCTACATCCTCGTGGACGAGTTCCAGGACACGAACCGCGCCCAGGCCGAGTTGGTCACCTTGCTCGCGGAGGCGCACCGGAACGTGACGGTCGTCGGCGATGACGACCAGGCGATCTACGCGTTCCGGGGTGCGGCGATCGACAACATCCTCGGGTTCGGTCTCCGCTACCCGGATGCACGGACGGTCGTCCTCCGCCGCAACTATCGATCCCTGGCACCGATCCTCGATGCGGCGTACCGGCTGGTCCGGTTCAACGACCCGGATCGGTTGGAGGTACGTACCGGCCTGACCAAACGTCTCAAGGCGGAGCGCCGCGAGCCCTCGCCGGCGCGGGTGCGACTGGAGGCCTTCGTCACGGGATCGGAGGAGGCCGACTGGATCGCCGCGGACATCGCACGTCGGGTCGCCGAGGGTGCCCCGCCGCGCGATCACGCGGTCCTCGTCAGGGCGAACGGTCACGCCGATCCGGTCCTGCGCGCCCTCAACGTCGCCGGCGTCCCGTGGCGGTTCTCCGGTTCGTCCGGCCTCTACACCCGGCCCGAAGTCCGGTTGCTCCTGGCCTTCCTTCGGTCGGTCGCCGACCCGCACTCGAGCGTGGATCTGTATGCCCTTGCGTCGTCCGAGGTATATGCGGTCGGCGCCGAGGATCTCTCCGCCATCGTCAACATGGCGCGCCGGCGCAACCGGTCGACGTGGGACGTGGTGGTGGAGCTCGAGCAGCAGCCCGGCATCCTGCGGCTGGCCGAGCCCTCACGCGCGGCCATCCGCCGACTGGTGGCGGACATCACCCGGTTCGCCGTCATGGCCCAGGAGCGGCCCGCCGGCGAAGTGCTGTACGCCTTCCTGCGTGACAGCGGGCTGCTCGCCCGGCTCGCAGCGACCGCGACCACGGCGGCCGATGAGGGGCTCGGCAACATCGCCCGGTTCTTCGACCTGATCCGGGCCCAGTCCGCGGTCCTCGCCGACGACCGGGCGGTCTTCGTCGCGCAGCATCTCCAGACCCTGATCGACGCGGGCGACGATCCCGCGACAGCTGATCTCGACCCTGACGCCGACGCGGTGGCCGTCCTCACGATCCACAAGGCGAAGGGCCTGGAATTCCCGGTCGTCTACCTGCCGGGTCTGGTGGCGGGCCGTTTCCCGGGCAATGGCCGCGGCGAACCGCTGCCGCTCCCGGCCGGGCTGGGCCGTGGCGAACCGATGACGCCCGAGCGGGCGGTCGCCGAGGAGCGACGCCTCTGCTACGTGGCGATGACCCGGGCACGGGACGAGTTGATTCTGAGCCACGCGGCCGACTACGGCGGCGCCCGCGCGCGACGCGTCTCGCCGTTCGTGCTCGAGGCCCTCGATCTGCCGGCCGCGGAGGTCGCGCCGGGTCTCGGGGCGGTCGCGCCGGCGCCCGAGGAACGGCTTGCCACGTTCGCGACCGTCGATCTCCCGGCGCCGGCTCCTCGTGTCCGACGTGACGAGCCGCTGATGCTGAGCTTCGGTCAGGTCGACGCGTACCTCAGCTGTCCGCTTCGCTACAAGTACGCGCATGTGCTGCGCATCCCGGTGGCGCCGCATCACGCGCTCATCTATGGCGCGGCTCTGCACAAGGTCGTCCAGGTCTTCCACCACCGCCATGCACGTGGCCAGGTCATGTCCGAGGCCGAGCTCGACGAGGTGCTCGACGCGGCGTGGACCAACGAGGGCTTCGTCAGCCGCGAGCACGAAGAGGCACGGCTCGAGGCGGCGCGTTCGGCCCTTCGGCGCTTCCGCGAGGAGCAACTACGGCCGGAGGCGGTGATCCCGACCTACGTCGAGCGCGAGTTCGCGTTCGATCTCGATGGCGACCGGATCCGTGGCAGGTGGGACCGGGTGGACATCGAACAGGTCGCTGCCGATGCAGACGAGCCTGCTGCCACGAGCCAGCCCTCCGCCACGGAAGTGCTCGCCCAGACGGCCGATGTCGTGACACCGACGCTCGGGATCATGGGTCGCGAACGAGTGACGATCACCGATTACAAGACGTCCGACGTGCGCGACCCGGCCAAGGCCCGCCAGCGCGCGCGGGACTCGCTCCAACTCCAGATCTATGCGATGGGCTACGAGGCCATGACCGGCCGCCTGCCCGACCAGGTCGCCCTCCACTTCCTCGACTCGGGGCTCGTCGGCAAGGTCGACGTCGATCCGAAGCGGGTGGCCAAGGCGCGGACGCAGATCTCGACGGTGGCGAGTGGCATCCGCGCAGGACGCTTCGATGCCACGCCGGACCCGATGGCGTGCAGTTACTGCCCGTTCCGCGATATCTGTCCATCGAGCGTGGCCCGGCCGAGATAGGACCGTGGCGGGGGCGGCAGCGCCCTAGACTCGCTCGTCATGGAGCCCCGCGACCGACTGGTGAACCTGGCGATCTTCGGCGCGGCCGTCATCGTCTGGGGTCTCGTCGCGCTGATCGTGACGACCCGCGACCCGGTCGCCGAGCCCGTTGCCGGGTTCGTCGGGGCGGCGCTCATCGGTCTCGCGATCGCGCTGACGATGACCCCCATCGCGTGGCTGCTGGTGTTCGGCCGGCATCGCCGGATCGCTTACCGCGGCGACTGGGTCCGCGCCGCACGTCGAGGAGGCTGGATCGGCCTGATCGTCGCGATCTTCATCGTGCTCAGGCTCCAGTCGGCGCTCGAGCTGCCGATCGCCCTGTTCATCCTGGCCCTGGCGGCGGTCGCCGAGGCCACCCTGTCCGCCGAGCGCTGAGCACGGTGCGGCGAGCCGCCGTACCATCCGCCGTCGGACCAGTCCCAGTCGGTCCGATGCCCAGCTTGCCAGGAGGACCAGTGCCCGACCGAACCGCCGTACGCCCCGCCGAACCCTTCACCGACGTCAAGGCTCGCGTCGCCGCCGCTGTCGAGGCCGCCCGGGACGAGATCATCGACCTCTCGCATCGGATCCATGCGGATCCCGAACCGGCCTTCGAGGAACATCACGCCTCGGCCTGGGTGGCGGAGGTCCTCAGGCGGCACGGGTTCGAGGTCGAGCATCCCGCCGGCAGCCTTGCGACCGCGGTCCGAGCGGTCCGCCGCGGGTCCCGTGGCGGAGATGGCCCGAGGGTCGGCATCCTCGCCGAGTACGACGCGTTACCGGGTCTCGGCCACGGTTGTGGTCACAACACCATGGCGGCGTCGGGGGTCGGGGCCGCGATCGCCCTCGCCTCCATCGCCGACGAACTGCCGGGCGAGATCGTCTTCCTCGGCACGCCGGCCGAGGAGCGGGGCAGCGGCAAGCAGATCATGATCGACGACGGCCTCTTCGAAGGCATCGATGCGGCACTGCTCTACCACCCGTGCGACCGGACCCACGTCGAGAGCTATCCGCTCGCCTCGGAGGACGTCGAGGTCGTGTTCCACGGGCTGCAGGCCCACGCTTCCTCCGACCCGTGGAAGGGCAAGAACGCGCTGGACGCGATGATCCAGCTCTTCTCGTCGGTCGGCCTGTGGCGCCAGCAGCTGCATCCGGACGCTCGGGTCCACGGGATCATCAGCGAGGGCGGGACGGCTGCCAACATCATCCCGGACCGGACCTCGGCGTGGTTCATGCTGCGAAGCACCGACAGCGGGTACTACGAGGAGATGAAGGCGCAATTCACGCGGATCGCCGAGGGCGCGGCGCTGGCCACCGGCACGACCGTCGATGTCACATACTCGGGCGGCGCGACGACGATGCGCAACAACCGCCCGCTGGTCGAACGCTTCCGAGCCAACATGGCTGCATACGGCGTCGAGGACATGGGCGACGACCCGAACGCGGGCAGCACCGACATGGCCAACGTCAGCTGGGTCTGCCCGACCATCCATCCCGACCTCGCCATCTGCGACGAGGGCGTGGCCGGACATTCGACGGCATTCCGCGACGCTTCGGTCTCGCGGCGTGCCGACGAGACGACGCTGCTCGCCGCCACGCTCGTCGCGCAGACGGCGGTCGACCTGTTCCTGGACGCGTCTCTGGTCGACGCCGCATGGGCCGCGTTCCGGGACGACTGAGGCGGGCCGGGCGCACGCCGGGGTGTACCATCGCGCCGGCGCGCCCCGCTGGACGCTCGATCGCGAACCGGCGGCGCCCCGAACGAGACGGATCCGTCCATCCCGCGGCCCCACAGCGGACCGCGCCCGTCTCCGGGAGGACCACGTGGCCGAGCGCCCCCACGACCCCGACTTCGCGGCCATGAACGGCTGGGATCGCGAATTCGAGACGTTCACCGACTTCGAGCTGCCGACCTACGTCGGCGGCGTGAGCTTCATGAAGCTGCCGTGGATCACCGACGCCGCCGAGCTTGCGGCACGCAAGGCCGACGTGGCGATCATCGGCGCGCCGTTCGACGACGCGGTGAGTCATCGCTCGGGGGCACGGTTCGGGCCGCGCGCGATCCGCCAGGCGCAGTACACCTCCGGCTCCATCAACTCGCTACAGCTCGACGTCGAGCCGTTCGAGATCCTCGACGTCGTCGACGCGGGCGACGCGAACATCATCCCGGCCTGGATCGAGCGCGCCCATGCCCTCATCTATCGGAAGGTCCGCGAGGTGGCCGATACCGGCGCGATCCCGATCGTCCTGGGTGGCGATCATTCGATCACCTGGCCGTCCGCGACGGCCGTCGCCGAGGTGCGCCGCCCGGGCAGCATCGGCATCGTCCATTTCGATGCCCACGCGGATACCGCGAACGACGACTGGGGCGTGCTGGCCGGGCACGGCACCCCGATGCGCCGACTGGTCGAGTCTGGCGCGGTGGCCGGCCGGAACTTCGTCCAGGTCGGGCTCCGTGGCTACTGGCCGCCGGTCGAGACGTTCGAATGGATGAAGTCGAACGGCCTGCGCTACCACTTCATGCGCGAGATCGAGGAACGCGGCGCCGAGTCGGTCATCGCCCAGGCGATCGAGGAGGCGCTCGACGGCCCGGACTACGTCTACCTGAGCCTCGACATCGACGTGATCGACCCGGGGATGGCGCCGGGCACGGGGACACCGGAACCCGGCGGCATGCTGACGCGAGAGGTCCTTCGGGCCGTCCGCCAGATCGTCGGTGCGGTCGACCTCGCGGGGATGGACATCGTGGAGGTGTCGCCACCGTACGACCACGCTGAGGCGACCGCCATGGCGGCGAACCGCGCGGCACTCGAGGCCATCAGCGCGCTCGCGGTCCGCAAGGCAGCCGGGCGGCCCGTGCGCTGGGAGCCGAGCGCGGGTTGATCGAGCCGCCCGATCCTGCCACCGCCAGCGAGCTCGCTCGGTTCTACGACCTCGACCTCCAGGACGACCCGGGCGACCTGGACCTGTACCGGGCGCTGGCCGACCGGGCCGACGGCCCGATCCTCGAGCTCGCCGCGGGGAGTGGTCGGCTCGCCGTCCCGCTCGCCCTCGCCGGCCACGAGGTCACGGCCGTCGACGTCGACCCGCAGATGCTCGCGAGGGCGCGTCGCCGCTCGTCGGACGCGGGGCTTGCCGACGGGCAGCTCGAGCTCGTCGAGGCGGACCTCGTCGGCCTCCGACCGGCGGGCACGCCCCGTCATGCCCTCGCGGTCCTCGCGCTGAACTCGATCATGCTGCTGCCTACCAGGGACGCGCAACGCGAGGCGTTCCGCACGCTGGCCGCCCACCTGCGCCCGGGTGGCATCGCCGTGGTCGACGCGTGGCTGCCCGACGGCGATGACCTCGGGCGATACGACGGCCGGCTGATCCTCGAGTGGATCCGCGAGGATCCGGCGAGCGGGACGTTGGTCACGAAGACCGGCTCGGCGGTGCACGACGCGGCCACGGCGACGATGGTGCTGACCGCGTTCTTCGACGAGGCAGCGCACGGTGGCACGCCGCGCCGCTGGATCCGCCAGGACCGATTGCGACTCGTCTCGGCCGAGGAGCTCGCGTGGTTCGCGGAGGACGCCGGCCTGCGCGTCGAGATCGTCGCGGGCGGCTACGACCTGACACCGATCGGGCCCGGCTCGGAGCGCGCGGTCGTCATCGCGGAGCGGCCGTGATGACCCCGGCGCGGTCCGCGTCGTTCAGGTAGCCCCGTGGTATCGTCGAGCCCCATGTCGAGTGGTTCGAGCAGCGACCAGACGCGCCTCCTGATCGTCGAGGACGTGCCTCAAGTCGCCCAGTACATCCGCGGGCTGCTGAACGCCCAGCAGGTGGTGAAGTTGCTCGATGTCCTGTCCGACGGCGGGCGTGCGGTCGAGCAGATCGCGCAGCTCCGACCGGACGTGGTGATGGTCGATGCGCTGCTCCAGGGCCGCATCAAGGGACCCAAGCTCGTCGAGCAGATCCACGCCGCCGGCCTGAACGTGCCAGTCATCGTGCTGACCGTGCCCCAGAACCCGATCGAGGTCGATCCGGCGAAGGGCGTCCATGCCGTCCTGTCGATGCCGTTCTCCGGCTTCGAGTTGATGAACAAGATCTCCGGCGTCAAGAAGGCGTTCGCCGAGACGTCCCCGGTGGGTCACACGCGCGTGATCTCCGTCTTCGCCCCGAAGGGCGGCGTCGGCAAGACCACGATCGCGTTCAACCTCGCCGTCGCGATGGCCCAGATGGAGCTGCGGACCGTGGTCATCGACGGCAGCGTCCAGTTCGGCGACCTTCGGGCGCTGCTGAAGGTCCCCATCGACGCGCCATCGATCCTCGACCTGCCGACGGACCGCATCTCGGAAGCGGATCTGACCGACGTCCTCTGGCGCGACCCCTCCGGCATCGACATCCTGCTCGCCCCGCCGCGGATCGAGATGGCGGAGATGATCACCCCGCGCGACATCGAGAAGGTCCTCTCGCTGCTGCGCCGCGTCTATTCGGTGATCGTCATCGACATGTCGAGCTCGATCAACGACATCAATCTCGGCTTCATGGACTCGAGCGACACGATCGTCGAGATCGTCACATACGACTCGACGACGATCCACAACACGATCGCCATGGCCGACACGTTCCGTTCGATCGGCTATCCGGCGACCAAGGTCCACTACCTCGTGAACCGGGCGGACAGCCACGGTGGCATCGAGGCCGACGACCTCCAGCGCGCCCTGGGTCGCGTGCCGGAGCATCGCGTGGTCTCGGACGGCCAGCTCGTGGTCCGCTCCAACAACGAGGGCGTGCCGTTCATCCTTGCCGATCCCAGCGCAGCCATCAGCCAGGACGTGGTCCGGGTCGCCACCGAGCTGCTCGGGGCGGCCCGTGTCCCGGTCGCCGCCGGTCGCCGCTAGGAGCGCCGTGACCGACGCACGAGCGATCGGTGTGTTCGACTCCGGAGTCGGCGGCCTGACCGTCCTGCGCGAGATCATCCGTCGCTCTCCGTCGGAACCGACTGTCTACCTGGGCGACAACGACCGGGCGCCGTACGGCACACGGACCGACGATGAGGTCCTCGCGTTCTCGACCCAGTCGTTGGACGCGCTGGTCGAGCGCGACGTCAAGGCGCTGGTCGTCGCCTGCAACACCTCCACCGCTGTCGGTCTGGCGGCCTTTCGGCGACGCTACGCCCTGCCCGTGCTGGGCGTGATCCGTCCGGGTGCGGCGGCGGCGGCGCTGGCGACGCGCAACCGTCGAGTCGGGGTGATCGCCACGCCGGCGACGATCCGCTCGCATGCCTACTTCAACGCGATCAAGGACGAGAACCCGGCCGTCGAGGTCTACGAGCACGCCACCCCGGCACTCGTGCCGATGGTCGAGGCGGGGACGCTCAGCGGCGAGGTCGCGGAGCGGACGGTGGCCGAAGCCCTGACCCCACTGGTGGGTGAGCGGGACGGCGACGGCGAGTCGATCTTCCCGCGGCCCCCGGGCGCCACGATCGACACGCTCCTCCTCGGCTGCACCCACTACCCGCTCCTCGGCCCGGTCATCGCCGGCGTGGTCGGAGAGGGCGTCGCGATCGTCGACTCCGCGACGGCGACGGCGTCGGCGCTCTCGGAGCTGCTGAGCGTCAACGGATTGGATGCACCGGTCGGGGGTTCACCGGTCCACGCGCAGCTGACGACGGGCGATCCAGCGCACTTCGAAGCGCTCGCGGGGCGCCTGTTCGGGCCGGACTTCGTATCGGTCGAGGCAGTCGAGCTCGGGGCGCTCGCGCGATGACCAAGCGACCGTCGACCTCATGGCGCGACGACCGGGCGTGGCAGGCCGGGCTCCTCATCGGCTCGGCGCTCGGGGCTGCGGCCACGGTCGTCGGACGCCAGATGGAGCGACGCGCGCGCGAGGGGCTCGTCGACTGGGCGACCGTCGAGCGGCTGGCCATCGGTCGGCTCGAGCGGGCGCCCGGCGCCCTGAGCCCGGACGAGCTGCGCCGCACGGAGACGGACTATGCCGACGCGATGGCCCGCATCGTGCCGGCCCTGTCGGCGGCGCTCGGGACGCAGCTCCCGGGCGTCGTCGAGCGTTCGGGCGTCGTCGATCGGGCCGGATGGGTCCGTGCCAATACCGCGTCGTTCGCGTCGCTGATCGGCAAGCTCGAGCACGATCTGCTCGACCAGGTCGTGCCGGTGGGCGGCGGGCTGACCGTTGCCGCGATGGCCCTCGCCAACCGCTGGATCACGACCCGCCAGCTGGGCATGCTCCTGGGCTTCATGGGCCAGCGGGTGCTCGGTCAGTACGACCTCGCACTGTTGTCGGCCGAGGCGGCGCCGGGCCGGCTCCTGTTCGTCGAGGAGAACATCCGCCAGACCGCCCGGGGCCTCGGTGTGCCGCTCGACTCGTTCCGGACCTGGATCGCGCTGCACGAGACGACCCATGCCTTCGAGTTCGAGGCGCACCCGTGGCTGCGTCCGTATCTTGCGTCCCGCCTCGAGCGACAGCTAAGCCTGTTCGGGCGTGACGTCCGGGGCATGGGTCGCGAGGCCATCCGCGGGTTGGGTCGCGCGCTGCGCGGCGAGGGTGGCGGTGAGCATTGGCTCGAGCGGCTGATGGGCGAGGAGCAGAAGGCCGTGTTCCGCGAGACGCAGGCCGTCATGAGCCTGCTCGAGGGCTTCAGCGACTACGTGATGGACGAGGTCGGTCACGAGCTCGTCCCCGATGTCGAGCGGATCCGCGCGAAGTTCGACGAGCGTCGCGCCAAGCGCACGCCGTTCGAGCGGGCGATGCTCCGTCTGACCGGGATGGACCTCAAGCTCGAGCAGTACAAGAAGGGCGAGACGTTCGTGCGCGCGGTCGCGTCGGCACGCGGTCCGGAGGCGCTGACCAGGTTGTGGGCTGGGCCCGAGAGCCTCCCGCGAGACGGTGAGATCGAGGCGCCCGAACGGTGGATCGCCAGGGTGCTGGACGGGGTACCGGCCCTGCCCGCGCCCGGCCGGGCCACGTGACGGCGGCGGGTCCGGGAAGCGGTCCCGGCGGTGCGCCGACCGCCGTTGCCCTCAGCCCGATCCTCTCCGCACGCTATCGGTCACGCGATCTGGAGCGGATCCGCGCGGCGGCACCCGGTGCCCGTCTCGTGACCGTGTCGGTGGAAGGGCTGGCCGATGGCCCGCTCGACGACGTCGAGGTCATGCTTCGGGGCTGGCTCAGCTCCGATGCGTTCGATCGGCTGCTCGCCCGGGCACCAAGGCTCGCCTGGGTCCATTCCGCCACGTCGGGCGTGGAACGCGCGCTCACGCCGGCGTCGCGCGAGCGCGGGCTGATCGTCACCAACGCCCGCGGCGTGTTCAGCCGGCCGATCGCCGAGTACGTCCTGATGATGATCCTGGCAGTCAGCCGTCGACTGCCACAGCTGCTCGAGCTGCAGCGGGAGCGCACGTGGCAGCCGCTCGAGGGCGCCGAGCTGCGCGACGTGACCGTCGGGATCGTCGGGCTGGGCTCGATCGGCCGGGCGGTCGGGGCGCTCGCGACAGCCTTCGGCTGCCGGGTCGTCGCGGTCCGGCGCAGACCGGACAGCGCAGCTGGCGCCGATGCGACGGCGGAAGCCGCGGATGACGGCTCGTTCGGTGAGGTGGTGCTCGATCGTGTCGGCGGGCCGGACACCCTGGCCGAGCTCCTCGGGGAGTCCGATTTCATCGTGCTGGCGGCCCCGCTGACACCCGAGACCGAAGACATGATCAACGCCGAGACGCTCGCGATGGTCAAGCCCGGCGCGTGGCTCATCAACGTCGCGCGCGGCCGTCTGATCGACGACCGAGCGCTGCTCCGAGCGTTGCGCGATGGTCCGCTGGGGGGTGCGGTGCTCGACACGTTCCGCGACGAGCCGCTGCCGCCGATGTCGTCGTTCTACGACCTGCCCAACGTCATCGTCACACCGCACACGGCGTGGTCGAGCGGGCGGGTCCTGGACCGCAGCGTGGAGCTGTTCTGCGACAACCTGCGCCGGTTCTCGAAAGGCGAGCCGCTGCTCAACGTCGTCGATCCAGCCGCGGGCTACTGACATGCAGATCGCCATCGTCGGGCTTGCCGGCAGCGGCAAGACCACCGTCTTCAACACGCTGACCCGCGGGCACGCCGAGACGGGCGGCTATGGCGGGGTCACCCTCAATGTGGGGGTCGTCAAGGTCCCCGACGACCGCCTCGACCGCCTGGCGGAGATCTTCAAGCCCAAGAAGGTCGTCCAGGCCGACGTCACGTACGTCGACCTGCCGGCACCGCCCGCGTCATCCGAGGGTCGCGTGGGGACCGAGGAGCTGCCGGCCGACCACCTCGCGCGGCTCCGTGACTCCGATGCGTTGCTCCACGTGGTCCGCGCGTTCGAGGACCCGTCGAACCCGCACGTGGCCGGCAGCGTGGACCCGGGGCGCGACCTCGAGCAGCTCGACCTGGAGTTCACCCTGGCCGACCTGGCGATGACCGAGCGCCGCCTCGAACGGCTACAGGGCAGCGGTCGCCACGGCACGCAGGCCGAGCGCGAGGCGGCCGAGCGCGAAGAGGTCGTGCTGCGTCGCATCCACGAGGGCCTCGAGGCGGGCACGCCGATCCGCGACCTCGGGCTGGATCCGGACGAGTCGAAGGCCATCCGCGGCTTCCGGTTCCTCACCGAGAAGCCGGTGTTGGTGCTGCTCAACATCGGAGAGAGCGACCTGGCGACCGCACCGTCGCTCGTCGACCGCATCACCACCGGCTACCCGCATCGACACGCCCTGGTCGACGCGCTCTCGGCGAAGATCGAGATGGAGCTCGGCGAGCTCGAGCCCGACGAGGCCGGGGTGTTCATGGAGGAGCTCGGGATCAGCGAGTCCGGCCTGGACCGGGTCATCGCCCTGTCGTATCGCCTGCTCGGCCTCGTGTCGTTCCTGACCGCCGGACCCGACGAGGTCCGTGCCTGGCCGATCCCCGACGGCTCCACCGCGGTCGACGCCGCTGGAACGATCCACACCGACCTGGCCAAGGGCTTCATCCGGGCGGAGACCGTGGCATACGACGACCTCGTGACGCTCGGGTCACTGGCCGAGGCCAGGAAGGCCGGCCGCCTTCGCTCGGAGGGGAAGACCTACCGGGTGAAGGACGGCGACGTGGTGGAGATCCTCTTCAGCCGCTGAGGCTCAGTTCAACGGCCCGAGGTCGGGGTCGAAGTCGGCGAGGACCGTGCGGAAGTCACCCCGTGGCTTGCCCTCGTCGATCTCGTCGTCGTCATCGTCGTCATCGTCTTCGTCGGTCTCGAGCTCGGCGAGGAAGTTGTCGTCTTCCTGCTTCGAGACGTTGACCGCGGCGCCGAGCCGATCGTCGCTGACGAAGATGAACCCGTAGTCACGCTCGAGGACCGTGGCGATGGCTTCGATCAGGCTCTCCTGCTCATAGCCGTCCTGGACGTCGTGCCGGATGCGCTGCACGAGGTCGAAGAACTCCTGCGGCTCCCACTCCGACTCGCTGACCACGAGGACGTCCGAATAGACCTCGTCGTCGCCTTCGTGGAGCTCGTAGAAGAACACGTGGGCAGCCTCATCGTTGCGTTCGGGTGCGGCAGTATACGCCGCACCGCTCGGTGGCCCTGAGCTCAGGCGCCCGCTCGAGCACGAGGGAGGTCCGATGCCGTCACCGCACGTCGAGGTCGTCCATGTCGGGTCGGCCGCGCGCGATATCGCGCCGGATGATCCGCGCGGCTGGCGTCTGGGCGGCGGCGTGACGTACGCGGCGTTGACCACCGCCCGGCTCGGTCTCCGGACGGCAGCGGTGGTCGGTGTCGACCGCGAGGCGTCGACCGCTCACGAGCTCGATGAGATGCGCGATGCCGGCGTCGACGTGCTCGCGGTCGACCTGCCCGAGGGGCCGATCTTCCACAACCAGGAGACGCCGCAGGGTCGACGTCAGACGTCCATGGCGGTCGGCGTGCCGGTCCGGCCGGTGTCGCTGCCGTCGTCGTGGCTGGCCAGTCGGTCGTGGTCGCTGGTGCCGGTCGCCGACGAGGTGCACGACGACTGGGTCGAGGCGATCGGACCCGACGCGATCGTCGCCGTCGCGTGGCAGGGCATGCTTCGCCGGCTCGTTGCCGGCGCCCATGTCGAGCGGGTGGCGCCGAGCGATCGGGCTATCCTCCGCCGCGCCGACCTCGTCGGTCTCAGCCACCTCGACGTGGCGCGGGACACGTCGCTCGGCGACCTCTCGCGGTTCCTCCATCCCGGTGCGCGCCTGCTGGTCACACAGGGTGGTCACGGTGGCTTGCTCGTCACGACCGGCGATGACGGTCCGGTCGAGGTGCTCCGCTATCTGCCGACCCCGACCGAAGGCGAGGTCGATCCGACCGGGGCAGGGGACACGTTCCTGGCCGCGTTGCTCGCCGTGTTCGTGCGGCCGAGAGTCGCCGCTTCGCCGGGCACATCGCCGGCCCGAGCCCTGCGCTTCGCCGCTGCTGCCGGATCGCTCGCGGTCGAGGACGTCGGCCTGGCCGGTGTCCCGGACCGCACGTCGGTGCTCGTCCGGCGAGCGCGCGAACGGGTCCGCCGCGCGGTCGTGCCCAGCCTGACCGCCCAGGTCGGCGTGGAGGACAGGCGCCAGTAGTGGCCTTCAGCCGGGCACTGGTCCCGTCGAGTCGCGGACCTGGAGATCGACCGGCAGCCGCACCGACGATGGCCCGACGCCGTTCTCACCGATGAGGCGTTCCACGGCCCAGCGGCCCATCTCGTCCGTGCGTTGCGAGATCGTGGTCAGCGCCGGATCGACGTACGTGGCGAGGGGCACGTCGTCGAAGCCGACCACGCTCGTATCGACGGGCACCCGTCGGCCACGCCGTCGAAGCGCCCTGATCGCGCCGATCGCCATCAGGTCGTTGTAGGCCACGATCGCCGTCGTGCCCGGTGCCAGGTCGAGCAGCTCCTCGGTCGCTGCCTCACCGCCCCCGACCAGCGCCTCACCATGGGTGATCGTCAGGGCATCCCCCGGACAGCCGGCGTCGGCCAGAGCGCTGCGCACACCGGCGAGACGATCGGGTGCGTCGACGTTCCGTGGCGGCGGCATGAGGTAGCCGAACAGCCGGTGCCCGCGACCCAGCAGGTGGTCGGCGGCGATGCGGCCGCCTTGCTCGTTGTCCGACATGATCGTCGGCAGTCCGGACTCGGGGGCGGCCGTGTTCACGAGCACGACCGGGATCGGTGGGGCGGTGAGCCAGTCGCCCTGACGGACGCCGAGGCTGCTCGCGGCGATGACCAGGCCGTCCACGCGCCGGTCGACCAGCAGGTCGAGGTACGACGCCTCTCGCTCGGGGTCGTCCGCGGCGTTACACAGCAGGACCGAATAGCCGGCGGCTCGTGCGGCGTCCTCGACCGACCGCACGAGCTGCGGGAAATACGGGTTCTCGATGTCCGTGATGATCAGCCCGAGCGTCTGCGTCGAACGACGCTTGAGCGAGCGGGCGACCTCCGACGGCCGGTAATCGAGATCGCGAGCGGCCTCGAGGACGCGCGCCCGCGTCTCCGGTCGCGCGTGGCCGAGACCGGCCAGGACGCGACTGACCGTGGCCGTCGACACCCCGGCCTTCGCTGCGACATCGGCGATCGTTGCCGTCATCGCTATGGTCCTTCGTTCCGATGCCGGACGGCTCCGGCGCTCGGATCGCTCGTCAGTGGCTCACCGGTGGCTGACTCGCCGGCGGCGCGGCCACTGGCGGCTGGCTCACCGGCGATCGGCGCTCGCTGGCCGCAAGGGCCTCGAGCTCGCGGGTCAGGTCATGGAGCTCATCACCGCCGCCCATCTGGCTATGCAGCTGATCGGCGTCGACCTCGCCCCGACGGAACTGTCCGCCGGTCCGGCCCCTGGAGAGGATCGTGAAGGTGTCGCCGATCGGCAGGGCGTGCGACACGTTGTGGGTGATGAAGATGACGCCGAGCCCGCGATTGCGCGCGGCAACGATGTGCCGGAGCACGATCGCCGACTGCTTCACGCCGAGGGCCGACGTCGGTTCGTCGAGGATCAGGACGCGTGCCCCGAAGTACTCGGCTCGCGCGATCGCCAGCGTCTGGCGCTCGCCGCCCGACAGCGTGCCGACGGCCTGGTCGGTGTCGCGCACGTCGATGCCGATGCGCTTCATCTCCTCGCGGGCGATACCGGCCGCCTTCGGCAGGTCGAACCGCTTGAACGGCCCGACACCGACCGTCGGCTCGTTGCCGAGGAAGAAGTTGCGGGTGATGCTCATCAGCGGCATCACGGACAGGTCCTGATAGACGGTGGCGATGCCCGCGTCGAGGGCGTCGCGCGGCGAGCCGAACTCGACCGCCTGGCCGTCGACGGCGAGCGTGCCCTTGTCCGGTCGATGCACGCCGGACAGCGTCTTGATCAGCGTCGACTTGCCGGCGCCGTTGTCTCCGAGCAGGCAGGTGACCTGGCCTGCGCGGACCATCAACGACACGCCCTCGATCGCCACGACGGCGCCGAAGTACTTGGACACGTCGCGGGCCTCGAGGAGGGGAGGCACGTCCGTCGGGGCGACGGCGGGCGTCTGCTCCATGAGAGCGTCGGTCATGGGGGTCGCATCCATGGGGTCGGCCCTCCTACGTCAGGCCGGCGAACTTGCGCCGGATCCAGTTGTTGAGGACGACCGCGATGAGCAGCAGCGTGCCGATCGCGATCTTGTACCAGTCGGCGTTGATGTCAGCGAAGACGATGCCCTGGCGCGCCATGCCGAGGGCCAGGGCTCCGAGTGCCGTGCCGGCGACGGACCCATACCCACCGGTCAGGAGCGAGCCGCCGATGACCGCCGTCGTGATCGCGTCGAGCTCGTAGCCGGTGCCGCGCAGGATGTCGGCCGATGTGAAGCGCGTCGTTTGTATGGCGGCGAGGATCGCTGCCGAGAGGCCGGTCAGGGCGAACAGCGCGATCTTGACCCGCGCGACGGGCACGCCGAGGTTGCGGGCCGCAGCTCCGGATCCGCCGACGCCGGCGATCCAGTTGCCGAACCGTGTCCGGCCGAGCACGTAGATGCCGACGACCGCGATGAGGATCCAGAAGATGATCGACACCTGGATGCTGGTCGTCGCCCCATCCTCGAGCCGGATCGGGAAGTTCCACGCGAAGATCGACGCCAGCGGGTCGCTGGCGATCAGCACGGGGTCGATCGGGATGTAAGTGATCGGGCTCACGATCGAGGTGAGCACTGACGACGCGCCCCGGATGATGAACAACGTGGCCAGCGTCACGATGAACGAGGGCAGACCGGTCCGCACCACGATGATCCCGTTGACGGCGCCGAAGACCGTCGCGAGCGCCATCGCCATCAGGATCGAGAGCCAGACCGGCAGATGCCAGATGGTGACGCCGATGCCCATGATGATCCCGGCGAACCCGACCATCGAGCCGATCGACAGGTCGAACTCCCCCGCGATCATCAGCAGGGCGACGGCCGTGGCGATGATGCCCACCTGGGCCGCCACGTCCAGGTAGTTGAGCGTACCGGCGAGGCTGATGAAGGCCGTGCTTCCCCGCGCGAGCGTGATCGCCGCGAACACGACCCAGACGAACACCACGATGATCAGCGCCCCGGTGGCGGGACGTGACAGGAGGCGCTGGGCCAGGGAGAGCTGCCGGAGTCGGTCCGATCCGGGTGCGGCTGGAGCCGCGGTCGTCGTGCTCGCCATCCGTCTCCTCCGATGTGGTGGTGAGGGACCGGCAGACGCCGGTCCCTCCCAAGCGCCGGCGGAGCCGGCGCGCGAGCGTGGTGCTAGCGAAGGCCCTTCGCGGCGAGCGCGATGACGTCCGCTGCGGACTCCTTGGTCACGAACCCGGGGCCGGTCATGATCAGGCCCTGGCCGTTGCCGGTCGGGAGGTTCCTGGTCTCGGCATAGTTCGTGAGGATCACGATCGGCAGGTAGCCCTGCAGGAACTGCTGCTGATCGATGGCGAAGTCCATCTTCCCGTCCTTGATCGCCGTCAGCACGTCAGCGCTGAGGTCGAAGGTGGCGAGATGGATGGTCTTGCCCGACGCGGCGACGGCGTCGAGCGCCGGCTTGGCCACGGACGGGCCCAGGGTGAGGAGACCGTCGATCGTCGCGTCCGACTGGAGCGCGGCCGCGATCGTCGCCTGCATGCCGGCCGGGTCGGAGATGTTGCCCGTCAGGACCTCACCATCCTCGGAGCCGGTCAGGCCCATGAAGAAGCCGTTGCAGCGAAGGGTCAGCGCCTGGTTGCCGACCTCCTGGTTGAAGCAGACGGCGTTCTTCACGCCGGCGTCCTTGAACCGCTGACCGGCCCCGAGGCCAGCCTCGTATTCGGTCTGGCCGACGTGTGCCAGGACACCCAGTTCCTTGAAGACGTCCGACCCGGAGTTCATCGACACGACTGGGATCCCGGCGTCGACGGCCTTCTTGATGGCAGGCCCGAGTGCGTCGGGGTTGGGGATCGAGACGACGAGCCCGGTCGGCTTCTTGGCGATGGCGGCATCGATGAGCGACACCATGCCGGGCATGTCACTTTCCTGGCCCGGCGCGCTGTAGTTCGCCGTCACGCCCATGTCGGCCGCGCCGGCCTTGACGCCGTTGCGGACCACGCCCCAGAACCCGTCCTGGGCCTGGCCGTGGGTCACATACTCGATCTTGATGTCGCTGCGCTTGACGAGCGCACCGTCCGGGCCGCTGCCCGTCGTGGCTCCCGACCCGGTCGGGGTCCCGGTCGAGCAGGCTCCGACGATGATCGCCGCGCCAGCGAGGCCGACGAGCACTTTCCGTAGGTTCATACCGTTCGTTCTCCTCCGATGTGCCGCGGCAGGCGCCACGGTCCAGATGTCATCCACCCGAAGGGTGGAGCCGAGGGATGACTGTCGATCCGCGGCCGACGTGGCCGCCATGGACACCTCCTTTCGTCAGGCCGTCCCGAGGGCGGCCGTGACCCGTTCTCAGCCGGGGATCTCCGCGAGCCGCACTGGTCGGTGTTCGTGGAGCGAGCGATCGGCCGCTTCGGCGACGCGGAGAGCCGCGACACCGTCTCGGGCCGTACAGGGACTGGGAGCATCGCCGCGGGCGAGCGCGACGAAGGCCGCGAACTCGGCCGCGTAGGCCGATTCGAAGCGCACGAGGAAGTCCTTCCACGCCGGCCCGGCCGGCGGGGGCACGCCCGGTTCGACCGAGCGCAAGGGCGTTCTGGGACCGAGCCCGACCGCGACGCTGTCGCCCGAGCCGAAGATCTCGGCGCGGATGTCGTAGCCGAGCGGATCATGGCGAGCGACGGTCATCACGGTGAACGGTCCGTCGGTGAGGCGGAGAGTGACGACCGCGGTATCGACATCGCCGTATTTCTCGAAGACCGGGAACCCCCGGACGCCGCCGTCGGCGTAGACCTCCTCGACCTCGCAGCCGGTCATCCAGCGCAGGATGTCGAAGTCGTGGATCGAGAAGTCCCGGAACAGGCCACCCGATTGGGCGATGTACGCCTCGTGCGCCGGAGCCGGGTCGTGGCCGGCCAGGCGGATGGCGTAGAGCGTGCCGAGCGACCCGTTCCGGATGAGCCGGTGGACCTCCCGGTAGGCAGGATCGAAACGCCGCTGGAAGCCGAGCTGGAACGGGATCCCGGAGCGGTCGATATCGGCCGCGAGTGCGATGGTGTCGTCGAGGGTGGCGGCGAGCGGCTTCTCGCAGAACGTCGGCAGTCCCCGGCCGATCGACTCGCGGATGAGCTCCGGATGCGCCGTCGTCGCGGCTGCGATGACCACGGCGCCAGCGCCGTCCAGGGCCGCGTCGATGGTGGGCGCCGACTCGATCCCGACGGTCTTTGCAACGTCGAGGGCGCGGTCCGCATCGACGTCGCCGACGACGACGCCGTCGACGCCGGGCGTCGCCTTCAACAGGCGGGCATGGAGCCGCCCGATCCGGCCGGCACCGAGCAGAGCGATCCTCACGGCGTACCCGCTCCTGCCTGGTCCGCACCGAGCCGTCGCAGCGACGCGGCCAGCACACGCCGGCCGATCGCCGCGCTCTCGGATGGGGGACCGAGGCCCCGATCCTGCTCGACCATGAGCCAGCCGTCATAGGACCGTGCCGCGAGAGCGGCGAGGACCCCATCGAGGTCCAGCGAGCCGGCACCGAGCTCGGTGAACAGGCCCTGGCGGACCGCATCGGCCATGCCGTCGTAGGCTCCCGCGCGCAGACCCGCCAGGACATCCGGATCGACGTCCTTGAGGTGCACGTGGCGGACCCGCTCGCCAAGTGCCCGCAGGTCGGCGACCGGATCGCCACCGGCGACCAGGTGATGCCCAGTGTCGAGGCAGACGCCGATGCGCTCCGGAGCCGTCGATCGCACCAGCCGGTCGATCTCGTCAAGAGTCTCGACGTAGGTCGCGGCGTGCGGATGGAAGACCGTCGTGTGGCCGAGCTCCGTAGCGGCGTCCGCGACCGCGTGAAGGAGCTCGATCAGCGCCTCCCAGCCGGCATCGGTGAGGGCCGGCGTGCCGGGCTCGACGGCGCGGCCGCCCCGCGCGTCTCGGTCGGCCGAGCCGTCGACAGCCACGCACAGGACGTCGCCGCCCGCTTCGTTCAGCCGGGTCAGGCACTCGACGGCGACCGCCATCGCCCCCGAGGTCGGTCCGTCGACGGTCGTCGGGATCGGCACGTACACCTCCGCCAGTCGGAGATCGCGTCGGGACAGCTCGACCCGCAGCGTCTCTCCGGTCGGGAAGTCCGTGCCGAGCTGGGTTCCCTCGTACCCGAGACGGGCGATCTCGTCGAGGATCGCCGGGGCGTCCCACCGGCCCACCTCAGGGTCGGCGTTGTACCAGAGGATGGGGACCGTCCCGATCGGGGCATTGGGGAGGGCATCACCAGCGCGCCGCAGGTCGGGCGCCGTGCCTCGGACGGCCGTGACGGTGGTCATCGATGCTCCTCGACCGGCCCCCTCGAGCTCGCGCGCAGTCGCGATGGTATCTCGGCGACGTGGCGTATCGTGGGCGTCCGCGGGCGTGACGGGCAACGTCCCCTCCTAGAACATCCCGCGTAATCGATTACCCTGAGACCGGTCGGACGGTATCGCGGTGTCGACCCGGTGTCAATGCGGCTCGCAGGAGGATCCCAGGTGGGTAGCGCTACGGACACGATCGGCCGCTCGACGACGTTGCCGCTGGCGGATTCGCCGCTCGGCCGGACGATCGCCACGACTCCGACCGATGTCTGGAACGACTCCTGTTCGGTGCCGGAGCTCGAGTACGCCATCTCCTACGGCGCCGTCGGCGCGACGGCGAATCCGACGATCGTCACCGATGTCTGGAAGCAGGATCCGGCCTACTGGCGGGATCGGGTCCGGACCCGTGCCGGTGACCTGCCTGCCGCGACCGAGGTCGACCTGGCATGGGCGATCGTCGAGGAGATGTCGCTCCGGGCCGCGCCGTTGCTGCGGCCCGCATTCGAGGCCAGCGGCGGGCGTCAGGGTCGCCTGTCGGTGCAGACCGACCCCACGCTCTTTCGGTCGTTCGATCGGATGCTCGCCCAGGGCGAGCACTTCGCCGGTCTCGCGCCGAACATCATCGTCAAGTTCCCCGCCACCGAGGTCGGCGTCCGGGTCATGGAGGAGGCGACCTACCGTGGCGTGAACGTGAACGCCACCGTGTCGTTCTCGGTGGCCCAGGCGATCGCCGCGGGCGAAGCCGTCGAGCGTGGGTTGCACCGCCGCGAGGCGGATGGCCTGCAGGTCGACGACATGGGCCCGGTGATCACCGTCATGATGGGTCGCCTGGAGGACTGGCTCCGGCTGCAGACCGAGCGCGACGGGATCGTCGCCGATCCGGCCGCGTTGCCCTGGTCCGGCGTCGCGGTCTTCAAGCGGACCGTCGACGAGTTCCGTGCGCGCGGGCTCCGGGCGCGCCCGCTCGCCGCAGCGATCCGCCACCACCTGCACTGGTCCGAGCTGATCGGTGGCGACGTGATCATCACGATGCCGTCTGCCTGGCAGCGCCGGTTCAACGCGTCCGACATCGAGGTGCGTCCCCGGATGGACGACCCGGTGGACCCGGTCATCGTCGACGAGCTTCGCCGGCATTTCCCGGACTTCGCCAGGGCGTACGAGCCCGATGGTCTCGGCCCGTCCGAGTTCGATGCGTTCGGACCGAGCGCACGGACCCTGCGCGCCTTCATCGCGTCGTATCACGACCTGCAGCACCAGGTGGGCGACGCGCTCGTCCCGAACCCGGACCTCAAGCCGTCCGCGTGACCGACAACGCGGCGGAGCTCTACCGGCCGGCCGGGTCGCTGGCCGACGGAGCGTGGTCGGTCGTCCTGACGCCGGAAGCGGCCGGTTGGCGGTACTGCGGGCTGCGGGCTGCGACGCTCGCGCCGGGGGCGACGATCGCTTTCGAGAGCGCCGGCGATGAGGTCGCCGTGTTGCCGCTCGAAGGTGCCTTCGGCGTGACCGTGGACGGCGCGCGATACGAGCTCGGAGGGCGCCCCGACGTGTGGGCGGGTCCCACCGACTTCCTGTATGCACCGCCGGGCTCATCGGTCGAGGTCGCCAGCGCCGGTGGTGGTCGGTTCGCCGTCGCCACCGCCCGAGGCGAACGGCGCTTCCCGGTCAGGTACGTCGCGGCGTCCGACGTCGCGGTCGAGATGCGCGGGGCGGGCGCCTCGTCGCGCGAGGTCCGCAACTTCGCGGCCGCGCATCGCTTCGAGGCTGACCGGCTCATCGCCGTCGAGGTCCTCTCGCCGGGCGGTAACTGGGGCTCGTATCCGCCGCACAAGCACGACGAGGTCCGTCCGGGCGAGACCGAGCTCGAGGAGATCTATCACTACGTCGTGGGCGATGGCCCGGCCGGACCCGGCCTGGCGTACCAGCACGTCTATGGCACCCCGGAGCGGCCGATCGAGCTGCTGACGACGGTCGCGACCGGCGATGTCGTCCTCGTCCCACACGGCTGGCACGGACCCGCGATGGCCGCGCCGGGGTACGACCTGTACTACCTCAACGTGATGGGCGGACCCGGCGAGCGCGCCTGGCATGCGTGCGACGACCCGTCGCACGCCTGGGTGCGCGAGGCCTGGACCGAGGGGGCGCTCGATCCTCGGCTGCCGTTCGGACGACGGCCCATGCGCTAGGACCGCCGTATCGGCGACGACCACGTACGGTACGATCGGGCGACCGTCAAGGCCGCACGAAGAACGGACGTGATCCGATGGGATCTCCCGAAGGTAGCCGCGTCCCAGAGGGGCTCAAGCGACGCTGGCCGGACATCCGGCCCGAGGACCGGGCCGCGGTCGCGGCCGTGCTCGAGCGAGGCATCCTCGGCGGCGTCGGCGCCCCCGAGATGACGGCCCTCGAGAACGAGTGGGCAGCCTTCGTCGGCCGGTCGACCGGTCTGCTGTTCAACTCGGGGACGGCAGCCATCCACGCCGCCCTCTACGCCATCGGGATCGAGCCTGGGGACGAGGTGATCACCACGTCCTACACCTTCGCCGGCACGTGGCAGCCGATCCTGCAACAGCTGGCGATCCCGGTCTTCGTCGATATCGATCCCCGCACGTTCAACCTCGATGCGAGCCAGATCGAGGCGAAGATCACGCCGCGGACGCGGGCCATCATCGCCGTCCACATCGGCGGGCTCCCGGCAGACCTGGACGAGATCATCGCCATCGCGGACCGGCACGGTCTCAAGGTCATCGAGGACGCCTGCCAGGCCCATGGCGCGACGTACCGCGGTCGCCGGGTCGGCTCGTACGGCGTCGTCGGCTGCTACAGCCTCAACTCGAGCAAGATCCTGTCGGGTGGTGAGGGCGGCCTGTTCGTCGCGGACGATCCAGACGTCATCGCCCGTGCCCGGCGGTTGCGGACCTTCGGCGAGGACATCCCCGAGCTGGCACGACTGACCGGCTGGAACTTCCGACCGTACACGTCCCACTCGGTCGGGTGGAACTACCGCCACCAAGAGATGCCGGCAGCCCTGGCGCGTTCCCAGCTGCAGCGGCTGCCCGACTACATCGCGACCGGCCAGCGGAACGCCGCCTACCTGGATGCGGAGTTCGCCGGCGTGCCGGGGATCGTGACGCCGCACGTCCCCTCCGATCGGACGTCGTCGTACTACCAGTACCGCGTTCGCCTCGAGCCGGCGGCGCTCGGTCTCGGGCACGTCCCGCCGACGGTCTTCCGGGACGCCCTCGGGCAGGCGCTCATGGCCGAGGGCGTCGGCGTCGAGCTGTGGCACTCCCAGCCGGCCCCGGCATTCCCGGTCTTCCAGGATCGGGTCGGGTTCGGCGGCACGTTCCCGTGGACCCAGCCACCGGCCGGTCGCGACGTCACGTACGACGTCGCCGACTATCCCGAGGCCACGGCGATGCTCGACTCGTCGCTCGTGATCTGCGATGCGCGTCACCCGATCTTCGTCCAGCCGCTCGAGCTGATCGAGCTGTACGCCGACACGATCCGCCGTGTCATCGCCGACCCGGAGCGCATCCTGGGCGGCGTGGCGGCGCCGCCGGCCGTGCCTGCCTGACGGCGCCGCGGATGGATCGCCCGATCCGCGTCGGGCTCCTCGGAGCCGGGTGGATCACCCGTGCGCATGGCCACGCGCTCCACACGCTCAACCATGTCAGCCCGCTCGGACGATCCATCCGGCTGACCGCGCTCGCGGCGCGCAACGCCGAACGCGGCGAGGCGATGGCCCGCGACCTCGAGATCGAGCGATCCACCACCGAGTGGGCGGATGTCGTCGAGGATCCGAACGTCGACGTCGTCGCCGTGCTGCTTGGCGAGACCGCCCACCGTGAAGCCACCGAAGCCGCGCTGGCTCTCGGCAAGCCGGTCCTGTGCGAAAAGCCGCTGGCGAGGGAGCGGACCGAGGCCCGACTGATGCTCGAGGCGGCGCAGCGTGCGGGCGTCCAGGCCGCATGCGGCTTCAACTACCGCTACATGCCCGCCATGCGGCTCGCTCGACGGATCGTCGAGAGCGGCCGCCTGGGGACCTGCCTCCAATTCCGCGCCGTGTATCTCCAGGACCACGCCGCCGGGCACGTGCCGAGCCGCCGGCCGAACGTCTCCCGGGCCATCACCGACTACGCCCACATCGTCGACTTCCTCCGCTATCTCGGTAATGAAGCGCAGGCGGTCCAGGCGGTATCGGCCAAGCTGACGAGTGCCGACGTCGGCGTGGATGTCGAGGACGCGTATGTCGCCGCGATCGACCTGCGGGGTGGCGGCATCGCCTCGCTCGAGGCGTCGCGTGTCGCGCGGGGCTGGAAGGGCCGCCAGGTCGTCGAGTTCAACGGGACGGAGGGCTCGCTCTGGTGGGACATGGAGGACCTCAACCGCCTCCACGTGTTCTACGCGAGCGACGAGGCCGATGGTACGGGTGGCTTCCGCGACATCCTCGTCACCCAGGCGGATCATCCATTCCTCGACATGTGGTGGCCACCCGGCCACACCATCGGCTGGGAGCACAGCTTCGCCCATGAGTGGCGGGACTTCCTGTCGGCGGTCATCGAGGACCGGCCGCTGCCACCCGAACAAGCCAGCTTCGAGGACGGCTACCAGGCGGCCGTCCTGTGCGACGCGATCATCGCCTCGGCCGCCGAGGGCCGGCGCGTAACGGTCGACGAGATGCTCGCTCCGACCTCGGCCCCGATCGCAGGCGTCTCGTGACCGACCGAGTCCGATCGATCGGGATCGCCATGGTCGGCGCCGGGACCATGGCCGCCTGCCACAGCGCGGCGCTCACGATGGTTCGCGGGCTCTATCCGGACCTGGCCCTCCGACCGCGGCTCGTCGCGGTCGCCGACGTCAACGAGGGTCTCGCGACGCGGCTGGGCGATCGATTCGGCTACGACCGCGTCGACTCCGACTGGCGGCGGATGATCGAGGCGCCAGATGTCGACCTGGTCGTCGCCTGCCTGCCGCCGGTCCTGAACGCGGACGTCGTCCTCGCGACCGCGGCCGCCGGGAAGGCCATCGTCTGCGAGAAGCCGCTCGCGGCGACCGCCGGCGGCGCGCTGGACCTCCTGGACGCGTGCCGCGCGGCCGGGGTCTTCCATGGCCTCGGCGCGGCGTATCGCTGGACGCCGGCGCTGCGCGCGATCCGCGACCTCATCGGATCCGGGGAGCTCGGGGCGATCCGCAGCCTGCAGGCGTCGTTCATGCTCGACTACGGTGCCGATCCTGACGTGCCGCTCCTGTGGCGCTTCCGCCGGGAGCTGTCTGGAGGCGGCATCGCGATCGATACCGGCTACCACCTCATCGATTGCGCTCGGTTCCTGGTCGGCGAGATCGAGACGGTCCAGGCACTCACGACGACCTTCGTGACCGAGCGACCGATCCCGGACGCGGATGCGATCGGGAACCGCGGTGGCGGCAAGCGGTCGACGGACGCGCCGCTGGGCGGGGTCGATGTCGAAGATGCCGCGGCCGCCTTGCTGACGTTCGCCGGCGGCGCGTATGGCGTGCTCGAGACGAACCGGGCGGCGATCGGGCGGCGCGTGTCGCTGCGCATCGACGTCTTCGGTTCGGCCGGGTCCGCCGCCTGGGACTTCGAGCGACCTGACGAGTTCCAGGTCTGCCTGCCGGGTGATGTCTCGACGTTCGGCTACCGTCGCGTGCTCGTGAACCCGACCCACCCGGGAGCGGTCGAGCTGCTGATCGGGGGCACTGACGGCACGTCGATCGGGTTCCTGGGACAGGAGTGCGCGATGTGGGCCGAGTTCCTGACCGCTATCGCCGAAGGGCGACCGGCCCGCGCGAACTTCGAGGACGGCGTCCGGGCCAACGCCGTGGTCGATGCCATCTACGCATCGGCGCTCAGTGGCTCACGGACCGCGGTGGCGGATCCGCTAGCCGATCTCGCACCAGCTCTGGCCCGATGACGGCTACCGACCGGACCAGACAGAGCGGCGCCGAGGCCTACGACTGGCCGATCACGACGAACGAGTCGGCCCGCCTGTACGAGCGCGCCAGCCGCGTCTCGCCCGGCGGCGTCCAGGGCGAGGGCCGAGGTGCCCGGCCGTATCCGCTGTTCATGACCCGGGCGCAGGGGTCGCGCATCTGGGACGTGGACGGGAACGAGTACGTGGACTTCCACGCGTCATTCGGGGCCGTCCTGCTCGGCCACAACGACCCGCGGATCAACGAGGCCGTGATGCGGGCGATGGACGAGCACGGCGTGTCGTTCTCGACTGCCAACCCGCTCGAGGTGGCGCTCGCCGAGCGACTCGTCGAGATGGTCCCGTCCGCGGAGCGCGTCGTCTTCAGCTGCACCGGGACGGAGGCGACGTATCACGCGATCAGGCTCGCCCGCGCGTTCACCGGGCGCGAGCGGATCCTCAAGTTCGAGGGCAATTACCACGGCTGGCATGACTACGTCGCGTGGAGCCATCACTTCGCGACCGACGGCGAGGAACCGACCCCCGTCGCCGCGTCGGCCGGTATCCCGTCGCTGGTCCGCGATCTCGTCGTGGTCCGCGAGTACAACGACGCGGCGGGTGTCCGCGACACGTTGGCGCGCGAGGGGGATTCGATCGCTGCCGTCATCCTCGAGCCGGTCTTCCACAACGCGGGCGTCGTCCTGCCCGAGCCAGGGTTCCTGGAGACGATCCGTGCCGCCTGCACGGACGCGGGCGTCGTGCTGATCTTCGACGAGGTCATCACCGGGTTCCGGCATGCGCCCGGCGGCGCCCAGGAACGGTTCGGCGTGACGCCCGACCTGACGACGCTCGGGAAGGCCATCGGCAACGGCTTCCCGATCTCGGTGCTCTGCGGTCGGGGCGACATCATGGACCGGCTCGGCCCCAAGGGCGACGTCCTGTTCGCGGGGACGTTCGCCGGGCATACCCTCGATGTCGCGGTCGCGCTGGCGGTGACGGGGATCGTGCGCGAAGGCGCCATCCACCGACACATCGGTGCCCTGGGTCGGCGGCTCACGGACGGGATCCAGGCCGCGATCGACGAGACCGGAGCGCGCGTCCAGGTGCGTGAATCGGCGGGCGTCTGGACGATGTACTTCACCGATGCGCCCATCCGGCGCTTCCGCGATTTCGCGCGGTTCGCGATGGACAAGGACCATCCGATCCAGCGGGCCTACCGCGGCTGGCTGCTGGAGCGCGGGATCTACGTCCACCCGCACTACATGATCCGCGGCTTCCTGACGGGCGCCCACACCGAGGCCGATGTCGACCGGCTGGTCGATGCCACCGCGGAGTTCCTGGCCGCGCACCGCGAACAGCTCGCCGCGGGCTCGGCGGCGGACTAGGGGAGGGCTCCGACCTCCGAGCGGTCCGCCGACCGCTCGAGGATGTCCCGCATGAACGCGGCGCCCTGCTCGACCGATGCCTCCGGGGCGAGGCTCGCATCCTCGTTCTCGATCGACAGCACGCCGTCATAGCCGACGTCGCGCAGGGCCGCGACGAACGCCGACCAGAAGGCCCCGTCGTGGACCGCACCCACGGTCCGGAACACCCAGGCTCGCTGCGCCGGATCCTCGAACGGTCGCTGGTCCAGCACGCCGGCGATCGCGACCTGCGCCGGCACGACCTGCGTGTCCTTGAGGTGGACGTGCGCGATGCTGGGACCGATCGCCCGGATGACCGCGAGCGGATCCATGCCCTGCCAGAACAGGTGCGACGGGTCGAGGTTCGCGCCGATGATCGGGCCGACGGCGGCCTGCATCCGCTGCAGCGTCGGGACGTTGTAGACCAGGTGCAGCGGGTGGAGCTCGAAGGCGAGCCGCTCCACCCCGGCCGCCTCGGCCTCGGCACCCAGGTCCCGCCACAGTTCGATCGCGGCGTCCCACTGGCGCTCGAGCAGCGCCATCGATTCGGGCGGCCAGGGATACCAGGTGAAGTTGACGGCCGTTCCGCCCGGGCCGTCCCCCGGGTTGCCGGACATCGTCACGATGCGCCGCACGCCGAGCTCCGCGGCGAGCCGGATGGTCGATCGGACGATGGCCACATGCCGGTCGCCGACGGCGGGGTGGAGTGGCCAAGCCGAGCAGTTCAGCGCCGCGATACGCAGGCCCCGGCTCGTGAACGCCGAGGCGAAGGTGGCCCGCCGCCCGGCGTCGCCGAGCAGCTCATCCATCCGGAGGTGCGGGGCGGCTGACTGTCCGCCCGTCGCGATCTCGATGCCGGTCGCGCCGATCCGAGCAGCGACATCGAGCACGCCCTCCAGCGTGTGGTCGGGCAACGAGTCCGTGTAGAGACCGAGCTCCATGGGGTGGATCAGACCTGCGCGCCGCCGGCGGGCGTCATGACGACCTTGGTGGCCGCACCGGAGCGCAGCAGGTCGAGGCCGTCGGCGAGCTGCTCGAGCGGCAGGACATGGGTCACGATCGGATCGAGCCGCAGCGCGTCGCTCTCGACCAGGCGGATCGCCGTCGGGAACGTGAAGGCGGTCACGTAGGAGCCGAGCACCGTGAGGGACCGCTCGGTGATGGTGTACTGGTGGATCGGTGGTCGGGCCGTCTGGTTCTGCCCGAACAGCACGATCCGACCGCCCAGGGCCGCATGCTCGACGGCCGCTCCGAACTGGCTCCCGACCGCGTCGACCACGATGTCCGCACCGAACGCCAGGAGCTCGCGGCGTCGCTCGGCGAGCTCGTCCGGATGGGCGACCGCGTCGGCGCCGACGGCCGAGGCGACCGCAGCCCGCGCCTCCTGCGGCTCCACCACGATGACCGGCGTGGCGCCGGCCGCCTTGAACATCGCGAGGAACAGGCAGCCGATCGCCCCGGCCCCGAAGATGACCGCACTCTCGCCCGGCCGTGGGTTGGCCTTGTTGACGCCGTTGACGACGCACGCCAGCGGCTCGATCAGTGCCGCGACCCGGGTGGACGGCGCGTCGGACAGCGGGAAGACGGCGTCGGCCGGCGCCTTCACGAACCGGGCGAGCGCGCCGTCGCGGAAGATGCCCAGGGCGCGCACGTTCTCGCAGCTGGCCGGGCGCCCCGCCCGGCACGGGCCGCACACCCCGCACTTCGGATCCGGGTCGGCCGTCACGCGCTGCCCGACGCGCAGGCCGTCGACGTCTGCGCCGAGAGCCCTGACGCGCCCGATGAACTCGTGCCCCATGACCACGCCGGCGTCCGCCGGATGCCCAGGCGGGACGTTGAGGATCTGGAGGTCGCTGCCGCAGATGCCGCAGGCCTCGACGTCGATGATGACGTCGTCGCCGCGCTCGACGACCGGCTCGGGGACCTCCTCGAGCTCGACGACCCCGCCGCCCTTGAAGACCGCTGCCAGCATCAGCCGGTCGTGCGCCGGCGGCGCATCCGACCGCTGGCTCGGCGGAAGCGTCCGAGGGCCAGCGCCGCCAGTCCGAGCGTGCCGAGGGTGACGACGAGCATGACCGTCGCCACGGCGTTCACCTCGGGCGTGACCCCGAACTTCACGCGCGTGTAGATGTAGGTCGGCAGCGTCGGCTGGTTTCCGACGGTGAACCAGGTGATGACGAACTCGTCGATCGACAGGGTCACGCTGATCAGGGCGCCCGCCAGGATCGCCGGGGCGATCAGGGGCAGCACGATGTGGCGGATCGTCTTCCGGGGCGACGCCCCAAGGTCGGCGGCCGCCCACTCGAGCGATCGGTCGAAGCTCTGCAGACGGCTCGCGACGATCAGGACGACGAACGGCACCGTCACCACGAGTTGTCCCGCGATCACCGTGCCGAGCGACAGGGGCAGGTCCATCGCCCGGGCGAAGAAGATCAGCAGCGACACGCCGATGAGCACGCCGGGAACCATGATCGGCAGCGTGAAGGCGATCCGCGCGGCGTTGGGGTAGCGAACGCCGCCGCGAACGAGGACGAAGGCGGCCATGGTCCCGATGACCGTCGCCGCGACCGCCACGACAGCCGCCACGGTGACCGAGTTGCCGACGGCCCGGAGGAGCTGTCGGTTCTCGAGCATCTCCTGGTACCACTGGAGCGTGAAGCCGGTGATCGGGAGTCCTGGCGTGGCCCCCTCATCGAACGAGAAGATGACCATGAAGGCGATGGGCAGATAGAGGAAGACGATGAGTGCCCCGAACACGATCCGGAGGCTCCAGCGGGTCGCCCCCGCGTGGGGACTGACGGGCATCGTCTCGAGCGGATCGACGCGGTCAGCCACGGGCGTAGACGTCCTCGACCCGGAGGTAGCGCCGGAACACGATGAGCAGCACGAGCACGAAGGCCGCGATCAGGAAGCCCACCGCCGCGCCCTCGGGGATGAGGGCGTTCTTGAAGAAGTTGGCGACGAGATTCGCGATGAGCAGGCCGGACGCCCCGCCGACCATCGATGGCGTCAGGAACTCGCCCAGGATCGGGATGAAGACGAAGATGCAGGCGGTGATCAGACCCGGCCGGATCTGCGGCATCAGGATGTGCCGAAACGCCTGGATCGGGCGGGCACCGAGGTCCTGCGCGGCGGTCAGCTGGGTGAAGTCGAATCGTTCGAGCGAGGCATACAGCACCAGCGCCGCGAACGGCACATAGACGTACACGAGGACGATGAAGGTCCCGAAGTCGTTGTAGACGAACAGGAGTGACGGTTCGTCGATGAGTCCGAGTGCCATGAGCACCTGGTTGAGGGCGCCACGCTCACCGAGGATCGCCTGCCACGAGTAGACCCGCAGCAGATAGCTCGTCCAGAACGGCACGATGATGATCAGCAGGGCGATCCTCGCCCAGCGGCGCGAGACGTAGCGAGCCAGGAAGTAGGCGACCGCGAACGCGATCACCAGGCAGGCGATCGTGACGGCCACGCCGATGACCATCGTCTTGAAGAGCGATCGGACATACGTCGCGTTGGCGAAGAAGTTCGCGTAGTTCTCGAGGCTCCAGACCGGGATGATGTCGAGGTTCGCGTCGGTCGACCACAGCGAGAAGACGAACATCACCGCGAGGGGCACGAAGAACAGGCCGATCAGGATGATCCCGGCCGGGACGAACGGCGCCAACCGGCCCAGGAGCCCCCCGCGACCGGGGTCGACGGGTGTCGGCGGGGTGATGCTCACCCCGCCGACGATCTCGCTGGCCATCGGCCGGACTAGCCGAAGACCTCGTTGAAGAGCTGGATCGACTTCTCCGTCGAGGTGCCCGGTCCCTTCAGCGTCGTCTGGGACAGGACGGTCTCCGACTCGTTGTACCGGTAGCGGTCCGCCCGATCCTTCTCGCCCTGGTCCACGAGCACCTTGTAGGCCTGCTCGTTGAACAGCGGACGTCCGTGCTGGATGAAGTTGGCGGCGATGTTCTCGGCGACCTCCGCCTTCTCGAGGTACGGGAAGAGCAACGAGGTGTTGGCGCCTCCCTTGACGATCATCTCGGCGTCCATCCAGCCGACGGTGCCCTCCTTGGGGATGAAGCCCTTGATCTCGGGGCCGCCGCCGTCCTTCACGCGGTCCTCGTTCCCGAAGTTACCGGTGATGAGCCAGGCTTCCTCGCTGATCATGGAGTTGACGCTGTCAGTGGCCTGCTGGGCGAACTTGAGGACATTCGGCTTGAGCTGTTCGAGCAGACCCTTGACGGTCGCGAGCTGATCGTCGGTCATGTTGTAGACGTCTTCGAAACCGGCCGCCTTGCCCATGTACGCGACGATCTCTTCGGGTTGGTTCTCGATGACGATGCGGCCCTTGTACTTCGGGTCGAGCAATACCGACCAGGAGTCTGGTTCCGGGCTGACCTGCGCCGGGTTGTAGTAGATGCTGATCGGGGACCAGCCGAATGGATAGCCCAGATAGCCTTCGGGCGTGGTCCAGATCGGGAACTCGCGCGCGAACGGGTACAGCTGCGAGGAGACCTTCAGTTCCTTGATGTCGAACGGCTGGATCAGCCCCTCGGAGTTGTAGGCATCGGGTACCCACAACGCGTCGCCCGAGATCATGTCGAGCTCGCCCTTGACTTCCTTGAGCTTGGCGAATCCCTCGGCGTTGCCGGCGAGCTCGGTGATGTTGGCGGTGATCTTGTCGGCCGTCTCGATTGCCTTGAGCTGCGTATCGATGTAGTGGTCGCCCCAGGTCATCCAGTTGAATGTCCCGGTCTGTGCGCTACCGCCACCACCGATCGCGTTGCAGGCTGCCGTGATGCCCCCCAGGCCCACCACGACACCGGCCGCGGCGGACGCTTGCAAAAAGCGTCGCCGTGACAGGTAGCTGTCGTTCACGTTCATCCCTCGACACCTCCTCCAGGGTCTTGCTCCGTCTCGGACAGGTCACCGCTGGCGACCACCGTCGACTCGCGGGGATCCCACCAAACATGCACCTCTCGATCCAGCATCTCCTCCTCAGCAGCGTGTTCGTCCGACTCGCTATGGAACCGAAGTGCGACGAGGACCCCGGCGTCGGTCTGGACCGTGATCCTGGTGTGATTGCCCATGAACGCGATGTTCGTCGCCCGGCCCTTGATGGCCACGGGACCTTCCGGTGCGCGCCGCCCGACGCCCAGCGATTCCGGCCGGACCATCAGCGAGAGATGGCCGTTCCGCTCCGCCGTCGCGGGCGTTGGTGCCGGGACGACGGTGCCGTCCCGTAGCTCGAATGTCGTCCGGTCTGCATCGACGGCGACGCGGCCCGCGAGGAAATTCGATTCGCCGATGAAGTCGGCCACGAAGCGGTCGACCGGCCCGAGGTAGATCTCGCGCGGCGAGCCGATCTGACGTACCTGCCCACCGGCCATGACGGCGATGCGGGTCGCCATCGACAGGGCTTCTTCCTGGTCGTGGGTGACGAACACGAAGGTCGTGCCGACCTGGCGGTGGATGCGCGACAGTTCGACCTGCATCTGCTTGCGCAACTTGAGATCGAGGGCGCCCAGGGGCTCGTCGAGCAGCAGCACCGCCGGGCGCTTGGCGAGCGCCCGGGCCAGGGCGACGCGCTGTGCCTGGCCGCCCGACAGCTGCGTCGGGTAGCGGTCGTGGTACGGGGCCAGCCCGACGAGCTCGAGGTACTCACCGACGCGGCTGTCGACCTCGCGGGCGTCGAGGTTCTCCATGCGCAGGCCGAACGCCACGTTGTCGGCCACCGACATGTGCGGGAACAACGCGTAGTTCTGGAAGACGGTATTGACATTGCGGCGGTGGGGCGGAAGGTCGTTCACCCGACGTCCCTCGATACGCAGCTCGCCGGACGTCAACGGGATGAAGCCGCCGATCAGGTTGAGGGTGGTCGTCTTGCCGCAACCCGACGGTCCGAGGAGACAGAAGAACTCGCCGGACTCGATGCGCAACGAGATACCGTCGAGCGCGACGGCATCGCCGTAGCGCTTGGTCACGTCGACCAGCTCGATCGCGGGGGCACCGGCCACGTCGGTCATCCGGCGGCCACGCGGCGCGGTCCGACAGGCGTCACCTCGACCTTCGTGCTGGCGGACGGTGTGCTCTCGCCGACGACGAGGCGTACCGGCATCACCTCGGAGGGCGGCGGTCCGCCGTCCCGGCGCGAGCCGACCAGCATCTCCACGGCTCGGCGCCCGATCTCGACCGACGGCACGGCGACGGTGGTGAGTCGCGGGCGCGACTGGCGCGCGGCCGGGATACCGTCGAAGCCGACCAGGGCGAGGTCCCCCGGAACCTCGATCGCCGTCGATCGCAGGGCATCGAGGATGCTCAGCGCCAGCTTGTCGTCGTAGCAGATGACCGCCTCCGGGGGATCGGCGGCGATCTGCTCGGCGATCGCCGACGCGTCACGCCATCCGTTCGGACCGGAGTCGACGAAGGACATCGACCCGAGCCCGGATCGATCCAACGCTTCGCTTGCGGCGGCTCGCCGAAGCGCATCCGATGCCCCGCTGCCCGGTCCGACGTACACGATCCGCCGGTAGCCTTGCTCGACGAGGTGGTCGACAGCCGCCGTGAACCCGCCTGCGTCATCGCTCCGCAGGACGCCCCGAGGCGGGACCTCGGCGCCGTCGGCGAGGGCCGGATAGTCGGGCTGCACGAAGACCACCCGCTCCCTGGGGACCAGCCTGTACACATCGGCCGGGTCGGTGACGCATGACGTCACGGCCACACCGTCGGCTCGGTGCTCGACGAATGCCCGCAATGCGCGCTGCTCGCGAACCTCGTCGTGGAGGCCGGTCATCATGAACACGGCGTAGCCGAGGCTTGCGGCAGCTTCCTCGAAGCCAGCTGCCACCTTGCCGTGAACGGGGTCGGCGAGGTCGTCGAGCAGCAGACCGAGGATATGCGTCCGCTGTGCGCGCAGGCTGCGTGCGGCTGCGTTCGGCACGTACCCGAGCTTGTGGGCGGCGGCGCGAACGGCGGCGCGAGTCGCCTCGCCGATGCGGGGATCGTCCTTGAGCGCACGCGACGCGGTGGCCTCCGAGGTGCCCGCTTGGCGGGCGACATCGGCCAGCACGACGCGACGCTCTGGGGGACGGCGCATCCTGTCGGGCTAGCTCGGATCTCGCCGGGTCACGGCCGTGGCGTCGGCCACTCGTGGCCTGCCGCCGGACCGGCGTCCACACGCACGCAACTGAGCGATGCCCCTCCGCGCTGGCGATGCATCCAGAGGCTTGTGCAATCGGTTGCGCGGACGCTAGCATACCCATGCTGGAGGGTCAACGAAACGCGTCGCCGGGAGGGTCAGCGGTTGGTGCGGACGATCGATCTGACCGCCGGCGGATCCCGATGACGGCACGCCGGGTGACCGCCCGCGCGACGCCGATCGACCTTCGAGGATCCCGCCGGACGAGCGAGAAGAGCCTGGCGTCGACGCTCCATCCCGTCTATGGCGGACCCGTCGGCCGCCTGCCCCGAGGACGGCAGGTCTTCCGCGGGATCCCGTTCGCGTTCGCCGCGTCGACCGCCCGTCGGCCCTGGCTCCTGCTGGATCGCGAGGTCGTCATCGACCTGCGTGGCGCACGGGACGCAACGCATGTCGTCGTGGCTCACTTCTGCGACGCGTGGCGGGACCCGGTCGCCGGCCGTCCCGACGACCTGCCCGTCGGGTGGGTGACGCCGGTCGGGCAACCACTGGGGCGGTACACGGTCGAGCTCGCATCGGGACGCACCATCGAGCGGGACGTGCGGCGCCGGTTCGAGATCAACGACGGGATCGTCGGGTGGGGCCAAGGGGCCTTCGCCGCGGTGCCCCATCCGATGGACACGCCGCTCGACTGGCGAGGGCCACACCCGGTGCCCGGACCGGCGGGCTACGCCGAGCCGGGTAACGCCGGTCTGCTCGGGATCCTGCCGGGGAGCTGGGGTCCGGACCAGACCGGGGTCTCCGACTCGGTGCCGAGCCCGACGGGCGACATCGCGTTCTGGCTGATGACGATGGAGATCCCGCGCGATCCGGCGGGGAGCGGCGACAGCGCCCGCCGCCTCCGGATGTCGCCGCTCGGCGACGTCGGCGCGGGCGGGGGTGTCGTGGTCGGTGCGGTCACCGCGTTCCGCGGCAGCGCCTCACCACTCGCCGTCGAGCCCCGGAGGACCTTGCGCATCGATCGGCCCAGCCGCACCGCGCCGTCGGTCGCGATCGACCTCGGCCAGGTCTTCCGGCGCCGACCGTCGCCGCGACCGCGGGTGCACGGTGACCGGCGCGTGATCGGTTGGGGTATGGACCCCGAGCCCAGCGAGGCCGGCGCGGTCGATGTCGACCTCGCGCTGGCACCGGACGCGACCCTGACCGTCGGTCGGACGCGGGTGCCGGCCGATCGCCTCCCGTCGGAGGGCAAGCGCAAGCGATTCGACCGCATCACGATCGAGGCCTTGCCGACCCCGACGCAGCGCATCGAGGTCGAGATCGTGGATGCCGTCAGCGGCCGGTCGATGCCCGCCCGGATCCGTTTCCTTTCGCCGGATGGACGCTACCTCCCGCCGCTCGGACATCGCGACGAGGTCAATCCCGGCCTCAACGAGGATCTCGGCGCCGACGTGGTCCTCGGCGATGACACCTACGCGTACGTCCCGGGACGGTTCCCGATCCTGCTGCCAATCGGGACCGTCGACGTCGAGGTCGTCCATGGCTTCGGCCACCGGCCGCTGCGGCGCACGATCGAGGTCGGAGGCGACCGAGCGCCGGTGGTCCTGCCGATCGAGCGCGTCGACGCGGACGATGCCGGATGGACAGCCGTCGACTGCCATGTCCACTTCATCTCGCCGACGTCGGCGCTGCTCCAGGCACGGGCGGAAGGCGTTGCCATCGTCAACCTGCTCGCGACCCAGTGGGGCGATCACCACACGAGCGTCACCGACCTCCCGGTCGCCGTGGTGGGCGATCCCTCCGGCGAGCACCTCGTCGTCATGGGCAGCGAGAACCGGCAGAACATGCTCGGTCACATCGGCCTCCTGGGGGCCCCGGACGCGGTGCTCCCCATGGCCAACGCCGGTCCGCCGGAGGCCAGGATGGGCGATGCGCTCGAGTGGCTCATGGCCGACTGGGCCGACGCGGTCCATGCCCAGGGCGGGCTGGCCGTGGCGGTCCATTTCCCGCTGCCCTATGCGGAGGTCGCCGCCGATATCGTCTCCGGGCGGATCGACGCCGTGGAGATGCAGGCCCTGACGCCGGGTGCCGACGGGCCGTCGATCCGCGAGTGGTACCGGTTCCTGTCCTGCGGCTATCGCCTGCCGATCGTGGGTGGCACGGACAAGATGTCCTCCGAGATCCCGCTCGGGGCGATCCGCACGTACGCCCGGCTCGATCCGGAGCGGGCCCTGTCGTTCGACGGCTGGGCCGATGCCGTGCGAGCGGGTCGGACGTTCGTTTCGTCGGGGTCGTTCATCGATCTCCGGGTCGATGGGCACGAGCCGGGCGATGTCGTCCGCCTGGGGCGTCGTGGCGGCACGGTCGACGTGCACGCGACCGCGTGGGCCGCGCAATCCGTCATCGACCGGGTCGAGGTGATCCACGACGGGCGTGTCGTCGCCGTCGCGGATGGCGGCGGGTCGGACCGCGTCGACCTGTCGGAGCGCATCAGGGTCACGGGCAGCGGCTGGCTTGCGGCCCGTGTCGCCAGTCGCGAGCACATCCGCTCGGCCTTCGCGACGAGCATGGGCGCCCACAGCTCCCCGGTCTATCTCGACGTCGGCGGCCGGCGGCCCTTCTCTGTCGAGGACGCGGCAGTGATCGGCACGATCATCGATGGGGCGCGCACGTGGGTCGAGTCCGTGGCCGCGGTGCACTCGCCGTCGGAGCGGGCGCGACTGGCGTCGTCCCTCACGTCGACCCGCGCCACCTTGGATGCGTTGATCGGGGAGCGCTCGCCGGACTGACGTTCAGACGATGGTCCGGACCTTGTCGAACGGCTGACCCAGTGCCTCCGGCCCGATGGTCGCGTAGCCGCCGTCGACCATGAGCTCCGCGCCGGTCACGAACGAGGCGCGTTCCGAGAGCAGGAAGGCGACCGCCTCGGCCACTTCGCGTGGCTCGGCCATCCGACCCAACGGCTGGAACTCGGCGGCCAGGGCGTCCGCCCGCTCGCGGGTCCCATAGCGGCGCTCGATGTTGCGACTCCACATCCAGCCGGGGGACACCGCGTTGACGCGGATGCGCTGCGGAGCGAGGTGGTGCGCTGCGCTCTTCACGAGCATCAGGAGCGCCGCCTTCGACACGTTGTAGACGACCCGGGCCGGCTGCGAGACATGTCCGCTGACCGATGCGATGTGGACGATCGCGCCGCCCGGCGGCATGGCTGCCACGGCCTTCGTGGTCAGCATCGCGGCGGAGGCGACATTCACGTCCAGGACCCGCTGCCACATCGCGCGGTCGCTCGCCAGGCGTTCGTCCTCGAAATTCGCGCTCCCGCCGACGACCCCGTCCAGCCGTCCGAAGCCCTCGACGGCACTCGCCACGAGGCGGTCGAGGTCGGCATCGCTGGCGACATCCGCGGTGACGAATTGGGCAGCGTCGCCCAGACCCTCGGCGACCGCCTGCCCGTGATCGGCATCCCGGTCCGCCAGGACCACCTGGGCGCCACCCTCGATGAGCACCGCGCCGATGGCCTCACCGACGAAGGAAGCCGCGCCGGTGACGACGATGACCTTGCCGTCGAAGTCGCCCAACGTCAGACGCCGACGCGCTGCTTCTGCTTGTCGGCTTCCCAGGCGTCGCGGGCGGACCGGACGCCCGGCCGCTCGCTCACCTCCGGGATGCCGACCTCCCACCACGCACCACCCTCGGTCCATGTGTACTGGTCGACGGGGACGACGATGACGTAGCTCCGGTCGGCCGTCTTGGCACGGGCGAACGCGTCGGGCAGCTGGTCGATGTTCTCGACGCGCTCGGCGATCGCGCCCATCGCCTCGGCGTGCTTGACGAAATCGACCTGGAAGTAGCGCTCGTGGCGGGTCGTGGACAGGAGGTTGTTGAATTCGGCCCCGCCCGTGTTGACCTGCAGCCGGTTGATCACCGCGTACCCGCCGTTGTCGCAGACCATGAAGATGACCTTCTGGCCGGTCATGACCGTCGAGTAGATGTCGGAATTCATCATCAGGTACGAGCCATCGCCGACCCAGGCGATGACGTCACCGGTCGAACGGGCAAGGCGAGCGCCCCACGCCCCGGCGATCTCGTAGCCCATCGTCGAATAGCCGTATTCCGAATTGAACGAGCCGACCGACTTGGAGCGCCAGCCCATGCTCAGTTCGCCGGGCAGGCCACCCGCAGCCGACAGGATGTAGTCCTGTGGATCCGCGATGGCGTTGATCGACTGGATCACCTCGGCATAGGCCGGTGGTCCGTCGTGCCGCCGTCCTGACCACGAGTCGAGATAGGCGTGCCACTCGGCGATCCGCTCATCGGCCATAGCCAGCCACTCGGGTGGTGCCGCGTAGTCGCCCAGCCCCTGGTCGATCGCCTCGAGCGTGACCTTGGCATCGCCGACGACCGCGAGGGCGCCCTGCTTGTGGGCATCCCACGAGGCCGTGTTGACCGCCACGAACCGCACGTCGGGGTCGCCGAAGACCGACCACGAACCGGTCGTGAAGTCCTGCAGTCGCGTACCGACCGCGATGACGACGTCGGCTTCCTCGGCGACGGCGTTGGCAGCACGGGATCCGGTCACGCCGATCGGACCGGCGTAGTTCGGATGATCGTGGGTGAGCGTCGACTTCCCGGCGACCGTCTCGACGACGGGGATGCCATGTCGCTCGGCGAACGTGCGCACCGTGTCGGCTGCGTCGGAGTAGTGCACGCCACCACCCGCGATCAGCATCGGCCGTTTGGCGCCGGCGATGACGCTCGCGGCCCGCTCCACGTCGCGGGTGTCAGGACCCGGCCGGCGGATGTAGTGGACGCGTGGCTCGAAGAACCGCACCGGGAAGTCGTAGGCCTCGGCCTGGACGTCCTGTGGGAGCGCGAGGAATGCGGGGCCACGCGTCGCCGGATCGAGCATCGTAGCCAGGGCCTGGGGGAGGGACCGAACGACCTGTGCCGGCTTGGTGATCCGGTCCCAGTAACGGCTCACCGGCTTGAAGGTGTCGGCCACGGTGATGGTCGGATCGCCGAAGTGTTCGACCTGTTGCAGGACCGGGTCGACGATGCGGTGCTGGAAGGTATCCCCGGACAGCAGCAGGACCGGCAGCCGGTTGGCGTGGGCGACGGCCGCCGCCGTCACCATGTTGGTCGAGCCCGGTCCGACCGAGGACGTGGCGATCATGATCCGCTTGCCACGCATCGCCTTGGCGTAGGCCACGGCCGCGAGCGCCATCGACTGCTCGTTCTGCCCGCGCCATGTCGGCAGCTTGTCCTGGACGGGCTCGAGCGCCTCGGCCAGGGACGTCACGTTGCCGTGCCCGAAGATGCCGAACACGCCGGCGAACACCGGGACGTCGTTTCCGTCGATCATCGTCCGCTGTGCCAGCAGCCAGCGCACGATCGCCTGTGCGGTGGTCAGTCGGATCGTGTCCATCGTGATCTCAGCCTCGCACGTCTCGAAGGTGGGCCGTCATCCCCTCGCGCAGGAATGGCTCGAGCGACGTGGTGAAGTAGCGCGCGCCACGGTCCAGCCACTCCTTGGTCATGTCGACGGTGCCAGCGTAGATCCCGAGCACCTTGTCCGAGCCGACGACGGCCGCCGCGACCCGGTCGAGGGCGGCCAGGACGTCGGGATGGCGGGTATCGCCCGGGTGACCGAGCGACTGCGACATGTCCGTCGGGCCGAGGAACAGGACGTCGATCCCGTCGATGGCCAGGTAGTCGTCGATCGCGTCCACGGCGTCCTGCGTCTCGATGTGGATCACGACGAGTGTCTCGCGGTTCGCGCGCTCGACGTACGCGCTGAGCGGCTCGCGGAGGCCCCACTCGGAGGCCCGGCTGCCGGCCAGGCCCCGGATGCCCCGCGGCGAGTACTTCACCGCCTGCACGGCTCGTTCGGCCTCGGCCGCGCTGTTGACCCATGGGATGTGTGCGCCGTGGGCGCCCGTGTCGAGGTAGCGCAGGATCGTCGAAGGGTCGTTCGTCGTGACGCGGACGATCGGGGTCGTGCCGCGTGGCTCGACGGCCCGGCAGAGGTCCTCGACCTCGCTCGGCTGAAGGGTCCCGTGCTCGGCGTCGAAGACCAGGAAGTCCCAACCGAGCATCCCGACGTATTCGATGAGTGACGGTTCGGACGTGCGCACGAAACACCCGAAGGCCGCCTCGCCGGCGGCCAGCTTCGCCTTGGTGCGGTTCTCCAGCATGCTCTGCGCCCTCAGTCGCGTCGGAGGCTGGTGACATCCTCCCAGCCTCCGCTCGTCCAGGATCGCGCCATCGCGGCCGCCACCGAGGCATTGGCCAGCGCGTCCTCGAAACCCGGCGAATGTGGCCGGCCGGCAGCGACGGACTCGAGGAACTCGAGCGCCTCGATGACCTTCATGTCCTCGTAGCCGAGCGAGTTCCCGCCACCCGGGACGATATTGCCCTGACGCGGGAAGGCGTCGCCGGCGAGCACCTCGATGAAGCCATCGTTCGGTTGTTCGTCAGGCAGGTAGAGCTGCAGCTGGTTGATCTTTTCGTGATCCCACGAGGCAGCCCCGCGCGAGCCGTTGACCTGATAGGCCATCGAGCTCTGCGGTCCGACGATCGAGCGATCCGCCTCCAGGGTCCCGCGCGTCCCGTTGGCGAACTCGACGAGGGCTCCGACGTAGTCCTCGTTCGTGACGGTCCCGGTCGGGTCGCCGGGGTTGCCGCGGGCGTAGTGCGATGAGCGCCCCGGGACCGGCAATGGCCGCTCCCGGACGAAGATCTCCTTGGTCGACACGACACGGGCGACCGGTCCGCACAGGAATTGCGCCATGTCGATGACATGCGACATGAGGTCGCTGAGCACGCCGTAGCCGGCCTCCTCCTGGAGGAACCGCCACGACAGCAGGCCGAGGCGGTCGCGGCCGTACATCGAGAAGAAGCGGCCGCGATAGTGCGTCAGGTCCCCGAGCCGGCCGTCGGCGATCAGCTGATGGGTGTGCTGCACGAGCGGCGCCCAGCGGTAGTTGTAGCCGCAGCCCGTGACCACGCCGGCACGTCGTCCCGCGAGCTCGATCGCGGCGGTCGCCTCGGGATCGATGCCCACGGGCTTCTCGCAGAAGACGTGCTTCCCGGCAGCCGCCGCGGCCTCCACGACCTCGCGATGGAGGGCGTTCGGCGCCGTCACATCGACGACGTCGACGTCATCGCGCTCGACCAGCTCCCGCCAGTCGAGGGTCGTGGTGGCGAACCCGAAGTTCTCGCGCGCCAGCTCGAGGCGGTCGGGGACGTTGTCGGCCACGGCGGCGAGCCGTGGTCGGATCCCGCTCTCCGGGAAATAGACCGGGATGTCGCGGTAGGAGCGCGAATGCGCCTGGCCCATCCAGCCGAAGCCGACGACGCCGATGCCGATCTCCGTCACGTGTCCACTCCTGCAACGGTCGCGCTCGCGATGCGGTCCCACACTTCGGGGTTGACCAGATGGTCCGGCCGGCGACCGTCGAGGACGGCCATCGCCTCGTCGAACGCCGCGCGGAGGATGCGCAGCTTGCCGTCCGACGTCGCCGACGCGACATGGGGCGTGACCACCACGTCGTCGCGGCCCAGCAGCGGGTGGCCGACCGGCAGCGGCTCGGGATGCGTCACATCCAGACCCGCACCGACCAGCTGTCCGCTGTCGAGCGCGGCGAGCAGCGCGTCGTGGTCGACGAGCCCGCCGCGCGCCGTGTTCACGAAGACCGCGCCACGTTTCATCGCGCCGAACCGCCCGGCGTCGAACATGCCCCGCGAGGCGTCCGACAGCGGGACGTGGACCGACACCACGTCGGCCTCGCGCAGTAGCTCGTCGAGGGAATCGGCCCGGCCGATCTGCTGCGGCACAGCGGCCGCATCGAGGTACGGATCGAACACGACGACGCGCATCCCGATGCTCTCGGCGATCGTCGCGACCCGCCGCGCGATCCGGCCGAACCCCACCAGCCCGAGGACCTTGCCGGCCAGCTCGATCCCCGAGTGGCGGGCGTAGTAGCGACCCGACGATCCAGCGATCAGCGCGGCTTCCGATGGCTTCACGTTCTTGGCGACCATCAGCATCAGCGTGATGGCATGCTCGGCTGTCGAGATCGTCGGCCCGTCGGGGGTGTTGCAGACCGCGATCCCGCGGGCGGTGGCCGCGGCGACATCCACCGCGTCGTAGCCGATCCCCGTGCGTGCGATGACTCGCAGGCCCGGTGCGCGATCCATGACGGCGCCGTCGTAGCGGGCCGCACCTGCGACCGCCCCGACGGCGCCCTCGATACCCGCGTAGCGATCCTCGTCGGTGCCGGGACCGAGCACCATGCACGATGCCTCGACGGACAACGCCAGACCAGGGAGCACCGGTCGCTCGAACCAGACGGATGGCAGCGGGGTCACACCGGCCACACGGCGGCGCCTCCCGCGAACGGCGGTTCCGGCCGTCCGCGAAAGCCCGTCTCGACGGCGAACAGTCCGCCGGCGTCCGGTTGTGACGGGTCGACCGCGTGGGATCCGCCGCCACCGATCGTCGTGATGAACAGGGTCGCGAGGTCCGGTCCTCCGAACGCCGGCATCGTCGGTTTCGCGACCGGCAGGCTGATATGCCGGTCGACCGACCCGTCGGGCGTAACGCGGAGGACCGCCGAGCCGTACACGCAGGCGATCCAGTAGCCCCCGTCCTCGTCGACGCAGGCGCCATCCGGGCGCCCGGGCAGGTCGGCGAAGTCGAGGAAGACCCGCTCATTCGCCGGCTCGCCGGTGTCGAGGTCGTAGTCGTAGGCCCACACCAGGTCCCGATGCGTATCGGCGAAATACATGGTCCGTCCGTCGGGGGAGAAGGCGAGCCCGTTGGGCACGCCGATGCCGGTGCGGACGACCGTAGCGGACCCATCCGGCTCGATCCGGTGGAGGAGGCCGGTCGCCCGCTTCTCTCCGGTCCCGGCGAACATCGAGCCGACCCAGAACCGACCGACGGGATCGCACTGGCCGTCGTTGAGGCGGTTGCCCTGCCCCTCGGGCTCGAGGGTGATCCAGTCGGTCCATCGCCCCATGCCAAAGTCGAGGACGCTCAACCTGCCCTCGATGGCGACGAGCAGCCGGCCGGCGTCACCTGTCAGGGCCAGGGAGCCGGGTCGTCCGGGGGCGTTGACCTGTTCATCGAGCCCCGTCGCCGGGTCGAAGCGATGGACCGCGCGTCCGTCGATGTCGACCCAGTAGAGACGCGCCTCGACGGAGCTCCAGAGCGGGCACTCCCCGAGTTGCGCGCGAGCTGGAAGCACGCACCGGGCCGCCGGTCCATCTGTCGAGTTCGTCACGCACGACCGCCGACGAGGCCGCGCAGGTACGCGACGCTGTCGACCGCGTCCGCCTTCGGGCCGGTGCCCTCGGGTGGTTCCGCCTTGAGCGAGACGTCCTGCTCGAGCACGTACCAGCCCCGATAGCCGTCGTCCTCGAGGACACGGATGACGCCGGCGATATCGGCGGCACCCTCGCCCAACGGGACGAACAGCCCGTCGATGACCGATTCTCGGAACGGCACCTCGCCGCTGCGCACCTGTTCGGCCTTCTGCGGATCGACGTCCTTGAGGTGGACGTGGAGCACGCGGCCCCGTGCCGCCCGCGCGACCTCGACCGGGTCCGCCCCGGCGAGGTAGACGTGACCGGTATCCAGGCAGAGACCCACGGACGACGCGTCGAGCAGTCGGTCGATGTGCCGTCCGGTCTCGATGGCCATGCCCCAATGCGGATGGAGGGCCGTCTGCAGCCCGGCGTCGGTGACGAGCGATTCGAGCCGGGCGAGATTGGCCAGGAAGGTCGTCCATTCATCGGCGCTCATGTCGACCGACGTGTCGTAGCCGGGGTGATGCGTCGATGGGCCGAGGACGAGGACGGCCGAACCGGTCGACGCGAGCTGCCGCGCGGCTCTCTCCACGTAGGCGAGGACCTCCTCGATGCGGTCGGGCCGGTAGAGGAGGGCAGGCACGAACCCGCCGACGATGCTCATCCGGAATCGGGCGAGGAACTCCTGCAGCTCGACCGGATCGGTGGGCAGGTAGCCGTCCGGCCCGAGCTCGGTCGCACTCAGCCCGCTCTCGACCATCTCCCTGAGGACCCTGTCTCGGTCCATCAGGTGGCCCCAGCCCGGTGACCCGTCGACACCCCACGTGATCGGCGCGCCCGCCATTCGTTCCAGGAGATCGCTCACGTGCTCCCGACCCTCCACTCATGCCGCGACGACGTGTTGACGGTCAGATTATCGTGCTGGTAGCGTTCCGTGCAATCGGTTGCACTGGGTGCGGTGCGCGGAGGGATGGAGGGAGGCCGGCATGCCCGGACCGGGCGTAGAGCTGATCGGCGAGGAAGAGATCGCCGAGGTGATGCAGGTCCTCACCAACCGGTCGCTCAGCCGCTACGGAAGCGACGAGGATCCGGGCTTCGGGGCCAAGGTCCGCAAGGTGGAGCAGGAGATCGCCTCGATCGCCGGCGTGCGCTACGGCCTCGGGTTGCACGGTGGTGGCTCAGCCGGATTGTTCGTGACCCTTCTCGGCATCGGCATCGGGCCGGGCGACGAGGTGATCGTGCCGGGCTTCACGTTCGTGGCCTCGATCTCGGCGATCGTGTATGCCCGCGGCGTCCCGGTCTTGGCCGAGGTCGACGACTCGTTCAACCTCGATCCGGCTGACGTCGAGGCGCGCATCACGCCCCGGACGCGGGCGATCCTCGTCGTCCACATGCTCGGCGCGCCGGCCCGCCTCGACGAGCTCAAGGACGTCGCCGACCGCCACGGCATCCCGCTGATCGAGGACTGCGCACAGGCGTTCGGAGCGACCTACCAGGGTCAGGGTGTCGGCGGGATCGGCACGGCCGGCATCTACAGCTTCAACGAGTACAAGACCATCACCTGTGGCGACGGCGGGATGATCGTGACGGACGACGAGGAGCTGTACGGGCGGTTCTTCGCGATCCACGACCAGGGCCACGCCCCGAACCGGAGCGGTTCGAAATACGCGGATCGTCCCTTCCTGGGACTCAACTTCCGGATGACCGAGTTGTCGGGCGCGGTCCTCCTGGCCCAGGTCAGGAAGCTCGACCTGATCCGCGATCACCTGCGAGCCAACAAGACCATCGTGAAATCGGCTATCTCGGACCTGCCCGGCCTGGGCTTTCGCACGATCGTGGATCCGGAAGGCGACCTGGCCACCCACCTCGTGGTGACCTTCCCGACGCCCGAGATCGCCACGGCCATCGCCGAGGAGCTCGGCTCCATCACGCTCGCGTCCTCTGGCTGGCACGTGTACGCGAACATGGAGCATCTGCTCGAGCGGCGGACCGTCAGCGGCAAGGGCTGTCCGTTCGACTGTGATTGCTACGGCAGCGAAACGCCGACGTATCGCGCCGGGATGCTGCCCCAGACCGACGCGCTGCTCGCCCGGTCGATGAGCATCGGCATCGGCGTATTCGACACGAACCTGGCGCCATTCGGGCTCCGGATGCGCGACGACGCCGCGGCGGCCCAGCGCGTCGCCGAACGCTTCCGCGAGGTCGCCGGCCCTCACCTCGGGAGCTGAGGAGGCCGATGGGCTCGTCGGGCGGGATCGGCGTCGGCCTGGTCGGGTACGGGCTCGCCGGCCGCTTCTTCCATGCGCCATTCATCGACGCCGTCGACGGCTTGCGGATCGCGGCGATCGCCACGACCCGCCCGGACCGCCGGGCCGAGGCGCATACCGACCATCCGGATGCCCGGGTCGTCGGTACGGTCGACGAGCTGCTCGCCGTCTCCGATGTCGAACTGGTCGTCGTGGCGTCGCCGAACCTGAGCCATGTGCCGGTCGGGATCCAAGCCATCGCGGCCGGGCGACACGTCGTCGTCGACAAGCCGATCGGCACCAGCATCCCCGAGGCGGAACGGCTGATCGAGGCCGCTGACAGATCGGGCCGGATCCTGTCCGTGTACCAGAACCGGCGCTGGGACGGCGACTTCCTGACCGTGCGCCGGCTGATCGATGCCGGCACGCTCGGTCCCATCGACAGCCTGGAATCCCGCTTCGAGATCCGCGTCCCCGTAGCCGAGGCGTGGCGCGAGGACGTCGAGCAGGGTGGCGGCCCGCATCGGGACCTCGGCGCACACCTGGTCGACCAGGCCCTGCTGCTCTTCGGCGCTGCGGATCGCGTGTATGCGCAGATGGACCGCCGGCGGCCGGGAACGGGGATCGACGACTCGGTCTTCGTGGCGATCGAGCACGCCGGCCGCGTGCGGTCGCTCCTGTGGACCTCACTCATCGCATCGTCGGGGCGGCCCAGGTTCCGGGTTCGTGGACTCGCCGCCGAATACGTCAAGGATGAGCGCGACCAGCAGGAGGCGCGGCTCCTGGCCGGCCGACGGCCAAGGGACCCGGGCTTCGGTGACGACGCACGAGAGGACTGGGGCCAGCTCTATGCCCCCGGCAGCCCACCCACGCCGGTTCCGAGCGAGCGTGGCGACTACAGCCGGTTCTATGAGCTCTTTCGGGATGCCGTCCGCGGGGACGGTGCGGCGCCGGTCGATCCCACCGATTCCCTCCGCGGCCTGCGCGTCCTCGAAGCGGCCGAGCGCTCGGCGCGGACCGGCACGGTCGTCCAGGTCGGGGCATCCTGAGCATGGCGCGTCGTCTGCGAGTCGGCTTCCAGGTGTGGGGCCAGCACGTGTCGTGGCCGGACCTGATGGCCATCGGGGCGGACATCGATCGGCTGGGCTTCGACGAGCTGTGGAGCAACGACCACTTCCTGCCTCTCGCGCCCGGCGCCGAGGGTGCCGTCGGTGACATCGATGGGCCGGTCTTCGAGGGGTGGGCGACGCTGTTCGGCTGGGCCGGAATCACCGACCGAGCCCGGATGGGCTGTCTCGTCTCGGGCGCCGGCTATCGGAACCCGGTGCTCCTCGTGAAGATGGCCACCACGCTCGACCACGCGACGAACGGTCGCGCGGCATTGGGGCTCGGTGCGGGCTGGTTCGAGCCTGAGCATCGAGCCTTCGGGTTCGCGTTCCCACCCCTCGGACGACGCATCGACCGCTTCGCGGAGGCTGCCAGGATCTGCCGCGGGCTGCTCGACGGAAAGGCCGTCACGTCCGACGGCGAGTGGTTCACGACCGTCGCGGCACGCAACGACCCGCCGCCCGTCCAGCAACGCCTCCCGCTGGTGATCGGTGGCAGCGGGGAGCGTCGGACGCTGCGGATCGTCGCCGAGACGGCCGACATCTGGAACGCCGACGGCGATTCCCCCGATTCGTTCGCACGTCGCAGCGCGATCCTCGACGAGCATTGCGCGAGCGTCGGCAGGGACCCGGCATCGATCGAGCGCACCGTCGGCCTGCCGCCGCCGTGCATCCGGGCGACCCGCGAGGACGCCGTCGGGACGCTGGCCGGGGTCCTCGAGCGGCATGCCACCGATGCCGCAGCGGCCCGTTCAGCGGCAGGGGGTTCGCCGTTCGCGGGCACCGCCAAGGCGGTGGCAGCCGAGTTGCGCCGCTACCGCGACGCCGGCGCGAGCGCCGTCATGTTCGACCTGCCCGCGCCCTTCGACCGTGCGACGCTCGACGCGCTGGCCGGTCCCGTCCGCGCCGCGCTCGACGCGGACATCTGACCGAGAGCCTCTCCGACCGGACGGCTCAGGCGGCGACCCTCGACCGGCGCGCCCGGAGACGTCGCCACCGGTGCCGCAGGTCGGCTTCGAGGGCGGGCTCGGGCAGGCCACGCGCGCGGCGGCGGTCGGCGAGGGCCAGACCGCGCTCGACGGTGGCCATCGCGGCCATCACGTCACCCACGCGATGTTCGCGCAGCTTGGCCGCCTCGATCGTGGCGACGACCGCGGTCCGCCCCGGGCCGCAGGCGATCGCATCCCATGCCTCGAGGGCCTCGTGGATCCGTCCGAGTCGCCGCAGCAAGTGCGCGCGGTCGGCGGCGATACGGGCCTCGTCCCAGGGACGGGCGAAGGCCTCCCGTCGATCCCAGCCACCGGACGATCGTCGCGTCTCCGGCCGGCCGCCGAAGTCGGCGCGTCGACGTGGCGACCACCACGGTTCCTCCTGAGGGTAGGACTGCGCCACCCCGGTCCCGTCGCGTGCCGTGGATGGCGGAGACGGCGGGGTCGGCGGAGACGGGTCGGCGGCAAGCGCCGCGTCGAGGCAGTCGACCGCCTCCTCGAACCGACGCTCGCGCCGGAACGCCCGGGCCAGCCCGGCGAGGTCGCCGCGGGGGGCGGTCGTCCGTGTGGCGGGATCCCCCAACCGCTGCTCCACATGGGCAAGCAGCCGCGCGAGCGAGCGAACGTCCTCGTCGTTGTGGCGGACGACCGCCGCCAGCGGTTGCGCAGGGCCGCCGCGCAGGAACCCGAGGTACCGGCCCGGGATCTCCCACCCGTCGACGTCGTCGTGGCGCTGCACCCCGAGCAGCATCCGCTCGACCGTCCCGAGCCGCGCATCGTCCATTCGGTGTCGGAAGAGCCGCCGGACGAGTGGCAGCAGGTCGAGGTGACCGGCGACCTCGGGAGCGGCGCGACGAGCCATCCGGTAGCGGGTCACGAGGAGCGGCCAGTCGAACCCGCGGCCGTTGTAGGTCACGAGCCAGGCATCACGAGGAAGGTGCCGGCCGACTTCCTCGAGCAGCCCGCCCTCCTCGCCGTGGTCCGGCAGCAGCAGCTGGACCTGACGGAACGTGTCACCCGTCCACCAGCCAAGGCCGATCAGGAAGGCCACGGTCCCCGCGGCCGTCGCCAGACCCGTCGTCTCGGTGTCGAGGCAGACGAGCGGTCGGTCGGGGGGCGGCTGCCCGGGGAGCGCCGCGAGTCGACGGCGGTCGACCGGCAGGTCGACCGCATCGCCCTCGACCCGGACATGGACGCCGGCCGGCCCGTCGATCACCTCGCCGCCCACCGCTGCCGCCAGCCGGGTGGCGAGGTCGCGACTCGCGCTGGGCCGATACGGCAGCGGGTCGCCGACCGTGCCGGGTCCAGCGTTGGCGGCACGAAAGCGGGCAAGCCGGCGGGCGAGTCGATCGCTCGATGGGGCAGCAGACGCCGTGGTCATCCCGCTGCCGCGAGCCGGGCGCCCGCCCCGAGCTCCGACAGGAGTCGCAAGGCGAGGCGGCGCGCATCGACGTTCGGCTCGAGCCGCGGCCCCGTACACGACGGGCAGCCGCCGTCGCAGTCGCACGCGGCGATGAGGTCGGCCGCTCCGGCCAGCAGCTCGTCGTGGCGCTGCCACAGCCGCTCCGACAGACCGATCCCGCCGGGGACCGCCTCATAGAGGTAGATCGTCGGTTCCTCGGCATGTGGCGAGCGGACCTGCGTGACGAGGCCGAGGTCCCGCGGGTCGACCATCAGCAGCACCGATGCGATCGTCTGGATCGCACGGCCCGCGCCGAGCAGCGCGATATCGAGGTCGTCACGCCGCCAGTGATCCCGCGCCCGGTCCGCGGTCAGCCAGTAGGCCGTCGTCTGGAGCTCGAGCTCGGGCAGGTCGATCGGCCCCCAGCCGACGTTCTCGTCGGTCACGAACTTGAGCTTCTTGAAGAGGGTCACGAGGCTCGCGACCATCACTTCGCCGTGCTTGCGGTGGCCGCCGGTGGCCGGCTCCTCCGCGAACACCTCGAGCGGCTTCAGCGTCACGGCGCGATTGGCGTACGTGTAGTGGTCGGCGTCGATCTTGTGGACGTAGGCCTTGCGCTCGTGCCATTCGAGGCGGTCAACGTAGTACTGGACTGACTCGTGGATATAGATGGCCCGCTCGTGGACGAGCACCTGGGCGCTGAACAGGTCGACCTCGCCCAGGACGCGCGGGCGGTCCGGGGTCGTATCGATGATCACGACGTTCTCGGGCGCCGCAGTCCGCAACGAGATCTCCGAGGCGGGGAAGTTCTCGCTCGACCAGTACCAGCGGCCGTCGGCGGCCTGGCGGACCTGGCGCTCCTCGCCGAGGAACGCGAGGAGATCGTCGGCCGGCGAGGGACCGAAGACCTCGCCCGGCTCGAACGGCAGCTCGAACGTCGCAGCGCGCAGGTGGGCGAGCAGGACGTGGAGGTTGTCCGGATCGAGACGCGCCTCCTCCGGCGTGTTGTCCAGGAGGAACTCGGGGTGATGGATGACGTACTGGTCGACGGGCGCGCCCGAGGCGACAAGGATCGCGACGCTGGTGCCTTGCCGCCGGCCGGCGCGACCGAACTGCTGCCAGGTCGCGGCGACCGAGCCCGGGTAGCCCGCGAGGATCGCCACGTCGAGGCGACCGATGTCGACGCCGAGCTCGAGGGCGTTGGTCGAGACGACGCCGAGGATCTCGCCGTCGCGCAGCCCGCGTTCGATCGAGCGGCGTTCCGTCGGCAGGTAGCCGCCGCGGTAGCCGCGGACGCGACTGCGTGGCCCGTAGCTCTCGCGGAGCGCCTCGCGCAGCCCGGTCAGCAGGATCTCGACCGCGACGCGGGACCGCCCGAAGACGATGGTCTGGCGCCCGGCGCGCAGGAACGGCAGCGCCCAGCGCTGGGCCAGGGTGGCCGCCGAGCTTCGCGCGCCGCTGGCCGGTTCCATCACCGGTGGGTCGACCAGCAGGACGTGTCGCTGGCCGGCCGGGGCGCCGTTCCGGTCGACGAGACGTGCCGGACGGCCGGTCAGCATCGCCGCCAGCTCGGCTGGGTTGCCGATCGTCGCCGAGCAGCACACGATCACCGGCTTGGAGCCGTAGTGCGCGCAGATGCGCATAAGCCGCCGCAGCACGTTGGCGACGTGACTACCGAACACGCCGCGATAGGTGTGCAGCTCGTCGACGACGATGAGCTGGAGCTGCTCGAACAGCTGGAACCACTTCGTGTGGTGGGGCAGGATCGCCGAGTGGAGCATGTCCGGGTTGGTCACGACCACCTGTCCGGCTGCCCGGACGGTCGAGCGGATCGGCGCGGGCGTGTCCCCGTCATACGTCGAGGTGATGATCGACAGGTCGGCCGATGCGGCGAGCTCGCCGAACTCCGTCACCTGGTCCTGGCCGAGCGCCTTGGTGGGGAAGAGGAACAAGGCGCGAGCAGCCGGGTCGTCGGCGATCGCCTGCAGCGCGGGGAGGGCATAGCACAGCGTCTTGCCCGAGGCCGTCGGCGTGACGACGACGACATCCTGACCGGCGTGGATGGATTCGATGGCTTCGGCCTGATGGGTGTACAGCCGCTCGATCCCGCGGCTGGCGAGTCCGGCGACGATGCGCGGGTCCAACCATCCGGGCATGTCGGCGAAGGTCGCCTCGCGCGCCGGGATGACCTCATGGTGGACGACGCCACGCACGAGTGACGGCTCCTCGAGGAGGCGGTCGAGGACGGTCGAGGGGTCGGCGGGGGCATACGTTCGCATCGGCGAGCAACTCCGCTTTCAGAACACCTGTTCGGAATGGAGGCAGTCTAGACGGAGCGTCAACCGCACGGTTGACAGGTTGTCTGTCACGCCCATCCCGGTTGACACCGCAGCTAGGCGTAGCTACGCTCCCGCCGATGTCGCGCCCGATCGACCACGAGCCGCTCGACGACGCCGCCGACGACCTCGACCCCGCCGTCGCCGCGGGCACCGGGCGACCCGCGGTCGACCTCACCGCCCTGCCGATCGTCGGGCTGACCCGTCGTCGCATGGCGATGATCGCCAGCGCGATGCTTGCCGCGTGGATCGTCATCGCCTTCGCCCGCCAGGTGGCCGAGGCGTCCGACGCGTCGACCAGAGCAGGGGACATCGCGACGGGCAACGCCACGCTCCGTCTCGAGGTCGCCGCCATGGAGCGCGAGCTCGAAGCGATCGGCCGGCAGCGGTTCGTCGAACAGCAGGCCCGGGGCCACGGTGTCGGTGGCGCGGACGAGATCTCGTTCACGCTCGCGCCCGACGCACCGCCACTCGCCGTCGACGCCCCAGGTTCGGCCGCCGTCCGCCTGGGCGCCGAGAGCGAGAACGTCGCGCCGCTGGAACGCTGGCTGACGGTCCTGTTCGGGCCGTCCGGCTAGGGCCCGAACCGGAGTCCCGCCGCGGCCGGAACCCCCTCGCCACCGGCGCGCCAGTCGCTATCCTGTCCTCCCGACGCGTTCGCGGCGGAGGAGGGGAGGCCCCCGAGCCCAGATGATCGGCATCCCGGTCGAGGACTTCATCTTCGTCGTCTGCGCGCTGATCGGCGGCGGGCTGCTGCTGATCACGGTCCTCGTCGACGACATCCTCGGCGCCGCCTTCGACTTCGATGTCGGCGGCGTCTCGCTCATGCCGTTGCTACTGTCGTTCGTCTCGATGTTCGGCGTTGGCGGCCTGTTCGCGACGCAGGTCCTCGACGTGCATGGCGGCCAGGCGGCGATCTGGGGTCTCGGCTTCGGCCTGGCGGGTCTCGCGATCGCCTACCTGATCTTCAGCACGCTGCGGCGAGCCGAGGCAGAAGCGCCCTTCTCGACCGCCGACCTCGTCGGTCGGGACGCGTACGTCCAGGTGTCGATCCCGGCCGGCCGCTACGGCAGCGTGCTGGTCAAGGCGGAGGGCCAGACCCACGAGTTCAGCGCGACAGCATCGGTGGACATCGGCGTCGGCACGGTCGCTCGGGTGAGTGGTGTCGCCGGCTCCGGGCTCATCGTCGAACCAATGTCGCCCGCGGGCGTGACGGCAAGCAAGGAGTGAGCGGCGATGGATCAGATCATTAGCTTCATCGGGACCGGCGTGATCCCGATCTTCCTGATCATCATCGTCGCGGTCCTGATCGTCTCGTACATCGGCAGTCGATATAAGGTCGCCGGCGCCAACGAGGCACTCATCGTGTCGGGGCAGCGCGACCGCGGTCCCGACGGGCGACGCAACCTGAAGGTCGTGCGCGGCGGCGGTGTCATCGTGCTGCCCCTCATCCACAAGGTGGGCAAGCTCAAGCTGACCGCCCGCCAGATCAACGTGAACCTCGCCGATGCCGTCAGCCGGCAAGGCATCAAGGTGGCGGTCCAGGGCGTCGCGACCTTCAAGATCGGCGCCGACGACGAATCGATCCGCAACGCCGCCGAGCGCTTCCTCGACGCGCAGGAGGAGCAAGTCGACTCGATCGTCAAGAACGTGCTCGAGGGCTCGCTGCGATCGATCGTCGGCACGCTGACCGTGGAGGAGCTCAACCTCGACCGGCAGAAGTTCCAGCAGGCCGTGCAGGACGCCGCCAAGGGCGACCTCGCGACGTCGGGCCTCCAGATCGAATTCGTTCACGATCCAGGCCATCCGTGACGAGTCCGGCTACATGGAGCTGATCGGCCAGCAGGAGACCGCCCGCCGCGAGCGCGACGCGCGCATGGCCAAGGCCGCCGCCGATCAGGAGGCCGCCGTCCGCGAGGCCGAGGCCGAGCAGATCAAGATCAACGCCGCGCGGGACGTATCCCTCCGCCGAGCCGAGACCGAGACGCAGACCGCGGCCGCCAACGCCCGTGCCGCGCAGGCCGGCCCGCTCGCCGAGGCCGAGGCGACCCAGGAAGTGACCCGCAAGCAGACCGAGCTCGCCGAGCTCGAGGCGGCGCGCACGCAGAAGGAGCTGCTCACCAGCACGGTCCGTCCGGCCGAGGCCGAGGCCGAGGCGCAGATCCGGCGCGCCGAGGGTGACAAGCAGGCTCGGATCGCGGCCGCCCAGGCCGACGCCGAGCGAGTAAAGCTTGCCGGCGAGGCGCAGGCCCGCGTGGTCGAGGTCACCGCCGAGGCGACGGCCAAGCAGACCACGCTCGAGGGCAATGCGGAGGCGGGTATCGTCCTGTCGAAGGGCGAAGCGGAGGCGAAGGCGCTTGCGCTCCGGGCCGACGCCTACCGCCAGTTCAACGAGGCGGCGATCATCCAGACCGTGCTGTCGCAGCTGCCGGAGATCGTCCGTGCCGCAGCCGAGCCCATGGGCAACATCGACAACCTGACCGTCCTGTCGAACGAGGGCGCATCCGACGTCGTCCGCAACGTGACCCGGACGGTGACCGAGGCCGGAACGACCGTGAAGGGCCTGACCGGGATCGACATCCCGGCCATGCTCAGCCAGGCGATGGGTGGCGCCACGGGAGGTGGCGGAGCCTCCGACTCGGGTTCGGGCGGGTCGGGTGGACGCACGCGTCCGACCGGCTCTCGGGGCGGTGGCCGTCAGACCGGGCCCGCACCGAGCTCCGCACAGGCGAGCGCAACCACGGGAACGACCGCGTCCGCCGCCGAGCCGACGCCGCCCGTGCAGCGCCGGCCCGCCGGCGCCACGTCGCGCGGCACGCCCCCAGCGACCGTCGACCTGACGACGCCGGGCGCCGCGCCCCGGTTCGAGAGCCGCGAACAGATCGATGAGGCGCTGGAACAGGCGGACGAGGCGATCCGTGCCGCCTCGGCGACGGCTTCGCCTCCACGGACCGACACGGCGGCGGGCCCGGCCCGACCGGCCAGGACGACCTCGCCGGCGGTTCCCGCTTCGGCCGGGATCACTCGCGAGACGACCGTCGACGACGCCGCGCGGCGGCTGGCCACGGACCTGCGGGCGGTCCCGGGCATCGAGCGCTTCGGGGCCGTCCGTCTGGCGGAGCTGGACCGGTCGGGGCCACGACCGCTGCGGACGATGTGGCGCATCGCGCGCGACGGTCTCGACGCCCAGTACGGTCAGCTGACGATCGGCGAGCTCCTCGAGATGTACGGTCAGGATCGGACGACCTAGCAGAACGCGTGCGATGACCGACGCGGATCGCAGTGCCGAATACGCGCGCCTGCTCGCCGAGAACCGCCGCTACACGGAGTCGTTCGACCGGTCGGCGCTGACCGCGATGCCGCTCTCGAAGCTGGCGGTGATCGCCTGCATGGACGCTCGCCTCGACGTCGAGGAGACGCTCGGCCTGCACACCGGCGACGCACACATCATCCGGAACGCCGGCGGCCTCGTGACCGACGACGTCATCCGCTCCTTGGTCGTGAGCATGGATCTGCTCGGCACCGAGGAGATCGTGCTGATCGAGCACACGCACTGCGGCCTGCATGGCGTCGACGAGGAGGAGCTCCGCTCCCGGGTCGCGTCGCACAGCGGTCTGCCGGCGCAGGAGGTCGGCGTGGCGTTCGGTGGCTTCGCCGACCTCGAGGCGAACGTCCGCCGCCAGGTCGCGATCCTCCGCGAGCACCCCTATCTGCGGCGCGTGCCGATCCACGGTCTCGTGTTCGATGTGTCGACCGGGCGTCTGGACGAGGTCGTCTGACGCTTCGTCCGACGATGCGTCTGCAAGGCGTCTGACCCTCGCCGCGACGTCTGGCTCCTACGTCTCGCCGTATGCTGCCGCGCACACGAAGCGAGGCGATCCTCACCATGAAATGGAAGCGCAACACCGGGTTCGACCAGATCGAGGACCGCCGCGGGCAGGGCGGCGGGGGCGTCGGTCTGCCCGGTGGGGGCGGCGGCATGGGCATCCCCATCCCGATCCCCGGCGGCAAGGCCGGCGGTGGGCTCGGCGGGATCATCGTGCTGGTCGTCCTGTTCCTGCTGTTCAGCGGTGTGCTCGGCGGGAGTGGCTCGATCCCGGGTCTGGGCGGCCTGACCACCGGTGGTGGCGCCGTCGAGCCGGGCGGCACGCTGAACCCCCAGAGCGAGACCGATGAGCAGCTGTCCTACACCGTCGACAGCATCCAGACGTTCTGGGCGTCGACGTTCAGCGCGGCCGGTCGGGACTATCCGGAGACCAAGCTCGTCCTGTTCGACGGCGCCACGCAGTCCGCCTGCGGACCGGCATCCGCCGCGACCGGCCCGTTCTACTGCCCCGCCGACAAGAAGGTCTACCTCGATCTCGGCTTCTTCGACGAGCTGCAGTCCCGCTTCGGCGCCCAGGGCGGCGACTTCGCGATGGCCTATGTCGTGGCCCACGAGTTCGGTCACCACATCCAGACGGTCCTCGGCATCTCGGAGCAGGTCCAGCAGGTGTCGGCGCAGGACCCGGGCCAGCGGAACTCGCTGTCGGTGCGCCAGGAGCTGCAGGCCGACTGCCTGGCGGGCGTGTGGGCGAACTCGGCGTCGAGCGACCTCCAGCCAGGCGACATCGACGAGGCCCTCAGCGCGGCGTCGGCCGTCGGCGACGATCGCATCCAGCAGTCGACGAGCGGCCGGATCAACCCGGAGAGCTGGACCCACGGCTCGGCCGAGCAGCGGGTCACCTGGTTCACCACGGGCTACCGGAGTGGCAATTCGGACGACTGCGACACCTTCGCGCAGTAGGCAGCGGAGCTCGAGGGACCGGACCCGACTAGCCCAGACGACCCCCTTCCCACCGTGACGGTGGTGTCGTAGTCTCCCTGCCTCGACGACGGGGTCAGCCCGACGTCCGCTCGGGGTGATCAACGGAATGGCCGCCACACAGCCCGTCGCGACGACACCACGCGTCCTGGAGCGCAGCCCTGGACGTGTCATCCGCCGCGTCACGCTCGTCGCGCTGTTCGCGGTCGCACTCGCGTTGGGCGGGCTGGTCGCCTTCACACAGTCGTACAGCGGTCGGGTGCTGCCCGGCGTGGTCGTCGGGGGCGTGGCGGTCGGCGGCATGACCGAGGCCGAGGCACGATCGGCGATCGAGACCTCGCTCGGCGCGCTCGAGGACGGCCAGATCGAGCTCGTGTCGAGCAAGACGACGGATGTCATCCGCTACGCCGAGGTGCGCCGGGTCATCGATGCGGACGGCATGTTGACCGACGCGCTCACACACGGTCGCGACGGGACGACGTTCGACGTCGCCCTCACCGGCATCCAGGGTCTGCTCCGCCCCGCGTCGCTGCCGATCCGGATCGGCTTCTCGCGCCCGGCGCTCGCGGCGAAGCTCGCGGAGTTCGAGATGCTCGGGCGCCGGCCCGCGACGGATGCCACGGTCCGGGTTAGCCACGGACAGCTGGTCACGATGCCCGCGCACGAGGGCGTCGGCGTCGACACCACCCGGGTGTTTTCCCTGATCGACACGGCATTGCGCGACCCGGCCACCCCGTCGGTCATCCGCTACGAGGCCGACTCGGTCGCGATCCTGCCCGCCACCTCCGACACGGATGTCGTGCGGGCGGTCGGCCTTGCCGAGCGCCTGTCCGCACCGATCCACCTCAAGACGAAGTCCCGGAGCTGGACGATCGGCACGAATGTCATCACGCGCTGGATGCATTTCGAGGGGAGCGGCGCTGATTTCGCGCCGGTCCTCGACACGGGCAAGGTCCCGTCGATCCTCAGGAACATCAAGAAGCACGTCGCGATCAAGCCGACCAACGCCACCTTCCTGCGCGACCGTGGCGGGCGGATCTTCGGGGTCAGTCCTTCATCCGCGGGTCGCGCGCTCGACGTCGAGGCCACGGTCGACAGCATCGTCAGCATCCTCGACGGGCGTGCGACGGGCGCCTCGACGCCCGCCAAGGTGAGCGTGGCGACCAAGGCGGTCGGACCCGACCTGACGACCGGCGAGGCGACCAGGAAGGCGCCGCTCGTCGAGCGCGTCGGGTCATGGACGACGTACTACCAGGTCAGTGCCCACAACGGCTTCGCGGCGAACATCACGATCCCGGCGCGTCGGCTCGACGGTGTCGTCGTCCGGCCCGGTGAGACGTTCGACTTCTGGCGAGCCCTCGGCGAGGTCAGTTTCCGCACCGGCTACCGGCTGGGCGGGGCGATCGTCGGCGGCCATTCGGTCGAGGGCCGCGCGCTGGCCGGTGGGATCTGCGCGGCGTCGACGACGCTGTTCAACGCCGCGGCGCGAGGCGGCCTCCAGGTCGTCGCCCGGCAACCGCACTGGTACTACATCACCCGCTACCCGCTCGGCCTCGACGCCACGGTCTCCGACTCGCAGACGATGCGTTTCAGGAACGACACGAAGCATCCGGTGATGATCAAGTCGGTGGCCTCGCCGGGCGTCGTCCGCTTCGAGATCTGGAGCGTCCCCAACGGGCGGACGACGACCTGGTCGCGGCCGTCGGTGTCGAACGTGGTGGGCGGCTACGACACCGTCCAGTACACATCATCGCTGCGACCCGGCGAGCGCAAGCGGATCGAATACCCGGTCGACGGCAAGGACGTGTCGGTGACGCGGACCGTGCGCGACGGCTCCGGGCGCGTCGTGCACCGCGACACGTTCGTCTCGCACTACCACCGGATGGTGGGCATCACGCTCGTCGGTCGCTGAGGCACGCATCGACCGATCCCGTGCGGTCCGCCGATATCGAAGCTAGAATCCCGGCCCACGGCGGAGTAGCTCAGTGGTAGAGCAGGGGACTCATAAGCCCTTGGCCGGTGGTTCGAATCCGCCCTCCGCTACCACGCCTCGTCACACCGCGACGCGTCGGCGTCTCCCCGGCCCGACGATCGATCGCGGACTCGTTTCGATTTCTTGACGTTCGCTGCCGTCGCCATCCGTCGGCTGCGATCGTCCGTAGGGATGATCGAGGGCATGACCTCGGTCAGGGGGTCTGGCGGGCCCTCGACGGTATACTCGCGACACGTGGCGGCGCTTCGTGGTCGCTCACTTCACCCGGAGGCTTCTCGTTGAACCCCAAGTTCTTCCGGAACGGCATCGTGATGCTCGTGCTTGTGGTCGGCACGGCAGCACTGCTGTTCACATGGATCACGACCACAGGCCAGCCGACCAACACCGGCTATTCCCAGTTCCTGGCCGAGGTTAGCCAGGGCAAGATCGCCAAGGTCACCCAGCAGGGCACGACGCTGACGGTCGAACGGAACGACCAACCGCCCACCACCTATACGGTCATCGTCCCCACGGTCCTGACCCAGGTGTTCCCCGACATGCTGGCGGCCGCCGACAAGGGCGGCAAGCCGTTGCCGGACAACATCTTCCAGGCGACCCCCGCGCCCGACACGTCGTGGCTGGGCCTGCTGCTCACCGCCGTATTGCCACTGCTGATCATCGGCGGCTTCATCTTCTTCATGATGCGCCAGGCGCAGGGCACGAATAACCAGGCCCTCTCGTTCGGCAAGAGCCGCGCGCGGATGTTCCTCGGCAACAAGACCGTGGTGACGTTCGCCGATGTGGCCGGCGTCGACGAGGCCAAGACCGAGCTCCAGGAGGTCGTCGAGTTCCTGAAGTTCCCCGAGAAGTTCAACTCGCTCGGCGCGCGCATCCCGCGTGGCGTGCTGCTCGTCGGCCCTCCGGGCACCGGCAAGACGCTGATGGCTCGCGCGGTCGCCGGTGAGGCGGGCGTGCCGTTCTTCAGCATCTCGGGCTCGGAGTTCGTCGAGATGTTCGTCGGCGTCGGCGCCAGCCGCGTCCGCGACCTGTTCGACCAGGCCAAGCGCAATTCGCCGTGCATCGTCTTCGTCGACGAGATCGACGCGGTCGGACGCCAGCGCGGCGCCGGCCTGGGCGGCAGCCATGACGAGCGCGAGCAGACCCTCAACCAGATCCTCGTCGAGATGGATGGCTTCGATACGAACACGAACGTCATCGTCGTCGCAGCCACGAACCGGCCCGACGTGCTCGATCCGGCGCTCCTGCGGCCCGGCCGCTTCGACCGCCAGGTCATCCTCGACCGCCCGGACATGAAGGGTCGTGTCGAGATCCTGAACGTGCACACCAAGGGCAAGCCGCTCGACAAGGGCGTCGACGTCGCCGGCGTCGCGCGACAGTCGCCGGGTTTCTCGGGCGCCGACCTCGCCAACCTCGTGAATGAGGCGGCGATCCTCTCGGCCCGTCGCAACAAGAAGGTCATCGGCATGTCCGAGTTCCAGGAGGCCCTGGAGCGGATCGTGGCCGGACCGGAGCGCAAGTCACGCGTCATCTCGGATGCCGAGAAGGCGATCATCGCCTACCACGAGGGTGGTCACGCCGTGGTCCAGCGGATCCTGCCGAAGTGCGACCCGGTCAGCAAGGTGACGATCATCAGCCGCGGCATGGCCCTCGGCTATACGATGGCGTTGCCCCAGGAGGACCGCTATCTGCAGTCCAAGACCGAGTTCGAGGACAAGATCGCGGGCCTGCTCGGCGGCAATGTCGCCGAACGACTCATCTTCGGAGACACCACGACCGGTGCCAGCAATGACATCGAGAAGGCGACCGACCTCGCGCGGCGCATGGTCACCGAGTTCGGCATGAGCGACAAGCTCGGCCCGCTGTCCTTCGGGAAGCGCGACGAGCTGGTCTTCCTCGGCCGCGAGATCGGCGAGCAGCGCAACTACAGCGACGAGATCGCGAAGCAGATCGACGAGGAAGTCCGCGCCATCATCGACAAGGCGTACGAGCGAGCGACGGAGGTCCTGACGACCCACCGCGACCGCCTCGTGGCCCTTGCCGAGAAGCTCGTGGCCGAGGAGACCGTCGACGCCGAAGGGTTCGAGACGCTCTTCACGGACCTGCCACCGAAGTCCACCGACAGCGGCGTGCCATCGGTCATCGGACCAGGACAGCCGATCCCCGAGCCCAACCCGCAGCCGGCCTGACCGGCTGCTGATCCGGCGCCACCACGGCGTCGAAGGGCCTCCAGAACACGTACGCCGCGACGAGCGGGCCGAACTCCGGCCCGCTCGTTCGATTCCGGGGCTGTGGCCGTGCCGCCTGCGTCGCGCCGTGGCGCCGGCCGGCGGCCGCGCCGCCTGCATTGCCGTGGAGTGCCGCCTGACCGGCCGTGGGGCGGCAACGATCGACCGCTGTGTCCGTGAGACTGGCCGTCGTTGCCGTGGGGCGGCAGCTGGCGACGCCGGTGGCTCGCTATGCCCGCTAGCATGCCGTGGAGCGGCAACCGGAGCGTGTTTCTACCGTGGTGCGGCAAAGGACGACGCTAACGAGGCCGAACGCGTCGTCAGCTGCCGTGCGACGGCAATGGGTGCCTCCGGCGCGGCCGCGGCACCTTCACAAGGATGAGCGCGTCCCGCGGTGGCACGTCACCCCGAGCCAGGGCGTCGTAGGCCGCCGGATCGTCGATCGCGAAGGTCGCTGAGAGCAGGGGCGCCGCGGCCTGGACGGCAGCCCGGTTGGCTCGGCTGTCAGCGACGACCAGGAGGACCCGCTCGGATCCGGAATCGCCGGCCTTGCGCGCTACTCGACGTGCCTGATCCTGAGCATCGACCAGCCGGGTCTCGAGCTCGACCCCGCAGCACCCGGATCGTCGATCCGTGAGAGTGAGATCCCACGCGCGCAGGTCACGTGGATCCCCGATCGGGACCTCGGCCCGGACGATCAGCCCCGGCCCGACCATCGCGCGAAAGGCATCGGTGAGAGCGAGGTGCGCCATGTCGCGCAGGGGCTCCCCGCCGGGGTAGAGGCGCACCCAAAGGTCGAGCCCGACGACCGCCGCAAGTCGGGCGAGCGTGGGCACATCCACCCAGGCGGCACGACCGCGCTCGATCCGGCTGACCTCGCTCGCCGACAGGCGAACGGCACCTGCCACCCGCGTGAGGGTGAGTCCAGCGATGAGTCGCGCTTGGCGCAACTCCAAGCCGACGCGTTCGCCGATGGTCCTCGCCCGCCGATCCGCGCGGGAGATCCGTGACTCGGCCACGGACGACATCGTGGAGGCGAACGCTTACCACTGACTCAACGCCCCGCGGCGCCCGCCGATAGACTTCCGGCCCATGTCCGACCGTATCGCTGACCCTGCCGAGCTCGAGTCGTACCTCGACGCGCACCGCGACGAGCGCCTGGAGCGACTCAAGGCGTTCCTCCGCATCCCGAGCATCTCGGCCCTGCCCGAGCACGCTCCCGACGTCCGTCGCGCGGCCGAGTGGCTCGCCGACGAGCTCCGTTCCGCCGGTATCGAGAACGTCGATGTCAGCGAGACCGGCGGCCACCCGATCGTCTACGGCGACTGGCTCCACGCCGAGGGCGCGCCCACGGTGATCGTCTACGGTCACTACGACGTCCAGCCCGTCGACCCCCTCGACGAGTGGCGCACGGAGCCGTTCGAGCCCGTGGTCGATGGCGAGCGGCTCATCGGTCGGGGTTCGGCCGATGACAAGGGCCAGATCCACGCCCACGTCGTCGCGGCGGCGACCCTGCTCGCGACCCGCGGCAGCCTGCCCGTCAACGTCCGGTACGTCTTCGAGGGCGAGGAGGAGAGCTCGAGCGTCCACCTCGATCCATGGCTGACGGCCAACCGTGAACGCCTGGGTGCCGACGCCGCGATCATCAGCGACACGGGCTTCTTCGAGGGCAACGTCCCGGCGATCACGGTCTCGCTGCGCGGCCTGATGTATGCGCAGATCGACGTCCGCCTCGGCGCGATCGACCTCCATTCGGGGAGCTACGGAGGCGCCGTCGCCAATCCGGTGGTCGCCCTCGCCCAGATCATCGCTGCGCTGAAGGGAGCGGACGGTCGGATCCGCATCCCGGGCTTCTACGACGACGTCGTCGCGTCGACCGATTCCGAGCGGGAGGCCATCGCTGCGCTGCCGTTCGATGAAGAGGCGTTCCGAGTCGAGACCGGCGTACCTGCTCTGGTCGGTGAGTCGGGTTACTCGACCCTGGAGCGGAAGTCGGTTCGGCCGACGCTCGACGTCAACGGCATCTGGGGTGGCTTCCAGGGCGAAGGCTCGAAGACGATCATCCCGGCGACCGCCCACGCGAAGATCAGTACGCGACTCGTCGCCGACCAGGAACCGAATGACGTGTTCGAGAAGTTCAAGGCCTTCGTCGAGGAGATCGCCCCGCCCGGTGTCGACGTCACCGTCACCCCGCTGGGGATGGGTCGTGCCACCAGGACACCCATCGATCACCCGTTCGTCGGTGCGGCGGCGCGGGCCCTGGAGGCGGTATTCGGTCGCGCACCCGTCCTCATCAATTCCGGTGGCTCGATCCCGATCGCCGCCAGCTTCCAGGCGATCCTGGGCCTGCCGGTCGTGCTCGAAGGCTTCACCCAGCCGAACGACCTCGCCCACGCGCCGAACGAGTGGTTCGACCTCCGGAACTACGAGGGCGCCATCCGGACGATCGTCGGCACGTTCGATGAGATCGCCGCTCTCGATGAGACAGGTCCGGACCGGCGCAGTACGGATGGGTGATACGGTCTAGACCCGCCACTGCCCTAGATTTCGTCCATGAGCGCCAAGAGCGCCGCCCTCCGGGGAGGATCCGACCGCGTGAGCACCGATCTCGAAACTGAAGCCAACGTCGCGCCTGCGCCCGCCGCGCGTGGGTGGCGGCTCGATACCGACAACGGGAGCATGGCGCCGAGGTCTGCGCTCGACGTGCTCGTCGACCTCAACGAGCGCGTGACGACCGGCAACCTAGCCGAGTACCAGCCCGTTCCACTGGGCTTCACCCCCCTCGACAAGACGATCGGCACCGGGCTGCGAGCCGGCGAGCTGCTGCTCATCGGTGGCGCCCAGGGCACCGGCAAGACGACGATGGCGCTCCAGATGGCGCGCAACATCGCGTCGGGCGGGCAGGCCAACGTCCTCTACCTGTGCTTCGAGCACGACGAGGCGTACCTGATGAATCGCCTCATCGCGATGGAGTCGGCCTTGGCGCACCTGCCCCACAAGACCGGCGCGATCAAGATCCAGGACGTGCGCAAGGAGATCCTCGGCACGTGGATGGCCGAGGGTGCCGCGAGCCCGCAGCTCGCCAACAACCCGCGTCTCCGGCCGTCGCTCGATCGCATCGCGCGCTACGGGCAGAACCTGTTCCTGCTCCGCGGCTCGCAGACCGCCAGCACCATCGACAACGTCCGCAAGCTCGTCCAGCAGCATCGCGCGCTCTCGGGCGACCGGCGACTCGTCGTCTTCGTCGACTACATGCAGAAGGTGCCCCAGGTCCCCGAGCCGGAGAACGAGTCGGAGAAGGTCACCTTCATCGTCAACGGCCTCAAGGACATCGCGCTGTCCGAGGACGTCCCGATGGTGTCGATCGTGGCGGCCGACAAGGAGGGCCTCAAGGCCTCGCGCCTGCGCAACTTCCACTTGCGCGGCTCGTCGGCGATCAACTACGAGGCCGACATCATCCTGATCCTGAACGAGAAGTACCACATCGTCGCCAAGGTCAACATCGAGTTCAATCCGTACCAGGCGCAGCGCTTCCGGGACTGGGTCGTGGTGTCGGTCGAGAAGAACCGTGGTGGCCAGGACAACGTGGACCTCGAGTTCGAGAAGCACTTCGAGTTCTCCTGCTTCGACCCGAACGGTCGGACCGTGCAGGAGAAGTTGATCGAGGAACGTCTCTACAACGACTGAGTCGGCGGATGATGCGGCGCCATCGCCGCGTTGTCGCCTGCGCCCGTCGCTCACGCACCGTGGGTGCGCTCGCTCCGGTACTCGGCTCCGCCTTGCGCTGACACCGCCTGATCCGCCGACGAACGAGGTCCGTGCGCGCTCTGCGGAGCGCATCGGGTCGGAGGACTCGCCTCTCTACGACGACTGATCCGCCGACGCGACCCGCCGCGCCTACACTCGCCATATGCGCAGCCCCGGCGAATACCCCGATGTGATCGAGATCGTCGTCGAGATCCCGCGTGGCTCACGCAACAAGTACGAGTTCGACGAGGAAGCCGGCGTCTTCCGCCTCGATCGCGTTCTCAGCAGTGCGGTGTTCTACAACTTCGACTACGGCTTCATCGAGGGGACGCGCGCCGGTGATGGCGACCACACCGATGCGCTGCTCGTCATCGATGAGCCGACGTTCACCGGCTGTCACGTCTGGGCGCGCCCGATCGGCGGCCTCGAGATGCGCGACGAGAAGGGGTTCGATTTCAAGGTCCTGTGCGTCGCCCTCGGTGACTCCCATCAGCAGCACATCGAGCGCCTCGACCAGGTCCGGCCTCATCGCCTCGTCGAGATCGAGCACTTCTTCCAGACGTACAAGATGCTCGAGGACAAGGCCGTCGACGTCGTCGGGTGGCGTGACCACGACGCGGCCCTCCAGGTGCTGCGGGACGACCGGGCGGCGTGGCTGCGGGAGCGCGACGCCGTCGCCCAGCCCGGGTGAGGGACGGCCGGGACCCGCTCGCCGCCGACGCGCGCGGGGCGCCTTCCGAGCCCCGTCTGTTCATCGCCGTGCCCCTCCCCGAAGCGGCGGTCGATGAAGTCGGTGCGATCGTCGGCTCGGTCCGCGCCGAACCTCTCCCCGCGGGGGCGCGCGATGTGCGCTGGGTGCGCCTCGACGGTCTGCACCTGACGATGCGCTTCCTCGGACCGACGGACGAGGCACGTATCCCGGCAGCGATCGAAGCCGTCGAAGCCGCGGCAGCATCGACGGAGGGTCCGATCGAGCTCGAGCTCGCCGGTTCTGGCACGTTCCCGGCCGGAGGCCGGCCGCGGGCTCTGTGGATCGGTGTCGAGACCGCGACCGAACACCTCGAACGACTCGCGGCCACGACCGATTCGGAGCTTGCTCGCCGGGGGTGGGCGCGCACGGATCGACCATTCCGGGCCCACCTCACGCTCGCCCGTTCGGACGGCGTCGCGGCCGGACGGCTCATCGCGGAACGCCTCGGCGCGGCCGTCGCCGAGCGTCGGATCCCGGTCCGCGTGGACCGCATCGGACTGTTCGAGAGCGTCACCGGAGGCGGTCCCGCACGATACCTGCCCGTCGCAATACGGAATCTCGCCTAGGGCGGACCGAGCACCAGCCTTGGTACCATTGGGTCTCCCAGACCCGCCCCCCCGGATCGACGGAGTTCCCATATCGCCGTGACCGACGCTCAGCGCGCCAGACTCGTCCTGAGCCTTGGCGTCCTGAATCTTGCCCTCGCGACGATCGCACTCGGCATCGGCGGCGTCGGACTCCAGCAGCGGTCCGCAGCGTCCTCCCCGCCGCTGGTCGCCGTCGTCGAGCCGCCGACCCCGGCCCCGACGGCGACCCCGACAGGACGTGCCCCGGCGATCTCCACGCCCACATCTGGCCTTGCCACACCGACGCCCACGACGTCGGTCGTCGCACCGACTCCGTCCCCGGCACCGAGCGCCCCGACGCGACTCCAGCCCACACCGACACCGCGCCCGGTCCGGCCGGCTTCGACGACGCGACCGGCGGTGAACCCGGTGGTGAACCCACCGGCCGCCCCACGACCGACCCGGACCGCCGCTCCGACCGCCCGACCCACCGCCGCACCGACCGCCAAGCCGACCCCTGCGCCGACCGCCATCGCGACCCCGGCGCCAACGGCCAAGCCGACGGCTGCGCCTCAGCCGACCCCGTGGCCGACGGCGCGTCCCGGCGATGATGACCATGACGGCAAGGACGACGACGACAAGGACCACCACGACCGGGACAAGGACGACGACGACAACGACCACCACGACCGGGACAAGGACAAGGACCGCGACAAGGACAAGGACCGCGACCACGACCGCGACAAGGACAAGGACCACGACCGGGATAAGGACAAGGACAAGGACAAGGACCGCGACGGCGATGACGACGACGACGACGATGACCGGGACGAGGGCATCGTGATCGTCATGCCGCTGCTCCTGGCGGCCGGCGGACGGTCGCTCCGCATCGAACGGTTGCGCCCGCGCCGCCGCGCGCGATAGGCTCGCGCCCCCGACCGCTCGACGTCACCGCGGCGGGACCTCCGGGAGGGCCACGGATGTCAGCCGTCGCTGCTGATCCACGTCAGACCAAGTTCGTCCTCGACGAGAGCCGCATCCCGCGGTCCTGGTACAACATCGCGGCGGACCTGCCGGTTCCACCGTCGCCCTATCTCCATCCGGCAACGCTCGAGCCGATCGGCCCGGACGACCTCGCGCCCCTCTTCCCGATGGCGCTCATCGGCCAGGAGGTATCGCAGGACCGCGAGGTCGAGATCCCGGAGCCCGTCCGCGATGCGTATCGCCTGTACCGGCCGAGCCCCCTGTACCGCGCGCATCGACTCGAGCGCGCCCTCGATACACCCGCGCACATCTACTACAAGTACGAGGGTGTCAGCCCAGCCGGTAGCCACAAGCCCAACACCGCCATCGCTCAGGCGTTCTACAACAAGGAACAGGGCGTCACGCGGATCGCGACCGAGACCGGCGCCGGCCAGTGGGGGAGCGCGATGGCCTTCGCCGGGGCGCTCTTCGGTCTCGACGTCAAGGTCTACATGGTCCGCGCCAGCTACGACCAGAAGCCGTATCGGCGGATCCTCATGGAGACGTACGGCGCCGAGGTGGTTGCCAGCCCGTCCCCGACGACGAACTACGGTCGGTCGGTCCTCGCAGAGCATCCGGACAGCCCGGGCTCCCTCGGGATGGCGATCAGCGAGGCGGTCGAGGATGCGGCCACCCGCGACGACACCAAGTACTCGCTGGGTTCCGTGCTCAACCACGTGCTCCTGCACCAGACCGTGATCGGTCAGGAGGCGATCGAGCAGATGGGCATGGCCGGAGAGTCGCCCGACATCATCATCGGCTGCACAGGTGGTGGGTCGAACTTCGCCGGCCTGACGTTCCCGTTCCTCGGCCGGAACCTTCGGGAGGGCGCCTCCCATCGGATCATCGCGGTCGAGCCCGAAGCGGCCCCCAGCCTCACCCGGGGTGTCTACGCGTACGACTTCGGCGACACGGCCAAGATGGCGCCGGTGGCCAAGATGCACACGCTCGGCCACGACTTCATCCCTGAGCCGATCCATGCCGGCGGCCTGCGATATCACGGCATGTCGCCATTGGTCAGCCTTTTGAAGGAGCACGGGGACATCGAGGCGCGCAGCGTGCACCAGCGCGCGAGCTTCGAGGCTGGTGTGCTCTTCGCCCGAGCGGAGGGCATCCTGCCCGCTCCCGAACCGACCCATGCGATCCGGGTCGCCATCGACGAGGCCATCGCGGCCAAGGAAGCCGGTGAGGCGCGCGTCATCCTGTTCAACCTGTGCGGCCACGGCCACTTCGATCTGGCCGCCTACGAGCGCTATCTCGACGGCTCGCTCGAGGACTACGAGTACCCCAGCGAAAAGGTCGAGGCCGCGCTCGCCGCGCTGCCGTCGATCGGCTGACGGGGAAGGGGGGACTACCACCGTGCCGCACCTTGCCTGCTGGTCGTGTGGTCGCCAGATCTACACGGTCTCGCCGGTCGATTCGCTGTTCGCGGAGGAGCGCCGCTGCCCGCGCTGTGGTGCCGTCCTGGACCGCGAGCGTCGAGCGACCGAGCGTCGCGAGCGGCCACGCCGGGTGAACCCACCCGACGAGCCGGGCCCGCCCGAGGAGGGCGCCGAGCGGCGGATCGCCGATCGACGCATCCGGCGGAGGCGCGCCAGCCCCTGAGGCGCCGGCCGGTCCGTCGGCTGCGATACTCGCGCCGATGCGTATCGCTCTGCTGGGGTTGGGTCTGATCGGCGGGTCGATCGTCCGCGCGCTCCGCGAGCGAGGCACGGCGAACGCCGACGCCAGGATCGCGGCGTGGTCGCCGAGGGGTCATGGTCCCGCGACGGCTGCGCGGGACGGGATGATCCACGAGGCGGCAGCCTCCCCCGAGGTCGCCATCGACGGCGCCGACCTCATCGTCCTGGCGGGACCTGCCCCGGTCTGTCTGGCGCAGCTCGACCAGCTGGCCGGTCCGTGGCGGTCGGCGATCAGCCAGGACGCCGTGATCACCGACGTGGCGAGCTCGAAAGTGGCGATCGTCGCCCGGGCTGCCGAGCTGGGGCTGCGGTTCGTCGGCGGCCACCCGATGGCGGGTCGCGAGACGAGCGGCTACGACGCCGCACGGCCCGACCTGTTCGACGGACGACCGTGGGTCGTGGTGCCGACCGCCGACGAGGCGGCGGTCCAGCGTGTCGAGGACCTTGCCCGGGCCGTCGGGGCGCGACCGCTCCGCCTCGGCGCAGAGGAGCATGACGAGGCCGTCGCCGGGATCTCCCACCTGCCGCTGGTCGTTGCAGCAGCGCTGGTCGAGTCAGTCGCCGGACCGATGGGCGCGACGCGCGACGGCTGGACGACAGCGGCGCAGCTGTCCGCCTCGGGCTGGCGCGACATGACCCGCCTGGCGCGAGGCGATATCGAGATGGGGACAGGGATGGTGACGACGAACAGTGGCCCGGTCGCTGCCCGCATCCGCGCCCTCGTCGAGGTCCTCGAAGGATGGCTGGCCGACCTCGAACTCGACGGCGAGCCGAGTCGCGCTGCGGTCGCGGAGCGGCTCCAGCAGGCCCGCGAGCGGCTGGACTCCACGGGACGATGAGCGTCCCCGACAACGAGCGTGTCCTCGTCGTCCCACGTCGTCTCGTGCCCGACGACGCATCGTGGTACGGCCTTCGCACGGCCGACCTGGACGCGTTCCTGGACGTCGTCGCCGAGCACGGCCGGTACGAGCCACGCGCCGAGATGGAACGCGATCCGTCGTTCAAGCAGATCATCCCGTACCTCGTGCTGCGCGACGGGGAGGACTACTTCCTGATGCGTCGCACCAGGGCCGGGGCCGACCCGCGACTGCACGATCGATGGTCGATCGGGGTCGGCGGCCACGTCGACCCCGGCGACGAGGGGCTGGCCGGCGGGCTGCGCCGGGAATGGCACGAGGAGCTCGTGGCGGACTTCGAGCCCGTGTTCACCCCGTATGCGCTGCTCAACGACGACACCACCGATGTCGGAGCCGTCCACCTCGGCGTCGTGGTGCTTGCCGAGGCCGAAGGACGGTCCGTGCTGGTCCGGGAGACCGACAAGCTGTCGGGGGCATTTGCCAGTCCCACCGAGGTCGCGGCCGGCTCCGACCATCTGGAGACGTGGAGCCGGATCGTGTTCGAGGCGCTCGAGGCGGCGCCCCGCGCGGCCGGGCGGGCCGGGGCGGCCGGGTGATCGGGCGGATCGCAACGGGGCTTGGAGCAATGACGGTCTCGGTCGTGGGTCTGCGGGCGATCGGCGGCCGTGCCGCGGATCGCCTCCTTGATGCGCCCCGAGTAGGACCCGACGAGGCCGCGCTCGGCGACCAGCTCGATGCACTCGGCGGTGAGGTCGTCCGGTTCCGGTCGCGCGACGGGCTGCGCATCGCCGGCCGCTGGCTACCCGCCGAGAGCGGCGACGGCGAGGGCGACTGGACGACCGATCCGCACGAGGCGATCCTCCTGCTCCACGGCTACACCGGTTCGGTCGCGCCGGACCTCGTCGAATACGGACCGTTCCTGCGGCGCACGGCGAACGTCCTCGGGATCGATTTCCGTGGGCATGGCGATTCGGACCCGGGACCATCCACGTTCGGGATGCTCGAGGTCGAGGACGTCGCCGGTGCCCTCGCCTGGCTCGGAGAACGCGGGATCCGTCGCGTCGCGCTCTTCGGGACCTCGATGGGCGGGATGGCCGCGATCACCTCGGTCGCCGTCCTCGGGGACGGGACGCTGTCGGCGGCCGACTCGCAGCCGGACACCACCCGCGCCGAGATCGATCCACCTCGGCCGCTGATCGTGGCGATCGTCGCCGATTCGGCGGCGCCGGAGGTCGAGATCCCCGTCGCCAACCGTCTGTCGATCCCATTCCGCCGTGTCGTCACGCGGCGCATCTTCGATGCCGCTGCCCGAAAGCTCGGCGCGGACCCGCGTGAGACCGAGCCCGCCCGCGTCATCGGGCTCGTGGAGCCGGTCCCACTCCTCCTCATCCACGGCGAGGCGGACACCACGGTGCCCCTGGAGGACGGTCGCAGGCTCGCCGCGGCGGCGGGCCCAGCAGCGCAGCAGTGGGTCGTTCCGGGCGCCGATCACAGCCAGGCACACGCTACGGTGGGGCAGGACTATGAGCGCCGCGTCATGGACTTCCTGCGCATGGCGATCCGTGCGTCACGAGACGACGATCTGCGCGGCGGGGGACGCGACCTATAATCGCCGCGCCGGGGGGCTGTCGGCGACCCGGTAGTCCCGCGTTCATGCTCTGGGAGGCCAGATGGCAGCAAAGATCCTCGTCGTCGATGACGATCCGAACGTCCAGCGACTCCTGCAGTACACGCTCAAGCAGGAAGGCTATGACGTCGTCATCGCAGGGGACGGCGCCGAAGGGTTTCGTTTGTGGGGTGCAGAAGCGCCCGATCTCGTCCTGCTCGACGTCATGCTGCCCAAGCTCGACGGGTACCAGGTCGCGACGAAGATCCGCGGCGAGGAATCGGGCACGTCGCACGTGCCGATCATCATGCTCACGGCCGAGCGCGAGGTGGAGCAGAAGGTTCGCGGCCTGCGGGCCGGGGCCGACGACTACCTCATCAAGCCGTTTCACCCGGCCGAGCTGCTTGCTCGCATCAAGAGCCTGCTTGCCCGGTTCGCGCCGCGTGACGCGCTCCTTGCCCGGCCACCGATGGGGCGCATCCTCGCGTTCTACGGCGCGAAGGGCGGCGTCGGTACGACGACCATCGCTATCAATGCGGCCATCGCCCTCCACCGCGAGCTGGGCCGCAAGGTCTGCCTGGTCGACGGCAACCTCCAGTTCGGCGATCACCGTGTCTTCCTCGACCTCGGGCTCGACCGCAAGAGCATCGTCGACATCGTCACGGCACCGTCGATCGATGCGGACCTGATCCGGAACGTCATCGTGAAGCACGACTCCGGGGTCGACCTGCTGCTCGCGCCGCCGTCGCCCGAGACCGCCGAACTGGTCCGGCCGGAGCACTTGCCGTTCATCACCGACCAGCTGACCTCGATGTACGACTACATCCTCGTCGACGTCGACAAGCGGCTCGACGACATCAACCTCGGGGTCTTCGAGGCCGCAGAGTCGGTCTTCGTGGTCATGACAGCGGACCTGTCGTGCCTCAAGAACGTGCGGCTGATCCTCGAGACCATGAACCACCTCGGGTACGAGAAGGACAAGGTCCAGCTCGTCCTCAACCGCTCGAATGCGTTCACCGGCATCAACGTCAAGAACGCCGAGGGTGCACTGCGCCGGACGATCGACCATCAGGTCGTGAACGAGTACCGCGGCGCGATCAGTGCCCTCAACTCGGGCGCCCCGTTCATGTTCACCAAGGCCGACTCGCCATTGGGTGCGTCGGTGCTGGCGTTCGTGCGCGCCGTCGACAAGGTCGCGGTCGCCGCGCAGGCGCAGCCGGTGGCGGCGCGCTAGGGCGTTCCGCCCCTGATCGCCCGCGCAGCGGGTGGTTTCGTCCCGGGTGATCACCTGATACGTCCGCGATGAGTGGCCGTCATTAGGGTGGCGGCGTGCTGGCCGTCGTCCCATCCGCCACGCTGTACGGTCTCGACGGTCGGTCGATCCGCGTCGAGGTCGACGTCGCGCCCGGGCTGCCCGGCTTCACGCTCGTGGGTCTGGGTGACACGGCGATCCAGGAGGCACGCGAACGCGTCCGCGGCGCGATCAGGAATGCCGGCTTCGTCTTCCCGCCGCGGCGATTGACGGTCAATCTCGCACCCGCGGAGCTGCGCAAGACCGGCGCATCGCTCGATCTGGCGATCGCCATCGGCATCCTGCTCGGGTCCGAGCAGGTGCGCGCCGGACCGGACGCCGTGGCGCTCCTCGGCGAGCTCGGGCTCGATGGGGAGGTGCGGCCCGTCCCCGGGATCCTGCCCATGGTCGTCGCCGTGGCCGCGCGGCGGATCGGCCGGGTCGTGGTCGCGCCGGCCGCGGTGGACGAGGGGCGGCTGGTGGATGGGATGGAGGTCGTCGGTGCAGCGACGCTGGCCGAGGCGGCCGAGATGGTCCGCGGGAAGCGACCGCGGCGGGCCCCGATCGCGATGCCGCGGGTCACGATCGCCGGTCCGACGGGGCACGACACCGACCCGCCTTCTCCTGCGACATCCCGGGCCGAAGCCACGCCGGACCTCGCCGATGTCCGTGGGCAGGCCCAGGCGCGGCGGGCCCTCGAGATCGCGCTCGCCGGCGGGCACGGGCTCCTGATGACCGGTCCCCCTGGCGTGGGCAAGACCATGCTGGCGCGGACGATCCCAGGCCTGCTGCCGCCACTCGACGACGCGGCGGCGCTCGGCGTCTCGATCGTCGCCTCGGCGGCCGGGGAGGGCCCGCTCTCCGCCCTGCGTCGCCGGCCGCCCTTCCGGACGCCGCACCACACGCTGTCGTACGCCGCGATGGTCGGCGGCGGCCCGACGCTCACCCCGGGCGAGATCACCAAGGCCCACCATGGGGTCCTGTTCCTTGATGAGCTGGCCGAGTTCGACCGCGACGTCCTTGAGGCGCTCCGTCAGCCGCTCGAGGAGGGACGGATCCTGATCGCGCGCGCCGGCCGCGTGATGACCTTTCCGGCGCGCTTCCAGCTGATCGCGGCGATGAACCCGTGTCCGTGCGGGTTCGCCGGGTCGTATCCCGAGGATCGCTGCAGGTGCACGATCGGAGAGATCGATCACTACGGCAGGCGGGTATCCGGACCGCTGCGCGATCGGATCGACCTGTGGGTCGCGCTTCCACGGGTGCCGGCCGCCACACTCGTCGTCGGTACGGAGCCGGAGGACTCGGCGACCGTCGCGCCACGGATTGCTGCGGCACGCGCCCAAGCCACGCTCGACCGTGGTCGGGCGAACGGGCAGCTCCGCGGGCGGCAGCTTCGACGAGCCTGCCGGCTATCGGAGGTCGCGGCGCGCCGGGTCACGGAGCTCGCCGAGGCGGAGTTCGCGAGCGGTCGCGGCACGGAGCGCCTACTGCGCGTCGCCCGCACGATCGCGGATCTCGAGGGTGCGACCGCGGTCGAGGCCGCGCATCTCGAGGAGGCTGCCTGGTACCGGTCGCCCATCGAGACGCGCGTCGGCGCCCTGGCATCCTGACCGTGATCGGCATCGGGACGCGAGCGGACGACGTCCCACCGACCGGACCCGACCCATACGCGCCGGAGCGCGATGCCTGGGCCGTGCTGGCCTCGGTCCATGGCCTCGGGCCGATCGGCTTCTCCGCTCTCCTGACGACCTATGGCACCGCGCTGGACGTGCTGGCAAGCGCGGCCGGACCCGGCGCAGTCGAGCGGCTCGCGGCGACCCCGGCGTCGGAGATCGGGATCCGTGAGCGGCCGATCAGCGAGCGTGTCGCCATCGCCATCGCGGACGCGTCCCAGGATGCCGGGCGGATCACCGCCCGGATCCGTGCGCTCGACGTTCGCATCCTGACCGTCGAGGAGCCGAGCTACCCGATGCGCCTCGCGGCGATCGCCATGCCACCGCACGTGCTGTACCTGCGCGGTCCGCACGGCGCGCTCGCGAGGGACCGAGCGGTCGCCGTCGTCGGCACGCGCCGAGCGACGGCCGCTGGTCGCGCGACGGCGGCGCGGATCGCCACGGCGTTGGTCGCCGCCGACGCGGCCGTCGTGTCGGGCCTGGCCTTCGGCATCGACGGTGCCGCGCACGAGGCGACCCTTCGGGCGGGTGGCACCACGGTGGCGGTCATCGGCGGCGGGCACGCGACGGTCGGTCCGCCGGCGCACCGCCGCCTGGGTGAGGCCATCATCGAGGGTGGCGGCGCAGTGGTCTCGGAGCTTGCACCGGACGTCGCCGCGTCACGCGGGACCTTCCCTCGGCGCAACCGGATCATCAGCGGGCTGACGGACGCGACGGTCGTCGTCGAGGCGCCGGCGAGCTCCGGTGCGCTGATCACGGCGTCGTGGGCGCTCGAGCAGGGCAGGGGCTGCTTCCTCGTCCCGGGGCCCATCGACAGCCGGGCGTCGGCCGGCAGCCTCTCATTCCTGCGCGAGTTCGCCGAGGTGACCCATCTGGTCGCGGGCATCCCGCAGCTCATCGCGGACCTCGGCTTCAGCGGGGAGCGGCAGCCTGGCCGTGACGCCTTGTCCGCAGCGTCCACGCGCGAGCTCGGCCGCACGGAGCGAGCCATCGCTCGCGAGTTGCTGGCGGGCCACGCGACGGTCGATGAGCTCGTGGCGATGACGGATCTCCCCGTCGCGACAGTGCTCGCCGCGCTCACGCTGCTGCAGCGACGAGGCCTTGCGAGCGGAGCCCACGGCCGCTACCGACCAGCCGGCACACTGGTCGGCGAACAGACGTCGTTCTGGGCCGGTGCGAGCGAGCGCGGGTCCCGTTCGGTTGCCCGGGCTGGACACCCGATGCTACCCTGACCGGCGCACACGCCCCAGCGTGATGCGGGCGACCATGCGGAGGCCCCCACCCCCGTCGCCCCCTCGATCCAGCTAGCCAGGTCCTGTATTGCGGAAGCTGTTCATCGCGATCCTGGCCGTCCCCGTGCTGCTCGGCGTGTACGCGTCGGTGGCTCTCGGTCGATCCAGGCTCGTGCGCGGTGGGGTCGCGATCGGTCTGGGGGCGATCGTGGCGGTCGGTGCGATCTCGCTCGCCCGGCCCACGCTCACCAACGCATCACCCGTCAATGACATCGTCCCGCTGACCCAGGCCGCGTTCCGCATCCCCATCTCCACGAACATCGACCTCCGCGCCCCGGCGAGCATCCTGTTCACCACGCCGATGCAGCGCGAATTGGTCGAGTCGGCCATCGCGATCCAGCCGGCGATCCCGTTCCAGCTCGATTGGAGCGCCGACGACACGAGCGTGTCGATCGTCCCGACCGGGCACTGGACACCGTCCACCTACTACACCGTCACGGTCGGCGCGGGGGCCCTCGCGACGACCGGCCGGCCGATGACCCGCCCCGCACGGTCGTCATTCCTGACACGTGACGCAGCCTCAGCCCAGCTCGGGTTCACCGGCCGTATCGAGAAGCGCGCCACGATCGATTCGTCATTCACGATCGCGTTCGACCAAGCCGTCGAACTCGCATCGGTCGGCGAGTCGATCCAGGTCGATCCGCCGCTGACGGGTGCCCTGACGCGGACGACCGCGGCGACCGGTGCCTCGACCTACACGTTCATCCCGGCGCAGCCGTTGACGCCCGACACCAAGTACCGACTCACCGTCTCGGGCGCGCGTGACGTCGCGGGCGTCGAGATCGAGCCGATCACGATGGCGTTGCGCACCGTTGCGGCGCCATCCGTCGTCCGATTCCGACCGCGCGCCGCGACGACCGACGTCGCCCGCGACACGACGTTCTCTGTCCGCTTCACCAAGTCGATGGACCGGGCGTCCACCAAGGCGGCGTTCAGCATCACCGCCGACGGCAAGCGCGTCCCGGGCAAGATCCGCTTCGCCGAGGACGACACCGTCCTGATCTTCGATCCGTCGTCGAACCTGACGTATCGGGCGTCGGTCGTCACGACGATCGCCGGGACGGCGATGAGCAAGGACGATGTCCCGCTCGGCGTCCCGACCAAGGCGACGTTCCGGGTGGCCAAGAAGCCGGCGCCCGCGACGCAGGCCACGCAGACCAGGACGACGACGAACCGCGGCGGTGGCGGTGGTGGCGCCGTCGGAGGCGGGAGCTGGGCATCGGTCGAGCGGTACTACCTGCGGCTCATGAACTGCACCCGAACGGGCGGCTGGGTGGACACGGGCGGCGATTGCACCAGCCCCGGCGGTCGCAGCGTCGCACCACTCCGGTTCGACGCCGGGATCAGCAGCAAGGTCTCTCGCCCGTATGCCAGGAAGCTGGCCGTCAACAACATGTGCACCCACTTCAGCGGCGGCAACCCCGGCGATCGGCTTCGCCGCGCGGGGTACAGCAGCTATCGCTGGGCGGAGAACCTCGGCTGCCGCTCCGGCAACCCGTTCAGCGCGGTGCTCGGCAGCCATCGCTTCTTCCAGAGCGAGCGTGCCTGGAGCCCCGACGGCGGCCACTACGTGAACCTCATGAACTCCGCCTACGACCGCGTCGGCATCGGCGTGTGGGTGTCGGGCGGTCGCGTGCGGCTGGTCGTCGACTTCTACCACCCCTAGGGGGACCATCGGGCCAGTCCGGACGGGACCACTGAGGGGCACGATGGGTCCATGCTCCGCAACGCCGTGCTGCACCTGCACAACGAGCAGCCGCTCGTCGCTGATATCTTCGAGCTGCCGAGCCCGACCGACACCACGATCCGTTTGACCAACCTGCGCTCGCTCGACGGCAAACGGCCGCTCTTCGCCGACGACATGAAGTCGATCTTCGTGTTCCCGTACCACCGGGTGTCATTCGTCGAGATCCCGCCGCAGGCGGCGTTGAGCGCCCTCCTGGGCGATGACGCGCCGGAGACGGTGGCGGCGGGCGTGGCCCTGCAGGCCGACACCGAGCCGGTCGAGGCCGACCTCGAGATCGACGAGGACTTCCTGCGTCGCATCCGCGAGGTCTGACGGCTCCGTACGGAGCCGATCCAGCGACATCGGTCCATCGCTCGACGCACGAATGGTGAGCGAAGGACCCGGTGCTACACTCCCGGCCGTGTCAAAGAACCTCGTGATCGTCGAGTCGCCTGCCAAGGCGCGGACGATCGAGCGATATTTGGGCGACGACTATCGGGTCCTCGCCTCCTACGGCCACGTCCGGGACCTGCCCGAGAACCCCGGGAAGGGCAAGTTCGGCGTCGACGTCGACAACGGATTCACCCCCGAATACGTGATCAACGAGGACCGCCGCAAGCAGGTCAGCGACATCGCCAAGGCGGCCAAGGGGTCCGATCTCGTCTATCTGGCGACCGACCTCGACCGCGAGGGCGAAGCCATCGCCTGGCACGTCGCCGAGGCGGCCCACGTGCCGTCGGAGAAGACGCGCCGGGTCACGTTCAGCGAGATCACCGAACCGGCGATCCGCGAGGCGTTCGCCAACCCGCGCGACATCGACCGCAATCTCGTCGATGCGCAACAGACCCGCCGCATCGTCGACCGGCTCGTCGGCTACACCCTCAGCCCGCTGCTGTCGCGCAAGGTCCGCGGTGGCCTGTCGGCCGGCCGCGTCCAGTCGGTGGCCGTTCGCCTGGTGGTCGAACGAGAACGCGAGATCGATGCCTTCACGGCTCGCGAGTACTGGACGATCGAGGCGATCCTCGCGACGCAGGCCGGCGACACGTTCGCGGCGGAGCTCGTACGTATCGATGGTGAAGCGCTCGACCTGCCCGACGAGGCCACGACGGAACGTCATGTCAACGCCCTCCGCGAGGCGCACCCGGTCGTCCGCAAGATCGGCGTCCGGACGCAGAAGCGCTCGCCGGCGCCGCCGTTCACGACGTCGACCCTCCAGCAGGAGGCGAGCCGGAAGCTGTCGTTCAGCCCGAAACGGACGATGTCGATCGCCCAGCGCCTGTACGAGGGCGTCGACACGCCGGACGGCCACGTCGGACTGATCACCTACATGCGGACCGACTCGACGTCGATGGCCGGCGTGGCGATGACCGAGGCGCTCGAGGTCATCGGCGAGCGCTACGGCGAGCCATTCACGATGCCCAAGGGCCGGGTCTACAAGACGACATCGAAGGGCGCCCAGGAGGCCCACGAGTCGATCCGACCGACCAGCTTCCGGCGCGATCCGGATTCGCTCGAGGACATGCTCAAGCCCGAGGAGCTCCGGCTGTATCGCCTGATCTGGCAGCGGGCGCTGGCGTCGCAGATGGCGCCCAAGGAGCTCGAGACCACCACCGTCGAGCTGTTCGATGGCCCGTACGAGCTTCGCGCGACATCCACGCGGACGCTGTTCGAGGGCTTCGCCCGGGTCTACACGGAGGGCCGCGACGACGAGGCCGCCGAGGAAGAGGAGAACGCACGACGTCTCCCGACCCTCGCCGAGGGCGAGCGCACCGACGTCCGCGACGTGACACCGACCCAGCACTTCACGGAGCCGCCGCCGCGCTTCACCGAGGCGACGCTGATCAAGGCACTCGAAGAGCACGGCATCGGCCGTCCCTCGACCTACGCCGCGACGATCTCGACCATCATCGATCGCGGCTATGTCCGCGTGGAGGAGCGCCGGCTGCACCCCGAGCCGGTCGCCGGGATCGTCACGGACCTGCTCGTCGAGCACTTCGGCGACTACGTCGATCTCGCGTTCACCGCACGGATGGAGGAGGAGCTCGACGAGATCGCGCGTGGCGAGCGAGCGTGGATCCCCCTCCTCGAGGCGTTCTATGCGCCACTGCGCGATCGCGTCGCCGAGAAGCGCCGCGAGCTGCGCCGGAGCGACTTCACCACCGAGGCGACCGACGAGGTGTGCTCGGAAGGCCATCCGATGGTCATCCGCCTCGGGCGCAACGGTCGGTTCCTGGCGTGCTCGATGTACCCGGAGCACAAGGAGACGCGGCCGCTGCCCGGGGATGAGCCACCGCCCCAGGAGGGCGCCGGCGAGGTCTGCCCGAAGTGCGGGGAGGGGACCCTCGTCGGACGGCAGGGTCGCTTCGGCCCGTTCCTCGGCTGCTCGCGCTACCCGGACTGCGACTACATCAAGCGTGAGGGTCCGCCACCGCCCGACCCGCTGCCCTTCGAGGTCACCTGCCCGAAGAACAAGGACGGCCACCTGGTCCCGCGTCGCGCACGACGGACCGGAAACGTCTTCTGGGGGTGCTCGAACTATCCGAAGTGCGATTTCACGACGAACAACGAGCCCCTCGGCGGGCTCCACGAGACCGACGACGGACCCCTGGCGCGCAAGGGCGAGGCGGCCATCTGCCTGGTGTGTGGCTCGACCAGCGACGTGACACCCGACGCCGTCGTCCCCGGTCAGCGCTATCCGGGCGGGCCGCCCGACCCAGAGGCTCTTGCTCGCCCTGCCCGCGGCGGCGCGCGCGGCGGCGCAGCTGGGCGGCGACGTGGTTCGCCGCGCTCCAACGGCACGAAGCGATCGACCGAGCCGGCCCCCGAGGCGTGAGCGCGGTCGCGGACCACATCCCGACCGATCCGACCCTGCAGCGCTTCCTGCGCTCGCTCGAGGCACGTGACGCCTCACCGCACACGATCCGCGCCTATCGGACGGCGGTCGGTGCCTACCTCCACTGGCTGGCCGACCAGGGTGTCGATTGGACCCGACCCGCCCGCCATCAGCTCCGCGGCTACCTTGCCCGGCTCGGGGCGGAGACGTCGCGCTCGACCGTGGCGCAGCGCCTTGCGGCGATCCGCTCGTTCCACCGCTGGGCCGCCCGTGAGGGCATCGCGACGGGCGACCCATGGGGCGCCATCGCGACACCGCGCCTGCCCCGCCGGCTGCCGCGCGTCCTCGAGGTGGACGAGGTCGGCCGGCTCCTGGCCGTGATCGAGGGCGAGCTCGACGCCGCCGATGCGGTCCGGCCGGATCGGACCACCCTCGCGACGGCCCTTGCGCTCCGCGACCGCGCCCTCGTCGAGGTCGCGTACGCCGCCGGGCTACGGATCAGCGAGCTGGCAAGTGCCGAGCTTGGCTCGGTCGATCTGCGACGCGGCGAGATCCGCGTGATCGGCAAGGGCCGCAAGGAACGGATCGGGCTCCTTGGGCGGCCAGCCATCGCGGCGCTGGGCGTGTACCTGGACCACGGCCGCCCGCTGCTCGCGGAGCGGCGGACGACCGCCGGGCCGGCACCGACGGTCGTCTTCCTGAACCATGCGGGCGGGGCACTTGGTGTCCGTGGTCTGCGCTACCGGCTCGACCGGCTGTGTCGGGCGGCAGGGCTGCCGGAAGGCGTGTCTCCGCACACCCTGCGCCACTCGTTCGCCACGCATCTCCTCGATGGTGGCGCTGACCTGCGCGTCGTGCAGGAGTTGCTCGGTCACGAGAACCTCGCCACGACCCAGGTGTACACGCACGTGTCGCCGGGCCGCCTGGCGGCCGCGTATCGAGACGCCCACCCGCGCGCACGGCGGACCGGCTCCGCGTGACCGCGGCCACCACGCTGGCGAGGGCCGGCCTGATCGTCTCTGGGGCGTTCCTGGTATCCCGGCTGCTGGGCTGGTTGCGGCTCGTCGTCATCGCGAATGCCCTGCCCGACCCGAGTGAGCTCGACGCCTTCTTCGCCGCGTTCCGCATCCCCGATCTGCTCTTCCAGCTGGTCGCGGCGGGGGCCCTCTCCTCGGCGCTGATCCCCGTCCTCGCGAGCGTGATCACCTCGGACGGCACGGAACGCGCGTGGCGCGTCGTGTCGACGGTCACCAACCTCATGCTCATCGCGCTGTTGATCCTGGCCGGGTTCGTCTTCATCTTCGCCGACCGGCTCGTGCCGTTGTACACGTCGGGTTTCGACCCGGTCACCATGGCCCGGACCATCGAGCTCACGCGGATCATGGTCCTCAGCCCGATCTTCCTCGCGCTCGGAGCGGTGGCCACGAGCGTGCTCAACACCCAGGGTCGCTTCGCCGCGGCAGCCGTGGCGCCCATCGTCTACAACCTGGCGATCATCGGTGCGGCGCTGCTGCTGACACCATCGATGGGGGCGGTCGGGCTGGCGATCGGCGTCGTCGCCGGCTCGCTCGGACACGTGCTGGTCCAGATCCGTCCGCTGCAGCGGCTCGGCTTCCGTTACACGCCGCGTATCGAATTGGGGGACCCGGCCGCGCGCAAGGCACTCACCCTGATGGCGCCTCGCGCCATCGGTCTCGGCGCGAGCCAGATCACGTTCGTGGTCGTCACCGCACTCGCGACGAACCTGGGTCTCGGCGCCGTGACCGCATTCACCATCGCCTTCACGCTCCTCCAGATCCCGATCGGCGTCATCGGCGTGCCACTCGGTGTCGTGCTCTTCCCCTCGTTGTCACGCGGCGCGGCGATCGGCGACGAGGAGGAGTTCATCGGATTGCTCAACCGGGCGATGCGCTTCCTTGCCGTCGTGATGATCCCGGTCGCCGCGCTTGCCGCCATCCTTCGGGTGGAAGTCGTGGCGCTGCTGTTCGGAAGCTTCACGCCGGACGCCATCCACCTCATCGCCGATACGTTCCTCGTGTTCCTCCTCGGTGCCCCGGCGCATGCCCTGATCGCCGTCCTGGCCCGCGCGTTCTATGCCCGGCAGGACACGGTCACGCCGGTGGTGGTGGCGATCGGTGCCGTGATCGTGAACACGACGTTCGCGACGATCCTCGTCGGCTCGCTCGGGCTGCCGGGCATCGCGCTGGCCATCGCCATCGCGGCCTGGCTCGAGGCAGGCGCCTTGACCGTGCTGCTCCGACGACGCGAGGGCTCGCTCGGGCTTGGGGCGGTCGCGTCCGTGGCGACACGCACGCTCGTGGCCACGGCGCTGGCGGCTCTGGTCGGCGGTGTGACCCACCTGCTCGTCGGACCCGCGCTCGCGCCGGATCCGGCGGCCCTGGGTCGTACCGAGATCCCGGGGATGGTCGCGGTCATCGTCCTCGTGTCGATCGCCTTCGGCGCGATGTTCGTCGCCTCCGCCCTCGCCTTGCGGATCGGGGAACTGCGCTCTATCGTCGGGATCATGGTCGACGCCATCCGCCGACCCAGCCCGGCGTGACCGCCCCGATCGACGCGGACGCCTGGGACGCCCTCGTCGACGCCAGTGACCCGGGGTCCTACCTCCAGCTGAGCGGGTGGGCGCGCGTCAAGGCCGTGAACGGCTGGTCGGCACACCGTTTGCTTGCCGCGGACCGGGTCGGTGCACAGATCCTCGTCCGCCGTCCCCGGCCGTTGCCGTGGGGCTTCGCCTACGCGCCCCGTGGACCGCTCGGCGGCGACTGGACGGCGGATGACCTGGGCGCACTCACCGCCGGCGCGCGCGATGGGCTCGGGGCCGTGGCCGGACGGGTGTCGCACCTGCGCATCGACCCCGAGGTCGAGGCCGACGGGCCGCACGACCCGGACGGTGCGACACGCCGCGCGCTCAGCGCGAACGGCTGGCGCCCGGCCCCGCCGATCCAGCCATCGTCCACCCGCATCATCGACCTGCGCGCCGACGAGGAGACGTTGTGGGGCGACCTCCGCAAGAAGTGGCGCCAGTACGTCAACAAGGCGCGCTCCGCCGGCGTAGTCGTGGTCGATGCCGATGGGGACCGGCTGGGCGAGTTCTACCGGATCTACCAGGACACGGCCCAGCGCGCGGGCTTCCTCATCCGCACCGAGGCGGCGTATCGCGACGTCTGGGACGCCTTCCGGCCGTCCGGTCGAGCACGTCTCCTGTTCGCCCAGTCGACCAGCGGCGAACCCCTCGCGACGCTCTTCCTCGTGCGCTCCGGTCGTCGAGTCGTCGAGCCGTACGGCGGCATGACCCAGGCCGGCGCCGACAGCCGGGCCAACTACCTCCTGAAGTGGGAAGCCATCCGCTCGTCGCGTGAGGCCGGCGCCGAGACGTACGACCTGTGGGGTCTGGCGACCGGCGGGATCGCCCATTTCAAGACCGGGTTCGGTGGCCGGGAGGTGCGCTACATCGGCGCATGGGACCTCGTCCTCGACGCGATGGGCAAGCGCGTCTACGACACGGCCGTTACGGCACGGACGTGGTGGGCGCGCCGGCGCCACGGCTTGCAGGGCCGCACGAGCGCCGCGGCCTTCACGGGGGAGGGGGCGGATTGACCGCTGGCTTGCCGCGAGAGGCGACCACCGAGGAGCTCGTCGGCTGGGATGGCCGTGCCGTGCGGTCCGCCGGCGGGCATGTCTACCAGTCGACCGTCTGGGCCGAGCAACGCTCGCGCCTTGGGTGGCGGCCGCTGTTCGTGCTCCTCGACGACGACCATCCCGCGCTCGTCCTGCTGCGCCCGTTCCCGATCGTCGGCGGCGAGAGCGCCTATGTCCCGCGCGGACCGGTCGTCGATCCGACCCGCGCCGGGGACGGCGGGGGGGCGGCCGCCCGGCGGATGGCGGCGCTCGCGAACTGGCTGGTCGAGCGGGGCGTGGTGGTCGTGGCGACCGACGCGGAGGTGCCCGCCACCGATACGGCCTACGGAGCGGCCCTGCGCCAGGCCGGCTTCGACCCCATCCCCGAGATCCAACCCTCGCGGCACCGGGTCAGCCTTGCCCTCGCGCGGGACACCGACGATGCGGCGGTGCGGGCGGCGTTCACCAAGAGCACCCGGCAGCGCGTCGCCGGCGCAGAACGCGACGGCGTCATCGTCGAGCGGCATGATCGGGCCGGCTGGGAGGACGTCGAGGGACTCTTCGATCCGCCCTCGAGTCCGCCGGAGGAGGCCGTCGGAGCCTTCGCGACGCTCCTCGAGGGGACGGGTGAGCGCCGCGGTTTCCGGTTCGGTCCCCGCCAGGTCTTCCTCGACTGGTGGGCGGCAGCCCTCGACGCGGGCATGCTCGTCTACCTCGATGCGCGTGACGCGGCCGAGCGGGGCCATTCACTGGGCGGTCTGATCCTGTATCGCCATGGCAACCGCCTCTCGACCGTCCACTCGGCGGACGCTCCCGGCACACGGAAGTCCCATCCGGGGGTCATGCACCTGCTCCGCTGGCGTGCGATCCAGCTGGCCATCCGTGAGGGCGCCGACGAGATGGACCTGGGCGGCGTCGATACGGGTCCGCGCCACCGAGAGCCCGGCAAGGGCGACCCGATGGCCGGCCTGTACGAGCACAAGCGGTCGTTCGGTGCGAGCTGGCTGGCGATGACCGGCGCCCACGAGCGCGTGATGCGCCCGTCGCGCTACGCGATCGGCCGGGTCGCGGCTCGAGTGGAGCGGGTCGTGGGTCGATGAGCGCGGTGCCGGCCACCCGACCACTCGGGGGCCTCGTCGACCGGCTCGCGGCGGAGGGGAGGCTGCGCGGGACTCGCATGGCCGGCCGGCCCGTGCCGTACGCGGAGGTCGCGACGGTCGAGGTGACCGGGGTCACCCACGACTCGCGTGCGGTTCGGCCTGGGATGCTGTTCGTGGCCGTGCCGGGCCTGCGGGTCGACGGGTACGACTTCGTCCCGGCGGCGATCGAGGCGGGGGCGGCGGGTGTGATCGTCGAGGAACCGCTCGCCGGGGTCGCCGCCGTGCAGGTCGTGGTGGATGCCGCGCGTCCATCACTGGCCAGTGCCGCCGCGTGGTGGTATGGCGATCCGTCGCACGCGTTGACGGTCATCGGCATCACCGGCACGGACGGCAAGACGACGACCGCCTACCTGGCCGTCGCGGCGCTCGAGGCCGCCGGCGTGCGAACCGGGATGATCGGCACGATCGCGACGCGCATCGGTGGCCGCACCGACGACCATGCCGAACACGCCACGACACCCGAGGCGCCGGACCTCCAGGCCGCCCTCCGCGCGATGGCCGACGCCGGCGACCGGGCCGCGGTCATCGAGACCACCTCCCATGGCCTTGCCCTCGACCGCGTCGCGAGCGTGGCCTACGACGTCGCGATCCTCACCAACGTCACCCACGAGCACCTCGAGCTCCACGGATCGTGGGAGGCGTACCGCGACGCGAAGCTCTCCCTGTTCGACCGGTTGCGGCAGGGCCGCGCCGCGCACAAGGCGGCGGCGGTACCGACCAGCGCGATCGTCAACCTCGACGACCCGTCCGCGGGGCTGTTCATCGGGACCGCTCGCGATGCCGGCGCCCGAGTCCTCACCTACGGCACGGAACCAGCCGCGGACGTGCGTGCCACCCGCGTCGCCGAGGACGCCCGCGGCGTCCACGCCGACATCGCGACGCCGTCCGGCGAGGCGCGTATCGACCTCCAGCTCGCCGGCCGGTTCAACGTCCACAACGCGCTCGCCGTGATCGCGCTCGGCGAGGCGCTCGGCCTGGATGCCGAGCGAGTGCGCACGGGACTGGCCGGTCTCGGGGTGGTGCCCGGCCGGATGGAACGCATCGAGCTCGGCCAGCCCTTCGGCGTGATCGTCGACTTCGCCCACAGCCCGGCGTCGCTGACGACCGTGCTCGACCTGCTCGCACCGGCAGCCGCCGCACGCGGCGGTGGGTTGGTCGCCGTGTTCGGCTCGGCCGGCGAGCGGGACACGGCCAAGCGGCCACAGATGGGCCGCATCGCCGGAGAGCGGGCACGGCTCGTCGTGCTGACCGACGAGGACCCACGCGGCGAGGATCGTGCGGCGATCCTGGACGACATCGCGCGGGGCGCGGAGGCTGCCGGCCGTCGGCGCGGACACGACCTGCTGCTGATCGGCGATCGGCGTGACGCCATCGCCGCGGCCTTCGAGGCGGCGCGACCCGGCGACATCGTCCTGCTCGCCGGCAAGGGCCACGAACGGTCGATCATCGGACCGGACGGCGAGCGGCCGTGGGATGAGCGCTCGGTCGCGGAGGAGCTGCTCCGCGAGCTCGGCCACGCTCCGACGGAGCGTGCGCCGCCCTGATCGAACGGGGGCCGCTGCTATCCTTGCGCCCCATGGCCGCCAGCCGAGCGAAGACCGCATCGACCGCGTCCGCGGCGTCGACGACGAGCGCGGAACGCGCGTCTGCGCCTGCACGGAACGCCGCGGCGTCGAACTCGCCGACCGCGCGTCATGCCCCGCCGGCCGCCCCGACTCCGGCTGCCTCGCAGAAGGCGCCGAAGACCCCGGCCCGGCGAGGTCCGCGCCGGGCGCCACCGGTCCGCCCCGGAAGCACGCCGGGCACCGATCTCGAGGCGCTCCGGTCGGCCCTGAAGACCTCGGTCACCGACCACCATCCGACCGCCGACCTGAGCGGCGTCGAGCGCGCCTTCGACCTGGCCGTTGCGGCGCACGAGGGCGAGGTTCGCGCGACCGGCGAGCCGTACGTGACCCATCCCATCGCCTCGGCGCAGATCGTGGCCGAGCTCGGGATCGACCCGATCGCCGTCGAGGCCGCGCTGCTCCACGACGTCCCGGAGGACACCGAGTACAGCCTGCCGGACATCGAGGAGCGCTTCGGTGCCGAGGTGGCCCAACTCGTCGACGGCGTCACCAAGCTGTCGCGCTTCTCCACCCATAGCCACGAGCAGCAACAGGCCGAGAACATCCGCAAGATGCTGCTCGCGATGGCGGAGGACATCCGCGTCGTCCTCATCAAGCTGGCCGACCGCCTCCACAACATGCGCACGCTGTACGGCTTGCCCTCCGAGAAGCAGCAGCGCATCGCCCGCCAGACGATGGAGATCTACGCGCCGCTGGCGGAGCGCCTCGGGATCTGGCAGATCAAGTGGGAGCTCGAGGACCTCGCGTTCAAGGTGCTCGAGCCCGAGCGCTTCCGCGAGCTGGCGAAGCTGCTCGATACGCGGCGCAAGGGCCGCGAGACCTACATCGATCGGGCCATCGCCGAGCTCCGCCCGCGGCTCGAGGCGGCCGGCATCGAGCCCGACCTCCAGGGCCGACCGAAGCACATCTTCAGCATCTGGAAGAAGATGCAGCGCAAGGGCGCGGAGTTCGGCGAGATCTACGACGTCTACGCCATCCGGGTCCTCGTCGACGAAGTGCGCGACTGCTACGCGGCCCTGGGCATCGTGCACAGCCTGTGGCGGCCCATCCCCGGCCAGTTCGACGATTACATCGCCGTCCCCAAGAACAACCTCTATCAGTCGCTCCATACCGCGGTCATCGCGCTCGACGGCAAGCCGCTCGAGATCCAGATCCGGACCCACCAGATGCACCAGGTGTCCGAGGTCGGGATCGCGGCCCACTGGCGCTACAAGGAAGGGACGAAATCCGACCGCGAGTACGACGCCAAGCTCGCGTGGCTGCGCCAGCTCATGGACTGGCAGCGCGACGTGTCGGAATCCGACGCCACCGAGTTCGTCGAGGGCATCAAGCTCGACATCTTCCAGGACCAGGTCTTTGTCTTCACCCCGAAGGGCGACATCAAGGACCTGCCCGCCGGCGCCACGCCACTCGACTTCGCCTACCGCATCCACACCGACGTCGGGCACCGCACGATCGGCGCCAAGGTCAACAACCGGCTGGTCCCGCTCGACTATCGCCTCAAGAACGGCGACATCGTCGAGATCGTCACGACGAAGGGTGAACACGGCCCGTCGCGTGACTGGCTGAACGTCGTCCGGACGTCCCACGCACGGGAGAAGATCCGGCAATGGTTCAAGCGCAAGGACCGTGACGAGAACATCGTCCACGGTCGCGAGGCGCTCGAGCGTGAGCTCCGCCGGCTCGCCCGGACGAGCATCTCGGCGGTCGGGACGGACAAGATCGCCGAGGTCGCCAAGCAGCTGAACCACGACTCGGTCGACGACTTCTACGCGGCGATCGGCTACGGCGCCATCGGCCCCCAGGCCGTGGTCATGCGCCTTGGCGTGGTCGATGACGGGCAGAGCCAGCTCCCGACCGTTGCGCCCGCCTCCCAGCAGCTGGCGCGGGCCGGCGGTGTCCGCGTGAAGGGTGTGGGCGACCTGCTGGTGCGCTTCGCCAAGTGCTGTCACCCGATCCCGGGCGACCCGATCGTAGGGTTCATCACCCGCGGCAAGGGCGTGACCGTCCATCTCCGGTCGTGCACCACCGTGTCCAATGAGCGCGAGGTCAGCCGGCTGATCGAGGTCGAGTGGGAGGCCGAGCCCGCCCAGACCTACCCGATCGCCATCCGGGTCGAGGCCTATGACCGGACCGGGCTGCTCAACGACATCACCCAGGTCGTGGCCGAGAACAAGGTCAACATCGTCGCCGCCAACGTCGGTGTGAGCCAGGACCACACCGCGGTCGTCACGGCGACGCTCCAGGTGGCCTCGGTCTCGCAGCTCGCTCGCGTCATGAGCCGGATCGAGAACCTCAAGGACGTGATCAACGTCCAACGCGACCTCGGGTAGGCCGGGCGACAGGAGAGCGACGGGCGACCGGCGCCCGCGGCTAGACTTCGGCCGATGCCCGACTTCCGCGCCGCCCGCGGCACGCGCGACCTGCTGCCAGACGAGACCCCCCGCTGGACGAGACTCGAACGACTGGCCGCCGATCTCGCCGGTCGCTACGGCTACCGCCGCATCGAGACGCCGATGTTCGAGCAGACGGCCGTGTTCGAGCGCGGTGTCGGCGAGGTCACGGACATCGTCGAGAAGGAGCTGTACCGGATCGTGCCGCGGACCGAGGAGTCCGAATCGTGGGCCCTTCGCCCCGAACCGACCGCCGGGATCGTGCGGGCCTACGTCCAGCACGGCATGCAGACCTGGCCGCAGCCGGTCAAGGTCTATGAGATCGGGCCGATGTTCCGCTACGACCGGCCGCAGGCCGGTCGCTACCGGCAGTTCTGGCAATTCGACATCGAGGCCATCGGCGACCCGGGCCCGGCTGTCGATGCGGAGATCATCGAACTCGGCATGCGCTTCTACACCGACGCCGGGGTCGATGGTGTCCGCGTGCTGCTCAATTCCATCGGCGATGCGGTCTGCCGCCCGGCGTACATCGAGGAGCTGACCGCCTATTACCAGACGCACGCTTACGCGCTCCCGCCGACCGAACGCGGGCGCCTCGACCGGAACGTCCTTCGCCTCCTCGACTCGAGGGATCCGGCGATGGCGACGCTCAACGCCGGTGCGCCGCGTATCACCGACCACCTGTGCGATGCGTGTGCGGCGCATTTCGCGGCGGTCCGTGCGCATCTCGATGCGGTCGGCGTCGCATACCGGCTCGAGCCCGGGCTGGTCCGCGGTCTCGACTACTACACCAGGACCGCGTTCGAGTTCTATGTCGAGGGCCGCGAGGGACAGCAGCAGGCGATCGGTGGCGGCGGGCGCTACGACGGGCTGGTCGAGCTGCTCGGTGGCCGGCCGACGCCGGGCATCGGGTTCGGCATCGGGCTCGATCGGCTGCTGCTCGCGCTTGATGCCCAGGACGGCGGAGACGGTCGGCAGGCGACGGCCGACGCCCCGACCGCCGTCGTGGTGGGCGCCGACCCCGAGGCGACCGTGGAGCGATTGCGCATCGCCACGTCGCTCCGTGGCGAGGGGATCGCGGCGCGTGCGGAGCTCGGCCACCGCAAGCTTGGCAAGCAGCTGGAGGCCGCCGCCCGCGACCAGGCCCACTTCGCGATCATCGTGGGCGACGAGCTGGCGAACGGCGAGGTCCAGCTGAAGGACCTGCCGGCCGGGACGCAGAAGGTCGTGAGCGTCGAAGACCTTGCGAGGGAGGTGGCGCGCGCCCACCAGGCCCATCGCCATGGGGGCTGAGCGGCGCCTGGCCTGAGGGTGTCCTCGACCGGCGGATCGCGTGGTACGGTCTCGCAGCCGCGCTTGCGCTCCTCCTGGCCCAACCAGCGAACGCGGCCACCAGTCCGAGCGTGCACCACCCCGAGGGAACCGTCACCGTGGCCGATACGCTCGGCATCGCCGCCGCTGCATGGGGCGTGCTGATGGCGATCTCACCCCTGCTCCAGATCCGGCGCATGGTCGAGCGGCGCTCGTCCGCCGACGTGTCGATCGCGTACCTGGCGGTCCTCGAGTTCGGATTCGTGCTCTGGATCGGATACGGCATCTCGCTCGGGAACCCGGTGATCGCCGTCCCGAACTCGGTCGCCGCGATCGTCGGCGCCGCCACGATGGGCGTCGCCTGGGTCTTCCGCCACGGACCGCGAGCGGCCGCCTGACGAGCGACTGGTCCCGACATCGCTCGTCCGCGGGCGTGACCGGGGCGACCGTCGCCCTGTCCCGTACCATTTGCCGGCCATGACGGACGCTTCCCCCGGTCTCGCCACGCCCTACCGCACGCACACTGCCGGTCAGCTGCGCGCGTCCGATGCGGGGATCCAGGCGCGCCTGGCCGGCTGGGTCCACCGACGCCGCGACCACGGCCAGCTGATCTTCCTGGACATCCGTGACCGTCATGGCATCACCCAGGTCGTCATCGACAAGACCGAGTCGCCGGTGGCCCACGAGATCGGCAGCCGCGTCCGGAGCGAGTTCGTCGTCAGCGTGGCGGGCGAGGTCGCGCCGCGCCTGCCGGGGACCGAGAACCCGCGCATGCCCACGGGCGAGATCGAGCTTCGCGCGAGTGAGATCGACATCCTGTCCGAGGCGAAGACGCCGCCGTTCTACATCAACGAGCCCGACAAGCCGGTCGACGAGGGCCTGCGACTCAAGTACCGCTATCTCGACATCCGTCGCCAGCCGATGGCCGATCGGCTCCTCCTCCGGAGCCGCATGGTGCAGGCGATCCGCGAGGTTCACCACGCCGCGGGGTTCGTCGAGGTCGAGACGCCGACGCTGATCAAGTCGACGCCCGAGGGCGCCCGCGACTTCATCGTCCCGTCGCGTCTCCAGCCAGGCAGCGTCTATGCCTTGCCGCAGAGCCCACAGCAGCTCAAGCAGCTGCTCATGGTGGCCGGGGTCGACCGCTATTTCCAGATCGCGCGCTGCTACCGCGATGAGGACCTGCGTGGCGATCGCCAGCCCGAGTTCACCCAGCTCGACCTCGAGATGAGCTTCATCGACGAGGACACGGTGATGGCGTTCATCGAGTCGATGGTGATCGACGTGTCCCGTGCCACGACCCCGGATCGGCCGATCGTCCAGGCGCCGTTCCCGCGCTTCACGTACGACGAGGTCATGGAGCGCTTCGGGTCCGACAAGCCCGACGTCCGGTTCGGCATGGAGCTCGTCGACCTGGCTCTCGTCCTGCGTGACGGCTCAGGGTTCCGGGTCTTCGACGACGCGCTCGCCTCCGGCGGCCGGGTCAAGGCGATCGTGGCGCCCGGCCTGGGCGGCGCGACCCGGCGCGAGATCGACGAGCTGACCGAGCACGCCAAGCGGTTCGGGGCCAAGGGCCTCGTCCACCTGTCGGTGACGCCCGAGGGCCTCAGCGGACCGGTCGCCAAGTTCCTGTCCGACGACCTGCAACGGGCCGTGATCGATGCGACCGGCGCGTCGGACGGCGACCTGGTCCTGGTCGTCGCGGACGCCGCGCCGACCGTGGCCGACGTCCTCGGCCGTCTCCGGGCCGAGCTCGGCGAGCGGCTCTCGCTGGCCGACGCTGACGTGCTGGCCTACGCGTGGGTCAACCGCTTCCCGATGTATCAGTGGGACGAGGAGAACCTGCGCTGGGATGCCACCCACAACCCGTTCAGCGGCGTCGTGCCCGAGGACGAGGCGCTGCTGGTGACGGCGTCGGGTGACCCGGCGCGACCGTCGCCCGAGGACCCCGCCGGTCGCGCCCGTGCGCTCCAGTACGACCTCGTCCTGAACGGCTGGGAGCTCGGCGGTGGATCGGTGCGGATCCATCGGCGCGACCTGCTCGAGCGCAGCTTCCTGCTCCAGGGGCAGACGCTCGAGGGCATGCGCGACAAGTTCGGCGCCGTCCTCGACGCGTTCGAGTACGGCGCTCCACCGCACGGCGGCATCGCGCTCGGCATCGACCGCTGGGCGGCGCTCCTCGCCAACCAGACGAACATCCGCGAGGTGATGGCGTTCCCGAAGACGCAGTCGGGGAGCGACCCGATGCTCGAGGCACCCTCGCCACCGGAGCCCGAGCAGCTCGAGGAGCTCGGCCTGCGGTTCGTCGGCGGCCCGCCGAAGCCGCCGTCTGCATGACCGGCCCGGAGCCCGGGCCCTGAGCTCCGAGACCGCACTCGGCATCCGGCCGCTCGACGCGATCGCTCGACGGCCGCGCCTGGCGGCCCTGGCCGGTGCCCTGTGCATCGCGTTCTCCGGGATCTTCTACCTGTGGGCGGACGTGACCCCGTCGACCGGGACGGTGTTCCGCGCGCTCTTCGGCCTGCCCCTGCTGGTCGCGGTCGCCTGGGCGGAACGACGCCGCTTCGGTCCGCTGCCCCGGCGCTCCGTGCAGCTGGCCCTGATCGCCGGTGTCTTCTTCGCGGGCGACCTGACGTTCTGGCACCACGCCATCGAATACGTCGGGGCGGGTCTGGCGACGGTCCTCGGCAATCTCCAGGTCCTCATCGTCGGCGTCGTCGCGTGGGTGGTATTCGCCGAGCGGCCGTCGCGGTCGACGCTGATCGCCGTCCCGATCGTCCTCGCGGGAGTCGTGCTGATCAGCGGCGTGATCGGGGCCGACGCGTACGGTACCGACCCGGCCCTGGGCGTGATCCTGGGCATCGCGACCGCGCTCTGCTACTCGGGATACCTGCTGATCATCCGACTGAGCGGCCGCGACGCACGACGCCCGGCTGGACCGGTCGCCGTGGCCACGATGGCCACCGCCGTCGTGGCGGCCGTCGCCGGGATGATCGTGGGCGACCTCGATCTCACGCCGGGGCTGGAGAGCCTCGCCTGGCTCGCGGTGCTCGGTCTCACGTCGCAGTCGCTGGGCTACCTGTTCATCTCCATCTCGCTGCCACGCCTGCCGGCGATGGTGACGTCGCTGATCCTGCTCGTGCAGCCGGTCGTCACGGTCGGGCTGAGCATGGTGCTGTTGGGCGAGCGACCGTCGATCGCACAGCTCGGCGGTGTCGCCCTGGTGATCGGCGGCATCGCGGTCGCGACCGTCCCGCTCGCTCGCCTTCGCGACGCCATGCGCCCCTCGCGCGATCAGGCGGCAGCGGCCGTCGACTAGCATCGAACGCATGGACGTCCCCGAGGCCCAGGCCAAGCGTGCTGACCCGAAAGCGCTGGAGCCCTACAAGCGCTGGGCCCGCTTCCTCTTCATCGTCCTGGCCAGCCTGGCCGCCCTCGGCGTCATCCTCGTCGTGTTCGGTACGGGCATCGATCCTGATCGCGTCGCCGCGTCGTTACCGTTGGTCGTCTTGCTCACGACGAACGTCGTCGCAACGCTCGTCGTGTTCCTCAGCCTGATCCGCGGCCTCAGTGGCTCAGCCGCCTGGGCGGTCCATGCGGTGAACCCGGTATGCGTCATCCTGATCGTGTTCGGCCTGCTCCGGACGCTGACCGCCCTGACCCGCAACGAGGTGCTCGTCCCGCTCGAGACGATGGCGGCGTTGCTCGTCCTCAGCCGTCCGCACGGTCCGGACCTGCTACCCGAGGCGACCGCGACCGACCGCCGGCGGGTGACGCTCGTCACGGCCGTGCTCGGCGTGACCTACGTCGTCCCGCTCGTGACCCCGTTGATCGCCGGGTAGCGCCTGAGCCACCCGGCCTCAGTCGAGGTCGGTCGCCGTGTCGTCGGCTGCCTGGGGGAACGGGGCCAGTCCGCGGCCCTCGCCGGGCACGTCCTCGTCAACCCCACGGTCGACCACGGCATCGTCCCATTCGTGGGTGTGTCCGCCCGGCGGATCGGGCGGTCCCTCGTATGGCGGGAGCTCGCGGAACGGCGTGTCGACGTCGTACTGGACACCGGGGTCGCCGACGTCGATCACCCGGGTCGCGACGGAGCCCGACACCATGTCGATGACCTCGGGCGGCATGCGATCGGGTCCGACCGCGCGCAGCTCGTCGAGCGCCGACAGCGGGAGCAACACCGGCCAGCCTGCTTCGCCCTGCCAGCCGGGTCGGAGGAGTGACCCCGGCTGGACGCCATGCGCCTCGATCAGTGAGGTGATCGATTCCGGGCCGACCCAGGCCATCCGTGCCGGCCAGAGCAGGACCGCGCTGATGTCGCGGACCTCATCACGGGCGATCTCCGCGCCACGGACCATCTGACCGGCCGGCCCGGCCTCGGGCGGGGCAGGTGAGCCGTAGATGGCCTCGGTGCCGATCAGGGCCGCAGCCACGGCGCCGTCAGGGTCGGGGGCGACGACCACGACGGGCAGCGCCCCACCCGACCAGGCGATGTCGACGATACGGCGGACGCGAGGCTGGCCCAGCGTGTCGGCCAGTGCACCTTCGGACGTCGCGGACAGGATCACGGCGGCGACGGTCATCGTGCCGATGCTAGCAGCGCCCGGTGCGCGTGGTCGTCTGGCCGGCTCCGGCCGGACGCGGGGCGATGTGCGACACTCCGTCGCCATGCCCACCCGCACCCGCGACGACGTGCGCAACGTCGCGATCGTCGCCCACGTCGACCACGGCAAGACCACGCTCGTCGACGCCATGCTCCGGCAGACCGGCGCGTTCCGTTCGAACCAGGCGGTCGTCGATCGTGTGCTCGACTCGATGGACCTCGAACGCGAGAAGGGCATCACGATCCTGGCCAAGCAGACGACCGTCGAGTACGGCGACATCCGGCTCAACATCGTGGACACGCCGGGTCATGCCGACTTCGGCGGCGAGGTCGAGCGATCCCTGCTCATGGTCGACTCGGTGCTGCTCCTCGTCGATGCCGCCGAAGGGCCGCTCCCACAGACGCGCTATGTCCTCCAGAAGGCGATGGCGCGGCGGTTGCCGGTGATCGTCGCCTTGAACAAGATCGATCGGTCCGACGCTCGGCCGCGCGAGGTGCTCGACGACGTCTACGAGCTGTTCATGGACCTTGGGGCCGACGAGGCGCAGATCGAGTTCCAGGTCGTGTACACCAATGCCCGTGTCGGTACGGCGACCACGTCGTTGGATGAGCCGGGCGAGGACCTGCGCCCGCTCCTCGACCTGCTGGTCGACGTGACGCCGGCGCCGACCTATACGCCCGATCACCCGTTACAGCTGCTCGTCACGAACCTGGCGGCCAACGAGTACGTCGGGCGGATGGCGGTCGGCAGGGTCTGGAACGGCACGATCAGCGTGGGGCAGCGCATCAGCGTCGTCCGCGAGGAGGCCGATGACACGGCCGGCTCGGTGGAACCCGGGCGGATGGTGACCCTGACCGGGACCGTGACCAGCCTCCAGACGGCCCGCGGCATCGAACGAGTGGACATCGCGCAGGCGAACCCCGGTGACATCGTCAGCGTCGCGGGGCTGCCCGACGTGACCATCGGCGACACACTCACGGAGCCGACCGACCCACGTCCGCTGCCCCGGCTCGACGTGGACGCGCCGACCCTCCGGATGACGTTCGGCGTGAACACCTCGCCACTCTCCGGGCGCGAGGGCCAGTACGTGACCAGCCGCCAGATCAAGACACGCCTCGAGAAGGAGGTGCTCGGCAACGTCTCGATCGAGGTTCGTCCGGCGGAGAGCGCCGACGCCTACGAGGTCCGTGGCCGTGGTGAGCTGCAGCTCGCCGTCCTGATCGAGCAGATGCGCCGCGAGGGGTTCGAGCTGATCGCGTCACGACCGGAGGTGCTCCTGCGCACGATCGGTGACGAGGTCCAGGAACCCTATGAGCGCGTCACGATCGACATCCCGCCCGAGTACATCGGCGAGGTCCAGGGGGCGATGGCCGGCCGCAAGGGCCGACTGGAGCAGATGACCACCGACGCCGACGGCCGGGTCCGCCTCGAATACGTGCTGCCCGTCCGCGGTCTGATCGGCTATCGCGGTCAGCTGCTCACCGACACGCGCGGCACGGCACTCCTGCACCAAATCGGGGAGGGCTACGGGCCGTGGGCGGGCGATGTCACCCATCGGACGACGGGCGTCCTTGTCAGCGACAGGGCCGGGACCAGCAACGCGTACGGGTTGTTCAACCTCCAGGAGCGGGCGGACCTGTTCATCGGGGCGGGGGTGGAGGTCTACGAGGGCATGATCGTCGGGGAGAACAGCCGCTCGGGTGACATGGACGTCAACCCGACCAAGGAGAAGAAGCTCACCAACATCCGCACCCACGCCCACGACGAGGCGCTGCGGTTGACGCCGGCCCGACCACTCACGCTCGAGTCGGCGATCGAATTCATCGCGGTCGATGAGCTGGTCGAGGTCACCCCGAAGTCGATCCGCCTGCGCAAGCGGCTGTTGTCCCAGCACGACCGACGTCGGGAGCAGGGTCGCGCCGAAGACCTGCGGCGCGCGTCGGAACCGTCCGTCGTCGCTTCCTGACGCCGTGTAAGGTCGGGGCGATGCGTGGGCACGGCCGCCGGCGAATGCTCCGACGCTTCGGCGTTACCCTCGGGCTCCTTGCATCGCTCAACGTGATCATCCCGGCGGCGCCGGTCGCCGCGGTCAGCGACCTGTTGCCGGACCTCCGGGCCGATCGGATCACCGACCTGCGCATCACCCGATCATCGAGCGGGCGGAAGCTGTTGCGCTTCACGACGACCCTTCTCAACTACGGCGACGGCCCGTTCGAGGTGCGCGGCAGCCGCCCGCGCACGAACGTCCCGCTCGACATCGATCAGGTCATCTATCGCACGAACGGCGGCACGCGGCGCATCGAGACGGCCGCCCAGGTGCGCTATGCCGGTGATGGGCACGACCACTATCACATCAAGCGCATGGCGAGCTACCACCTGTGGTCCAACCGCGGGACCTTGCGGGACAGCAAGATCGGCTTCTGCTTCTTCGACACGAACGGGCGCTATCTGTCATTGCCGCGCGCCCCACAGTCCAGGCGGTACGAGCAGTCCGGCTGCGGCACCTTCCGGTCGACCTCGACCCGCACCGGTATCTCGGTCGGCTGGGGCGACAAGTATCCATGGAACTTCGCCTACCAGTGGATCGACATCACGGGCGTGCCGTCCGGCACGTACACGCTGCGATTCGCGGTCGACCTGTTCGGCTACTTCGCCGAGAAGAGCGATACGAACAACTGCGCGTATGTCCGGCTGTCGATCAGCGGGAATTCCGTGCGCGTGCTCGGTGGCGGCTCGACGTGCGTGAACGACTACAGCACGACGGCCTACGCCAACGACGCGAAATGGGGGCTCGCCAACGGGCTGTCTCCGGGCTGCGATCCGATCCTGTTCTGCACGTACAACGTGGCCCATCGCGACGAGCTCGCGGTCTTCCTCTCGCGCCTCCTGGACCTGCCGTCCACCAGCCAGGACCTGTTCGACGACGACGAGGGCTCGCGCTTCGAGGCCTATCACAACCGGGTCGGAGTCGCCGGGATCATGACCGGCTGCGGCACCCGCAAGTTCTGTGCCACCTCCGCCGTGACCCGGCAATTCCTCGCGGTGACGCTGGCGAGAGCCCTGGACCTGCCGCCCAGTAGCACCGATCACTTCACGGACGACGATGGCATCGGTGCCGAGGCCGCCCTGAACTCCGTCGCGGACGCTGGCCTGATCAGCCCGTGCGCGACGGGTCGGATCTGCCCCACGAGGACGGTCGTGAGGGGCGAGATCGCCCGTGTCCTCCGCCGGGCATTCAGCCCATAGGACTGGCCGGGCCGGACCGGATGGTCGGGGTGACGCGGGTTGGCATCGCGTTGTAGGGTGGGGGTCATGACGCACCACCGATCGCGCCACGGGCGCCGCGCCGTCCTCGTTGCCGGCCTGGCTGCCCTCTTCCTGATGACCGTCATCCCTGCGAGTGTCGTCCGCGGCGCCACCACCCTGGGCCTGTGGCAACGAGCCACCGGGCTGCAGTCGCTGACCCAGGTGACGAACGCCGCCGATGGGACGAACCGCCTCTTCCTGGTCGAGCGCCGCGGTACGGTCCGCGTCTTCCAGAACGGCGCGCTCAGGTCCGGCTACTTCCTGGACATGCGCTCCGTGGTCCAGGATTCTGGCGGCGAGCAGGGGTTGCTCGGGATCGCCTTCCACCCGCTGTTCGAGAGCAACCGCCGGGCGTACGTGTACTACACGCGATCGGGCGGCGACATCGTCGTGGCGCGTCTGCGGGCGAATACGTCGGGGACCGCGGCCTCCAGGACGACACTCCAGAACATCCTCGTCATCGAGCACAGCGCGAACAGCAATCACAACGGCGGCTCGATGACGTTCGGCCCCGACGGCTACCTGTACATCGGAACGGGTGACGGTGGTGGTGCCGGCGACCCGCTGCGCAACGGCCAGAGCAAGACCAAGAACCTGCTTGGCAAGATCCTGCGCCTCAACGTCGGCGGCAGCGGATCCGGACCCTATGACCGCTACAGCATCCCGTCCACCAACCCGTTCCGCGGCGCGACCTCCGGGCTCGATGAGGTCTGGGCGTACGGACTGCGCAACCCGTGGCGGATCTCGTTCGATCGTGGAACAGGCTCGCTGTACATCGCCGACGTCGGCCAGGGCCGCTACGAGGAGATCGACCGAGAGCCGGCCGGCTACAAGGGCGGCCGCAACTACGGCTGGAACGTCATGGAGGGCAAGCACTGCTACAACGCGAGCAGCTGCAACAGGTCCGGCAAGTTCCTGCCCGTCGCCGAATACAGTCATTCGTCGGGCGCCTGCTCGATCACCGGCGGCTACGTGTACCGCGGTGCGGCGTACCCCGGGCTCGCCGGGCAGTACATCTTCGCGGACTTCTGCAACGGCCGGTTCTATTCGATGCCGGCCGCCGGGTCGAGCCTGTGGATGCGCAAGGACACGAGCCTGAACGTGACCTCGTTCGGTGAGGCCGAGAACGGCGAACTCTTCGCGGTCACGATCGACGGACGGCTGCTCCAGGTGACCGCGACCTAGCGATCGCTCCGTTCTGGCCGATCAGCGACCGGGTGTACGATCGCCCGCGATGCCGATCTACATGGATCACGCCGCGACGACGCCCGTCCGGCGCGAGGTCCTCGACGCGATGCTGCCGTTCCTCACGGAATCCTTCGGGAACCCGTCGTCGGCGCATGCCTTCGGACGGGTCGCCCGTGCCGCCCTCGACGACGCCCACGATCGACTCGCCGCGGCGCTCGGCGTCGAGCCGCGCGAGGTCGTGTTCACGTCGGGCGGCACCGAGGCGAACAACCTCGCGCTGAAGGGCGCCGCCTGGGCAGGCAAGGCGCGCGGCCACCGCATCGTCACGTCGTCGATCGAGCATCACGCGGTCGGTCACGCGCTGCGCTACCTCGAGAAGTTCGGCTTTGAGATCGTCGAGCTGCCGGTCGACCGCTACGGTCGAGTCGATCCTGACCAGCTCGAGGCGGAGCTCAGCGACCGGACGATCCTGGTCTCGATCATGCTCGCCAACAACGAGGTCGGCACCGTCCAGCCGGTGGCCGAGATCGCGAAGCGGGTCGCGTCGCGCAAGGGCATCCTCCTCCATGTCGATGCGGTGCAGGCAGCGCCGTACGTGGATCTGAAGCTGCACGACCTCGGGGTCGATCTCGTGTCGATCAGCGGCCACAAGTTCGAGGGACCCAAGGGCATCGGGGCGCTGTACGTCCGGCACGGGACGCACATCCTCGCCCAGCAGCACGGCGGCGAGCAGGAGCGGCACCGACGGGCAGGGACCGAGAACGTGGCCGGCGCAGTCGGACTCGCGGTGGCCTACGAGCTGTGTGCCGCCGAGCGTCCTGCGACCGCCAAGCGACTGCGCGCCGGGCGCGACCGGATCGGGCGGGCCATCCTCAGGGTCCCCGAGACCGAGCTGACCGGCCATCCGACCGACCGGCTGCCCGGGCTGCTGTCGATCATCGCGCGCGGCACCGATGGCGCCGCCGTCAGCCTGTCGCTCGATCTCGAGGGGATCGCGACGTCGGTCGGATCTGCCTGTACCACCGGCTCGACCGAGGTCAGCCATGTCCTCTCGGCGATGGGTTACCCGGAGGACGAGGCGCGCGGGGCGCTCCGCCTGTCGCTCGGCCGGACGACCACCGACGAGGACGTGACGACTGCCGCGGACGTCGTTCCGCGGGTCATCGCATCGATGCAGGTCGGAACGGCGTCGGTGGCCCGCGACCCGCTCGGCCAGGGCGTGACAGCGTGAGCCGGATCCTGGTCGCGATGTCGGGCGGGGTCGATTCCTCGGTCGCGGCGGCCATCCTTCACGAGCAGGGTCACGAGGTCGTGGGCGTGTGGATGCGCCTCCACGACGTGGCCGACACGTACTCCGAGTTCAAGAAGAGCTGCTGCTCGCTTGATGCCGCCGACGATGCCCGACGCGTGGCCGCCCAGCTCGACATCCCGTTCTACGTCATGAACCTCGAGCGCGAGTTCGACGCTGGGGTCCTCCAGCCATTCCTGGATGCGTACATCGACGGGCGGACGCCGAGCCCGTGCGTCGACTGCAACACGTACGTGAAGTTCGGGGCGCTGCTCGGGCGTGCACGGCACATGTACGAGTGCGAGGCGGTCGCGACCGGGCACTATGCGCGCCGGCTGGTCGGCGACGATGGACGGGCGCGGCTGTACCGAGCACGCGACGAAGCCAAGGATCAGACCTATTTCCTGTACGGGTTGCGTGCGGACCAGCTCGCGCACGCCCGCTTCCCGCTCGGCGAGCTGACCAAGCCCGAGGTCCGCGACGTCGCCCGGTCGCTGGGTCTCGTCACCGCCGAGAAGCCCGAGAGCCAGGAGATCTGCTTCGTGCCGGGCGGCGACTATCGCGAGGCGCTCCGGACGCGCGCCGGCTGGCGGCCCGAGGCGGGCACGCTGCTCGACGTCGACGGCTCCCCCGTCGGTGAGCACCAGGGGACGCCCGCCTATACCGTCGGGCAGCGGCAGGGCCTTGGCGTGGCACTCGGCGCGCCGCGGTACGTCTCGCGCATCGACCCGATCTCCAACACGATCCAGCTCGGTCGACGCGAGGACCTTGAGACCCACGACTTCACCGTCGAGCGCGGCTCGTTCATCGGGGAGGTCGCCCCGTCCGAGCCCTTCCGGGCGGCCGTGCGGATCCGTCATCGCGCCACGCCGATCGATGCCACCGTGGCGCCGCTCGGCGATCGCCGCTGGCTCGTGCGAACAGACGAACCCGTGTGGGCCGCGGCGCCGGGACAGGCGGCCGTCTTCTATGACGGCGACGAAGTCCTCGGGGGTGGTCGGATCGCCGTCGCTGCGGATCGAGCGGTCGGGCGCGAGGCGTCGCTCGTCGGCGCGTGAGCCTTGAGCCCTCACTCGTGCTATCGGTGCTGGTCGGAGTGTTCCATGCGGCCCTCTCGGTCGCGATCCGTGGTTCGGCGGGCGGTCGGCTTCCCGCTCTCGTCGCGGCGGCGATCCTCGGCGCGTGGGCCGGCGACGCGATCTTCGGGCGCCTCGGGATCGACATCGTGACGCTCGGGGACTACCACCTCGTCGGCGCGTCGATCGTGGCATGGCTGGGCATCGCGATCGTGTCGGTCATCGCGGTCCTCGGCCCGAACTCCCAACGACCGACATGAACGGACTGGCATGAACGACGATCACTCGACCGCCAACTTCCTGCGTGGGCTGACGATCGGCGCGATCCTCGGCGCGATCATCGCCGGGTCGCGCTTGTGGCGCGCATTCGGGCGGCGCCCCAAGGGCTAGGTCAGCTGGACCGCGATCGGGAAGGTGGCCCGGTAGCCGTCGCCCTCCTGGGTCACGGAGAGCAACGTCATGCCGCCACTCTGGTTGAAGATCTGGTCTGACTCATTCGGCTGGTCCTGCGCGCCCTTCTGGGCGTACACGCCGGTCGCGTACACGGAGCGGCTGACGTCATCGTCGAAGAACAGCTGCGACGTGAACTCGAAGCCCGCTTCCGCGTCGGGATCGGTACGGATCTTGAAATGGACGTGCACGGCGCGGCCCTGGTACCAGCCCGGGTAGATCGTCGTGAACGACGCCTTGCCCTGGCTGTCGGTGCGCTGGAAGCCGCGCAGGAAGTTCGCCGAGTTGCCCTGGACGCCGGAATACGTCCCCAGGGCATCGCAATGCCAGACGTCGACGACCACGCCTTCCATCGGCATGCACGCCGATCCATCGGCCTGCGACACGACCCAGTCAAGGACGAGCGGCGCACCTTCGACCGCCACGCTGTCGGCGGTGTTCGTCCGGATGTCGGAGCGCTCGAGGTCGACGTCGACGTAGTACGGACCCTCGGTGAGCTCGGGTGCCACGACGCACGCGGGCAGGGCCGTCGCGATGGCAGCCGAGGCGTCGGCGGTCGCGGCGGCGCTCGCGCTGGCTGATGCAGCGGCCGATGGGCCGCCGGAAGCAGCGGGTGACGCCGACCCGGCAGGCGTGCACGCCGCGAGGAACGCGGCGGTGCCGCCGGCGCCGATGAGCGCCAGGACCTCGCGTCGCGTCAGGATGCGACCGATCAGCCGGTCGTCGTCATCGACCTCGTCGATCGGGTTGGGTGGGGACAGTGGGGCGGGCGTGGTCATGCGGGACGTCTCCGGGGGGTCTTCGACCTCCGGAGCGTCCCGCTCGAGCGTGAGAATGGTCTGAGACGCGGCTGAGTGAGGTTCAGCGCGTCGCCTGTGCCTGCGCCTCTACCTCGGTCTCCTCTTCGACCAGGTCGAACTCGGTCCATGCACAGGACACACACGTCCAATTGTTGAACGCGTCCTGCGATGCCGCCTCGCTCGGCGACGACCAGCGCTGGCGCGAATCGATGGTTCCGCATTTCTCGCACTTGCGGACGTAGCCCATGTGGGCACCTCGTCTGCGGTTTCCGACCGACCCACCTTGGCCGTCTCACGAGGTCGGTCGCATCATGCCGGTCGCACGCGCACATCGCGGGTACCTTGCATAGGCGGCCCCGCTGCGTTGGGTACCATTGCCGCCGATGTCGACCCCACCCGTCACCCCGGATCCCCGGATCGCGTGGCGGCCTGCGTCGGAACTCCGTGACCGGTTCATCGAGTTCTTCGCTGAGCGGAACCACACGGTCGTCCCGAGCGCGAGCCTCGTGCCCGCCGGCGATCAGACGCTGCTGTTCACCAACAGCGGGATGGTCCAGTTCAAGGACGTCCTGACCGGCAAGGAGACCCGCAGTTACAAACGGGCGGTCGACTACCAGCGCAGCCTGCGCGTCGCCGGCAAGCACAACGACTTCGAGGAGGTGGGGCGGACGCCGCGTCACCACACGCTCTTCGAGATGCTCGGGAATTGGAGCTTCGGCGACTATTTCAAGCGCGAGGCGATCCACTGGGCATGGGACTTCCTGACGCGTGACCTCGGGATCCCCGCCGAGCGGCTCGCCGCGACCACCTACACGACCGATGACCTCGCCTTCGACGTCTGGCGCGACGAGATCGGCCTGCCGCCGGAGCGACTCGTGCGCTGGGGCGATTTCCCCAACGGCGACGAGAAGAACTGGTGGCGCATGGCCGACATCGGACCGTGCGGGCCGTGTAGCGAGATCCACTTCGATCGGGGCGCGCACCTCAGCGAGGGTCCGGAGTGCATCCCGGACCACAGCGAGACCTGTCCGCGCTGGCTCGAGATCTGGAACCTCGTGTTCATGGAGTTCGACCTCCAGCCCGATGGGTCGCTCGTGCCGTTGCCGGCACCGGGCGTCGACACCGGGATGGGTCTCGAGCGGCTGGCGAGCGTCGTCCAGCAGGTCCCGACCAACTACGACACGGACCTGTTCACGCCGATCCACGAGCGGATGCGCGAGCTGCTCGGCCATGACCCGGGTGCCTTCGAGCAGGAGCGGTTCAGCTACCAGGTCATCGCCGATCATTCGCGTGCCGTCACGTTCCTCATCGCGGACGACGTCCTACCCAGCAATGAAGGGAGGGGCTACGTCCTGCGCCGCATCCTGCGTCGAGCCGTCCGCCATGGACGCCTGCTCGGCCGACGGGAGCCGTTCATGACCGACACGGCGTCAGTGGTGATCGACGTCATGGCCGACGCCTATCCCCACCTCGTCGAGAAGCGCGACCAGGTCCTGTCCGTGATCGGCCGCGAGGAGGTGCAGTTCGCGCGGACCCTCGACGCCGGCACCGTCCACCTCGAGGAGGCGCTCATCCCCCTCACCGGGGAAGAGCGCGTGATCGGGCGGCGACCCGAGGATCTGCCGGCGGGTGCGCCGGCCCTCCCGGGCGAGGTCGCGTTCCGGCTCCACGATACCTACGGGTTCCCGGTCGACCTGACGGCCGAGCTCGCGGCCGAGTACGGCGTCGCGATCGACCGAGCCGGCTTCGACGCCGCCCTGGCGGAACAACGCGAGCGGAGCCGTTCGGGCAAGAAGGCCGAATTGGCGAAGCACGCCGAGCTGGCGTCCCTCTACGGCGCGATGCAGGGCCGTGTCGGCGACAGCGAGTTCCTGGGTTACGACACGACAACAGCAGAGGGCCGCGTCGTCGCGATCATCCGCGACGGCATGGAGCTCAGCGAGCTGACCGGCCATGGCGCGGCGGAGGTCGTGCTCGACCAGACACCGTTCTACGCCGAGGGTGGCGGGCAGGTCGGGGACCAGGGCGTCATCCGAGAGCCCGGTGGCAGCGAGCTGTTCTCGGTCGAGGACACGCAGCGCCCCGTCGGCGGGCTGATCGTCCATCGCGGGACACTGCGTGGCCGGCTGAAGGTGGGCGAGATCGTCGAGGCGGTGGTCGACGCCGACCGACGCGCCCACACGATGCGCAACCACACCGGTACGCACCTTCTGCACCGGGCGTTGCGGAACGTCGTCGGGAACTCGGCGCGCCAGGCAGGTTCGCTCGTCCATCCCGACTATCTCCGCTTCGACTACCCATTCGATCGCGCCCTCACGGACGACGAGAAGCGGGCGATCGAGGACGAGGTCCACGGGATCATCCGTGACGATCGACCGGTCAGCGTGGAGTTCCTGCCGATGGACGAGGCGATCGCCCGGGGCGCCGATGCCTTCTTCGACGAGAAGTACGGCGAGACGGTGCGCACGGTCCGCGTCCAGGACTACAGCTTCGAGCTGTGCGGCGGGACGCATTGCCGGGCGACGGGCCAGATCGGCGGCTTCCTGATCACCGGCGAACGCAGCATCGGGTCCGGCCAGCGGCGCATCGAGGCCGTGACCGGTGCGACCGCCGACCGGCTGAGCCGTGAGCGCTCGGAAACGCTCGAACGACTCGCCGAGGTGGTCGGCGCCAACTCCATCGATCGCCTCGAGGATCGCGTCGCCGCGCTCCAGGAGGAGCTGCGCGAGACGAGGCGTCGCCTGCGGGCAGGCGGGGGTGGCGTGCCCAGACCTGCCGAGCTTGCGGCCCGCGCCGAGGAGGTCGTGCCGGGGGTCCGGCTCGTCGTGGCGACGGTCCCGTACGAGTCGATGGATGCGCTCAAGGCCGCCTCCAAGGAGGTCCGCGTCGCGCTCGGGAGCGGGATCATCGCGATGTTCCTCGACGCGGAAGCGCCACAGGTCTGGGTGACCGTATCGGACGACCTGGTCGATCGCGGGCTGTCGGCTGGCGACCTCGTGAAGGTGGCGGCCGGGCCGATCGGCGCGAAGGGCGGTGGCCGTCCGCAGATGGCCCAGGGCATGGGCACCCGCCGCGACGGTCTGGCAGAGGCAGAGGCCGCGGTCCGGAGCTCGGTCGCCGAACGGCTCGGCGCGGGGGGCTGATGGCCTTCTGGCGCCGGATCTGGCAACGCGATGGGGCCGACGACCTGGCAGCGTGCACGGCTCTCGACGTCGGGACCGAGTTCGCCAAGGCCCTGGTCTTCGAGATCGACGACGAGGGCCTCGGCACGGTGCGCGGCGTCGGCCGCAAGAGGCAGGGCCTCTCGCACATGCAATCAGGGACCGTCGCGGATATCGCGGCGGTCGTCGATAACTGCGCGGTGGCGCTCCAGGAAGCCGAGGAGATGGCCGGCTTCCGACCGAGCCAGGTCGTCATCGGCATCGCCGGTGAGCTGGTCAAGGGATTCACGACCACGCACAGCCAGGAGCGCAAACGTCCGGACCAGCCGATCTCCGAGGCGGAGCTCCAGAAGCTGATCGACGGCGTCCAGCGGGAGGCCCTGATCGAGGCCGAGCGCGCCATCACCTGGGAGACCGGACTCCCGCACGTCGATGTGCGGCTGGTCCATGCGGCGGTGACGTCCGCGTCGATCGATGGGTATGCACTGACCAACCCCGTCGGGTTCCAGGGCCGTCACGTCAGGATCGGCATCTTCAACGCCTTCGCGCCGCTCGTGCACCTCGGCGCGCTCCAGAGCGTCGCGTCGCAACTCGATCTGGAGCTGCTCGAGATCGTCGCCGAGCCGTATGCGGTGGCGCGGGTCCTCGGCACCGACCAGATCCGCCAGACCGGTGCCCTGTTCGTCGACGTCGGCGGCGGCACGACCGACGTCGCCCTCGTGCGCCAGGGCGGCATCGAGGGGACGCGCATGTTCGCGCTCGGTGGCCGAGCCTTCACGAAGTCGATCGCCGACCGGCTCGACCTGCCGTTCCCACGTGCCGAATCGCTGAAGGTCGACTACGCCCGCGGACTCGAGGTCGAGGGCCGGGAGGACATCGCGAACATCATCGGCGACGATGTCCGCGTGTGGGCCGCCGGTGTCGAGCTCGTGATGGAGGAACTGTCGGGTGGCGATCTGCTGCCCGGCCGGATCTTCCTGTGCGGCGGTGGGTCGCGCTTGCCTGAGATCCGCGAGGCGCTTGCCGCCGAGACGTTCTGGAAGCGGATGCCCTTCGCCCGGCCCCCGGAGGTCACCGTCCTGGCTCCGGACCAGATCGAGACCGTGGTCGACGCGACCGACCTCCTGGTCGACCAGCAGGACGTCACACCCCTCGGTCTCGCGTACCAGGCGATCGAGCTCCAGACGATCGCCGATCCGCTCGATGTCGCGCTCAAGCGGGTCCTCCGCGCGATGAAGGTCTGACGTGGACGTCCGGATCCTGTATCTCGACATCGACGACGAGATCACGACCGCGGCGACCCGCGTGCGCGCCGCGGAGACGAGCCGGATCGCGATCGTGCTGCCGAACGGCTCGCGGGTGGCGACGTCGCGCATCAACTTCCGGTTGCTCGCCCGGGACGCGACGCTGAACGGCAAGCGACTGGCGATCGTGGCGAGTGACGCTGCGACACGCGCTCTGGCCGCGTCTGCTGGTCTGCCGATCTTCGCGAGCGTGACCGAGTACGAATCGTCGGTGCAGGAGGGCGGCTCGGTCGCTCCGTCCGCCGAGGCAACGCCTGAGGCGGCCGCTGAGGAACGCGACGACACGGGACATACAGCAGCCGCTGCCGCGGCGACCGCCGTGGGGGCATCGAGGGCATCACCGCGAGGGAGCGGCGGACGCAAGCCCCGTGGTGACCGCGACGGTGCGGCCATCGACGCCACGCCGGGATCCGCCGGGCCCGTCGGGCTGGCGGCTGCCGGAGCCACGGTCGCGGCGGCGGGCACCACGACAGGCGGCGCGGCGGCGCTCCCCTCGGACGTGCCGGGCCCACCGCCGCGCGACGCGGCAGTGACCGCCTCGCACCGCGCCCCTGCGGCCGTCCCGGCGGCGCGGGTCGTGGCCGACACGCCGTCCGAGCCGATCCCGGCTGGCTCCCGGGTCAGGCCGGTGCCGGCGGGTGAGGGGTTGGCAGCGGGTCTGCGCCGAACGCCGATCGTGGCCGGGGCGGCCGTCCTCGGTCTGGCGCTCGTCGTCGGTGGGGTGGGCGCGTTCGTGTTCCTGCCGACGGCGACCGCCGTGATCGCGCCCCGCGAGAGCGTGATCGGACCGATCCCGCTGCGGATCGTGGCGGATCCCTCGGCGACCGAGCCGGATCCGGTCGGCCGGACGGTCCCGGCGGTCACGAAGGACATCCCGGTCGAGGCGACGATGCCGTTCGAGGTGACCGGCAAGCGCGTCGAGGAGACTGCGGCGACCGGCACCGTCCGTTTCCGGAACAAGGATTTCACCGACTCCAACACGATCCCGAAGGGCAGCACTGTCAGTACCGAGAACGGGATCCGCTTCCGGACCGAGCGCTCGATCACGATCCCGCCGGCCGAGCTCGTCGGGCTCCAGGTGTTCCCGACGTCGGCGGCGGTCAAGGTGCGGGCCGCGAACGCCGGACCGGAGGGCAACGTCGAGGCCAACGCGATCCACGTCATCCCGCGCGATGAGAACCCGGTGACCCTCGACGTGACGAATCCCGAGCCGACACGAGGCGGGAAACGGGACGAGTTCCCGCGCGTCGTCCAGGCCGACATCGCTGCCGCGACCAAGGCGGTCGACGCCCAGCTCGCCACGGCCTTTGCCGAGCAGCTGACCGACCCGACATTGGTCGCTGATGGCACGACCGTCTTCCCGGAGACGGGAGTCCTCGGCGAGGCGAGCTACAGCGTGGACCCGGCCACCTTGCTCGGCGACGAGATCGAATCGTTCGAGCTTGGGGCGATGGCGACCGGAACGGTCCAGGCGGTCGACGAGGCGGCAGTCCAGGAGGTCGCCGACGCGAACATCGCGCCGCAGGTGGAACAGGGTTATGCGCTGGTCGAGGGTTCCAGCGACGTCACGCCGTCGCCCGGCCAGGTCGAGGCCGGCGTGATCTCGTTCCCCGTGACCATCACCGCACGCCAGGTGCTGCAGATCGACCCGGCCGCGATCGAGGCCGAGATCCGTGGTAAGCCCCTGGCCGATGCCCAGGCCATCCTCGATAGGTACGGCCAGGCCGAGCTGTCGGTCTGGCCGGATTGGGTCGGCACGATCCCGACCTTCGATGCGCGCGTCGACGTTCGGACGGCCGAGGTCGTCGAACCATGACCGCGCTGCTCGGCGTCGATCTCGGGGAGCGCCGGATCGGCGTGGCCATCGCCGACGGCCCGGACGTCGGTGCCCGAGCCCTCGTGACGCTCCGCCGCGGACGCACGGTGGAGGCGGATGCGGCCGCGCTGCTCACGCTCATCGAGCGGCATGCCGTCACGCAGCTCATCGTCGGGTTGCCGATCGATGCGGCCGGGCACGAGGGGCCACAGGCCGCCGCGACCCGCACCTGGGTCGACGGGATCACCACGCACCTCGGCGAGCGGGTCTCGATCGGGCTGCGCGACGAGCGGCTGAGCAGCCACGTGGCCGAGACCAGACTCGGTCCGATGAGCCGCGGACGATCCGGCGGGCCGCCTTCGCGGACGCAGCGTGACGCCTACCGTGCGCGCGTCGATCGGGAAGCCGCGGCGATCATCCTGCAAGATGAGCTCGACAGCCGCCGCGAGATCAGGTCCGCCCAGGCCCGGCCCACGATGGAGACGACCCCATGACGATCCGCTCGGGCGGCCGCCCGCGCGACGGACGAACCCCGCACGCCCGACGCTACGAGCCGGACGCCTACGCGACCGAGTACGTCCCGGAGGGCTTCGAACCGTCGCGTCGGTCCGGGAAGGAAGGTCGAAACGGTCGCCGACGAGGCAGTGGTGGGGGCGGGGTCGTCGGGCTGATCAAGTTCGTGCTGTTCGCGGTCCTACTGGCCGGCCTCGTCCTGGTCGTCGCCCTCACCGCGTTGCGGCCGCTCGTCAACGGCGCGATCCTCTCCTGGGCCGAAGACAGCCCCGGGGCGCTGGGTCTCCCGTTCGTGGCCGACATCGTGCGCGAGGACCTCGGAACGGCGTTGACCCAGCCGGTCTCGACCAACGCCGAGCAGGTCGAGTTCGTGGTCGAAGACGGTGACACCGCGTCGACCATCGCCACGCGCCTGGGCGCAGAGGGTCTCATCCGCGATCCGCGGGCGTTCATCTTCCTCGCCAGTCAGCGCGACCTCACCGGCGCGCTCCAGCAGGGGACATTCGTGCTGCGCGGCAACATGACGCCAGACCAGCTGGTCTCGGCGCTGCTCGCCCCACCGCCGAATCCGTACATCGAAGTGGACCTGCGGACCGCGCTTCGTCTCGAGCAGATCACCGCGCTCCTGCAGAAGAAGAAGACCGATGGTGAGGCCCTCGAGATGGATCCGCGAGAGTTCTACGAGCTCGCCAAGGAGCCGCCCGAGGCGCTGCTCGCCGACTACCCGTGGCTTCGTCGTGTCCTCCAGGATGCGCCCGACGGTGCATCGCTCGAGGGCTTCCTCTGGCCGGGGACGTACCGATTGCTGCCCGACACGACACCCGAGGAGCTGATCCGCAAGATGCTCGACGGGTTCCACACAGCGGTCGGCGACGACAAGCTCAAGGTCGCCGCGGATCGCGGGCTGACGTTCTACCAGGTCCTCTCGCTCGCCTCGATCGTCGAGCGAGAGGCCGTCCTCGACGAAGAGCGGGCGCTCATCGCCGGCGTGTACCAGAACCGGATGGACGGCATCCCGGGCATCAAGAACAAGATCCTCAACGCCGATCCGACGGTCCTCTACGCGAACGACACCGTCCAGTTGGACGCCCTCGACTTCGAGAAGTGGCAGGACTATCGGTTCTGGGTCGTGCCCGAAGCACCGCTCCGTGAGGTCCCGCTGCCGCCGGAGCTGATGGGCTACCAGACGTACACCCAGCCCGGGCTCATCCCCGGGCCGATCGCGACACCGACGCTCGCCTCGATCGACGCGGCGCTCCATCCAGACACGGCCGACAAGTACATCTACTTCCTGGCCATCCCCGAGACCGATGGGAAGCACGCCTTCGCCAAGACCAAGAAGCAACACGACGCGAACCGGAAGAAATACGGCTACATCCCGTGACGCTCGCCGGTGCCGCGTGGCCGACCCCGGCCGACTTCGCCGGGCCACCGACCCCGGCCGACCTGCGGCGTTGGGAGGAGGCTGACAGGGCGGCCCGACCCGTCCGTCGCGAACGCGTCCGCGACCGCTTCGCCGGCGCGGGCTTGGACGCGTACTTCGGCGTCCGCCGCGAGCACATGCGCTACCTCACGGGGTTCATCCTCGCCGACGGCGAGGAGAAGGTCGCCGGGAACTCCGGGCAATTCCTGCTATCGGGCGACGATCTCGTCCTGTTCGCCGATTCGCGCTACGAGATCCAGGCCCGCCGCGAGGCGCCAGAGGCCAGGATCGAGATCGTCTACGGCGACCTCCAGGCTCGCTGGCCCGAGCTCGTCGGCTCGGTCGGGGCGAAGCGGGTCGGTGTCGAGTCGGCGTTCGTCCCGCACGCCGTCTGGGAGCGTCTGGCTGCCGCCGCACCGGACGTCGAGCTCGTGCCGATCGAAGGCTGGATCGAGCAGGATCGGGCGACCAAGGAGCCCGCCGAGATCGAGCGGATCGCCGCGGCCTGCGCGGTGGCCGACCGCGCGCTTGCCGCGCTGCTGCCCGATATCCGTCCGGGTGTCAGCGAGAGGGACCTTGCGCTCCGGCTCGAATGGGCGATGCGCACGAGCGGTGCGGAGGCCCTCGCGTTCGACGTCGCGTGCCTGTCCGGGCCGGAGGCGGCGCTGCCCCACGGCGCACCCGGAGACCGGCCGGTGTCGGATCGCGCCGTCCTGCTGCTCGACTTCGGCGCGCAGGTCGGTGGCTATCGAAGCGACATGACGCGAACGCTGTTCGTGGGCGAGCCGTCGTCGCGCGACGCCGAGGTGTACGAGCTCGTGGCACGCGCCCAGGCGACCGCGATGGAGGCGCTCCAGGAGGCGCTCGATCGAGGTGGCGACCTGCCGTCGGGCCGTGCGGTCGATGCGATCGCCCGCGAGGTCATCGGGGCCGCCGGGCACGGCGAGCACTTCGGGCACAGCCTGGGCCACGGCATCGGACTCGCAACGCACGAGGCCCCGACGCTCAGCAGGCGGGCGACCGATGCGCCGCTGCCGAGCCCGACGGTCTTCTCGGTCGAACCCGGTGTCTACCTCGACGGCGAGATCGGGGTGCGGATCGAGGATCTCGTGTCGATCGACGCGACGGCCAGACGGATGGAGCGGCTCACCGGCTTCCCGCGGGACCTCGTGATCGTCGGCACCGGCCCCGGTTAGGCGCCCGCTCCGAGAGAAGCGAGGGTCGCCGCCAGGGCGTCCGCGAACACCCGGACGTCGGCCACGGAGAAGGCCAGGGGCGGACGGACCTTCAAGACATTCCCATCACGACCGGCGGTGCCGATCAGAACGCCGCGCCGGCGCAGGTCCTCCTTGATCGCGCGAGCCGTGTCGACGTCCGTGATCTCGACGCCGATCGCCAGACCCACCCCGCGCACGTCGCGGACGGCGGGGTAGGGCAGGGCGACCGACCGGATCGCGTCGACCAGCGCGGCTCCGACGAGCGTGACGCGCTCCAGCACGCACTCGTCGTCGATGACGTCCAATACGGCGATGGCTGCCGCCGCGGAGACGGGGTTGCCGCCGAACGTACTGAAGAACACCGTCTCGTCCGCGAACCTGGCTGCGATCTCCCGGCGGGTCACGACCGCCCCGACCGGGTGGCCGTTGCCCATCGGCTTGCCGAGCGTGACGATGTCGGGCGTGATGCCCAGGCGCTGGAACGACCACATGTCCCGTCCGGTGCGACCGTGACCGCCCTGGACCTCGTCGGCGATCCACAGGCCCCCGGCCGCCCGGGTCGCCGCGAGCCACTCCGCGGCAAGGGCCGGGCCCGCGTCGAGGAAGCCGTCGCTCGTCAGCACACCGTCGAGGATCGTCGCGGCCGGGGCGAGCCCGCGCTCCCGGAGCCGGGCGACCGCCGCGCTGAACGGCTCGCCGTCGAGGTTCGACCCGCGCAGGCGGTCCGGTGGCGCCCAGGTCTCGACATGTGCCGGCCGGCGCGAGGCCTGCCACGACTCGGGTGACAAGGCGGCGGTGGCTTCGGTCACGCCGTGGTACGCGAAGGCGGTACAGAGCGCCCCGTCGTTCCCCGTGAAACTCGTCGCCAGCCGCCACGCGACGTCGTTCGCCTCCGATCCCGAGTTCACGAACATGACGGTGTCGAGGCCGGCCTCGGGTGGCATCGTCGCCACGAGCCGCTCGGCAAGCTCGATCGCCGTCTCGTGCAGGTAGCGCATGTTGGTGTTGACCTGTCGACCCTGCCGGGCGATCGCCTCGGCGACCCGCGGATGGCCGTGCCCGACGCACGGGACGTTGTTGTACGCGTCGAGGTACCGACGCCCGTCGGCCGCCGTCATCCACACGCCGCTCGCGCTCACGACGTGGATCGGCTCCTCGTACGTGAGTGCCTCCATCGCCGGTCCGAGCACGGCCTCCCGCCGCGCAGCAAGGCCACTCGACGGAGATGCGTGGCTCGCGGCACCGAACCGGCGAGCAGCCTCGTCCCAGCCGACATCGAGCAGCGTGCGGATCGTCGCGGCGACCGACCCGTTGTAGCGCTCCGCGAACGTCGCGTCCTCGAGACCGCGCCCGGCGCGCCACGACGAGATCGCGATCGTGACCGCGGCACGGGCTGCCAAGAGCTCCGGCAGGAGGCGCAGCTCGACCGGCTCGAGTGGCGTGATCCGCTGGTAGCCGTCGAGCACCAGCCGCGCAGAGCGGAAGAGCTCGTCGTCGGTCCTGTCGTTGAGCAGCGAGTCGAGCAGCGATGCGAGATCGGTGACCAGCGCGCTGTGACTCATGTCGCCGAAATCGACGATGCCGCTGACCATGCCGGCGGCGTCGGTGAGGGCGTTGTCTGTGGTCAGGTCGCCGTGGACGACCTGCGCGCGCAGTGCTGGCCACACCGGCATGACCGTGGTTTCGAAGCGGTCGAGCACGACCTCCACGAGATCGCGGTGATCGGTGTCACGGATCGCTCCGAGCAGCTCGCGCGATCGTGCGGCGTGCTGGACGTCCCAGAGCATCGTGCGCTGCGCCGACGGATGGAAGAAGCCGCGCAACGCGCGACCGACTCGCGCCGCCACCTCACCCCATTCGCCGAGGGCGGCATCTGACAGGTCCATGGCGTCCACCCGTGTCCGTCCCGGCAGCACGGAGTACATGCGGACGTGGTGGTCGCCGTCCGCGGCCGAGATCGGGACGCGACGGTCGACCGGGTCCACGGACGTGCTCGCGGCGCCGGGCGCGAGCCACGGGATCGCCAACGGCAACATGGGATCCACCCGGCTCGCATGGAGGACCGCAAGCGCCTCCATGTCGAGCGTCCGCGGGTCCTCGGCGATGTTCGACACCTTCATGACCGCCAGCGGACGATCCGACGCGTCGAGGAGGAGGAACGCCTGGTCGCGCTCGCTGCCGAGATCGCGGGCGCCGCCCGACTCGACGTCGAACGTCCGTCGAGCGATATCGACGACGTCCGCAGGATCGAACGCGGGCCGTGCCGCAGCGAGGACGGGGTCCATGGTCAGCGCATCGTAGCGGCTAGAATGGGCGCCTCATCCCGGCCCATCTGCGGTCCGTCCGCGCCTGCGCGGCGGTCCGAGCCCAGGGAGCCCTTCGACGACATGATCAGTACCGGCGAACTGCGCAAGGGCGTGACCATCGAGCTCGACGGCGAGCTCTGGCAGATCCTCGATTACCACCACATCAAGATGGGTCGAGGCTCGGCCCAGGTCCGCATCACCCTGCGCAACGTCAAGCGCGGGCAGACCATCGAGCGCTCGTTCCAGGCGGGGACGAAGTGGCCCCGCGCCCAGCTCGAGCAGCGACCAGTCCAGTTCCTGTACCGCGACGGCGCTGATTTCCACTTCATGGACAACGACACCTACGATCAGTTCCACCTGACGGCCGAGCAGCTCGGAGACGCCACGCAGTACATGAAGGACGGCATGACGCTCGATCGGACCAGCTACCAGGGCGAGACCATAGGCGTCGAGCTGCCGGTCAGTGTCGACCTGTCGGTGATCGAAACGGAGCCCGGGTTCGCTGGCGACACGCAGACCGGTGCGCGGAAGCCGGCGACGACCGAGACCGGTCTGGTGGTCCAGGTGCCGATCTTCGTCGAGAGCGGCGACACCATCCGCATCGACACGCGGACCGGGGAGTACCAGACCCGGGTCTGATGTGAGCGCACGTGAGGGCTCGACACCGCCTGACTGGGCGCTGCCTGGCTGGGATGCCGTCGATCCGGAGGAGCCGGTCCCGGTGGGGCCGGGGCGCGTCGAGACGCCGGCTCCCGTAGCGTCTCCGGGTGCCGATCGAGCCGGCCCCACGGCGCCGGGCACATTCGGGCTGCGCATCCTCAAGGTCAGCGACGTCACCCGCGCCGTCCGGACAGCGATCCGCCAGGATCCACGCCTGCTCGACCTGTGGGTCGAGGGGGAGATCGGTCGCGTGACCGTGTCATCGGCTGGTCACGCGTACTTCGCGCTCAAGGACGAGCGCAACCAGCTCCAGTGCGTCTGGTTCCGCGACGACCGCGAACGCTCGATGTTCGCGGCGCAGGCCGGGTTACGCGTCGTCGTCCACGGTCGGATCGACCTGTACGAGCCGTCGGGCGCGATGCAGCTCTATGTCGACTCGATCCAGCCATCGGGCGTCGGCGACCTGGCCCTCCGGTTCGAGGCACTCAAGACGCGCCTTGCGGCCGAAGGGCTGTTCGACAGCGCTCGCAAGCGGCCCCTGCCGACTCGACCGCGGACGATCGCCGTCATCACGAGCCCGTCCGGGGCGGTGTGGCGCGACGTGAGCCATGTGCTGGCGCGTCGCTGGCCCCTCGTCCAGGTCGTCCTGGTCGCCGCCCAGGTGCAAGGGGAGGGGGCCCCCGCCAGCATCGTCACCGCGTTCCGACGCACGGCCCGCTACGCCGGCGCGATGACGGCGGCCGGCCGACCGGACGACGCACCCGCGCTGACGATCCTCGCCCGGGGCGGCGGCTCGCTCGAGGACCTGTGGGCATTCAACGACGAGCGCGTCGTGCGGGCCGTCGTGGCCCATCCGCTCCCGGTGGTATGCGGCGTCGGCCACGAGGTCGACGTGACCCTCGCCGACTTCGCGGCCGATGTCCGGGCGCCGACGCCGTCCGCTGCCGCGGAGATCGTCGTGCCCGACCAGCTCGAGATGGCGGCAGCCCTGCGGCGTGCCGCGGACCGGCTGACGGCGGCCACCGAGCGTCGCCTTGTCGCTGCCGCCCGGGATGTGGCGGTCGAGCGGCGCGCGCTCGAGCGGGTCAATCCAGCGGCACGGCTGGCGGCTGCGCGCGAGCAGGTGGGGCTGCTGTTCGATCGGGGCACGCGGGCGGTCGAGGCGCGTCTGGCGCGGGAGCGCATGCGATTGACGTCGGCGGCGGCGGACCTGCCCAGGCTGAGCGCGGCGCGCGTTGCGGCTGCCCGCTCGGCGCTCGACGCCTCGTCGGCCGCCCTGGCCGTCCTCGGACCGAACGCCACCCTCGAGCGGGGATACGCGATCGTGCGGCGCAGTGACGGATCGATCGTTCGCGATCCAGCCGAGGCACCGAGTGGGTCACCGCTACGTATCCGCGTCGCCAGAGGCGATATCGCCGCCACGGTCGACAAGCAGGATCGATGAGCACGGACCTCATCTTGTTCGTCGTGGTCGTCGCGGTGTTGGCGATCGTCGGTATCGGCATCGGTATGCTGGTCGCGCCGCGACTCGGCCGGCTCGCCGAGCGCATCGATGAGGACGACGGTGACGGGAACGACTGAGGAACGCGTGCCCGACGCTTCCGGGGGGACGCCGCCCGGGGAGCTGTCGTTCGACGACGCGCTTGCCGAGCTCCAGCGGACGATCTCGGAGCTCGAGACCGGGAATCTGCCTCTCGAGCGCACGCTGGCACTCCACGAGCGTGGCGCCGCTCTGCTGGAGCGCTGCGAGACCCTGCTGAAGAGCGCGGAACTCCGGATGCGGCAGCTGGTCGCCAAGGGCAGCACGCTCGACACGGTCGAGGTGACCGAGGACCGCACCGTCGACGACGCCTGACCACTCCTTCACCGGGGCAGACGAAACTGGCGACCCGGAAGGAACAGGTTTAGACTGTCGGCCGCCATCGCGACTGCCGCGCTACCCTTCGCATCGACATCACACATCGGGCATCCGACCCGTCCAGCGACCGAACCCCATCGGAGCCACCGACCGCGTGACCATCCTCCAGGAACTGCACGATCCCGCCGAGCTGCGCGGTTTTTCCGAACCAGAGCTCGCCCAGCTCGCCGCCGAGATCCGCGAGACGATCGTCTCGACCGTCGCGGAGACCGGCGGCCATCTCGGCTCGTCCCTCGGCGTCGTCGAGCTGACGATCGCCCTGCACCGACTGCTCGAATTGCCTCGCGACCGGATCGTTTGGGATACCGGCCACCAGGCGTACCCGCACAAGCTGCTGACCGGCCGACTCGAGCGATTCCGGACGCTTCGTTCACTCGACGGCGTCGGTGGCTTCCCCCGCCGCTCGGAGTCGGCGCACGACGTGTTCGATGGCGGTCACGCAGGGACTGGTCTGTCCATCGCCGAGGGGCTGGCCGAGGCGCGCGATCTGCGTCATGGGATGGAGCGCATCGCGGTCGTGGTCGGCGACGCGGCGTTGATGAGTGGCCTCTCGCTCGAAGCCCTCAACGACATCGGCCAGCGCAAGACGCATATGCTGATCGTGGTCAACGACAACGAGATGTCCATCAGCCCGACGGTCGGCGCGTTCTCCAAGTACCTCTCGCAGATCAAGCTGTCGAGCGCGTGGCGGCAGAGCCGGAGTGCGTACGATCGTGCGGTCCTGCGCGTCCCGATCTTCGGGCCGCACCTGCTCGAGCTCTCCAGGCGGCTTCGCGCGTCCGTTGTGCGGTTCGCCCAGCCGGGCCAGCTCTTCGAGGACCTCGGTATCACCTACATCGGTGTGGTGCCGGGCCACGACATGCGCGCGCTGCTCGAGACGCTCGGCGCCGCGCTTGCCCTGCCTGGCCCCACGATCGTGCACGTTCGAACGCAGAAGGGTCGGGGCTACCGACCCGCGATCGAGGACCAGGTCGCGTTCCATGGGGCGGCATTGCCACCGATGCAGCTCTCGCCCGAGGCCGATTCCTACGACGGGGCGAGAACGTCCACCGCACCGGCCGGGCTCCCGACCGAGTCGATGGCCGACGACGCCGCTTCGCCCACGCCCGAGCCGGCGGCGCCGAAGAAGAATCCGAACTACACGGCGGTGTTCGCGGCCGAGCTCATCGAGGCGGCACGGGACGACCGCCGGATCGTCGGTATCACGGCCGGGATGCCGACCGGGACGGGCATGTCGAAGCTGGCCGAAGTCTTCCCCGACCGCGTCTTCGACGTGGGCATCGCCGAGCAGCACGCCGTGACGCTTGCGACGGGCCTCGCGATGGGTGGCATGCGACCGGTCGTCGCGCTGTACTCGACCTTCCTGCAGCGCGCGTTCGACCAGACGGTCCACGACGTGTGCCAGAACGACCAGCCCGTCCTGATCGCCGTCGACCGAGCGGGTCTGGTCGGTGAGGACGGCACGTCACATCAGGGCATGTTCACGGTGGCCGCCCAGCGCCAGCTGCCGAACCTCGTGATCGCGTCGCCGAAGGACGAGCAGGAGCTGCGCTCCCTGTTGCGGACGGGCTTGGCCCAGGATCACCCGTTCGCACTGCACTATCCGCGCGATCCGGGTTTCGGCCTGGAGCCGGTCGAGCCGGCCGCGGTGCCGGTCGGACAGGCCGAGACGCTGCGGGACGGGCGAGACCTGTTGTTCGTGGGCTTCGGGCCGATCGTGCAGCGGGCGATGGATGCAGCGTCGGCGCTCGAGGCGGACGGCTGGTCGATCGGTGTCATCAACGCGCGGTTCGCGAAGCCGCTCGACCGGCAGCTGATCCTCGATGCGGCACGCGGCAAGCGCCTGGTCGTGACGTTCGAGGAGAGCGTGTTCTCGGGCGGATTCGGCTCGGCGGTCCTCGAGCTCATCGAAGAGGCGCGGCTGGCCGATGCGGCCTACCGTGACACGGCCGTGCGAATCATCGGGATCCCGGGCGACCGGTTCGTCGACCATGGCTCGGTCGCCGACCTGCGTCGCGTCCTGCGCCTCGACGTGCCGGGGCTGGCGGAACAGGTCCGCGAGACGCTCGCGACGTTGCGGCTGTCGCCGGGACGGTCCACCTCCGACGTCGCGTAGCCGCGACCGTCACGTGACGGTGGAGGTCCCAGCTCGCAAGATCACGCCGTGGTGGCGGCAGCCGTCCGCCGTCCTGCTCGTCGTCCAGTTGCTGGGCGTCCTGCTCTTCCCGTTCATGGACGACTCGCCCGTCGGGCGGGCCGCGTTGTCGCTGTTCACATTGGTCGTGCTGCTGCTCGCGGTCCGTGCCGTCCGGGCGACGCCGGCCCTCACGTGGGTCTCGATCGGGATTGGGATCCCGCTCGTGGTGCTGACTTTGCTCGAGGTGAGCGACCCCTCGAACCAGGTGGTCGCGTTCTGGTCGGCGGCGCTCCACGCGGCCTTCTACGCGTACACCAGCTTCGCGCTGATCCGCTACCTCTTCTTCGACCGTTTCGTGACGCGGGACGAGCTGTGGGCGACCGGTGCGACGTTCACGGTTGTCGCCTATGGGTTCGCCTACGCGTTCGCCGCGATCCAGGTCGTGTGGCCGCGCTCGTTCGCAGCCGCGATCGCGCCGGAGGCGCCGCGCACATGGTTCGAGCTGCTGTTCCTCTCGTTCACGAACCTGACCAGCGTGGGTCTGTCCGACATCACGCCGATCCTCCCGCAGGCAAGATCGTTGGTGATGATCGAGCAGGTTGCGGGCCTCCTCTACGTCGCGTTCGTCATCTCGCGGATCGTCGGGCTGACCCTCGCCCGCGACCGCCGCCGCAGGGAGCGCTAAGCGGGACTCGGAGTGAGTCCACGTGCAGCGTGCTGTGCCACGATAGGCCGGTGAGTCCGACCGTCACGCATCGGCAGCCAAAGGTGCGCCTCGATGAGCTGCTCGTCGAGCGCGGGCTGGCGGAGACACGCTCCAAGGCGCAAGCGCTCGTGCTCGCCGGCAAGGTTCGGGTCGGGGTAGGGGATGCCGCGCGACGGGACCGCAAGCCCGGCGACCGTATCGGCCCGGAAGAGCCGGTCGCGCTGGATGCCCCCGAACCGTACGTCGGACGCGGGGGTCACAAGCTCGCCGCGGCGTTGGACGCCTTCGGCATCGATCCGACGGGCACGACCGCGCTCGACGTCGGCGCCTCGACCGGCGGCTTCACCGACGTCCTGCTGCAGCGTGGCGCGCGCCATGTCTACGCTCTCGACGTGGGTCGCGGTCAACTTGCCGAATCGTTGCGACTCGATCCCCGCGTCACCTCGCTCGAGCGCACGAACGCCCGCGAGCTGACCGCGACGACCTTTCCCGAGCCGATCGACCTGGCCGTGATCGACGTGTCATTCATCTCCCTCGACAAGGTGCTCGGTCCGACCGCCAGCACGCTCACCCCGTCCGCCCACATCGTGGCGCTGGTCAAGCCGCAGTTCGAGGCGGGCAAGGGGCGTACCGACCATGGCGTCGTCCGCGACCCAGCAACCCATCGCGAGGTGCTGGAGCGTGTGACCAGCCATGCTCGGTCCCTCGATCTCGGCACCCGCGATGTCATCGCGTCGCCCCTCACCGGCCAGGACGGCAATCGCGAGTTCCTCGTCCACCTGGCGCAGGGACCCGGCTGCGCGGATCTCGCCGAGCGCATCGCCGAGGTCACCGGCGCGTGACCGTCAAACGGATCGGCTTCGCGTACAACCCGACGATCGAGGCGACCGTCGAGCTGGCGGCGCGCGCATCGGGCTGGTGCCATCAGCATGCGATCGACGAGTGGCGCGCGCAGTCCGGCGATCTCGCGACCCTACGGCGCGAGTTGCCGACGACCGACGCGCTCGTCGTTCTGGGCGGCGATGGCACGTTCCTGCGGGCGGCGCGCGCGGTCGCGGAGTTCGATGTCCCGCTCTTGGGGGTAAACCTTGGCAAGGTCGGGTTCCTCTCGAAGGCGGAGGCCGGCGACCTCGAAGCGGTCCTCGAGCACATCATCGCCGGCGAGTACCGCCTCGACGAGCGGATGGCCATCGAGGGTCGGATCATGCGCGGTAGCGGGCAGGGCGACGGCGACCGCCACATCGCGCTCAACGACATCGTCGTCGCTCGGGGTTCGCTCGCCCGCGTGTGCCGCCTCGACGTCAGCATCGACGACAGCCACCTCGCCACGTTCATCGCCGACGGTCTCGTCGTCGCCAGCCCGACGGGCAGCACCGGGTATTCGTTCTCGGCCGGCGGACCGATCCTCGACCCGGCGAGTCGCAACCTCGTGGTCACCCCGATCGCCGCATACCTGTCGGCCATCCGATCCGTCGTCGTCAGCCCCGAACAGGTCGTGCGCTGCCGGGTGGTCGACGCCCATGAGGCGCTCGTGTCGGTCGACGGTCGCGAGGACCTGCCGATCGCCGTCGGCGATACCGTCGAGGTCAGGGCCCTCGACCACCCGATCCGTCTCATCGAACCGAAGGGTGCCCAGCCGTTCTGGGACCTGCTCCGCCACAAGGTGGAGCTCCTGCCGTCGTGAGCGACGGCCGGCGCGACGCCGAGACGCTCCATGAGGACCGCGCGCCCGGCCGCCTGCTGGAGCTGACCGTCGCCGACCTCGCCCTCATAGACAGATTGCGCCTCGAATTCGATGCGGGCTTCAACGTCATCACCGGCGAGACCGGCGCCGGCAAGAGCCTGCTGATCGACGCGCTCGGCCTGGCGCTCGGCGCACGCGCCGACACGACGCTCGTCCGACACGGCGCCGAGACGGCGAAGGTCGAGGCCCTGTTCGACCGACTGCCGGAACCACTCATCGCCGTGCGCGAGGTCGCCGCCAACGGGCGCTCGACGGCTCGCCTGGACGACACGACGGTCACCGCGGCCAGACTCGCCGAGGAGGTCGGGCCGGTCGTCGAGATCCACGGCCAGCACGACCAGGGTCGCCTATTGGACGAGCGCTGGCAGCGCGACCTGCTGGACGCCTTCGGTGGTCACGACGACCGCCGGACGGCCGTGGCGTGGTCCGTCGACCGTTGGCGCGAGAACCGGGCGGCGCTCGATGCCGCCGCGCTCGACCCGCGCGAGGTCGCCCGACGCATCGAGCTGCTCGAACACGAGACCGACGAGATCGCCCGCGCGGGCCTGCGACCAGGCGAGGCGGAGGAGATCCGGGCCCGGCTGACGGCCGCCCAGCACGGCGAGGCCATCGCGCGAGGAGCTGCGGCGCTCCACGAGGCGCTGACCCGCGACGGTGCCGGGGCGCGCGACGCGACGGCCGTGGCGCTGAACGAGGCGCGTGGCATCGCCCGGCTCGACCCGCGCTTCGAACCGGTCGCCGACCGGCTCGCCGGCCTCGACGCCGAGCTCGCCGATGTGGCCGATGACGCTCGCCGGCTCGCGGACGATGTGGACCACGACCCCCGTGCCGTCGCCGAGCTCGACGCCCGACTCGGACTGATCCACGGACTGCTCCGACGCTACGGTGACGACGAGGCGGTGGTCATCGAACATGGGGAACGTGCTGCCGCGGAGGTCGAGCGCCTCCGAGGGCTCGACGAGGAACGCGCGCGACGTCAGCGCGAGGATGCCCGTTTGCTCCTCGATGTCGGCACCGCCGCAGCCGCGTTGTCCGCTGCGCGCCGTGATGCGGCGCAGACCATGACGACCGCCGTCGCCGAGGTGTTGGAGGAGCTCGGCTTTCCGGCCGGTGTCTTCGATGTCGCCGTGGGGCGACGCGTCGCCAGTGCGAACGAGGCCGCGGTCGAGCTCGATGGCGACGCGGTCGCGTTCGATGCGACGGGCGTCGACGAGGTCGTCTATCGGCTGGCGCCGAACCCCGGCGAACCGGCGCGATCCCTCGCCCGCATCGCGTCGGGCGGCGAGCTGTCGCGGGTCGCGTTGGCCATCAAGCGGGTCCTCGCGGAGGCCGATTCGACACCCACGCTGGTCTTCGACGAGGTCGACACCGGCATCGGCGGGCGGAGCGCGGACCCGCTCGGCCGGTCGTTGTGGGGTCTCGCCCGTCGCCATCAGGTCCTGTGCGTCACGCACCTGCCCCAGATCGCCTCGCACGCCGACGCCCACTACCGGATCGTGAAACGGGAGCGCGACGGCCGGACCGTGACTGAGGTGGAGCGACTCGATCGAGAAGGCCGCATCGTCGAGCTCGCGGCGATGCTCGGCGGCGGGCCGGGCGATCCAGCTGCACTGGCCTCGGCCCGCGAGCTGCTCGACCGGGCCGAGTCGTGGCGGGCCGGGCCGGTGGCGGCCGGAGGCGACCGCTCGGCGTGAACCTCGACCACGCGATCGAGGACTACCTTGCCTACCTGCACGTGGAACGCGGCCTCGCCGCCGCGACGATCCGTGCCTATCGGTCGGACCTCCGTGACTTCGAGCGGAGCCTCCCCGAGGGGCAGGACGCCTGGGCGCGTTCCGCCGATCCGGCCGTGCGCTACCTGGCTGCGCGCACCCGACGCGGCGAGCCCGGCGAACGGCCGCTGGCCCCGACCAGCCTCCGACGGCGGGCCGCCGCGCTCAAGGGCTTCTACCGCTTCGCGTTCGGCGAGGGGTTGATCGATGTCGACGTCGCCACCCACCTCGACCTGCCGCGCCAGAGCCGGCGGCTGCCCGATACGCTCGACGTGGCCGAGGTCGAGCGGCTCCTGGAAGCGGCGTCAGCCGGTGGGGCTCGCGACCGGGCCCTGCTCGAGCTGCTCTATGCCGCGGGCCTGCGCGTCAGCGAGGGCATCGGGCTCGATCGCGAGGACCTTTCGCTCGACGGCGCGTTCGTGCGGGTCATCGGGAAGGGTGACAAGGAGCGGCTCGTGCCGATCGGCGAGGTGTCGATCGACCACCTCATCGCGTGGCTGGACGGCCCCCGCCAGGTGCTCATCGCGCGGCATCACGTCGCGCCGGTGCGTGGCGGGCCGCTCTTCCTCGGCGATCGCGGGCGGCGGCTCGCGCGGCAGCAGGCGTGGGCGGCCGTGACCGCCGCAGCCCAGCGAGCCGGTCTCGAAGCCAGGGTCAGCCCGCACACGCTGCGGCACTCGTTCGCGACCCATCTGCTCGAAGGCGGTGCCGACCTGCGCGTGGTCCAGGAGTTGCTCGGGCATGCGAGTATCTCCACGACCCAGCTGTACACGCACCTGACCGGTGAGCGGATCAGGGACGTCTATCGTCGGGCCCATCCGCGGGCCTGACCAGGAGGGACACGCGAGGAATGGGTTACTCCGAAGGGCTGCTTTCGACCGGCGAGCGGATCACGCATCGCGAGAAACAGCACTGGTTCGTGTTCGTGTGGGGTGCCCGTTACACGATCCTGGCCATCATCATCGCCGGTATCGCAGCGGTCCTTCAGGTCAACCTGTCGTCGCCGTGGAGGGAGATCCTCGGGTGGGCCGCGGCCATCCTCTTCATCGGCGGTCTGCTTCTGCTCGGCTGGACGATCCTGCGCTACATCAACCAGGAATACGTGCTGACCAACCGGCGAGTCATCCAGGTCGAGGGCGTCCTCAACAAGAAGGTCACCGACTCATCGCTTGAGAAGGTGAACGATGTCGTGCTCACCCAGTCGGTCTTCGGGCGAATATTCGGCTTCGGCGACCTGGAGGTGCTGACTGCGTCTGAGTCGGGCATCAGCAAGTTCCGGATGCTCGTCCAGCCGGTGGCGTTCAAGCGCGCGATGCTCGATGCGAAGCACGAGTACGAACGCGACATCTCCGGAGCGGATTTCGCGGCGACCCCGCCCCTCAGAGCGGACCCGGCGCCGGCGCAGCCGTTGACCGATGAGACCGTGTCGACGCCGTTGCCGCCGCCACCTCCGGCCGCTCCGTTGTCACGTGACGAAGTGACGCGGACGCTCAACAGTCTTGCCGACCTGCGTGACCGCGGGGCGATCAGCGCCGACGAGTACGAGCGCAAGAAGGCCGACCTGATGGGGCGACTCTGACTCACGGCCGATGGCGCCAGTACCATACGGCGGACCCCTAGAGGAACCCCGTGTCTGAAGAACTCCTGGCGTCGATCATCGTCGTCGCCATCATGCTGCTGGTCGGCTTCCCGGTGCATGAGTTCGCCCATGCCCTGGCCGCCTATCGACTCGGCGACAGCACCGCCCGGTTCATGGGCCGGCTCACCCTCAACCCGATCGTCCACTTCGACCCCCTGGGCGGCATCCTGCTGGCCGTGACCCTGATCAGCGGCTCGGGCTTCGCCTTCGGCTGGGCGAAACCGACGCCGGTCAACCCGAACAACCTCGAGGGAGGACGTCGTGGGGAAGCGATCGTCGCCGCCGCGGGCCCGCTGTCGAACCTGGTCCTCGCAGTCGCGGCGGCATTGCCGCTCCGGTTCATCCTCGCGAACCCGTCGCTGGCCGACCAGATCCCGTTCATCGTCATCTACATCCTGTTGATCTTCGTGAACATCAACATCGTGCTGATGGTGTTCAACCTGTTCCCGATCCCTCCGCTCGACGGGTCGAAGGTGTTGTTCGCCTTCCTGCCGCCACAGGTCGCCTGGCGCTGGCGGCCGGTCCTGGAGCAGTACGGCTTCATCCTGTTGCTGATCGTCTTCTTCCTGCCGCCCGGCGGCTCGATCGGCGGGCGCATCCTCATCCCGATCATCGATGCATTCGTCAGCGTCCTGGTGGGCATCTAAGGTCCGCCAGTTCCGAACGCACGTCCGCGCCCGGGTGGGGGCGGACGAGCGGGCGGCACTGGCTGGCTGGCTGAGCCCCGAACAACTCGCGCTCTTCGACGGGATGCACATCGCCGATCGACGACATGGACTCGACGTGGCCGCCACGCTCAAGGCCGACGGCGTGACCGAGACGGACGTCCTCCTCGCCGGCCTGCTCCACGATGCCGGTAAGGGTGCGACGGGGGTGTGGCCGCGCGTCGCGTACAGCCTCGGCCAGGGCTACGGTGGATGGATCTGGCGATTTGCAGGCGCGGTCCCCGGCTGGCGCGCCGCGCTCGACCGACTGCGGGACCACGCGGAGAGGTCCGCCCTGATGGCGGCCGAGGCAGGGTGTTCGGCACGGACCGTCGAGCTGATCCGCCACCAGGACGCGCCGGTCGATCCCGATGCCGGGCGAGCGCTCCAACTCGCCGACGAGGCGAACTGATGCTGCCCGAGCTGACCGGGTCCCCCGGCGTGCCGGTGATGCGGGAGGACGGTCCAGCAGTGCGATTCGGCGAGGGGCGACGACCCGAGACCGCCACGCACGTGCAACTGGCGATGTTCGACGGGCCGCTCGGTCTGCTCCTGTCGCTCATCGAAGCGCGTCAGCTCGATGTGCTGACGGTGCCCCTGGGCAGTCTGGCCGATGGGTACCTCGAGGCGCTCGCGAGCCTCGAGGCGGACCGGCTCGGGAACGTCAGCGCGTTCGTTGCGGTCGCCTCGCAGCTGATCCTGATCAAGAGCCGGGCGATGCTGCCGCGCCCGCCGGCCGTCGCCACGGGTCAGGGCGATGGCGACGACGGACTCGACCCCGAGGCCGAGCTCCGCGCCCGACTCCTGCTGTACCAGGCGCACCGCGACGCCGGACGACGACTCGCCGATGACGCACTGGAACGCATCGGTCTGTTTCGTCGCGAGGCCGGCGCAGCGCGGGCGGCCGGCCTGGCAGGAGCGCGACCGGCGGACGCGCCCCCCATCGATCCGATGCGGCTCGTCGACTCGCTGACGCATCTCGCCCTGATCGTGCCGCCACCGGAGCCACCGCCCGAGGTCATGCCGCGAACGGTGACGCTGACGGAGCGCGCCGCGATCATCCGCGCGGCACTCCGCGACGCGCCGGAGATCGTCCTGCAGGACCTGCTCCGAGACGTGCATGACCGGGTCGTGGTCGCCGTCACGTTCCTGGCGATGCTGGAGCTGATGAAGCGGCGCGAGATCATCGTCGAGCAGGCGGAGCCGTGGGGCGCCATCGTGGCCCGCGCGACTGACGAGCTGGCGGATGATGCGCCGCTTGACGAGAGCCTGGAGTCGTTCGCATGACCGACGAGCGGGACATTGGGCAGGACGGTCTGGGCGCGGACGGCCTGGGCGTGGACGGCCTCGAACTCGGCGCTCCCGAGCCGGATGGCCGGGACGAGCCTGCCTCCCCATCCGCCTCCCTCGAGGATCGACCGCCCCTGGAACTGACCGAGGCGGCCCTCGAGGGCCTGCTCTTCGTGGCCGAGCGACCGCTCAGCCGCCGCGAGATCGCGGCGCTCGCGGGTGTCGACCGCGACACCGTCGACCAGCGTCTCGGCGATCTCGAGGTCAGCCTGGCCGAGCGCGGGATCCGCCTGCTCGTCGATGGCGACCGGGTCGAGCTGGCGACCGCGTCGGAGGCTGGTGCGCTGGTGGCGCGGTACGTGGGCGCGGACGCGGTCAGGCTGTCCCCGGCGAGCCTCGAGACCCTGGCGATCGTCGCCTATCGCCAGCCCGTCACCCGTGGGGCCATCGAGCGCATCCGCGGCGTCGACTCCGACTACACGGTCCGTTCGTTGCTGCACCGTCGATTGATCGTCGAGCTGGGGCGGTCGGAGGGACCGGGCCGGCCGTTCCTGTACGGGACGGCCTTCGAGTTCCTCGAACGCTTCGGGCTGACGAGCCTCGCCGACCTGCCGCCGCTCGATGTCGATGTCGCCGCGCGCCTCGCCGAGGAGGGCGGCGAACCGCTCACCGAGCCGCTGTTCACGGACGACGTTCCGACCGAGGCCTGATGCCCGCAGAGCGCCTCCAGAAGGTCCTGGCCGCAGCGGGCGTCGCCTCCCGACGCGGCGCCGAGTCGATGATCGCCGCGGGTCGGGTCACGGTCGATGGGAAGGTCGCGACGGTCGGCACACAGGCCGATCCCGAGCGGTCGGTCATCGCCGTCGACGGCCGGCTCATCGGCGCGGCAGCGGCGCACGCCTATCTGCTGCTGCACAAGCCACCGGGCGTCACGTCGACGACGCGCGACCGTCACGCGGCGACGACCGTGCTGGACCTGGTCCCGACGGCGCTCGTGCCCGACGGCGCCCGGCTGTACCCGGTCGGTCGGCTCGACCAGGACAGCGAGGGGCTGCTCGTGCTCACCAACGACGGGGAGTGGGCCGAGCGTGTGCTCCATCCACGCCACGGCGTCGAGCGGGAGTACGCGTTGGGCCTCCACCGGCCGCTCGATCACGGCCAGGTCGAGGCGTTGCAAGCCGGCATCCAGCTCGACGAGGGACTGGCCACGCTCGGCGGCCTACGGCCGGTGACGGCTGTCGAGACGGAGCGGCTCGTCGGGCTGCTACGACCGCCTCCGCCGGACCTGGTCTGGTACCGGGCCACGCTGACCCAGGGCTGGAAGCGCCAGTTACGGCGGATGTTCGGCGCCGTCGGTGCGCCCGTCGCCCGGCTCGCGCGCGTTCGGATCGGCCCCGTCCGGATCGATGGCCTCCGAAGCGGAGGTGTCCGACCACTCAAGGCGCCGGAGGTCCGCGGTCTCGCGGCGGGCGCCGGCCGCTCCCGAGCGTCGCGGCCCGGGTCGGGGCGGGGCTGACGGCTATCCTTCGGAGCATGGACCGGTTGGTGGTGGCGCTCGATGGCCCGGGGTCGTCGGGCAAGAGCAGCGTCGGCGCGGCCGCAGCCCAGGACGTCGGCTATCGGTTCTTCGATACGGGGCTCCTGTACCGCGCCGTGACGTGGCTCGCCGAGGGGCGTGGCGTGTCGGTCGATGACCCCGAGGGTCTGGTCGATCTCGTCGACGACATCCGGATCGCCGAGGACAAGTCGGGCAAGCTCGCGAGCGTCCGCATCGATGACGTCGATCACACGGCCGATATCGAGGCACCGGCGGTCGAGTCGGCCGTCTCGTCCGTGTCGGCGGTGCCGGAGGTCCGAACGGCGCTCCTCGCCCGGCAGCGCGAGCTCGCCGATGGCGGCGGGATCGTGATGGCCGGGCGCGACATCGGCACGATCGTGCTGCCGGACGCCGATCTCAAGATCTACCTCGACGCTTCGGTCGAGGAGCGTGCTCGCCGGCGCGCCGAGCAGCGCGGCATCGATTTCGATGGTCCCGAGGGGCAGTCGATCCTCGAGTCCCTGCGACGGCGCGATCGCCTGGACAGCACCCGGGCCGTGGCGCCGCTTCGTATCCCGCCCGATGCCCGGATCATCACGACCGACGGCAACACGTTCGAGGAGACCGTCGAGGCGGTCGCGGGGGCGATCCGGGACGCGGAGGCGCGACTGGAGCCGGCACGCTCGTCGTCATGACCGACGAACCGGGGCGCCAGGCGACGCCGATCCTCGAGGACATCGCACCGTGGATGTCCGGACTCGCGGGCGCCGTCCGGGTGGGTCTGGCCGGTCTCACGCGCGTGCGGGTCGAGGGTGCCGTGGACGAGATCCCTCGCACCGGACCGGTGATCATCGCCGCCAATCACAGCTCGAACCTCGACGTGCCCGTGCTCGGGTCGACCGTCATGCCCAGGCTCGGCCGCCGTCTCCAATGGCTCGGCAAGAAGGAGCTGTTCGATTGGCCGGTCATCGGCTGGCTCGCCCGGAACGGCGGCGTCCACGCCGTCGACCGCTCGAGTGCCGATGTCGAGGCCTTCCGTCTCGCTGCCCGGATCCTCGAGGAGGGGCACGCGCTGTTCGTCTTCCCTGAAGGGACGCGGTCACGCGACGGCACGCTCGGGCAGGGGCGCGATGGTGTCGCCGTCCTCGCGCTGCGGACCGGTGCCCCGATCGTGCCGATCGGCATCAGTGGCTCCTATGAGCGCTGGCCACGCGGCCAGAAGCTGCCGCATCCGGGCGGTCGGGTGACCGTCCGTGTCGGTTCGCCGTTCCGCCTCGTCGACGAGCTTCCACCGGGCATCGACCGCCGCGCGGCCAAGTCGGCAGCCACGGATCTCATCATGCGGCGCATCGCCGCGCTGCTACCGGAACGTCAGCGGGGTCGCTACGCGACGAACCCCGCCAGCGTGGCCGAACCGGAGCCCGTGGGATAATCGGGACGTGGGTACCGTCCAAGAGGTCCGCATCGCGAAGCGGACCGGGTTCTGTTATGGCGTGCGTGAGGCGATCGACAAAGCCAAGGAGGCGTCGGCCGCCGGTAAGGCCACGCATACCCTCGGCCAGGTCGTCCACAACGAGGGCGTGGTCCGGGACCTGCAGGACCTCGGCATCGAGACCGTCGAGACGCTCGACGACGTCGATCACGGTGCGGCGGTGGTCATCCGCGCGCACGGTGTCCGGCCGGACGTCATGGAGCGCGCGGAGGCCCGCGGCCTCGAGGTCATCGACGGCACCTGCACCTGGGTGATCCAGGAGCAGAAGGAGCTCGCCCGCCTCGTCGAGGAGGGCTACACGATCGTCGTCCTCGGGACGCCCAAGCACCCTGAGGTCGTCGGCCTGCTGGGATTCGCGCCCGACGCGATCGTCGTCGACGAGGAAGAGGAGTGGGACGCCGCGATCCCGCGCAAGAAGCGGATGGCGCTGCTGTCGCAGTCGACGCAGCCGCCGTGGAAGTTCGAGAAGCTCGCGGCCCTGATGGTGTCCCGTGCCCACGAGCTCAAGATCGTCAACACGGTCTGCCCGGTCACGATCCGGCGGCAGCAGGACACGATGGAAACGGCCGCCGAGGTCGACCTCATGGTGGTGGTGGGCGGGCGATCGAGCGCGAACACCAAGGAGCTCACGCGTCTCTGCGAGATCGCCGGCACGCACGCGCTCCAGATCGAGGGCGAGCGTGACCTCACCGACGCTGCAGCGTTCGAGGGGGCACGTGTCGTGGGCGTGACCGGCGGGACATCGACCCCGATCGAGGACCTGCGTGACGTCGCCCGACGCATCCTCGAGCTGGCGGGCACGCCCGAGGTCGCCGCCAAGGCCGAGGAGCTCGCCGAGGCTGCACTGGGTCGTGCCGCGACTCCGGCCGGTCGCACGACGTCACTCCCGCACATCACGTCCACGCCGGCGTCTGGCGCGGCCTGAGCGCCGTGGCGTCCCGGACCGGCGCCGTGCGGCGCCCTCGCCTCGGTGGTGCGGTCCCGCTCGTCGCCATCGTCGGCCGGCCCAACGTCGGCAAGAGCACGCTGTTCAACCGCGTCATCGGCACGCGCACGGCGATCGTCGAGGACCGGGCCCGGACGACCCGGGACCGGCTGTACGGCGACGCGGAATGGAATGGTCGGCGGTTCGTGCTGATCGACACCGGCGGGCTCGAGGTCGATACCGACGACCCGATCGAGCTGCGTGTCCAGGAGCAGGCACGGCTGGCCATCTCCGAGGCCGACGTGATCGTGTTCGTCGTCGATGCCGCGGTCGGCATGACGCCCGCCGATCTCGAGGCGGCCGAGCTGCTGCGCCGCGCCCCGGCACCGGTGATCGTCGCAGTCAACAAGGCCGATAACGAGAAGCGCGAGATCGAGGCCGCTGAGTTCCATGCCCTCGGTTGGGACGAGACGTATCCCATCTCCGCATCGCATGGTCGCGGGACCGGCGACCTGCTCGACGCGATCGTCTGGGCGCTGCCGCCGGAGAGCGAGGAGGAGCTCGCCCGAAAGCAGCGCGAGGCCGAGGCCGATGCGTGGGCCGATGAGGTCGCCGCGGGCCGGCTCGAGCCGTTCGTCGTCGGCGAACCCGAAGCGGACCTTGACGGCGACGCCGAGGCGGGGCGGCTTCCTCCAGCGCCGATGCCGAGGGGGCACGCTGGGACGCCGCGATCGCCGCGGAGGCCGACACCGCGCCCGCTGCCATCGCGTTCGTCGGGCGCCCGAATGTCGGCAAGTCCAGCCTTCTCAACGCCCTCCTCGGCGAAGAGCGGACGATCGTCTCCGAGGTCCCCGGCACGACCCGCGACGCGATCGACACCCGTCTGGCCTGGGGCCGCAGCGAGGTCGTGCTCATCGACACCGCCGGCATCCGTCGTCGGGGCAAGGTCGCGTCCGGTGCGGCCGCCGAGCGCTACTCGACGATGCGTGCCCTGACCGCGCTGTCTCGGGCGGACGTGGCCGTCCTCGTCATCGATGCGGTCGAAGGTCTGACCGCCCAGGACGCCCACGTCGCCGGCTATGCCGTGGAGGAGGGCAAGGGCCTGGTCGTGGCCGTCAACAAGTGGGACCTGGTCGAGGACAAGACCGACAAGACGTTCGACCAGTACATCGAATGGATCCGCAACGACGCCCCGTTCCTCGAGTTCGCCCCGGTCGTCTCGATCAGCGCCAAGACCGGGCAGCGCGTCGGCCGCGTGCTCGAGCTGGCCGTCGACATCTGGGCCGAACGGCGGAAGCGTGTCCCGACCGGCGAGCTGAACCGGATGCTCATGGCGGCGACCGACCGGACCCCGCCACCGCTCGTCCGTGGCAAGCGGCCCAAGCTGTTCTATGCCACGCAGGCGGCGATCTCGCCGCCGACCTTCGTCTTCTTCGCCTCGGATGCATCGTCCGTGCACTTCTCGTACCGGCGCTACCTCGAGAACCGGTTGCGCGACACGTTCGGGTTCCACGGGACGCCGATCCGGCTCGTGTTCCGCGATCGGGCCTCGGTCAAGCTACCGCGGCGGCGAAAGACCCGCTCCGCGCCCCCGAAGCCGACGCGTCGGACCACATCGCCGCGGTCCCGCCGGGCCCGTTGATGGCCGCCTCGCCGACCGTCGCGGTGGTCGGGGCCGGGGCATGGGGTACGACCCTGGCGTCGATCGTCGCCCGGCGCGAACCGGTCCTTCTCCTGACGCATCGTGCCGAGGTGGCGGACGAGATCAACGCGACGCACCGGAACGAGCGCCGGCTGCCAGGGATCGACCTGCCCGAGGACGTGGTCGCGACCGCGAACCCGGCCGCGGTGGTCGGCGCGACCGACCTCGTGATCCTCGCGGCCCCGTCGTCGCACCTCCGGTCGGTCGCGAGTAGCGTCGCGCCGTCCATCGCCGCGTCCGCGGACGTGCTGTCGGTCGTCAAGGGCCTGGAGAACGGCACGCTGCTCCGGATGAGCGAGGTGATCGCCGACGCGGGCGGCATCGCGCCGGAACGGATCGCCGCGCTGTCCGGTCCCAACCTCGCGTCCGAGATCGCACGGGGATTGCCGGCCTCGGCCGTCATCGCCGCGTCCGACCTCGATCTCGCCAACCGGATCGCCGATCGACTGGGCCGCCGCGAATTCCGCCTCTACGTCAACAACGACATCCTCGGAGTCGAGCTGTGCGGCGCGCTCAAGAACGTCATCGCGATCGCGGCCGGGGCAGCCGACGGTCTCGGATTCGGTGACAACGGCAAGGCCGGGCTGATGACCCGGGGCCTGGCCGAGATGATCCGGCTCGGGGCGGCGGCCGGCGCCAATCGACTGACGTTCGCCGGGCTGGCCGGGATCGGCGATGTGATCGCGACCTGCGGCTCGCGCTTGTCGCGCAACCATCGACTCGGCGAGGAGCTGGCCAAGGGCCGGTCATGGGCGGAGATCGAGGCGACGCTGCCAGGGACCGCCGAGGGCGCCTACACGGTCGATGCGGCGCTCGCGCTCGCCGATCGCCACGGGGTCGAGATGCCGATCGCCCGCGAGGTCCATCGCGCGCTGTTCGAGGGCAAGAGCGTGCAGCGTTGTCTCATCGACCTGCTGTCGCGCGAATCGAAGGACGAGTTGCAGGACCTCTTGTAGGGCGGCCGGGCGGTGGCCCCGTGCTAGACTCGGCACCCCGTCGGGGCGTGGCGCAGTCTGGTAGCGCACCAGTCTGGGGGACTGGTGGTCGTGGGTTCGAATCCCGCCGCCCCGACCAATATCTGAACGTGAGAAGGCCCCCGCCGGCTTGTCCGGGCGGGGGCCCGACCTTTGGCCGCCTGATGACCGACGACCGACCTGCAGTGACGGATCCGCTGCGGGCCGGACCGAGGTCAGCGCCGGACTTCGTAACGCTGCCCCGACCCCATACAGCCGCTCTGTCAGACCTGCGGGTCGCGGGGGATCGGGTTGTATTCGGCGAAGGCCGCGCCGCAGTGCATGCACTTCCCGCGCCAGGCTGGGCTGAGCGGCTTGTTGCAGCGCCCACATGCCATCCGGTCCCCCGGGTAACTGTTCGGTCCCCACGGCAACGGACCGATGGTGGCCGGCGCCGCGCGCGGCAGAGTCACGAACCAGATCACGCCGAGCACGATCATGCCTACGCACCAGAAGAAGAAGATGCCCGCGACCGCGACCGACGGGGCCATCGGGTTTGCGCCTCCACTGAAGGGGAAGAACCTTGGGCCGGCCGCGATCCATGCAATGCAGAGGACCGTCCAGATCAAAAGCAACCAAGTCGGGACACGCCACCGCTTCACTCCCCACCTCCTACGTCAAGACCGTCGAGCGCCACGGATACCCAGGCCGATGGCCCCCGAAGCGAGGTCATGCCTACGGCGCGTCAGGAACAATGAACGAGGTCTCGGCCTTGTACATGGGCGGCGATCCAGGGACGCCGCCGTTCCCTTCAAGGAACAGGGAGGCCGTCCAGGTCCCGGCGGTGAATTCGTCCGCAGGCTCGAGCCGCAATTCGTCGATAGGCACCTCGAGCCGATAGGTGACATCAGAGCCCGCCGGGATGTGCGTCGGGAGGCCCAATCCCCCCTCGGGCTGGACTGGGAACCCTGTCCCGGGAGGAGCCAGGTTGATCCAGTGAGAGTGGAAACCTGACGCCGCTTGCCGAAGTTGGATCTCCGTCGTCGAACGGACTGTGACGTCGAGCGTGAGGTGCGACACGATCGTCCCGTTGACCGTCCCATTTCCGAGCCGCGCATCGACGACCGTGATCACCATCGACAATCCCGCAGAGCGCACCTCGACGGCTTGAGCCTCCTCGGCCTGCGCTCTTTGCTCCGCCACCTGTGCCGCCGCCATAACCGCCCCGGCCGCCGCAATACCAACGGCTACCACGGCAAAGCCGCTCACGAACCCACGCCCTACAGCGCCGGCACGCTTCCCGGGGCGAAGCGGCCGAATGGCGAAGCCATCGAGCACTACCAGTGACACGAGACTGGCCACATACAGGAAAGGCCACAGCACGTACTGGACGAAGAATCCCTCCCGAGATGTAGGAATAAGGGCAGCCACGGCGACGACGGCATTGGCGAATGCGAGCAGCGCCGAAAACACGACGCCTGCGAGAAGACCAAGGATCACCCCGGGCAGATCGGCCGCTACTGACGCACGCAGACCCTTTCGGAGCGGCGAGCCGATGATCACCAACGACGCTGCCGCGAATACTGCGAACGCGATCAGGAAGAAGTTGTCGACTACGACTCGATGCATCGACGCGTCAGGTACAGACCCGAACTATGTGACTCAGGCAACTACGACTCGACCTGGAGGATCGCCATCGCTGTCGGGGGGCCCGCGTCAGCTTCGATCAAGAACGCGTACATGCCGGGAGTCAAGTTCATCTCCGCGACGTTCCCGCATGGCGGACCCATCTTGCCGCGGCCCTCGGCGATCTGCTCCAGCGAACATTGCTCGCCACCCCAGAACGCGAATGACATCCCCTGTTGATCGCCCCGCCTGAGACGAGCCAGATCGTCGTCGGTCAACGGAATCTCCCCGTCCGGCCCAAGCCCGGTCGACACGAAGGTGTAGCCAGTATTCGGCGTGTCGAGAACGACGTAGACATACCCGGCCCGGGCGGTCGCAGGGTCAAGACGTATCTCGGCTGGCGTGATGACCAGGTGCAGCACCTGGGCATCAGGCGGGATCGGCTTCTGCGTCATACCGCAGGCTGCGAGGACTACGACGAGCAAGCCGGCGAGTCCGATCGTTGGGTGACGCACCATCGTTCCCGCTCCATACAGGATGATCTGCGACCGCCCGGTCGCTCCCTGTACACGCGCTTCGAACGCGCTTGTTACGGCAAACGGCTAGAAGCGCCGGTGCGTCGGCTCGCGATCGCCCTGGCTCCCGTCCCTCGCTCCGATCCCGGAACCTTCGTGACGACGGTCGGTCGAACGTTCAGATCCGGTCGCCCCCGGCAGATCTTGGACGCCTCCTACTGGCAAGCGGTGAGCGCGGTCGCCAGCGCCGTCGTCGCTTGGTCCACTCCGACGACGGCCGCCTTGATCTCGGCTCTCTTCTGAACCAGCGTCTCCTCACTGGTCAGGTTCACGACGGCGAGCTTCAAGCCAAGGATCGCGGTCTCCAGCGCATCGACCTCCGGTCCAGCCTCTGCCTTCGCGGAGGCAGCGAGCGACGAGGCCGCCGACTCGACATCGGCGACGGCGGTCGTGACGCCATCGGAAGCAAGGCTCGCGAGATCGAGCGCTCGGAGCCCGTCGACCGAGGTCTTGAACGCGGTCAGGTCCTGGCAGGCGGTGGCGCTCGAGCCCGGGGCTACGGAGGCCGCCGAGGAGCCGGCGCCGGTCGGGGCAGCCGAAGCGCCCGGGGTGGCCTGACTGCACCCCGCGATCGCGAAGACGGCGATAGCGAGCACGGTGCCCACCTGGGTCATGGTGTTGCGGGTCATGGGTGTTCCCCTTCTGGCTGGACGATCGAGGGCCTCATCGCTTCTTCGTCGGCCCGTCTCGCCTTGAAGCCAGGTGGGCAGGTTCCTCCCCCGTACAGCGCCACGCGCGGAGGGACCCATATCCCCCAGGAAGGGTCCCCTCCGCGGCGAAATGCCTCTCGAACAGTGTGCGCCGTCCGCGACGGAGCGTATGACGGGTCGTCATCCCCTCAGACGGCGATCGAGGCGTCGCTGGTCGACATGACCGTCTCGTCATGACGACTGTCGCCGTCGGGTCAGACTCGGGGGCACACGACCACGTGGGAGGTGCGCCGGTGCGACCGTCGAAGACCCAGAGGAAGCGGGCGCTCGCCCGCTACCCGATGCTCCAGTCGTTGCTGCTCGGCGTAATGGTCCTTGGCGCACTGGCCGCCGGCTGCACCGCGAGCGACCCGCGCTTGGACGACTCCGACGTCTTTGGATCGGCGTCGCCGTCGGCCGCGTCGCCGTCGGTCGCGTCGCCGTCGCCTGCGCCATAAGGATCGTCCAGGCACGGTCCGGAGAGGGTTGAGATGTCGACGTCACCGCTATCGCGGATCGCGGGGCCGCTCGCAGTCGTCACCGGCGTATTGGTCGTGGCGACCAGGCTCCCCACCATGCTCCTCGTCCTGACTGGCGGTGATCTGACCGAATACATCCTCGGCCCGACGCATGCGATCACCAGCGTCGTCACGATCGTGGCGTTCGGGTTGCTCGTGCTCGCCCTCGTCGCCATCTACGAGCGCGAGGCGCCGAGCGCTGGCTGGTTCGGCCTGATCGGCTTCGCGACCGCATTGCTGGGCACGATCTTCATGACCGGGGATTGGTGGTACGAGGCGTTCGCCGTGCCTCGGATCGCAGAGGTCGTTCCCGAAGCGATCCCGACCTTCGTTGGGGGCCGCCTGCAGTTGGGTGGCATCTCGAGCTTTGTTGTGCTGGGCATCGGCTGGGCCCTGTTCGGAGCCGCCAGCCTCCGGGCTCACGTGTTTCCGACGGCGATCTCTGGCGCCATCCTGGTCGGCGGTTTGTTGTCGGGCGTTCCCATCGGCCTTGCCTACCTGAGCGGCGGCGTCATCCTGGGCATCGCCATCGCCTGGCTCGGCGTCTGGCTGATGCGGGAGACCATCCCCGTGAGCGAGGCTGCCCAGCCAGAAGCGACCCCCAGCCGATCGAGGATCTAGCCGACCTTCCTGCGGTCGCTGCACCGGGTGCTGGGGCGGACATCCGCGACGAGTCTGCAATGTCGCAGACACCGCCTGGCGCAGGTACCATCCGCCCCAGACGGAGCCGGGACGCCCGACCGCGGTCACACGACCGCTGTCCTGGTCCGCGCTAGGAGGTAGGTGTGGGCATCATCGCGTGGATCGTGCTCGGTGCGATCGCCGGGTTCATCACCAACTTGCTCATGGGTGGCAGTGGCGGGGTGCTCGCCACGATCCTCCTCGGCATCATCGGGGCGGTCGTGGGTGGCTTTCTTGCCGGCACGGTCCTGAAGGTGGCCGACGTCACCGGCATCAACATCGAGAGCATCATCGTCTCCGTGATCGGCGCCGTCATCGTGGTCGCGCTGTATCGAGGTGTGATGGGCCGCCGCGCCGCGGTCTAACCGGGAACGGCGACCTCGCCGACCGTCGGCGAGGTCTCATACGACACGAGGGGAGCGGTTTGCCGTGACCGCTGACGAGCAGCGACTGCCCGAGGCGCCGCCCGCGGCGGCCACGTTGTTGCCGCCCGGGCTCGTCTTCGCCGACACGCCCTCTCGTATCGCCGCGTATGTCCTCGACGGCGTCTTGCTCAGCGCGCTCGTGTCGATCCCGCCGGCCGTCCTGGGTATGTACGACACGGCCTTCACGAGTGCGTCGGTGCCCGAGCCGTTGCCGCGGGCGACGTTCGTCGGCGTGTCGATCTTCAGCTTCGCGATCTACGCGGCCTACTTCCTGTTCTTCTGGAGCGGCGGCCGACGGGGCACACCGGGACAGCGCGCGTTCGGGATCCAGGTGGCGAACGCCTTCGACGGACGCCCGCTGACGACGACCCAGGCCGTCGAGCGGTGGCTCGCGATGGGATGGTGGATCAGCTTGCTGGTCCTCTTGCCCGTCCTGTCGGTCGCCGTCGCGGCGTACGCGCTGTCCTTCGTCTGGTCGGTCGTCCTCGTGATCTCGATGATCGTGAGTCCGACCAAGCAAGGCATCCACGACCGGTTCGCGAAGTCGGCGCTGGTCCGACCAGCAGGTCAGAGCAATCGATGGGCGGTCGGTTGCGTCTGGCTGCTGATCATCGTGACGGTCGTGGAGGTGGTGCTGGTCGTCGCGCTGTTCTCGATCATCGGCAGCCTTGGCAACACGAACGCCTTCCCGCCCGGGACGAACCCGTTCGACTACTTCGCCGAGCAGATCCGGGAACTCTGGCCCTCGTAGCGGTCCGTATCATGGGGGCCTCGCAGGGAAGGGAAGGACCATGACCCAACCACCCGACGACCGCCCTCGACCGGACCAGCCGGGGGGCGATGGCGGACCCGAGAACGAGCCGACCGTCGCGTGGACGCCGCCGGAGCCCGAACCCGAGAAGCCGGCTGCTGAGGGCGGCCCGGGCGACGCGGCCGAGCCGCCGACGCCCGACGCGCCGCCGCCGGCCGGCGACGTGCCGCCGGCAGCTGCTGCGGGCCCGATCATCAGCGCGACCCCGACGCCACCAGCCTCCGGCTGGGAGCAGCCCAGCCAGGGTGCCGTTCCGCCGCCGGTCGCCCCGACAGGTGGCTGGGAGGTCCCGGCAGCCGCGGCAGCAGCGCCACAGCAGGACGGCTATGTCATCGCGGGGGTCGGCGCCCGCTTCGTGGCCTGGCTGATCGACATCACGATCGCGGGGATCGTGCCTGCCGCTCTCAGCCTCGTCCTCATCGACTGGTCGCGGATCATCACCGACGCACTCGAGCAGGCGCAACGCGACCCGACCGGAGGCTTCAACGCGACCACCGCTTACTCGATCCCGCTCACGCTCGACCTCGTCCTCGTGACCCTCATCGGGCTTGGCATCCAGTACCTGTACTTCGTCGGGTTCTGGACCAGCCGCTGGCGTGCGACGCCGGGGATGATCGGGCTCAAGATGCGGCTCGTCGATGCCGGCAGCGGTGGTGGGCTGACCGTCGTCCAGGCGACCAAACGCTGGATCGCCCTTGGGTGGCCACTCAGCCTGCTCACGCTTGTCCCGGCGTTGCAGGCATCGCAGGGTCTGATCCAATTCGCGCTCTGGGTCTTCCTGTTCTTCACGACCGTCACGAACGATCGTCGTCAGGGCCTCCACGACAAGTGGGCGAACTCCCTTGTCATCCGCTCCGTGACGAGCGGCAACGGGGCGACCTTTGCCGGCTGCCTCGTGTGGGGTGTGCTGATCATCCTGCTCGGGTTCGTCGCGACGACGATCTTCTTCGCAGCAGCGATGCCGCAGATCCAGGAGTACATCGAGTCACTGCCCAGTAATCCGGTATGACCAGCGGACCGCCCGGATCAGGCGATCGTCCGACCGACGATCGGCCACCGTCGTCCGATCCGGGCGCCGACACCGCGCCGTACACCCCACCTGTGGCCGCGACGACCACCGGCGGGCCGCCGGAGCCGACAGCGCCCGCGACCGCGCCGAACCCGCCCGAACCGACCGCCAGTGGCCTTCCGCCTGGCGTCGGCTGGGCTCCTCCTGCGCCTGTCCGCCAGGAGGTGGCGCCCGGACTCGCGTTCTCGGACACGATCCCGAGGGTCGCTGCCTGGTTCATCGACGGCCTTCTGCTGACGTTGATCGGAGCCGTGATCGGGAGCATCCTCGGCGTCGGCACCGCGGTCACGACCACGTTCGACTCACCGACGAGTCAAGTCGACTACAACGAGCTCTTTTTCGCGAACGAGCTCACCATCGTGGGTCTGGCGGTCAGCGCGCTCTACTTCATCGGGTCATGGAGCGGCGGCCGGCGGGCGACGCTCGGCCAGCGTCTGCTCAAGATCCAGGTCGGCAATGCATTCGACGGTCGGCCGCTCACCCTGGACCAGGCCATCCGTCGCTGGCTCGGCTTCGGGGAGTTCATCTGGCTGATCGGGTTCGTACCCGGACTGGCCGGCGCCAGCAGCCTGTATTTCCTCTGGGCGCTGGTCCTGCTCATCACGACGGCCGCGAGCCCGACGAAGCAGGGTCTCCACGATCGACTGGCCAACTCTGCCGTCGTGCGACCAGTCAACGCCGGCAATGGCCTCGCGATCGGCTGCGTCGTGATCCTCTTGATCCTCCTGCTGATCCCCTTGCTGAGCATCGTCGCCCTCATCTTCCTCGGATCGCAGGTGAGCTCGATCCTGTCCCAAGTCGGGGAGTCCGTCTGACCACGTCCAAGTCCGCCCTCGACGCCGCCCAAGTCGATGGCCTGGTCGACATGGATGCCGCCGCGTTCCGGGCGGCCGCCCATCAGGTCGCCGACCTGATCGCCGAGTACCTCGAGCACGTCGAGGACCACGCCGTCTTCCCTCCGATCGAGCCCGGCTCGCTGCGACCCACATTCCCGAGCGAGCCGCCCGAGACAGCCGAGGCGATCGACGCGATCCTCGCGGATTACGACCGGCTGGTCGTCCCCAATGCGACGCACTGGCAGCACCCGGGCTTCATGGCGTACTTCGCGACGACAGCGTCGGGGCCCGGCATCCTCGGCGAGATGCTGACCGCGTCGCTCGGCCAGAACCCGATGCTCTGGAGGACGTCGCCGATCGGCACCGAGCTCGAGGAGGTCGTCGTCGACTGGCTGCGCCAGGGGCTCGGGCTGCCCGTCGGGTTCGATGGTCTGTTGACCGACACAGCATCGACCTCGTCGCTGATCGCGCTCGCAGCGGCACGCGAAGCGACGGGACTTGACATCGCGGCGCGCGGGCTGGCCGGCCGGCCCGACGTCCCACCGATCCGCGTCTACGCCTCGCAGGAGGCGCACAGCTCGATCGAGAAGGCGTGCATGACGCTCGGCATCGGCCGCGAGGGCCTCGTCCGGATCCCGGTCGATGACGCGTTCGCCATGCGTCCGGAAGCGCTCGACGCCGCGATCGGGGCCGATCGAGGAGCCGGCCGGCTGCCGATCGCGGTCGTCGCCACGATCGGGACGACCTCGTCGACCGCGATCGACCCCGTCGCCCAGATCGCCGACGTCGCGCAACGGCACGGGCTGTGGCTCCACGTCGACTCGGCCTATGCCGGGGCCGTGGCCTTGATCCCGGAGCGTCGAGCACCGTTCGACGGCTGGGAACGTGCCGAGTCGATCGTCGTCAACCCGCACAAGTGGTTGTTCACGCCACTCGACGCGTCGCTGCTCCTCACCCGGCGCATGGCCGACCTGCGGTCGGCGTTCAGCCTCGTGCCCGAATACCTGCGCACGCTCGATCGCGACACGCCGGTCCGCGACTACACCGAGTACCAGCCGCAGCTGGGGCGCCGGTTCCGAGCGCTCAAGCTCTGGCTGCAGCTCCGCTGGTTCGGGCTCGATGGGCTTCGGCGTCGGATCGAGCGGCACATCGGGATGGCCCAGGACGTCGCCGGCTGGGTCGACGACGATCCGGCGTGGGAGCGGCTGTCGCCCGTTCCGTTCGCGACGGTCTGCTTCCGCTGGAACCCTGGTCGGGGCGTGACCGAGGAGGAGCTCGACGCGCGGAACGCCGCGATCATCGACGCCGTGAACCGGACCGGTGAGGTGTTCCTGTCGCATACCCGACTCGCGGGCAGGTTCACGATCCGGCTGTCGGTCGGGAACCTGCGCACGGAGCCACGCCATGTCGAGCGGGCCTGGGAGCTGCTCCGCCAGGCGGCGCGCAGTAGCGTCGGCACGTGACCTCGCGACCGGACCCGGACGACGTCCTCTTCCTCGAGTCGACCGATGCCCTGCGCGACTGGTTCGACGCGAACCATGCGACCGCCGACGAGCTCTGGCTCGGCTACCACAAGAAGTCGACCGGGCGCCCGACCGTCAGCTGGTCCGAGGCGGTCGACGAGGCGCTCTGCGTCGGCTGGATCGACAGCGTGCGCTACTCGATCGACGGGGAGCGCTCGGCGCAACGGTTTACGCCGCGGCGCAAGCGCAGCATCTGGAGCGCCATCAACGTCGCGAAGGTCGCCGAACTCAGGAAGCAGGGTCGGATGCGACCGGCTGGGCTGGCGGCGTACGAGGCGCGTGATCCGGAGAAGACGGCGATCTACTCGTACGAGCGTGACGAGGCGAGACTGAGCGACGACGAGATCGCGCGGCTCAAGGCAGACGACGCAGCGTGGGCCGACTGGGAGCGTCGCCCGCCGTGGCTACCGCCGGACGATCACGTACTGGGTCGCAAGTGCCAAGAAGCCCGAGACGCGTGCTCGTCGGGTCGACGCGCTCATCGAGGCGTCCGCGGCCGGTCAGCCGGTCGGCCCGATGCGCGGTCCCCAGTCCCGCCGCTGATCATCCCCCTGGGGTTGGGCCGGGCCGCCGTCGGTCACGGGGGGGTCGTCCGCGCCGGTATCATCGCCGCCATGCCGCCGATCAACGAGCTCACCCGCATCGAGCCCGCCCACCTCGCGCGTCTCGAGAAGCAGGGCACATTCACGACGGGCCTGCTGCTCGAGCGCTCCGAGACGCCGACCCGGCGCCAGTACCTCGCCGACCAGGTCGACGCGACGATCAATGACGTCAACGAATGGCGCGACGAGGCGCTGATGCTCAACCTCGCGAGCTTCGGTCCTGCTGACCACCAGTTGATGATCCAGGCCGAGGTCGACGGCCTCCGCGACATCCTCAGCCTGTCGCTCGACGCGTTCGGCGAGCGCATCCACCGTGCGGCCACCGAGCTGAAGCGAGAGCCACCTGACGACATGACCGTGTCGGGCTGGTGGGAGCAAGCCAAGACCCTCGAAGAGGAGTAGCGCCCGGTTCGGGCTACGATGCCCGGGTGCGCACGCCCCTGAGCCGGATCGGTGACGTCTGGATCGCGGTCGCGACCGGTCTCGCCATCGTGGCGCTGACGATCCCGCTGTTCCTCAACCCCGTGTGGGTGGCGTTCGAGCAGGGTCGTGCCCAGGCTTCGGCGTGGACGGGGTTCACGGAACCGGACCTCCGGCAGGCGACCGACTCGATCCTGGCCGACCTGGTCTTCGGGCCGCCCGACTTCGACGCGGCGGTCGGCGGTGCGCCCGTCCTGGATGAACGGGAGCGGGGCCACATGCGCGACGTCCGAGGCGTGTTCATGGGCTTCTTCGCCCTGGCCATCCTCGTCGGCGCGACGGGGCTTCTGGTCGCCGCCCGGAGACGAGGCGACGACCGCGTGGCGTCGTGGCGGGCCGTGCGAGCTGGGGCGGTGGGGCTCATCGTGCTCCTCGCGGTCGGGGGCGTCCTCTCCTTCGTGGCGTTCGACGCGCTGTTCGAGACCTTCCATCGACTGTTCTTCGCGGGCGGTTCCTACACGTTCGACCCCGCCACGGACAGGCTCGTCCAGCTCTTCCCGTTCCAGTTCTGGCAGGAGACCGCGATCGCGGTCGGCGCCGTGTCCATCGTCGTGGCGGCGGTCGTCGCCGCCGTGGCCACGCGCCGACTCACGCAGAGCGCTCGATCCGTGCCGGCCGCGGCCACGCTGCAGGGCACGCGCCCGTGAGCGGTGACCGACTGCTCAGCGTCGAGGAGGCGCGCGAGCGCGTCTTCGCCGCGATCGCGGGTCCGACGCCGACGGAAGTGGCCTGGCTGTCCGAGGCACTCGGCCGGGTTGCGGCGGCGCGCGTGACGAGCCCGATCGCCCTCCCACCGTGGGACAACTCGGCGATGGACGGCTACGCGATCCGGTCCGGTGACACGGCCGACGCCTCCGAGGACACGCCCGCCACGCTCGAGGTGATCGGCGAGGTCGCGGCAGGCCAGCCGCCTGACACCGAGGTCCGGCGCGGCACGACCGTCCGCATCGCGACCGGTGCACCCGTCCCGCCCGGGGCCGATGCCGTCATCCCCGTCGAGCAGACCACGCCGCTCGATGCGAGCGGGGCGGTCGCCGGTGAGCGCGGCCGGGATGCGACCGGGCCGCTGCCCGCGGGGATCGCGGCACATGCCAGGATCCCGGCCGGCGGGTCGATCCGGACCATGGGGAGCGACCTGTCGGCGGGGACGCCGATCATCGAGCCGAGCACGGTACTGACCCCCGCCGTGATCGGTCTCGCTGCCGGCGTCGGGCTCGAGACGGTCGACGTCCATCGCCGGCCGCGCGTCAGCATCCTCGCGACGGGCGACGAGGTGCGGACCCGCGGTGCCGATCTCGGGGCTGCCGGGATCCCCGACGCGAACGGCCCAGCCCTCATGGCCATGGTCGAGGCCGCAGGCGGCCATCCCGACGCGCTGGGCATCGCCGCGGATCGGTTCGACGACGTGCGTTCCCGGCTTTGTGCGGGTCTGGTCGGTGGGGCGGACGCGATCATCGTGTCCGGCGGCGTCTCGGTCGGTCCATATGACGTCGTCCGCGCCGCGTTCGCCGAGTTCGGCGAGATCGACCTGTGGCGCGTCGCCGTCCAGCCGGGCAAGCCGTTCGCCTTCGGCACGGCCCGAGCCCCGGGTGACGACGGCACCGACCCGGACCGGCCGCCCACGCTGCTCTTCGGGCTGCCGGGCAACCCGGTGTCGACCTTCGTCACCTTCGAGCTGTTCGTCCGGCCCGCGTTGCGCCGGCTCGCGGGACATCGCGACGACGCGCTGTTCCGGCCGGTCGACCGTGCCGTGCTCGCCGACGACGTCACGAAGTCGACCGGACGACGTGGCTTCGTCCGCGTCACGGCCGATCGCGACGAGCATGGAACCCCTCGCCGCGACGACCGGGGCCGTGTCACGGTCCACCTGTCCGGCGGTGCGGGCGGGCAGGGGAGCCACGTGCTGTCGGCCCTGGCGACGGCCGATGCGCTGGCCGTGATCCCCGAGGCGAACGACACCCTCTCAGCTGGCGCCGAGGTCGAGCTCTGGTGGATCGACCGGGCCTGAGGCGTCGACGCAGCGCTCCTGTGGCCCGGCGGGCCGGTATCCTCGGGACGTGATGGATCCCAAGGCGGGACGAACGCCGGCACCACGGGCGGAGCGGCGACGGCTGTCGCACGTCGACCGCAGCGGTCGGCCGCGGATGGTCGATGTCAGCGGGAAACCCGTGACGGCCCGCCGTGCGGTCGCCGAGGCGATGGTGTCGATGTCGGACGAGACCCTCAGCCTCGTCATCGATGGCGGCGGCGCGAAGGGCGATGTCCTGGGTGTGGCCGAGCTCGCCGGTGTCATGGGCGCCAAGCGGACCAGCGAGCTGATACCGCTCTGCCACCCGCTCCCGCTCACGGACCTCCAGGTGACGATCACGCCCGACCGGGCGAGCAGTGCGCTTCGGATCCGCGCCGAGGCAGCCACGACCGGTCAGACCGGCGTCGAGATGGAGGCGATGACCGCCGTGTCGATCGCCGCCCTCACCGTGTACGACATGGTCAAGGGCGTCGAGCGCGGCGTCACCATCGGCGGTGTTCGGCTGATCGCCAAGAGCGGGGGCAAGAGCGGCGACTGGGTGCGCCAGGAGACCGATCCGCCGAGCGCGTCGCGCACCCACCGCCCCGGAGCCCGCGCCGCGGGACGCATCGGCAAACCGCCACGGCAGGGTTCGCGCGGCGGCGGACGCCGACCGACGTGAGGCGCGCGCTCGTGATCACCGCCAGCGATGGCGTCGCCCACGGCGCCCGCGAGGACACATCCGGCGCCGGGGTCGGCCGGCGGCTGGAAGCTCTCGGGTTCTCCGTCCAGCGCGAGGTCCTGCCCGACGAGCGAGCGGCGCTCACCGAGATCCTCCACTCGTCAGCTCAGAAGAACGAGCTGATCGTGACGACCGGCGGTACCGGGCTGACCCCGCGCGACGTGACCCCCCAGGCGACGCGCGACGCGATCGACTACGAGGTGCCCGGCCTCGCCGAGGCGATGCGCGCGGCCGGCCGGCAGTCGACGCCCCTCGCCGACCTCTCGCGGGGCGTGGTCGGCGTCATCGGACGAGCGCTGGTCGTCAACCTGCCGGGCAGTCCCCGCGGCGCGCTGGAATCGTTGGCAGCCATCGAGCCCGTGCTCGACCATGCGCTCGAGACGCTCGCGGGCCCGTTCGATCACGACGAGGCCGAACCGGCCGCCGGCGTCGCCGACCGATGACCCTCTTCGGGCCGTTCACCGAGGTCCCGTACTACCCGCTCGTATTCCCCTTGTTCTGGGGCGCGGCGACCGTGTTCGTCCTGGCGATGGCGCGCCACCTCCGGGTGTTCGCCGCGGTGCGCGCCGAAGGTCCGAACCCGTTCTCCGAATTTCCACGCCGCGTCGTCGGCCTGATGGAGTACGCGTTCGTCCAGACCAAGATGTTCAAGGACTGGCGCGCCGGGCTGATGCACGCCGGCATCTTCTGGGGCTTCGTCCTCCTCACGATCGGCACCGTCAACATCGTGACCGGCGGCCTCCTCGAGCAGATCCTGTCGATCCCGTTCGACGGGCTGCTGTGGGCGCTCGTGAGCGCGATGCAGAACGTCGTGGCCGTGATCGTCCTGGTGTCGATCGGGTGGGCGTTCGTCCGGCGGCTCATCACCAAACCGCGGCGACTCACGTACAACCGCGACGCCCTGATCATCTTGTCGATGATCGGCGGGGTCGTCGCGACCGAGCTCCTCGCCGAGGCGTTCGAATTTGCGGCCCACGGCGACCAACCCGGTGCGTTCGTGTCCGCGGCGCTCGCCGCGCCACTGCGAGCCGCCCTCGCCCCGGAAACGCTGGAGACGCTGTTCGCGGTCTTCTGGTGGGCGCACATCGCGCTCGTCGCGGCGTTCCTGATCTACCTGCCGTTCAGCAAGCACCTCCACATCGCCACGAGCTTCCCGAACATCTGGTTCCGCAAGCTCGCGCCGCGCGGCGAGCTGCCGCAGATGGACCTCGAGGACGAGAACGCGACGTTCGGCCTGAAGTCACTACAGGACCTCGGCTGGAAGGACCTGCTCGACGGGTTCACCTGCACGGAATGCGGCCGCTGCCAGGAGGCCTGCCCGGCCTGGAACACCGGCAAGCCGCTCAACCCCAAGACCTTCATCATGGGCATCCGGGACATGTCGGTCGAAGCCGAGCACGGCCTCAACCTCATCCCGAACTCGCCGATCGTCCGCGAGACGTACGGCCTCGACGATGCGCGACCCGCCGCGACCGCTTTGGCCAAGCCGATCGTGGACGACGCGATCCCCTACGACGCGGTGTGGGACTGCGTCACCTGCGGTGCATGCGTCGAGGCCTGCCCGGTGCTGATCGAGCACGTCGACAAGATCGTCGGCCTGCGCCGGAACCTCGTGCTCGAGGAGTCACGCTTCCCGCAGGAGCTCACCGCCGCCTTCCGCTCGATGGAGGGGCAGGGCAATCCCTGGGGTCAGCCGGCCTCGCAACGGATGGACTGGACCAAGCCCCTGCCGTTCGAGGTGCCGACGGTCGCGTCGCTCGCGGCCGATGGTGGCATCGACGACCTCGAGGTCCTCTACTGGGTCGGCTGCGCAGCGGCATTCGATCCCCGCAACCAGAAGGTCGCTCGGGCGGTGGCGACGTGTCTGCACGCGGCGGGCGTGTCATTCGCGGTGCTCGGCCAGGAAGAGTCGTGTACGGGTGACCCGGCCCGACGGATGGGCAACGACTACGTGTTCCAGATCCTCGCCTCCGGGGCGGTCGAGACGCTGAACCGCTACGGGATGGGCGAGCGGACGATCGTGACCGCCTGCCCGCATTGCTTCAACACGATCGGCAACGAATACGGGCAGCTCGGCGGCTCGTTCCGCATCGTCCACCACTCGACGTACCTGTCAGAGCTCGTCGCCTCCGGACGTCTCGCGACGCTGCCGGAGGATGCCGAATCGTCGACCGGCGACCATCGACCCGGCAGCGTGACGGTCCACGACTCGTGCTATCTCGCCCGCTACAACGGCGTGATCCAGGCGCCGCGAGAGGTGCTGGGCGCGGCCGGCATCGCCGTCACCGAGATGGCCAAGAGCGGCAAGGACACCTTCTGCTGTGGCGCCGGCGGTGGTCGGATGTGGATGGAGGAGACGCGCGGGACGCGCATCAACGTCGAACGGACGCGCCAGGTGCTCGAGACAGGCGCCTCGACGGTCGCGACGGCCTGCCCGTTCTGCATGGTCATGATGACCGACGGTCTGGCGGCCGCCGACGGCGGGACGGCGGTGAACGCCATGGACATCAGCGAGGTCCTCGCCGCCCGTCTGGCGTCGGTGCCGGAGGACCGGCGGCTACCGGTCGTGTGATGGGGAGCGCGGCGGAGCGCTGGGAGGCGCTCGTCGGCGAGGTGCTCGGCGAGGGCTCGGCGACGTATGGCAACGAGAGCGGCCCGGAACGGGCGTTCGGCGCGACGTCACTGAAGACCGACGGGAAGATCTTCGCGATGCTCGTGAAGGAGCGACTGGTCGTGAAGCTGCCGGCGAAACGCGTGGAAGAGCTGGTCGAGGCCGGGGTGGGGCAGCGGTTCGATCCGGGTCACGGCCGGATCCAGAAGGAGTGGCTCTCCGTGACGGGTGGGGATCCGAGCGAGTGGCGGTCGCTCGCGACCGAGTCGGAGGCCTTCGTGGCTCGGCGGACGCGGTGACGGGGGCCGCGAGCCGCTGCCCGGGCCGCCGCGGCCGCGACGCCCGCGCTCGGTCCGCGACCATGAATAACGCGGATCACGGCCGCCTTATGGCGACAGCCGGCCCTGATCGGGCCAAAGTTCTTGCCCCTGAGTCTGTGGTCACGCACGGAAAGGGACCTCGCGCTGTCGTCGAGACGTCCGATCGGCGCCTTGGGGACCGTACGGTCGCCATACGGCTGCCCTCATCCACGTATCGCATGATTGCCACATGACAGACCGCGCTGAAACGGGCCACGCGGATCTTCCTGGACTGACAGACCACGAGATCCAGAACCGCGATTCCTGGAATGCCGACGCCGATCGGTACCAGGCGAGCCACGGCGCGCAACTCGCGTCGAGCGCGGGCCTCGCGTGGGGCACCACCCAGATCCCCGAGGCTGAGCTGCACATCCTCGGCGACGTCGCCGGCAAGGACGTCCTCGAACTCGGGTGCGGCGCGGCGCAATGGTCGATCGCGCTGGCCAAGCTGGGCGCCCGGCCCGTCGGGCTGGATCTGTCCGATCGACAGCTCGAGCACGCCCGCCGCCTGATGGACGAGGCCGGGCTCGACTTCCCGTTGATCCACGGCAGCGCAGAACGCATCCCGCTCCCGGACGCGTCGTTCGACATCGTGTTCTGCGACCACGGGGCGATGACGTTCGCCGACCCGTATCGGACGGTTCCGGAGGCCGCGCGAGTGCTGCGATCGGGTGGATCGTTCGCGTTCAACCACCACACGCCGATCGAAGCGATCGCGTGGCCGCTGGACGGGGACCGGGTCACCGATCGGTTCGTTGTCGACTACTTCGGCATGCATCGTCTCGACGACGGGGAGACGACCACGTTCCAGCTGCCGTACGGGGAGTGGCTCCGGCTGTTCCGCGACAACGGCTTCGTCGTGGAGGATCTGCTCGAGCTCCAGGCCGCGGAGGGCGCGACCAGCTCGTATCGCGATGCCGAGGAGCTGGAGTGGGCGCGCCGCTGGCCGGCCGAGGAGATCTGGCGCCTGCGAAAGAGCTGATGGTGGCTGGTCGGTCACGGGGTGACCGAACCGGCGACCGAGCGGCCGGCGCGGACCCCGGAGACCCGCTTCGACCGTCGATTCCGTCACCGGGTGACGGAACCAGCGAACGATCGGCCCCACGGGCGAATGCGCGGTCATTCCACCGTCAGTTCGGTCGCCGGGTGACCGACATCGCCGCGATCGCCGAACCGCGCGGTACGATGCGGGCAGTGACCACCGCGAGCCGCGCCCCGGGCCCGTTCCGACTCACGGAAGACCAGCAGATGCTCCGCGACGCGGTCCGCGTGCTGGCCGACGACCGCGTCGCCCCCCGCGCCGCGGAGATCGACAAGACCGGCGAGTTCCCCGAGGACATGCGCCGGCTGCTCGCCGACCACGACATCCTCGCCCTGCCGTTCCCGACCGAGCACGGGGGCCTCGGGGGAGAGCTGCTGACCGTGTGCCTCGCCGTCGAGCAGCTGAGTCGGGCGTGCGCGACGACCGGTCTGATCCTCGCCGTCCAGGAACTCGGCTCGCTGCCGATCACGCTGGCCGGTACGCCCGAGCAGCAGGCGCGCTGGTTCCCGAAGCTGGCCAGCGGGGAGCACCTCATCGCGTTCGCCCTCACCGAGGCCGAGGCCGGATCCGACGCCGCCGCAGCGCGCACGACCGCGCGCCGTGATGGCGACGACTACCTCATCGATGGCGGCAAGCGGTTCATCAGCCAGGGTTCGGTCGCGGAACTCGTCGTCGTCTTCGCCGTGACGAAGCCCGACGCCCCGCGACACGAACGCCTGAGCGCCTTCGTGGTCGAGGTCCCGAGTGACGGGTTCTCGGTCACCCGGATCGAGCACAAGATGGGCATCCGCGGCAGCCCGACGGCCGAGCTCGCCTTCACGAACCTGCGGGTCCCCGCCTCGAACCGGCTCGGCGAGGAGGGCGATGGCTGGAGCATCGCGATGCGCACGCTCGACCGGAGCCGCACGGCCATCGCAGCCCAGGCGGTCGGTATCGCCCAGGGCGCACTCGAGGCGGCGGCGGCCTACGCCCGCGACCGCAAACAGTTCGGGCAGCGCATCGGCGACTTCCAGCAGGTCGGCGCGATGCTGGCCGACATGGACGCCGGGACCGAGGCTGCGCGGCAGCTCCTGTACAAGGCGTGCGTCGAGATCGACGCCGGTGCGGCGGACGCCAGTCGATGGTCGGCGATGTGTAAACTCGTCGCCGGTGACACCGCGATGCGGGTCACGACCGACGCCGTCCAGGTGCTCGGGGGCTACGGGTACATCGACGAGTTCCCGGTCGAGCGGATGATGCGCGACGCGAAGATCACCCAGCTCTACGAGGGGACACAGCAGATCCAGCGGCTCGTCATCGCGCGATCCTTGCTCGGCAAGGGCTGACCGCCGCGAGCGCCCAGGAGGTTCCGTCCGCTCGTGCGCATCGTCGTCCTCACGAAACCCGTCCCGGATCCCGCCTCGGGCGGCGAACGACTCGGTCCCGATGGGAGGCTCGATCGGGCCAATAGCCCGGCCGTCGTCAACGGCAATGACGAATACGTGCTCGAGAAGGCGCTCAAGCTCATCGAGGCGGCCGGTGACGGCGAGGTCATCCTCCTGACGATGGCCCCGGCGACGGCGCCCGAGACCATGCGCAAGGCGCTCGCGATGGGGGCGACCCGAGGTGTCCTCGTGACGGACCCCGCGATCGAGGGCTCCGACACCGTCGCGACGACGCGCATCCTGGCGGCCGCGTTGAAGACGCTCGAGTTCGACCTCGTGTTCGCCGGCGTCGACACGTCCGACGGCACTGCCGGCGTCGTGGCGCCCGGTGTCGCCGCGCTGACCGGTCTGCCGTACCTGTCCTATGCCGCGACGATCGAGCCGGACGAGGCCGGGCGTACCGTGCGGGTCAGGCGGATCACGGCCGACGGCTACGATGTGCTCGAGGCGCCGATGCCGGCCCTCATCTCCGGGACGCAGGCGCTCGGAGAGCCGCGCTATCCGTCGCTGAAGGGGATCATGGCGGCCCGCTCGAAGGAGATCACCACGCTGTCGCTGGCGGATCTGGGGATCGAGCCGGCGACGGTCGGGTTGACCGGTGCGACCACGAAGGTCGTCGATTCGCGGCCGCCCGAGCCGCGCGGGGCGACGCGTGTCGTGAGGGACGCTCCCGAGGAAGCGGCGAAACAGATCGCGGACCTCCTGGCCGAGCGGCGGCTGATCTGATGGCCGGGATCTGGGTCCATGGCGAGATCGCCGGCGATGGATCGCTCGCGAAACTGACTACCGAGGTCGCCACGCTCGCCCGGACCGTGGCTGGACAGAGCGGTGGTGCCGAGGTGACCGGTGTCGTGATCGGGTCCGACCCGACCGCCGCCGCTGCGGAGCTCGCCCGATACGTCCCGAAGGTCCTCGCGGTCACGGAGCCGACGACTGGCGATCACGCGGCCGGGATGATCGTCGCGCAGCGTCTCGCATCGCTGATCGAGACCCACGACCCCGACATCGTGATGACCGGTGCTGGAGCCGAGGGTCGCGACCTCGCCGGTGCGCTATCCGCGCTCACCGGGTGGGGCGTCCTGGCCAACGCGACCGGTGTCACGGGATCGGCAGATGGTCCGGTGGCGACCCATAGCGTCTTCGGCGGCAAGCTCATCACCGAGAGCGGGCTGACCGGCGGGAAGGGGATCATCACCGTCCGCGCGAACAGCATCACGGCGGAGCCGGCCGCATCGACTGGAGCCGTCGAGACGGCGACCACCACCGGGGAGCTGCAGCAGCCGGCCGTGCCCGTGGTCGAGCGCCTCCCGGCCGAGACCAAGGCGGCCCAGATCGACGACGCCCGCATCATCGTCGCGGGCGGTCGTGGCGTCGGCGGTCCGGAGGGCTTCGGGCTCATCCAGGAACTGGCCGACGCGCTCGGTGGCGCCGTCGGTGCGACGCGGGCCGCGGTCGACTCCGGATGGATCCCGTATAGCCAGCAGATCGGGCAGACCGGCAAGATCGTGAAGCCGCAGCTCTATCTCGCGATGGGCATCAGCGGCGCTATCCAGCACAAGGTCGGGATGCAGACCGCATCGACCATCATCGCCGTCAATCGCGACCCGGACGCCCCGATCGCGGACTTCGCCGACATGGTCGTGATCGGCGACCTCGTCGAGGTCGGCAACGCCTTGCTCGCCGAGTTGCGAGCTCGGACCAGCTGAGGGAGTGCGCGGCCTGATGGGCGTGGCCGAACTCACCATCCTCCTGCCGGTCGCGGCGTTCATCGCCCTGGCCCTTGCCGTCGCCGTCGTCCTGCGGCGAGCCGGCCGGATCATGGCGCGGACCCGCGAGGTCGAGCATTTCCGATCGGCCGTGCGAGACCTGTCCGCGCGGATCGACCGCTCGCTGGAAGGGGCCGCAGGACGAGTCGATGCGGTCCGCCGCGGACAGCTCGGCGCCGACGCGATCGGGCAGACCCTCGAAGCCGCGACCGACGCCGTGACGCGCTACGCCGAGGAGGCACGCTCACTCAAGGGGCCACCGGCCGCCGTGCCGATCCGCGACGCCATCGTCGAGGAGCTCGAGCGCGCCGAGCGCGCGCTCGCCATGGTCGACCACGGCGCGAAGATCATGGCCCAGTCGCGCCGCCGCGGACGCGAGATCGAGGCCCAGACGTCGGTCAAGCGCGGCTACCTGAACCTGATCCATGCCCGCGACGCCATCGCGGCCCACGCCCTGGCCGCCGAGGCCCTCGAGGTCGCCCAACCCGACGGCGCGGCGAAGGGGTCCGCGCCGGCCGGCACCACGCGCCCCTGACCACACCATCTAGTGGTATCATCGCGCAACACCACAACGTGTAGTGGTATCGATCGACAGGAGAGCGATGCGCTGCCCCCAATGCGGCGACCGGGATACCCGCGTCGTCGACTCGCGCGATCTCGATGAGTCGGCCACGATCCGGCGTCGACGCGAGTGCAACGTCTGCGCGACGCGCTTCACCACCTACGAGCGGATCGAGGCCGCGCGCCTCGTCGTCGTCAAGCGCGACGGGACGCGCCAGGAGTTCGACCGCGAGCGACTCGTGACGGGTCTGCGCAAGTCCCTGACGCGCCGGCCCGTGCCGGATGACGCGGCCGAGGTCGCGGCCGACCGGATCGAGGCCGAGTTGCGTGCCGAGGGCATGACCGAGGTGCCGTCGTCGAGGGTGGGGGCCCTGGCGATGGAGGCTCTGCGCGGCCTCGACCAGATCGCCTACATCCGTTTCGCCAGCGTGTACCAGAGCTTCGAGGACCTCGAGGACCTCAAGCGCGAGGTCGACAGCCTGTACGCCGAGAAGGGCGACGGGCACAACGCCGCGTGAGCGTCCTCTCCGATCGCGACATCCGCGCGGCGCTCGAGGCGGGGTCGGTCCGCATCGATCCCTACGACTCCCAGGATCTCCAACCGTCGTCGGTCGACCTGCACCTCGACCGCGCGTTCCGGGTGTTCCGCAACAACCGCTATCCGTACATCGACGTCCGCGCGCCGCAGCCCGACCTGACGGAGCTGCTGACCGTCGAGGACGACGAGGCGTTCATCCTCCACCCTGGTGAGTTCGTGCTCGGCCAGACGCTCGAATGGGTCGAGCTGCCGGACGATCTCGTGGCGAGACTGGAGGGCAAGAGCTCATTGGGCCGTCTCGGGCTGCTCATCCATTCGACCGCTGGTTACGTCGACCCGGGATGGAAGGGCAACCTGACGCTCGAGCTCTCCAACGTCGCCAATCTGCCGATCGCGCTCTACTACGGCATGCGCATCGGCCAGATCTCGTTCTTCAAGATGTCCTCCGCGGTCGAGCGGCCATACGGCTCCCCGGAGCTCCGTTCCCGGTACCAGGGTCAGAAGGAACCGACCGCATCGGCGTTCCACCGGGACTTCGACGGGAAGCGCTAGACGCGTGGCGATCAATGACGCGGTCGATTGGCACGCGGATCTCGGCGGTGGCACGCGCGTCGCCCTGATCCAGGCCGGGACGTTCCGATCCGACGCCGGGGCGCTCTTCGGACCGGTCCCGCGACTCCTGTGGGACAAGCTCGTGACCGACGAGCTCGACCCGGAGAACCGCCTCCTCCAGGCGCTCAACTGCCTCCTGATCGAGACGCCATCGGGGCGCGTGCTGGTCGAGACCGGCATCGGCGAGCGGGTCGACGAGAAGACCCGCGCCATGCGCGTCTACGAGGGGCCGGCCATCCTGCCGGCGCTCGAGGCGGCCGGGTTCCTCCCCGAGACCGTCGACGTCGTCGCGCTGAGCCACCTCCATTTCGACCACGCCGGGGGGCTGTTGCGGGCCGATGGCGAGCGCGCGTTCCCGCACGCGACGGTCGTCGCCCAGAAGGCCGAGTGGGAGGTCGCGCTCGGTGACAACCCACGCCTTGTCGCCTCGTACGTGCAGCCGGAGCTGGAGCTCGTCAAGAGTTGGGGCGAGCAGGGCTGGACCGACGGCGAGAAGGAATTGGTTCCGGGCGTGACGGTCATCCCCACCGGCGGACACTCGACCGGTCACCAGGCGATCGTCGCGCGCGGGACCGGCGACGGCGCCAAGACCCTCGTCTTCTTCGGCGACCTGTTCATGCGGCCATGGGCGGCCAACCCCCGCTGGGTCACGGCCTTCGACGATTTCCCGCTCGATTCGGTCTCGCAGAAGGCCGAGCTGTTCGGTCAGGCCGCCGACGAGGGCTGGCTCATCGCGCTGTCCCACGAGCGGACGCACCCGGTCGGTCACATCACCCGCGATCGCGACCGGTTCCGCTTCGAGCCGATCTAGGACGCCGCCGGGACCTCGCTGAGCATCGATTCGATCAGCGCCCTGGCGCCCTGCTCGTCGACGGGACCGCTGACGACCTGCCGGATGACCCCGTCGACATCGATGAAGAACTGGGTCGGCAGGGCGAAGACGCGGTACTCACGGAGGACATGCCCGGAGCCGTCGAAGCCGATGGTGTAGCGGAGTCGATATCGATCGGCGTACGCCTTCACGTCGGCGGCGGTCGTCTCCTGGACGCTGACGCCGACGACCTCGAGACCGCGATCGCGGTACTCATCCGCCAGCGTGCGCAGGATCGGGGTCTCCTGCTGGCACGGCGGGCACCACGAGGCGAAGAAGTTCAGCCACACGACCTTGCCCCGGAGGGCAGCGAGGGTGACCGGCTTGCCGTCGAGATCCTGCAGTTGGTAGGTCTACCGTCGCCGAGGTCGATCGTGAGCTCGGGTGCCGTCGTGCCCGCCTGGAGGCCCTGTGCCGGTTCGTCGCCGATGATGAACGGCGTCGCCAGCGGGTCGACGAGGTCGGGCGGATTCGCCGTGTTGCCGAGCGGCGTGGTCACCGCGACCCCGATGATCGCCACGACGAGCACGGCGATCGCACCTGCGAGCAGCTGGCGGCCGCTGAACGGCCCGATCAGCCCATGGCGGGCGCGCTTGTGGGTGAACGTCGGCCGCTCGGTCTCGATCGTCATGGGATCAGATCGCCGTCAGGAACTGGAAATAGCGCGGCAGCAGGCGAAGGAGGTCGAGCACCATCGCCACACCGATCGCCGACACCAGCAACCCGCCGATCAGGGAGACCGTCCGTCCGTGCCGGAGGAGTGGCTGGATCAAGCGCGGGGCGCGGTCGTACGCAAGGGCGATGACCAGGAACGGCACGCCCAGGCCGAGGCAATAGGCCACCAGGAGCAGCGTGCCCTGGGTGACCGTGCCGCTCGTCGCGGCCATGGTCAGGATGCCGCCGAGGATGATCCCGATGCACGGTGTCCAGCCGATGGCGAAGATCGAGCCGAGGCCGAACGACGCCAGCAACCCGCCGCCCGACCCGACCAACCGACCGCCGAGCCGGTCGCCGAGCGTCGGGCGCGCATCGGGCCCGCCGGTCGACAGCGCGATCGAGCCCGTCGCCGTGGCGAGGCTGCCGGCGGCGCCCGCATCGAGCGGTCGCCACGTTCGCTCGAGGGCAGGGATCCGCAGGATGCCCGCCAGGCTCAGACCCATGACGATGAGGATCACGCCACCGACCACACGGAGCAGGGGCAGGATGTCGACGAGCCCTTGGGCGAGGTACGTCGCCGTGATGCCGAGCAGCGTGAACACCGCCGTGAAGCCGACCACGAACGCGACGGCGTGGCGGATGGCCAGCCAGCGGTCCGGTCGCGGTGTCTCCGCTCCTGCGACGGCGATCGCGCTGAGTTGACCGAGATACGCCGGCACCAGCGGCAGGACGCACGGCGAGAGGAAGCTGATGAGGCCGGCCGCGAGCGCGACGAGGATGGTGAGGTCGGTTCCGGCGGTCATGCGGAGGCGGTCTGCGGGCTCCCGTCCAGGACCTCGGCGAGGAGTCGTCGGAGCTTGGCCGCGCTCGTCGCGAGCTCGAGGCGGCGATCGCCAAGCTCCACGACCGGGATCGTCGCAAAGAAGGCCCGCTGGAGCTCGTCGTCGGCCTCGATGTCGAGCTCGATCATGGTCGGCGTCGACAGGCCGTTGCGCGCGCGCTCGTCGAGGATCGCGTGGAGGAGCGCGCGAGCCTCATCGCACAGGGAGCACTCGGGACGGCCGTACAGGATGAGATCGGGGAGGGGAGTGTCGGCCATCGTGTGCCTGATTGTAGGGGCGAGCGCCTCTGGACCCGGATGAGAGCAAGCCGTCGCAGGGAGGCGCGACGGCTTGGGTTGGTGACGGCGGGCGTGGCGTGGCGGTTCCCCGTTTGGTCAGGGCAGTTCCGGCGCCCCGAGGGAGCCCTGTGCCGAGGCCCCGGCCCAGCCCGGTTGTGCCTTGCGTGCACCCTGTGCACCTTCGGCCGCCCGTAGCGGCTGATTTCGCGCCGGGGTCGGGGTCGGTTTCACGCTCAGCCCTGCACGGATCGCTCCATGGATGCGGTCCGATGGGGCGTCATCGGCATGAAACCGGCCCCAAGGTGTGCCTCATGCACGTATGGCCAGGATCGGACGTGGGCGACCATCTCGCGGGAGACCCAGTCGCCACGAATCCCTCGGAGTACGATGTCGACCACGCCCCCGTAGCTCAGTGGATAGAGCGAGGCCGTCCTAAGGCCTGCGTCGGCGGTTCGAATCCGTCCGGGGGCGCCACACCCGAGGCAGGCGTCGTCATCGACCGATCCGTGATCCGCTTTATGCGCCCGCAACGGTGCGACCATCACGCTACGACGATGGACATCAAAGACACCTTCCTCGCCGCGAACAGCGCCCTGACCGACCTGGTCCTGCGCGTCCGGCCGGAACATCTGGCGCTCCCAGTTGCTTCGTATTCGCGCTTCCACGACGGCCAGACGCTTCGCACCTCACTGAACCTGATGGCCTACGAGAACCTGTGCGTCCCGAAGGTGCTCGCAGGCGAGACGGGACTGACGACGAACCCGGAGTTCGATGGCGACCTGCTCGGCAACGATCTGGCAGGCAACTATGAGCGCCTCGCCTCCGAGGCCAACGCATCCGTCCGTGCCCACGCCGATCTCGATCGGACCGTCCACATGTCATACGCGGACGTCCCAGCCAGTGGCTACCTGTCCGACATCTCGCTCAACCGGACGATGGCCCTCTACGATGCCGCGGCTCTGACCGGCCTCGAGCCGAATGTGCCCGACGAGACGATCCACGCGATCCACGCGATCGCGACGCAGAATGGCGACCTCCTTCGAAAGATGGGGATCTTCCCGCCCGAGATCGCCGTCTCCGGTGACGCCGGCCCTGAGGACCGGTTCCTGGCCTACATCGGCCGACAGCCCAGGGACAGGTCCGTGCTCGTCGGGTGATCGGACCAAGTCGTTCACGCTCGACTTCGCAGCAGCCCGACGTGGCATGGTTACCGCGTGAGCTCGCCGCGATCCGCGTCCCCGCCGGAAGTCGAGCTGTACGGGCCGGTGAAGGCACTGCTCGAAGCCCAGGGATACGACGTCAAGGGTGAGATCGTCGGCTGCGACGTCGTCGCGGTCCGTGGTGACGAACCGCCGGTCATCGTCGAACTGAAGCGGAAGTTCGGACTCGACCTGGTCATCCAAGGCATCGACCGGCTGGCCCTCACCGATGCCGTGTACCTCGCCGTCGGCGCCTGGCCACGTCGGCTCGCCAACGTGCGTCGGCTGTGCCGGCGCGTGGGTCTCGGTCTCATCGTTGTCACGCACGGCCGTGCCGAGGTCCTGCTCGACCCACTGCCGTATGCGCCTCGCAAGAACCGACGCCGAGCCGGTCGGCTCCTCGACGAGCATCGGCGGCGGGTCGGCGATCCGAGCGTCGGTGGCTCGGTCCGCCGCCCGATCATGACCGCGTATCGGCAGGAGGCGCTCCGTTGTGCCGCACGGCTCGAGGCCGGTCAAGCCCCGATCCGCGACATCCGCCGGGCGCGGTGACGTGCCGCACGCCGCCCGCATCCTCCAGACCAACGTCTACGGCTGGTTCGAACGCGTGGGCCGTGGCGTCTACGCCCTGTCACCACGCGGCCAGCTGGCGCTGGCAGAGGACCGCGCCGTATCGGCGCCGAGCGTGCCGGAGGATGCGGAGGGCGCCCATGGCCCTGCATCCCCCGATCAGACGCCCAGCGGTTTGCCAGCACTTCCGTCCAGACCGTAGGTCCACCGAGGAGCGCCATGACCGACTTCACCCAGATCGCCGTCGGCGACACGACGGCGCGTGCATACCTGCGGATCCCCGACGGGGCACGCGCCGGCGTCGTCGTCCTGCACGCGTGGTGGGGCCTGAACGACGACGTGATCGCCTACGCGGATCGTCTGGCGGACGCCGGGTTCGCCGTGATCGCACCGGACATGTTCCGCGGCCAGGTCGCCACCGAGGTCGAGGACGCCGAACGGCTCTCGGCTGAGGGCGACGCCGGTGGCGCCGATTCCATCTCGTTCGCCGCCGTGGATCGGCTTCGCCGAGGAGCTCGGGCCGGACGCGCCGCTGGCCACGCTCGGCTGGTCGTTCGGTGCCGCGTACGCGATCTGGGCTCCATCAGAGCGGGACCGGGTCATCGCGACGGTCGTCTACTACGGCGCCTGGGCCGACGACTTCCTCAAGCGGTCGAAGGCGCCGCTCATCGGCCACTTCGCCGAGGAGGATCCGTTCACGACGGACGACGAGGTGAGCCAGCTCGAGGCGGGGTTCCGCGACGCGGGTCGTGAGATCACGACGTACCGCTATCCGGGCACCGGGCACTGGTTCGCCGAGCCGTCGCGCGACGCATACAAGCCCGAAGCCGCGGAGCTCGCGTTCGAGCGGACGGTCGCCTTCCTGCGGGACCGACTCGGAGGAGCCTGAGCGGCCCAGCGGGCCGACATCCCCTCCGCGATACTCGGGACATGAAGCTGTACTTCGCCGGTCCGCTGTTCACGACCCCCGAGCGAGCCTGGAATGCGGAGGTCGTGGCCGCCCTGCGTGACGCGGGCCATGAGATCTTCCTGCCGCAGGAGCAGGAGCCCGGCAAGGACGCCGCGGGCATCTTCGCCGTCGACGTCGGCGGCATCGACTGGGCCGACGGCCTGGTGGCGATCATGGATGGCCCGGATCCGGATTCCGGCACGTGCTGGGAGGTCGGCTACGCGTTCGGGTGCAAGAAGCCCGTCGTCCTCGTCCGCACCGATTTCCGCACGCTTGCGGGAAACGCCGGCGCCTACAACCCGATGCTCACCGAATCCGCGGCGATCCGCCTCGATCTGCCGGCCGCGGCGACTCCCGATGTGTCCAGGGCCATCATCGACGCGCTCGCGCGCCTGGAGGCCGGTCAGGTCCCAGGGGCACCGGTCACGACCTAGTCCCGGCCGTCGACCTCTTCAGCGCTCGAGCGCGGCGCTCAACTGTGGATCGTGCTCCCGCTTGTGGCCGTACATCTGGTAGACGAGAAGATCGTCGAGGGAGTAGTCGGGGCCGTACCACGGGATGGTCCCGACCTGCCGCCACACCTCGGGCTCGATGCCTCGCGCGTGGCGCATGACGCGTTCGTGTGCATCGAGGAACTCGGCGAGGACCTCGGCCACCGGCCAATCCTTGCGGATCGCCGCCTGGTCGTCGTTGAACGTGCTCGGGTCGGCCGACGGCAGCTCGCTCTCGGTCGGTGCACCGACGAATGGGGCCAGCTGGTCCGCGAAACGGACCTCGAACGCCCCGAGATGACCGAGCAGGTCCTTGGCGGTCCATACGCCCAGCGCGATCCGATCCCAATCGGCCGGTCCATACCGGTCGATCGTCGCTCGGACGGTTCGCTGGCCGTACATCAGCATGTCGACGGCGTTCATCGTCCCTCCTTCAACGCCATGAGCCTCCGCCGAGCCTAACGCCTCGACGTACCATCGCTGGGATGTCGGACGGTCAGGATCGACTCGAGACGGCCCTGCGGATGCTCACGAAGGCCCGCCTGCTGTCGATGCAGGTCCCTGGCTTCGCCGTCAGTCGCTGGTGCGACGCCTGGGAAGCGGAGGCGGACCGGCGCGGACTCGAACCGAGCGCCGACTCGTGGGAGGACGGTATCCGCTGGATCGTGGCCAAGGTCGCCGCAGGGGAGCAGCCACCGGATTGACCGCCCATCCCTCGGGAGTCGACCGCGAACGTCGCATCCGCGATAGTTGGATGTTCTTGATATTGCCGCTATCGATGCTTCACGAACGACGTCATACGATGTGAGCATCGCCACACACCCTGGAGTCTCCCGTGTTCTTCGATCCGCTCTACCTCCTGGTCATCATCGCGACGCTCGTCATCTCGGGCGGCGCGCAGCTCTACATCCGCTCGACGTACGGGCGGTGGAGCCGAGTCCCGAACGCAGCCGGCCTGACCGGTGCCGAGGTCGCCGCGCACCTGCGCTCGCACGCGACGTTCGGCGACAGGCCGGGCACCGAGGCGATCACGGAGATCAAGGTCGTGCCCGGCGAGCTATCGGACCATTACGATCCGCGCGACCGGTCACTCGGCCTCTCGCAAGCGGTCGCGACGCAGCCGTCGGTCGCGGCCATGGCCATCGCCGCTCACGAGGTGGGCCATGCGGCGCAGGTCGCCGAGGGCAGCGCGTTGATGCAGCTCCGCTCGGTGCTCGTCCCGGCCGTCAGCGTCGGCCCCAGCGTGGCCTACATCTTCATCATCGGCGGGATCATCCTGAACATGACCGGGCTGCTGACGCTCGGCATCCTGCTGTTCGGGCTTGCGGTGCTGTTCTCCGTCCTGACCCTTCCCGTCGAGATCCAGGCGAGCCAGAAGGCGCTGGCGATGCTGGGATCGACGGGTGTCATCACGACTCCTCAAGAGCGGGATGGGGCCAAGTCGATGCTGACGGCGGCAGCCCTGACCTACCTTGCCGCCGCCGTGACGGCGATCCTGACGCTGCTCTACTACCTCACCCTCGCGCGTCGAAGCGGCTGACGCGACGATCACGCGCCCATGACGCGCCAGCGGATCCCGGAGGAGGTCCTCACGGCCGCGCACGAGCGAGCGAAGGCACGCGCCGAGCGCGACTGGGCGACGGCCGACCGCCTCCGTGCCGAGATCGAGTCCGCCGGCTGGACGGTCGTCGACCGTGGCACGGACTTCGCGCTGTCACCCGCCGCTCCACCGGACGTGGAGGAGGGGAGCCGGCTCCGTTTCGGGGCGTCGCGCAACGTGCCATCACGTCTCGAGGAGCCGCCGGTCGGCGTGGCCAGCGTGCTCCTGGTGGCCACGGACTGGCCGTCGGATGTCCAGCGGGCGGTGGATGCGGTCCGCGCGACATCGCCTGCGGGTACGTCCATCGTCGTCGTCGCGGACGCTCCCTCGGATGAGCAGGCCGCGGCGCTCGAGGCCCTCGATCGCGACACCGACGATGTCGACGTCACGTGGACCACCGAGCGGCTCGGACAGGGCGCTGCAACGAACATCGGTATCCGTCGGGCGAGTGCTCCGATGGTCGTGCTGATGGACACGAGCGTGGAACCGACCGGCGACGTCATCACGCCGCTGGCTCGGGCCCTGGACGACCAGTCCGTCGCTGTTGCCGGCGGCTGGGGCATCACCTCGCGCGATCTCCGCACGTTCGAGGACGCGCCGGCGGGCGACGTCGATGCGATCGAGGGATACCTCATGGCCTTCCGCCGGGCAGACGCCGCCGACCGGGGCCCACTGGACGAGCGGTTCCGTTTCTACCGGAACCTCGACATCTGGTGGAGCCTCGCCCTTCGCGATGAAGGGGAGGGGAGCACGTCTCGGCGTGCCGTCCGCGTTCCCGACGTCCCGGCCGTCCGCCACGAGCATCGCGGCTGGGCGAGCCTGCCCGACGAGGAACGGACGCGGCAGTCGAAGCGCAACTTCTACCGGATCATCGACCGGTTCGGGTCGCGGCGCGACCTCCTGGTCAGCGAGCGAGACGGGACGTGATCAACGATGCCTCGGTGCCGATCGTCGTCGCGATCGTGGCCGTGGTCATCCTGCTGGCGATCCGGCCGGTGGCTCGGTCGCGGCGCGCAGCGACCCGACGCCGGATCCCGCCGCCCGGCCCCGGCGCGATCGCACAACTGGCCGAACTCCTCGGCGTCGGCATCCTGGTCGAGTCGGTCGACGCCGGTCCGCCGGCGCACATCGTGGCCGTCGGCCTCGTCGACGGTGGCCGGACCCTCCTGGAGGGACGGGGCACGACCGAAGACGACGCGTGGCGGGACCTGGCTCGGGCCGCGATCGCATGGAAGCGCGACGACGGTCGGAACATCCGGTACTGGTGGGGCGCCTAGCGGCGCGGACGGACGGTCGAACCCGAGGCGTCGTCGATGACGTCGAAGCCCGCCGCCCCGATCTCGTCCCGAAGGGCATCAGCCCGGGCGTAGTCGTGCGCTCGTCGCGCGCCGTCACGCTCGGCGACGAGGGCGCTGACCTCGGCCGGCACCTCGACGACGTCGTCCGAGGTTTCCCAGACGCGATGGAGATCGAGTCCGAGCACGGCGTCCGCGTCCAGGACGAGCCAGCGGCGCTCATCGGCGGGCAGGTCGGCTCGCAGGACCTCGCGGATCGTCACGAGCGCAGCGGGAAGATCGAGATCGTCGTCGAGCGCGTCCACGAATCGATCGTGGAACGCGCTACCGTCGGTCGACAGCCGGGCGGACGGCGCGTGGGCTCGATCGGCGCGCACGTAGTCCGCGCCGCCGAAGCCGCTCGGCCCGCTCGCCGAGCCCGCCGGCCGGTCGCCGGCCGACCCCGCGGTCAGGACGGCGGGCGCCGTCCAGGGCCCGGTCTCGGGTGGCGGACCCAAGGCCGCGAGCCGGCCGCGGAGCGACGCCAATGCGGACGACGCGGCGCCGATCGACTCGTCGGAGTAGTTCAGCTTGTGGCCGTAGCGTGAGGTCAGGACGAGGTAGCGAAACGCGAGCGGGTCGATGCCCTCGTCGATCAGCTCCGTGACCCGCTGGAAGTTGCCGGCCGACTTCGCCATCTTCCGGCCGGCCATCAGGAGATGCTCGCCGTGGACCCACACGCGGGCGGGCGGACCGCCGACGAGCGGCGCCGACTGGGCGATCTCGTCCTCGTGGTGGGGGAAGATGTTGTCGATGCCGCCGGTGTGCAGGTCGAACCGGTCACCGAGGTAGCGCCGAGCCATGGCCGAGCATTCGAGGTGCCAGCCGGGGAAGCCGTCGCCCCACCGCGGGGTCGGCCACTTCAGGGAGCGGCGAGGGCCGGCGCCCTTCCAGAGCGCGAAATCGGCCGGGTCGCGCTTGTCGGGTTCGACCTCACCGCGGTGACCGGCCCGCAGGTCCGCCAGGGAGTTGCCAGACAGGCTGCCGTAACCGTCGAAGGAGCCGACCGCGTAGTACACGTTGCCGATCTCGGAGGCATAGGCGTGTCCGAGGTCCTCGAGCTCTTCCGCGAGTTGGATCATCTCGTCGATGTGCTCGGTCGCCCGTGGGAAGACGTGTGCCGGCAGGATGTTGACGAGGGCTTCGTCGGCATGGAACGCCGCCTCGTACGCATCGGCGATCTCGGCCGTCGACTTGTGCTCGAGACCGGCCTGCACCAGCATCCGGTCCTCGCCGCGGTCGAACTCGTCCTCGCGCAGGTGTCCGACGTCGGTGATGTTCTTGACGTGGAACACCTCGATGCCGTGGTACAGCAGCACGCGTCGGATGAGGTCGGCCAGCAGGTTCGAGCGCAGGTTCCCGACGTGCGCGAAGCGGTATACGGTCGGGCCGCACGTGTACATCCGCACGCGGCCGGGTTCGAGCGGCTCGACCGCCTCCACCGACCGCGTCAGTGTGTTCCGGATGCGCAACGTCATACCGACATCGTAGAGGCCCGCGGTGCAGATCCCGGACGGCTCACAGGGCCCAGATGGGTACCGCCCGTATACTCCGGCCGATGCGGCGCCGGGTGTCCCTTCTACTCATCTGCCTGTTCGTCGGCGCCTGCGGAGGGCGACCGGCTGGCGCCGCCGAGGGCTCCGTCCGCATCGCCCTCGAGGCGCCGTCGGATCTGGATCCGGCACGGACCGGTGACGCGCAGAGCTCGGCGATCGTCTCGCAGCTATTCGAGACGCTCACGACGTTCGACGAGTCACTCGAGCTGAGGCCGGCACTCGCCGAGTCGTGGCGCGTCGAGGATGACGGGCGGCGCGTCGTCTTCCGCTTGCGCCCCGACCTGCGCTTCAGCGACGGATCGCCCCTGCACGCTACCGATGTCCTGCGGAGCTGGTTCCGCGTCATCGACCCGGCGTCACCCTCGCCCCTTGCCTCGTTGCTGGCCGATGTGCGCGGCGCGACGGCGTACGCCGACGGTGAGGGCTCGACGAGCGACGTCGGGCTGACCGCGGACGACGGGACGAACGAGATCGTCGTCGAGCTCGACCGAGCGTGCCGCCGACTTCCCGGCCATCGCCGCGAGCCCGACATTGGCCGTCGTCCCGGTGGGCATCGACCGATCCGACGCGTTGAGCGCCGGCGACGGGTTCGTGGCGAGCGGCGGGTACCGACTCGCCTCCGAGGACGCCGACACCATGACGCTCGAGGCGAATCAGGAGTATTGGGCCGGTCCGCCGGCGATCGGCACGGTCACGGTCGTGACCGGGCTCGGCGGTGCGAGCCCGGTCGACGAGTTCGAGGCCGGCGACCTCGATTACGCACCGATCGGCAGCTCCGACGCCTCATGGATCGCCTACGACGCGACGCTCGGACCCCGGCTGCGAACGACGCCCGCGATGTCGACCGACTACTACGGCTTCGACACCATCGAGCCACCGTTCGACGACGTGCGCGTGCGCCGAGCGTTCGGCGCGGCGGTCGATTGGCGCCGCATCGCCCGGCTTGCGGTCGACGACCCGGCGGCCGTGGCGACATCGATGGTTCCGCCGGGGATCCCGGACCGCAGCGATGCCGATCGCCTGCCGGATCACGACCCGGATGGCGCTCGCGCGCTCCTTGCCGAGGCGGGCTACCGCAACGGCCGGGGCTTCCCGCCGGTGACGCTGGTGACGGGCGGCAGTCCGTATGACGAAGCCGTGGTCGCCGAGCTCGAGCGGGAGCTCGGCGTCGCGATCGACCAGGAGACGATGGACTTCGGGTCGTACTTCGACCGCCTCGACACGGATCCACCGCAGATGTGGTTCCTCTCGTGGGTCGCCGATTATCCCGGCCGGAACGATTTCCTCGGCGTGCTCCTCCGGTCGGGTTCCGCCAACAACTACGGGAGCTGGAGCTCGCCCGATTTCGATGCCGCGATCGCCGACGCGGGTGCATCGTCGGACGAGGCCGCGGCACGAGCCGCGTTCGATCGGGCCGAGGATGTCGTCAAGCGCGACGTTCCGGTGGTCGCGATGAGCTACGGCACCGGCTGGGCCCTGGCGAAGGACGGGCTCCTCGGCGCCGGACAGAACGGCCTCGGTTCCGTGCGCTTCGCCGGGCTGGCGTGGGAAGCGCCATGAGGGCTCCCTTGCGACCTCTGCGTGCCGTCACGGTCGTCGCGCTATCCCTCGGCCTGTCGGGCGTCATCACGCTGCCGGTCCGAGCCGCCAACGTCGAGTTCGGGCGGCCGTCGATCGAAGGGTCATTCGACGCAGGCGTCGTCGCGACGCAGCCGGTGACGCTCGACGGCGCGCCCGAGCGCATCGAGGTCCTCGTGACGATGGCCGATAGCCCGGCACCGCTGGTCAGCGAGGTGTCCGTGCCATCCGGCTCGGGCGAGACGACGCTCAGGCACACGCTGGGTGGACCGGACGCCCATATCCTGCCCAATACCCCGGTCCGCGTCCGCTGGCGGATCACGACCGACGGCGTCGTCCGGACCGGCCCGGAGGCGCGGACCGTCGTGAGCGACGAGCGCTTCGACTGGAAGACGCTGCGGGGCGACGTCGTCCGCGTCCACTGGTACGAGGGCGATCAGGCCTTCGGCGAACGCGCCCTGCGTATCGGCGAGCAGGAGGTCGAGGAGACCGCCAAGCTGCTCGGCGTCGAGGAGACCGAACCCGTCGACTTCTTCATCTACGCGGACACCTCCGCGTTCTATGACGCGCTCGGCCCCGGCACGCGTGAGAACGTGGGCGGCCAGGCGAATGCCGAGATCCGGACGCTGTTCGCCAACATCGAGCCGTCATCCATCGACGACCCCTGGGTCGAGAACGTCGTCCCGCATGAGCTCATCCACATGGTGTTCGACACCGCGGTCGACAACCCGTACCACTTCCCGCCGCGCTGGCTGAACGAGGGTCTCGCCGTGTACTTGAGCGTCGGCTTCGACGCCGGTGACCGCGCGGCCGTCGAGAACGCCGGCGATTCTGGCGAGCTCATCCCGCTCGATGGCCTCGTCGCGCAGTTCCCGACCGGATCGGGGTTCGGGCTCGCCTATTCCGAGAGCGTCAGCGCGATCGACTACCTCGTTCGCGAACACGGCCAGGACACGCTCGTGTCGCTGGTCCGGTCGTATGCCGATGGGCGTACTGACGACGAGGCGTTCGAGGGAGCGATCGGCATGGACGTCGCGGCGTTCAACGATGCGTGGCTGGCGGACCTCGGTGCCAAGGAACCCGTGAAGTACGGCCCCCAGCCCGCGCCGACCGGACCACGGCCGGCCGACTGGGGCACGGCACCATCGGTCGCCCCTGGCACGGTCGCGACGCCGCCACCGGCGGTCAGCGGCCCGGCCGTTCCCCAAGATTCGTCGGTCCCGTCGATCGGCCTGTGGATCGCCTTCGTCGTCGTGATCGGTGGCGTCGTACTGCTGGTGGCGGCGCGGTCGAGGCGCGCCGAGCGGTGACCTCGATGACGGCACGCCTGCGGTCGATCCCGAGCTGGCAGATCACCCTCGGAGCGGCCCTGCTCGGCCTCGGCTTCCTCATCGCGGCGCAACTCGCCGCCGAGGGACCGCGCGTCCGGTACACGACGCAGGAGCGCTCTCCGCTCGTCGAGACGGCGACCCAGCTCCAGCGACGCCAGGAGGAGCTCAAGGCGCGCATCCTCGAGTTGCGCTCCAGCATCCAGTCGACGGAGCAGGCCGGTGAGGGGTCGGCCGAGCTCGTCCGCCAGCTCAACGACGAGCTCCAGGACGCACGCATCGCCGCCGGTCTGATCCCGCTCGCCGGCACCGGCATCGTCCTCCAGCTCGCGGACTCCATGGAGCCGGTCGGGCCCGGTGCCGACCAGGCCGACTACCTCGTCCGGGCACGCGACGTGCGATCGGTCGTCGAGGAGCTGTGGGCTGCCGGGGCCGAGGCCATCGCCGTCAACGGTGAGCGCATCACGCCGACCACCGCGATCATCGATGTCGGTCCGTCGATCCTGGTCAACGCGGCGTACCTGGCCGGGCCGTACCAGGTGACCGCGATCGGGCCGGACGACCTGTATCCGCGACTCGGGGGGTCGCCCGGCTTCGTCGATCTCATCCGGACGCGCGCCCAGGGGTTCGGCATCCAGGTGTCGGTCGCCGAGCCCGAGTCGGTCGATATCCCGGCGTTCGCCGGCACGGTCACGCTGCGCTACGCGCGCCCTGAGCCGGCACCCTAGCCATGCGTCGCCGCCGGAACCAGGTCACGATCGCCGCGGTCACGTTCCTGCTCGGCCTGCTCGTGGTGATCCAGCTCCGCACCCAGGCGAGCAGCACCGCGTTCGCCGGTCTGTCCTCGCAGGACCTCACCGTCCTCGTGGCCAACCTCGACGACCGCAACGACCAGCTCCGGACCGAGGTCGCGACCCTCGAGCGCGAGCTCGATGTCCTCGCCCAGAACACCGATCGAGGCGACGCGTCGGTCGACGAGCTGCGGGCCGATCTGCGGCGCGTCCGGCTCTACGCGGGCACCGACCCGGCGATGGGCCCGGGTGTCTCGATCACTGTGCGCGGACCGATCGACGGTCCCGGCGTCGAGGACCTCGTGAACGAGCTGCGCAACGCCGGCGCCGAGGCGATGGCGATCGACGACCTCCGGCTCGTCCCCGGTGTCGTCGCCGTCGGCGCGGCCGGGGCCGTGATCCTGGACGGCGTCGCACTCGAGGATTTGTTCACGCTGAGCGCCATCGGTGCCCCCGACAAGCTCACCGGTTCGTTGACCCGGCCGGGCGGCATCATCGCCCAGCTGTCGGCCACCCAGCCCGATGTGCTCGTCGAGGTGACCCCGCTCGATCGCATCGGCGTGCCCGCGACGGAACGCGACCTGGTGCCGAGCCATGGTCACCCGCGCCTCTGATACCCTGCCCGCCGTGCCGGACCGTCCCATCCTCGACCTGCTGCTCGGCGATGTCCTCCGCCTGCGTCGGACGCATCCCTGCGGTGGCGACACATGGCTCGTCGACCGACTCGGCGCGGACATCGGGCTGCGCTGTCGGACCTGCGGTCGGCACGTGCTGATCGAGCGCGCGACGCTCGAGCGGCGGCTCGACGGGTTCGTCGAGCGGGGGGACGCGACGATCACGGCCGCTGTGACCCCCGACCATCCCTCGAACGCAGGGATCCCGCCCGACCGTCCATCGTGACCGACTCCGGGGTGCCGCTCGAGTCCGACGCGATCGAGTCGGGCACCGAGCCCGGCACCGGCGAGGGCCCCCTCGCCGTCTTCCGCAACCCGCCGTTCCTCCGTCTCTGGCTGTCGCAGGCCGCGACCCAGATCGGCGGCAACATGGTGCTGTTCGGGCTGACGGTCGTCGTATCGGAGAACAACCCCAACACGGCAGTCAGCCTGCTGATCCTGTCCTTCCTCGTCCCGGCCGTCCTCTTCTCGGCCGTCGCCGGGGTCTACGTCGACCGGATCGACCGGCGACTGGTCCTCATCGCGACCAACGTGCTGCGCGGGTTCGCGATGATCGGCATCTTCCTGGTCGGCGATCACCTGCTGCTGTTGTTGCTGCTCAACCTGTTCGTGTCGACGGTGACGGTCTTCTTCGCTCCGGCGGAGGCGGCCATGATCCCGGAGGTCGTGCCGCGGCAGCAGCTCCTGGCTGCGAACGGCGTCTTCACACTCACGCTGAACGCCGCATTCGCGCTGGGGTTCGCGCTGCTTGGTCCGCTGGTGATCAGCATCGCCGGGCCGCAGGCCGTGATCCTCGTCGTCGCCGGCCTGTACTTCCTGGCCGCCGTGTTCTGCTGGACCCTCCCCACGTCGCCGCCGCCCGCCCGAGCGAACGGGCAGGGGACGACCGTCGGCGAGACCCAGCAGGCGGTGGAATCGACGCTGGTCCAGCTCCGCGAGGGCTTCGCGATCATCAGGTCGAATCGGTCGATCGCGTGGTCCCTGCTGTACCTCGGTATTACGGCGTCGCTCGTCGGTGTGCTGGGCGTTCTTGGTCCGGACTTCGCGCAATCTGCCCTCGGGCTGCGCCCGAAGGACATCGCGGTGATCGTGCTGCCGCTGGGCCTCGGGATCGTGATGGGCATCCTGTTGCTCAACTCGTATGGCAAGTTCCTGCCGCGTCGGCGGGTCATCGAAGGCGGCCTGATCCTGCTCGGCGTGATGCTCGCGCTGCTGTCGGTGGCCGGACCGATCAGCCAGTTCCTGCAGCGGGTCGACCGGGCCGGTGACCTGCTCGACCTGTCCGCGATCACGTCCCTGCTCGCCATCGTGGTCTTTATCGCCTTCATCGCGGGCATCGCCTATTCGGCGGTGGCGATCCCGGCACAGACGCAGCTCCAGGAGGATCTGCCCGAAGACGTGCGGGGCCGCGTCTTCGGTGTCCTGTTCATGCTGGTGTCGGTGTCGAGCTTCGTGCCGATCATCGTCGTCGGGCCGATCTCCGACTTCATCGGCACGGCGACGGTGATGCTCACCGTGGCGATCGCCGTGATGCTGGCCGGTGTCGCGAGCGTCCTGCTCCGTGACCCGAACCTCATACCGGCCGGTGCGACGGCCGACCCGCACGTCGAGGATCCGCTCGCGGCTGCGCTCGGTGCCGATCGACCGTCATGGCGCGGACAGTCGTCCGCCACGCCCGCCGAACCGCCGCCGCCCGTGCCGCCACCCTGGGCACCGTCCGGGCCGGCCGATCCCGCCGACCGGGACTGAGGTGGCACGCGTCGCCGCCGTGTTCACGGGCGGGACGATCAGCATGGGCTTCGACCCGATCGCTGGCGGTAACGTTCCGAGCGCTGGACGGTGCGGCGATCCTGTCCCGGACATCGGGCCTCGATGCCATCGCGGATGTCGTCCCGATCGACCGCGGGCTGACGCCTGCCAGCCACTTCACGTTCGCCGACCTCATGACGCTCGGCCGGGTCGTCCAGGAGGCGCTCGACGACGAGGCGATCGAGGGCGTCGTCGTGGTCCAGGGCACGGACACCATCGAGGAGACGGCCTTCGCGTGGGACCTCGTCCTGGACTCGTCCAAGCCCGTCGTCGTCACCGGCGCGATGCGGGCGTCGCACGAAGAGGGCTACGAGGGCCCGGATAACCTGCGCCGGGCGGTGTCGGTGGCCGCCTCGCCGACGCTGCGGGATGCAGGCGTCGTGGTGTCGCTTGCAGGCACGATCGAAGCGGCGGATGACGCCACCAAGATGCACACCACGGCGCTCGACACGTTCCGCTCGCCGAATCGTGGGTCGCTCGGCCGGGTGGGGGAGGGCGGCGAGGTCGTGCTGGAGCGGCCAGCGCAGTGCGCGACGTCGCCTCCGGCCCGTGCCGATTGACGGCGCTCGCGTTGAGCTGGTGCAGGCGGGGATCGGCTCTGACGGGGCCATGATCGACGGCGCCGTCGGGTCCGGCGCACGCGGCCTCGTCGTGGCGGCGACAGGCGCCGGCAACACGTCCGCCGCGATGCTGGCGGCGGCGGAGCGGGCGATGGCCGACGGCGTCACGGTCGTGCTGGCCTCGCGCTGCCCCTCGGGCGCGATCTCGACGGCCTATGCCTTCCCTGGCGGAGGAGCGACATGGGCGCGGGCCGGTGCCATCCCGGTCGGCACGCTGTGCGCCATCAAGGCTCGGGTCGCGGTCGCGCTGGGTCTCGGCGCTGGGCTCGGGCGGGACGATCTCGTGGAGCTCCTCGCCGACCCGGTACGCTGACCGGCCATGCCACTCGAAACGCTCATCACCGGCCGTATCGCGACCCTCGCCGGTGATTCCGGCTTCGGCTGGGTCGAAGCGATCGGGATCCGCGACGGCCGGGTCGCGTTCGCCGGGTCGGAGATCGATCTCGAGACCCGTGCCGACCCCTTCACCGTGCGGATCACGCTGGAGCCCGATCAGGTCGCGATCCCTGGACTGACCGATGCGCACCTCCACCTCGCGCAGGCGGCGCTCGCGTCGCGGCATGTCGACCTCGGGGATGCGTGGACGCTGGAGGAGGGGCTCGCGCGGCTTCGAGACGCCCACGAGCGGCTGCACTCCGACGCGTGGCTCGAGGGCCACGGCTGGGACTCCGATCGATGGGGCGGCTGGCCGACCGCCGACGCCCTGGAGGCCGTTGCGCCGGGCCGGCGCGCCGCCCTGTGGGCGCACGATCATCACGCGCTCTGGGCGAGTCACGCGGCGATCCGTGAAGCCGATCTCCCGGCGGGCGATCCTCCCGGCGGCGTGATCCGCCGTGCCGCCGGCGGGTCGCCCGAAGGCGTGCTGTACGAAGCGGCGACCAGGCTGGTGACGATCCACGTCCCGCCACCGGCCGCGGCGGACCTGGACCAGACGCTGACCGAAGTCGGTCAGGATCTCGTCCGGCTGGGCGTCGTGGCGTGCCATGACCCGGGCGGTGTCGCGCCCGACCCGTCGTTGGAATACTCGTTCCCGGCCTATGCACGGCTGTCGGAGTCCGGGCGACTACCGGTCAGGGTCCACGCGTGCATGCGCGACGACGCGGTCGCGACGGCGATCGAACGCGGCTATCGAAGCGGCACGCCACTCGGGGCCGCGCCGGATGGGCGGGCGGTCGTCGGCTGGCAGAAATGTTTCGCCGACGGCTCGCTCGGATCGCGGACGGCAGCGCTCCTGGAGGACATCGAGGCCGAGCCCGAGCGGCCCTTGGCACCCGTGCTTCGGCGGGGCGTCTGGATGACCGAACCGGACGGTCTGCGCGAGCGAGTGGAGCGGGCGGCCGCCCGCGGGATCGCCACGATGATCCACGCGATCGGGGACGCGGCCGTGCGCGCCGCGCTCGACGTCCTGACGCCGTTCGCCCAGACCTCGCCGCTGATGCCACGGATCGAGCACGCCCAGATGCTCCATCCGGACGACCGGCCCCGGTTCGCAGCGGCGGGCATCGCGGCCAGCGTCCAGCCGGTCCACCTCGGCTCCGATGCGCTGCAGGCCTGGAAGCTGTGGGGCGATCGAGCGGAGTCCGAGGGCTACACCTGGAAGGCCATCGCCGACACAGGGGCGGTCATGCCGTTCGGGACGGACGCGCCCGTCGAGCCATACGACCCGTGGCCCGGTCTTGCGCTGGCCGTCCGGCGCGAGGATGCCCGGTGGCCGAGCGGTACGCCCGAGTACGCGCCGGAGCAGTCGCTCACGCTCGACCGGGCGCTGCGGGCGAACTGCATCGATGGTCCGATCTCGGCGCGCCAGACGGACCGCGGCCGGTTGACGGTCGGTCAGCGCGCCGACGTCGTGGTCATCCCGGCCGCCGCGATCGACGAACCGGTGAGTCCCGGCGGACCGCTCTCGACGACCCGCCCGCAGATCGTCCTGATGGACGGGAAGGTCGTGTTCGAGGTCTAGGCCGGGCGGTCGAGCTCAGCGAGGGCGTCCGCGAAGAGACCGTTGAAGATGCGCGACGTGGACGGGAACGCATGGATCGTGTCGGCCAGGACGTCCACCGGCGTCCGGGCCTTGATCGCGAGCACACACTCGTGGATCGCCGCCGATGCGTCGGGGCAGGCCATCGCCGCGCCGACCAGCTGTCGTGTGGCGCGGTCGAAAACGATCGTCACGTGCCCGAGCTTGGCCTCGACGGCGTAGCCGCGACTGCTCTCGGCGAAGTCGGCGACCTGTTCGAACGCGTCGAGGCCCGCTTCGCGGGCGCCCTCGAGCGACAGACCGACGAACGCGGCTTCCGGGTCGGTGTAGGTCGCACGCGGCAACGCGCGGTAATCCGGCGTGACCGACTCGCCGTGAGCCATCCGCGCGGCCAGCTCGCCCTGGTAGTGGGCCTGGTGAGTGTGCAGCTCCGGGCCGGCGGCATCACCGACGGCGTAGAGGCCGTCCGCGATCCGCATCCGCCCGTCACGCGGATAGGGCGGCGTCCGCCCGCTGAGATCGAGGCCGTAGTGCTCGAGACCGAGGTCGTCGAGTGGCACCTCGCGGCCGATCGCGGCCAGCACGACGTGACCTTCGACCGACGATTCGTCATCGAGATCGACGACGTGTGCGCCATCGGCACCCGCGCCGGCGCGAGCGGCAACGGCCCGGACGCCCGTGCGGATCGTGACGCCATCCGCCTCGAGGGTCGCGCGGACGACGTCCGAATTGCGCGGGTGGTCGGTCGGTGCGAGCCGCGGGCCCGATTGGACGATGGTGACCGGCACCTCGAATCGGGCGTACACCTGTGCCAGCTCACAGCCTGTCGGCCCGCCACCAAGGATCAGCATGCTCCGCGGCAGCTCCCTGCTGAGGGTCGCCTGTTCATTGGTCCAGACGTCGACGCCGTCGATCCCGGGGATGCGGATCGCGCGCGAGTGCGAGCCGACGGCGATGACGATGTCTGAGGCCGACAGCTCGTGGCGGACACCCTCGTGGGAAACGGTCACGCGGCCCCGCCCGGTGATCCGCGCATCGCCTCGATAGCAGACCGCGCCCGCCGTCTCCAGCGCTCGGATATGGCTAGTGTCGTCCGGTTCCGGCTTGTCGGGCGCGCGATTGATCATGAAGTCGCGATGCTTCGATGCATGCGGCCAGTCGTAGGTTCGCGGGTTCGCGTGGTGCTCGGCGGCCCCGTGGAGCAGCGCCTTTGACGGCAGGCAGCCGACGTGCGGACAGCTGCCGCCGAACCACTTCCGGTCGATGATGACGACGGTCGCTCCGAGGCCTCGAGCCTTGTGGGCTGCCGCCTCACCGCCAGGCCCGGCGCCGATGATGATGAGATCGAACGTCGATTCCATCGCGTCAGTCTGGCGTGTGCGCCTTGCGGTCGCGTTGCCGTCTCGCCTCGTACAGGACCACCGCGGCCGACACCGACACGTTGAGACTGTCCGCGATGCCCCGCATCGGGAGCCGGGCGGCGGCGATGTCGGCGGCATCCCAGGCATCGGTCAGGCCGTCGGCCTCGCTCCCGAACACGACGGCGAGCGGGCCGGTCAGGTCAGTGGCGGTATAGAGCTCATCGGCATCGACCCTCGCAGCGACGATCCGGATCGATCGCTCGCGCAGCCAACCGACGACGTCCGGACGTGGCGCGGCGGCGATCGGGATCGAGAAGATCGTGCCTGCGCTCGCCCGGATGGCGTTCGGATTGAACAGGTCGGTCCGCGGCGAGGCGGCGATCAACGCATCCGCGCCGGCACCGTCGGCGCTCCGGAGGACGGCGCCGAGGTTGCCGGGCTTCTCGACGCCTTCGAGGACGACGATCAAGGGATCAGCAGGGAGCTCGAGGTCATCGAGGAGTAGCCCTGGCACGCGAACGACCGCGATCAGCCCGTCGGCCCGATCGCCGAACGCCACCTTGGCGAACGCCGCCTCGGTCGTGCTGACCGACGGGATGCCGCGCGCCGCCATGGCGTCGAGCGCGGCACGGGCATCCTCACCAGCGAGCATCGGCTCGCACACGAACGCTTCGACGACCTCGATCCCCGAATCGAGCGCACGGCGCACCTCGCGCGCCCCGTCGACCAGCGTCAGACCGGTCGAATCGCGCTGTCGCCGATCTCGCAGCCGGGCGACCGACTTGATCTGGGGGTTCGACGGGCTGGCGATCGTTTTGCTGGGCATCGAGCTCATGATGCGCGGCCCAGGCGGGCGTAGGCACCGAGCCGCAGGGTCGCTCCCGATGTCGCCGTGATGACCAGGTCGCCGACCTCCGCCGCTTCGCCCAGGTAGCCGCCCAGTCGACCCGGGTCGAGATCGGCCGCGTGAGCGGTCAGCAGGATGAACGCGCCCGGCACCAGCAGGCGACGGACGTCGTCCAGCAACGGCTGGAGGTCACGCGACAGCCGCCACGCCTTGCCGGACGGCCCGTGCCCGTATGTCGGTGGGTCGAGCACGACGCCGTGATAGCGGCGACCGCGACGGACCTCTCGGGCGACGAACGCTCGTGCGTCATCGACGAGCCAGCGGATCGGTCGGTCCTCGAGGCCGTTCCTCGCCGCGTGCCGGCGTGCCCACTCGACGGCGGGCCGAGCCGCATCGACATGGACGACGGCTGAACCGGCTCGGGCGAGCGCGAGGGTGGCGAGGCCGGTGAACGCGAAGAGGTTGAGGACGTCGGGCCGCTCTGGTGCCGCGTCGATGCGGTCGCGGAGCCATGGCAACGTGACCGCGTGCTCTGGGAACACGCCGACCTGGCCGGTCTCGGTCGGGCGCAACTCCAATCCGAGACCCTCGAGGTCCACATCCCAGCCAGACCGGGCCGTCGCCAGACCGTCGCCGCTCCAGCCCGTGTCTCTGTCGAACGCAAGATCCGCGTCTTGCCAACGCGCGGGTGCGCGCCGATGGTCGTCGGCACCCGGATGCGGACGGTCGACCACGTGCGCACCGAACCGTTCGAGACGGCGACCGGCTCCGGCATCGATCAACTCGTAGCCCTCCATGGGGCCATCATCACGGGAAACCGGTCGGCAGGGGTCCGCCGAATCCCATGGCAGGAGTGAGAAGGAGGTCTCGCGTGGTCCGTCGATCGATCGTTGCGCTGATCCTGGTGCTCGCCGGCGCACTCGGCGCGTGCTCGCCGTCCGGTGGCGGTTCGAGCGGCGCCCCGGCTCCGTCTGCCGCCCCCTCTGCGGTCGCCCCCGCCTACTGACCGGACGATCGGGCGGAGGGCAGCCCTCGGTTCGTCCCTCTGGCGCACCCTCTGGTAGGATTCCCGGGCCGCTGGCGACTCGACTGCTGGGGCATCCGATTCGGCACGGACGTGGAACATCCGTGAGCCACCGGTCGGCGGCCACGAACCTTCGAGGGACCGGCGACGCGGGCGGCTTCGGTCGCCCGTAACGAAGCCCACGGCGGTATCCGTCGTGGGCCTTGTTATGCCCCGGACGTTGTCGCCTCCGTCAGCGTCGGTGCAGGAGGAAGAGCACCCGCGTGCTGTCAGCGATCCGCTCCTCGCGGACGATCTCGAAGCGAATCCCCGCAGCCGCGCGGAAGCTGTCCAGGTCGTAGTCGGCGAAGACGTCCCGTCGCGTGGCGAGGAGCCGCCGGACCATCGGGTCGTCCTTGGGCACGAACTCGACGAGCGCCCACGGGGCAAGCTCCGCGAACAGGTCGAGAAGCATCGGCAGCGGCACGTTCCGGGTGATCGCGAGGTGGTGGACCAGGGCGAGCGCGAGGATCGCATCTGCATCTGCCCGCTCCAGGAGCGAGCGCCGCTCGCGCCCGGCCCAGCCGAGCGCCGGGGTCGGGTTGGCGATGTCGACGACGAGCGGCAGGATGTCGGTCCGCCCGGCCTCGCGGACGGCGCGAAAGTGTCGCTCGGCAGCGGCCGGATCGATGTCGAGGGCGACGACTCGCTTGCCCGCCTCGGCCGCGATCCGGCTGAAGCGACCGGTGTTTGCGCCGAGGTCCCACACGCGCCGTCCCGGCAGCTCGCGCACGAACCTGTCGACAAGTCGGTCCTTGTCCGCCGCCGCCCGCTCGCCGTAGCTCGTGTGCTCGGCGTAGTCAGCCCATTCCGTGCCGCCTGCGCGCCAGTCGAGCGCAGCGACGGTCGAGCGCAGACTCCGGATCACCCCTTCCAGGCGGGCCCGCGGGATGCGGGTGCGCCGCGCCGCACGTCCATCGTCGTCTCCTCCCGCGTGACGGAGCTGGGCTCTGGCATGGAGGTGCACGTGGGAAAGGAGGCCGAAGTCGAACCATGTCCGCCGCGGCAGCAGCCGGCTTGCCAGGTCGAGCGCGATCCCGTCAGGTTCGACGCTGAGGAGATCGGAAAGCCGGACGTCGCGCCGTCCAACCAGCGCCAGCGGCGCCAGGAACTGCTCGCAGAACTGGCGGTAGGCGACCCACGGCGCGCCCTCCTCGAGGGGCTCGAACGACGACGAATCGATGTGGATCGGGCGGCCGTCGTGGAACTGGATGTTGAAGGCCGACGCGTCCTTGAGGGTCCACCCGGCGCCGATCGCTTCGAGCTGGATGTCGAGCGTCAGCAGCGCCGACTCGCGTAGCTCGCCGAACGTCCACTCGTAGGGATAGCTGAGGAACTCGATCCGCTCCGGTCGAATGACCGCGTGGGCGCCGGACGTGGTCGCGAAGTCGAGCCCGACCGGCTCGTACGGGATCAGTCGTCGCTGGTCGAGGAGGCGGCGCTTGAGCGGGCTCGCCTCGAACCCGTCCCACTCGGTCGCGAACGTTCGTTGGATCTGGCGGTACGGCTGGCCATCACGCCAGAAGACGAATCCGCTCGGATCGCGGAATGACCCGGCGTCGCGCCCGTCGGCGATGCCGACAGCGTGCGGCGCGCCGGGATCCTGGAGGTCAGAGCCTGGTGGCCGCGTCATCCTCGCCCGTCGGCTCGTGGTCGTCCGAGCGCCGGATCGCCCGCATCGCCCGGGCGATCTGTGTGCGGAAGAAGATCGGGATGGCGATGATGGCAGCGATCGCTGCCTGGATGATGAGGCTACCTGAACCCGGGTCGATATAGGCAAGGAGCGGGATCATGCGTGCCCTCCTCGGCAACGTCGGGATCTCGGGCCACCGAGGATAGCGCCGGCGGGCGATCCGCATCACTCACCCGGAACGATGAGCTGCTCGGTCACGTCCTTGAAGTCGTAGATGTGCTTGTTGTCGGGCCACGTGAAACTACGGTCGGGAAGTGGCTCGAGGTCGGCGCCGAAGTACTCGCGGAATACCACCCTGAACGTGTTCACGGACGTGAACGTGTCGGGCAGCACCGCTTCCACGCCCGGCAGGTACATCGCGACAAGGTTCCCCAGACGGATCCGCAGGTATTCGGGCGTGTTCTTCACGCAGTCGAGGGACTGGCACATCAACGGCCCTTCGTCGCCCTCGATGATCACGATCGGTCGGGTTTGTTCGGGACCGGAAAGCAGGTACCCCACGATCTCCTTGATCTGCGTGTTCGCGAACTCCAGGTGGTCGGCATAGAGCCGAGCCTCCGGCGCGGCCTTCGCGTCGGCTTCGGACAGCGGGGAGCCATCAGCCTTGAAGACGTACGGATCGTGCGGCAGGAGGATGTGGGCGAAGACGAATTTCGGACCCGGGGCAGTACTGACCCGGCGCAGCTGCCGGAACCCGAACAGGCTTCCTTCCCGATGGCGGTCGCGCTCCGTCGGCTCGGCGCTCACGACGCCGCGGACACGGTCGATCGCCGGCATGATCGTCAGGTCGTTCAGGACCGTCTCGAACTCGCTGGCGACGCCGTACGCGAGGTTCTCATCGGCGATCGTGACGGAGCGGGTGGGGCCGAACCATGACCCGATCTGGTAGTACCGGTATCCCTCCGACTTCAGGAAGCGGCCGACCTCGTGCTCCCGGATCATGTCCTGTGCCGGCGTCCGGTCATCCGATGTGCGGCCGATGTCGCGCGTCAGGTTGTCGAGGTACTGCATGTTGAGGGTCGCGGCCAGGGAGAAGTCCGTTGCCCGATAGTTCGCGTGGCTGTTCGACGGGACCTGGAACCCGCGCTCCTCGAGCCAGCCGTACATCTCGTTGTCGGTGATGTCGAAGCGGCGCTCGATCGCGTCGGCCGAGCCGTATCGGTCGAAGATCAGGAAGTAGATGTCACGCCCGGGCGCGGCGTCGGATCCGGCCAGGACGGGGGCCGCGTGCGAGACCGGCTCCTGACCTGCCCGCGTGACCTCGTACGGCAGGATCGTCGCGGCGGCGATCACGACCAGGACGATGGAGACGACGTTGAGGCCAGCAGTCGCCTGCGGCACTCTCGCTGACCCGCGCACGGCGAGGACGAACGTCACGACGACGACCGCGGCCCACACTCCGAGCTGGGCCACGTCGCCGAGACCGAGACCGGTGAGAAACCCCGCGACGTGCCCGAACCCGAAATACGCGATCACGATCGCCGACGCCACGATCGCCCCTTTGCGGATGTCGCGGAGCACGAGCGCGAGCACCGCGGTCAGGATGGCGGCAGCGATGACGGCGCGTGCCAGCGGCGCGAGCGCATCGATGGGCAGCACCAGGGCAAGGTTCGCGGAATAGAGGAACAGGACCGCATACGCGGCGAACAGGAGCGGGTGTAGCGGGATCCGTGTCAGGAGTGCGGCCCGGGGCGATCTCCGTTGAACATCCCCGTATGCTACGGCGAGATGGCGCAACGCGAGGCCGCGCATCATTCGGTGGGCGCGAGGAGTCGCCCAGGTCGACAGGCGTGACGAGTCCGGGTGCCTCTGCTAGATTGACGGCCGCGACGGGTGAGCTCCTGTGCAGTCATCAGGGTGATCCCCGCGTGATCCGGGCGGCTAGCTCAGCTGGTTAGAGCACTTGCTTGACATGCAAGAGGTCACTGGTTCGAGTCCAGTGTCGCCCACCAGATCCCTTTCCGAGCCGTTCGCCAACGAGGCGTCGCCGGAGCCGGCGGACGCTCGGCTGCTACCATGCATGTCTGTCGTCGGGCCATTCCGGCGGGTCTGAACCATACGCATCGATCGGGACACGCGTCTCGGGGAACGTCCACAGAGAGCTGGGCCATGGCTGGGAGCCCGGAGACCGAACCCCGAACCCGCACCACCCGTGAGCGACCGGCGAACCGGTCCGGGAGTCGCCCGATAGCGCGACAGCAAAGCGCGTCGGCTCGAGCCGGCGAACGCAGGTGGGACCGCGGGAGATGCCTCTCGTCCTGGCAGTGGACGAGGGGTTTCGTGATTCCAAGGAGTCGAACATGACGGACGACGAGCACATCGAGGTCGAAGAGGTCCTGGACGCACCGGAGCGCGGCAGTGCGACGGAGCTCATGGACCACGGCGCGTCCGGCGAGCTCGGGCCCATGCGCCACAGCGCCGCCCACGTCCTGGCAGAGGCCGTCCTCGACCTGTTCCCTGGGACGAAGCTCGGCATCGGGCCCGTCATCGAGGACGGCTTCTACTACGACTTCCTCGTGCCCCGGCCGCTGACTCCTGATGACCTGCCGAAGATCGAAGAGCGGATGCGCGAATCGATCGCCGCCGACCACCCGTTCGAGCTCACCGAGGAGACCCCCGAGGTCGCCCGAGAACGTCTTGCGGAGCAGGGTCAGGACTTCAAGGTCGAGATCATCGACGACCTGACTACGACGTCGACGCGCGACGGCACGCCGATGCCGCCGACCACGTTCTATCGGCAGGGTCCCTTCATCGACCTGTGTCGCGGACCGCATGTAGCGAGCACGGGCAAGATCGGTCCGTTCAAGCTGCTCGGCACCGCCGGCGCGTATTGGCGCGGCGACGAGAAACGCCCGATGCTCCAGCGCGTCTACGGAACGGCATGGGCCACGCAGGAGGAGCTCGACGCGTATCTCTGGCGTCGTGCGGAAGCGAAGAAGCGCGACCATCGACGGCTCGGCGTCGCCCTCGATCTGTTCTCGTTCCACGATGTGTCGCCCGGTTCGGCGTTCTGGCACCCCAAGGGCCAGCGCATCTGGCGGACGCTCGAGACGGCCATGCGCGAGCTCCAGGAGCGACGCGGCTACCAGGAGGTGTCGACGCCGATCGTGGTGTCCGAGAAGCTCTGGCGCCAGTCGGGCCACTGGGACCTGTATCGCGACAACATGTTCCTGGTCGAGTCCGAGAACCAGACCTTCAGTCTCAAGCCGATGAACTGCCCTGAGTCGACGTTCATCTACCGCTCCTCGCTGCGGTCGTACCGCGACCTGCCGCTGCGCTTCAGCGAGTTCGGACGGCTGCACCGGAACGAACGCTCGGGCACGCTGTCAGGGTTGACGCGCGTCCGCCAGTTCATCCAGGACGACGCTCACCTGTACGTCCGCCCCGACCAGCTGACCGACGAGATCGTGGCGCTGCTCGGCGAGGTCCGGGAGTCATACGGTTGGTTCGGACTGGAGCCGCGGTTCTCCTTCGCGACCAAGCCCGACAAGGCGATCGGCGACCCGGCGCTGTGGGAACGGGCGGAGCAGCTCACGCGTGAGGCCTTCGCTGCCGCCGATATCAGCTACGAGCTGAAGCCGAAGGACGGCACGTTCTACGCGCCAAAGATCGACATCTACATCGACGACGCCCTCGGGCGCGAGTGGCAGATGGCGACCATCCAGATCGACCTGACGATGCTCCCCGAACGCTTCGACCTGACCTACATCGATGAGGAGGGCAAGCCGCAGCGCCCGATCGCCATCCATCGGGCGATCTACGGCTCGCTGGAGCGTTTCATCGGGATCCTCATCGAGCACTTCGCTGGAGCATTCCCGTTGTGGCTGGCGCCGGTACAGGCGGTGGTCATCCCGATCGCCGATCGGCATGTCGAGGCGGCGTCGGAGCTCGCCGACGTGCTCCGCGGGCGTGGGCTGCGTGTCGAGGTCGACGCCTCGTCGAACCGGATGCAGTACAAGATCCGGACGGCACAGGAGCAGAAGGTGCCCTACATGGTCGTGCTGGGCGATCGCGAGATCGAAGCGCGGACAGCGTCACCCAGGACGAGAGGCGGCGAGCAACAGCCGGCCGAACCCTGGGAGGCGTTCGCAGATCGCTTGGCGGCCGAATCGCAAGCCCGGGGGGTGGGGTAGGGTCGGCGCGTGCCGGATCGCCGCCTCGTCGCGGTCGATGTCGCGATCAAGGTCGCGGCAGTCGTCCTCCTCGCCTGGGCGGTCCTGAGCCCGGATCTGCCGCAGTTCACCGGCAAGGCGTTCGCGGGGCGAGCGCTCGTGTACCCCATCGCGCTAGTGATCCTGCCGGTCGGATGGTGGGTGCTCGGCCGGCCGCGGGCGTTCCCATACCCGGTCGCCGCCGACATCCTGCTGGGTCTCCCGTTCCTCATCGATGTCGGCGGGAACGCCCTCGACCTGTACGACACGGTCGCGTGGTGGGACGACGCGAATCACCTGGTCAATTGGGCGCTCCACACGGCGGCGATCGGCCTGTTGCTCCGGGCTGGACCCTGGGGACCGTGGACCCGCGCGGCGCTGTGTGTCGGCTGGGCGGCAAGCACCGCCGTCCTCTGGGAGCTCGCCGAGTACGTGGCATTCGTCCCCGACTCACCCGAGGCTGCGACCGCCTACGCGGACACGCTCGGTGACCTCGCGTTGGGGCTGATCGGGGGAACGGTCGCGGCGGTGCTCGTGAGCCGCCTGCCACGCAGGACGTGATAGTCGGGGGGGGTTCCACGGTCCGCCGCCAGCGGCATCTGGAACATCACGTGATGTTCCAGGTGACAGCCAAGCTCCCCTGGCCCGAGTGTTCGGCGGTCGCTCGTAACATGTCATGTTCCAAGAGACGCTCAGGGCGGGCAGGGAGCGCACGTCGCGGTCGCTGCGCGCCGGCCAGGTCTATCGGGCGTCCTCGGCAGCGGATTCGACCGAGTCCGCGTAGTACAGGAACTCCAGATCAGGCACCGAGTGGCCGAGGTCCCTGAGCAGGATCTGGACGTCGCGGCGCTGCTGTTCGCTGTGCGTGACGATGTGGACGAGGTAGTACCAAAGCGGGAATCGATCGCTGTTGCCGACGTCGACGATGGCGACAAGATCCTCGTCGGCCAACGACCCAAGCCACGTTCGCATCTCCGCTTCATCCGCCGTCCAGTGCTCACGGAGCGCTCCGATCGTCGGGTAGTCATCGACCTCGAGCGAGACGTCCCAGAGTTCCTTGGGCTCGCCGCGCAGGCGTCGGCGCCAGGTCAGTTCCACATCGAGGGTGTGAACGAGCGTGTCTCGCAGGTTCCGATATGTGATCGAGGCGGGCCGGACGAGATCGTCGGCAGGCACGGCCGCTGCGGCATCGAGCAGCTGCCGATCTGCCCAGTACGTGAAGTCGAACAGCGCCAGGATGTCGATGGTTCGCACTGCACCCTCCGAGTGGCCATTTCATTGTCGGTCTCAAAGGGCCTGTGCTATCCTGCCCGCTCGCCCGGTAGGGGCAGTTTGCCCGTGCCGGTCGGTTCGATATCCAGCACCAAGAGGGGTGAACCATCAGTCGAGACCTGCGTGTAAATACGATGATCCGGATCCCACAGGTCCGGGTAGTCGACGAAGAGGGTGCCCAGCTGGGTGTCATGCCCACGCCGCAGGCCCTCGAGATGGCGCAGGAACGAGGTTTCGACCTCGTCGAAGTCGCTCCGATGGCGCAGCCCCCGGTGGTCCGGTTCCTCGATTTCGGTCAGTACAAGTACGAACTGACGAAGCGGGAGAAGGAGAACAAGCGCAAGCAGCGCTCGATCACCTTCAAGGAAGTCCGCCTGACACCGAAGATCGGCGTCGGCGACTTCGATACCAAGGTCCACCGCGCGGTCGAGTTCCTCGAGGACGGTGACCGCATCAAGGTGACGGTGCGTTTCCGGGGTCGGGAACTGACCCACCCGGAGATCGGCCGGAACCTGATCGCCAGGTTCGTGGATCGAGTCAAAGAGCACGGAGTCGCGGAACGGACGCCGCTGCTCGAGGGCAAGTCGATGCACATCACGATGGCATCGCTCCACAAGCCCAAGAGCCACGACGCACCGGACCGAAAGCACGCGCCGGATGTGATCCCGGCCGACGCGACGGCGGAGACGCCGGCCGCGCCAGATACGAAGACCGTCGTGGCCCAACCGGCCGATGCGACGACCGAGACGCCAACGGACGCACCGGCGGAGACGCCGGCCGCGGCAGAAAAGCCGGAGGCAGAAAAGCCGGAAGCGGCGGACACGAAGGCCGTCGCGGCCAAACCGGCCGAAACGCCACCGGACGCACCGGCGGAGACGCCGGCTGCACCAAAGAAGACCGTCGAGCCCCGACCAGCCGCCCCCGCCCAAAAGGCGCCGGCCGCCCAGGAGCCCGAGCCCGTTCAAGCAGGAGAGTGAGGCCAGCGTGCCGAAGATGAAGAGCCACAAGGCGGCCCAGAAGCGCATCGGCGTGACCGGCAGCGGCAAGGTCATCCGGGTCAATGCGTGGCGTGGCCATCACCTGGAGATCAAGTCGTCGCGCCGCACCCGGCGCTACGCGGGCAAGACCCTGATGAAGCCCCAGCACGCCAAGCAGGTCCGGCGCCTGCTGCCGTACCTCTAGGAGCCCCTCACCCATGGCACGAGTCAAGCGAGGCGTCACCGCCCACAAGCGCCACAAGCGGCTGCTCAAGGCTGCTGAGGGTCGCCGCGGCACGCGCTCGAAGCTGATCAAGCCCGCCCGCGAGGCGCTGCTCCACGCGCTCGCCTACGCGACGCGCGACCGCAAGCAGCGCAAGCGCCAGATGCGCGAGCTGTGGATCGTCCGCATCAACGCGGCGGCGCGCCAGAACGGCATGACATACGGCCAGCTGATCAGCGGTCTGAAGCGCGCCGATATCGAGATCGATCGCAAGATCCTGGCCGACCTGGCTATCCGCGACAGCGCGACGTTCGGGCGGATCGCCGAAGCGGCCAAGGGCGCGTAGCAGCCGCGTCGATCGACGACCCGAGTCCTACACGAACCCTCGACGTCGTCGACGCTCGAGGGTTCATGATTCCGGGACCCGACACCCGCACGCAAGAGGGACCGTGGACCTCGCCGACCTGACCCGCGACCTCGAAGGACTCCAGGCCGACGCGCTGGCGTCGGTCACGGCCGCGCACGACGCTGCCACGCTCGAGGCGCTCGAGCTGGACATCCTGGGCAGGAAGGGCCGGCTGACGACCGTCCTGCGTGGCATCGGGTCGCTCCCGGCCGAGGATCGACCCAAGGTCGGTGCGATCGCGAACGCGGTCCGGACGTCGATCGAAGCGGCGCTTGCGGAGCGCGGCACGGCGCTCCGGGGCAGCGAGCTCGAGACGCGTCTGCGGGCAGAGTCGGTCGATGTCACGACGCCCGGCCGCCCGATCCGTCGCGGCACCCTGCACCCGAGCATCGAGGCGATGCGCGAGATCGCCGACATCTTCGGGCAGTTCGGGTTCGTGTCCTACGAGAGCCCCGAGATCGAGGACGACGTCACCAACTTCCAGATGCTGAACATCCCGCCCGATCATCCCGCGCGCGACCTGTGGGACACGCTCTACGTCGACGTCGAGGGCCGGCTCCTGCGCACGCACACCTCGCCCGGCCAGATCCGGGTCATGGAGACCGAGACGCCGCCGATCCGGGCGCTCCTTCCCGGTCGGTGTTTCCGGTACGAATCGATCGACGCCAGTCACGGCTCCGAGTTCTTCCAGGTCGAGGGCCTGATGGTCGACGAGGGGACGACGATGGCCGACCTGAAGGGCCTCCTCGACCAGTTCGCGAAGGCGATGTACGGGTCAGACAAGAAGACCCGCTTCCGACCGGGTTACTACCCGTTCACCGAGCCGTCCGTGGCGTTCGACGTCGAGTGCCTCGTCTGCGGTGGTGTCGGCTGTCCCGCCTGCGGTCGGACCGGCTGGATGACGATCCTGGGCGCCGGGATGGTCCACCCGGTCGTCCTGCAGTACGGCGGCCTCGACCCCGAGCGCTACCAGGGCTTCGCATTCGGGATGGGCCCGGAGCGGATCAAGATGCTCAAGCACGGCATCACCGACCTCCGGCTTTTCCTCGAGGACGACCTCCGCTTCCTGGAGCAGTTCCGATGAGATCCTCAGTCGGATGGCTCGCATGGGCGTCGCCTCCGCCTTCGGAGGGCGAGTGCCCGTACCCCGTTGAGGGTGGCCGTTCATGAGGGTCCCGCTGTCCTGGCTCCGCGACTACGTCGATGTCCAGTTCACGCCTGAGCAGCTCGCGGAGCGGCTGACGCTGCTCGGCATGGAGGTCAAGAGCGTCGAGCGCTGGGGCTCGGACTGGCAGAACGTCGTCGTCGGTGAGCTCCTGACGGTCGAGAAACACCCGAACGCCGATCGCCTGTCGCTCACGAGCGTGCGGATGGGAGACGGCGAGGTGCTGGACATCGTGTGCGGCGCGACGAACATCGCGGTCGGTCAACGTGTCCCCGTCGCGCTCCCGGGTGCCGTGCTCCCGGGCGGTCGACGGATCGAGCGCACCGAGAAGATGGGTGTCGTCAGCAACGGGATGCTGTGCTCGGGTGACGAATTGGGTCTCACGACCGACGCGGATGGGATCCTCATCCTGCCGACCGATGCACCGCTCGGCGCGGCCCTGACCGATCTCTACGGCGACATCGTGCTCGACGTCGACGTCAAGCCCAACCGGGGCGATGCGTTGAGCCTCGTCGGCCTGGCGCGCGAGGTGTCGGCCGTCACCGGAGCGTCCGTCCGATTCCCGGAGACGGACCCGCCCGAGACCGGGCCACCCATCGCCGAGCGGCTCCGCGTCGACGTCGAGGAACCCGGCCTGTGCACGAGGTTCGTCGGCCGCTGGGTCGGTGGCGTCACCGTCGGTCCGTCGCCGGATCAGGTCCAGATGCGGCTGCTGGCCGCCGGACAGCGGCCGGTGAGCAACGTCGTCGACGTCAGCAACTACGTGATGCTGGAACTCGGCAAGCCGATCCACACGTTCGACGCCTCAGCCGTCAACGACGGCCGGATCGTCGTGCGCCTCGCCCGCCAGGGCGAGCGCCTGGAGACGCTCGACCACATCGTTCGCGAGCTCACGCCGGATACGCTGATCATCGCGGACCCGGAGGGTCCGATCGGCATCGCCGGCGTGATGGGTGGCGCCGAGTCGGAGATCGGACCGGAGACGCACGACGTCGTCGTCGAGTCGGCGATCTTCGACCCGATCAGCATCCGGCGGACGGCCTTCCGCTACTCGCTCCGGTCCGAAGCAAGCCTCCGGTTCGAGAAGGGCCAGGAGCACCGGCTCGCGAAGCTTGGTGCCGACCGCACAGCACGGCTCATCACGGAGTGGGCCGGGGGGCAGGTCGCGGTCGGTGCCGTCGACACGAACGCCACCGAGCCGCTGCCGATCAAGGTGGCCTTCCGACCGGCGCGTATCGATCGTCTGCTCGGGACCTCGTCGTCACCGGCCGAGCAGACAGACGTGCTCCAGCGTGTCGGCGTCTCGACCGAAGCGGCGGGTCCTGGCATGCGAGTCCTCGTCGCGGCGGCGCCCCAGCCGCTCGAGATCGACCCTGGCGAGGCCGAGACCCTGGTCGCGACCGTGCCGACCTGGCGGCGAGACCTGTTGATCGAGGCGGATATCGCCGAGGAAGTGGCGCGCATCCGGGGGTACGACACCATCCCCGAGATCCTGCCGGACACGCCATCGCCGCCCTACCGGCACTCGCCCCTCGGCATCCGCGATGCCGTCCGGGAGACGCTGGCGGGGATCGGGCTGTCCGAGGCCGTCACGTTCGCCCTCGTGTCGCCGGCCATGGTCGAGCGCTTCGGTCCGATCGCCGACGCTCTCGTGCCGGGGGAGGGCCAGGCTGGCGGTCGACCGCTCACCGTCACCAACCCCCTGTCGAGCCAGCACTCCGTGCTCCGCCAGAGCCTGATCGGGAGTCTCCTCGAGGTCGTGTCGACGAACACGCGCTTCGGACGACCGGATGTCGCCATCTTCGAGGTCGGCAAGGGCTACGGCGCGACCGAGGAGGGCGATTCGACCCACGAATGGTGGCGTCTCGGCCTCGCGCTGACCGGCGCGGCCGACGTCCCGACCTGGGACCGCCCGGCGCGACCGTACGACCTCGACGATGCCAAGGGCATCATCGAGCTGATCGCCGAGCGGCTGGGCTTCGCGCGACCCAGCTACTCGCCCATCGAGGACGACCCGAACCTGCATCCGGGCCGGGCGGCGCGGGTCATCGCAGACGGACAGATCGCGGGCCGGGTGGGCGAGGTGCACCCATCGGTCATCGACGAGCTCGAGCTGCGCGTGGACCGCATCCTCGTCGCCGAGCTGGCCGTCGCGGGCCTGTCGGGCGGGCAACCCGACACGCCCCGCGTCTCGAGCCCGTCTCGCCATCCGATCGTCGACCGCGATCTCGCGGTGATCGTCGCGGACGCGACCCCCGCGGGCGAGGTCGTGGCCTCGATCCGGCGCCACGCAGGTCCGCTCCTGCGCACGGTGACCCTGTTCGACATCTACCGCGGGCGGCCACTGGGCGACGAGGAGAAGAGCCTCGCGTATCGATTGGCGTTCGGGGCGGACGACCGGACGCTGGTCGAGAACGAGGCAGACAACGCCGTGGCAGACATCACGGCGGGTCTCGCGAGCGACGTCGGGGGCCGACTCAGGACCTAGCGCCTAGCCCGAAAGTACCGGACGGCGCGCGCGGCGGGCTGCTTGCGACGCGCGAGAAGCCGCTGCTACCCTTGCGCGGCTCTCGCGCCGGATCACCGGCTCGAACCGTCACCAAGGAGGTTCGGTGGATCTCGGGGATCTCGCCGGCGTCCCGTTCGCCGACTGGCTGATCGTCATCTTCTTCGGAGGTTTCTTCGTCCTGGGCTTCGCCCAGGGCACGATCCGACGGCTGATCGGACTCGCGTCAGTCACGTTCTCGTTCCTGCTCGCGGCCAACGTCGCCGAACCGCTGGCCACCTTCCTGCGCTCGAACTGGACCGACCAGAATCCGGCCTACAGCTACATGATCGGGTTCCTGACCGTGTTCGTCGCCGCGTCGCTCGCGTTCGCGATCGTCGCCCAGGGCTTCTATCACCCGCAGCCGCTCTTCCAGAAAGCGCGCTTCCTCGACGAGATCATCGGCGGGTTGCTCGGACTGGTCCAGGCGGCGGTCATCCTTGGTGCGCTGATCATCATCCTCGACTCGTACTATCGCCTCGGGCAGGAACCGCGGTCGACGGAGCTCGGGTTCCTGCGCGATCTGTGGACCTTCCTTGATACGTCGAGGATCGTCGACATCTTCCGCGACACGCTGATCCCGGCCTTCTTCGTCCTGGTGGGTCTGTTCATCCCGAGCAACCTCAAGGCGATGTACCCGGGCGGCGCCACCTGAGCGTCCTCGATCGAGGGAGCCTGGCCGGGGCCACGCCGGACGTCGCCCGCGACCTGCTCGGCGCGCGGCTCGTCCGCGACGACGACACCGGACGCCGCGTCGCACGCATCGTCGAGGTCGAGGCCTACGGAGGCCCCGACGACCGGGCGTCCCACGCCCGGTTCGGCAGCACGCGGCGCAACAAGGTCATGGCCGGGTTGCCCGGTATCGCGTACGTGTACCTTGTCTACGGGATGTATGACTGCCTCAACGTGGTGACGGGGACGGAGGGCGCCCCGGCCGCGGTCCTGATCCGTGCGGTCGAGCCGCTTGCCGGCCTGGCCGAGATGCGGCGCGACCGCCTCGTCGTCGAGGGACGGCGCAAGGCCGCACGGACCCCTGACGGCATGACCATGGCGCGGTCGAGGCTGGCGCGGGTGCCCATCCAGCGGCTGGCCAGCGGTCCCGGGCTGGTCGCCGCTGCCTTCGGCATCGACACGAGCCGCACCGGGACGGACCTGTGTGACCCGACCTCGGTGCTACGTCTCGAGCGGGACCCTCACGACCGCGCTGACAGGGTCAAGCCGGATCGGGTCGCCGTCACGCCACGGATCGGTGTCGCGTACGCCGGCCCGGAGTGGGCGGCACGGCCCTGGCGGTTCTCGATCGCCGGCCATCCGTCGGTCTCGGGCCCGCGCGCCCGCTGAGGGCGGGCCAGCGTGGACGCTCGCTCACAGGCGCTCCTCGAGTTCCCGCTCGTCCGGCAGCGCCTCGCCGATGCGACCTCGTTCCCGCCGTCACGTCGCCTGGCCGAGGCGCTCGAGCCGTCGTCCGACACCGTCGTCGTCGCGCGCCGGCTCGACGAGACGGATCAGGCGCGCGCGCTCCTGGCCGATCGAGCCGGGGTCGGTGTCGGCGGCGCGCACGACATCGAGCCATCCGTCGAACGGGCGGCCCGCGGCGGCCGTCTGGAGCCGGAGCAGTTCCTGGCCATCGCGGACACGCTCGACGCGGCCGCCCGTCTGGCGACGTCGCTCGCCGACGAGCGTCGCCCGCTGTTGCGCGACCTCGGGCGCGAGCTCCATCCGCTGCCTGCCGTCCGGAGCACGCTGGCGCGCAGCTTCGACCCCGTCGGTGAGCTGCTGGACACCGCCTCGCCACGCCTCGGCGGGCTGCGGGCCGCGGTCCGCGTCGCCTATGACCGGCTGCGCCGCCGGCTCGACTCGCTGGTCGGGGCCGAGCTCGGCAATGCGCTCCAGGAGCCGATCGTCACGTTGCGCAATGGTCGGTACGTCGTCCCCGTCAAGGCCGAGGCGCGATCGCGGGTCAAGGGCATCGTCCACGACGCGTCCGGAAGCGGTCAGACCCTGTTCGTCGAACCGCTCGTGGCGGTGGAGCTCGGCAACGCCTGGCGGGAGGCACAGGCGGCCGAGCAGGAAGAGGTCGCCCGCATCCTCGACGAGCTATCGGCGCTCATCGCGGTCAACGCCACGGCCCTGCGCGAGACGCTCGACGCGCTGGCGCGGTTCGACCTGTGGGCCGCCAAGGCGGCGCTGGCCGCCGAGATGGACGCGACCCGAGCCGAGACCGCCGATCGTCCGGAGGTCGTCCTGCTGTCGGCGCGTCATCCGGGTCTGACCGGCCGGGTGATCCCGATCGACATCCGGATCGGCGATGGCTACACGGCGCTCGTCGTCACGGGCCCCAACACGGGCGGCAAGACGGTCACCCTCCGGACCCTGGGGCTGCTGAGCCTGATGCATCAGTCAGGGCTCCACGTCCCGGCCGAGGCGGGCAGCCGGTTGCCGGTCTGGCGCGACGTGTTCGCGGACATCGGGGACGAGCAGTCGGTCGCCCAGTCGCTGTCGACGTTCTCGGGGCATCTCCGCCGCATCACCGCGATCGTGGCGGAGGCCGGACCCGACACGCTGGTCCTGCTCGACGAGCTGGGTGCCGGGACCGATCCGACCGAGGGCTCGGCGCTCGCCCAGGCGCTGCTCGACCACTTCATCCGTGCCGGAGCCATCGTGGCCGCCACGACCCACTACGCCGAGCTCAAGGCATACGCGCACACGACTGCCGGGGCACGCAACGCGGCGGTCGAGTTCGATCTGGACACCCTGTCGCCGACGTACAAGCTGACGATCGGGTTGCCCGGGGGCAGCCAGGCCTTCGCGATCGCCGAACGGCTCGGGCTCCCGGAGGCCATCGTGGACGACGCCCGATCACGCCTGACCGAGGCGCAGCTGTCGTTCGAGGCGACCCTGGCGTCGATCCGAGCGACCGAAGGGGAGACGAGCGAGGCGCTCGAGCGGGCGCGGTCGGCCGAGGTGCGTGCGGCGGAGGCGCTGCGCACGGCCCAGGAGGAGCGTCGACGCGCGCGGCGCGAGCGCGACGAGCAGGTCCGGGCTGCCCGCGAGGAGGCGGACCGCATCGTCGATGACCTGCGCACCGAGCTGGCCTCGACCCGCCGGATGCTCGAACGGGAGACCGTCACGGCGGCGTCGGTCGACGCGGCCCTCGCGCGCGCCGAGGCGGTGGCCGACCGGCTGCCGGCCAGCGAGCCCGCCGAGCTCTCGCCGGAGCCGGACGAGCGGCGTGACTGGACGGTCGGCGACCGCGCCCGGAGCCGGACGGGGGGCTGGGAGGGACGGATCGCGTCGCTGGAGAAGGGCGGCCGACGGGCCACCCTGGAGGCGGGTGGCATGCGCGTCACCGTGGAGGTGGACGACCTCGTCCCGGCGATCGGTGCGCCGACGGCCGTCGGCGCGTCGGCCGGACGCTCGAACCCCGCGGCGACCTCGAATGCTGCATCACTCCGCCTCGAGCGTGCCCGCAGCGTCGCTTCCTCGCTGGACCTGCGTGGTGCCCGGGTCGAGGAGGCGCTCGAGGCGCTCGACCGCTATCTCGATGACGCGACCGTGGCCGGTCTCGGCTCGGTCACGATCATCCACGGGCTCGGGACCGGCGCGCTCCGCGACGCCGTCCGGGAAGCCGCCGCCGTACATCCGCTCGTTCGGTCGGCTCGACCCGGCGAACGTGGCGAGGGTGGGGACGGGGCGACGGTCGTCAGCCTCTGATCGGTCGGGCTCGACGGTGCCGCCCGTCGATCACGGCGGCTTGGGTGGCTTGGTCTTGTCGGGCTTGGGTGGTTCGGGCGGAAGACACAGCTCGGGGAGCAATGGATCGCACGACGGCGGCGGTGTCGCGACGGGTGCGATCGGGCACCTGCCGCTCGGCGCGAACGGGGCACCCCACGACTTGCCGAACGGCGTGAAGGCACCGTCATAGAAGTAGGAGGTCCGGGTCCCCTCCGGCCCCCCGCGTGTCCCCGCGCCGCGGGCGGCGCGTGACGCCCAGTTCCGGTTCGCCTTCTGCCAGTTCGGGAAGTTGCTCTCGACCTCGTTGAGGTTGAAGAAGCCCCGGCTGACCTTCGGGCCGACGCAACCGGTCCGCCACAGCAGGCCGGATGCCTGGTCGACCTCGCGGGACACGCGCAACGTTTCGCGCTCCCTGGGGGCCGTGCCCTTGATGAACAACTCCTTGACGGTCTTCTTCGTGAACGGGCCCGGCTTGAGACCGGTGAACGCGTCGACCGTCGCGGTCGTGAGACCGCCCGGCGCCTTGAAGCTGGCGACCGGGTACTTGGAGCTGAGCTCCTCGAGCATCGCCGACCACAACGGCGCGGACGAGTCGAGCGAGAGGCTGCCGTTGTTCGGCTGGTTGTTGCTGTTGCCCATCCACACGCCGACCGCGAGGGCCGGCTGCTTCTTGTTGGCGGGCGGTGCGAGGAAGCCGTAGGCGTGGACGTCGCGGTTGTCATTGGTCGTACCGGTCTTGTACGCGGCGGGCCGACGCCGGCCGTTCTTGGAGTAGACCGCGAATTTGCCCCAATACGGGTTCACGCCCATGACCGTGTTGCCGGCCAGGATGTCGGACACGATGTAGGCCGCCTGCGGGCTCACGACCTCGGTGCCTTCGGCCGTGGTGTCATCATCCTGTGGCCAGACCTGGACGCCGTTCTCGTCGACGACCTTGGTGATCAGCTGGCGGGGCATCCGAACGCCGCCGTTGGCCAGCGCCCCGTACGCCGACAGCATGTCGATCGGGTGCGTCTCGAGTGTGCCGATGCCCATCGAGGTGACCGGGATCGCCGACGGCGGGAACACCAGCCCGAAGTCCTGGCTGCGCTCGAACGTGTGATCGAGACCCTGGATGAGCGTGGCCTTGATGGCCGGGATGTTCAGCGAGAACTGGAGCGCCGAGCGAAGCCGGACCGGGCCGCGTTCCTTCTTGTCGGCCTGGGTCGGCGTGAAGCCCCGCCCGAAATTCGTCGTGACGTCCATGAACATGGTGCTCGCGGTCAGCGTCTCGTCGTCGATGCCGATGGCGTAGTCGATCGGCTTGATCGACGATCCCGGCTGGCGCCAGCCGTCCGACAGGACGTCGAACTGCGGCTGGAACTTCTTGTTGCCCTTGCCCGTGTATCGGGCGCTGCCGACATACGCGAGGACTTCGCCGGTGCGGTAGTCCGTCACCGCCGAGGCGGCATTGTGGATGTTGCGACCGCGCAGGTTGAGGATCCAGCTCCATTCCCGGGCGGGGATCTTGTACTGCCGCAGGATCTTGCGCGGGTTGCTGGAGTGGGGGGCTCGCGCGGCGACGTAGGTCCACTTCTCGGCGACCTTCTGCATCTTCCAGTCGAGCGTGGTGGTGACCCGATAGCCCCCGGTGTCGACCTTCTCGCATTCGGTCGGCTCGTCGGGGCACAGGATGGTCGTCAGCGCCTCGCGCACCTGCCAGACGAAGTGGGCGGCGCGCCACGTCGCGGGCGCCTGCGGCTTGATGACGACCGGCTCGAGCTTTGCCGCGTCGAATTCCGCGTCGTTGTGGCGGGCTCCGCTGAGCGGGCTGCGCGTCCGCATCAGGTCGAGGATGTAGTTGCGGCGCTGGACGATCTCGGATGTCGCCGGCACTTCGAGCTGGAGCTTCTTGCACGACTCCTCGGAGTCGGGGTCCGGCGGCTTCTCGTCGAGGCAGACCTCCTCGGCATTGCGCATGAGGTCGAACCTGGTCGGTGACTGTGGGATCGCCGCGAGGATCGCGTACTGGGCGAGGCTCAGCTCGTCGAGCGACTTCCCGAAGTACCCGCGTGCCGCCGCCTTCACGCCGTACGTCTGGTTGCCGTAGAAGTTCTGGTTCAGGTAGGCGGTGATGATGTCCTGCTTGCCCTTGTCGCCGGGATACGCCTCGGTCAGCCGGATCGACTGGATGATCTCGCGGATCTTGCGTTCGTACGTCGTATCGGCGAACGCCTCGGGGGGCAGGAGCCGCGCCCTGACGAGCTGCTGGGTGATGGTCGACGCGCCACGCGGCCGGCCGGCCAGCGTGTCGAGGCCGGCACTGACGATGGCCGATGGGTCGAAACCGGGATTCGTCCAGAAGCCCTGGTCCTCGATGGCCGTCGTCGCATCGAGCATCTCATCGGGGATGTTCGCGAACGTGGTGACCTCGCGCCGCAGCGTGCCCAGTCGTGCGAGCTCGACCTTGCCGGTCCGGTCGTAGACGATGGTCTGCTGCTCGAACCGGAGATCGTTGAGTGCCGCCCCGGGGTCGGGCAGGCCCTGCGCGTAGAAGTTGTACGCGGCCACGGTGAACAGCGCCCCAGCGCCCGCGGTCAGGACCGTCACAAGGATGATGACGATCGGGATGGCGATGAGGATGCCGCGGAGGATGGTTCCGCTTCGCCCGGTCGGCCGACGATCCAGCGAGCGTCGATGACGCTGCCGCCTGGCCAGGGTGGTCTGCATCTGAGCCCGCACGATAGCATAGGGTTCGTGAACGACCGGACTTGGGCGGCCGCCTCGGGACAGACGCCGCGGCGCACCGCTCTGTGACGGCGGCACGCTCAGGGGAGGGCGGCGCGGACCTCCTCGACGAGCTCGAGTGGCGTGGCATCCTGCACGCCACGACCCCCGGTCTGGCCGATCGACTCGCCACGGGCCGGCCGATCTCCGGGTATATCGGCTTCGACCCGAGTGCCGATTCGCTCCATGCCGGCCACCTCGTCCCGATCTTCGGGTTGCTCCGGCTGCAGCGGGCCGGCGGGCGGCCGATCGCCGTCGTCGGCGGTGGGACCGGGATGATCGGCGACCCGTCCGGTCGGTCGACCGAGCGCAACCTGCTGGACCGGCCGACCCTCGAGACGAACGTTGCGGCCATCCGCGGCCAGCTCGAGCGGTTTCTCGACTTCAGCCCGGGGGCCGGCGCGGCATCGATGGTCAACAACCTCGATTGGCTCGGCGAGCTGTCGCTCATCGACTTCCTGCGTGACACGGGCAAGCACTTCACGATCCCGTACATGCTCGCGAAGGACTCCGTCCAGGTACGCCTCGACCGCGGGCTGTCCTACACCGAGTTCAGCTACATGCTCCTCCAGGCGTACGACTTCTGGCACCTGCACCGGACGCTGGGCGTGGAGCTCCAGATGGGCGGCGCCGACCAGTGGGGCAACATCACCGCGGGGCTCGAGCTGATCCGGCGGACCAGCGGGGTAGGGGAGGACGCCCCGGAGCAGCCCGCTCACGGGCTGGCCTACAAGCTGTTGCTCTCGCCATCGGGCTCCAAGTTCGGCAAGAGCGACGCGGGCGACTCGATCTGGCTCGACCCGAAGCGGACGACGCCGTTCGCGTTCTACCAGTACTGGCTCAACGCGGACGACCGGGACGTGGGCACGTACCTGCGCTGGTTCACCGAGTTCGACCGCCAGCGCATCGCGGGCCTCGAGGCCGAGCTTGCGGAGCATCCTGAGACCCGCGCCGCCCAGCGCGCCCTTGCGCGTGACATCACCGCGCGAACACACGGCGAAGCCCTCGCCGCCCAGGCCGAGTCCGACAGCGCGGCCCTCTTCTCCGGCGAATCGATCTCCGACCCGCAGGTGCTCCGGTCGCTCTTCGACTCGACCGGCGGGTTCACGTTCACGTCCGAGGTCATGGCCGGTGGCCTGGCAGGGCTGCTGGCCGATGCCGGGGTCATCCCGTCGCGCGGAGAGGCCCGTCGCTTGATCGCGGGCGGTGGGGTGACGGTCAACGGCACACGGGTCGCCGACGGCGCCGACGTCCCGGAGCTGGTCGGCGGGGAGTGGCTGGACGTGCGCATCGGCAAGCGTCGACGGGAGATCGGGCGCCTGCAGCGGTAGCCCTGGATCCGCGCCTCAGCCCGGAGCGCTACGACGCCGTTTCGAGCTCCCGGGCTGCGGCGATCAGACGGTGGTTCTGCTCGGGGCTGCGGACCGTCAATCGGAGGTGGTCGGCCAGCGGGTGGGTCTCCGGGAACGTGCGGGGCACCAGGCCACGTCGGAGGAGGGCCTCGGCAGCAGCCGCGGCATGATCGACCGAGCCCAGGTCCACCAGCACGAAGTTCGTGGTCGACGGTCCCACCGACCAGCCAGCGTCAGATAGCCCCGCGATGAGCCGCTCCCGTTCTTCCGCCACGCGCGCGACGTTCGAGGCCGCCAGATCGTCGTCCAGCAGCGCCTCGGTCACGACGGTCACCGATACCGTGGAGACGGACCCCGGCGGACGGATCGGGTTCATCCGAGCGACCAGCTCCGGTCGGGCGATGGCGAAGCCGACCCGCAGACCCGCCAGCGCGTAGGCCTTGCTGGCCGTCCGAATGACGATGAGGTTCGGGTGGGCGAACCGCAACGCCGCCAGCGTCCGACCCGCGAACTCGGAATATGCCTCGTCGATCACGACGATCGGCACCGGTCGGACGTCCGAGGCCGCGTCGGCCGAAATGAGTCCTAGCAGCGTCTCGATCGTGCCGTCCGGCTCGGACTGCGCGGTCGGGTTGTTGGGGGAGCAGAGCCACAGCAGCGCGGCATCTCGTGCCGCCTCGCGCACGGCCGGGATGTCGAGTGCATAGCCCTCGCCGGGGCCGAGCCGCGGGACGAGCGTCGCGACCGCCCCGCGCTGTTCCGTGATGACGCGGAACATCGCGTAGGTCGGCACGGGGATGATGGCGTGGGATCCCTCGACCAGGAACGTCTTGCCGATCACGTCGAGGATCTCGTCCGCCCCGGCACCCACGACCAGTTCCTCCGTGTCGACGCCATATCGACCGGCGGCTGCCTCGACCAGACGTCGATAGTCGGCGGGCGGGTACTCCGACAACGATGTGTGGAACCGCCCCGCGTCCATCACGCGCTGGGCGAGGTCGGGCGGGAGGGGTGCGGTATTCAGGTCGAACCGGACGATCTCGTCGATGGGCACCCCGTACCGTTCGGCGACCTCCTCGTTGGTCGCTTCCCACGTGTACGACGACGGTTGGTTCGGCGTCGCGAAGGTGACGGGCGTCGGGCTCATCGAGCGGCGTCCTCGGGCGGTCGGGATCGACACCTATGGTGACACGCTGCGGTTCGTCGACGACCGTCGCGGATCAGCGGCTGCCCTCGTACGCGCGACCCTGATACCGACCGCTCCAGGTCGCCGAGATTCCCGCGTCGTCCATCGTGTAGCGGTTCGCGCCGACGATCCGGTAGGTGAACTCGATCCGCGGCGACTCGACGTCGAACTCCGCTTCGTCGAGGCCGCGGTAGGTGCCCGTGCCCGACATGGGCTCATCGCGCACGACCGCGCAGCGATCGATGGTGATGTGCTCGATGCGGTCGTCGGGATCCGCCTTCGCCTGGACCTCGATCCGCCCGCCGTAGCGGCAGCCGACGGCCAGCGGCGCGCTGCCGTCCCATGCCCAGTAATCGGGGTGCGCCAGGAGCTCGAGGTCGAGCGCGCTCGCGCGATCGGCGATCGGATCCCCGCTGGCGGTCTCCGGGAATTCGAGGTACGGAGCGACGATGTCACCGGGGCACGACGTGCGCGGTTGCGACGGTCGGGTCCCGTGGATCAGGAGGTCGATCACGAGGTCATCGGGGCAGGCCCATCCGCGCGCGAACGTCACGTGCGGGCCGTCGCGGGTCTCGATCAGGTACGTGTCGGCGATCGAGCGATATCGGTCGAAGATTCGCTGCCCGTGCGCCGCCGGCGTGATCGGGTCGCCCGTCGCGGCCAGGATGAGCACCGGGAAGTCGGCGGTCCCGGGGACAGCGACCGGCGGGGTCGTGCCCGGTGGCAGCGGCCACGCGTGGCACGCAGCGCTCGACAGGTACACGCTGCCGGCGGGGGATGTCGCGAATGGCGAGCGCGCGAGCCAGTCCAGGTACTGCCCGGCGTCCGTGTCGGGGCCGTCGACGAAGCGATCCGCGCATGACGTCGCGTAGTAGGTGAAGTCCGACGCGATGCTCGACGTGGAGTACGGCCCTGAGCCGCTATAGATCATCCGGGCGAGCGGTACCCAGTCGCCGGCTTCCGCGGCCGTCAAAGCACGCAACGTCAGCATCCGACCGACCCGGTCGTACATCGCATCGATCAACGTGTCGCGCGCCGCCTCGGCGGTCAGCGGCCAGTCCGTGACCGCACCATCCACGTCGGCATACGAGGCCGACACGGTCCCGCCTTCGAGCGAGCCGAGGACGTTGTTCCAGACCGATGCGTCGTGGAAGCGACACCCCGTGGTCGAGGCGCAGGCCCTGAGGGTTCGCTGGAGCACGTCATCGAACCCGCGCGTCGCCTCGATCCACGTGGCGTCGGTCGGCTGGGCGATGTCGATGGCGCCGTCGAGGATCAGCGCTGAGACGTGCTCCGGGTGGGCGACCACGTAGCGCTGGGCGGCGACCGTGCCGTAACTCTCGGCGTACAGCGCGATGCGCTCGATGCCGAGATCGCGTCGGATCGTCTCGATGTCCTCGGCGAGCTGGATGCTGCCGAACTCCGCCAGCCGCCCCGGATCGACCCCCGTTTCGCCGATGCAGGCCGTGACGAAGTCGTCGATCACCGCGGCGACGGCGTCGAACCACAGCGTCGACTGGTAGCGCTCGCTGGCGACCGGACAGTCGACGTAGTCGGAATTGCCGACGCCGCGCGTGTCGAACAGGACGATGTCGAGGCTCTCCACGAGTCGAGGATCGAGCGCGCGGACGGTCGCGTCCGCATAGGCGATGCCGCTGATCCCCGGTCCCCCGGTCGCGATGACGAGCGTTCCCTGTGGCGTGCCCGTGGCTCGGTGGAGGCCGTAGTGGAGCAGCCGCGTCGGGCCCCGCGGATCGTTCGCGACCTGGTCTGCCTGGACGAGGACCCAGCGGCATTCGAGCTCCGTCGCGCGGCATACGCGGTCGCTGGTCAAGTACGGAACGTCGAGCGATGGCGGGACGATCGCGACGACGGCGAGGGCAGCGATCGCGGCGATGGGCCATCGGCGATCGCGGTCGCCCGGTGCGGGCAACCAGGGGCAACGGGCATGGATCTGTACGGCCTCGCGCCGCTCGATGTCGCCGATCAGCCAGATGGACAGGCCGGCCGCGATCGGCAGGAGCAGGGCTCCGAGGGCGATGACGACCCATCCGATACGCGCGGGATCCCGACCGGACCCGAGCACCGGGATCAGCGTCCCGACGACGACCAGCACCAGGCCGATGAGCCCGAGAGCGATCGCGACCTGGGTCGTCCGACGCGCGGGTGCCGAGAGCGGCCGGTCGTCACCAAGAAGCGCGAGCGATCGCCGCATCCGGTCCGCCCAGCGCCGGCCGGCGACCGCCCCAGCGATGACGACGACGAGCAATGCCAAGCGCGTGATGATCGCGACCGTGCCGAACGCCTCGAGCTCGGGGGTCGAGACGAGGTCGGGGTCGATCCGGCCGCTGAGCAAGGCGGCGCACCGGACCGCGGTCGCGCCGAGGATCAGGCCGAGGACGCCGGCCGCGAAGGCGATCCACCGCAGGCGGGTGCCGCCGACGGTGGCGGGGATGCCTGGTTGCGGCGGCGGCGCGATGGCCGCCGGCACGGGCTGGCCGAACAGCGGGGGCGGCGGAGGGAGCGCTGGAGCGGGCTCCGGCAGAGGCGAGGGGTCGGCACTGACCGGCTCCGGCACGCCCGGCGGCTCCGGCACGGCCGGCGGCTGTTCCGCGGTCAGATCGTCCGGCGGCGGCTCACCCCCCACGGCCGGCGTCGCTGGGTCGGCGGGTCAATGCCCGCCGTGCCCGGCCTCCACGGTCTGGCGGTGTTCGGCGATCACCTTCTCGGCGAGGTGCGACGGAACGTCCTCGTAGTGGTCGAGCGACGCGGTGAACGACCCACGGCCCTGGGCGAGCGAGCGCAGCTCCGTGGCGTACGAGAACAGCTCCGCCTGCGGGACGTGGGCCGTGATGATCTGGACGCCGCCGTCCGAATCCATCCCGAGCACCCGGCCGCGGCGACCGTTGAGATCGCGGTTGACCTCACCCATGTACGCCTCGGGGATGCGGATCTCGACGAGCATGATCGGCTCGAGGAGGGCCGGCTTCGCCTGGTGGACGCCTTCCTTGAGTGCCATCGACGCCGCGATCTTGAACGACAGCTCGTTCGAATCGACCGTGTGGAATGAGCCGTCGTAGAGCGTGGCCTTGAAGTCGGACAGCGGATAGCCGGCGAGGACACCCTCGGCGGCCGCCTCGCGGATGCCCTTCTCGACGCCAGGGAAGAACCCCTTCGGCACGGAGCCACCGACGATCTTTTCGGCGAATTCGACACCACCCTCGGGGTTCGGCTCGAGCTCGATCCAGACGTCACCGAACATGCCGTGGCCGCCGGTCTGCTTCTTGTACCGACCGTGGACCTTGGTCGTGCCGCGGATCGTCTCCTTGTACGGGACCTTCGGGATGTGCGTCTGGATGGCCGCCCCGAACTTCCGCTTGAGCCGCTCGAGGGTGACGGCGGTGTGGGCCTCACCCATCGTCCGGAGCACCTGCTCGCCGGTCGCGGTCCGCTCCAGGCGGACGGTCGGATCCTCCTCCAGCAGGCGGGCCAGCGCGGGACCCATCTTGTCGAGGTCCTGCTTCGAGACCGGCTCGATGGCGACCACCAGCGACGGCGCCGGGAACTCGAGCGGCGACAAGCGGAGACCCTTCTCCTTCGCGCCGAGCGTGTCACCGGTCTCGGTCACGGCCAGCTTGGCGACCGCCCCGATCTCACCGGCCTTCAGCTCGCCGATGGGTTCCTGTTCCTTGCCATGGAGGAGCAGCAGTTGGCCGATCCGCTCGTCCTCGTCACGGGTGGTGTTCCACACGTGGGCCTGTGACTTGAGCGTGCCGGACAGGACGCGCAGGTATGTCAGCCGCCCGACGAACGGGTCGGCAGTCGTCTTGAAGACGCGCACGAGCAGCGGCCCGCTCTCGTCGGCCGGCACGTCGCTGGTCGCGCCGGCCTTGTCGGTCGCCTTGACCGGGGCCTCGTCGGCCGGGGAGGGGAGGTAGCGGGTGAACGCGTCGAGCAGGGCCTGGAGGCCGATGCCCCTGGCTGCCGAGCCGACCAGGACGGGCGCGAGGACGCTCTCCTTGACGCCCTTCCGCAGGCAGGCTTCCAACTCGGGGTCGGAGACCTCCTCGCCCTCCAGGTACTTGACCAGGACGTCGTCGTCGGCCTCGGCGGCGGCCGCCAGCAGCTGGTCGCGGCGCTTGTCGACCTCCCCTGCCAGCTCGTCGGGGATCGGGATCTCGACCTCCTTGGAGCCGTCCCACTCGTACGCCTTGCGGTGGACCAGGTCGACGTAGCCGCCGAACGACTCGGCGGCGCCGATGGCGAGCTGCAGCGGGGCGATCTTGTCGCCGAACGTCGCGCGGAGGGCGTCGAGCGCTGCGGTCGGGTCGGCGTTCTCGCGATCCGACTTGTTGATGAAGAAGCACGCGGCCCGGCCGCTCGATCGTCCGAGCGCCACCGCCTGTTCGAGGCCGGCCTCGATGGGGGCCGATGCGTCGACGACGAACAGTGCGCCATCGACCGCGGCGAAGCCCTCGATCATGTCTGCGACGAAGTCCGGGTAGCCCGGCGTGTCGACGAGCGAGATGCGCGTGCCGTCGTACTCGAACGTCCCGACGGCGAGGCTCAGCGACTCGCGACGCTTCTGCTCCTCGGGCTCGAAATCCAGGTGGGCCGTGCCATCGTCGACCTTGCCCAACCGGGGGATCGCGCTGGCCCTGAAGAGCAGTTGCTCGGCGAGCGTCGTCTTGCCGCTACCGGCGTGACCAGCCAGGACGACGCTCCGGAGGTGGGGCAGATCGACGCTCTTCATCGTCATCGGGTCGACGATCCTCCTGCGGTGTCGATGGGTGCCTGACGAGGCCTCGGAGCGGGGGGTCCGGCCATCATAGTCGGCTATACTCCCGCCCGCGATGTCAGGTCATTCCAAGTGGTCGACGATCAAGCGCCAGAAGGGCGCGAACGACGCCAAGCGCGGGGCACTCTTCACCAAGGTCGCACGCGAGATCGCCGTGGCTGCACGTCTCGGTGGCGGCGATCCGGATGCCAACTACCGGCTCAGGCTGGCCATCGAGAAGGCCCGCTCCGTCAACATGCCGGCCGACAACATCAAGCGCACGATCGAGAAGGCGACCGGCGGCGGCGAGGCTGACCAGTTCGAGGAGATCGTGTACGAGGGCTACGGTCCCGGGCGGTGTGGCCCTGCTGGTCGAGGCGCAGACCGACAACCGGAACCGGACAGCCGCCGAGGTCCGATCGATGTTCACGAAAGCGGGCGGACAGCTCGCGGGCTCTGGCGCGGTCGCCTGGCAGTTCGAGCCGCGCGGGCTGATCACGGTCGCCCGGAACGGCATCGATGCGGACGAGGTCACGCTGGCCGCGATCGACGCCGGTGCCGAGGACGTCGACACGGACGACGAGTCGGCCATCGAGATCTACACGACACCGGGCGACCTCGAGCGTGTCCGCTCGTCGCTCGAGGGAGCGGGCGTCCCGGTCGAGTCGGCCGAGTCGACGATGATCGCCAAGCAGACCGTCGAGCTGGACGAACCGAAAGCGCGCCAGGCGCTGCGCCTGGTCGAGCAGCTCGAGGATCTCGACGACGTCTCGCGCGTGACCGCCAACTTCGATATCCCCGAGGAGCTGTTCGCCGAGGTCGCCGGGTGATCATCCTGGGGATCGACCCGGGGACAGCGGCTTTGGGATACGGGATCGTCGAATCGAGCCGGGGTCGGCTCCGCGAGGTCGATCACGGGTGCCTCGTGACATCGCCCGACACCGCGCTGCCCGATCGGCTGCTGGCCATCCACACGCTCGTCGACGAACTCGTCGCCGTCCACGGCCCTGCGCTCATGGCGGTCGAGCGGCTGTTCTTCTCGAAGAACGCGCAGACGGCCTTCGGCGTCGGCCAGGCGCGAGGTGTCGTGCTGTTGGCCGCCGCGCAGCATCGGGTGCCGGTCGTCGAAGCGACCCCGAACGAGGTCAAGTCGGCCGTCGCGGGCTACGGCGCGGCTGACAAGGAGCAGGTCCAGCGGATGGTGCAGGTCGTCCTCGGCATGGCCGAACGCCCGCATCCGGACGACGCCGCGGATGCGCTCGCGATCGCCGTCTGGGCGGCGAACAGCGCCCGCGAGGGATCTGCGCAGGAGTTCGGGCCCTCGTCCGCGGTCATGGATCGCGCGGCCGTCGCGCCCATCGCCCGAGGCGAGTCCGGGTTCGACCGTGCCGTTCGCGAGGCGCTCGCCCTCGAGAAGACCGAGGCGCGCGCCGCCAAGCGCTCGGCGTCCTAGGCGCGTCGGGTGATCGCGTCGGTCGACGGGGTGGTCGGGGCGATCACCGCGGATTCCGTGGTCATCGAGGTCGGGGGGATCGGCTACCGCGTCTTCGCGGCGCCGTCCGTCGTGGCGTCCGCGGCAGCCGGCGGGCGACTGAAGCTGCACACGTACCACCTCGTCCGGGAGGACCAGCAGGCGCTGTACGGCTTCCGCAACGCCGAGGAGCTCGGGTTCTTCAACCTGCTGCTGACCGTGACCGGCGTCGGGCCGAAGGTCGCCCTGGCCATCGTCGGTTCGAGGCCGACGGCCGACCTGCAGCTCGCGATCATGACCGGCGATCAGGCGGTCCTGGTATCGATCCCCGGCATCGGCAAGAAGCTCGCCGAGCGGGTGATCTTCGAGTTGAAGGAGAAGGTCGCGGCGGCCGGCGTCGCGGCGGTGGAGCCCGGTGCGGTCGGGACACGTGGCGCGGCCGAGACCGAGGTGGTCGCGGCGCTCCAGGCGCTCGGCTACTCGCTTGCCGAGGCGCGCGAGGCGTCGCGGACGGCCCTGGCCGATTCGGAGATCGGCGGGACGCTCGAGGAGCGGGTCAAGGCCGCGCTGCGGACCCTGCTGCGCGACTAGTCCGGGATCGGGACGGCGTTCCCCGCTACGCGCACGCGCCGGTCGCCCTCGACGATCGACACGGTGAGCAGGCTCGGTCGACCCATCTCGACGCCCTGGATCACCTCGAACGTGGACGGGGCGGTGATCTCGCCGCGTTCCCGCAGGTACGCGCCAAGGGCGGCGGCGGCTGCGCCGGTGGCCGGGTCTTCGACCACGCCACCAGCCGCGAATGGGTCCCTGGCGCGGAATCGGAGCGGACCCTCGCGCCACAGCAACTGCAACGTCGTGAGGTCGTGCTCGAGCATGAGCGCGCGCATCGCCTCGAAGTCGTACGTCAGGCGCGCGAGCGTCGCCAGGTCCCGCACGGCGATGATCGGGTGGCGGACGCCGGCGAATGCGAGGGCTGGGGGCAGGGCGGGGTCGAGCGCTTCCCCCTGCCAGCCGAGGAGGTCGAGCAGGCGCTGGAGAAGCCCCTCGGGGAGCTCGCGGACCCAGGGTTCGACTGATGTGAGCGTCGCCTCGAAGCGGCCGGCGGCATCGCGGACGACATCGAGGTCGATGACCCCGTCGTTCGTTTGCAGCACGAGCGATCCCGGCCAGCCTCGTTCGGCCAGGGCGACACCGGCCGCGATCGTGGCGTGCCCGCAGAAGTCGATCTCCTTGGCCGGGCTGAAGTAGCGAACCCGCAGGTGGCCAGGGGCGCCGGAGCCGTCCGGCGCGAGGAACGCCGTCTCGGAGAAGCCGACATCGACCGCCGTGCGCCGCATCTCGTCGTCCGACGGCAGCGCGTCCCCGATCCAGACGCCGGCGGGATTGCCCCCGGACGGTTCGGTCGTGAACGCCGTGAGCCGCAGGAGGGTGCCGGTCGTCACGTCCGGGTCGGGCCGCATGACGCGCCATGGTAGACGGCCATCGTGCGCGAAAGACGCCGGTCAGCGCGGTGGACGACCGCCGGCGCTATGCGCACCATCCGATCTCGGCCGGCCACGACCAGCAGCGAGGGAGCCATGACGACCAAGGCGGACTACACCGACGAGGAATGGGTGGGCATCGTGCGGGCGCCGATCCTGGCCGGCGGGTACATCGCCGTTTCGGACATGAGCACCTTGGGCATCTTCGGCGAGATGAAGGGCCTCTACGAAGCCATCACGGGGCACCCCGTTCCCGATGCGGCGGCAGAACTCGTCACTGCGGTCGTCGCCGCCATCAAGGCCACCGAAGGCTCGAAGGACGAGCTGCCGATGCCGCAGACCCAGAACAGCGAGAAGCAGGCGGCGCAGCTGCTCAACCAGCTCGGGTTGGATCTCGAGGCCCTCGATCGCAAGGCCGCGCCGGACGAGAGCAAGGCCTTCAAGGGCTGGGTCCTCGGCATCGCCCAGGCGACGGCCGAGGCCTCCCGGGAGGGCGGGTTCCTCGGCTTCGGGTCTGTCCGCGTGAGTGAGAAGGAGGAGGACGCGCTCATCACCCTGCGGAGGGAGATGGGGCTGTACTGAGCCGCGCTGCAAGCGGCCCGCGGGCCTAGAACATGCGTGCGAAATAGGCGGCGCTTGTGCTACCATCGCGCGCGATGGTCGACGACGCCACCGGCATGAGCATCCTGTCCGCCGAGCTCGACGAAGAGGCAGATCCCGTCGTCGAGGGGTCCCTCCGACCCAAGACGCTGAGCGAGTACATCGGACAGGCCGAGGTCAAGTCGAACCTGTCGGTGCTGCTCCAGGCCGCGAAGGCCAGGGGAGAGGCCGCCGACCACATCCTGCTGTATGGACCGCCCGGTCTCGGCAAGACCACGCTGGCCACGATCGTCGCGCGCGAGCTCGGTGTGAACGTGCGCTACACATCGGGTCCGGCGATCGAGCGGGCCGGCGACCTCGCCGCGATCCTCACATCGCTCGATGAGCGCGACGTCCTCTTCATCGATGAGGTGCATCGACTCAATCGGGCAGTCGAGGAGATCCTGTATCCGGCGATGGAGGACTTCGCGCTCGACGTGATGATCGGCAAGGGACCGAGCGCGCGGAGCCTGCGGCTCAGCCTGAAACCGTTCACCGTCGTCGGGGCCACGACCCGCGCGGGTCGCATCAGCTCCCCGTTGCGTGACCGTTTCGGGGCGACGTACCGGCTCGATTTCTACACCGAGGACGAGCTGACCGAGATCGTCGAGCGCTCGGCCGAGATCCTCGACGTGCCCATCGATGCAGAGGCGACCCGAGCGATCGCCCGTCGCGGCCGAGGTACGCCGCGCATCGTCAATCGCCTGCTGAAGCGTGTCCGCGACCACGCCCAGGTGCACGGCGACGGGATCGTCCACGAGGTGACCGCGCGCGAGGCGATGCGGCGCATGGAGATCGACGACGAGGGTCTCGATTCGGCGGACCGCAAGCTGCTCGCCGCGATCGTCCAGAAGTTCGCCTCCGGGCCGGTCGGCGTCGCTGCGCTCGCCGCGGTGCTGTCCGAGGAGGTCGACACCATCGAGGACGTGCACGAGCCGTTCCTGCTCCGGCTCGGCTTCATCGACCGGACCCCGCAAGGGCGCATCGCGACCGACCTCGGTCGGGGGCACCTGTCGGCCCTGGGCTACGAGATCCCGCCGCCGCGTCGCGTCGACCCCGGGATGCCGAGCCTCTGGGACGACACGCGTGGCGCGGACGAACCCGACGGAACGGACGAGGCGTGACCGGACCCTTCGTCTCGTCGTCGACGCGGTTCGAGGTCTCGACACCACCCCCGAGCGACGGGTCGACGCGGGCACGGACCGGGGTGCTGACGCTGCCCCACGGCGCGGTCGAGACGCCCCAGTTCATGCCGGTCGGCACGAACGCGACGGTGAAGGCGCTGACACCGGACGACCTCAAGGACACCGGGGCGTCGATCATCCTGGCCAACACGTACCACCTGTATCTCCGGCCGGGCCACGATCGGATCGCCCGGCTCGGCGGGCTGCATACGTTCATGGACTGGGATCGCCCGATCCTGACCGACTCTGGCGGGTTCCAGGTCGTCTCGCTCGGCGACCTCCGCGTCGTCGACGACGACGGCGTGACGTTCCGCTCGCATCTCGACGGCTCGATCCACCAGTTCACGCCCGAGCATGCGACGGCCGTTCAGGAGGCGCTCGGTTCCGACGTCGCGGTCGCCTTCGACCAGCCGGTCTACCCGACCTCGCCGCTGGAGGTGGTCGCCGATGCGACCGCCCGGACGCATCGCTGGGCGGAGCGCTCGCTGGCCGCCCACACGCGTGCCGATCAGGCGATGTTCGGGATCGTCCAGGGAGGCCTCGACCCCGACCTGCGCGAGGCATCGGCGCGGTTCATCGCCGGTCTGCCGTTCGATGGCATCTGCATCGGCGGTCTGGCGGGTGACGAGACGCCCGAGCAGCGCGATGCGACGCTCGACGTCGCCGTCCCGGCCCTCGGCGAGGATCCGCGACCCCGGTATCTGATGGGTCTCGGCTCGCCGGCCGATCTGCTCGAGGCGGTCCATCGGGGGATCGACCTGTTCGACAGCGTGCTGCCGGCGCGGGTGGCACGGAACGGGCAACTGTGGGTGCCAGGCGGTCGACTGAACCTGCGCAACCGGGCGTTCCTCGACGATCCAGCGCCAGTCCAGGAGGACTGTCCGTGCCTGCTGTGCCGCCAATTCTCGCGGGCCTACCTGGCGCACCTGTTCCGTGCCAAGGAGTTGCTCGCCTACCGCCTCGCGACTTGTCACAACCTGACCTTCACCCTAGACTTCATGCTCAGGATCCGAGCCTCGATCCGGGCCGGCACCTTCCCCGCCGAGATGTCCGATCTACGCTCACGCGCGGGTCGGTCGAGTGGCAGTGAAGTCGCCGAGCAGTCCGCGTGAAGGATCCATTGATACCTTGCATGACGACGCGGAGGCGACGCGATGGGCTCTCGGGATCGACCGCGCAAAGAACAAAAGAAGAAGCCGAAGACCAAGCTCGCCCAGCCGAGCCTGACGCCGCTGTCGGAACCGCCGCAGAACGTGGAGGTCATCCGCAAGCCGCGCAAGGAGAAGCCAGTCGTCGAGGACGACACGGACGAGGCCTGACCGGCCGGACGGACGCCACCGTGGAAGGCTCCGCTGACGGATCGGACCGATCGATGAGGAGCGTGACGAACGGATGGCGATGACGGACGAGCGCGCGGCGGAACGGGCGGTCGCGGAGCGCGGCAAGGCGGTCGACGCGGCGCTATCGGCGATCGAGAAGCAATTCGGTCGTGGCGCGATCATGAAGCTCGGGTCGGCCGAGCGGCAGGCGGTCGATTCGATCCCGACCGGGTCGATCGCGCTGGACCTGGCCCTCGGCGTCGGCGGCATCCCGCGCGGCCGGATCACCGAGATCTTCGGTCCGGAGTCGTCGGGCAAGACGACCGTCTGCCAGCACGTCCTGGCCGAGGCCCAGGCGCGTGGCGGAGTCGTCGCCTTCATCGACGTCGAGCACGCGCTCGATCCTGCCTACGCTCGCGCCTGCGGCGTCAACGTCGATGAGCTACTCGTCTCGCAGCCGGACACCGGTGAACAGGCCCTCGAGATCACGGAGACGCTGATTCGCTCCGGCGGGATCGATTGCGTCGTGGTCGACTCGGTCGCGGCGCTCGTGCCACGGGCCGAGATCGAAGGCGAGATGGGCGATTCGTTCGTCGGCATCCAGGCCCGGCTGATGAGCCAGGCGTTGCGCAAGTTGACCGGCGCGGTCTCGCGCTCGAACACGGCCCTCGTCTTCACGAACCAGTTGCGCGAGAAGATCGGCGTCATGTTCGGCAACCCGGAGACGACACCGGGCGGCCGCGCGCTGAAGTTCTACGCCTCGGTCCGGCTCGACATCCGCCGCGTCGAAACGATCAAGACCGGCACCGAGTCGGTCGGCAACCGCGCTCGGGTGAAGGTCGTCAAGAACAAGGTCGCAGCGCCGTTCCGGGTCGCCGAGTTCGACATCATGTATGGCGAGGGGATCTCCAAGGAAGGCGGCCTGCTCGACGTCGGTGTCGCCATGGACGTCGTCACGAAGACGGGCGCCTGGTTCAACTTCGGCGAGACGCGGCTGGGCCAGGGTCGTGAGGCCTCCAAGGACTTCCTCAAGACCAGCCCGGAAATCGCCGCCGAGATCGAGTCGCGCATTCGCGGGAAGATCACGGAGACGCCCATCCCCGTCGAAGGCATCGAAGAAGCGGAATAGGTCGGCGTCATGCGGCCCGTCTGCGGCGTTCGCCACTGCGCGCCGGCGCTCACGCACAACAGAGTGCGCTCGCGCCGGTGCTCGTGGCGGCCTTGCATCCGGACCACCTGAACGCCGACCTAGAGCCGTGGCCCGCAGGCGGGAGAGTTACGCGGAGGGGCGGGAGCGGCGCGGTGCGGTCGAGGATCCGCAGGTCGTGCTCGAGGCGGCGGCGCGGTTTCTCGAGGCTCGGTCGCGGTCCGTGGCGGAGGTGCGCCGGCGGCTGACGTCGGCGGGCTATCGAACCGAGCTAGTGGACGGTGCGATCGCCCGGATGACCGACCTTGGAATGCTCGACGACGAGACGTTCGCGCGCGCCTGGGTCGAGTCCCGGGACCGGGCGAGGCCGCGAGGTGAGCGCGCACTGCAGAACGAGTTGCGGCTGAAGGGGATCGATCGCGCCGTCGTCGACCTCGTTCTCGGCGCGCGGCGATCGGCGGAGGCGTCGGATGCCGCCCCGGATCGCGCCGCCGGCGAACGACTCCTGGATAAGCACGCCCGGACACTCGACCGGGTCGCCGATCCACGACGTCGACGCGAGCGCGCCTATGCGCTGTTGGCCCGCAACGGCTTCGACCCCGAGACGTGCCGGGAGCTGGCCGCCCGCGTCACGCTCGACGCGGACGCGGATGCGGATGGATGAGGTGGCCACCCGTAACCACGGCTGGTACGGTGACCACGGACACCGCACCGGATGCGCCCAGACCCCTCGCGACCCACGACGGCCGGGACCATGGTCAGGGTCGTTGGCCGGGCCTCATGCCGAGATACTCGGCGCCGGTGCTGATCCCGGCGATCGCCGTTGACGCCCTGACTCCGGGGAAGGAAACAGGACGCGGTGCATAGATCCATTCGACCGACTTGGGTGACCGTCATCTGGTTGGGGCTCCTGCTGGTCCTCGTCGCCTTCGCGGCTGCGCAGACCAGGCTTGCCCAGGCTCCCCCGACCGGCATGGTCGCGGCGTTCGTCGACACGAACGGCAACGATATCGACGATTCCTGCGAGGATCCTGCGACCGTGGCAGCGGAAGCTGACCCGGAGGCGGAAGCCTCGGCCGAGGCCGCCGTCGATCGCGACGGTGACGGGACGATCTCGGTCTCCGAGGCGGCGCACAGCGATCGCATCGGTGGAAAGAACTGCAACCACGGCGGCTACGTAAGCTGGGTCGCGCACGGCTCGTGCCACGACGCCACCCCGCAGGAGCCCGTGACCGGGCCGGTGACCGAGCCGGCCCTCGACGCCGTACGGGTGACGACCGAAGTCTGCGCCGAGGACAGCGCGCAAGAGGCTGCCGACGAGGCGGCCGCAGACGACCCCACGACCGAGTGTGTCGAGGTCGCCCCGCCCGAGCGCGATCCCGCGATCGACGAGCAGAAGAACGGCCACGGCAAGTGGGTCTCGACGGTCGCGCAGTCTGGTGCGATCGGCGGCAAGAACTGCAACCACGGCGGTGCCGTCAGCGAAGCTGCCAAGAAGGACCACGAGGCTGCGAGGGCCGCACGCGAGGCCGCCAGGGCCGAACGAGTTGCCGCCAAGGCCGAGAAGAAGGCCGCTCGCGAGGCCGCCAAGGCCGCACGCGATGCCGCGAAGCTCGCCAAGGAGCACGGCAAGGGCAACTCGAAGAACCACTGACCCTACCCGGCATCCAGACGACGGCGTCGCCCCCCACGACGCCGTCGTCGCATACCCGCCGTGCGTTGCCCGTACTGTCGGAGGGGCGTCGGTGACCGGCGACACCGCACCGGGCCGCATGGGACCGCCCTCGACCGACTTTAGGCGGGACCATGGTCAGGCTCGCCGCCTGCCACCCATGGCGCGACACTCACGGCCGGCATGGCGACACGACACCGAAGCCTGCCCAGAACGACGGCGTCTTTCCCCCCAAGGCGCCGTCGTTCTATGTCGGTCGCCGAGGCGGTCGGTTGACCCGTTCCTGCCCCGGGCCTACGCTACAAGCAACGTTCCAGGCGCCGCCTGTTAACGGCGTTCCGAACGAAGGATCGGCCCGATCGCGGCCCAACGAGGGGGCCCGGACCGTCGCAGCGACGGTCCGCACCAGGTACCGCTGATGCGGTGGCTGCTTCCTCCTCGATCTTCGCGATCGTGCCCTCGTCTACGTAACGCGTCCGGCCGCATGATCCGGTCCGGATGGGAGGAAACCGATGGAAACACCGATCGTGGTGGCGGTGGCGCTTCTGGCTGCCGTCGGCGGGGTGCTGCTCGGCGCCCTGGGCCGGACGATGTGGGCTTCGCAGGGCATGAAGGCCGCGCAGGCAGAAGCCCGCCGCATCGAAGCCGAGGCCCGCGCCCGCCAGAAGGAACTGATCCTCGAGGCGAAGGACGAGAAGCTCCGCCTTGGCCGGGAAGCCGAGGAAGAGGCACGGACCCGTCGCAACGAGCTCGCGGCCCAGGAACGGCGCCTGATCCAGCGTGACGAACAGCTCGATCAGCGGACGGAGATGCTCGAGCAACGCGACAGGAAGCTGCTCGACCGCGAGCGAGAGCTCGACAAGGCCAAGGACGACCTCGCCAGGGCGACGCAGGAGCAGGTGGCCGCGCTCGAGCGGGTCTCGAGCCTGAGCGCAGAGGATGCCAAGGCCATGCTGCTCGAAGCCGTCCGGGTCGAAGCCGAACACGACGCCGTGAAGCTGTCCCGGGCGATCGAGCGCAGTGCGCGCGAGGAGGCCCAGGACAAGGCCCGCGACATCGTCCTGACCGCGATGCAGCGCGTGGCCGCCGACCACACCGCCGAGCACACGGTCAGCGTCGTCCACCTGCCATCGGACGAGATGAAGGGCCGGATCATCGGTCGTGAAGGTCGCAACATCCGCGCGCTCGAACAGGCGACCGGCATCGACCTGATCATCGATGACACGCCGGAGACGGTCGTGCTGAGCGGGTTCGATCCCGTGCGCCGCGAGGTGGCCCGTATCGCCATCACCAAGCTCATCGCCGACGGACGCATCCACCCCGGCCGGATCGAGGAAGTCGTCGCCAAGGCCCGCGCCGAGGTCGACCTCGTCATCCGCCAGGCCGGCGAACAGGCCGCCTACGAAGCTGGGGTCCCGGGCTTGCCCGCCGAGATCATCAAGCTCCTCGGGCGGCTCAAGTACCGCACCAGCTACGGACAGAACGTGCTCAACCACGTGGTCGAGACGAGTCACCTGGCGGCGGTGATCGCAGCCGAGATCGGCGCCGACGTCCAGATCGCCAAGATGGGCGGTCTGCTCCATGACATCGGCAAGGCTGTCGACCATGAGGTCGAGGGTCCGCATGCCGCCATCGGCGCCCAGATCGCCCAGCGTCACAACCTGCCGTTCAAGGTGATCAACGGGATCGCGGCGCACCACCAGGAGGTCGAGTACGCCTGCCTGGAGGCACCGATCGTGCAGGTCGCCGATGCGATCAGCGCGTCCCGACCGGGCGCTCGCGGCGAGACCATGGACACCTACGTCAAGCGGCTCGAGGACCTGCAGGCGATCGCCGAGAGCTTCATCGGGGTCGAGAAGTCGTTCGCCGTCCAGGCCGGTCGCGAGGTACGCATCCTCGTGCGGCCCGAGGAGATCGACGATCTGACCGCCACGCGCCTGGCGCGCGATGTCGTGAAGAAGATCGAAGAGCAGCTGACCTATCCGGGCCAGATCAAGGTCACGGTCATCCGCGAGACGCGCGCCGTCGAGTACGCCAAGTAGGTCGATCGCCACACAGACATCGCCTGCCATACGCCGAGCCGGCTCGAGTGGTGCGGCGGAGCAACGAAATGCCGCGCTACGGCGCCTGATGACCTCGCCTGCGTCGAACGACCGCCCAACTGAAACGCCGATGCGAGGCGCGCCAGCGTAGCTTCGGGTCGATGAGACAGTCGATACCCGGTCGCCACATCGAGATCTTCTTCGCCGATGCGGATCGCGTGGTCGACCTCGACATCGAGGACGAGGACTCGACCGTCGCGACGGCCGTGGTCGAGGCGATCCAGACGGACGACCCGGACGTGGCGGAACGCGAGCTCCGGGATGCCGTCGCGGGTACCGTCAAGCGACGGCCCTAGCGGTCAGGCGTCTCTGAGGGTCGCCGTCGTCTCGCGCTGGTCCTGACGCTCGAGCCATTCGGCCCGACGTCGACGCGCTGCTTCGGCCTGGCCGCTCGCGACCCAGAGTGCGACGAGGTCGCCGAGCTTGGCGGCTCGGTTGGCACGTTCGTCGGCACGGTCGCTCGCACGCCGGCGATGAGGGATGCGCTCGGTCATCGCTCCATACCTTCGCGCCTTGTCCCGGCGCGGGGGATCTCCTGGTGGTGCGTACGCGCACCAGGTCAGCCATCGTATCGGGCCGCGTCAAGCGCCGGTAGACTCACCGCCCATGGACCCCGCATCGACGGCCGGACGCACTCGGCTGGGCAACCCACCGAACGGCAACGCGCCACGGCCGGCCGGTGCCTGTCGCGTGCTGATGATCGGTGACCTCATCGGCAAGCCCGGGCGACAGGCGGTCGAGCAGGTGCTCCCGGATCTCCGCGAGGAGCGTGGCATCGATTTCGTCACTGCGAACGGGGAGAACGTGGCCGGCGGCATGGGTCTGACGCCGTCGACGGCCGATGCGCTCCTCGATGCGGGCGTGGACGTGATCACGTCCGGCAACCACGTCTGGGACAAGAAGGAGATCTACCCCTATCTCGAGTCGAGCGAGCGAGTCCTGCGCCCGCACAACTACGGCACGCACGGAGTGCCGGGCCGAGGATGGGGCACATTCGACGCCCTCGACGGATCGCACCTGGCGGTGATCAACCTCCAGGGCCGCACGTACATGCAGCCGATCGACAACCCGTTCACGGATGCCGATACGCTGCTCGATGAGGCGAGTGCGCCGGAACCGTTGCCGCCCATCCGGCTCGTGGACTTCCATTGCGAGCTGACGTCCGAGAAGAACGCTCTTGGGCTGCACCTGGACGGCCGCGTCAGCGCAGTCGTCGGCACGCACACGCACGTGGTGACCGGCGACGAACGGATCCTGCCCGGCGGGACCGCCTACCAGACGGACCTGGGCATGACCGGACCCGTATGGAGCGTGATCGGCTTCGAGCCATCGACCGTGTTGCCGCGGTTCATCAACGCGCTCCCGACCAGGTTCGAGGTGGGGGAGGGGCCGGTCGTGTTCAACGCCACCCAGATCGATATCGATCCGGCGACGGGCCGGGCGCTGGCGGTGGAGCGCATCCAGCAGCTGGTCGAGGTGTAGTGGCTCGGCTCCACATGCGCTGCTAGGCTCGGCCGATGGCCGCCGGACCCCGACCACGTCGCTCCCGCCGCCACGATCCGACCGCAACGGACGGCTCGATCCAGCCACCAGCGCCATCCACGGTCGACCTGCACGCCCACTCGACCCGGTCGGACGGTGTCCTCACCCCTGCGGAGCTGATCCGCGACGTCGCCGCCGCGGGCGTACGGACGTTCTCCCTCACCGACCACGACACGCTCGCCGGCTATCGCGACCTCGACATGGCTGGCGCCGTCCCCGACGGCGTGCAGCTCATCCCGGGCGTCGAGATCAACGCGCTCGTCATGCGCGACCTCGGTCTGTGGGAGTGGGAGTTGCACATCCTCGGGTTCGGGATGGACCCCGACGACGAGGCGTTCGAATCGATCCTGGCTGCCCAACGCGGGGCCCGCCGGACCCGGTTCGACAGGACCGTGGCGCTGCTTCGTGAGATCGGGATGCCGATCGACGCGCAGGTTGCCGCGCTGCCGACGGCCGAGGAGGACGCGATCGGCCGGCCGACCATCGCGCGGGCGCTCATCGCGGCCGGGTTCGCGTCGAGCGTCGAGGACGCCTTCTCCCGGATCATCGGGCACGGCGGGCCCGGGTACGTCCGCCGCGAGGGTCTTGGCCCCGAAGGCGCCATCGCGGCGATCCGCGCCGCGGACGGACTCCCGGTGCTCGCCCATTTCCGCGAGGCGCCCACCCGGCCGGATGTGATCCGCGAGCTGGTCGACGCGGGATTGGGCGGCCTCGAGGTGTACTACCGGACCTTCGACAGGGCGACCGTCGAAGTCATGGCCGAGACGGCACGCGCGCATGGCCTGGTCATGACCGGAGGCACCGACTACCACGGCGACCTCGGCCCATATGGCGACGCGCACGCGCGGCTGTGGGTCCCTCCGGAGGTCGGCGAGGCGCTCGTCGCGCAGACAGCCGGGCGCTAGGCCGTTCCCGTCGGCTCGCTCTCCGCTTGCTCCTTGACGAACGTCGGCCGGAGCTCGACCGCCGCCTCCTTGTGCCGGCGACGCAGGTTGAGCGCCTCGACGAAGACGCTGAAACCCATCGCGGCATAGATGTACGCCTTGTCGATGTGGAACCCGAAGCCATCGGCGATGAGCGTCACGCCGATCAATAGCAGGAACGACAGGGCAAGGATCTTGACCGACGGGTGCTCGTGGACGAAGCGCGACAGCGGTCCGGACGCGATCAGCATCACGCCGACCGCGATGACGACCGCGGCGATCATCACCGGGACGTCGTCGACCAGCCCGACGGCCGTCAGGACGCTGTCGAGAGAGAACACGATGTCGAGCAGGACGATCTGCGCGATCACCGCGCCGAAACGTCCGGCCGCGGGTGCCTCCGTGTGATGCGCCGCCTCGCCCTCGAGCGACTCGTGGATCTCGGTGGTGGCCTTCCATAGCAGGAACAGGCCGCCGCCGATGAGGATCAGGTCGCGCCACGAGAAGGCGTGGCCCAGCAAGGTGACCGCAGGTTGTGTCAGCCCGATGATCCAGCTGATCGCCAGGAGCAGGGCGATGCGCATCCCCATCGCGAGGCCGAGGCCGACCCGCCGTGCGCGGTCCCGCTGGTCTGCCGGAAGGCGCGTGATGAGGATGGAGATGAAGATGACGTTGTCGATGCCGAGGACGATCTCGAGCACGGTCAACGTCAATAGGGCGACCCAGATCTCCGGATCGCTGATCAGGGCGATGAGGTCCATGGTCATCGAGGATAGCGGGGCTCGCGGCGAGGCACGGGTACCATGACGCCGCAGTGGCTGCCCCTCGATCACTCACCCGAACGCTGCCGGTCCTGGACGTCGTCGCGCCCGCGCCGGTCCGGACACCGCGCGCCCCCGAACCGGTCGACGACCGGCTGACCGAGTACCGGCTCGAGCCGGCGGCGCTGCCTCGCTTCCACGTGTGGACGCTCGGCTGTCAGATGAACCGCAGCGACTCCGAGGAGATGGCCGGTCGCTTGCTCGCGGCGGGTTGCGAGGAAGCCGACTCGTTCGAGTCGGCCGACCTCGTCGTCATCAACACCTGTGCCATCCGCGAGGGCGCCGAGCAGAAGGTCGTCGGCCGGCAGGGCCATCTCGCCCGGCTCAAGACCGCGAACCCGGGCATGCGGGTCGTCCTGACCGGATGTGCGGTCCGGGAGGCCGAGCGTGACGGCCTTCGACGCCGCTATCCGGCAGTCGACCTGTTCCTGCGGCCGGATGAGGAGCCCGAGCTCGTCGACAGGCTCGGACTGGCGTCCGCGCAGGGTGTCATCGGTGCGATCGGTGCGACGACGACGGTCGGTCGGACCGTCGTCGGTGCCGCGGACAACCTGTCCGGCACACGCGCTCGGGCGGTCGGGGAGGGGACCGTCGCACGCGGATCGACGATCAGCGCCTGGCTGCCGATCATCTACGGCTGCGACAAGACCTGCACCTACTGCATCGTGCCGTTCAGCCGCGGACCGGAGCGCAGCCGCCCGTTCGACGACATCGTGGAGGAGGCCCGGGCGCTGGCGGCAGCGGGCTATCGGGAAGTCACGCTGCTCGGCCAGAACGTGAACTCGTACGGCCATGACCTCGACCCGGAGCCACGTTTCGCGCATGTCGATGCCGAGCGCTGGGCGGGCCGCAGATTGGATCTGCACGGTCGACCCGACCTGGCCGAGCTCATCAGGGCCATCGACGCCCTCCGAACTGCCGACGGCCGCCCGGCTGTCCCGCGCCTGCGCTTCGTGACCTCCCATCCGTGGGACCTGTCCGACCGGCTGATCGCGGCCCTGGCCGACTGTCCGAGCGTCTGCGAGCACCTCCATCTGCCGGTCCAGTCGGGCGACGACGCGGTGCTGCGCCGGATGGGTCGCCAGTACACGATCGAGCACTACCGCGAGCGGCTCGACAGGATCCGCGAGGCCGTCCCGGGCATCACGATCTCGACCGACGTGATCGTGGGGTTCTGCGGCGAGACCGAGGACCAGTTCGAACGGACGCTTGCCCTGCTCGAGGACGTCCGCTACGACCAGGTCTTCGCCGCGGCCTACTCGCCGCGGCCAGGGACACCGGCGACGAAGCTCGCCGACGATGTGCCGCCCGACGTGAAGCGGCGCCGACTGAACCAGCTGCTGGCGGTCCAGGAGCGCATCGGACTGGAGCGCAACCGCGGCTGGCTCGATCGTGAGGTGGAGGTCCTCGTCGACGCCCTCGCTCCGCCGCGGACGCACGACCACGACGGCCCGGGTATCGACAGGGGGCCGCGGGTCTCGGGCCGGACGCGTGGCAACAAGCTGGTCCACCTGCCGGGCGATGTGTCGCTCCTCGGCCAGGACGTTCATGTGCGGATCGACCACGCGGGTCCGTACGCCCTCCGCGGGTCCGTCGTCACTCAGGAACAACGCTCCGTCCGTTGACGCGAGGGGTGCACGCCATTACCGTGGCGGCTTCCGGAGGAGTTCCCCAGCACGGACCGTCCGGCTGGATGGTGGTGCGGAGCATCACGGGTCCCGTCACATGGTCGAGGAGGACAGGCACCATGGACTATTCCCGGCTTGATCTCGTGCGTCGAAAGGCGACGCCTATCGAGCTCGATCTCGTCGACTCGTTCGCGAGCGGCAGGATCTCCCGGCGTCAATTCATCACGCGCGCGTCGGTCATCGGGCTGTCGCTGCCCGCGGTCAGCCTGGTCCTCGCGGCCTGCGGCCAGGGCACCCCAAGCGCCGCACCGGCTTCGGCTGGTCCCAGTGCGAGCGCCGGCGCCAGCGCGTCGGCAAGTGCGGCCGTGGCCGGCGGCACGATCCGCTGCGCGATCCAGCGCCCCGTGTCGGTCGACCCGGTGGCGATGCAGGACCTCGGTGGCTACGGCATCGTCGCCCAGTCGTTCGAGTTCCTGTGCGGCCAGAACACGGACCCCGCCGATCCGGGCGGCCTCTCGCCGGCGCTCGCCGCCAGCTGGGAGGCGAATGAAGACGGCACCGTCTGGACGTTCAAGCTCAACCCCGACGCGAAGTGGCAGCACGACAGCTCGCCGCTGACGGCGGACGACGTGGTCGCCACGATGGAGCGGCTCGTCGCGGCGGGCAATTCGGGCCTGAAGGGCGTCCTGCCCGCGGGTGGCGCGGTCGCGACCGATCCCACGACCGTGACGATGACCCTCGAGAGCGCCAACGGCAACTTCCCGTACCTCGTCTCGATCTACAACGCGCAGACGGTCATCACGCCCAAGGATTACGTGGCCGGCACGACGGCTGACGCTCGCCCGACGGGGACCGGTCCCTGGAAGTTGACGAACTACAACCAGCAGGAAGGCGCGACGTTCGAGCGCAACACGGAGTGGTGGGGCGGACAGACGCCCCTCGACAGCACGGAATTCATCTTCTTCGACGAGACCGGGCCGATGATCACGGCATACCAGGGCGACCAGGTCGACGCGATCGTGCAGTTCGACGTCCTGACCGGGGCGGCCCTGCTTACCGACCCGAACTTCACGCTCATCGCGCAACCGGCCGCCCTGCATCGGCAGATCTGGATGCGCGTCGACAAGGGCCAGTTCGCGGACGCCAAGGTCCGCGAGGCTCTGGCGCTCTCCTGGGATCGCGAGGCGCTCGTCCAGCAGCTCTTCCAGGGCCGGGCCGAGGTGGCCAACGACCACGTCATCTGGCAGGGCTACCCGTACTTCGATGCGTCCGTGGCGCAGCGGACGCGTGATGTCGACCGGGCCAAGGCGCTCCTCACAGAGGCCGGTGCCGAAGGTCTCACCGCGACCCTGCATGCCGGCAACCTGCAGGAGATCCCCGACCTGACTGCGCTTCTCAAGAGCCAGGCTGCGGAGGCAGGGATCACGCTCAACGTCGAGGTCGAGAGCCTCGACACGTTCTACGGCGCCCAGTGGTGCCCGGCCGAGCCCGCCAGTCCGCCGTGCTCCGGCGCCGCCGAGCTCGGCATCGTCGACTACGGCCACCGCGCCACGCCGGACGTCTACCTGAACGCGGCGCTCAAGAGCGAGGGCATCTGGAATTCGTCGCAGTACAACTCGTCGGAGTTCGACGCAGCGTTCGCCGAGTTCCAGGCGGCCATCGGCGTCGATGCCCAGAAGGCGGCGTGCACGAAGATCGAGACGATCCTGAACACGGACATCCCGGTCGGCGTGCCGTACTTCTACAACTATCTCGCCGGCAACTCGAACAAGTTCACCGGGGTGTTCTCGAGCGCCCTGGGTCAGATGTCCTTCGCAACGACACAGCAGGTCGCCTAACGGGCACCACGTGAGGGCGGCGGCCCCTCGGGCCGTCGCCTTCGCCTATCCATCGAGCTGAGGGGATGGGGCGAGCCACGCGATGGCACGATTCATCACGCGCAGGTTGCTCCTGTCACTCCTCACGTTGTGGCTGCTCGCCTCGATCGTCTTCATCATCGCCAACGTCCTGCCGAACGACGTCGGCCGCACGATCCTGGGACCGTTCGCGCCGCAGGAGAGCGTCGATGCGCTGAACGAGCGGCTGGGCACGAACCGACCGATCATCGAGCGGTACGTCGATTCGATGGTCGGGCTCGTGACTCTCGACTTCGGGGATTCGTTCGTCACCAACAAGCCCGTGCTGCCGACACTGGCGGAGGCCATCGCTCGGTCCGCGAAGCTGGCCGGGCTCGCGCTCATCATCACCATCCCGGTCGCCATCGTCGCCGGCCTGATCGCGGCACGCCGACGCGACCGACCGGCCGACCGCGCCGTCGTCCTGCTCGGCCTCACCTCGTCTTCGATTCCCGAGTTCGTCACCGGCACGATCCTCATCGTCGTGGTCGGCGTCCAGCTGGGCTGGCTCCCGGTGACCGCGCGAGCTCCCCGCGGCGCGGACTTCCTGACCGAGCTGCGCTATCTCCTCTTGCCTGCCCTCGCGATGGCGATCGTGTACTTCGGCTACATCGCACGCATGACGCGGGCCGGCACGATCGAGGTCCTCCAGTCGGACTACACGCGGACCGCGACGATGAAGGGCCTTACCACTCGACAGACCATGGCCCGCCACGTGTTGCGCAACGCGCTGATCCCGACCGTTGCCGTGATCGCGGTCCAGATCGGGTACCTCTTCGGCGGGATCATCGCCGTCGAGCGCATCTTCAACTACAACGGCATGGGTCAGACGATGCTGTTCGCTGCGCAACGCAAGGACATCCCGACGCTCACCGCGGGGGCGATCATCATCGGCATCGTGTATATGCTCGCCACGCTGGTTGCGGACGTCATCATCGCCTGGATGAATCCGCGGATCCGACTCGACGCGGAACGCTGATGGATGTCCCGATCACCCCAGGCCCCGCGATCGCCCCTGTGGCGGCCAGCAACGTGTCCGAGCGCGCCCAAGCCAGGCGCGAGACCTTACGCGTCCTCCTTCGCCGACCGACCTTCATCATCGGCATCGTCGTGCTCGTCGGCTGGATCCTCACGGCGATCCTCGGCGAGGCGATCACCCCGTATGACCCGTTCAACGACTTCACGCGGAACCACCAGCCCCCTGGCCAGCTCACGACGCTGACGGGCACGACGGAACTGCACATCTTCGGGACGGATCGCCTGGGCCGTGACGTGCTGTCGCGGGTGATGGTCGGTTCACGCGACGTGCTGATCATCGCGCCGCTGGCCGCGCTCCTCGGAGTCGGCGCCGGGACGCTTCTCGGTCTGATCATGGGGTACTACCGGGGGACCATCGACGATGTCCTGAGCCGCCTGGTCGAAGCGTTCCTTGCCCTGCCGGTCATCCTCGTCGCACTGCTGGCGCTCGTGGTCCTCGGGCCGTCGCCAAGCGTCGTCGTGGCGGTGGTCGGCATCCTGTTCGCGCCGATCGTCGCGCGCACGGTGCGCTCCGCGGTGCTGTCCGAACGCCAGCTCGACTACGTCACCGCGGCGAAGCTCCGTGGTGAGTCGGGCTTCTTCATCCTTTCTCGGGAGATCTTCCCGAACGTGCTCCCGCCGATCGTGGTCGAGCTGACGGTCCGCTTCGGCTACGCGATCTTCACGGTCGCCACGCTGTCGTTCCTCGGCGTCGGCATCCAGCCCCCGTCGGCCGACTGGGGCCTGACGATCGCCGATGAGTACACGAACATGATCTCCGGCGTCTGGTGGCCGACGTTGTTCCCGGCGCTCGCCATCGCGAGCACCGTCGTCGCGATCAACTTCATCGCCGACTCGCTACAGTCGGTCCTGGCCGAATGACTGTCGAAGCCGCCCCGCCGCCCCCGGAGACCACGCCGCAGGCTGCGGCGTTGCGCGTCGAGGACCTCTCGCTGGCCTATGTCGTGCGTGGCATCCGACGCCCGGTGCTGCGCAACGTGAGCTTCGACATCAAGCCGGGCGAGTCGTACGGGCTCGTCGGGGAGTCGGGCTGCGGAAAGTCCACGACGGCCTACGCGGCGCTGCGCTACCTGCCCCGTAATGCGGTGATCACCGGCGGTCGCATCCTCGTGGGCGGCGACGACATCACGAAGATGAACGACGAGCAGGTCCGCGAGTTCCGGACGAACCACGCGTCGATGGTGTATCAGGACCCGGGCGGGGCCCTGAACCCGACCACCAAGGTCGGACCGCAGGTGGCCGAGGCCTTCACGATCCTCGGCCAGAGCGGCGATCAGGCGCGCGAGAGTGCGCTGGCGGCGCTGCGACGCGTCCACATCGCGGACCCGGAGCGCGTCTACCAGCGCTACCCACATCAGCTGTCCGGTGGGATGCAGCAACGGATCGTCATCGCCATCGCGCTTGCCTGCGATCCGCAGCTCCTCGTGCTCGACGAGCCGACGACCGGCCTCGACGCGACCGTCGAGGCAAGCGTGCTCGACCTCGTCCGCTCGCTGGTCGCCGAGACGAACGCCGCCGTCCTCCTCATCGCGCACAACCTCGGCGTCATCCGCACGATGTGCGATCGCGTCGGGGTCATGTACGCCGGCAAGATCGTCGAGGAGGGTGACGCGGTCACCGTCTTCGAGCGCCCGCAGCATCCGTACACCGTCGGTCTGCTCCAATCGCTGCCGCGCCACGGCATCCGCAAGTCGGAGCGTCCGCTGGCCACGATCCCGGGCACCCTGCCCCAGATCGGGACGCCGCTGCCGACATGCGTCTACGTGGATCGCTGCCCGCTGGCAACCGATCTGTGTCGCGAGGTCATCCCGCCGGTGGTCGAGCTGGCGAACGGGCAATGGACCCGCTGCCACCACTGGGAGCGGATCGGCGAGCTCAAGGCCCCAGCTGCCGGTGTGGGTCAGGCCGCCATCCCGATGGGTGACCTCGCACTGAACATCACCGGTGTCTCGAAGACCTTCCACTCGTCGGGCAGCGATGTCCCGGCGGTGGTCGGGATCAACCTCGAACTCCACGACGGGGAGACGCTCGGGCTTGTGGGCGAGTCGGGCTCGGGCAAATCCACGCTGGCCAAGACCATCCTTGGCATCGAGACGCCCGACGCCGGCGGTCAGCTCGAGCTCGATGACCATGCGCTCGCCGGCGATACCGCCAGCCGACCGACCGCCGACAAGCGTTCGATCCAGATGGTGTTCCAGAACCCCGACTCCGCGCTCAACCGCGGCTGGACGGTCCGCAACATCCTGTCGCGCTCCGTCTCGAAGCTGACGGGGCTGCGTGGCAAGGCCGTGACCGAGCGCGTCGACACGCTGGCGTCGTCGCTGCGCCTGACGCAGCGCCATCTCGACCTGAAGCCGCGCCAGCTGTCCGGCGGGCTCAAGCAACGGGTCGCGATCGCGCGTGCCTTCGCCGGGGATCCGCGGATCGTCGTGGCCGACGAGCCGACGAGCGCGCTCGACGTATCCGTGCAGGCGGCGATCCTCAACGTCCTGTCCGAGCTCCAGGTACAGAGCAAGGCGAGCTACCTCCTGATCTCACACGACCTCGGCGTGGTGCGCTATCTCGCCGATCGGATCGCCGTGATGTACCTCGGCAGGATCATGGAGGTGGGCGAGTCCGAGGCGGTGTTCACGGGCCCGAACCATCCGTACACGGAAGCGTTGCTCTCCGCGGTCCCGAGCCTGGATGGCGAACCGCGCACCCGGATCCGGCTCGAGGGTGAGGTGCCGAGCCCGGCCAACCCGCCGTCGGGCTGTGTGTTCCATACGCGCTGCCCGCGGATGATCCCGGGTCTGTGCGAGGTGACCGAGCCGCCCCTGGCGGAGGTCGAGCCCGGCCACTTGATGAGCTGCCACATCCCGCTCGAGGAGCTGCGCCGGCTGCAGGACCGCGGCGGCGAGCTGATCGTCGCCGCCGAAGAGACCGCGCTACGAGCGGGCGAGGACGTCCAGCAGTAGCTCGACGAACCGCGGACCGTCCGCATCGAACGCGACGAAGGCGTTCGGCGCCGAACCGAAGCGTCCGTGCGTGTCCATGACGGTCCGCCCGACCGTCAGCTCCCCGCTCGTCTCGATGTCGACGTGGACGCGACGACCGGTCACGACGTCCGGGTCGACCAGATACGCGACACACAGCGCATCGTGGACCGGTGCCGAGCGGGCGATCTCCATCGGCTGCAGGTCGTCGTACGCGGCGATCCGCTCCTCGACGATCGCGGCGGCAGCCATCGAGGCAGGCGTTCCGAGTCCCCGGAGCCGCTCACAGTCCGCGGCTGACACCAGTGCCCGATGGGTGGCGTCCAGTGGGATGAGCGTCACGTCCCGGAGCCCGGCCCGGAAGACGACCTGCGCGGCCTCGGGATCGGCCCAGATGTTGAATTCGGCGGAGGGCGTGGTGTTGCCCGCGTCGTGCGCGCCGCCCATCACGATCACCCGGGGGATGCGCTCGACGATCCGCGGCTCGCGTCGTATCGCGAGGGCGATGTTGGTGAGTGGGCCGACAGGCATCAGGACGATCTCGTCGGTGGCCGCGAGGTACGTCTCGATGAGGAACTCCACAGCATTGGGCGACTGTTTGACGGACCGCGGCTTGGGGATGGGCAGCTCGAGGCCGTGCATGCTGCCGGCCGCGTGCAGGACGGCCCGGGGGATCGGGAAGTCGTCACGGATCAGCGGAGACGCTGCGCCCTCGTGCACGGGTATCGGCGCGTCGAGCAGGTCGAACACCCGGAGCGTGTTGTCCGTGCAGTAGGCGACCGGGTTGTTGCCGTTGACGGTGGTCGCCGCCACGAGCTCGATGTCCGGATGGAGCGCTGCCACCATGAGCGCGATCGCGTCGTCGGTGCCGGTATCGACATCGAGGATCAGCTTGGTCGGCGCGGCCACCTGCGGGTGCTAGACGTCCGAGTCGGGGAAGCTCGCGCGCCGGCGCTCCAGCCAGGCGAGCAGCTCCTCGTGGATGGCCTCGTCGAGCGGTGGCTGCTGGTACTCGGCCAGTCGCTGCTTCCAGCGCGCGTTGGCCCGGGCAGCGGCGTCGTGCGCGCCGTTGAGTTCCCATTGCTCGAAGCTGTTGTTGTCCGACAGCTCAGAACGCCAGAACGCGTTCTCGAAGTTGGCGAGCGTGTGCGGCGACCCCAGGAAATGCTGGCCGGGTCCGCCGGCGAGCATGGCGTCGAGCGCCAGCCCGTTGTCGGTCAGGTCCACCCCGCCGATGTACGCCGCCGTCATCGAGGCCTGGTCCTCGTCGAGCATGAACTTCTCGTAGCCGATGGCGAGCCCGCCCTCGAGCCAGCCGGCCGTATGCAGGTTGAAGTTCACGCCGGCCTGCATCGTGGCCATGAAGCTGATCGCGCTCTCGTAGGCGGCCTGGTAGTCGGGGAGCTTGGAGGCCGTGAAGTTGCCCCCGCTCCGGAACGGGACGCCGAGCCGGCGCGCCAGGGCTGCGAGGACGAACAGCACGAGTTGGGGTTCCGGCGTGCCGAAGGTGGGTGCCCCGGTCTGCATCGACATCGACGACGCGAATGAACCGAAGATGACCGGCGCGCCCGGCCGGACGATCTGGCAGAAGGCCATGCCGGCCAGTGCTTCGGCGAGCGTCTGCGTGGCATCGGCGGCGACGGTGACCGGCGCCATCGCCCCGCCCAGGATGAACGGCGTGATCAGCATGATCTGGTTGTTCTCGGCGTAGACCTTGGCCGAGCCCAGCATGTTGAAGTCCCACGACATCGGTGAGTTGGCGTTGGCTAGGCCCATGATCACGTGCTCGCGCTCGAGCGTCTCGGGCCCGAAGACGATCTTGGCCATGTCGACCGAGTCCTGTGCCCGCGACGGATGCGTGACCGAGCCCATGAACGCCCGATCCGAATAGCGGATGTGGCTGTAGACCATCTCGAAGTGGCGCTTGTTGACCGGCAGGTCCGTGGGCTCGCACAGCGTTCCGCCACCGTGATGGAGCGTCGTGCTCGTGTAGGTCAGCTTCACGAAGTTGCGAAAGTCCTCGATCGTGGCGTAGCGCCGACCGTCGTCGAGGTTGTGGACGAAGGGCGACCCGTACGTCGGCACGAGGACCATGTGCGGATCGCCGATGACGACGCTGCGCGCGGCGTTGCGCGCGATCTGGGTGAACACGCGTGGGGCGGACGCCTGGACGATCTCGCGGCACATCCCGCGCTCGAAGCGGACGCGGGTGCCCTGCACGTCCGCGCCGGCCGAGCGGAAGATCTCGACCGCCTCCGGGAAGTTGACGACCTCGATGCCGACTTCCTGGAGGAGCGTGTCGGCATTGTGCTCGATCGCCTCGAGGCCATCGGTCGAGACCACCTCGACCGGGGGCAGCTTGCGGGTCAGGTAGGGGAGCGTCTCCATCGCCCGGGCAAGGCGTTCCGCTTGCCGAGCCGAGCGTCCACGACGGACGGGGGTGGCGGGATCGAGTTCCTGTGTCGCCATCGTCGACGCCATGGTACGCGCCGCCTAGATGCGCAGCGCGAGCTCGCGTCCGTCGTAGATGGCCAGACTGGCCCGCCGCGCCGCCACGCAGTCGCCGATCGCCTCGAACGCGATGCCCTCGGCGCGCAGGGCGTCCTGGAGGGCGGTCTCCGGTGCGGGCGTCTCGGCGATGACGATGGTGTCTGCCATGAGCCGGTCCTCGCGGCCGGTGAGCGTCGAACGAACGGTCGCCGCCGAGCCGTCCCATCCGAGGACGACGGTATCGGGCCGCATCTCGCCGCCGGCCTCCACGAACCGACGGCGCAACGGCACATCCGCTGCGCTGTGGGCGAGCCCATTGCCGACCACCGATCCCGACGCGACGATCGTGACGTGGTGGCCACCTTCGGCGAGATGTAGCGCTGTCCCGAGACCCCGCCAGTCCCCAAGGTCGTCGAGGAGGATCACGCGCTCACCGACGCGGCCGCGATCCGCCAGGGCGTCGTGGATCGAGATCGCGTCGTCGCGGTCGGCACCCGGCAGCCGGTCGACCATCGGCAGGGCACGCTGGAAACCGGTCCCTGGGGGCCGAGACCCGGTGGCGACGATCGTCAGGTCGGCGCCGATCGCGGCCACCTCCGCCACCGTCGCCTCCGTATCGAGTCGGACGTCGACGCCGAGCGCGTCGAGGCGGCGCTCGTACCAGGCGATGAGGTCGAGGATCTGGCCGCGCGACGGCTGCCGGCCGGCAAGGCGGAACTGCCCACCGAGTCGGGCATCGCGTTCGAGCAGGGTCACACGATGGCCGCGTTCGGCGGCGCCCCGCGCGGCTTCCAGGCCGGCCGGCCCGCCGCCCACGACCAGCACAGACCTGGGAGCCTCTGACGCACCGAAGCGGTCGCCGCCCCACTGGAACTCCCGGCCGGCGGACGGGTTGACCAGGCACGAGATCCAGTAGTCGCGCGATCGACGACCCCAGCACAGCTGGTTGCACGAGATGCACGGCCGGACCTCGTCGGCCCGGTCCTCGCGAGCCTTGGCGACCATGTGCGGGATCGGCGATCTGCCCGCGCACGATGCTGACCATGTCGGCCTCGCCGGCCGCGATGACCGCCTCCGCGGCCTCTGGCGTGCGGATGTGGCTCTCGGCCTGCACGACGGCCCGCGTCACCGCGCCTTTGAGCGCGGCGGCGTAGGGGACCCCCAGCCTCGCCTCGTACAGCGACACCGGGATGATCGGGTAGAAGTCGAAGTACGAGCCGGTGCCGCAGGTGACGTAGTCGATCAACCCCCGATGGTCGTGCCACGCGACCACCTCGCACAGCTCGTCGATCGACAGCGTCGGCTCGGAACGCTCGTCGATGCTGACCGCCAGGCCGACGATGAAGTCGTCGCCGCACGTCTCGCGGATCCGCTCGAGCACCGTGCACGAGAAGCGCATCCGCGCCTCGAACGAGCCGCCCCACGCGTCCGTGCGCCGGTTCGACCATGGCGTCCAGAACTGCTCGATCAGCCCGTGGTAGGCCCCGAACAGCTCGACGCCATCGAAGCCCGCGTCTCGTGCGCGCCTCGCCGAGTCGACGAAACCGTCGATGACGGCGTCGATGTCCGCCTCGCTCATCGCGTGGCTGCCATCCGCGTCGTGATAGGAGGGGAGCCCTGACGGTGACCAGTTCGGGGCGAACGAGTTGTCGGCGTCGCCGTGCTGACCGACGTGATACAGCTGCTGGATCATCACGACATCGGCGTTCGCGTCGCGGCAGGCGTCGGTCAGCCGACGGAGATGCGGGACGATGGCGTCGTCGTTCCGGAAGTTGCCACGCGTCAGCACCGCGGTCGGGTGCACCGGGAGTGGCTCCACCACGATCATCCCGGCCCCACCGAGCGCCCGTTCGCGGTAGTAGCCGATGTGCCGGTCGCCGGGCAGCCCGTTCTCGGCCATGTTCGCCGTGTGCGCCCCGAACGTGATCCGGCTCCGGAGCGTGCGATGACGGATCGTCAGCGGCTCGAAGACATGCGGGAACGGCATCGGCCGTGCAGTATGCGGCCATGGGGAGCCTGCCACCGCTCATCGTCGTCGCGGGTCCGACCGCGACCGGCAAGACCGAGCTCGGCATCCGGCTCGGGGAGTGGCTGATCGCGTCGGGGCGACCCGCCACCGTCATCTCGGCCGACTCGCGACAGGTGTATCGCGGCCTCGATATCGGCACGGCCAAGGTCTCGGTCGCGGATCGTGGGCGCGTCCCGCACGAGGGCCTCGACCTCGTCGACCCCGACGAGCGTTTCGCGGTCTCCGACTACGTGGCGCACGCGACCGGCGTCCTGCGGGACGTGGCGGCACGCGACGGGGTGGCGCTGCTGGTCGGCGGCACGGGTCTGTACCTGCGTGCCGTCGCGCGCGGGCTCGACCTTGACGCACTGCCCGATGACCCCGCCGTCCGCGCCCGTCTCGAAGCGGAGTTCGCCGCCGAGGGCCTCGAACCCCTGGCAGCCCGGCTCCAGGCGAAGGCCCCCGCACTCGCGGCGGAGGTCCACTTGGCCAACCCGCGGCGCGTGATCCGCGCCCTCGAGATCGCCGAATTGCGCGGCGATGGTCCGCGGCCTCGGCCGCGTGGGTATGACGGTCCTGTGACCTGGATCGGGCTCGACGTCGAAGGGGCAGAGCATCGGCGCCGTATCGCGGCACGGGCACGGTCCCAGCTCGACGCAGGCCTGGTCGACGAGGCCGTCGCGCTCCGAGAGCGCTTCGACCCGACGCTACCGGCGTTCTCGGCGATCGGCTATCGGGAGGCGTGGTCCGTCGCCGACGCGACCATGACCCGCGAGCACGCGATCGAGGAGGACGCGAGACGGAATGTCGCGTTCGCGAAGCGACAGCGGACCTGGTTCCGTGCGGAGCCAGACGTCACCTGGCTGGAGGCGACGGGGGATCCGTTCGACAAGGCGGTCGAACTCGCGCGGGCGGTCAGCTCGGGTCAGGCGTCCCGCTTGTCTTCGCCGAGATCGTCGGTCTGACGGCCCGACGGTTCCACGTCCCGGTCGGGCATGGTCCGGTCGCGCTCGGCCGCGGCCGGGGTCACGAGGGCGTCTTCGTCGGCCGGCGCTTCCTCGCCGGGAACGTCGACGGCGTCTGCGAACGGGACTTCGTCATCGATCGGCTTGGTGCTGTGCAGGCGGGCATCGGTCATCAGGCACCTCCTCGATATCGATGGTGACCGCGCGGGCTTGCAGGAGCGTCAGCGGCTGCACGAGGACGTTACCGGTATCCTGCAGCCGCATGGCACGACACCTCATCGACCTCGAACCACCGGTCGAGAAGGCCTTCCTGGTCGCCGTCGACACCGGTGGCGAGGACGGCTGGACCGCCCAGGAGTCCCTCTCCGAGCTCGCGAACCTCGCTACGACGGCCGGTGCCGACGTGGTCGGCGCGGAATGGCAGAACCGCCGGCACGTCGACCCGAACTGGTACATCGGCAAGGGCAAGGCCGAGGACCTCGCGGCGGCTCGGCGGGAGACCGGCTTCGACGTGCTCATCGCCGATGACGAGCTGTCACCCGCCCAGCAGCGCTCCCTGGAGGAGCTGTTGCGTGTCAAGGTCATCGACCGCAGCCGGCTGATCCTCGACATCTTCGCCCTGCATGCGCAGACGCACGAGGGCCGGCTCCAGGTCGAGCTCGCCCAGCTCGAATACCAGTTGCCGCGCCTGACCCGCTTGTGGACCCACCTGTCGCGGACCCAGGGTGGTATCGGGTCGCGCGGACCAGGCGAGAGCCAGCTCGAGACCGACCGGCGCGTGATCCGGACGCGGATCGCCAAGATGAAGGATCGCGTGGAGCAGGTCCGTCAGCATCGAGCCACGGCCGCACGCGGCCGCGACCGGCGCCTGTGGCCGACCGTCGGCATCGTCGGGTACACGAATGCCGGGAAATCGACCCTGCTCAACACCCTGGTGGGCTCCGAGGTCGCGCGCGCGGAGGACAAGCTGTTCGCGACGCTCGATCCGACGAGCCGCCAGGTCAAGCTCGGCGACGGCCAGACCGCGATCGTCACGGACACCGTCGGTTTCATCCACAAGCTGCCGCACCAGCTCGTCGACGCGTTCCGAGCCACGCTCGAGGAGGTCAATCGCGCCGACGTGCTGCTCGAGGTCGTCGATGCCTCCGATGCCCATGTCGACGAGCACCGGACGACCGTCCAGACCGTGCTCGACGAGCTCGGGGCGGGAGACAAGCCGCGGCTCGTGGTCTTCAACAAGGCCGACCTGATCGACCATGCCGCATCGAACGGGTCGGGCGTGGCGCCGTCCATCGCCGGCGCGGTCTTCGTCTCGGCCTTGACCGGCTACGGGATGGAGACGCTGCGCGCCGAGATCGCCGCGGTCCTCGCGTCGCTCTGGGTCGACGTCGACGTCGCCTTGCCGTATGCAGCCGGCGAGCTGCTGGCCCGCGTCCGTGAGCGGGGGACCATCGACATCGACTACCGCGAGCGCGACGTTCGGATCCGCGGCCGAGTCGCCCCCTCGCTCGCCGGCGAGCTCGAGTCCGCCGCAGTTCGCTGGGCCGATGCGGTCGACGGCACGGGTGAGACGTCGGCCGTCGCCGGCCGCCAGGGGCTCTGAAGGGGGCGCGCAGCGAGGATGGCATCCGTCCGTCGTGGCGGTCATGCGAGGACCGGCACCGGCGATCTCGTCACATGGAGCCAGGCCGACGGCGCGAAGGGGACGCGCTGGCGGGAGTCGATCGAACGGGATGGACAGCTGCTGCGGTCGCTGTTGCTCGAGACCTCCACGGCCGGACGGCCGACGCGACTCGAGATGACGACGCGGGCCGGACTGCTGACGCTGCATCCGGAGCGGGACGAGTCGGCGATCCACGGGAACGTGGTCACGGCCGCGGGCGTACGTCACCTGGCGTTTCGCTGGAGCGCGGAGCATGAGCTCCTCGTGATCGGCTCGCCGGCCTCGACGACGATCGCCGTCAGACGTCTCGAGCGTCGCGTCGTCGCGGGCGCCACGGCGACCCTGGAGATCCTGCGCATCGACGACGGACTCGATCCCCGACCGACGCGCTGGGCCGTCGAGCGCATCGCCCGGCATTCCTGGCACCTGCGGGACACCGCCGGCAGCGAGGAGCGGCGGTTCACCGTCGAGGATGACGGGCGACCGGCCCTGATCGACGAGGTGTCGTGGCCGCTCGAGACCTGACGGCGCGCCCCGACGAGGCCCACTGTGGGGACGCTGTGGACATCGGGCGGCGTGGCGTCTCATCTGCAATGAAATCAGTGGATAACCCTCTTGCCGCCGCAAGCACGCGTCGCCTAACGTAGGACCTGCCCGAAGGGGCACGAACATCTAGCGATCTGACCGGTGTTTACATTGGTTGGAGCGTCTAGTGATCGAGTTCCTTCGGGCATTTGCTTGTGCCCGACGCCAGCGCGACCCGGCCCAGGGTCGTGCGCGGTCCAGTCGCGAACCGCCAGACGGTGGATTGGCGGTGGACGGATCGACCCAGAACGACCCCTGAATCTGGAAATTGGTGGATAAATCGCTTCCCATGGGGACGGCCCGGCCGTACCGTAGGTCGTGCCCGAAGGGGCAGGACCGCAAGTAGCGGCATAGGTGTTTACATCGATGCTGAGGGCTACGGACCAGTTCCTTCGGGCACTTTCATGTCCCGAAGCCTCGATCGGGGACCGACCCAGCACGGCGCGGGTACCATCCCATCCGTGGCATCGCCCCCGCCGAACGACGCCCGCGCGCCGTTCCGCCCCGATATCGAAGGCCTGCGCGCCATCGCCGTCCTCCTCGTGCTCGCGTATCACGCGCGCATCCCGGGGCTGACGGGCGGCTACATCGGCGTCGACGTCTTCTACGTCGTCTCCGGGTTCCTGATCACCGGGCTCATCGTGCGCGAGCTGCAGTCGACCGGCCGGGTCGACCTGCCGGCGTTCTACGCCCGCCGCGCCCGACGGTTGCTGCCCGCGGCGCTCGTGGTCATCGCGGTCACCGTCATCGCTTCGGCCATCGTGCTGCCACCGCTGCGCATGGTCGATGTCGCGGGCGATGGCGCGGCCGCGGCGCTGTACGTCAGCAACATCCGCTTCGCGGCGCAGGCGACCGACTACCTGCAGGCGGAACTGGACCCGTCACCGCTGCTGCACTTCTGGTCGCTCGGCGTCGAGGAGCAGTTCTACCTCTTCTGGCCGGCGCTCCTGTTCCTCGTCGCGGGTCGCAGCGTCGTCCTGCGCCGGATCGGGCTGACGGTCGGGATCGTCGCGATCGCCTCGTTCGTCCTCGGTCTGGTCTGGACGTCGACCGACGCGCCGTTGGCGTTCTTCCTCCTCCCGTCACGTGCCTGGGAGCTGGCGGTCGGTGCCGCACTGGCGCTGGGCATGACCCGTCTCGCGCGCCTGCCGGGGTCGGTCGCCACGGCCTCGGTCGCCCTCGGTCTCCTGCTCATCGGCATCGGTGGCGTCGTCTTCGACACCGCGACGCCGTTCCCGGGCACAGCCGCCCTGCTGCCGGTCGTCGGCGCCGCGCTGGTCATCCTCGGCGGGCTGCCGCAACCACTCAATCCGCTGTCGCGGCTCGTCGCGATCCGCCCGATGCGCTGGATCGGCGGCATCTCGTACTCGCTCTACCTGTGGCACTGGCCGCTGCTCGTCCTCCCGGCGGCGGCCGTCGGCGCAGCGTTGCCAGGGCCGGTCCGGCTGGGGCTCGTCGGGGTGACGTTCCTGCTAGCCGAGGCGAGCAGGCGCTGGATCGAGGATCCGATCCGCCACGGCGGTGCTGCGAGGCTTCGACCGTCGAGATCGCTGGCGGTCGCCGGTGTCACCAGCCTGCTGGTCGCGGGAGTGTCGCTCGGGGCAGGCGTCGTGGCCCTACCGGCGACGGCCGCAGCGCCGAATACCGGCGACGTCGAGGTCGAGCTGACGACACCGAGCCCGACGCTGGCGACGCCGAGCGGCACCCAGGCGCCGCCAAGCGGCCCCCCGAGCAGCCCGCCGGCCGAGCCGACGCTCGCCCCGACGCCTGGTGGACCGGTCCCCGCCGACCTCGTCCCGCCGCTTGCGACGGTCCGCGACGACATCCCGGTCATCTACGCCGACGCGTGCCACGCTGAGTGGCGCGAGACCAGCCCGCCCGACTGCGTCTACGGGCGGTCGGATGGGTCGAGCACGGTCGTGCTGATCGGTGATTCACATGCGGCGCACTGGTTTCCCACGCTCCAGCGCCTCGCCGAGGAGCAGGATTGGCGGTTCATCTCACTCACGAAATCCGCCTGTCCGGTGGCCGACCTCCCGGTGTACAACACGGCACTCAAGCGCGAGTACGCCGAGTGCGATGCGTGGCGGGCCGCCGTCCTCGATCGCATCGGAGCCGAAAAGCCGGCGATGGTGGTGATCTCGGACAGCCGGACCGGCCAGTTCTGGGTCGACGGTGCCGCGGTCCCATCGGGCGACCGGGAGGATCTGTGGGCGACAGGACTCGAGCGGTCCATCCGGGCCATCGAGAAGGTCGCCGACCGCGTCGTCGTCATCGGCGACACACCCCGGCCGGCGAGAGACGCGCCAGTCTGTCTCTCGGATCACCTGGACGACGCGCTCGCGTGCGCCACGCCCATGTCAAAGGCGCTCGGGCTCGAGCGGGCGGCGACCGAGAAGGCGGTGACGGCCGAGATGGGGGCGACGTTCATCGATCCCGCGCCCTGGCTGTGCCCGACGGAGCCGTGCCCGGCAGTCATCGGGCGCGTGCTCGTGTATCGCGACGCCCATCACATGACCACGCCATTCGCCCGCGCCCTGGCGCCGTACCTCGCGCCGCTCCTGCCCAGCCTGCCCGACTGATGCGCGATGCCTGACGCGCCGAACCCGATCGCGATCCCCGAGCTCACACCCGAGGCGATCCGCGCCACGGCCGCGACCATCGACCCGGCCTTCACCGGCTCGCCGCAGTACGTCCACGAGGGGCTGACCGCCAGGCTCGGCGTCCAGGTCGTCGTGAAGGTCGAGACGGTCAACCCGATCCGGGCGTTCAAGGGCCGCGGGACGTGGGTGGCCGTGCACGGTCTGGCGGGGGAGGGGAGGATCGGCGCGCAACGACCCGTGGTCGTGGCCTCGGCCGGGAACTTCGGCCAGGGCGTCGCCTATGCCGCACGGGCGCTGGCGATCCCGGCCGTCGTCTTCACCTCGCGCAACGCCAATCGCGCGAAGATCGCCCGGATGCGCGGCCTCGGCGCCACGGTCATCGAGGAAGGTGACGATTTCGATGACGCGCGTGGCGCCTCGGAGGCGTATGTGGCGGCGAACGATGCCGAGCTGCTGGTCGACGGTGACGATCCGCGTATCGCGGCAGGGGCGGCGAGCCTCGCGCTCGAGCTCACGGACGCCGTCGAGGCAGGCGTGTTGCCGGCGATCGCGGTCGCATCCATCCCGGTCGGCAATGGCGCGCTGATCGACGGCGTCGGATCGTGGTTCCGGCACGCATCGCCGTCGACTCGCGTGGTGGGCGTCCAGGCCGAGGGCGCCGACGCCATGACACGCTCGTTCGCCGCGGGACGGGCGATCGACACCGAGCGCGCGGCCACGTACGCGGACGGCATCGCCTCGCGCATCGCGATCCCGCGCGCCGTGGAGCTGATGTTCGGCCGGGTCGACGCGATGCTCACGGTGGGGGAGGCGGCACTGCACGAGGCACAGGACGAACTGACCGAGGCGCTCGGCGTGACCGTCGAGGGCGCGGCGGCCGCATCGTGGGCCGGCCTGCTCGCCGACCCGCCGCGGGACGGCGCGGCGCTCGTCATCGTCACCGGAAGCAACGTCTGACCCGAGCGGGGGAGGGGTAGTCGCCGTGGCCGCCACACGGACGCTCCCGTTCGAGCCGGCCGAGCTGGCCCGCTCGCTCATCCCGATCGGGTTGCTGGCCGTCGCTGCGGCCGTGCCGCAGGCGCGTCTGCCGTTGCTGCTCGTGCTCGCCGTCGGCACGGCCATCGCCGTCGCCCGCGACGCGCCAGTGCGCTGGACCTGGGCGGGCGCTGTGCCCGTCGCGGTCAGCCTGTTCTGGGGAACGCTTGCGGCACCGGTCATCGCCACGGATCTCGGCAGCTGCGCAGGACCCGGCGTCACCGGTCGCCACCTGGCGAGCGCTCGAGGCGGTCGTCGTGCTCGTCTCGTTGACGATCGTCGCGCTGGTGCTGCGCGCGGTTCCGGCGACGCTGTATCTCCGCTGGCCGGCGCGTCGGTGGATCCGCTGGGCGATCGTCGGGTTCCTCGCGGCGGGTCCGGTGGCGCTGCTGATCGGACCCTACCTGGCCAGACCGTTCTTCGGCGACGTGTCCTACGTGCTCGTCGCTGGGGCGCTCGTGCCCGCCGCGATCTTCGCGGTCTCGAACGGCGTGATGGAGGAGGTCATCTACCGGGGCGCGCTCATGAGCTGGTCGGGACGGGTCATGGGCATCGGGCCTGCGCTCATCGGGCAGGCCGTCGTCTTCGGGCTCGCGCACTCCGGGACCGACGTCGTCGCCTTCCAGGTGCCGCTGATGCTGGCCATGGGTCTCGGCGGACTACTCGCCGGCCTCGTCACCATCCGGACCCGGTCCCTGCTGATCCCGATCGCTGTCCACGTCGGCCTCGACATCCCGATCTACTTCGCGTTCGCCTGTCCGGGGTAGGGGCGTCACCGGGCCGTCGAGCGTGGCACGATGACGGCCGTGACGATCAGGAGACCCTCGTGAGCGTCTTCCCGCCGCCCGATCTGGCCGTGACGCACATCCTCGTCGTCTCCGACCTCGCGCGGTCGAAGGCGTGGTACCTCGATGTCCTCGGCGCGAGCCTGTATGGCGAGTACGGCGGTACGTCGGTCGTGCTCAGCCTCGGGACCGCATGGCTGCTGATCGTGACCGGTGGTGAGCCGACCGACGACAAGCCCGACGTCACGCTCGCGCCGCCGGTCGACCCGGACGTGCGCGACAACCTGTTCACCATGCGCGTCGACGACTGCCAGGCCGCATACGAGGATCTCAAGGAGCGCGACGCGGTCTTCCTGACGCCACCGGTGACCCACGGCGCGGAGACGCGCTGCTTCTTCCGCGATCCCGACGGGCACCTGTTCGAGATCAGCGAGTACCGAGGGTAGGGGCGAGCTGCGTCCCGCACTTGTCCCGGCACTCGCGCTGGTCACGGCCTTCTTCCTGGGCGCGATCGTCATCGTGCTGACCGACTTCGAGCACCTACGACACATCGGCACCGATCCGGCCGCGGCGATCGGTGGCGCACTCGCTGGCGTGTTCGACGGCTACCGCGCGATGTTCTCTGGGGCGATCGGCGACCCGGGTCGCATCGTCGTCGCGATCCAGAGCGGTAACGCCGACGACATCGCGGCAGCCATCCGACCCATCTCCGAAACCCTGGTCAGCGCCACGCCGTTCATCTTCGTCGGCCTGGGCCTCGCCGTGTCGTTCCACGCCGGCCTGATCAACCTCGGAGCGGACGGGCAGTTCCTCATCGGCGGCCTGGGTGCCGCGATCACGGCGACGTTCGTGGCGGGGTACCTGCCGCCGTCTCTCGCCCTGATGGCCGCGCTGCTCGGTGGGACCATCGCCGGGGGAGCGTATGGGTTCGTTCCCGGCTTCCTCAAGGCCCGGACGGGGGCGCACGAGGTCATCACCACGCTGATGCTCAACGGCGTGGCGCCGAACCTCGCGTTCCTCATCGTCGGGCTGATCCCTTTCTCGGGGCCGCCGCCGGCGATCCCCGCCGTGCCGCGGGTCATCGACCTGCCGACGATCCGCGTCGACTACGGCTTCGTGGTCGCGGTCGCGATGGCCGTCGTCGTGTCCTTGCTGCTGTTCCGGACCACCCGCGGCTTCGAGCTCCGGGCAACCGGTTTCAGCCGCACCGCCGCCCGCGGCGCCGGCATGCGGCCGGGCCGGACCACGATGCTGGCGATGTCGCTGTCCGGAGGGCTGGTCGGCATGGGCAGCGCGTTCTTCGGCCTCGGGCCCGCCGGCGGCTTCTCGGGCGGACCACAGAACGACCTGGGCTACGTCGCCATCGCCCTCACCCTGCTCGCTGGCTCGCGACCCAGCGGTGTCGTCGTCGCTGCGCTGTTCTACGGCGCGCTCACCACCGGAGCGAAGAGCATGGTCATCGTGACCGGCATCCCGCTCGCCCTGCTCGTCGTCATCGTCGCCTTCGCCATCATGTTCGTGGCGGCGCCCGGCCTGACCCGGTCGATCTGGCGGCTCGGGCCGCCCAAGCCGATCACCGAGACTGGCGCGATCGCGCCCGTCGGCCCCGCGGACTCCAGCTGACGCAAGCCGAGCAGGCGAATCCTCGCCGTCGTTCGCTTGGGCCGATCGTGACAAGTTAGGCTGGCCCAGTGACCACCAGCACGCCTGACCCCGCGACGACCAGCGAGCCTCGCTGCCCGACGTGTCAGGCGATCCGGCACGTGGGGGCGAACTTCTGCTCGCAGTGCGGTACGTCGTTCCAGGTATGGGGAGGGTCGGCTCCGGGCTTGCCGCCCCCACCCGGCCCATTCGACGTCCCACTCCGGACGGCGATCAAGTTTGGCGCGGGATTGGCGATCGGCTTCGTCGTCGTGGGGGTCGTCGTGTACAGCGTCGCCGCGATCCTGGCCATCTTGTTCGTTTTCGCAACTTGACAACGGCTTAGCGCGTAGGCGGATATGACGAGCCGTCATTCACTTCCGATAAGGTGAGTTATGTCTGCGCAACGCGAGAGTGCACGCCGGATCGCCTCACTCGAGTCCTCGGTTGCCTCACAATGTGAGGGTGCGGGAGCGGACCTTCACCGTGGCAGGCGCCCTGGCTGTGGCGGGCGGGGTCGTCGGGATTGCGATGGTGGCGACGCTCGTCGCCATGTACGTCGGATTCGCGCTTGGGCCGAGTGTCCGCCAGACGGCGCTCCGGATCGGAACGGTCAACGATGCCCTGGCGATCGTCGCCTACGGGCTGGTACTGCCCGTGATTCCCACGATGTACGTCCTGGTGCGCGAGACGGGAGGCGTCCGAAGTCTCTTGCTCGCGGTGGTCGGCGCGCTCGGCATCTTCGTCACGATCGTCCTTCAGTGGTTGCTCGTCACGGGTGCACTGGCGTTCGATCAGCAGATCGGCATGGTGTCGCTGTCACTCCTTGCGGTCGGCGTGTGGATGGTCGGTACCGGGTACCTGGCTCGCCGGGCTGGCGTCCTGCCCAACGGTCTGCGCAACGGACTCCTTGGTGCGTTCTATTTCGGCTTCCCGATCTGGGCGATCGACACTGGGCGAGCGCTCATGCGGGGGCAACTAGCGGAGGCGTAGATGGTCCAGGCGCGCAAGCCCACCAAGCGAACCGCCGAGCACGGCGACGTCCTCACGACGCTGCCGGCCGCCATGACTGGGAGGGCAAGCCCCGCCAAGGCCGCAATTGGCGACAAGCCGGTCTTCGCCTACATCGGCAGCTTGCCGCAGCCGCAACGCTCCATCGCCGAACGCGTCGATGCCCTCGCGGCCAAGACGCTACCGGACCTGCAGCGCTCCGTGAAATGGGGTATGGCCTGGTATGGCGTCGGCGACGGTTGGTGCTTTTCGTGCGGCGGCTTCGAGGGCCACGTCAAGCTCACGTTCGGGCGCGGCACGTCCCTGACCCCTGTACCGCCGGTGACGCCGATCGGGATGGGCAAGGCCTCGCGCGGCGTCGACCTCGAATCGGTGGACGACATCGATGAACGCCAGCTCTCGTCCTGGATGGAGCAAGCCGCGGCCATGCCCGGTTTCGGCAAACGCTGAGCCGGACTCGTCGGCGAGCCGCGTGACATCCTCCTGCCCACGATGACCCGATACCTCGTCCTTCTGCGCGGGATCAACGTCGGCGGCAAGAACAAGGTGCCGATGGCGGCCCTGCGCGAGCTTCTCGAATCGCACGGCCACACGAAGGTCTCGACCTACATCGCCAGCGGCAACGTCATCCTGACATCCGATCAGTCCGCGGCCGCGATCAAGCGAGAGCTCGAGGAAGCGCTGCCCAAGACGTTCAAGCTCGATAGCGAGCTGATCGCGGTGCTGGTCCTGACGCTGGCCCAGCTTCGCGCTGTGGTCCGGAAGCGACCGAAGGGCTTCGGCGACCATCCGGAGACGTACCACAGCGACGCGGTCTTCCTCATGGGTATCGACGCCCGGACGGCGATGAAGGTCTTCGACCCGCGGTCCGGCGTCGATGAGGTGTGGCCGGGAACCGGCGTGATCTACTCCCAGCGGCTGAGCGCGGAACGGACTAAAAGCCGGCTCGGGAAGATCGTCGGGACGCCGCCGTACAAGTCGATGACGATTCGCAGCTGGCAGACGACGCTGGCCCTTCTCGAGCGTATGGAGGCGCCCGAGACCGACGGCTGACTGCCGGTCACGACGAGGCCCGGCGCTACCCGGCAGGGCGATCGGTGTTCGGATCTGTCGAGGCCTCCTGAGCGTTGGATGGTGCGCCCCCAGGACCTGCGTAGCGTGCGACCTCCTCCATCGTGAACTCACCGCGATGGCCCCGGATCCATGTGCGCGCGTACCGATACCGAAGGGCTTCGTACGCGATCAATGTCGTGCAAACGGCGGCAGCAAGGGCGAGCGAAACGAGCGCCGGCACCACGGTGGCGACCGGGATGAGGGCGAGCAGCACGATCGTCGCCACCGGCCGACCATGACCCCAGCCGCCGCCGATCCGCAGCCGCAGGGCGACGTGCGCGGCCATGTACAGCGCCAGACCTCCGCACAGGCCGATGGCTGGGATGATCCCCAGCGGCTCCTCGACATGGCCAAGGGTCGCCTTCATGCCGAGCGCAAAGAGGACGATGCCGAAGACCATCGGCATGTGGAGGTACGAGAAGAGGTCGCGCGCGAGGTCCGCGCGCTCGGCACCGGTCGCCTCCCTGATCCTCGCCTCCGAGATGAAGATGACCCAGTCGAAGTAGGACCACCACAGCGCCGCGGCGACGACCATGCCTAGCAGAGCGGCCGCGATCCTCGGGGCGTCGAGCGGCAGCCCGGCCGCGCCGACCCCGGTGGCGACGATGGACTCGCCCAGGGCGATGATGATGATCAGCCCATGGCGCTCGACGAAATGCGCCGGCGACAGGCGCCAGCCGCGACCTCGACCCAGCAATGCGCTGAGGTAGTCGATCGTCAAGGCCGCGGCCCACAGCGCGAGCTCGACCGGCCCGTCGAAGAAGCTGGCGACCACGAGAAGCGACGGTCCGAGTACGGCGCCCGGTACGAATCGGAGGACGGCCGCATGCAGCTCCGGGTCGTCGCCGCTGGCGATCGCGTAGAGGACGAGGTGAAGGGCACGGACGAAGAAATAGGCGACACCGAACACGAGAGCCTCGGCGCCGAACGCCGCCGGTGTCGCGAGGGCGACGATCAGCATGGCGCCCGCCGAAGCGAACATCGCCAGACGAACGGCACCTTCCTCGGGATCGAGGGTGTTCGTCAGCCAGGCATACGCCGTCCATGCCCACCACAGCGCGGCGAGCAAGAGCCCGCCCCGAACCAGCCCTTCCCCACTTTCGTTCGCGGCGAGGAACCCCGTGACCTGCGTGAGGGCGAAGACGAAGACGAGGTCGAAGAACAGCTCGAGCGGCGTCACCCGCTCCTCGCCCTCGACCGAGCGAACGTGCATCGCGGTCAGATTAGTCCAGCCCCGAACCCCGCTGAATCACGCCCCGCCCACCTGCCAGACGACGTAGTGTGCCCCGGGACGTAGGACTGCTCGGAGGGAACCGTTCATGCGAACGCCGCTGACCCTGGCGCGCACGATCGCTATCGGCGGCGCCGTTCTCGTCGCCGCCTCGTGCGGCGGGAGCGCCGGGTCGGCTGCCCCGCAGACTCCGAGCGCCGCGGCGGCATCGCCGGCTGCCGGACCACCGACCCTCCTCTGGCCCGCGCCGTCGGATCCGCTCGAGCGCACGGTCGAGGCCGGTCTTGAGCCCGCGCCAAAGGAGTTCCTGGTCAACCACGCCCACGCCCACCTGGACGTGTTCATCGACGGCAAGGCGATCCTGGTGCCGGCGGGCATCGGGATCAACATCGAGGACCCCGACGTCCGAACATTCGAGAACCCGCTCGGCTACGGCGGCATCGAGATGTGCGCCCAGCCGTGCATCTCACCGCTCCACACGCACGACGAGTCGGGGATCCTTCACACCGAGTCGTCGAAGCCGGAGCCGCACACCCTCGGTCAGTTCTTCACCGAGTGGGGCGTCGAGCTCAGCGAGACCTGCGTCGGGGAGCACTGCGCGCCGACGCCGATCGCGGTGTACATCGGCGGCGAGCCCTACGAGGGGGACCGGGGTGCAATCGAACTCACCGACCAGAAGGTGATCGTGATCGTCGTGGGGACCCCGCCCGCGGTGATCCCCTCGACGGCCGACTTCTCGCAGGCTTAGGCGCCGAGCCTTCGATCGAAGGTGTAGTCGAGATCCTTGCGCCAGGTCCGGCCCGCGTCCTCGCCCTACTCCGGGTCGTTCGCTTGGCGCTCCTTGAAGATGGCCAGGTACTCGTCCCGCAGGCGCTCGAACTCGGCGAACAATCGTGCCGACTCGGGCGAGCCTGGTTCCATGTCATCGAGCTGCCGTTCGATCGCTCGCCAGCGCTCGAGGATCGCGGCGGTCGTCGGCGTGTTCTCCGACTTCGAGATCGGTTCGATGTCGGTCCTGCCGTCCGTGGCGATGCGGGCCCACGTCTCCTCGTACTCGGTGAACTGCGCCAGCGCCTGCGCCACCACGCGGACGGATCGCGCCACCTCGTCGAACCGAGCCTCCCCCGGCGGGATGCCGCGCTTGTGTCGCTCGAGCTGACCGACCTCGGTCAACAGCAGAAGGATCGCGTCAGAGGCCGCCCGGAGGTGCTCTTCGATCCTGTTTGCGTCGCTGCTCATGCCCGTCCCTTGGCTCTGCGCACCGGACTTTGTTAACACACCTTAGCGCCCGAGGAGCTGGTCGACCGGCGCGAAGTCGTCGGTGAGCGCGACTGACCCGTCGATGAACGTCGACACCTCAACACGGGCAGTGAGGACGGCCGTCGTCGAACCTTCGCCCCAGGTCGCGATGGCCGCCTCCACCCCTGCCCTATCGACCGGCGTATCGCTCGCCACGAGCACGAGGTTGCCGCCGCCCTCTCCCTCGATCGTCCGGCGGTTGGCGAGGACCGCCACGTTGGAGAAGGCGTTCGCCAGCGTGGCTGCCTCGGCCCGGACGAAGCGCAGCGGCGGGTAGTCGATGAGGTTCGCGACGTACATGCCGCCCGGGCGGAGCACACGCTCCACCTCGCCGATGAACTCGGTCGTCGTGAGATGCCACGGCACGGCGAGCCCGCCGAAGGCATCGCCGACCACGATGTCGAAGGCATCCGACGGGAGGGCCCGGATCGACTGTCGCGCGTCACCCAGTCGCACGTCGATGCGGTCGCTCGGCACGTACCCGAGCTCCGACCGTGCGATCTCGTAGATGCGGGGATCGAGCTCGAGCACGGTCTGCCGAGCGTCCGGATGCATGGCCTCGATGTAGCGCGGGAACGTGAACCCGCCGCCACCGATGTGCAGGGTGTCCTGCGAAGTGCCCAGGGTGGCGCGGAGCGGCGCCGTGGCGTCCGCGAACCGCCGCACGTAGCCGAACTCGAGGTCGGTCGGGTCGCGCAGGTCGACGGCGGCGTGGGTGAGTCGGTCGAGCACGAGCACCCGGATGTCCGGGTCGGCGGCGTCGCGACGGATGGCGATGCAGTAGTAGGCGCTCTCGATTTCGCACGGGGACGGCTGGGCCACGGCGAGCCCGCCGGTCAGGAGGACGGCGCCTATCGCGATCGCCGCCGGTCCCCTGCCCCCGCTTCGAAGCCATAGGGTCAGTGCGACGCCGATGACCGCCAGCCCGGCACCGATCGCGACGATCAGCACGCGGGTGGGGAACAGGCCGAGCAGCACGAAGCCGGTCAGGAACGTGCCCGTGATGGCGCCGACCGTCCCGACGGCCGACAACCGGCCGACGATCGAACCGCTGGTGGCGAGGTCGGTCAGCGTGCCGCGGACGAGCATCGGCGCCGTGGCCGAGAGGATGGCCGCCGGGACGACGAACGCGGTCGTCGCGAGGACGACGATCCCGAACAGCCCCTCCCCCACCCCGATGCCTCCGATCACTCCGACGATCGGCACCGCGGCGATGGCGCTGAGACCGCCGAGGATGAACGCTGGCCCCAGGAGCGATAGCGGCCCGACGGTGTCGGCAGCCTTCCCGCCGATCCAGGCGCCCAGGGCGATGCCGGCCAGGATCGCGCCGATGATCCCGGTGTAGGTCGTGAGCGACACGCCCACGTATGGCGCCAGGAGCCGCCCGGCGGCGATCTCGAGGACGAGCACGCTCGCCGTGGCGATGAACGTCAGGAGGGCGGCGACGAGCGGCGAGAGCGGCGGAGCCGGCTGCGCGCCGTCGCGATCATCCATCCGCGAATGGTAGAGGCGCCACCGGCTGTGCAGAATGGGCGCCACCCGTGGCCCACTACACGATCTCCACCCATGTCGCCGCATCACCCGCGCACGTCTTCGCGCTCTGGACGGACGTCGAGCGGATGGGCGAGTGGGTCGGCGGGGTCACGGGCGTGAGCAGCCTCTCCGGACCGATCGATCGGGTCGGTACGACGTACGTCGTCCACTTCGGTCCCGTCAAGAGCCCGACGGAGGTCCTCGAGGCCGATCCGCCGTGCCGCTTCGCGACGCGCTTCGGCAGCTGGGTGCTTCGGGGCGTGTCGAGCGCGACGTTCGAGCCCGATGGCCACGGGACGCGCATCACCCAGGACTTCGCGACGGTCGGCTGGTTCTCGGCGATCTCCTCATGGGTGTTCTCGCGCGGCTCCTACGAGGGCAGCTTTCGCGGTGAGCTCGAGAAGTTCGCGCGGCTGGCGGAGCGGGAAGCGGCCCAAACCGTCGTAGACCGGGTCTGATCCACAGCCAGGGCTAGCCCGAGCGAGCGTCGTCCGGCGCGGTCGGTGCCGGATCCGATCGGGGCTCGAAGACGACCACGGCCGTACCCCGCGGTCGACGCGTAGCGTACGCATCGAGATTCGAGTTGACCTGCGCCATAGCGGCCCACAGGCGGGTGCGCTCGTCGCCCGTCGCCTCTCGCGCATGGAATCGGCGCGGACCGTCGCGCAGGTCGATCGTCACGTCGGGAGTCGCCTGGAGGTTGAGCCACCATGCCGGTTCCGGCTCGCCCCACCCGTTCATCGCGAGCGTGTAGAGGTTCGGACCGTCCTCGAAGTACCCAAGCATCGCCATGCGGGTCTGCCCACTCCGTCGGCCGATCGTGTGGAGGCGCATCGTTCCGTACGACGTCTCCGTCGGCGGTCCGAGACCGCGCCGGCCTCCGGTGAGCCGATAGATCGCCCGGTGCGCGGCCCAGGCGGCCCGAACGACCCACCGAGGCGGAAGGAAGGGCTTCGCCGGTGTCTCTGACATGTGGCTCACGATACCCCGCGGCCATACCACCGAAGTAGCCGGCGGTCTGACAACGACCGCCGGCTGTCCCGACGGGTCTAGGCTTTGCGCCCTGCTCGACCGCCCGCGAGCGGCCTGACCTCGATCGGTGCGTCGATCGCTTCCGAGACGCGTGATGCCCAACCGAGCGCCGCGTCGAGGTCGGGCGCCTCGAGGAGGTAGAACCCGCCGAGGTTCTCCTTCGTCTCGATGAACGGCCCGTCCGTCTGGCGGATCCGGCCCTTCGGCTTGCGAACGACCTTCGCCTCGGACGCGCTGGTTAGACGCGCCGAGTACAGGAGTGCGCCCGCCTCCTCCATATCGGCCTCCAGTCCGGCGATCTTCGCGTAACCCGCGCGCTGCTGCTCCTCCGTCATGGGCTCGTGTGACGGCTCATCCGCCATATGGACCGACAACATGTATTGGGTCATCGTGGTGCTCCTGTGCTCGGCGGGCCGACCCCGCCGTCCTATGTCGTCTACGACTGGCCTGCGTCGCTTTCGACATTCTGTTTTTCCAGCGGATTTCGTGCGTACTGTCCTCGGATGCCCACTTCCACCCGTTCCGGGGAACCGATACGCGCCGCAGGACGTAGAACGCACGTGCAGCGCCACCGACACGCGACAGCCCTCGTCCTCGTGGTCTCGCTGGCCGCCTGCGGCTCGCCGGGCCCGTCGGCCGTTCCGTCCACGCCGGGCTCTGCTGGGGCGACCAGGGCGGCTCCCCTCCCCTCCCGGACCGTCCATACCGGTACGACCCCAGTCTCGACCGGCGAGCCGATCGAGCTCTCCGCGTTGTCGGGGCGGATCGTCTTCGACGACTTCGAGGACGTCTTCGCGATGGATGTCGACGGCTCACACGTCGTCACGGTCGCCGGAGAGGCCGGCTCGGAGTTCGATGGCGCCTGGTCGCCCGATGGCGAGTGGGTCGTCTACCGCGACTCGACGCGTGGGATCAACGACGACGACGAGGTCTTCGTGGCACGTGCCGATGGTTCCGAGCGTCGGAACCTCACGAACGACCCATCGAACGACTGGGGACCGGATTGGTCGCCTGATGGTCGGACCATCGCCTTCAATTCGGACCGGGGTGGTGGTGCGATCCGCGGCTATCTCGTCGAGCCGGACGGCTCGGGCCTGCGCGAGATCGACGTTGACGCCTGGGTCGAATACCCGTCGTTCTCGCCTGACGGCTCCAAGATCGCGTATATGGGCCACCAGGGAACGGACTACGAGATCTACGTCGCGGATCTGGCAACGGGTGCGGTCGACCAGCTGACGGACAGTCACGGATCCGATGGTTGGCCGGTCTGGTCACCGGACGGCAGGACGATCGCCTTCACCTCGGAACGGGACGACTGCAGGTTCGCCTCGGACGATCAGGAATGCTGGCGGGCCGGCGAGAACGACGAGTACCACGACATCTGGCTGATGAACGCCGATGGATCGGATCCGCGTCGCGTCTCACCGGAGATCGGTCAGTTCGTGGCGTGGTCGCCCGACAGCACGTACCTGCTGATCTCCGGCCACGCGCTCTTCGTCGTTCGTACTGACGGGACCGGCCGACTCGAGCTCCGTGCGGACGGGATCGACCGCGCCCTCGGTGGCATCCCCGACTGGCGCTGACGTCCCCGGTCAGTCACGACCGCTCACTTGCCGCTGGAGTGCTTCTTCTTGTTGTGATGCTTCACGACGGTCGCTGCAGCGATCGCCTTGGAGCGCTCCATCGAACGGCCCTGCTCCCGCTCGCTCCGCTTGATGCGCTCGTACATCTTCTGCTCGTTGTCGCTCACGTTCGGCAGGTGCTCCTTCTTCGGCATCGCGGCTCTCACCTCGCTTCCGGGATCGCCGACGCGTCGGCTTTGCTCGTTCGCCGACCCTAGCCACAGGACCTTGGCGGTCGCACCCGCATCAGGCCTCGTGCGTCTTGCGTTTGTGCTGCAGCCGGCGCCCGACCGGGCCTCGTCAGCCGCCCGCGGAGCGTCAATACCGCCGAGCGATCGCCTCGATCTCGGCGTTCAGGCGCTCGTGCTCATGCCCATAGATCGAGCAATGACCCATACCCTCGAACAGGTGGTACGTGGAGGTCGGGCATAGGTCCGCTACCTCCCGGCCGAACTGCGGCGGTGCCTGCACGTCCTCTGCGAACGAGAAGACGTGGAGCGGGACCGTGCAGGATGGGAGCTTGCTGGTTACGTCGAATGTCTGGCAGGCGTCCCACTGACCGATGAGCGACTCCTCGTTCGAGCCCGTCTCGATCCACGCCGACAGCTCGTCCCGGATCCTTGGCCACAGCACCGGGTCGCCCAGGACGCGCGCCGGGTACAGGCTCGCGGCGTAGTGGGCCACGGCCATCTCTCCGTCGAGCCGCCCCCCGGCGTCGCGGTAGTCGATCTCCGCCTGCATGTAGTAGCGGATCCAACCATGGGACCGCGCGCCGCCACCCATGGCGATGCCCACCCGGATGAGATCCGGATGGTCGACGGCCAGCTGCTGCACGATCAGTGCGCCCATGGACAGCCCGACCACCACGACGGGCGGCGCGCAAACGGCGGCGATCAACTCGGCCGTGTCGCGCGCCATATCCCCGATCGTCCATGGCAGAGGCTGGCGACAGGTCGTCGGGGCGATCCCACGGTTCGTGAAGGTGGTATTCCGAAACGATCGACGGAAGTGCGGCAGTTGGTAAGCGTCCCAGCTATCGCGGGCATCACCGCCGCCGGACACCCAGACGATGTCGGCCCCATCGCCGTTCTGCGCGTACTCGATCGACGTTTGGGAGCCTTCGAACATGGGCATCGGCGAACCTCTCCATGGCGCGTGAGATGGCCCAGTATCCGCTCAGTGATCGACCACGACGCGCGCGCCCGCCTCGTTTGACAGCGCAGTTCAGCGCAGTGGATGCAGTTCGAACACGCGTCGACCCTCGGCCGCCTCCTCCGGATGCTTGAGATCGACGCCGTCGACGGCGCGGATGAACCAGTAGCCGAACGGGATGCTTCGCGCGAGCGGCGCCATGACGTCGCGGAAGAACTCGACACGCTGACTCGGATCCAGCTCGGTCGCTGTCACCTCTTCCTCGCGGCGGCGAACGGTGATGCTCGCGCGGCCGGCCGCTCGTAGGTTCTGCACCCAATGGACCTCGCCCCACGGGGCCCATACCCATCGCCTGCCACCGACCTTGATGATCGCCACGGGCGTCGTGCGCGGCAGGCCGCTCTTCCGGCCACGGATGGTGATCAGCCCGTTGAAGCCCAGCGGGATGCCCGCGGCCAGGAGGACCTTGAGGATCGGGCTGAAGAGCGAAACCTGGCGCGGTACGCGAGCCGTGCTCGCAGTCATGACGTTCATGTCCGTATCTCCTTCCTGCGACGATAGGTTCCGGGTCGTTACATAGGTGACCCGCAGGAAGGCGCGAACGTGACCGCGGCCTACAGACGTTGGGGCGTCTCGCCCGATCGGAGCGTGGGAATGACCGAGCGCGCAGTGGTGATCGCCGGAGGGGGCCCGACGGGGCTGATGCTGGCGGGCGAGCTGGCGTTGGCGGGCGTCGATGTTGCGATCTTCGAGCGGCGCGCCAGCCAGGACCTCGCCGGATCGCGCGCAGGCGGCCTGCAATCCCGCACCATCGAGGTCCTCGACCAGCGTGGCATCGCCGATCGGTTCCTATCGGAGGGGCAGGTGGCGCAGGTCGCGGGGTTCGCCAGCGTCCGGTTGGACATCAGCGACTTTCCGACCCGGCACAACTACGGGCTCGGGCTTTGGCAGAACCACATCGAGCGGATCCTGGCCGGATGGGTCGGCGAGCTGGGCGTGCAGATCCACTACGGCATCGAGGTCACCGGCTTCGCGCAGGACGACACCGGCGTCGACGTCGAGCTGTCCGACGGCCAGTCGGTGCGGGCGCAGTACCTCGTCGGGTGCGACGGAGGACGCAGTCTGGTTCGCAAAGCCGCCGGTATCGAGTTCCCCGGTTGGGACGCGACCACGAGCTCCCTGATCGCCCAGGTCGAGATGACCGAAGAGCCCGAGTTGGGCATCCGTCGCGATACCTCCGGGCAGCATGCCCTGGGCAAGGTCGACTACGAGATCCGCGACGGCGATGTGGTCTACAAGGAAGGCGGGACCGTGGGGGTCATGCTGACCGAGCCGAACGTCGGAGCCACCGCCGAACCCAGCATGCGCGATCTCAGCGAGCGGCTCATCGCCGTGTACGGGACCGATTTCGGGATCCACAGTCCCACATGGATCTCCAGGTTCACCGACATGACTCGGCAGGCCGCGACGTACCGAGCGGGGCGCGTCCTGCTGGCGGGCGACGCGGCGCACGTCCACTCCCCGGTCGGTGGACAAGGGCTCAACACCGGTGTGCAGGACGCCGTGAACCTGGGATGGAAGCTGGCCCAGGTGGTCCACGGAACAGCGCCCGAAAGCCTGCTCGACACCTACCATGCCGAGCGCCACCCGGTCGCTGCCCGCGTGCTGCGCAATACGATGGCGCAGGTCGCGCTCATGCGGCAGGACGACCGCATCGAGGCGCTGCGCGACAACGTGACCGAGCTGCTGAGCATGGACGAGCCGCGGAAGCGATTCGGCGCGATGATGTCCGGCCTTGGCATCCACTACGACCTAGGTGAGGGGCATCCACTGCTCGGTCGCCGCATGCCCGATCTCGACCTGGTCACGGCCGACGGTCCGCTGCGGGTCTTCACGCTGCTACACGATGCCCGACCCGTGCTGCTCAACCTCGGCGAGCCCGGGGACGTCGACATCGCTCCCTGGGCCGATCGCGTCCAGCTGATCGACGCGGCATACGACGGTGTGTGGGAGCTTCCGGAGATCGGAGCGGTCACGGCTCCCACCGCCATGCTGATCCGGCCGGACGGATATGCCGCGTGGGTGGGCGACGGAACACAGCAGGGGCTCGACGACGCGTTGGTACGGTGGTTCGGACCGCCTGTCACGGCGTAGGCACCCCGTCTGGCTGCCGGACGCCTCGGCAGATCGTCAGGCGTCGCAGATCGCCGCCGCCATGGCCGCCACGAACCTGCCCATCGATGTGCCCTCCCGATCGGCGTGGTCCGGATTGATCTCCGTGACGACGAGCCCGCCGAATCGCGGGCTGGCAAGAAGGATCCGCAGGCTCGCCATCGCGTCGGCGAGCGACATCCCGTGTTCGAAGTGCGGGACGTCGGCGATCGGGCACTCGATGAAGTCGAGCACGTCGACGTCGAAGTGCACGAGGAACGTTCCTCCATCGGACTCGATCGCTGCGCGTGCCTCGGTTGCGGCGACGGCTGCCCGGCCCTGCACCACGTCCAGTGGGAAGGCTCGCATCCCATGCCGTGCCAGCACGCTGGTCTCCTCGTCATCCGTGTGCGCGAGGCACGGGCCGTAGAAGACGACGCGGCTCGGATCCAGGAGCGGGTACCGCGGTCCGATCCGGCTCAACTCGGGGACGGAGCCGGGTTCGGCGATCATGTGGGCGACGCCCATCGAATCGAGGTGGCCCTCGGGCTGGGTCGCCGGGACGTAGAGGTCGACCCCGCCGTCGAAGTACAGGAGGCTCGGGTCCTGGCCGGCTCGCACGAGACCGGACATGACGCCGACCGTGACGGAGCAGTCGCCACCGACGACGAGCGGGATCTGGCCCGCGATCGCGATCGCTTCGACACGATCGGCGACGGCTCGCGCGACCTCCACCACAAGCGGGACGTTCTGTGCCCGGCGGTGCTCCGGATCCGGGCGCGACACCACTGGAGCGAGGTCGCCGTGGTCGACCACGCCGCATCCGCGCGCTTCGAGTCGCTCCACGAGGCCCCCCGTGCGAAGCGCCCCCGCCGCCTTCTCCTGGCCCGGCGTATGCGCACCCGCACTGGACGGCACGCCGAGCAGTCCGAGCACGACCGGCGGAGCCTGCGGGTCCCTGTCGCCCCGCGCGATCAAGCCTCGAGCTCGTTGCCGATCGACTCGCTGGTGGTATCCACGCCGTTCCGATGGTAATCGCAGACCGGCGGGTGCTGGACGTCCCCGTCCGCTCGGGCCCTAGCTCATCGCGGCGGCAGGCTCGTGGGACCCTTCCGTGACCTCGCCCTTGTGCGCGGCGAACGCCGCCAGGACCTCGCCCTTCTCCGCCGCCGGGACCTGGAACTCGTCTAGGGTCTTCGCGAGGATGCCGGCGACCGCATCGAATTCGTCAGGAGCGATGTGCAGGTCGCGATGCGCCTCCTCGAGACTCAGCCGGTCTCGTCCGGGGCTCGTCCCCACGTAGCCCTGGGGCCCACCCGCGACGTTGCAGAGCCACAGTGTCCGCATGAACTTGAGGCCAGGCAGTCGTGCGAGCTCCTTGGTGTGCCACTCGCGGAGTGCCGGATTGCTCGAACCCTGACCGGCGACCCGGTCGCTGATGATCGCGTCGCTGAAGCGGTCGACGACCGCCGCGATCGCGAACGCGCCTCCCAGGCGCTCATACAGGCTGTTCTGGGCCATGGTGCGTCCTCCTCGTCCCGGCGGGCAGACCCTGGACCGTCGATGCAGGGTGCTCGCTGGATGACGATTCGCCCGATCCGACGACACGGTTTTGCAAATGGAGCTTTTTGATAGAACTAGCTGACGGCAGACTCGATCAGCTCGAGTGTCCGCGCGTCCCCGTCCATGGCGGCGCGGACGCCCAGGGGCAGCGGGATGTTCGGCCCCGCGTGGCCGATGTCAAGGTTCCCGAGGACCGGGATCTCGCGATCGCCGATCACGTCGAGTACGACCTCGCGAAGGGAGTCCGGACCCTCCTCTGCCACCTGGATCGTCTCTGTCGGACCGACGAGGAGGCCAGCGATGCGGTCAAGGACGCCGCCGTGACGCAGGATCTGCAGATCGTTCCAGACGTTGATCGTCGACGTGTTGAGGTCCTCGAAGAATAGGATCGCGCCATCGAAGCGCTCCGGCGCGAAAGCCCACGGTGTCGCCTGGATCCGCACCAGGCGGTGCAACAACCCGCCGAGCAGGTGGCCCTCAGCGCGTCCCGGGCGCCAGCACTCCCAGGTCGAGAGAGCAGGCAGACGACCGGCGGGCTCCGTCGACGTCAGGACGCGGCGATAGATGTCGATCAGCCTCGATCGATCGCGCTCGGGCAGCTCGTGCCACTCCCCCACGCCGTACATGAGCAGGTCGGCGTGGAAGGTGACGAGCCCGGTCATGGAGTGGATGGCCAGGTGCAGCGCACCGATGTCGCTCATGCCGACGAGCACCTTGGGGTTCGCGGCGATCGCGCCGTAGTCGATGACATCGAGGTAGCTGAGCGTGAGGCGGCCGCCGACCAGCCCCCAGATCCCGCGCACGTCCGGGTCGCGGAACAGTTCGTTGAGCTCCCGTCCGACCTCGGTGGGTCGCGCGGCTCCCCACCACCACATCTTCTCGACGTCCACGAGCGGTGCCGGTCGGACGCGGAAGCCCATCGACTCCAGCGCGGCGATGCCGTGGCGGTACATCTCCAGCTCGGCGGCCTCCAGGGGGCCGGAGAGCGCCGCCACGGCCACCGTGTCACCGGGTGCCAGGGCTTTCGGGCGGATGATCGGTGGCGTCGCTCGATCGTCGCCCACTACGGCGTGATGTTGTGGTTCAAGTGGAAGACGTTGGTCGGGTCCCAGACTCGTTTGAGGGCCGCGAGGCGCTCGACCTTGGCCGCGCCGTAGCTCGCCTGGGTCACCTCGGGACCGGCGTCGGACAGCTCGTTGATGTAGCGGCCCGGGAGCAGGTCAGGCTCGACGATCGCCATCGCCCGGCGGACCCACTGCATGTTCGCCGCATCGAGCGCCGGGTCGGACCAGGCCGTGTCGGGGCTCACGTCGAACGGGTGGGGGCGGCCGCTGAAGGCCATCGCGTCGTCGGGGACACGCTCGATCGCGCCGCCCATCGCCGTCACCGAGATGCTTGCATCGCCTGGGATGTCTTCCACATGCGCGACGAAGGCGTCCAAGACCCCCGGGGAGCAATCCGCGACATAGCCGCCGAGGATGGCCGTCCGGGAGCCCCATGCAAGGTCGAGGTCGCTCGATCGCTGGGCGACCAGGTACTGCTCGCTGGTGGACGTCACGGACGCCGGCGGGGGACCCTTCAGCAGCGGCTCGATGTCGCGCTGGACGTCCTCCCCTGCCCCGCTGTGGTTGTACGAGATGACGACGATCGGCCGGCCGGCCACGGCGTCCGGGTAGTTCGCTGCAGGCTCGGCCAGGGCGACGGTGAAGATCGCCGCGATCGTGTCTGGCGCCGCCGTCGCGAACTCGTGGAAGATCGGCCAGAGCTCGTGGATCTCGGTCGCCGGGTGGACGTGGACCCCCCGGTGGAGTGTCCCCGAGAACGGGTGTACCTCGAGCTCGAGGCTCGTCGCGACGCCGAAGTTGGCACCTGCGCCGCGGAGGCCCCAGAACAGCTCCGGCTCCTCATCGGCGCTGGCCCGGACGACGCGACCGTCGGCGGTCACGAGCTCGACCGAGCGAAGGCTGTCGATCGTGAGCCCGAACTGCCGCTGGAGTCGACCGACCCCGCCACCGAGCGTCAGCCCGGCGACGCCGGTGTGCCCGACGACGCCGACCGGGCAGACGAGCCCATGCTCCTGCGCCGCGATGTCGAGCTTGCCGAGGAGCGCGCCGCCGCCGGTGCGAGCGAGTCGCCGCCCCGGGTCGACGCTGACGGCGTCCATCCGCCCGAGGTCGATCACGAGGCCGCCATCGGTCGTCGAGTGCCCGACCGCGCTGTGACCGCCGCCGCGGATGGCGATCTCGAGGTCGACCTCGCGGCCGAAGCGAACGGCCGCCTGGACGTCCTCGACGTTCGAGGGTCGGACGATGATGGCCGGACGTCGATCGAACATCGCGTTCCAGACCCGCCTCGCATCGTCGTAGTCGGTGGCATCGGGCGTGACGACCTCGCCCGCGAAGGAGCGGCGAAACGTCTCGAGCTGTGCGCGTGTCGGGGCGGCGGGATCGGAGAGAGTCACGGAGGCAGCCTAGCCCGTCCGGCGGTGTTCGTCCGCGTCGGCCGCGCGTGGTTCGCCGAGCGGGCGACCTCAGCCGAACGTGAAGCAGTACGCCTCGGCACCGGGTGCGCGGAACTCGATCTCGACGGTTCGTTCCTCGATGGCGCCTGACTGGCGGATGAGTTGATACAGGCGCTGATCGGTGAGCGTGCCGTTCCCTTGGTCGTCGACATCGAAGCCGTGGGCTACACCGGGCGCCTGCCCGTCCAGGAGCACCCGGAACGGCACCGACGCCCCTTGTTCAGCCGGGCCCATGACCAGGTTGACGTCACGGGCCTGGAAACGGAACGCGATCCGCCCGCCCGCCGCGTTCCCGACCGCGGCGTGCTGTGCGAGGGTCCAATCCCCGATCGGCGCCCACTGGTTGAGACCCAGGCGGGACACCTCCGGGTACGCATGTGGTGCTTCGAAGCGCTGGTCATCGGGTGACGCGAAGCCCGCACTTCGTCCATAGGCGAGGTAGGTCTCCGGTGTCCTGAGCGTCTCCCAGTCGGCGGCCACCTCGAAGCCTTGCGGCTCGACGGCCACGAGGGAGCCATCGATGCCCTGCGCTCCAGCGTCGATGAGCAGCTGCTGGATGACCATCTCGGACATCGCGTACTCGCCTTCACCGAAATGGTGGAAGCGGATCCGTCCCTCCGCGTCGGCGACGTAGAGCGCCGGCCAGAAATGATTGGCGAAGGCCTGCCAGACGCCGTAATCGGGGTCCAGCGCGATCGGATAGTCGACGCCGAAGTCGCGAGCTCGCGGGATCACGTTGTCGACGTCATGCTCAAAGCCGAACTCGGGCGTGTGCACGCCGATGATCGTCAGCCCGAGATCGCGGTACTTGGCGTCCCAGGCGCGGAGGTACGGCGCCGTCCGCAGCCAGTTGATACAGGTGTAGGTCCAGAAGTCGACCGCGACCACGCGACCGCGGAGTCCGGTCGGCGTCAGTGGCTCGGAGTTGAGCCAACCGGTCGCGCCGTCGAACCCCGGCAGGTGGCCCTCGACCGGCAGCACATCGGCGTCGCCCGCCGGGCGGTGGGCGATCGAGCGGAACACCTCTGAGACCGCCTTCGGAACCGTCGACATGGGTCTCACTCCCTTGCGCTCGACGGTCAGCCTAGCAGGGGGCAGCGCTCGCGCCGTCGCGCGCCGCGGCGACTAGTCTTGCGGCCATGAAGCTGGTCGTGACCGCGTTCGTGACCGTCGACGGCATCGTCGAGGCACCGGGATTCGACGAGCACCGGAGCGGCCGCAACGCCTGGGCCTTGCGCGTACAGAACGACGAGGATGAGGAGTTCAACACGGCCCAGGTGGCGAGCGCCGACGCGCTGCTGATGGGCCGTCGAACGTGGCAGATCTGGGCGGCGTTCTGGCCCACGGCGAAGACCGAGAACGACCTGGCCGAGCGCATGAATCGTATCCCCAAGTACGTCGTATCGAACACGCTGAAGCGAGCGGACTGGAACAACACCACGATCATCTCGGGGGACGTGCCGGGCCAGATCCGGAACCTGAAGGCGCAGCCTGGCGGCGACCTGATGGTGTACGGCAGTCCGGACCTGGTCGACGAACTCCTGCGGCACGACCTGGTGGATGAGTACCGGCTGCTCGTCTACCCGGTGATCCTGGGTAGCGGCAAGCGCATGTTCCGGGACCGCATCGACACGCACCACCTCAAGCTCGTCGGTTCACGCACGTTCAGCTCGGGCGTCGTCCTGCTCACGTACGCCCCGGACTCCGAGGTCCCGACCGGCCCCTACCTCGAGGGCTTCCAGTGGACCAATGAGCAGGTCCGCTCCCTGCAGGCCGCGGAGGATTTCGAGCGAACGCTGGCGACTGTCCTGTTCGCGGACATCGTCGACTCCACCGGTCGGGCCGCCTCGATGGGCGACCGGGCCTGGAAGAAGCTCCTCGAACAGCACCAGCGCGTCGTGCACGCCGAGATCGAGCGGTGGCACGGTCAGAATGTCGAGTTCACCGGCGACGGCGTCATGGCGGTCTTCGATGCCCCGACGAGGGCCCTCCGCTGTGCCTTCGAGCTGGTCGAGGCGGCGCGAGGCCTCGACGTCGAGATCCGTGCCGGGATCCACACAGGCGAGATCGAGCGGCGGGAGACCGGCATCGGCGGCATCGCCGTGCACATCGCCGCACGCCTGCTCGGTTCCGCAGAAGGCAGCCAGGTCGTCGTGACCAGGACGGTGCGCGACCTCGTGACCGGCACCGACCTGGCCTTCAGGTCGCTCGGCGACGTGACCCTGCGCGGTGTGCCAGGTCAGTGGGAGCTGTTCGAAGCCAGGACGTCCGATCGGTGAGACTGCGTCCTCCCCTGGCCGTCCTGTTCGTCATCGGGATCGCCGGTGGCTGTGCGAGCGCGCCCACAGCATCGTCCCCGCGGCCCCCGTCCGCTTCCGGAGTCCCGTCCGCATCCCCTGCCCCGCCGGCGAGCGTGCCGTCGACCACCGCGCCGACTCCATCCGCTTCGGACGCGGCCTCATGCGCGAGCCGGACTCTGGCCGGATTGACGGTGCCGCAGCGGATCGGGCAACTGTTCGATGTCGGCCTCGCGAAGGACCGGCTGGACGCGGCTTCGCGGCAGGCGATCGTCGCGAACCACTTCGGGTCGGTCTGGTTCCGGACCAAGACATCGGTCGGGGTCGCGGGGGTGCGCAAGGTCGGTGACGCTGCTCAGGCACTGGCCACCGCCAGGCGACGGGCGGTGTCGGCTTCTTCGTCGCTGCCAACCAGGAGGGCGGCTTGATCCAGGCGCTGTCCGGGGGCGGCTTCAGCACCATCCCGTCTGCCGTTGCCCAGGGAAAGCTCGATCCGGCCGATCTCGAGATCAAGGCAGCGGCATGGGGCCGGCAGTTGCGCGACGCGGGCGTGAACATGAACTTCGCGCCGGTGGCCGACGTCGTGCCGGCCGGTACCGAGGCACGCAACGCCCCGATCGGTCAGCTGAAGCGCGAGTACGGCGCCGACCCGTCGGGCGTCTCGAGCCATGTCTCGGCATTCATCGACGGCATGCGCCGGGCTGGCGTGGCGACGACGGCAAAACACTTCCCGGGGCTCGGTCGGGTGAAGGGCAACACCGACTTCACCAGTGCCGTGGTCGATACCGTCACGACGTCCGACGATGCCTACCTCGAGCCATTCGCCAGCGCCGTCACGTCTGGTGTCCCGTTCGTGATGATCTCGCTGGCGACATACGATCGGATCGACCCGGATCGACCTGGCCGCCTTCTCGACGACCGTCATCGAGCGCGTCCTCCGCCGCGACCTCGGCTTCGAGGGGGTGGTCATGTCGGACAGCCTCACCGCCGACGCGGTCTCCGACGTGTCACCCGGGCAGCGGGCGATCGATTTCGTCGATGCCGGCGGTGACATGATCGTCCTCGGCCCCATCGAGGTTGCGGTGCCGATGGCCGAGGCGCTCGCCGAGCGTGCGCGTGGCGACCCAGCGTTCCAGGCTCGGATCGACCAGTCGGCGCTCCGGATCCTGGAGGCCAAGGACGCGGCCGGCCTTCTTCCCTGCTCGGGCTAGGGCCCCGGGCCTTCGCTAACGAGCTTCGCGACGACCTCCGGCCAGGTCGCGATCACGGGTTCCGGCGCGCCGACCGCGGGCAGGCGCGCGGCGGGCTCTTGGTCGAAGCCACGCGACGCGGAACCCGAACGGCGCCGGCGCCCGCGGCATCCCAGCCGTTCGCCGTCACGAACCCGATCCGTCCGGCGGGAGCCCGCTGGCGTCGCACGGCGAGGCGGTAGACGCTGGGGTGCGGCTTGAACCGGCGCGCCGCGTCGACCGAGAGCCAGTGGTCGATCGGAGGTCGATCCGCGCGGCTACGCGATCAAGCGTCGCCCCGATGCGTTGGTCAGGATGCCGATCGTCACGCCGGCCGCGCGAAGTCGGCTGACGGCGTCGGCCGCCTCGGGGACGAGCGGCAACTCCGCGAAGGCCTCCGCGAGACCGTCGGGCTCCTGGGCGCCGTGATCCCGAGCTCGTCGAGCGTCGCGTGCAGGGTCTCGCGCGTGACCGTGTCGAAGTCCGCCCACCGATCCATCGCGGTGCGTAGCCAGGACGCCTCAAGCTGCCGCGCCCGCCATCGCGTGGCGAGCTCCGCGCCGCGACCGGGTGCCACGCGCTCGCATGCCTCCGCGAGTGGCGCCAGTGACAGCAGGGTGCCGAAGAGGTCGAAGAACACCGCGCCGACCGAGCCCTCGGACGGGATCGCGCCAGGTGTCACGACACGAGGCCGGCGCGCAGCTCCTCGATCGCGTTCCGCGCCTCGTCGACCGAGCCCTCGTCTTCGATCGTGCTGATGTCGCCCGGGTCGCTGTCGAGAGCCACCGCTTTCAGGACCCGGCGCATGATCTTGCCGCTCCGTGTCTTCGGCAGCATCGCTACGAACGACACGTGCTTGATCACGGCCAGCGGCCCCAGCTCGTGGCGCACGGTCCGGATCAGCTCGTGGCGCAGCTCTTCGGAGGGCTCGTGACCGGCGCGCAGCGCGACGAACGCCTCGATCACCTGACCGCGCAGCTCGTCGGGGATACCGGTGACGCCTGCCTCGGCGACGGCCGGGTGGCGCAGGAATGCCGTCTCGACCTCGATCGTCCCGATCCGGTGATCCGCGATCTTGATGATCTCGTCGGCCCGACCGGCGAACCAGACATACCCATCGTCATCAACATGCGCGGCGTCGCCGACGTAGTAGCCGCCCGGGATCTTCGCCCAGTAGTCGGTGACGTAGCGCTCGGGCTCCCCCCACAGCGTCGCGATGAGCCCGGGGAACGGGCGGACGATGCGCATGATCCCCTTCTCCCCCGGTCCCGACCGGCCGGCCGTCGTTGTCCACCACGTCCGCCTCGACACCCGGCAACGCCAACCCGGCGGAGCCCGGCTTGATCGGCAGCAAGCCGAGGCCATAGGGGTTGCCGAAGATCGGTCCGCCTGTCTCCGTCTGCCACATGTGGTCGATCACGGGGACGCGATCCTCGAACACCGTCCGCTGGAGCCACTCCCAGGCGGGCGCGTTGAGGACCTCGCCGGCCGAGAACATGCGCTCGAGTTTGCTGAGATCGTGCCGCCGCGGAACGACTTCCCCATACCGCATCAGGAGTCGGATCGCGGTCGGCGAGCTGAATGCGCCGGTCACGCCCTCGCGTTCGATGATCGACCAGGGGTTGTCGGCGTCCGGGTGATCGAGTGCGCCCTCCCAGGCGATCGTGGCGACCCCGGCCATGAGCGGCGCGTACACGATGTAGCTGTGGCCGACGACCCAGCCGATGTCGGACGTCGACCACCAGGTCTCGCCGGCACGCAATCCGAATACCCAATCGCCCATCGAGGCGATGTGGACGCCGTAGCCGCCATGGGTATGGACGGCAAGCTTCGGCTTGGCGGTCGTGCCGGAGGTCGCGAGGATGAACGCGGGGTCCTCGGCCGATGTGTCGGCGACACCGCCGTCCTGACCGGCACCAGCGCGCAACAGGTCATCCCATGACAGTTCGCCGTCGCGCGGCGGGCGGGAATCCGCGTCCCGTCGCAGGACCACGACCCGCTCGATGTCGCCCCGGCCGGCGGCGAGGGCGTCGTCCACGATGGACAGCAGGTCGACGTTCTTGCCCTTTCGAAAGGTCACGTCCGTCGCGATCACGAGCCTGGACCCGCTGGCCCGGATCCGGTCGCCCAGCGCGCCGGCACCGAAGCCGGCGAACACCACGCAGTGGATCGCGCCGATCCGGACCGTGGCCAGCATCGCGACGATCGCCTCGGCCGACGTCGGCATGTAGATCGTGACGCGGTCGCCCATCCCGATGCCGAGACCGCGCAGGCCCGCGGCGACCCTTTCCACGTCGTCGAGCAACTCGCGATAGGTCAGCGAACGTCGGCCGCCTCGTTCGTCGAGCGCGATCAACGCCGTCGCATCGCCACGGCCTGACGCCACATGACGGTCCAGCGCATTGGTCGAGAGGTTCGTGCGACCGCCCGGGAACCAAGCGAAGGTCGGCGGATCGCGGAGCTCGAGGGCCCGCTGTGGCGGCGTGGTCCAGTCGAGCCGAGCTGCCGCCTCCAGCCAGAACGCCTCGCTGTCATCCAGTGAGCGGCGGTACAGCTCGTCGTAGCGCCGGCGGGCCGCGGCGTCCGGACGTTCGGTCATGGCCCTCTGAGTATCGACCGGGCGCTGGTCAGCGTCCAGCCACGCCCTGGCGAGCATGGAACGACCCCCGGCCCATCCTCGAGGGGCCGGGGGTCACGTGTTGCTCGTTTCCGTCAGTGGTCAGTCGTCTCGCTCGAAGAAGTGCGTGGAGAGATACCCTGCGACCTTCTGGCCGAGCCAGGCTCCCTGGACGTCGGCTCGACGGAAGTGCAGGCCGACGAGGATGCGACCCTCGATCGCGTCAGCGATGGGGCCACTGAATCGGGTGTAGTGCCGGGTGACCGGGGCCGCCCCGACGCTCGTCAGATCGAACCGCATCCGGTTCGTCCCGAAGTAGGCGCGAGCGGCGTTCATCGACCCGGACGTGAAGCAGTTGAAACCCGATGGCGGATCCGGGTAGCCGGGGTTCGGGATCAGCGAGGTCCAGTCGGGGTCGGCCACAGTGGCCGCGTTCCCGTCGGTCCCTGCCAATTGGATCGCGGTCTGTGGCCGCCAGAAGAGCCAGTGGTCCTTGTTCTCCCAGCATGCGATCAACGAGTCGGCTGCCGACATGCTCGTCATCACGAACAGCCGTGCCTGCTGGCTCGTCGAAAGATGGCGCTTGACCGCGATGTCGCGGAGGCCGCGGTTGATCATCGCGAAGGGGTTGACCGACGCCCAGCTGGCAAGCTTGGCTTGCTTGGGGGTTCGGGTCGACGTCGCCCCACCGAGGCGCTTGACCTCATTGAACTCGCGGGCGTAGCTGGCGCTGGTCAAGGGGAAGGGCCGCCCGATCCGATACTGGTCCTGGCTCCGCAGAGTGAATGGCTTGACGAGGCTCACCCATCCGAAGCTGTTCGTGTTGGCCGGCGGCACGAGGCGCCACTCGCCGGGATCGGTGCCGGTCGGGAACGCGTACGTGCCGAAGCGGCCGTCGCCCATGCGCTTCGCGAGCATCGCTGCCGCTGCGGCCTTGCCGACGGTGATCCCGCGCTGCTTGGCCGTGCCGTTGCTGATCTTCGCAAGCGACGCGGCATAGAGGCGGTCCACGCTGGTTTTGACCTCTGGCGATGCAGCGGCGAGGCCGACAAGGACGCCGTGCGCCGCGGCCGCGACCGCGGCCGCCTGGGAGGACGACCTCCGGGCGTTGAGACCCTTCAGGTAGGGCTCGTGGGTGTCGACGATCGCCATCACGGCGTCATAGATCGCACCGTGGACCATCGCGAGGTGGATCGGCGCGAGCGGTGGGGGCTGGCCGAGACCGGGTGGGGTCGCGGCCGGCGGGGTCGTGGCCGGGGGATTGCCGATCGCGTTGACGGCGTTGATGTTCCACTCGAGGACCATGTCGGTCGGCTCGCGGGCCGCGACCGATGTGGCCGGTATCAGCATCGAAGCGACGATCATCGCGACCGCCAACGGCGTCGACAGCCAGAGCCTGGCCCTCGAATGGTGCCGGGAATGCGTCATACGTCTGTCCTCGAATCCGGGCTTCCTTGGCGCGCCGAGCGCGGCGAGTGCCGATATCTCGGGTCAGGCGCTCGATCGCAGCTCGAGTTCGGCCATGCGTCCCTCCCCTCTCTGTGTGATCCACCGACGTCCTATCTCGGGTCGGTCAGCGCCGGCGTCAGCTGCCTGCCACGCATGACTCGATGTGGATCTCTACTGCGTATGGCGTCGCGAATAGGTGATTTGGTTCAAAGTAGACGGCGGGCGTCTCGGGACCGTTTTCGTCGATCGTCGAGGCTCGAGCGCGTCAGCTGTCAGCCGCGGCGGCGCTATCGGCGGACAGGTGCTCCGTGACGAGGTCGGCAGCGACGGCTCGACTCCGTGGCTGCCCGGTGAGTGCTTCGAGGAATGGCTCTCGCCGGATCGCGAGAAGCACCGTCGCGTCGATGGCTCGGACCGTCGCCGTCCGCGGCACATCGCGGATGAGCGCGATCTCCCCGAACGAGCCGCCGGGGCCGAGCTCGCCAGCGTCACGGCCGCGGGCCGCGACCCGGACCCGGCCCTCGACGATGACGTAGAACTGATCGCCCGGATCACCCTCGTGGATCACCGCGGCGCCGGGAGCGACCGCCATGCGCTCCGCGCCTGATGCCAGGCGCTCGACGACCGGTCCCGATAACGGGCCGAACATCGGCACGGCTCTGATGACCGCGAGATCGTGGAGGAATCCTTCATCGACGCGATCTGCGCGGAGAAGGCGTCGGGGCGGCGATCACGGCGACGATCATGAGCCCGACACCGAGCGTGATCAGCGCTCCGCCCGGCCCCATCGTCACGACGAGGATGGGGACCAGCAGACCGCCGATCGCCTCCGCCCCTGTCTGGAGCGACTCGTTCACGCCGAAGACTCGGGTCATGACGTCGTCGCCGGCGAGCCGCTGGGTCATCGAGGTCGCCGCGACGTAGGCCACCGACCAGCCGATCCCGGTCGCGATCAGCGCGAGCACGACCGGCAGTGGGCTCGTCCCGAGCCCGACCGCGGCGACGGCCACGGCGAATACGACCACCGAGGCGAGCATCGGGGCAGCGAGCCGCTCACGACCGACGAGCGATGTGGCGACGAGCGATCCCAGGAGCGCCCCGAGCCCGCCGACCGCGGTCAGGTACCCGGTCGCATCCTGGTCGAAGCCGAGGACGTCGATCGCCACGATGACGATGAGCACGCTGAGGGCACCAAGCGTGCCGATGGTGACGCCCATCAGACCTGACAGTGCCGCAAGCCGACTATCGCCGAGCACGGTCGCGGCGCCGGCTGACAGCTCACGGGCGACGTTGCGCGCGGTCGCGGCGAACCCTGCACCCGCAGACCGGATCGAGGTCCGTTCGATCGACCGAGCCCGCAGAGCCAGCGGCAGCATGAGCATCGACGCTACGACCATCGCCCCGGCGCCGGCGATCAGGACGAACGGGACGCCCGCCAGCGCGAAGAGGACCCCGGCGGCCAGCGAGCCACCCAGGGCGCCGAGCCCCTCCCCCAGCCCGGTGGCGACGTTCCCGGCCGTGAGCTCCTCGGGCGTTTCGGCGACTTCCGGGAGGAGCGATGCAAGCAACGGCCGAACGAGCGCGATCAGCGCCATCGCGACGATGCCCAACGCATAGCCCACGAGCGCGGCGCCGAGCACGAACGCCAGCGCGGTCGCGACGAACGCCACGGCCTGGGCGAGGTACGCCCCGAGCATGACGCGCGACCGCGGGAATCGGTCACCCAGGATCGCGGCCGTAGGTGCAACGACGATCGCCGGGACGGCGACCGCGAACCCGATGACCCCGGCTTCCGTCGCGCCGCCGCGTTCGAACGCGAACACCACGAGCGACAGCCACGCTGCCCACTCGACCATCGTCGCGAGGAGGAACGCGACCTGGACCCGCCCGAGGGCGCCATTGCGCCGCAGGCTTGCCAGGACGCCGGCCAGCCGTCGTGGGCTCACGATCCCCTCGTCGAAATGTCTTCTGCGGCGATGTCACCAGTGTGCGCCGAGATCACAGCGCCGGTTGTCGCGCCTCCGTGACACCGGCCGCGTATCGTGCGGCGTCCGGCGTGTAACAGCCGACGAAGTCGGGCGTCGTCCTTGTGCACGACGGGACGGATGGCGCAGACGCGCCTGACCGGCACGCGTGTGCCAAGCCCGAGGGGATCTGATGAGACACGCCACGTTCGTCCTCGTCGTCGCGCTCGTAGCGACGCTCGCCACGCCGATCGCGGCGCGGGCCGCCACGGCCACGACCACGACGCTGGATGTGCCGTCGGGCACGCAGTACGGCTCGTTCACGGTCAGCGCGCACGTCACGCCGGCGCCACAACCGACCGGCGGGTTCATTCCCGCCGTCTCGTTCATCGTCGACGGCGGTGGCGGACTGCCAGCGCCGCTCGACTCGAACGGTGACGCGTCGACGGAGCTGTCGCTGTCCGCCGGGTCACATACCGTGAAGGCCAGTTTCGGCGCGTTCGCCGACTGGGAAGCCAGTGAGAGCGCGGCCAAGACCGTCCAGGTCGGCATCCCGACGCAGACCTCGCTCACATCGAACAGGAACCCGGCGCTGTCGACGCAATCGGTCACGATCACCGCGACCGTATCGCCGTCGTCGGTGACCGGCGGGACCGTGACGATCGCCGATGCATTCGATGGATCGACCATCGCGACAGGTTCCGTCGCGCCCGGGGACACGTCGGTTGCGTTCACCGGGCTCCTCGATGCCGGAAGCCATGCGTTGACGGCCACGTACACGGGCCACGGGGACTACGGTCCGTCAGAGGACGGACTCACCCAGACGATCCAGCCCGATTCGGGTGTCGATGCGATGGCTGGTGTCCAGTACGCGACCTTCTATCCCTTCCGGGACACCTACCGCGACACGAATGCCCTCCGCGGCACGCTTCGCGAGCCTGCATCGGTCGTGATCCGCGTCTACACGCCGTCCAACGTCCTGTTCCGGACCTTCGACCTGGGCCACCGCGGGGTCGGCGCGTACACCTACAGCTGGAATGGTCGAAACGCGGCCGGAGCGATCCTCAAGGCGGGCACCTACCGGATCGTCCAACGGATCACCGACGACGCAGCCAACGTCAAGACCGCCACGTTCAGGGTCGCCATCTCGCACAAGCGCCTGCGCTGGACGACCTCGTCGATCACGTTGTACGGCTCGCAGATCCGTGCTGCCGCCGACCCAGGCAATGGCACCATCAGCCCGTCGCGATCGGCGTACTACCGCGGCGTGCGGCTGAACTCCGGGCGTGCCGGCGTGGCCGTCGCCTACCGCTTCACGGTCAAGGCCGCCCTGCGCTACGGCAACACGATCACCTTCAAGGTCCTCGGCCGATCACCGAACGGCACGAAGGTCGCTGAAGGCCTGTGGAATCGCACGTACTGCCCGCCGCTAGGCGTCGACTGTTACGACCAGAAGCTGATGGGGCCGTCCTACCGCTGGTGGTCGATCGGTGCCAGCTCGGCGCAGCACCTCGATCGGCGCACGGCGTGGGGACTCGTCAGCGTGCCGTACGCCGGCGGGGCCCGGTCCTTCGACGTCGCAAAGGTACGACTGACCTACCGCTGGGCCGTCCTGGGGTAGCGGCGACGCGGATCGACAACGAGCAACGACGACGAACGATGGCGTCCGGCAGCCGGACGCCATCGCCATCCGTGCTCAGTGTTCGACGACCTTCTCGAGCTTGCCTGCCTCCTCGATCCACGCGGTGATCTCGGCCTCACCCGGGATCCGGCGGACGATGCCCGGTCGCGCCGCGACGACCTCCTGGACGGTGATCTCGAGGTTCTTCGGGTTCCGGAGGGCGAGCTCTGCCGGGAAATCGACACCCGCCGCCTCGAGCAGGTCGCTGTACTCCGGGCCGACACCGGGGATCCGCATCAGGTCAGCGTCGTTGACCCAGCCGAGGATCAGGTCGCCGCTGATGCCCGTCGTCTTGGCCACGTGCTCGCGTCCGCTCGGCTTCGCTCCGGCCATCAGCAGGTCGTCCGTGGTCTTGATGCCGATCGCAACGAGCTTCTCGGCGTTGGATGACCCGATGCCCTCGATCTCCACGACCCGCATGGCGGCCGCAGATCCGACCGCGGCGACGCCGACAGCCGCCGGCTCTGCCGGAGCCGGGAGCTCCAGTTCTTCGGGTACGGATTCGACGGTCTTCGGGTCCTCGAGCAGCTTCTCGACCTCCGCCAGGTCCTCGGCGACGATCTCCGAGATGACGAGCTGGCCGCCGAACCCCTGCGCCCGCATGCGCTCGAACGCCGTCTGCCAATCGGCCTCTTCCACGAGGATGGCGATCGCCGACTCGTCCGGAGTCATGTCCTGACCCAACTCCTTGAGCAGCTTGTTCTTGATGCCTCGGTCGAAGCCCGCGAAGACCCCGCCGGCCGCCGCGCCGAGCGCGATCCAGCCCACCGGGCCGAACAGGGCGGCGAACAGGATGCCGATGAAGCCACCCTTCACAAAGCCCTTGCCGACCGAGTCGTCCTTCGTCTGGTGGAGCTTGATCTTGCCCTTGTCGGTCTTGGTGATGGCGACCGCATCCCGGAGCTTCACGACGTCCTCGCGGCCGAGCTGCTTGAGCACGCCGAGCGCCGTGTCCGCCGTCTCGCGCTTCGGATACTTGATGACGAGGAAGCTGTACTTGGAAGCCATGTTCCGGCCCTCCATCGGGTCGCATATGGACCCCTCGGGGCGAGCGTGAACCGGGACCCCCACACGGCGCCAACCGGTGCACACGTCATGACTCGGAACGTGGGCACACCGTCGTCCAGCTGGTGACGCCCCTTCGATAGACTGGCTGGGCGGCTCGATCGCCGACCGATGGAGGGAACGATGGACCTCGGCGCATTCTCCGTCAGCCTGTCCGTCAAGGATCTGGAGGCGTCGCGACGCTTTTACGAGCGGCTCGGGTTCGAACCGATGGGCGGCGACCCCGCGCAGGGCTGGCTGATCCTCAAGAATGGCGACCACATCATCGGCCTCTTCCAGGGCATGTTCGAACGGAACTCCCTGACCTTCAATCCCGGCTGGGATCAGGACGCCAGCGCCGTCGGGTCGTTCACCGATGTCCGCGAGCTCCAGCGCCGGCTCAAGTCCCAGGATGTGGAGTTCGTCGCCGAGGTCGATGAGACGGGGTCCGGGCCCGGCAGCTTCGTCATCGTCGATCCCGACGGCAATCCGATCATCGTCGACCAGCACGTCTGAGGTCCGGCCGGCCGGGGACGGGGGTTATCCCTACTGCGACAGACGCCGGGTGCCCGGCTGGGCGCACGACTCCCCTCCACGCACAGTGACGACAGGCACGAACGTGATCGACGGATGACCGGCAACGTGCCTCGGATACAGGAGGGAAGGGATACCCGATGCGGCTCAACCGCACGCTCCTCTACACGGGCGTGTTCCTGCTGGCCATCGGCGCCGCGATCGCGCTCGCCGACCTTGGGCAGCTCACGACGGCCGCGCTGACCGACGCCCTGCGTCTCTGGCCCCTGGCGGTCATCGCCATCGGTCTGGGGATCGCGCTGCGCCGGACCCAAGCCAGCCTGGCGACGGGCTTGCTCGCCGCCGCTCTACCCGGGCTCATCCTCGGCGGGGCCCTGGTCACCGCGCCGCGCCTGGCCACAGAGCGCGGGGCGTGGGACGCGCTCGAGGCCGCCTATGACCGCTACCACTACTGCGACGAGGCCGACGTCCACATCGACTTCGGCAACGTCCAGATCGATCCGATGGGAGGATGCAGGTGAATCGCCGTCTCTATCGTTGCCGTCATGACCGACGTCTTGCCGGAGTCTCGGCCGGCATGGCCGAGTACTTCGACGCTGACCCGACCATCGTCCGGCTGCTCTGGTTCGTATCGATCTTCGTCACCGGCGGTCTCAGCATCCTGCTGTACCTCGTCATGGCGATCATCGTGCCGATCGAACCCCTGACCGACATGGAAGCCACCCAACTTGCCGCCCTGCCTGAGGGCCACCGTCACGCCGCTCGTGGCGAGGGGACGGGTCGACTCGCGACGTTCTTCGGGGTCGCGTTGATCCTGTTCGGGGGCCTCGCGCTCCTCGACGCCTTCCTGCCCTCGTGGCAGGACTCGTGGCGCTACCTCGCCCCGGCGTTCATCGTCGGGATCGGGGCCCTGCTGGTCGTCGGCGCGATGCGCCGCGAGACGACCGATCCGGTGGAGTCGACCGACTTGACCGGCACGTGATCGAGGCAGTCGTCCTGGTGACAGGGCTGCTGCTGATCCTGGCCGGGCTCGCCTCGGCCCGCATCCCCGGTGGAGCGAGCTTCGCTCGACCGGGGATCGCTCGTTCTCCGCTTCGGGCGTTCCTGCTCTCGCCGATCCACCCGACCACCTGGTACGCCAACGGCGCGATCATCATCGGGCTGTTCGTCGGTACGTTCGCCTTCGCGGCCGTCGTCGCCCTGGTCTCGACCGGCCTGACGGTGCTGCTTGCCGGGATCGGGGTGGTCCTCATCGCGCTCGCCATCGAGGGATCCCGGCTCGTCGCCCGGGTCGAGCGCTGGCGCGTATTCGTCGGCGAGGTCGACCGACCCATCCCGCACCCGTATCGGCCGCTTCGAGGCGGCATCCTCGACATCCTGCGTGCGGAGTTCGCCGACGAGGCCCGCTGGCGCGACGTCCTCTACGTCGCGGTGAACCTCCCGCTCACGATCATCGAGTTCCTCGTTGTCGGTATCGCATGGGCGCTGGCGCTCGTATCGCTGACCCTGCCCCTCTGGATCGAGCGGCTCCCGAGCGTGCCCGTCGCGATCGTGGAGCTCGCGTGGCTCGGGCCGGTCGCCGGGGTGATCCTGCTGTTCGTCGCCGCTTCGCTGTCGCAGCTGGTGCTCGCGCTGCACCGGCAGGTCGTGGTCGGTCTGCTGTGCACGTCGGAGAGCCGCGAGCTCCGGCGCCAGGTCGAGACGCTCCGGGAGAGTCGATCGGCGGTGCTCGACGTCGAGGCGAGCGAGCTCCGTCGCATCGAGCGTGATCTCCACGACGGTGCGCAGCCGCGCCTGGTCAGGCTCTCGATCGACCTGGGGCTTGCGAGCGAGCGCATCGACACCGATCCGGAGGGCGCGAAGGAGCTGGTCCGCGAGGGCCAGGAGCAGGCGCGGGCGGCACTGGCCGAGATCCGCCAGCTGGTGCGCGGGATCGCGCCGGCCATCCTATTGGACCGGGGCCTGGTTCCCGCCATCGAGTCGATCACGAGCCTCGGCGGGATCCGGACGGCGGTGATCAGCGAGCTCGCGCCTGGTGAGCGTCTGCCTCCCGCTGTCGAGCGTGCTGCGTACTTCGTCGCGTCCGAGGCGCTCGCGAATGTCGCCAAGCACAGTGGGGCGGCGCGCTGCGAGGTCCGCTGCCGTCGCGAGGGAGCGCAGCTGGTCGTCGAGATCTGGGACGACGGGACCGGCGGCGCCGCCATCGAGCCTGGTGGCGGTCTGGCGGGTCTGGCGAGCCGTGTCGCGGGTGTCGACGGCGCGTTTTCCGTGTCGAGTCCGCGCGGCGGCCCGACCCTCGTGCGGGCCGTGTTCCCGGCCCCGGTCGAGGCACCTGTCTAGGAGCCCAGGTAGGTCAGCACCGCGAGCACCCGGCGGTGATCGCCCTCCGTCTGGGGCAGCTCGAGCTTGCCGAAGATGTTGCTGATGTGCTTCTCGGTCGCGCCTTCGGTGATGGTGAGAAGCCTCGCGATGCCGACGTTGGTACGACCTTCGGCCATGGCGGCCAGCACCTCCCGCTCGCGCGGCGTCAGCGCCGCCAGCGGGTCGTCGGGCTTGTTGCGGACCATCAGCTGGGCGACGACCTCCGAGTCGAGTGCCGTGCCGCCGCGCGCGACGCGTCGCAGCGCATCCATGAACTCCGGGATGTCGCCGACTCGGTCCTTGAGCAGGTAGCCGACACCACCACCGCGGTCGGCGAGTAGCTCGGTCGCGTACTGCCGCTCCACGTACTGGCTGAGCACCAGGATCGGCGTCCCGGGCACGCGCCGGCGGGCCTCGATGGCGGCACGCAGGCCTTCGTCACGCTGGGTGGGTGGCATCCGTACATCGACCACCGAGACATCGGGTCGATGCTCGATGACGGCCGCCACGAACGCGTCGCCATCGGCGACCTTGGCGACGACGGTCCCACCCGATTCCTCGATCAGCCGCGCGATCCCCTCCCGAAGGAGCGCCGAGTCATCGGCGATGACGACGCGCAGGTCTGACTCGGCGGCGTTCACGCCGGCACTCTACGCCGCGGCGACAAGGGGGATCCGTGATGGCACAGGTCCGGTACGCTCGTGCTCATGGCGCTCCCCGCCCCTGGGTCCGTGACGCTCACCCCGGACCTCCGCCGTGACATCGAGCGGTGGTTCGCCCGGCGCGGCGTGCCGCAGCTCATCGAGGGCTACAGCTCCGAATCGGCGATGGATTCCCGCGCGGCGCCGCTCATCTCAATCTGGCTGATCGTCGGCACCGTCCGTGACTGGGGCACCCGACCTGATTGGCCGCTCGGCATGAACCTTGGCGGCATCGCGGTGACGATCGCGTGGATGGCGCTGGCCTGGGTCGTCTTCAGTCGTCTGCGCGGCCGACCCGCCCGGCTGCGGCCTTCGACCTTCGACTACATCGACATCGGCGCGATCGCCCTCCTGCCCGCCCTCCCTGCGGCCGTCATCGACGCTGATGCCGGCGAGGCGATCCGGGCGTTCCTCGGCGCATTGACGGGCGTTGGCGTGATCTACGTGATCATCGGCTTCGGGCTGATCGAGATCGGTGCGTGGGCGATCGAACGCCTGTGGCTCGAGTTGACGCATATCGTCGAGCTGGTCGCGCGGACGTTGCCGGTGCTCCTGATCCTTGTCGTGTTCCTCCTGTTCGCGACCGAGATGTGGGAAGCCGCCCACGTCATGAGCTGGATGGAACTCGGCCTCATCCTCCTCCTGCTCCTCTTCGTGGCGTCATTGCTGGTCGTCATCTCGTTTCGTCGCGAACTCGCGCGCATCGAGAGCCGGACCGACGTCGATGGCGTCCTGGCCGATGCCGCCGACACCCCCGCCGAGCCCTTGATCGCGACGAGTGGCAGCGACGCCGTCCCCGCCCCTCGTCTCACCTGGCTCCAGCGGAGCAATGTCACGCTGCTCGTGGTCATCCCGCAGCTGCTGCAGGCCGCCGCTGTCGGCTTCGTCGTGATGGCCTTCCTCGTCGTGTTCGCCCTCATCGCGATCCCCGCGTCGGTACAGGTGGGCTGGGTCGGCGGCCCGACGCGCGATCTGATCGCGGTCGTCCTGCTGGACGAGCTTCGGACGCTGTCCGAGGAGTTGTTGATCGTCAGCGCCGTCCTGGGCGGGATCGTCGGCCTGTACTTCAGTGGCCTGTCGATCACCGACCCGAAGTACCGCTCGGACCAGTTCGACCCCGAGGTCGCCGGTGTGCGCCAGATCCTCGCGGCCCGGGCCCTGTACCGCGAGGCATGGACCCGGGCTTCGGAGCCTCAGCCCGTCACGGAACCGTGATCACGACCTTGCCCTTCGAGTGGCCGTCATCGACCCATCGCAAGGCGTCGGCGGTCTCGTCCAGCGGGTAACGTCGGTCGATCGCCGGCCGCACCTTGCCGTCGGCGATCAGCTTCTTGAGGTGGTCGACGTCGGGCTTGTGGAATGGCTTCCACCACAACATGAGCATCGACCGCTTTCCGCCGAACAACGAGAGGATCGAACCGAAGATCAACGCACTCAGGATCGGCCCCGAGGTGCCACCGAGCGTCAGGTAGGTGCCCCCGGGCGCGAGCGCTCGTCGGACCCGGAAGACCGAGTGGTGCGAGTCGGTATCGACGATCCAGTCATACGTCTCGCCGCTCGCCGTGTAGTCGGTAGTTCGATAGTCGATGACGTGATCGGCGCCGAGCGAGCGCACGAAGTCGACCTTTTCCGTGCGGCATACGCCGGTCACCTCGGCGCCCATCGATCTTGCGATCTGGACCGCGAACGGGCCGACGTTCCCAGACGCGCCCACGACGAGGACCTTGTCGCCCGGCTTCGGCGTCCGCCCGTTGCGGAGCCGCAGCCCCTGCAGCGCCAGGACAGCCGAGTGCGGCAACGTGGAGGCGTCCTCGAACGACATCCCGGCGGGGATGGTCTGCCATGACGTCTCAGGGGCGTTGACGTACTCGGCGAAGGATCCGGCGGTCGCCGTGAACAGGTCGGAGAAGACCGCATCGCCGGGCTTGAACCGCGTCACGCCGTCCCCGACCGACTCGACCACCCCGGCGACGTCGATGCCGATCCGGTGGTTGCGCGGCGCCCGAAGCCCCACGAAGGCGCGCACGAACTGTGGTCGTGGCTCGATCCCGTCGAGATCGGCCCGGTTGACCGAGGCGGCATGGACGCGGACGAGCACGTCTGTGGGCCCCGGCGTCGGCTTGTCGACGTCCTCGACCCGCACGTTGTCGGGCGTGCCATACCGGTCGCAGATGGCAGCTTTCATCGTCCCTCACCGTCGAGCGCGATCGGACGCCTCCCTAGCGGCGGATGCGCCAGAGGCTCGTGAAGCCCGCGACGAGCGCGACGCCGATCGCCACCGCTACGAGCCCGGGGAGGGTGAATCTCGACCGCAGCGTCGGGTCGATCGGCACCGACCGCGCCTTCTTGCCCTTGCCCTTCTTGCGGGCCGAGCCCTTGGCCTTCTTGCCGTCCTTGCCCTTCTTCGACATCAGGCTGGATCCTCCACGCGCAGCGTACGACCATCCGGACCGGCGCGCGGCACCACTTGACATGCATCCTGCACGATGGCGACATGTCGAATCTTCTGCCCTCCGGCCCTACGTCGGAAACCATCGTCGGGTACATCCTCGCGACCTACCCGGAGACCGACGTCGTCGAGGCGATGGATGCCTGGTTCTTCTCGCTCGACGCCGAGAAGCACTGGCCCAACTACGCGACGATCGTCACCACGGATGCGCACGACGACGCCTCGGACCTGAGCCGGCCGAACGTCTTCCGGTTGAACCTCGGCGTAGACCGACAGACGTTCGAGAGCATCGCCGCCACCGACGCCGAGCCTGACTACACGGCGCTCGACCGACTCCTCCCCCACCCCGTCTATGGTCAGCAGCTCTGGATCTCGATCCTGAACCCGAGCGAGAGGACGTTCCGCGATGTCGTCGTCCCGTTGATCGCACTCGCCCACGATCGCCTGGCCGGCGCGCGAGATCGGCACGCTCGCTGATCGTCCCGGGCGACGACGCAAGACCACCGCAAGGCCATCGCCCGGGTGCTGATGGGATACGGACCTCCATCGGCGCACGCTGTCCCAGACAACGATGTCTCTCCCACTCGGAGGTCCCCGGATGGCCACGACCCGATCGACCCGATCCAGCTCCTCGGCGCGCAACGGCTCCGGTCGCCGGTCGGCCCAACCGCGACTCGACGAGCACGGTCCGGAGCTCCAGCGGTTCGGGACCCTGCGGACGCTGCCGATCGCGCTCAAGGACACGGCGCGCGCCGAGAGCTGCGACCTGCTCAACGAGATCCTCGCCGACTCGATGGTCCTCTACGCGCTGTACAAGAAGAACCACTGGCTCGTGTCAGGCCCGACCTTCTACCAGCTCCACCTGCTGTTCGACAAGCACTACGAGGAGCAGGGCGAGCTCGTCGACCTGTTGGCAGAGCGGATCCAGAGCCTCGGCGGTATCGCGGTCGGTGACCCGCGCCACGCTGCCGAGCTGACGACGATCCCTCGACCCCCCGACGGCCGAGAAGAGGTCGCGGTCATGATCGACCGGACCCTGCATGCTCACGAGATCATCATCGAGAAGGTCCGGGCGGGCATCAAGACGACGGAGGAGTCGGAGGACTGGGGCTCCAACGACCTGTTGATGGGCGACGTGCTGCGCCGCCACGAGCTGCAGGTCTGGTTCCTCGCGGAGCACGTCGTGCCGGTCCCCCTGGTCGGGGACGACGACTCCTAGGTTGGTGGCGACCTAGCCCGGAGCGGGGCTGGAGCCGGGGAACGTCACCAGCCGCTGCCGACCTCGTCGATCACCACGTCGTCGACCGTGGCGATCACTCCGAGCGAGACGCCGAAGCCGGCTCGCCGCTGGAGGGGCGGCATGACCGTCAGCTGGCCCAGCGGCGGGGTCTTGGGGAACCAGCGGTTCCACTCCTCATTGAACTCGTCGAAGTCCGACGCGTCCCTCAGCGACCAGTTCGCCCAGACGACCTTGCCCATCGAGCTCCCCGCGGCTTCGAGCCGGTCGCTGAGGCTCGTCATGCAGCGCCGCGTCTGCTCCTTGATCGTGCCTGAGATGACCTCACCCGTCTCCGGGTCGACCGGGCCGATCGACGAGACGTAGACCATGCCGCCCGCGACGACGGCCTTGCCGTCGCCGGCGGGCACGGCCGCGTACTCGGCGCTGCTCGTCATCCGGGCGCCGAACCGGCTCTTCTGCGGCCGTACGGGGTTCTCCGGGTCATCGGGCGGGATCCCGAACTCCCCAGGAGGAAGCTCGATGCCGGCCCGCGCGAATTGGGCCATGAAGGTCGGCCGCAGACCCGTCGGCTGGAGGGAGCCCTCGATCCGGCCGTCGTGATAGCCGGTCTGCACGAACCGGAAGATGTCGTGGGTCAGGATCTCGTCGTCCTCGATCCCATACACCTCGGTGATGTTGACGATCTTGCGGCTGCCGTCCTTGAGACGCGCCGTGTGGACGATGATGTCCACGGCGGAGGCCATCTGCTCGCGGATCGCCCGGAGCGGCAGCTGGTAGCCGGTCATGAGCACCATCGTCTCGAGCCGCCGCAGCATGTCCCTGGGGCTGTTGGCGTGGCCGGTGGACAGCGATCCATCGTGACCGGTGGTCATCGCCTGGAGCATGTCGAGCGCCTCGCCCGCCCGGCACTCGCCGACGATGATCCGGTCGGGCCGCATGTGCATCGCGTTGCGCAGCAGGTTCCTGATCGTGATCTCGCCCTCGCCCTCGAGGTTGGGCGGCCTGGATTCCAGCGTGATGACGTGGTCCTGGCGCATCTGGAGCTCGGCAGCGTCCTCGATCGTGACGATCCGTTCGTCGTTCGGGATGAACGTCGACAGGACGTTGAGCGTCGTGGTCTTGCCGGACCCGGTGCCACCGGACACGAACACGTTGAGTCGAGCCTCGATGCACGCCTGGAGGAAGTCGAACATCGCGGGCGTGGCGGTCCCGAACCCGATCAGGTCGTCGACGGTATACGGCGTCTTGGAGAACTTGCGGACCGTGATGACCGGTCCGACCAATGAGAGCGGTTCGATGACGGCATTGACGCGCGAGCCATCTGGCAGTCGGGCGTCGACCCGTGGGCTGCTTTCGTCGATCCGGCGTCCGAGCGGGGTGATGATGCGGTCGATGACGCGCAGGACGTGCTGGTCGTTGAGGAAGACGCTGTCGATCCGCTCGATCTTGCCGCCCCGCTCGATGTAGATGTGATCGGGCCCGTTGACCATCACCTCGGTGATGGACGGGTCGGACAAGAGCGGTTCCAGCGGGCCGAAGCCCGTGACGTCGTGGACCATCTCCTCGACGAGCCGCTCGTGTTCCTCGCGGGTCACGGCATACGCGCCCTTGGCGATCGTGCGATCCACCAGGGCGGCGATCCGTTCCTGGGCCTCGTCCTCCGTGGCGTCGAGCAACGTCTTGAACGCGCCGACGATCTCGGATTGGAGGCGGATGCGGACCTCGCGGATCAGCTCCTCGCGGGCCGGCGTCGGGGCCGGTCGCATGAGCCCGGTCGGTGTGGCGGGGCCCATGAGACCACCGGACACAGCCGGCCCCACCGGGATGGCGACCAGCGCGGGCGCATGACCGTTGGACGGCGCCTCGGGGCTGACCGTGACCGCGGCGGTCTCGGGAGCGGGCGGCGATGGTTCTTCGAGTTGGTCCGGAGCGCTTTCACCGTTGGCGGCGGCGGCTTCCGCCGCTTTCGCTCGTTGGGCGCGCTCCATCCGTTGAAGCAGCGACATGACCTGGACTCCCCCTGAGGCTAGGCCCGCATCGCGGATCGATCATGGCCGGCGCTGTCCCCTCGCCGGGTCGTGTTGAAGGGTAGTCCTTTCTTCCTAGCCCGGGGTGCGCCGAAGCACCAGGCCCAAGAATGCGGTGCTTTGGCGACACTGGCAATCGTGTCGCACTAGTCGCGCTCGATATCGAAGGCCTGCGGGTCGACGTCGAGCCAGGCGCTGACCGTCTGCCGTGCGCGTTCGACGGCGGTCGACCGGGTCGCCGCGAACGGCGCGATCCACGGCAGCTCGATGATGTGGAACGTCGTCCCGTCACCCGTCTCCGCCACGCGGTAGCACGGCCGATCCTTGCGGGCGATCATGCGCCGCCCCGCCGACCACGCTGCCTCGGCGCGTCTGAAGTCACCCGAACCGCCTGCCATGTCGGTAGCGTCGGGTCACCGGCTGACAGGTTCGCTGTCACGGATCGAGACCGCATCCGACGTCATGCCCGGCGCGTATCGTTACGTGATGGCGTCGACGGGCTCTCGCGCCCTCGCGGTCGCGGCGACCCTGATGTTGGTCGCCGCAGCGGCATGCGGCGAGCCGTCGCCCTCGCCCGCTCCGACAGCCCCCGCCTCCCCGAGTGTGGCTCCGTCATCCAGCACGAACGCGAGCCCGGCACCCAGCGCGGCTGCGAGTCCAGGGCGGTCGATCGCATCGTCTGGTTCGATCGCGCTCCTGGGCGCCGATGGGTCGATCTCGGTCGTCGGCGCGGATGGCGGATCGGCGCTCCTGGCGGATGCGGCGGACGGTCAGTTCGGCTTCCCCACCTGGTCGCCCGATGGCACGCATATCGCGGCCGTCCGCTCCGACGGGACGCAGTCGTCCGTCGTCGTGTTCGACGCGGCCGACCTCGGCGCCGCGCAGGCCGATCCGGTCGTCGTCTTCGAGAAGGCGAGCGCCGCACCGTTCTACCTGTTCTGGACGCCGGAAGGTGACCGCGTGTCCTTCCTGGCGACCGAGGCCGACGTGCTCTCGCTACGGCTCGCGCCGGCGGACGGGAGTGCCCCCGTCGACGGTAGCGGTGCCGGCTCGGTGGTCAAGTCGGGCAACCCCTTCTACTACGACTGGCTTGCCGGTGATCGGTTGTTCGCTCATATCGGCGTCGGGTCGGACGCCTTCCTCGGCGAGATCGAGCTCGATGGTGGTGCCGCCGGTCCTGGACTCGAGAAGCCCGGCGACTTCCGTTCGGGCGTCGTCAGCCCCGACCACGAGTCGATCGCCTTCGTCCGTGGCGCCATCGGGGGTCCCGGCGATGTCGTCGTGTCACGTCGTGACGGGTCGAACGAGCACGTGATGTCGGCGTTCGGCCAGACCGCTGTGGTGTTCGATCCCGCCGGTGGACGGGTCGCGTCGATCGGTCCGAGCGAGCCTGGTGACCTGCCGGGCTTCCCTCTTGGGCCGATCCGGCTCATGGACGCGGCGTCGGGCGAGATCCGGACGCTGGTCGACGGCTTGGTCGTCAGCTTCTGGTGGTCGCCCGACGGCAGGACGATCGCGGCGTTGCGCGTCCAGCCAGCAGTCGGTTCGGCGACGCAGGCGGGCGCCCCGTCAGCCGAGCCGGACACGGAGGTCAGGTTGTTGTTCGTCGACGTCGCCTCGGGCGAGATCCTGTCCCAGCCGATCGTCCGACCGGGCGAGCGCTTCGTGAGCGCCTTCCTCGCCTACTTCGACCAGTACGCCCTCAGTCATCGGGTCTGGGCTCCGGACAGCTCGTCGATCCTGTTGCCGGAGGTGGGCCCCGACGGCGTGACCCGCGTCAGCGTGCACTTTCCGGATGGATCGGAGCCGATCGCCCTGGACGGCGAGATCGGCTTCTGGAGTCCCTAGCCAGAGCTTCCGACGGCCGCCGCCCCGGCTGCCCTTTGCCAGACCGAGACGTGCTGGCCGCTCTCGCTCGTGAACGGCTCGCGCGTCCAGCCGCTATTTCGGCAAGCACACCGTCGTCATGTCAACGCTGTGCTCATCGCGGCATCTCCCGACGGACCTTGCGGGGATCCTTCCCGAGATCGAAACCCTTGTAGGCCGCCTGGCGGACGAGGCCGTCCCCGGTCCAGCCGGCGAACTCGGCCCTGATCACCAGGTCGGGACGTAGCCAGAGGGCGCTCTTCGACACGGCGCGTGGCGGTGGCTCCGCGAACGGTGGTGCATCGGCAGCGAGCGGTGCGATCGCCTCGAGCAGCTCGCGGCGGATGGCGTCATTGAAACCGGCACCGATCTTGCCCGCATAGCGGAGCGCGCCGTCCTCATACACGCCGACCAACAATGCCCCGAGCTCGACGGCTTTGCCGGTGCCCTTGGTCCACCCGCCGACGACGAGCTCCTGCTCGGGCCGGATCTTGACCTTCTGCCACGACATCGCGCGCTTGCCGGGCAGGTATGGAGAGCGCCGGTCCTTGGCCATGATGCCCTCGAGACCACGCTTCCTCGCGGCCTCGAAGAACGCCAGCCCCTCCCCTGCGATGTCCTCGCTGAGCCGGACACGCGGATCGGCGCCGATGACGTCCTTCAGGAGCGCCCGGCGAACGTCCAGTGGCTCGTCGAGCAGCGATCGACCGTCGAGGTGCATCAGGTCGAACACCTCGTAGACGAATGGCGTCGGTGATCCTCCCGTGCCGCGACCCTTGATGCGCGCCTGGAGGAGGGCGAAGTCGGGTTCGCCGTGGTCGTCGAGCGCGATCACCTCGCCATCGACGATCGCCTGGTCGGCGGCGATCCAGTCGGCCGGATCAAGGAACGGCCCGAAATAGCGTGCCGCATCCTGTTGCCCGCGCGTCCACATCCGCACCTTGCCGCGGTCGACCACCGTCTCGACGCGGAAGCCGTCCCACTTGATCTCGAACGACCAGTCCGGGTCATCGAACGGCGCGGCTACCAGCGTCGCGAGCATCGGCGGGATGAAGTCGGGCATGGCGGATCGGCGAGGGGTCACAAGAGAAAGTGTGCCCTACGGTCGGCGAGGTGGGAGCCTCATGCGATCGCCGCCCGCTTCGACCGTTCGACCGTCGAAGGACGCGCCGCGCCGGTGTCGAGGAACGACGTCATCGCCGATACGCATGCGTCCATCTCGTCCAGCCACGGGCTATGACCGGCGCTCGGCATCAGCGCGAGTTCGGCCGAGGGCATGCGCGCGACGAGTGCCCGGGCTGCGTCCTCGCCCCCGAACGGGTCACGACCGCCCCAGATGAACAGGGTCGGGCACGCGACCCGGGCCAGGACATCGTCGGGCAGATGCAGGCGTTCGAGCCCACCGAGCGGCGAGATCAACGCCCTGGCGGGCGCGAACTCGTTGCGCATCGTGTCCGTGTAGCGGAGCAGCGCCAGGTACGCCGCAAGGTCGGCCTCCGTGATGCGTCCGTCGGCCAGCTTGTCGCCGTGACCCATCTGGCGGAAGAGCATCCGCATCGATCGCTCGTTCCGGGGGATGGACGCCACCAGCCGACCGAAGCCAGGAACACTCATCGCGCGGAGGAACAGGGGCAGCGTCCGGGTCGGCGCTCCGACCGGCCAGCTGAACTGGACCATCCGTTTGACGCGTTCGGGCGTGGCCGCCGCCGAGCGCAACGCCATGTAGCCACCGAACGAGCTCGCGACAAGGTGGGCCGATGGCAGGTCGAGGGCATCGAGGACGTCGGCGACGAGGACGTCGGCCATCTCGGCGAGTGTCTCCGGGTCGATCGGACGGCCCAGCGGGCTGCTCAGCCCCGTACCCGGTCGATCCAGGATCAGACACCGGAACCCCCCGGCCCGTGCCGCGAGACCGGCCCAACTGACACCGCTCGTGGCGACGCCATGGATGAACAGGACCGGCGGACCCTGGCCGACCTCCTGGATCCGCACGTCGACGTCGATCCGCTCGAGATGGATGGTCCGTTCGACCGGCCTGGCACCGATGGATCGCCACAGCCGGCGTTCCGCCGCCCGATACGCGAGCTCGTTCACGCCGTTACGTCAGGACCGCGGTCGGACCACCGCTTCCGTCGCTCATGTCGAAGGGCATGTCGCGTACCAGACTCTCACGGTCCGTCGAGCGGGCGCGCCGCAAAGCGGGCGCTTGACATTGCAGCACCCTGTTACGGCCCGTCCCGGGGGCGTCGCAGTCAGACCGATGGTGCCCACACCGTCAGATTTGGCGTGTCGGCGCACCCCACGAAGTGCGTGTCGGGCATGGTGTATCGACGCACCGAGGACTAGCATCGTCGCGTACCACCACATTTCGTGGGCGACTGATGATGCCGGGCGTCAAGCGGCTCGGGAACGAGCACCAGCAATGGGAGGGCAAACAACGATGAATCGACCGATCGGGGTGACATTGCTCGCCTTGGGGGCAGGCCTGGCCGGCCTCTTCCAAGTATGGCGGGTCCTCCTGTTCCTGGGGGTCGTCAGCTGGACGTTCTTCGGCAAGGAAGTGTCATTCCCTGAAGCCCAATGGGGTCAGGCGCTGTGGGCGGTGATCCTTGCCGCGATCTGGTTCTGGGTCGCGATGGGTTTCTGGAACGTGCGCGCCTACGCCTGGTCGTTCGGCAACTTCATCAGCCTCTTCACGATCATCTTCGGCTTCTTTGCGATCCTCGGTGGCACGGCCACCACGGAGTCCGAGATGATCGCCTACCTGCTGTCGATCGCGATCTTCTTCTACCTGAACTATCCCGGCGTCCGGAATCAGTTCATGGAGCACGAGATGTCGCTGCTGACACCCGACCAGCGGGCAGCGCTCGAAGAAGCGCAGAGGGCGAACGCCGCTGCCGCACAGGCGATGGCGGCCCCGCCGCCGGCACCGGCCCCTGCCCCCGCGGCACCTCCCGCCCCAGGCGGACCGCCACCCTCGTCGACCGACACGCCTGGATAGGTCGGTCACGCGGTCTCCCCGGGCGGGAGACCGGACTTCGAACAGCACGACGAGCGCCTGGTGGCGCTCGTCGTGCTGTTCTCGCCTGGTGATGGACGAGGCCCTGGTGCGCCTCGGTCCGGTGGGTCGGCCTGACAGGTCCGTGCGACAATCGACGCCCCCAGGCGCGCCCGGCGCGCATCGCCGATGGACACTCGACGGAGGATCGAGCCATGGCAGAAGCGGCAACGGCATTGACGAACAAGCCGACCTGGATCGACCTGTCGGCACCAGACCCCGGGGCAGCCCGGGACTTCTATTCCACGGTGTTCGGTTGGGAGATCGAGGTCAACCCGGATCCCCAGTACGGCGGCTACGGCCGCGCGAAACTCGACGGCCGTGACGTGGCCGGGATCGGCGGCACGCAGTCACCTGATCAGCCCGCAGCCTGGAACGTCTATGTCGGCACCGACGACGTCGACGCTCTTGCGAACGCCGTCATGGCCGCCGGCGGATCGGTCGTCGCCGCGCCGTTCGACGTCGGCGATCAGGGCCGGATGGCAGTCTTCCAGGACCCGACCGGGGCGTTCATCTCGGCCTGGCAATCGACGCGGATGGGTGGCTTCCAGACCACCGGACAGGGGGCCTTCGGGTGGGCCGACCTGAACGCCCGAAACGTGGCATCGGCACTGCCGTTCTATGAGCGGGTCTTCGGCTGGGGTCTCAAGACGACAGGATCCGATTCCCAGCCGTACACGGAGTTCCAGGTCGACGGCGAGAGCATCGCGGGCGCGACGGAGATGGACCCGATGGTGCCGGCGAACGTGCCGAACTACTGGATGGCCTATTTCACCGTGGACGACGTGGATGCGACGCATCGGCAAGCGATCGATGCGGGGGCGTCAGAGCTCGTCCCGCCGCTCGACTTCCCCGGCGGGCGCATGTCGATCGTGAGCGATCCGCAAGGGGCATCCTTCGGGCTGATGACGCTTGTCGCCGGCTGACCATCTGCCGGTCCCTGCGCGACGGCTGCTCGAGACGGCGGCCGTCGCGTCCGTGGTGACGCTGGACGCCGACGGGACCCCGCACCTGAGCTCGGCCTGGGTCGGTGTCGAGGACGGTGACATCGTGATCGGCACGCTGCACGACCAGCGCAAGCTGCGCAATGTGCGCCGCGACCCGCGCGTCGCGCTCACCGTCCAGTCCGACGTCGTCAATCAGTGGGGCCTGCGCGAGTACCTGGTCATCAACGGCCTGGGCCGCGTGACGGAGGGTGGCGCGCCGGAGCTGCTCCAACGGCTGGCCCGGATCTACCTCGGACCGGAAGTGGTGTTCCCGGCGATGCCGGATCCGCCGCCGGGCTTCGTCCTCCACATCACGCCCGAACGCATCTCCGGGGTCGGGCCGTGGAATCCGTGACCCCGTCCACCGGGAGCGCGTCGACGACGCCACCGCCGACTCCTGGCGATGTCGTATGGGTTGCCGGGATCAGCGCCGCAAAGGCCGCGGTCGTGGCGCTGGCGATCGACGCCTTCGTCAACTCCAACGCGCCGCGGTATAGCGGCAAGGCGATGCGCATCCGGGCGATCGGCTATACGGGCGGGATGCTGCTCGTGCCATTGGCGTGGCGTGTCGCCGGACGACCGCAGCCGTATCCGCGTGAGCTCGACCTCGCCGTGACGCTGCCGTTGCTCGTCGACGCGGGCGGGAACGCGATCGGCATCTACCGCCGCGCCCACATCGACGACCTGATCCACTTCGCCGATGGCGCGACCGTGGCCTCGGTCGCCGGGGCACTGGCCACGCCGCGGGTCAAGACGTCATGGGAGGCGGCCGGGGTCGCGGCGCTGGCGGGGATCGCGGCGGCCGGGATCTGGGAGATCGCCGAGTGGGTCGGCCTGAAGCTCGGCGCGAAGGGCATGGACCTGACCTACGACGACACCATGACCGACCTGGCCGAGACCGCCTCGGGCGCGCTGCTGGGCGCGGCGATCACTCTGCTTCGCCACCCCTCACGGCTTCGCAAGGTGCCCGGCCGACAGGGCGATCCGGTGGTCACCGGGTCCTGAGACGGACGCCTCCGTGGTCCGGGCGGATCGCCTAGGCCTCGGTGTGCTGCCCACGTAGGTCGAGACCGCGGAACCCGCCGAGCGCGACGATCGCGAGCGCGATGATCGGCCACACGATGCCGCGGATGGCCCAGGCGAGCTCGGGTTCGACCCCGCCCGACAGCGGCACGAACCCATTGAAGAGCGCGTGCATGAGGGCAGCCATCAAGATGCTCCGACCAGTACCCACGTAGACCCAGGCCAGGATCACCGACATGGACATGATCTGGGTCGCCATCGACCAGTAGGCCGCTCCCGCATTCATCTGGCCGGGGAGGAACAGGCCGACGTGGATGAGTGTCCACGGGACGCCGAGGATCAGCGCGGCACGCAACGGCGATGTCGCGCTCAGGGATCGGTGGAGGGCGAAGCCGCGCCAGCCGATCTCCTCGGTGATCGCAGGAAGGAGCACGACCAGCGGCACGATGAGGACGGCCGGGAAGACGCTGTCGAACAGGCCGGTGATCGGTTCGCCAAGGGCCACGGCGACGACATCGACGGCGAGGAACGCCGCCAGCGGCAGCAACAAGGTGGCGAACCAGATCGGCCGTGCCGGAAGGACCGCCAGCCGGCGTAGCAGCTGGCGGACTGCGCCCTCGCGCCATGCGAGGGCGATCGCGATGAGCGCTGGTGCCAGTGCCAACGGGAACGCGAGCAGGTTCGGGTCCGCGCCGGAGTTGATCGCGAGGACGGTGGCGATGAGGGCGAACGTCAGCGTGATCGCGACGAACAGGGCGACGCTCGCGACCTGGTCCCGGACGGAACGCCCGTCATCGCGCGGCACGGTAGCGGTGGTCGTCGTCATGACGGACCCTTCCCGCCCAAGCCGGCCTGGCAACGGTCGAGTCGGTGGGCGCCCCCAGCCTACTCCCCGGCCGTCAGCCCCCGACGGTCAGGCGTGGATCGCTGCCGCGGGTTCGCGCCGGCGGAGATACTCGCCGGTGAGTGAGCCCGGCGCCTCGAGGATCCCGCTCGGCGTTCCGCTGAAGATCAGCTGTCCGCCACGGCTTCCACCCTCCGGCCCGAGGTCGATGATCCAGTCGGCGTTCCGGACCACGTCGAGGTTGTGCTCGATGACGATGACCGTGTTGCCGGCGTCGACCAGTCGGTCGAGCATCTCGAGCAGGTGGCTCGTATCCGACATGTGGAGTCCCGTCGTCGGCTCGTCGAGGACGTAGATGTTGCCCTTCCTGTGCAGCTCGCTGGCCATCTTGATCCGCTGGCATTCACCACCCGATAGGGTGCTCAGCGGCTGGCCGAGCGTGAGGTAGTCGAGCCCGACGTCACTCATGGCCTGGAGCTTGCGGCGGATGTCCTTCTGGGTGAACGCCTCGAGCGCCTGGGCCACGGTGAGGGCGAGGACCTCGGAGACGTTGCGGCCATCGAGCGTGTACTCGAGGACCTCGTCCTTGAACCGACGTCCCTCGCAGATCTCGCACGGCGTCTTGACACCCCCGAGGAACGACAACTCCGTGTAGATGACACCCGAGCCATTGCAGTTCTCGCAGGCACCCTTCGAGTTGAAGCTGAACAGGCCGGCGTCCACCGTGTTGGCGACCGCGAACGCCTTGCGGATGTCGTCCATCACGCCGGTGTAGGTGGCCGGGTTGGAGCGGGTCGACGTACCGACGGCGGACTGATCGATCACCACGGCCTCCGGGTGCTCCGGGAGGAACACCTCGTCGATCAGCGAGCTCTTGCCCGAGCCCGCGACGCCGGTCACGACGGTGAGCACCGCTGTCGGGATGTCGACGTCGACGCCCTTGAGGTTGTTGGCTCGCGCGTCCCGGACCGGTAGCCAGCCGGTCGGCGTGCGGGTGCGCTCCTTGAGCGGGAGTGAGCGATCCAGGTACTGGCCCGTGAGCGTGTCGGTGGTCCGCAGGTCGGCGAACGATCCCTCGAACACGATCTCCCCGCCGGCGCTCCCGGCGAGCGGCCCGACGTCGACGACGTGGTCCGCCGCCTTGATCACGTCGGGGTCGTGCTCGACGACGAGCACGGTGTTGCCGCGGTCGCGCAGCAGCTGCAGCAACTCGGTCAGCCGATGGACGTCGCGTGGATGGAGCCCGATGCTCGGCTCGTCGAGGATGTACATGACGTCGACCAGGCTGCTCCCGAGGTGCTTGACGAGCTTGACGCGCTGCGACTCCCCGCCCGACAGCGTGTCCGTCTCGCGATCGAGGCTGAGGTAATCGAGGCCGATGTCGACCATGTGCTGCAGGCGTTCGACGAGCGTCCGGACGATCGGCTCGCCGACCGGATCGGTCATCAGTCGCAGGACGGCGATGAGGTCGCCGATCTCCAGACCGGCAAGCTCGGCGATGTCGTGGCCGTCGATCTTCGAGCTGAGCGCGGCCTGGCTCAGGCGAGCGCCCTTGCACAGCGGGCACACCCGCATGCGCATGTATGGCTCGACCTGCTTCTGGGTCCGCTCCGAGAGCGCTTTGATGTCCTGCCTGACGTACTTGCGCTCGAGCTTCTCGACCACGCCGAAGTACGAGGCGTTCATCTCCTTGTCGCCGATCGGCAGCTTGTACTTCCGGTCCTTGCCGTACAGGAGCAGGTCCAACTCAGCGGGCGTGTAATCTGCGACCTTCTTGTCATTGTCGAAGAAGCCCGACGCGGCGTAAGCGCTGATGTCCCAGTCTCCCCAGAACGGCACCTTGACGGCGCCTTCGTTGAGCGATCTCGTCATGTCGACCAGGTCGTCGACGACGAAACCGGCCTTTCGACCGAGCCCGTTGCACTCCGGGCACATGCCCTGCGGGTCATTGAACGAGAACACGTTCGAGTACCCGATATGGGGCTTGCCGACGCGCGAGAACAGCAGGCGAAGGGCGGTGTAGATGTCGGTCACGGTGCCGACGGTCGAGTGCGACCCGCCGCCCAGCCGTTTCTGATCGACGATCACGGCCATGCTGAGGTTCTCGATGGCGTCGGCCTCGGGCTGCGGGTAGCGCGGCAGGAAGCTCCGGATGAACATGCTGAAGTTCTCGTAGAGCTGCCGCTGCGCCTCGGTCGCGATCGTGTCGAACACGATCGACGACTTCCCGGAGCCGGACACGCCGGTGAAGATCGTGATCCGCCGTTTTGGGATCCGCAGCGAGATGTCCTTGAGGTTGTTCTCGCGCGCCCCTCGCAGCTCGATGTATTCGGTCATGCGTCAAGGCTACCGAACCCCGAGGTCGGCTGGCGGACGTTGCGTGACGGTCCCATGTCACTGTGGGCGAACGGACAGAGGCGACCGGTCCCGAAACGTAGGGATTTCCGTAGATGCGGCGTCGACCATGTAGCTCGATGCTCATCTTGAAACGCACGACGAAGGGAGACACGGCATGACCCAAGCGACCGCGCCCGACACCACCCCGACGCCCGATCTCGCGGCGATCAAGACGCGCCAGCAGGCCACCTGGGCCAGTGGCGACTACCACATGATCGGGACCCAGATCCAGATCGTGTCTGAGCTCCTCATCGAGGCGCTCGACGTGCACTCGACCGAGCGCGTGCTCGACGTCGCGACCGGCAGCGGCAATGCTGCCCTCGCTGCCGCGCGGCGGGGTTGCGATGCCGTCGGTGTCGACTACGTTCCCGGCCTGCTCGAGCGCGCCCGTCGACGCGCCGATGCAGAGGGCCTCTCGGTCGAGTTCATCGAGGGTGACGCCGAGGCGCTGCCGTTCGAGGACGGCAGCTTCGATGTCGTCAGCTCGGTCTTCGGCTCCATGTTCGCGCCGAACCAGGAGCAGACGGCGAGCGAGCTCGCCCGCGTCGCCCGATCGGGCGGCCGGATCGGCGTCGTGGCCCACACTCCCGACGGCTTCATCGGCAACCTGTTCAAGGTGATGGCGAAGCACATCCCGCCGCCCGCGGGTCTGCGCTCGCCCATCCAGTGGGGCACCGAGGCCCGCCTGCACGAGCTGTTCACCGGGCAGATCGCCGAAATCACCCTCGAGAAGCGTCATTACACGTTCCGCGATCGATCGCCGGAGCATTACGTCGAGTACTGGCGCACCTATTACGGTCCGACCCTCAAGGCGTTCGAGAGCGTGGGTGATGCCGGTCGTGCGGCGCTCGAAGCGGAGATCATCGAGCTGATCGGGCGGTTCAATCGTGCTGAAGACGGCACGATGATCGTCCCGAACGAGTATCTCGAGGCGGTCATCGTCAAGCGCTGACGGTCACTGCTACCCGACTGCGATGGGGTGCGCCCCGCTCTGACATGCACGACGGCCGCCGATGGCGGTTAGGGTGAATGGATGAGTGGGACCGCTCCGTCGGCTTTGCGGGACCTGGTCCAGCGCCTGGAGGCGCTGGCCGAGCGTCGCCTGGCGGCGAGACCGCGGAGCGAGGCCGCGCTCGCTCGCGCGACGCGCCTCGCCGATCATCTCGCCGGACACGTCCGGGTCCGGGCCGCGTCGCTCGATGCTCCGCTGTTGGTGGTGCTCGTCGGTCCGACCGGAGCAGGCAAGAGCACGGTCTTCAACACGATCGCCGGTCGTGCGGCCAGCGAGACCGGCGTCCTGCGTCCGACCACCCGCGTCGCGGTCGTCCTGCTCCATCCCGACGATCAGGTCGGACTTCTCGATGGGACCCTCGCCCGCGTCCTGCCGTCGCAGCTTCGGTTCGTCGAGGACGGCGCGGTCGAGCCTGGGCTCGTCCTCGTCGACGCGCCGGACATCGACTCCGTCGAGCACGCCAATCGCGAACTGACGGACCGCCTCGTGGAGGCGGCCGATCTGGCGGTCTTCGTCACCACCGCCACGCGCTACGCGGACCGTGTCCCTTGGGGCGTCCTCGAACGCGTACGCGAGCGAGGTCTGCCACTGCAGGTGATCGTCAACCGGATGCCACCCGATGCGGGAGATCGCGCCGAGGTCGTGGCCGACATCCGTCGCCTGCTCACCGAGGCGGGCCTCGACGGCGTCCAGGCCGCCGACGAGGCCGCTCCGCCGCGGGAGGTCATCGCTGTCGCCGAAGGCGCGCTCGATCCCGCGGGCGACCGGCTGGAACGTGCCGCCATCGGTCCGGTGCTCGACGAGATCGCCAGCCTCCGCGCCGATCGACAGGCACGGCTCGACCTCGCAGCTCGGGCGCTGACCGGCTCACTGACCGGGCTCGGCGAGAGCGTCGACCAGATCGCCGACGACGCCGAGCACGAATCGATCGACGTGGAGGCGCTCCGGCGTCTCGCCGATCGTGCCTACGAGACGTCGCTGGACGCGCTGCGGCACGAAGTCGGTCGTGGCACGTTCCTGCGCGAAGAGGCGCTGCGCCAGTGGCAGACGTTCGTCGGGGCGGATCAGATGACGCGGTTCTTCTCGGAGGGCATCGGCCGGATCCGCGGCGCCATATCGGCAGTCCTGCGGCCTGCCACAGCACCGGTCGCCGAGGTCCGCGCCGCGACCACCGAGGACCTGATCGCCGTTGCCCGCCTCCAGGCGGCGGAGGCTGCGCGGCGGACCGCCACGGCCTGGTCGGAGACGCCGGCGGCCGGGCGGCGGATCGCCGAGGAACCCGAGTTGTGGGTCCCCTCCCCCGACTTCGATGCGCGACTCCAGGATCGCATCGAACGCTGGATGGAAGGCATCACCGAGGAGATCCAGGCGCACGGTCGGCCCAAGCGGTTGCTTGCCCGAGGAGCCGCCGTCGGCGTCAACGCGATGGGCACCGGCGTCATGCTCGCGACGTTCATGCACACCGGTGGCATCACGGGTGCGGAGCTCGGCGTCGCCGCTGCCACCGCGTTCCTCAACCAGAAGGTCCTCGCCGCATTGTTCGGCGAAGCGGCGATGGCGGAGCTCGTCGCGCACGCTCGGCAGCACCTCGACGAAGCGCTGTCGACGACCTTCGAGGAGGAGCGTGCCCGGTTCGAGGCATTGCTGCCTCCGTCGGGCGTCCTGGCCGAACTGGCGACCGACCTGCGGGCTGCGGCGGCCGATGTTCGCGCGCTCCCGTCCCCGTCCTGATGGACCACCCCGCGTCGGCCGAGCCACCGCCGCTCGACGACGCCGACGACGCACTCCGCCGCTGTCTCGATGCGCTGCTCGAAGCGGCCGATGCGGCCGATCTCCTCGGCATCCCGACCGACTCGGTCCGGGACGCGCATGCCGACGCCGCGCGCCGCCTCGGCTTCCCGTCGGACGCCTATGTGCTCGCGTTGGTCGGCGGGACCGGCGTCGGCAAATCGAGCCTGCTCAACGCTTTGGCGGGGGTCGACGTCAGCCCCGCGTCCGTGCGTCGCCCGACGACGAGCGAACCGATCGCCTGGGTCCCTGCGTCGGAGCGTGAGTCCCTGGCTCCGTTGCTCCGCTGGCTCGGGGTGGGCGACGTCCGGGAACATAGCGCCGACGGACTCCGGTCGATCGCGATCGTCGACCTGCCCGATATGGACTCGACCACGACCAGCCACCGAGAGCGAGTGGAGGCGCTTCTCCCGTTGGTCGACGCGGTCGCATGGGTGACCGACCTCGAGAAGTACCACGACGCCGTCTTGCACGACGGCTTTCTGCGAACGTGGGTCCCACGTCTCGACCGCCAGGCCATCGTGGTCAACAAGGCCGATCGCCTGTCCGGCACGGACCGACCGCGTATCCGGCACGACCTCGAGGCGGATCTCGGTGAGCGATTGACCGTCGCCGACCAGATGCCTGTCCCGGTCTTGATGACGACGGCGGCACCTGCGCCCGACGTCGACGAGTTCCGCTCCTGGCTCGCCGACGGTGCCGCGTCGAAGGCCGTGGTCCGCGCGCGGGTCGCGGCGACGGCGGTCGACCATGCTCGGGACCTCGCGCATGACGCCGGGGTCGATCCCGAGCGTGACGCGACGCCGTTCCTGTCTGCGGCCGCCCGCGCGGCGGCCATCGACGACGCGACGCGCGCCGTCCTTCGCGCGGTCGACCTGCCAGGTCTGGAACGGCAGGCCGTCGCGGCCACGCGCGCTCGTGCCCGCGCTCGGGGGACCGGACCGATGGGCCGACTGACATCTCTGATCTACCGGGCGTCGGGTCGCGATACGAAGGTCGCCGATCCGACCGGCCATCTGATGCGCTGGCGAGACCGCGGACCGCTCACGCAGGCCGTCGACTCGCTCGCGACCGCCCTCGGATCGGCGCTGACGAGCGCAAGTCCGCAGGTCCGGCCCGCGCTCGCCGCGACGCTGGAGCCAGCCCCGATACGGCAGGGGCTGGAGCGGGCCGTCGATCGGGCCATCGCCGGTCTGGACCGGCTGGAGCCACCGACGAGCCGCTGGTGGGCGGTCCTGGGCCTGTTGCAGATGCTCGCGGCGGTCACGATCGCCGTCTCCGCCGCCTGGGTGGTGGTGTGGATCCTGGCCAGACCCATCGTGGACACGGTGGAGGTGCCGGTGCTCGGGTCGATCCCGATGCCGTTCGCCGCATTGCTGGTCAGCGTGCTGATCGGCTATCTGCTCGCGCGACTGCTCGGGCTCCACGCCGGTCAGGTCGGTCGCGGATGGGCCGGGCGGCTGCGTGCGCGCGTGGCCGACGCCGTGCGCGAGGAGATCACGAACCGGGGCCTCGCCCCGCTCGACCGGCTGGAGGAGGCGAGGACGGTCGTGTGGAGCTCGACCGCGGCGGTCATCAGGGACTGCCGCCGGGGCTGACGGTCAGCCGGTCCGTTCGAGCTGAGGCTCCGGGAGGGCGCTCAGTCGATCGGCGTGGGACTCCCGTCCCGCAGCCGTCGGGTCAGCGCGTTCACCAGGTCATACCGGATCACCGGGAACTCGTCCATGATCCGGGCGAACCCCGCTCGGCCGATCACGAGCGCCTCGATCGGCTCGTCGGCTGTCACGGTGGCCGTCCGAGGCCGGCCGTCGATGAGCGCGATCTCGCCCAGGAAGTCGCCCGGACCGAGCCGGCGGAGGAACCGGCCGCCCTGGTCGACGGTCGCAGACCCGCTGCGGATGACGATCAGGGATGCGCCCTCGTCGCCTTCGCGCACGAGGACGGCTCCGGCCGGGAAACTGGCTTCCTCCGTGATCCCCGCGATGATCTCGATCGAGCGATCGCTGCAACCCTGGAAGAGCGGGATCGCTCGGATCGGCGTCGTGCTGGCGATCATCGAACCTCCTTCGTATCGGGTGCGGCGACTCTAGGAAGGCTTCGTTAACGGCCTGTCAACATCATTCGGCCGGAGGTTTCCGCCCGACTGGCGAGGCATACTGAGGACGTGCCCGAGCCCTCCTTGCCGTCCGTCGAGACCGTCCGCTACCCGAACGGGAACGCGAAGTTCACCGGAGCGCACCTCGATGGCGAGATGCACGGCCCGTGGGAGTTCTTCCGCACCGACGGCAGCCTGATGCGAGCCGGCGCATTCGACCGTGGCCGCCAGGTCGGCGTCTGGCGGACGTACGACCGGACCGGGCGGGTCGTCAGGGAGACCCGCTTCGAGGAGGTGAGTCCGACATGACCGATCCAGAGATCGTCGAGGTGGAGGCGCAGCCGACCGTGGTCGTCCGTGTCACCCAACCCATGGCCAAGCTCGATCTGGCAGCGGCCTTCGACCGCAATATGCCGCTCGTCGCATCGCGGATCCAGGAGACCGGCGGGACCATCGGCGGTCCCCCGTTCGCGCGCTATCACCGCTTCGGTCCGGACGTCGTGGATGTCGAGATCGGCTTCCCTGTCGCCGGTGGAGCACCGGACCTTCCTGCATTGGCGTCGGTCCAGGAGGGCGAGGTTGGTCGATCCGAGCTCCCGGCCGGTCCTGTGGCGCGCGCCGTCCATGTCGGGCCGTATGACGGTCTCGGCGGCACCTACGACGCCCTGCACGAGTGGATCCACGCCCAGCCGGGATTCGACGACGGACCTGGCGCGTGGGAGGCCTATGTCGACGATCCGGGTAGCGCGACCGATCAATCGACGCTGCGGACCGAGATCTCCTGGCCGCTCGTCAGGACGTAGCGGCGCCGGTCCTGGCGCTGTTCGTCTCGATGACCGTGTCGATGAGGCGCTCGAGCTGACGATCCGATAGGCGGCGCCCGGTCTCCAGTTCGATCCGGTCGCGAGCGACGCGCAGCACCTCGTCCTTGTGGACGCGGAACCCCGCCGGCACCCGCACCGCCTCGAGCTCGCCGTCACGAATCATGTCGCGCACCGACCCGGCTGACCGCTCGAGGACCCAGCCGACCTGCTCGGTCGAGAGAAGCTCGTCCATGTCGTCCAGCCTAGGCTTGCGACATGTCGGGCGCCTCGAACGCAGGCGGTCGGGCGCCCGGTCCGGTGGTCCGGCGCCAACCGCGGAAACGCTCGACCACGGCCACCTTGGGGTAGCGGTCGGCGGGCGACGCAGGCTCCGGTCCGTCGCCGAACTCGTACAGGGTCAGCATGAACTGCATCGGGTAGGCCGGGGACTGATCGACGACCTTCACGAGTCGCTCATCGACGTAGAAGGCAACCCGCTCCGGCGTCCACGCAGCGGCATACCAATGCGCCTCGCTGGCATCGATGTCGATCGGCACCTGTTCGAAGGCGTCCCGGATCGCCGGATCGGCCCACGGACGGAGCCCCATCCCGACCCGCGCGGTGGTCGGCGTCATATCCCGACCGAAGATCTCGCAGATGAGGATCTCGGCCGACCGTTCGGGGGCATCCTCGAAGCCGATCATCCACAGGGCCACCATGTTCATCGGGTCGGCGATCGCCCTGAGACGCACCTCGAACAGCCCGTAGCGGGGGGTGTACAGGGCCGTGGTCGGCTGCGCCTCGCGAACCCGAAGGCCATCCGCGAACTGGAGCTGACCCGCGCGACTGCCCGGTGGACCGGCGAACTCGCCGGTCTGCAGGCCCGAGACGCGCAGCCAGCCGTCGTGTTCGGGATTCCACGGTCGCTGGTCGGCGTCGATGCGCAGGCGAAGCTCGCCTCCCCCGAGGTCGAACCGTGCTTGCGTCGCCTCCCGCGAGCTCCAGTGGGGCAGGTAGTGTCGAAGCCAGAGGCGCCCGTCGAGCTCAGGCCCGTCGAACCGTTCGTCGACCTCGACCTCGTAGCCGCTGCGATCGAGCCTCTCAGTCGTCGTCGAACACCTCCGAGTCGAGCCGGATCTCACGACCGTCGGCGTCGACGAGGCGCCAGCGGACGCTCAGCTCGGCATCACGGCCGTCGCTGAGCGCATCGGCGACCTCGCCGACCGTCGCCTTCGGGCCGAGCGCCCGGATCGCCCTCGCGACGGCGAATGCCGCGACGGTGGGGACCTCGCCGACGACGTCGCGACGGACCATGCCTTCGGGATCAGATGCACCGGCTTCCGTCAGGCGGTCGATCAGGCGCGTCGCCCGGCGGCGGTCGGCCGGGTCGAGGTCCCGTAGCCAGCGCGGCTCCTCGGGCTCTTTCGGCGCTTCGGCCTTCTTCGTCTTCCGGGACGCCGCCGCCTTCGAGGCCGCCGGCGCGGGCTTGGGCTTCCGATCCTTCAGCGGCGACGCCGGCGCATCCGTATCGCGAGCCGCGGCGATCGCCTCCTTCGCCGCTCCGAGGCTGCCGAACGGCCCGCGCACGAGCGGTAAACCGAGGTCGTCCGTCTGCTCGGCATCGACGACCGCCCAGGTCCCCGATTGCGGCTCGATCGTGAACCGCTCGTCCCGCGTCTGCCAGCGACCGCCGCCGAGCCGTTTGAGGCCCTCGTCCTTCTCGGCCGGCATCAGGCGTGGCCCCGGACCATGTCGATGAGGCGGCCGAGCACCCGCTCACCGTCGGCGCGCAGCCCGTTGTGCTCGTACTCGTCCGTCTGCCAGATGCGGATCCCACGGATGGTCGCCGCGGTCTCCTCGGCGAAGTCGCGCTCGACATAGAGATCATTGACGTAGATCGTCGCGGCGACGGGGACCTCGTTCCGTTCGAGCCGCTCGGCGTCGTACAGGCGTGGCCACACGTGCTCCGCCAGCAGGTCCGCCGCCGCCCGGTGACCGCGCAGACCCGCGTAGTCCTCCCACATCCAGGGGAAGACGTGCTCTGCGGTCAGGTAGCCCTTCGTCTCGATCTCGTCGGGGAGCAGGCGATGCGCGGACCAGCGAGTCGGCACGCCGTCGGCGTACGACGACTCGTGGAGGGTCGCGTAGATCGGGTTCCGCTCGAACCGAGCGGGAACGTCCGCGTCGTGCAGGAATGCCGGCGATCCGAACGGCAGCTCCACGACATGGTGCAGCAGCTCGAACCCGGCGCTGTCGCCCAGCCACATCCCGAGCTGCCGGAAGCGCCGGGCTGTGAGGCGATCACCCGAGGGGAGGCGGACATCCTCGTCCTCGAGGCGACGGAGGATGTCGTGGACCCGCGCACGATCGTCGGGGTATCGCGCGAAGTAGCGCTCGTTGGACGTGCGCAGCCGCCGGTAGGTCGCGCCATAGATGTCGTCGACCGGACGCCCGATCGGCGAGAGACCGCCGGTGATGAACGCTTCCGCCAACCCTTCCGGCGCGGTCGATAGGTACGCCATCGAGGTGAACCCACCGAAGCTCTGCCCGAGGATGCTCCATCGGTCGATGCCCAGCTCGCGGCGGATCGCCTCGCAGTCGCGGACGATCGAGTCGGCCCGGAAGTGCGTCAGGTATTCGGCCTGCCGGTCCGGGGTGTCACCCGGGACCTCCGGACCGACCGGCGTCGATCGCCCGGTGCCTCGTTGATCGAGCAGCAGCACCCGATAGTCGAGCAGGGCGCGCTTCAGCCAGCCGGTCGGCGGACTCGTCGGGCGCGTTGCCTCGAACCCTGGACCGCCCTGCAGGAACACGAGGTACGGTCGATCGGTACCGTCCGGGGCGGCGACCTCGCGCGTGAAGACCGTGATGGTCGCGCCGTCCTGTGCGGCGTGATCGAGGGGGACCGTGTGCTCGCGCTCCGTGAGCACGAGCCCGGGCATCCGGTAGACGTTCATGAGCTGGCCGCCTCGGGTTCGTCGTTCGCCCATGGCGACCGCGCCATCCAGCCGGCGAGGTCGGTATCGCGCAGGAGTCGGGCGCTCTGGCAGTCGCCACGAAGGTCGACCTCCCGGCCGATGGCGCGCACGAAGAGCCGATCGAACGCCCCGCGCGGGTACTTGCGCATGACCGTACCTCGGACGCGATCGACGAGCCCCACGTCGACGCCGCGGACATCGAGCGACGTTGCCCGGTCGAGCAGGACGGCTTCCACGCCGTCGTCCAGCGTCACGCCCGGCTGCATGTGGAGGATGATCGCGATCGCGGCCCGGTCCGCAGTCGCCGGATCCATCCCCCGTCCCTCCAGGAACCTTCGAGCCAGTTCCGCACCCTCCACCTCGAAGCACATCGTGTTGCGCGGGATGCGCGTCAGCCCGACGTCGTGGAACAGGGCGGCGCACCACAGGACCCGCGAGTCGACGGTCCAGCCCTCCCACGCCCCGATCGCGGCGCCCCAGCAATACGAGCGGATCGAATGGGAGCGGAGGTAGCGCGGCAGCGCCGTGTGCGCCCATCGCCAGGTGGATCGCGAAACATCGTCCTGGGGCACGGGTAGCCCGGCGATCGACTCGGGCAGGATCGGGATCTCCACGTGGCGATGGTAGCCGGACGAGACGGTCATACTCGTCGTCGATGGCGAGATACACGGTGAACGACCGCGCGGTCGCGCGGGCCGAACGACTGATCGACGCCCGTCAATACGTCCTCGACAGCGATTGGGGCGAGTCCCAGCCGAGCGCCGATGACGAGAACGCGTATCTCGCCCGCCATGCGTGGGACGAGTACGCAGAGTGGCATCTCGGACTGACCGTCGGAGCGACGGACGAGACCAAGGCGCGCTACGGGTTCGTCTTCGGGGACTTCCGGCGCATCCACCGCTCGGGCATCATCGCGTGCCACTTTCGCGCGGCGGAGTGGCGCCATAAGGAGGTCGAGCTCGCCGCCCACGAGCTGTTGCAGCGGATCGACCGTCGCAGCGGGCTGATCTAGCCCCCGGCGCCGTCGTCGGCGTCGTCCGCACGCCGTTCGCCGCCCTGGGCAGGCGGCTGCCAGGCGTGATCGGCGTAGCGCAACTGGCGGCGCGTCAGCTCATCGAGTCGAGCCTGCTCGTCGCGCAGGAGCTCGAGGTCGCGTGCCCGCTCCTCTGCGTCGACCGCTCCTGTGTCGGTCACGGAGGGCGGCGCCGGGTCTGCGTCCTGCGGTCCGCCGCCCAGGAGCCGACGCAGGAACCCCATCGTTACTGGAGCCGAAGCATCCGCTGATCGATGTCGAACGGCATCACGATCACATACTTGCCCGACAGGATCGGGTTCTGCGACGACTGACGGCGCCGAACGAACTGGCGGCCGAGGGCCGAGACCGACAGGAGCTTCCCGGGGCTCGGGCTGCGTCCCCAGACGCTCGAGCCGCCGTACGGGTGGAGCGGATCCTCGACGATGGCGGCCGTGATCCTGGCGCCTCGCACCAGCGGATCCCGGTCGGCCCTGAAGCCGCTCATCACCCACGCGTGCCGGCCACGCCACACGAGCAGGCCGACCGGCTTGCCCGTCGTGCGCATCGCTCGAGCCGCCGTGAGGAGTGCCTCGCCGATCGTGTCCGACCCGACGACCTTGTACGGACCCGCACCGAGGAGCGTGAGACCGGCGGCCCAGCCGCGGACGCTCGCGCCTTGCCGCTGGCGCCCCTGACGGTTGGGTCCGCTCAAGCTGCGCGCAAGTCGTTGGAGACGGAGCTGCGTCGTGGCGGTCCGATCATTCCGGGACTGCATCATGTTGAGCATCATCTGCATGCTCGCCCCGACGCATTGGACGAGGTTCGTCTGGGCGACGTAATCGCCCCGGCGCCCGAGATCGAGGTCGAACGACGACCGGGCAGCCGCTGTCGGAGCGATGGCCAGCGCGAGCACGCCTGCCAGCAGCAGGGCGCCGAACCGTTGCGCACGCACCGATCTCATCGCACAAAGGTACGACGCTTTTGCAATGTCGGTTCCCGACTGCAGGTCGATCGTGCCCGGGCGTACATTGACCGGGATGGCGACGATCGGTGAACGTGGCGGCCTCGGCGCGGCGATCACGCTCGCAGAGCTCGACGCGGACCCCTATCCGACCCTCGCAATGCTCCGCGAGCGCGAGCCTGTCGCCTGGATACCCGTCCTCGACGGATGGTTGGTGACGCGCCGAGACCTGTGCATCGAGGTGATGCGCGACGCGGCGCGGTTCACCGTCGACGATCCACGCTTCTCGACCGCGCAGGTGGTCGGCCCGAGCATGCTCTCGCTGGACGGCGATGAGCATCGCCGCCACCGCGACCCGTTCGCCGCAGCGTTCCGCCGTCCGCAAGTGATGGAACGATTTGGCGATCGAGTCCGCGAGGAGGCGCTTGCGCTCGTCAACGACCTTCGACCCAGCGGTCGAGCGGAGATCCGCCGCGATGTCGCCGGCCCATTGGCCGTACGTGTCGTGGCGGCCGCGCTGGACCTCCTCGACGTCGAGCCCGGGGTCGTGCTTGGCTGGTACGACGAGATCGTCGCAGCTGTCGACCGGGTATCGGCAGGTGGCGAGATCGGTGACCGGGCGCCCGAGGCCGTCGCCGCCCTCGACCGGCACGTCGGCGGGACGATCGACCATGGAGAAGGAGTGCTTGCGGATGCCACCGCCACGCTGGCCCGACGCGAGATCGTCTCGAACACCGCGGTGATGATGTTCGGCGGCATCGAGACCAGCGAAGGCATGACGACCTCCCTGTTCTGGCACCTGCTGACGACCGACGGGGCCCTCCCGGCCGTGCTGGCCGACCGGTCCCTGGCGGCCACCGCGGTCGAGGAATCGCTTCGGCTCGAGCCGGCCGCCGGGCGCGTGGACCGGTATGCGACCAGCGACGTCGAGATCGGTGGAGCGACGATCCGGCGTGGCGACCTCGTCATCGTGTCGCTGACGGCGGCCAACCGCGATCCGGCCACGTACCCGGACCCGGACCGGTTCGATGTCCGGCGCTGGAACGCCCGGTCGCATCTCGCCTTCGCGCAGGGTCCGCACGCCTGCGTCGGACTGCATCTCGCACGGCTGGAGACGCAGTCGGCACTCGAGGCGGCCCTGGATCGCTGGCCGGACCTGCATCTGGAAGTTGGCGCGACGCCACCGACCGGCGTCGTGTTCCGGAAGCCCCGGACGCTACCTGTCGCCTGGGACGCCTGACCTAGAAGTCGCGACGGCCCTCGAAGCTGCCCTCGACACCGGGTCTCGACCGCTCGTAGATCGCCAGGCGGTGGCCACCGGGTCCCGCGAAGGACCGAACGGGGCCCTGCGGGATCTCGAGACCGTGACCCTCGTCCCATCCACGCGAGCGCAGCTCATCGGCGGCCGCTTCGAGGTCGGCGACCCGATAGACGAGGACCGGCCGGTCGCCCTCGAGGTGGTCCGCCAGCAGGATGCGCGGCGGTCCGTCGGTCAGGTCGATCATCGCCACCCGGGCGCCCATCCCGTCGATCGCAAAGACGATGCGGCCACCAAGGACATCGGCGAAATACGCCATGTCGGCCGGGACGTCGCGACTGGGCATGTAGACGTAGTCGAGCGACTCGAACATGTCTTGCAGCCTACGCCGCCGGTGTCACGGCGTCGGTCCTACCAGACGTCGCCAGGTCGCCAGTCACAGCTGATCGGCGCGTCCAGATCGAGTGCCGGCGACGTCGGAGTCGGCAGGACCATGATGAAACCGTCCTCGTCGGGTGTCCGACGGATGCCGTCGGCAGTCTGGAGGGCGGTGGGTCCGCGCCACGTGACCCAGCCCAGCCGCTCGTAGAAGGGATGCACGCCGGTCCCCAGCGCTCCGAGCTCGTATCCATCGCGGATGATCGCGCCGACCTCCGCCATCACCATCGTGCCAAAGCCGTGGCGCTGCCGTTCAGGTGCCGCGGCGACGGCCTCGACGTAGCCGGTGCGCAACGGTCGGTCCCCGACGTGGATCGTCCGCTCGACGACAGATGCGTGCGCCAGGACCTGACCCGCGTGCTCCAGGACGACGTGGATGCCGCCGATGGCATGGTGCCAGTCATCCTCGGTGAACCCCTCGTCCCCCGGAGGGAACGCGGCCCACAGGAGCTCCCGAAGTCTCGAGATCTCCGGTGGGCGCAGGTCCTCGGTCCGGACGCGGCGGATGGTGGGTTCGGTGATGGTCGTCGTCCTAGGCGAATCGCCAGGTCGTGGCGCCGTTCGGCTCACCGGAGGCGACGCCGATCACCTTGTCGAACGTCAGGCGGTACAGCCGCCATGGCGGTGGTCCCGCGCTCGGGGCGCTGAACGGCGCGGTAAAGGCCTCGCCTTCGACCGACGCGGGCCAGCCGCCGTCGTTGTAGCGCTTCACGACCGCATCCAGCGTCGGGCGATCCGTCACGCGCTGCACCGTGCCTTCGAAGACCAGGTCGATGCCCTCGAGCGAGACCGAGATGGACGCGAGCGGGTTCTCGGCGAGAAGCCTGGACTTCCGCGTCCCGTCGCCACTCGTGAAATAGAGGCCGCCATCGTGCCAGAGCGCGCCCACACCGGCCGCGTGCGGTCGCCCATCGGCCCCCGTCGTCCCCAGGAACCAGGTGATGTGCGCCGATGGGTCGATCGCATCGAGCACGCCGCGTGGCCGGCTCCAGGGCAGCGCGGCGTCGCCGTAGATATCCAGGTTCTTCGTCTCGACGGGTTGTCGGTCGGTCATCACCCACGCTCCTGTAGCGCCCATCCGTTGCCATCGGGATCGTCGAAGAAGGCGAACGAATTCCAGCGTCCGCCCTTGCCGTCGATCCACGTGCCGTCCTCGAAATGGCGGATCGGGCTGATGTCGAGGCCGCGAGCGACGAGCTCGGCGTGGGCGGCCTCGATGTCCTCCACGACGAGCTGCAGACCCTGGACGGAGCCAGGGGTCGTCTTGATGGCCCCCTTTCCGACCATGATCGAGCAGCCGGAGCCGGGTGGCGTCAGCTGGACGATCCGGAACTCCTCGGACGGCTGGTGGTCGACATCGACGACGAAGCCGACCGTGTCGCTGTAGAAGGTCTTGGCCCGGTCGACGTCGGCCACCGGGATCGGGACGAGCTCGAGCTTGAAGTCCACGTCAGGCGACCGGTGTCGCGAGCCGTGCCAGGAGGTCGTCGAGGCGATCGAAGCCGTCGTTCATGCCCTCCTCCATGCCGCTCTCGACCATGGCGTCGCGTGCCTCGATCGACTGGTACACGGCGTGATTGCGCACCATCGTCTTCCCGTCACGCTCCTCGAGGACGAGCTTCTCCAGCGAGACGTGACCGGGCGCGCCTTCGAACTCGAAGGTCTGGAGCATGCCATCGGGCGTCTGGTCGCCGTGGAAGACGCCGTGGAAACCCCACGCGTTACCGTCGTCGTCCGAGTGGACGTAGCGCCACCGTCCGCCATCGCGAGGTTCGTACTCGTCGATCGTCATCGTGTACTTGCGCGGGCCGAGCCACTGGACCAGCAGGTCCGGCTCGGTGTAGGCCTTGAACACGAGGTCGCGCGGGGCGTCGAACTCGCGGGTGATGTCGAGGAAGGGGACGCCGGCCGGGGCATCGATCTGCGTCTTGGACATCATGGGTTCCTTTCCTGATGGTCGACCTGGAGCGCAGCAAGCAGCGCGTCCAGACGTGCATGGCTCTCTTCCCAGTACTCGCGATAGTCGACGAGCCACTCGGTCGCCTCCCGGAGGGGATCCGCCTCCAGATGGCTGAGCCGCGCTGTGGCCCTGCGGGTCCGCGAGATGAGTCCGGCAGACTCGAGCACCTTGAGGTGCTTCGAGATGGCCGGTTGGGAAACGTCGAACGGTGCCGTCAGCTCGTAGACGCTCGCGTCGCCCTCCGCCAGCCGCGCGAGGATCGCGCGCCGGGTCGGGTCGGCGAGGGCACCGAAGATGGCGTCGAGCTGTTCTGGCATCGCTCCATAACCATATGGTTATAGAGTAGCCTTGTCAACCCCGGTCGGCGGTGCGGGTCTCGGACGGCGTGATGCGCACGATCGGGATCACCCGACCGGTCTGGGCGGGGTAGTCGGCGAACCACGGCAGGGCCCGGACGTGGTCGTCCCACAGGCGGTCGCGATCCGCGCCCTCGACGATGGACGTGGTCGCGTCGAAGCGGCGGTTCCCGACCTCGACGTTGACGTCGGGATCGGCTTCCAGGTTGTGGAGCCACGCAGGATCGGTCCGCGAACCGCCGGCCGTGGCCGCGACGATGTAGTCATCGCCGTCGCGGTGGTAGGTCAGGATGGCGCGCCGCTCAGCGCCCGAGCGGGCCCCTGTGTGGGTCATGATCAGCAGCGGATGGCCGGCGAGCGGCCCAGCCGTCACCTCGCCTCCATGGGCGCGCATCTCGGAGATCAGCTGGTCCTCGAAGTTCGAGACATCGGTCATCGTCGGTGCTCCTGGCAGGTCGTTGCTATCGCAACGATGCCACGGAACGACGATGTCTGTGCGAATGGGGTCGCTCTAGGGTTGCGTGGCCATCTCGGCATCGGCCATCGCGGTGCCCTCGGATGGGTCCAGGACCCAGTGGTTGCAGCGGAGCGCCCGTCCCCCGTAATCGATCGTCTCCTCCCCCTTCAGCTCGAAGCCGAACTTGCGGCACAGGGCGTTGGACGCGACGTTCGTCGCTCCCGGGAAGGCGTGGATCGCGCCCCAGCGCCCATCGGCGAGCGCGCGGTCGAGAAGGATCGCCAGGCCGGCAGTCGCGTAGCCATGTCCCTGGTGCTCGGATAGCACCGACCAGCCCACCTCGCTGATCGCCTGGCCATGGAACTCCGACCCGAAGATCCCGAGCATGCCGACCGGCGTCGCTCCACGCGACGGCACGAGCGTGAACCACCACGTGCCCCGTTCGATGCTCGCCAATCGCCGTTCGTGGATCCTGGGGATCGCGTCGGCTGGCCATGGCCCGCCGAGCTCGGCCATCACGCGCGCATCCGTCTCCAGTGCGTATGTCAGCCACTGGTCGGCGTCGGCGTACGGCACGAGCTCCACCACGACAGCCTATCGGTATGCTCCGCTCATGGACCGGACCGCGTGGCTCAGAGAGCGGCGGGACGGCGGTGACGGCGCAGTACGACGCCGAAGCGCCGGAGTACGACGCCCAGCCGTACGCGACCACATCGCACGGGGCATTCGTGGATCGACTGACGGCGACGTGCCCGGAGGACGGCCTCGTGCTCGACGCGCCGTGCGGCACCGGGCAGTACTTCGCGCGCATCCGCGAAGCCGGTCGGCGGGTCGTCGGCATCGACCAGTCAGCCGGCATGCTCGAGCAGGCGCGACGGAAGGGACTGGCCGAGCGACTCGATCGGGTCGGGCTCCAGGAGATGACGTTCGACGCCGACTTCGACGCGGCGATGACCGTCGACGCGATGGAGAACATCCCGCCCGAGGACTGGCCCATCGTGCTCCGCGTCCTGCGGCGCGCCGTTCGGCCGGGTGGCCACCTCTACGTGACGGTCGAGGAGATCGACGACGCCGAGATCGAGGAGGCGTGGCGCTCCAACACGGAGCGAGGCCTGCCGGCCGTGCGTGGCGAGGTGATCGAAGGCGACGTCGCCGGCTACCACTACTACCCGGGCCGCGACCGGGTGCTCGCGTGGGTGGCCGACGAAGGTCTCACGCTGATCGACGAGGCACGGGACCAGGAGGATGGTTGGGCGTACTGGCACCTTCTCCTGCGTACGCCCAAGCCCTAACCTGTCGCTCGAGGGATCCGGAGGGAGGGCGCTGATGCGGTCCGTCGCGCGAACACTGCATGCCGTCGTGGCCTGGCTGGTCGTCGTCGGCCTCGTCGTCCAGGTGTGGCTGGCGGGACGCGGGGTCTTCGACCCAACGACTGGCTTCGCCCCGCATCGCGACCTCGGCTACACGCTCGGTCTGCTACCGATCGTGCTCCTGGTGCTTGGCCTCGTCGGACGGATGGGTCGGCGTGCGGCGATCATGGCGATCGTCCTGTTCGTGCTCGTCATCCTGCAGTCAATGTTCGTCGCCATGCGGACATCGAATCCATCGATCGCTGCGCTGCACCCGGTCAATGGCTTCCTGATCCTGCTCGTCGCGCTCCTGCTCGCCAGGGAGTCGTGGGTGATGCGAAACCAGCCGGCCTGATCGACGGCGCGGCCGCCATCGCGGCGCCGGGCTCGGGGTCAGGTTCGGCCGGCGCTGAGGCGCTCGACCGATGTGGCGATCCGGCGCTGGCGCGTCTCGGGGGCCTTGGCGTCCTCGATCGACAGCGTGATCCGGCGCTTGTTGCTGTAGGACAGCGACTCGAAGAACCGCTGTGCGTCGGGCGCTGCCTGGAGGGCTGCGGCGAAGTCCTCGGGCACGTCGACCTCGCGCGGTGCCGTGTCGAGCTCGAGGTCGACGTCCAGCTCGTCGCCGGCGTTCACGCCGGCCCCCGCTCGGTGCTCGGCGGCCACCCCGATGAGGTATTCGTCACCGTACACCGCCACCGTGTTGCGATACGAGTAGCCGTTGATCGTCACGACGACGGGTGGGCGCCTGCCCTTGCCGAGCGAGGCGACGACGTCGGGCGGGACGCGAAATCCCGTGGCCGTCTTGCCAGCCGACTCCAGCGTGGTCTTGAATTGCATGCACCGAGTATGGCAGCCACCGAACGGTCCACCCGGTGAGCGGCACGCGCCTGGCGTTCATGCGGCCGTTCACGACCCGTGTCGTGAACCCGCTGACGCGGCTCGTCGCCGGACATCTGCCGTGGTTCGGCATCATCGTCGTCCCGGGCCGGCGATCGGGTGTGATCCGTCGCGTGCCGATGAACGTGTTCCGCGTGGAGGATCGGTGGGTCATGGCCTTGACCTATGGTCGTGACGTCGATTGGGTCAAGAACGTGCTGGCGGCCGGCGGCTGTCGGCTCGAGACACGCGGCCGGGTGGTCGCGTTGCGAGATCCGGAGCTGATCCACGATCCGAGCCGCCGCATGATGCCGTTCCCCGTGCGCCAGTTCCTCTGGCTCATCGGTGTCACGGACTTCCTCCGGATGCGCCCGACGTCGTCAGCGGACTGACCGAGCCCGTCGTCAGGCGTGGAACGCCTCGAGCGCCTCCCGCTCACGCTCGACCTCGCGCCCCACGCGAACCGGAAGGTCGATGTATGGATCGAGCTCGATCCGGCCGTCCCGCAGCGACCATCCACCGGCGACGCTGCCGTCGACGAGGTACGTGCCGACCGAGAAGGGGTTCTTCGTCGAGAACACGCGTGGACGGAACGCCTCCGGCAGCAGCCCGGTCCGCCGCGCATGGACGAGCAGGTTGGCGTCCCAGTGGGGCAGGAACCGCACCGGAGCCGGCATGTCCGGGTCGGGTAGTGGCTGGTCCGGCAGGTCGACCAGGACGCGTCCTGCCTCGTCTCGATAGGTCCGCAGCTCCAGCCCGTGCGGCGGCCTCCTTCGCCGCGGTCGTCGTGATCCCCGCCCATGAAGCGATGTCGGCCCAGTTCGCAGGCCCGAACGCGCGGAGGTATGCCCGGACGAGGTGCCGCAGACCGTCCGCCTCGGAGGTGTCGGGCGGGCCGACCCAGTCTTCTGCGAGCCCGAGTCGGTCGGCCCGGCGGCGCTCCCACGTCCCGCTGGGTGGCACGCGCACGAGGTCGACCCACAGCCCGTGCGTGCCGACGAACCCGGACGCCAGGTCGCCGAGCTCCTTGACGGTCCGGGGTCCGTCGGCAAGGGCTGCTCGGAGGACGCTCGCCGTACGCTCGACCTCAGACTCCCCTACCCCGGTCGCGCGGGCCCATGTCCGCCGCCAGAGCTCGCGCCGCGCGGCACGGACACCGAGCGCGTAGTGCCAGTACTCGGCCCGCGACACGATGTGGATCGTGACCCGCATCAGTGTCGCCTGGACGACGCTGCGGTCTTCGAGAGCGGCGGTCAGATCGTCGCGCTGGAACCCGCCCAGGCGCGTCCACAGGCCGACATAGCCGGAGGGCGCGTACTGCGTCTGCAGACCGCCGACCTGCTCGACGGTTTCGGCGATCGACAGGGTCGACCGCTCGAGAAGCGACTGCCGGGCAAGGAGGGCACGGTTCAGCGCCCGAGGCGACAGGGTCTGGTCGGTCACCACGTGATGATGCATGGGCGACGAAGGCATGACGTGCCCGGTCGTATGCTGCGGGCATGGCGACGGATGCCAAGGCACGGGAGAAGCCGGGAGGTGTCCCGTGGACCGTCCCGGTCGCGATCACGCTGCCGCTCGTCGGACTGGCGATGCTCCTCGGACGGCCGGAGATGGACCTCGAGTGGGAGCACCATCCGAGCCACTTCTGGTTGGTGCTCAGCACCGCCCTTGTCAGCGTCGCCCTGGCGTATGTCACCAACGTCGCCGCAGGGCGCTTCCGCGATGCCCGCCTGGTCCTGATCTCGTTCGCCTTCCTGTCGGCGGCCGGCTTCCTCGGTCTGCATGCCCTCGCCACGCCCGGCGTCCTCCTGGAGACGCCGAACGCGGGGTTCGCGGTCGCCACCCCGCTGGGTCTTGGCCTCGCTGCGATCTTCGCAGCGGCCTCGACGAGTTCCATCGCCGGTCCCGGAGGGCCTATCGTCCTTCGCGCACGGCCGCTGATCCTGGCCGGGCTCCTCGGGCTCATGGTGGTGTGGGGCATCCTGTCACTCGCCCGGTTGCCACCGCTCGACGGACCGCCGCCGGTCACCGAGGGCGTGGGCGCCCTGACGATCCTGGGCATCGTCGCCGTCGTGCTCTATGTCTTCGCGGCGGGGCGAACCTACCGGATGTACCGCCAGCGCGGCGGTCCGATCCTGCTCACCATCGCTGTGGCGCTGGTGCTCCTCGCCGAAGCCATGATCGCCGTCGTCGTCAGCCGGAACTGGCAGTTGAGCTGGTGGGAGTGGCACATCCTGATGCTGGCGGCCTTCGGACTCATCGCCCTGGGCGCGCGCGAGGAGTACCGACGTAGCGGTTCGCTGACCGGCGCTTTCGGCGGGCTCTACCTGGAGACGACGCTGACCCAGATCGATCGCTGGCATGCGAAGGCGATCGCCGACGTGGCCTCCGCGCAGGCCGACGGTCGACCGGTCGATCCCGTGCTCGACCAGCTCCGTGATGAGGGCGCCACCAGCGACGAGGTCGCCTTGCTCGCCGGTACGGCCCAGGAGCTCCGCCGGCTCGATGCATCGTTCCAGCCGTACCTGCCGTCGGTGGTCACCGACCGGATCAGACGGCGTGGCACGCCTGGCGTCGCGCTGCCCGGTGAGGAGCGCATCGTGAGCGTCGTCTTCGCGGATCTCGCGGGCTTCACCCCGTTCAGTGAGACGCGCCCGCCCACCGAGGTCCTCGAGATGCTCAATGCCTTCTGGGCAGCCGTCGTCCCGGCGATCGACACTGCCGGCGGGGTCATCGAACACTTCGCGGGCGATGGGATCATGGCCATCTTCAACGCGGTCGGCGACCAGCCCGATCATGCACTCCGGGCTGCGCGCACGGCGCGTGCCATCGTGGACGCGGCACGTCCCATCGCTGCGAGCCGGCCCGGCTGGCCGGTCTTCCGCGTCGGTGTCAACACCGGTCCGGCGGTCCTTGGTGATGTCGGCTCTGCCGAGCGCCGGAGCTTCGCGGTGATCGGGGACACGACGAATACGGCGGCGCGGCTGATGACGGTCGCCGAACCGGGTCAGATCATCGTCGGACGGACGACGTGGGAAGCGCTCGGCGAGGGCCGCGTCGGCCAGGAGCTCGGGCCGGTCCTGGTGAAGGGCAAGCGTGAGCCCGTCGAAGCCTGGCGGCTCGAGCGCGCCTGAGGCGTCCGTCAGAAGGTCGTTTCGGTCGCGTGCGAGGCGCCATCCTCGATCGACGCATACGCCTTCACGATGATGTCGAGCACGTGACGTGCGTGCTCGGCGGTCAGGATCGGCTCGGCGTCGCCGGACAGGACGTCGATGAAGTGACGGATCCCGGCTTCGACCACCGCAACGTCATCGACCGGGATCTCGACGCCGTGGGCCCAGCCCTCGCGAGCGGCCGGTGACTCGTCGTCGACGTAGAGGCTGACCGGAGCGTCCTTCTCGTGGGACTGGCCGCCGAAGCTGACCGTGGCACGCTCGAAGTGGACCTCCATCCACGGCGCGAGCGTCGCAGCCGTGCCGAAGCTGGCGAGGAGCTGACCGAGGGCACCGTTCGCGAACTCGAGATTGATGAGCACATGGTCGGGTGTCGTGACGGGGATCGTCTGGCCCGTGAGCGGTCCACCGCGAACGTGGCGCGTCGGCGTGCCGATCGCGCCCATGGCCTGCACGCGCTGGACGGGTCCGAGCAGCATCGTCATGCCGTGGAGTCGGTAGATGCCATGGTCGATGACGGGTCCCACACCCCTGCCGTAGAACGGCCGCGGGTCGCCCGTGTATTCGCGCCAGGCCGCCGGACCCGGATCGGCGTGATGGGCGACGACGAGGGTCGCTCGCCCGTACCGTCCTGAGCGAACGAGATCGGCCAGCCACGCGAACCGGCGCGTGACGGCCACGCCCGGAGCGCACAGGAACGGCACGCCGCCGCGCCTCGCCGTTTCGATGAGGCCGTCCGCCTCCTCGAGCGTGCCCGCGATCGGCTTCTCCGAGTAGAGCGCGACGCCGGCGTCGAGGACCGCCCGGTTCACTGTCCCGTGCCGCGTCGCGGGCGCCAGGTCGATGACCGCATCCAGACCACCATCGGCGAGCATCGCGTCGAGGTCGTCGAATGCGCGCGCACCCGGCGACCAGGAGGCGATGTCGACGACCAGGGCGTCGGCCGCATCGAGCCGCACGTCCATGCACGACACGATACGGACGCGATCGGCGAGGTCGGCGAGCGCCGGCAGGTAGTGCCGGCGCGCCACGTCCCCGCAACCGACGAGGCCGATCCGCAGCCGCTCGGCCGTCACCTCACGGTCATCGTCGATGCGACGCTCGAACTCGAGCGTGCTTCAGGCGGCGTACACGTCTCGAGGTGTCTCGACGTCCGGCACCCCGATCTCGATCGGGTTGCTCATCGGATCCTGGCTCCACTCGAACCAGCCCCCGTCATAGACGGCGATACGCGGCCAGTCCTGGAGGAACGCGTAGAACCACGTTTCGCTCGCACGCCAGCCGGTGCCGCAGTAGAAGGCGATCCACTTCTCGGGGACGATCCCCGCCTCGGTCCAGTTCGCCGTGATCTCCGGATACGCCCGCATCGTGTTGTCGACGTTGCGGTAGTGCTGCATGTGATACGCGTCCGTGCCGCAGTTGCCCCAGACGTCGCCCTTGATCCGTCCGGCCGGTCCGATGTAGTTGTAGCCGCTCACGGAGCCGATGTGCTCGCGCCACGTGCGCACGCTCACGAGGGCCGCGCCGTCGGGGTCCGCGATGATCTCCTTGGCCTCACCGATGTCGACGATGACCTCCGGGCGGACCGGGATGACCGCGCCGAAGTCCGCGACGGGCGATGGCTCGCGGATGATGGTCTCGACCGGGTTGCTTCCGCGGACCCACCAGTCGTAGCCGCCGTCGAGCAGTCGCACGTCCTCGACGCCTGCGTAGGTCAGGATCATCAGCGCCCGTGTGGCGGCGATCTGGCCCGCGCGACGGCCGGGCCACTTCTCGTTCGCCTGGCCCTCGGTGTCGCGGCCGTAGACGACGACCGTGGTGTCCTTGGTGATGCCCAGCGCGCGGATCGCGGCATCGAGGACCTCCGGCGGGCGTCGATTCCAATCGGCCGGGTCCTCGAGCGTGTTGGTGTCGAGATAGATCGCGCCCGGGATGTGCGCCTCTGCGTACTCCTCCGGGACGCCGAAGTTCACGTGGAACAACAGGAAGTCGCCGGGCGGTGCCGCCTCCGGCCGCTCGCCCGCCAGGACCTGCCGGAGCCACTCGATGTGCACGAGCTTCTCGTGCTTCGGCAGCTTCTCGACCGGCAGCGACGGATCCCTGGCCCATTCGGCGAACCCGGCCTCGAAGACCCGCGCGTCCGGGATGCCGAAGCGCTCGATCCGATCGGCCAGGGTCGCGGCGTCGTCTGCGCCGTAGCCGTAGACGACCACGTCCCGGTCCGGGGTGACGCCCTTGCCTGCGAACAGGCGGGCGATCTCGGGCTCGTCGACGGTCTGCAGCCACTCCAGCGGGAACGCGGCTGCACCGGGGATGTGCCCGCCGCGCGCCTCGGTGCCGAGGCGCCAGCCGTTGTAGGCGGCGAGCGGCCGTACGTCGAGGAGCGTCAGTGAAGGATCCTCGAGGCGATCACGCAACTCGTCCAGCGCGATGGTCCTGGTCTGGTCGGTCGTCATGCTGGGTCCCTCTGTGGTGGTCGTGATTCGGCGTAACAAAAGACCCCTGCCGTCGGCAGGGGTTCGGGGGTTGGACCGGCGTGCGGATCTACGAGGAACGCACGCCTATCGACACCACCTGCCCTGCTCGGCAGCGGCATGACACATGCAGTGGTGGTGGACGTGGTAGCGGTTCATCTGCCGCGGCATTGTCCATGACAGCGCTCTGGATTGCAAACTGGCAACGCTCTTCGCCACGGTGTGAGAACGCTGGAACGCCTCGCGGTGGCTGTCGTCACGCCGCGATCTCTCGATGGATGCCGCGCCGAAGGCGGTCGGGCGATAGCGTCAGGCAGGAGGCGACCAGCGCGACCGCGATCCCCACGAGGATCCACATGCTGGCGCCGAAGTCGCCCGTCACGTCACGCGCGGCGCCGAGGACGACCGGTCCCGTCGACGACAGGACGTAGCCACCGAGCAGCATCAATGCCGCCACCGAACCGACGCGCGCCGGCTCGTCGGCGACATCGAGCGGCAGTGTCAGCACGAGTGGGAAGACGGCGCCGAGCGACAGGCCGAGGATCGCCACCCAGAGGAACGCGAGATCCGGTGCCGCGATCACACCGAGAAGGGCGACGACCGCGACCGCCGACGACACGAGCAGCTGGATCCGTCGCGACCCGAGCCGGTCGGCCACCAGCGGCAGGCCGACCGTGGTGAGCAGGCCGACGCCATTGAACACCGCGATGAGGGCGCCGGCATCGATCGCGCTCCAGCCACGCTCGACGAAGGCGTTCGGCAGCCACGACACGACCCCGTAGAACAGGACCGACTGGAGCCCGAATACCACGACTAGCAACCAGCCGGTCGGATCGCGCCAGGGCAGATGCCTGGCGACAGCACCCACGACCCGATCGCGTTGGTCGGCGCCGACGAGCACGAGCCAGGCCACGACCGAGAGCAGCGACGCCAGCGAGATGATCATGAGTGCCCGGCGCCAGTCGTCGTCGACAGCAAGCGGTACCGCAAGTCCGGACGCCAGCGTCGAGCCCGCCACGATGCCGCCTGCATAGGCACCGGTGCCGAGCGCCGGCCGTGTGGGCATGCGCTGGGCGACGATCATCGAGGGGATGGCGCCCGCTGAGCCGATCGCGATGCCGATCCCGAGCGTCCCCAGGAGCAGGAGCGGGACGCTCGGCGCCAGCGCACGAGCCACACCGAAGCCGACGATCGCGACGAGGCAGGCGGCGAACGCCGTCGACGCCCCGAACCGCGCGGCGAGACGTGGTCCGGCCGGCGCGAACACGCCCATGCACAGGACAGGGATGGTGGTCAGGAGACCCGCGATGCCGGCTGGCAGCCCCAGATCTGTCCGGATCAACGGCAGCAACGGGCCGATCGCGAGGATCTGTGGCCGCATCGCGAGCGAGGCGATGAACAGCCCCGCAACGACCGCCACCGGCACGGCGCGGGCGCCCACCGTCACTGGCTCGGGTATCCGAAGGTCGCCGGGCAGGCGCGATCACGGCTCGATGCTGGGGGCACCGACGAACTGTAGCCGAGCGTTTGTGGCGGCGCGGGCTCGGTGGCGGGTGTCCCCGTTGCGCGGTCAGCCCCGCGTCCAGCAGGGCATCAGCGCTCTGTCGCGGTCGGCGTCGTCGTCTCGACGAGGTGGGTCGGCGCGCTGTGGACGGCGGGGATGCTGCCCAGCCGGCCGGCCTGGTAATCGGCCACCGCCTGCATCACTTCCTCGCGCGTGTTCATCACGAACGGGCCCATCCAGGCGACGGGTTCGCGGATCGGACTACCGCCGAGGATCAGCACGTCCATCGCGGGGCTGCGGCTTTCCTGCTGGTTTGCCGCAGTCACCGTCAGCGCATCCCCCGCTCCGAGGACCGCCAGCTGCCCCATCCCGACAGGCCGACCCTCGGTTCCGATGGTGCCATCGCCGTTCATGACGTAGATCAGCGCGTTGTAGTCGGGTCGCCAAGGCAGCGAGAGGCGGGCGCCCGGGCTCAGCGTCACGTGGACGAGGGTCATCGGGCTGTACGTCGAGCCCGGGCCGGCCTGACCGGCGACCTCGCCCGCGATGACGCGGATGAGGGCGCCCCCATCTGGCGTCGAGGACAGGGCCACCTCGCTCGCACGGATGTCCTGGTAGCGGGGAGCCGCCCATTTCTGATCCGCGGGCAGGTTCACCCACAGCTGGAACCCGTGGAACAAGCCACCGCTGCGGACGAGGTAGTCCGGCGGCTTCTCGATGTGCAGGATGCCGGCTCCCGCCGTCATCCACTGGGTGTCGCCGTTGGTGATCACTCCCCCGCCGCCGTTTGAGTCGGCGTGCTCGAAGACGCCGTCGATCATGTACGTGACGGTCTCGAAGCCGCGGTGCGGATGCCAGGGCGTGCCCTTCGCTTCGCCGGGGGCATATTCGACCTCACCCATCTGGTCGAGGTGGATGAACGGGTCGAGGTCTTCGAGCGCAACACCCGCGAAGGCGCGCCGAACCGGGAAGCCCTCTCCTTCCAGACCGTGGGGAGCGAGCGTGATGCTGCGGACAGGCCGCTCACGTGCGATCGCGGGATCCGGGGTCGGGATCCTCGGCAGGATGGCGATGTCGTCGGGAACGATGGCGGGCATGGGGTCGTGGCTCCTTGTGGTCCGTTCACGGTACCCCGAGGTCGTTGCGCTGTCAACTACATCGGCAGCATAGACTCGGCGCGTGGACGAGGAGACGACGAACGAGCCGCATGTCCGGCCGGCCAGCGACAGCGAGCGGGAGGACGTACGCGCCATGCATCGGGCCAACCGCTCCGCATGGGATGAGGCCGCGGAACGGTATGACGGCTGGTTCGATGAGGCCGTCGAGCTGATCCGCGGTGGCGGGTCCAATCTCTTCCCGATCGAGACCGCGTTGATCGGGGACATCCGGGGGCGATGCCGCCGGGCGATCCACCTCCAATGTGCCGGCGGGCGGGACACGCTGTCGCTGTGGAATCTCGGTGCCGACGAGGTCGTCGGCGTCGACTTCAGTCCCCGCATGCTCGCCCTCGCACGTCGTCTGAGCGATGCGGTCGACGCGCCGGCGATCTGGGTCGAGGCCGACGTGCTCGACACGCCAGCGGACCTGGATGGCACGGCCGACCTCGTCTACACCGGCCGTGGCGCGCTCATGTGGCTGCAGGATCTCGACGCGTGGGCGCGCGTGGTCTGCCGGCTGCTCGCGCCCGGTGGTCGGTTCGTGCTGTTCGACGGTCATCCGGCCGAGTGGCTGTTCGACGTCGGTCCCGACGGGTCGTGGATCGCGACCGACTACGACTACTTCGCCGGTCCCGAGGCGTCGCGAGGCTGGGCGCCCGAATACATCGATCGGCTGTCGATCGCCGACGACGATCAGCACGAGAAGTTCGCCCGTGCATGGACGCTCGGAGAGGTCGTCACGGCACTCCTGCGTGGTGGCATCGCGATCGAGCAGGTCGCGGAGCATCCGGTCGACTGGTGGGGCGGTCACCGTGACGTCCGGCCGGAGGAGCGTGGCCGGATCCCCCTGTCGTTCTCGATCGTCGGGTCGCGCGCTGGATGAGCGGCCGTGCACTCGCGGGTGAGGGACCGCTGATCGCCGGTCCGTAGGGTGTTCGCCTCCGACGGCGATCCCGCCTCGCGCGCCGGGAGACGGAGGATCGTCGATGCCCGGTCTGCGCGTGCTCGTCGCGAGCGCCCTGCTTCTCGTCGCGCTCGGCGTGCCGGCCCCGGTGATGGCTGCGGGTGGCCCCGCACCGGGTGAATCGTGCGTGCCGGGGACGGTCTGGGAGGACCCGGCGAGCGGCGTGAAATACCTGTGTATCTACGACGAGGTGTTCGGTGGGCCGCGGTGGGTGCTGATGTCGGCCGGGCAGAGCGGCAGCTCGGGGATGCCCTACCGATCGACGGTGAACGGCTGCCTGCACCTTGCCGCGGGCCTGAGCCGCGCGTCGGGTGGTGGAGCGGATGCCGTCGCACGGTCGTATCGCTGGCCGTGCACGAGTGGGACGAGGTTCGCCCAGCCAGCCGGCGAGCTCCGGACCCGGATCGTCATCCAGCGGTACGGCGGCGCGGGCTGGACCACCTGCCGCGATAGCGGCTACATGTACGCCACGTCGGTCGCGTTCGGGTGGGTCGCCGGGAGCGACATGGGCACATCGTCCGATTGCGGCAGCGGCTCCTATCGGGCCCTGGGCTTCGGGTCGTTCTACCAAGGCGGTGCCTGGCGCGGTGGCGCGTTCTACACACCCTCCGCCTGGTTGCCGTGAGAGCGGCGTACACCGCCCTGGTCCTGGGCATCGTCTGTGGCCTTGGCCTGGCGACGAGCGTCCTGTCAGGACGGCCGGACGCTGTTCCGGGGACCGTCGCGGGCGCGCTGGCCGCCGACGTTCCGGGTATCGATATGGATCGTCGACGCGCGGAGGCGGTGGCGGCGCTCGTCGCCGCATGCATGACCGACCATGGCGTCGACTGGGAGCCCTGGGTCGAACCGCCGCCCTCGGTGCCGGATGCCGACCTCCCGCCCATCCACTGGGCCGCTCGCTGGGGCTTCGGGGTGTCGACGTCGGCCGGCCAGACGGCAACGGTGACGCCGGTGGATCCCAACCTCCGGCGGCAGGGCGTCGCTCCGCCCGACGTCCGTGATACCTATCGCCGCGCACTGCATGGAGAGGGCGGTGCCGTGGGCTGCCAGGCCGCTGCGACGACAGAGGTGTACGGACTGCGGGAGCGGCTGCTGGCGCCGATGCGCCCGGCGCTCCTCGAGCTCGATCGGCGCATCGCCGCCGATCCATCCGCGCGTCACCTGCTGGCGTCATGGCAGGCCTGCGTCGGATCCGTGGCGCCGGACCTCCCGCCCGACCGGCGCACGCTCGCCGCGCAGCTCATCGAGACGTACGGGAGTCGCACGGCGTCCCTCGGCTCGGGTACTCGATCGATCGCTGCTCTCGCCGCGCTCCAGGCGGACGAACGCCGCGTGGCGGGCGTCCTGGCCCAGTGTGATGCGGCCTACGACGCAGAGCGGGCGGTCGTCGCCGCGCCACACGAGGCGGCGTTCGTCGCGGCGAACCTCCCCGCGCTCGAGCGGATCGGTGCCGCGATCCGTGCGGCCGAGGCGGCCTTGCCGACCGTTCCGTCCTGACCGAACAGCCGGCGATCAGGCCGTCGCTGGCTGGTCGACCGAGACCCAGGCACGGTCGACCACGAGCTGGATCACCGTCGAGCGATCCTCGACGAGAGCCTGGCGAAGGGCGGACTCCAGGTCGGCGTCGCGCTCGACGCGGATCCCGCGGGCCCCGAGCCCGCGAGCGATCGCCACGAAATCGACCGGTCCAAGCTCGGTGCCGACACCTTCGCCGCTGCCCCGACGCGCCTGCCACATCCGGATCGTCCCGTAGCGCTCGTTGTCGAACACGAGGACGATGATCCGGATGCCTTCCCGGGTCGCGGTCTCCAGCTCGGCCATCGTCATGGCCATCCCGCCGTCGCCGGCCAGCGCCACGACCGGCCGATCGCGATGGACCAGCGCGGCCGCGATCGCCGCCGGGACGGCGTAGCCCATCGCGCCGGACGTCGGGCCGAGGAAGGTCCCGGGTCGGCGGAACCGGAACCCGCGACCCGCCCAGCCGGCGAAGTTCCCGGCATCCGTCGTGAGGATCGCATCGTCGGGCAGGACCTGGCGCAGCGTCGTCACGACGCGACCCGGGTGGACGCCCGGTCCGGTCCAGGCGTCGGCATCGGCGTCGACGATGGACGCCGCCTCCCACGCGGCCCGGTCGACCTCATTGTTCGCCTGGCGGTGGCGAACCTTCTCCGCATCGAGCACGGCACGACCCACGAGCCGATCGTTGGCGGCGCGGAGGAATGTCCGCGCATCGGCGACGACCGTCAGGTCGGCGGGTCGCGGTCCGTGAGACGCGTGAGGCTCGATGTCGACCGACGCCCAGCGCGTCCCGGAGGCCGGGATCGTGTCGTCCCATGACGTCGGTTCGCTCAGGCGGCAGCCGATCACGAGCATCGCGTCGGCCGCCAGCAATCGCTCGCGCACGCTCGGCGCGGCACCGATGCCCGCCATCCCGAGATAGAGGGGGTGGTCATTCGACACGACATCGGCACGCCGCCAGCCGGCGACGATCGGGACCTGCAGCAGTTCGGCGAACCGCAGCAGGTCGGTCGACGTCCGGGCGCGAAGGACGCCCCCACCGGCGAGGATGACGGGCCGTACGGCCGATGCCAGTAATTCGAGGACCTGTCGGATGTCGGCGTCAGTGGGTCGACCGATGGTCGGGCGCTCGGGCGCGATGCGCATATCGGACGGTACGAGCTCGTCGAGCAGGTCTTCCGGGAACGACAGCAGCACCGGTCCCGGTCGTCCACTGGCGACCTGTCGCAGTGCCTCCGCCAGTACCCCGGGTACGTCGGCGGCGTCGGCGGGCTCCGCGGCCCACTTGGCCAAGCCGCCGATCGTGGCGACCTGGTCGATCTCCTGGAAGGCCTCGTGCCCCCGATGGGACCGTTCCACCTGACCCACGAGCGCGAACATCGGCGAGGAGTCCTGGCGGGCCGTGTGGATGCCGATCGCCAGGTTCGATGAGCCGACCGCGCGCGTACCGATGCACGCAGCGGGCCGCCCGGTCAGATTGCCGTGTGCCTCGGCCATGAAGGCGGCTCCGCCTTCGTGACGTGTCGCGATCACCCGGATCCCAGCACCGTGGAGCCCGTCGAGCAGTCCGAGGAATGACTCGCCCGGAACCGTGAACGCGTAGCGCACGCCGGCGGTACGGAGCGCGTCCGCCACCAAGCGACCGACGGTCCTCGGTCCAGTGTCGATCGGCTCGCTGGCCGCCTCGATCGGCTCGCTGGCCGCCTCCGTCGCCTCACCGGCGGCCTCCGTCGGCTCGCTGTGGGCGTCTGCCGCGTCGGTCTCGGGTCCGGGGTCGGCCGGATGCGGTTCGAGGGCCGTCTCTGGGGCTTCCGACAGCGGTGTATCGCTGCCGGGGACCGGCACGAGCTCGTCGGTCATCCGAACGCGAGCGGATAGGCGACCGTCGACAGCACGAGCCCGAGTACGATCACGACGATCACCGCGACCATCACGATCTTCGCGAACCGGGCGCCAGGCATCACGATCGACCTCAGCGGTAGTTCTGGAATTGCAGCGGAACGGGCTCATCGAGCTCGCGCAGCCGGGCGATGACCTTTTGGAGGTCGTCCTTGCTCTTCGCCGATACGCGAACGGCGTCGCCCTGGATCTGCGACTTGACCTTCGGGAACTCGTCGCGGATGAGCTTGGTGATCCGCTTGGCGATCTCGTCGGTGAGCCCGCGCCGCAGCTTGATCTCCTGGCGGACCTTGTTACCGCCGGCCGGTTCGACGCGACCCCAGTCGAAGATCTTGAGCGAGAGGTTTCGCCGGATCGCCTTCGATTCGATGAGGTCCTTCACGGCCGTGGCGCGGTACTCATCGTCAGTGACGAGGACGACCTCGTCCTTCGATTGGGTCAGGTCGACCGTGACGCCCTTGAAGTCGTAGCGCTGTCCGACCTCGCGCCGGACTTGATCGAGCGCGTTCCTGAGCTCCTGCTCGTCGAAATCGCTCACCACATCGAACGACGCATCGCCCGCCATGCAACTCCTCCTGTTTCAGCCAGTGGCGGACGACTCGCGTCGATGCCACCACTCGCGGAAGCGGCCGATCCGCCCGTCCTCCGAGATCTCCATCGTCATGAAGCCGGCCAGCCGCACACGCGCGCGATCCGACCGACGAACGTAACTCGCATGCCACGCCGCGAGGACGGTCGGGTCGATCACCCAGTGGCGCTCGACCGTGAATTCGACGTCCTGCTGCTGCTCGGCGGCCTCCAGCAGATAGGCCCGGATCGCATTGTGCCCCACCATCGGCGGTTCGAACGGGTCCTCGTGGTACTCGACGTCCTCGGTGAAGAGCTCGGTCCAGGCATCGCCGTCGAACGTCTGCCACGACTGGCCGTAGCGCTCCAGGAGATCGGCGGCTGCGGCGTGATCGATGGTCATCGAGTGGTGGCCTCCCTGCCGAGCCGGTCGAGCAACCCGGTCGCGATCCGGTAGCTCTGCCCGCCGCCCATCACGAGCACCGCGTCACCGGGACGGACCTGACCAGCCAGCCACTCCGCTGTGGCATCGACCGGCCCCGGTGCCGCGACCGGGATGTCGGATCGGACCGCGACCACCGCGTCGGCAAGTCCGGCAGGCGAGGCGATCGACGTGTCCGGATCCCGGCCGGCCCAGATGTCGGCGATGACGACGGCATCGGCCGTCGCGAGCGATGCCGCGAACTCGGGTATCAGCGCGGCGGTTCGATGGTACGTCAGTGGCTCGTAGACCGCCCAGATACGGCGACCCGGCTCGCGCTGCCGGATCGCCTCGATCGTGGCGCGGATGGCCGTGGGATGGTGGCCGTAGTCATCGTAGACGACGACATCGCCAGCCTCGCCCTTCCGTTCCAGCCGCCGACCGACACCGCGGAACGTCTGGAGGCCGCGGACGATGTCCTGTGCCGGGACGCCGAGGCGGACTGCGACACCGGCCACACCGAGCGCGTTCGCAGCGTTGTGCCGTCCGGCTGTTGGAAGACGGATCGAGACGGGGCCGGCGACATCCAGGCCGTCGATCTCGAGCGTCGTCCCGTCCGGGTCCTCCGCGATGATCCGGCCGCGGAGATCGGCAGCCGCCGACCCGCTGCCGATCGCGAGAGCCACAGTCATCACATTGCGGTCCCCGATGTCGGCCCGAGCGAGGAGCGCAACGACGCCGGCATCGCCGACGTTGGCGACGAGCCAGCCGTCGTCCGGCATGCGGACGATCCAGGCGGCGATCGCAGCCTGGACCGCCTCAGCGTTCGGGAATACATCCGGATGGTCCCACTCGACGCTCGTGAGCATCGCGATCCCGGGCCGATACGGGTCGAAGTTGCCGGCGTACTCGTCCGCCTCGACGACGAATGCGTCTCCCCTCCCCGTCCGCGCCGTCGCCGGTGCGCCACCCGTGGTTTCGCCGGGAAGCAGTGCGCCCACGAACGCCGACGGATCACGCCCGGCCGCGACAAGCAGGTGGACCAGCCAGCCGGCGGTCGTGCTCTTGCCGTGCGTGCCGGCGATCGCCACCAGGGTCCGGTCGACCGCTGCGTCGGCGATCACCTGTTGCCACGGCTCGAGCGGGATCCCGCGTTCTCGTGCGGCCCGAAGCTCCGCGTTGTCAGGGTCGATGGCTGTCAGTGCCTTGGTCACCGCCAACCGGTCTGGCGGTGGTGCTGCATCGACGTGAGCCGGATCGTGTCCGACGACAAGGGGGATGCCTGCGTGCGCCAGAGCCTCGGAGTACGGAGAAGGTCCGCCGGCATCGCATGCCGTGACGATCGCGCCAGCGTCGGCAGCCAGCAGGGCCGCTGCGTTCGCGCCGGCACCCGCGCCGCCGACCACGTGGATCCGTTCTCCGGGACGGATCGGCCGCGCGTCCCGTGCGGCGGCGAGGCCGGCGCCGATCGTCGTCGCGTCGCGCGTCACGTGCCGGGCTCGGCCAGTCGATCCAGGACGAGCCCGAGCGCCGCTGCCGCGCTCAGCCGCTTGTTTCCAGCGCGGTCGCTATCCCAGAGGAACCGCCGCACATCGTCCCCTGCCGGATCCGCGACCGCGACGTACGTCAGCCCGACGGGCTTCGCGTCCGCTCCGCCGTCGGGTCCGGCGACACCGGTGACCGCCACGGCGACATCCACCGCGAGCCTGTTGCGGGCGCCCTCGGCCATCGCCTTGGCGACCTGCGCCGAGACGGCTCCATGAGCGTCGATCACGTCGCTGTGGACGTTGACCAGGGCGGTCTTCACCTGGTTCGAGTACGTCACGAGTCCGCCCACGAAGTACTCGCTCGAACCCGGGATCTCGGTGATGAGGTGGGCGACCAGACCGCCCGTACACGATTCGGCCGTGCCGACGGTGAGTCCGCGCTCACGACAGACGATCCCGACCCGCCGGGCAAGATCGAGCAGCTCCTCGTCGGTGGGTGGCGGCATCCGGGCGATGCCGCTAGCGACGCTGCGTCATCACCGGTTCATCGGGCGGCGCGAACAACCAGGTCTCGGGGGTACCGCTCTTCCCCAAAGCCCCCAGCGGCGTCCCATTGAGGGTGAACTTCGTCACGCCGGATGAGCCCGTACGGACCTCGATCGAGTCCTTGCCCGTGAACGTCAGCGTCTTCCCATTGCCGAGGACCTTCCCGGCGGGACCGGTCTTCGGGTCGAGCTTGCCATCGACCCAGACCTTCAACCAGGCACGACCACCCTGGATCGACACGACGAGGTTGACGCCCTTGAATGCGACCGTGACCGCGCGCGTCAGCGAGGTCGTCTTGCCCTCCGGGCTGGACGCCGTGACCGTGATCGCCCACTTGCCGGCGGTCAGCTCGAGCGGGGCGCTGAACGTCCCATCCTCACCCACCGCCACGCTCACCGGCGCCGGCTTGCCCGGCGGCGCTGGGGTCGGGCCCTTCCCGCCGGTCGCCGCCGGACCCGTGTATGCCGCAGTCACCACGACCGTTCCGGCGTTCGTGGTACGGCCCTGGATCGGTATCGCGCCGTTTTCGTATGTCGCGCCGTCGGCCGGTTGGTCCACCGTGAGGGTGGGTGCCTCGATCACGCGGAACGGCACGGTGATCACGCGCTCGACCGGCGTTTCGGCCTCCTTGCCGGTCGCCGGATCGGTGGCCGTGATACGGAACTGGTTCTCGCCACGTCGAAGGTCCACGCTGAGCGTCCAGCGCCCGCCGGAATTGGCGTTTGCGCGTGCCTCGACGTCGGCCGTCTTGATCGTGACCGACCCGCCCGGGATCGTCGTGCCCTCGAGCAGGTACGACGTCGCGTCCTCGTCGACCTCGAGCACGGCGGCCGCGGGGTTGGTGACCGAGATCGTCGGCGGCTTCGAGAAGCGCAGCAGCTGGAACCCGAGCCAGACCATGAAACCGATGACCAGCGCCACCAGCAGCGCGAAGACGATGAGGCCCGGCGAGAACGTCAATCCCCGCCGCGGTGCGGCGATCGGCCGCGGGACGGCGATGACGGGCTGCGGCTCCATCGGCGCGCCACGCTCGCGACGCCACTGCAGCAGGACCTCGTCGGGATCGAGCCCCAGGTACAGAGCGTAGTTGCGCAGGAAGCCCTTCGTGTAGACGGCGCCCGGCAACTCGCGATAGTCGCCCCGTTCGAGCGCTGCGAGATAGCGCGCACGGATCTTCGTGTCCCGCTCGGCTCGATACAGGTCGACGCCCTTGCGCTCGCGTGCAGCAAGAAGGCGTTCGGGCAGACCGGGTGCCGCGTCGCTGGCGGGCGCTCGCGTGTCGCGCTCCGCCCCGACCGTGCGCCGGACCTGATCCCTCGTCGTCACTAGGCCGTCCCGTCCTGCTCGCGCTCGGGTCCGTCACGGCCGATCGGGCCTCGCGCCGCCCAAGCGACCGATTCGCGCACAGGATACCCCAGGTCCCCGGCTCGGCTGCCGCTGCGCTCCCCCGGGCTCGCCTCAGTCCCCCGGATCATCGATGTCGTCCTGCGTCCGAAACCAGTTGTCCGATCCATAGATCTGGCGGGGCGTGGCGGGGTTGCGCGGATCCTGTGGACCGATGATGCCGTACCGCTCCAGCTCGTCCATCACCCGGCTCGCACGGGCGAAGCCGAGCTTGAGCTTGGTCTGGAGCATCGACGTGCTCGCGCGCTGCAAGCTGGTCACGAGTTCCGCGGCGGGCACCGTCATCTCGTCGACGCCGAGCTTGCGCAGCCAGGCGAACTGGCCCGCGTCCGTGCCTCCGCCATCCTCGGGATCAGCGAACGCGAGGATGCCTTCGTCGTAGAACGTGCGGTCGCCGGTCTGCTCGAGCCAGTGCTGGGTGATCGCCGAGACCTCGCGGTCGCTCACGAACACGCCCTGCATGCGCACCGGCCGCGGCAGGTCGACCGGCTGGTACAGCATGTCGCCCCGACCGATGAGGTCCTCGGCGCCCTGTGCATCGAGCACCGTGCGCGAGTCGACGTTCGAGGCCATGGCGAAGGCGATGCGTGACGGGACGTTGGCCTTGATGAGACCGGTCACGACATTGACCGACGGCCGCTGCGTGGCGAGGACCAGGTGGATGCCGACGGCCCTGGCCTTCTGGGCGATCTTCACGACCGGGTCCTCGACCTTGCGGCCCTCGCGCATGATCAGGTCGGCCAGCTCATCGATGATGAGCACGATGTAGGGCATCCGCTCCGCGCCGACGTCGCCGTCGACACCGGCCGCGTCCACGTCCTGACGCGCGTTGAATGCCGCGATGTTGCGTACGCCGTGGGCTGCCAGTAGCTTGTAGCGGTCCTCCATCTCGCGGACCGCCCAGTTGAGCACCGCCTTCGCCTCGTTCGGCTCGACGATCACGTGCTGGAGGAGGTGCGGCAGCCCGTTGTATGGCGCCAGCTCGACGCGCTTGAGATCGACCAGGATGAGGCGCACCTCGTCCGGTCGTGCGCGCATCAGCAGGCTGGTGATGAGTGCGTTCACGCACACGCTCTTGCCCGAGCCGGTCGCGCCGGCGACGAGCAGGTGGGGCATCTTGGCGAGGTCGACGGCATAGGCCTTGCCCGACACGTCGCGTCCGAGGGCGAACGTCAGCGGGCTGGTCGAGCCGAGCATCGCGCTCTCGTCGACGAGCGGCTTGAAGCCGACCACCTCGCTGACCGAGTTCGGGATCTCGATGCCGACGACGTCCTTGCCCGGGATGGGCGCCTCGATGCGGATCGAGCGGGCGGCCAGGGCCATCGCCAGGTCGTCGGCCAGCGCCTCGATCCGTGACACCTTGACGTGATGCTCCGGCCGGACCTCGTACTGGGTCACCACCGGACCCGAGTTGACCGCCACGACCTTGGCCGGGATCGAGAAGCTGAGCAGCTTCTCCTCGATCCGGCGCTTGTTCGATTCGTGATCGACGCCCGCCCCGACCCGTCCTGCCGCTCGCGGCTCCAGCAGGTCGACGCTCGGCAGGTTCCAGTCGATCGCGTTCAACGACTCCTGGGCGGTCGGTCCGTCCGTCGCCACTGCGGTCGCGACCCGACTCGCGCCGGTCCCGTTGCCGTTGCCGGTCCCGCGTGACAACCGGGCTGGGGCACCGCCCGATCCGCCGTCGAGAGGCCCCGTCCACACGGTCTGGCTGACCGGGGACTGGTTCGTCAACGGCGCCGGTTCGTCGAGGATGCTCCGGGCGGCCGCGAGTTCGGCCGCCGAGACCATCGGGACCGCGACCGGCGGCTTGGCGGCGGCAGCGGCCTTGGCGCGGCCGTACTCTGGCGGGGCTGCCGGCTTCTGCGGCCGCGACTCTCCGACACGACGCATCGACTCCGCCGTGGTCGTCCCGACCCAGCGCGCCGCGCCGGTGACCGGCGCGAACAACTCGCGGAGCTGCAGGTTGAACGCGAGCATCAGCCCGAGACCCGCGATCGCCGCAAGGAGCACGAACGTGCCCGGAGGTGTGAGCAGCGGCTCCAGGGTCCCCGCCAGGAAGCGGCCGATGCGTCCGCCACCTCGTTCGGTGTCGAACAGCTCGATCTTGAGGACCTCGAGTGCGCCGAGACCGGCGATGTAGGCGATGCCCAGGCCGGCCAGCGTCATACCCCAGCCGGAGCCGGGTTGGCGCCCCGGACCGCCGGCCACGTACCAGCCGCCGCCCAGTAGCAGGAACGGCAGCAGCCAGCGACCAGTCTCGAACCACGGCGCGATCGAGTCGCGCCACCAGTCCGTCAGGGCACCCTGGCCCGGCAGGATCAGGGCGATGAGCGTGATCGCACCGAGGGCCATCATCGCGGTGCCGACGATCGAGCGCACGACTTCTGGCGTGAAGACGCGCGCCAGGTCTCGTGATATGCGCCGCCGCGGCGTGCGGCTGGCACCGGACCGGCTGGCCGGGCGAGGACTGGATCGGCGGGCCTTGGCCACGCTCAGACCTCGACCACGACCGGGAAGACCATCGGGCGCCGCTTGGTCTGCTCGTACAGGAACCGCGAAAGGCTCTCCTTGACCTGGCTCTTGAGCAGTCCGATCTCGCTGATGTGGTCGCCCGGCGTGTCGATCGCGGCGATGACCCGCTCGACGGCCTCATGCATGATCGGATCCTGCTCGTTCATGTGGACGAAGCCGCGCGTGACGATCTCGGGTCGACCGACCACCGAGCCTGTCTGCTTGTCGACGGTCACGACGATCATGAAGATGCCGTCGTTCGCGAGACTGCGTCGGTCGCGCAGGACGACCTCGCCGACTTCGCCGACCGACAGGCCGTCGACGAACACGTACCCGGCCGTGACGGGGCTCCCGCGGCGGGCCGACCCGTCGGCGAACAGCTCGATCGGCGTCCCGTTCTCGATGATGAACACGTTCGACGGGTCGACGCCGGTCTCGGTGGCCAGGCGGCCGTGTTGCACCTGCATCCGGAACTCGCCATGGATCGGGATGAAGTACTTCGGCTTCGTCAGGCCGAGCATGAGCTTGAGCTCCTCCTGACTCGCGTGCCCGGAGACGTGCGCACGCTTGATCGTGTGGTAGTACACGTTCGCGCCGGCCTTGAACAGATTGTCGATGGTCCGGGAGACGTACTCCTCGTTGCCCGGGATCGGGCTGGCGCTGACGATCACGGTGTCGCCCGGTTGGATCTCGACGAACCGGTGGTCGCGGTTCGCCATGCGCGCCAGACCGGCCATCGGCTCGCCCTGGGCGCCCGTCGTGGCGATCGTGAGCTTGCCGTTGTCGTAGTCCTTGATCTTGTCCTTCGAGACGATGCTCGATGGGTCGTACTTGAGGTATCCGAGGTCGGTTGCGATGCGGAAGTTCTGCTCCATCGAGCGTCCGATGACCGACACGTCGCGGCCCATCTCGGCAGAGGCGTCGAGGACCTGCTGGATGCGCGCGATATTGCTCGCGAATGTCGCCACGATCACCCGGCCGTCGAGCGGCTCCATGATCTCGCGGAAGGCCTCACCGACGGTGCGTTCCGACGGCGTGTAGCCCGGGTTCTCGGCCCTGGTCGAGTCGGACAGGAGGCACACGACGCCCTCCGCGCCCATCCGGGCGAGGATCGCGAAGTCGGAAAGCTTGCCGTCGACCGGCGTGTGGTCGAACTTGAAGTCACCGGTGTGGACGATCGTGCCGACCGGGGTCCTGAGCGCGATGCCCATGGCGTCGGGGATCGAATGACCGACGCGGAACGGGATGACGCGGAACGGACCGACGTCGATCTCGTCGCCGGGGTCGAGCGACAGGACCGGGTTGTTGTTGAGCTTGTGCTCCTTGATCTTGCTCCCGAGCAGGCCGCGCGCCAGCGTGCTGGCGTAGATCGGCACGCCGGGGAATTCGGGCAACACGTAGGGCAGCGCCCCGACGTGATCCTCGTGCGCGTGCGTGATCAGGAACGCCCTGACCTTCTCGCGGTTCTCCTTGAGATAGGTGACGTCGGGGATGACAAGGTCGATGCCGAACATCTCCTCGTCGGGAAACATCAGGCCGCAGTCGATCACGACGATGTCATCGCCGTACTCGAAGACGTACATGTTCTTGCCGATCTCCCCCACCCCGCCGAGCGGGATGATGCGGAGCGGCGTGTCGAGGTCTGTGGTCATGAAATCCTTGTCGTGTGTGTCAGAAGATGGTGAGTTGGTCGGTCGTGTCGTCCGGGTCGGCGCCGGCGACCCTCGCCATGGTCGCTGCGGTCCGAGGCGCCGCACCCGCTCCCTCGGCAGCGGCACGGGCGGCGTCCCGGGCGGCCGAACGGTGCTCGCGGCGGCGCTCCCGCGCTTCGATCAGGACGCCAGGGATGCGGGCGACATCCTCGTACGACTCTCGCTCGATCGCCGGCGTGCGCAGGGCCGCGGCCGGGTGGTACATGGCGAAGACCGTGGCATCGGGGGCACCCGTCGCCGGATCGGCAGGTCGGGTCGTGCCGTGCGCCTGCGAGATGCGGGCGCCCGGCATGAAGCGGCCCATCGAATGGCGACCGAGGGTCACCACGACGGCCGGGTCGAGCACTTCGAGCTGGCGGCGGAGGTACGGCGCGCAGGCGGCGACCTCGTCGGGTTCCGGGTCGCGGTTGCCGGGCGGGCGGCACTTGACGATGTTCGTGATGAACACGTCGTCGCGCGTCCAGCCGATGTGCCCGAGGAGGTTCACGAGCAGGCCACCGGCGCGACCCACGAACGGTCGGCCCTCCCGGTCCTCGTTCTGACCGGGGCCCTCACCGACGCACACGACCTCGGTCGACGGGTCGCCCTCGCCAGGCACCGCGTGCGTCCGCGTCTCGTGGAGTCGGCAGCGGGTGCAATCGCGGACCTCCGCGGCGATCGCCTCGAGCGCCGCACGGCGCTCGGCGTCGGTCACGCCGGGGATCCGGCCGCGTCCCGTGTCGCGGCGGCCTTGACCCACCCGCGGTCGACCAAGATCTCGGCAAGTTCGACGGCGTTCGTGGCGGCGCCCTTGCGCAGGTTGTCGCTGACGACCCAGAAGGCAAGGCCGCGGCCCGCGGGGATCGACGCGTCCTGGCGAACCCGACCGACGTAGACCTCGTCGCTCCCGGCGGCCTGCGTCGCGAGCGGGTACGTCGAGGTGCCTGGATCGTCCTGGACGACGACGCCAGGCACGGCCGCGAACAGCGTGCGTGCGCGCTCGGGCGTGATCGGGTCGATGGTCTCGACGTGGACGGCCTCGGAGTGAGCGACGAAGACGGGGACACGAACGGCTGTGCACGAGATGCGCAGGTCCGGCAGGTGCAGGATCTTGCGGCTCTCCGTGACGACCTTCCACTCCTCCTTGGTGTAGCCGTTGTCGAGGAAGACATCGACCTGCGGCAGGGCGTTGAACGCGATCTGGTGCGGGTAGACCGTCGCGCTCAGGGGCTCGTCGTTGACGTGTGCCTCGACCTGGCGCTGGAGCTCGGTGATGGCCTTGCCACCGGTTCCCGAGACCGCCTGGTATGTGTCGATGACGACGCGCTCGAGCCCGACGGCATCGCGCAGCGCCATCAGGACCGGCACGAGCTGCATCGTCGAGCAGTTCGGGTTGGCGACGATGCCCTCGTGCCATCCGAGGTCATCCGGGTTGACCTGGCTGACCACGAGCGGCACGGTCGGGTCCATCCGCCATGCGCTCGAGTTGTCGATCACGGTCGTGCCGCGCCTGGCCGCCTCGGGCGCGAGCGCCTTGGACGTATCGCCACCGGCGCTGAACAGCGCGATGTCGACGCCCTCGAAGGCGTCGGGCGTCGCTTCCTGCACGGTGTGTCTCGTGCCGGCCACGTCGACCTCGGTGCCGGCGCTGCGTGCGCTGGCCAGCAGGCGCAGTTCCCCGAACGGGAACTCGCGCTCGAGCAGCATCCGGATCATCGTCCCGCCGACGACCCCGGTAGCGCCGACGATCGCGACCGTGAGAGGTTTGCTGGTCACGTTGGGCATGGCTCCGCTGTGGTCTTGATCAGGTCGGGCACGGCGGGAGTATAGCAGCGGGTCCCGACGGCTCCGGACGGGCTGGCAGACGCGGCCCCAGCACGAGGGCCCCGCAAGCCGGGACCGGCGTGGAGACCAGCCCGGCTGGTCCCCGACGCCGGAACGTCACGCCTCGACGGGCTCCTTTGCCAGGTGGCGCTGCATCGCGGCCTTGCGCGACAGGTTGACGCGGCCCTGTCGGTCGATCTCGGTCACGACGACCATCACCTCATCGCCGACGGACACGACGTCCTCGACAGTGGGCACGTGGTAGTCGGCCAGCTCGCCGATGCGGACCAGGCCTTCCTTGCCGGGCAGGATCTCGACGAAGGCCCCGAAACCCATGATCCGGGTGACCTTGCCGAGGTACAGCGCACCGATCTCGACCTCGCGGGTCAGGCTCTCGATCCACTGGATCGCCTTGCGCGAGTTCTCACCCGACACCGCGGCGATCTCGACCGTCCCGTCGTCCTCGACGTTGATCTCGGTCTGGGTCTCCTCCTGGATCTTGCGGATCATGGAGCCGCCCTTGCCGATGATGTCGCGGATCTTCTCCGGGTTGATCTTGATCGTGATGATGCGCGGTGCGAAGTCGCTCATCTCCTCGCGCGACTCGGGCAGGACGGCCGTCATCTTGTCGAGGATCTCGAGCCGAGCCGCGAGGGCCTGCTTGAGGCCATCGCGGATGATCGCCTCGCTGATGCCCTGGACCTTGATGTCCATCTGCAGGGCGGTCACGCCGTCCCGTGTTCCGGTCACCTTGAAGTCCATGTCGCCGATCGAGTCCTCCTTGCCGAGGATGTCGGTCATGACGACGTACCGGCCGTCGGGCTCGCTGATGAGACCCATCGCCGCGCCGGCCACCGGTGCCTTGATCGGCACGCCGGCATCCATGAGTGCGAGGGTCGATCCGCAGGTCGAGGCCATCGAGGTCGAGCCGTTCGAGGTCACGCACTCGCTGACGAGACGGATCACGTACGGGAACTCGTCGTGGTCCGGAAGGACCGGCACGAGCGCACGCTCGGCGAGATGGCCGTGGCCGATGTCACGCCGGCTGGGCCCGCGCATCATCTTGTTCTCGCCCGTGCTGTACGGCGGGAAGTTGTAGTGGTGGAGGTAGCGCTTCTCGGTCTCCGGGCTGATCGTGTCGATCCGCTGCACGTCCGAGGACGAGCCGAGCGTGGCGACCGTCAGCGCCTGCGTCTCACCACGCGTGAACAGGCCCGAGCCATGGGCGCGCGGGACGAGCCCGACTTCGACGCTGATGGGCCGGATCTCGGTGAGACCGCGCCCGTCGATGCGGATGCCCTCGTCGAGGACGAGCTGACGGACCGTCTTCTTCTGGATGAGGCTGAACAGGCTCTTGCTCACGCGTGCATCGCGGCGCGCCGATTCGAGCAGGCTGGTCGTATCGCCACCCGAGCGCTGGGCGCGGACCGCGTCGGCGATGGCCGTCCGGAGGGTCGAGATCCGGCCGGGCAGATCGTTCGCGAACCAGATCAGGAGGCTCGCGGTCGCCTCGGCATCCGGCAGCGCCCGATGGCCCTGGCTCAGTTCGACGCCGAAGAAGCGCGCCAGGTCACCGAGCTTGTACGACTCGGCCCCGGGATAGCCCTCGCGGGCGATGGTCAGGGTGTCGAGGTAGGTGCCGGGCTGGAACCGGAACCCGTCGCCCTTGGCCTCCTCGATGAAGCCGAGGTCGAAGCCCACGTTGTGGCCGACGATCTTCGCCTCGCCCACGAAGGCAAGCAGCTGATCCGCGGCCTCGCGCGGGCTCGGTGCGCCCTGGACGTCCTTGTCGGTGATGCCGTGCATCTGGTTGCCGACGATGGGCCGGCCCGGGTTCACGAAGGTCGACCAGCGATCGACGATCTCGGTGCCCTTGACCTTCACCGCGGCGACCTCGAGCAGGTCGGACATCTTGGGATCGGTGCCCGTCGTCTCGGTGTCGATGACGACGAGTTCTCGCTTCGCGTCCGTCGCGGAGGCGAATTCGAGCACGGAACCTGTCGTCGGCTCGAGGTACGGGATGCGCTTGGCCTTGCCGACGGCCTTCTGGATCTCCTCCTGGAGATCGACGATCGGCTGCAGGGCGCGATGCCCGAACAGGATGGCCTCGGCCATCACGTCCTCGGGCAGGAGCTTGGCGCCGGCCTCGACCATCATGATCGCGTCGCGCGTGCCGGCGACGATCAGGTCCAGCTCCGAATCGGCGAGCTGGCTGAAGACCGGGTTGACGACGAACTCGCCGTCGATGCGGCCCACGCGGACCGATGCGACGGGGCCGTTGAACGGGATCTCGCTGATGGTCAGCGCCGTCGATGCCGCGATCGTGCCGATGACGTCAGGGAGATTCTCCTGGTCGGTCGACAGGACCGTGATGACCAGCTGGACATCGTCCTTGTAGCCCTCGGGGAAGAGCGGGCGGATGGGCCGGTCCGTCTGTCGGGCCGCGAGGATCGCGTTCTCCGATGGACGGGCCTCGCGCTTGATGAAGCCGCCCGGGATCTTGCCCGCGGCGTACATGCGCTCCTCGAAATCGACGGTGAGCGGGAAGAAGTCGAGCCCGGGCCGCGGCTCGGAGCGGTTGGCGGTGCCGAGCACCATGGTGTCGCCGTAGCGGACGGTGACGGAGCCGCCGGCGAGCCGTGCGAGCTTGCCGGTCTCGATGGTCAGCGTGCGACCACCGAGCTGTGTCTCGAATGTCTGAGACAAGGGAAACGATCCTCCTTGTCGTGGAGGAGTGAACGACCCGCGGGCGGGTCAGCCTGCTTCGCAGCTGGCGCCGTGTGTGCGAGGACCCCGGGCGATCGGCCCGAGATCCGTGAGCGGCGACCTAGCGGCGGAGTCCGAGCCGTCCGATGACGGTCCGGTAGCGCGCGCTGTCCTTCTTCATGAGATACGCGAGAAGGCGGCGGCGCTGGCCGACGAGCTTGAGGAGGCCGCGACGCGAATGGTTGTCCTTGGGGAAGCGTCGAAGATGGTCCGTGAGCTCCTTGATGCGCTCGGTCAAGAGCGCGATCTGGACCTCCGGCGAGCCGGTATCGCCATCCTTTGTGGCGTACCCGACGATGATCTCCTGCTTCTGTTCCCGCGCGAGCGGCACTCGGTCCTCCGACACGAACTGTTGCTTCTTTCTACCTCTATGACCGGCGGATGGTAGCAGAGCGACCCGGAACGCGCCACGCGCGCGGACCCGTGTCGCCCGCACGCTCGACTATCCTGCGGTCATGCCGCGGCTCACCAAGATCTACACGAAGACCGGCGACGAAGGGCTGACCGGGCTCGGTGGCGGGCGGCGCGTACCGAAGGATTCGGCGCGGGTCCGTGCATACGGGACGGTGGATGAGCTGAACTCGGCCATCGGCGTCGCGCTGGCGCTGGGCCTCTCGGAACGGCTCGCGACGGAGCTCGCGGGCATCCAGAACGAGCTGTTCGACCTCGGATCGGACCTGTGCTGGCCGAACGATGACGGCCGGCGCGCCCGGATCCCGACCGTCCAACCGCGGCACGTCGAGCGGCTGGAAGGGCTCATCGACGAGCTGAACGAGCGCGTCGGACCGTTGACGAACTTCCTGCTGCCGGGCGGCGCCCCAGGCGCGGCACAACTCCATGTGGCTCGGACCATCTGCCGGCGAGCGGAACGCGAGACCATCACGTTGGCGCGCGAGGAGGCGATCGGCAAGCTTGTCCTGCCCTATCTCAACCGCCTGTCGGACGCGCTCTTCGTCATGGCGCGCTACGAGAACCTCGAACGTGGCATCGACGAGCCCCTCTGGCAGCCGGGGCTGTAGGCCGCTCAGGACGCCGCGAGCTCGGGCCAGCAGAACTCCGCGTCGACAAGTGACTCGCCCGGGTGATCCGCCTCGGGCGCGAATGGTGAGCGGAACGTGAATCCGGCGGGTGTCGGTCCGTCGCGACGGATTCGATCCAGCCGCTCCATCGCCTCATCGACGGTCGGGATATGGCCGGCCGGCACCCACCACAGGACCAGGTGCGCCGAGGCGAGCTGCTCGAACCAGGACCGGCGCTGGCGCAGCACCTGGACATGGTCCGTCGTGTAGGTGAACGCGCGGAGTGCCTCGAGCGACGTCCACACGCTCATGTTGATGAGGAACAGGTCGTCCTCGGTCGGGCGGATCGAGGTGGCGTCGCCGGCGTCGGTCTGGAGGCGCCATACGAACCCGGGATGGGTGTCGGCCAGGGCGTTGATCGGCTCGAGCTGGACCCGGAAGCCCTCGATCACGGCTGATCCGACCGGGGCGACCAGGCGGCCCACGTTGAGCTGCGCGAGGTGCCAGCGCGTATCGGTCACGTGATGAACTCCAGTCGAACGGGTCCGTCGGCGATCCCGTCGGGGACGCGGACGGTACCACCCGTCACCGTGGCGATGCCGTCCCGACCGTCGAGCCGGCAGCGGTACTCGCCGTCCGGTGGCAGGGCCATGGGCCAGGCGAAGCTGATCCGGCCGTCCCGGGACTGACCTCGAAGGCCCACCGGCCGGCCGAGCAGCCGACTGGCGCCGGCCAGGTCACCACGTTCGATGGCCGTGCGGATCTCGGTGCTACGGACTGGACCGCCGTCGATCACCAGCGGTTCGATCACGACGACGTCGAAGCCGAGGCGCGCGCCGAGCGTCTGGAGCGCCTCGGGTGTCCCCTGCCGCTGATAGCCGAAGGCCGCGTCCGGTGTCATCACCAACCCACGGAACTCCGTGTTCCTCCGGATGAGATCGACGAAGTCCTCGTACGAGGTCTGTCTGACCACGTCGTCGAACGGTTGGACGACCGCCACCGCGACACCCGCGGCGGCCAATCGCTCGATCCGCTCGTCGGGGTCGAGCAGGAGTGGCGGAGCCGAACCGGTGAGCACCTCGTCGGGATGATGGTCGAACGTGATCACGCACGGACGGGCGTCGCGGGTACGGGCCTCCTGGACGAGGCGATCCAGGAGGTAGGCATGGCCTCGATGCAGCCCATCGAAGACGCCGATGACCGTGAAGATGGGTCCTTGCTCCGGCCGCAGCCCCGTGACGCCGGCGACCACGTCCATCACGCGCGGGCTCCGGCAGGTTCGGGGCCCGCCGGCACGAGGACCTTGTCGGGTGCCAATCGTCCGCCGTCGACCGGAACGGCGATCGCCACAAGGACACCGTCGGGCGAACGCAGTCGATAGTGGTCCGCCGGCGCCGGGATCCCCGCCGCGGGCCTGACGTACTGCCCATGGGCGACGGCGTCGACCTCAGGGGCATCGAGCTCGACGATCGGGAATCGCTCGAGGCCCTCATCGATCGGACGGAGCACGGCGTCCAGCCCCTCCGGACCATCGGCCGCCGCGGCGCGGACCGCGTCGAGTGAGACGGCATCGTCGAGGGCGAACGGTCCGGCTGCCGTCCGCCGCAGGGCACCGAGGTAGCCCGCGTTGCCGACCCGTTCACCCAGGTCGCGCGCAAGCGCTCGGACATACGTCCCCGCGGAGCAGACCACGTCCACGATGGCGATCGGTCGCTCCGGATCCGTGTCGTCCCACGTCACGAGCGAGAGCGCGTCGATCGTGACCTGACGGTCCTTGAGCGTGACCGCCTCGCCCGCGCGGGCCATCGCGTATGCCCGCCGCCCGCCGACCTTGATCGCGGAGTACGCGGGCGGTCGCTGTGCGAGCGTGCCGATGAACCTAGCGAGCGCCGCCTCGACGCGGTCACGGCCCGGAGCCGGACCCTCGGCCGGCGTCAGCTCGCCCTCCAGGTCATCCGTGGTCGATGCGGCGCCGAAGCAGATCGTCGCCCGGTACGCCTTCCGATCGCCGAGGTGGAACTCGACGACGCGGGTCGCCCGGCCCAGGAACACCGGCAGGACCCCGGAGGCGAACGGATCCAGCGTGCCGCCATGACCCACGCGCTTCGTCGCCGCGAGCCGTCGGATCAGGCCGACGATGTCGTGGGATGTCGGACCGATCGGCTTGTCGACGATGAGGATGCCGTCCAGCCCCGGCCCGAGCGACGCGCGGGCCACGTCAGCGCGCGACGGCCGCCGCGGCCTTTCGAGCCTCGGCAAGCACGGCGTCGTGCGCCCGATCGATCGGAAGCTGCACGGTCGCACCCGACGCCCGTGCATGCCCGCCGCCGCCGAACAGCCCGGTGAGGACGGTCGCATCGACGCCACCGGGCTTGGTCCGGACGCTGATGCGAGTCGCCTCGCCCGCCTCCTTGAACAGGATCGCCACCTCGGCGCCATCCGCCTGCGCCAGCATGTCGATGATCCCTTCCGAGTGCGGCGGCGCGGCCCCGACCGCCTTGACGTCGGAATCGAACAGCGTCGAGGCGACGACCCGCCCCTCGTCGAAGGTCTCCATCCGATCGAGGACCCGTCCGAAGAGACGCAGTTGCTCGGCCGGCTTCGAGCGATACAGGCGACGGGAGATCTCGGAGAGCGGCGCACCGGCCTCCAGAAGGGCCGCCGAGACCGCCAGTGTCCGCGGCGTCGCGTTCGGATGCGCGAAGGTCGCGGTGTCCATCACGATGCCGGCCATCAACGCGGTCGCGAGCCCCGGTTCCGATTCGAGCGGGATGCCGAGACACGTCGCCAGCAGCGCCACCATCTCGCAGGTCGCCGCGGCGTCCGGCTCGATCCAGTCGGCTTCGGCGAGTGCCTCGTTCGACGCGTGGTGGTCGATGACGACGCGCGGCAGGCGGTCGAACAGGTCGCGGTGACGCTCGCCCACGGCCCCGACGCGATCGAACGTAGCGCAATCGGAGACAACGAGCAGGTCGTAGTCGGCGTCCGGGTCCGGGTCCGTCCGGAACCGTTCCACGCCCTCGAGGAAGTCGTAATGCGGCGGCACGGGGTCGCTGCAGACAGGATCCGCCGTGCCACCGAACCGCTCGATGATGCGGACGACGCTGAGGCTTGCCCCGACCGTGTCCGCATCGGGGTTCTCGTGACCGACGGCCAGCACGCGCTTGGCGGTGCGGATCCGCTCGACGACGACGTCCGGCACGGTACCGAGGAAGGGCGTGAGATCCACCGTCATCGCTGCCGCCGGCTCGTGCGCTGGACGAGTGCCCGGCCGCGGCGCTTGCGCGGCTTGGGCGGGATCACCGCGGAGGGTGGCTCCTCGGTCGTATCGCCGTCGTGTTGGACCCGGGGGACCGGCGTCGGCAATGTCTCGCCGAGCGGCAGGTCCTCCTCGGGCGCGCTCCCCTCCCGAAGCTCGTCGAGGAGATGCATCACGCGTGTCCCCCGTTCGGCGGTGTCGTCGAGCTCCACGTGGAGATCGGGGATCCGCTTCAGGCGCAGCGTCCTGCCGAGCTCGTGGCGGACGAACGGCATGGCGCGGCCGAGTGCCGCGATGGTCTGCGAGCGTTCCTTCGGCTGCCCGATGACGCTCACCCACACCCTGGCATGCCGCAAGTCCGGGGTCGTCTCGACCTTGGTGATCGTGGCGAACCCGATCCGTGGATCCGCCACGTCCCGCGCCACGATCGAGCCGATCTCCTCACGCAACAGCTGATCGATCCGGTCGGTCCGTGCGGTCATACGTCGGCCGCCACGCGAGCGCCCGATGCCGGCGTTGCCGACTGCGCGCCGTCGCTCACGCACTTCGAAGTGCGCTCGCTCCGGTGCTCATCGGCGCCTTGGCCTCGGCCGCCCGCGGGGCGGCAAGGCAGTTCAGACATCGGTCGAGTGGCCGTAGCCTAGGCCGTTGCGATGCGACTGACGGTCTGGGTGGTGAAGCACTCGATGACGTCACCCTCTTCGAGATCCGTAAAGGACGCGAGGCCGATGCCGCATTCGTAGTTCACCTGCACCTCGCGAACGTCGTCGCGGAAGCGGCGCAGCGACTCGATCCGGTCGGTCGCGATGACCTTGCCACCGCGCCAGACCCGTGCACCACCGCGGACGATCCGCCCGTCGGTGACGTACGAGCCGGCGATCACCGTGTTCTTGCCGACGCGGATGACCTGGCGCACCTCGGCGCGACCCTCGACGACCTCCACTTCCTCCGGCTCGAGGAGGCCCTTGAGCGCCGCATCGATGTCGTCGGTGAGCTTGTAGATGATGTCGTAGAGGCGGACATCGACGCCTTCGGCCTCGGCGGCACGACGTGCCGTGTCGGTGATCGACGTACTGAAGCCGACCACGATCGCGTCCGACGCGGCTGCGAGCATGATGTCGTTGTCGGTGATGTCACCGGCCGCCTCGTGCAGGACGTTGATCCGGACCTCGTCCTGATCGAGCTGCTCCAGGGCGTGGGTGATGGCACCCATCGATCCGGAGACGTCGGCCTTGAGGATGATCCGGAGCTCCTTGGCCTGGCCGGCCTGGATCTGCCGGTAGAGGTCTTCGAGGGTGGCGCGACCGCTGCCGTCGCCGCCCTTCGCGGCGACTTCGGCCTTGCGCTGCTCGACGGCCGTGCGAGCGGCCTTGTCGTCGGCGACGACCCGCAGGATGTCGCCGGCCTCGGGCACCTCGGACAGGCCGAGGACCACGACGGCACTCGCCGGGCCGGCATGCTTGACCCGCTTGCCACGGTCGTTCTCGAGTGCGCGCACCCGACCGAACGTCTCCCCGACGACGATGATGTCGCCGACGTTGAGCGTGCCTGTCTGGATCAGCGCGGTCGCGATGGCGCCGCGGTTCTTCTCGAGCTGCGCTTCGACGATCGTCCCGATCGCCGGGCGATCCGGATTGGCCGTGAGCTCCTGCAGGTCGGAGACGAGCAGGACCATCTCGATGAGCTCGTCGAGGCCCTGACCGCTCTTGGCCGAGACCGCGACGAGCGGCACCTCGCCGCCGTACTCCTCGATGACGATCCCGGCCTCGGTCAGCTCGGTCTTGACCCGGGTCGCGTCCGCGTCGGGCTTGTCGATCTTGTTGAGCGCGATGATGATCGGGACTTTGGCCGCCTTCGCGTGGCTGATGGCCTCCAGGGTCTGGGGCATCACGCCGTCGTCAGCCGCGACCACGATGATCGCGATATCCGTGACGCGCGCACCACGAGCCCGCATGGCCGTGAACGCCTCGTGACCCGGGGTGTCGAGGAACACCACGCGCTTGCCGTCGTGGACCACCTCGGACGCACCGATGTGCTGGGTGATACCGCCGCGCTCGCCGGCCGCGACTTCCGTCGAGCGGAGGGCGTCGAGCAGGCTCGTCTTGCCGTGGTCGACGTGACCCATGACGGTCACGATCGGGGCCCGCGGCTGGAGCTGCTTGGGATCGTCCTCCTCGAAGAGGACCTCCTTGGCGGCCTCAGGCGCTGCACCGTCGGTCTCGGTGTCGGGCCCGGTCCCGTTCGTCGATGCCGCGACGGTCTCCGCGACCTCGTAGCCGAGCTCGGACGCCACGAGCGACGCCGTGTCACGGTCGATCAGCTGATTGATCGTCGCGAAGATCCCGCTCTTGATCAGCTCACGGATCACGTCGGCGACGTTGACCGCGAGCAGGTCGGCGAGCTCCTTGACGGTGATGGTGCCGGGCAGCTCGATCGCTCCGCGTTCGCGGGGATCGACGACCTGGACTTGCGATGCGAACGCGTTGTCTCGACGCGGTGGCTTGCGGGGCCCGCGTCGGCCGCGGGTACCGCTCCTACTCCTAGCCACGGGCTCCTCCTTCGGTGGTCAGCGTGGGGATGGCTCCCGGATCGACGCTCGCAAGGAACGTCGCTGGGAGCGGGATCTCGAGCGCCCGGCTAAGGGCGCCCTTCTTGATGGCATTCGACAGGCAGTCGCCGTCCTGGCACACGTAGGCGCCTCGCCCGGCGAGTCGCCCCGTGGCGTCGAACGTGACGTCCCCCGTCGGCGTCCGCACGACGCGCCGCAGGTCACGCTTGGCACGCGGCGTCCGACAGGCCACGCACGTCCGTGTCGGGACGCGGCGTGGTGCCGTCGGCGTGGCGTTCGGCCTGGCCGCGGCTACGTCGCCACCTCCTCGGTGGGCTCCGCGACCGCTACCTCGGCCGGCGTATCGCTGCCGTCCGTCGTCGCGGCGGCTGTCGCCTTCTTCGTCGCTCGCTTGGGCTTTGCTGGGGCGGTTGCCGTGTCGTCGGCGTCCGCGGCCGTCTCGACGCCGTTCTTCGCGTCCGCTGCCGCCGTCTTGTTGGTCGTCCGCTTGGGCTTGGCGGGCGCCTTCGTAGCGGCCTCGGTCTCCGACTTCGCCGCGGTGTCCTGAGCCGCTGCGGCAGCCGCCTTCTTGGTCGTGCGCTTGGGTTTGGCTGGCGCTGCGGAGACGTCCGTCGTCTCCCCTGCCGTTGCGGCGGGTTGCTCGGCAGCGGTGCCGGGGGCTTCAGCCGGGGTCTCGCCGGAGTCTGCGGCGACCGCGTCGCCCTGGGCAGCCTCCGATTCGGCGGCCGCCTTGGCCTCGGCGACGGAGACGTCGCTTCGGATATCGATCCGCCAGCCGGTCAGCCGTGCCGCCAGGCGGGCGTTCTGGCCTTCGCGGCCGATGGCCAGCGACAGCATGCGCTCGGGGACGGTGACCGAGGCGATCCGCTTCTCCTCGTCGATGTCGACGGACAGCACCTGCGCGGGGCTCAGGGCGTTCGCCACAAACACCGCCGGATCGTCGTTCCACGGGATCACGTCGATCTTCTCGCCGGCGAGCTCGGCCACGACGGCCTGGACGCGCGCGCCACGCTGGCCGACGGTCGCGCCGACCGGGTCGAGCCCATCCTGTCGGGAGTTCACGGCCACCTTCGAGCGGCTGCCGGCCTCACGGGCGATGGCCTTGATCTCGACGGTCCCGCTGTGGATCTCGGGCACCTCCAGCTCGAACAGGCGGCGGAGGAAGCCCTTGTGGGTCCGGCTCACGAAGATCTGCGGCCCACGCACGGAGCGCCGGACCTCGAGCACGAACGCCTTGACGTTCTGGCCGATGCGGTAGTGCTCCAACGCGCTCTGCTCGGTGGTGGCGAGGATGGCCTCGGTGTTCTTGCCGACGTCGAGGATGATCGCGCGCGGTTCGACGCGGTTGACGGTGCCCGTGATCAACTCGCCCTCGCGGCTCGCGAACTGGTCGAAGACCTGGTCCCGCTCGACCTCGCGGATGCGCTGGAGGACGATCTGCTTGGCGGTCTGGGCGCCGATGCGCCCGAACACGTCGCCGTCGAGCTGCTCGGTCTCGACCATGTCACCCGGCTTGGCGTTGGGGTCGTGCTTGCGAGCGTCGTCGACCGTGATCTGCGTCAGCTCGTCCTCGATCTCCTCGACGACCAGGCGCGCACGGAAGACGCGGATCCGACCTGACTCGGCATCGATCCGGACGTGGATGTCCTCGTCACCCGCGACGCGCCGGTAGGCCGACTGGATGCCGTCCTCGACCGCTCCGATGAGCTGCTCTCGCGAAACCTGCTTCTCGGCGTTCAGTTGAAGGAGGGCGCCAACGAAGTCTCGACTCATCATCGCCTCCTTCTCACGCACAACCCAAGCAACGACCGGTCCGAAAAAAATACGTGGGGGTCACCCACGTAACGGAGCGGCCGTTCAGTTGCACGAACTATACACCCGGACGGGTGGACCCCTCAAACGGGCGTCGGGAATCGACGGGCGACGTAGTCCTCGAGGATGTCGATGAATTCGCGCACGAGGCCGTCGCCGCGGAGCGTGCGATCGAGGCGACCGTCGATGAAGACGGGCGCGACCGGCTCCTCGAACGTGCCCGGCAGGCTGATGCCGATATCGGCGTGCTTCGACTCACCGGGCCCGTTCACCACGCAGCCCATGACCGCGACCCGCAGGTCCTCGGCGCCGGGGTGGCTCTCCTTCCATTCCGGCATCCGGTCCTTCAGGTAGGCCTGGATCTGCTGCGCCATCTCCTGGAAGAACGTCGACGTCGTCCGCCCGCAGCCGGGACACGCGGAGACCTGGGGCAGGAATGAGCGAAAGCCCATCGACTGCAGGACCTGCTGGGCGACCTCGACCTCGCGCTCGCGCGGTGCGCCCGGTTCCGGCGTCAGCGAGACCCGGATCGTGTCGCCGATGCCCTCGTTCAGGAGGATCGCCAGCCCGGCGGTCGAGGCGACGATGCCCTTGTCGCCCATGCCGGCCTCGGTCAGACCGAGGTGCAACGGGAAATCACAGCGGGCCGCGAGCAGCCGGTAGACATCGACGAGGTCACGCACGCCGCTGACCTTCGCGCTGATGATGATGCGGTCGTGTCCGAGCCCGGTCGCCTCGGCCAGTTCCGCGGAACGCAGCGCCGACTCGAGCATCGCGTCGATCATCACGTCGCGCGAATCGCGCGGCTCCGCGAGGCGGGCGTTCGCGTCCATGAGCTCGGTCAGGATCGCCTGATCGAGCGACCCCCAGTTGACCCCGATGCGGACCGGCTTGTCGTTGTCGATGGCGACCTTGACGATCGTCGCGAAGTGCTCGTCATGGCGCTTGGCGCCGACGTTGCCCGGGTTGATGCGGTACTTCGCGAGGGCGGCCGCCGTCTCGGGAAACTCCACGAGGAGCTTGTGCCCGTTGTAGTGGAAGTCGCCGATGATCGGCACGTCGACACCGAGCCCACGCACCTTGCGCACCATCTCCGGGACGGCTGCGGCCGCCTCCTCGGTGTTCACGGTGACCCGGACGAGCTCGGAACCGGCATGGGCGAGCCGGGCGACCTGGATGGCCGTCGCGTCGGGATCGGCCGTGTCGGTGTTGGTCATCGACTGGACGACGATCGGGTGGCCACCGCCGACGGGCACCCCCGCGACGTCGACCGTGACGGTGCGTCGTCGACCGGTGGCGGCCTCGGGCGCGACGCTCATGGGGCCGGTGGCGGCGCTCCACCCAGGCTCCGGATGATGTCGAAGCCGGACACCCAGATGATGAACGCGAAGAGGAACACGAATCCGACCAGGTAGGTCAGCTGCTCGGCTCGCACGCTGATCCGCGTCCCGAAGACCCGCTTGAGTGTGATCATCAGCATCCGGCCACCATCGAGCGGGGGGAAGGGCAGGATGTTCACGACGGCCAGGTTGGCCGACAGGATGCCCGCCACGAACAACGTGAAGATCGGCCCGGCGGTGAAGAACACATCGCCGATCTGCGTCGCGATGCCGATCGGGCCCGACACGGGCGGCGCGGCCGTCGGGTCCGTGACGATGGCATTCACCAAGGAGCCGAGGCCACCGACGATAAGACCCATCCAACGGACCGTCTGCTGTGCCCCGACAGCGATGGCGGTCCCAAGGTCGTTGGTCGCCGTCGAGCCGTCGTACGCGTACTCGATCCCGGCGATGCCGAGGGCACCGTGGTTGGCGTCGATCTCCGACGGATCACGCAGCGTGACCTGCACGTCGCGCGTGGCGCCGCTCGTCCCGACGATCGTCATCGCGACCGCCTGCCCGGCGTTCGCGCGCAGCACGTCGACGATGTCCTGGCCGACGAAGACCTGGAAGCGCTCGCCGTTGATGGCCACGATGGTCTCGCCGGGCTGGATGCCGGCCGCCGCAGCCGGCGAATCCGGCTGGACCTCCTCGAATGTCGCCCCGACGTGTGGCGACGCAAGCCAGACGATGGCGGTGAAGATGGCGAACGCCAGCAGGATGTTCATCACGACGCCGGAGACCAGGATGAACAGCCGGACCGGCAGGCTCTTCGACGAGAACGCCCGCGGGTCGCCCGCGTGGTCACCGTCTTCCCCTTCGAGCTTCACGAAGCCGCCGATGGGCAGCCAGTTGAGGGTGTAGAGGGTCTCGCCCTTCGAGCGCAGCACCTTGGCGCGCGGCGGGAAGCCGACCCCGAACTCGAGGACGCGGACACCCGCCAGCCGAGCGGCGAGGAAGTGCCCGAGCTCATGGATCACCACCAGCGTGCCGAGGATGCCGAAGAAGAGGACGATCGTGACCACGGTCTGCAGGAACTCGGTCATACCGTGTCTCCGATCGCGCCGCTCGCGTACGTCGCCCGGATGTCGGCATCGAGAGCGATCAGCGCGTCGACGTCGGGCTCACCGGGTCCGGCGCCGAAACGCTCGACGGCGGTCTCGAGCAACCGTGGGATGCCGAGGAAGTCGAGTGACCCCTCGAGGAACCGCGCGACCGCGACATCGTCGGCGGCGATCAATGCGGCCGATGCCCATGGGCCCGCCATCCCCGCATCGCGGGCGATGCGGAGTGCAGGGAACCGCCCGACATCCGGCTCGCGGAAGTCGAGGCGCGCCGTGGCGATGAGGTCTGGCGGCGAGGCCGGCGAGGGGCGCCGGTGCGGATAGGTCATGGCGTACTGGATCGGTAGTCGCATATCGGGGGTGCCCATCTGGGCCTTGAGGGAGCCGTCGACGAAGCGGACGGCGGAGTGGACGACGCTCTGCGGATGGATGACCACCTCGATCGCGTCGTAGTCGACATCGTACAGCCAGTGGGCTTCGATGACCTCCAGCCCCTTGTTCGCGAGCGTGGCGGAGTCGATGGTGATCTTGGCGCCCATCGACCAGGTCGGGTGGCGGAGCGCCTGGTCGGGCGTCACCAGGGCAAGCTCATCGAGGCCGGCGCTGAGGAAGGGCCCACCGGAGGCAGTGAGGATCAAGGCGGCCACGGACGCCATCGATTCGCCCAGCAGGCACTGCCACAACGCGGAGTGCTCCGAGTCGATCGGCCGGAGCCAGGCCAGCGGGCTGGCGAACGGATCCATCGGCCGATCCGCAGCGACCGCGGCGGCCAGGCGCCGCGCTTCGGGCATCACGAGGTGACCGCCGGCCACCAGCGTCTCCTTGTTCGCCGTCGCGACGACCTTGCCAGCCTGGAGCGCGGCCATGACCGGACGCAGGCTGACGATGCCGCCGGTCGCGACCACGACGAGATCCACGTCGTCCCGTGTGGCCAGTTCGACGAGGGTCGTGTCGGACGGCGCCACGGTCGCGACGGCCGGTCGGAGTCGCGTGACTTGCTCGTCGAGCGCCCTCTGGTTGGAGCCGGTGGCCAGGGCGACGACGCGAAACAGCTCCGGATGCGCCGCCAGCACCTCGACGGCCTGGCTCCCGATGGAGCCCGTCGATCCGAGGAGCACGACGCCGCGGGGCTCAGGCGATGAGGGCGACGACATACAACGTCACGACGGGAGCGGCGAAGAGGAACGAATCGACGCGGTCCAGCATCCCGCCGTGGCCCGGGATCAACGTGCCGGAATCCTTGGCGTTCGCGGCACGCTTGAGCATCGATTCCGCCAGGTCACCGGCCTGTGCCGCGAGGGCCGTCAGCGGACCGAGCAGGAGCGCATGCACAGGCGGCTGGCCGAGCCCGAACAGCAGCAGTCCGACCACGATCGTGGTCGCGATGACGCCACCGATCAGCCCGGCATAGGTCTTCGAGGGCGAGATATGGCTCAGGAACCGCTCGCGCCCGAAGCGCTTGCCGGCCAGGTACGCGCCGGTGTCGTAGGACCACACGGCCAGGATCAGCAGCACGATCCAGCCGCGCTCCGGTCCGAGGATCTCGAGCGGGGCGCCATCGGGGATCGGCGGTCCTGCGTGCCCGAGGCGGACGACGAACGCAAGCAAGCTGACGTAGAGCGCCCCGAAGACGGTCGCCATCCAGGTGGCAAGGCCATCGCGCGGGTCGGGCCGGGTGAACGCCGCGACCGCCGTCAGGACGACCCCGATGGCGATGAGCAACAACCCGCTCCCCTCGAGCACCTCCGGGAACGCCGCGTCGAGGACGACGCTGACGGCGAGTGCCGAACCGAGGATCGAGAGCGCCGGCTGACCTGCCGTGCGTAGCAGGGCGAACACCTCGCGAGCTGCGAGAAGCGTGATCGCGGCGATGGCGACCGACAGCGCGATGCCACCGAGCGCGATGACGATGAGGAGCAGCGGGACCAGGAGGGCGGCGCTGGTCGCGCGCTGGCGCACTCCGGCCTACCGCCCGAAGCGGCGATGCCGGCGGGCGAACTCGAGCAGCGCCTGGTCGAACGCCGAAGCCCCGAAATCGGGCCACAGGTCGTCGCAGAAGTAGAACTCCGCGTACGCCGACTGCCAGATGAGGAAGTTCGAGAGGCGCTGCTCACCACCGGTCCGGATCACGAGATCGGGGTCGGGCAGGCCGGCCGTGTACAGGGCGGCCCCGACGGTGGCCTCATCGATGGACTCGGGCGTCGTACCGGCGGCGACCAGCCGCCGGACCGCGTCGACGAGCTCGGTCCGACCGGCGTAGTTGAAGGCGATGTTGAGGGTCATCCGCTCGCCGCTGGCCGTGGCATCGAGGGCCTCGCCGATCGACTGGCGGGTCGCCTCGGGCAGCTCATCGAGCCGACCGAGCAGGCGGACCTGGACGCCCTGCCTGCGCAGTTCATCGGTCTCGCTCCGGACCGCCGCCTCGAGCAGACCGAACAGACCGGTCACCTCGTCGTCGGAGCGTGCCCAGTTCTCGCGGCTGAAGGCATACAGCGTCATGACCGGGACGCCACGGTGGACAGCGTGCTTGAGGAGCTCCCTGATGGCCTCGACACCGGCCGCGTGCCCTTCGATCTCCGGCTTGTCGTGGAGGCGGGCCCACCGGCGGTTGCCGTCCATGATGATCGCGACGTGCCGCGGCAGGTCTTCGGCCGGCAGGAACGGATCGTCCTCGACCGGCTCGTGCGCGATCGGCGGAGCGTCGGTCGGCCGGGCGAGGGGTGCGCGCGCCACTTAGACCTCGAGGACCTCCTGCTCCTTGGCCGCGCCACGCCGGTCGACCTCGGCGATGTGCCGGTCGGTCGTCTTCTGGAGGGTGTCGGTCTGGCGGTGCGATTCGTCGGTGCCCACGCCGCCGTCACGCTCCTCGCGCTTGAGGTGGTCGTTGGCGTCCCGTCGGATGTTCCGGATCTCGACGCGCGCCTCCTCCATGCGCTTGTGGACGACCCGGACCAGCTCCTTGCGACGTTCCTCGGTCAGGGGCGGGATGTTCAGCCGGACGACGGCGCCGTCGACGTTCGGCGTGAGTCCGATGTCGCTCTTGGTGATCGCCTTCTCGATGGCGCCGAGGACGCTGCGGTCCCATGGCTGGATGACGATCTGGTGCGGTTCCGGGACGCTGATGCCGGCCAGCTGGTTGAGCGGCGTCTGGGTGCCGTAGTAGTCGACCAGGATGCGCTCGACGAGCGCGGTCGACGCACGACCCGTCCGGACCGCCTGGAAATCCCGCTCCATGGCGTCGATCGCGCGGGTCATCTTCTGATCGGCGTCGGTGAGGATCTCGGTGCTCATGCAGTCGGTCCTCCGCTCGTGATGAGCGTCCCGACCGGTTCGCCGGTCGCGACCTTCGTGATGTTGTCGGGCTGATTGAGGTCGAAGACGATGATCGGGAGGTCGTTCTCCATGCACAGGCTGATCGCCGCCGCGTCCATGACCTTGAGCTGGTCGCGCAGCAGATCGGCGTAGTCGAGACGAGCGTACCTGCGGGCTCCGTCGTTCGTCATCGGGTCCTTGTCGTAGACGCCATCGACCTTGGTGGCCTTGAGCAGCACCTCGGCGTTGATCTCGACGGCCCGCAACGCAGCAGCCGTGTCGGTGGTGAAGTACGGATTGCCGGTGCCCGCCACGAAGATCGCGACGCGGCCCTTCTCGAGGTGACGGATCGCACGACGCCGGATATACGGCTCTGCCACCTCGTTCATCGCGATGGCGGTCATCACCCGGGTCGGGACACTTGCCTTCTCGAGGGCGTCCTGTAGCGCGAGCCCGTTCATGACCGTCGCGAGCATGCCGATGTAGTCGCCGGTGGCACGGTCCATGCCGCGCGCCGCGGCGGCCAGACCGCGGAAGATGTTGCCACCGCCGACCACGATGCCGACCTGGACGCCCTGATCGTGGACGTGCTTCACCTGGTCCGCGATGAACGCGCAGAACGCGGGATCGACACCGTACGGCCGATCGCCCAGCAGTGCCTCGCCGGAGAGCTTGAGCAGGATCCGGCGGAACCCGACACCGCGGCCGTCGGCCACCATGGCGGGTGCCGTATCGCTCACAGGTCCTCCCCGAGGGCGTAGCGCGTGAACCGTCGGACGACGATGTTCTCGCCGATCGTGGCGATCCGATCCGTGATCAGCTCGCCCACGGACCGCTCCTCATCGCGGAATGGCTGGTCGACCAGGCACACCTGGGCATACCACTTGTTGAGCTGGCCCTCGACGATCTGCCCACGGATGCTTTCGGGCTTCTTCTGCACCGACTCGTCGGCGAGCAACTCGGCCTTCCTGGCCTGGACCTCGGACGGCGGGATCGCGTCGCGGTCGACATAGAGCGGCGCGAGCCCGGCGACCTGGACCGCGAGGTCCTTGACCAGCCGCTGGAACTCGTCCGTGCGGGCGACGAAGTCCGTCTCGCAATTGACCTCGATGAGCACGCCGACACGACCGCCGGTATGGATGTAGCTCGAGACCAGGCCTTCGCGAGCCTCACGGCCCGACTTCTTGGCCGCGGCCGCCAGGCCGCGCTCGCGGAGGATGGTGGTCGCCTTCTCGAGATCGCCGTCGGCCTCGGTGAGGGCCTTCTTGCAATCCATGAACCCGGCACCGGTGCGGTCGCGCAGTTCCTTGACCAGCTCGGCCGAGATGTCCGCCATGGGTGGGTGTGCTCCTGTCCTGGTGAGGTGCGGGCGCCTCGGGGCGCCGCAGTGATGGTCGTCGTTCGTGCCTGATCGGCGGCCGCGAGGCGGCCGTCATCGGATCAGGCCGGGTTGTCGGTCTCGGCCTTCTCGGCCGCCTCGCGCGCGAGCTCCGCGGCGATCTCCTCGGGAGTCGCCTCGGCCGCCTCCGCTGCCTCGGCCACCGCGGCCTCGGCACGAGCGACTCGGTCGCCCGGCAGCAGGTCGTCCTCGTCGGCGTCCGGCTCGAACGTGAGCGCGGCACCCCCCGCGAGGGCGGCGACGAGCTCGTCGCTGGCGCCCGGCGCTTCTTCCTCGCCGTCTGCCATCGCAGCCGGCTCGATGATCTCCGGCTCGGTGACGGCGCGGGTCGCGCGCTCCTCGGCACCCTCGATGGCGGCCTCGGCGACGAGCGTGCAGAGCAGCCGGATCGCGCGGATGGCGTCGTCGTTTGCCGGGATGATGAAGTCGAGCTCGTCGGGGTCGACGTTGGTGTCGCCCGTCCCGACCACCGGGATCTCGAGCTTGTTGGCCTCGGTCACCGCGATGCGCTCGCGATGCGGGTCGATCACGAAGATCGCGCCGGGCAGCCGCTTCATCTTGCGCATGCCGCCCACGGTGCCCTGGAGCTTGGTCATCTCCTCGGTCAGCTTGGCGGCTTCCTTCTTGGTCATCCGCTCGAAGTCGCCGGCACCCTGGCGGGCCTCGAGCTGCTCGAGCAGGCCGATGCGCTTCTTGATGGTCGTGAAGTTGGTCAGCATCCCGCCGAGCCAGCGCTTGTTGACATACGGCTGGTTGGCGCGTGTCGCCTCGGCGACGATGGGCTCCTGGGCTTGCTTCTTCGTGCCGACGAACAGCACCTGCTCGCCACGAGCCACGGTCTCGCGCACCGCTTCGAGCGCCACGTCGAGGCGCTGCACCGTCTGGGCAAGGTCGATGATGTGGATCCCGTTGCGCTCCGCGAAGATGTACGGGCGCATCTTGGGGTTCCAGCGGCGGGTCTGGTGGCCGAAGTGGACTCCGGCCTCGAGCAGTTGCCGCATGGAGACGGACGGCATGATGGGCGACCTCCTGTCGGTTGGTTCCTCCGCGGACCCTCGCTGCTCGCCGGGGACCGGCCGTGGATCGGCCGGCACCGCCTCGGTGGGAACGGTCCGCGTGTGAGCTCCGCTCGGCCGTGGCCGGCGGGCGATCGTGTGTGCTTGGACCGGTGCTGGGCCGGACCGGCGCGGAGTGTAGCACAGGGTCTCGCCGACCCCTGGCGGCTGGTCAGGAGGCCGCCGGTGTGACCCTAGAACGCCGCGCGGTGGTGGCGGACGGTCGGGTCCCCTCCCCTCGTCGCCGGCTCGACCACCACGAGGTCGAACCGCACGGGCAAGCGTGGTAGCGGGCTCCCGTCCGGCAGCACGCCACGATCTCGCAGGCCGTATGTCGCCATCCGGACGTGTCTGCGCTTGCGATGGTCGACCGTCTCCTCGGGCAATCCGAAGCCGCGCGACGCGCGCCAGCGCACTTCGACGATCACGAGGGTCGTCGGAGGACCCGGGTCGACCGCCACGAGATCGAGCTCATGACGGCCGACATGGACGTTCCGGGCCAGGATGGTCCAACCGGCGTCGAGGAGGCGGACCAGGACCAGCGATTCGGCGGTGTCACCTGCCTGCTGAGCAGCGGTCCGCGTCGGCGAGACGGTCGACTCTTCCATGCCCCGCATCATGACGAGCGCCGGTCGACCGTCACGTATCGCCGACTTCGCTCGCGCTTATGTCAGGCGGATGCGGCCTCGAGGGCCAGGAGATCGTCGGCATCGAGGGCCGCGTCATCGGCCATCACCGGCACGAGCTCGCGGTCGAGCATCTCGTGGAGCTCGGGGGACGCCGCGGGATCCCCGAGCAGGTCGAAGTCGAGCTGATCGCCCGCCAGCGTTCGCTGGAGGGCCAGGAACGAGCGCCGATGGAAGGGCGTCAGCCCGAGGGCGCGGATGGCGTCGCGATGGTCCCGCGTGGCGTAGCCCTGGTTGTGCTCCCAGCCGTAGCCCGGGTACCGGGCGGCCAGCTTGATCATCATCCGGTCCCGTACCACCTTGGCCACGATCGACGCGCATGCGATCGAATACACCTTGGCGTCTCCGTCGATGACGTTCGAGTACGGCCCGACCTGCTGCTCGAAGCCGACGATCCGGTTGCCATCGACGATGACATGCTCGTGGTCGCCGACGCGCGCGATCGCCCGGCGCATGGCGAGATGGGTCGCGTGATAGATGTTGAGCTGGTCGATCTCGCGGACCGAGGCCGCACCGACGCCGATCGCCACGGCGCGCTTGCGGATGATAGGTGCGAGTCGGTCGCGCTGCTGCATCGACAGCGTCTTCGAGTCGCGGACGCCCGGGATCCGATGGCAGCCGGGCTTCATGATCACGGCCGCGGCGACGACAGCGCCACACGTCGGAGCGACACCGACCTCATCGACCCCGACGACGCGGGTCAGACCCGCGTTCCAGAGACGGCGTTCGTGGCGGAGGGTCGGGACGATGACGGCCATCGGCCATCAGGGTACCGCGGGTCGCGACCTGCGGTCGCGGTCATCAGCCAGGCGGGGCGACTAGCTGCGGCGCTCGCGCAGGGTGGCGGCCTTGCCGACGCGCTTGCGGAGGAAGTACAGCTGCGCGCGGCGGACTTCGCCGTGGCGCAGCACCTCGATCTTGTCGATGCGCGGGCTATGGATCTTGAACGTCCGCTCGACACCGACGCCGGACGCGATGCGCCGGACCGTGATCGACCGCGTGATGCCGCCACCACGCAGGCGCATGACTATCCCCTCGAAGACCTGGATGCGCTCGCGGTTACCCTCGACGACCTTGGCGGACACCTTGACCGTGTCACCCGTCGCAAGCTCGGGCAGGTCGGTACGGAGCTGGTCCTGGACGATCTCGTCGAGCACGTTCACGCGGCGGTTCCTTGAATGATGGGCAGCCGAAGCTGCGGGTCGGGCGATGGGAAGGGCCGCGTGGTGGGCGACCGGCGGCGGAGTATACCACGCGTCGGACGCGCGGCCGCTGGTCAGTCCTCGGGCAGCAGGTCCGGGCGGCGGGCTCGTGTCCGCTCGATCGATCGCTCCCGGCGCCACGCCGCGACGGCACCGTGGTCGCCCGACGTGAGGATCGGCGGGACCTCCATCCCTCGGAACGACGGCGGACGCGTGTACTGCGGGTATTCCAGCAGCCCTCCGCTGAAGGACTCCTCGTCCGTCGACGCCTCGTCGATCGCTCCGGGCAACAGCCGCAGCACGGCGTCGATCACGACGACCGCCGGCAGCTCCCCGCCCGTCAACACGTAGTCGCCGATCGACAGCTCGAGATCGACGAATGCGCGGATCCGTTCGTCGACCCCCTCGTAGCGCGGACAGACGAAGACGAGGTGCTCGCGGGTCGCAAGGTCGGATGCCCGGGTCTGGCCGAACACCTCGCCACCCGGGTCGAGGAGGATGACCAGCGACTCGGACCGGCGGACCGACTCGATCGCCGCCACGACCGGCTCGACCCGCATGACCATCCCGGCGCCACCGCCGTACGGCGTGTCGTCGACCGATCGATGACGACCCAGGCCGAACTCGCGCAGATCGTGGACCCGGACCGTCGCGACACCCCGTTCCAGGATCCGGCCGGGGATGCTCTCGGACAACGGCCCGGACACCATCGACGGGAACAGGGCCAGGACGTCGATCTCGAGGGTCACGCCACGCCCTCCGGCGGTCGAGGCCGACGCGTCGCCCGCCGCGGTGCCCGCGGCCGTTCACCGGGCGGCGGCCTCCGTTTCGGCGGCTTGAGGTCGAGCGCGTCGACATCGACCACGATCTCGCCCCTCCGCGGGGCAAAGATGCGGATGAAGGCGCGCACAGCAGGCAGGTCGAAGGTGCCGAACGGTTCGCCGCGAACGACGTAGACCTCGTTCTCGCCGACCCGATAGATGTCCTCGACGACGCCCAACTCGGTGTCATCCAGGCCCCGCACGGTCACGCCGAGCACCTCGTGCCAGTAGACCTCGCCGCGGGTGAGATCCGCGACCGGATGGACCACCGTCTCGAGGTAGGCGTCGCGGAGTCCGTCCGCCTCCTCGCGCGTCGCGATCTCACGGAACCGCAGTCGCCAGCCTGGCCCGTCGGCGACGGGCTCGGCCGATGCGATCGTGAGCGGCTCGTCGGACGTTTCGCGGTAGAGCACGACATCCGGGCGAAAGCGGTCCTCGGGTCGGTCGGTCAGGACCTCCACCCGGACGGCGCCGCGCAGGCCATGCAGCCCGCGGACCAGCGCGACGACCAGGCGCTGGGCCGACGCGGGCTGGTCCTCAGCCACGAGGGCCGTCCGGTCAGACGATCTCGAGCTGGACGGGTTCGCCGTCCCTGGCGGCCGTCACCTTGAGCAGGGTGCGGAGCGCCTTGGCGACGCTGCCGTTCCGCCCGATGACCTTGCCCATGTCGTCGTCGGCGACGTGGAGCTCGATGACGGTCGCGCCGTCCTCCTCGATGACGTCGACCTTGACGGCGTCGGGATCGTCGACCAGCGACTTCGCGACGTACTCGACCAGATCCTTGGCTGCCATCGGGTGCTCCTACTTGCCGGCGGGCAGGATGCCCGCCCGCTTGAACAGGCGGGTGACGGTGTCGGAGGGCTGGGCGCCCTTCGCGAGCCACGCCTTGGCCTTGTCTTCGTCGACGTTGAGCTCGATCGGGTCGGTGCGCGGGTTGTAGTGCCCGATCGTGTCGATCGCGCGACTGTCACGCGCGCTGCGGGCGTCGGCGACCACGAGCCGGTAACTCGGCTGCTTGGTCGCGCCGACCCGCGTCAGGCGGATGCGGACTGCCATGGGTGCGTCGTCCCTCCTTGGACTATCGAGGAGGCTGGGGACCTCGTCTCACTTGACCGTGATGATCGTGTGCGTCTGGTCGGTGCTCCCGCCGACGGTCGCCGTCGACATGAGCGCATCGAGTGGTTCGAGGAACGGCTTGATCGACTCCTCGTACTCCGCCTTCTCGGCGGCCGATGCGGTCGCCATCTTGCTCTCGATCAGCCCGCGGGTCGCGGCCAGGTCGAGGAAGCTGACACCGCTGTGGCTGGCATCGACCCGCCCGAGCAGGTCGGTGTAGCGGGCGTCGTCGGCGAGCGAGGCACCCGCGCCGGCATCGAGCACATGCTTGATGAAGTCGGGCGAGCTGCCGATGGCGATCACCTCGTCGGTGGCGACATAGGCCAGCTGGACGTTCGTCGTCGGCATGCCGGATGGCGGCGTGGGGAGCACCCCGCCACCGAGTGCACCGGCCATCCCCGCGAGCCCGCTCAGGTCGCCGAGGTCGATGACCGTGATGGTCTGACCGTTGTACTGCTCGTCGGTGATGGTGATGCCACCCTGGGCACCGCCGAACTGGAGGAAGCTGCGGATCGTCGTCAGCAGCTGCTTGGCGGCCGCTGCGTCCGCGGGGATCGACACGACGCCGCCCTCGACGGTGTCGCCACTCGGGGCGATGACCACGCCCGTATCGCCCATCCAGCCGAGCAGGGCGTCGAGCCCGCCGAGCATGCCGGCGGCCTGGTCGAGCTGGGTGAAGGTGTCCGCGAGGCTGGGGTCGTCCCGATACAGGGCGATCCACTCCTTCAGGGTCGTGCCGAGGTCGTTGCCGGCCACCAGTGCGACGGTCGATGGCGGCGCGAAGCCCGCCACGCCGTTCGCGCGGTTCTGATCGGGTCCGGGCATCTCTGCCTTGTGCTGGCTGACCGCATCGAGCCGGAGGGCGTCACCCTCGACGCGGACGCGCATCGCCGTCCAGTCGGGCAGGACGACCGAGATCGTGTCGGCCAGCGGGGGTACCGACGCGGCCGAGCCGACCACCTCGGTCGTGGCCTCGAAGAGCGCCTTGACGTCGAGGAACATGGAGCCGATGTCGTCCCCGGGCAGGGCCGCCTGCGCCGTGGTCACCGCGTCGCTCTTCGCGAGGGCGCTACTGCCCTTGGTATCGACCGCGGCCTTGACGGACGCGATGTCGCCCGCCAGCGCGACCTTGCCGTCGACGATGGTGAATGCTGCCTGCTCATCGACGACCTTCGCGTCCGTGAACACGGTGAGCGTGGCGCCGTTGTACGTCTCGGTCGTGGCGGTCACGCCGGCCTGCTGCATGGTCGAGGTGAACCACGCCTGCGCGAGTGCCGCGTCCTTGACGGACAGCATCATCAGCGCACGAGCGTCACCCGCTGAGGCTCCCTGGGCGCCGCCGGCCGGGATCGGTCCGACCGCGAACCCGAGCTGGCCGCCGAACCACGGCTTGATGTCCTTGGTGAACGTCTGCTTTCCGTCGGTCCCCTGCGAGACGAGGCGATCGAGGACCTCGTCGAGCTTGGACTCGAGCGCCGCCTGATCGGCGAAGCCCGGGAACTTCGACAGGAACTCGCCGACCTCCTGGCGCTGGTCGCCGGGCAGGTCCAGGCGGAGCTCGCCGAAGGCGACGCTGTCCGTCGGGACGTACCCGAGCACGACCGACGAGGTCTGCGAGCTGGTGAGCACCAGCGTCGCGAGCCCAGTGATCCCGATCACAAGGGCGATCAACACGCCGGCGGCGACCCAGCGCACCCGACTCGGTCGTGGCGTGCCCGAGGCGGGCGGCGGCCGGATGGCGGAGGTCGGCACCGGTACCGCCGTGGTGTCGGTGTCCGGGGCTGGCCCAGGCGCCGGCGCGGTAGGAGGTGGTGTCGCCCCGGGATCGGTCGTGGGGCGGTTGGGATCGGTCATCGCGTGGTCTCCCCCGGCATCAACGCTGGCCTCCCATCAGGCTGCCGAGCGCCCCGCGCCGACCGCCTCCGGAAAGCTGCTTCATCAGCTTCTGCATCTCGCCGAACTGTTTCACGAGCCGGTTCACTTCCGGCAGCGTAGTCCCCGCGCCGGCCGCGATGCGGCGTCGACGCGAGCCCGTGAGGATCGTCGGGTCGCGGCGTTCGTTCGGGGTCATCGCCCGGATGATCGCCTCGGTCCGCTTGAGGTCGCCGCGGTCGACGGCGGCCTGTGCTTCCCCGGCCATGTTGCCCATGCCCGGGATCATCGACATGATCTGGCCGATCGGCCCCATCTTCTGGACCTGCTGGAGCTGGTCGAGCATGTCCTCGAGGGTGAAGCTCGCCTTGCGGAGCTTCTCCTCCATCTGCTGGGCCTGTTTGACGTCGAAGGTCTCCTGCGCGCGTTCGACGAGCGTCAGGATGTCGCCCATCCCGAGGATCCGCCCGGCCAGGCGGTCGGGATGGAATGGCTCGAGGGCGTCGGTCTTCTCGCCGGTGCCGAGGAACTTGACCGGCAACCCGGTGACCGCCGAGATGCTCAGCGCGGCTCCGCCGCGGGCATCGCCATCGATCTTGGTCAGGATCAGGCCGGTGACCGGCACCGCGGCGGCGAACGCCTGCGCGACGTTGACCGCCTCCTGGCCCGTCATCGCGTCGACCACGAGCAGGGTCTCGACCGGCCGGACCGCGGCATCGACCGCCGCGATCTCCTGCATGAGGGCTTCGTCGACGGTCAGGCGTCCGGCGGTATCGAGGATCACGACGTCGCGGGTCTGGCGCTTGGCCGCCTCGAGGCCCTGTCGCGCGATCTCCGGGACGGGCGTCCCCTGCGGGGCGCGGAACACGGGCACGTCGAGCTGGCGCCCGAGTGTCTCGAGCTGGTCGGCGGCGGCGGGTCGGTACGGGTCGGCGGCGACGAGCAGCGGTCGGCGACCCTGCCTGATGACATGCCGCGCCAGCTTGGCCGTGGTCGTGGTCTTGCCCGAGCCCTGCAGTCCGACCATCGCCACGACAGCAGGATTGCCGCTCAGGTGGAAGACCCGATCGCCGACGCTCAGCAGGTCGACGAGCTCATCGTGGACGATCTTCACCACGGCCTGACCGGCGGTAAGGCTCTGCAGGATGTCCTGGCCGATCGCCTTCTCACGGACGCGCGCGATGAAGTCCTTGACGACCTTGAAGTTGACGTCGGCCTCGAGCAACGCGAGGCGCACCTCGCGCATCGCGGCATCGACGTCGGCCTCGCTGATCCGGCCGCGGCCGGTCAGGCTGCCAAGCGTCGTCCGCAGGCGCTCGCTGAGGGTGTCGAACACGGTCGGATCGGGACTCCGGTGCAGGTGATGGACCGCCGCGTCGACCGCAGGTCTGCGACGGCGCGTCGGGTGGTGCGCGAGTTCTGACGCACCGAGGCGGGCGCAGTGTAACGCAGGGTCGGCTGGGACGCGCCCGGGACGATGGTCCCGGACGTGGGCGCCAACGCACCACGACGCGGGTCAGACGGGCGCACCGCTATGCTGCGCGCTCGTGCGAAATCCCTTCGCCTCGCCCCTCTGGAGCAACCACGCCTTCGTCCGGGTCTGGGCTGCCGCCAGCATCTCGATCTTCGGGTCGCTCATCACCCGCATCGCACTACCGCTGGTCGCGATCCTCATACTGGGAGCCGGGGCCATCGAGGTCGCGGTCCTGCGCAGCATGGACGTCGCCGCGGCACTCGTCGTCGGGCTGGTGGCCGGCGCCTGGGTCGATCGCTTGCGCCGGCGCCCGGTGCTCATCTGGGCCGATCTCGGTCGAGCCGTGCTCCTCGGATCGATCCCGATCTCGTTCGTGCTGGGGACGCTCCAGCTGTGGCAGCTCATCGCCGTCGCGGGTCTCGCCGCCGTGCTGACGACGTTCTTCGATGCGGCCGACAACGCGTACCTCCCGACCATCGTGGAGCGACAGCGGCTGGTCGAGGCGAACAGCGCCCTGGCCGCCAGCGGGTCGGTGGCGGAGTTCGCCGGGTTCGGCATCGCTGGGTTCCTCGTCCAGCTCCTGACCGGCCCGATCACGATCGTCATCAACGCGGTCACCTACCTGATCTCCGCGGTCCTCCTGCTGACGGTGCGCACGCCCGAGGCGCCGCCACCGCCCCACTCCGAACGCGAGCCGGTCCTCGACGAGATCCGCCACGGCCTGCGGGTGGTCCGCGCCAGCCCGGTGCTCCGGGCGTTCGTCGGGGCCCAGATGCTCATGTCGATGCTATGGGGCGTGTTCGGCGCGACGTGGTTCCTCTTCGCGCTCGAGGAGCTCAGTGTGACGCCGGCGCAGATCGGCATCATCGCGGGCGTGGGCGGCGCGTCGTCGTTCATCGGCGCGCTCGTGGCGACGCGTTCGACGAAGCGCTGGGGCGTCGGCCCGGTCGCGATCGGGGCGATGCTGCTCGCCGCGCTGGGCAACCTGCTCATCCCGCTGGCGCCGGCCGGTCTGCCGTTGGTGGCCCTCGCGTTCCTGCTCGGGCAGCAGCTCGTCGCGGACTCGGCGATCACCGTCTATGACGTGACCGAGACCTCCGTCCGCCAGTCGCTCGTGCCTGACAGGGAGCTTGGCCGGGTCACCTCCACATTCCAGGTGGCCTCGGCTGGCGCACAACTCGTCGCGACGATCGGAGCGGGCCTCCTCGCCGAGGTGATCGGCCTGCGGCTGACGTCGTTCCTCGCGCCGCTCGGCGGTCTGCTTGCCGCAGCGATCCTGTACTGGTCGCCGGTACGCTCCCTCCGTGAGCTGCCATCGATGGATCGGCGCACGCCGGCCGAGGTGGCACTCGACGTGGAGCGCGATCAGCCGGTGGGCGCCTGAGCCTCCCCGAACAGGGCCGCGACGAACGCCTCCGGGTCGAACGGCAGGAGGTCGTTGATCCCCTCCCCCACCCCGACGAACCGGACCGGCACCTTCAGCCCGTCCTCGATCGCGAAGACGATGCCGCCCTTGGCCGTCGAGTCGAGCTTCGTGAGCACGATCCCGGTGAGACCGACGGCCTCGTGGAAGGCCTTCGCCTGCGCGAGGCCGTTCTGGCCGGTCGTGGCATCGAGGACGAACAGCGTCTCCGGCTGCGCGTCGGGCAGCCGCTTGTCGACGATCCGGCGGACCTTGATCAGCTCGTCCATGAGGTTCGACTTCGTGTGCAGCCGCCCGGCCGTGTCGGCGATGACCAGGTCGGCGTTGCGGGCGACCGCGGCATCGAGGGCGTCGTAGACGACGGCGCCCGGGTCGGCGCCCGGTGCGTGGGCGACGACCGGCACCCCGGCGCGGTCGGCCCAGATCCGCAGCTGGTCGATGGCCGCGGCTCGGAAGGTGTCCGCGGCGGCGAGGATGATCGACCGCCCCTCCCCGATGTAGCGCGCGGCGAGCTTGCCGATCGTGGTCGTCTTGCCCGTCCCGTTCACGCCGACCACCAGCACGACCGCCGGCCCGCCGCTCGCCGGGGGCTGCGGTGACCAGTCCGGATCGCGCTCGACCAGGAGCGCCGTCAGCTCTTCGCGGATCGCGCCCTCGGGGCCGTCGGGATGACGCCGGGCGCGTGCTCGATCGACGAGATCGATGGCCAGCGCTGCACCGACATCACCGGCGATCAGCGTCTCCTCGACCTCATCCCAGGCAGGGCCGTCGACGGCCCCGAGGTAGCCGCGGAGCTGCGATCATGAAGGTGCCACGGGTCTTCTCGAGCCCTTCGTCGAGCGTGTGGGCCGGCGCGACCGCGAGGAACGCGGTCGGGTCGAACGGCGCGTACGCGGGCACGTCGGGCTATCGTGGGTTCCGTGTCCGGCTGCTCGTCGGATGGCGCGGCGCTCTGCTCGAGGGGCGGCCCAGTCGTCGGATCGGCCGGATCCGATGCATCCGGCGCCGGTGCCGCCGTATCCGGCTCCTCTCGCCGGCGTCGCCAGAACGCCATCAGCCTGCCGCGGTCAGCTCGCCGCGATGCTCCGACGCCAGCGCCTGCGCCTCGTCGAGACGCAGGCTGATCACCCGCGACACCGAGTCGTCACCGACCGTCACGCCGTACAGCGCATCGGCAGCCTCGATGGTGCCGCGGTTGTGGGTGATGACGATGAACTGGGTCTGGTCGGCCAGCGATCGCAGCGCCTCCGCGAAGCGGCCGATGTTGGCCTCATCGAGCGCGGCGTCCACCTCGTCCAGGACGCAGAACGGCACGGGTCGCACCTCGAGCATGGCGAACAGCAGGGCGACGGCCGTCAGCGCGCGCTCACCTCCGGACAGCATGGCCAGGGCCTGCGGCTTCTTGCCCGGCGGTCGCGCCACGATCTCGACACCGGTCGAGCCGAGATCGCTCGGGTCCGTGAGCGAGAGCTTGGCGAACCCGCCGCCGAACAACTGCTCGAACCGTCGCTCGAAGGCCGTCTCGAGCGCTGCGAAGGTCGTCCGGAACTGACTTGCGATCATCTCGTCGAGCTCGCCGATGAGCTCGCGGGTCTTCGAGATCGCCTCTCGGAGGTCGTCGCCCTGCGTCTCGAGCGACTCGAGGCGAGTCTTGAGCTCCGCGTACTCCTCGACGGCGAACGGATTCGATGCACCCAGCTCGTGATATCGGCGCCGGAGCTGCCCGAGCCGGCCGGCTGACGGTGCCTCGGCCGGTGGAGCCTCGCTCTCCCAGCGGAGCGCGACGGCCGCCAAAGCGGCCTCGAGCGCCGAGGTGTCGTCAGGCGACTCAGCGTCGGCTTCCGGTCCATCGGCGTCGGCAGCGTCGGCATCCTCGACCCGAACTTCATCGACCGAAGGGGGATCGGGCGCTGGCGGCGGCTCAGGGCGCGTGATCCCGAGGCTGGCGAAGCCGAGATCACCGAGCCCAGCGAGCTCGACGAGGACGCCTTCCTTCAGTGATTCGAGGCCCAGCCGTGCCTCGAGCTCCGCGTGGTCGGCGGCACGCGCCCGGTCGTCAGCGGATCGGAGCTTGTCCCGGGCCGTGGATGCGGCGCGTTCGGCGTCGGCCAGGAGGGAGCGGTCGGCGGCATCCGCCGAGTGCAATGACGCCAGCGCCTCGCGGGCCTCTCGCTCGCGTGTCGTGGCGGTCGCCAGTTCGCCACGGATCCGGTCATGGTCCGCGGCGAGGCTCGTCTCGCGGTCGACGAGGGCCGTCGACTCACGGTCCGCCCGGCCGATCCGCTCCTCAGCGATCGAGCTCGACGCCTCCGCCCGCGCTCGGGCGTGCTCGGCGTCGCGGCGTGCGCCATCGTTCGCCCCGAGTCGCGCCGCAAGCCGGTCGCGTCGGTCGCGGAGCTCGGTCGCGCGCGCTTCCCACGCGGCGGTCGCACTGCCGTCCTCGTCGGAGCCGCCCGCGTCTGCGCCCGCGACCTCGTCCGAAGCGACCGGCACCTCCGCACGGAGCCGGGCGACATCCGCCTCGAGTCGCTCGTGTTGTGCTGCGTGCCATGCGGCCTCGCGGGTGGCGGTCTCGGTGTCGCGGACGTCCGACCGCTCACCTTCCTCGCTGCGACGTCGCTCGCCAGCGAGGCGTGCCAGCTCGGCTCGCGCGGCGTCGAATGCCGATCGAGCGCGCGTCGTGGTCCCTGCCGTCGCGTCCGCCATCGTGCGAAGGTCGTCGAGCTCCGCATCGATCCGCTCGAGATCGGTCGCCAGGCGGACGTGGTCGGCGCGACGCTCGAGGGCGCCATCAGGCGCGCCGAGCGCGACGCCGGTGTCGTCCACGACCGCGGAGCCATCACGTGCGACCGCCAGCCAGCCGGCCGGCATGACGTGCTGCAGGTCGAGGCAGGTCGCCAGGTCCGGCAGCCAGACGACGCGGTCGAGCAGCCGACGCACGCCGCCGGCCGCATCTCGCCGGACCGCATCGGCAAGGCGACCGCCACCGGCCCCTGCCACGCTGTCGAGCCACCGGCGAGTGGCGGCATCCTGCGCGCCGCTGCCCGCGGTCAGTCGCTCCTCGACCACGAGCCGTCCGCGCTCACCCGTCAGATCCGTCACGGCCGCCGCTCGCACGAGGTATGCACGAGCACGATCGGCGAGCGCCGCCTCCACGGCGGCCCGTAGATCCGGGTCGACCACCAGGTCCTCATCGAGACGACGGCCGCCGCTCTTCCGCGCCGCTCGAGCGATCGGCCGCCGCTCATCCTCGTCGAGCTGCGACGCGAGCGACTCCACCCGACCCCGAAGCGCCGCGGCGGCGCTCGACGCCGATGCGAGTCGTTCCGCCGCAGCAGCCCGTTCCGCCACGGCGGTCTCCAGGGCCGCGCGTGTGGTCTCGACCGCGGCCTGTGCCGATCGCTCGGCCCCGAGTGCGAACTCGAGCGCCCGCCGTGCCGTCTCGGATCGGGCGGTCGCTTCGTCTCGGCGAGCAGCGGAGGCCTCGGCCGCCGACCGTTCCGTGGCAGCTTGCCGTTCCGCCTCGGCCAGGCGGCGGCGAGTGGTCTCCTCCTCGGCGGTTTTCGCCGCCTCGGCGCGTCGGACGGCCGCCAGCTCCTCGCCACGGGCCGTCGACCGGGACCGGAGCGTCGCGAGCTCGGCCAAGGCATCGGCCAGCTCCCGCTCTGCCGCCGTCACGGCAGCTTCGAGATCGAGGTCGCGCGCCGGGACCGGGGCCGCGATCGCCCGACGGTGGAGCGTGAGCTCCGCCTCGGCGGCGGCCCGCTCGTCAGCGAGGCGTGTCCGGTCCCGCTCGATCGCGTCGAGCTCCGACCCAAGCCGGCCGTCCCGGAGCTGCAGCTCGGTGAGCGCGACTCGAGCGGTCTCATGGGCCTCGCGTCGGTCGCGCTCGGCGTCGGCACGCGTAGACAGCTCGCCTGCCAGGCCCGCCGCAACCGCTTCGGCCTCCTCGAGCTCGGCCATCGCCCGGGCCGTATCGGCCTCCGCGGAGGTTCGGCGCTCGGTGGCCGCCGCGAGCCGGGCGGCTGCCTCGTGCCAGCGGGCGTGGGTCGAGGCGAGCAATGCGGAGGCGAGCTCATCGGCGATCGACGAGCGCGCCGTCTGCTGCTCGGCCTGGGCGGCCAGGCGACGCGCCTGCGGCCTGAGCTCCGCCAGGATGTCGTCGACCCGGCTGAGGTTCGCTTCGGACTCGGCGAGCTGATCCTCGGCCTTGCGCCGGCGACGTTCGTGGCGCCGGACGCCGGCGACCTCTTCGAACAACGGCCGCCGTTCCTCGGGCCGGAGCGCCAGCGCCTGGTCGACCATCCCCTGGCCGATGAACAGGAAGGCGTTGTCGGCGAGATGTGCGGCGTCCAGCAGGTCGATGAGGTCACGCAGCCGGACGCGCTGCTTGTTGAGCAGGTATTCGTTCTCGCCGCTGCGATACAGCCGCCGTCCGAACTCGATCACCTGGAAGTCGACCGGGAGGAGTGCGTCGGCGTTGTCGAGGGTGAGCGTGACGTCGGCCATGCCCTGGGCAGTGCGTTTCTCGGAGCCGGCCCAGATCACGTCCTCGGACTTGCGCGACCGGAGGGCTCGACCCTGCTCACCGAGCGCCCAGCGCAGCGCATCCGCAAGGTTGCTCTTGCCCGACCCGTTCGGCCCGACGACCGCGCTGATGCCCCCGCCGAACTCGACGTTGGTCCGCTCGGCGAACGACTTGAAGCCCTGGACGCGAAGGGCAAGCAGGCGGGGCGGTGCCGGCGTCGATGCCATCAGGCCGGCCGTCGCTGCCGCTCGGGCGTCTGGCGGCGAACGCTCGTCCCGCGACGTCCCGGCGTCGGTGCGGCATCGCTCTTGACCGCCTGCTGCCCGGCAGCTCGCTCGGCGCGGATGCGCTCGATCGCCTGGGCGGCCGCGGAGGTCTCCGCGGTCCGTCGCGACGGGCCCTCACCCGCACCGAGCAACTCTCCGTCGACCCAGACCTCGATCCGGAACGACTTCTCGTGGTCGGGCCCGGACGCCTCGATGAGCCGGTAGTCCGGTCGCTCGCCCGACCGCCGTTGTGTGTATTCCTGCAAACGCGACTTCGGGCTCTTGAGTGACAGGACCGGCGCCTCGAGCGCCAGTTCAGGGTCGGCGAGGGCCTCCAGCCAGCGACTGACGACGTCGTAGCCGAGGTCCAGGTACAGCGCCCCGGCAAGCGCTTCGAACGAGGAGGCCAGGAGCGACGGCCGACGTCTGCCGCTCCGCTGCGACTCCCCCTCCCCGAGGAGCAGATACCGGCCGAGCTCGATCCGACCCGCGAGACGCGAGAGACCGGTGGTCGAGACGATGGCGGCGCGACGCGCCGACAACGCGCCCTCGTCGTCCTCCGGGTGCCGCGCGTACAACGCCTCCGAGATCATCAGGTTCACGACGGCATCACCGAGGAATTCGAGCCGTTCGTTGTGGCCTCGCGCGGCGTCGGGATGCTCGTGCAGCCACGAGGAATGGACCAGAGCCTGTTCGATGAGGTCCAGGTCCCGGACGGGGAGCCCGAGACGCTCGGCGACGGCCTGTCCGGGACGCACCTCGGACGTGGCGAACGACCTGTTAGGAGGAGTGCTCGTCGATGTAGTCGACGGCGTCCTGGACGGTCCGGATCTTCTCGGCATCCTCGTCCGAGATCTCCGTCCCGAATTCTTCCTCCAGGCTCATGATCAACTCGACGAGGTCGAGGGAGTCCGCATTCAGGTCGTCGACGAACGACGCCTCCGGCTTGACCTCATCCTCGTCGGCGCCGAGTTGCTCGACGACGATCTTCTTGAGCCGGTCGTACGTTGTGGCCACTGACTCCCTCCTCGGAGCTGGGGTCTGGGGAGATCGTCCCGAGAACGCCGTTCATCAGGCGTCGCATCGGCTCTCCGCTGTAGATGCGTGCCAGCTCGACCCACTCGGCGATGGCCACCCGGGCCGGCGTGCCGGAGTGTAGCACCTCACCGACGGCCGATCGGAGCAAGGCACGGTCCATCTTGGCCATGCTGGTGACGGGATAGCGGGGCGCCACGCGGTCGATCACGGCGTCGATCTCGGCGCGGTGGCGGACCACCGCGGCGACCAGTTCGCGGGCCAGTTCGGCCGCCACGGGGTCCCGCTCCGTGTCGGCGAGATGGCGTTCGAGGATCGCTTCCGCGGTGCGCTGCCCGAAGTCGGCTTCGAAGATCGCGGCGAGCGCAAGTCGACGTCCCGTCCGCCGTCCGCGCTGCCGGTCAGCCTCCGACGCCATCCACGATGACCGTCACCGCACCGAGGTCGAGCCCGAGCAACCGCTCGACCGTGGCGGCGACCGCGGTCCGGACCTGGGCCGTCAGCGGACCGAGGGCATGACCCGGCCGAGCGACGATCCGCAGACGCACGAGGACGCGGTCGTCGACCACGCGGACGCGCACGGCCGGTCCGGCGAGCATGCCCCGCCAGGTCGGGCCGCCGTGACCCACACGGGCGACGCCCGGCACCTCGAAGGCCGCGGTCTTGACGAGCTCGGCGATGACGGCCTTGCCGACCGTCAGGTCCGGACCGGTCACGTCGCCACCTCCTCGCTCGCCGCCGGAACACCGGCCAGCCGTTCGTTGTCCGCGGCGAGTGCCTCTGCGATGAGCTCCGGGACCTTCGCGGCGGCTGTCCGCGCGGCCACGTCGCAGGCGAACCCGATCATCCGCCGCCTCGCGCTGCCGTGGGTGATGATGACCGTCCCCTTCACCCCGAGCAACGGGGATCCGCCGTGCATCTCGTAGTCGAACGCCGACCGGATGCGGGTGATGCCCGGGCGCATCAACAGGTACGCGAGCCGGCCTCGCCACGTCCGCCGGAACTCGGCTCGCCACAGGTCGAAGATGAAGCTCGAGAGCCCCTCGAAGAACTTGATCACCACATTGCCCGCGACAGCGTCGGTCACGACGACGTCGGCGAGATGCTTGGTCAGGTCGCGGCCCTCGACGTTGCCGACGAACCGAAGCGTCGACGCGTCTAGCAGATCGGTCGCGCGCTGGATCCGCGCATCGCCCTTGCCCTTCTCCTCGCCGATGCTCAGCAACGCGACGCGCGGCGTGTCGACACCCAGGACGCGCTCGGCGAAGATGGCGCCCATCCGCGCGTACTGGGCGAGGTTCTCCGGTGTCGAGTCGGGGTTGGCACCGATGTCGATGAGCACCATCGGCCCCGTGTCCGTCACCATCTGGACGGCCAGCCCGGGCCGGTCGACGCCCGGCAGCCGGCCGAGCTTGAGGATGCCGGCCGCCATCCCCGCACCGGTGTGGCCGGCGGTCACGACCGCGTCAGCCTCGCCATCGCGGACGAGCTGCGTGGCCACGAGGATCGACGAGTCCTTCTTCTCCCGGATCGCCTGCGCCGGGTGCTCGTCCATGCCGACGACGGAACCGGCGTGGACGATGCGGACGTTGTCGGGGAGCGGGCCGGCGATCCCACGGACGGTGTCGGTGTCGCCGACGAGGATCAGCTCGACGTCTGGATGCGCGCGGGCGTAGTCGAGGACACCTGGGACGACCTCGGCCGGGCCGTGGTCGCCGCCCATCGCGTCGAAGGCGACGCGGACCACCGGATCAGCGCGAGGCGTCGTCGCCGCCGCTGCTGCTGACCGGCTTGGGCGGCACAGCCAGGCGGCCCTGGTAGTACCCGCAATTCGGGCAGACGCGGTGCGGCAACTTCATCTCGTGGCAGTGCGAACACTCCTCGAGGTCGGGCAGGTCGATGGCGAGGTGCGAGCGACGCTCGCCCTGGCGCGCGTGCGAGACGCGTCGCTTGGGTACACCCATGGGGTCTCGTGGGCTCCTTCGTTTCGTGGTGCGGGTTCGGTACGGGCGGCGCTCGGGATGGGAGCGCGCTTCGCGCCGACGGCGGAGTCTACCGCGAAACGTGCTCGACCGTCAGCGTCCTTGGTCGGTCGGCGGGCGCCTGGACCGGCGATCCCGCTCGGGTGCGCCGACGGCGCGCACTCCTGATCCGCCAGCGGGAGCAAGCCACGCACGATCGCTTCAGTCGGGCTTGAATGCCTTCAAGGCCTCGAGGCGAGGGTCGATGTCGTCGTCCGGATGGTCGTGTTCGCCCTCGTCGAGTGGCAGACCGCAGACCGCGCACAGACCCGGGCAATCGGGCCGGTCGAGCGGGGCGATCGGCTCAGCAAGCGAGATCGCGTCGCGCACGGGCGGTTCGAGATCCACCTCGTGGTGATCGGTGAGGCGAAGGACCTCCGGCTCCGACTCCGTGTCAAGCGGCCGGCCGCTCGCGAGGTCGATCGACGGCAGGTACTCCTCGCTCAGCACGATGTCGATCGGCGTCGTCAGCGGCCGCAGACAGCGGGCGCACTCGCCGGCGAGCGACGTCGAAAGTCGTGCGTCGGCGAGGATGCCGCGATTGGTTCGACTGACGCGCACCTGGCCGGCGATCGGCGAGGCGAGCTGGAGGTCGTCGGGCAGGTCGATCGAGACGTCAGAGACGTCATACGACCGGTCGGCACCGACGCCATCCGAGAGGAGGCCCGCCACGTTCCACGTCAGCGGGCTGTCGGTCGAAGGGGCGCTCACGGCGGTCAAGTCCGGGCGGGCGCTGCGGCGTCCTCCGCCTCGTCGTGAAACTGATCGTCCTCGACGAACTCGCCGTCCGGCGGGAGCGCTTCGTCATCGATCGGCGCGGTCGTCGCCAGCAACGTGGCGCGGCGCTCGTCGAGCAGGTTGAGACCCTTCTCGATGCTCTGCAGGGTCTTGTGGACGTCTGTCTCGAGGCCCTCGAGGACGCTCACGGCGTACTCGTCGGCGCCGGCGCGGATCCGGTCGGCATCGGCGTGGGCATCCTCGATGATGCGGCGGCTCTCGGCGTCGGCCGCCTGCGTGAGCCCACGCTCGTCGATCAGGAAGGCTGCCTGCTCCTGGGCTCGGCCGACGATGCGCTCCGACTCCTCCTGGGCCTTCTCGATGATGCGCTCACCCTCGGAGTTGATCCGCTTGGCCGCACGGACCTCCTCGGGCACGGCCACCCGGAGCTCGTCGATGAGGCCCAGCGCCGCGTTCTGGTCGACCACCACGTTCGTCGTGAGCGGCAGCTTCTTGCCGTTGGCGATCAGCGACTCGAGGCGCTCCACGAGGAAGATGATGTCGATGTCGATGGCCCTCCTGCGTCGTCGATTATGGCACGGGCCGCTCGGTCAGCGACGCCCCAGCGCCCGCTCCAGTGCCGCCCTGGCCGCGGTCGGGACCATGGTCGAGACATCGCCACCGAACGCGGCGATCTCCTTGACCAGGCTCGAGCTGACGTAACTGTTGGCGGCCGAGGTCATGAAGAACATGGTGTCGACCTCGGGCGCCAGGACCCGATTGTTGTGGGCGAGCTGCATCTCCGACTCGAAGTCGCTGATCGCCCGGAGACCGCGGACGATCGCGCTGGCGCCACGTGCCCGGGCGAACTCGACCGTGAGGCCCTCGAAGGACGTGACCTCGATCCGCTCGTCCGCCACGTCGTGCGCGGCGAGGGCGGCGCGGATGACCTCCATCCGCTCCTCGACCGATAGGAGCGGGGCCTTCTTCGGATTGGCCAGGACGGCGACGACCACGGTGTCGAAGACGCTCGCGGCCCGCTCGACGATGTCGAGGTGGCCGTTCGTGATCGGGTCGAACGAGCCCGGGTAGACCGCGACGCTCATCCGTCCTCCGTGCTGGCATCGTCGCTCGCCGACCCTGTCGGGTCGCGCAGGCGGTAGAAGGTCAGCGCCGTGTCGCCGAAGCGACGCACGCGATCGGATGCTAGCAGCCCGACCGTGGCCGGCGGTGGCGTCCGCCAGAAGTGCTTGGCCACGACCCGGCCGGTCGCCGCCACCTGCCGGCCGAGATCCTCGAGCGCCGCCGTCAGAGCGGCCGTGTCGTCGTACGGCGGATCCACGAGCACCACGTCGTATCTCGCCGCCGACGCGCGGGCCGGGTCGCGCAGCCAGGTCAGCACGTCGGCACGGACCACGGTCGCGCGATCTGCGGCGACCAACCCCGTCCGCTCCAGGTTGGCGCGGATCGTGCGGATGGCCCGGGCATCCCGCTCGACGAAGGTGGCGTGGCTGGCTCCGCGCGACAGCGCCTCGATCCCGCCCGCGCCACTCCCGGCGAAGAGATCGAGGAAGCGGGCCTCCGGCAGGTCCGGTTCGAGGATCCCGAAGAGCGTCTGCTTGACACGGTCTGCCATCGGGCGCGTCCCGGGACCAGGGGCGTCGAGTCGGATCGACCGAGCGCTGCCGGCGATGACCCGGCCCGCGTCAGCCATCGCGGTGAGTCATGTGCCGGACGCGGGATCCGCGGCCACGAGCCGGCGGAGCCAGCCCGACTCGAGTTCGCGGGCGAATGGCGCGAGGTCCGGCCGGGCCGGGTCCAGGGAACCAGCCTCGTCGAGCAATCCCTCGGCGGCCGCACGAGCGCGGACGGCCAGCTCGCGGTGATCGCCACGCGCCAGTGACGCCACGCGAAGGCCGGGCAGGCCGCTCTGCGCGAAGCCCAGGACGTCCCCCTCCCGGCGCAGCTCGAAGTCGCGCTCCGCGAGCTCGAAGCCGTCGTTCAGCTCGGCCGCGGCCTTGAGCCGCGCGACCGCGGTCTCATCGGTCGAATCGGACACGAGGACGCAGTAGGACTCCACCGTCCCGCGACCGACACGTCCGCGCAACTGGTGCAGCTGGGCGAGGCCGAAGCGGTCGGCGTTCTGGATGATCATCATCGTCGCCTCAGGCACGTCCACGCCCACCTCGATGACGGTGGTGCCGACCAGGACGTCGATCTCGCCGTCGCGGAAACGCGACATCTCGGCGTCGCGGTCGGCCGGCTTCATGCGGCCGTGGACGAGGCCGACCCGCAGCGGGACCAGGAGCTCCTGCAACCGCTCCGCCTCGGATTCCGCGGCGACGGCCCCGCCCGTACTGCCGTCGTCGATCCCGTCGGTGCCCTCCTCGATGAGGGGCACGACCACGAAGGTCCGATGCCCGGCGCTTGCCTCCTCGCGCACCTTCTGCCATGTCGGGTCGAGACGATCCGCCGTCCGGATGCCGGTCCGGATCGGAACCCGGCCCGCCGGCGGCGTCCGCAGGTCGGACACGTCGAGGTCGGCGTACAGCACCTGCCCGAGCGTCCTCGGGATCGGTGTCGCGGTCATGAGCAGCACGTGCGGGCTGACGTCGCCACCCGCTTTGGCCTCCAACTGACCGCGTTGCTCGACGCCGAATCGATGCTGCTCGTCGATGACCGCGAGCCCCAGGCGCGCGAATGCGACCGACTCGCTCAGCAGCGCGTGCGTGCCGACGATCACCGATGCCTGCCCGGAGGCGATGAGGTCATTCGCGTGCGCCCGGTCGCGAGCGTTGAGCGATCCCGTGAGCAGCAGGACGCCCACGCCGGCGCCTTCGAGCAGCGCCCCGACCGTGTCGCGGTGCTGCCGCGCGAGGAGATCGGTCGGTGCTAGCAGCGCACCCTGGAAGCCGGCCCGGGCAGCCGCTGCGAGGGCATATGCCGCCACCGCCGTCTTGCCCGAGCCGACATCGCCCTGGAGGAGCCGAAGCATCGGGGTCGAACGCCCGAGGTCCGCGCGTATCGCGTCGATCGCGCCGTCCTGATCCGGGGTCAGCTCGACAGGCAACCCGACTCTCGTCGTCAGGGCGTCGATGAGGGCGGTGTGGATCGAACGGTCGGTCGCCGCGTCGATCTCGATGGCGGGCGATCGGTCGCGTCCACGTGCCCGGCGGCGCCCGACCATCCCGAGCTGCAGGGCGAGCAACTCATCGAATGCCAGCCGCTGCAGCGCCGCGTCACGGCCCTCGAAGGACTCGGGATAGTGTGCCGACTCGAGTGCGTCGGCGACGTCGATGAGGTGTTCGTCGCGGCGCAGGTCCGCGGGCAGGTATTCGGGATACGCGCGGCCGGCCTTGTCGAGGGCCTCCCGGATGGCGACCCGGAGCCGCGCCGCGGTCAGACCGGCCGTCAACCGGTAGACCGGCACGATGCGGCCCGCGTGGAGCACCGCACCGTCGGCGTCCACGGCCTGGAACTCCGGGTTGTCGATCGTCAGGTTGCGCCCGAACCGCTTGAGCCGGCCCGACACCACGATCTCCTGACCCGCATGGAGGCGACGCTCGATGAACCGCCGACCGAACCACGTCGCCTCGATCTGACCGGTCTCGTCGCTCAGGCGAGCGATCGTCCGCTGGACGCGACGTCGCCACGAGGCCTCGACGCGGACGTTCTCGACCCGCACCCGGGCCGACACGACGGTCCCCTCCTCCGCCCACACGAGATCCCCGAGGTGCGAGAGCTCGCGCAGGTCGTCGTATCGCCGGGGAAGATGGAACAGCAGGTCACGAACGTCGTACCAGCCGAGGCGGATGCCCGCCCGCCGCAGGAGTGCTGCCGCGCCCAGACCGGACCGAGCGAGCGGCGTCGCCAGCAGCTCGACCGGGTCGGTCGGCGGCGGTGGTGTCTTCGCCGCCCGCGTCGCCGCGGGGCTCCGCGCCATGCAGCCGCTACTCGGCCGAGATGAGGTACCGGTAGTAGGGCTGGCCGCCGTGCCGGACCTCGATCTCGGCGCCGCGCACGACCGTGCCGATCAACCGGGCGATCGCCTCGGCCTCGGCCAGGTCGGCGCCGTCGCCGTAGAACAGCGTGACCAGCTCGAAGCCCGGTGACAGCGCCACGATCGCCTTGCGAACACACGTCTCGCGATCGCCGTCGACCGCGACGAGGCCGTCGTCCGGATCGAGCGCGATCGTTTGACCGCGCTTCACCTTCTTGCCGCCGATCGTCGCGTCGCGCACGGCCTCGGTCACGACCAGCGACTGGATCGCCCGGCCGGCCTCCGTCATCGGGGCGACATTGGACTCCGCATCCATGCCTGGGTCGAGAGCCAGCAGCGCCGCAAAGCCCTCGGCCGCGTTGCGAGTCGGGACCACCTGCACCACGCGATCCGTCATGGACGCGACCTGGCGGGCAGCGAGGACGACGTTCGGATTGTTCGGGAGGAGCAGCACCTCTCTGGCCTTGACGGCGCCGACGGCCTCGAGCAGCTCGCCGGTGCTCGGATTGGCCGACTGGCCGCCCTGGACGACTGACGCCACCCCGAAGTCGCGGAAGATCGCCGCGAGACCATCGCCGGCGGTCACCGCGATCACGGCGAGGCTCGGCAAGGCGCTCGACGGTCCCGTCCCGTTCCCCTCCCCCGCGACCGATCGCGGCCCTGCCGGCGCGTCGCCCGCCTCGGCCGGTGCGGGTGCCGGCGCTCCGGTGAACTCGGCAGCGCGGGTCTCACGGACGTCCCGGGCTTGATCGTCGAGGTTCTCCACCGTGATCCGGCTCATGTCGCCCAGCGACAGGCCGAAGCCGATGACCTGGTCGGGACGCTCGCTGTGGACGTGGACCTTGATGGCTCGGCCGTCACCCGCGACGAGCACGGACTCGCCGATCGACTCGAGATGGTCGCGGATCGCATCGACATCGAGCGGATCGTGACCGCGTGCGCGCAGCAGGAACATCGTCTCGTAGCCGAACCCTTCGTCCGCGTGGGCGACCAGCGTGCTGGGCTTCGGGCCCTGGCTCCGGCGACCGCGAGCGGCGCCTACCGGCGTCTTGCCGGTCAGGTGCAGCAGGGCGCCCTGGAACAGCCGATACAGACCCTGCCCGCCCGAATCGACGACGCCCGCTTCGCGCAGGATGGCGAGCAGACTCGGTGTCCTGGCGACCGATCGCTCGGCCGCTGCCAGCGTTGCGCCGAGCACGGTCTCGATGTCGTCGTCATGCTCCGCCGCCTCGACGGCACCTGCCGCCGCCTCCCGGATCACGGTCAGGATCGTGCCCTCGACGGGTTTGGCGACCGCGCCGTAGGCCGTCCTGGCGCCCTCGCTGAGCGCGTGGGCGAGATCGAGCCCGTTGAAGCGCTTCTTGCCGCCGAGCGCTTCGGCCATGCCCCGGAAGATCTGGCTCGTGATCACGCCGGAGTTGCCCCGGGCCCCCATCAACGCCCCGAAGCTGATCGCGGCGGCCACCCGGTCGGCCGACTGGCCGGCCACGGCGTCGGCTTCGTCCAGCGCCGCCTTCACCGTCGCGAACATGTTCGAGCCCGTGTCGCCGTCGGGTACGGGATAGACGTTGAGGCTGTTGATCTCGTCGACGTGCGCCTCGAGGTTGGCGACGGACGCCCGGAATGCCTCGAGAAGCCCGTTGCCGTCACACGAGCGGCGGGCCATCTAGGCGACGTCCGTCCCGCTGTCGGCCAGGTCGCGCGGCCGAACGCTACCGACGGGCAGTGCCGTCGGTGACTGGGGAAGCGCGCCACCGGCAGGCACGTGCAGACCGCCGACGTGGATCGTGATGCGTCCGACGTCCTGATCGAGCGCACGGCGAACGGAGTAGCGGATCGCGGAGTCGACCTGCCGGGCGACCTCGGCGACCGGGACGCCCAGGGCGACCGTCAGGTCGAGCTCGATCTCGATGCCATCGTCCATGCGCACCGCCAGGCCGGGCGTGCCCAGCCCGAGGCGATCGAACAGGCGACCGAGCGGCCCTGCGGCGAAACCGGTGACGCCGTACGAACCGAGGGTCGCCGTCCGGACGATATCGCGAAGCGCGCGGCCCGTGACGAGTGAACGTCCGGGCGTCGGACGGATGGCCACGCTGGCTGGGGTCCTCCCTCGAGGGCTCTCGCGGCGGGGTGGCCGAAAGCGTGTGCTATCATACCGCCCCGCTCGGACCCGTCGGTCCAGCGCTTCTTTTTTGAACCGTTTCCTGAGGATCCCATGGCTCGCTCCTGTGCGATCTGCGGCAAGGTCTCGATGGGCGGGTTCAACCCGCAGTCGTCGGGATCGAACCGCGTCCGAGCCCACCGTCGCATGCAACCCAACCTGCAGCCGCTCGTCATAGACCGCCACGGGTCGCCGGTCAAGGCGCTCGTCTGCACCCGCTGCCGACGGACGATGCTCAAGGCCTCGAAGTAGGCCTCGCGCCCTCGGGCGCCCTATCGCTCGGCGCTGTCGAGCCAGATCGTGAACGGCCCATCGTTCACCAGCTCCACCGCCATCTCGGCCCCGAAGCGGCCCGTCTCGACCCGCACGTCATGCTCGCGGAGTGCGGCTGCGAACCGTTCGTAGAGCCGATCGGCCTTCTCCGGCGTGGCCGCGCCGGTGAACCCGGGTCGGCGACCGCGGCTCGTGTCCGCGAAGAGCGTGAACTGGGACACCACCAGCGCCTCTCCGCGGACGTCGACGAGCGACCGGTTGGTCCGACCTTCCTCGTCGCGGAAGATTCGCAGCTCGGCCACGCGGCGTGCGAGGGCGTCGGCCACACTCGCGTCGTCATCGTGGCCGACACCGACCAGCACCACGAGCCCCTGCCCGATCGACGCGACGACCTGCGCACCGACGCGGACCGACGCTCCGGTCGTCCGCTGCAGGAGGGCTCTCACGCCTTGGTCGCGAACGAGGCACGCCAGGCGTCCGCCTCGGCCTGGAAGCGATCCCGTGACGGACCATGCGCGCCGATGACGTGCTCCTCGACCGACGCCGGGATGAGCAGGTCGTAGTCACGCACGCCGTCCGGATTGATCTGCCCGTCGCCGCGCAACATCATCACGGGGATGCCGGTCGCCTCGATCTCGTCCATCAGGCGATGGGCGAGGTGCTTCGGCAACGACGTGAACGGCGTCATCTGGTCGGTCGGGATGGGCGGCTTGCCATCGTTGGGGCCGTACTGGAAGCCCTCGTCGGCAAGGGCTCGGATGAGCCGGACCTCGCGGCCCATGTCGCGGCCGCGGACGAACAGGGCTGAGCCGACCACGAACACATCGACCCCGAGGGAACCGGCGATCTCGGCCGTCTCGCGGTTGATGCCACCGTCGACATGCATCTCGCCGCCGTACAGCTTGTGGCGCAGCACATCGCGCGCTCCGGACGTCTTGGCCGCAAGCACGTCCTTCATGAACTGTTGCCCGCCGAAACCGGGCTCCACGGTCATGATCAGGACGATGTCGAGGAGCTCCGCGTAGGGCTCGAGGGCGGATACCGGCGTCCCCGGCTTGACGGCGAGGCCGACCGCCCGTCCCGCGTCCCGGATCGCCTGCAGGGTCGGCCCGATCGGTTCCTCGATCTCGACGTGGAACGTGATCGAGTCGCAGCCCGCATCGATGTATTCCTCGATATAGCGACCGGGCTCGGCGATCATGAGATGCGCATCGAACGGGAGGGTCGTCCGAGGGCGGAGCGCCTTGATGGTCTTGGGACCGAACGTCAGGTTCGGGACGAAATGCCCATCCATCACGTCGAGATGGACCCGGTCGGCGCCGGCGGCGACCACACGGCGGACGGCGTACGCGAGATTGCCGAGGTCGGCGTCGAGGATGGACGCCGCGATGCGGGCCCGACTTGCCACCCTATTCGCCCACGCCGACCGGAACGGGCTCGTGGCTGCGCTCCCCGCGCAACGCTGCGGCACTCTCGGCTTCCAGGCGCTCGCGCCGGCGGGCGACGGCGGGGACCGCTGGCTCGCCGGTCCGTTCCGCCGCGAGCTGACCGCAGGCCGCACCGACCTCCTGGCCGCGATTGCGCCGGATCGTCGTCGAGATGCCCGCCTCGCGCAGGGTCGCGGCGAACCGCTCGATGACCGGCATCGGGCTGGCCTGCCACGGGGTATGCGCGACGGGGTTCATCGGGATCAGGTTGACGTGCGCGTGATCGCCGCGCAGCAGGTCGGCCATCGAGCCGGCGTCGAGGTCGGTGTCGTTGACCCCGCCGATCATCGTCGCCTCGTACGTGATCCGCCGGCCGGTCGCCCGGGCGTGATCGCGGGCCGCCCCGACCACCTCGGCGACGGGCCAGCGGCGGTTCAACGGCACGAGCACGTCACGCAAAGCGTCGCGCGCAGCGTGGAGCGAGATGGCGAGCGTGAACTGCGGTCCGAGCGCCGTGAGCCGCCGGATCCCGGGAACGACGCCCGAGGTCGACACGGTGATATGACGTGCGCCGAGCCCGAACCGCCGCGCATCGTTGAGTGCCTCGACGGCTCCCAACACCCGATCCAGGTTGAGCAGCGGCTCGCCCATGCCCATGAACACGACGTTCGTGAGCCGGCTCTCCTCGGCCGTGAGTCGTCGCTGGGCGTGGCGGGCCTGGTCGACGATCTCGGCGACCTCCAGGTCTCGGCCGGCCCCGAGCTCGCCAGTGGCGCAGAACGGACAACCGACGGCGCAACCGGCCTGGCTCGAGATGCACAGGGTGTGTCGCTCGCGGGAAGCGCCGCGCGCCGGGTAGTGCATCAGCACCGACTCGATCAATGCCCCATCGTCGAGCCGATGGAGCGCCTTTTCCGTCTGGCCGCCGTCGGCGAGGCGGATCTCCGTGTCGGCCACCGTGTCGAAGCTGAAGTCGTCGGCGAGCCCGTCGCGGAGCGGCGGCGGCAACGTCCGGATGGCGGACGGATCGGTCACACCGCCATCCTTCCAGACGGCGTCGGCGATCTGGCGCGCCCGGTAGGAGGGCTCGCCGCGCGCCGCCACCCACGCGGCCAGCTCGTCCGGCGTCAGGCCGGAGATGCCCGGCGTGCGATCGGTGGTCACAGGACGATGCTACCGCCGACGATCGCCGGTCGGCCCCTGACGTAGGCATCCCACGACATCTGCGTGCCGCCCGCCGGTTGGACCTCGCGGAGACGCAGCCTGGCACCGTCGCCGGTCCCCAATCCCTCGCTGTCGAACGTCCCGACGGGTGGCCCACTCGGCTCGACGTCGGCGCGCCAGACGATCAGCCGACCGAGGGGCGTCTCCACGTACGAGCCCGGCCACGGCTGATAGGCACGCACCTGACGCTCCAGCTCGATCGCCGGTCGACGCGGGTCGAGGCGTCCATCGTCACGGTGCAACGGTCGGGTCACCGTCGCGCCCTCGTCGGGCTGTGGCGTGGCGATGACCTTGCCGCGTAGCCATGGGCCGATGTACCTCGTGATCAGGGCGGCGGCCTCCAGCTCGAGCGACTCCTCGAGCAGCGGCGTCGTCTCGTCGCCGACGAGGCGGACGTGCGACTGCGCCACGATGGGTCCGGTGTCGAGTCCCGCGTCCATGCGCATGAGGGTGACCCCAGTCTCCGTGTCCCCGGCCAGGATGGCGGCCGGGATGGGCGTCGCACCCCGGTAGCGCGGCAGGAGCGAGGGATGGAGGTTGAGGGCACCGTGTGGGCGGTCGAGCAGCGCCGCGGGCACGATCTGGCCGTAATCGGCGAGGACGATGAGGTCCGGCGCGAGGGCCTCGATCTCCGCGATCGCAACGGCTTCGCGCAACCGATCTGGCGTGAGGATCGGGCGGACCTCGATGTGCCGAGCAGCGTCGTGGATGGGCGTGGTGGTCGTACGGCCGCCCCGGCCCGCCGGTCGCGGTGGGGCCGTGACGACCCCGACGAGCTCGACGTCCGGGTGCTCGCCGAGCCGCCACAGAGTTTCGCGGCCGAACCCGCCGCTGCCGAAGAAGACGGTGCGTGCCCGTCCTCCCGTCACGCCAGGGCGCTCGTCGCCTCGCGGACCTCCGCGTCGTCCTCGTCACCCTGGCCGACGGGAATCAGCTCATCCATCGAGTCGAGATAGTCGATGTAGAGCTTGCCGTCGAGGTGATCCAGCTCGTGCTGGAGCGCCCGCCCGAGGAGCCCGGATCCCGCGACCTTGAACTTCTTGCCCTGCCGGTCCTGGGCGACCACCCAGACCTTCTCCCGTCGGTTCACGTAGGCGACGTAGCCCGGGATCGACAGGCAGCCCTCGAGATCGCGATCGTCCCCGGTCGCCCGGATGATCCTCGGGTTGACCAGCTCGTAGAGGTGGTCCTCCACTTCGATGACACACGCCATCATCGCCTCGCCCAGCTGGGGCGCGGCAAGGCCCACACCCGGCGCATCACGCATCGTGTGGGCCAGGTCGTCGAGGAGCTCGTGGAGGTACTTGCCGAACGAATCCACGGGCTTGCCCTTCAGGCGCAGCCGTGGATCGCCCAGCATGACGATCGGTCGTACGGACATCGGCGCGAAGTATATGGGCGACCAGCGTGTCGAGCTGGCCGCGTCCGGACCTAGAGCGGCGGCTCGTTCTTGGCGGCGTCCTGCGCGGCGTCCTTGGCCGCATCTCCGACGTCGGCTGCGCCGCCCTTGTCTGCGGCGATGACCTGCTCGCGGATGTCGGCGGCCCAGCTCCGCGACTTCACGGCCAGCTTGCTGCTCGCGTCCGCCGTAGCCTCGCCCGCCTTGTGCGCGAACGGCGCGGCCTTGTCCGCGGCAACGGCGACGAGGTCGGCGGCCTTGGCCGAGAACTCGCGGACGGTCGGCGCGGCCTTCACGGCCAAGTCGTCGACCGCGACACGGATCTGGCCGAGGACCTCCGTGGCCTTGGCGCTGGCGTTCGCCGCGGCATCGCCCGCGCCGTCCTTCGCCGTATCCGCTCCGGACCCGGACGAGTAGTCAGCGTCGCGGGGGCCTTCGGCAGGTTCATCATGGCTGGGGTTGAAGGGGTCGGTCATGGGTGCGTCCTCCGGGTCGTGGGAGCGCATCCTCGCACGAACGCCGTTCGGGCACACGAGCGCCGATGGTCCCGGACGTATCATCGGCGGTGCAGAGACGCACGGAGGTCCGCCGATGGCTATCGAATGGAGTTTCGCCGACCTCGAGCCGGCCGCGATCGACCTGGTCCATGAGGCCGAGCGGACGCTCGACACCGATGTCGTCATGGCCTATGCGCCGAGCTCGTGGGGCACCGTCGATCCCGACACGATCGGCGCCGGCCTGACCCCCGTCGAGCTCGAGGCCAGCCAGCTCGAATATCTGCAGGGTCTTGAGCGGATGGTCGGCGGCGTCCTCGTCGCGTACCGCCTGAAGGTCGACTAAGGCCTAGAGCAGCGAGTCGGGATCGACGTCGACCGACCAGGGCGGGCCCGGGTCGCCGCCCAGCACGGCCAGCGGATCGTCCCCACGGATGATGACGTGGTACCGCCAGCGGTCGTTGCGCCGGGCGATGTAGGCGGGAGCCGGTCCGACGACGGATGTCGCCGTGCCCACGGCTCGTGCTCGAAGGCGTTCCGCCATCTCCTCCCCCACCCGCTCCGCGGCGTCTCGCTCGGGGAGTGCGACGGTCAGCTTCACGATGGATCCGAAGGGCGGCGACGCGAAACGACGTCGCAGGTCCAGTTCCGCGGCGTAGAAGTCATCGCTCTCGCCGGTCACCACGGCTCGGATGACCGGGTGATCGGGCTGGTAGGTCTGGACGATCGCTCGGCCGGGCCTCTCACCGCGCCCAGCTCGCCCGACCGCCTGGCGAAGGAGCTGATATGTGCGTTCGGCGGCGCGTTCGTCGGGCAGGTTCAGCGCGACGTCGGAGGACACGATCCCGACCAGGATGACGCTCGGCACGTCGAGACCCTTTGCGACGAGGCTGGTGCCGACGAGGACGTCGATCTCGCCCGCCGAGAAGGCATCGATGACGCGCTCGGCGGCGCCGCGTCGGTCGGCGACGTCACGATCGAGCCGCCCGACGCGCAGGGACGCGTGTGCCTCGCGGACCTCGCGTTCCACGCGCTCGGTACCACCCCCGAGGTAGCGGATCCTCGGTGAGTGACACTCCGGGCATCGGGTCGCGAGGGGCGTGGCTCGGCCACAGTGGTGGCAGCGCAGCGTCGTGCCGGCCTGGTGGTAGACGAGCGGTCGCTCACAGTCGGGGCATGCCTGGACATGACCGCAGTCCCGGCATAGGACGACCGAGGCGGTGCCGCGTCGATTGAGGACGAGGATGGCCTGGTCGCCCCTCGTCGTATCGAGCGCGGTCAGGGCGTCGTCGAGCGCGCGGGACAGGAGGCCACGGTTGCCCTCCGCCAGCTCCGCGCGCATGTCGGCGACCTCGACGTGCGGCGCCACACCCGTCGGTCGGGTCGGCAGGACCACTCGATCGTAGCGGCCGTCCAACGCGCGGCCGAGGCTTTCGACGGCCGGCGTGGCCGACCCGAGCACCACCGCTGCGCCGGCACGTTCGCCGAGCCGGATCGCGGCGTCGCGCGCCTGCAGCCGGGGCGTGCGGTCGCTCTTGTAGGCCGGGTCGTGCTCCTCGTCGACGATCACGACGCCGACATCGGCCAGTGGCGCGACGACCGCCAACCGTGTGCCCACGACGATGTCGACGTCGCCGGCCCGGATCCGTCGCCATTCGTCGGCCCGCTCGCCGTCACCCAGACCGGAGTGGACCAAGGCCACGCGGGCATCGAGGTCGGCGCGCAGCCGGTCGACGAGTGGCATCGCCATCGAGATCTCGGGGACCAGGACCAGCGCCGGTCGACCCGCCTCGAGCGACGCCGAGATCGCCTCGACGTAGATGGCCGTCTTGCCGCCGCCGGTGACGCCATCGAGGAGGAGCGGGCGCGACGCACGGGTCTCGATGGCGTGTGCGACCCGGCCGACGGCCTCCGACTGCTCGGGTGACAGGTCCGCGGCGGGAGGCCGGCCACCCCGCAGACCCGGGCGCCGCGCCGCGAGCGGTCGGCGCGGTCGTTCCCGTGTCTCGGTCTCGACCAGACCACGTCGGACGAGCCCGGCGATCGCCGCCGTGCCGTGCCGGCCGGCTACCTCGGGGCCGGCCGCACCGTCGGGTGCTCCTGCCAGCTCACCGAGCGCGGCGACCTGGCGTGGCCCGAGCGGGCGGCCGCTCGGCCGGCCGTCTTCGGCGAGGACGCGCGCGACATCGCGACCCTCCGATGTTGCGCGCAGCCAGCGTTCGTAGCGCGGCCCGGCGGATGCCCCGAGCAGCGTCCAGTCGAGCGCGATCAGCCCCGCATCCGCGAGGGCACGCAACCGGCGGAGAAGCCCGGCGCGACCGTCCGGTGCGGCAAGGTCGCGCGCCGGCCGGGCACCGGTCGAGAGCTGCTCGAGCAGGTCCAGGTCGACCGCGTCGTCGACCGTCGCCACATGGTCGGCGGGGAGTGGTGTCCGCTCGGCCACGAGCTCGAGCCGTTCGAGCAGGCCCGGCGGTAGCATCGACCGGATGACCAGCGCCGGCGGCGCGAGATAGTGGGCCGCGATCCAGCGCGCGAGGGCGAGCGTCAGCGGCGGGAGCAGCGGCCCGTCGGCGCGGACCCGGTCGACGATCGGCTTGATGTCGGTACCGGCCGCGGGACGACCCTCGGCCGCGCCGAGGATGACGCCGAGAGCCTGCCGCCGCCCGAACTCGACCAGGACCGCCTCGCCATCCTGCAGGTCCGCGAGGCGAGGCGGGACGACGTAGGTGTACGGGCGGTTACCGCCGGCGCCGGCAGCGTCGATCGCGACCTCGACGTACCGCTCCCCGGCGTCGGGATCCCGCGCGGAGGCACCGGGCGCCTCGCGCTCGGGCTCGAGCCCGAGGGTCACGCCGGTCTAGACGCGGACCCGCCGGCCCGCGTGCGCCGCGCGTTCCGCGGCGATGATCGCCTCGATCCGATCGGCGGTGCGCTCGACCTGGCCGGTCTCGTTCACCACGACGTGGTCGTAGTCGTCCTGCCGCGCGATCTCGACCGCCGCGTCGCGCTGGCGCACCTCGAGCTCGTCGGCGGTCTCCGTCGCGCGTGCGCGCAGTCGGTCGAACAGCGTCTCGAGCGAGGGCGGGATGATGAAGATCAGCAGGGCCTCGGACACCTGCTCCTTTACGATCTGGGCGCCCTGGACGTCGATCTTGAGGATCACGTCCTTGCCGGCCAGCAGCGCCTCGCGCACCTGGTCGCGCGGCGATCCGTAGTAGTTGCCGTGGACCTCGTTCGCCTCGAGGAAGCCGCGCGCACGCCACATCCGGATGAAGGTGTCGCGGTCGACGAAGTGGTAGTCGATCCTGTCGATCTCACCATCGCGCGGCGCTCGGGTCGTGACGGTCACGACGTAATGGCGCTCGCCCTGGCGTCCCGACTCGAGTTCCCGCCGGCGCAGCTCATCGATGATCGTGTCCTTGCCCACACCGGACGGCCCCGAGATGATCACGAGCATCGCCCCCGGTGCACCCTCGATGACGAAGTCCGGTCGGCCCGGGTCGTGCGTGACGTCCGGCGGCTCCACCACCGACGGCTCCGGATCTCGGCCGCTGCGATGCGTCATCGGCCCGTCTCGGCCCTGCGCAGCCCATCGAGCACCGACTCGAGCGCATCTGGGAGTGGCGCCGTCGCTCGGATGAGGTGGCCGTCACCCGGCGCCGCGAGCTCCAGCCGCCAGGCGTGGAGGAACAGCCGCTCGAGACCATCCGGCCCGCGGCGGGAGGTGCCGGTCCCGTACAGCGGGTCCCCGGCGACCGGATGGCCGATGCCGTCCAGGTGGACCCGGATCTGGTGCGTCCGCCCGGTGACGAGGTCAAGCTCCAGCAGCGTCCAGCCCGCGAACCGCTCACGCACGCGGTAGCCGGTGACCGATGCGCGTCCGTCGGGCACCACCGCCATGCGCGTCCGGTGCTTCGGGTCGCGACCTATCGGCGCCTCGATGCGACCGACGGCGGCGGCCACGTTGCCGGCGACCAGGGCCTGGTAGGTCTTGCGGATCCGACGCGCTTTGAGCTGGGCCATCAGCGAATGCTGGGCGGCATCGTGCTTGGCGACCATCAGCAGCCCGCTCGTGTCCCGGTCGAGTCGGTGGACGATGCCCGGCCGCGCGACTCCGGCGATGCCGCCGTACTCCGCGCCGCCCGCGCGCGCCAGGAGGGCATTCACCAGCGTGTCGCCATCGTGGTGACCTGGCGATGGATGGACGACCAGACCGGCCGGCTTGTCGACGATCAGCAGGTCGTCGTCCTCGTACACGACATCGAGCCGGATGTCGGGCGCCGGAGCGAGATCCAGGGCGATCGGCGCGGGGACGTCGAGCCGGACCTCGCTCCCGGCCGCGACAAGCGCATTCGCGCGAACCGGTATGCCATCGACGGTCAGCCGTCCATCGGAGATGAGCTTCTGGACGTGGCTCCGGGACAGGCCCGTCGCGTCGGCCACGAACCGGTCGATCCGCCCGGCGATCCCGTCGGGGACCCGCACGGTCCGGATGCCGGGGGCGATCGGGGCCTCAGCCACCAGGCGTCTCCGCGCCGTGTGGCCGTTCGTCACGGTTCGTGACGAACGCACTGATCAACAACAGCAGGATGGCGAGGCTGATCGCCGAATTGGCAAGGTTGAACGTATAGAACCGGAGATCGCCGAGACCGACATCCACGAAGTCGACGACGTAGCCGATGCGGAATTGGTCGGCCATGTTGCCGAGCGCGCCTCCGAGCAGCAGCCCGAGCGCCACTGAGAGAAGCGTATTCCGGCCCGAGGTGTGGTGGAACCACACGATCGCGCCGACGACACCGATGGAGATGACGGCGAACAGCAGCGCCTGATCGCGGAAGAGCCCGAAGAGCGCGCCGTTGTTCTGCGAATGGATCAGCCGCACGTAGTCGCCGATCACCTCGACCCGTTCGCCCGGCGCCAGGAACGAGACCAGCCACGCTTTGGTGAGCTGGTCGAGGACGAGGACGAGCGCGGCCAGACCCAGGAAGATCGGCCATCGGGCGCGGGCCTGTGTCGCGACCCGCGCCGTCTGGGCGGTCATCGCACTCAAACGAGCCTCCGGAGCGCGATCGTCGCCGGACCGCCGTCGAGTTCGACCGTCGCCCGCTGGGCATCGACAGGGATGTCGCCCTCGCGCAGCTCCGCGAGCGTGTCCTCGGCGACCCCTGGAAGGTGCGCGGCCACCGCCGCTGGGGCGCCCTGGACCCACAGCTCGATGCGGTCGTCGAGCTCCAGGCCGGCCTCGCGGCGCAGGTCCTGCACCGCGCGCGCGAGCTCCCGTGCGTCGCCCTCGGCACGGAGCGCGTCGGTCAACTCGGTGTCGAGCACCATCACCAGTCCATCATCCTCCGCCACGGCCGTTCCCGGGCGCGGCGTCGCCTGGATCTCGACTTCCTCGGGCGCCAGCGTCTCGCCGGCGATCGTGACCGACCCGTCGTCGCGGAACGTGACGTCGCCGGCCCGCGCGGCCGCCATCACGGCCGGGATGGCCGGGCCGAGCCGCTTTCCGACCTTGGGCAGCAGCACCTTGACGCGGCGATCCACGAGCTCCGATCCGTCCTTGATCAGTTCGACGGCCTTCACGTTGATCTCGGACGCGATGGTGTCGAGGAGCTCGGCCCCGAGGACGCCGTCACCGCCGGGCACCGCGAGCCACGCCCTGGCCAATGGCTGGCGCGTCTTGAGGCGACTGGCGCCCCGCAGCGTCCGCGCGAGCTCGACGGCGGATCGGGCGGTCGCCATCGCCCGCTCGATCTCGACATCCCGGTGCGCCGCGATCTCGGGGGCCGGCCAGCGCGTCAGATGGACGCTGTCGGGCCGGGATGGGGCCACCGACACGACCAGGTTCTGGTACATCGTCTCGGACAGGAATGGCAGGATCGGCGCGAGCGTCCGCGACAGGCTGACCAAGGCCGCGTGCAGCGTCGCGAACGCCGTGTCGCGAGCACGTGGCTCGGCTCCGGGGCGCATCCGGTCACGGGATCGACGCAGGTACCACGTCGAGATGTCGTCGATGAACGTGCTGATCGCCCGGCTCGCACCCAGGGCGTCGTAATCCGCCAATCGCGCACCGACCTCGTCTGCGAGCCAGGCCGCCCGCGACAGGATCCAACGGTCGAGGATCGGACCCTGCGAGCTCGTGCTCCGAGGGCTCGGCTCGGCGCTTGGAGTGGCCTGGTCCTCGGCGGGCGCCCATCCGGCCAGCCGCGCATACGTCACGAGGAAGGCGTACACGTTCCAGAGGACCAGCAGCTCGCGGCGGGCCTCGTCGGCCGCATGCCAGCCGAAGAGGATGTTCTCCTCGGGCCGCGCCTTGGCGAACATCCAGCGCATGACGTCGACGCCCATCCGCTCGGCGGCTTCGTCGAAGTCGATCGCGTTGCCCCAGCTCTTGTGCATCGGGCGCCCGTCCTCGCCGAACACGAGGGCGTACCCGAAGATCGTCTTGAACGGCTCCTCGCGACGCAGGACGGTCGACATCGCGAGCATCGAGTAGAACCAGTTCCGGAACTGGCCCGGGAAGCTCTCGGTGATGAAGTCCGCCGGGAACCACTGCGCCCAGTAGTCCGGGTCCTCGCGGTGGTGGAGCGTCGAGAACGGCACGATCCCGGCATCGAGCCAGGGGTTGCCGACGTCCTTGATCCGCTCGACCGGGGCGCCGCACTTCGGGCAGGCGATCCTGACCTCGTCGACCCACGGTCGATGTGGCGTATGGCCGTCGAACGCCTCCCAACCCTCGACGGCACGTTCACGCAGTTCCTCGCGACCACCGATCACCTCGACCGTGCCGCACGCTCCGCAGTCGTAGATCGGCAGCGCCAGCCCCCAGTAGCGCTTCTTGCTGATCATCCAGTCGTGCATGTTCCGGAGCCAGTCGAGCTCCCGCTCATAGCCGAAATCCGGGATCCAGCGAATCCGGTCGACCACCTCCATGATCTGGTATCGGAGGCTGCCGTCGAGCTGGTCGGCGGTGAGCGTGTCGCGCGGCTGGTCATACACCGGGCCCATGCTGATGAACCACTCGTCGACGAGGCGGAAGACGAGCGGTGTGCCACACCGCCAGCAGTGCGGGTAGCGGTGCGTGTACGGCTCGAGGCGGTAGAACCGGTCCGTGCGCCGCAGGTGATCGACGATCGGCTCGGTCACGTCGCGGACGTCGCGGGTGCTGAGCTGGCCGAACCCGTCCACGAAGATGCCGGACTCATCGATCGGAGCGATGACCGGCAGACCAAGCGCCTTGCCGAGCTGGAAGTCCTCCGCGCCGCAGCCCGGCGCGATGTGGACGATGCCCGTCCCTTCGTCTTCGCCGACCTCGTCCCAGGGCACGACGCGGTGCTCGTACCCGCTCGGCTGGAATGCGTCCTGGACGGCCGGCAGGTCGTCGAACGGTCCCTCGTAGCGCCAGCCGACGAGATCGCTGCCGGGGAGCTCATCGACCACCTCGAACGCGCCCTCCAGCGCGGTCTTGAGCGTGCCCTTGCCCAACCAGAAGGTCTCGTCTCCCTGGCGCACGCGCACATAGCGCAGGTTCGGGCCGACGGCCGCCGCGACGTTCGACGTCAGGGTCCACGGCGTCGTCGTCCAGACGAGGAGAGCCTCGCCGGGCCGGTCGACGAGCGGGAGTCTGATGGTCAGGCCCGGATCCTCGCGGTCCTGGTAGCCCTCGTTCATCTCCATCTGCGACAGGCCGGTGCCGCAGCGGGCGCACCACGGCATCGTGTCGTGGCCCTTGTACAGCCAGCCGCGCCGATGGCATTCCGCGAGGAATCCCCAGATCAGGTCGTTGTTCTCATTGCTGAACGTGAAGTAGCTGCCGCCGGTCTCGGGCATCCCGAGCCGGCCGACCAGCATCTCCACGGTGTCGGTGACAGGACCCTCGGCGCCCTGGATGGTCGTGATCGATGAGGGGTCGCTGCCCAGAAGGTCGTTGAGCCGGCGCAGCTCGTCGGGGTCGTTCCAGTCCATCCACATGCCGAGGCGGATCGACTGCTCGGTCTGGCGTGCGGCGTAGGTCAGGACGCGTTGTTTGCAGAGCGTGACGAAGCGGTCGATACCGAACGCCTCGATATCGCGCTTCGACGTGAAGCCGAGGTCGCGTTCGACGTTGACCTCGACCCACAGGCCCTGGCAGTCGAACCCGTTCTGGTAGCGCTGGTCCTCACCGAGCATGGCGTGGAAGCGCTGGTACAGGTCCTTGTAGGCCCGGCCCCAGGCGTGGTGCACCCCCATCGGATTGTTGGCCGTGATCGGCCCATCGAGAAAGCTCCAGCGCGGTCCACCCGCGTTCTGCGCCCGCAGTCGAGCGAAGGTCCGGCGATCACGCCACGTCTCGAGCAACTCGTGTTCCTGGGCGACCAGATCGGGCTTCGAGGTGACGGGTCGGAACATGAATCTCCGGCGATGGGCGGGCGAGGGCGAAGGCCCGGGCACGGCCTGAGCGGGGCCCGCGAGCGAGTCCGAGTATCCTACGCGCGATGCAGAACCCGCAGGAGGCGCGACCGCGCGCCCGGTCGCCCTTCACAGCGGCGTTCCTCTCCCTGATCTTCCCCGGCCTCGGACACCTGTACGCGGGTGCGCCGACGCGCGCCCTGATGTTCGCTGCGCCACCCATCCTGCTCCTGGCGCTGACCGGCGGGATCGTCCTCCGACTGGATCGATTCGCGCTGCTGGAGGTGTTCCTCCAGCTCGTCGGGGCGATCTTCGTGTTCAACCTGCTCGCACTGGTCTACCGGCTCGTCGCGATCATCGACGCGTACCGGGTCACCGAGTACCTCAACGCCCACGCCGCGTCGGGTGACGGCCGCCTGGGCCGGGCCCGGCTGCCCCGTAACCCGCTCTCGATCGCGGGCCTGGCCGCGGTCGTGCTGGTGATGGCGACTGCCCACGTCGTCGTCGCGCGCTGGGACCTCCTGGCCCAGGACTTCGCGAGCTGCGTCTTCGTCGGCGAAGCGAGCGCCACAGATTGCGATCCGGTGGCCTCCCCGACGCCGGCCGACAGCGGGCCTGTCGACGAGACCATCGAACCGAGCGAGCCCCCGACCCCTGACCCGACGTTGGTGGGCACACCCGTGCCGAGCGTCGAGATCCCGCCATGGGACGGCCGAGAACGGCTGAACATCCTGCTCATCGGTTCGGACGAACAGCGGGGTGGCCATAACACGGACACCCTCATCACCGTGTCCATCGACCCCGTCTCGAAGCAGGTCGCGATGTTCAGCCTGCCGCGAGATACGGTCGATGTGCCGGTCCCGCCCGGCCCCGCCCAGCGCGTGTGGGGTCGCTCGTACGGCAACAAGATCAACTCGTTCTTCGCCCAGAACCGGCGACGGTCGGACCTGTGGCCCGGCAACGACCGGACGCGCGGCTACAACGCCCTCAAGTCGACCCTCGGGGAGTTGTACGACCTCAAGATCCGCTACTTCGTCGAGGTCAACTTCGACGGCTTCAAGAAAGTCGTCGACGCCGTCGGTGGCGTGACCATCAACGTGCAGGTCCCGGTCAGCGACGACGAATTCCCCGGCACGACCGGGCGCACCCAGCGCCTCTACATCCCGAGCGGTCTGCAGCACATGGACGGCGAGCAGGCCCTGCGCTACGCGCGTTCGCGGCACACCTCGACCGACTTCGACCGCGGCGCCCGTCAGCAGCGCGTTCTCCTCTCGCTGCGCGAACAGGCCGACCCCCAGACGCTCGTCCCGCGCCTGCCGGAGCTCGTCGCCGCGCTCAAGTCAGCCGTCCGCACCGACATCCCGGTCGACCAGCTCGACGAGCTGCTCGGTCTCGCCTCCGCGGTCGACACGGCCAACATCCGGTCCTTCGTCTTCGCGCCCCCGCTGTACTCGCAGGACACATGTCAGGACTCGCGCGGCTGCGTCGTGCTGCCGAACATCACGCGCATCAAGCAGGCGGTGAAGAACGCGTTCTCGGGCGATCCACGCGACGAGGCCCTGCGCCAGGCGCTCGCCGCAGAAGGGGCCCACCTGTGGGTCCTCAACGGCACGTCGGTGACCAACCGTGGCGCCCGCATCGCCGGCTACCTCGAGTACCACGGCCTGGCCGCCTCGGCGCCGCGCGGCAAGCCGAAGGGTTCGGTGCCGGCCAAGACCGTGATCACGGTCTACAACGGCGCGGAGACCAAGATCCCGGCGACGATCGCCTATCTCGAGAAGCGGTTCGACGTGAAGGTCAAGACCAAGGCTGACCCGGCCATCCCGGTCGAGGTCGTGATCACCAGTCGGGCGCTCGACACCCGAGCTGGAGCCGCCGCCGTCGTCCTGACGGCGCCTCTACTCGATCGGCGTCAGCCAGTGCCGGTACGCCGGCAGGCGGCCGCGAACCGCATCGAAGTAGCGGTCGCGCACGAGACGGGCCACCGGGCCGACCTCGCCGGACCCGACGGGCCGATGGTCGACCTCGACGACCGGCGACACCTGCACGCCCGTGCCACAGACGAAGATCTCGTCGGCGACATAGAGCTCGGACCGGTCGATCGACCGCTCGGCGGTCTCGATGCCTTCGTTCCGCATCAGCTCCATCAGGGCCTTGCGCGTGACGCCTTCGAGCAGGTCGTCGCTGACGGGCGGGGTCAGCGCCACGCCGTCGCGGATCACGAAGATGTTCGCGGCGGACGATTCGTTCACATGACCACCGGCGGTCAACACGACCGCCTCGTCGAAGCCGTTGAGCTCGGCTTCCGACTTCTGGAACGCCATGTTGACGTAGCCGCCGACGATCTTGCCCCGAGCGGGCAGTGCCTCATCGGCGTTCCGTCGCCACGACGAGGTCATGAGGCGCACCCCGTTGGCGGTGTCGATGTAGTTCCCGAACGGCAACGTGATGATGTACAGCTCGTTGTCGAGGTCGTGGAGGCGCACGCCGATCGCCTTGGTCGACTTGTAGAACGACGGGCGGATGTAGACATCCTCGCGGAAGCCGTTCCGGCGCACCGTCTCGACGATCAATCGGGTCAGCTCGTCGACCGACGGGACGTCCTTCATGAGCAGGATCCGACACGACTGCCGGATGCGCTCGACGTGCTCGCGGACCTTCAGACCGTAGAGCGTGCCCTGCTCCTCGTTCCAGTAGGCCCGGATCCCCTCGAACGTCGCGGTCCCGTACATGAACGCGTGGGTCATGATGCTGACCTTGGCGTCCTTCATCGGGACGAAATCGCCCTCGAAATAGCAGATCAGGTCATCGAGGCTGCCCGGTGTCGGGGCGTGGTGGGTCGCCGGAGCCGGCGTCCCGGCCTCGCTACCCACCGTGGTCTCCGTGGTCTCCGTCGTCATGTGCGGCGCGCTCCTGCGTGACGGGCGCGATGCGCTCGCGCGGGGCCTTGCAAGGTCGGCCGAGTATAGCGTGCGCTCCGGCGTGCTCCCGACTGGCAGGCCGTGCTCAGCCGGCCACCAGCGCCGTCGTGATGCTGACGGCGATCACCGCGAGGATGCCCAGGGCGACGGCCACCATCTGCCGGTCCCCCGCGCGACCGAACGCGATCGCCGCGGCCACCACGCGGCTGATCGGGGTGGCGATGACCGCGATGAGCCCGAGCCACAGGAACCCGGCCGGCTGCAGCGAACGCAGGTCGGATGCGAGCGCGCTGGGGTCCAGTCCGGGGCCGCCGCTCAGCGGCGAGATCCCGCCCGCCACCATCAGCGTCACGCCGATGAGCAACAGCACGCTCGCCACGTAGGTGACGACGATCAGCAAGCGTCCGATGGCCCGGTCGAACGGCGTCACCCGACCACCCGCAGGAGCATCTGCACGGCCGTGTAGAGCAGGACCACCACGAACAGCCACCGCAGGATCCGGATGTCGATCCGATGCGCGATCCGCGAGCCCACGCTCGCGCCAAGGAAGACGCCGATCGCCGTCGGACCGGCGACGTACGGATCGACCTCGCCGTGGATCACGTAGATGACCGCACTGGCCGCCGCGGTGATGCCGACCATGAGGTTGCTCGTCGCCGTCGAGACCCGGAGCGGCACGCCCATCGCCAGGTGCATCAGCGGCACCTTGATGATCCCTCCGCCGACGCCGACCATGGCCGACACGACCCCGGCTCCGGTCGCCCCCGCCACGCCGATCGGAAGGTTGCGCACCTCGTATGGCGGGATCTCCCCCGACACGGGAGTCTCGACCGGATCCCCGCCGCGCAGCATCGAGATGGCGACGTAGACAAGCAGGAGGGCGAACAGGAGCGCCAGCCACCGCTCGTCGATGAGGAAGGCGATGGAACCACCGACCAGTGCGCCGATCGCCGTGAAGAGCTCGAGCCGCATGCCGAGCCGGAGGTCCGCGACGTGGCGCTCGAGGTAGACCCCAGCCGCGACGCTACTGGTCATGATCACGCTGACCAGCGACACGCCGACGGCCTCGCGCAGCTCGAGCCCGAAGACGAGGGTGAGCAGCGGGACGATCAGGACACCGCCCCCGAGACCCAGCAGGGAGCCGAACATGCCGGCGGCCGCGCCGCCGGCGATCATCAACAGCCCGACTTCCACCTCAGGAACGTCGCGCTGCGGTGCGTCCTAGGGGCGCAGGTGCTGGGGCGCGTACGGGAGCAGCGCCACGTGGCGGGCGCGCTTGAGGGCCACGGCCAGCTCGCGCTGGTGGCCGGCGCACGTCCCGGTCTTGCGGCGCGGCTCGATCTTGGCGCGCTCCGAGAGGTAGCGACGGAGGCGGTTGACCTCCTTGTAGTCGATCTGGGCGGTCTTGTCCGCGCAGAAGGCGCACACCTTGCGGCGGCGTCGGTCGCGGTAGAAGTCGTCGCGCTTGCGCGAGCGGGCGGTCGGCATAGGTCAGGGATCTCCGGTCAGAACGGCAGGTCGTCGAGGTCGGTGTCGTCGGCGGGCGCCCGCTGCGGGCGGACCCCACCGCCGGCCGGCACGGCGCTGCCTGCAGGTTCGGCATTGAAGGAACCATCGTCGTCTCGCGGGCGACGCTCGAGGTTCACGATCGAATTGGCGGTGATCTCCAGGGACGTCCGCGTCTGGCCATCGCGACCCTCGAACTGGCGGGTCTTGAAGCGACCCTCCACGAAGACCTTGTTGCCCTTGCGCAGCGTTTCCGCCATGCGCTCGGCGCGATCACCCCAGACGCTGACGCGGAACCAGTCGGTCTCCTCGACCCACTCGCCGGTCTGCTGATTCTTCGTGCTCTGGTTCACGGCCACGTTGAACTGCGTGACCGCACGGTTGGTCGGCGTATAGCGCATCTCGGGATCCGACCCGAGGTTGCCGATGATCATCACCTTGCACAGGGCCATCGTCGCGCTCCTCAGTCGATGGCGGCCGGGGCCGCTTCGCTCTCGTCCTCGCCGATCCGCTCGCCGCGGTCGTCGTCCTCTTCCTCGTCGAGCCCGGACGGAAGGTCGGTGTCGTCAGTGTCTTCGACGTCGTCGCCATCCTCTCGGCGCGAGGCCTTGACCGGCCGCTCGTCGCGGGTGATCAGGTGACGCAAGACCTCCTCGGTGATGAGCAGGCCATGCTCCACCTCGGCGAGGGTCTCGCCGGGCGCATGGAACAGGATGATGTGGTACGAGCCCTCACGGTACCGGTCGATGGGGTACGCGAGCCGCCGTCGACCCCAGGGGGCGACCTTGGTGATCTGTCCGCCCGCGGCGGTGATCTGGCGGGTCGTGCGGTCGATGACCGCCTGGCTCCGGTCGTCCGGGACATCCGGGCGGAGCACGAGCATCAGTTCATATCGGCGCATCTGCGCTGCGACTCCTTCCAATGGGATAGCCCCGTTGACGGCGGACATGCCGATCCGGCACGGAGCGGAAAGGAAACCGGCGCTAGTCTAGCACGCGGTCAGATCCGACCCGACGGACAGGACCCGACGGTCCCCGATGTATCCTCTGCGCGGTTCCCTCTCGACCAGACCCACTCGGAGATCCATTGCCCGCTAGCACGATCCTCGTCCTCGAGTCCTCCACGACCGGGGATGCCTCACTCGGTCCGATCCTCACCTCCGCCGGGTACACCGTCACCCGTACCACCGACGCCGCCGAAGCGATCGAGAAGGTGGCCGACCACCAGCTCGCCGTCGTCGATGTCGGGACCGCACCTGCCAAAGGCAAGGGCGGCATCGAGCTGTGCCGCGAGCTCCGGGCCACCCCGGCGATGTCGGCCGTCCCCATCCTGTGCGTCGCCGCCAGCGATGACGTCGAGGAGCGCATCAGCTTCCTCGAGGCTGGTGCCGACGACGTCGTGGCGCGTCCGTTCGACGCCCGTGAGGTCGAGGCGCGCGTCGAGGCACTGCTCCTCCGATTCCAGCGCTCACGCGACTTCGCGCCGGTCGTCTCATCGGACGGGCTCACCCTCGGTCGGCCCCGGCGGTCGGTCGCGGTCTACAGCCCCAAGGGCGGGGTCGGGACGACGACCATCGCGACGAATATCGCGGTGGTGGCGGCCCAGCGGAAGGCCGACCGGGTGATCCTCGTCGACCTCAGCCTCCAATTCGGTGGCGTCGCGACGCATCTCAACCTCGAGCCGAAGCTGACCATCGCCGATGCGGTGCGCGAAGAGGCCGCGCTGCGCGAGCCGGACGTCCTCAAGTCCTATGCCACACGGCACGACAGCGGCCTCCATGTCCTGGCGGCGCCGGCGTCCCCGGAGGCATCGGAGCTGATCAGCGCGGATCACGTATCGCACATCCTCAGCACGCTGCTCGACGCGTACGACGCGGTCGTCGTCGATGCCGGGTCGGTGCTCGACGAGCGTGCGCTGCGGGTATTCGAAGCAGCCGAGACGATCGTGCTCCCGGTCCACCCGGAGATCTCCGCGCTCAAGGCCGTCCACGGCCTGCTCGATTACCTGAACGAGACCGGCTCGATCAACGGCAAGTCGACGTTCGTGCTCAACAACATGTTCGCGCGCGAACTCCTCAAGCAGCGCGACGTCGAGTCGGCGATCGGTTCGCGGATCTCGGCCGACCTGCCATACGACCCGTTCCTCTACCTCAAGGCGGTCAACGAGGGAGTGCCTGTCGTGCTGGGTGCGCCGCGCTCCCCCGCGGCCGAGCAGCTGGTCAGGTTGAGCACCGCGGCATTCGGGTCGGACGGATACAGCCAGCCTGTGGCGGAGGTGGAGCGGAAGGGGCGTCGGTTCGGGTTCGGCCGGAAGAGCTAGGCCCCGGATGCGGCCGCGGGGCGTGCGCCAAGCGCCGATGGCCAGCGACGACGCGCAGCTCGCCACAGGATCCACCAGACGACCGTCCAGGCGACCCCGAGACACCAGCCCGCGGCCACGTCGGCCGGGTAATGGACACCGAGGTACATCCGGGAAACGCCCACCGCGAGCGCGTAACCGACCCCGATGATCAAGGCCGGCCACCGGAGGCGACGGTCGGGCCACGCGATCAGGATGACGGCGGTGGCGAACGACGCCGAGCTGAGTGCGTGGCCGCTCGGGAACGAATTGAAGCCCGGATCGAACGGGAGGAGCCGGTTCGCGGTCCGTTCGAGCAATAGGAGGCCGAGCACGATGGCTCCCGCCACCACGGCCCGGACCCCCCATCCCCGGAGGATCGCGATAGCCACGATGACCACTATCCCGATCACCACGATCTCACCCGGGATCTCGACGGAGACGCCGTTGGCGCCCTCGAGCACACTCGGTCTCGGAGCGTGATAGAGGACCTTCGTCACGCGGGTGATCACCGCTGCGCCGGCCGAAGCGACCGCGACGAACACGGCGTCCGCTGACCGACCGAGCGCGACCAGGGAGATGGCAAGCACGCTCACGAGCGCGACCAGTCCCGGGCCGTCGCCGAACGCCGTCACTGATCCGAAGAGCGCCTCGTCAACCTGGCTCCCGTTCGGGGAAGGCGTGATCAGCGGATCCGATACGACTGCCCCGCCCCGAACGAAACCAAGGGCGATCGCGAGGCCGACCAGGGTGACTGCCACGACGGCGAACGCGGCCACCGTCCTCCTGTCGCGGTCCGCTGTCACGGACCGGATCCCGCTGCCGGGATCGTGAACACCGACGTCTGCTTCAGCGTCCGGTCCTCGAGTTCCCGCGTCGTCGTGACCTGGTAAGTCGCCAATCGCTCGAGCCCCGGTGGCAGGTATTTCCGTCCCGGGTCGCCGACCAGCACGCGCGTGCCATGCGCCGCTGCCATCCGGAGCCAATCGATCATGCGACTGCCCATGGTCTGCTCGTAGCAGACGTCGCCGGCAAGGATCACGTCGCATGACGGCGGGGGTCCAGCGAGCGGGTCGCTGCGGGTGAACCCGACCCGGACCCCATTGACCCGGGCGTTGAGGGCTACCGCGGCCTCCGAGAGCGGATCGATATCGACCGCCCGCACCGAGCTGGCTCCCGCGCGCGCGGCGACGATGGCACAGAGCCCTGATCCCGAAGCGACATCGACGACGCGACGGCCGGCCACCTCGTCGGGATGCTCCCCGAGATAGCGGGCGATGCCGAGGCCGCCCGCCCACGCGAACGCCCAGAACGGCAGGCCCGGGTCGGACTCGCCCAGTTCCGCGGCGGCGTGGCGATACGCGACCGCCACGTCGTCGGCGAGGTGCAGGTGGACCCCCGGTGCGTCGGGCACGGGCTGGATGCGCGTGTTTCGCCGAACGAAGGCGCGGCGATCGGCAGGTGACGGGCGAGGCATCGCATGAGACTAGCCGCCTACCGCTCACCGGGCGCCCGGATGCCCGTCGGTATGTTCGTCAAGTCCTCGTCACGAGATGCGAGCGAACCAGGCAAGCGAGCCGGCCGTGGCGACAGCTGCCGCCACGAGTGCGGCGAGGGCGAGGCCGTCGGTGATCTCCCGCGGCTCCGTCCGTGTGCCGACCCCTTCGCCGATGTCCTCGAACAGGGACACGATCTCCTCGGCCGAGTCGGCTTCGAAGGCCTTGCCACCAGTGGTCTCGGCGATGCGGCGCAGCGCATCGCGGTCGACCGGGACCGGCACGGGCATGAAGTCGACCACCACCGAGCCATGGTCGGTGCCGAAGGCGACCGTGCTGACCTTGACACCACGACGCTCTGCGTCACGGGCGTCCTCCTCCTCCGGTCGTCCGGTCGTCGTGTCACCGTCCGACATCAGCACGATCGACCCGGCGCCGGTGACATCAGCATCCGCGGGCGTGTCCGACTCGAGCAGGTCCAGCGAGGCATAGATCGCCTCGCCGATCGCCGTGCCCTGGCCCAAAGACAACCGGTCGATCGCCCGGTCAAGGACCATCTTCGAGGTCGTCGGCGGGATGACGACCCGTGCCGTCTCGTGGAACGCGACCAGGCCCACGTGGACACCCGCGGGGACGACATCGATGAACCGATGGGCGGCGTCTCGGGCGGCCACGATGCGGCTGGGGGTCACGTCCGTCGCCTCCATCGACAGCGAGGTGTCGAACGCGAGCACGACCGTCGGCTCATTCGCGCAGGTTATGGGTTGGGGTGTCTGCGCCGTGGCCCTGGGTGGTGTCACCACGCAACGGTGTTTCGCGTGCGGCGCGGACCCATCGGGCCTCGCTCGTCGAGGTCGGCTCCGCTACGGAGCCCTTCACACAAGGCCCCAAATGGTGCCTGTATCACGCGTCACTATTTCTGTAGCCATTCTTGGTGCCGGAGCCGAGATTCGAACTCGAACGCCCTTGCGGGCCGCGGAGTTTAAGTCCGCTGCGTCTGCCAGTTCCGCCACTCCGGCCGGGGCGACATCGTAGTCGCCGGACCTAGGAGATGAGCAGGACGACCCCGAGCACGACCAGCCAGACCGACCAGCCGATGTAGGCGATCGGCACGATCGTCCCGGCCAGCTCCCAGCCCTCCCGTTCGTTCGGTCCGACGAACTCGAGCGTCCCGATCAGCAGGGCCACGCCGATGATCGCCCCGGCGATCGCCAGCCAGACGGGCACGATGGCTCCCGTGGCGATCGAGATCGCGACGAGGATCGTCCAGAGCCCGGTCGCCATGTACCCGAGATGCTCGCCAACTCCCACGCCGAGATATCGATGGAGGACGGCGAATGCGACCTCGACCGATCGCCGCGTCGCCTCGGCGTCGGGCCCCTCCGCTGCGAGGTAGCGGCGCGCGAGCTCTGGGACGGCGAACGGCCAGCGGGCGAGCCCTAAACCCTCGACGAGCGCGGCGACGACACCGACGACCATCGACAATGCCGTCAGGGCCGGCCCGGCGTCGAGTACGACGGCCAGCAGGACCGCGATGGGCAGCATCGCCAGGGCGCTGAGGAACAGCAGATGCCAGCGCAAGAGCAGACCGGAACCGCCGGCCGCGAAGCGCCGCAGGATCTCGTCGGGCTCGCGACGAAGGATGGCCGGGTAGTCGAAGGCGCGGCCCAGCTCGAAGAACGCGACGTTGAACAGGACCGGGACGACGATCAGCAGCACGGCCGTGACCTGCCGGATGTCCATCGGTACCTCGCTGCGACTCGGTGGCGCAGGCATCGTAGAGGACGGCCGATACGGGGATGCAATGTCGCGTTGATCTCGCCGCCATACCCTCCCAGCAAGGCCGTGAGGAGACATCGATGTCCGTGACCCAGACAAGCCCGACACTGTCCATCCCGACCCTCGCCGAGGCCGTCCGCGGTCGGGTGATCACCCCGGATGACAGCGACTACGACGCGGCCCGGACCGTCCTGGCCGGCGGTATCGATCGGCGACCGGCCGTCATCGTCCGCGTGGCCGATGCCGCTGACGTGGCCACCGTGATCGCGACGGCGCGTGCGACCGGTCTCGAGCTCGCCGTACGCAGCGGCGGCCACAGCGGCGCCGGTCACAGCGCGACGGATGGCGGCATCGTCATCGACGTGCGCGACCTCGACGACCTCGACATCGACGTTTCGGGACGAACCGCCTGGGTGGGCAGCGGAGTGACCGCCGGGACCTATACCGCGGCCGCGGCACAGCACGGGCTGGCCACCGGCTTCGGCGACACGGGCTCGGTCGGCCTTGGCGGGCTGATCACCGGCGGAGGGGTCGGGTACCTCGTGCGCAAGCACGGCCTGACCATCGACAACCTGCTTGCTGCCGAGATCGTGACCGCCGACGGCCAGGTGCGGACCGTTGACGCAGAGTACGAGCCCGACCTGTTCTGGGCGATTCGCGGCGGGGGCGGCAACGCCGGAGTCGTGACCCGCTTCAAGCTGCGGCTCCACGAGCTCGACGGCGTGGTCGGCGGGATGCTTGTGCTGCCAGCGACCGCGGAGTCGATCGCCGGGTTCATCGCGGCGGCCGAAGCGGCCCCCGACGAGGTGTCGACCATCGCCAATGTGATGCCCTGCCCGCCGATGCCGTTCATCGCCGAGGAGCATCACGGCTCGCTCGTGATCCTCGGCATGCTTGCCTACTCTGGCGATGCCTCGGGCGGTGACCGTGCCATGGCCCCGTTCCGTGCCCTCGCCGAGCCACTCGCCGACATGGTCAAGCCCATCCCCTACCCCGAGATGTTCCCGCCCGAGGATCCGGACTATCACCCGACCGCGGTGGCGAAGACGATGTTCATCGACCACGTCGACCTGCCCGTCGCGCAGACGATCGTGAAGTTCCTGACCGCGTCAGATGCCGAGATGCGCGTGTCGCAGCTTCGCGTCATCGGCGGCGCCGCGGCGCGCGTGCCGGTCGACGCGACGGCCTACGCCCACCGGGCGTCCAAGATCATGGTCAACCTCGCCGCGTTCTACGAGGGCGACGACGAGAAGGCCCGCCGACAGGCGTGGCTCGACGAGTTCGCTGCGGCCATCGACCAGGGCGACTCCGGCGAATACGTGAACTTCGTCGGCGACGAGGGCGAGGCCGGCGCGCGCGCGGCCTATCCCGGCGCAACGTGGGATCGGCTCGCCGCGATCAAGTCGGTCTACGACCCAGAGAACCTGTTCCGGCTCAACCAGAACGTGCCGCCCGCGACGAGCTGACCGCCGGTCACCCTCACCGCGCATCACGGAGCGGCCCGCTGGCATCGTCAGCGGGCCGTGCCCATGCCCGGGTGGGATCAGGGGGGATTGGAGGCGACGACCGGATTCGAACCGGTGAATAGGGGTTTTGCAGACCCCCGTGTTGAACCACTTCACCACGTCGCCCCGACGGGGTGCGCCGCATCAAGAGGCGGTGCTGGCTGCCCCTCGAGGATTCGAACCTCGGTTCACGGATCCAAAGTCCGCTGTCCTACCACTAGACGAAGGGGCAGCGGGGCCTTCGGGGAGGATACTGGAGCGGAAGACGGGACTCGAACCCGCGACCCTCACCTTGGCAAGGTGATGCTCTACCAACTGAGCCACTTCCGCTCGATGTCGCCCACCCTCGAGGAGTGGTGCCGAGGGCCAGGATCGAACTGGCGACACCGCGATTTTCAGTCGCGTGCTCTACCGACTGAGCTACCTCGGCTCGATGGTCAACCGCACTGGCTGTCCGTCGGCGGAGCGCAGGATACCACGGGCCTTCGACGGGACGCCACGACGGGCGCCCTACTCCAGGCCGGCGAGCTGCGCCTGTTCGGCGTCGCCCAGCGGCGGTTCTCCTGTCAGCTGCCGCAACCGGTTCACGCGGTCGATGATCGCCGGATGGGTCGACATCAGGTTCGATGACCGCTTCTCGAAGCGCTTGATGGGGTTCGTGAAATAGAGGTGCTGCGTCCCCCGGTTGGCGACCTCCAGCACCTCCTTGTCGGCTGAGATCTTGGCCAGCGCGCGCTCGAGCCCGTAGGGGTTCCGGGTCAGCTCCACGGACGAGGCATCGGCGAGGTACTCCCGCTGGCGGGACACCGCGAGCTGGATGAACCGCGAGATCAGCGGGGCCAGGATCGCGAGGGCGATCGCGATGATGAAGATGACTGCCTGCGCCCCTCCCCCACCCCCGTCGCGGTCCCGCGAGCGACCGGCGCCGCCCCAGAACGTGAAGCGCAGGAAGAAGTCGGCGAGGATCGCGATGACGCCCACCATCACCGCGACGATCAGCGAGAACCGGATGTCGTAGTTGCGAACGTGCGACAGCTCATGGCCGATGACGCCTTGCAGCTCCTCTCGGTCGAGCTTCTCGAGGAGACCCGTCGTGATCGCCACCGAGGCATGCGCAGGATCCCGTCCCGTCGCGAAGGCGTTCGGGGCGGTGTCGTCGATCAGGTAGACCTTGGGCATCGGGATATTCGCGGCGATCGACAGCTCGCGGACGACGTTCGTGAGCTGCGGCGCCTGCGTCTCGTCGACCTGGCGCGCACCGCTCACCGCGAGCACAAGCGAGTCCCCGGCGAAGTACGTGAAGGTGCCGCTCAGGCCACCGAGAAGGATGGCCACGAGCATCGTTCCCACGGCCCCTGCCGGCGACCCGAACACGGCATACCCGATGGTGAAGCCGAGGAGCGCGAGCAGGACGACGACGAACGCCGCCATGAGGAACGAGTTCCGCCGGTTGGCGGAGATCTGTTTGTAGAAGGATTCCCGGGCCACGGTGCCTCCCGCGGTCCGACGATCAGCTCAGGCTGAGATCCACGTTCGGGACGTTCGCGGCCTCGGGTTCGGCATCGAAGAACTCCCGCTTCGTGAACCCGAAGGGTCCGGCCAGCAACATGTTCGGGAACGTGGCGATGCCCGTGTTGTAGTCGAGGACCGAGGCGTTGTAGTGCTGGCGCGAGAACGAGATCTGGTTCTCGGTCGTCGTCAGCTGCTCCTGGAGTTCAAGCACGTTCTGGTTCGCCTTGAGTTCCGGATAGTTCTCCACGACGGCGAACAGCGATCGCAGCGTGCCCGTCAGCGCGTTCTCGGCGGCAGCCTGCTGCGCGGGGCCCTGGGCGCCGGCGGCGACAGCCGCGGCACGGGCGTTGGTGACGTCAGTCAGGACCTTCTGCTCGAACCCCATGTAGCCCTTGACCGCGTTCACGAGGTTCGGGATCAGGTCATGGCGCCGCTTGAGCTGGACCTCGATCTGGGCGAACGCCTCATCGATCCGCAACCGCTTCTGGACCAGGGAGTTGTAGATCCCGATCGCGAACACGACGAGCAGGACGATGATCGCGATGATGATGATGGGAGCGAGATCCATGCCCCTCCTCCGGTCGGGCGCGCCATCGCGGCGCGGCCATCGGGGTTGAGTCTAGCAGTGCGCGTTCCACCCGACCTCCCGTTGCAAGGTGCCGTTCGCCCGATCCACACCTCCGCGCAAGCGAGCCGTTAGGAGCGCCGGGTCAGAATGGTGCGACGGGACGAGCCCCCGGACGGAGGAGCAGGACGTGACGACCACCAGGGATCACGCAGCGCGGCGGCGCCCGCGGGATGGTGACGCCGACCCCGCATGAGCGCTCTGCCGGGAACCGGCGAGGAGTCCGCGCTGCCGCGCGCGATCATCCTCCAGCCGAACGACGGCTGCCTCACTCTCGCCCGGGCCCTGCATCGGCGCGGCGTCGATGTCCATGTCCTGACCAGCCCCGAGTACAGCTACGTGACCGCGAGTCGGGGTGTCGAGGGCGAGGTCCTGCCCGAGCCGCTGCGCGATCCGGCGCCGTGGTTCGACGCCCTGAGCGAGCTCGGCGAGTCGGGCGGCGGCGTCGTCCTGTCCGGATCGGACTCGGCGAGCGAGTGGCTGACCGAGTACCGCTCGCGCCTACCAGCCAATTTGCGCAGCTTCGAATCGGGCGATCGCGTGCACGTCGAGCTGATGGACAAGCTCGAGCTGTACCGCACGGCCGCCTCCATCGGCGTCCGCGTCCCGGCGTTCCACCACGTGCGTGATCGCGGTGACCTGATGGCGCTGCTGCCCGGGCTCCGCTTCCCGCGGGTGCTCAAGGCGCGGCTAGGACATCTGGCCAAGGTCGAGGTCGGGTTCGGGACCGTGCTGGTCACGACTCGTCGCGACCTCCTGGAGCGCGCCGCACTCCTGTTCGACCATGGCATCGACTTCCTGCTGACCGACGTCGTCCCGGGACGTGAACATCGCCTCGAGGCGGCCGTCACCGTGCGGCGCGACGACGGCTACTACACGCTCGAATACGGCCGGCGCAAGATCCGCCAGTGGCCACCCGACTACGGGGTCGGCTCACTCAATCAGGCGGCTCGCGTGCCGGGCACGATGGCCATCAGCCAGAAGCTGCTCGGCCACGCCGGCTATCACGGCATCGCGTCGTGCGAGACAAAGCGCAACGCCCGCGACGGCCAGCTGTACCTGATCGAAGTCAACGTCCGCATCCCGGCCAACTTCGGGCTGGCGGACGCCTGTGGGGTCGATGGGTCGTGGCGGCTCTACGCGACGCTTGCCGGTCTCCCGCTCGGTCCCCAACCTGAGCAGGTCGATGGGCGCAAATGCATGATCCCGTTCCGGGAGGCTCGGGCATCGTGGCGCCGGGTGCGGCGCCACGACGTATCGGTCGGGGCCGTCCTGCGGAGCTGGCGTGGGACGCGCGATTTCGGCGTGCTATCGCTCCGCGACCCGATGCCCACCGTCGCACTCGTCGGTCGCCGCATCGGCAAGGCGGTCGGTCACCAGGGCCGAAGCCATCGCGGTGCAGGCGCCTGACCCGGTCAGACGTGCCGATGTAGGTCCGCCTCGGGTGTCGCTGGGGCATCGTCGCCGCGCGGTGGCTGTTCCCAGCCCATCTGCGACACGTCGCGCTGCGCGACCGAAAGGTGCACGACTTCGTGCTCGACATTGGCGATGGCCGATGCGGGAACGTAGATGTCGCCCGTCGGCCCGGTGGAGGTGAGGACGTAGTTCTGACCCACGTCCCTGACCGTTCCCACCGAGCGTCCGTCGTTCCCAACCACGGTCCAGCCAGGCTTGAGGTCTGCCATTCGCACGTCGTTCCTTGGGCCTCCTCGCCAAACGATAACCCGGGCCGATGATCGCCAGGCCCCCATCACGCTGGAAGTCGCAGCATCCGTGCCACGAGGGTGAAGCTCGCCTCGTCGCCCGGCCACAGCTCCCGGAGACGCGCCGTCCCGGTCTGTCGACCGACCCAGCCGAGGATGACGGCGGCCGCGACGATGTCATCGAGAGGGCCGATGCCCGGTAGGAACTCGGGCAGCAGGTCGATCGGGCTGACGAGCCAGATCACCAGCACCACAAGCGCGACCCGGTGGCGCGTGGGGGTCATCGGATCGGCGAGGAGCCGCCTGGCCAGTCGAACGATGTCGGGGAGCGCGCGCAGCGCCGGCATGGCGAGATCTCGGGATGGCCGATGGAGCCAGAGCAGGGCGACCATGACGAGCCAGAGGGCGAGCACGACACCGACTGCCACCAGCAGCGGCTGGACAATGTCCATCGCGACGCATCGTGGCACGGCGAGGATGCCTTGTGGGACAACCTACCTGTCGCCCCTCACCCCACACTTAGGGCATGGCACGGCGGATGAGCGAGGCGCGACAGCAAGAGGCCGCGGCCCAGGCGGGCCCGGCGGATAATCTCCCGCGGCGACCGTCCCGGATAATCGCATCTCGGCCGCCCAGGACGGGCGCTGGCAGGTCGACGTCCTACCGTGGCTGTCCGTGGCCGCGGCACGTCGACGAGAGGCGCTGGAGGAGGCGCGAGCGGCGATTGCCGAATTGACACCTCTCCTAAGCCGCGCAGGAAGCGTCGACGTCGAGGAAACCATCGTCGGTCGGCTGCGCCCGCCCCTCGAACACCGACGGGCTAGAAATGAAGATCGAGTCCTCAAGGTCCCCCGTGAAGTCGTCTCGGATGATGGCGACAAACGTCTCCGTGGCGACGACTAGATCCTCGAAGGATGTGAGCGATCGCCACCTGACGAAGAAATCGCCTGCTGTGTCGAACGTCGCACGATCACAAGTGGCCTCCAGGGCGACTCTCGAGGTGGTCGGGAACGCCACGAACCCGTACGGCGCGTTGAAGGTGGTCGGGGACATCCCGTACAGCACTTCGTCACCAGCGTCGGGAACGCTGTTGCCGCTGGCCTCGACCAGCGCGCTGCTGAAGACGTCGCACCCCGCCGGCTGGTAGCCGGCGACGCCGTTCACGTTGGCATAGGCGATCGCGTACACGGTCTTGCCTGTGAGCGCCGTATCGACCACGTAGTCCGGCTTCTTCGGCTTCAGCGATGACGCGACGCTGATCGGCTTGAAGGTGCCAGCTCCCTTGTCGAAATGGCAGACCGTCATCTTGTGTGCGGCGGCGGCCACCGAGCCTGCGACGACGGGTAGGAGTAGGACAGCTAGGGCGACGGCGAACACGCGCCGACGACAGACTCTTGCATCCACGGGGAACCCCTCTCAGCCAACGAACCCCGGCCAGCCCAAGGGCGGCCGCGGGTGGATCGAGGGAGCATAAGGTGTCGCCGTCGCGCGGCATTTTCAGAGCCCTCCCCTGCCCCGATGGAAGGGCGGCGGAGGGATCTTTTCGTGCGTGGAATGTGGTGGGCGGTACTGGACTCGAACCAGTGACTTCCTCGGTGTAAGCGAGGCGCTCTGACCGACTGAGCTAACCGCCCGGGCGGAGCCTACACCGCGGGCAAACGAAACGACCGCCGAGCCGGCGGTCGTCAGATGTCGCGAGTTGGTGCCCAGGCCGGGACTTGAACCCGGATGAGTTGCCTCATACGCCCCTCAAACGTACGCGTATACCAATTCCGCCACCTGGGCAGAGGTGTCATTGCGGATCGAGTCCGAGGGAATGGTACCGAGGGAGGGACTTGAACCCACACGACCTTGCGGCCACTGGTACCTGAAACCAGCGCGTCTGCCTATTCCGCCACCTCGGCACGGAGCGCGACCGACCGTCACCGGTCGATAGCGAGGCGCCATGTTAGCACATCCCAAAATCGATCCGACCCATCCGTCACCTGCCTCACGGCCGGTCCCTGGACCGTGTCACGGAGCACGACGACCTCGTCGGCGAAGGCCAGCGGGAGCAGATAGCGACCGGCGGCCAGCTGCTTCTGGAGCGCGCTGTAGGCCTTGGCCCGTGCGCTGGCGGAACCCGGGGCGCGGGCCTTCTCGAGCAGCGTGTCGAGATCGGCGGACTGGACGCCCATGACATTCGAGCCACCGGTCAGCGTCTGGCTCGACGCGAGCAGCGGATACAGGTCCGGATCGAGGCCGATGCGCAGGTCGGCGATGGCCACCTGGAACTCGCCGGACGACAGCCGGCCCGTGACGAACTCGGACGGTGGCAACGCGACATGCTTGGCGTCGATACCGACGGTGGTCCAGTCGCGGACCACCGCCTCGGCGACGTCGTACAGCCCGGCATTCGTCGCCTTGTTCGGGCTGAGCACCTCGATCGCAAGCGGCTTCTTTGCGCGGGGGAGCACCCAGCCACTCGCGTTCTTGTTCCATGTCGCGGCCGTGAACGCGCGCTCCGCGCCACCACGGCTGTAAGCGACCGCCGGATCCGCCGCCGGATCGAACATCGGCGAGGCCGGCGGGATGATGCCCGCGGCCTGCACGGCAAGCCCGCTGAAGGCCTCCTTCGCAAGACGCTCCCGATCGATCGCGGCGAGCAGCCCGGTCCGGATCGCCGGCGTCGCGAACTCAGGATGACCGGGTCGGAGGTTGAGGAGCGCCGCGGTCATCGTGGCTCCGGGGTAGCGGACCAAACGGGTGCCCGCCTCCGCCGCAAGGCCGACGGCCATGTCGGGCGGCAGCCCGGACGCCCCATCGAGCTCGCCCGCTCGGAAGTCGCGGACGAGGTCCGCCGGCTCTGCATAGAACCGGAACTCGATGCCCGCGAGGTACGGCATCGGTCGCGACGGGCGGCGCGTCGGTGGCGGTGTCGTCAGCGAGTCAGGCGAGGAGCTCGGCGAGGCGGACGGTCCCCCCGTCCCCTCCAGGATCTCCGCCGGAACGAGCGACGCTGATGTCTCACTGAGCTCGGTGATCGCGAAGGCGCCCGAGCCGATCGGCAGCCCCCCGAACGGGTCGTCGGCCATCTCCTCGATGGGGGTGTCGCCGAGCAGATGGACCGGCGCGATCGGCTGCGTCAGGGCCTGGAGAAAGCCGCCAAGTGGCGTGGCGAGGGTGAATGTGACCTGGCGCGGCCCGGTCGCAGCGACGGTCACCTCCGACCAGGACGTTCCGGACGGCCCCTTGTAGGCCGGGTCCTGGAGCGTCTCGATAGTGAACACGACGTCGTCCGGGGTGACCGCGGTGCCGTCGTGCCAGCGCGCGTCGTCGCGAAGCTCGACCGTCCACGTCTTGCCGGTCGCGTCGACCGTCCAGCTCTCCGCCAGGTCGGGCACGATGGTGCCGCCCGGTCCGTTTCGCACCAGGCCGGCGAAGAGCAGCGCCACGAGATCGCGGTCGGCCTGGGTCCGGGCGGTCAGCGGGGACACGGACGAGGGCTGGCCGACGACACCTTCGACGTACGGTCGAGCCTCGAACGCTGGGCTTGTCGCAACGGACGGCGACGGGCTGGCGGGTGCGGCGGCGAGCTGGATGGCGGGGCCACCGATCAGCGCCGCGAGGATCGCGAGCAGCGTGATGAGGGTCCCGACGACGATGGTGTCGGTGCGGGTCATGAAGCTCCGTGTAGTGCCCGCAGGTCGTGCCGCGGCGGCCCGGTCAGGTGGTCGGCGCGAGGATGTACGACGCGAGCGAGAAGATGACGAACAGGACCAGCAGCACGATGGTGAACTGCCACAGCCTCCGTTCGACGCCCCGCCGACTGCGGTAGACGGCGGAGTCGCCACCGAACGTGCCCGAGAGGCCCGTCCCGCGAGCCTGCAGCAGGATGGCCGCGATCAACGCGATGCTGACGATGATCTGGCCGAGGCTGAGGATCGGGTTCACGCGGTCGAGGTCCTCCGGTGGATACGGCGGCCGATGCTACCACAGGCCACCGAACGGCCGGTCAGCCGCGCAGGAGCGAGCGGCCCGTGATCCCCGGCCAGCCGGGCAAACCACCCAGTTCGAGGAGTGTCGGTGCGACGTCGGCGAGCACGCCGTCGGCGAGGCGGTGACCGGCCACGGATCGGCCGATCAGCACGAACGGGACCGGGTTGAGCGAGTGCGCCGTGACCGGCACGCCACTGGCGTCGCGCAGGTCGTCGGCATTGCCGTGGTCGGCCGTGATGGCGAGGATCGCGCCAGGACCGACGGGATCGGCAGCCTCGACCACCTCGATGGCTGCGACGACGCGCGCGAGACATTCGTCGATGGTCGCGAGGGCCTCGAGCGTCGCGTCCCATATGCCGGTGTGGCCGACCATGTCCGGGTTGGCGTAGTTCGCGACGATGAAGTCGTACGCCCCGGAGCCGATGGTCCGGACCAGGGCATCGGTGACGCCCGCGGCCGACATCTCCGGCTGGAGGTCGTACGTGGCGACCCTGGGACTCGGGATCAGCTCCCGCTCCTCCCCCGGCAACGCCGTCTCGACCCCGCCGTTGAAGAAGTACGTGACATGGGCGTATTTCTCGGTCTCGGCAACGTGGAACTGGCGCCAGCCCGCTTCGCTGAACGCCTGGGCGAGCGAGCGCGCGGTCTCGGGCGGGAAGGCTACGAGGACCGGGAGGCCAGCCTCGTACTCGGTCATCGTGACCACGAGGAGATCGTGCGGCGCGGGACGGCCCGATGGGGAGCGGCGGTCGAAGCCGTCGAACGCCGCACCATCGGCGAGCGCGTGGGTCAGCTGCCGCGCGCGGTCGGCGCGGAAGTTGAGGTGGACGATCGGGTCACCGTCCAGCAGCGGCGTCGTGGTGCCGTCGACCTCGATCACCGTCGGCACGACGAACTCGTCGGTCTCGGCGCGGGCGTAGGCCGACTCGATCGCGGCGGCCGCCGACGGAGCGTGGTATGCCGACTCTCCGTGGACGATCGCGTCATACCCCTGTTCGGTCCGTTCCCAGCGCGTGTCGCGGTCCATCGCGTAGTAGCGGCCGCCGACGGACGCGACCGTTGCGTCCGGGTGAGCGGCCGTGAGCCGCGCCTCGAGGTCCCGCATGAACCCGAGCGCCGACGATGGCGGCGTGTCACGCCCGTCGAGCAGGGCATGGACGGCCATCCGCGAGACCCCCTCACGTTGCGCCAGGCCGGCCAGGGCCACCAGGTGGCGGTCGTTGGCGTGCACCCCGCCCGGCCCGATGAGGCTCACTGCGTGCAGCACCCCGTTCGTCTCGCGAGCACGCTGGCAGGCGGCGAGGAACGCGGGCCTGTCATCGAACGAACCGTCGGCGATGGCTGCGTCGATGCGAGGCAGGTCCTGGAGCACCGGACGGCCTGCACCGAGGTTCAGATGGCCGACCTCCGAGTTGCCCATCTGGCCCGGAGGTAACCCGACGGCTTCCTCGGACGCCTGGAGGACGCCGTGCGGCCAGCGCGCGAGTAGGCCATGCCAGGTCGGCATGGGGGCGGCGGCGATCGCATCGCCGATCGGGTCGCGGCCGATGCCGAAGCCATCGAGCACGACCAGGACGATGGGCCGTGGTCGCCCGACGGTCACCCCGCGAGGCCGCGGGCGCGGGCCGTGATCCCGGCGCGACCGACGATGCCCGCCATCTCGTCCGGCTTCAGCGACGCCCCGCCGACGAGCACGCCGTCGATCGACGGCTCGGCGAGGAACTCGGCGATGTTCGCGGAGGTCACGCTGCCGCCGTAGAGGACCGGGGTATGGGCGGCAGCGGCACCCCAGCCGGCAGCCTCCAGGCTCGCCCGGATCGCGTCGGTCATGGCGGCGGCGTCGATGCCGGTCGCGTTGCGCCCGGTGCCGATCGCCCATACCGGCTCATAGGCGATCACGAGGCGGGCCGCATGCGCTCGCTTTGGCTCGATGTCGGCGAGCGAACCGCGCATCTGCCCATCGACCACGTCGATGGCCCGACCAGCCTCGCGGTCGGCCAGTTGCTCGCCGACGCACAGGATCGGTCGAAGCCCAGCGTCGAGTACCCGGGCGATCTTCCTGGCGACGAGCGCGTCGGTCTCGCCGGCGTCCCTCCGGCGCTCGGAATGGCCGACGATCACCCAGGTCGCGAGGCCGACCAGCATCGGCGCCGAGACCTCGCCGGTGTACGCCCCGGCCAGCTCGTGATGGACGTTCTGGGCACCAACGGCGACATCGGTGTCCACCTCGGCCAGCGCGTCGCGAACGGAAGCGAGACACACATACGGAGGGCAGATCACGCGCGTGACACCCGCTTCGCGTGTCCGCGAGGCGATCGTCTGGGCGAGCTCACCAGCGTCGCTGGGGGTCGTGTGCATCTTCCAGTTCGCGGCGATCACGACCTCACGCATGCGCCCGCATCATGCCAGAGCGGTCACCCTGCGGCGGCGCAGGCTCGGTCTCCGCCAGCCGCTCGATCCGCTCGAGAGCCCGCTGGACGGCCGAGCGATGGATGTCGAGCCGCTCCGCAAGTTCCGCCAGCGTCGCCTCCGGTGTCTCGCGTCGGGCGTCGGCGACGAGTCGGACGACATATGGCTGCCCGACGAGCCGGCCGTCGGCGTCGAGCTGGTCGATCGCGTCGAGCTGCCGCCCGGCCGCAGCGACGGCGCGCTGCAGGTTTGCCGACTCGGCGTTGAGCACACGGTTCAGCTCGCCGCGAAGCGCACGCGACACCTGCCGGGCCTCGAGCTCGAGCAGCGCGCCGGCGGCCCCGATCCGGCGGAGGAACGTGCCCACCGACTCGGCACTCTTCCACGTCACGACCCCTCGACCGCGGCGGACCCGCCACGATGCCGGGACGTCGACCTCACCGAGCCGTCGGGCGAGGACCTGGGCCTCCTGGACCGGGACGACGAATTCGAGATGGGTCCGGCCGCCGGCCAGGCTAAGCGACCCGCGGGCCAGGAACCTGCCGCGCAGCCACGCGGTTCGGCAGTGGTCGGCCGCAGCGTCCCAGTCGAAGATTGCGACGCCGACGCGATCCGCCTCGGCAGCTCGTCGGAGACGATGCGCCAGACGTGCCACCGCCGGCTCCCGGGCCGGCACCTCGACGCCCAGGCCTGCCGCCTCGGCGAGACGATCGCATGGTCGCGCCGGGTCGATGCCGGCGAGCTCGTTCCGTAGCGCCGTGACGAGGTCGCGCTCGGAGCTTGTCACCTCTCAGGCGGTCCGGCTCACGGCCCGGCGGCGAGCTGGTGCCTCCCGCTCGTAGACGCGCATGACCGCGCCCGCGAGCCGCACCGGGTCGTGGTGATGGGCGTTGTCCGGATCGACCACGTCGTCGAGGACCAGTCGGGGGAGTCCGGCCACGACCGCGGGCGGCCACCGCAGTCGCACCGTCTCCGCCCGCCAATCGGCTGGGACTCGAGCATCGAAGCGGTTGTTGGCAAGCACGAGATCGACGAGACCCGGGGCGGTGTGGTCGATCAGCGCCGCCACGTGACCGGCGAGGTCCAGCCCGGTCGTCTCGCCTTCCTGCGTCGCGACGTTGCAGACATACAGCCGGGTCGCGCCGGCTGCCAGCACGCCGTCGCGGATGGCCGGGATCAGCAGGCTCGGCAGGACACTCGTGTACAGGCTGCCCGGGCCTAGCACGATCAGCTCAGCCTCGGCGATCGCGGCGAGCGCGTCGTCCGACGCCTGGACGTCGTCGGGTGTCAGCCAGACGCGTCGGATCCCCTCGGTGCGCATGATCCGCGACTGCCCGACGACCGTCTCGCCGGCGACCGTCTCGGCATGCAGGGTCAGCGGCGTGGCGGTGACCGGTACGACCTGGCCCCGCACGGCGAGGATGCGGTTGATCCGACGGACGCCCTCTTCGAAGTCGCCGCCCTCGATCGCCGTCATCGCCGCCAGGAGGAGGTTGCCGACCGCATGGCCTGTCAGCCCGGGACCGTCGGTCGCGGCACCGGGTGAACCGTCGGCGGCCGGGAACCGGTACTGGAGCAGCTCGCTCATCAGTGGCTCGGCGTCGGCGAGTGCCGCGATGCAGTTGCGGATGTCGCCGACCGGCGGGATGCCCAGCTCCTGGCGGAGCACACCCGAGGAGCCGCCGTCATCGGCCACGGTCACCACGGCGGTGATGTTGCTCGTGTGCTCCTTCAGGCCGCGGAGCAGCGCCGACAAGCCGGTCCCACCGCCGATGGCCACGACGCGCGGGCCCTTCGCGAGGAATTGCTTCTGGTAGATCAACTCGACGAGCGGCTGATCCCCGTCGGACACACGGAACGGATCCGTCATGACACGGATCACGCGATACGACCCGAGCGCCACGAGGGCCACCCCTGCCGCTCCGACGATGAGACCACGAACCGGGAACGGCAGGAACTGGAGGGTGATCAGGTCGATCACCGCGCCGACCGCTCCCGCGGGCTCGAGATCGCGCGAGACCTGGCGGATCAGGTGCGCGAAGCCAAGAGCCAGCATCAGCAGTCCGAAGAACACGACGACCAGCCAGCGCTTGATGCCGATGCCGGGCGTAAGCCATCGACGCAGGTTCATGCGCCGCCGCGACCGATCATGTCCGGTCCAGCTCCCGGTGGAAGACCGCGACGGGGCCGAAGTCCCGCTCCCGGAGCCACTCTGCGAGCACCTCGGCAAGGACGATGCTCCGGTGATAGCCGCCCGTGCAGCCGATGCCGATCGTGAGCCGGGTCTTGCCCTCCTCGACGTACGACGGGATGGCGAAGTCCAGGAACTCCTCGAGGAACGTCAGGAACCGACGCGCCATCGGCTGGGCCAGGACGTAGGCGCGCACCTCCTCGGTCAGACCCGAGTGCGGTCGCAGCTCGGGGACGTAGTACGGGTTCGGGATGAACCGCACGTCGAAGACAAGGTCCGCCTCGAGCGGGACGCCGTATTTGTAGCCGAAGCTGATGAGCTGGACAGCAAGCTGGTCGGGCCGGGTTGTCGTGGCCAGCTGCGCGAACAGTCGCTCGCGGAGTTGGCGCAGCGACAGGTCGGATGTGTCGACGATGACGTCGGCCTCCGAGCGGATCGGGTCGAGCAACCGTCGCTCCTCGGCGATCGAGCTGGCGATCCCACGCTCATCGGCGAGCGGGTGGCGATGACGCGTCTCGCTGAAGCGACGGATGAGCACGTCGTCGCGCGCCTCGAGGAAGACGATCTGCGGCACGATCCCGCGACCCTCGAGCGCCCCACGCATCGCCCCGAGGGCGAGTGCCGGCTCCCCGGCACGGACGTCGAGCACGATGGCCACGCGCGCGAAGCGATCCTGGTCGTCGGACACGAGCTCGGCCAGGTCGGGCAGCAGCTCGCCGGGCAGGTTGTCGACGACCATGTAGCCCAGGTCCTCGAACAGCTTCGCCGCGGCGGTCTTGCCACCGCCCGACAGACCCGAAAGGATCACGACCGCCTGTTCCGCCGGCGCCTCCGTGACCGGGTCGGTCGCCTGGGTCACCGGCCCGTCCGTCTGATGAACAGGATCGTCAGCTCGTAGAGCACGTACATCGTGCCGCCGAGTGCCACCGGGCTGACCAGGTCACCGCCAGGCGTCGCCACGGCCGAGAAGACGGCGATCCCGAGGATCACGTAGCGCCGCGACGCGCGCAGTCGCTCCGACGACACGATGCCGACCCGCGACAGGCCGACCAGCAGGATCGGGAACTCCATCACGAGGCCGAAAGCAAGGAACATCGTCGTCACGAAATCGAAGTAGGGCCCCGCCGCGATGTTCGCCACGAGCTTGTCGTCGGTGAACCCGAGGAGGAACGACACGGCGTAGGGCAGCACGAGCCGGGCGATCACGACGCCGAGCGCGAAGAACACGAGGGCGAGCGGGATCCAGGGACGGACCGTCCGCCGTTCGGCGATGGTCAGGCCAGGGGCGATGAACGCCCAGATCTGGTAGAGCAGCACGGGCATCGCGAGGATGATCCCGATGACGATCGAGATGCGCAGCTGGATCGCGAAGCCGTCGCCCGGTCCGAGGACCTGCGCCTGGCCGCCCGGCAGCGGCTCCAGCAGGAAATTTCGCACCTCCGGCGCGAAGATCCAGCCGATCGCCGACCCGACCGCGATCGCCAGGACGCAGCGGAACAGGCGATCACGGAGCTCGGTGAGGTGATCGACCAGCGACATGACCGTGTCGTCGGGCGTGCCGGCACCACCGGTCGGCGGTGGCGGTGGTGATTGGGTCGCGGGGACGCCGGGGGCGGCGGTCTCGCGCAGGGCGTCGGCGTCGGCCATCAGTGGCGCGCGGCGCCGGACCTAGTTCGTGCGGGAGGCCGGCTCGTTCGAGGCGGCAGGCGCGTCGACCGCGGGCTGGCTCGCCGGCGGGTCCGTCGGCAGCGGCGACGTGTCGACCTTCACGGACTCGTTGATGTCGGACGAGGCCTTTCGGAATTCACGGATGCTCTTGCCGATCGAGGCACCGACCTCAGGCAGCTTGCCCGGGCCGAGGATGAGCAGCGCGATGACGAGGATGATGATGAGCTCGGGAGCCCCGATGTTCGGCATGTCAGCTGGTCCCTCAGGTACGAGCGGCGGCTAGGGTAGCACAGGGAGTCGGGAAGCCCAGTCAGCAGCGGCGCTGGCGAGTCGCTCGCCGGGGTCCCCGCGGCCCGAACCGGTGGCGGCCTGGGCGATGCCGCGGGAGACATTGACGAGCAGCCCGCCCCCGACGCGACCGCCAGCCGGCGCGTCCGTGGCGGGACCGTGGCGGAGGACCGGCTCGACCTCACCACCCTGGGCACCGACCCCGGGCACGAGGAACGGCAGCCCCGGGGCGAGACCTCGGATGGTCGCGAGCTCCTCGGGTGCCGTCGCCCCGACGACCAGACCGACCGTCCCGCCGGGTCCCCACCCGGTCGCCAGACGGGCGATCCGCTCGTGCACGCGCTCGCTTGGTGCGTTCCCACCGGGATCCGCGGCGATCGGCAGATCCTGCACGTCGCCGGCCCCTGGATTGGACGTCCGGCACAGCACGTAGGCGAACCGATCGGTCCGCTCGAGCAGCGGTCGGATGGCCTCCTCGCCGAGGTATGGGCTGACCGTCACGGCGTCCGCGCCGAGGATGTCGAAGAGCGCGACAGCCTGGCGCGCGGCGGTCGAGCCGATGTCACCGCGCTTCGCATCGGCGATGACGGGGACGTCGGCCGGGATGGTCGCCCGCAACCGCTCGAGCGCCGCGATCCCGTCCGATCCGTACGCTTCGAAGAACGCCAGGTTGGGCTTGACCGCGGCGGCGAACGGCAGCGCTGCCTCGAGCACGAGTTCGGTGAACCGCTCCATCCCGGCGAGGCCCTTGGCGAATCGGGACGGCATCGACGCCGGGTCCGGGTCGAGCCCGAGACACAGGACGGTACCGGCTACCCGGGAGCGCGTTGCGAGACGGTCGAGATATGAGCGGATCACCGGCCCTGGATCAGATCGCCGGGCTGGCCACGGAGGGGGCCGCGGACCCGCTTGCCGGAGGCTCCGCCGCAGGCAGCAGCGCTGGCGGGATGAACCAGTCGGGTCGTGACGCCGCGTCCAGCCCCGAAACCTCGGTCAGGTTCACAGTCTCGGTCACGGTCCACGCAGGACCACGTCCCTCGAGCGTGGCCAGCCGGAGGTCGACCGTCTGCCCCTCGATGTGCAGGAACGCGATCGAATTGCCCGCCGGCGACCACGTGGGTGCCCACGACGCGTCGTCGTCGGTGAGACGGAGCAGCTCATTGCCGTTGCTGGCGTTGAGGATCACGACGTCGGTCCCGAGCGCGGTCGTCCGGGTGGCTGCCATGTACCGGCCATCGGGCGAGTACGACGGCTGCATGTAGCCCGCGCCCGTCAGCGCGCGCGCCTGCTTGGTCTTCGGGTCGTAGCGCATGATGATCGGCGCCCCGCGGGCGCCGTCGCGGCCGTTCTGCGTGTACAGCAGGTACTTGCCATCGGCCCGCCACTCGGGATCCTGATGGCCGAGCACGCCGACCTCGCGCACGCCCGCACGCGTCAGTCGCTTGCGCCCGACGTCATAGAACTGCAGCACGACGTTGGACTCATCCGGCTGCGGCGCGTCCGTCACCAGGGCGACGGTCTTGCCGTTCGGCGACAGGACGGGCTGGCGCATCCATGCCGACCAGCGCAGGGAGCCGCTCCGGACACGACCGCTGAGCAGCCGCTGGGGTTTGCCGGTCCCAGCCGCGCTCACGCGCATGAGGTCGTTGAGCGAGATGTCGTACCAGGATGGGTTCCCGCGGACGGGCCACTTGCCGCGTTCCTGGGTCGCCTGGATGTACGTGACCCAGCGGCCATCAGCCGAGAACGAGGGCATCGACGCGCCACCGCCGTCGGTCAACTGGGTCGCCCCCTGATCTGTCTGGACCCAGATGTTGCCGGCCTTGGCGTAGACGATCGACCCGAGGAACGTGGCTTCCTCCGGCACGACGATGACATTCGAGGGAGCCGGTGTCAGGGCGGGTCCGCCGGCGTTGCCCGAGCCGCCGTTGCCGCCGTTCGAGCCGATGAACGGCACGTCGTAGTTGAAGAGGTTGATCGTGACGATCGCGATGAGCACGAGCCCGACGATCGAAGCGATCGGTCCGATCGCGGACCCGACCGGACCGATCCCATACGGGTCCCGCGCCTGCGTGGATCGCGGCTTGACGGTGCGTGTCACGACACGGAGCCCGCGAGGGCCTGGATGGGACCGGCCAGGACCGCGGCCGCCTCGGGGTGCGACCCGCTCGGCGCCGCGTCGCGGATCTCGAGCTGCAACGACTCGAAGCCACCGAACGTCCGGCTGCTGATCCGGGCGACCACGTCGATCCGGTCGCCCTCCTGGACGAGCGCGGCGATGTCGGCTCGCCCGAAGGCGATGCCATCGAGCACGTCGCGCTCCCGTCTGAGCGTCAGGGAGGTGTGGTCGTCGGCGGCGACGCGGACGCGCGTCACGGTCAGACCGAGGACCGCGACCAGCGGCTCCGGGTTGCCTGGTCCGTACGGCACGAGGCCGCCGAGATCGCGGAGCAGGCGATAGTCGACGTCGAGGGCCGGCACGGCCATGTCGATGCGCAGGACGGCGCGCGGATCCGGCGGCACATGGCCCGCGGCGATCGCCTCGAACCGCTCGATGAACTCCGGCCAGCGGGTCTGTGGGATCTCGAAGCCAGCAGCGCCGGCATGACCGCCGTGGCGGATGAAGAGATCCGCACACTCCTCGAGCGCAGCCCCGAGATCGACCGTGCCGTCACTGCGGCACGAGGCACGGATCGCGTCGCCCAGCTCCGTCCCGACCACGGCGGGGCGAGATCGGTCCTCGGCGAGACGCGCCGCGACCAACCCGATGATGCCGACGGGCCAGGTGCCACGCACGATGGATGCCGGGCGATCCGGGTTCGCGGCAACGAGCTCGCGGGCCTCCGCGACCGCCGTGCCGGTCAGGTCGCGTCGCGTCTGGTTGGCGGTTTCGAGTGCGTCCGCGTGTCGCGTCGCCTCCTCGGCGGTCTCGGCGAGGAGCAGCCGTGCGGCTTCGAGCGCCTCCCCCACCCTGCCCGCGGCATTCAGGCGCGGGGCGAGCGCGAACGCGATGGTGTCGAGATCGACGGCCCCCGGAACGATCCGTGCGCGCTCGAGGAGGGCGGCGATACCCGGTCTCGGCGCCGTCCGCAGTCGCTCGAGTCCGAGGCGGGCGATCGCGCGGTTCTCGCCGACGATCGGGGCCACATCGGCGACCGTGCCGATCGTCGCGAGGTCGGTCAGATCCAGCGGGACTGCCCCGAGGATGAGGTGCGCCACCTTGAAGGCCACGCCGCTCCCGGCGAGCCGTGCGTCCGGGTAGCGTGAGTCCGGTCGCTGCGGATTGACGACCGCATAGGCGGGAGGCAGGTCGGGCGGGACGCGATGATGGTCGGTGACGATGACGTCGATGCCGCGCGCGCCAGCGAGCGCGATCTCGGGAGCAGAGCTCGTGCCGCAGTCGACGGTGACGATGACCGACACGCGGTTGGCGACGGCGGTCTCGACCGCGGCGACCGAGAGTCCGTGCCCCTCGTCGAGTCGGCTCGGGACATATGGCTCGACGTCGATACCGAAGCGCCGGAGGGCGATCACGAGGATGGCCAGCCCATCGAGGCCATCGGCGTCGAAGTCACCGAACACCATGACTCGTTCGCGGCGGTCGCGAGCCCGCCCGAGTCGCTCGACGACGAGGTCCGCATCCGGCAGCAGGTGTGGGTCGTGGAGACCGGCGATCGGTTCGGCGAACCAGGCAGCGAGGTCGTCCCGTCCGAGGACGCCCCGTCGAGCCAGGAGCGCGGTCATGCGTTCGGCGAGGCCGTGCTCGACGGCTGCGGTCATGAGGTCGGGCTCGATGGGGAGATCTTCGGGGAAACTCCAGCGGAACCGCGGTTCGAGCACCGGCTCAGGATGCCATGTGGCGCTCACCCACGCCTCAACCGGCCGCTCTCCGCCCGGAGGCGCTCAGGACGGTGCCCGGCGTGGGCGCGGGGCACGCGCCGCCGACGCCCGCCCGCGACGCCGATCCTCCCAGGCCTGCCAGTCGACCAGGAGTGGGCTCGCGACGAAGATCGACGAATACGTCCCGATGACGATGCCGATGAGCAATGCCAGCACGAAGTCGCTGATCGCCGAGCCACCGAAGAGGAACAGCGACAGCAACGTGATCAGCACCGTGAGGCTGGTCGTGATCGAGCGACCGAACGTCTGCAGGATCGAGTGGTTGACGATCTCGTCGAACGGCTCGCCCAGGTGGCGCGCCTTGTTCTCGCGGATCCGGTCGAACACGACGATGGTGTCGTGCACGGAGAAGCCGATGACCGTGAGCATCGCGGTCACGAACAGTGCGTCGATCTCGACGTGGAAGAACGTTCCGAGGATGGCGAACGCCCCGACGACGACCACGACGTCGTGGAGCAGCGACACGAGCGCCGTCACCCCGAACTTCACGTCGCGGAAGCGATAGGTGATCCAGCTCACGATACCCAGCGACCCGACGACGATGAGGATGAGGGCCTGGTTCAGCAGATCCGAGCTGACGACCGCACCGATCGTCGTGAGACTTCGCTGGGCCTCGATCTCGCCGAGCTCCGACTCGAGCGCGGTGACCATCTCGCCGAGCTTGCCGTCGGTCGGTAGCTCGGTGTTGCCGGATCCGCCGACGGGCGATGGGGACGGCGAAGCGCTAGCGCCGGGACTCGCACTCGCACCCGGGCTGGCCAACGCCGAGGCGCTGGGCGACGGCGATGCGGACGCCGGAGGCGACGCCGAGGCCGACGGTGCGCCCGATCCACTGGCGCCCGGCGAACCGCTCGGAGACACGGACGGTGACGGCGATGGCGACTGCTCGACGAGCCCGATCGGTTCGGTCTTGATCTCGATGAACCCGGACTGCGTGCGGATCGCGGTCGCCTCGAGTCCGTTACCGGCGAAGACCTGCTCCACCTGCTCCGGTGTCACGGACGCGTCGGCGAACTTGATCTCCCAGCGGGTCCCGCCGGTGTAATCGATGGTGAGCTGGAGCCCGGCGTCGCTGATCGGCGAGATCAGGATGAAGATCAGGCCGGGGATCGTCAGGAGGAGCGAGACGAGGTAGAACCAGCGGCGCTTCCCGATGACGTCAAACATCGGCCGCCAGGGGTCGGCGGGTCGGACGCTGCGGGGTGACCGCCACGAACTCGTCGTCGCGCAGGCCCCATAGACGAGCCTTGCGCGCCCATTCCTGCCGCACGACCACGCGCATGATCGAGCGAGTCACGACGATCGCGCTGAACATCGACGTCAGCACGCCGATGATCAGGACGAGGGCGAAGCCGCGGATGACCGACGATCCGAACGCGTACAGGATGGTCGCCGTGATGAGGCTCGACACGTTCGAGTCGAGGATCGAATTCCAGGCGCGATTGAAGCCCGCCTCGACCGCTGCGGGCAGAGACTTGCCGACGCGCAGCTCCTCCTTCATCCGCTCGAAGATCAGGATGTTGGCGTCGACCGCCATGCCGACCGACAGCACGAAGCCGGCGATCCCGGCGAGCGTCAGCGTGACCGGGATGAGCCGGAAGATCGCCAGAACGACCACCGTGTAGTAGATGAGCGCGAACGACGCGACCAGCCCCGGCAGCCGGTAGTACAGGAGCATGAACAGGATCACGAGCGCGATACCGATGAAGCCGGCCAGCAGGCTCTGGTTCAGGAACTGCTCGCCGAGCGTGGCCGAGATCTGCTCGCTCGACAGCTCCTGGACGGGGAACGGCAACGAGCCGAACTTCAGGACCGTGACGAGGGAGTTGGCCTCCTTGGCCGGGAAGCCGCCGATGTTGCCCGACCGGATCTGGACCTGGCCGTTCGGGATCGCTTCGTCGATCGACGGGGCGGAGATGACCGAGCCATCGAGGGCGATGGCGAAGATCTCCCCGACATGCTCACGGGTGTAGGTGGCGAACTGCTGGGCGCCCGACTCGGGGCCGTTGTTCTTGAGGACGAACGTGACGGTCAGGCCGCCGGTCGTCTGGTCCTGGCCGATCGCTGCCGACTCGACCTGGTCGCCGCTGAACAGCGGCGGGAATTGCTCGAGGTCGAGTACCTGGCCCTCGGCGGCCTGCGTCTGCCCGAGCGGCACGAAATCGAGCTTCCCGGTCTGGCCGACGAGGCGCCGCACCGAGTCGACGTCCGAGATGCCGGGCAGCTCGATGACGACACGATCGGAGCCCTGGACGACGACGACCGGCTCCGACACGCCGGTCGTGTTCACCCGGCGCTCGATGATGTCCTTGATGACACCAAGCGCCTCCTGGGTCGGCTGTACGCCGTCCTTGGGGAGTGCCTGGTACTCGACCCTCAGCCCACCCTCGAGATCGAGACCAAGCTTGGTCTCGACCGTCCGCCACGAGCCATCCGGGGAGGCCGGGTCAGGGAGCTTGAGGTTCGGGAAGAAGACGATGAGGAGGGCGAGGACGCCGATGAGGATGATGAGGACGGGACCGGCTCTGCGCATACCGGCGGGATGCTACACGAAAGCCTGTTCAGACGCCCTTACGGGAAGCTGAAGATTTCACCGCAATACCGCAGTGCGCGGGTACCCGAGCGCCGGGTCTCAGGCCTCGAGCGTCGCCTTGATCCGCTCCGCAAGCGCGCGACTGATGCCCGGCACCGCGGCGATCTGCTCGACCGGCGCCTCGCGGACGCGCTTGATCGAACCGAAGACCTTCAGCAGCTCGCGCTTGCGCTTGGGGCCGACTCCCGGCAGGTCGTCGAACGCCGAACGGACGATCCGTCGGTCACGCAAGGTCCGGTGATACGTGATCGCGAAACGGTGGGCCTCGTCACGCAGCCGCTGCACGAGGTACAGCGCGGATGACGTCGGTGGTAGGACGACCGGGTCCGGGCGTCCCGGCAGAAACAGCTCTTCGCGCTCCTTGGCCAGCCCGGCGAGCGGCAGGTCGTGCAACCCCAGCTCGTCCAGCACCGCCTTGGCCGCATTCACCTGCGGCTTGCCGCCGTCGACGATGACGAGGTCAGGCATCGCCCAGCGACGCTCCTCCTCGCTCCCTTCCTCGCCCGACTTGGTCGCCCGGAACCGGCGGCGCAGCACTTCCTGGTGGCTTGCGACGTCATTCGGGCCCTCCACGGTCTTGATGCGGAACCGGCGGTACTCGCCGGTGCGCGGCTTGCCGTCTTCGAAGACGACCATGCTCCCGACCGATTCCGCGCCCTGGAAGTTCGAGATGTCGTAGCACTCGATGCGGAGGGGGATGCCCGGGATATCGAGTGCGGCCGCCAGCTCCTCGAGGGCAGCGAGGGTCTTCCCCTGGTCCGCCAGCCAGCGAGCATGTTCGCGGGCGAGCGTCTCGCCGGCGTTCCGCGCGGCCAGACCGAGCAGGTCGCGCTTCTCGCCCCGCTGCGGCGTCCGCAGATGGACGGGCCCTCCTCGCTTCTCGGCGAGGAACGTCTGCAGGTCGTCAGTCTCGGTCACGCCCGGCGGGATGTAGATCTCGCGCGGGATCGATGTCGCCCGTGTGTAGTACTGCTCGAGGAAGCTCGTGAGCACCTCGGCATCGGGCGCCTCCCGGACCGCATCGAGCAGGTACACGTCGCGCCCGATCATCTTGCCGTCGCGGATCACGAAGAGCGTCACCGCAGCTTGGTTGTCCTGCCGTGCCATCCCGACGAGGTCGAGCTCGGTGCGGGCGAAGGCCGCCATCTTCTGGCTCTCCATCGTCCGCTCGATCGCGCGGATCTTGTCGCGGTGGGTCGCCGCCCGCTCGTATTCCTGGCGGTCGGACGCCGAGCTCATCTCTCGGCGGAGGGCCTTGACGAGCGTCTCCTGGCGACCCTCGAGGAAGAGTTCGACCTGCTCGATGTCGGCGCGGTAGTCGGCCTTCGAGATGGCCTCGATACACGGTCCCTGACAGCGTTTGATGTGATACAGGAGGCATGGCCGCTGGAGCGCGCGCTGGCCCTCCTTGATATCGATCGTGCAGGTCCGGAACGGGAACAGCCGACGGACCATGTTCATCGACTCGTCCACGCTCGTCGCCGACGCATACGGTCCGAAGTACCGGCTCCCGTCGTTCACGAGCTTCCGGGTGCGCTCGACGCGCGGGAAGTCGTCCCCCAGCGTCACCTTGATGTAGGGGTAGCTCTTGTCGTCCTTGAGGCGGACATTGAAGCGGGGCTTGAACCGCTTGATGAGGTTCGCTTCGAGGAGGAGCGCCTCACTGACGCTGTCGACCTCGGTGACCTCGACGTCGGCGATCCGGTCGATGACGCTGCGGATCCGGTGGCCCTCGCCGTAGACCGGCGCCTGCTTCTGCCAATAGCTCCGGACGCGGTGTCGCAGGCTCTGCGCCTTGCCGACGTACAGCACCTCGCCGCGGGCGTCCTTCATCAGGTAGACGCCCGGTCGATCGGGCAGTCGCTTGAGGGTCGCTTCGAGTTCGGGGGTCACCCGTCGATGCTAGGGCAAGTACCGCCTGAGGCGTCAGCGCGTCTTCGCCGTCGCCTTCGACCGTCGCTCGACCGCGGTCGTCTAAGGGGCAGTCGGCGCCGTCCACTTAGGACGGGCGTCGGCGGCGGCGCCTCCGCGCAGTTCGAGCGTGAACGAGCCAGCCGGCAGGCCATCGATCGTCGCGGCCACCGTGTAGCAGCTCGCAGCGAGCGCCGACGTGTCGAGCGAGACGTTCCAGCGCCCACCGCCCCACGTCAGCGGCAGTTCCGACGTGGCCCCGCCACCGCACGGCATGACTCGTAGGTCGGCGTCGCCCCTCGTGCGAGCGTGGCCGTCGGCGATCAGCCGCACCTTTACAGGGATCGTCCGGCCGCGGTTCACCACGAACGTCGAGCTGCCACGTGCGACGGGCTCGAGCCAAACAGCCGAAGACTCGTGCGGCGCGACGGAGCGGACGCTGACGCGGAACAAGCCGCTCGCCTGATTGCCACGCTCGTCGGTCGCGGTGCACGTCACGGTCGACGTCCCGACGACAAAGACGGAGCCGCTGACAGGGGAACACGCCACGGTCGGCGAACCATCGACGACGTCGGTGGCGTTCGGGCTGGCGAAACTGACGGCGCGGCCGTCGGGAGCGGACGTCGAGACATCGATATCTGATGGGAGTCCGCTCAGCCTGGGCGCCGTCCTGTCGACGACGGTCACGTCGAAGTGGTCACTGGCGGTCGCGCCCGCCCCATCCGTCACGGTGCACGTGACGGTCGTAGGCCCGAGCGGCAGGACACCGCCGACGGTCGGTACGCAGATCGGCGTCGGATCGAGGTCGTCCTCGGCGTCGGATGCCGAAACCGTCCAGCTCGACGTCCAGCCACCGCGGGTGTCGCCCTCGACGGTGAAGGACGCGGGGACCGTGATCGTCGGCGGGGTGTTCGACGTTACTCGGACCGAGAAGTTGATCGATGTCGCCGCCCGGGCGAAGGCGTTCGCGTCGTTCTGGGCTTCCGGAGTCAACGACCGACTCCATTGGATCGTGAACGTGTGGATGCCGGTCGCCGTGGGAGCGCGGAGGACGACGTGGCTCAGGGCACCGCCCGCGTACGACGGGGCGGGATCCGGGCAACCCTCGCTGTCAACGCCCCAGGGGGTCGACAACGGCGTGAGCGTGGCCGTCGATACGCTGACGATGGCGCCATCGAGCGGCACGATGCCGCCGTTGCCGGTCAGGACGACCGACTGGTGCGGGTCGATGTGCTGAAGCCCGGCGCAGCCGACGAGGAAACTGACATCCGCGGGCACAGTCCCTCCGGGCGCCACGTCACCGAGGAAGTGACTTCCGTCGACGACCGGCGTCACGCTGTCGGCCTGGACCGAATTGGCCGCCGCGATGCTGGCGACCGCAAGGAGCGCGCCGAGAGACAGGACGGCAGCCCGGCGGAGTGATCGACGAAGCATCTCGATGAGTCCTCTGGTCCACGCCGTCACGAACCACGCGCCGTCGTGCCTGGCGTGCAGCCATCGTCCCCCTGCTCCCCGTCCATGCCATGGCCATATCGGTCGATTCGGTGCCTCGTCGCGCCCCTCTTCGGTACCGGTTCGTTGACATGGGTCACCAAGACCACGCTGCGACCACTTCGGCCACATAAGTCCATGTGCAGCGGCGGTCGTGATACTGCCGCCGTGACGCGCCCGGCGGTCCAGGAACGGCTCGCGAAACTGACCCCGGACCAGCGCGCCGCGGCGACGGCGCTGCCTGGCCCAGTCCTCTGTATCGCACCCGCGGGGAGCGGAAAGACGACGACGCTCGTGGCACGGATCGCCTGGCTCGTGGACGGCGGAGCCGACCCGGCGACGATCGCGGCCATCACCTTCAACAAGCGCGCCGCTGACGAGCTCACCATGCGAGCCGACGACGCGCTCGCATCCCTCGACATCGCGCCGGGGTCCGTGCGCGTCCGCACCTTCCACGCCCTCGGCCGCGAGATCCTGCGTGACGCTGGCACCACGGTCGAGCTCGTGGACCGGGACGCGCTCCTCGCCGAGTTATGGCCGTGGACGACGACTGCCGATCGGGGGCGTCTCGATACGGCGTTCTCGCGGTTGAAGCTCGACCTCGGGGTCAGCGCTGCGGAGGTCGCCGCCGATCAGGACATCGGACCGGTGACGCGTGCCTTCGTCGACTACGAAGCGGCTCTGGCTGACCGCGGGTCGGTCGACTACGACGATCTGGTCCGCGGTGCGCTGACCACGCTCGAGCACGATGCCGTGCTCCTCCGACGGTGGCGCGACCGCTGCGCGCATCTGCTCGTCGACGAGGTGCAGGACGTCGATCGATCCCAGCTTCGGCTCGCATTGCTCCTCGCGGCGCCGGCAGATCGGATCTTCCTCGTGGGCGACGACGATCAGTCGATCTACGGGTGGCGGCTCGCCGACGTTCGACGCGTGCTGGCCATCGGCGAGTCCCTCCCGGGTCTGCGGCGGGTCGACCTCGAGGTGAACCACCGCTGCCCGGCCCCCGTCGTGGAGCGAGCCGTGCGGCTGATCGGCCACAACGAAGAGCGGTTCGACAAGGTCATTCGCGCCCGTGCCGAGGCGCCCGGGTCGCTGATCCTCGCCCCGGACGACGCGGACGAGCCGGAGCGCACCGCTCGGCTCCTGCGCTCGTGGCCCGACGACGACGGGACGCGCGCGATCTTGGCTCGTACGAACCGGGAGCTTCGCCCGGCTGTCGTCGCCGCGATGGACCTCGGTGAGCCGTTCCGCGCCGCATCGATCGAGCTGCTGGTAGATCGCCCGGGACTCGACCCGCTCCTGGACCGCATCGCGACCGAGACACCCGAGACGTTGCCACTCCTCGTTCGTCTCGGTCGATTCCGGGCGACGCTTCACATCGACCCGTGGAGTGACCGCGAGCTCGCGACCGCACTTCTGGCCTGGGCGCCGCGATTTCCCGACCTCGAGGCGTTTCGAGCCGCGATCCACGCCACCCGCGAGCGCCTCGTCGAGCTGCGTCGCGATGACGCCCGGCTATCCCTCGCGACGGCACACTCCACGAAGGGCGCAGAGTTCGATCATGTCGCCGTGGTCGGGCTTGAGGAGGGTCGGTTCCCGAGCGGCCGCGCGGTCGCCGAGGCGGAGGATCCGCGACGCGCCTACGAGGAGGAACGTCGCCTTGGCTACGTGGCGTGGACCCGGGCGCGGCGTACGTTGACCCTCAGTTACGACCCACAGGCGCCATCGCCGTTCCTGCTCGAGGCGTTCACGGCCGAAGAGCTCGGCCTCACGAGCCCCGCGCCATCGCGCGGTTGATCTCGCGCAGCAGCCGGTCGATCGAGTCCAGGAATGGTTCGGTCACGTCGGGCGGCAACGCATCACGCACCGAGTCCTTCGGGCCATAGGCGGCACGGGCGCGCATGGCGGTCGCCCGCAGGCCGGGCAGGCCCTCGTCGCGGAGTCGGTCCGGCAGCGGTTCGAGATACGTTGCCCAGCGATCGGCGTGTCGCTCGCGAGCGGCCGCCAGGATGCGGTCCGCGTGGCGTGCCGCGATGAGCGCGAGGTCGTCGATCGCCCCGAGTTCGTGGCGGGCGAGCCCGCGTGCCCGTGTCCCCTCAGGCATCCGCTGGCGTCGTCGCCGACTCCGTGCCGGCGGCGCCGTCGGGGGGCGCGAGCAGCAGCAACGGCAACCGCTTGCGCTCCGAACCGTTGACGAGGATGCGGAAGGAGTAGTCGCCGGGAGCTGGGAAGGTCAGGTTCCACAGGTCGATCGAGAAGGTCAGCGTCGCGTCACGGCCGTCGCGCTGGCTCCTCGCAACGAGGCTGCCGGTCGCGCCGGCGACCTCAGCCCCATCGGGATCCAGCAGGACGAAACGGATGTCGTGCTCCCGCTCGGTCTCAGGGGCTGTCACCTGGAGGCCGATCACCAGCGCCAGATGGGGGTGGCGCAGCGGGAAGCGGCGGCCACCGATGCGCGCGATCCCCCCGCCGAGGACGTGGAATTTCTGGCCAGGGATCGTCTCGGCCGCGTCGGCCAGGAAGGCGAAATCGATGTCCGGCACGTGGCTATCCTAGCCGCTGGTCGGGGCGCCTACGACACGGAAGGAGGGGTTCCGTCCGGTGCTCGAGGCGGCTCGGCGCCCGCTAGCGAGCCTTGGCCGCCGCCGTCGCCCGCTTGCGCGATGGGGTGACCGATACGGCCGCACCATGGCCGTGCCCGTTGGTCCGGTCGTCTGGCTGACGGCCGCGGCCCGCCTCCTCGGCGAATGTCACGTCCGACAGTGGCACCAGCGGTTCGCCGCGCAGCACGCGTGCCAGGTACTCGCCGGTCGCAGACCCCTTCGCCGACGCGATCTTCTCGGGCGTGCCTTCGGCGATGATCCGCCCACCGCGGTCGCCTCCCTCCGGCCCGAGATCGACGATCCAGTCGGCGGTCTTGATGACATCGAGGTTGTGCTCGATGACGAGGACCGTGTTGCCTCCCTCGACCAGGCGATGGAGCACCTCGAGGAGCTTCTCGACATCCGCGAAATGGAGACCGGTGGTCGGTTCGTCCAGGACGTAGAAGGTCCGTCCGGTCGCCCGGCGCGAGAGCTCCGTCGACAGCTTGACGCGCTGCGCCTCGCCGCCCGAGAGCGTCGTCGCCGGCTGTCCCAGGTGGACGTACCCCAGGCCGACGTCGTACAGCGTCTGGAGCTTGGCCCTGACGTTCGGCACGGCCGAGAAGAAGTCGAGTGCCTCAGCGATCGTCATCTCGAGCACGTCGGCGATCGACTTGCCCTTGTAGTGGATCTCGAGCGCTTCGCGGTTGTAGCGCTTCCCCTTGCACACCTCGCACGGCACGTACACGTCGGGCAGGAACTGCATCTCGATCTTGAGGATCCCGTCGCCCTTGCAGTTCTCGCATCGACCGCCCTTGACGTTGAACGAGAAGCGGCCCGGCGAGTAGCCGCGCAGCCGCGCCTCGGGGACGGCCGCGAAGAGCTCCCGGATCGGCCCGAACAGGCCCGTGTACGTGGCCGGGTTCGATCGCGGCGTGCGGCCGATCGGGCTCTGGTCGATCTCGATGATCTTGTCGATGTGCTCTGACCCGGACAGGCGGTCGTGGGCGCCGACCGGCTCACGCGACCCGTTCAGCTCCCGCGCCAGGGCGCGATAGAGGACCTCGGTCACCAACGTGCTCTTGCCGCTGCCACTCACGCCTGTGACGGCGACGAACGTGCCCAGCGGCACCTTCAGGTCCACCGAGCGCAGGTTGTGCTCACGGGCGCCGGTCACCCGCAGCGTCTTGCGATTGCCCTTGCGCCGCCGTTTGGGGATCGGCACCTGACGCTCGCCGCGGAGATAGGCGCCGGTGATCGACCGCGGCTCGGCCAGCAGCGATTCGAGCGGGCCGTTCGAGATGATCTCGCCGCCGTGCTCCCCCGCTCCCGGACCGATATCGACGACCCAGTCGGCGGTCCGGATCGTCTCCTCGTCGTGCTCGACCACGAGCACGGTGTTGCCGAGGTCGCGCAGTCGCGTGAGCGTCGCGATCAGCTTGGCGTTGTCGCGCTGGTGGAGGCCGATCGATGGTTCGTCGAGGATGTACAGGACGCCCATCAGCGTCGTCCCGATCTGGGTCGCCAGGCGGATCCGCTGTGCTTCGCCGCCCGACAGCGTCACGCTCGTCCGATCGAGCGTCAGGTAGTCGAGACCGACATCGACCAGGAACCCGAGCCGGGCCACGATCTCCTTGACGACCTGGTACGCGATCGCACGCTCTCGGTCGTTGAGTGTCGCCCCGAGCCCGCTGGCCCACCGGAGGGCGTCGGTGATCGACATCGTGGCGATGGCCCAGATGTTCCTGTCGCCGATGGTGACCGCGAGGATCTCGGGTCGGAGCCGCTTCCCGCCACAGGTCGGGCACGGCTTGGTCACCATGAACTTCTCGATCTCGCCCTTGATGTAGTCCGAGTCGGTCTCGCGATAGCGGCGCTCGAGGTTGGCGATGATGCCCTCGACGTTGGCCTTGTACGTGCTCTCGCCACGTTCGTGCCTGTAGCGGACCAGCACGCGCTCCTGGTCGCGCTTGGCGTATAGGAGGTAGTCGAGTGCCTCCTTCGGGAGGTCCTTGACGGGCGTCTGGAAGTCCCAGCCGTGGGCGTCGCACACGGCCTCGAGGATCTTCATCCGCCACGACGCATCGGTCGACAGCAGGCCGCCCACGCCCAGCGCGCCCTCGCCCAGGCGCTTCTCCGGGTGCGGGATCAGGAGGGCGGGGTCGATCTCGAGCTTCGTCCCGAGACCGGTGCATGTCGGGCAGGCACCGTGCGGGGAATTGAACGAGAACGAGCGCGGCTCGAGCTCGTCGATCGTGAAGCCGTCGTACGGGCAGCTGTACTTCTCGCTGTAGCGACGCTCCTCGAACGCCGGCGGCTCGTCGTCGCGCGGCGCCGGAGCGATGAGCACCACGCCCTCGCCGAGCCGGAGTGCCGTCTCGATGGAGTCGGCGAGCCGCGAGGCATCCGGATCCGGGATGACGAGCCCGGTCTCCGGGTCGATCGGCCTGCCGTCGGGCGCCCGGCCGGCGCCATCGGGTGCTTCGGCGTGACGGACGATGTACCGGTCGACGATGACCTCGATCGAGTGCCGCTTGTACTTGTCGAGCGTCGGGGCGTCGGCGATGTCGTATTGCTCACCGTCGACCCGGACACGGACGAAGCCCTGTCGCCGCGCGGCGTCGATGATGCGATCGCCCTCGGTCTTGCGGTCCTTGATCAACGGTCCGAGGACCAGCAGACGGGTCCCCTCGGGCTGGGCGAGGACCTGGTCGACGATCTGCTGGACGCTCTGGCGCTCGATCGCATGGCCGTTGGGACAGTGCGGCACGCCGATCCGTGCGAAGAGCAGCCGGAGGTGGTCGTAGATCTCGGTGACCGTCCCGACCGTCGACCGCGGGTTCCGGCTCGCGCCCTTCTGGTCGATCGAGATGGCCGGCGACAGGCCGTCGATCTGGTCGACATCGGGCTTTTCCATCTGGCCCAGGAACTGGCGGGCGTACGCGCTGAGGCTTTCGACGTAGCGCCGCTGGCCCTCCGCGTAGATCGTGTCGAACGCGAGGCTTGACTTACCGGAGCCGCTCAGTCCGGTGATGACGACGAGTCGGTCGCGCGGGAAGGCGACGGTGACGTCCTTGAGGTTGTGTTCGCGCGCACCGCGCACGACGAGCTGATCCTGGGGCACGAGTGAAGTCTAGCCGATTTCGGCCATTTGGAACAGGTGTTCGCTCGCGGGCTTCGGGTCGTTCGGGTGCCCGACTAGCGCAGCAGCACCGCCGCGTTGGTGATCCCACCGATGAGCCCGGCCGTGATCCCGAGGGCCAGCGGCATGCCACCGACGACCCGCCATCGACCCTGGCCGCCACGGACCGCCGCCGCGATGCCAAGGGCCACGATCAGTGTCACCAGGGCCACCTTCACGAATGCGACCGCGGGCGTCCCGAGCGTCATGAACATGCTCTGGATCAGTGGATTCGCCTCGGCGCCAGGGCCGTGTGAGCCGACCATGACGTTGAACGTCGCGAAGTCGAATGCCTGCGCGATCGCGAGGGTCACGAAGCGTAGCAACACCCCACCAAACTAGCCCGGACCTGCCCCGTCTGCACCACCGAATCTTCGCTTTGGAGGCCCTCCGGCCAAGGAAGCGGTGCGTGCAGACACCGTCCGCCCGGCGTGTCGTTATCCGACCTCGAGGATGGCGTGTCCGAGGTGCCTGCGCGCCCATCGGAAGCCGGCTTCCGTTGCAGTGATGCGGCGATTACGGGAGAGTTCACGGCGGCCGTGCCGACGCCGCGTTTGCCAGCCCGATCCGCCCGCCGGCAGCCCGCCTAGCTCCGCCGGCGGCCCGATCGGACCGGTCGTTGGCCGGTGCGCTTGCGGATGTTCGGGGTGACCGTCCGGTCCCATGTCGGCCGGTCCAGCCAGCGTGCCTGCCAGCCCGCCTCATCCTCGTGCTCGTCACGGATCCCGGGCAGCCAGTCGGACGCGGTGTCGGCGCCCCCCGGCTCGCCGTCGAGCGACTCGCCGGGCTCCTCCTCGGCGGGCAGTACGGTGACGCTCGTGACCTCGAGCAACGGTGTCGATGCGGCCAGCTCGTCCGCGGCTCGGCGTCCACGCGCCCGGTCTGCAGCACCCGTCAGGCCCGTCGCCGCCCGACCCTTGTCCTGGGCCGCCCGCTCAGCCGCCCTCGCGACCGTCACCGAGGCGTCCTGCTCCAGCACCCGCAGGCGGATCTGCTGGATCTCGTCCCGGAGCGCGGCCGCCCGCTCGAACTCGAGCTCCTTGGCGGCGCCCCGCATCTCGGCCTCCATCCGGTTGACGAGGGCCTCGACCTTGACGCGATCGGACTCGTCGAACGGCCGGCCGCCCTCGCGCTCGGAGGTGTAGACGATGGTCGACTCGGCGACGGCCCGCAGGCGCTGGTTCAGGTCGTGGATGCCCTTCACGATCGTCGTGGGCTCGATGCCCTTCTCGATGTTGTAGGCGTCCTGGACGGCGCGGCGGCGGTCTGTCTCGTCGATGGCGACCTGCATCGACTCCGTGACCTTGTCCGCGTACATGATCACTTCGCCACCGATGTTCCGCGCGGCCCGGCCGATCATCTGGATCAGCGACCACGCCGATCGCAGGAAGCCCTCCTTGTCGGCGTCAAGGATGGCGACAAGCGTGACCTCGGGCAGGTCGATGCCCTCGCGCAGCAGGTTGATGCCGACGAGCACGTCGAACACGCCGAGGCGCAGGTCGCGCAGGATCGCGACGCGCTCCAGCGTGTCCACCTCGCTATGGAGGTACTGGACCTTGACCCCGAGCTCCTTGAGGTAGTCGGTCAGGTCCTCGGCCATCTTCTTGGTCAGCGTCGTGACCAGCGCGCGCTCGCCGCGCTCGACGCGCGTCCGGATCTCCTCGAGCAGGTCGTCGATCTGGCCCTCGGTCGGCTTGATGGTCACCGGCGGATCGACGATGCCGGTCGGCCGGATGAGCTGCTGGACGATCTGGCCCTTGCTTCGCTCGAGCTCGTACGGCCCGGGCGTCGCGCTCATGTACACGGCCTGGTTGACCGACGACTCGAACTCCTCGAAGGTCAGCGGCCGATTGTCGAGCGCGGACGGGAGCCGGAAACCGAAGTCGACCAGGATCTCCTTGCGGGTTCGGTCGTTCTTGTACATGCCGACGACCTGCGGGATCGTCATGTGCGATTCGTCGACGACGAGCAGCCAGTCCGGCGGGAAGTAGTCGAGCAGCGTCCACGGCCGCGAACCGGCCTCACGTCGGGCGAGATGACGCGAATAGTTCTCGACGCCGGTGCAATAGCCGAGCTCGCGCAGCATCTCCAGATCGAACGTCGTCCGCTGGCGAAGCCGGGCGGCCTCGAGCGCCCGGCCCTCACGCTCCAGCTCGCCGACGCGCACCTCCATCTCCGCCTCGATGTCGACGACGGCCTCGCGCAGCTTGTCGGCCGGCGTCACGAAGTGGGTCGCCGGATAGATGTTGGTCTCGCGGCGCTCCGCGAGCAGCTCCCCGGTCAGCGGATCGAGCTCGGTGATGCGCTCGACTTCGTCGCCGAAGAACTCGACCCGGACCACGAACTCCTCTGACGCCGGCTGGAGCTCGAGGGTGTCGCCACGGACCCGGAAGCGGGCGCGACCGAGTGCCTGGTCGTTGCGCTGGTACTGGAGATCGACGAGGTGGCGGAGGACAGCGTCGCGCCGGTACTTGCCCCCCTGGCGCAGCTTCAACACGGTCGCGCCGTAGTCGACCGGCGCGCCCAGGCCGTAGATACACGAGACGCTGGCGACGATGATCACGTCCCGCCGCTCGAACAGCGCATGCGTCGCGGCATGGCGGAGCCGATCGATCTCGTCGTTGCGCGACGAGTCCTTCTCGATGTAGGTGTCGCTCCGGGGCAGGTACGCCTCGGGCTGGTAGTAGTCGAAGTAGCTGACGAAGTACTCGACGGCGTTGTTCGGGAAGAACTCCCGGAACTCGGCGTACAGCTGGGCGGCAAGCGTCTTGTTGTGGGCCAGCACCAGCGTCGGCTTGTTGTGCTTCGCGATCGTCCAGGCCAGCGTCGCGGTCTTTCCGGTGCCGGTCGCGCCGAGCAGCACCTGGTCCCTTCTGGCCTCGGGCGAGGCCGTCGGTCAGGCGGTCGATGGCGGCTGGCTGATCCCCCGTCGGCTCGAACGGGGCGACAAGTTCGAAGTCGGGCACCGGTCCAGTCTACACGGGGCCCCGCAGTACAGAACGAACGTTCGCATCCGCGGATGCCCCTCTCGGCCAGCGTGGTGGGGACGAATGACTCATACCGATGCCGGCCATCCGGGCCCGACACTCGGGGCCACAGCACGCTAGAGAACCACTGTCGCCGATGCGGTCCCGTCGTCGCCCCCATCATCGAGGTCAGAGCTTGGTCGAGTTCTCCCTCGTCCTGATGCCACTGTTCATCATCGTGCTCGCGATCATCCAGTTCGGGTTCATCTTCAACGCCTTCGTCACGCTGACCAATGCGACGCGCGAGGGAGCGCGGAACGGGACCGTCTATGTGTACGACGCTGCGATGTCGAAGACGCAGAACGACCTCGCCCGCAACGAGTTCATCAAGACGTCCCTGCTTGCGTCGATGAACCTGCTGTCCAAGACCTCGCCGAACTTCGCGACGTCAGGGACATGGACGCAAACCGGCAACACCTTCACCAACGGCGATCTCGTGGTGACCTACCTGCTCCCCGGCGGCACGACCGACACCGACGCCCGGGTGGGCTATCACATCACCATCCGGGCGACCTACCACCAGGATCTCGTGATCCCGCTGATCCCCCAATTCCTGCCCAAGGACATGAACGGTCGCCTCGGCCTGACATCCGAAGTGACGATGGTGGCCAACTGATGGCCCGGCCTCGCGTCAGCCGCCGTCGGCAGCCGGGTCAGATCCTGGTGCTCTTCGCGATGGCGCTGGTCGGCATCATGGCGGCCGCCGGGCTGGCGTTCGACATCGGGCGGTTCTACAGCGAGAAGCGATTCCTCCAGAACGCAGCCGACGCCGGGGCCCTGGCGATCGCAAACGCGCTGATCCGCGGCGAGTCCACGACCGACGCGGAGGCCGAGGGCCGCGACATCCTGACCCGCAACCTCATAGGGAGTCCGACCGGGACGGTGGCCTCGGTGGCGCTGACGCCGCAGTATGAGACCGGCCACCCCGGTGACCCGATGTACCTGTCGAGCGGGATCCTGATCAGCGGCGGTGACGTCCGCGTCGCGATCAAGAGCAACGTCTCATACACGTTCGGCCGGGTGATCGGGCTGAGCTCGGCGGTCCTCGGCGGCAAGGCGCTCGTCGCCACGAAGGGCGACCTGCTCCCGATCGCCGTCCGTCACTACATCAACGCCCCCGGTCCGTTCGTCGGCGCGGTCGCTCCGTGCGACGGGAACACCAACCACTTCCAGGATCTCGTCGCGACGGCGAACACATCGTGCCTCGGCAGCGCCACGGACGGGTCCCTTCGCTCGACCCCCAATCCTGGCCTGCCGTTCAACGGAACGACCCCGGACGACGATCCTGTCAATCACGGGCCGATCATCGCCCTCGTCGGGCAGGGATCCGCCCCGTCGAACGCCGCGAGCTTCCGCGGCTTCGTGGCCTTGGACATCCGCAACTTCCAATACGCATCGCCGCCCTCGAACGTGTTCTACAACGGCGTTTCCGCAGGCACGAATGCGAACACGCTCAAAGCCATGGAGGCCGGCTGGGTGGCCACCGGCTACCCGGGACCCGACTTCCCGCCAGTCACGGTCCCACCCGACCCCAACGACCAAGTCGCGATCATCGACGGCAACTCCTCCGGGATCATCATCGACGCGATCAACGACCGGTACAACCCAGGCGACGAGATCCTGGCAGCCGTCTACTCCGGGACCGTGTCGAGCATCCCGGATTTCAGCTACGTAGTCCCTAGCACCGTCACGATCAACACCAACCAGACGCGCAACAACTCGATCACGATGAGCGTGACGAAGAACGCGTCCTTCACCGGCGTCGTCGCGACGAGCGCCTTCCCGAACTGGAGCGAGCCGGCGCATCCGTGGGGCACGACGCTGACCCCGATGACGTTCAGCCCTAGCCCGCTCACGCCGAACGGGACGGTGACATGGTCGACGTTCCAGACGACCGGTGCGCCGCAGGGCGTGTACACGGCCTGGATCCAGGGCCATTCGTCGAGTCCCGTGCTCCTCGACCACTTCTATCCGGTCGGCATCTCGATCGGCAGCGTCAACCGCGACTTCTCGACGAGTGGCGGCGCCGCGATCCTGATCCCCTCGACCGGCGGGACGGGCACGAGCGGCGTCACCGTCAGCACGACCAACAACAACGGCACGTTCTTCGGCGGCCCGGTCAGCCTCACCGTCGAGGGTGGCGCGGATGCCAACGGGGTCCTGCCGACGGGCATCGGCACGGTGTCGGTCAGCCCATCGACCATCACGCTCAACAAGGGCACGTCGTCGACCGCGACCGTGTCCGTCAGCGGCGGCACGCTCGGGCCGGGCGTCTATTCGCTGTCGCTCCGCGTGTCCGGCATCAATTCGGTCGGCCAGCCGGTGACCCGGATGGTTCCCATCACGGTCGCGATCGCGACCGCCAGCACCTCGAACGAGTACGTCGACATCCTTGGCTTCAGCACGTTCCGGATCACATCAGTCGATAGCAATGCGATCAACGGCTACGCGATCTCTGGGGTGTACGCCGACATGAACGATCCCGCGTTGCGCCGCGGTCAGGTGGCGCGACTCGTGCCCTGGAACTAGCCGGGCGGGCACGGCACCAACCCTTTCGGAGGCATCCCACGTGGAGATGGAATACAAGGACCCCAGTCGTCGGGGTCGATGGATCCTCGTCATCGGCGTCATCCTCGCCGTCTTCGCCGGCGGCGCAGCGTTCTTCCTCATCAATCAGGCCCAGCAGCAGGCCGGCGGGGCCGGTCTGCAGCGGGTCGCGGTCGTCGTCGCCGCAAAGACGATCCCGGCGCGCAAGATCATCGAGGCGACCGACGTGCTCGTTCGCGAGATCCCGCTCGACGACACGAACGCACAGGGCATCGCCTCGACGCCGGACAAGGTCATCGGGCGCGTCCCCGCGGTCGCCATCCTGCAGGGCCAGATGGTCCTGACCAACCTACTTGCCTCGAGCACCGAAGGCGGGCAGTTCTCGGTCCTGGGCCCGGCTGATGTGATCGCGGCCGATTCGCCCGACTGGCGGGCGATCTCGCTGACCGTGCCCGACGACCGGGCGGTCGGCGGGCTATTGATCGCCAACCAGACGGTCGATGTGTTCGTGACCGCCAGCGTCAACGTCCTGACCGACTCCTCTACCGGCTTGGGCGAGGACGGGTTCTACACGGACAAGTCGACGAAGCTGTCGTACCAGAACATGCTGCTGCTGGCCAAGTCCGGAACCTTCTACGTGCTCAAGGCACCGGTCGATGTCGCCGAGGAGATATCGCATCTGCAGGCCAGCGGGTCGGCCTCGTTCAGCCTCGCCCTCAGGCCGGACGTCGATACGCGCATGGTCGACGCATCTGCATTGGGAACGACCACCAACAAGGTGATCATCCGCTACGGCCTGCCGGTCCCGGTGGCGTTCCCGCCGGTCTCCGGTCCGATCCCGACAGCGCGACCTACGCCGGTCCCGACACCGTCACCATCGGAATCGCCAAGGACGTCGGCGTCACCTTCGGCGAGTCCCTCGTAGCCCCGCGCCGGACGGACATCGATTCCATTTCGCGCCGCTGACCCGGCGCACCTCCGGGCTGCCCGGACCGCCATCCTCGGTGGTCCGGGCGGCCGCCTTGCGTCAACGAGCGTCGCCGTCCGCCACGTTCGGAGTTCGCGATGCGGGCCTACTTGGAGCGCAGGGCCTCGTCCAGGAGGCCGTCGACCATCGTTCGGGTCGCGACGGGCTCGCCGCTCGTATCGACGATCAGCGTTGCGGCGCCCCGCAGTCGCTCGACCAGGTCGCGCTGTGCACCGACGCGGGACGAGGCATCGTCCGCCGGATCGCCGCGACCCACCAAGCGCTCCAGCTGGACCGCTGGGTCGCAGGCGACCAGCCATACCTCGTCGCACAGCTCCGCCAGCCCGCCCTCCACGAGCTTGATCGCCTCGATCACGACGGCTCGCGCGCCGGACGCTTCGGCTCGCTCGATCTGGGCGAGGATGCGTGGACGCACGGCCGGATGGACGATCGCCTCGAGGTCGCGCAGAGCCACGTCGTCGGCGAACACGATGCGCCCGAGTGCCGCGCGATCGAGTTCGCCGCTCGGTCGACGAAGCGCCTCGCCGAACCGCGCATACACAGCCTCTACCTCGGGCGTCTCGGGCGCCAGCACGAGCCGGGCGACATGGTCGGCGTCGATCACGCACACATCGGCGTGCTCGCCTAGCCAACTCGCGACGGTCGACTTGCCGCAGCCGATCGGGCCGGTGATGCCGATGCGTAGCATCAGGGTGCGCGCTCCTCCAGATCGAGCCAGGCATCCTCCGCGACCCCGAGTGCGTCGGTGACATCGGCGAGCTCGCTCGTCACCCGACGAAGCTCGACGAAGTTGGCGGAGATCGAGGGATCGCCCATGGCCAGCTCGAGATGGTTCTTGCGCAACCCGAGCCGTGTCAGCTCGGCGTCGAGCGCCGACTTCTGTCGGCGGTAGGCGTCTTTCGAGAGCTTCGCGCCGCGGGCGCGACGTGCGGCCGGCCTCGCGACGGTCGGCTTGGCGGGCGCCAGGACACCCGGCACCGTCGCCACTGGCGCCGCCAGTCGCGCCCGTCGGGCCTTGTCCGCGTCCTTCGTGGTCCAGCCGTCGGCGACCGCGGAACGCCACGCCCGGTAGCCGCCATCGAACGGCACCGCGCGCTCATCGTCGACGACCCAGAGCCGGTCGCACACCGTCTCGAGCAGGCGCCGGTCGTGCGACACCACCAGCAAGGTCGCCGGCGACTCGCGCATGAAGGCCTCGATGGCCTCTCGTGCCGGGATGTCCAGGTGGTTCGTCGGTTCGTCCAGGAGCAGAAGGTTCGACGGCTGGATCCCGAGCAGCGCCAGCTCGAGTCGCGACCGCTCGCCGCCCGACAGGGTGCGGACCTCCTTGAGCACGTCGTCGCCGCGGAACAGGAACCTGGCGAGGTACGAGCGTGCCTCGCCCGGCGTCACCGGGATCGTGCCGACCAGCGCGTCGAGGACGGTCTCGCCGGCGATCGCGGCACGTCGGAGTTGGGCGAGGTAGCCGATCTGCACGGCGTTGCCGAAGGTCAGCGCCCCATCGAGCGGTGACAGCTCCCCGGCGATCGTGCGCAGCAGCGTGGTCTTGCCGGCCCCGTTCGGACCGACGATGCCGATCCGGTCGCCGCGTTGCGCCGCCAGGAACGGGGCGTGCGCGACGACCCGTGGCTCGGTGGCGGGCCTGCCGTCGGCATCGACGGCGCCGCGGCCCGGCAGGTAGCCGACCACCAGCTCCTCGACCCGGACGACGATCTCACCCGATCGCGCCGGACCGGCGCCGACGAGCGAGGCCTGGGGTAAGGCGAGCTTGCGCCCGGAGCGCGGCGCCTCCCGGCGTTCGGCGAGGAGACGCTCGAGTCGTGCCTCGTGCTCGTGCATCTTGTTGAACTTGCGATGGCTCCGGTAGCGCTGGACCAGCTCGCGCTCACGCTCGATCTGCTCGGCCTGGGTGTCGGCCTCCTTCACCGCGCGCGTGTCACGTTCTTCGCGCTGGCGCCGGTACGCGCTGTAGTCGCCACGGAACGCCGTCAGGTGGCGATCCCGCAACTCCCAGATCCGTGTCACGGTCGCGTCCAGGAACGCCCGGTCGTGCGAGGCGACCAGCAGTGACCCGGCGCGGCGGCGAAGGTGGTCCTCGAGCCATTCGAGGGCGCCCAGGTCGAGGTGATTGGTCGGCTCGTCGAGCAGGAGCAGGTCCGGATCGGCGATGACCAGGCGGGCGAGTGCCGCTCGCGTCTGCTCGCCGCCGGACAGGGCGGTGGGCGGCTTGGACCACTCCTCCTGGGCGAACCCGAGGCCGCTCAGCGCGGCATCGACCCGCTGATCGAGCGTGTAGCCGCCGAGGACCTCGAAGCGATGCTGGAGGTCGGCATAGGCGGGATCCGTCGCCCGGCCGGCGCGTTCGATGGTCGCGAGCTCTTCGGCCATGACCTCCAGGTGCGCGGCACCCGCGCGGACGGCCGCCCGCAGGTCCGGGGAGGCCATGAAGACCGCGTCGAGATGTGCCTCCTGGGCCAGCAGGCCGATCGACAGCGCGCGCTTGTGGCTGACGGTGCCGCGGTCAGGCTCGTCGGTCCCAGCCGCGAGGCGCAGCAGCGTGGTCTTGCCCGCACCGTTCGGCCCGACCAGGCCGATCCGGTCCCCGAGGGCGACCGCGGCGTCGATCGCATCGAGGATCGTGAACGCGCCGATCTCGCGCGTGACCCCGGCCAGCCGCAGGATCGACATCAGCTGCCCGCTGCGTCGCGCGCGGCAGCGCGACGCGTCGCCGCGGCGCGGCGGGTGCGGTCGGTCCGGGCGAGCGTCGCGGCGCCCTCCTGGCCCCCGTCGTCAAGCTCCGTCCAGCGTCGTCCGCGGCGCACCCCTCCGCCGGTCATGGAGAGCAGGATCGCCGCCGCACCTTTCCGGTCGGCAGCCGACAGGCGCTGACACCATGAGCAGAAGTGGGTCGACCGTGCCCCGATCACGATCCGCTTGATCGGGTGACCGCAGCGGGCGCATGGCTCGCCGGTCCGCTGGTACACGTCGAGGCGCTCCTGCATCGAGCCGTCCCCATCCGGCGCGGTGTAGTCGTCGATCGAGGAACCGCGACGTTCGATGGCCTCGCCCAACACCTCCCGGACCGCCTCGTAGAGCCGGCGCTCGTCGGGCGGTCGCAGCGACGACGCTGACCGGAGCGGATGCAGTCGTGCGCGCCAGAGCGCCTCGTCCGCGTAGATGTTGCCGACGCCGGCGAGGAAGGCCTGGTCGGTGAGCAGGGGCTTGAGCCGGCCCTTGCGACGACGGATCCGCCGGCGGAAGTCGCGCAGCGTGAACGCGTCATCGAGCGGTTCCGGTCCGACGCCGGCGAACACGGACGCACCACCGACCTCGTCGACCAGCTCGCCTGTGACCGGGTCGCGACCGTACAACCCGATCCTGCCGAACTTGCGGATATCGCGGAAGCGCAGCTCGCGGCCGTCGGCGAGCTCGAGGACGAGACGGATGTACCGATCTTCCGGCAGGTCCGGCGGGACCACGAACAACTGGCCGGTCATCTTGAGATGGACGGTCAGCGCGGCGTCATCGCTCAGGTCGACGACGACCTGCTTGCCGCGTCGACCCACCGCCAGCACCGATCGGCCTGTGACGCCTTCGGCGAATGAGATCGGATCCTGGGATCGGAGCGTGCGCACCCAATTCGTCCGGGCACCGACGATGGTCGCCCCGACCAAACGCGGTCGGAGGTCGCGCGCGACGGTCTCGACCTCGGGGAGCTCGGGCATGCGACGGCCCTAGGACGCCAACGGGGCGACCGGCGCCTCCAGCGGCAACTCGTCGGCCTCGGCAGCGACGGCGTCCGCGCGCGTCAGTGGCGTCATCGACTCCCAGTCATCGCCGACCTTGATGTCCACCACCAGCGGGACCGACAGGGGCAGCGCGCCCTCCATCTGCTCGCGAACCACGGCAGCCAGTGCCTCGACCTCGTCGCGCGGCACCTCGAACAGCAGCTCGTCGTGGACGGACAGCAGCAGCCGTGCTCGCAGACCCGCCTCGCGGACGGCTGCCTCGACCCGGATCATCGCGATCTTCTGGATATCGGCGGCCGTGCCTTGGATGGGCATGTTGATGGCCATCCGCTCCCCTGCCCCGCGCAGGGCCGGGTTGGAGGCACGCAGCTCGGGGATCTGCCGTTTCCTGCCCAGCAGGGTCTCGACGAAGCCCTGGTCCCGTGCCTGGTCCTTGATCGCCATCATGTAGTAGCTGATCCCTGAATACGCCGTGAAGTAGCTGTTGATGAACGTCTGCGCGTCCTGGCGCGAGATGTTCGCGCGCGAGGCGAGGCCAAAGTCGCTCATGCCGTAGGCCAGCCCGAAGTTGACCATCTTGGCCATCGACCGCTCGCCGTGGGTGATGTCCTCCGGAGCCTTGCCGAGCACCCGTGCGGCGGTCTCACGATGGATGTCGGCGCCGCGGGCGAAGGCGTCCTTGAGATGCTCGTCGCCCGAGACGTGGGCAAGGATCCGCAACTCGATCTGGGAGTAGTCGGCTGCCAGCAGCACGAGGTCCGGCTCGCCGGCCACGAATGCGCGCCGGATCCGCCGGCCGAGCTCGGTCCGGATCGGGATGTTCTGTAGGTTCGGGTCCGACGAGGACAGGCGACCGGTCGCCGCGACCGCCTGGTGGAAGGTCGTGTGCAGTCGCCCGTCGCCGGCGATCAGCGTCGGCAGCGCCTCGACGTAGGTCGAGCGGAGCTTCGTGTAGACCCGCCACTCGAGGAGCTTGTCGACCATCGGGTGGGCGGGGCGCAGCTCCTCGAGGACCGATGCGTCGGTCGAGTAGCCCGTCTTGGTCTTGCGACCCTTCGGCAGGTTCAGCTCGAAGAACAGGACCTGCTCGAGCTGCTTGGGACTGCCGAGGTTGAACTCATGACCGACGTCGACGTAGATCTCCTGCTCGAGACGGGCGATCTCAGTGCTGAACTCGCGATGCAGCACGTCGAGCGCCTCGCGATCCAGGGCGACCCCGGTGGCCTCCATCCGCGCGAGCACCGGGATCAACGGGATCTCGACTTCCCGGAACAGTCGCTCGAGACCGTCGATCTCGCTCAAGCGCTGCTCCAGTGGCTCGCGCACGGCCATCGCCGAGAGCGCTTCGAGGCCCGCCCGCGCGGTCGGCGGCAGCTCGACGGCCGGCGGCAGGATCTGGTCGAGGTGCTCGGCCACGATGTCGGCGATGGTCTGGCTCCGGAGCGCCGCGTTGAGGATGTACGCCGCGACCTGCGTGTCGACAGCGACCGGGATGGGCTCCACCGCAGGATCGTCGGCGAGACCGGCGACGAGCACGGGCTTGACCTCGTGCCCGACGAGCGGGATGCGCAGTCGCTCGAGCATGTGGCGGAGCGCGTGGGCGGCGTCCGGCCCGTCCGCTGCGACCGCTCTTCCGTCGGTGCCGACGACTGCGAGAGCGAGCGGCGTGCCCCGGCGGGGTCGTGGATCGTCCTGCACGAGGGCCACGCCGACCGCCGGTTGCGCGAGCAACCATGATTCAAGCTCTGGGATCCTGCTCTCGTCGGCGACCTCGATGCGCCCGGGATCGAGGATCGCGGCCGCCAGCGCGGCCGGCAGGTCGTCGGTCGGCTCGAACGGTCCGGCCGCGGCGATTCCTCCGGCGCGCGGGGCCGTGCCGTCCCCGGATGGGGTGCCGACCGCGTCGAAATCGAGTCGGAGCTGGAGTTCGGTGCTGGCCGGCCGGCCCGTGGCACGGCCCGGACCCCAGCCTTCGGGTCGGCCAGCCACGCGGGCAGCCGGCACGTAGCCGCTCTCCGCCACGGACTTCAGGCGCTCGGTCCGCTCCTCCGCCGTCTCGCCCGCCATCGGCGGCAAGCGCTCGATCAGCGTGCGGAACTCGTATTCGCGGAACAACCGGACGACCGTGTCGCGGTCGTAGTCGCCGAGGCGGGCCGCCTCGAGGTCGATCTCGATCGGAAGGTCCCGAACGATCGTCGACAGGTCGCGGCCCATGAAGACCTGCTCGCGATGGTCGCGCAGCTTCTCGCGAAGCTTCTCAGGCGTCACGTCATCGATGCGCGTGAACAGGCTCTCGAGGTCGCCGAACTCCCGGATGAGTTTCGCGGCGGTCTTCTCGCCCACCCCTGGGACGCCGGGGATGTTGTCGGTGGGGTCGCCCTTGAGCGCCTTGTAGTCGATCATCTGGTCCGGTCGCAGCCCGAACCGCTCATCGATGCGCGCGACGTCGTACATGACGGTGTTCTCGACACCGGAGCGCGTGGTCATCAGGCGGACGCGGGGGGTCACCAGCTGGAGCATGTCGAGGTCGACCGTGACGATCGTCGTCTCGAGGTCGTCCTTCGGATCTAGCTGCTGGGTGATCGTGCCGATGACGTCGTCGGCCTCATAGCCCGCCATCTCGTAGACCGGGATCCGCAGCGCCTTGACGACCTCGCGCACCTTCGGGAACTGGTCGCGCAGGTCGTCGGGCATCTTGACGCGGGTCGCCTTGTAGTCCGCGTACTGCTCGTGCCGGAACGTCGGACCGGGCAGGTCGAACGAGACCGCGAGGTAATCGGGCTGGAGATCCGCGATACCGCGCAGGACGATGCTGGCGAACCCGAACACGCCGTTCACGAGCTCACCCTTGGACGTGGTGAGCGGCGGGAGAGCGAAGTATCCGCGGTAGACCAGCCCGTAGCCGTCGAGCAGCATCAGGCGTTCCATCGGGTGGACAGTGTACCCGTCGGGGTCGCGCGACCGGCTGCCGCTGGGCTCGCCGATCGACGGGTTCAGCGTAGTCGGCGAGCGCTCCAGCGGAGACCGAACAGGCCGATGCCGGCGATCAGCAGCATGCCGGCGATGACGAACAGCACGGACAGCCCGGACGCGTCATCACGGAGCGCGGCCGCGCTGTCACCGGTCGTGTCCAGCCGCCCGATCTCGTCGGGATTGGCGCCGCTGAACACGCCGCCATCGGCCGGCTCGCTGGCGGCAGCCCCGCTGGCGGCGGCTTCGCCCCTGACGCCGTCGCTCGGGGCAGGCTCGCCACTCATCGTGAGCTTGTCGGATCCATAGGCGTCAACGGCACCCCCGGCGGCTGGCTGGGCCTGCTCGACGGGAGCACCGACCGGGGCGAGCACGGAGGTGCCGCCACTGGCCATGAACATCGAGGGCAGCGTCGCGACCATGAGGCCGGCCAGGCCGATCGTCGTCAGGCCGATCGCCAGGGGGCGGCTGACGCCGTCGCGCGCCGAACCGAAGAACCCGAGGAACCGGCGCCAACCGGTCCTGCGGAGCCGGGCGGCGTCCGCGTCGGTCAGCGTGAAGTCGCGAGGCCGGGCAGGCGTCGAGGTGGTCGGGATGGCCGCCTGGAGCGACACAAGGTCGGCCAGGACGTCGGCGCAGGCGGTGCAGGACGCGACCAGCACCCGCGCGGCGTCGGCCGTCGATCGATCGAGATCGCGGTCGCGCGTCGCCAGGGCCGCCACGACGGTCAGGTCGTGGGCGGCGTGGGCGGCGTGGGCGGCCGTGGTCGAGGGGTGTGCGTCGGTCATGTCGAAGGTGAGACGACGTCGCCTCGTGCGTGGTTCCGCATCATCGCACCCGGTTCGAGCGCGATGTGACGCGGCGCAGTGCGAAGATCGAACCGCCGAGTGCCACGGATCCGACGGAAACGAGCACGACCGGGTTCGGGGCCGTCGCCTCGCCGACGACACGCTGGTCGCTGGCGGGCGTCCCCGATGGTTCGGTGGCGGACATGCTCTCGACCGACGGCGAGCTCGCTGCGCTCCCGCCGACAGCACCAAGTGGCATGCTGGTCAGGAGCAGTCCGACAAGACCCACTGCAGTGAAGCCGATCGCTAATGGGCGGGTCACGGCGTCGCGTGGCGAACCGATCGACCCGAGCAGGCGTCGCCAGGGTGTCGGTCGCAGTCGGGCCACATCGCCCGTAGTCAGCAGGAGGTCGCGTGGACGGCGCGGCGTCCAGGCCACACGGAACGCCGCTCGAAGCGACTGGAGGTCGCGGTGGAGCGCCCCGCAGGCCGGGCAAGTACGCACGGTGGACGGCATCATCGCGCCGCCGATGGCCTCAGCGATCGCGAACCGATCGTGACGGGCGTGCGAGGTCCGATCAGCCACGGAACAGGTCCATGCGATCCACGAGGATGTCGCGCAGCGACAGTCGACCGCGGTGGATCCGCGACTTGACCGTCCCGAGCGAGACGCCCGTCATCTCTGCGATCTCGGCGTAGTCGTAGCCCTCGACGTCGTACAGGACGATGGCGGTCCGCTGGTCGTCGGTGATGTGCGCCAGCGCCGCCGCGAGCACGCGACTCCGTTCGGCCTGGACCGCGATCCGCTCGGGATCGACCTCGTCGCCGGCCTTCGGCTGCCAGCTCTCGTCCTCGAGCTCGGGATAGGGCTGCACGGGGCGGCGCTTCCGTGCTCGTTGGGTGTCCATCGCCGCGTTGACGCAGATGCGGTTCAGCCACGACTTGACGCTGCCGCCACGGAACGACGCGAGGTTGCGGTAGGCGGAGAAGAACGCCTCCTGGACCGCGTCGGACGCCTGATCGCGATCGGGGACCATGCGGACCACCAGGGCGAACAGGGAGTCCTGGTACAGCACGACGAGGTCGTTGAACGCGTCGAGGTCGCCATCTCGGGCTCGCTCGATGAGGATGAGATCGCGGCGCTGGACGGGGTCGTCGGGGACCGTCGTCGAGCGAAGGTCCTCCTCCACGGTCGGGGGGTCCCTCCGGACGGCGATAGTGGCTGACGTGAGGCCCGGGGAGTCTAGCATCGGTCGCCAGACGCAGGCCCGCGAACGCTGGTTCCGCTTCGACCGGTGCGTGGTGCGCCGGCGCCAGTGCCACGACCGGCTACGATGTCAACTCGGGCCGAAGTGGCGGAACGGCATACGCGGCGGTCTCAAACACCGCTCCACGCAAGTGGTTGAGGGTTCGAATCCCTCCTTCGGCACCACCTTCGCGCCGGTGCAAACGGACTCGAGGCGTCCGATCGAACGCCGCTCGCGCACGCCTCGCTATCCTCGGGCCATGGACCGACCAGGCCGACGGCGCACGTCCCGCTTCATCGGCTACCCGACCGATTTGCTGCTCGCGGTGCTGCCCGACGCGGAACATGCCGCGACAGCCGCGGCTGCCCTGAAGGCGGCCGGCATCCCCGACCGCGACATCACGGTCCTGCGCGGTGACGAGGGCGCCTCCCGGTTCGACCCGACCGGGGCGATGCATGGCCTGTTCACGCGTCTCCGGCGGATCGTGTCGTTCACGGTGATGGATCAGCTCCCCGATATGGCCTGGTACGACGCCGCGATCCGTGCCGGGCAGGCGGTGGTCATGGTCCGCGTCCGCGGTGACGACAGGAAGACCCAGGCGATCGGCATCCTGCGCGAGCTCGGCGGCCACTTCATCAACTTCTACGGTCGATTCGCGACGGAGGAGGTCGTGCGCTGGCAGGGCCCCGAGCCGGAGGTGCACGACCTGCTCAAGCGCTGACCGAACGACCTCCCTGCCAGACCCCGACCGGCCGCGCGAGGACCGCCAGGTCCACGAGCGGGTCACCGTCGAACAGCACGAGATCGGCGAGCTTGCCAGCCTCGATCGAGCCGGTGTCCATATCGATGCCCAGCAGACGGGCTGCCGACGACGTCGCCGCCTGGAGCGCCACCATCGGCGTCGCGCCATGGTCGCGAAGGAGCGCGATCTCGTGCCACACCATGTCGGCGGTCACGCCGACCTCACCCGTATCGGTGCCGGTCGCCAGTGGGACACCGAGCCGGATCGCGGTCTCCGTCGAGACGCGATGGCGCGTCTCGATCAGGTCCTGTCGCTCGCGCTGGACCGGCGTCAAGCCCGGCAAGGTGCGGTTGACGTCGGTCACGACGAGTGTCGGCACGAGCCACGCGCCGGACGCGCGGACGGCCTCGATCGCGGTCTCGTCGGCCAGCCACGCATGCTCGATCGACGCGACGTGGGCGGCCGCCGACCGGCGGACCGATTCGCTGTCCTGAGCATGGCTCATCACGCGACGACCGTGCTCGCCCGCGGTCGAAACGACCGCCCGAAGCTCATCGAGGGTCAGTTCGGGTGCGCCGTGGACCATGACGCCGGGAGCGAGCCCCGTGGTAGTGAGCATCGCCGCCTCGGACGCGACGACCTTCACGACGTCGGCGCCGCTCGCGATGACCTGCTTGGTCGCCTCGGCAAGACCCGCCGGCCCCTGCGCCTCGAGCCCGAACGCGGAGCCATGACCTCCCCGGGAACCGACAGCGGTCCCGGCCACGATGAGGCGCGGCCCCGGGGTCTGGCCCGCGGCGATGGCGTCGCGGAGCACGCACTCGAGGTTGCGGATCGATCCGGCGCCACGCGCCGAGGTGATACCCGCCCGCAGCGCCCGGGCGGCATGGGCCCTCGCAGACTCGAGGATCTCGTCGTCACTCCGCGCGGAAATCGCCTGCAGCGAGCCCTCGCTGGGGTCGAATGTGTAGTGGGCATGGGCGTCGATCAGACCGGGCACCAGGGTCCGCCCGGAGCCGTCGACGACGGTCGTGCCAGGTTCGATGGCACGTGTCGGCTCGTGGCGCTCGACGGCCACGATCCGCTCGCCATCGACCGTCACGTCGACGTGCTGCCGAGCCGCGTCGGCGATGCCGTCGATGAGCCCGACATCGCGGAAGAGCAACCTCATGCCGACAGCGTAGACTCCGCGCCATGTTTCAAAAGATCTTCGGACCGGGCCGCGAACACGAACGGGCGGCCGACCTTCAGACCCAGGCGTTCGACGCCGCCTCGGAAGCAGGCGATACCGCCACCGTCCGACGGATCGTGGCGCGACTCGAGGAGATGCCCCCTGAACGGGCGCGCCTCGTGGCGTCCGCCGCGTACACGCTGGCGCGCGCGGCGCAGGCCGACCTCGACATCAGCGACGAGGAGACCGAGGTCATCGAGCGGGAGCTCCAGGCGCACGGCGCGCTTGACGAAGCGACATCGGTGCTCGTGACGGAGATGGCCAAGCTGCAAGCACGGACCGTCGGTGGGACCGAGGACTACGTCGTGACGCGCGAGTTCACCGCCCTGGCCAGCGAACAGCAGCGAATCGACGTGTTGCGCGCGTGCTTCGCCGTCAGCGCGGCCAGTGGGTCGATCTCTGCGGAGGAGTCCGCCGAGGTCAACCAGATCGGCAACGAGCTGCAGCTCGACCCGGCCACCGTCAACGAGGTGCGCGCCGAGTTCCACGAGCGGCTGTCGTCGGTCCAGGCCGTCCGCCGCATCGCCGAGGGTCGATGACCGTCCGATCCGCGGGACCGGCGATCCGACTCATCACGATCCTGGGCTCCCTCGCAACGCTGATCGGTGCGTGCGGCGGGGGCGGTGGCTCACCCGATCCTGCAGCGCCGGTGGTCGTCACGTTCGAGGTCATCGATGAGCGGTTCAAGGCGCTCTTGACCGAGCCCGCCGACATCGACACGGCCCGGCGCCTGCTCAACGGCGAGGACGTGCCGAGCATCCCGAACGGGCGCGTCATCCGCGAGACCGGCGTCAACGAGGGGTACAGCTGGTCGCTCGATCCGAACGACATCGAGTTCGCGTCTGTGACCATCGAGGTGTGCGACGGCCTGCCGTCCGACGTCGAGACGCAAGTGGTGACCGGCGACCGGTACTGCCCATGGTCGGCGGTCGTGATCGTCGTCGAGCCGGCGAGCTGAGGCCGCTCAGGCGCGGCAACTCGGAGCTTCGCGCGACGTCACCCGTGGCGGGCTCGACTCACTGGGTCTCGCACCTCGCCGTCTGGAACCACCGGCAGGTCGGAGAGGGCTTCGGCCGTCCCCCAACGACCCAATAGCGTTCCTGACCCCTACCCCTCCCCATCTGAATCACTCGAGAGCGAGGCGAAAGGTCAGATCACGGCCTTCCGGCAGGTGAAGCCCTCAGCGAACCGACTGCTCGCGTTGGACTCCATCCCACGGAGGCGCATGACCGCTCGGAACGCATCAGGATCGAACCAGCCCCGCGAGGCTTGAGTCCGGAAGGTCGTCGTGACGATCTCGATCTTGCGCTCGCAGGTCTCCTCGGGAAGCTCGACGTACAGATTTGGCGAGGCCATATCACCGTCGTACTTCGGGATCTCGTACTCGAGGATCAGGTGCTTCCGGTACGTATTCCAAGTGAGCTCCCCCACGAGGCGGTGATCCTGGTGCAGGTCGTCGCGTCGATGGGTCAGGATCAGGTTCGGTGTAAAGGAGTCACGCTGGTCCTCGAAGAAATCCTTCACCGCCCCGCCCAGGTACGGGAAGTACCCGTCGCGGAAGCCGGCGATCAGCACCTCGACCCCCTGGATTCCTGCAAGGAACGTCTCCGCCCCCTTCCGGGCCTCTGCCTCACGCTCACCCGTCGCGCTTAGGACGACCCAGCGCACGGACGCAATCAGGCCTTCAGAGGCAAGTCGTAGGATCGTCCCCCCGCATCCGATCTCGATGTCGTCGGAGTGAGCCCCGACGGCAAGGAGGTTCAGCCCACCCGTGCGCGACGTTAGGTTTAGCGGGAGCACCGACGCCATCCGATCACTGTGGGTCCTGGTCACGGCGCTGCCAGACGGCCCATGGTGGCCGTCCCGCCTCGTAGAGGGCTTCCAGCTCCTGCATCTCCTTCAGCGTGTCCATCGCACGCCAGAAACCCTCGTGCCGATAGGCGATGAGCTGCCCCTCCGAGATTAGGCGCTGGAAGGGTTGTTCGACGAGCTCCTCACCGGCCTGGATGTAGTCGAAGATCGCATTCCGGAACATGAAATACCCGCCGTTCATCCAGATGTCCGATTCCCGGACGTGGGTGATGGCCTCGACCTCTCCGTCCGCCGTGGTCGAGAGGACGTGAAACGTCTGTGGCGGACGGACGGAAACGAAGCCGGCGATCTTGTCGCGACGGGAAAAATCGTCGATGAGGCGACTGAGCTGAGCGTCCGTCAGCCCGTCGGCGTAGTTCGCCAGGAAGATCGGCTCGTTGGTCACATGCGGTTTGACCGCCAGAAGCCTCTGACCGATGTTCGACTCGGGGCCCGTGTCGACGAACGCGATCCGCCAGTCCTCGATGTCTGTGTTTAGCAGCTCGATCGATCGGCCGCCCTCGGAGAGGATGAAGTCGTTCGACACGGCTTCGTCGTAATGCAGGAAGTAATCCTTGATGACATCGCCGCGGTAGCCGAGGCATAGCACGAAGTCGCTGTGACCGAAGTGGGCGTAGTAGCGCATGACGTGCCAGAGGACCGGCCGAAGGCCGATCGTGGCCATCGGCTTCGGGACGCTCTGAGTGAGCTCCCGCAGCCGGAGGCCTTGGCCACCGCAAAAGAGGATGACCTTCATCAGAAGATCTCCAATCTGGGGATCGCGACCAACAGGCGACAGCCCCACGTCCGGACGTCGGCGAGCTGGTCGGCGATCTCGCTCCTGAGATTCCAGGGCAGGATCCAGACGAAGTCGGGCCGCGTCTCGCGGATGCGCTCGGGAGGATAGATCGGGATATGGGTCCCGGGCGTGAACCTGCCGTGCTTGTAAGGGTTGCGGTCGACGATGTAGTCGACGAGATCGGTCCGGATCCCGCAGTAGTTCAGGAACGTATTCGCTTTGCCCGGAGCACCGTAGCCCACGATGGAGAGTCCCCGCCGACCAGCGTCGATCAGGAAGGCGAGTACATCTCGCTTCGCTTCCTCCACACGCGGCGCCAGGCCGACATATCCTGCCGGGCTGTCGAGGTGGGCCTGCCGCTCCCGCTCTGCCAGCGCCTCGACCGCCGGCGCGGGAGGGACACCGAGGTCGGCGTGCCGGACATGGAGGCGCAGCGAGCCACCGTGCGTGGGAAGTTCCTCGACGTCGACGATGACCAGGCCATGGGCGGCGAGGATCCTCCTCGCCGAGAGGAGCGAGAAGTATGAGAAGTGCTCATGGTAGATGGTGTCGAACTGGTTCTCCTCGAGAAGGCGAAGCACGTGCGGGCATTCGATCGTGAGCAATCCATCTGGTTTTAGGAGTATCCGCGCCCCGGCGACGAAATCGTTGAGGGCAGGAACCTGGGCTAGGACGTTATTCGCGACGAGCAGGTCTGCGCGTCGGCCGCTCTCGGCCAGCTCGCGACCCATCTCGACCCCGAAGAACCGGCCGATCGTGTCGATCCCCGCGTTCCGTGCCGTTATGGCGACGTTCGCGGCGGGCTCGATCCCGAGCACCGGGATCCCGGCGGAAACGAAGTGACGGAGGAGATACCCATCGTTGCTGCCAAGTTCGATGACGAGGCTCGTTTCGTCGAGGGGCAGCTGGTCGACCATCGATCGAGCGAAGCGACCAGCGTGGGCGAGCCATGAGTCCGAGTACGAAGAGAAGTAAGCGTACTCGCTGAAGATCTGCTCCGGTGTCACGTAGTCGACGAGCTGGACAAGCAAGCAGGAGTCGCAAAGGAAGACTCGGAGTGGGTAGTAGGGCTCCATCGCGTCGAGCTGGGCTGGCCGTAGGAACGCCTCGCACAGCGGCGACATACCGAGGTCGATGACGACCCGATCCAGGGGCTGACCGCAAAACCGGCACGCCCGCCGTGCGGCTTTGAGGTCCGGTTCGTCTTGCGTCAATGCGTGGCTGAGCATCGTGCCATTCGTATCCGGTGCTCGCGGAACGCCCGGGCCAGATGCGCGCTCGTCGGGACTCCGAAAAGCGACGGAGCGCGACGTGCATCATTCAGATCGGCTTTGGTTGGACAGTCTGCTCCATCGGCGCGCACGATGCAGCACGTTAGCGTCCAGGGTGGGTGCCGGCGTTCACCGTCTACGCCCGCGCCCAGTCGCTCGATGGAGTCGCGGTCCATGAACCAAGATGCTGCGCGAATCGACGGAGTCGAGTTCGTTCCTCTCGACCGGATCCCGGACGAGCGCGGGACGATCTACCACATGCTCCGCCGGACGGACCCTCATTTCCGGGAGTTCGGTGAGATCTACTTCACGTCGATCTATCGCGACGTCATCAAAGGCTGGCACCGGCATCGCCAGATGACTCTCAACTACGCGTGCATCTGGGGGCGGGTCAAGCTCGTTCTCCACGATGATCGCGAAGGCTCTCCGACGAAAGGCGCTCTGATCGAACGCTTCCTTGGGCCGGATGACTACTCGCTGGCTATAGTCCAGCCCGGGATCTGGACGGGTCTCAAGGGCATGGCTGATGTGTCGATCGTCGCGAATTGCGCCACACACCCGCACGATCCGACGCTGACCGAACGACTCGACCCGTTCGGACCGGCGATCCCCTACGACTGGTCACTCCACCACCGGTGAGTCGAGTAGATCCCAGATCACTCCCGGTTGCGACCGCCTGCCGCTCGTGCGGACATCAGCCGCTGACTGAGATCCTGGATCTGGGGTCGCATCCTGAGGCCAACACATTCCCGGATTCCGCCGAGAATGTCAGCCTCCAGCCCCGCTGGCCGCTGCACGTCTTCATTTGTGATCTCTGCTCGCTCGTCCAGCTCGACGATTCTGGGCCAGCGGAGCGTGCCCTGCCCGGCCCGCCAGCGTACGAGCTCTCCGAGACGATGCGCACACACGCGCAGCGGTTCGTCGACGACGTGCTGGCGCGCCATCCGTTGCGCGCGGACGACCATCGCGTCGTGGAGCTGGCCAGCCACGGTACGTACTTGCACCCGTTTCTCGCCGAACGGGGCGTCCGAAGCCTCATCGTCGAGGGGTCCCCGCCTCTGGCCGAGGCGGCCCAGCGGGACGGGTACCAGGTTCTCGGCCGACCGTTCGGGCTTGCCACTGCCCGGGAGCTCGTCACGAACGGCGGTCCGGCAGACCTCCTAATCGACAACTACCTTCTCGCCCACGTAAGCGACCCGGCCGACTTTGCGGCGGGCCTTCGGCTCATCCTCCGGCCAGGGGGTGTCGCGGTGTTGGAGTTCGATCACCTGCTGCCGCTCGTGGCCGATCAGCGGTTCGACGCCTTCAGGCACGGTCATTTCTCCTACCTTGGGCTCATCTCCGCTCGTGGCCTGCTCGAGCGCCACGGCCTCGCCGTGTTCGACGTGGAGGCACAGCCGGTCTACGGGGGTACTCTCAGGGTGTTCGTCGCCCGCATCGGGGATTCGACACACCCGGCGACCAAGGCGGTCGCCACAACGCTCGCGAGCGAGCGCCACGCTGGGCTTTCTCGGCCGCCGGCATATGCTGCTTTCGCCGCGAGCGTTTCGGCCCTGCGCGACGAGTTGGTGGCCTTCTTGACGTCCTGCCGCTCGCGTGGCGACAGCGTTGTGGCGTATGGAGCGCCGTCGCGCGGCAATACGCTCCTCAACTTCTGCGGCATCACAACGGATCTCGTGGCCTACACCGTCGATCGGTCGCCACTCAAGCAAGGCCGATTTCTGCCGGGATCCGGCCTGCCGATACACCATCCACAGCGGATCCTCGAGACGCGGCCGGCGTTCGTGCTCATCCTGACCTGGGACATCCAGGATGAGGTCATCGGACAGCTGACGGACATCCAGTCCTGGGATGGTCGATTCGTGGTACCCGTTCCGCGACTTACGGTGCTGCCGGCAAAGTGAGGATCAGCGTCCGGCCAGCCGCGCAACCAACAGCGCGGATGCAGCAGCGTCCGAGCTGAGCTTGATGTAGCTGAAGCCGAACCTTTCCCGGCGCTCCTCGAGGAGCTCGCAGCATCGCTCGAGACTACCGACAAGGACGGCTGGTGATGTCTCGACCGTCTGCCGCCGAAGCCCGAGATCGTCGCTCAAGGAGTCGAGCATGCGGCCTGCCTCCGATCTCGAGTCCGTGATGTGGACCTCCAGGACGCTGACCTGGAACTCGAGCTCCACGGGGGTACGGCCGGTCGTAATGGCCGCAGCCCAGACCCACCCAAGCTTCTCTTCCACGGCCGCGGCGGTGAGGCCGACAACGCCCGAGGCCCGCCTCGCGCCGGGCCCAAGCGACGCATTCACCCCGACGATGTCGGCCTCACGGCCAGCCAACGACAAGATGGCTTTTCCGCCTCCGCCGATCAGGACGGGCGGACGAGGACGCTGCACCGTCTTGGGGAGGCTCTCGAATTCGTGGAGCCGGTAGTAGGTCCCTTCGAAGGAGACAGGTTCCTCGGCCGCAAACATCCACTTGACCAGTCGAACGGACTCCTCGAGCCGCGCGATTCGCACATCGGGTCGGTCGAATGGCAACCCGATCGCGTCGTAGTCGCCGGCGAGCCAGCCCGCCCCGAGGCCGAGTTCCGCCCGCCCGCCGGACAGAACATCGATCGTAGCGATCGACTTGTGAACAAGCGCCGGATGCCGGTAGTCGTTGGACAACACGAGCGAAAGCACCCGCATCCGGTCGCTCGCGTCCGCGGCCGCCATCATCGTGACCAGCGGATCCATCGCCCAGCCGCGAGTCAGGTGATCTGAGATCGCTACCGACGCGAAGCCGGTTGCCTCCAGCCGTCGGACCGCCTCGCGCCAAAGCAGCGGCGGCTGCTCGAGAGTCGGCATCGATGCGATGAACCGGAATGGGCGCCGAACCGGCGTCGATTCCTCAGCGACGCCTTGCGTCACGACCGTCCGGTTCCGCGGTTGGTCGCCCTCAATCTCCGAAGCACGCCTCGTCTGTTCTCTGCTTCACGCGGTCTGTTCACCTGTCGATCGGAGCGGCACCTCCGACGTTGGCCCGAGTGTACGCTGTCGGCATCGGGTCCCACAGAGTCCTGGAGATAGCGTGAGAGTCCTCGTGACCGGCCACCTCGGCTATCTCGGCGTCGTCGTCACCCGCGTTCTCCACGCGGACGGCTTTGACGTCGTCGGGCTGGACAGCGACCTATACCGAGAGTGCACGTTCGGAGATCCCGATGCTCTCCCCACGGTTCCCGTGATCGCGAAAGACATCCGGGACGTCGCCTCGCCCGATCTACTCGGGTTCGACGCCGTCGTCCACCTTGCGGCGCTCTCGAACGACCCGCTCGGTGACCTTGATCCGGCCCTGACGATTGCCATCAATCATGAGGCGTCTATCCGCCTCGCGGCGGCCGCCAAGGCGGCGGGCGTGCGACGCTTCGTCTTCTCCTCGTCCTGCAGCAACTACGGCGCATCCGGTGGGGAGGACCTGCTTACGGAGGACGCGGATCTGCGACCCGTGACGCCCTACGGGCGCTCCAAGGTCCTTACGGAACGCGACCTTTCGACCCTCGCGGACGACACATTCAGCCCGACTTACCTGCGCAACGCAACCGCGTACGGCGTGTCGCCGCGGTTGCGCCTCGATGTGGTCCTGAACAACCTCGTCGCGTGGGCGACCACGACCGGTCGTGTCCGCTTGCAGAGCGACGGCCTCGCCTGGCGCCCGCTCGTCCACGTCGAGGACATCGCGCGAGCCGTCCGGGTGGTCCTGCGCGGACCGATCGAGCCCGCCCACGACCGGGCGTTCAACGTCGGCTCGACTACGGGGAATTACCTGATCCGAGACCTGGCCGGGCTCGTGGCGGAATTGATTCCCGGCTGCGCTGTGGAATTCGAAATGGACGTTTCATCGGACGCCCGAAACTACCGCGTCGACTGCGACCGTATCGAACGGGAGCTCGGATTTCGGACGCGCTGGACCGCCCGCGACGGCATCCGTGAACTTGCCGACGCCTATCGAATTGAGGGCCTCACGCTCGCCCAATTCCAGGGGCCGCGCTACCAGCGCATCGCCCAGATCCAGCGGCTCCGGTCCCAAGGCCGGCTCGACGACACCCTGCGCTGGCAGTCCATAGGGTCCCAGAGGGCTACATCCGCTCGCCGCAGGCACGCACGCGCCGAGACTTCGGGAGGCCCGTGAAGTCCGCTGCCGTGGGTGAGAGGGATGGCGGGTGGGAGCGGCCCCGCATGAGGACACTCGCCCTCATAGCCTTGGTGATCGGCGTTTTCCTGCTTGCTAACAAGGAGGCAGTCGGACTGTCGGCCTCAGTACACTATCGGGGGAACGCCGACGCGCATTCACCAAGCGTGACATTCATCGCCGGTCGGGATCCCGGGGAAAGGACGGATGGGACGGGCGGAGTGCTCGCGGCCCACGCCGTTCCTCCAGACCTGCCGGTCGGCGCGGCCGTCCTGCTCGCGATCGGCGCCATCATGGCCGCCACGATCGCGTCGCAGCTCTGGCGTCAGACGAAGTCCCCGATGGTAAGTCCTGACGAGGTCGCGGGTGACGGCTGACGCGGGGTCGACTCTCTCGACGACGGGTCACAGGGCACGGCCTGAGGGGATCCCTGCCGCTGGTATCCGAGATGGCCGACCCCGCGAGGAAGTGCTCGCGCTCCTCGGCCTGGCTCTCGTCATGGGGGTCTACTTCATCGTCCGTTACGAGGGGCGGTGGGCGGAGTCGGATTCGGGCCTCATGGCTGAAGCCATCCGCGTCGTCGCGAACAGCAATCAGCTGGCACCGGAGGTCCGCGGGGTATACGGGAACGGGTACGGATATCAAGCCGTCTCGATGGCGATCCTGGCATTTACAGGGCTCACCATCGAGAATCTCCAGCAGATCGCGTATCCCGTCGTGTCATCGATCGTCGTTCTTCCTGCGTGGACCCTCTATCGCGAGTTGACGGGGAGCGGTCGAACAGCGAGCTTGGCGACGCTGCTGCTCCTGCTCGTGCCCGAACACCTGTTCGCAATGTTCCGTGGAAGCCACGAGCGCCTGGATCGGATCTTCCTCCTGACCGCCCTATGGCTGCTTGTCAGGAGCCTGCACTTCCGTGGCGATCCAGCGAGATCCGCCGTTCACATCCTACTTGTGCTGTTGGCGACCTACGGACTCATCGCCACAAACGGCCTGTTCGGGATGTCGTTCGTCTTGGCCCTCGGCACCGCGCTCGCAATATCCTGGCTCGCCGGCCGCGGACCGACCAGCGTGCGACGACACGCAATCGAGACGACCCGCCTGATGCGCTGGGCGACCGCTGGTGGAGCGCTACTGCTCGCTGTCTTCATCCTGTTCCTGTATCCGCCATTCGCCCAGACTCTCCGCGCGCTCCTCGCGATCCCCGGGACGCTCTTGGCCCTCATCCTGAGCGGCGGCCCGACCTTCGATCCCTACGCCTACTCATTGACGGCTTGGGTGAGCCCGGTCGTCTTCCTGCTCCTGAGCATGACGAATTTCCTGATCCTCGCTTCATCCGCTTTCATCTGGCTCCGGCTCGGTTGGTCGTGGCTTCGCGACGGTAGTCCGGCCTCGATAGGAATCTGGGTGTTGTGGCTTCTCTACGCGGCGTTCGCGCTCCAGGGGGCAGTGAGCATCTTCAGCGACCGAACCGGGGCACTGCAGGGCAACGTCCAATACCGCGCGTTCGCCGTCTTTGCCACCGTGGCCGCTCCGCTCGTCGCGGTCGCGCTGAGCGCGTGGCATCCGCGCCCATGGCCGCGGAAGGTTGCGATGGCCGCCATCGCGTTGGCGACGGTCGGCGCGCTGATCAAGTCCACGCTCGACCCGGCGGTCAGCCACAAGTGGATGTTCTACACGACAGCGGAGATCCAGGGATTACGCTGGGCAGACGCTCATGGACTTAGCAAGGACACGTGGGTCGGGCCCGACGAACGGCTGGCGGCCGCCTATCTGATGCTGGTCGGTTACCCGGTCGGCACGGACCACCTGGCCACCCTCGATCCGACACCAGACATATCGTCGTTCCTCGTATCTGATGCGATCCGCCTTCAGAGTGCCCGCCTCGGGATGACATTCCCCCAACTGGGATCCAGGAACCTCCTGTACGACAACGGTGATGCACAACTTTATCGCCAGCGACCGGCAGCCACCATCGGTCGATGACACGACCCGCCACACGAACGGCGGCCGCGCCGCGCAGCCACGTCATCCATGCAAGTCGAGCGATCACGGCCTGTCAGTCAGGACCGTGCTCCTCGGCGCAGCCACCATTCGGTGGTCAGAACGCTCGCAACCGCCGTCTGCGCGGCCAAGTACCCGAGCGCGATCCCCGTCACGCCCTGCACTGAGGCGAGCGCGGCGCCCAGGAGTAGAGCGCCGCCGCCCGTTGCCGCCGTGATACCCAGGATCCGCCAAGTGGCGCGGTCCACGCGAGCCACGGTGAGGTGCAGGATGTTGAGACTCGTGGGCAGCGCGGCAAGGCTTAGCAGGCGCAGCGTGTCGACTCCGTTTGCCGCGTACCGGGTGCCGAATAGGCTCAGCAGCAGCGGCGCGCCGATCCAGCACAGCCCGATCGCGGGTACCACGAGCGCCAGAGTCAAGCCGAACGCGCGGGGGATGTGCTCGCCCGGATCGCCTCGAGCGTGGCTTCCCTCCGCCAGGAGGGAACTCGCCACCGCGTACGCGATTCCGACGAGCAAGGTTGCGATCGCCCAAGCCACGTAGAAGTACGCGTTCGCCTCCGCGCCCAACTGCCCGACAACGAGCAATGGAAAGAGCAGCCCGGGAGCAGCCCAGGCAAGGTCGCCGACGTAGTTGCCGGCGGAATAGTGCATGAAGCCGAGCCCTAGAAGGCGTAGGTCGACTCGCGGCGCGATCAGCGCTCGCATCAGCCAGACCTCAAGCAGGACCGCCGCGGCCGTGCCGAGCAACCAGGCGACAAGCAATTCGAAGCCAAGGCGCGGGAGCGAAAGCGCAAACGCGAGGATCAGTGCACACTTCACAACGCCCTGTGTCACGCCGCCCGCGAGGGCCGGACGGGCGTCACGAGCGCTGACGGCCACAAAAACGAGCATCCCGGCTGCTCCGGTCAGAGCGGCAAGTGTGATGACTCCGGCCGCGAGTGGGGGGCGGGGGGCGAGTCCGTTCAGGGCGGGCGCCCACGCGTCAACGGCCGCCATGAAGATGCCACCGGCGACTGCGCTCGCCGCAGTCACGACCAGGAGGACGGTCGAGGTGAGGACGGCGCGATCAGCTCCGGCCGACGGAGAGAACCGGACGAGAGCATACGGCAGTCCGAGCATCGCGAGGGTCGCCAGGAACAGCGCGGCGGAGATGGCCGCGGACGCGAGCCCAACCTCGGCCGGGGGGTAAAGGCGCGCGGCCAGCGTCCAGAATACAAACCCGAGGCCAGCCGTGACGCCCGAATTGCCCATGAGCACCAGAGCGTTCGCGTAGAGCGGGGCGCGCGCCCGGGCTACGGTGCGCGCGACCATCGCTGCGGGGCCGTGCGCCGGATGGCCGTCGCCGATCCCAGTGGTCAAACGTCGCCGCGGGCGGTCCCTGTCCATAACTCGCCCCAGATCTCGAGGAGGCCCGCCCGGAGGTCGTACGAAGGCGCGTATCCAAGATCGGCGCGCGCGCGGTCGATCCCGGCCATGCTGTGACGAACCTCGCCGGTCCGGAACGGTTGGAAATCGATCCAAGGTGTTCGACCAGCCAGCTCGCTCATCAGGTGTGCGAGCTCCAGAACGGTGGTCGCCGTTCCGGTGCCGATGTTGTAGACGCCACCCGGCGTGCCTTTGCGGGCCGCGAGCAGGTTTGCGGTCACGACGTCCTTGACGTAGACGAAATCTCGGTCCTGAGAGCCATCGCCGTAGATCACGAGCGGTCGGTCTCTCTGAAGACAGTCAAGGAAGGAGGCTATCACCCCGGCGTACTCGCTTTTTGCGAACGGCAATCCATAGACATTGAAATATCGGAGACACACGGCAGGCAACTTGAGCAGACTCGAAGCGAGTACGGCATACCACTCGGCCGCCATCTTGCTGAGCGCATAGAAGCTCTCGGGTCGTTGAGGGTGGTCCTCAGTGATCGGTATCGTCTGAGCTTCACCGAACGCTGCAGCCGAGGCCGAGCACACGATCATCCTGACCGAGCCGTTCCGGCAGGCATCGAGGAGCCGGACCGTGGCCATGACGTTCGTCTGCGCATCGCGCACGGGGTCCTGGATGGACCGCATATTCCCCACCTGTGCCGCAAGGTGGAAAACGAATTCACACCGTCGGATAAGCCGGTCGAGGTCGGGGACTTCGGACAGATTCGCTTCGATGAACGTCAGCTTTGACGACCGCGGAAGGTGTTCGCGAAGGCCGGTCGAAAGGTCGTCGATGACCACGACCTCGGATCCCTCCTCGAGAAGGTGTCGGACCAGGTTGCTACCGATGAAGCCGGCTCCGCCGGTTACGAGGGACGTCAATACTGAGGCTCCTTCACGCACGGGCGCGATTCACAGAGGTGCCAGCATGCCATGTACGGCGCCACGCAAGTACATCGGGTCGCGTGCGGGTCGGTGATTGGCCGAGGCCGGCTGAAATCAGGAGCTCGGTCGCTCCTGATTGTGTCCAGGCGGGCCATCGGTCGATAACGAAGCCACACCAACCCTGCTCGGGGTGGCCGCTGCCCGTTCCACCTCTCGCTCGTGTTGGAACGCGAAGTCGCGCACCATCGCGACCGACCATCGTCGACCATACGGTGGGGGCACCTTCTCGCGGCTGAGTTCCTCCGCTACCGCCTCTGGCCGGCGTCCCGCCGCGCGTGCCCGAAGGATGCGAGCCGCGACGTCCCGACTGATCTCGATCGGAGCCGCCTGTGCCGGGCCGATCAACTCCAAGATGTCCCCGATTAGCGCGCGAGCGCCCACTCCACCGGCGATCGGAGACCGGTAGACCCCGGTCGCTATGAGCCGAAGTGCGCGCAGGGCGCGCTTGGCCCGTCCGACTCGGGTGTCGTGGATGCTGGCCCGGGCGGACTGGCTCGCAGCCAGGCGCCGATACCAGGCCGCCGAAGCGGCGGCTCGATCTGCAACAGGACGGGGTCGTCCCGTATCGTGGGCAAAGGCATCCCAGAATTCGGCCAGCGCCTGGTACATCTCGGCGCGCGGCCGCAGGTAGTCGCGCGCGCCGTATCGCAAACCCCGCTCGATCTGTTCACGCAGGCCAGCTGCGGGGGCGCCAAGGTAACTCTGAAAATGCTGTCGGTAGGAGGCCAGATCCTCCGCCAGAAGGACCGTGCTGCCCAGGCTGGCCGATACGAGGTATGCCCATTCGTCATGGTCCATCGGGTGCCCGTCCAAGTCCCGCGACGGTGGCCGTGCCTGTCCCGCGACCTGGTCGAGGAGGGAGCGCCGGACGACGATGGCCATGCCTGGGCAAGGGAACCACGGGTCGACCCGGCGCGGGCCTCGGATCTCGGTCCTTCGGATCGGCGGGAAGCGCTGCCCGCGCGACTGCAGCGACTCATCGACCAGGAGATTTCGGTGCAGAACGAGCCCGACCTCGGGATCATGGAACCAGGCGCTGGCTCGTTCAAGCTTCGCAGGATGCCAGACGTCGTCTTGATCACAGAACGCGAGCAATGGGCCGACGGCGGTGCGTGCCAGTGCGAGGAAGCTGTCGGCAAAACCGAGGCGATGCTCGTTCTGCGTGAATGTCACCGGGAACGGAGCCCTACGGGCAAACTCCGACACGATCTCAGGGGTCCTGTCCTGCGACCCATCGTCGCCCACGACCAGTTCGCGAGGCGCGATCGTCTGGTCGGCGAGGCTCTCGAGAAGCGGTTCCAAGAACCGCTCGCCGTTGAAGGTGGCCAGTACGATCGAGACTGCGCTGGCTTGCTCGTCGGCCGTCCGCTCCGGGCGATTGTGCCCGTTCTCACGCTCGGTACCGCTCGGACCTGTCAACCTGGTCTCAATCAGCTCGGGCATCGCCGCCCGTGTCGATGATTCACTCCTGGGCCTAGCGCGGTGCGCTCCGATGGAGGGCGAGACTCAGCCACGGGATCGAGAGGTTGCATCTGTGAGAACGGCCCGGAAACGACCCGTCACAGTCTCCCAGTCCTCACGAGTTGCCACATACTCCGCGCACGCTCGAGAGAGCTCAGCGAGCACGTCGCTCGATTTCCGCGGTCCTGACAACAGTTCATCCAGGCGGGGCAGGACCTCCGCCGCGTCATCCACCCAGATGATGCCAGCCATGTCGCGGAACTCCGCCAGCATTCCCTCGAGTCGCGTCGAGACTACGGGCCTACCGACTTCGATGTACTCATCGACCTTGGAGGGAACGACGTATCGCATCGCCTTGTCCGGCATTGAAGGCACGAGACACAGGTCCGACGCAACGATGAAGTCGGCAATCTCGCCAACCGGCCGTCGCCCAGTCAATATCAGGCGATCACCTAGGCCCTTGGCCGCCTTGATCTCTGCTAGGGTAGTGCCTATATCTCCGTCTCCCACGACGACGACCTTGAATCTGGCGTATCTGGTGATGTCCCCCGCGAGCTCGAGGGCGAGCTCGACCAGACCGCTGTGGCGGTACAGCCACCCTACGAAGAGCAGCGCGACCTCGCCGTCTGCGATGCCGAGTCGCAACCGCATGGCCGCGCGCGTTGATGGTTCCGGCTGTCGCCGAGTCACGCCGTTGGCGATCAGAATCACGCGTTCAGGCCGGACTCCCATGCGGGTCACGTAGCCGCTCAGCGCCCGATGCGCGATCACGACGCGATCCGCTGACCGCAGTACCACGCCCTCGACGAATGCTGCGAGCGGACGCAATGCGACGGGCTCCGCCAACGCATGGAGCGAGTCGAATAGGTGGAAGATGAACGGGATGCGGTGCCTGCGCGCGACGAGGCGTGCGAGAAACGAATTCGTGATCCCATACGCAACGATCACGTCGGGTCGACCAGCGTGCATGTACCGCCTCAGCTCCCGCCACGTGGCAAGAAGCCAAGAGAGACGCGCCAACCCCGGCACACGGAGCATCGCCGGCCGAATGACGTCGATGCGTGAGCTGGGAAGGAATTTCGACACATCCGTCCAGACGCGCCGGCGCTGCCAGAGCGGCAACCTCCCGCTGCGGCCCCAAAGGGTCTCGTAGTCCAAGACCGTGATGTCATCTCCGCCGATCGAGAGTGACTCCAGCATCCGATGGTGAAGGATCGGATTTCGATCGATCCAATCCGTCTCCTGAACAACCAGGATCCTGAGGGGCGCGTCGGGGTCGCGACGGCTTGCCACCCTCGGATCCTGAGCCCGTGCCTCCACGACTCTACTGCGCCCTGCAGCAGCGATGCCCCAAATGGGTTCCGACGGGATCGATACAGGTCAAGGTCGTCTACGCCGCGCCGGAAAGCACAACTAGGGCTGCGGTCCCACCGGCCACGAGCGATCGGCCCGCCCATCTACCGGACGTCATAGGTTGCCCTTTGCCAAGCGATCGTCCGGTCGATCCCTTCCTCGAGCCCGACGGTCCGCTCATGTCGAAGATCGACGCGGGCCCGGGTCGCATCCGTTCGCTTGTCCTTCGTGTTGTGCGCTTCGTTTGGCATGTAGGTGACGAGGTGGTCGTCCTTGCCGACCTTTTGCAGGATGAGGTCGGACACGGACTTGATGTCGTGGTACTCATCGCCGGCAATGTTGTATACGGCGCCCGGCACGAAGTTGTCGCTGATGTTGGCCAGCGTCCGCACAGTGTCATCGATGTAGGTGCTGGTGCGATGGTGGCCCAGGTACACGGTGTACGGAAGGTCGTGCAGGGCGCAATAGATGAAGATGCAGATCACGCTTCGAAACGGGGAGTAGTACTCGCCAGGTCCGTAGGTGTTGAAGAGCCTGACCCTGACGGTCTCGGTGCCGAATTGGGCCGCAGAGTTCAACGCCTGCAGCTCGTTCACCCACTTGGTGATCGCGTAGTCGTTCATCTGCTTGATCGGGTGCTCGTCGAGCACCTCTTCGGCCATGACGCCCGGCCAATCGCCGTAGACCTCACTACTCGAGAACAGGACCAGTCGAAATCGGCGTTCTTCCTGCAGCCGCAGGATGTTTTTGGTCCCGATGGCGTTCGTTCGCCAGAGTGACTCGTAATGACGCTCGCCATTAAGGCGACCGAACTCGGCCGCAGCGTGATAGACAACGTCGAAACTGTGCTCGTCGAACAGAGAATCGAGGAGTCGATAGTCCGCGACGTCACACCGGTCGTAATTCGGGAGATCGGTTTGTCTGAGGTCGCAACCGTGAACCTCGTGTCCGCGCTCCTGCAGCAGGCGCCACAATCGTGCCCCGACCGCGCCCAATGCGCCCGTGATAAGGATGCGGCTCACGTCGCCGTACCCCACTGGGCGAGGTCGTCATCGCTCGTCCCTTCAAGCCGTTGAAACAACGACGAGTCGATACGGATCGCCACGGGCAGCGCCAGAGTGTGCATGTCGGGCACCGCCGACTCGATTTCGGGCTTTGTCATGTCATACACAAGGACCGGACGAGGGGCCATCTGTGATCTCCAAAGTCCTCCCATGAGCCTGTTATCGCCGACCGGCCAGCAGCGTACAGACCGCTGTTGTGGACGTTGTGGCATGGCTAGCCCTGAGGCGTCAGCTGCCCCTCTTGGCCGGTGTTGAGCGCTGCTCTAAAGATCCGTCGATAAGCTGCGTCAAGGGTCGGATCGTCTGCGATCTCGCGACCCAGCTGTCGCGCGCCAGCCGACCACGTCGCAAGCTCTGCCTGGGTCATGCCGACACATCGTTCGATGACCTCGCAGAAGAGATCCGGGCGTGATAGTGGGAGCTCCCATCCTGCGCGCCGTGCTTCCAAGTTGCGCCAAGGAGTCTGGTCGCTGATCAGGACCGCGCACCCGGCCATGAGCGACTCCACGATCGCATGTCCGAAGCTCTCGCCTTGTGAGGGCAGGAAGAAAAGGTGGTGACGCTCGATGACCTGGGTGACCTCGTCCGGTTTGACCAGCCCTCGATAACGGAGCCTCACGTTGCCGGGGAGCCGAACAGCAAGGCGCTGACAATCAGCCCAATATTGTCGATCCTCGATAGGACCGAAGACGTTGAAGTTCACGCCGCCTCTGATTGCGGCAAGCACGGCGATTGCGAAGTCAAGGTTCTTCATCCGAGCGATTCGACTCAGGAAGATCACCTCAAGAGTCCCTGCCTGTTTCGGAGTCTGGCTTGCTGCCATGCTGGGCCGAATCGGAATGTCAGAGGCGATCGCCACTCGGGTCTGCGTGCCAAACCGCTGGCCGATGGACTGGGCCTCTTCCTTGCTGGCGGCGTGCCAGATCGCATCGTCAAGTAGGCGCAGCTGTTGGACACACCAAATATAGAGCCGCTTTCTCCGGCGTTTGATCGCGAGGGCGCTATCGTCCATCTCGCCCCGCGGCGCAATCACCAATCCCCGTCGCGGCACGAAGCGAAGCTGGCGAAACAAGAGCGGGATCAAGCTGAACTCGATCGAGAATAGGCTGTTGAGATACAGGGCGTCGTGCTGCGAACGCCGAACCGAGGCGATGAGGCCCCCCATCAGCCGACGCCGCGTCGACAGGTACAGGCAGCGAGCGCTCCCGTAGTTGACCCAACGATCGGGCACGACGCCGGCCAATCGCGTCGAGACACCGAGATCTCGATCTCGCGTGATCACGAGGAACCGGAACTCATCGCTGAGCTCATCCACGATCCTTGGCACGGTGCGCGGCGGTCCTCCAGCGCGATAGGCGGGTGGGTAGAAGGCCATGAGCGCGAGAACGATCGGGAGAGGCGAATCGCTCGCGCCTGTGGAAGGACCAACGGGACGTACTGGTCGACGGACCGGCGAATCTGGGGAAGTGCGACCGGCATCTCGCTCTTTACGATCTGGACCACTCGAGGAGGCGTCCCGCTTCACAAGTCCGCCGGCTCGCGCGTAATCTCGCACTGGTCCCGACCGAGGACCGCAAATCCCTGGAGTGGCGGGGAACGCGTAGGTCACGTGCCGGTGGGCGATCGCGACGTCTGACGACTCTGCCTCAAAGAAGCGCAGCATGTGTACTAAGTACCAAGGCCGCGGAGTAGGCGGCGCGACATCAATGTCATTCTGGGTCGTTCAGGATTGCTCCGTGGACTGCGACCCGCTGACGCTCGTGTGTCGAGACGTCGGCATGACAGCGTGAAGATGCGCACGATCGCTCGACCCGCCCGGGCCGGAGCAACGGCGACTACCATCGGCAGGACCCCTCGCCCACGATGCGATCACGCTGCCTTGCCCGGGCGCTCTCGACCCGACGGACTGGGAGCGTGGTGGACGTCGGTAGCGTCAGGCTGGCAGCGTCATTCGCGACGCTCATCCCCAGGTGGGGCCCGGCGCAAACGACCGCGATCATGGCGATTCGCCGACCCTGCGAGACGTCCGTGTCACCCCTATCGAACCCACCTCCCCCGGCTGGAAGATAGGTTGCAAGACCCGACAGGTTGCAAGACCCGACGGTGAGTCGCCATCGGATCCTGGTCCGCAGATGGTTGGGGCACGGAACTGGTCGCGCGCTCCCCCTCGAAGCGTACAGTTTCATAGTCATCAGTACGGCGTCAAGGGGGTACAGACGTCATCCCGACGTGATCGGTGGCAGCATGGCGACACGAACCGCACCGCGACGCCTGGCACCGACTCCAGCGGGAGGCTTACGGTTTCGACTCGCTCGAACCGCCGGGTGTACGGAGCGACCGGCGCCTCCCCCGACGCCCGGGGGCTCGTGTCATCGCGCCAGGCGGGTGTGGGCCTCCGAGACGCTGCACTCCACCAGCGGCCCCGCCCGTGGACGTCCGGGGCGACCCCCAGCGGGCTCGGCGAAGGTCACGCGGTCTGGCCGTTCCGACCGGGAACCAATGGCAGAATGGCTCTTTTGATCCCGTTGCGACCGCCGAGACAAAGGCGGGACCTTGGTGCTCGGGCAGACGACGGCTGGGATGTCATGCTGCTCGCTGCTGATTCGACGCCGACGCCGAAGGCATCCGGAACGCCGAGAACGTCGCTGGACGTGCCCTCCGTCATCCCAATCGCGTCGGCCTTACGGGTCGGCGATCGCGACATTGCAGTCGAGGCCGTCGTGACGGCTTCCGCCAACCTGCTCGATGCCAGCGGGCGCCGAATCGTCGTACAGGACTCGACCGGCGCCATCGAAGTCCTCCTGCCGAAGGGGGTGGGCGCCCCGGGCATCGGCGCCCGGATCAGGGCCATCGGGACGGTCGGGACGGCATACGGCGCTCCGCGGCTGCGAGCGACGTCCGTCGAGCGGCGCGGATCAGCGGCAGTGCCGACACCGCTGCGGATCGCGGGACCGCTGACGTCCGCCCACACATGGCAGCTCGTGGCGATCTCCGGTCGCGTGGATAGCGTGCGCAAGCGCGGCGAGCGGTGGCGCGCCGAGATCGCGATCGGAGCGCAGCGGCTCGTCGTCGTGGGCCAACGGGGCGCCCACATCCCGATCACAGCGCTCAGCAAAGGCCGGAGCGCGGAGATCGTCGGCATCGTGCGACCCGCCTATACGAACTCGACCGATCGACGGCCGTCGATCCTGCCTCGATCGGCCGGGGACGTCCGCCAGGCACCAGCTGACTCGGCGACACCGGGCGCCGGCGTGGCATCGAACGGCGGTGACACCGCAGCCGACGCAGGCGCGACCGCCGTGGCCAGCGGAGACGGTGCCGCGACGGCCGTCGAACTGGTCGCTGTCGGGTCGCTGGTCGACACGGTCGAGGGCTTCCGGCGGTCGAGGGCGATGAGGTGGCCTGCCAATTTCGACCTTCTGCTTGTCACGCTCGGATGCCTCCTTGCAATGGCGATGGCCGTTCTCGAGTTGCCGGTCCTCCTGCGACTGCCGGTCGGCATCGTCGCGGCTCTGGTCCTACCGGGCTACAGCGTCAGCATGGCGCTCTTCCCGCCCGGCGAGCTCGACGCCCTCGAGCGATCGGCGCTCACGTTCAGTCTCTCGTTCGGCATCATCGTCTTCGTGGCGCCGTTCCTCAACCTCAGCCCTGGCGGATTAACGGCGGACTCGATCGTCGGTGCGGTGAGTGCCGTTACGCTGTTCGCGACAGCGGTTGCCTGGTGGCGGCGGAGGGGTCGTCGGGCCGCCGGCCCTCCCTCCGGGACCGCCCCGCTAGATCCCTCGCGGTGGCGGGGGGTGGGTGGTCGCTGGGCGGGTGTCGCGGTTGGGTTGGTCGTCGTCCTGGTCGTGGCGCTGCTCGCTCTCGGCATCGCTGCTCCATCCCGAACGACCGAGTTCTTCGTGCTCGGCCCGGACGGTACGGCTGAAGGACTGCCGGCACGCGTCCCGTCAGGAACTCCTACCACGATCACTGTGGGTATCTCCAACCACGACGGCTCGGCCCAGCCCTATCGGATCGTCGTGGAATCTGCGTCGAAGCGCCTCGCGGCGACGGACCCCATCTCCGTGGAGCCAGGGAATACGTGGACCGGCATGGTCGATTTCACCGTGCCCACGCCGGGAGACGACCAAGAGATCAAGATCCAGCTATTCAGGGGTTCGGACGCGCAGCCATACCGATCAATCAGGCTCCTGGTTGACGCGTTCGACGCCGCCTAGATCCGTCGCGCCAGCCGCCTCTCCCGGTCCCGTCCGACACGCGACGCACGCGGCCGCGTGGGCGAAATGCAGAGCCAGTTTGGTTCAACCGACTCTGTCATGACGCGGCACCCGAGCTTCTTGATCGCTCCCTGCGAGTGCCCGCGGTGGCAGTGGGGCTAGCAAAGAGGAAGCTCGCCGCGACCGCGATTCCCAACGGCTCGAACGCGCTGTACCAGGTCGAAACGGTCCACCCAACTCATCAACGGGCGTACAAGGGCGGGCGGGCATCGGACGAGTACGGAGAAGATCAATCGAACCGGCAGCCACGCCAGCGACGGCCCAAGAGATCTGACTGACGGCAGGTCGAACAGGACCATCACCTTTCGGGCTCCTGCCAGGTCGCCCGACCGCGCGCTGAAGGCGGCTGAACCGAGGATGACCTGCGGGAGGAACTGGGCCTGACATCCATCGATCGTCTCGGCGCGAAGGACCGCCATGGTCCGGGCGCGCTGGAAGATCTCCTGGATCGTCCCGACGGCCGCACTGTCGAACGCCGTGGTTTGGGTGGCGGAACCGGCGTGGACGGAATATGCGCTGATCGTGCTCGGAACGCATCGCAGACCAAATCGCGAGAACAGACGGACCCACATCTCGAGGTCTGTCGCGTTTCCGACGTCAGCGTCGAAGGCGCCTACGGAGTCGTACGCGTCGTGGCTGACGACGATCCCCGGGAACCAGGCGAGCCCGTTGTCAGAAAGCAGTCGCTGAAGGGCACCGCTCGGGCCGACCCACTCCTGGCGGCAGAATTCCTGCCGCCGGAGGATGCGTCCCGCTGCGTCGACGAAGTGGACGCCGAACAGGAGCACCCGGGCGGGGTCGTCCCCAGCGGCCAGCGCGTCCAGGATCGCGGGCACGGCGCCCGGAAGGAGACGGTCGTCGTCGTGAACGAAGAGGATGAACCGACCCGACGCTCGCGCGATGCATTGGTTGAAGTTGGCCGCCATCCCGATGTCAGGACGGTTGCCGATGTAGAGCGAATCTCCGGACCAATCCCCGAGGGCCCGACGGCACGCGTCCTCGGAGACGTCCGGTGAGTTGTCAGAAACGATGATCTCGACGTCGCTCGTGCGATCGGGCACCGATTCGAGAATCGAGCGAATGGCTCGTTGGACGAGGACCGGACGGTTGAATGTCGGGACGCAGATGCTCAGCGTGCATCCCGGATCGCTCCGATCCTCGCGATCGGAACCCGGACGCCCGGCCGTGTCGAGGGCCATCGCGTACTTCATCGCCAACAACAACGATGGTCGTGCGCCCAAGGCGGGGTTATGGGCGCCGTTAGCGTCCCGTCCTGCACGCGGACTATCTTCGATACGGAAGGCCTTCCGTCGCCGACAGCGCATTTATGTCAGCCTCGAGCTCCAGGAACATCGCACGGAGGACGTGAAGTAGAACGGCGGCGAACGCCGCAATAGCCCCGAGGATGACAAGCAGCACAGCGGCCAAAGTCAGACCGACAGCCAACTCTTGCGAGCGCTGATAGGTGTCGATGACGAGCGTGCCGATCACGATTCCCACGACCAGAGACGCCAGGCCCGGGACGCCGAAAAATAGCAGCGGGCGGTAGCGTCCAACTAGTCGGACCAGGCCATCGACGAGCTTGAGCGCGTAGCCCACCGAGTTTCGCTTTGGGGGATCGGTGTAACTGGTGTTGATCGGAACCTCCACCTGTCGTAGGCCCCCGTTCCGTGCCATGAACTGCATCTCGAATTCGACGGAGAAGCGATCGCTCTTAAAGCGCATAGCCTCGATCGCTGACCGATTGAATGCCCGAAAACCGCTGAGCGAGTCGGTGAGAAGGACACCCGACAGGATATTCGCCGTCGCAGTGAAAGCCTTCACGCCGAGGCGGCGGACGCGGGGGAGTTCGGACGCCTCCGGCGCAAGGAAGCGCGAGCCAAGGACGATATCCGCTTGACCTGCCCGGATCGGCCGGAGCAGCTCCTTGATCTGTTGCGGATCGTGTTGCGCGTCCCCGTCCATCGCGACCAGTACCAAGACCCCCTTCCGGCGGGCGTACTCGAAGGCACTGTTCAGGGCAGCCGCTTTGCCGAGATTCCGATCGTGCCGCTTGACGATGGCCCCTGCCGCCGACGCGATTGCCGCCGTTCGATCTGACGAGCCGTCGTCGACGACGAGGCATCGGAACCCTTCGAGGAGCACACCGTGCACCACGCTGCCAATGAAGCGCTCCTCATTCAGGGCTGGGACTGCAACGAGGACGTTCCTCGCGTCAGAGGCGGGGCGATCATCGAACACCGGGACGAGTGGCGCTGCCGGAGCGGCGGTAGCGACCATGGCCCTAGATGAGGAGACGGGCGAGGTCGCCGTCACCGATCGACGATTCGTCCAGATTGCGCGCCGGTGGCGTGAAGACGCGCGCCATCACCCGACCCACCCGGGCCGGAGCAACGGCGGCTACCATCGTCAGGATCCCTCGCCCACGATTCGATCACGCAGCCTCGCCCGGGCGCTTTCGACCCGACGGACTGGGAGCGTGGTGGGCGTCGGTAGGGTCAGGCTGGCAGCGTCATTCGCGACGCTCATCCCCAGGCTGGGCCCGGCGCAAACGACCGCGATCATGGGCGATTCGCCGACCCTGCGAGACCTCCGTGTCACCCCCATCGAACCCACTTCCCCCGGCTGGAAGATAGGCCACAAGACCCGACGGTGAGTCGCCATCGGATCCTGGTCCGCAGATGGTTGGGGCACGGGACTGGGTCGCGCGCTCCCCCCTCGAGGCGTACAGTTTGGTAGCCCATACGTACGGCGTCAAGGGGATACAGACGTCATCCCGACGTGATCGGTGGCAGCATTCGAGCCATCACTCGACGCCGGTGTGGGGCTCTTAGACGATGCACTCGGCGTCGCGACGCCATGTCCCGCCTGCTCTGCGGTGCAGATCTGTTCGAGTCCAACTTCGGTGAAGCGGCGCTGCGCATCAGCGAAGCGCCGTATCTATCAGGCCATGGAGTTGACGGCGGCGGTGTCAGCAGCGTGCTCAGCCGTCTGAGCTGTGTCGACGACCGGACCGGTGTGGGCGGCAGCCGGGACGGCCGTTCGGGTGTCGCTAAACCCTACGACGAGTACACCCGAACGTAGTCGATGTCCATGACTAATCGGTCAGGCGTGGTCCCGTCTACGCGATATCCCGGCGCGCCCATCGCGAGGTTCAGGATCGGGTACATCGGTGTCGACGGTACGTTCGCCGTGATGGTGCTGGTCACTCGCCCGTCCACGGAGAACACGAGTTTGCCTGGCGTCCAGACGAGCCTGTAGACATGGAAGTCGGTCGTCATGTTTCCGCCCATGTCGACGACGGTGTGATGGTTCAGGCCTAAGCCGTAATGGAGCGTATGAACGATCAGATTGTCACCTGAGCCGCCACCCGCGCCTGGAGGAGCGGGATAGGCCTCGAGAATGTCGATCTCGGGATACGGTCCCTTCTGGCCCACCGGCAGGAGCCAGAACGCGGGCCAGACGCCTTGCCCGGCCGGATATCGGAGCCGCGCCTCCCACGTCCCGTACGTCTGTGCGAACGTGCCGAACGTGGCGAAGCATGCTGACGCGTATGGCCGACCCATCGGGGTCGTCATGCGCTGCGCCGTGATCGTACAGAGGCCGTTCGCCACGGATACTTGTCGCAGGTCCGCCATGAAGTCGGAGTCGAGGCCGAAACCTGGGTCGCCCTGGCCGTAAAGCGCGCGGAAAGCTGGATCAAGACTCGACCCGGCGCACTCTGCGTCGAAGGTCAGCCTAGGCGTCGGTGCGGGGGTCGCCACGGGCGGCGTCGGTGCGGGGGTCGCCACGGGCGGCGTCGGTGCGGGGGTCGCCACGGGCGCGCGGTCGGTGCGGGGGTGGGGGCCGCGGTCGGTGCGGGGGTGGGGGCCGCGGTCGGTGCGGGGGTGGGGGCCGCGGTCGGTGCGGGGGTGGGGGCCGCGGTCGGTGCGGGGGTGGGGGCCGCGGTCGGTGCGCTATTCACAGGGTCGGTCGTCACCTGTTGCGGCTTACTTCGACCGCGGACCACGAAGGCATCCACAGCGACGGTCGGGTGACCGGTCGTGCCCGCGACGATGATCTTGAGGCGATGCGTCTGAACGGTGTCCCACGTGAACCGCAACAGGACACGCGCCGGCATGAACCGCCGTCCGTACGTGTTGACCGTCTTGATCCGACGCCCGTCCAGGTACACGGAGGCAGTGCCGCGCGTGGGACCCACGGGTCCGATCCACGACACCCCAGTTCCGCTGAAGGAGAGACTGACGCTGGCTCCCTTCTGGTCGGACGAACGAACGCGGTCTCCGATGTAGGCCGGGTGATCCGCGCGCCTCCAGCTGCCGCTGTACCGGAGCCTCCTGCTCGTCTCACTGAGGACGGTGGTTTGGTATGTCGATGACCAACCGTTCATCAGGGGGCGGCTGGGTGGTGGAGCCGCCGCCGACGTTGCAACAAGTGGAACGAAGGTGCCCACCACGGCGAGCGCCATTACCCCGGTCGCCAGCCAGTCACGGCGGCGGCGGTGACGTCTGACCGGGGGTGGTGCAGATTCGCTGATCCAATGTGATCCATCCCAGAACATCGATGATCGCTCCGTTCGGCAACCCGGCTGACTCAGGGAGTCCCGTGGCTTTGCGGCCCCGTCTCGCGGCGGGTGTGCCAGTTCGTGAGGCTTGCGCGAATCCAACTTCAGATTGGCATCGGTCCCCCGAGCCTACAAGGACGAAAAGGTCCGGGGAGGGCGGCTGGGACCCGACCACTGCGATGGGCGATTGTTGACCGTCCGGACACGCGATCAGAGTCGGTTGCCGACCTGATCGGGCCCGCGGACCGCTCGGAACAAGTCCGAACGACCTGACAACAGAGGTCAAGGCCGCGAGAGCGTGGCGAATGGAATTCTACATGGTCGCCGGATAGCGTACCCATCCTCCCGCATTCAGCCTCGTAACTCGCTGCGCCGGGTAGGGCACGGCGAGCGGTCGTCCTGCTCATGTGCCGGCCTTCTGCATTAGCTTGTGGCCCGATCCCAGACCATAGCGGAGCGCCTTCTGCTCATCTCAGTAGACACGACAAGCATCGGGAATCCCGCCTCAAGATTGTTCGGCGATCTCGCTCGCTGGTGTCGCTAGAAGCAGGGGCTGTTCATCCTAGGCAGTGATCAGGCGCAGCTCGACCAGGCCGTCGCCGAGCTGGCGTCGCACCTCGGCCAGTAGCTCCGCGTCGTACGCCACGCCCCAGCGGAGCTCCATGGGGAGCGCCTCTCCGCCGCCCGCTGCGGGCACGTGCAGGACGACCCGCGTGCCTCCCGGTCGGTCACGCAGGAGCAGCCTCACGGTCTCCATGGCGCGGATCAGCCGATCGGGGCCGGCGCCGCCTTCGAAGCGCACGTGCAGCACGGCTCCAGGTCCGGCCGCGACCGGCGCGTCGGCTGTCGCGTCTCCGACGATCCGCGCCCGCGCCTCGTCCGGCACGGCCGGCTCATCCGGTCCGTCGTCGTTCGATCCGGCCGCGGCCCCCGGTGCCTCCATGTAGGTCGGCACCGGCACGCCGGGCTCGATCCGCGGCATCGAGGCGGGCGGGCCGGCCGCCCCGTTCCCGTCCTCGGCGTCCCGACGCGCGGAGACGAAGGCGGGCCGCGGCTCGGCGACGATCGCGGGACCAGGGCCCGGGCCGACTGCGATGGGTGTCCGCCGGAACGAGCCATTGCGGCCACCCCGGTCGCCCGCCGCCACGTCGCGGGCGAACTCGTCCGGTCCGCGTGCCGCGGCGTCGTCCCAGTCGGCGATGAGGTCGGCGAGCAGCGACACCTCCTCGCCCTTGTGGTCGACCCGGCCGGCGATGAGCAGGATCGCGCCGTCCCGCAGCAGGGGCCGCGTCGTCTCGAACATCCGGGGGAACACGACGACCTCGATCGACCCCTGGAGATCCTCGATGGTCACGATGGCCATCGACTCCTGGCGCTTGGTGATGACGATGCGCTGGGCGGTCACGATGCCGCCGACGACGACCCGCTGCCCGTCGAGCGTCTCGTCCTTGAGGTCACCGGAATACGCGTTCACGAACCTGCCGACCTGCTCGGCGACCTCGCCCATCGGGTGCTCGGACAGGTAGAGCCCGAGCAGCTCCTTCTCCCAGCGCAGGCGCTCGCGGACGGGGACCTCGGTCGCCGCCGGCAGCGGACGCTCGAACGCAAGCGCGTCGGCTGCGCCCATGTCGAAGAGCGAGGTCTGACCGGTGATCCGGTCGCGCTGTGTCGCCTGCGCCGCGTTGATCGCGTCGTCGAGGCCGAGGAGGAGTTGCGCGGGATGGCCGAACCCGTTCAGCGCGCCGACCTTGATGAGCGCTTCGAGGACCTTGCGGTTGGCAAGCCGAAGGTCGATGCGGGTGCAGAAGTCGGTGAGGGACACGAACTCACCGCCCTCGGCTCGGGCCGCGATGATCGATTCGATCGCCCCCTGTCCGACGTTCTTCACCGCCAGCAGCCCGAAGCGGATCGCGTCACCCTCGACCGTGAACTCGAGGTGGCTGGCGTGGACATCCGGCGGTCGGACCTCGATGGCCATGCGGCGACACTCGGCGACGGCCGCCGCGACCTTCTCCTCGTTCGCGCGGAAGGCCGTCAGCACCGCGGCCATGTAGTCGACCGTGTGGTTCGCCTTCATGTAGGCGGTCTGGTAGGCGATCAGGCCATAGCAGGTGGCGTGGGCCTTGTTGAACCCGTACCGCTCGAACGGCTCGAAGGCGGTGAAGACGGCGTCGATGACCTTGGGCTCGACCCCGCGCTCGGCGGCCTGGGTGACGAACCTCTCCTTCTGGGCGCGAAGGACGCTCGACTTCTTCTTGCGGATCGCGTAGCCGAGCGTGTCGGCCTCGGGGCCTGTGAAGCCACCCAGGGCGATCGCCGCGGCCATGATGTCCTCTTGGTAGACGAAGATCCCGTAGGTCTTTTCCAGGTAGGGCTCCAGGAGCGGGTGCAGGTACGTGACCGGCTCCTGGCCGTGCTTGCGCCGGATGTACGCAGGGATGTTGTCCATCGGCCCGGGCCGGTAGAGGGCAACCATGGCCGCGAGGTCGTAGACCGACGTCGGACGCAACTCGCGGACATACCGCCGCATGCCTGGCGACTCGAGCTGGAAGATGCCCGTCGTCTCACCCGACGCCAGCAGCTCGAATGTCGGCGCGTCGTCCAGCGGGATCGCGTCGAGGTCGATCTCGACGCCGCGGTTGTCGCGGACGAGATCCACCGCCTGACGGAGGATGGTCAGGTTCGAGAGACCGAGGAAGTCGAACTTCAGCAGCCCGAGCGCCTCGATGGCGTGCATCTCGTACTGCGTCATCAGCGAGTCCGAGTTCGTCGCCTTCTGGAGCGGCATCAGCTCGGTCAGCGGCTCGCGGCTGATCACGACCCCGGCAGCATGCGTCGATGCGTTACGGGCGACGCCTTCGAGGTGGTGGGCGAAATCGATGATCCGCTTGACGGCGGGGTCGGCATCGACCTGCTCGCGGAGCGCGGGGCTGATCTGCAGGGCTTCCTCGAGCTTGATACCGAGCTGGTTCGGGACGGCCTTCGCGATACGGTCGACCTCGCCATAGGAGTGCCCCAGCACCCGGCCGACGTCCCGGATCGCGGCCCGGGCAAGCATCGTGCCGAACGTGATGATCTGGGCGACGTGGTCCTGGCCGTACTTGCGGCCGACATAGGCGATCACCTCGTCGCGCCGTCCGTCCTCGAAGTCGACGTCGATGTCGGGCATCGTCACGCGGTCGGGGTTGAGGAACCGCTCGAACGGCAGCTGGTAGAGGATCGGGTCGACGGGTGTGATGCCCAGCGTGTACGTGACGATGCTGCCCGGAGCCGACCCGCGGCAGGTCGTCTGGATACCCTGCTCGCGCGCGAAGCGGATGAAGTCGGCCACGATCAGGAAGTAGCCGGCGTAGCCCATCGAGGTGATGACGCCGAGCTCGTAGTCGAGCCGTTCCTGGAGCTCCGGTGTGACGCTCCCGTAGCGGCGCTCCAGGCCGGCCTGGCACTCCTTGCGCAGCCACGACTCGACCGTCTCGCCGTCGGGCACCGGGAAATGCGGGATCCGGAGCTGCCCGAGGGGCAGCTGGACGTCGGTCATCTCCGCGATCCGCCGGCTGGCCAGGATCGCCTCCTGCTGGTCGGGGAACAGGGCCGCCATCTGCGCGGCCGACTTCACGTAGAACTCGTGGGTCTCGAACTTGAGCCGACCCGGCGTGTCGAGGTTGTTACCCGTGCCGACGCAGAGCAGCACGTCGTGCGCCTCGGACTGCTCGGCCCGCACGTAGTGGAGGTCGTTGGTCGCGACGAGTGGCAGGCCCGTCTCTCCGGCCAGTCGCAGCAGCTGACCATTGAGCCTCGTCTGCTCGGCGAGGCCATGGTCCTGGAGCTCCAGGAAGAACCCGTCCTTGCCGAAGATGTCGCCGTACTGGCCGGCGACGCTCCTCGCGAGGTCCCAGTCCTCCACCTCGAGGGCCTTGGCGACCTCGCCGCCGAGGCACGCCGAGAGGCCGATCAGCCCGGCGCTATACCTGGCGAGATGGTCGTGGTCGATGCGGGGCTTGTAGTAGTAGCCGTCGACGTGGGCGTCGGTCGCGAGCCGGCAGAGGTTCTGGTAGCCCGCGTAGTCCTTGGCGAGCAGGATCAGGTGGAAGGGCTGGCTGTCGGCCTTGCCCTCCTTCGATGTCATGGACCGCGGCGCGACGTAGGTCTCGACGCCGATGATCGGCTTGATGCCCTTGTTCTTCGCCGCCTGATAGAAGGCGACCGCCCCATACAGCGCGCCGTGGTCCGTCAGGGCCATCGAGTCCATACCCTGGGCGGCCGCCGCATCGACCAGCTCGGTGATCCGGCCCAGGCCGTCGAGCAGGCTGAACTCGGAGTGGACGTGGAGGTGGGCGAAATCGTTGGGCGCGAGGGTCACGGAGGCCCAAGTCTACCGGCCGCCGCACCGACCGGTCAGGCGACCCGCGACACCGGACAGGAGAACGTGAAGACGGGCTCACCGACCGACGCGCCGCCGGTCCAGGTGGCGACCCTGGCGTACGCGTACGCCGATCCCGGGACCGCGGCGGCAAGGACGATGGCGCCGCCCGCCGCCGCGACCGGAGCCGGGACACCGCCGCTCGCGATGAGCACGTCGTCCATGGTCAGGTTGACGGCCGTGCCATTGGTCGCGCCCAAGCGGATCCTGTCGGCCGAGGTCGTCCATGTCCCCGTCGTCAGGCTTGCGAAGGGCGCCCCGAAGGTCGTGCCGTCGGGCGCGATGTAGGCACCGAGGACCGCATTCCCGCCGGTGCCACGCGTCTGGCGAAGGCCGATGAGGTACGTGCTGCCGATCTGGAGCGGGGTGGATTCGGCGCCGACCGCGGTCGAGCCGTTGCGCAGCCGCAGCCGGCGCGCGGTGCTCAGCGTGAGGTTGCCGACCGTCGTCCCGCCGTTCGACAGCATCAGGATGCGGGGTGAGCCGGTGGGTGTCGCCACGAGGCGGACTCGCGCGGTCACGAAGGTGTCCGCCGTCGCCGGGAATCCCTCCTGGAGGTAGCCCGTCGTGTTGGCGACCCGGGCCGATGCCGTGCCGTGGATCGGCGACGCGGTATCGAGCGTGACGACGCCCGTGATGGAGTCGACGCCAGTGCCCGGATCGCGCAGCCCTCCCTCGAAGGTCATCTGACGGATCGGCGTCTCACCGGGGGCCGGGTTCGGTGTGGGTGTCGGTGTCGGGGTGGGTGTCGCGGTCGGCGTGGGCGTCGGTGTCGGGGTGGGTGTCGCCGTCGGGGTGGGGGTGGGTGTCGGCGTGGGCGTGGGCGTGGGTGTCGGGGTCGGCGTCGGCGTGGGTGTTGGCGTGGGAGTGGGTGTCGGCGTCGGAGCGCCGGCGAGGTCCAGGACGAGCTGGGGCGGATCTGCGCCCTCGCGGCTCGAGTAGTAGACGCTGTTCGAGCTCCCGGCCACCAACAGGAGATCGAGCGGGCCGTTGCCCGTGACGGTCCCAGGCGGCAGTGGCATGTCGATCCATTGGCCGAGCACCACCGTGCCCGTGCTGGACAGTGGCGAGCCGATCGACGCGGGCGTGGTGTTCCAGGTCACGCCGGTCTCGGCCCAGCCACCGGACGTCCGGTAGAGGATGCCGCCGTGCGGCCCGGCGTCGGTGACCCGCAATCGGAGCTTCGCGCCGGAGACGGTGGCACCGGCGACCCCCGAGACGTCGAAGCGGAGCAGGCTCCACTGCGTGGTGGGCGTGGCCGGGACACCAAGTCGAAGCCTGATCTCGGTCTCGGTGCCGTAGTTCTTGGTCGGACTGCTCGACCGGACCTGGGCGTCGGCGACCGGCGCGAAGGTCAGCGTGCTCGGGACAGCGATCGGGGCGAGCCCGATATCGAGTGTCGCGTAGCTGCCGCCGTTGATCACGGTCGTGCCGGTGGACGACACGTGCCCCGGCGCCGCCGCTGTCACCTGGTAGGTGCCCGGCGGCAGGTCGATCCGGTAGCGACCGAAGGCATCGGTGGTCGTTGTCTGGCCCGTGTCCACTGAAACCGTGGCACCGCTGAGCGTCGCATTCGTCGTCGCGTCGCGGACCTCACCGGTCACGAACGTGGCGGTCGGTGAGAGCTGGACGTCCAGCGTGGTCACGCTGCCCGCGGTCACGAGTGCCGTCCGGTCCTCGCTGGCGAACCCTGTCGCGGCGAACGTCAGGTCGACCGAGCCGGCGGGGAGACCGCCGATCGCGTACTGGCCGCTCGCGTCGGTGATGGTCACGCCGCCCGGATACCCGATGGTGACGCCGCCGATCCCGATGCCCGTCTGGCCGTTCGTGACCTGACCGGCGATGTCGCCGGGATGTGCCATCGAGACGTCGAGTGTCGAAGTCTGACCACCTGCGACAGTGGCCTGGCGGACCTCCGTCGCATATCCGCTCGCCGCGACGGTGACCTGGGCGTCACCCGCGGCGATGTCGGCCAGCGTGTAGGCGCCGAGCGCATCCGTCGTGGTCGAACGGCCGCCGGTCGACACCGTCGCGCCGTCGATCGGTGCCAGCGTCGTGCCGTCGCGGACCGTGCCGGCGATGGCACCCGGCTGGAGGCTGGCCGTCGTGCCGATCCGGATCCACGAAGCGACCGATGGCACGCCGGCCGAGCTCTTGACCACGAGCATGTAGTCGCCCGGAGGCGCCACGCCACCTGATGCGGGGGCCGTGGCGGTGATCGTGGTCCCCGAGCGCGTGAATGCGAGCGGGACGTAGCGCTGGTTCATGTCCATCGCATGCGTTGCCGCCGACGGTCGGAGCAGGGCGACGGACGCGAGCCCGGCCGCCTCGGGACTCGTGAAGGTGAAGGTCGAGCCGTATGCGGCCGTGCCCGGTGCACCCGAGAGTGTCGGTCGTGGTCCCTTGAAGAGGTAGGGTGGCGAATAGACTTGGGCGCGCAGTCGCCCGGCGGCCTCTCCTCCACCGACCACGATGCGGCCGTCCGGCAGGAGGACTGCTGCGGAGTGATACATCCGTGCCTCGCCCATCGAGGCGACCGTGGTCCACGCCTCCGTGACCGGGTCCCAGATCTCGCCGGCGAGCACGGCCGTCGCCGCGTTGTCCGCCTGCACGGTGCCACCGATCGCCATGACCGAGCCGTCGGCCAGGAGGGTGAGGTTCATCCGGCGACGGGCGAATGCCATCGGCGCGATCTCGCGCCACGCCGGCGAGGCCGACGTCATGTCGACGACCGCCGCGCGGGCCTGGGCGGGATCGCCCCCACCGGCGCGCAGGATCTTGCCCGGGAGGTACATCACGGCTGATTCGGAATAGCCGCTGGTCGACCATGGCGCGATCGGGCCGGTCGTCCAGCCTCCGACGCCGGAGACATCGATCGTCGCGGTCGACGTCTTCGGACCGGACTCGTAGGTCAGGCCGTTCGGGAGGACGAACATCAGCGGGTACAGCGGCTGGTCACGGAAGGCGCCGGTCAGCCGAGTCCACGTGTCAGTCATCGGGTCGTACAGCTCGGGCACGGTCGAGCGCGTGCCGTCCGGAGCGTCACCCGACGTGGCGAGGATCTTGCCATCGGGGAGGGTCGTGCTCGTCGCGTACCAGCGCAGGTCGGTCATGTCCGCTCCGCGGGTCCACGTCTGCGTCACTGGATCGAACAGCGACGTGATGTTGTGGCCGTTGTGCGGGGAGCCCGTCTGACCGCCGACCACGATCAGCCGGCCGTCAGCGAGGGTCGACTGACCGGCACAGTGGAGATCGGCGAATGTCGCCGGGGTCAGCGTGAACGTGCCGGTCGACGGATCCCAGACGCGTGCGTTGTCGCCCGTCGACCAGACGAGGACCTTGCCCGTCGACAGCGTGGCCATGTGCTTCGCCTGGACGCCCCAGTCCAGGAGGGGGCCCCACTCGCCGCTATCGACGGGAGCAGCGGCAACGACCTGATCGACCGATGGCGGCGGAGCGACGGCGGCAAGCGGCTGGCTCCTCGAGCCGGGCGTGCACGCGCGGCGCCGACGGATCGCCACCCGTCGCCGAGACGACGGGGGCAACGAGGCTGCTGACGAGCAGCACGCCCATAGCGATCGCGACGCGCACGCTGGCGCGGCGATGAAGCAACGTATGATTCCCCCCTGTGCACCGGAGTCACCCACTCCGTCCTCCGGCGCAGCGGAGCCTACGTGTCCACATGACCGGCGGCGCTATCGTCAGAGACGGATATCGGTGCGCTCGCACACCAAGTCGGACGTCGTGTCGGCGGTCAGCCAGTCACGGAGCGCACGACCGGCCCGATCCTGTTCGACCCACGTCGCGTACTGCACGCCGCTCGGATGGAGCCCGTCGTCGGCGACCAGCGTCCTGTCGATGGCTGCTCGCTCCGACAGGTCGAAGATGTCTACGAAAGCGATATCGCGCTTCCCGCTGAGCCGGGCCATGGTGGCGTTGTTCGCGACGATCCCGGCTCGTTGTCGACCGGGGTCGCCGTAGTCGGCGCCGGCCGGCGTGACGGTGTAGTCGGGGATCGAGATCGCGACGATCCGACCGGGCGACAGGCGCGCCAGCAGCACGTCCAGGATGTGGGTGACGTTGGCCGCGTACCTCGGTGCGGGAACCCCCTGCACGACGTCGTTCACGCCGATGAGCACCGTCACGACGCCGGGTGCCAGCCCATCCAGGGCCGGCAGCTCATCGCGGATGAGGTCGGCCGTCGTGTACCCGTTGACACCCAGGTTCGCGACGAGGTCGAGCGCCGGTATGGCGGCGACCAACTGGTCCGGGAACCGCTCGGTCTGGGCGACGGCGGTACCGATCGTGTAGGAGTCGCCGAGCGCGACGTAGCGGGTGACGCCTACGGCAGCGATCCGAACGCCTCGAGGAGGATCGACTCGAACCTGCCACGGTCGATCCGGATGCCGACCTCGGCGTTCGGGGTCCGTCCATCGCGTCGGAGCCGATACGGGAGACCGTCGCTCACCGTTCGACCGCGCGCCGGGCCGTTCGTCGTGTCCACCGCCACGTGGTACGGCGCGACGTCGATGAGGTCGGGGATCGCGAGATGCGCCACGGCGACCGCGTCATGGATGGCCGTCGTCGTCCGACCCGACCACTCCATGTTGCGGTCGAGCGCGTACTCGGTGAGCTCAGCGGCGATCCGCGCCGACGCGGTGCCCAAGCCGCGGAGCGACTCGGCGGAGGATCGGTCCAGCAGGGCCTGGTGGGTCACGTCGAGGCCCATCATCGTGATCGGGACGCCGGATCGGAAGACGACGTCGGCCGCCTCGGGATCGGCATAGATGTTGAACTCCGCCGACACCGTCGAGTTTCCCTCACCGAGCGAGCCGCCCATGATCGACAAGTGCGAGATCCGCGGCGCCAGGTCGGGATAGAGCCGGAGCAGGAGCGCGATATTGGTCAGCGGGCCGATCGGCGCGATGGCCACCGGCTCGGATCGCTCGCGCAGGATCCGGGCGATCAGCTCGACGGCGTGCTCGGGGTGCGCCGATGCTGTCGCAGGCGGCAGCTCCGTCGTCCCGATACCACCCTCCCCGTGGACCTCGGTCGCGCGGACGACCTGCCCGACCAGTGGGCCGGCGGCGCCTTCGGCGACCGGGATGTCGTCGCGACCGTAGGCGTGCAGGAGTCGCAGCGCGTTCTCGGTGCAGTGGCGGACATCGGCGTTGCCGCCCACGGTCGTGACCGCCAGGACCTCGAGCTCCGGTCGCGCGACGGCCAGCCCGATCGCCAGCGCGTCATCGAGGCCGGGATCGCTGTCGATGATCAGCGGTAGCGGTCGCTCGCGCGTGCCGACGGGGGCACCGCGTGGGCCCGCCTCCGTGCCGAAGAAGGTCGGGATGGCGTGGACCGGTCCCGACCCGTCCGGATAGCCGGCGCTCACCCCGGTCAGCCCTGGTCGTATGGCTGGCCGGCCGCGGCCGGTCCACGGACCCGTCCCACGACACCGGCGACCACGATGATCGTGACGATGTACGGGACGCTGTTGAGCAGCTGCGGCGGGACGTCGACGCCAAGGATCGACAGCAGCGCCTGGATCGCGTCCGAGAACCCGAACACCAGCGCCGCACCGAAGGCGTAGATCGGGTGCCAGGCGCCGAAGATGACCGCCGCGAGGGCGATGAACCCACGCCCGGCGCTCATGTTCATCTGGAAGCTGCCGGCGGTCGAGAGGCTGAGATACGAGCCGGCGAGACCGCCCAGCATGCCGGCCAACAGCATCGATTGATACCGGATGCGGAGGACGTCGATGCCGACCGTCCCGGCGGCCGACGGCTTCTCGCCCGAGGCGCGCAGGCGCAGCCCCCAGCGAGTCCGGAACAGCATGTAGGTCAGGAAGAACATCGCGAAGATCGTGAAGTACAGGTACGGCGTCCCGGAGAACAGCAACGGACCGAGGACCGGGATGTTGCTCAGGATCGGAACCTGGATGGCCTCGATCGTGGGTGGCGTGTTGAGCTCGGTGTTCTTCGACAGCACCCGCAGGAACAGGAAGTTGGTGATCCCCAGCGCGCCGATGTTGATCACCACGCCGGCGATGATCTGGTCGACCTTGTAGCGGATGCCGAGCCAGGCCAGCAGCAGGCCGACGAGCGCTCCGGCGATGATCGCCGCCAGCACGCCTATCAGCACGCTGCCGGTCACGCTCGCCGCGATCGACGCCGCGCACGCGCCGACGAGGAACTTGCCCTCGATCGCGATGTTCAGCATGCCGCTTCGCTCGGACAGGATGCCCGCGAACGCGCCGAGCGTGATCGGGACCGCGAGCTCGAGGCTGCCCGAGATGACGCCCGTCAGGTTCGCGGCCTTGCCGGCGAGCAGCGCAGCGAGGATTGCGGCGACCCACACCGGGACGATGACGGCCAGCGAACGGCGCCACCGGAAGTCGGCACCGCGGACGAGTTGGGCGATGCCGCAGACGCCGGTGACAGTGCCGGCCACCAGCCACAGGACGCCGACGCTGGTCGTCAGCGCCAGGAGCTGCCCGCCCTGACGATCGATCCAGAACGCGAACGTGGCCGGGACATCGAACGAGCTTCGCGCCGCGTTGAGGGCGACCAGGCCGAGGCCCGCCATGATGACCCCGCGGATGCGGGCGGCCCGCAGGGCCTGACGCGCGGCGGTGCCCATGTCGGACCCGCCGGTCAACACGGCGGCGGTCATGCCGCCGCTCCATCGACCGCGGTCCCGGTCGGCGTCCGCGGGGCCCGGAGTCGCCAGATCGAGCGGACGAGGCCGGGCGCCGCCACGAACATGATCACCAGCGCCTGGATGAAGAACAGCAGGTCGAGCGGGATACCGGTCTGCACCTGCATCAGCCCGCCGCCGGTGCGAAGCGCGCCGAAGAGCAGTGCCGCGATGACGACCCCGAGTGGGCGGTTCCCGGCGAGCAATGCCAGCGCGATCGCGTTGAAGCCGAAGCCGGAACTGATGTCATTCGACATCTGGGGCACGGTGCCGAGCACCTCCATCGCGCCACCCATCGCCGCGAGGCCGCCCGAGATCGTCATCGCGAGGATGATCGACCCGCTGGCGCTCATGCCCGCGTATCGGGCGGCGGTGAGGTTGAAGCCGGCAGCGCGCAGCTCGAAGCCCTTGGTGGTCTTGAACAGGAACCAAGAGACGATGGCGGCCATGATCAGCGCGATCACGAACCCGTAGTGCAGCCGGATGCTCGGGATGCCGAGCGGGTCGAGGATCCCCGGGATCCGCGCGATCGGCGTCAGCACCTTCGAGATCGGCTGGGAGCTGCCCTCCTGGCGCAGGAAGTCGGACCGCAGCCCGAACAGGACGATCTGGAAGGCGACGTAGTTGAGCATGATCGTCGTGATCACCTCGTGGGCCCCGGTGCGGGCCTTGAGGAAGCCCGGGATGAAGCCCCACACGGCGCCGGTCAGGATGCCGGCGATGATCGCCCCGATCAGCGGGATCGGCGCCGGCAGGTCACGCAAGACCAGCAACGCCACCGTCGCACCGAACGCGCCGAGGATGAACTGGCCCTCGACGCCGATGTTGAACACGCTCGTCCGGAACGCCACAGCCACGGCCAGACCCGTGAAGATCAACGGCGTGGCAGCGACGAGCGTCTCGGTGATCGGCCGGATGGCCGCAGCGATCTGGCGCGGCTGGCCGCCCTGGATGGCGGCCGCGATCCGCGCGGGATCGCCGAAGGCACCAGCCAGCAACGACTGGTAGGCGGTGACGATCCCGCCGGCTGCCGAGGCGATGGCTCCGACCGGGTCGGTGCTAAGTCGCTGCAGGTTGTCGAAGTCGGTGATCAGGATGAAGATCGAGCCGACGATGAATGCGGTCAGGACGGCCAGCGCCGGGACGACCGCGGGGCCCAGGATGCGTCGCAGGCGGCTCACTGTGCCCCTCCCATCAACATGCCGACGGCCTCGAACGTCGCCTCCTCGCCCTCCAGGATGCCGACGACCTGCCCGCCGTACATCACGGCGATGCGATCGCCGACCGCGATCACTTCCTCGAGCTCCGTGCTGATGATGAGGATGGCGGCACCGGCATCCCGCTGCTCGACGATCCGCTTGTGGATGTACTCGATGGAACCGACATCGAGACCGCGCGTCGGCTGCGCCGCGATCACCAGCTTGACGGGGCGCGAGAACTCGCGAGCCACGACGACCTTCTGCTGATTGCCGCCCGACAGCGACCCCGCCAGCGTGTGGATCGACGGCGTCCGGATGTCGAAATCCTGGACGCCGTTGCGCGCTCCTGCCTTGATGGCCTCGAGGTCGAGCCGGACGCCCTTGCTGTATGGCGCGCGATGGTACGAGTCCAGGATGTAGTTCTCCGACACCGTCATCCAGTTGATGAGCCCGTCGCGCCCGCGGTCCTCCGGGATATGTGCGACGCCGATGTCGGACACCTGGCGAGGCGACGAGGCGGTGATGTCGACGCCGTTGACCGACATCGAGCCGGAGTCGACGGTGCGAAGGCCGACGATCGCTTCCACGAGCTCCGTCTGGCCGTTGCCCTGGACCCCGGCGATCGCCACGATCTCGCCTGCGCGAACGTCGAGCGAGACGCCCTTCACGGCGATGTGGTCTCGATCGTCGCGGACCACGACGTCACGGAGGCTCAGGACGACATCGGTCGGGGCGGCCGGTCCTTTGACCACGCGCAGCTCGACATCGCGACCGACCATGAGGTTCGCGAGCTGTTCCCGCGTCGTCGTTCCCGGCTCGACCGTGCCGGCGACGCGACCGCGGCGAAGGACGGTGATCCGGTCGCAGACCTCGAGGACTTCGTTGAGCTTGTGGGTGATGAAGATGACCGTCGTGCCGCTGCCGGCGAGCTCGCGGATGATCGCGAACAGCTCCTCGGTCTCGGCAGGTGTCAGCACGGCCGAGGGCTCGTCGAGGACGAGGATGTCGCTCTTGCGGTAGAGCGCCTTGAGGATCTCGACGCGCTGGCGGACGCCGACCGGCAGGTCCTCGATATCGGCGTCGGGTGGGACGTCGAGGCCGTACTGCTCGGAGAGCTCGACGACACGCTTGCGGGCGGTCGTCCGATCGAACGCGCCCAATGGCCCGGTCACGCTCTCCGCGCCCAGTGCGACCGCAGAGACGACGTCGAAGACCGGGACGAGCTGGAAATGCTGGTGGACCATGCCGATGCCGGCGTCGATGGCCTCGGCCGGGTCACTGAACTGGCGAGGCGTGCCGTCGATCAGGATCTCACCCGAGTCGGGCTTGTAGAGGCCCGACAGGATGTTCATGAGCGTCGTCTTGCCGGCCCCGTTCTCGCCGAGGAGACCGAGCACCTCGCCGCGATCGGCCGTGATCGAGATCCGGTCGTTCGCGAGGACGCCAGGGAACTGTTTCGTAATGTCCTTGAGTTCGAGACGCATGTGTGCGAATGAGCCTCTTATACCGAGCCGCCCGCCCTCGAGGATCGAGAGCGGGCGGCCGTCGGATGGACTGTCGGTCAGACCGTCGGACTACTTCAGGTAGTCCGCGACCTTCACGGTCCCGCCGGCGATCGCGCCGGACAGGGTGTCGAGCTCCGTCTTCAGATCAGCCGAAACGTCGTCCTCGAAATCGTGGAACGGCGAGATGCGGACGCCCTTGTTGTCAAGGGTGCCGATGAAGTTCTCACCACCAAGATCGCCACCCGAGTTCTTCTTGAACGTCTCGAGTACGGCGACGTCGATGACCTTCTCGGCCGACGTCAGGATCGCCGGGGCGTACTCGGCAAGCGAGATCGCCTGGTCTGTATCGACGCCGATCGCCCATTTCCCGGCGTTCAGCATCGCCTTGATGCTGCCGTTGCCGGTGGCGCCGGCGACCGGGTGGACGATGTCGACGCCCTGGTCGAGCAGGGTCTTGGCCAGCTGCTCGCCCTTGGCGGGGTCACCCCACGGGTTGTCACCACCGACGAACGTGCCCGTCTGGGCCGCGGCGTTCCAACCCAGGAGCTCGACGTTCGTGCCCTTCTCCTGGTTGTGGTACTTGATGCCGGCGGAGAGCCCGTCCATGAAGCGGGTCACGCCCGGGAACTGCTGGCCGCCATAGGTGCCGACCTTGCCGGACTTGCTGAAGCCCGCGGCCAGGTAGCCGGCGAGCATCGCGGCCTCATCGATCTGGAAGTCCAGACCGCTGAAGTTCGCGGGGGTCGGGCCGTTGGTGGCCTCGTCCCAGGTGGCGTCCACCTGGGCGAACGCGATGTCCGGGTTGGCCTTGGTCGCATCGATCGTGGCCTGGGCCTGGTTGAAGCCGACCGTGACGATCGACTGGCAGCCCTGGTCGATCAGGCGCTGGATGTTGGCGGCGTAGTCGGTCGCGCCCTGTGCCTCGGCGAAGAACGTCGTGTACCCGGCCGCAGCCGCGTCCTCGAGGCCCTTCTTGGCCAGGTCGTTGAAGCCCTTGTCACCAAGGCCGCCGGTGTCGAACGCGACGCACGCGGTCCAGTTGACCGAGCCGCCGGTACTGGCGCTCGCGGACGGAGCGGCGCTTCCCGAGGCGGCGGCGCTCTCCGACGGCGCTGCACTCGGGGCCACCGATGCCGCCGGAGCGGAACAAGCGGTGATGATGAAGGCCGCGGTCGCGCCGAGCGACAGCAGCCGCATTGAGCTGCGCAAGGTGTCTCCTCCTCTGCGGCCGGGGGACGATGACGGACCCGCGGCCTTTCGGTCTGGGAGGATACGCTATCGAACGGGCGACGTCGATGATTTCGCAACCACCTGTCGAGGGAGGCGGATGACCCCAGAGGACCGCGCGCGGACGATCGCCTACCTCGACCTGGCGGAGGGGCGTGGGAGTGCCCCACTCCTCGACGACGATGCCACCCGAGAGCTCCTCTCGACGACCCGCCGGATCGCGGTGATCGGTGCGTCGGGCCGGCCGGGCCGACCCTCCCACGACGTCTTCCGGCACCTGCTGTCGGCAGGGTTCGATTGCGTGCCGATCAACCCCAATCTCACCCACGTCGCCGGCGTCCCGGCCTTCCCGACGCTCGGCGAGGCGGTCGCCGCGACCGGTCCTGTCGACATCGTCGATGTGTTCCGGCGTCCCGAGTCGTGCGCTGCCCACGCGCACGAGGCGGTCGCCGTCGGCGCCCGGTGCCTGTGGCTGCAGCTCGGCATCGTCGACTGGGAGGCCGCGCGCATCGCCCACGACGGCGGATTGGTCGTCGTCATGGATCGCTGCCTGTCGGTCGAGTGGCGTCGCCTCGGCCGGCGGACCCCGGAGGGAGCATGAGCCAGATCCATCTCCATGCCGAGCCGGGCGACTACGCATCGGTCGTACTGCTGCCCGGCGACCCGCACCGGGCGACGCGGATCGCCGACCGCTTCGACGGCGGGGTCGCAGCGAGCCGGCTGGTGAACGAGAACCGCGGGCTGCTCGGTTACACGGGCAGGGTCGACGGCGTACCCGTGTCGGTCCAGACCACGATGATGGGCGCGCCGACGACCTCGATCGTGATGGAGGAACTGCTCAACCTCGGCGTGACCACGTTCATCCGCGTCGGGACGTGTGGGGGCTTCGGTGCACTCGACATCGGCGACGTCGTCGTCGCGCTGGCCGCCGCCTCGTGGGCGGGCATCGGTGGCGTGCTGGGTGCCGGCGAACCCACGGCCCCGACCGCGTCGTTCGACGTGGTCGACGCCCTCGCCCGGGCCAGCCGCGACCAGGGGCTGACCACCCATATCGGACCGATCGTCACGACCGACGTCTTCTACGACCCGCACCCGGACGGCGTCGTGCGCTGGGGTCGGCGCGGCTACCTCGCGGCGGAGATGGAGACGGCGGCGGTGTACCTGCTCGTCATGCGGGAGCGAGCGAAGGGGCGCGATGTCCGGGCCGGCACGATCCTCACCGTCTCGGACGTGATCCGCGACCCGAAGGATGTCGAGGGCACGCGCAAGCTCGGCGGCGAGGACTGGTTCCGGCCGCCCGAGGACGACGTGGTCCGGCGGGTGGACCTCACGATCGGGGCGGCGCTCGCGGCGGCCGCCGAGCTGGGCCGCGGCTAGGCGACGAAGGACAGCCCGAGCTCGAAATCCTCGAGCAGGTCGTCGATGTCCTCGCAGCCGATCGACAGGCGGATGATGCCGCCGTCCTTGGGTCGCGGATACACGAGCGTGTGGATGTCGCCGAGGCTGACGCCGATGTCGCACAGCCGCAGGTGGTCCGTGAACGCCGCCATGGCATCCAGTCCGCCGTTCGGCTTGAACGTGACCATGGCGCCGCCATGCTCGCCGAGAAGCCGGCGCGCGACGGCATGGTCCGGGTGCGAGGCGAGACCCGGGTAGCGGACCCATTCGACCTTCGGGTGTCCCTCGAGGAATCCCGCCACGGCAGCCGCGTTCGCCGATGCGGCCCTGGATCGGAGCGGCAACGTGCGCACCCCGCGCTGGACGAGGAAGCTCGAGAACGGGCTGGCCGCCTGGCCGAGGGTGTCGGTCTGCTTCCGGATCGGGTCGGTGAGCGTCTTGCGGCCGGCCACGACCCCGGACACCGCGTCGCCGTGACCGGACAGGTACTTCGTGGCGGCGTGCACGACGAGATCGGCTCCGTGCTCGAGCGGCCGGAGGAGCACGGGACCCAGGAACGTGTTGTCGGCGATGAACAGCAGGTCGTGCCGGCGCGCGATGGCAGCCAGAGCGTCGAGGTCGGGGACGCGGAGACGTGGGTTCGTCGAGCACTCGACGAACAGCGCACGCGAGGCCGGGGTGACGGCGGCCTCGACCGCGTCGAGGTCGGTCGGATCGACCCTGGTCACGCCGATGCCCCGCCGCGGGAAGTCCTCGTCGAGCAGGACGTTGGTGATCGCGAAGAGCTCGTCGCCTGCCACCAGGTGATCGCCTGCGGTGAGGTGGGCGAAGAGCGTGGCGGCCACGGCCGCCATACCGGACGACGACACCACCGCGTCTTCCGCGCCTTCGAGCGAGGCCAGCTTCTCCTCGAGCGCCCGATTGGTGGGGTTGCCGGTCCGGGAATAGAAGTACGCGCCTGGCTCCCAGGCGAGCGCCCGGTCGACGGCATCCTCCTTGTCCGCCGCCGTGTCGAACGTGTACGTGGCCGTCGCGTAGATCGGCGTGCGATGCGCGTGCGTCGTCGGGTCGGGCCGCTCCCCCGCGTGGATCGCCCGCGTGGCCAGGCCCCGCCCCTCGGTTCGCTCGCGCATGGCCTGCCCTCTCCTCCTGGCTGTCCGTCCCCGTGCGGCCAGTCTATGGGCGGCTAAGCTGCGCCGATGGATCGGACCGACTGGTGGCGCCACCTCGGCGAACCCGCGGCACGGCTGGCCGAGGTCTGGATCCCCGTCGGCTCACCCGGCTTCGCCGGAGACGCGAAGCACCGCTGGCGGGCGCGGCTTGACGACCGGTTCGGCCCTGACGGCTGGCGGCTCGCCAACCTCGTGCGCGGCGAGGTCGTCCCGGTAGCGATCGCCATCGACGAATACGAGGCCAGCTATCGACGGTACCTGCGGGATCGGCCAGCGCTCGTCCGGTTCCTGGTCGAAACGTGCGGCAACGTGTACGACTTCGCAGTCGAGAACGTCGCTGACGCCGACTACGAGCAGCCGCACACGCCGATGAACCACTACCAGGACATCTCGGTCCGGCGTGTGATCGCCGAGCTGGTCGACGACCCCGACTGGCCGGACGTGACGGAGACGGAGGCGTCCGAGGCGTCATTCCTCGACCTTGGGACCGGCGAGACGCACACGGTGCCACGGGCACGCGGCTTCCGCGGACGCTACCTGCTCCAGATCCGGGAGCCTGACTCGCCCGGGTTCATGCTCAGCCCGGCGGTCGTTCCGGTCCATGACCCGGCGCTGATCAGCAACCTTGCGAGCCGGATCGAGTGGTACCACTCGGAGGGGAGCGGCCACCTGTCGGTCGAGGCGTTCTGGCAGTCGAGCAAGGTGGTCGAGGTCCGCTACGACCGGTTCCTGGCGTCCGGCGCCGACCGCGCGCAGCCGCTGGCGGGCCTGTGACCGAACCCCCGGCACAGGAGACACCGGCCGGTCCGGAGACGCTGCTCCTCGGGGCACTCAGCCTCGACCGCTACCGACCGGATGGCCCGGTCCTGCCGGGTGGTGGCGCCCTGAACGTGGCCTGGCACTGGCGCTCGTTGGGCCTGCCGTTCCGGCTCATCACCCGCGTCGGCGATCGGGACGCGGACATGTTCCTCGACATGCTCGACCGGCACGCGATCGACTACGGATCGCGCGCCTCGGTCGTGCGCGACGGTCCATCGGCGTCGATCGACATCGAGTTCATGCCCGACCGTCAGCCGTGGATGGACCACTACGTACAGGGCGTCTGTGAGGACTTCCGTCTGACGCCGGGCGAGGAGCGCCGGCTGCGCGAGGCCAAGCGGCTGCACGGGATCCTCGTCGAGGGCGTGATCGCGGAGCTCACCCGCCTCGGCGAGGCTGGTCTCCTCGAGGGCATCGAGGTAGCCGCCGATTTCCTCGGTTTCCGGCACTACACGCCGGAACGGTTCGCCGACACCATGCGGTGGGTGGACCTGGCGGTCGTCGGCTGGCCCGGCTCTCCGGAGGACGATGCTGTCGAAGCCCTGTCCCGGATCGTGACCGACCTCGGCAAGCGCCTTGTCGTGACCTTCGGATCGCAGGGCGTGCTCCTGGTCGACGGCAGGACCGATCAGGTCGAGACACGGGTGCCCGTCGAGCCCGTCCCCGTCAGCGGCACCACGGTCGGTTGTGGCGATGCGTTCATCGCGTACCTCCTGGCCGAGTGGTGGGCCAGCGGGGACCTGCGTGCGGCGGCCGAGCACGGAAGGATCGGTGGGGCGCGACCGACGATGTGGGTCCGACCCCTGCCGGACGACGCCTACGGTCGCCTGCTCGAGCGGGATTAGCGGAACAGGAACCCGAGGGCGAAGAGCGCGACCCCGACCGCGATGATGACCCCACCGACCGAGGCCGCGCGGCGGGCCTGGTCCATGGCGACGGATGCCCCCGTCGGCCCGTCGTCCTGCGTCCGCAACCCCCCTCGCCATGCCTCGTAGCGGTCGATGTTCGCCTGTTGCTCACGCAACGCCCGGTAGCGGGACCACGGACCCCTCACGCGCGCATAGCCGATCGCCATCAGGGCAGCACCGAGGGCCCAGAACACGACGTTGGTGAGGTTCATGCGTCGAGCCGCTCGCGAACCAGGGTCTGCACGATCGACGCCTCGGCCTGTCCCTTCGTCGCCTTCATCACCTGCCCGACCAGGAAGCCGATGACCTGGACCTTGCCGGCCTTGTAGTCGGCGACGGCGTTCGGGTTGGCGGCGAGGACCTCGTCGACGGCCCGACCCACGATCCCTGTATCGGAGATCTGGCGGAAACCACGCTCCGCGATGACGCTCGCGACCGGGGTGCCCGCTGTCGCATGGGCCGCTAGGACCTCCTTGGCATTCGCGCGCGAGATGGAACCGTCGTCGACGAGCTTCACCAGCGCCGCGAGCTCGGCGGGCTCGATCCGCACCGGGGCGTCCGACGTCGCCGCGTTGCGGAGGCGGAGGTATTCGCCGCTGACCCAGTTCGCCACCGACTTGGTCGATGCCGACGTATCCGCCGCCACGGTCGCCTCGAACAGGCTCGCCGCATCCGGATCGGCGACGAGCACGCCGGCGTCGTACGCCGTGAGGCCCAAGGCCGTGCGGAACCGCTCTCGGCGGGCCGCGGGGAGCTCCGGCATCGCGGACCGCAGCCGATCGAGCCATGGCCGGTCCACACGGAGCGGTGGCAGGTCGGGCTCCGGGAAGTAGCGGTAGTCGTCCGACGTCTCCTTGGAGCGCATGTGGTACGTCGCGCCCCGATCGTCCGACCAGCCACGCGTCTCCAGGACCAGCGGCTCACCGCCGTCCAGCGCCGCGACCTGCCGATCGATCTCGAACGCGATGGCACGCTCCACCGACCGGAACGAGTTCATGTTCTTGACCTCGACGCGCGTGCCGAACTCGGTCGAACCACGTGGTCGGATCGAGATGTTCGCCTCGACCCGCATCTGGCCGCGCTCCATGTCGGCATCGGACGCCCCGATCGTCCGAAGGAGCAGCTGGAGCTCCTCCGCGTAGTTCCGTGCCTGCTCGGCGGTGCGGATGTCGGGGTCGGTGACGATCTCCATCAACGGCGCCCCCGACCGGTTGAAGTCGATGAGGCTGACCTTGCGACCGTCGGCGCTCGTCGAGTGGATGAGCTTCGCCGTGTCCTCCTCGAGGTGCGCTCGAGTGATGCCGATCGTGAACGGGCCGTCCGACGTGTCGATGGTCAGCCGCCCACCCGACGCCAGTGGAAGGTCGTACTGGCTGATCTGGTAGCCCTTCGGCAGGTCCGGGTAGAAGTAGTTCTTCCGATCCCAGCGCGTCGCGTCGGGCGTGATCGCCTCGATCGCGAGCCCCGTCATGAGGACGTATTCGACCGCTCGCTGGTTGATCACCGGGAGCGCGCCGGGCAGACCGAAGCACACCGGGCAGACGTGGGTGTTGGGCGGCGCACCGTCATACGCGGTGGAACACGCGCAGAACATCTTGGACTCGGTCCGCAGCTGGCAGTGGACCTCGATCCCGATGACCGCCTCGTACCGGTCGCGCGCCGTGCTGACCGTCGCGCTGGATGTCTCGATCGCCATCGGCGAAGAGTCTCGCACACGCGACCGGTCGTCTTCGGTGTCCGTGCTGCGGACGCGGCGAAATCTGCTGTAAGCGCTCTCTTGACAACAGGTGATATGGTGCCAATCGGAACGTGAGAGCGCTCTCACAGCGCCGCGGACCCCTAGCCGAGAACGACCACATGGCGCAGCTCGAGCCATCCCCCGCGAAGCCTGTCGCGACGCTCGACGAGGTCGCCCGCGTCGCCGGCGTCTCGCGGGCGACGGTCTCCCGGGTCGTGAACGGCTCCCCCAAGGTCAGCGCCGATGTGCGACGGACGGTCGAGAAGGCCATCGAGCGCCTCGGCTACGTGCCCAACCGCGCGGCCCGCAGCCTCGTCACCCGGCGCAGCGACTCGATCGCGCTGGTCATCACAGAGCCCGCCAGCCGGCTGTTCAGTGACCCGTTCTTCCCGAGGCTCGTGCGTGGCGTGAGCGCTGCCCTGTCGGTGCGCGACCTGCAGCTCGTGCTGCTGATGCCGGACGACGAGGTGGACGAGCAGCGCACGGTCCGCTATCTCACCGCCGGTCACGTCGATGGGGTCATCCTCGTGAGCCTCCACGGCGACGATCCGCTGCCCGACCAGCTGGCCAACCGGCGCATCCCGTCGGTCGTCCTCGGACGACCACCGCGTGGCGTCGATGTGGACTACGTCGACGCCGACAACCGCGACGGCGCGCGTCGCGCGACGAGCCACCTGGTCGCGTCCGGACGCCGACAGGTCGCCACGATCAGCGGCCCGCACGACATGGTGGCCGGCATCGATCGGCTCGCCGGCTATCGCGACGCCCTCACCGACGCCGGGATCGCGATCGACGACGGCCTGATCGCGGAGGGCGACTTCACCCAGGCCGGCGGGGAGGCTGCGATGGAGCGGCTCCTTCGCGATCGTCCCGACCTCGACGCGGTCTTCTGCGCGTCCGACCTGATGGCCGTCGCCGCCCTCGGTGTCCTGCAGGCCGCCGGGCGGCATGTACCCGGGGATGTCGCCGTGGTCGGCTACGACGACTCGCCGATCGCCACCACCACCCGGCCGACGCTGTCGAGCGTTCGCCAGCCCATCGAAGAGATGGGGCGCGAGATGGTCCATCTTCTGTCCGAAAGCATCGAACAGACCGGCCGTGTCCCCCGTCGGATCGTCCTCACCACCGAGCTCATCGCGCGCGCCTCGAGTGCGGGGAGGGCCATGCCCTGACGACCGACGACCGCCACACCCCGCCACCGACACCGTCACCGTCAAGCAGCAAGCAGTGGAATCGACAACGGAGGAGGATCGCATCGATGGATCACCGATACGCCGGGTCCGGCCGACGCCTCGTCCTGGCCAGTCTCATCAGCATGATCGCGGTCGCGTGTAACAGCGCGGCACCGAGCGCGGCGCCGAGCGCCGCCGCACCGAGCGCCAACGTGGCCATCACCCCCGCGCCCGTCGCTACCAGCGAGGGCGGTCTCACCGCCGACGGCAAGGTCCTGATCCGCTGGTTCGTGGGCCTGGGCACCGGCGCGCAGCCGGACCAGATCGCCGACGAGCAGGCCGTCGTGACGGAATTCAATGAGAGCCAGGACAAGATCACCCTGAGCCTCGAGATCTACCAGAACACGACCGCCTACGACATCCTCAGCACACAGATCGCCGCCGGCAACCCGCCGGACATCATCGGGCCCGTCGGCTTCCGCGGGTTCTACTCGTACGGCGACCAGCTGCTCGATCTGCAGCCGTTCATCGACAAGAACAGCTACGACGTGAGCGGTATCGACCCCAAGATCCTCGCTGCGTACAAGGAGGGATTCGGCGGCCAGGTCGGTATCCCGTTCGCCATCTACCCCTCGTTCCTCTACTACAACAAGGCTCTCTTCGATGAGGCCGGTGTGCCGGAGCCGCCCCACAAGATCGGCGAGAAGTACGACGGCAAGGACTGGACCTGGGAGACGCTCACCGAGCTCGCCAAGAAGCTGACGGTCGACAAGGCCGGCAACGATGGCGCGAGCGCTGGCTTCGACAAGGACACGACGGCCCAGTGGGGCTACTACATGCAGTGGACGGATCCACGTGGCTGGGGCACCCAGTTCGGCCCGGGCTCCCTCGTCGCCGATGACGGAACGACGGCCCAGATCCCCGACAACTGGAAGGCCGCCTGGCAGTGGTACTACGACGGCATGTGGAAGGACGGGTTCATCCCCAACGGTTCCGAGAACCGCTCCGAGCTCCTCAACAGCGACAACGCTTTCCAGTCGGGCAACATCGCGATGGACTTCGTGCACCTTTGGTACACGTGCTGCGCCTGGCCCGCCGAGGGTGAGCCGCAGGCCAAGTCCTTCGACATCGCGGTCCCGCCGAGTCATGACGGCTCGACGACCGCCAAGCTCCACGCCGATACGTTCGGGATCATGAAGTCGACCGCCCATCCTGATGAGGCGTTCGAAGTCCTGTCCTACCTGCTTGGCAACGACAAGCTGATCGCTCGCTACGGCGCGCTGCCGGCCGTCGCGTCGAAGCAGGAAGCGTTCTTCGCGGCGCTCGAGGAGCGGTTCGCGCCGAACGACATCGACTGGCAGGTCGCTCGCGACATGCTGGCCTACCCGGACGTGCCGAGCCATGAAGCGGACATGCCGAACTTCCTGAAGTCGGATGCCGCCGTGAAGGCGTTCCAGGAGACCCTGATCACGACCGACGGTCTCGACGTGTCGGCGGAATCCGACAAGCTCAAGACCGAGCTCCAAGGTCTATTCGACCAGGACCAGTAGGTCCATCATCGACGGAAGCGCGTCGCACTCTCCTCCGACGCGCTTCCGTCATCCCTACCACCACCGAGCACGAGGCGTTCCGACATGATCGGCCGGCCCGACGCCCCTGCCCTGCCGGGATCGACGATCCCGCGATCACGCTGGCGGTGGACCGCGTCGCGTCGCGAGGCGGCCTGGGGCTGGCTCTTCGTCTCGCCCTGGATCGTCGGCTTCGTCCTCTTCACGGCGATCCCGATGGCCCTCGCGCTGTACTTCAGCCTCACCGATTTCGACCTGCGCCGGCCCGATGAGGTCCAGTTCGTCGGACTGGCCAACTACGCTCAACTGCTGCGCGACCCCAACGTCCTGCAGTCGCTAGGCGTCACGCTCCGGTTCGCCATCATCACCGTCCCGCCGACGATCGCCCTTGCGGTCGGCCTGGCCGTGCTGCTCAACTCGCCCCGATTGTTCGGGCGGCGCGGGTTCCGGACGCTCTTCTACATGCCCACCCAGATCCCGCTCGTGGCCAGCACGCTCATCTGGGCGGGCGTCCTCAACGCCGAGACCGGCTGGGTGAACGGCCTGCTCGGCTTCGTCGGGGTCAGCGGCCCGGACTGGCTCAACGACCCGGTCTGGGTGCTGCCGTCCCTGGGCATCGTCGGGCTGTGGGGGATCGGCGCGATGATGCTGATCGCCCTGGCGGGCATCCAGAGCATCCCGACAGAGCTGTACGACGCCGCCAAGGTCGATGGCGCCGGCGCCTGGACGACGTTCCGGCGGATCACGCTGCCGCTTCTGAGCCCGGTGCTGTTCTACAGCCTGCTCATCAGCTGCGTCGGGGTGTCGCAGTACTTCATCCAGGCCTACGTCCTCAAGAACGGCCAGCCGGACGACTCGACCAACTTCTACAACGTCAACCTCTACCGTGAGGCGTTCAGCTTCAACCAGCTCGGCTATGCGTCCGCGCTCGCCTGGGTGCTGTTCCTGATCGTGCTCTTCCTGGCGATGCTGCTCTTCTGGTCGTCGAGCCGATGGGTCTTCTACGCAGGCGAGCGGCGATGACCGCGATCCCGCGCCCCGCACCGGCCGCCGTCGCGAGCACGTCGTTCCAGCGCTCGGTGCGGCGCTTCACCGGACGGGCGGCGATCTTCCTCGTCGCGCTGGCGATCCTGTCGGCCTTCCTCATGCCGCTCGCCTACATGGCGCTGACCTCGCTCAAGGACCAGACCCAGGTCGCCGATCCGGCCGCGCCGCTCTACCCGGCTTCGGCCCGGACATTCACGTACGAGGGCGAGGCGCTGCCGATCTACGCGGTGCCGATCGATGGCGTGGTGCGCGAGCTCGCGATCGTGCAGAAGGGTCGCGAGTCGTCGGTGATGGTCGACCCGGCGAACCCGGCCGCCGGCACGTTCACCTGGGAGGGACGCTGGCGTTCCCTCGAGCCGGCATACGCGTTCGATCCGAAGGTCGAGAACTTCGCGATCGCGTGGGAGCAGATCGAGTTCCCGAAACTGCTCCGGAACACGGCCATCATCGCGGTGGTCAGCACGATCGGGGCGGTCGGCTCGGCCGTCCTGGTCGCGTACGGGTTCTCGCGCTTCCGGTTCCGCGGACGTGGGCCGCTGTTCGTCGTGCTGCTCTCCACGATCATGCTGAGTGCCCAGGTCACCCTCGTCCCGACCTACATCCTGTTCACGCGGCTCGGCTGGACCGGCACGTGGCTACCGCTCATCGTCCCCCACTTCTTCGCGAACGCCTACAACGTGTTCCTGCTGCGCCAGTACTTCCTGACGATCCCGACCGATCTCGACGAGGCGGCGATGATCGACGGCGCCAGCCCGTTCCGCATCCTCGTGTCGGTGGTCGCGCCCCAGGCGATCCCGGCGATCGTGGCGGTCACCCTGTTCCACTTCTTCTTCGCGTGGAACGAGTTCCTGATGTCGCTGGTGTACGTCGGCGGCAACCCGGACCTGTGGCCGTTGTCGCTCGGCATGCAGAAGTTCGCCGCGCTGTACGTGACCCGCCCACCGCTCGTCCAGGCGAGCGCCATCCTCGCGATCCTCGTGCCCGTCGTCGTGTTCTTCCTGTCCCAGCGCGCCTTCATGCGCGGCGTCGTGATGACCGGGGTCGAGAAATGACGGTCGCGCGGTGACGGTCGAGGAGGCCGACCGCGACACCGACCTCGACTGGCCCGTCATCCCCGAGGTCGCCTGGCAACGGCGCATCGGTGAACCGTGTCCGACCGTCGGGCGGCCGCGGGTCAGCAGCCCGATGCTGGACGACGGCGAATGGGCGGGCGTGCCGATCGGCGGTCTCGGCACGGGGAGCATCGGGCGCACGTTCCGAGGGGACGTGTCGCGCTGGCATCTCGACGTCGGGCGCCATCGGTTCGAGCCGGTCGCCGCCGATGGATTCGCGCTGTTCGTCGGCCGCCCCGATGGGACCTCGCAGGCCACGGTGCTGGGCGTCCGCCCGCCGACCGCCGACCTGCCCGACTGGGGCTGGAACGTGCCGGTCGGTGGCGGGACCTATCACGCGCTCTTCCCACGTGCGTGGCAGACCTTCGAACCAGAGGTCGTCGGGGTGCGACTCGTCGGCGAGCAGCTCTCGCCGGTCATCGCAGGCGACCTCGAGCGCAGCGCGCTGCCGGTCGGTGTGTTCGAGTGGTGGGTCGAGAACGCGTCGTCCGAGCCGGTCACGATCGGGCTCCTGGCGAGCTTCGCCGACCCTCCCGGTGGACCCGACCACGGTCGCCCGCCCCGTCGAGCACACGTCCACCGCTCCGACGGCGCATCGATCGATGGCGTGGAGTTCGCCGACCCGGGCGATCCCGCACCGACGGTCCTGCGCGGCACCGTGGCCCTTGCCGCATCGGCTGACCACGGCTGGGACGTTTCGACGGCCACCTCCTTCGATCCCGTCGCGGATACCGACCTCTGGAACGACTTCGCCACCGATGGCCGCCTTGACCAGGCGCCGCCGGCCCGGTCCGATCCCCCAACGGCCGGGCCGGCAGGTGCCGCGCTCGCGGCGACCACGGTCCTCGCACCGGGCGAACGCCGGTCGGTTCGGTTCGCCCTGGCGTGGGATCTGCCGATGGTCGAGTTCGGGTCCGGTCGGCGCTGGTGGAAGCGGTACACGCGCGACTGGGGTCGGTCCGGCGGCCGGGCGTGGGACCTTGCCGTCCACGCCCTGACCGAGACGCCATCGTGGCGGGCGGCCATCGAGGCCTGGCAGGGACCGGTCCTGGAAGATCCGGACCGGCCCGCGTGGTACCGGGCGGCACTCTTTAACGAGCTGTACTTCCTCATCGACGGCGGCACGTTCTGGGAGGCGGGTGAGGTCGGCGGTCCGCTCCCCGGCCCTGACGACGTCGGGCGTTTCGCGATGCTCGAGTGTGTCGACTACCCCTTCTACGACACGGTCGATGTGGACTTCTACGCGTCCTTCGCGATGCTCGAGCTGTTCCCTGACCTGGAGCTGCGCGGGATCCGCGACCTCCTGGCGACGATCCCCATCGACGACCCGTCCCTCGTCAGCATCACGGCATCCGGTCGCGACGCCCCGCGCAAGCTCGCCGGCACGGTGCCGCACGACGTGGGCGGGCCCGGCGACGACCCGTTCCATCGGCCGAATTGGTACCGGTTCCAGGACGTCAACGGCTGGAAGGACCTCGGACCGAAGTTCGTCCTCCAGGCCTGGCGCGACGCGGTTGCGGCCGGACCGGACGGCAAGGCCCTGATCCGCGAGGTCTTCCCGACCGTCGATGCGGTGCTGCGACGGCTCGCGGCCTCCGACAGGGACGGCGACGGCCTCCCCGAACACGATGGCGAGCCTGATCAGACCTACGACACGTGGCCGATGCACGGCCCGTCCGCCTACGGCGGCTCACTCTGGCTCGCGGCCACCGCGGCTGCAGAACGGATGGCCGGATGCCTCGGGGATGTCGAGGCCGAGCGCCACTGGGCGGGCTGGTTCGAGCGGGCGCAGGTCGCCTATGACCGGCGGCTCTGGCGGAACGGGTATTACGCGTACGACGACGGTGGCGGCGCGAGCTCGACGAGCATCATGGCCGACCAGCTCTGCGGGCAGTGGTACGGGGACGTGACCGGGCTCGGCGACCTGCTCCCGGCGGACCGCGTGGACGCTGCGCTGCGGACGATCCACGCGAACAACGTGCGTCGGTTCGGCGGCGGTCGCATGGGCGCCGTCAACGGGATGCGCCCGGATGGATCGGTGGACGCATCCAGCGAGCAGTCGGCCGAGGTGTGGGTCGGCACGACGTATGCCCTCGCCGCGTTCATGATCGGTCGCGGACTCGACGCGGAAGGCTGGGAGACCGCACGCGGCGCCGCCCAAGTCACGTACGAACGCGGCCTCTGGTTCCGGACCCCCGAGGCCTACGACGAGAACGGCGATTTTCGGGCGTCGATCTACCTCCGCCCGTTGGCGATCTGGGCGATCGAGGAGGCGCTGCGGCGCCGACGATCGGAACCGCGCGCCTAGCGTCAGCGGCCGAACAGGACTCCGGCCGTCGCGAGGATCAGCCCGTACAGCGACACGGCGAGCCACGCCAACGTGGCGACATCGGATCGCTCGTGGAGTGGGAGCGGCTGGGTGCCGCCGCGCTCGTTCGCGACGACGCCGCGCGTGACGCGCACGATGGCCAAGGCCCGACCCGAGCCGACGATGGTGAGCATGATCCCGGACATGAACAGGACGGCGACGGACGGCTCCACGGGAATCCCCCCTGCAGTGACGGTCGGCGGTCGTGACGGCGACCGCCGGGATTAGGACAGATGCATCGTACTTGATGGCCGTCGTCCCTTCCGACCGCCCGAAAGGACTATCGGTCGACCACCGACAAGGCGGCCATCCGCTCGGCCGGGGACGGCGCCGATGGGTCGTCCAGGGCCGGCAGGTCTGTCGGCTCGACGGTCCGCCAGTCGGCTGTCGACGTGATGCCCTCATACCCGCGGGCGAGCTCGAACAACGCGGGTTCCGACCACGGAGCGCCGATGAACTGGAGACCCACCGGCAGGCCCTCGGACAGCCCGGCGGGGATCGAGATGCCCGGCAAGCCCGCCATGTTCACGGGCAACGTGCAGGCATCCGAGAGGTACATCGCCACGGGATCCTCGAGCCGGGCACCGAACCGGAACGCGACCGTCGGCGAGGTCGGTGCGACGAGCGCGTCGAAGCCTTGGGCCCACAACGCGTCGAAGTCGCCCTTGATCAGCGTGCGCACCTTCTGCGCCTTCAGGTAATAGGCGTCGTAGTAGCCCGCTGAGAGCGCGTAGGTGCCGAGCATCACGCGCCGCTTCACCTCGGGCCCGAACCCGCGGCCACGGGTCGCGAGGTAGTCGCCCAGCACATCCCGGCCCTCGCCGAGCCGTGGCCCGAAGCGGATGCCGTCGTAGCGCGCCAGGTTGGCCGAGGCCTCCGCGGGCGCGACGATGTAGTAGGTGGCGAGGCCGTACTCGGTATGCGGCAGCGACACCTCCTCGACCTGGGCGCCGGCCGCTTCGAGGGCGGCGACCGCCTCTCGCACGCGCGCCTCGACGCCCGGCTCCATGCCCGCGACGAAATACTCGCGTGGGAGCCCCAGCCGCTTGCCACGAAGCGACCCGGCGGCCTGGTCGTCGTCGATCGGCAGCCGCAGGAGCGACTCGGGTACCGGTTCCGGCGACGAGGTCGAATCGCGCTCGTCCCGCCCAGCGACCGCGTGCAACAGTGCCGCGGCGTCGCGGGTATCGCGGGCGAACGGACCGATCTGGTCGAGTGAGCTCGCGAACGCGACGATGCCGTAGCGGCTCACGCGGCCATAGGTCGGCTTGATGCCGACGATGCCGGTCAATGCCGCCGGCTGGCGGATCGACCCGCCGGTATCGGTGCCGATCGAGACGGGGGCGTGGAACGCGGCGACGGCCGACGCCGAACCACCGCTCGACCCGCCCGGCACGCGATCGAGTGCCCATGGATTCGCGGTCGGGCCATACGCGGAGTGCTCGGTCGACGAGCCCATCGCGAACTCGTCCATGTTGGTCTTGCCGAGGATCACCGCCCCGACAGCTCGAAGGCGCTCGGTGATATGGGCGTCGTACGGCGCGCGATACCCCTCGAGGATGCGCGACCCGGCCGTAGCCTGACCGCCCCTGACCGACACGAGGTCCTTGAGGGCGACCGGGATGCCCAGCATCGGATGGAGCGTCTCCGCGCTCCCTGCGCTCGTGCCGTCCCGCAGCCGGGCGTCGGCGCGGTCCGCCTCCTCCAGCGCGCGCTCGCGATCGATGCTCAGCCAGGCGTGCAGGCCGCGGTCCTGCCGCTCGGCAAGATCGAGATGCGCCTCGGTCAGCTCACGCGACGACACCTCGCCCGCGCGCAGACGGGCGGCCATCTCATGCGCACGGAGGCGCGTGAGGTCCGTCACTCGCCGCCGAGGATGGCCGGCACCACGATGAACGCGTCGTCGTGATCGGCGGTATTGGAGAGCACCGCCTCGACCGGCAGGGAAGGCCGGGCGACATCGTCGCGGAGGATGTTCTCGAGCTCGATCGTCTGGGCGGTCGGCGCGATGTGGTCGGTCGGGACGGTCGCGAGGATCGCGTACTGGTCGAGGATGTGGTTGAGCTGACCCTCGAGCGTGGCGAGCTCGTCCTCGGTCAGGCCGAGCCGGGCCAGATGGGCGACGTGTTCGACGTCGGCGCGCGACAAGGTGGCCATCGACCGATGATAGCCGCGTGCCCGTCCACCCGCGGCTTCGACCCATGACGGCCGCCGACCTCGAGCCGGCCGCCAGCGCGATCCTCGCCGACCAGTGGGGCGACCGCCGCTCGTGGTTCGACTTCGCGCTGCGCTCGCCGGCCTGTCACGTGGTCGTCGCGGAGGCGGACAACACCATCGTCGGCACGGGGGTCGCGACCGTGAATGGACCGGTGGCCTGGATCGGGACGATCTGGGTCGCGCCGGCGCATCGACGACACGGGCTCGGCCGCGCGCTGACGCAGGCGGTCATCGATGCCGCCGACGCGGCCGGGGCGCGCACGCTCGTCTTGGTGGCCACGGATCGTGGTCGGCCCATGTATGAGCTCCTCGGGTTCGAGGTGCAGACCTGGTACCGGACATTCGAGGCGGCGGGTCTCGGGCCGGACGCCGTGGTTCGGAACGGGCCCATCCGGGCGTTCAGGCCGACCGATCTCGACGGCATGGCTGCGCTGGACCGAGTCGCGACCGGCGAGGACCGGGCGGCGGTCATCGCGGCGTTGGCAACGTCCGAAGGCAGTCGTGTCCTGGAGTCCGAGGACGGTGCCATCGACGGCTTCCTGGTGCGCGCACCGTGGGGTGGCGGTGCGACCGTCGCGCCGCTCGTCGATGACGCGCTCGCGATCCTCCGCGCTCGGCGCCACACAACACCGCCGGAGCGACGCGTGCGCTGCGGGATCCTTCTCGAGAACGAACGCGGGGCCGAGGCCCTGGAGCGCGACGGCTGGACGGAGGCGTGGCGTGCCCCGCGGCTTGTGCGCGGTTCGCCGATCGTGTGGCGACCGGCGCAGCTCTGGGGCCAGTTCAACCACGCGATGGGATAGCGCTGACCCAAGGGTCCGGGGCGGACGGCTCCGATGGTGGGATGGTCCGCTCGCCCCGGTGCGGCGACGCTACACATCGATGATCGTGACCAGTTGTCTGCAGTGCGGCACGCCAGCCGCGCGCATCGATGCGACCTTCTGCCGTCGTTGCGGTCTCCCGTACGGCGAGTCGCCGCGTGCCGACGCCGAACTGCCCAGCTGCACGATCTGCTACCGAACGGTCGACGACGACGGGCGCACCGACAGCCTCGAGCTCCCCGGCCTGCGCGTGGACCTGCGACGCCACATGGCCGAGCACGACCGCCACCCGGTCGGCGACGACGAATGGCTCGAGTCGCTGCGCGAAGGTGACAAGATCCGCTGGGGCCGCTGGACGGCCCCGTTCGAGACCGTGCGTCGCTACCTCGTGACCGGTCAGATCGATGCCGGCCGCAACCGCCAGCTGGCCCACGACCTGATCGTCACCGCCATGACGCAGCTTCGGAAGTGGGGTCCGGACGGCGTGATCCTCGGCGATCAGCCGGAATGGCAGGCGGCCCGAGGCGCCGTGTCGGAACTCATGGAGCGCTACGCCACCGGGCGCCGCTGACCGACGGCCGACCGGCCGAGCTCAGACGTCCTCGCCGGCCAGCAGGCGTCGGAACCCGTCCTCGTCGAGGACCGGCACGCCGAGCTCCTGCGCCTTGCTCAGCTTCGAGCCGGCCGACTCGCCCGCCACGAGATAGTCGGTCTTCTTCGAGACCGACCCGCCGGGCTTGCCACCGGCGACCCGGATGGCCTCCTCGGCCTCCTGCCGGGAGAACCCTGGGAGGGTGCCGGTCACGACGACGGTCTTGCCCGCGAGTGGCCCCGTTTCGTCGCCGCCGGCCGGCCTCGGAGCGGGAAGCTCAGGCTCGACGCCGGCGTCTGCCAGGTCGCGCAGTGCCGCACCACCGGGTCCCTCTGGCCCGAAGTACGCGGCGAGGCTCGTGGCGACCGTCGGTCCGACCCCGTACACCGCCTCGAACGCCTCCGACCCGGCCCCCTCCAGGAAGGCAGCAGCCCGCACGAGCCAGTCCTCGCCGGGCGGGACCTGTTCGACGAGCCAGGTCGAGAGGTCGATGGCCGTCTGTTCGCCGACCTGCGGGATCCCCAGGCCGTTGAGGATCCGCGCCAGTGGCCGGCGACGGGATCGCTGGATCGAGCGGTGGAGGTTTTCGGCGCTCTTGCGCCCGAACCTGTCGAGCGACTCGAGATCCTCGACCGAGAGTCGGTAGAAGTCGCCACGCTGGCGGATGAGACCACGCTGGAGGAGCTGCTCCAGGACCTTCCAGCCGGCGCCCTCGATGTCCATGCCGCCGCGGCCGACGAAATGCGAGAACTCCTGCGAGACACGCGCCGGGCACTGTGGGTTCGGGCAGTAGACCCGAACGGCACCCTCGTCCTGGACGACCGGCGTGCCGCATACCGGACACTCGGGCGGCATGACGAACTCGCGCTCGTCGCCCGTCCGCTTGTCGACGAGCGGCCGGACGACCTCGGGGATGACGTCGCCCGCCTTCTGCAGGACGACGTGGTCCCCGATCCGGATGTCCTTGCGACGGATCTCATCGAGGTTGTGGAGCGTGGCCCGTGCGACGGTCGATCCGGCGACCTTCGTCGGCGTGAGGTGGGCGACCGGCGTCAGCGTCCCGGTCCGGCCGACGTAGGGGACGATGTCCTCGACCGTCGACTCGACCTGCTCGGGCGGGAACTTGTAGGCGATCGCCCAGCGCGGTGCGCGACTGACCATGCCGAGGCGATCCTGCTGGTCGAACCGCTCGACCTTGACGACCACGCCGTCGGTCTCGTACGGCAGCTCGTGGCGGGCTTCGCGCCAGCGCTCGGTGAACGCGACGACACCCTCGATATCGAGATCGGCTTCGTGGTCGGGGTTGCCGGGGAGACCCAGCGTGGTGATGCGCTCGAGGGCGGCCGACTGCGTCGCGAGCCGTCCGTCGCCCTCTTCGAGGAGCTGGTACGCCCAGAAGGACAGGAGCCGCTCGGCGGTCACCTTCGGATCCTTCTGCCGCAGCGACCCCGCGCCGGAATTCCGTGGGTTTGCGTACAGCGGCAGCCCGGCCTCCTCGCGCTCGGCGTTGATGCGCACGAACTCGGCCTTGGGCATGAAGACCTCGCCGCGGACGTCCGCCGTCGCCGGCTCCGCCAGGCGATCGGGGATCACCGAGATCGTGCGGAGGTTGGCGGTGACGTCCTCGCCGGTCGTGCCGTCGCCTCGCGTCGCGCCCTGCACGAACCGGCCGCGCTCATACCGGAGCGTGACGGCCAGGCCGTCGATCTTCAGTTCCGCGACATAGCGCAACGCCTCGGCGGGCTCCGGGGCGGCGGGCTGGCCGAGGCCGCGCCGGACACGCGTGTCGAACGCCCGCAGCTCGTCGTGACTGAACGCGTTCGACAGGCTCAGCATCGGCCGGCGGTGGCGGACCTCGTCGAAGACGCCGGCCGTCGGCGCGCCCCCGACGCGTTGCGTGGGCGACTCGTCGGTGATCAGCTCGGGATAGGCGGTCTCGAGGGCCACGAGCTCCCTGAAGAGCTGGTCGTACTCGGCATCGGTCATCTCCGGCGCGTCGTCGGCGTGGTACAGGACGTTCGCCCGATCGATGTTCGCTGCCAGCTCGGCATGGCGAGCGGTCGCGTCCTCGATGTCGAGAGCCGCGGCGGTCTCGACCAGCGCCGTGTCGACGGGCGGGAGCTGGACGGTCATGACCCTGAGGGTAGCGACCGCGCACGCTCGACGTAGCTGCGGGTGATGGCATCCGGCGTCGGCGCTCCCAGGAGTGTCAAGGCGATCTCGAACTCCTCGCGCAGGATCGCGATGGCGCGCGCGACACCCGCCTCACCGTCGGTCGCAAGGGCCCACATGATCGGCCGGCCGAGCAGGACGCCGCGCGCCCCGAGCGCCCGCGCGATGGCGATGTCGAGCCCCCGTCGCACGCCGCCATCGACCCACACCTCGGTCCGCCCGTCGACCGCCGCGACGATCTCCTCCAGGACGTCGACCGGGGCGGCGACCCGGTCGAGCTGACGGGCTCCGTGGTTGCTGACGACGATCGCATCGACGTCGTGATCGGCGGCGAGCCGCGCGTCCTCCGTGGTGAGGATGCCCTTCAGGACGAGCGGCATCCGCGACCAGGAGCGGATAGTGGCCAGATCGTCCCAGGTGAGGCCGACCTCCTGCTGCGCCTCGAGCATCTCGAACCCGTCGGCGTGGGCGCCGCGGGCGTGGGTCGCCGGAGCCGTCGGCGCGAAGTTGCCGAGCGGCGGCAGCTCGAAACCGGATCGCCGGTCGCGATCCCGATTGCCGAGCCGCGGGAGGTCGACGGTCAGGATCAAGGCACCGTAGCCGGCCGCTTCGGCACGCTGGACGAGCTCGCGGCTCCGGCCCGGGTCGCGCTGGACGTACAGCTGGAACCAGCGCTGGCCATCCGGCGCAGCCGCGGCGACCTCCTCGATCGATCGGGTCGAGGTGGTCGAGAGGGTGAACGGGATCCCCGCCGCGGCCGCTGCCCGAGCCACGGCGATCTCGCCGTCGGCGTGCGCCAGACCGTGGACGGCCATCGGCGCGACCGCCACGGGGATCGCCACGGCATCCCCGAGGAGGGTGGTGGACGGATCGATGATCGCCACGTCGACCAGGACCCGGGGCCGGAGCTGGTAGCGGCGCCAGGCGGCGACGTTGTCCGCCAGCGACAGCTCGTCCCCTGCCCCGCCTGCCACGTAGTCGAATGCGCCGGGCTCCATCGCCAGCCGGGCGAACGTCTCGAACTCGTCAAGCGCCACGATCCGGGCGAGGTCGGCGAGCCTGCCTGCTTCCACGTCGCCATCCTAGGGCGAACGACTACCCTACGGCGATGCCTCCCTCGGATGCGGATCAGCGGCTCCTCGCGGCGTCGGCGGCGGGCGACGTGTCGGCCATCCGAGCGGCAGTGGCCCTGGGGGCGGATCCGGCCACCCGCGACGCCGCGGGTACCCCGGCCATCATGCTGGCGACGATCGCCCGGGCGACGGACGCCGTGCAGGCGCTGCTCGACGCCGGCGCCGATGTCGACGCCCAGGACGCCCAGCGCGACAACCCGTTCCTGTACGCCGGAGCCGAGGGCATGCTGGACATCCTCACGCTGGCCAACGAGGCGGGCGCCGATCCGGCGATCACCAACCGGTACGGCGGCGTGGCGCTCATCCCCGCCTCCGAGCGCGGCCACGTCGAGGTGGTCCGCTATCTCCTCACCGAATCCGACGTCGATGTCGATCACGTCAACAGACTCGGCTGGACCGCCCTGCTCGAGGCGATCCTCCTATCGGATGGTGGTCCGCGTCACCAGGAGATCGTGCGGCTCCTGATCGAGCATGGCGCCGACGTGGACCTGGCCGACGGCGATGGGGTGCGGCCGTTGGCCCATGCGAGGGCACGCGGCCAGGAGGCGATCGCGGCGCTGCTCGTGGACGCGGGTGCGCAAGCTTGACCCAGGCGCCCTAGCCGACGATCTCCAGGTTGGCGAGGCTGGCCAGCATCGTCTTGCGCCCGATGCCGGGATCCTTGAACGCGACAGTGATCTCCTCGTCGCTCCTGGTCAGCTTGGAGGTGACCACGATGCCGTCACCCCAGCGGCCGTGGCGAACGCGGTCGCCGTCGCGGAACTGCCGCTCTCCCGGGATGACGGGTCGCGCCGGCCGGGCGGGCGGTGCCGTCGTGACCGGACCTCCCAGCGAACCGGAAGGGGCGCCGGCCTCGAACGCCTCGCGCCGTGCGGCAAGGTCTCGGCTCGGCCGGAAGGCCTCGCCAGCCTGGGGTGCGCCCGGCCGACCGCTGCCCTGCCGGTATGCCGGACCCTGGCCGCGGACCGGGGTGTTGAAGCGCGTCGTGCGGCGTTGACCGAACACGAGGTCGAGGTCGAGATCGCGCTCCGGCTCGTCGATCCCCCCGAGCCTGGGGCCGACCATCAGCTCGGCCGGGATCTCGAGCAGGAACCGCGACGGGACCGACGCCTGGCCCATCCCCCACGTCGCCCGTCGCCATGCGTGCGACAGGTACAGCCGGCGCTTGGCGCGAGTGATGCCGACGTACGCCAGGCGGCGCTCCTCCTCGAGCTGGCGCTCGTCGTCGAGCGCACGGCTGTGGGGGAACAGGCCCTCCTCCAGACCGGCGATGAACACTACCGGGAACTCGAGGCCCTTCGCGGCGTGGAGCGTGATCAGCGTGACCGCGTCGGCGTCACCTTCATACGAGTCCTGGTCGGCCACGAGGGCCGTCTCCTCGAGCAGGCGATCGAGCGCGTCCTCGGGCTCGAGGTCGTCGTAGCGGGTCGTGACCGAGCGCAGCTCGAGGAGGTTCGCCCAGCGATCCTCGCCCTCCTCTGACCCGTCTGCCAGCATCGCGCGGTAGCCCGATGCCTCGAGGACCTCATCGAGGAGCTCGGGCAGCGGCAGCACCCCGACCCGACTCCGCATCCGACGAAGCAGTCCGACGAACTCGCCCAGCGCGTTACGCGTGCGCGGCGCCAGGGTAGGCAGGTCGCCCCTCGCGCCCCGTTCGATCGCGCCCCAGTACGTGCCCGGCTCGCCGGTGGCGGGGTCGTCGGCCGCCGCGGCGGCACGCAGCGCCTCGATCGTCTTGTCGCCGATCGAACGCGCCGGGACGTTGATGATCCGTTCGAAGCTGACACTGTCGGTGTCCGATCGCAGCACGCGCAGGTAGGCCAGGGCGTCCTTCACCTCGCGCCGGGCGTAGAACCGGGTGCCGCCGATCAGCTGGTAGCGCAGCCCGTACCGGAGGAACGACTCCTCGATCGCTCGGGACTGGGCGTTCATGCGGTACATGACGGCGATATCGCGTGCCCGGAACCTCGTGTCCTCCTCGCTCTCGTCAGCGCGTCGGGTCAGCTCCGTGCCGCGCCCGCCGACGAGCGCCTCGACCTGGCGGGCGATCCATTCGGCCTCCTCTTCCTCGTTGTACGCCTCGAACCGCTGGATCTTCAGTCCGCCGGAGATGTCGGTCCACAGCTTCTTGTCCTTGCGCGCCGTGTTGCGCGAGACGACCGCGTGCGCGGCATCGAGGATCAATTGGGTCGACCGGTAGTTGCGCTCGAGCTTCACGACCGTGGCATTCGGCCAGTCACGCTCGAAGTCGAGGATGTTGCGCAGGTCGGCGCCGCGCCACGAGTAGATCGACTGGTCGTCATCGCCGACGACGGCCAGGTTGCCGCGCTTGCGGGCGAGCGCGTTCACCCACAGGTACTGCGCGCGGTTCGTGTCCTGGTATTCGTCGACATGGAGGTAGTGCCAGCGGTCCTGATAGCGGGCGAGGACGTCGGGGGCGTCGTCGAACAGTCGCACGGCTTCCAGGAGGAGGTCGTCGAAATCGAGTGCGCGAGCGGTCTGGAGGCGCTGCTGGTAGCGCGACGCGAGCCGGGCGATCGTCCGTTCGCGGTGGTTCGCCGCGTTCTCCGCGAGGAACGTGGGATCGAGCATCTCGTTCTTGGCACGGCTGATCGCCCCGAGGACGATGCTCGGTCGGAACTCGCCGGTGAGCGGCATGTCCTCCTCGCGCAGGATCTGCTTCATGAGCGCCTGCTGGTCGTCGGTGTCGTAGATCACGAACCGGCGGCTGATGCCGATGGCCTCGCCGTCGCGGCGGAGCACGCGGGCACACAGGGCGTGGAACGTGCCGGCCTGGACGTCACGACCGCCCTCCCCGACCAGGCTGATGATCCGCTCCCGAAGCTCGGCGGCCGCCTTGTTCGTGAACGTGACCGCGAGGATGCGGAAGGGCGGGACACCCTTGACGCCGACGAGGTAGGCGATGCGGTGCGCGAGCACCCTCGTCTTGCCCGAACCGGCGCCGGCGAGGATCAACAGCGGCCCTTCGGTGCTGGTCACGGCGCGCGCCTGTTCCGGGTTCAGCGCCCGGAGGATCTGCTCCTCGCGCTCGACTCGACGCTTGGCAAGCGCCTCGGGGTCGGGTGGGGGTGCCGGAGGGGCGGTCGGGTCGCGCTCGGGCGTTGCAGCGGCTGCGTCGCGCAGCCATTCCGGCTCATCCGGGGCCACATCCGGCACCTCGGCGGCAACGGTCCCCGGGGTCCCCAGGGCGTCGTCGAGGGTGGGGTCGCCGGGACGGCGACGGGTCCTGGGGCTCACCCCCGCATTCTAGGTCGGGGCGTGCGACCGAGGGCCCGGTGCCCTTACGCTCGGCTCAACCGGCGGTCTCGACCTGGTCGGCGGGCGGTGCGGCGATCTGGACGGGCTCGTTCCACTTCGTGAACGTGCCCTCGATCGTGAGATCGCCGGTATCGCCGAGGTCGAGCGCGGCGGTGGCGCCGGACAACCGGGTCGTCGCCTGGTCGATCTGGAGCGTGAGGTCGACACCGGCGCCGGCGAGGTCGGGGATGGGCAGCGGGATCGGCAGCGTGCTGGGCAGCGCGGCTCCGCCGGTGAGTGCGCCGAGGTCCTCGGCGTCGAGGTGCAGGGTGATCGTGTAGCACGTCCCGCCCGCACACGGCACGTCGGCGCCCTTCGTCGGCTGGAGGTCGGTGCGGGCAAGCAGATCGGTCAGCCCCTTGAGCGGTGGCTGGGACTCGCCGCTCAGCGGGATCGACTGGAACTTCGGGCCGGTCAGCGTGGACTTGAGATACACCGCGTCCGCGACGATGACCTCGCCGGCCAGGCCGAGGAGCGCGGGAACGGCGAACGTGGCTCGAGTCTTGCCCGACTGGAGGTCGAGGTCGGCAGTCAGATTCGTGCCCGCGAAATCCACCGGCGTGCCCGTACCCGTGCCGAGAGGGTCGAGGGCGACGGTGCCTTCGGCAGTCAGGTCGGCGCGGACGCTCGTCGCGGTCGCGGCGGTGGTCGCGGCCGCCGCCAGGATCTGGTCGGGGTCGTCGAGTAGCTTCGCCTGCTGGCCCTGGCAGGCGGCCAGGAGCAGGACCGCGAGCAGCGGCGCGACGACGCGTCGTGTGGTGTGGCGCATGTGGCCAGCCTCGGTGGGCCAGCCGCGCCTGTCAAACGCTCAGGGCACCGGGGCAGAGGGCGGCGGCACGGTCGGATCGGACGGCGGCGCCGCCGGCGGACCGGGAGGCGTCGAGCCCGGGGCCATCCACGCGGGTGGCGGTGCGGGTGGGGCGACCGCCTCGACCTGGACCTCGATCCCGCCGACCCAGCCGGCCACGACGTTGTAGACGACACAGGCGATGGCGGTGAACACCCAGCCCAACAGGCCGTAGAACAGGATCAGGAAGACGCCGATCCCGAGCACCGCGATGACACCGCCGCCCTGGTTGGGTCCGCCGTTGACCGACACCCCGGCGACCGCGAACAACAGCAGGAACGGCACGACGATCACCGCGATGATGAGCATGTACATCAGCGCGACGACGGTCGCCGTCTTGATGGCGTTGAACCGGCGGATGCGGAACATCTTCGTCCCTCCCCTGAGCGTCGATGGGCGCGGACGAGTATGCGCGCGCCCGGGAACGGCGAAAGGCCCCGGCGTCGCCGCCGGGGCCTTTCGCGTTGTGGCGTGGTCGGGAGCTAGAAGTCCATCCCCCCGCCGTGGTCGTGTCCGGCGCCGGCGCCGGCCTTCTCCTTCTCCGGGAGATCCGAGATCAGCGTCTCGGTGGTCAGGACCATCGCGGCGATGGACGCCGCGTTCTGGAGGGCCGAGCGGGTCACCTTGGCGGCGTCCACGATGCCCTTCTTGAAGAGATCGCCGTACTCGCCCGTCAGAGCGTCGTAGCCCTGACCGGCCTTCAGGCCCTTCACCTTCTCGACGACGACCTCGCCCGGCGCGCCCGCGTTCTCGGCGATCTGTCGCGCCGGCGCCTCGAGCGCCTTGCGGACGATCTCGACACCGACCTGGGCATCGCCACTGAGCTTGATGCTGTCGAGCGCCGGGATCGCCTGCAGCAGCGTGGTGCCACCACCGGCGACCAGGCCCTCTTCGACGGCTGCACGGGTCGTCGACAGCGCATCCTCGATGCGGTGCTTCTTCTCCTTGAGCTCGACCTCGGTGGCCGCGCCGACCTTGATCACCGCGACGCCGCCCGACAGCTTGGCAAGACGCTCCTGGAGCTTCTCGCGGTCGTAGTCGGAGGTCGTCTCCTCGATCTGGGCCTTGATCTGGGTCATCCGGCCCTTGATCTGATCGGCCGCACCACCACCGTCGATGACGGTCGTGTCGTCCTTGGTCGCCACCACGCGACGAGCCGTGCCGAAGTCCTCGGCGGTGACCGAGTCGAGCTTGCGGCCGACTTCCTCGCTGATGACCGCGCCGCCGGTCAGCACCGCGATGTCGCGGAGCATCTCCTTGCGCCGGTCGCCGAAGCCCGGCGCCTTGACGGCGAGGACCGAGACCGTGCCACGGAGCTTGTTCACCACGAGCGTCGCGAGTGCCTCACCGTCGATGTCCTCGGCGATGATCAGCATGGGCTTGCCCTGCTGGACGCCCTTCTCGAGGGCCGGCAGCATGTCCTGGACGCTCGAGATCTTCTTGTCGGTGATCAGGATGAGGGGGTTCTCGAGGACCGCTTCCATCCGATCGGGATTGGTCACGAAGTAGGCCGAGAGGTAGCCCCGGTCGAACTGCATGCCCTCGGTGTATTCCTTCTCGAGGCCGAGGCTCTGGCCTTCCTCGACCGTGATGACGCCGTCCTTGCCGACCTTGTCCATCACCTCGGCGATGATCTCGCCGACCTCGGGATCGGCCGCGCTGATGGCGGCGACAGCGGCGATCTGCTCGCGATTGTCGACCGGGCGCGACTGCTTCTTGATCTCGGCGACGACCGCCTCGACCGCGGCCTCGATGCCGCGCTTGACGACCATCGGGTTGGCCCCGGCGGTCACGACGCGCAGACCCTCGCCGACGAGCGCCTGACCGAGTACGACCGCGGTCGTCGTGCCGTCACCGGCGACGTCGTCGGTCTTGGTGGCGACTTCCTTGAGGAGCTGCGCGCCCATGTTCTCGAACGGGTCGTCGAGCTCGATGTCGCGAGCGATGGTCACGCCGTCGTTGGTGATCGTCGGCGAACCGAACTTCTTGTCGAGGACGACGTTGCGGCCCTTGGGCCCGATCGTCACCTTGACGGCGTCGGCGAGGCGGTCGATGCCCCGCTTGAGCGATCGACGAGCGGTCTCGTCGAAGATGAGCTGCTTAGCCAATTTCGTGTTCCTCCAGGGAGTCTTCGTTCTCGCTCTTCGACGACCGAGGGCGCTGAGTGGAGCCCTTCGGCCGGGGTTTCGTCAGTCCGCGACGACCGCGAGGATGTCCTTCTGGCTGACGATCAGGAATTCGTCGCCATCGATCTTGAATTCCGTCCCGGCGTACTTCGCGTACAGGACCTTGTCGCCTTCCTTGACGTCCATCGGCTCGCGCTTGCCGTCGTCGTTGATCTTGCCGGGGCCCGCCGCGATGATCTTGCCCTCCTGGGGCTTCTCCTTGGCGGTGTCGGGGAGCACGATGCCGCTCTTGGTCATCTCCTCCCGCGGGGTCGGCTCGATGACCACGCGGTCGCCGAGCGGGCGAAGCTTGGTCTTGCTGGCAGTGGCAGTGGCCAACGTGCAGTACCTCCTGTGACGGACTGACCGTCCGGCGTGGTTTTCACGGGTGGGCGACCGTTCCGGGGTGTGAAGCGGTCAGCCGATCCCTTGCTCATCCCTGCATCGCCACGGGCGTCCCCACAGGGCGGCCCGTCGATGCGATTAGCACTCTCTATGTCAGAGTGCTAAGGACCAGCCTAACGGCCGTCAGAGGGCGCTGTCAACTTGATGGTGCATCTACGGCTTCGCACCGAACACCGCGTCGTAGGCGCCGATGAGGGCGCCACCCAGCTCGACTCGAGAGGTCGCGCGCTGCTCGGCGACCCAGTCGGCCGTGATACGCACGTATTCGGGCTCGTTGCGGTCCTTCGGCGCACCCGGCGGGGCGAGGAACGGGGCATCGGTCTCCACCAGCAGACGGTGCGACGGGGTCAGCCGGGCGACGTCGGCGGACTCCCCTTCTCCCCGTCGGAACACGAGGCCCGAGAAGCTGATGGCTGCCCCGAGGTCGAGCATCGCCCGGGCGTAGTCGACCGGCCCCGAGAAGCTGTGGATCACCACGCCCGGAACGGCCGGTCCCATCGCGGCCAGCTCGGCGAGCAGGGCATCCTGCGCGTCACGCCCGCCTGTTCGGGAACGGCAATGGAGGATGGCCGGCTTGCCGGTGTCGACCGCGAGTCGGAGGTTGCGTCGCAGGTTGGCGAGCTGATCCGGGATCGGGCTGAAGACGCGGTCGTAGTCGAGGCCGGTCTCCCCGATGGCGACGACACGGTCGTCCTGCGCCCAGCTCCGGACCGACTGCCAGCCGGCATCGTCGACCTTGGCGGCGTCGTGCGGGTGGACGCCGACCGCGATGTCGATCCATGGAACGCGCGCGGCCAGCCCGCGCGCCCGCTCGCAGGAGGCGACGTTCCAACCCGGGACGAGGATCCGCTCGACACCGGCGGCACGGGCGACGTCGAGGACCTGCTCGGCGTCGTCTGCGAAGCGCTCGGCGTTGACGTGGCAGTGCGAGTCGATCAGGCGCACGCGAGCATCGTCGGGTCTCCCCGTTACGCCTCCGCCGCGGCTTCGGCGGCCGCTTCCGCCTCGAGGCGCGGGAAGAGCGGCTCAGGCGCCGCCACCCGGCCGGCCTCGCTCGCGCGCGCGCCCCACTCGAGCTCGCCCAGGATGGACGACTCGCCGTTGCCATCGGGGCCGTACCCGTAGCCGAAGCCCAGTTGCGCCTGTACGCGCGGCGCCGTGGCCGGCATGAACGGCGCGACCGCGAGCCCCACCAGCCGGCAGGTCTCGACGAGATCTCCCAGAACCCCGCGCAGGCGATCACCGGCGGTCTCGTCGCCCTCCTTCCACGCCTTCGCCAGCTCCCAGGGCTTCTCCGCGTCGACGACCCGGTTGGCGCCACCGACGAACTCCCAGAGCTCGGCCAATGCGTCGTGGAGTCGGCACGCTTCGAGCGCGTCGGCGTACTGGCGGACCGTGTCGTTCCAGCCCTCGGCCAAGGGCGAGTCGCGCTCCAGCCGCGGTGCCGGCCGCACGCCGTCGAGGTAGCGTCCGGTCATCGACACCGTGCGGTTCACGAGGTTCCCGTAGTCGTTGGCGAGGTCGGCGTTGTAGCGACGGACGAACGAGTCCCATGACACCTCGGCGTCACGGTCGAACGGCACCTCACGCAATACGACATAGCGTGCGCCGTCGCTGCCGAAGGCCGCGACGAAGTCGCTGGGGTCCATGAAGTTCCCGCGGCTCTTGCTCATCCGCTCGCCGCCGGCAGCCATCAGCCAGCCGTGGACCCAGACGTGCCGCGGAGGCTCGAGGCCCGCGCTCCAGAGCATCGCCGGCCAGAAGATCGTGTGGAACCGGGCGATGTCCTTGCCGATGACATGCAGGTCGGCCGGCCACCATCGTTCGAAGGAGACCTTGTCATCCGGGAAGCCGGCGCCGGTGATGTAGTTGATCAGCGCGTCGTACCAGACGTAGATGACGCCGGCCTCGGGATCCCACGAGCCGTCCTCGCGCATCGCCGACTCGCCGTTCTCGGCGATCGGGAACGGGATGCCCCAGCCACCCGGCGTGCGCTCGCGCGAGATCGAGAAATCCTCCAGCCCACCACGGATGAAGCCGAGCATCTCGTTGCGCCGGAAGTCGGGCTGGACGAAGTCCGGGTGGTCGGCGAAGTGGCGCTCGAGGCGCTCCTGGTAGGCCGAAAGCCGGAAGAACCAGTTCCGTTCGGTCAACCACTGGAGCGGGACGTCCGGGTGATTCGGGCAGATGGTCCCGCGGGCGGTCTCGACGACATCGGTCGCGTTCCGGAACCCCTCATTCGGGCAGTACCAGCCCTCGTACGTGCCGAGATAGATATCGCCGTTCGCGTACGCGCGCCGGACCATCTCCTGCGCCGCCCGGACATGGTCGGGGTCGGTCGTCCGGATGAACCGGTCGGGCGAGATGCCGAGTGCCTCCTCGGCTTCCTTGAACAGCACGACCTTCTCGTCGACGAACTCGCGCGCCGGCCGGCCCTCGTCGACCGCGGCCTGGGCGATGTTGATCGAATGCTCGTCGGTGCCGGTCAGGAACCGGGTGTCGTCGCCCTTCATCCGATGCCACCGCGCGATGACGTCGGCGCCGATCACCTCGTACAGGGTGTGCACGCCGGGCTTGGAGTTCGCGTACGCGATGGCGGTGGTCAGGTAGTAGCGGGGACGATCGCTCATGGGAGCGCGATGGTAGCAGCGGCGTCCCTCGGGCCGACCGTCACCCTAGACTCACGGCCATGGCATCCAGCGGCGTCTGGCAGAGCGGTTCGGGCTACGAGGGATACGTCGGGCGCTGGAGTCGACGAGTCGCGGTCGAGTTCATCGACGGGCTGGCGATCGCGGCGGGAGGGCGATGGGTCGACGTCGGCTGTGGCACGGGCGCCGTCACCGAGACGATCCTGGCTCGAGCCGACCCAACGTCTGTGCTGGGCGTCGATCCGTCGGAAGCGTTCGTCGAGTTCGCGCGCGAGCGAGTGACGGACCCGCGCGCCGCATTCGAGATCGCCGATGGCGCTGCCCTGCCGGTACCCGACGACGCCGTCGACGGCGCGGTCTCCGGACTGGTCCTGAACTTCGTACCCGACCCGGTCGCGATGCTCGCCGACATGGGACGGGCGACACGGCCGGGTGGCACGGTCGCGATCTACGTCTGGGACTACGGCGAGGGGATGCAGATCATGCGGCACTTCTGGGACGCCGCCATCGAGCAGGACCCGGCCGTGGCGGAGCGATCGGAGACCCTGCGGTTCGAGATCTGCAAGCCCGAGCCCTTGCGGGACGCCTTCCAGCGAGCCGGCCTTGGCGATGCCGACGTGGGGGCGATCGACGTCCCGGCGGTCTTCGTGGACTTCGATGACTACTGGCAGCCGTTCCTCATGGCCACCGCTCCGGCACCGCGCCACGTCATGAGCCTGTCCGATGCCGATCGGGCGGACCTGCGCCAGCGCCTGGTCGCGCGCTTGCCGACCGAACCGGACGGCTCCATCCACCTCACCGTTCGCGCCTGGGCGGTCCGCGCGACAGCCTGACCGCGACGGCCGGGCGGCGAGGCCTCAGTGCCGGAAGTGTCGGGTGCCGGTGATCAGCATCGTCCCGTCGACGCGATCGACGGTCTCGATCACCTCTGCATCGCGCACCGACCCGCCGGGCTGGATGAATGCGCGCACACCCGCCTCGAGGCAGGCGTCGACCGCATCGGCGAATGGGTAGAACGCATCGCTCGCACAGGCCGCCCCGACCGTCGAGCCGGCACCGAGCAGCGCGTGCGCCTTCGCGACGGCCTGGCGTGCGGCATCGACGCGGGACGTCTGCCCGCTGCCCATCCCGACGAGCCGCCGCTCGCGCACGAGCACGATCGCGTTCGACGTCACACCACGGACCAGGCGCCAGGCGAGGTCGAGGTCGAGCTGCTCCTCGTCGGTGGGCGGACGACGGGTCGCGCACGTCCACGTCGTGGTGGCATCGGCGACGACGTCGGGCGCCGTAACCAGCACCGCCCCGCCGGCGGTCCGGATCGCGCCCGTCGGTGAGACTGCCGCGGTCGCCGGCTCATCCGAGGCAAGAGCTTCGTCCACGAGCACCCGCAGGTTGGCCTTCGAGGCCAGGACCTCGAGCGCTTCCGGCGTATAGGACGGCGCGACGACGATCTCGAGGAAGATCGAGGTCAGTGCGACCGCAACGGCTCGATCGACCTCGCGGGTGAGCGCCACGACCCCGCCGAAGGCGCTGACCGGGTCGGCTTCCAGTGCCGCCTCCCATCCCTCGAGGATGGTCGTCCGCTCGGCCGCCCCGCACGGGTTGGTGTGCTTCACGATCACGACCGCGGGCCCGCGCAGCGCACGGCCGAGGGCCGACGCGGCGGCCGCATCGAGGACGTTGTTGTACGAGAGCGCCTTGCCCTGGATCGGGCCGCGCTCGACGCCGAAGGGACCGTCGGCGAGCGTCGACCCCGGCCGCCGATATCGGGCTGCCGGCTGGTGCGGGTTCTCGCCGTAGCGCAGCGCCTCGACCTTCTCCAGCGCGATCGTCAGCGTCGCCGGATACGGATCGCCGGGCGCATCGAGCAGTCCCGCATCGACCAACCGGCTGGGTAGCTCCGCGGCGATGCGGGCGTCGTATGCCGCGGTGTGGGCGAACGCCTCGAGCGCCAGCGCTCGGCGCAGGCGGTCGTCGACACCCGCCGGCGAATCGAGCGCGACGAGGATCGCCCCGTAGCGCGCCGGGGACGTGACGATCGCCACGTTCGCGTGGTTCTTCGCCGCCGCTCGGACCATCGACGGCCCACCGATGTCGATCTCCTCGATGAGCGCATCGATCGTGACGCCCGGTCGTTCGAGCGCGGCTGCGAACGGATAGAGGTTGACGACGACCAGCTCGAATGGGGCGATGCTCGTTGCGAGGAGCTGCTGGCGATGGTCGGCCAGGCGCCGGTCGGCCAGGAGTCCCGCGTGCACGCGCGGATGCAGCGTCTTCACGCGTCCGTCGAGCATCTCCGGGCTGCCGGTGACGGCGGCGACATCCGTGACGGGAAGACCCGCGTCGCGCAGCGCCCGGGCCGTGCCGCCGGTCGATACCAGCTCGAACCCACGGGCGACGAGGCCCCGCCCGAGGTCGATGAGACCGGTCTTGTCGGATACGGAGAGCAACGCGCGGCGCGGTGTCGGGACCGCCCGATCCGCCACGTCGAGGTCGATGGCGACCTGGCGACCCTCGGGATCCACGACGACGGCGTCGGCCGCGACGAGCGCGACGACGTGCGGGAGCAATCGGTGTTCCACGGCCTGGATCCGGTCACGCAGGCTCGCCTCGTCGTCATCGGCCAGGACCGGGACACCCTCCTGGGCGACGATCGGGCCGCCGTCGAGCGATGCATCGACGACGTGGACCGTCACGCCCGTCAGACGCACGCCATGCTCGATGGCGTCGCGGATCGCGGTCGCGCCGGGGAACGCCGGCAGCAACGACGGATGCGTGTTCAGGATCCGGTGCGGGAAGGCGGCCAGCACGCGTGGACCGATGATCCGCATATACCCGGCGAGCACGACCATGTCCGGTCGCGTCCCGGCGAGCGTCTCCGCCAGGGTGTCGTCATCGCCGCCAGTGACCAGCGCGGTGTCGATCCCCTGCTCGCGGGCCCATTCGAGCGCCGGGCATGCCCGGTCGGCGAAGACCAGGACGATCGCGCCGCCGAGCTCGGCACGCTGCGCTGCGGCGTGCAGTGCACGCAGGTTGGAGCCGGCCCCGGACACGCCTACCGCGATCCGCGCCGGTCTGGCCGTCCGACCCTCGTCGCTCACGCCACGGACTCCAGCGGCCCCTCGGCGTAGCGCGTCCCGTCGAGCGCATCGGCCTCGACCACCTCGCCGACGACGAGCGCGGGCATGCCGTCCTGTTCCAGTCGCTTGAGAGCAGCCGGGATCGCCGCAGGCGGGACGATCAGGACCATCCCCAGCCCGCCGTTGAACGTCGCCCGAAGCTCCATGTCGTCGAGGCCGCCCAACGCCCCGAACAGGCGCTCCACCGATGGCATCGACCAGCGCGTGGGGTCCAGCCGGGCTCCCAGACCCTCATGGAGCGCCCGCGGCACGTTGCCCGGCAGCCCGCCACCGGTGATATGTGCAGCGCCGTGGATGTCGTGGCCGGCGGTGGTCAACGCCTCGCGTGTGGCCAGCACCGCCCTCGCATAGATGCGGGTCGGGGTCAGCAGCACCTCGCCGAGCGTGGCCATCGTCTCGTGCGGCGCCTCGGCGATGGCCCGGTCGGTCGCGACGTCGCCCAGCGTCCGCCGGAGGCGCTCCTGGTACGGATCGGCGAGATCGAGATCCCATTCGGCGATCAGCGAGCGGACCAGTGAGTAGCCGTTCGCGTGGAGGCCGCTCGCCATGAGGCCGACGATCACGTCGCCCGACCGTGCAGCCGAGCCGTCGATGACCCGGGAGCGTTCGACGACGCCGATGCAGCAGCCCGCCAGGTCGAACTCGTCGACCTCCATGAGTCCCGGGTGCTCCGCGGTCTCACCACCGACCAGCGCCGCCCCGGCCTCGCGGCAGCCCGCGGCGACACTCCCGACGAGCTCGGCGACGCCGACCGGATCGAGGTGGCCGACGGCCAGGTAGTCGAGGAAGGCGAGCGGCTCGGCGCCGGTGCATACCACGTCGTCGGCGCACATCGCGACGAGGTCGATGCCGATCGTGTCGAACCGCCCGACCGCGGCGGCGATGGCCGTCTTCGTGCCGACGCCGTCGGTCGACGCGATGAGCAAGGGCTCGCGATAGCCGTCCGGGATCGCGAACGCGCCGCCGAACCCGCCCAGGCCACCGACGACCTCCGGTCGACGGGTCGAATTCGACGTGCTCGCGCATGAGCTCGACCGCGCGTTCGCCGGCATCGACGTCGACGCCGGCGTGGGAGTACGCAGACCGCCGCCCGGATCGACCCGATGCCTCAGTCACGGGTCGCGGTGAGCTCGTCCTCGAGGATGAACTTGCGGCGCTCGACGTCGTACGGGACGGGCTCCCGGTAGTTGCCATCGAAACAGGCGAAACAGAACTGCTCGTACGGCAGGTCGAGCGCAGCGAGGACACCACGTATCGACAGGTAGCCGAGGGAGTCGGCGCCGATGAAGTCGCGGATCTCGTCGACCGACTGCGTGGCGGCGATGAGCTCGGTCTCGACGGACGTGTCGATGCCGTAGAAGCACGGGTGGTAGATCGGCGGTGCGCTGATCCGGACGTGTACCTCGCTGGCCCCGGCGCGTCGGAGCAGGTCGACGATGCGTTTCGTCGTCGTGCCCCGCACGATCGAGTCGTCGACGACGATCAGCCGCTTGCCGGCGACGACCGCGGGCATCGGGTTGAGCTTGATGGTCACGCCGCGATGACGCATGCCCTGCGACGGCTGGATGAAGGTCCGACCGGCATACCGGTTGCGGTACATCCCCTCCCGGTAGGGCAGACCGCTGCCCTCGGCGTAGCCGGCGGCCGCCGGGGCTCCGGTGTCGGGGACCGGGATGACCAGATCCGCATCGACCGGGTGCTCGATCGCCAGCTGCTCGCCCATCCGCCGGCGCACCTCGTACAGGTTCCGCCCTTCCATGTAGGAGTCGGGTCGGGCGAAGTAGATCAGCTCGAAGACGCACAGGGCGGGGTCCGGCTCCGCGTAGCGCACGGAGCGCGGTTCGTGGCCCGGCTCGAGGACGACGATCTCGCCGGGCTCCACGTCGCGAACGTACTCCGCCCCGACGATGTCGAGTGCCGCGGTCTCCGAGGAGAGGCACCAGCCGGCGGTGTCGTCGCTCCACAGACCGCCGTCATTCGGGCCGCCGGGCTTGCGGGCGGTGGCCGGCAACCGGCCCAGGACGAGCGGCCGGAAGCCGTGCGGGTCGCGAACGCCGATCACGCGGCGATCGTCGAGGACTACCAGCGCGTAGGCGCCACGGACACGCGGCAGCACCTGGCGCAGGGCCTCGACGGTGTCGGTCGCGGGCTCGTCGGCGAGCAGGGCGGTCAGCAGTTCCGTGTCGGTCGACGCCGGGAGTCGTGCACGACCACCTGCCAGCTGGCCGAGCAGCTCGCGCGTGTTGACGAGATTGCCGTTGTGGCCGATGGCGATGGCTCGGCGCGGGCCCTGGCGGTAGGTCGGCTGGGCGTTCTCCCAGACCGTCGAGCCCGTCGTCGAGTAGCGGCAATGGGCGATCGCGAGCGTGCCTCGCAGGCTCGGCAACCGGCGCTCGTCGAGCACCGAGCCGATCATCCCGAGGTCCTTGTAGAGCATCAGCTGCTCGCCGTCGCTGACGGCGATGCCGGCCGACTCCTGGCCGCGATGCTGCAGGGCGAAGATGCCGAGCGTCGCCATCGCGGCGGCCTCCGTCGGCTCGCCGTCCGGGATGACCGCACCGAACACGCCGCACATGGTCAGTCCTCCCAGCCGAGGGCGCGAGTCAGACCGTGGTCCCAGGTATGGCGGAGCACGGTGAGGGGCACGTCGAGCACGTCGGCGATGGTGCTCCCACGCTCCTCCGACGCCCCGGTCGCGCCGGCCCCGACCAGCTGGATCTGCAAGCGGTCACCGCCGACCGTGCCCAGCGTCTCGATCGGCAGACCATGCTGACGGGCAAGCAACGTCAAGGCCGGCACGAACCGGGGCGTGGCGGTGACCACGATCCGTGATGGACTTTCGCCGAACAGTTCGACGGCCGGTGACATCGCGGTCGGCACCCGGACGCGGGCGCCGAGCGACCCCCACATCGAGCATTCGGCCAGGGCGACCGCCAGCCCGCCGTCGGACACGTCCTGGGCACTCGCAACGAGCTCTCGCTCGATGGCCTCGCGGATGAACGCCTGGGCGGCGGCCTCCCGTGCGAGATCGAGCGATGGCACCCCGTCTTCCACGGTCGTGCCGGCCAGCGCCGCGTAGGCCGACCCGATCAGCCCGGACGTCGCCTCGCCGACGAGCAGGATCGTGTCGCCCGCGGAGACGAACGCGGGACCGACCAGGAGCGCGACGTCGTCGAGGAGTCCGACGACGCCGATCTCGGGCGTCGGTGCGATCGAGCCGGCCGGCGACTCGTTGTAGAGCGAGACGTTGCCGCCGGTGACCGGCAGGCCGAGGGCACGACACGCATCACCGAGACCGCGTACCCCCTCGGTGAGCTGCCAGAAGGCCTCCGGGCGGGTCGGGTCGCCGTAGTTGAGGCAGTTGGTCACGCCGAGCGGGCGCGCGCCGGTCACGCTGACGTTGCGGGTCGCCTCGGACACGCTCATCGCGGCGCCCAGGTAGGGGTCCACGGCGCCGACGGCCTGGTTGCCGTCGGTCGTCGCCACGAGCGCGCGCGTAGTGCCCTTGATGCGCAGGACCGCCGCGCCGTGACCGGGTCCGACGACCGTGTCGGCGCCGACGGTCGAGTCGTATTGCTCGAACACGGCCCGTCGCGATGCGAGGTTCGGGGAGCCGAGGAGCGCCAGCAATACGGCGCCAGGGTCCATCCCGCGCTCCGGCAGCCGGTCGCTCGGGCCCAGGGGTGCCCCGGGTGCCGGTGCCGCCCGGCGGTGCTCGGGGGCGCGGGCGACCCGGTCGTGGATGATGGCGTCGCTCGTGAGTGCCCGTGCGGGGACTCGGGCCAGCTCCACCCCATCGCGGGTGATCGTGATATCCGCGTCATCCATCACCCGACCGATCACGGCGACCGGCAGGCCCCAGCGCTGCGCGACCTCGCGGACCTCCTCCCAGCGCTCAGGCAGGACGATCGCGCACATCCGCTCCTGCGACTCGGAGATCATCACCTCGAAGGGCTCCATGTCCGGCTCTCGCCGCGGGATCGCGTCGAGGTCCAGGGAGATGCCTGTCCCGGCCCGATCGGCCGTCTCGGATGTGGCGCAGGTGATGCCCCCGGCGCCGAGATCCTGGAGCCCCTCGACGAGCCCCCGTTCGATGAGCTCGAGCGACGCCTCGATGAGCAGCTTCTCGGCGAACGGGTCACCGACCTGGACCGACGGCCGCTTCGAGGGGTCTTGATCGGTGAAGGTCGCGCTGGCGAGCACGCTCGCGCCGCCGATGCCGTCCCGCCCCGTGGTCGACCCGAACAGCACCACGAGGTTGCCCGGACCCGGTGCGGCGGCAAGCGTCAGGCGTCGTTCCTCGAGGAGTCCGATGGCCATCACGTTGACCAGCGGGTTGCCCTGATACGTCGGGTCGAAGACCAGCTCACCGCCGACCGTCGGGACGCCCACGCAGTTGCCGTAGCCACCGACGCCGCGCACGACGCCGTCGACGAGATGGCGTGTCCGGGGGTCGGATGGCTCGCCGAAACGCAACGCATCGAGGACGGCGATCGGCCGGGCGCCCATCGTGAAGATGTCGCGCAGGATCCCGCCGACCCCCGTCGCGGCGCCCTGATACGGCTCGACCGCCGATGGATGGTTGTGCGATTCGATCTTGAACGCGACGGCCAGACCGTCGCCGATCGCGATGACTCCAGCGTTCTCGCCCGGACCGGCGACGACGCCCTCGCCGCCCGTCGGGAGGGTCCGCAACAGCGGCCTCGAGCTCTTGTACGAGCAATGTTCGCTCCACATCACGCTGAACATCGCCAGCTCGAGGTCGTTCGGCGCACGGCCGTCGAGGCGGTCACGGATCGCCCCGAGCTCCTCGTCGGTCAGTCCGAGACGACGGTGGAGCGGCTCCATGTCCGCCACCTCCGGCCGCGCCTCGGTGACGGTCATCGCGTGCCGGCCAGCTCGAGCGGTCGCCCGCCGGTCGAGGCACGCGCGGCACTGTCGACCAGCGAGCTGATGATGGGCAATCCGGCGTCGGAGCCAAGGATCCCTTCTGAGGCACGCTCCGGGTGCGGCATCAACCCACAGACGTTGCCGGCCGCGTTGAGGACCCCGGCGATCGCCCGCAGGCTGCCGTTCGGGTTCGCGACGTGATCGTCCTCGGCGGCCGGGCGACCGTCGGCGCCGACGTACCGGAACAGGACCTGCCCCTCGGCCTCGAGCGCGTCAAGCGTCGCGTCATCCGCGTAGTAGCACCCCTCGCCGTGGGCGATCGGCATGCGCAGCGGCTGTCCGGCGGGGGCGAGCGCGTGCGTGAACGGCGTGTCGAGCCGCGTGGCGGCGATCTCGACATCGCGGCCAAGGAAACGCAGCCCGCGGTTGCGCAGGAGCGCACCCGGCACCAGCCCGGCTTCGGCGAGCACCTGGAACCCGTTGCAGATACCGAGGACGAGCCCGCCGTCGGCCGCGAACGCCTCGACCGCCCGCATCACCGGGCTGAACCGGGCGATGACACCCGCGCGCAGATAGTCGCCGTAGGCGAAGCCGCCGGGCAGGATGACCGCCGCGACACCGTCGAGTGACGCCTGCTCATGCCACAGCGCGACCGGCTCGGCGTCGACCAGATCGAGGGCGTGGAGCGTGTCGCGGTCGCAGTTGCTGCCCGGGAAGACGACGACGCCGACGCGGGTCGGCATCAGGCGACAGCCCCGATCGATTCGATGGCGTACGCCTCGATGAGCTGGTTCGCCAGCAACTCGGAGGCCAGCCGTTCGACCACGACGCGCGCCGCCGACTCGTCGGCCGCCTCGACCGTCAACTCGACCCGCCGGCCGACGCGGACGGACGTGACGCCGTCGATGCCGAGATGTCCGAGGCTCCCCTCGACGGCGCGCCCCTGCGGGTCGAGGATGCCCGGCTTGGGCGTCACATTCACAGCGAACCGGTGGCTGCTCATCGGGCGATGACGTCCTCCCTGAGATACCGCTCGAAGCTCGCACCGGTGACCCGCTCGAAGGCCGCGACATAGCGCGTGCGGGTACCGGCAACGACATCATCGGGTAACGGCGGCCCGGGGGCGGTCTTGTCCCAGGGCTGCGTCTCGAGCCAGTCGCGCACGAACTGCTTGTCGAAGCTGGCCTGCTGCCGACCCGGCTCGTACGTCGCTGCGTCCCAGAACCGGGACGAGTCGGGCGTCAACGCCTCGTCGATCAGGAGCAGCTCACCGGTCGCTCGATCCACACCGAACTCGAACTTCGTGTCGGCCAGGATGATCCCGCGCCGCTCGGTCAGCGTGGCCGCGTATCGATACATGAGCAGCGACAGCTCGCGGATCCGTTCGGCCGTCTCCAGCCCGACGCTGGCGACCATCCGCCCGAAGTCGATGTTCTCGTCGTGCTCGCCCATCTCGGCCTTGGTCGCCGGCGTGAAGATGGGCTCGGGCAAGCGGTCGCTCTCTCGGAGACCGGACGGAAGCGCGATGCCGCACACAGTGCCTGCGTCGCGATATTCCTTCCAGCCCGAACCGGCGAGGTAGCCGCGGACGACGGCTTCGATCGGGACGACGTCGGTCGGGCGACACACCATGACCCGCCCCCGACGGGCGGGGTCGCCGCCGTCGTCGGTGGAAAGCAGGTGGTTCGGCAGCATCGAGGCGGTCTCGGCGAACCAGAACCTCGACAGCCCGGTCAGCACGCGGCCCTTGTCGGGGATCTCGGTCGGGAGCACGACATCGAACGCGCTGATGCGGTCTGACGCCACGAGCATCAGCCGTCCGTCGGGGAGCTGGTACAGGTCGCGGACCTTGCCCGAGCGGAGGTAGCGGTCAGCCGTCAGCACGGGTCGCCTCCGTCGTCGGGGACCGTGCAGCGAGCGTGTCGAGCCTGGCGATGACCTGGTGCACGTTGCGCAGGAACGTCGATTCGTCGAAGCAGGCGTCGAGGTCCGCGAGCGGCAGCTTCTGCGCCACCACGGGGTCCAACGCCAGCAGTTCGCGCAGCGGCGCGCGCTCGTCGGCGGCCCGGAGCGCGGCTCGCTGGACGATCGCGTAGGCCTCGTCACGACCGATCCCGCCCTTCTCGACGAGGGCGACGAGGACCCGGCTGCTGGCGTGGAGGCCCAGGCCACGGGTGATGTTCTCGCGCATCCGCTCGGATCGGACGACGAGGCCATCGATGAGCCCGGTCATCCGGACGAGCATGTAGTCCAGGAGGATCGTAGAGTCGGGCAGGATCACGCGCTCCGCGCTCGAATGGCTGATATCCCGTTCGTGCCAGAGTGGCTGGTCCTCGAGCGCCGTGGCCGCATACCCGCGCAGCAGTCGGGCCAGCCCCGAGATCCGCTCGGACAGGATCGGGTTGCGCTTGTGGGGCATCGCGCTCGAGCCCTTCTGCCCGACCTTGAACGGCTCCTGGACCTCGCCGATCTCCGTGTGCTGCAGGTTGCGGATCTCGGTCGCGATCCGCTCCAGGCTGCCGCCGAGGATCGCGATCGCTCCGAGCAGGGCCGCATGGCGGTCACGCTGCACGATCTGCGTGCTCGCCGGGTCGGCGTGCAGTCCCAGAGCGGCGAGCACCTCGGCCTCGATGTCCGGGTCGAGGTGGCTGTAGGTCCCGACCGGGCCCGAGATCTTGCCGGTGCCGATCTCGTCGACCGCCGTGGCCAGCCGCGTCCGACCGCGATCGATCTCGAACGCCCAGCTCGCGACCTTGAGACCGAACGTGGTCGGTTCGGCGTGGACCGAGTGCGTGCGGCCCATCATCGTCGTGTCGGCCTCGGCGCGGGCGCGCACCACGAGGACCTCGATGAGGCGATCGGTATCCTCCAGCAGGCGCGCCCCGGCCGCTCGAAGCTGGAGTGCGAGGCCGGTATCGACGACGTCGCTGCTGGTGAGTCCGAAATGGAGGTACCGCCCCTCCGGACCGACCGACTGGGCGACCTGGCTCACGAACGCGATGATGTCGTGGTCGGTCGTGCGCTCGATCTCGGCGATGCGCTCGACGTCGATGGTCGCACGTGTCTCGAGCGCCTCGAGGGCGGCGGCCGGGATGAGTCCTCGCGCAGCCTGCGCCCGGGCGACGGCCAGCTCGACCCGGAGGATCTGCTCGAAGCGCGCCTGCTCCGACCAGATGGCAGCCATCTCCGGCAGCGTATAGCGACGGATCACCGGGCACTGCCCACGCTGATCCCACCCGCGGTGAGCATCGCCTGGAGACCGATGTCGAGCCGGCGCTGGAGCCCGTCGAACGAGATGCGCTCGGCCGCCGACTCGGCCTGTGTGCGCGCTTGTGCGATGTCCGCGCCACGGCCGACGACCGTCAGGACCCGGCCACCCGCCGTCTCGTACCCGCCGACGCTGTCCCGTGCTGTCCCGGCATGGAACACGAGACCCCCGGTCGCCCGTGCGCCGTGCAATCCATCGATGGCATCCCTGACCCGCGGCGCCTCTGGATAGCCGGCCGCGGCCAGCACGATGCCCACGACCGCGCCCGGGAGGGTCGGCACACGATGACCCTCGATGCCGATCGCCTTGCTTGCGGCCTTGAGCCGCCCCTTCGCTGCCGCCAGCAGTAACGGGCCAAGGGGCGCGGCAAGCCGGGGCAGGATCACCTGTGTCTCGGGGTCTCCGAACCGTGCGTTGCACTCGAGCAGGACGGGCCCGTCGGCGGTGAGGATCAGTCCGGCATAGAGCGCACCACGGAACGGGGTGCCGCGCCTGGCCAGCTCCGCGAGCAGCGGCCGGTGGAACCGTTCGATGAGGTCGTCCGCGGCCTCGTCGGGAAGGTCCTCGAGCGGACTGTAGGCACCCATCCCACCGGTGTTCGGCCCTGTGTCGAGGTCGCCCAGGCGCTTGTGGTCGCGGGCCATGGGCAGGGCCAGCGCTTCCTTGCCATCGCAGATGGCGATCAGGCTCGCCTCACGACCCTCGAGTCGCTCCTCGACGACGATCGGATCTGCCTGGATGCGAGCGTCGATCGCCGCCCCTGCGTCCTCGATGCCGTCACACACGGTCACGCCCTTGCCGGCCGCGAGCCCGTCGGCTTTCACGACGACCCCGCGCCCCTCGGCCGCGAGCTGACGGGCGAACGCGAACGCGGGCTCGCGCTCACCGGTCGCGAAGGCGGCCGCACGGGCCATCGGGACACCGGCGGCCACCGCGACGTCATGGCAGAACGCCTTGCTCGACTCGATCCGCGCGGCGGCGGCGGTCGGACCGAAGACCGTGATCCCGGCCTCCGTCAGCGCGTCGGTGAGACCTGCCGCGAGCGGCGCCTCGGGGCCGATCACGACCAGTTCGGCGGCGATCGCGCGCGCGACGAATGCCACGCTCTCCGGGTCGAGGGGATCGACGTCCTTGAGCGTGCGGACGCGCGGCTCGGTGCCGATCGCGTGGCTCCCCGGGGCGACGGTCACCTCGTTGACGCCCGGCTCGCCACCGAGCTTCCACGCCAGCGCGTGCTCGCGACCACCGCTCCCGACGACCAGGATGCGGGTCGGCATGACGAGACCTGCTGGACTCATGCCGGCACGACCTGGCGCTGGCGCACCGATCGCCATGCGCGCTCGATGGTCTGGGTCCGCTCGGGGCCGACCGAGACCAGCACGATCGGGACACCGGCATGGTCCTCGAGTGCGCTCACGTAGCGGCGCGCGTTCTCCGGCAGGTCGCTCAGCGACCGCACGCCGTTGATCGGCTCGGACCAGCCCGGGTACTCGTCGTAGATCGGCGTCGCGCGCGCGAGAGCGGCGCCGCTCGACGGCCACGTGTCGATGCGGCGCCCGTCGATCTCGTAGGCGACGCACAGGCGCAGTCGGTCGATGCCCGACAGGATGTCGAGCTTGTTGAGCATGATCGAGCTGACGCTGTTGACGGCGACGGCGTACCGCAGCGGGACGACATCGAACCAGCCGACCCTGCGCGGACGGCCCGTCACCGTCCCGTACTCGTTGCCGCGCTCGGCGATGCCCTTGCCGATGCCGTCGAGGAGCTCGGTCGGATAGGGGCCCGACCCGACACGCGTCGAGTAGGCCTTCATGACGCCGATGACCTCATCGACCTGGAGCGGGCCGATGCCGCCGCCCGTGCAGGCGCCCCCGGCGACCGGGTTCGACGAGGTCACGAACGGATAGCTGCCGTGGTCGAGGTCGAGCAACGTGCCCTGGGCACCTTCGAGCAGGACCTGGTCGCCGCGCGCCAGTGCGCCCTGGACGAGCCAGGTCGTGTCGTCCAGGTGATCGCGCAGCCGCTCGCCCCAGCCGAGGGCCTCTTCCACCAGCGCATCCACGGAGAACTCGCCGCCGTCCATCGCGGCGAGCAGCAGGTTCTTGTCCGGCAACACGCGTTCGAGCCGCTCGTGGAGCACGGCGGCGTCGAGGAGGTCCTCCATCCGGAGGCCAAGCCGCCACGCCCGATCGGCGTAGGTGGGACCGATCCCACGCCCGGTCGTGCCTACGGCCGCGCCGCCGAGACGGGCCTCGTTCGCCCGGTCCAGGGCCACGTGATAGGGCATGATCACGTGCGCGCTGCGACTGACCCGCACACGGCCGACGTCGATACCCCGTGACGTGAGCATGTCGAACTCGTCGATGAGGGTCAGCGGGTTGACTACGACGCCGTTGCCGATGACCGACGTCATGTGCGGATAGAGGACGCCGGACGGGGTCAACCGGAGCTTGAACACCTCGTCGCCACGGACCACGGTGTGGCCGGCGTTGTCGCCCCCCTGGTAGCGCACGACCATGGCGGTCTGCTCGGCCAGGAAGTCGGTGGTCTTGCCCTTGCCCTCGTCGCCCCATTGGAGCCCGACGATCACCGTCGCGGGCATCAGCTCGACTCCCGCCAGGCGGCGCTCAGGCCGCCCGGCGCAAGGCGACGCCGAGCACGCGAGCGAGCGCACCTGGAGGTGCGTGAGCGAGTGCGCGCAGGCGGCAACGCGGCGCTGGGCGAGCATGAGCGCCGCCCAACTAAAAAGGTCCCGGCCGATATGCCAGGGACCTGGTTATACGTCTCCCGTCTCGAGCCGCCGACCTGTCGGCGGATCGCTGTCCGGCGGTCGCCCGACCGCCTCACGGGACGGCCGATGCGCCGAAGTCGCGCGATCGTTGACCTCCTGGTTCGCGGGGCGAACCCGCTGCGGTCGAGGACGGGCGGAGTATAGCAGCGGGCCATCGCGGTCGACGCGTCGCGGGCCGGTTTCGGGATGGGTCGGTACCACCGCCGTGGACGGGGGGTACCACCGGTCGGCTATGGCCCGGACCAGCCGACCCCTAGCCTTGGCGTGTGGCCCGTCTTTTCGGGATCCTCGCGCTCGCGGCTGCCGTCGGCATCGGGATCCTGCTCATGTTCGCCCCTGAACGCCTCACCCCGTGGGTGAGTGCGCCGATCCGACCACTCATCACGGCCCTGGTCGCGGCATTCATCGGCGTGGCGCTGACGGCGATCCTCGTGCGGGCACACCTGCACTATCAATTCGACTACCTGGTCAAGGCGGCCGAGAAGATCGCCGCTGGTGACTACACGGGCTATGTTGCCCCGCGCGGGACGAGCCTCGAGCTACGCCTCGCGCGCGCGGTCAACGACATCGGCGCCGCCCTCGTCGATACCCACGACCGGGCCACGTACGACCGGCTCACCGGCGTGGCCAACCGGCAATCGCTGCTGGCGTCACTCTTCGCCGAGGTCGAGCGCGCCACGCGCTACGGGCGACCATTGTCGGTCGCCTTCGTCGACATCGACCACTTCAAGGCCGTCAACGACACCTACGGCCACGCCGTGGGTGACGTCGTCCTTCGCGGGGTCGCCCAGACGATCTCGGAGAGCCTCCGGGCGTCGGACATGATTGGCCGCTACGGCGGCGAGGAATTCATGCTGATCCTCACCGAGACCGACGTCGAGGAGGGCGCCGTCCTCACCGAGAAGCTGCGGGCGCTCGTCCAGCGGGAGAAGTTCACGGTCGAGGGTGGGCCGGACATCGCGGTCACGATCTCGATCGGCATCGCCGGCGGCGCCGGGAACAAGCTGCGCATGGACAATCTCGTCCGCGATGCCGACGCGGCGATGTACTCGGCCAAGTCGCTCGGCCGCAACCAGACGTATGTCTTCGCCGAGCCCGATGACGATGCCCGGGTACCGCGCGCGCCCATCTCGGCGGCAGGACGAGCGCGTGCGGTGGAGATCGGGCAACGCGCGCGCGAGGCCGCCACGGCCGCGCTGACATCGGTCCTCACGCCGCTCCCCCACTACCGCGGGCAGCCGTCGGCGTTGATCGCGTCGATCGTGGTGTCGCTGGGCCGGCAGCTCCAGCTGCCCGATGCCGAGATCGATCGCCTTCGCGTCGCTGCCCTGCTGCACGACGTCGGCAAGGTCGCCGTTCCGGAAGAGATCCTCGAGAAGCCGACCTCCCTGACCTCATCGGAGTGGCGGACGGTCGTCCAGCACCCGCGCATCGGCCAGGTCATCCTCGAGCAGGCCGCCGCCCTCAAGGACGCCGTGCCGATCATCCTCCACCATCACGAGCGCTATGCCGGTCACGGCTACCCGTTCGGGCTGCGCGCGAGCGAGATCCCGCTTGGCGCGCGCATCGTGGCCATCGCCGACGCCTACGACGCGATGATCAATGACCGCCCATACAAACGCGCCATCACCCACGACCAGGCGATCGCCGAGCTTCGACGCCACAGCGGGACGCAGTTCGATCCCGAGCTCGTCGAGCTGTTCTGCGACATGTATGCCGACCACGCCCCCGAGCCCGATGCCACGGTCCTCGCCATGTCGGCAGCCGACTCCGCGCATCGAGCGGCGCCGCTCGTCCTACCGGACGCGGCCGCGACGCGTGCCACCCGGAAGCGGCGCCGGGCCGCAACGAGTGGGGGCGAGACGGTCGACGAGTCGCTCACGATGGCCCCTGACGGATCGATCGGGATCGCGCCGGGTCGCGAGGCGACCGCCCCGCTGGTGCCGACGTTCCCCGCAACCACCCCGGCCCCGGCCCGCGGCCGCAGGACCGACTCCGCCGCCGGCTAGTCGAGCACGTCGCTCCGACCGGCGTAAGCGACGGTCGACGATCCGATACGTGGACGTGCAGCGCTCCTTGGTAGCGTCCGGCTGACCCGCCGTAGACGCAGGGTCGGCACCGGAGCATCCGGCCGACCGGGAAGGAGATCGGACCGTGAACAAGGTCCTCCTGACAGGTCGCCTCACGCGCGACCCCGAGATGCGCAGCCTCGCCAGCGGCAAGAACGTCACCACGTTCACCGTCGCCAGCAACGAGTTCCTCGGTGGTGGCCGCGAGAAGGCCGAGTACAGCAACGTCGTGACCTGGGATCGCCTCGCCGAGATCGCCGGGACGTACCTCGGCAAGGGCCAGCAGGTCGCGATCGAGGGTCGGCTCCAGACACGCTCGTGGGACGACGACCGCGGCAACCGGCACTGGAAGACCGAGGTCGTGGCCTCGCACGTCGAGATGCTCTCGGGCCGGCGCAAGAAGGATTACGAGGCCCAGCAGGCGGCGGAGTCGCTCGTCGCCCAGGCCGAGCGGCTCGGCGATGCGCCACCCACCGAGCCCATCCCGGAATCCGCCGAGGCGATCGTCGATGACGGCGAGGACGACCCCGACGCCGAGGCCGACGACGCGGAAGGCGCCGCGGCCTGACACGGCTCACACCGACGCGGCGGCGACGCGTTCCCCCTCCCGTGTCGTCGCCGCGTCACCTTCGGCCTAGCGCACCTCGAAGAACGAGATGGCCAGGATGATGTAGACGAGGGTCAGCAGGGCGCCCTCGAGCCAGTTGGATTCCCCGTCGAGCGCGATCAGCGCGCTGATGCCGACCGCCGCCGCCACGGCCGCGACCTCCAGCGGCGTGAACACGAGGTCCATCGGCTGGCCCATGACGGCGCCGATGACCACCAGGATCGGCGCGACGAACAGGGCGACCTGGAGGCTGGAGCCGTAGGCCACGGCCATCGCGAACTCCATCTTGTCCTTGGCCGCCAGCTGGACCGCGACGAGATGCTCGGCGAGGTTGCCGATGGTCGGGACGAGCACGACGCCGACGAAGAATGTCGACAGCCCGAAGGAATCGATGAACGTCTCGATCGAGTCGACCAGGATCTCGGACAGGACCGCGAGCAGCACAGCCGCCAGGACCAGGACCACGATCGCGATGCGGGCGGTCCACGCCGGCCCGCCGTGCTCGCCGGTCTCACCATGTCCACCGAGGGTCTCCTCGGGGTTCGTGAACTGGTAGATGAGCGACAGGACGTAACCGGCCATCAGCGCGACCGCGACGAGCACCGATTCCTCGGTCAGGGTGCCCTGTTCGGGGTCGCTCGTGGTGAAGGCGAACACGGCCGGGACGAACAACCCGATGACCGCCAGGACGAGCAGCGCTGCGTTGGACGACGCGATCCGCTGGCTGAAGGTCTGCGTCCCATGCCGCAACCCGCCGATCAGGATGCTGGCCCCGAGGACGAGCAGCAGGTTGCCGATGATCGACCCGGTCAGCGAGGCCTTCACCACCTCGATCAGGCCGGCCTGCAGCGCGAAGAACGCGATGATCAGTTCGGCGATGTTGCCGAATGTCGCGTTGAGGATCCCGCCGACGCGCGGTCCGGTGAGGGACCCGAGCCGCTCGGTCGATAGGCCGACCACCCAGGCGAGACCGAGGATCGCCCCGGCCGAGACGATGAAGATCAGGTTCTTGTCGGCGTGGACCCCGAAGTCCAGCACGATCGCGACGAGGCTTGCGAGCAGGGTGGCAACGAGCGCGATCCGGGCGATGGACGAGAGCTGGCCGAGGACCGGCAGTCCCCCGCGCGGCGCTGGGGCGGGCGGGACGGCGACCGTCATCTCGGCATCCTACGCGGGTGTGCTGGCCAGGATCGCCGCGGCCGATGCCCGGTCGGCATAGGACGCCTGGGTCCCGCGCCGAGTCACGCTGTCCGCAGCCGCGGCGCATCCCAGCCGCACTGCGGCGACCGGGTAGCGGCCCATCGCCAGGCCCACCGCGAAGGCGCCCAGGAACGCGTCGCCGGCCCCCGTCGTGTCGACCGCCCGGACCTGCCGGGCCTCGACCAGCGATGCCTCGCCGTCGCGTGGCAGGACGAGTGCTCCTCGCCCGCCCAACGTCACCACCATCGAGACCTCGAGCCGTTCCGCGAGCGCACGGACCCGTGCGACCTCCTCGTCGGGTGACCCATCGAGCGGCTGGCCCGCGATCAGCCCGAACTCGGGCGCGTTGGGTACGAGCCAGTCGGTCACCTCGAGCAGTTGCGGCTCAACGGACGCCGCGGGCGCCGGGTTCAGCACGGTCACGGCACCGATCCGGCGAGCGGCGGCGAACCCCGCCGCCGTCGTCCCCTGCGGGATCTCGAACTGGCCGATGACGACGTCTGGCCGGAAGGCGTCGACCGCCTCGGCCGCGACGTCCGGCAGCACCTGGCGGTTCGCGCCCGGGACGATGATGATCCGGTTGGTGCCGTCGACATCGACCCAGATCGGCGCGACGCCGGACGATCCCGGGACGCGGCGCATGAAGGTCGTGTCGATGCCCTCCGCCGCGAGTCGCTCCAGGTATGCCGTCCCGTGCCCGTCGTCCCCCACCGTGTTGACCATCGCGACGTCGGCCCCGAACCGGGCGGCCATGACGGCCTGGTTCGCACCCTTCCCGCCGAAGCCCGTCTCGTAGCTCGTCCCGACGACCGTCTCGCCGTCGCCGGGCAGGCGGTCCGCATACGCGACCAGGTCGATCATCGTGCTGCCGACGACGACGATGCGCGGCGCGGCCATCACGGCTCCTCCGACAACGCGACGACCAGCCGGTCGTAGCCGCGGAACTGGAACGTCGGCCGCCGTACTGCCGGTGGCTGGACGACCAGCTCGGCCTCGGTCCGGGCGAGCTCCGTCAATGTCGTCTCGAGCTCGAGCCGTGCCAGCGGCGCGCCGATGCAGAAGTGGATCCCTCCCCCGAGCGAGAGATGGGTCGTGTCGGGCCGCGCGACGTCGAATCGCTCCGGATCGGGGTGGCGGCGCGGGTCGCGATTGGCGGCCGCGAGCACCAGCGCCACGCGCGAACCGAGCGGGATCGGGACGCCGGCGACCTCGAACCGGTCGTCAAGGACCCAGCGCTCGAACCACTGCAGCGGGGGGTCGAACCGGAGGATCTCCTCGATGGCCGCGCGTGGCGTGACCTCGCCGTCGCGGATGCGCCCCCACTGATCGGGATGCGCCGCAAGGAGCGCGACGCCGTTGGCCGTGGCATTCACGGCGGCTTCGTGGCCGGCCATCAACAGGACCATAGCGGTCGAAACGATCTGATCGTCGGTCAGCCGCTCGCCGTCGACGGACGCGTCGACGAGAGCCGACAGCAGGTCGTCGGTCGGGGCGTGCCGCCGGTCAGCGACGACGTCGAGCAGGTACCGGCGGAACGACCCGGCGGCATCGTTCGAAAGGCCTTGCTGCTCGTCGGACGGTTCAGGCTCGTACATGCGGACCGTCGCATCCGACCACGCCAGGATCATCGTCTCGTCGGTCGGCGGGACGCCGATCAGCGCGCAGATGATGCCGAGCGAGAAATACTGCGCATAGTCGCCGACGAGGTCGATCGAGCCTCCGGCGCGACCGGGCTCGAGCAGCGAGCGCGCCCGAGCCTCGGTGCCGGCACGAAGCCCCTCGACCGTGCGCGGCGTGAACGCCTCGGTGACGAGACGGCGCAGCCGCGTGTGGAGTGGCGGTTCGAGGTTGAGCAGCTCCCAGCGCTCGAACGACTGGAAGTCGGTCCAGCGCGGGTCGCGCCAGACCGGGATGTCCGGCGCCAGGCCGAGCTCGTCCGGCGTGTAGCGATGGAGGAACGTGGTGCCGAGTCGCCGATCGCGGAACGCTGCGTGGACATCGGCGAAGCGGGTCAGATACCAGAGGTGCCCTCCGTCCGGATGCCATACCGGCGTCGCCTCGCGCACGCGCGCGTAGGCCGGATACGGGTCGGCGACGAAGGCCGGGTCGGCAGGGTCGATGAGCGGCCCCGGAGGCATCGCCTCGACCGACATCATCGCCACCTCCCTACGCCCGAGCGATCGACCGGATCCCGAGCAGGATCACGCCGGCGAACAGCGTAGCGGCCACCACGAACACGCCGATGACCAGCGGCGCGGGTACGACCACGTCCGCCATGCGGTCCGCGCTCCAGATGGTCAGGCCCGCGATCGCCCCAACGATGCCTGCCGCGACGCCGAGCAGCGCGGCGGCCTTCTCGCGCGGACCCGTCCGGATATGCCGGTAGGACGTCCGCTCCCGGCTCGACCCGAATGCCCGCGACTCGAGGCTGATCATGAGCTGCTGGACCCGTTGGAACGCGCCGGCGAAGACCGGCACGAACGACGGCAGCAGCGCGGCGAACCCGGATCCGCGCATCCCGCGGGCGCGCTGTGCCGACAGCACGATGGCGAACTCGCGCTGGAGGATGGGGACCAGCTGGAGGGTCATCGAGAGCATCAGGTTGACGACATACGGGACGCGCAGCCGGGTGAGCGCCCCGAAGAGATCGCTCGGGTGGGTGGTCAGGAAGACTGCCAGGGCCACCGCCTCGACCGCAACCAGTCGTCCGACCAGCGACAGCCCGCGGATCGTCCCCTCCGCGTACAGCGTGAGCGGACCGAGCTGGGCGACCGGGGTGCAGCCACCCGCGCAGGCCGTCGGCGCGAGCGTCTGGATCACGAGGATCGACGCGGTCACGGGCACGAAGATGGCCAGGATCCTGACCACTCGGGCCCCGACACCGGCGCTCACCGCGACGAGCAGGCCCAGCACGGCCATCGTGTACAGCGGGACCGGGTCGAATGTGGCGAAGGCCACGACGACGACGGCCAGGAGCCACGTCAACTTCACCAGCGGGTCGAGCCGGTGGAGCCACGACGACCCCCGCTCGGCGGCGAAGACCGGCCCGATGGCACTCGTCATCGCGCGCCGCGGACCTCGGCCACCAGCTCCCCGACGGTGAGCACGGCCTCCCGACCCGCTCGTCCAGGCAACGCCATCGCCAGCTGTGTGATCTGCGGCGGCGTCAGACGCGTCGATGACGCCAGTGCCCGATCCGACAACACGGTCCGCGGCAGCCCATCGGCGACGACGCGACCGGCATCGAGGACGACGACCCGGTCGGCGATGTCGGCGACCAATGCCATGTCGTGCGAGACGGCGACGACGGTCGTTCCCGCGGCGCGCACGTCCCGGATGACGCCTGCGATGCGATCCGCCGTTCGATGGTCCTGACCAGTCGTCGGCTCATCGAGGACGAGGACCGGTGTCCGCATGGTCAGGACGGAGCCGATGCTGACGAGCTTCCGGATGGCCGATGGCAGCCGATGCGGGTGCGCGTCGAGGTGGGTCTCGAGGCCAAGGGAGCGGGCGACCACCGCGATGCGCGCCTCGATCTCGGCGGGCGCCACGCCAAGGTTCCGGGGACCGAACCCCAGCTCGTCGGCGACCGTGCGTGCGAAGAGCTGGTGAGCCGGGTTCTGGAACACGTACCCGACGTGGCCGGCCATGCTTCGCACGGGATGGGCGGTCGTGTCCAGGCCGTCGACGACGACCCGTCCCGAGCTCGGTCGCAGCAACCCGTTGAGGTGCTTGGCAAGTGTCGTCTTGCCCGACCCGTTCTGCCCCACGACAGCGACGACGGATCCCGGGTCGATCGCGAGCGACACGGCATCGAGCGCCACCGTGCCATCGGGATAGGCGAAGCCGAGATCATCGATCGCGACGATGGGTGCGTGCACGGTCATCGCCCGGACTCCAGCCAGGCGAGGGTCTCCGCCACCGTCACCGGTAGCCGTTGCGCGGCCCGGTCGATCGCTCGCGCGAATGCGGTGACCTGCGGTGGTCGCAGGCCGAGCGCCGTGAGCTGGTCGATCGCCCCGAACACCTCGGCCGGCGATCCCTGCAGCACGACGCGACCGGCGTCGAGCACGACGATCCGGTCGGCGAAGCCAGCAAGGGCCTCGACGTCATGCTCGGCGACGATGACCGTCATCCCATCGTCCCGATTGAGCCTGTGGGCGATGGCGAACACGTCGGCCGTCCCCGCTGGATCCAGGTGCGACGTCGGCTCGTCCATGACCAGCACCCTCGGCTCCATCGCGAGGACGGCGGCGATCGCCACTCGCTGCTGCTGTCCACCCGACAGGGCCAGCGGCGAGCGCTCCTCGAGCCCGGCGAGCCCGACCGCCGTCAACGCGCGATCGATGCGGCTCGGCATCTCGTCGGACGACACCGCCAGACCTTCGAGGCCGAGCGCGATCTCGTCGGCGACGGTCGCCTGGCTCAGCTGGAACTCGGGATCGTCGAACACGATGCCGACGGTCCGCGCCATCTCCCGCACCGGTGTCGTCGTCGCATCCTTGCCCGCCACGACGACCGTGCCCTGGATGTCCGCCGGGAGCAGCTGCGGGACGACCCCGTTGAGAGTCAGGGCCAGGGTCGTCTTGCCGGCCCCGTTCAGGCCGACGATGCCGACCGCCTCTCCGGCCCCGATGCGAAGGTCCACGCCGCGGAGCGCAGGCGTGTCGGCTCCCGCGTACGTGACGCTCAGGTCGACGATCGAGACGATCGGGGCGTCGGTCACCGGTATCGCCGGATCTGCGGGTTCAGTCCCGGATGCGGAACGAGAGGAGACCCGCGATGACGACGAAGATGCCGAGCAGGACGCTCATCCCGGCAAGCACGAGCGCGGTCTGATCGGGTGTGTCGACCAGGCCGTCGACGGCGAAGGGCATCGCGATCGCAAGGATCCCGAGCGCGATGATGCCCGCGCCGAGGCCGTCGCGCGGTCCGACGGTCCGATCCATCAGGCCGGTGGCGCGGGGGGCGTGAGGAACAGGTACACCGCCACCATCGCGGCACCGATGACGACGCCGCCGATCGCCACGGCAAGGCGACCTGTAGCCGTCGGTCCAGGCAGGCGCAGGCCGCGGCTCATCTCGGCCGGCAGCGCATCGATGATGGCGAGGGCCAGGAACCCGCTGATGATCTTGTCGGCCAGCGACACGATGATGCTCGAGGCGAACGCCGCGGCGAGCACGTTGCGACCCGCCTGCACGAACGCGGCCGTCAACACATCCGACGAATGACCGGTCGCGCCACCGAACAGGAACACCACGATGGGTGCCGCGATGGCCGATGTGACCAGAGCGACGATCACATTGAGCACGAAGAACCGCGTCGCGGTGGCGCCCATGCCGAAGGAACGCACCCCATAGCCCCAGACCAGGGCCCCGGCGACGTTGACCAGCGCGAAGGGGACCCCCACGGGTCCGGTGAAGAACGCCCCACTCACGTTGCCCATGACGGCGACCAGCGCTCCCCACCACGGTCCCAGGAGGATCGCCACGACGGCCGTGCCGATCATGTCGAGGAATGTCGGCAACCCGAGCGCGGTGTTGATCGTGCCCCCGACGACGTTCAGCGCAGCGCCGACCGGCACCAGCGCGACGACGTAGGAGAGGGGGATCCGCGATGAGGTCGACCGGGGCATGGTGGCCGCTGTCATCGGGTCAACATTACACGTCCGTCAGGCCATACAGACGTCGACGCGGCAGGCCTGTCTGCGCTGCCACCCTGCGCGCGGCGTCGCCTCGCGCCACCCCCTCCGAGACGAGCCGTTCGACGTCTGCGCGCGCCGCGTCGAGGGCCGCTTCGGCATCGCCCGAACGGCTGCCGGCATCGGCCACGTCGCCCATCCCGACGATGAGCACGAACTCGCCACGGGCCGGGATCCTGCCATCGGCCGCCGCGGTGGCCAGATCCCTCAACGAGCCTCGCACGATCTGCTCGTGGAGCTTCGTGAGCTCCCGCGCGACGGCGCCCTGTCGCTCGGTCGCGCAGACCGTCGCCAGGTCGCGCAGGGTCGCGGCCGCCCGCCCGGGCGCCTCGAACAGCACGGTCCCGCGCGGATCGCCCGCGATGGCTGCCAACCGGTCCCTCCGATCGCGCCCGCTCCGAGGCAGGAATCCTTCGAACGCCCAGCGTGGCCCTGCGACACCCGACGCAGCCACTGCCGCCAGCACGGCCGATGCGCCCGGGATCGGCACGACGCTGCCGTCCTCCCCGGCCCAGGCCGCCACGAGGTCGGCGCCTGGGTCGCTCACGGCGGGCGTGCCGGCATCGGTCACGAGGGCCAAGTCCTTGCCCGCGCGCAGGTGGGCCATGAGCGCGTCGAGGCGGCTGGCGGGGCTCCGAGCGTGGTAGCTGGTGAGCCGCGTGTCGATCCCGTGTCGCTGGAGCAGCCGCTTTGTCAGCCGCGTGTCCTCGGCGGCGATCAGTGGCACAGCACCCAGCACCTCGATCGCCCGGAGCGTGATGTCGGACAGATTGCCGATGGGCGTGGCGACGACGTACAGCGTGCCGCCAGGGCCCGCGGTCACTCGCGCGCCGAACCCGGGCGCCGGCGTGGGTACAGGTAGTCGACGCCCGCGGTCCGAGGTCCGAGCTTGGCGATCGGCGGGACCTGCCGCTTGAACTCGGCACCGGCCACCATCCGGTCGACCCGCTCGACCATCTCGCGTGGGAACCCGAGCGCGACGACCTCGTCGATCGACCGGCGCTTGTCGATCCGCCAGAACAGGAGCCGGTCCAGGGTCGGGTAGTCGAAGCCGGACTCGGCCTCGTCGGTCTGGCCGGGCCACAGGTCGGCCGAGGGCGCCTTGCGGAGGATCTCGTCGGGCACGCCGATGGCCGCGGCAAGCTGGCGGACCTGGCTCTTGTACAGGTCACCGATCGGGTTGAAGGCGCACGCGTTGTCGCCGAAGAGCGTCGTGTAGCCGATCAGGGACTCGGTCTTGTTGCCCGTCCCGACGACCAGCCCGCCCCAGGTGACCGATCGGTCGTACAGCACCGCCATGCGCATGCGAGCCATGAAGTTGCCGCGCCGGAGCGATGAGGCTTCCGTGTCCGATCCGAAGTACCCCTCGACCATCGGCGTGATGTCGACCAGCTCGGACGTGCAGCCCAGCATCCGCACGACTTCCTCGGCATCCCCTTGGGAAGCAGGCGCTGAGGTCCGGTACGGCATCAGCACACACAGCAGCCGGTCGGCCCCGATCGCTTCGGCGGTGAGATACGCCACGAGCGCCGAATCGATCCCGCCGGACAGGCCGAGGACGGCTCGCTCGAAGCCCGCCTGCCGGAGCTGGCCACGGATGAACTCGCCGATGATCCGCCGCGCGACGTCCGTGTCGATCGCGAGCTCGGTGGGCAGCTCGAAGGCCGGCGGCGCGGTCATCCGCCGGCGCTCCGACGGAAGCCGATGGGCCGCGGGGTTCGGTCGCCGGCCGCCACGTCCAGTCCCGCCTCGGCGTCGGGGTCACTCGTGGAGTCACGCGCCAGACCCGCCCGCTCATCGACGATCCTCGACAGTTCGCGGACCTGGAATTCGGGGCGCTCGTCGCGAAGGAGCGGCAGGCCGATGCGTTCCCGGCGGATGTCCGCGGTCGCGATGTCGGCCACGAACAAGCCCTCGTCGTAGAGCGGCGCCGACAGGAGGGCGGCTCCGTTCGGGGCGATGATCTCCGAGCCGCCCCAGAACGAGATCGACTCGTCGACACCGACGCGATTGCAGAAGATCACGAACGACGTGGTCAATTGGGCATAGGTCCGCATCAGGGTCCGCCACGACGTCGCGGTACCGAGTCCGACCTCATTGGTCGCCGCGAGGTCGCGGCCGGGCGACGACGACACGTTGATGAGGATCTGGGCGCCGTCCAGGGCGAGGATCTGGGGGACGGCCAGGTGCCAGAAGTCCTCGCAGATGGCGATGCCGACGCCGAGCCCGAGTCTCGAGGGGACCGCGCGGAGCATGTCGCCATGGGCGAAGAACCGGCGCTCGTCGAACAACCCGTAGGTCGGCAGGAACGCCTTGCGGTGAACGTGGCGGAGCTCGCCGTCCTCGAGCAACGCGGCAGCGATGAACAGCCGGTGGTCGGCCGATTCCTCGACGAAGGACACGATGACCGACAGGTCGCGGGTCGCATCGGCCAGATCGGCCAGTCGCGGGTCGTCGAGCCGCAGCGCGACCTCCGATGCGAGGTCCTGGAGCTGGTAACCGGTCAGCCCGAGCTCCGGGAAGACCACGAGGTTCGCGCCCTTCGAGCGGGCTTCCTCGATCAGCTCGTGATGGCGTGCGAGGTTCACATCGAGCTGACCGAGCGTCGGCGCGATCTGCGCGAGAGCCACGCGCACGGAGTCCATGCGGGCGAGCATACGCGAAGCCGATGCTAGGCTAGGACCCGATGTCACGACGACCATGGCCCGGGCGTCTGGTGGCGGCCGGCATGGTGGCGATCATCGTGATCGTCGGCTGCGCTGGGCCGAGCCCCTCGACCGGCCCCGACACCACCCGGCTCCCCGACCCGAGCGGCAGCGCGGCATTTCCCAGCGCGCCGCCGAGCAGCGGCCCGTTCAAGCCGATGGCCTACCCGGTCGACGGCCCGGCCCCGTGCGAGGAGCCGGCCAGCGCCGATCCCGCCTACGGCCCGTATGAGGGCTCCATGCGGCGTATCCACGCAAAGGACGCCCAGACGGTCGTGTTCCAGCTGTGCGACGCCGACCCGGCGTTCCTGGCCAAGATCGCGTCGCCCACGCTGGCCATCGACGATACGGCCTGGCTGCAGGGGCGGATCGACCCGACAGCCGAGCGACCGCGCATCCTCACCGAGGTGAACGGCACGGGTCCGTACCGCCTGAACGCATGGGACGGCAACGGCGATGTCGCCCTCACCCGGACCGATGACTACTGGGGCGATCGCGCACGGAGCAGCGACGTCATCTTCGTCGCGGAGTCCGACGCGGGCCAGCGGCTGTCCAAGCTGCGTGAGGGTTCCGTGGATGCCATCGACGTCGTCGCACCGGGGGACATCGAGGCCGTCGATGCCAACCCCGACCTCACGCTCGCGCCCCGGCAGGGCATGAATGTCGCGTACATCGGGTTCGACAATCGGTTCGCCCCGTTCGATAACGAGACCGTTCGGCGAGCGATCGCCATCGGCATCGACCGTCCGGCCATCGTGAGCGCCGGCTTCCCGCCGGGGACCCAGGTCGCCAGCCACTTCCTGCCCTGCGCGATCCCATACGGCTGTGGCGGCGCCGGATGGCCGGAGCTGGATCCCGAGGCGGCGCGCGACCTGCTGGCCCAGGTGGGCTTCGACGAAGGCTTCGCCTCGACCATCAGCTTCCCCGACGAGCCCCGTGACTATCTGCCCGACCCGAACGGGACGGCCCTGGCGCTCCAGGCCCAGCTGAAGGAGCGCCTCGGCATCACGACCACGCTCAAGCCGATGCCGTTCGACGAGCTGGTCGCGGAGGCCGATGCCGGACGGCTCGACGGGTTTTACCTGCTCGGCGCGCGTGCTCGGTACCCGGACGCGAGCCTCCTGCTCGAAAGCCATTTCGGACCGGGCGCCAGCCTGCAGTTCGGGAATTGATTCGACGACATCCACGGTTGGCTGGAGCGCGGGCGAGTGGTCGATCCGAAGGCCCGCGCCAAGGGCTATCGCGGCGTGAACGACCTTCTGCGGCGCCACGTCCCGATGATCCCGCTGGCGCACGTCGGCTCGGCCGGCGCCTTCCGCACGGACGTGGAGGGCAAGCAGGCGAGCGCGACCTCGACGGATCGCTTCATGTCGGTCGTGCCTGGCGACCGAAGCCAGTTCGTCTACATGCAGCACGACCGGCCGGGCAGCCTCTTCTGTGCCGACGAGAGCGACGACGTCGCATTGCGCGTCTGCGCCCAGCTGTCCGAGTCGCTCTATCGCCACGATCTGCCGGAACCCGCACTCTCGCCGTCCCTCGCCGAACGCTGCACGCCCGATGACGACCTGATCATCTGGACGTGCACGCTGAGGAAGGGCGTCCGGTTCCACGACGGGTCGGTCCTCGACGCCAACGACGTCGTCCTGTCGTACGCGATGCGCTGGGATGCGGCCCATCCGCTGCATCACGGCCGGCAGGGCATATTCCAGGGGTTCGTGGATCGGTTCGGCGGCTTCCTCCACCCACCCGTGGAGCCCTGACGAACCCCTAGGCAACCCGCGTATGCCAGTGCTAAGGTTCCCGCGCACCGTCGCCGGAACGGTCCCGTTAGACCGCCGGCGTCGAACCATGTCCCAGATGGATCGGCCCAGGGAGGCTGACGGGCGACCACCGGGACTGATAGGAGGAGAACCAGCGCATGACTCGTTCATCGAGCCTGCCGCGCCGGCTCGTCGTGTTGCTCGGCAGCATGGCGATCATCGCCGCGTGTTCAGGGGCTACGCCGTCCGCGAGCGTGGCGCCCTCGAGTGAGGCATCAGCAAGCGTCGCGCCATCGGCATCGGAGATCCCCTTCGAGGCCACCGCCTATCCGGCCGACGCAGAGGCCCCGTGCGGCGTCGATCCGTACACGGGCCTGTTCAAGAAGATCACGGCGGTCGATCGGCTGACCGTCGAATTCCAGCTCTGCAATCCGGACGTCGCGTTCCTCTCGAAGGTCGCGTTCAGCGCGTTCGGCATCCAGGATTCCGCGTACCTCGAGGCCCACGCGGCCGACAAGTCGTACCTGGACAACCCGAACGGCACCGGGCCCTACAAGCTCGGTTCGTGGGAGAAGGGCAACCGCCTGGTCCTCAACGCCTTCGACGGCTACTGGGGCGAGGCCGCCCGGACGCCCAACGTCGAGTTTCGATGGAGCGATGAGGCAGCCCAGCGCTGGCTCGAGCTCCAGGCGGGCTCGGTCGACGGCATCGACAACCCGGGCACCGATGACATCGCGGCCATCAAGGCCGACTCGAGCGTGAAGTTCAACGAGCGCGAGGGCCTGAACACCTTCTTCCTCGGCTTCAACAACACGGTCGCGCCGTGGGACAAGCTGGAAGTCCGCAAGGCGATCGCCATGGGCATCGACCGGGACCGGCTCGTGACCAACTTCTATCCGGAAGGCTCCGAGGTCGCGACCCACTTCACGCCATGCGCCATCCCCTTCGGGTGCGAAGGCGATGACACGTGGGGCTTCGACGCCGCAGCGGCCAAGCAGATGCTGACCGATGCCGGCTTCGACTTCACCAAGACCTACAAGCTGCAGTTCCGGGAGGCCGTGCGCGGCTACCTGCCAGATCCGCCACAGATCGCGACGGAGATCGCGGGCCAGCTCAAGGACAACCTCGGCATCAACACCGAGCTCGACCTGCAGGAGTCCGGCGCATTCCTCGACGCCAACGCGGCGGGGACGCTCGACGGCATCTTCCTGCTCGGTTGGGGTGCGGACTACCCGGACGCCACGAACTTCCTCGATTACCACTTCGGGTCGGGTTCCGGCAAGAAGTTCGGTACCCCCTTCCCCGACATCGTCGATGCGCTCAATCGCGGTGCGCAGACCGCTGACGATGCGGAGCGCCAGGCGGCCTACACCGAGGCCAACAACCTGATCAAGGAGCACGCGCCGGCGGTCATCGTCGCGCACGGTGGCTCGGGCACGGTCTTCAAGGCCGACGTCGACGGGTCGCACTCGTCGCCGCTCAGCACCGAGATCTTCTCGGTCATGCAGGCGGCCGATCGCGACACGCTCGTGTGGATGCAGAACGCCGAACCTCTCAGCCTCTACTGCGGCGACGAGACCGATGGCGAGACGCTCCGCGCCTGCGAGCAGATCAACGAGTCGCTCTACGCGTACGAGGTCGCCGGGACGGCCGTCGAGCCGTCGCTCGCGACCGAATGCGCGCCGAACGACGACCTCACAACGTGGACCTGCACACTGCGTGACGGGGTGAAGTTCCACGACGGCGCCGATCTCGACGCCAATGACGTGGTCCTCAGCTACGCGGCCCAGTGGGACGCGTCGCATCCGTTGCACGTCGGACGCTCCGGTGCGTTCGAGTACTTCCCCGGCCTGTGGGGTGGGTTCCTGAACCCGCCGCCGGCCTAGCCAGTCCGCGACTCCGTCGCACACCCGAACGGGGGCGCCATCACGGCGCCCCCGTTCGCCGTATCCTGACGGCGCATCCCTACCCGGCGGCGGCACCTCGAGGGCTTTCCGAGCCACGTGACTCGCTTCATCGTCCGGCGGCTGCTCGTGACGATCCCGGTCCTCCTCGGGATCGTGTTCGTCGTGTTCATCCTGGCGCGTGTCGTTCCCGGCGATCCGTGCCGCGCAGTCCTCGGTGAGCGCGCGACCGACGCCGTGTGCAACGACTTCATCCGCCGCTACGGTCTCGACAAGGCCATCGCGCCCGGTCTGTTCAAGGCCGGCGGCACGTGGGAGTTCCGCGCGACCGAGGTGCCCGCGACGCTCGTCGACAACCAGTTCACGGCGTATCTCGGCCAGCTTTCGCGGGGCGACCTGGGCACCTCGATCAAGCACTCTCGCCCGGTCGCGGTCTTGCTCGTGGAACGCCTGCCCACCACCATCGAGCTCACCCTCTGGGCGATGCTGTTCGCCACCGTGGTCGGCGTCCCGCTCGGCCTGTTTTCGGCCTACCGCCGCAATTCCCCGGTCGACGTCGGATCGATGGTCTTCGCCAACCTCGGCGTATCGATGCCGGTCTTCGTGCTTGGTCTCATGCTGGCATTCCTGTTCGCCATCGTCCTGAAGGACACACCGTTCTCGCTGCCCCCATCGGGCCGGCTCAGTTCAGGAGTGGAGGTCAAGCCGCTCGTCGAGGTATGGGGCCTGGAGCAGCTCCAGGGGCTGCCTCGCGGCCTGCTGGACTTCCTGTCCGGGATCTACACGATCAGCGCCCTGATCACCGGCCAATGGGGAGCCTGGGTCGATTCGTTCCGCCACCTGATCCTGCCGGCGATCGCGCTCGGCACCATCCCGCTCGCGATCATCGCCCGTATCACCCGGTCAAGCCTGCTCGAGGTCCTGGGCCAGGATTTCGTGAGGACTGCGCGAGCAAAGGGTCTCAACGAGCGGGCCGTGGTGCTGCGGCACGGGGCTCGAAACGCGCTCCTCCCGGTCGTGACCATCATCGGCCTCCAGCTCGGCCTGCTGCTGTCGGGCGCCGTCCTCACGGAGACGGTGTTCAATCTGTCCGGCGTCGGGCGGACGATGTTCGAGGCGATCACCGGGCGCGATTACGTCGTGATCCAGGGCCTCACCCTGTTCATCGCGGTCATCTACGTCCTGGTGAACCTGGTCGTCGACGTGTCGTACGGGTTCCTCGACCCGCGGATCCGCTACCGATGACGGCACCCGAGACGCAACTGACGCCGCTCACTCCGCTGGCCCAAGCGGCCGACACGCTCACGGCCAACCGGCCGGCGAGCCTGTGGCGCGACACGCTCGGCAGTGTGCTGCGCCAGCGTTCAGCGGTCTTCGGGCTGGTCATCCTGACGTTCCTCGTCTTCATCGCGGTCTTCGCGCCGGTCCTCGCGACACACGACCCCAACCAAAGCCTCCTCGGCAAGGAGCAGGGTGTCGAGAAGCGCTCCGCTCCGTGCATCCACGCTCTTGGCTGCCCGGCGGACGAGCCCCAGCACTTCTTTGGGACCGACGGGAACTTCCGTGACGTCTACAGCCGCGTGCTCTTCGGAACGCGCACGTCGCTGACCATCGGGTTCGCGGCCATCGCCTTCGCGATCATCGTGGGGACGACCATCGGCGCGTTCGCTGGCTACGTCAGCGGGTGGACGGATAACGTCCTGATGCGCTTCATGGACGTCATCCTGGCGTTCCCGTCACTCCTGCTCGCGATCGCGATCGTGACCGCCGCAGGCCGAAGCCTCGTGAATGCCCTGGTCGCCATCGCCATCGTGTCGATCCCGATCTACGCGCGCGTCGCGCGTTCCGCGGTCCTGTCGACGCGCGAGAGCGACTTCGTCACGGCGTCACGCGCTCTGGGCGAGTCGTCACTCGGCATCCTGGGTCGACGCATCCTGCCGAACTCGATCACGCCGCTCATCGTGCAGGGCACCCTCGGTATCGGCGCCGCGGTCCTCGAGATCGCAGCCCTCGCATTCGTCGGCGTGACTGGCGATCTGAGCAACCCCGAATGGGGCTCGATGATCGGCTTCGAGCGCAACCAGCTGTTCACGGCGCCGCACATCATCCTGGCGCCGGGCCTGGCCATCACGCTGACGGTGCTGGGTTTCAACCTCCTGGGCGATGGCCTGCGCGACGCGCTCGATCCGAGGCTCAACCGGTGACCGACGAGCTGACGACGGTCGAGCCACCGACCGAGGCGAGCGACACCGCCAGCGTCACGAGCGACACGCTGCTCGATCCGTCGGTCGAGGGGAACGTCATCGAGGAGCTCATCCCGGCGTCGCGCCGGCGGCCCAGGCACGAGCGTGGCCAGCGACCGCTCCTCGATGTGAAGGGCCTGCGAACGTCCTTTTACACGCGCGACGGCGTCGTCCGGGCCGTGGACGGCATCGACTTCCACGTCGACCGCGGCGAGATCATGGGCCTCGTCGGCGAGTCCGGCTGCGGCAAGAGCGTGACCAGCCTGTCGATCATGCGGCTCGTGGCCAATCCGGGCCGCATCGAGGCGGGCGAGGTGGTGTTCGACGATCTGGATCTGCTCAAGCTGTCCGACAAGAACATGCAGCGGATCCGCGGCGACCGGATCAGCATGATCTTCCAGCAACCGCAGTCCTCGCTGAATCCGGTCTGGGACGTCGGCAAGCAGATCGCCGAGGTGCTCGAGATCCACCGCGGTATGAAGAAGGGCGCCGCGCGCGAGCGGGCGCTGGAGCTCCTCCGGATGGTGGGTATCCCGGATCCGGCTCGCCGCCTTGATGCCTATCCGCACGAGATGTCGGGTGGCATGGCCCAACGCGTGATGATCGCGATGGCGCTGGCGTGCGAGCCCGAGCTGCTCATCGCGGACGAGCCCACCACCGCGTTGGACGTCACGATCCAGGCCCAGATCCTCGACCTGATGCGGAACCTGCGCGACGAGACCGGGACGGCGATCATCCTCATCACCCACGACCTGGGCGTCGTCGCCGAGATGTGCGACCGCGTGGCGGTCATGTATGCCGGGGAGATCGTCGAACAGACGGACGTGACGACCCTGTTCCGGCGGCCGCTCCACCCCTACACCCGCGGCCTGATCGGCTCGATCCCGGTGGTCGGCGAGGTGAAGGACAGCCTGTCGGTCATCCCGGGCAACGTCCCGAACCTCATCGACCTGCCGAAGGGCTGCCGGTTCGCGCCGCGCTGCCTGACCCGGATCGAGGAGGAGGTCACGCTCGCGACTGAGGTCCATCCCGAGCTGCTGCCGGTCGCGCCCGGCCACGACGTCCGGTGCTGGGTGTACCACGATGCGGCGGGCAACCTCATGCCGCGCGACGAACCCGGCGTGGGAACGAAGGCATGACGGCACCGCCCGCGACGACGACCGTCGAGCCGCGCATGGAGGGCGGGAACGGCTCGGTGCCGCTCGTCGAGGTGCGCGACCTCGTCAAGCATTTCCCGGTCCGTGGCGGGGTCCTCCAGCGGACCGTGGCGGTCGTCCAGGCCGTGGATGGCGTCAGCTTCGACATCACGCGTGGCGAGACGCTCGGTCTCGTGGGCGAGTCGGGTTGCGGCAAGACGACGGTCGGGCGGCTCCTGCTTCGCCTGATCGAGCCGACGTCGGGCTCGATCCGCTTCGACGGCCGGGACATCACGACGATGAAGGGCGCCGACCTGAAGGCGTACCGGCGGCGGATGCAGATCATCTTCCAGGACCCGTACGCCAGTCTCGATCCCAGGACGCCCATCGGCGACAGCATCGGCGAGGGTCTCCGGATCCACGGTATCGGCAGCGCAACGGAGCGCCGGGCCAAGGTCGCCAAGATGATGGACATGGTCGGGCTGCAGCCGTACCACGGCCGTCGCTATCCGCACGAGTTCTCCGGTGGCCAACGCCAGCGCATCGGCATCGCCCGGGCGCTGGTGCTCGAACCCGACCTGGTCGTGTGCGACGAGCCCGTCTCAGCGCTCGACGTGTCGATCCAGGCCCAGGTCCTCAATCTGCTCAAGTCGCTCCAGCGCGAGCTCGGCCTGACGTACGTGTTCGTGGCGCACAACATGGGTGTCGTCGAGCACATCAGCGATCGCGTCGCGGTCATGTACCTGGGCCGCATCGCCGAGCTCGCCGACCGCATCGAGCTGTTCCGCCAACAGGAGCACCCGTACACGGTGGCCCTGATGTCGGCCATCCCGGTGCCCGATCCGGAGATCCGGCGGCAGCGGGTGATCCTGACGGGTGATGTCCCGAGTCCGGTGAATCCCCCGTCGGGCTGTCGGTTCCACCCGCGCTGCCCGCTGCGCAAGACGCTCGGGGATCCAAGCATCTGCGCCACGGATGATCCGCCGCTCAACGACGTCGGCGGCGGCCACCTGGCCGCGTGTCATTTCCGGGGGCCGCGCGCCCCAGGCGGCGTGGGCGCCGTCCCGACCGAGGCCACGATCGCGCCGGGTTAGTCCCGAAGGCCGGCGAAGCGGCTTGCTCGCCTAGGCGGAGGTCCCGGGTGGTGTCGCCTCGTCCGACCCATCCGTCGCGTCGGTGCCGTGGATCGGCGGTCCACCGATCACGGTTTCCGCCACGTCGACGGTCTGCGCCTCGGACTGGGCACCGCCGTCCTGCGGTCGGATCGTTGCCAACGCCGACTCTGGCGTACCACGCCGCACCGGGCTCATCTCGATATGCGACACACCCACGTCCGACGCCTGCGCCTCTTCCGCGAAATGGCACGCCGCGCCGTGGTCGCCCTGGAGCACCTTGATCGGCGGGTCGATCGTCCGGCATGCCTCCGGCTTGCCGAGTCGCTCGTAGAGCCAGCAGCGCGTGTGGAAGCGACAGCCCTCTGGCGGGTTGACCGGACTCGGCACGTCACCGGTGAGGATCACCCGCTTGCGCTTCCGCTCGAGCACGGGATCCGGAACAGGCACGGCCGACAAGAGCGCGCGGGTATACGGGTGGCCTGGGTCGGGGTACATGATGTCGGGCGGCCCGATCTCGACGATCTTGCCGAGATACATCACAGCCACCCGGTCGCTGATGTGCTTGACGACCGACAGGTCGTGGGCGATGAACAGGTAGGTCAGACCGAGCTGCTCACGCAGGTCCGTGAGCAGGTTGAGGACCTGTGCCTGGATCGAGACATCGAGCGCCGAGATCGGCTCGTCACAGACGATGAATTCCGGCTCGACCGCGAGCGCCCGCGCGACGCCGATGCGCTGACGCTGGCCGCCACTGAACTCGTGTGGATAGCGACTGATGTACTGCGGGTCGAGCCCGACGATCCGCAGCAGGTCCGCCACGCGTTCCTTGCGCGCCGCGCCCTTCGCCAGGTTGTGGGTGTCGATCGGCTCGCTGATGATCGAGCCGACCGTCATCCGCGGGTCGAGTGACCCGTACGGGTCCTGGAAGATGATCTGCATCCGCCGGCGCATCCGCCGCAACTGTTCACTCTTCAGGCTGCCGAGGTCGATCCCGTCGAAGCGGACCACGCCCTCCGTCGGCTCGCGCAGGCGGATCATCGCCCGCCCGGTCGTGCTCTTGCCGCAGCCGGACTCACCGACCAGCCCGAGTGTCTCGCCCCTGCGCACCTCGAAGCTGATGCCGTCCACGGCCTTGACGGTCCCGACCTCGGTCTGGAAGATGCCCGACCGGATCGGGAAGTGGACCTTGAGGTCCTCGACTTCGACGAGGTTCTGCTGTGGTTCGGCGAATGCGGTCCCAGCTTCAGGGAGCGTGACGGTCATGCGATCCACCCGTCGGGTTGCGTCGCCCAGCAGCGGGCGAGGTGGCGGGTCTCCCCGCGGCGGGTCAGCTCCGGCTCCTTCGTGCGACACGTATCTCGTGCGAAGCGGCAGCGCGGCTCGAACCGGCACGCATCCGGCGGGTCGACCAGGAATGGCGGCAGCCCCTCGATCGTCCGGAGCCGGTCACCTCGGATGTCGTCGAGCCGCGGGAGCGAGTCGAGCAGGCCCCAGGAGTACGGCATGCGGGGCTTCTCGAAGAGCTCGTCGACCGTTCCGGTCTCGACGATCCGACCGGCATACATCACATTGACGCGATCGCACATGCCGGCCGCGATGCCGAGGTCGTGGGTGATCATCAGCACGGCGGTGTGAAACTCATCGGACAGCCGCTGGATGAGCTCGAGGATCTGCGCCTGGATGGTGACGTCGAGGGCCGTGGTCGGCTCGTCCGCGAGGATCAGTTTCGGGTCGCACGATAGTGCGATAGCGATCATCACGCGCTGACGCATGCCGCCCGAGAACTGGTGCGGATAGTCGTTCAGCCGGTCCTTGGCCCGTGGGATGCCGACCTTCCCGAGGAGCTCCGCAACGCGCTCGAGTGAGGCCTTCTGGGACAGGCCCATGTGCAGGCGGATCGACTCGGAGATCTGGTAGCCGATGGTCAACGTCGGGTTCAGGCTGGTGAGCGGGTCCTGGAAGATGAAGCCGATCTCCTTGCCGCGGAGGTGTCGCATGTCGGTCTCGTTCATCTTGAGGACGTCGATCCCGTCAAAGACGATCTCACCGCTGACGATCCGTCCGGGCGGGTCCGGGACGAGCCGGGCGATCGACAGCGCCGTAACGCTCTTGCCGCAGCCCGACTCACCAACGAGCCCAAGCGTTTCGCCGTAGCCCAGCTCGAAGCTGACGTCGTCGACCGCGTGGACGACACCCTCTGGCGTGAAGAAGTGGGTGGACAGCCCGGTCACTGTCAGGAGGTTGTCGGCCTTGCGGTCCTTCGCGGCAGCTGGCTCCGGCGGTGCCTGGACCTTGCGTGCGTCGTCCGGTGACACCTCGATGATGGTCGGTGCGTCGGGGTCCATGGTGGTGTCGTCGACCGTCGCCACCTACTGCTTTCCCTTCAGCTTCGGATCGAGCGCGTCGCGCAGCCCGTCACCCAGGAAGGTGAAGCCGATCAGCGCGAGGGCGATGGCCACGGCCGGGAAGAACACGAGGAACGGCTCCGAGCGCATGTACTTCTGGCCCTCGGCGATGAGGCTGCCCCACGACGCCCGCGGCGGCTGGACTCCGACGCCGATGTACGCCAGCGTCGCCTCGGCGAGGATCGCGGCCGGGATCCCGAGGGTCACGGCCACGATGATCGGGCCCATGCCGTTCGGCAGCAGGTGCTTGGTGACGATCCTGCGATCCGACACGCCGATCGCTCTCGCCGCCTCGACGAACTCCGTTTCCTTGAGCGCGAGCAACTGTCCACGGACGAGCCGGGCCACCGTGACCCACGATGTCAGGCCGATGGCGACGAACACCAGCAACAGGCCGTCGAGCGCCTGCCCGAAGACCGTCTCCCGGAAGGCGACCGACAGCAGGATGATGAACAGCAGGTCGGGAAAGGCATAGATGATGTCCGTGAACCGCATCAGGATGTTGTCGAGGCGACCGCCGAACCAACCAGCGAGGGCACCGATCGGAACACCGATCCCGAGGATGACGACCTGCACGACGAGGGCCACGGTGACGCTGATCCGCGCGCCGTCGAGTAGGCGGCTGAGGAGATCGCGACCCAGCTGATCCGTCCCGAGGATGTGCCCGGGACTCAGCGGCGGCAACGGGCCGCCACCCGCCGCGAAGACGGCTTTCAGATCTTGCTGCGAGTACGGGTACGGCGCGATGAGCGGCCCGAAGATGCCGACGAACAGCAACCAGAGGACGAGGATCAGACCGACGACGGCGAGCCGATTCCTGCGCAGGCGGCCCCACGCGTCGCTCCACAGGCCGGCGGTGGCGCGCGGTCGAGCGGTGCGACCCTCGACGACGGTTTGCGTTGCCATCGTCCGCTCCTAGCTATACCGGATGCGTGGGTCGATGTAGGCGTACAAGACGTCGACGACCACGTTGAGGAAGGCGACCGCGAACGCATACAGCAGCGTCATCGCCATCAGGAGGCTGTAGTCGCGAGTGCTGATCGCCGAGACGTAGAAACGACCGATCCCCGGTACGCTGAAGATCGTCTCGATGATGAATGAGCCGGTGACCAGGAATGCGAGGGTCGGGCCCATGATCGTGACGACCGGGATCAGGGCGTTGCGGATCATGTGACGTGACACGACCGACCGGTTGCCCAGGCCCTTGCTCTGGGCCGTCCGGATGTAGTCCTTGCGCGTCACCTCGAGCATCGAGGCGCGCGTATAGCGCGCGATGACCGCGATCGGGAAGCCAGCCAAGGCGATCGTCGGCAGGACCCAGTACTGCGGGCCTTTCCAGCCGCCGGTCGGGAACCAGCCGAGTTCGACGCTGAACACCACGATCAGCAGGATCGCCAGGACGAAGCTCGGCGTGGCGATGCCGATGATCGAAATCGAGGTCGACAGGTAGTCCGGCCAGCGGTTGTGGCCGAGGGCGGCGAGGACGCCGAGCGGGATCCCTACGACGACGGAGAGCGTGAAGGCCATGATGCCCAGCTGGACCGTGTTGCCGATCCCGTCGGCGATGATGTCATTGACCCGCCGGTCCCTGGACCGATACGACGGTCCGAGGTCCCCCGTGACGAATCCGCCCGCCCACTGGACATATTGCTCGTAGAGGGGCTTGTCGAGCCCGTATTGGGCGTTGAGGCGTGCCTGGACACCCGCCGGCAGACGTTTCTCAGCGTCCCACGGCCCGCCCGGGACCGAGTGCATCAGGAAGAAGGTGATGACCGAGACTGCGAACAGGACCGGGATGATCCAGAGGATCCGCCGGGTGAGGTAGGTGATCACAGGCTCACTCGCAGTCTTCTCGTGCCTTCACGTTCGCTCTGTCGATGGACGATGAGCCGGCCCCTGAGGACCGGCCCATCGGTTGGTCGTCGTTGACGACTAGTGCTTCAGGATCTTGATGGTCTCGGCGAATTTGTCGCCGGGGTTGTTGTGGTCGATCGGCGTGATGATCTCCCCGTCCACATAGGGCTTGAGGACCGTCGCGAAGTCCCTGTACAGGAGCGGTAGGTCTGCCGCATCGTCCGCGAGGATCTTCCCCGCCTGCTTGTACAGGTCTTCCTGCTTCGCCGGATCAGCCTCGCTTGCCGCCTCGAGGAGGAGCGCGTCAAAGGCTGGGTTGCAGTACTGGCTGTTGTTGTTTCCTCCACCGCAGGTGAAGTTGCCGCTGAGCTGGTTGTTGGCGTGCGGGTAGTCGGCACCCCATGCATCCCGGGCGATGTCGTACTCGCCGGCGGTCCGCTGGGTGAGGAAGACGCTGAACTCGCTGCCGATCTGTTCGGTCTTGAGACCGAATGCCTGGCTCCAGGCCTCCGCGAGGAATGCGACGCGCGGCTCGTGACCGGCGCCCGTGTTGAAGCCGAACTTCAGTGCTGGGATGTCCGCGGCACTGGCGTAGCCCATCGCCGCCAAGGCGGTGTCCATGTGTGCCTTGGCTTCATCGAGGTTGAAGGGATATGGATCGATGGTCTCGTCATAGCCAGGAAGGCCCGGCATCACGAAGCTATTGGCCACCGTGCCGATCCCGGAGAAGGTGGCATCGATGAACGCCTGCTTGTCGATCGCCTGGGTCAACGCGATCCGGAAGTCCTTGTTGACGGTCGGGCAGGTCTTTTCGTCCGGACAACGGGCGAGCTTGCCCTCACCTGAGGGATCGACGCCGTTGTTGTAATCGTAGTGCGCGATCCCGAGCGTGGGGATCACCGAGTACTGGTCGGTGAACGCCGGATCGTCCCTGATCCGCGCGATGTCCTCGTCCGGGATCGGGTAGACGGAATCGACCTCGTCGGCCTCATACGCACGTTGTGCTTCTGCGAGCTCGGCGAAGATCGGCATCTGGATCTCGGTCAGCGTCGGCTTCTCGCCGTACCAATTCGGGTTGGGCTTCAGCACGATCTGCGCGTTGTGGTCCCAACTCTCCACGGTGAACGGCCCGGAACCCACATAGTTGCCGGTCTCCGTGGCACCTTCGGAGGTGATCCACTTCTCCTGGATCGGGACCGTGACCCACATCGTCGCGACGCTCAGGAAATAGGTCGCCGGAATGGAGAGCGTGACGACGAACGTCTTCTCATCCGGCGCTGCGACGCCGAACTTCTCGAGCGCGGCATCCACGGCCGCATCTGTCGCGGCGGGTTCGGCGCCGGCCATGTCGAGCAGGTCCTGGCCACCCACGACCTCGGCCATGACGTAGTTGTATGGGGCCGCCGTGCGTGGGTCGACCAACCGCTTCCAGCTGTACACCAGATCAGCCGCGACGATCGGATCGCCGTTGCTGTACTTGGCGTCCTTGAGGTGGAAGGTGATGGTCTTGGCATCCGCCGAGATGTCCCATGACTCGGCCAAGCCCGGCACCAGGTTCAGATCCTTGTCGATGTAGACCAGGCCGCGCTGGACCGACGTCAGGACAGCCGTGGACTGGGAGTCCTGGGCCATGGTGGGATCGAGAGTGGCCGGATCCTGGACGAGGGGCCATCGGATGATCTGCTCGTCTGCAAGATCCGCGGCCGCCGAGGCCGATGGGGCGGCCGACTCGCCGGGCGCCTGGCTGGCGGGAACCGGTGTCGCCGTCGTGCCGCCGCACGCGGACGCGAAGATCGCGACCGCGCCGACGAGGGCGAGGAGACGTTTCTGTTGCATGTAGGTCCCTTTCACGTGACCGTCGCCACGGCCTCCTGCCGTAGCGTCCGGATGGCTCGGGCACGTCTCGATCCCGTCCGGCGACCGCGACGCGTTGACCGATCGGCGACAGTTGATCCTCCCATCACTGCCGCCGTGCGCGAAGGCACCCGCGGTCACGATGACGAGCCGCGGGCCTCAAGATGGCGCCTATCATTCACACGAAGGTCGGACCCGTCAACTTGCACGGAAGTCCCGTCCCGAGTCAATCCGGACAGGGCATCTCCGCACCGGCCATGGGCCGCCAGCGCAGATTCGGCTGGCGTGCCGCCGTGGCTTCGTCGAGCCGTTTGACGGGGGCGGTGTGCGGCGCCGCTTTGACCATCTCCGGGTCGCGTTCCGCCTCGGCGACGATCTCGGCAAGCGCATCGGCGAACGCATCGAGCGTCTCCAGCGATTCGGTCTCGGTCGGCTCGATGAGCATCCCTTCCTCGACGATCAGCGGGAAGTAGATCGTCGGCGGATGGAAGCCATAGTCGATGAGGCGCTTGGCGACGTCGAGCGTCCGCACCCCGGTGCGTGCCTTCAGGCTCGCTGCCGAGGCGACGAACTCGTGCTTGCACGGGCGGTCATAGGGCAGATCGAACATGCCGCCGAGCCGTGACTTGAGGTAGTTGGCGGCCAGGACGGCGTCGTCGCTGACCTCGCGCAGGCCCGACCCGCCATGCGCACGGATATACGCATACGCACGCACGAGCACACCGGTGTTGCCGACGAAGCTGCGTAGCCGCCCGATCGAGCTCGGCCGCTCGTCGGCTCGCTCCAGTCGGAATGTGCCGTCGTCCAGGCGGAGGACGCGCGGTGTCGGCAGGAACGGCACCAGGCGCTCCCCGACCCCGACCGGCCCCGCGCCCGGGCCACCGCCGCCGTGCGGCGTGCTGAACGTCTTGTGGACGTTGAAGTGCATCACGTCGAAGCCCGCCTGGCCGGGCTTGAACCGGCCGAGGATCGCATTGAGGTTCGCGCCATCCATGTATGCCAGGGCGCCCGCCGCGTGGACCGCCTCGAGCAGGTCGCCGATGCGCGCCTCGAACAGGCCGAGGGTCGACGGGTTCGTGATCATCACGGCGGCCGTACGTGGGCCGAGGGCGGCCTTGAACGCCTCGAGGTCCACGCCGCCGTCGGCGGCCGACGGGACGGTGATGGTCTTGAAGCCGGCCATCGAGGCGGTCGCCGGGTTGGTGCCGTGCGAGCTGTCGGGCACCAGCACTTCGTCACGGTCGGTATCGCCGCGATCACGGTGGTAGGCGCGGATCATCAGGATGCCCGTCAGCTCACCCTGGGCGCCGGCCGCCGGCTGCAGGGTGACGGCACGCATGCCGGAGATCTCGGCCAGCGCTCCTTCGAGCTCCCACAGCAGCTGGAGCGTGCCCTGGGCGACCTCGTCGGGAGCCATCGGATGCAGGTCGGCGAAGCCCGGCAGCCGTGCCGCCCATTCGTTGAGCTTCGGGTTGAACTTCATCGTGCATGAACCGAGTGGGTAGAAGCCGGTGTCGACCGCGTGGTTCAGCTGGCTGAGGTTCACGTAGTGGCGGACGACGTCGGGCTCGTTCATCTCGGGCAGAGCCGGCGGTGTCGCCCGGCGCGCCTCGGCCGGCAGCCGGTCCAATGCGTCCTTGGGCGGGTGCGGGATCTTGCCGCCCCCGCGACCCGGTCGGCTGCGCTCGAAGAGCGTCGGCTGGAGCTTCTCGCCCGTGACGCTCATCTGGCCGCTCCGATCGGCCGGGCCGTCTCACGGGCTCCGGTCTCGACACCGACGGGCGGACGGCCGGTCAGGACCTCCTGCAGCGCTGCCGTGAAGCGGGCGATGTCACCGGCCGTCGTCAGCTCGGTCGCGCACAGCAGCAATGCGTCGGCGATGGTCGGGTCGTCCGGCTCGGCGTCGGCCAGCACCAACCCGGCGAGGAACCCGCGTTCGATCATCCGGCGATGGACGGTCCGCGCATCGGGCACGCGGACGGCGAATTCGTTGAGATACGCGCCGTGATGGACGCGCTCGACGCCGATGTCGGCGAGCGCTGATACCAACTCGGTGGCTCGCGCCGCACCGTTGGCTGCCACATCGCGCAGTCCATGCGGCCCGATCGCCGCGAGGTAGATGGAGGCCGCCAGCGCGAGTAGCGCCTGGTTGGTACAGATGTTGCTCGCCGCCTTGTCGCGCCGGATGTCCTGCTCTCGGGCACGCAGCGTCATGACGAACGCGCGCTTGCCCTCGAGGTCGGTCGTCATGCCGACGAGGCGGCCCGGGATCTGGCGGACCAGCGCGCCCGTCGAGGCGAGGATGCCGAGATACGGGCCGCCGTACTGCGGCGAGATGCCGAGCGGCTGGCCCTCGCCCGCCGCGATGTCGGCGCCATAGGCGCCGGGCGGCGTCAGGACCGCGAGCGAGACCGGCTCGATCACCGCCACGAACAGCGCACCTGCGGCGTGAACGAGCTCGCCGATCCGCGGCATCGGCTCGAGGAGGCCGAGGAAATCGGGGTTCGCGGCGATGACTCCGGCGACCGGCCGTTCCGTGTCGGCAAGCATCCGCTCGAGGGCGACGAGGTCGGTCGTGCCGGCGGCGTCGCCGTCGGCGATGAGGGGGATCTCATCGAGCTCGAGACCACCGCCCATGTACGTCTGCAGGGTGGCCCGATAATGGGGATGGACACCCCGGCTGACCAGGACGCGGTCGCGGCGCGTGGCGCGGCAGGTCATGAGTGCCGCCTCGGCGGTCGCGGCCGCGCCGTCGTAATGCGATGCCGACACGACGTCCATGTCGACGAGCTCGGCGATCAGCGACTCGTACTCGTAGATCGACTGCAGGGTCCCCTGGCTGACCTCGGGCTGATACGGCGTGTAGGCCGTGTACCACTCCCCGCGCAGCAGTAGCTGGTCGACCGCCGGCGGCGTCCAATGGCGGTAGACGCCGGCTCCCAGGAAGGACACCAGGTCGGTCTGGTTCCGCCCGGCCATCTCACGCAGCCGGGCAGACAGCTCGAGCTCCGGCTCGGGTGGCGGCAGGTCGAGCGCGCTCGCTCGAAGGTCTGTCGGGATGTCGGCGAAGAGGTCGTCGACGCTGTCGAGGCCGAGCGCCGCAAGCATCCGCTCGCGATCGGCCGGTGTATGTGGGCCGTAGGGCATCGTCCGATCAGCCCGCCGCGACGAGGTCGTCGTAGGCGGAGCCGTCGAGCAGGTCGTCGATCTCGGAGACGTCCTGGACGGTGATCTTGATCATCCATCCCTCGCCGTACGGGTCGCTGTTGACGAGCTCCGGGCTGGCTGCCAACGCGTCGTTGGTCGACGTCACGGAGCCAGTCAGCGGCGCGAAGAGGTCGCTCACGGCCTTGACCGACTCGACGACCCCGAAGGGCTTGGCCTCCTCGAGCTCGCGGCCGGTGTCGGGCAGCTCGACGAAGACGATGTCGCCCAGCTGGTCGGCGGCGTACTGGGTGATCCCGACGGTCGCCTGATCGCCGTCGACCCGGACCCACTCGTGGTCGCGGGTGTACCGCAAGTCGGTCGGTGAACTCACGTCAACTGTTCCTCCGGTAGAACGGCAGCGGCACGACCCGTGCCGGGACGCGCGCGTCGCGGATCTCGATATCGACCATGGTGCCCGGTTCTGTGTCCGAGGGTGTGACATACGCCATCGCGATCGGGGCGCCGAGCGTCGGCGACTGCGTGCCACTCGTGACGACGCCGGTCCGACGGTCACCGGCATGCACCGGGTAGCCATGCCGAGCGATCCCGCGGCCCTCGACGACCAGGCCGACCAGGGACCGCTTCGGTCCCTCGGCGGCGACCTTCTCGAGGGCCGCTCTGCCGACGAAGTCGCCGGGCTTGTCGAGCTTGACGACCCGTCCGAGACCCGCGTCGTAGGGTGTCGTGGTCTCGTCGAGCTCGTTGCCGTAGAGCGGCATGCCGGCTTCGAGCCGGAGCGTGTCGCGAGCGCCGAGTCCGACAGGCCCCCCGTCGACACCGCGGATCGCGTCGAGCAGCGCATCCCACAGCTCGCCGGTCCGTGCGGTCTCGACGAACACCTCGAAACCGTCCTCGCCGGTGTACCCGGTCCGCGCGACGTGGGCGGCGATGCCGGCCACGTGGCCATCGGCGATGCCGTAGTACTTCAGCGCGGCCAGGTCGACGTCGGTGTGCGGCTGGAGGGCGTCGACCGAGCGCGGTCCCTGGATCGCCACGAGACCGGTCGCGAGCGACTGGTCGTCGAGCACGGCTCGGGAGCCGTCGAGGCGTTCGGCCAGCGTATCGGACACGACCTGCGCATTCGCCGCGTTGGCGACCACCATGAAGCGATCCTCGGCGAGCCGGTAGACGATCAGGTCGTCGAGGATGCCGCCGTGGGGCGCGCAGATCATCGAGTATTGGGCGCGGCCGATAGCGAGCGCCGGTGGGTTCGACACGAGGGCGAGAGCCAGTGCCTCACCGGCGTCCGCCCCCTCCACGAGCAGCTCGCCCATGTGCGAGAGGTCGAACAGCCCGGCTCGCTCTCGGACCGATCGATGCTCCTCGAGGATCGAGCCGTACTGCACCGGCATCCGCCAGCCGGCGAAGTCGATCATCCGCGCGCCCAGCGCCTCATGGCGGTCGGCCAGTGGTGTCTCGTGGATGACGGTGCCGGCCCCCCGCGGGTCGGTCACGAAGCCCGCTCCGCGGGCGTTCCGATGATCTCGGCAGCCTGACCAACCAGCGCCCGCTCGGTCTCGAACGTCAGCACGGTCTGGGCCTGGTCGAAGTCGATCCAGCGCACCTCGTCGAACTCGTGGTCGTGGCGCGCGAGGTCGCCGCCGGTCGGTTCCATCAAGTAGTAGTGGACGGTCTTGTTGATCCGCGTGCCGGACTGGACGAAGGTGTATGCGATCGCATCGATCGGCCGGGTGATGCGGACGGTGAGCCCAGTCTCCTCGGCCACCTCACGGAGCGCCGTCTCCTCGAGTGTCTCGTCGTGGTCGGGCGTGCCCTTTGGCAGGGTCCAGGTGTGGACGTCGCGCTCACGCCGGCGACCGCCGACGACGAGTTGAGGCCGCCCCGACCGATATCGGACAACGATGCCGCCCGCGGAGGTGGCGGTGGCCGTCCTCAGGCGTGCCACGGCGCCGCGGCGGCGCTGGGACGCCGGCCCGCTCCGGAGCGCCCGGAACGTGCCCAATGCATCGTCACCAACGGCCGGACTCGGCGATCGCGGATGTGCGACCGGGTCGGTCGCGGACCGCGCCAGCCCGAGCGCAGACGCGCGAACGGACCGGCATCGGGGCCACGCAACTGGGTCTGGACGCCCGCGACGGCTGAGAATGAGGCGCGCGCTCCGAGACCGAGTCGCCGCTCTCTCGCGCGGCTGGACGGACGCACGAAACGCGCCGCCGGTCGCGCCGCGTACTTGGCGGCGATGCTGTGTCCCATGGGCCGCAATGGTACTAGGTCAGTCCTGCCTTGCAAGCGCATTCCTGAGTGAATTGCGCATGCTGGACGCCGTCTCCGGTGCGAGCACGCGCCGCTCGAGGGCGAGATCGATCTCCCGGTGCGCCGCGGCCACATACAGCGGCAGGACGCCCGGGGCATGGGCGGCGAGGGCGGCGAGATGGGCCTCCAGCGTCCCGGTGTCCCCGCGGGTCATCGGCCCGGTGAGCGCCGCCTGGATGCCCAAGGCGCGGGCATTGCCGAGCGTTCCCTCGATAAGCGGTGCGTAGATCGAGAGGGATCCGGCCTCGTCGAGACCGGCGACCGCGCCCAGCTCGGCGATCGCGTCGAGCAGGGCCACGAATCCGCCGGCGGCGAGCACCGCCGCCGCGTGATAAGCGGCCTTCGACCCGGGGGCGAGCCGAACCGCATGTGCCCCGATGCGCTCGGCCATGTCGGACAGCATCGATGCCAGGTCGTCATCGCCCTCGATCGCGACGGTCGCGCCGCGCAGCGCGGCGATCGCCCGTTCCGTGTCGGCGAACGCCACCAGCGGGTGGAACGAGCCGATCTGCGTCCCAGCCGCCATGGCCGGAGCGAGGACGTCCGCGCCGAGCGCCCCGCTCGTGTGGATCATGGCCTGACCGCTGTACATGCGGACCTCGCGGGCAAGCGTCCCGATGGCGTCGTCCGGGACGGCCAGGATGATCAGCTCGACCTCCTCGACCAGCGCCTGCGCCTCGGCGAAGGCGCGCGCACCCTCGACGGCGCCGGCGAACCGGGCACGGCGGTCAGGATCGCGACTCGCCACAGCGTGGATCGGCCAACCGGCACGGCTCAGGGCGAGTCCCAACGCTGTGCCGACCGCGCCGGCCCCGACGATACCGGTCGAGGGTGTCTCACCCGGCTCGGACGTGTGGTGCGGATGGCTGTGGCCGTCGGCGTGGACCTCGCCATCGGCATGGCGGTGCTGCCCGGGCGGGACAGGGTCGAGGTCGATACCGGCAGCCGAAATCGCGGCTTCGGTCTCGGCTCGGTCACGCTCCGGATCGTCACCGGGAAGCGCACCCCAGGGCTTCACCGGGTGCGCCCGGGGCGGGCTCCGCCTCGGTCGCCGCGGGCAGCGGCCCGAGCGCGGTACGCTTGCATCCATCGAGTCTAACGAGCGAGCGGAGTAGCACGCGTTGCCATCAGCCGATCCCTTCGGCGCTCGGGCCTCCCTCGGCCCGGGGCTGCCGGATATCTATCGCCTGCACGCCGTCGAGGACATGACGGCGGAGGCACGCCTGCCCGTCACGGTGCGCATCCTCCTCGAGAACCTGGTCCGTCAGGCCGGCGGCGGCGTCGTCGATGCGTCCGATGTCGAGACGCTGGCGTCGTGGCGCCCCGGCGTCGTGGCGGAGGCAGAGATCCCGTTCATGCCGTCGCGGGTCATCCTCCAGGACCTCACCGGCGTCCCCGCCGTCGTCGACCTGGCAGCCATGCGTGACGCCATGGCGGACCTTGGCGGGGACCCGGCCCGAGTGAACCCGCTCGTGCCGGCCGACCTCGTCATCGACCACTCGGTCCAGGTCGACCGCTTCGGGACGGGCGATGCCTTCGCATTCAACGTCGAGCGCGAGTACGAGCGCAACGGTGAGCGCTACCAGTTGCTGCGCTGGGCACAGACCGCGTTCCGCAACCTGCGGATCGTTCCGCCCGGCACAGGCATCGTCCACCAGGTGAACCTCGAGTTCCTGGCGCCGGTGGTCGCCGAGCGCGACGGCGTCGCCTTCCCGGACACGCTCGTCGGAACCGACTCGCACACGACGATGATCAACGCCCTCGGAGTGCTCGGCTACGGCGTCGGCGGCATCGAGGCCGAGGCGGTGCTGCTTGGGCAACCGCTCTACCAGCCGATGCCTCATGTGGTCGGGGTCCGGCTGACCGGGGAACTGCCTCGCGGCTCGACCGCCACCGACCTGGTCCTCGTCGTCACGGAGATGCTCCGGAGCCACGGCGTCGTCGGTGCGTTCGTCGAGTTCGCGGGCGACGGACTTTCCACGCTATCGCTGGCCGACCGGGCGACGATCTCGAACATGAGCCCCGAGTTCGGGGCGACCGCCACGCTGTTCCCCATCGACGACGAGACACTCAGCTATCTGCGGCTCACCGGTCGCTCGGCCGAGCGCGTCGACCTCGTGGAGCGCTACGCCAAGGAGCAGGGTCTCTGGCGCGAGCCTGGTGACGGGCCGGCATTCGATGAGAGCCTCACGCTGGACCTCGCGACCGTCGAGCCGTCGGTGGCCGGGCCACGTCGCCCGCAGGATCGCGTCCCGCTCCAGTCGCTACGCCAGAACTTCCGTTCGACGTTTCCGGACGGGCTCGTTGCGCCGGGTGAGCAGCCTCCTCCGCCGAAGGCCGAGGAGGACACGGTCCACGAGGCCTCCTCCGAATCCTTCCCCGCGTCTGATTCGCCCGCCTTCGCCTCGTCTGATCCGACCGCCGCCCCGGCGCCCGCCGTGCCGGCCGTCACTTCGGAGCGGGTGGACGACGGCCGTACGTATCGTGCCGTCGCCGTGCAGGTCGGCGACGAGACCGTCCAGCTGAGCACGGGGTCAGTCGCGATCGCCGCGATCACCTCGTGCACCAACACCTCGAATCCGACCGTGATGATCGGCGCGGGACTGCTGGCACGAAACGCCGTCGAGCGCGGGTTGCGGGTGCCGCCGACGGTCAAGACCTCGCTCGCACCGGGCTCCAAGGCCGTGACCGGCTACCTCGAAGCCGCCGGTCTGATGGCGCCGCTCGAGCAGCTCGGCTTCGCCCTGGCCGGCTATGGCTGCACGACCTGTATCGGGAACTCCGGACCGCTCGATGCGCCGGTGGCTGCGGCTGTCGAGGCCAACGATCTCGTCGTCGCGGCGGTCCTGTCGGGCAACCGGAATTTCGAAGGCCGCATCCATCCCCTCGCACGCGCGAGCTATCTTGCGTCGCCGCCGCTCGTCGTCGCCTTCGCGCTCGCGGGTCGGGTCGACGTCGATCTGACGACGGAGCCACTGGGCACTGGGGAGGACGGACGCCCGGTCTACCTGGCCGACATCTGGCCGTCGCCGGACGAGATCCGCAGCGTCATCGGCTCGTCGATCGACCCGGAGTTGTTCCGCCGCACGTATGCCGTCGTCTTCGAGGGCGACGAGCGCTGGCGCGCCTTGCCGATCCCCGAGGGTGATCGGTACGCGTGGGATCCTGCGTCGACATATGTCGCGCGGCCGCCCTTCTTCGACGGGATGTCGTTCGAGGACCGACCGATCGATGACATCACCGGCGCTCGCGTCCTGGCCGTCATCGGGGATTCGGTGACGACCGACCACATCTCACCAGCGGGCTCGATCCCGGCCTGGTCGCCAGCCGGTCAGTGGCTCCAGGACCGCGGGGTGGCGCCGCTCGAGTTCAACTCCTACGGTGCCCGACGCGGTCACCACGAGGTGATGGTGCGCGGCACGTTCGGCAACATCCGCCTCAAGAACCGGTTGGTCGAGGGCAAGGAAGGGCCGTACACGGTCCATCTGCCGTCGGGCGACGAGATGTTCATCTACGAAGCGTCGATGCGATACCAGGCCGAGGGCGTGCCCCTGATGGTTATCGCCGGCCGTGAGTACGGATCGGGCTCGTCGCGCGACTGGGCGGCGAAGGGCCCGGTGCTGCTCGGCGTCAAGGTGGTCCTCGCGGAGTCGTATGAGCGGATCCACCGTTCCAACCTGGTCGGGATGGGCGTGCTGCCCCTCCAGTTCAAGCCTGGCGACACACCGTCCTCACTCGGCCTCACGGGTCGCGAGACGTACTCGGTCCACGGCCTGGCGGATGGACTCTCGCCGCGCCAGTCGGTGACGGTCGTCGCGGAGCGCGATGATGGATCGACGGTCCGCTTCGAGACCATCGCCAGATTCGACGGCCCGATCGAGGTCGACTACTACCGCGGCGGCGGCATCCTGCCCGCCGTGCTGCGCCGCCTGGCCCGGGCCAACTAGCCCGATCTCGCCCGCGGATGGGCGAGGAGCAGGGCGCCAACGCAGCGATCGAGGTCCTGTTTCGGATCCCTCGTCCGGCGGATGGGCGGCGAGCGCAAGGCGGCGCCCGAGCACCAGAGCGAGCGCACTCGGAAGTGCGTGAGCGAGGAGCGCAGGGCGCCAACGCCGCGATCGTCGTCCAGCCGGGGACGAGAAAACGAAGAAGCCCTCGGGGGAGGACCGAGGGCTTCACCGCGGAGGAGGTTGTCGCCGTATCGACCGTGTGACGCGTCGCTCCCCGACCGCGTGACGCCACCGACCGACGCCTCGCGGCCTCGGGGGCGATAGAGTCCGGAGGCATGCTCCCGACCGCCCAGACCATCCAGCGCACCTACCTTGTCCTGACGACCCTGACGACGCTCGCGACGTCGTTCATCTGGGGCGTCAACACGCTATTCCTGCTCGATGCCGGCCTGTCCAACACGGAGGCGTTCGCCGCCAACGCGTTCTTCGCCATCGGACAGGTCCTGTTCGAAGTCCCGACAGGAGTCGTGGCCGACACCCGCGGTCGACGCTTCTCGTATCTCCTCGGTGCGGCGACCCTGCTGCTCTCCACGGTCCTGTATCTCGCCATGTGGCAGCTCCACGCGCCCTTCATCGGCTGGGCACTCGCGTCGGCGCTGCTCGGGCTCGGGTTCACGTTCTTCTCGGGCGCCACCGAGGCCTGGCTGGTCGACGCGCTGGGCGCCACCGGCTACCAAGGCCAGCTCGAGACCGTGTTCGGTCGGGCACAGACCGCCGCCGGTGCGGCGATGCTGTTCGGGTCGGTGGCGGGTGGCGTCGTCGCCCAGGTGACCGATCTGGGCGTGCCGTACATCCTTCGCGCCGGGATGCTGGGCGTCACGCTGGTCGTGGCCTTCCTGTTCATGCACGATGTCGGCTTCAGCCCGCGGCGCGGCGCCAGCCCGCTCGCCGAGGTCCGCAACGTCGTCCACGGTTCGATCGAGGGAGGCTGGCGGAACCCGCCGGTGCGGGCCCTCATGCTCGCGTCCCCGTTCACGGCCGGCGTCGGCTTCTTCGCGTTCTACGCCAGCCAGCCGTACCTGCTGCAGCTCTACGGTGACCCGAATGCGTACAGCGTCGCCGGTCTGGCCGCGGCGTTGTTCGCCGGAGCCCAGATCCTCGGCGGCATCCTGGTCCCGTACGCGCGACGCCTCTTCCGGCGACGGACCGACGCGATCCTGATCGGCAGCGTGGCGACCGTCGGGATCCTGATGGTCATCGGCTGGACGACGAGCTTCGTGGCGGCGCTGGTCCTGCTCGCGGTGTGGGCGCTCGTGTTCGCCATCGAGGGACCCCTCCGCCAGGCCTTCATCAACGGGATCATCCCGTCCGAGCAGCGGGCGACGGTGCTGTCCTTCGATTCGTTCATGGGCTCGATCGGCGGCGCGGTCGCACAGCCGGCGCTCGGACGCGTGTCCGACGTGTACGGCTACGGACCCGCGTACGTCGTGTCGGGTGTGATCTCCGCGTTCGCCATCCCGTTCGTCCTCCTGGCCCGGCGGCAGAATGCCGCGTCGGACCCCATCGAAGGTCCAGCGAAAACGACGACAGGGCCCGAAGGCCCTGTGTCAGGTGGCGTCTAGGTGGTGGGCGATACTGGATTCGAACCAGTGACCCCGCGGATGTGAACCGCGTGCTCTAACCACTGAGCCAATCGCCCGATGTCGGCGGGAGCGCGGTACCAATGCCCGACGCTCCGAAGACCGAGGCGACGCTCCTGCGAGCCATCGGCCTGAGGATCGTGATCATACCCGCAGGCCCGGCCATCGGGCAACGATCGCATCGGCATCGGCACCGTCGACGACGACCAGCTTCTGCCGGCTCGAGGCACCCGCGACGATCCGGACAGAGCTCCGTCCGACCCCGAGCTCGTCGGCGATCAGGCGCACCAGCGCGTTGTTCGCCGCACCCTCGACGGCCGGCGCACCGACCCGCGCGCGGAGGATCCCATCAACGACGCCGTCGATGCTGTCAAGCGCAGCTCTCGGCGTGAGACGGACGGCGAAACGGACGTCGCTTGGACTCAAGACCTCAGAAGGCGCGCCACAGGAGACCGAGGACGATCAGGACGATGAAGCCCGACCAGTCGATCATCCCGGACTGCGGCAGCATGCGGCGGACGGGGGCAAGGATGGGTTCGGTCGTCGAGACGAGGAAGCTCGAGATCTGTCGGCGACCGGTCGGGTCGATCCAGGACATGATCATCCGTCCGAAGACCAGTGCCCATAGCGCCATCAGCAGCAACTGGAGGAAGTTGGTCAGGAATGCCCCAGGCACGTCGCCGAGTCTACCAGCCCCTCGGCCGATCCCTAGCGTGCGTGGCGATGCTCGGGCTCGCCCGGCTCGTGCTGGTGCGGCCGCTCCCCGAAGATCGCCCGACCGACGCGCACGATCGTGGCGCCCTCCTCGACGGCGACCTCGAAGTCGTCGGTCATGCCCATCGATAGCTCGGGCCCGAGAGAGGGAGCGCTGGCGCGCAGTCGCTTCGACAGCTCGCGCAAGGTGACGAATGTCGGACGAGCCGCCTCGGCGTCGGGGACCAGTCGTCCGATCGTCATCAGACCGCGCACCTCAAGGGCGCCGAGCTCGGCGATCGCGTCGATCGCCGCGGGCAGAGCGTCGGGGGCGAGGCCCGCCTTGGACGGGTCGTCGTCGACATTGACCTGGAGCAGGACCGGGTAGGGATCCGCGGCGCTGGCGCTGCGCGCCTCACGTGCGAGGCGGTCGAGTCGCTCGGCGAGCTCGACCGAGTCGACCGTCTCGATGACGTCGAACGTCTCGAGCGCGCGGCGGGCCTTGTTCGATTGCAGCGGGCCGACCAGGTGCCAGCGTGCGCCGGGCACCTCGCCGATCTTCGCCTCGCCCTCCTGGACGCGATTCTCGCCGAGGGTCGTGATGCCGGCCTCGACCGCCGATCGCAGACGCGCGGCATCGATGGTCTTGGAGACCGCGACCAGCGTCACGTCGGCGGCGTCGCGTCCGGAACGCGCACATGCCGCCGCGATGCGGGCCTGGACCGTGACATGCGCCTCGCGAAGGGCGTCGACCTCCGACGGTCGCTCGGTCATGGGTGGGTCGCCGGCCATGCGCCGGCGCGGATCACTTGCGGCGCAGGAAGCTCGGGATCTCGAGGTCGTCCGCGTCGTACGCCGGGGCGCGGCGTGCCGCGGCGGTATCGCCGGCCGTGCGCTCGACGCGCGGCGTGGTGACGACCGCCGCCGCCTCCTCGTCGCGCGACGGCGAGCTGAACGCGCCGTCGGTCCCCTGCTCGCGCTGACGCTCGAGCTCCTGGAGGAAGTCGCGCTCATGCGACACGCGCGACGATGCGACGCCTTCCATGACACCGGTCGACTCGCGATGGACGCTCTGGCGCCGCTTGCCACCGTCGAACCCGGTCGCGATGACGGTGACCATGACCTCCTCGCCGAGCCGCTCGTTGAAGCTCGTGCCGAAGATGATGTTGGCCTCCGGGTCGGCGGCTTCCTTGATGGTCTCGGCCGCTTCGTTGACCTCGAACAGCGAGAGGTTCGAGGAGCCCGTGATGTTCCACAGGATGCCCTGGGCACCGTGGATGTCGAGCTCGAGCAGCGGGCTGGCGATGGCCTCCTGGGCGGCCTCGACGGCGCGGTTCTCGCCGCTCGCCCGGCCGATGCCCATCAGCGCCGAGCCGGCGTCCTTCATGATCGCCCGCACGTCGGCGAAGTCCTGGTTGATCAGCCCTGGCATCGTGATGATGTCGCTGATGCCCTGGACGCCTTGACGCAGCACGTCGTCGACGACGCGGAAGGCGTCGAGGATGCTCGTGTTCTTCTGGACGACGTCCTTGAGCCGGTCGTTCGGGATCGTGATCAGCGCGTCGACCTGCGTCTTGAGCTCTTCGGCCGCCTTCTCGGCGACCAGCTTGCGGCGGTTGCCCTCGAAGGCGAACGGCTTGGTGACCACACCGATCGTCAGCGCGCCGGAATCCTTGGCGATCTGGGCCACGATCGGAGCGGCACCCGATCCGGTCCCGCCGCCGAGCCCGGCCGTGATGAACACCATGTCCGAGTCGGCGAGGGCCGACGCGATCTTGTCCGAGTCCTCCTCGGCCGAGCGCTGGCCCATCGACGCGTCGCCACCCGCCCCGAGCCCGCGGGTGACCTTGTCACCGATGCGGATCTTGTGGGGTGCATCCGACTGGAGCAAGGCCTGGGCGTCGGTATTGCAGGCGATGAACTCGACGCCCATCATCTCGGCCCGGATCATCCGGTTGACGGCGTTACTGCCACCGCCGCCGACACCGATGACGCGGATCAACGCGAAGTTCTCGGAATCGGAACGCAACGGCATCGGGTTCTCCTCCGGTGACCCTCGGCGGGGTCTGGGCGGTGTCATCGTCGTGTCAGGTCTCGCGCGCTGGGGACGGGCCCGCGCCTGAGTGACGGACGGGTCCGTGAGTCCGGGGAGTATAACGCCGAGGAAAGGGAGCGACCATCGGGCGACCCTGGTGTCGTGCGGAGGGGTTCGGTACGCGGTGCGAGGCGGCACCACTCGGCCGCCGGGGCTCCGACCTACCCCGCGATGAAGCTCAGCCGCACCGTCCGCTCGGCGTTGTCCGCGTTCGGATCGACCAGGCAGATCGACTGCCACGTCCCGAGCGCGGCCCGCCCGTCGATCACCGGGATCGTCAGCGAGGGTGCCGCCAGCAGCGGCAGCACGTGGTCGGCCCCATGACCGGGCGAGCCGTGGCGATGCCGGTACAGCCGGTCCTCCCGAGGCAGCAGGCGGTCGAGCGCATCGAGCAGGTCGTCGTCGGAGCCGGCGCCGACCTCGACGACCACCACACCGGCTGTGGCGTGGGGGACGAACACCGACAGCAGGCCGTCCTCGGCACTGACGTCGGCCAGGAAGGCGGCACATGCCGCGGTCAGGTCCGCCAGCCCCCGGGCCGACCCCGTACGGACCGTGAGCAGACGCGTCTCTACGGGAAGATGCTCCGGAGCGCGTCGCGGATGCGGCCCAGCCCGCCCATCGCCGGCGCCGACTCATACCGGATGGGCTCGCCGTCGACGAGTGTGGTCGCGCCCCACTGGAGCAGCCCGACGCTCGTGCTGTAGCCGGGGGTGAGCAGCGTGTCCACCAGCCCGCCGATGTTGTTCGGCGCAGCGACCCGGACCGGCATCTCGAGCACGTCACGCCCGAGCTCCGCGATACCCGACAGCTGCGCCGAACCGCCGGTCAGGATCACGCCGGCCGGCAGCTGGCGGACGCCGGCGGCGCGGATCTCGTTGCGCAGCAACTCGAATGTCTCGCGCATGCGCGCCTCGATGACCTGACAGACCTCGAGCCGGCTCACGGTGCGCCCGGCGTCCTCGCCCAGCACGCTGACGCTGATCTCCTCGTCGTCGGTCACCGAGCGCAGGTCGGCCGAGCCCTGGTTGATCTTCAGGTCCTCGGCCGTCTGGAGGGTCGTCTTGAGCACGGCGGCGATGTCGTTGGTCACGTTGTTGCCGCCGATCGGCAGGACGCGGGTGTGGAACGGCGAGCCATCCTCGAACAGCGCGAGGTCGATCGTGCCCGCCCCGAAGTCGGCCACGGCGACGCCCAGGTCCTTCTCGGTCTCGTTGAGCACCGCCTCGGCCGAGGCCAGGGAGTTCACGACCAGCTCGTCGATCTTGACGCCGGCCGCCGCTACGCACTTGGACAGGTTGGTCACCGCGGTCGCCGAGCCGGTGACGATGTGCGTCTCGACCTCGAGCCGCAGCGCGCTCATCCCCATGGGGTCCTTGACGCCCTCCTGGCCGTCGACCGAGAAGCCGCGCCGCTCGACGTGGAGCACCTCGCGGTTCGACGGGATCGGCACGGCGCGCGCGACGTCGATCGCCCGGTTGATGTCCTCGCGACTCACCTCGCGATGGTGGCCAGTGACCGCGACCTGCCCCGGCGAGTTGAGGCTCTCGACGTGCTGCCCGCCGACGCCGACGAAGGCGCGATCGATCTTCCAGCCCGACAGCCGCTCGGCCTTCTCGACCGCTTCAGCGATCGAGTGGACGGTCTGGTCGATGTTGATGACGACGCCCTTCTTCAGGCCCGAGGCGGGGACTGTGCCGTGGCCCATGATCGTCAGTCGGCCGTCGCGGCTCACCTCACCGATGAGGGCACAGACCTTGCTCGTGCCGACGTCGATGCCGACGAGGACCGCTTCACGTTCCACCTAGTCCGTCCGCCTCCCTCTAGCGCCGGCTTAGAGGAAATGCCGGCGGATGAGTGCCACGTTGTCGAAGATCCGAAGCCCAAAGGTGATGAGGGCCACCAGGTACAGGTCCAGCCCGAGTCGATCGCCGATGAATGTCAGCAGGACCGCGATGATCGCGTTGACCAGGAAGCCGCTGATGAAGATGCGATTGTCGTAGACCCCATCGAGCTCCGCACGCACGGCTCCGAGCACCGAGTCGAGCGCGGCAAGGATCGCCACGGCCGAATAGCGACTGAGTTCGAAGCCGACGTTGATGTTGAGGACGAGACCCGCCAGGACGCCCACGAGGAGCCCAAGCAGGGGAAGCAGCACGTGGTCCCTCGTCCTCCTCCGTCTGGTTTCGGCAAGGCTATCACGAGGCCGGGGTCGCGCTGGGGAGCGGCGTCTCCTTCGGGATGTAGGTCCCGTCGGTCTCGGATGCCAGGATCACCTGGTCGATGAGGGGCTCCCGGCCGATCAGCAGGCTGCGGAGCAGTCGCACCTGTCCGGGGATCAGCTCAGGCGTTCGGAGGGTCGGCGTGTAGAAGCCGAACACCGCCTGCCACGACCCGGGCTGCGTCCGGACCGTGAAGCCGCTCGCGTCGGTAACGAACACGGCCAGCCGCTCGGCGGCGCTGCCCACGTCGGCCGGGACCAGCGACCCGAGCCGGGTCGCGGCGTCGAGGTCGACCCGGTCGAGCGAGCGACCGACCGATAGCCCGACGGCCGCCGCACGGCGGTCCTCGACGACCGGCAGTCGCGCCGTCTCGGCCGGCGGCTCCTCTGGCAGCCGGGCGAACAGCCGACCCTCCCCATCGACTAGGTAGCGCCGCGCCCCCACGCGCCAGACGAGGATCGGCGTCCGCTCGCGCAGACGCACCCCGATCGTATCGGGCAGGCGCACGCCGATATCGACCGAGCGGACCGTCGGGATCTCGCGGATGCGGTCCTCGTACGGTCGCGTGACGAGGCTGAACAGGTTCGCCCCCTGGGCGTCCTCGAGCATGTCGCGGACCTGGGCCTCGTCGGTGAAGGCCGCACCCTCGACCGTCGTGTTGACGTACGCGAAGACCGGCGACTGGGCGACGCCGTACATCGCCGACGCGGCGACCAGCAGCACGAGGATGGCCCCGGCGCGGATCGGTGTGAGACCGGCCGATGCGCGTCGGATCCGGCGTGTACGCCTGACCGGGGCCGTCCCGAGGGCACGGCGGGTGGTGGCCTTCGTTGGGGCGAGGCGGCGGCCCGGCTGTCGCGGTCGCAGCGTCATCGCGGCAGGTCGGCCGCTCCGAGACGCGTCGCCGGTCGCTGGGCATGGCGCTCGATGGCGAGCTCGATGACGCGGAGACACACGTCCGCGAACGTGTAGCCGCCCTCGGCCGGCATCGTCGGGAAGAGGCTGATCGGCGTGAACCCGGGGATCGTGTTGATCTCCGAGACGAGGATGCGCTCGCCGGACATCAGGAAATCGATCCGGGCGAAACCCTCGGCGCCGATCGCCCGGTACACGTCCCGGGAGAGCTTGTGGATCACGGCGCGCTCCACGTCCGTGACTTCGGCGGTCGTCGAGGTCTCGGACAGGCCGGGCGTGTACTTCGCGGCGTAGTCGTAGAACTCGTTGCCGCTGATGACCTCGCCCGGGCCGTACAGCTCGAGATGGGCGTGGTCGTTGCCGATGACCGACATCTCGAGGTCGCGCGCCTCGGCCACGTAGAGCTCCACGACGGCCAGCGTGTCGTAGCGGTAGGCGAGGTCGAGCGCCGCCGCGAGCTCCGCCGAGTCATGCACGAGGGTCATGCCGACCGAGCTGCCCAGCCGTGCCGGCTTGACCATCAGGCGAGCGTCGGCCGATGCGGCGGCGAAGGCTGCCATCTCGCGGCGGACGCCCGGGCGATCGGCCACCCAGCGCGACTGGCGAACCTCGCGCCAGTCGACCACGGGGATCCCCAGACCCCGGCACATCCGCTTGAACAGCGCCTTGTCCATGCCCAGCGCGGAGGCGGCGACGCCGGAGCCGGTATAGGCGAGACCGACCGCGTCGAGCATCGCCTGGATGGTGCCGTCCTCGCCGAACGGCCCGTGCAGCCCGATCACGACCACCGGTGCCGGGTCGTCGGCGGCCAGCCGGTCGACGGCGGCGCCGACCGCGATCGGCCCCTCGGCGCCGAGTGCTCGCGGGTCGTCGTAGGCGGACGCGGCACGGTCCTCCCGACGGTGATCGGGCGGCAGCCACCACCACCCACCGTCGAGGTCGATGAGGACCTGCTGGACGTCCGCCCCGGCCTCGGACAACGCCAGCGCGATGGCGGTCCCCGACACGACGGACACGTCGTGCTCGGCGGACGGGCCGCCGAGCAGCACGACGATCGGCGGCAGCTCCGACGCGGTCATGCCGGCCATGGCCAACGGTCCCAATCGCCGACGAACTCGATCTCGTAGATGAGCTCGACACCGGCCGTCTCCGCGACGACCGCCCGCACGTGATCGCCGACCCGTCGCACGTCGGCGGCCGTGCCCTTCTGGTCGTTGACGATGAAGTTGGCGTGCTTCTCCGATACGACCGCGCCGCCGATCCGAAAGCCCTTCAGCCCGGCGGCCTCGATGAGCTGCCCCGCGGATCCGCCCGACGGGTTGCGGAAGACGCTCCCAGCGGACGGCAGCCCCAGCGGCTGATGTGCCTGCCGCCATCGGCGGATGTCGTCGAGACGCGCCTTGATGACCTCCGGGTCGGCCGGTGTGAGGGCGAACGTCGCGTCGATGATCAGTTCGCGCGGACCATCGACCGGCGGATGCTTGAACCGGCTGTCGCGGTACGACAGGCCAAGCTCCTCGGACGGCACGATGACCTCGCTCCCCTGTGCATCGACCACCCGGGCCGCGACGAGCACGCCCGCGATGTCGGCATCGTGCGCCCCGGCGTTGGCCCACACGGCGCCGCCGACCGTGCCGGGGATCGCCAGACCGAACTCCAGGCCGGTCAGCCCGGCCTTCTGGGCCTCGGTGGCGGCACGAGCCATCGGCACACCCGCGTCGGCGGTGTAGCGATCGCCCTCGAACCGCGATCCCTCGGCCCGATCCTGGATGACGAGGCCTCGGATGCCGCGATCGCTGATCACGAGGTCGCTACCGCGACCCAGGATCAGATGTGGGAGCGAGCGGGAGCGGGCGAAGCGCACGAGCGCCCGCAGCTCGAATGCGTTGTGGACGGTCGCGAAGAGGTCCGCCGGCCCACCGACACGCATCGTGGTGAACCGTGCCAGCGGTTCGTCGCGCGACGTCTTGACCCCGACCCGTCGCTGGATCTCGGTGCCGATGGCGATGGCGTCGAACGCGGCCACCGCGGTCACCCGCGCCCGCTCCGCGATCGGCGCTCGATCGTCTCGGGGTCGGGCAGCGCTTCGCGCCGGGCCGCCGCCAGGACGAGATCGGCGACCGCGTCGGCGGCGCCCGGCCGGCCGAGCGATCGGGCTGCGGCCGACATCGCGAGATGTGCGGTCGGATCCTCCAGCAGGCCGGCGGCCTCGAGCAGGGCGTCCGCGTCGAACGCGGCGTCGTCGACCAGGCGACCCGCTCCCGCTTCGACGAGCTGGCGAGCATTGGCCGTCTGATGACCGGCCGCATGCGGGTATGGCACGACCACGATGGGCAGGCCGAGAGCCGTCACCTCTGCGAGCGTGGACGACCCGGCTCGCCCGACCACGAGATCCGCCGCAGCCAGCGCGGTCAACATGTCGTCCCGCAGGAACGGGAACGGTCGATAGCGCTCGCGCCGGTCGGCGGGCAGCGCCTCGCGACCCGCCAGCGCGGCGGCGTACCCATCGTCACCCGTGACGTGGATGACGGCCACCCGCTCGATCAATCGCGGGAGCGCCTCGGCGACCGCGCCGTTGAACCGTCGGACCGCCTGGGACCCACCGAAGATGAGCATCACCCGCACGCCCGGCGGGATGCCGAGCTTGGCGCGCGCCGCCTCACGGTCGACCGCGCGCGTGTCGCGGATCGGCGTGCCGGTCAGGTAGCACGGGCGTCCGGGCGCCGCGGTCGCCAGCGCCTGGCACGTCGCGGCGAACGACACCGCGATCACGTCGGCCAGCCTGGCCGTGGCGCGCACCGCGCGACCCGGCACGACGTTGCCATCCCACAGCACGACCGGGATGCCGAGTGGGGCGGCCGCCAGCAGCACCGGGACAGCGACGTAGCCGCCGGTCGTGAAGATCGCCGCCGGGCGCTCGCTCGCGAGGATCGCGCCGGCCTGCGGGACCGATCCGCCAAGCCGGAGCGGGTCGAGGATGGCGTGCGCGTCGAACTCGACCGATCGGAGCGAGCGCAGGACCAGCCGGCGGAACGGGATGCCGGCCGCCGGGACGATGCCGGCCTCGAGCCCGCGATGACCGCCCAGCCAGGTGAGCTCAGCGCCGTCGTGCTGCGCTCCGAGCGAGCGAGCGACCGCCAGAGCCGGGTAGATGTGCCCGCCCGTTCCGCCGGCCGCGATCAGCAGTCGCATCGTCGTTCCAGGTCCCCTTCTCGATGGTCTCGCGGGAGATCGAGAGGAGGATCCCGATCGCCGCGAAGCTGATGATGAGTGACGAGCCGCCGGCACTGATGAACGGCAGCGTGATGCCGGTGATCGGGACCAGGGTCACGACCACGCCGATGTTGATGAACGCCTGGATGCACAGCCAGGCCGTGATCCCGGCCGCCAGGAGCGCCCCGAACGTATCAGGAGCGCCGAGGGCCACCCGGATGCCAGCGTAGGCGAGCAGCACGAACAGCGCGATGACCACGCCGGCGCCGATGAGACCGAACTCCTCGCCGATGATCGCGAAGATGAAGTCGTTGAACGCGTTCGGCACGAACAGGCCACCGGCCATCCGGCTCTCCCCGAGGCCTGACCCGAACACCCCGCCGAGTCCGAGCGCGAGCAGCCCCTGGACGGTGTGGTAGCCGATGGTGTCGGCGTATTTCCACGGATCGAGCCATGCCCGGATCCGGTCCATCTGGTACCCGGCCAGCCCGACGAGGATGGCCCCGAACGCCGCGAGCCCGATCATCGAACCGAGGTGGAACGTGTTCGCACCGGCGACGTACCACATCGTGAACGCCGTGAGCGTGATGACGATGGTCGTGCCGAGGTCGGGCTCCCTGAACACCAGGGCGATCACCGGGCCGGCGATGAGGAGGAACGGGATCGTACCGGCCCAGAACCCACCGACCTTCAGGCCACGCTTGGCGAACCAATGGGCGAGGTAGACGATCAGCGCGAGCTTGGCCAGCTCGGCCGGGTGGATCGCCGGCAGCGGACCCAGCTTGAGCCAGCGGGCTGAACCCCCGACCACGATATTGAAGTCATCGACGAAGACGAGCACCAGCAGGCCGAGCGCGACGACGTAGCCCGGGATCGAGATCAACCGCAGGTAGCGGTAGTCGACGCGCATCATCGCGACCATCGCCAGCAGGCCCAGCAGCGCCCACTGGATCTGCGGGCCGACAGTCTGGAACGTGTCGGCGTCCGCTGACAGGTAGCCGCGCATCGCCGACGAGGAGTAGACCATCAGGATGCCGATCGCGGCGAGCGCCACGACGACCACGAGGATCGTGAAGTCGGGCGCGTGCCGCTCGCGCTGGAGCGCCTGGGTCAGGTCTTTGGTCGGGGTCCGGTTGGCGGCGCGTCGCGTCTCACTGGCGCGTTTTCGGTCACGAGCTCCCGTGTCGGTGGTCGGCCGTCCGAAACGCGGGATCGGCGGGGCAAGGTTCATGACCGCCTCCGGGCTCGTGCTGCGACAAGGTCGGCGACCGCGTCCTTGAAGGCGCGGCCGCGTGCGGCGTAGTCGGGGAACATGTCGAAGCTGGCCGCGGCAGGGCTGAGGAGCACGGTCGCGAGGCCCCGTGCAGGCTCGACGTCGTCCAGGGTTTCGCGGGCCAGGCTGTCCGCCCGGATCACGGCATCGTCGAGGGTCGAGGCACGCTCGGTCCGTTCCAAGCCGGCAGCCCGGAAGCGACGCTCCAGGTCGGGACCGCTCTCGCCGATCAGGACGGCTGCGCTGGCGCGTTCGGCCACGACCGGTCCGAGCGCGGACAGGTCGACGCCCTTGTCGCGCCCCCCGGCGATGAGGACGAGCGGCCGTGGGAAGGACCGGAGGGCCGCGATCACCGCGTCCGGCTGCGTGCCCTGCGAGTCGTTGACGAAGCGGACACCATCGACCGTCGCCACGGTCTCGAGTCGATGCTCGACACCGGTGAAAGCGGCGGCGGCCACACGGATCGCCGATGCGGGCACGCCGAACAGGAGGCCCACGGCGACGGCCGCCAGCGCATTCGAGACGTTGTGTGCGCCCGGGATGCCCAATTCGTCGACCGGCATGATCCTGCCCGACGCTCCGTCGTCACCTGCACCGGCATCGCGGACACCGGCGAGCGGCGCGACCCCGGCCGACACGATCCAGCCGTCGACCACGCCCAGGCCGCCGGGTGATGGGTCGCCGCGGCGATACAGCACGGGACGGGCCTGACCGGATGCGGCGTAGCCGGCGACCACCGGGTCCTCGGCATTGAGGACGAGCGCTCCGTCGGGGTCGACCCGCTCGGCGAGGATCCGCTTGACCTGCCGGTACGCGTCCAGCGACCCATGCCGGTCGAGATGGTCCGACGTGACGTTCGTGTAAACGGCGACCGTCGTACCCCTCGACAGAGTCGGCAGCTGGAGCTCGGACAGCTCATAGACGACGCGATGGTCCGGCGTCAGCTCGGCCAGTCGGTCCAGGATCGGGACGCCGATATTGCCGCCGAGGACGACCGGGTGGCCTGGGTCGGCGTCGAGGATCGCGGCCGTGAGCGACGCCGTGGTGGTCTTGCCCTTCGTCCCGGTCACGCCGACGGTCGGGGCGGTGCACAGCCGCAGGAACAGGTCGGGCTCCGACACGACCGCCGGGATCGACCGATCGCCGGCCGTTCGCGCCGCGACGAGCGTCGCGAGCGCATCCCGGAGCCGGGGCTCCGTCGTCGGGAACGCGGGGTTGATCGACGGCGACGTCGTCACGAGTCGCGCGTCGGCCCACGTGGATGCCGGATCGACGTCCGGCCCGAGTTGCAGCCGCACAGCCCGACCCTCGAGTGCCGAGATCGCATCTCGCAGGTCCGACTCCGGCCGGCCGTCGTAGACGGTGACGCGGGCGCCCGAATCGGCGAGGAAGCGGGCCAACGCGATGCCGCTTCGGGCGAAACCGAGGACCGTGACGGGGACGTCCGCGAGCAGCCCGTGCCGGATCGCCTCGATGGAGAGTGCGTCGGGCTCGATCGCCAGCGGCGTGGTCATCACGACGGCGCTCCGAGGAACTGTCCCGGCTGGGTCGCGAGGAACAGCGTCACACCCAGGAGGGCGGCGAGGATGGCGACGATCCAGAACCGGATCGTGATCTTCTCCTCGTCCCAGCCACCGAGCTCGAAGTGGTGGTGGATCGGGCTCATCCGGAACAGGCGCCGGCCGCCGGTGAAGCGGAAATAGGCGACCTGGAGGATCACGGACGACGTCTCGAGCACGAAGATGATCCCGATCAGCGGCAGGACGAGGACCTGGCCGGTGATCAGCGCGGTGACGGCCAGGGTCGCGCCGAGCGAGAGCGCTCCGGAGTCGCCGATGAAGATCTGCGCCGGGTGGACGTTGAACCACAGGAAACCGAGGAGCGCCCCGATGATCAGCGCGCAGAGCAGGGCGAGGTTCGGCTGGGCCGGCGTGTTCAGCAGCGCGATCAGCATGTACGCGACGAAGGCGATCGCGACGGTCCCACCGGACAGACCGTCGAGCCCGTCGGTGATGTTCACGCCGTTCGCCGCGGCGATGATCGCGAACGCGGCGAACCCGACGTACAGCCACGGCTCGATGCTCACGGGGCCGTAGAACGGGACGGCGATGGCCGTGATGGCGTAGGTCTGCTGGATCTGCCACCCGGCGACGAAGGCCACGACCGTCAGCCAGATCAGCTTCTGGCGGGCCTTGATCCCCTCCCCTGTCCTGGCGTTGAGGTAATCGTCGAACGCTCCGAGCGCACCGACGCCCGCCAGCGCGGCCAGCGGCGCGAACGTCGCCGCGTCCGGTTGGCGGAGGAAGAAGTAGATGCCGAGGACGACGACCACGATGAGCAGCCCGCCCATCGTTGGTGTCCCCTCCTTGACGAAATGGCTCTCCGGTCCCTCCTGCCGGATCCGCTTGCCGAACCCGATCGCCTGGAGCAGCCGGATGTAGGGCGGCATCAGGATCACGATCAGGGCGAACGCCAGCAGCAGTCCTTGGATCAGCTCGACGGTCATCGGGCCGACTCGCCGAGGTGGAGCCGGAGGCCATCGACCACGCGGTCGAGCCCGATGCCGCGCGATGCCTTGACGAGGACGACATCGCCGGCTCGGAGGCGCGGCTGGAGCGCGTCCAACGCGGCCTCCGCATCCGGCACGACGTGGATCCGTGCCGGATCGAGTCCTGCCTCCATGGCGCCGGCGGCGATGCCATCGGCCGCCGGCCCGACCACGATCAACAGCTCGGCGACGTCCGCGGCCGCCTCGCCGACGACATGATGGCCGCTGTCGTGGGCGTCGCCCAGCTCGAGCATCTCGCCCAGGACCGCCACGTGGCGACCGGGCAGGTCGGCCAGCAGGTCGAGCGCCGCCGCGACCGAGCCGGGTGATGCGTTGTAGCTGTCGTCGATGATGGTGGCGCCGCGCAGCCGGACCAGCTCGACGCGGTGCGGCGCGCTCCAGCCGGTCGCGAGAGCGTTGACGATGGTCTCGAGGTCGACACCCGCCGCGAGGCCGACCGCGGCACCTGCCGCCGCGTTGTGGACCGACAGCCGTCCGAGCGCCGGGATGGTGACGTCACGCTCGCCCGCCGGTGTCCGCAGTCGGAACCGCATGCCGGCGGTGCCCCCGGACGTGACATCGATCGCCCGGACGTCGGCCGAGTCATCAAATCCGTAGCGCAGCGCTCGCGCCGCGGACCGGCGATCCATGCCCGTCACGATGGGGTCATCGGCGTTGAGGACGGCCGTGCCATCGGCGGGGAGCGCCTCGAGCAGCTCGCCCTTCGCCCGTTCGACCGCATCGAGCGTGCCGATCCGCGAGAGATGGACGGGCTGGACCGCGGTCACGACGCCGATCGACGGCTGCGCCATCGCGGCCAGGTCGGCGATCTCGCCCGAGACATACATCCCCATCTCGAGCACCGCCGCTTCATGCTCGGGGCCGAGGCGCATTAGCGTGAGCGGCAGGCCGACTTCGTTGTTCTGGTTCCCCTCGGTCTTGAGCGTCCGACGAGCGGCGCTTAGGACGGTCGCCACGGCCTCTTTGGTCGAGGTCTTCGCGATGCTGCCGGTGATCCCGACAACCAGCGGCGAAAACCGCCGGCGCCAGCCGGCGGCGACCGCTCCCAGGGCGACCAGCCCGTCGGCGACGCGGATGACAGAGACATCGCCGAAACGCTCGGGCTCCTCGACCTGGCGGGTCACCAGCACGGCGCCGGCGCCACGCCCGACGGCGTCGTCCAGGTGGAGGTGCCCGTCGGTACGCTCGCCCGGCAACGCGACGAAGAGCTGACCGGGTTTGACCAATCGGGAATCGACGGCGGCGCCGCGGATCGGCCGATCGGATCGTGCCAGCAGCCGACCACCGCTCAGGCGGATGAGGTCATCGACCGAGAGCGCTGCCGTCGGCTCGGTCGGCGTCCCCCTCGACGGGTCGACGTCGCTCACGACGGCCAGTGTCCCATAGGGTCCACTCACCGGTCCGTGACGGGCATGGGTTCGGCGACGATGCGGTGCTCGAGCAGGTCGGGCGTGGTGATGGCGTTCGTCGCGACGCGGCGGAACAGCTCGAAGGACATGACCGGCATCTCCAGGTGACCGAGGCGTGGCAGCCGCGGTCGACCTTCCTCGATACGGACCGCGACCACGAGGTCCGGCGTGCCGGCCTCGCGGCTGATGTATCCGACGAACGAGTAGTTGAAGAGGTTGTGCTTCCAGTCCTTCTTCTTGGCATCCCAGATCTGCGCCGTACCGGTCTTGCCCCCGACGTGATAGCCGGGCACGAGCGTCCGGTCGCGATAGAAGTCCACCTCCTGGACGACGTGATCCATCATCCGGAGCAGGGTCTTCGAGATCTTCTTGGGAACCACGCGGCCTCGCTGGGGCACCGTCACATCGCGTGCCCCGACGCCGCTGACGACATGGGGCTGGACCGCGTTGCCGCCATTGACGAGCGCTGCGAACGCCGACGCGAGCTGGATCGGCGTGACCGCGACACCCTGGCCGAACGCGCCGTTGGCGAGGTCGATCTCGCTCCACGGCGTCGTGCCGGGGTCTCGGACGTACTGGCTGCCCGACGCCTCGCCGGCGATGTCGATGCCGGTCTTCTGGCCGAAGCCGAGCGTGCGCCAGGTGTCGTACAGCATCGTCGCCGACTCGGACGTCGTGTCGGCGAGACCGAGGGCGACCTTCGCGGCGACCACGTTGCGCGAATAGGCGATGCCGTCCTCGAAGGTGATCCAGCCCATGCCCCTGTGATCGGCGTTGTCGATCTTCGATTCACCGCCATCGAGGCGCAGGGTGCCGACATCCTTGATGCGGGTCGTCCGCGTGACCGAGCCCGACTCGAGGGCGGTCACCGCGGTCATCATCTTGAAGACCGACCCCGGCTCGTAGACGTTCGAAACGATGGGGTCGACGAACCGCTGGGGCGCCTCCTTCGCGATCGCCCGGTAGTCGTTGGCGTCATACGACGGGTACGTGGCCTCGGCGTACACCGCGCCGGTGTACGGGTCGAGCACCACCGCCGACACGCTCTTGGCCTCGTCGGCGATCCACGCGGCGAGCAGCTCCTGCTCCAACGCGAGCTGCAGGCTGGCATCGATGGTCAGCCGGACGTCTTCCCCGATCGAGCCCGGCGATTCGACGACCGATGTCTCGGGCATCGGTCGTCCGTTGACATCTCGTTGGGCGATCATCACCCGCGCCTCGCCGGCCAGCGTCCCCTGGTAGGCCTGCTCGACGCCGTACTGGCCGGCGTTCTCGCGGTTGACGAACCCGAGCAGGTGCGCGGCGAGCGTCGACTCCGGGCCACCGCCGACCTGCGGATACACGCGCTCCGGTTCCGCCTCGAGGGCGATGTGCACGATCCGTTCGTCGCGCAGCGCCTGGCGGATCCGCTCCGCCACGGACGGCTCGACGCCGCGGGCGATGACGATGTACGGCCGTTGCGATGCGAGCTTCTCGCGGAGGGTCGCCGCCTGGGCCTCGTCGAGCTTCAGGATCCGGACGAGCTCGTTCGTGGTCTGCGTTCGGGCGGCCGGGTCACGTGCCAGTTGGTCGGCGGCGGCGACCAGCCGATCCCGGTCGATCGTGGTGGCCAGCAAGACCGTGCCGGTCCGGTCGTAGATGTCCCCGCGCCGGCCCGCGATCTCGATCCGGACCGTGGTCTGGGCCGCGGCGCGCGTCATCAGGAAGTCGCCCCTGAGGACTTGCCAGTAGGCCGTCCGCGCAAACAGGGTGAGCGATCCGATGGCGAAGATCGTCAGCAGGACCAGCAGGCGGCGGCGGGAATCGGTGCGACCCAGCATCGCTGTCAGCTCAGTCGATCAGCGCGCCGGAAGCGTCACGGCCTCGCCCAGCTCGCCGAGGCCACCGTCCAGGGCGAGCTTGCGGACGGCGGGCTCGCGCCCGAGTCGGCTCACGTCGGAGGTGATCTCCTGGAGGCGTGCGTCGAGCCGCTCGCGCTCCACCTGCAACCGACCGATGTCGTAGCTCGTGGCCGACACCCGGACCTGCTGCGCGAGTGAGAAGAAGGCCAGCATGAACGCGACCACGATCAACCCGAGGAACAGGCCGGGTCGCGCGGTGACCGTCCGGTTGGCACGGACCGCGGCCCGGGCGCGGCGCCTCGGCAGCGTCGGCAAGGGCGTGTCGAGGAGCCGTGGCCGACCCGGTAGGGCGATCGTGCGAGGGCGTGCTCCCTGATAGACAGCCATCGTTCAGTCGCCGATCGCGAAGCGGAAACGCGGCGTGCGCGGATCGAGGAACGACAACGGGTCGGACGGTGCCCCCGAACCCCACTCGTCGCGGTCGATCGCGGACGCCTCCGCGTGCTGCGAGCGATCGTGCCGCTCACGGACCTCATGCTGACGACGGCCGTAGGACTTGCGCCGCCTGGCGTGGTGTCCCTTGCTCATGGGGGCTCCTCCTTCCGTGCGGGGATGCCGCGCCTAGGCGGCGAGTCGTTCGGCGGCCCGCAGGCGAGCGCTGCGGGCGCGTGGATTGGCCTCGACCTCGGCCCGGGTCGGTGTCACCGACGGGCGGGTCAGGAGTCGGAGGCGGGGGTTCCGGCCGCAGACGCAGACCGGCAGCTCGGGGGGACAGACGCAACCGCGCCGCTCGGCGGCGATGAAGCGCTTGACGATGCGGTCCTCGAGGGAGTGGTAGCTGAGGACGACCAGCCGGCCGCCCGGGCGCAGCAGGTCGACCGCCGTGGCCAGCCCTTCCTGGAGCGCGTCCAGCTCCTCGTTGACCGCGATCCGAAGCGCCTGGAACACGCGAGTGGCGGGATGGGTCCGACGCGGCTGGCGCGGATTCGGCGGAGCGACGCGCTCGACGAGCGCGGCAAGGTCCTCGGCCGTGGCGATCGGCGTCGAGCGGCGTGCGTCCACGATGGCCCGAGCGATGCGCCGCGCCTTCGGTTCCTCGCCGTAGCGCCGGAACAGCGCGGTGAGCTCATCGACGTCGAGCGTCGCAAGCAACTCCGAGGCCGGCAGCCCTCGGCTGGTATCGAAGCGCATGTCGAGCGGGCCACCCGCGCGGAACCCGAAGCCGCGGTCGGTGTCGGCCAGCTGGTAGCTCGACAGTCCGAGGTCGAAGAGCGTGCCGTCGACCTGCTCGAACCCGGCGTCGCGGGCGACGGTCGCGAGATCGCGGAAATTCGCCCGGCGCAGCACCAGTCGATCCCCGAAACGGGGGCGGAGGCGACCGTCCACTCTGGCGATGGCCGCCCCATCGGCATCCAGGCCGAGGAGGCGGCCATCAGGGTCGGTCGCCTCCAGGATCCGCTCGGTGTGCCCACCGCCGCCGAGGGTGGCGTCGATCTGGAGGTTCCCCGGGGCAGGCGCGAGCATCGACATGACCTCCTCTGCCAGCACCGGGATGTGCCCTACCTCCATCTGTCCTCCACTCCTCGTCGATCGGATCCCGAGCGGATCCTGGAAGCGCATGTGGTGGAGCTAGATCCCAAGGCCCTGGAAGGCCTGGGCCAGCTCGTCGGAGTCCTCGAGGCCCCGGGCGTACGTGGCCCAGGTGGCGGGGACCCAGATCTCGGCGTGATCGCGCGAGCCGACGACGACGGCGTCATTGCCGAGGTCGATGTGCTCGCGCAGGTAACTCGGCAGCAGGATCCGGCCCTGTCGGTCGAGCTCGACCTCCGCGGCTCCCGCGAAGATCAACCGCTGGAAGCGGCGCGCGTTCTGGTCGGTGATGGGCAGCGCCGCGACCTTTGCGGCGAGGGCGTCCCAACCCGCTTGCGTGTGGATCGCCAGACAGGCATCGAGCCAGCGGGACACGACAGCACCCGCGCCCAACTGGACGCGGAACTTCGCGGGGACGGCGATCCGTCCCTTGTCGTCCACCGTGTGCCGGTACTCGCCGGTGAACACCCGTAGGGGCTCCTTGGACTATCTCGGCTGGTCCCTCGGGGTTGGGGCCCCTCTCGGTTCTGCTCCCCACTTCCCACCACTTTGGACCACTTCGATGCATCGTAGGGCGTGATTCGGCCCGCGTCAATGCAGAAATAGGTCCTTTCGGATCGCGGGGCTGCGGGTGGGGGTGCCGGGCGATGGGCTGGCGTTCGGGCTGCCTGGCGGGAGCGGCCCTCGGCCTAGCGCGTGGGAGGCGGCAGCCGCAGATCCTGTCCGGCGCGCAGCCCGCCGTTCCGCAACCACGGATTCCGCGCGTAGATGCTGTCCTGGGAGACGCCGAAGTAGCGAGCGATGCTGAAGAGGTTGTCCCCTCGTCGGACGGTGTAGATCCAGCAGTTCGACGTGCCCGAGCACGCCCGCAGGAGCTGGTACCGGTCAGACGACGGCGTCGGACGGGGTGTCCGTGTCGGTGCGGGCGTGGGGGTCGGTGTCGGCGTCGGGGTCGGGGTGGCGGTCGGCGTGGGCGTCGGCGACGGCGTGGCCTGGGCCACTGTCGTTGGCGACGCGGCTGGGGCGAGCGACACCGATGGGGATGCTACGCCGACCACCGGCGACGAAGGTCGCGGCCCGAGCTCGTCGATGTCGAGTGCTCCACCCCGGGCAAGGACGAAGGCGACCGACGCCGTCAATGCCGCGATCAGCACGACCAACGAGCCGAGCATGGCCCGCGACATCGCCCGACCCTCGCGGACGATCACGGTCGGGGTTTCGGTCATCACGGCGGCGCCGCGCAGGTATCGCGGGCAATTGACGTGACCGGTGGTCAGACAGACCAGTTCCTGTTGGCGCAGTGACTGCGGCACGGCCTCGGCCAGGGCGGCGCAGCGGTTGGCCTGGTCGGGCGCCTCGATCGGCGATGCCAGGCCGCGCTCACCCGCCGAGCGCAGGAAGGGGCACACGTTGGGGTCGGGTGAGCGGTCGTCGAGCATCCCGAGCCACGTCGGGCGGGCTTCCGGGTACACCTGGGACGTGGCCCCGTCGGTTGTCGCGGGGTCGTCGTCGTCATCCGACCTGACCGCGCCGACCACGGCCGCAGCCGCGACCATGCCGGGGACGTGGAACCCCGAGGCGTCGTGGTTCTGGGGCTCGACCGGGACCGCCGGCCCGTCGAGTCCGGACGCCGCCATCGCCGCAAGAACGGCCGGGTCGACCTTCGGATCGGAGGCAGCGGCCGGCTTGCGCTTCCGACGCCGCTCGTGCGCGACGGGCGGGGTTGGGGCGTTCGGATCGATGTCCGTTCGCCGTCGACGGGGGCGCGGTTTGGGCGGCGGGGACTGGTCTTCGGCCACGCGACCTCCAGCTTCGGTGGACTCGGACGGCGCGGAGTCTAGTACCTTTCGCGCCTTGCCGGCGCCGAGAAGCCGGTGCTAGGCTCCGGCGCCAAGGTCGATGTGACCATCTTCTGCCGGCATCCGCGAGGACCCGAACGTTCCGATGGCACTCCCTCTCCCCGTCATCCCGCCCCAGCCCGACGCCTATCACCTGGCGCCGCACCGCATCAAGCGCTGCACGTTCCGGCGCCTGATCGATGTCGAGGCGGGTTCCGACCGGATCTATGACGTGGAGTGCCTGTTCCCCGACCGGAAGATCCCGATCCCGCTCGGCGATCTCGAATCGGCCATGCCGATCTGCAATGCCTGCACGGCGCCCCACATCTTCCGTCCCGACGAAGACTAGGGACCTGGCACCCTCAGCTCGCAGCTGACACTCGCGCACCGAGGCCCGAGGCGGAGGTCCTCCGACGCCATCGGCCCGAGGTTGCCATCGGCCCGAGGTTTTCGTGCGTCAGCGAGGGCGGTCTGTAAGCCGAGTTCTGTGCCATCGGCGCCTCAGCGCCGTTGGCGATGGCCATCCATCTGAGGCCGCCGGTCGCCCGACGGCTCATGCGGCCGACCCGAGGGCTGGGCAGCGCGCCTCTCCCCCGGCCGGTTTCCCGGCGCGGGTTGCGCCCTCCTATTTGGCCTTGCTCCAGGTGGAGTTTGCCCGTTTCACTCCGTCCTCCGACCGAAGTCGAACGACGGCATCGTCACTGTGGCACTAGTCCTCGTCTCGCGACGGACGGGTATTACCCGCCACCCTGCGCTGGGGAGCTCGGACTTTCCTCACGGCATGCCGGCAGGTCACCCCGCTCGATGCCGCGCGACCATCCGACCGCCTCGCTGACCGGTTGATTCTACCCTTGGCAGAGCGCCTCGACGCCCGATGTGGCCGGTTCGGGGCTGACGGTGACCTCGACCAGCCGCTGCGCATCGCCCTGGTCGGCCGGCGAACTGGCTTCGATCAGGCCGACATCCGGTGCGTAGGACTTGTGCTCGAGGTGCCCGGGCTCGAGAGGCGTGAAGTCCTCGGTGACCAGGACCTCGTCGTAGGTTCGTTGCGGGTGGACGACGCGCGCACCGAGCTCGCGGACCCGGGCGACATCCTCGGCGTGGCCCGGGTACGCCTCCTGGCGGTAGTAGTCACCCACACGGGGCCGACCGAGCATGACGATGCCGGGCTGCGCCCCGTCGACCCCTGCCTCCCAGGCGCCCGAGTGACTGACCACCGCGCCACCGCGGCACTCCGCCGTGTCCTCGCCGAAATACCAGACGTTCCCCGCATCGTCCTGGGCGAACCAGTCCTCGGTGTCCTCGATGAGCGATGTGCCGACATAGACGCTGTCGCGCACGACCACCGTCTCGATCCCCATGACCGTTCGAGTGCGGCCGGTGACGGTCACGACGACGCGTTCGCCGTCGCCGATGTAGGTGAGGGATGTTCCCGGCACCAGCGGCATGAAACGGTTGGTGATATCCGTCGAGAACGCGGCGGGATCGATCGCCGGTCGGTAGGCGACGCCCTCGACGACACCAGCCGGGTTGTCGGTCAAGAACGGACCCGCCACCGGCGGTGGCGGCGGCCCGCCGACCTGCCGAACGACGAGGATGGCGATCAGGGTAAGGATCGGGGCGATCAGGATCCGCCACTTGCCGAAGAGCCACGCCCAGGCAGCGAACAGCGTCGCGGCACCCCAGATGAGGGCCAGGGCGACGCCGAGCCAACCGTGTCCGACGGCGAGGACCGGGATGGCGAGGGCGATCTGGAAGGCTGCCGCGACCGTTCCGATCACGAACCAGCCCATGTTCCCCGCCACGCCCGCCCAGCGCACGGGGCGGTCGCGCGGCCAGACGCCCGGCGGGCGCCGGCCGGGGTCCCGCATCAGCCGTCGGGTCGGCGGACCACCGATGCGGCACCGCCCGCGTGGGCACGATCGATGGCCTCGTTCGCAAGCGCGTCCGCGACGCCGTTCTGGGCACGCGGGACGTGGGTCGCCGTCCAGCGCGTGAACCCGTTGAGGGTCGCGCGCGCGGCCGCCCACAAGGGGATCAGCTTCGCGTCCTTGACCCGCCAGCGCCCGGCGAGCTGCTCGACGATCAGCTTCGAGTCGAGCAGCAGGTGCACTTCGATGGCGCCGAGCTCACGCGCCAGGTCGAGTGCCCGGACGACGCCCGTGTACTCGGCGACGTTGTTGGTCTGGACGCCCAGGTAGTCGGAGATGGAGGCGTCCGGGGTCGCCCGCGGATCGCGGGCGTCCGCCCGGTCGGCTCGGAACAGGGCGGCACCGGCGGAGGCCGGACCCGGGTTGCCCCGCGCCGCCCCGTCAGTGCGGACGATGTAGACGGGTCCTTCCCGCGCGGGCGCCGGGTTCACGCCACGATCGTCAATCGGGTGACTGGTCGGGGGGCTGGGGCTGGCCCTGCAGCACAGGCAGCTCGACCCGCGTGCCGGACTCCGATCCCTGCCCGCGCAGCTTGCGCCACGCCCAGTGCAGCGGGTCGTAGAACTCGTCGGCGACGCGCTCCTTCAACGGGATGATCGCGTTATCCGTGATCTTGATGTGCTCCGGACAGACCTCGGTGCAGCACTTGGTGATGTTGCAATAGCCGATCCCACCACTGTCCTTGAGGTACTCGCGCCGGTCGGCCTGGTCGATCGGATGGAGCTCGAGCCCGGCCGCCCGGACGATGTAGCGCGGCCCCATGAACGGCCGCTTGGTCTCGTGGTTGCGCAGGACATGGCAGACGTCCTGGCACAGGAAGCACTCGATGCACTTGCGGAACTCCTGCACGCGCTCGATGTCCTGCTGCTGCCAGCGCCAGTCCTCCTGCGGCACGTCGGCCGGCGGCGTGAACGGCTCGATCGTCTTGTTGACCTCGTAGTTCCACGAGACGTCGGTGACGAGGTCCTTGATCAGCGGGAAGGCGCGCATCGGCTCGACGGTGATCGGCTCGTCGGGCTCGAAGTCGGACAGGCGCGTCTTGCACGTCAGGCTCGGGCGGCCGTTGACCTCGGCGCCGCACGAACCGCATTTGGCCGCCTTGCAGTTCCACCGCACGGCGAGATCCGGCGCGACGTGGCCCTGGATCCAATGCAGCGCATCGAGCACCACCATCCCGGACTCGACTGGCACGTCGAACTCATCGAAACGCGACTCGGTCCCGGGCGAGCCGCGGAACACCCGGAGCTTCGCGTCCGACGCCGCCGGCTCGGTCGTGGCTGCCTCGGTCATACGTGCCTCCGTACTCAATGGTCGGCCGCGAGCAGGACCCGGAGCTCGTCGTCCATCTCCGGGAGCGGCGTCGTGTAGGCGACCATCGTGCCGTCCTCCTCCCTGGCGACCGTGTTGTTGCGGTGGCCCCACTGCTCGTCGTCGGTCTCGGGGTAATCGAGGCGACTGTGAGCGCCTCGACTCTCCGTGCGCTGGCGAGCGCTGCGCGCGATCGCCTCGGATACGGTCAATAGGTTGCCCAATTCGAAGACGAGGTTCCAGCCCGGGTTGTAGGCGCGCCCCCCGTCGACACAGATCATCGACCAGCGGCGGCGCAACTCGGCCAGCTCGGTCAGCGCTGCCTCGAGGTCCTCCTCGATCCGGAAGATGCCGACACGTTGCTGCATGACCGCCTGGAGGTCACGGTGGATCGCGTACGGGTCCTCGCCGGATGTCCGCTCCAGTGGGCCGTCCAGCTCCCGCAACGCGGCCATCACCTGGACCGGGTCGATATGCGGCTGGCCCTCGATCGTCCGCGCGTGGGCAGTGGCTCCGAGGCCGGTCCGCGCGCCGAAGACCAGCAGGTCCGACAGCGAGTTGCCACCGAGCCGGTTGGCGCCGTGCATCCCACCGGCGACCTCGCCCGCCGCGAACAGACCCGCGACCCGTGTCGCCCCATCCTCGGCCTCGACGCGGATGCCGCCCATCACGTAGTGGGTCGTCGGCCCGACCTCCATCGGGCCTGCCGTGATATCGACGTCCGCGAGTTCCTTGAACTGCTCGTACATCGACGGCAACTTGCGCCGGACGTGGTCGGCGGGCAAGTAGCTGATGTCGAGGAAGACACCGCCGTGCGGCGATCCGCGGCCTTCCTTGACCTCCGTGTAGATCGCCCGCGACACGTTGTCCCGGGTCGACAGCTCGGGCGGCCGGCGAGCGTCGGTCTGTTTGCCTTCCGACAGCGCCGTCACCCAGCGGGCGGCCTCGGCGTCGTCGGCCGCGTACTCGCGTCGACGCTCTTCCGGCAGGTACGTCCACATGAAACGTTCGCCGGCGGCATTGCGCAGGATCCCGCCCTCACCGCGCACCGCCTCGGTCACGAGCAGGCCGCGGACACCCGGCGGCCAGACCATGCCGGTCGGGTGGAACTGGACGAACTCCATGTCGATGAGCTCGGCACCGGCCTCGTACGCCAATGACTGGCCGTCACCGCTGTACTCCCAGGAGTTCGAGGTGACCTCGTAGGCGCGACCGATGCCGCCCGTCGCGAGGATGATCGACCGGGCCGGGAAGACGACCGGGCGGCCCGTCGTCCGCCAGTAGCCGACCGCTCCTGTCACGCCGGCGCTGCTGGTCGTGAGCCGGGTGATCGTGCACTCCATATACACGTCGATGCCGGCGGCCACGACGCGGTCCTGGAGGGTCCGGATCATCTCGAGCCCGGTCCGGTCGCCGACGTGGGCAAGGCGCGCATGCGAATGGCCTCCGAACGGACGCTGGAGGATGCGGCCATCGCGCGTCCGGTCGAACACGGCGCCCCAGGCCTCGAGCTCGCGCACACGGGCGGGCGACTCGATGGCGTGGAGCTGCGCCATCCGCGGGTTGTTCAGGTATTTGCCGCCCACCATCGTGTCGCGGAAATGCACCTGCCAGTCATCGTCGGGCGACACGTGGGTGAGCGCCGCGGCGACCCCGCCTTCGGCCATGACCGTGTGGGCCTTGCCGAGGAGGGACTTGCATACCAGGCCCACATCGGCACCCGCCGCTTGAGCGGCGATCGCCGCGCGGAGACCCGCTCCGCCGGCGCCGATGACGAGCACGTCATACGGGCGGGTCTGCGGGTCGGTCGGTGAGGTCATGACAGGTGGGGCGGACGTTCAGAAGCGGATGTGTGGGTCGCTGATCATGCCGAGCGCCATGAGCCGGATGTACAGGTCGGACGCGGTCACGGTGATCAGGCTGATCCACGCCCACTGCATGTGGTTCCGGTTCAGGGACGTCAGCCGCTGCCAGAGCGAGTAGCGGACCTGCGCGCGCCGCGAACACGAGAAGCAGTCGAGCCTGCCGCCCATGAGGTGGCGCAGCGAATGGCACGACAGCGAATAGCCGGTCAGGAAGAACGCGTTCACGACGAGGATCGCGCCGGCCACGCCGAGCCGGACGGTGCCCTCGTGGGTGATCGCCAGCCAGGCGTCCAGCCACAGGAAGAACAGCGGGATGAACGCCAGGTACAGGAAGTAGCGATGGAGGTTCTGGAGGATGAACGGGAAGGCCGTCTCCATCGAGTAGCCCCGATGCATCGTCGGCTCGCCGACGGCGCAACCCGGCGGGTCGGCGAAATAGAAGCGGTAGTACGCCTTGCGGTAGTAGTAGCAGGTCGCCCGGAACCCGAGCGGGATCCACAGGATGAAGAGCCCGGGACTGATCCAGGTCGGCAGCCAATCGGGTCTGATCAAGGGCGAGAACAGCGGCGACAGGTAGCCGTCGACCAGATAGGCCGTGCCGAAGAGCGGGGTCCAGATGATGCCACTGAAGAACAGGTACGTCGCACAGATCGTGAACACCGTTCCCTGGACGACCGGCGCGGTCCACCAACGGTCGCGCCGGCGGGTGACCCCGAAGCCGTTGGACGCCGTGCCGGCCGGCTTGCGCGGCAGCCGGATGCTGCCGGTGAACCCGGTCATCGGACGACGCTGGCCGGGGCACCGACCTGCGACGACAGGCGCCCGATGATCGCGTCGGCGAACTCGGACGTCCCGACCGAACCGCCCAGGTCATTGGTCGTGGTCCCTTCGGAGATGACCTCTCGAACGGCCGTCTCGAGGCGATCCGCTTCCCCGGGATAGCCGAGGTGGCGCAGCATCAGCGCGCCGCTCAGGATCAGCGCCGTCGGGTTCGCCTTGTTCAGGCCGGCGTACTTGGGGGCCGAGCCGTGGACCGGCTCGAAGACGGCCGCTTCGGTACCGATGTTCGCTCCAGGGGCCACGCCGAGCCCGCCCACGAGCCCGGCGGCGAGGTCGGACACGATGTCGCCATACAGGTTCGGCAGGACCAACACGTCATACAGCTCGGGCTTCTGCACGAGCTGCATGCACATGTTGTCGACGATGCGGTCCTCGAATTCGACGCGTCCTTCGTAGTCGGCCGCCACCGTCCGGCAGCTCTCTAGGAACAGGCCGTCCGACAGCTTCATGATGTTGGCCTTGTGGACGGCCGTGACCTTGCGCCGGCCGTTGGCGACGGCATAGTCGAACGCGAACCGGGCGATCCGCTCGGATGCCGCCCGGGTGATGATCTTGATGCTCTCCGCCGCGTCGGGGCCGACCCGGTGCTCGATGCCGGCGTACAGGTCCTCCGTGTTCTCGCGGACGATCACGAGGTCGACGTCCTCGTAGCGCGTCTCGAGACCCTTGATGCTCCGTGCCGGCCGCAGGTTCGCGTACAGCCCGAGCGCCTGGCGGAGCGTGACATTGACGCTGCGGAACCCCTCGCCGACCGGGGTCGTGATCGGCCCCTTCAGCGCGACCTTGTTGCGCTTGATCGAATTCGAGGACGTGATCCGGGAGCGGTGTCCCGTACTCGGCCATCACCCCCTCGCCGGCGTCGACGACCTCCCACTCGAACGCCACGCCGGTCGCGTCGAGGACGCGGCGTGATGCCTCCGCCAGCTCCGGTCCGATACCGTCGCCGGGGATCAGGGTGACGCGGTGGGCCATGGCTCGATTGTATCCGCGCCGACCGACGAGGCGTGACCGGCCGCCCGGAGGGACGGCCGGTCACGGGCTGGGAGCCGTCGACGTCAGGGCGCGAGGCGCTGGACGTCCACGAACTCGAGTCCGCCAGACCCCTCGATATCGATGGGCGGCGATCCATCGAGCGGCATGAGCTGGGTCGCCGCGGTGTCGTCGTCGCCGTATCGCACGATCAACGCCGTGCCATCCGGCGTGAACGTCCAGGAGGCTGGCAGGTTGCTCCCGTCGGTCGGGGCCCGCTTCTTCGGCCCGATGACCCGCTCGTTGCCGGAACCGTCGGCGTTGGCGACAACCAGCTCGAACGCCCCTTCCGGGTAGACCCGCGCGTACGCAACGGACTTGCCATCAGGCGAGTACGGGACGCTTCCGCGTTGGCCGGTCCCCGCCAGCGTCGGGAACCGCATCTCCTCACCGGTCGCGATGTCCAGGGCGTAGACCCCGGGCACCCAGGGATCCTTCGTCGAGTCCCATCGGGTGAACGTCACGTGCTTCCCGTCCGGCGAGACCGCGATCGACTGGTAATCGAACTCGTTGTTCGCCGGCGTCGTCGACAGCGGCCGGCGTTTCCCGCTGCCGTCGACAGGCATCGCGAAGATCGCGGGGCTACGCGATTCGCCCCGGAAGACGATCTCCTTGCCATCGGGTGGCAGCCAGGTCGGGAAGTGCGCGCGTCCCCCACCTACCAGACGGATCGGCTCCCCGATGGCGACGTCGACCACCCACAGCTGGCCGCTTGCCATGTAGGCGATCTGCGTGCCATCCGGTGACCAGTCGAACCAGTCGAGGCTCTTTGTCGGTGGCGTCACGGGGCGAGGCTCCGAACCATCGGCATTCGCGACGTAGAGCGACAGGATCGCCGGCTCGGTGAGCGGACCGTCGGAGCGGAGGAACACCATCTTCGTGCCGTCACGCGAGAAGATCGGCGAGAAGTCGAATGCTTCACCGAGCGGCAGGAGTCGCCGTTCGCTCTTCGCCGGGTCGAGCAGGTAGAGCTCGCCGTCATTGCTCGTGACGATGAGCCCGTTGCGGGCCAGTCCGAACGGCTCCGGCAGCCGCTGTTGGTAGGAGCCGACCGCGAGGATCGCGATCGCCAGCACGAGCAGGATGAGCGCCGCCACCATCGCGAGCCGGCCAGCCCGCGGGACGGAGAACAGGCGTGGGCGGAAGGTCATATCCACGGGGAGCCACCTTTCGAGGCTCGACCATGCCGGCCGCTGACGGGTCTCCCGCGTGACCGACAGCACCTCGTCGAGGTGGTCGGGCACGCGGAACGCCGCGTCGTCGAGGAGCCAGGGAGACAGCGAGCGGTCGAAGCGGTCGTTCGCGGTCATACCGGCCGGCCCTCCACGAGTTCGCCCCGCGGACGCGCATCGGCAGCGAGTGCCGCGCGCATCTCCGCGAGGGCGCGGTGCAACCGTGACTTGGCGGTCCCCAGGGGGATCCCGAGGATCGTCGCGACGGCCGGCATCGGAAGGTCGAGATAGTGATGAAGGACGATCACGGCACGCATCTCCGGATCGAGTCGGAGGAAGCCGCGTTCGATGAGATCGCGATCGTCGACCGCCGACACGTCGTCGACGGCCGATGGGATCGCGATGGTGGTGAGTTCGACGTCGAGCCGGTGGCGCCGGAGTCGCCGCGCCTCATCGATACAGGCGTGGACGAGCAACCGATGCAGCCAGGCATCGAAACGGTCGGGGTCGCGCAGCGTGGGCAGATCACGCCAGGCCCGGACGAGCGTGTCCTGCACGGCGTCCTTGGCCTGTTCGATATCCCGAAGCATGAGCCAGGCGGCGCCATCCAGACGGGAGATCGCGGCGCCTGCCAGCTCGGCGAAGGCGTCATGATCGCCCCTCCGCGCTCGCTCCACGAGGTCTCGCTGCATCACGCCCCTCGGCGATGGCGCGACCTCCGTGGCCGCGCTCGGTGAGTATGGCGAGGCGACATCGCGGAATCGTTCGTTCTGCTGCCGGCGGGACCGGCGGCGACGCAGCGCGATGCATCGCTAGACTCCGCGCGATGCGCATCGGCGTCACCCTCCCCCTCGCCCAGGACGACACCGCGCCGGGCCGCGTCCCGACCTTCGCGGAGACCCTCGCCTTCGCCCAGCACGCGGAAACCGTCGGTCTCGACTCGATCTGGGTCTTCGACCACCTGCTGTTCCGCTCGGCCGACGAGGCCGACGAGGGCATCCGCGAGGCATGGACAACGAAGGCAGCGCTTGCGCCCGTCGTCCCCCGCATCGAGCTCGGGTCGCTCGTGATGTGCGCCTCTTTCCGCAACCCGGCATTGATGGCCAAGATGGCCGCCACGCTCGACGACCTTTCCGGGGGTCGGGTCATCCTCGGCCTCGGGTCGGGCTGGCACGAGCCCGAGTACGACGCGTTCGGCTACCCGTTCGATCACCGGGTCGGGCGGTTCGCCGAGGACCTCGAGATCGCGAGTCGCCTGCTGCGGGGCGAGCGCTTCACGTTCGAGGGGCGCTGGCGGCAGATGCACGATGTCGTCCTCATGCCGCCACCCGGCCGAACCGTGCCGATCCTCGTAGCGGCCAAGGGACCCCGCATGCTCCGGCTCACGGCGACCTGGGCGGACGCCTGGAACACGGCCTGGTTCGGCGGCGCCGACGAGCGGTTGCGCACGCGGCTCGAGGAGCTCGACGAGGCATGCGACACCGTCGGGCGCGAGCGCGCGACGCTGCGCCGGACCGTCGGGATCCGGCTGGCCGATCCGGTTGACGGGACAGCCGACGCGACCACGCTGAGCACCGACGTCGATGGGCTGGCATCGACCTTCGACGAGCTCGCGGCACTCGGGCTCGACGACACGATCGTGTGGTCCCTGTCCAAGTCGGTCGCCGAGCTGGACCGCATCGCCGAGGCACGTCGTCGCCACCTCGGGGAGCGATGACCTCTCGCTCCGCTACGATGCCCCGGTGAAGCTCCAGGAGGCCGACGCCAAGTCACTGCTCGTCGCCCAGGGGCTCCCGGTCCCCGACTGGGCGGTCGCCCACACGGCGGATGAAGCCCGGTCGGCCGCGCGGCGCTTCCTCGATGCAGGGGCGGTCGGCGGCAAGGTCGTCATCAAGGCCCAGGTCCTGGTGGGCGGTCGCGGCAAGGCCGGCGGGGTGAAGCTCGCATCGAGCCCGGACGAGGCCGCCCAGATCGCCGGCAGCATCATCGGCATGGACATCAAGGGCATGACGGTCCGCAAGGTCCTGGTCGGCCCGGCCGCGGACATCGTGAAGGAGTTCTACCTCGCCGCCGTCCTCGATCGGGCTGAGCGCGGGATCCTGCTCATGGGCTCGGCCCAGGGTGGGGTCGAGATCGAGCATGTCGCTGCGACGAACCCGGATGCCATCATCCGCCGCCACGCTGATCCGAGTCTCGGCGTGCTTGAATTCCAGGCCCGCGAGCTCGCCTTCGCGATGGGACTTCGGGCTCACCTCAAGGCGGCCGTGGCCATCACCAAGGGCCTCGTGCGAACGATGACCACCTATGACGCCGATCTCGTCGAGATCAATCCCCTCGCCGTCATCCTCGAGGGCGTCCCGGGCGGGACTCCGGTCGAGCGCCTGGTCTGCCTCGACGCGAAGATCACGCTCGATGACTCCGCGCTCGCCCGCCACCCGGGCCTCGAAGCGCTACGCGATCCAGACGAAGAAGCGCCCGAGGACCGCGAGGCACGCGAGGCGGGCCTGACGTTCATCAAGCTCGACGGCACGATCGGCTGCATGGTCAACGGGGCCGGCCTGGCCATGACCACGATGGACCTGGTGAAGCGTGCCGGCGGTGAGCCTGCGAACTTCCTCGACATCGGCGGTGGTGCGCGCGCGGACAAGGTCGCCCATGCCATGCGCCTGATCCTCGCCGATCCCAAGGTCGACGCCATCCTCGTGAACATCTTCGGCGGTATCACGCGTGGGGACGAGGTCGCCCGGGGGCTTATCGAGGCCCGCTCCCAGCAGACTCGCGACGTGCCGATGGTCGTGCGCATCGTCGGCACCAACGCGGCCGAGGCGGCCGAGCTGCTGGTGCAGGCGCGATTCCAGACCGCGGCCACGCTCGACGAGGCGGCGGCGAAGGCGGTCGCAGCGTCGCGCGGCACCCCATGAGCGTCCTTGTCGGGCGCGAGACCCGCCTCGTCGTCCAGGGCATCACGGGTCGCGAGGGCGAGTTCCATGCGCGTGCCTGTCAGGCGTACGGCACGCAGGTCGTCGCCGGCGTCACGCCCGGCAAGGGCGGCCAGGTCGTGCTCGACGGGTCCGTACCCGTGTTCGATACCGTGGATGACGCGGTGCGCGAGACGGGTGCGAACACATCCCTGATCTTCGTCCCCGCGGCTGGAGCCCCGGACGCGGTCATGGAAGCCGCCGTGGCGAGGATCGGCACGATCTTCTGCATCACCGAAGGGATCCCAGCGCTGGATATGGTCCCGGTGGTCGACCTCGTGCGCCGGCACGGCGCTCGGCTGATCGGTCCGAACTGCCCCGGTGCGACGTCGCCTGGTCGGGCGAAGGTCGGCATCATCCCGGGCTCGATCCATCGCGAGGGCCGCGTCGGAGTGGTGAGCCGCTCCGGGACGCTTACCTACGAGGCCGTCCAGGCGATGACCGACGCCGGGCTCGGACAGTCCACCTGCATCGGCATCGGCGGCGACCCCATCATCGGCACGACCTTCCTCGATGTCCTCCAGCTGTTCGCCGAGGACCCCGAGACCGAGGCGATCGTGCTGATCGGCGAGATCGGCGGGTCCGCCGAAGAGACGGCTGCGGCATGGGCCGGCGAACATCTACGCAACGTCCCGAAGGCGGCCTTCATCGCCGGCCGGACGGCGCCGGAGGGCAAGCGGATGGGACACGCCGGCGCCATCATCTCGGGGAGCGCCGGGACAGCCGCGTCGAAGGTCGAAGCGCTCGAGGCGGCCGGGTTCCGAGTGGCGGAGTCGCCGACCGAGCTGCCCAGGCTGCTCCGTGCCGCCGGGTTCGCTGGCTGAGCGGGAGACAGGCGGGAGGATCGCACGAGATGCGCACTGATGACATCCGCTTCCTGTTCGCCTACGACCGGTGGGCGACCAAGCGCCTGCTCGCTGCCCTCGACGACGTCCCGGACGACACCTGGTCGGCGATCGACGAGGTCGGGGAGCGCGGCGTCGGCAGCATCCTCGTCCACCATCTCGGGGCGGCGCAGCGCTGGCGCCACGGGATCCAGCGTGACGGTGAGGAGCCGGAACCGGAGCGCGAGCCGCTGCCGTCGATCGACGAGCTTCGTGCGCGGTGGACCGCCGAGTGGGAAGCCGTCGATGCGTGGCTCCCGACGCTGGACGATGACACCCTCGGCTACGTCCATGAAGGCGTTGCGATCTGGCAGATGCTCGCCCACGTGGTCAACCATGGGACCCAGCACCGCTCCGAGGCGGCCGCGCTGATGACCAGGGCAGGCCGCTCGCCAGGCGACCTCGACATGATCGACTACGTGGACGAACTGGTGGCTGGCGCCCCCGGCGTCCGCCCGGACACTCCGGCCTGACGGGAGGGATGCCATGACCGACCCGGTCGATCTCGAGGCCTCCTACGCCTCGAACCAGCGCCTCTGGGACGCCTGGACCAAGGTCCATGCCGAGGGCGAGTTCTATGACGTGGCCGGGTTCCGGGAGGGCGGCCTGCGACTCCGTCCGTACGAGGTGGCGGCCCTCGGCGATGTGACGGGTAAGACGCTCCTCCACCTGCAATGCCACTTCGGGCTCGACACCCTGTCCTGGGCCCGACTCGGCGCGAAGGTCACCGGCGTCGACTTCTCACATGCCTCGATCGTGCTGGCGCGGGAGCTGGCTGCCGACATCGGGATCCCGGATGCGCGCTTCGTCGAATCGAACGTCTACCAGCTGCCAGTCCGGCTCGGCGACGAGTTCGACATCGTGTACACGTCACGCGGCGTGCTCGGCTGGCTGCCCGACATCCGTGGCTGGGCGCGCGTCGTGGCGCGTTTCGTCAAGCCCGGCGGCCGGTTCTACATCTCCGAGGTCCACCCGGTCCTGCAGGTCTTCGAGAACGAGGGCGTGTCCCCGCGCGAGCTGCGCCTCCAGTACCCGTACTGGGAGCACGGCAACCCCCTGATCTTCGACGTCCACGGGTCCTACGCCGACCCCGACGCGGACCTCGGCACCGAGCACAAGGAGCATGGCTGGGACCACGGCCTGGGCGAAGTCGTCACGGCGCTGATCGACGCGGGACTTCGCATCGAGCGGCTGGAGGAGCAGCCATTCCTCGAATGGGCGGCCGACTTCCTCGTCGAGAGCGAGCCGGGGAGCGGGCAGTACGTGCTGCCGGAGGGCCCTGGCGAGCTACCGCTGATGTTCTCGCTGCTCGCCTCGAAACCGGCCTAGCCGCGGGCGCTGGGTCAGCCCAGCCGGACGGCCGTCCCCGAGGCCGTGACCATCAGCATCGAGCCGCCCTGCCCCACGGTCTCGTAGTCGAGGTCGACGCCGACCACTGCGTCGGCTCCGAGCGCGGTGGCCGCGGCGCCCATCTCCTCGAGCGCGATCGTGCGGGCCTTGGCGAGCTCCTGCTCGTACGCGCCCGACCGCCCGCCGACGATGTCGCGGACGCCGGCGAAGAGGTCCTTGAAGAGGTTGGCGCCGAGGATCGCCTCGCCGGTGACGAGGCCGCGGTACTCGGCGATCGGGCGCCCTTCGATGCTGGGCGTGGTCGTGACGATCATGAGGGATCCTCCGGGGCGGGAGTCGGTTCGACCCTCCGAGGATAGCGGAGGCCTCCCGAAGTGCCGGCTAACCCGCCGTCTCGTAGCCGAGCGAGCGCCACGCCGGACCGCCCGGCGCCTCGATCAACTCCACCAACACCCCCTGGCACGAGCGCGGATGGATGAACGCGACGGGGCCCTCGGCGCCTCGGCGCGGCACCGTGTCGATGAGCTCGAGCCCGTCGAGCTCGAGGCGGATGAGCGCCTCGGCCAGGTTGCCGACCTCGAAGCAGACGTGGTGGAAGCCCTCCCCTTTCGAGGCAAGGAAGCGGGCGACCCCGGTCTCGTCGTCGGTCGGTTCGACGAGCTCGACCTTGGACTCGCCCACGCTGAGAAAGGCGATCCGAACACGATCCGTGGGGATGTCCATGACGGTCTCAAGCTCGAGCCCGAGCATGTCACGCCACAACACCAGGGCGTCGTCGATCGACCGGACCACGATCGCCACGTGGTGGACCTTGCCCATCCTCCGGATCCGCGGCGGCACATCCAGCGTCACGACCCCCTCCTCTTCAGACGGTGATGAGTTCGCGGTGCTCGCCCCACGCGACGCGCAGGCGATCGCTGATCTCGCCAACGGTGGCGTACACCCTGACGGCATCGAGGATGGCCGGCATGAGGTTGCCATCCGCGCGAGCGGTCGCCTCGAGGGTTTCCATGGCTGACGTCCAGGCATCAGACGAGCGTTCCGCACGGACCGATCTGACCCGCTCGATCTGGCGGCGCTCGCCCTCCGGGTCGATGCGATGGGTCGGTGGCGTGGCCACCTCGTCGTCGGTGAAGCGGTTGACGCCCACGACGATCTGGTCGCCCGTGTCGATGGCCCGCTGGACCCGGTAGGCCGCCTCCTGGATCTCGCGCTGCTGGAAGCCACGCTCGATGGCGGCCAGCGTGCCCCCGAGCGACTCGATCTCGTCGAGGTACGCCCAGGCGGCCGCCTCGAGCTCGTTGCTCAGGCTCTCGACGAAGTAGGAGCCAGCTAGCGGGTCGGGTGTCTCCGTGACGCCAGCCTCGTAGGCGAGGATCTGCTGTGTCCGCAGCGCCAGCCGGGCCGCCTCCTCGGTCGGCAGGGCCAGGGCCTCGTCCCGGGAGTTCGTGTGGAGGCTCTGCGCCCCACCGAGAACGGCGGACAGGGCCTGGATCGTGGTCCGGACGACGTTGTTGTCGATCGACTGGGCGGTCAGCGACGAGCCCGCGGTCTGGACGTGGAACCGGCACATCATCGAACGCGGGTTGGTCGCCCCGAAGCGCTCCTTCATGATCGTGGCCCACATCCGCCGGGCGACCCGGAACTTGGCCACCTCCTCGAACAGCTCCGACCAGGCCGCGAAGAAGAAGGACAGGCGGCCCGCGAAGTCATCGACGTCGAGGCCCCGGTCGACTGCAGCTTCGACGTACGCGATGGCGTCGGCCAGCGTGAAAGCGAGCTCCTGGGCAGCGGTCGCCCCTGCCTCGCGCATGTGATAGCCGGAGATCGAGATGGTGTTCCACTTCGGGAGCTCGCGCGCACAGAACTCGAAGACATCGGTCACGAGCCGCATCGACGGTCGGGGCGGGAAGATGTACGTCCCGCGCGCGATGTACTCCTTGAGGATGTCGTTCTGGGTGGTGCCGCTGATGCTCGCCCGCTCGACTCCCTGGGCCTCGGCCGCAGCCACGTAGAGGGCCAGCAGGATCGGCGCGGTCGCATTGATGGTCATCGACGTGCTGACCTCGCCGAGAGGCAGCCCATCGACCAGGACCGTCATGTCGGCGAGGCTGCTGATCGGCACACCGACCCGGCCGACCTCGCCTTCGGCGGCCGGGGCGTCCGAGTCATAGCCCATCTGGGTCGGCAGATCGAACGCCACGGACAAGCCGGTCTGTCCATGGTCGAGGAGGTAGCGGAACCGCCGGTTGGTCTCCTCCGCCGTCGCGAAGCCGGCGTACTGACGCATGGTCCACAGGCGGCTGCGGTACATCGTCGGCTGGACGCCGCGGGTGAACGGGAACGCCCCTGGGTGCCCGAGGTCGCGGGCTTCATCCAGACCCGCGATATCGGCCGGGGTGTACAGGTCACGAACCTCGATCCCCGAGGAGGTGAGGAACCTGTCTCGGCGCTCCGGGCTGGACGCCGTCGCCTTGGCTCGGAGGGTCTCGCGCCATCGCTCCCGGGCCGGGTCGCTCCCCTCCCCGACCGGACGGTGCGCGGGGTCCGGCGCCCGGCCACCGTCGGTCATGCGCTCATCCCAGGACGACCAGCACGTCGCCGACGTCGACCGTCGAACCGACCGTGCCCGGCACGCTGACGACGGTGCCCGCGCGTGGCGCCCGCAACTCGTTCTGCATCTTCATCGCCTCCACGGCGAGGAGCGTCTGGCCGATCTCCACGACATCGCCGGGGGTGACGGCGACCGACGCGACCCTGCCCGGGATGATGGCACGGATCTCCAGTGCTTCACCAGCGGCCGCCGTGCCACCGCGGTCGCGGGTGGCGCGCTCGCGGAGCTGCGCCAGGCCTTCGTCCTCGATGACGAACTCGAAGCGCCAGCCGTCGGCGACGACCTCGATCGTCCGGCGCCCCGCTGGGTCGGTCGCGCCGAGAGCACCCCGGTAGATGGCATGGCCACCGCGGAGCTGCCCGCCTGGCTCTACGGTGACGGTCGCGTCGCCCGGGTGGGCACTCGTCGGGGATGGGCTGACCCGGATGGCGCGACCGCGACCAGTCATCGCCGCCATCGCTCGGCACGCGGCCAGCGGTCGATCGCGGCCGCTCGGCCTGCTCGACGCCAGGAGGACCCTGGCGTGTCTTTGCGCAAAGACGCCACGCTCGGATCGTGCTCCATCCACGCTTGAGCGGCGGCGGCCACGGCCGCCTCGTGCGCCCGCTGTCGGACGGCCGCTCCGTCCCAACGTCGCGCCACCCAGTCGGTCGACAGCGCGCTGCCGTCCTCGCTCAGGAACCATTCGTCACGAACGAGCACCCGGTCGAACGGCAGCGTCGTCTGGATGCCACTGACCACGACCTCGTCCAGGGCGCGGGCCATCCGCCGGATCGCCGACCGTCGGTCGCGGCCGACGGTCATGACCTTGGCGATCATCGGGTCGTAATCCGGGGGCACCCGGTCCCCTGGTCGGATGGCGGTGTCGACCCGGACCCCCGGCCCAGCGGGCATCGACCACGCCCCGATCCGCCCCGGCACCGGCGCGAAATCGCGCGACGGGTCCTCGGCGGCGAGGCGAATCTCGATGGCATGGCGGGTCGGCGTCGCGGCATCGACTGCCGCGGCTCGGACGGCGTCGGAGAGTGGCCTTCCGGCCGCGATCCAGAGCTGCTCCGCGACGAGGTCGAGGTCGGTGACGAGCTCGGTGACCCCGTGCTCGACCTGGAGCCGGGCATTGACTTCGAGGAACCAGAACCGCCTGTCCGGGTCGAACAGGAACTCCGCGGTCGAGGCGTTGGAGAGGCTCGCGGCGCGTGCCGCCCGGACGGCCATCGCATGGAGCTCCCGCCGCTCGTCGATCGTCAGGCCCGGGGCGGGCGTCTCCTCCACGAGCTTCTGGTGGCGTCGTTGGATCGAGCAGTCACGCTCGCCCAGGGCGACGACCTCCCCGGCCTCGTCGCCGAGGAGTTGCACCTCGATGTGACGGGCCGGGCTGATCTCCCGCTCGAGGTAGACCGCTCCATCGCCGAAGGACGCTCGCGCCTCGCCGGCGGCGGCCGTCAGCGCCGCCGGGAGGCCCGTGACATCCTCGACCCGGCGCATGCCCCGACCACCCCCACCGGCCGCGGCCTTGACCAGGAGCGGGAAACCGATCCGCGTCGCCGCGGCAACGATCTCCTCGACGGCATCGGCGCGGTCGACCGGGGCGGGATCGAAGGTGCCCGGCACGACGGGCACATCCGCGGCGATCGCGGTCCGGCGGGCGGCCAGCTTGTCGCCGAGCGCCTCGATCGCATCCGCCGACGGTCCGATGAAGACCAACCCAGCCTCGCCCACGGCGCGCGCGAACGCCGCCCGTTCCGACAGGAAACCGTAGCCCGGATGGATCGCTTCAGCACCGGTCGCCAAGGCTGCCTCGATGATCGCGTCGGCACGCAGGTAGCTCTCCCCGGCCGGGGCAGGCCCGAGTCGGACCGCCGCGTCAGCCGCCTGGACATGGGCGGCGTCCGTGTCGGCATCCGAGTACACCGCGACGACCTCGACGCCCAGGTCGCGGCAGGTCCGGATGATGCGCAGCGCGATCTCGCCACGGTTCGCGATGAGGATCCGAGTGAAGGGTCGAGCGGGATCGTCTTTGCGCACGGACACCTGGCGGTCGGGCCGAGCGACGCCCGTCACAGCGGGATGTTGCCGTGCTTCTTCGGCGGGTTGGTGTCGCGCTTGTCGGCGAGCATCTCCAGCGCGGCGATCAACCGCGGTCGTGTCTCGGATGGCTTGATCACGTCGTCGACATAGCCACGCGCAGCCGCCACATATGGATTCGCGAAACGCTCTTCGTACTCATCGACGAACCGTGCCCGAGCCTCATCCGGGTCCGAAGCCGCCGCGATCTCGTCGCGATACAGGATGTTGACCGCGCCCTCCGCCCCCATCACCGCGATCTCGGCTGTCGGCCAGGCGAGGTTGAGGTCGCCGCGGACATGCTTGCTCGACATGACGTCGTAGGCACCGCCGTACGCCTTGCGGGTGATGACAGTGAGCTTCGGCACCGTCGCCTCGCAATAGGCGTACAGCAGCTTGGCTCCGTGGCGGATGATCCCGCCGTGTTCCTGGGTGACGCCAGGCATGAACCCCGGCACGTCGACGAGCGTCAGCAGCGGCACGTTGAAGCAGTCACAGGTCCGGACGAATCTCGCCGCCTTCGTCGATGCGTCGATATCCAGCGCACCGGCGAGGACCGCCGGTTGCTGGGCGACGATCCCGACGCTCCGCCCGCCCAGACGCGCGAAGCCCGTGATGATGTTCTGGGCCCAGCCGGGCTGGATCTCCATGAAGGCGCCGTCATCGACGATGCCGTCGATGACGCCGTGCATGTCGTAGGGCTTCGAGGGATCGTCCGGGACGATCGTGTCGAGAGCCACGTCGCGGCGGTCACCCGGATCGGATGTCGCGACGAGCGGTGGATCGGTCACATTGTTCTGCGGCAGGAACCCGAGGAGCCGGCGAGTGGCGGACAGGGCCTCGGCTTCATCGTGGGCGGCCAGGTGCGCCACGCCACTCCGTGTCGTATGGACGGTCGCGCCACCGAGCGTCTCAGCATCGACCTCTTCGTGGGTAACGGCCTTCACGACATTCGGCCCGGTCACGAACATGTAGCTCGTCCCCTCGACCATGATCGTGAAGTCGGTGATGGCCGGGGAATAGACCGCTCCCCCGGCGCACGGTCCGAGGATCACCGAGAACTGCGGGACGACGCCAGACGCGAGCGTGTTGCGCAGGAAGATATCGGCGTACCCACCGAGCGAGACGACGCCTTCCTGTATCCGGGCCCCGCCGGAGTCGTTGAGGCCGATGATCGGCGCGCCGACGTTCATCGCCAGATCCATGACCTTGCAGATCTTCTCGGCGTATGCCTCGGACAGCGATCCACCGAAGACCGTGAAGTCCTGGCTGAAGACGAAGACCGTTCGGCCGTCGATCTTGCCGTGGCCGGTCACGACCCCGTCGCCGAGATACGCGGTTTCCACCGCCGGGTTCCGATTCGTGACGAAGGCGTCGAGCTCGACGAACGATCCGGCGTCGAGGAGGAGGTCGATCCGCTCACGCGCCGTCAACTTTCCGCGCGCGTGCTGCTGATCGATGCGTTCCTGGCCGCCACCCATGCGAGCCTCGTCGCGCATCGCGTCGAGTCGTGCCAAACGTCGTTCATTCGTCGACAAGCGGTTCGACCTCCGCGAAATAGTGCTGTCTTTGCGCAAGGACAGCCGCCATCATACGGTCCCAGTTATCCACCGAAATGGTGAACAACTCGCGTCGCGTGTGGATAACCGGGTCCCCGCGACGTCGAACGCTGGAGTAGAGTGTCCCGACGTCCGCCCGTCCCCGTCATGTATCGGGCCGATCGATTTCGAGGTGATGCCCCCGTGAAGAACGTGATCGCGATCGCGAATCAGAAGGGCGGCGTCGGCAAGACGACGACAGCGATCAATCTCGCCGGGGCGTTGGCGGAGGAAGGGTATCGGGTCCTGTGCATCGATATGGACCCACAAGCGAACCTCACCGCGGGCCTCGGCATCAATCTCAACACCGTCGAGCGATCGATGGCGGACGTGTTGGCGGACGGTCGGTCGAAGCTCGGTGAAGTGATCATGCCGACCGATAGCGCGGGCATCGACGTCGCGCCCGCGCACATCGACCTGGCCTCGACCGAGGGAGAGCTGTTCACGGCGCTCGGCCGCGAGCAGATCCTGAAGGAAGCGCTCGACGGGCAGATCAAGGGCTACGACTACGTCCTCATCGATTGTCCGCCGAACCTGGGGCTTCTGACCGTCAACGGCCTCGTCGCTGCGAACGGCGTGATCATCCCCGTCCAGACGCAGTACTACGCGATGAAGGGCCTGACCAATCTGGTCAAGGTGATCAACGCGATCCGCCTGAAGCTCAACCGGAACCTGCGCATCCTGGGCTTGCTGCCGACCTTCTACGACGGCCGCACCAATCTCGCCCGCGACATGCTGGACGAGCTGCGGGTGGTCGGCGATCACCACGTCTTCACCAGCATCGTCCGCAACACCGTCAAGCTCGGCGAGGCTCCTCTCGTCGGGCGCCCCATCACGACGTACGCCGGCAGCAGCGAAGCCGCCCGGACGTATCGTGAGCTCGCGCGAGAGGTGGTGGATCTTGGCACGGCCTGATTTCCGAGCGGCGGCCGCGCGTCGCCTGTCCGAGGAGCGAGAGCTCTCCCCCGTCATCGTCAGCCTGCTCTCGCCCGATAGCCCGACGCGGAGCGTCGGTGTCCGGATCGTACCGCTCGATCACATCGAGCAGAACCCCGAACAGCCTCGACTGGCCATGAACCAGGAGGCGCTCGATGAACTGGCCGCGTCCATCCGGGAACACGGCGTGCTCCAGCCCATCCTGGTCCGGCCGGTCGGGCCCAACACCTACCAGCTGATCGCCGGTGAGCGCCGCTGGCGCGCGTCGCAGCAGGCCGGCCTCGAATCGATCCCCGCCCTGATCGAGGACATCGACGACGACACGGCGCTGGAGATCTCGATCATCGAGAACCTGCAGCGCGAGGACATCTCGGCCTTGGACGAGGCGGCCATGTTCGACCGCATGGTCACCGAGCACGGCTACAGCATCCGCAAGCTTGCCGACAAGCTTGGCAAGGACAAGGGCTACGTCGAGAACCGCCTGCGACTCGCAGACGCTCCCGACGAGGTGCGGGAGCTGGTGTCCTTGCGCAAAGACACGCTCTCGCACGCGTACGAGTTGATGAAGGTCGAGGATCCGAAGCGACGCCGCCGGCTGGCGGACCAGGTCGCTCGCGGAGAGCTGACGCTCATCAAGCTGCGGGACAAGATCGAAGGCCGCCGCGCTCGTTCGCCGCAGCCGGTCGTGGACGGGAACGGGGCGGCACCGTCGGGCGATCTCGATCTGGATCTGGACGTCGAACGGGAGCCGACGGCCGTGATGGTCGTCGAGGTGGAGCCTGACGATGAGCTTGAGCCCGAACGGCAGGACCGCTCGCGACGACCGCTCAGCGAGGACTCGCTGGTCAATGCGAAGGTGTCCCTGGCCGAGGCGCTCGATGAGCTCGTCGACGTGCTCCGGTCCCCTGACGCGGTCCGCTCGATCGCGGATGTCGACCGTGACAACCTGGCCAAGTACCTGACGATCTCGAAGCTTCGGCTCGAGAACGCGATCGCCCTGGTCCGCTCGGGCGACTTCGACTGACACAAGTCGAGTACTGACGGAGGCCTAGGGTCCGGGGATCATCCCCGCGACCCAGCCCGTCGCCGCGATCGCCGCCCCGATCGCCTGGACCTCCCACGCTCGGCGTCGCGCGTCCGGGGCCGCTCGCCGTCCGAGCAGGAGCCCGGCACCGACGAGGACCGTGCCGACGATCACCAGCCCGATCGTCGGCGCCGACCAACCGGACCGGCCCACGACGGTGAAGCCAAGGACGGTCGCCCCGCCCAGGAGGGCCAGGTCGACCCACCATGACCATCGCGGCCCCAGCCGCGTCGCGACCGACGTGGTGCCGGCGGCCGCATCGACATCGAGGTCGGCGCGCGCATTGGCGACCGCCAACCCGGCGCCTGCCAGGACCGCCATCGGGACCAGGATCGCGAAGGACCCCGGCACGGAGCCGGTCGCGCCAACGGCGCCGAAGACCGGCAGCAGCGGGATCCCGACCGCAAAGGGCAGCCACGACCAGGCGGTGCCCTTGGCGAACAGGTCGTAGGCGGCACCGACCGTGAGGACGATGACGCCCAGCACGAGCAGCGCTGGACCAGACGGGGCGGCCAGGGCCAATCCGATCGCCCCGGCGGCCACCACGACCACCCGGGCTTGGGCGGTCGTGACGATCCCGCCCGGGATCGGCTTGGGCGGGACACGCCCGGCATCGGCGGTCGCATCGACGATGTCATTGAGGGCGCCGATCGCGAATTGCAGGAACACCATCGAGAGCCCGAGACGCACGGCGACAGCCGGCGCTCCCCCGGCGAGCAGCGCGACTGCGGCGACGACGATACCGTCGAGGACCGATGGGAAGGGATGGACGAGCCGGATCAGCCCCGCGAGTCGCTCGACGGGTCGATCAGACGTAGACGAGCTCGTGGAAGTTCTCGACCAGGTAGTCGATCAGGCGCTTGCGACCGTCGTCCGTCTCGGCGCGGATGCCCGCGACCAACGGGTACAGGGCCACCGCCGGGATCATCTGGCGGCCCTGGGCATCGCGCCCCACGCTCGCCATCGGCCCATTCCCCGATGCGAACACTCGTTCGATATCGCTCTCGCTCAGCCGGGCGGCCGTGCGAAGATCCGACAGGACACGGATCACGCCGCGCCGCTTTGCGACGTCACGCATGAGTTCGGCCGCCCAGGTGTCGATCTGCTCGTCCGACTGCTCGGCGAGACGCGCCCGGTACTCCTCGGGGTCGGCGGAAAGGCCGGTCGCTGGCACGGTTCTCCCTGCGCTGGTCTGGTCCACCGAGTATGCCAGAGACACCCCGGCGCCCGTGGCTCAGGCCCGGTCGGGGTCAGACGGCTTCGGCGCGTTCGGGCGGGATGGCGGCGAGCTGCGCCTCGAGCGCCGCTTCGCGGGACCCTTCCGGCCACTCGTTGAAGCGGTCGGTGACCCAGGCTGCGATCCTGCCCGCTCGGTCGGGCGTGGGCGCCCCGTCGAGCATCGCCTCGAGGCGCTCGGCGAGCATCGCGGTCATCGCCTCGACCGCAGCGCGATCCGGTCTGCCCTGGCCCACGATCGGCTCGCCGATCCGGATGCGGACGCGCGCACCGAAGCGCAGCCAACTCGTCCCGTTGATCGCGATCGGGACCAGCGGGACCCGTGAGCGAAGCGCGAAATAGGCCGGCCCGTCATTGAGCGGCAGCACCCGGTCCTCGAGAGCGCCGATGCGCCCCTCCCCCGCGATGGCCAGGACGCCGCCATTGGCCATGACGGCACCGACCCGCCGCGTCGCCTCCAGCAGGTCGTTCTTGCCGGGCTTGTATGGGATGGCGCTGCCCGTCCACAGCATCACTCGGTTGCGCCCTCCGGCCCGCATATCCTCTTCGCGCGGCCCGAAGAACGACAGGCGCGGCTTGAGCGGCATGGTCGCCATGAGGACGAAGGGGTCCGCCCAGGAGAGGTGGTTGAAGGCGTAGATCGCCGGGGTGCCGGGCAGGAGATCGCGGCCCTCGACGTCGAACCGAACCCAGGCGCGGGTGATGACCGAGACGACGATGCGCGAGAGGTAGTAGCGGATCGTCCTGCGGACCGGGTGGATGTTCGGGGCCGGCTCGGACCGCGACGAGGTGTCGGCGCGCGCGCTCATCTCAGCGCCTGGAGGTCGAACGTGGCTCGGGCTGCGCGCTCGTCCCATTCGCTCGGGCGCATGGGTCCTCCCCGGTGTCGGTGCTGGGATACAGGCCTGTGGCCGAGGCTAGCACAGGGGCGTCGCGTCCCAGGTCACGCGGTCGACACGGCGGGCGGGCGCTTCCGCGACTCGGCGCGGCTCGTACGATGCGCAGGATGCAGGTCGAGTTCGTTCCACAGGTCGCGTTCATCGCCGTCGTGGGCCTGATCGCCGGGCTGTGGCTGCTGGTCCGCGGCATGGCCGGGTATCGCGATGCGACCCGGATCGCCGACACGTCGACCTCCCGCATCGCGACCCTCGCTGCAGGTGAGGTCCGGATCAGCGGGGTGATCGAACCGGCGGAGCTGACCCTCGTATCGCCGCTGCAGAGCTCGACCTGCGTGTACTACCGCTCGAGCATCGACCGGTCGGACGATGGCACCGACCTCGACGCCGACTTCCGCGAGGAGCGTGCGGTGGGTTTCCGTGTCCGAGATGAGAGCGGCGACATCCGCGTGTTCCCGCGCGGAGCGAGATGGGACGCCCCGCTGGTCCTCGACGAGGCGACCGGGTTCATGGGCGATGAGCCGCCAGGGCTCCGACTCCGCACAGGGTCGGCCGTCGCCGGTAGTGGCCTGGGCCGGGCGGCCGCCATCGCCGCGCTCCTCGCCGTGCCCGCGAACCCGCCGTCCGAAAGCGCACTGTCGGTGCTGGCCGGGACGTCCGGGAGTCTGTACGGCAGCTCGGATCAGCGCCGCCGTTACCGCGAGGCGATCCTCACCCCGGGCGATGCCGTCACGATCGTCGGGCGCGCGCTGCCGTTCTCGGACCTGGCCGACCCGACGGAGGCCGACGTGGCCATCGGCTCGGATCTCGCAGCCGACGATCCCGAGGTGCTCGGGGACATCGCGGAGGCCCGCCAGGCGGGTCTCCTCGAGCCTACGCCCGAGGACGCCTGGGGCAATGCCGCGATCCCGGGATTCGGGATCGGCCAGCCAGTGCGTGCGCCCGAGCTCGATCCTGCTGCGAACGTCCTCCCGCTCGCTGCCGCCGGCGAAGCCGCAGAGGCGGAGCGCCGGTTCACGATCGCACCCGACAGCCTGATCCTTGCGAGCGCGGGTATCCCACTGCTCATCGCGCACGGCGTCCCGGGCGCCGCCGTCGAGCGCCACGAGAGTCGATTCCTCGTCGGCCTGCTCGGGGCCATCCTGGCGATCGCATCCGCGATGGCGCTGGCCTTGATGCTGCCGCCTGCGCTGGGCTCTTAGGCTCGAACGACGATGACCCCACAGTCGCTCGCCGCCGCATTCGCCATCGGCCTGCTCCTTGCGATCCTCCTGTTCCTCGTCGTCACGACGTACAACGCCGTGATGGGGCTCCGTCAACGGATCGACAAGGCGTGGGCGAACATCGACGTGGTCCTCAAGCAGCGGCACGACCAGCTCCCGGCCCTCGTCGCGGCGGTGCGCGGACTGATGGCGTTCGAGCAGGACGTGCTGACGGAGGTCGCCCGGGCGCGTGCGGCCTACTCCCCGACCGAGCCGATCCCCGACAAGGCGGTCCACGCCGAGGAGACCTCGCGCGCCGTGCGCTCGCTGTTCGCCGTCGTGGAGGCCTACCCGCAGGTCCGCTCGGACGGCAATGTGCTCGACCTGCAGAACGAGATCGAGCGCCTCGAGTCGATGATCGCCGACCGTCGCGAGCTCTACAACGACCAGGTCTACCGCTACAACACCCGCATCACGACCCTGCCGACGTCCCTGATGGCGCCCGTGTTCGGCTGGCGGGAGCGGCCGTTCTTCGCCGCACGACCCGATGAGCTGGCACGTCCCGCGACAGAGCTATGAGCGGCGAGCCGGAACGGCAGATCCACATCGTCCGCCACGGCGAGACCGAGTGGTCGCGGTCCGGGCAGCACACCGGGCGCACCGACATCCCGCTGACCGACGTCGGTCGGCGGCAGGCGGTCGAGCTGGGGAGCCGGCTGCGGGATCATCCATTCGCGCTCGTGCTGACGAGCCCGCTGTCGCGCGCCACCGAGACCGCGGAGCTTGCCGGCTTCGATCGTGCGCTGCCCGACGACGACCTCATGGAATGGGACTACGGCGACCTCGAGGGCCGGACGACCGACGAGATCCGCGAGGCCCTTCCGGGGTGGACGATCTGGGACGGGCCGTGGCGCGGCGGCGAGACGGCCGATGAGGTCGGCGCCCGTGTCGACCGCGTCCTCGCGCGCTGCCTGGACGCGTCGGTCGCCGGCGACGCCTTGTTGTTCGCACACGGGCACGTGCTGCGCGTGCTGGCGGCGCGTTGGCTCGGGCTGCGACCGAGCGACGGCGCCCACTTCGCGCTCGGGACGGCGACGATCGGGGTCCTCGGCTGGGAACGGGCCAACCCCGTGATCGAGACCTGGAACGAGGCCTGCCACCTGAGCGACCGGGACTGACGAACCCGACCTGCCGGGCGGGAACGGATCTGCGCGGTCACCAGCGGCGTTCCGACTATCGGCCGCCGGACTCGAGATCGGCGATGCGCGCCCGGACAAGCGCGGCGAGGAGGTCGTCCGGCAGCGGATGCGTGGGCGTGAAATGGATGCTGCCTTTCGTACGGTCGAACCCGTCGATCTCGGACGCGTGCGACTCCATGAACGAATCCGTCAACGGGTAGAGGCTGCAATGCGCCTTCCAGCCCGCATATGACACGAAGAACCGACCGCCCAGCTTGAGCGCCGGCATCCCGTAGCTGATGGTCTCGGCGGCGTCTGGGACGAGCCCGGCGAGGTGTTCACGAAGGTCCTGCAACAGGTCGCGCTGGTCGGCGGGCAGGCCCGCCAGGTACGCGTCGACCCTCGGATCGGGTGTCACGCCGTAGATGATAGGTATCCCTAGCGCGACGCAGGCCGAGGCCGCTCGAACGCGCCCCGTTCCGCCTCGACCTCCCGACGGACGTGACAGGCGTCGAGGTGGTCGTTGACGATGCCCATCGCTTGCATCGCGGCGTACGCCGTGGTGGGACCGACGAACGCCCAGCCACGCTTGCGCAGGTCCTTGCTCATCGCCTTCGACTCAGGGCTGACGGCCATGGTCGCCAATGTCGCCTGATCCATCACCGCGGGACGCGCATCCGAACCGGGCTCGAAGCTCCACAGGTAAGCGGCCAGACTGCCGAACTCGGGCAGCAGGTCGGGATAGCGGCGCGCGTTGTTGATGGTCGCCTCGATCTTCGCGCGGTTCCGAACGATGCCCGTGTCGGCCATCAGGCGCTCGACATCGGTCTCGTCGAAGGCGGCGATGACCGCTGGGTCGAAGTCACCGAAGGCGCGCCGGAAGTCGTCTCGCTTGCGCAGGATCGTCAGCCAGCTCAGCCCCGACTGGAACCCCTCCAGGCAGACCTTCTCGAACAGTCGCCGGTCGTCGGCGACCGGCCGTCCCCACTCCACATCGTGGTACGTACGGAGCATGTCGCCATCCGCCCACCAGCAGCGGGCCAGCCCGTCGTCACCGACGGAGATCCCATCGATCATCGGGACGCCTCCTTGACGCAGTGTCATCCGAGCGGCGGAGCGATACTCGACAAGGAGGACGAACCATGAGCATCGAGCATCCGGCCCAGCCGCAGGTGGTGCTGAGCGGTCTTGCGTTCCCGGAGTCACCCCGGTGGCGCGATGGCCGTCTATGGGTATCCGACTGGGGCGCGGGCCAGGTCATCGCCCTGAGTATCGACGGCCATGGCCAGCCCGGCACGAGCGAGGTCGTCGCGAGCGTCGAGTCCTTCCCCATGTGTATCGACCATCTGCCCGACGGCCGACTGCTCATCGTCGCGTCCAGCCAGCAACGCATCCTGCGCCAGGAGCCCGACGGGTCGCTGGTGACCCATGCCGACCTGTCCGGCGTCAGCGCGCACCCCTGGAACGACATCGTCGTCGACGGTCGCGGAAACGCCTACGTCAACAACATCGGCTTCGACTTCCCGGAGGGTGAGGTCGCGCCAGGCACGATCACCCTCGTGACACCCGACGGCAACGTCCGAGAGGTCGCGGACGGCGTGATGTTCCCCAACGGGATGGTCGTGACCACGGACGACGCGACGCTCATCGTGGCGGAGTCCTACGGCAACCGATTGACGGCCTTCGACGTGGCGGCGGATGGGACGCTCAGTGGACGGCGGACGTGGGCCGACGTCGAGGACCATCCCGATGGCATCTGCCTCGATGCGGAGGGCGCCGTCTGGTACGGGGATGTCGGGAGCCATCGTGCCGTGCGGGTACGCGAAGGAGGAGACGTCCTTCAGGCCATCGAGCTCGACCGCGGCTGCTTCGCCGCGATGCTCGGGGGTCCGGATCGGCGGACCCTGTTCCTCGTCACGAACGCGTGGGGTGATCCCGCCGGCGAGAGCGATGGGTCCGCCCAAGGTCAGGTGCTCGCCATCCCGGCGCCGGCCCCGGGCGCCGGCCGCCCGTAGGACATCGCCCCGGACTTGACGTCCAGTTGATACAACCGTATGGTTGTATCCATGCAGGTCATCCCTCCCGACTTCGATCGCATGTTCGGCGCTCTCGCCGATCCGACGCGGCGCGACATCGTCCGCCGCGCGATCGATGGTGAGGAGGGCGTGGCCGAGCTGGCCGGCCACTACCCGATGAGCTTCGCTGCGGTCCAAAAGCACGTGGCCGTCCTCGAGCGTGCCGGCCTGGTCACCAAGCAGCGGCTCGGGCGACGCAAGGTCGTCCGCACGAATCTCGAGGGGCTGCGCGTGGCGCGCCGTCTGCTCGACCAGTACGAGGAGCTGTGGCGCGGCCGGATCGTCCGGATGACCGAGCTCGTCACCGAATACACCAGAGAGGCAGACCGATGACCGTTACAGCCGTCCACAAGGATCCCAATGCGCTGACCATGCTGCTGGAGGCGGAGTTCGAGACCTCGCCCGAACGGGTCTGGCAGCTGTGGGCGGACCCGCGCCTGCTGGAGCGCTGGTGGGGTCCGCCCACCTATCCGGCGACGGTGACCTCGCACGACCTCTCGCCCGGTGGGCGGATCGAGTACCACATGACCGGCCCGACGGGCGACCAGCCGAAGGGCTTCTGGGAGGTCGAGGAGGTCGATGCGCCCCGGTCCATCGTCTTCCGCGACGGTTTCGCCAACGATGACGGCTCGACGAACACCGACCTGCCGATGAACACCGTCCGTGTGGCGATCGAGGAGGCCGGCAACGGCCGAACGAGGATGTCGATCGAAAGCATCTTCCCGAGCACCGAGGCCATGGAACAGGTCCTGGCCATGGGTATGGAGGACGGTCTGAAGCAGGCGGTCGGCCAGATCGACGCGATCCTGGCCGAGTACTCGCCCGCCCGGTCCTAGACCGATCAGCGACCAAGGAGTCCCACGATGACGACGACAGCGACCAAGCCGACGACCCATACCCTCACGGTCCCCGGCGCCACCCTGACGTACGACGTCCGACGCAACGACGCGAGCGCCGAACCGATGCTGTTCCTCATCGGTTCGCCGATGGGCGCCGGGGGCTTCGTGACCCTCAGCGGACATTTCGGCGACCGCACCGTCGTGACCTACGACCCGCGCAGCGTCGAGCGGAGCGAGCAGACCGATCCAACGAAGCCACCCACGCCCGAGCAGCACGCCGACGACCTGCATCGCATCATCGGAGCGCTTGGTGGCGGGCCGGTCGACCTCTTCGGCAGTAGCGGTGGTGCGGTCAACGGGCTGGCGCTCGTGACGACGCATCCGGAGGATGTGCGGACGCTGGTCGCGCACGAGCCGCCGCTCCCGGTGATCCTGCCGGACGGCACGGCGGCGCTTGCCGCAGCCCGAGCGGTCCACGAGACGTACGAGCAGCGCGGCTGGGGCGCGGGGATGGCCCACTTCATCGCCGTGGTGAGCCACCGCGGAGCGTTCACCGATGACATCGCGGCGCAGCCGGGGCCGGATCCCCAGATGTTCGGCATGCCAGCCGAGGACGATGGCTAGCGGACCGACCCCCTCCTTGGGCTGGCCCTGGTCGGGTCCATCGGGTACCAGCCCGACTTCGATGCGTTGCGTGCCGCCTCGACGAGGATCGTCATGGCGGCAGGCTCGGAGTCAGAAGGGGAGATGGCGAACCGCGGCGCCCATGCCGTGGCCGAGCGACTGGGGACGTCGCCCGTGACCTTCCCGAGCGACCATGGTGGTTTCCTCGGCGGCGAGTACGGCCAGACCGGAGACCCGGATGCGTTCGCCGCCAAGCTGCGCGAGGTCCTGGACGGGACGGCCTGACCGATACTTAGGGACATGAGCAAGGTAAGAGTGCACATCTCGTCCTCGCTGGACGGCTACGTGGCCGGCCCGAACCAGAGCCAGCAGGACCCTCTCGGCGAGGGCGGCGAACGGCTTCACGATTGGGTGACACGGCTCAAAGTGTGGCGCGAGCACAACGGCCTGGAGGGCGGCGAAGAGAACGCCAGCAATCCCGTGGTCGTCGAGGAGACGGCGAATGTGGGCGCCGAGATCATGGGCCGGGGCAAGTTCGGCCCGGCCACCCGCGGGCCGTGGGGCGACGATCCATGGCGCGGCTGGTGGGGCGAGGACCCACCATTCCACAAGCCGGTCTTCGTCCTCACCCACCACGAACGCGAGCCGCTGATCCTCACGGACACGACCTTCACCTTCGTCACCGACGGGATCGAGTCCGCCCTGGAGCGGGCGCGGGATGCCGCCGGCGACAAGGACGTCTTCATCGGCGGCGGCGCCGATGTCATCAACCAGTACCTGGCGGCCGGTCTCGTCGACGAGCTGGAGTTGCACGTCGCGCCGATCCTCCTGGGCGGAGGCGCCCGCCTTTTCGACGGTGTGGGGCCGAACCTGAAGCTCGTGGAGGTCCGCGCGATCGAAGCGCCCGGGGTCGCGCACCTCAAGTACCGCATCGAGAGGTGAGGGAGGCCTGACCGGTCCGGATCAGTCACGGAGTGGCTCCGGCGGTAGGATTCGAACCTACGACCAAGCGCACCGGCCGATGCCACGTGCTTCCGTGAGTGGTGGCCCGAGCGTAGAGGCGACTGTCAGTTGCACAGTCGCAGGTTGGAACGGAGCCCTGGTCGGCCGGGACCCGTCGACAACCCGGGCGAGCTGGTCGGCTTCGACTGCTTCCACGTCGGCCGCTTGGCCGGCACGAGCGGGCGGGTCTAGCAGTACACCGCGATCGACCTCGCGACGAGCTATGTCTGGGCCGAGCTGGCGACGACCCCGCGCAACCCGAGTGCGGCCCGGACATCGGCCCTCGCCCGTCGGGTGGCGGCTGACCTGGACGCCCGCGGCTGGCGGCTCGAGCGGGTCCTGTCCGACAACGGCAGCGAGTTCCGCTCGGCTGTCTTCGGCGACAGCGTCCGCGCGCTGGGCGCTCAGCAGACGTTCATCCGGGCCGGTCGGCCGGCCACCAATGGGCCGTCGAGCGCGTCCAGCGGACAATCCTCGAGGAGTGCTGGCGGCCGTCGCTCGCGCGCAGCCTGGTGCCCAAGCTGACCGGCCTGACTCGCGACCTTGCCGCATACCTCCGCTTCTACAACGAGGAGCGCACCCACACCGGCCGGCTGACCCAGGGTCGGACGCCCTTGCAGGCACTCATCGGAGCCCGGAAGATGCGCCCACGATGACCGAGATGTGTCGCTACATCTCGGAGGCTGTTCAGTCTAGGCGGTCGAGCCGAGGCTCCGGCAGGCATCACTGCCGGAGCGACAGTCGCGAGTGTTGCGTTCATCGGATCCTCCATCGCACGATAGGGGCGTCGTGAGCGCGATCGACAGGCAGGAGCCGTGGCGACCCTCCGCGCGCGTCATCCTCGGGCTGGCCGTCCTCGCCGAGACTGCCTTCCTGCTCATGGTGCCGCGGTACCTGACTGTCGACGGGGCTGCCCACGTCGGCGGGGCAGCGCTCATCCGCGACATTCTCCAGGGCGCCGGGGGGCTGCACCTGCGGTATGTCGAAGTGACGCCGTTCCCGGCCCCGAACCTCCTGGCCGGGCTGGCGCTCGCAATTGCCATGCTGGTCTCAGATCCAGCGAGCGCCGAGCGTCTCCTCCAGATTGCGTACGTCGCCGCCATTCCGTTGGGGCTGCTCTACGCCGTGCGGAGCATTCACCCCGGGCGGGACTGGCTGGCCCTACTCGCCATCCCGCTGACTTTCACGTTCGCGTTCCAGTACGGTTTCTACGACTTCAGCTTCGGGGTTGCCCTGTGCCTTGTCGCGGCGGGATACGCGTGGCGGCATCGACTGGCCCCTGGCTCGAGGACGGCCATCGTCTTCGGCCTGCTTGCCCTGCTCGTTTACGTCTCCCACCTGGTGCCGTTCCTCGAGCTTGGTCTTTTCGTGGTTGTGATGGGTGCCAGTCGGGTCGTCGGGTCGTGGCGGGCTGGCGGTGCTCGCGCTGGGGCACGAGCGACACTGGCGATGCTGCCGCTTCTGATTGGAGCCCTGCCGTCGATCGCGCTCGCCGCGATCTTCCTCCTGACTACGAGCTCGGCGGCGCCCGTCGACTTCTTGAACCCGGTCCTCCAGGCCATCGGGATCCTGGGACTCGCAATCGGCCTCGCGACGGCCCATCCGTTGGAGATAGTCGCGGCGGTCGGACTTGCGCTGACGCTCGCCGGGCTGCTCCTCGTCGCGGTCTGGCGGCGGGCCGGCGCGCGCCCCCGCTCGCTACGCAATGAGGACGCTCTCTTCGGCTACGCTGGCTCGGCCTTGCTCGTCGCACTCGTTGCACCGGCGAGCGTCCAGAGCGGTGGCAGCTACATTCCAGAGCGCCTCGCGCTGTTCCCCGTGTACGGACTCGTCCTGTGGCTCGCGGCGCAAGACATACCGCGTCGCGGCGCGCAGGTCGCCGCCACGGCCTTCCTCGCGGTTGCGGGGGCGCTCTTCGTGCTGCGACTCCCGACGACGCTGAGCCTCAGCGCCGCGGCCGAGGAAGTCGAATCCCTGGTGCCGTGCGTCGCCTTCCGATCGACCATGATCCAGGCCAACCTCGCCCTTCCCCCGGCGGGTCCCCTCGGGCGCACAGATCCCGGCGGCTCCGAGGTGGGCCGGATCGCCGCGGCGACGAGCGGGCACGACCTGAGCAACTGGGAGGGTCACTTCCCGTTCTACCTATACCGGAACCGACCAGACAACGATCCGTTCCGGTGGTTGCTGTCCCATCCCGATGGGTTCAATGTGCCACCGGGAGTGGACCTCGAAGCATTCCGGAGGCGGCCGGATGGTGAGATCGACTACGTCATCGTGATGGGTCGCCCGCTGGCGTCCGCGGAGACGCTATCGAGCCAGGGATGGACCTCCCTCCGAGGCCAGCTCGAGGCCCGCTACCGGCGGGTCGCAGTCTCGGCCAGCGGCCTCGTGGAGGCCTGGGAGCGGCTTGACCCCACCCTCGTCACTGCGGGTCTCGCCCGGCGTTCGGCCACGGATGCGACGGCGTGCCACCCGGCGGCCGTCCGATAGCTCTTGCCAGAAAGGGACGTCCGCAGCGTCTGTCGACAGTAGGAGCCGCACTAAACTCGGCGGCCCGACAAGAGCGTTCGAGTTCGGATCTCGGCTCCCGCAACCGTCTGGCAGCGGCGTTTACATTCAGACGTCTCCTACTGGCAGCGATCGTTAGCCGAGCTTCAGCGGTCGATCCGACCGATACACGGTGGACCTGACCGGGCGTCAACGCCCAGCTTCGTGCTCAGACTGAGCATCCTAGAGAGGGTTGGCTGCGGCGAGAGAGGACAATTGGCTCCGGCGAGGAGTGTGGCTCCGGCGGTGGGATTCGAACCTGCGACCAAGCGCCCTGGCAAGTGCGACGTGCTTCCTCGCGTGGCGACGCGAGCGTGGAGGCGATCGTTAGTGGCACAGTCGCAGGCTGATCGGAGCTAGCACCAGCCCCGGGTGCGGCCGAACATGGCCCGCTCGTTCGTGACCCAGATGCTGCTCAGTCCCGGTGAGACCAGAGCCGTGGAGGAAAGCTTAGATCGCCAAGGTCTACCTGAAGGAGGGATCCCCAGGTGGTGCCAGGAACGTCCCGACTCGGTTGCCGCCATCGTCGGTCCATCCCAGGACGCACGGCGCCACTGGATCGTTCGGGTCGCAGTCCGGCAGGAGCCCGGTGAACCAGGTAGTCCCGAAGTACGCGCTCGGACCATCCTCCCAGGGATCCGGCTTGGCCAGCTCGCCCGTGCGGTCGGTGAAAGGCACCGGTGACGAATAGCAGACGCGATAGTCGGACGTGCCGTTGTCCGGCGTCTTATCGACGATCTCTTTGTCGATGACGATCACGATCGTCTTCGGGGACCGGGTATCCCCGTCGTCGTAGCTATACCAGATCGCGTTCGGCTGGCGTTCGTCTGGGTAATCGAACGGCGCGAAATCGCACGAGATCTGCACGCCCGGCAAGTTGACGGAGGAGGCCCAATTGGCGCCTGCCGACCCTTGCTCCGGGGTTGCCGTGTAGGTGTGCCGCTCCTTGGTCTCAGTGAAGCTGCAGCCCGGGCCATCACACGTGGCAACGGTATCGGCCACCATGAACCCGTCCGACACCGGGGTGTCCGTGTCGGCCGCGCTGCTGGCCCTGAGCGTGTAGAGGCCAGGCGTATCGATCGACAGGTCCGGGAAGGTGGCGACCCCGGCGACCGCTTTCGCGGTCCCCCCGATCAGCTTGCCACGTGCGGAGCCCAATCCGAGAGTGAGGGTCACATCCGCATCCGTGTCGACGGTCCGGTTCGTCGCAGGGTCGTAGATCTCGACCCTGATCGCGTCGCCGGTGCTGTCATGGCCATCCCGGGTGGGCCGGCCGGTGCCGGTCGTCCTCGGCTGGTTCGCGAAGCGCAGCATAGCCAGCTCCTTTGGGAGGCACGGATCGTGCGCCTTCGGCTGACACGATCTGAGGCGGGCTGACCCTACACCTGCCGCGTTTTGCACCAGCGTCGCACCGCCGCGAATCCGCAACGGGGCGAGCGGCAGGATCGGTGTCCGGCACGATCTCCGCAAAGAGGGTCCCCGTCGATCCGGTCGCGCCGATCGTCGTCGGGGCTATCCGATGCGACCCGTCCGCCGCACCTGGGTGCTCCTGATCGCGACCGGCGAGGCGAACCCGGCCGCCCTGGCGGCCGACACGATGTTCCCCTTGGCCTCGAACAGTGTCCGCGCTTCGGTCGCCGAGCGGGCGGCATCGTCGTCGCGCCCGGCCGCCGCCTGTGCCTCGGCCAGGAATATCAGCGCGTTGCCCTGTCCTTCGATGTCGTCGGATGTCCGGGTCTGCTCGACGCCGGAGTTGGCGAGCGCGATGCCCTCATCGTGGGCGCCGTCCCGGGCCAACAGCTTGCCCCGCACTCCGCGCCAGAGATGCTGCGAAAAGACGTCGGATGGGGCAGCCACCTCCTCGCTGAAGGCTGCGGAAGTCGCCGCGTCATCGAATCGACCCTGTCGATACAGCGCTTCGGCCAGAAGCCCCGCGATGGACGAGATGTAGTTCCTCTCTCCCATCGCATCGAGCGCCTCGTGATCCTTCCGCAACTCGGCCTCGGCCGCGACCGGATCCCCGGCGAGCAGTTCGACTGGCCCTGAGTCGATCGAGATGAGCGCGGCGTCAAAACGCAGGCCCAGCTCTTCAAGGGTCGCGCGCCCGCGCCGGTAGTCCTCTCGAGCCGGCTCGAAATCTCCGACCATCGCGCGCAGGTGGGCCAGAGCCGCCAGAGTCACCGCCTGGGAGCGGCGGTCTCCCTCCGAGATCTGCACCAACTCCTCGCACCTTCTGATCCCAGCCTGGGCAGGTAGCGGTCCGGATAGAGCCACTTGCGCTGCCGACGAGTAGAGCCGCTTCTCGAGGACATGATCCCCTGCACGTCGTGCATATTCGATCGTGCGGTCGTTGGCATCGCCGGCTGCCTCGTATCGCCCAGACACGCCATAGACCAGGGTCATCAGTCGCCACGCGCGAGCCAGCGCGTTCGGGTCGTCGGAAGTTTTCAGATCCTTGATGCCGGCCTGCGCCTCGCGCATGACGTCGTCGATCGACGTTGAAGCTTCGCTGCGCAACTGGAGCTGGAGTCGCACGAGGTTGGCGGTCGTCAGGACCGGGCCGTCGCCGACGTCGTCGGCGACGACTGCCGCTTGAACGAGCACGCCATCGGTCTTGGTGAACTCGCCGATCTCCAGATAGGCCTCGCCCGCCGCGACGAGTAGCCTGGCTCGCTCCCCGTTGTGTTCATCGAGGACCCGCGCCGCGCGGTCGAGGAGGTTCGCGGCAGCCGGGAAGTCGCTCCGGGCCAGGGCGCGTCGGCCCGCGGAGGCGAGCCGCGTCGACGCCCGACGGCCGAGCGCGACGGCCTCGTCGTCGAGGGGTCCGAGTTCGATGCGGTACCGGTAGGCCTGCTCGAGGTGGTAGCCGAGGATCTCCTCGACGTCTGTCTCACGCTCCCCTTGTCTGTTGACGCGCTCGAGCCAGCCGGCGAACCGCTCATGGAGCTCACTCCGATCGCTCTTGGGCAAGCTCGCGTAGGCCGCGTCGCGGATGAGGAGGTGACGGAAGCGATACGCGTCCTCATCGGCGAAGTCAGTGCGCTGGGGTCGAATGAGGTCGCGCCGCACGAGGCGGGCCAGACGGCCTGCTACGTCCCGGAGCTCGCTGTCTGGCAGAAGCTCGGTCAGGGCTCCGGTCCAAAACGTCCTCCCGACGACAGAAGCCCTCTCGAGGACGTGACGCTCGGCCTCGGGCAAGCGGTCAAGCCGGGCTGCGAGAAGCGCCCCGATGGTGGGCGGGATCGGCAGGTCGACTGCCGTTCCCTCGTTGAGCGTGGGCCGGCCGGCGAGCGCCTCCTCGGTGGCATAGGCGACGAATTGTTCGACGAACAGCGGGTTGCCTTCGGCGGACGCCAGGATCCGCGAGCGCAATTCCCCTGGAGGCAGCTCCGGGGCGAGATGATCCAGCAGCGTTGCAGCGTCGGTCTCGCCGAGAGCGTCTAGCCGTACGAGAGCGAGGCTCGAGCGGGCCAGCCAGTCGGGTCGGACATCTGCGAGCTCGGGGCGGGCGATGGCGATGAGCAGGATCGGGCCGCGACCGAGGTCGAGCACGTGATCGAGCAGGTCGATGAGTACCGGCTCGGCCCACTGCAGGTCGTCGACCAGGAGCACCAGCGGGCGCTCGGCCGCGAGCACCTCCACGAAGCGGCGGACCGCCCAAGTGATCTCTTCGCCGGGCACCGTCTCGTCGGTCAGGCCCATGATCGACGCGATGCTGCCGCGCACGAGGTCGGCCCGATCGATCCCGCCCACGATCGCGTCGAGCTTGGCGATGGCGTCGTCCCGCGGCTCGCCGAGCTCGATCCCGGTGGCCATCTGGACGAGCTCGCGGACCGGCCAATAGGTGATCCCCTCGCCGTACGGCAGACAGCGCGACCGCAGGACCGCGGCGCGCTCGGCGATGGGGGCCAGGGCCTCGGCGACGAGCCGGCTCTTGCCGACGCCCGGTGCGCCAGTGACAGTCACGAGGCCGGGTACGGCGTCGGCCGCCACCCGCTCGAAGGCGGCGGCCAGCGCGTCCAGGTCGGCGGCCCGGCCGACGAACGGGGTCGTTGTCCGGCGCTCGATCGGCTCGGACTCGAGGACGGCCACGAGGCGCACGGCTCCCGACGCCGGGCCATCGTCGTCGCCGTGCAGCATCGCCGGCTCCGTCGAGGTCGCACCTCGGACGAGGCGCTCGGTCTCAAGCGCCAGGAGGACCTCGCCACCCGCGGCAAGCTCGGCGAGCACGCCCGCGAGATGGAGCGGTGCACCGGTCACCAGCAAGCCATGCCCGTCGTCGCCGGCCCCGGCAAGGACTTCGCCGGTGGCCACCCCGACACGGAGGACGACGCGCGCGACGCCTGTATCCGAGCTCGCTTCGCCGCGCAGCTCGGCGGCGGCCCGGACTGCCCGCAACGCGTCGTCCTCACGCGCGACAGCGAGACCGAATACGGCGGTCACACCGTGCTGATCGGCGTGGTCGATGATGCCGCCGTGACGCTCGATCGCCCGACGGACGACCTCCTCGGCACGGCGCCCGAGCGCCTCGAGGATCTCGGGATCGATGTCGTTTGCGGTCCCGACCATACCGGCGCGCAGGACCGTGACCACCCGGCGCCTGCGCTGCGCCGCGGCCTCGGCGCTGCCCGCCGAGGTGAGTGGCTCGTCGGCAAGCGCGTCTGTCGCCACGGCCGGAGCCGCTTCGAGCTCGTCCCGCGCCGGGAGTGGCGCCGTCTGATTGAGGATCGCTTGCTCCAGTTCCTGGAGCTCCGGGCTCGGGTCGAGGCCGAGCTCGTCGCCCAGATACCGGCGGGCTTCCTGGTAGGCCTCGAGGGCCTCGGCCTGGCGGCTGTCGGCATACAGCGCCAGCATCAGCAGCCGCCACAGCCGCTCCCGGCCGGGCTCGTCGGCCACGAGGCGACGAAGCTCCGCGATGGCCTCGCGGCCGGAGCCTCCGGCGATGCGCCTCTCGTACAGCTCCTCGATGGCCTGCAGCCGGAGCTCTTCGAGCCGATCAGCCTCGCTTCGCGCAAAACGCTCGTCGGCCATGTCACCCAGGGCGGGTCCTGACCACTCGGCCAATGCGGCCTCGAGCAGTGCGCGTGCGCGGTCCTGGTCGCCGGAGGCGCTCGTCTCGCGAGCCTGGCGTAGGCCCCGCTCGAAGCGTGCAACGTCGAACTCGTCATCCGCGACCGCCAGGCGATAGCCCGACGCCGTGGAGCTGAGCCTTCCGGCTTCGGCGCCCAGGATATGGCGCAGCCGCGAGACGTAGATCTGGATCGTCTTGATGGCGCTTAGGGGCTGGTCATCGGGCCACAGTTTGTCGGCCAGCAGCACGGTCGAGATCGCCCGATCGCGCTGCAGGAGCAACAACGCGAGCACGCTCCGCTGACGGGGACCCCCGAGGTCGAGGCGTCGACCGTCAGCGAGGACCGCGAACTCGCCGAGGAGGCGGAATTCGAGTGGCACTTCAGCACCCGCGCGGCGTGGGAATCGGCTCATCGGTCACCATAGTCGCATCGCTCGACGGCATTCCGTTTTCGGCGAGAAGGCACGGCACCACCGCCTGATTGCAGAGCGGCTACGGATGGAGGGTTGGCGGTTCCCCCAGGCTGCAACGTACGAAGGAGTGGCTCCGGCGGTGGGAATTCGAACCTTCGACCAAGCGCCCTGGAACGCTGCAGCCGAACTGTAGCCGGGCTGCAGCCGGCGACCTCCAAGGTCTCGTCACCAAGCACCCACGAAGGGTGCGAGACGGAGGTCATGACAGACATGGCTAGTCAGGGACAGGCTGTCGCACGGCAGCAGAATCGGTGGCTCGAGCGGTTCGGCATCGCACTGGCGACCGCGGCCATCATGGTCACGCTCGGGTGGGGCGCCTTCACCGCCCTGTCCGCGCCGAGCACGGTGGCTCCGAGCAGGACCACCACCCAGATCCTCCAGGACCCGGGCCTCCTCGAGCAGCGCGTCGGTGAGCGCGGCGGGGCTGTCGCCCAGCCGGTCGAGCTGCCGAAGTCGGCGCCGGGAAATCCCTACGTGAACATCCACCCCACCGTCCGCAAGCCGAGCACGATCTTGAATGACGGCATGATCGAGCATCGCCGAGGCGAGCGCGGGATGGAACTCCCGAACGGGACCTTCCGGTCTCCGGCCCCGAGCGAGCATCGGGGCGGTAATCCGCTCGAGTTCGACTGAGTCGCCTCCTACTTACCCGCGGAACGGCCGGCCTCTGGGGGGGCCGGCCGTTCGATTCTGTGCAGCGTCAGACCAGACGAAGGTCAGCTGCCACCACCAGGATCGAGCGGCCGGGCGGAAGGCGGGACGGTCAACGCCGGCATGACCGACTTTGGCCTGCGATGTTCGCGGATGGAGCGTCGAGCGCGAATAGCCGCGGACCGATTCGACTGGTATTCGTGCCGACTGGCCGCTGACGCGGGATCGAGGGTCCGGGACCGGAGCCGGGGATCTGACAGTCGAGCTGTCGCCGCTTACGACGCGGTCATCGGCTCGCCCTCGCTTCTAGGTCGCTCGGGTCGTCCCCTAGCAAAAGTCGCGCTCCGGGTCCGAGCACTTCTCCTCGCGCCTCCGCGCCCGACGTCCGATGTCGGTACCGACATGGACCGCAACCGGGTTGCAGGTGTCTTGCTACCAGGAGCGCCTAGCGTCACTCCTAGAGCTTCCTAGCGCGAGTTCCTGTCGCAACTAGGACATATCACCGGAGGGACCCTTGTCATGGCCTGTTCCTGCGACTCCTGCTCGTCTCCCCGCATCATCAAGACGCGCACTGCCACGTTCTGGCGCTGGCTCGCGCAGAGCCGAGGAGAGACTGCCGACCGAGTCATCTCGGCACCGGTACGCGCCGTCACCGTCTCCGTCCGCAACGGTCCCGCCGACCACGGGATGCCGATCGAGACCCCCGACGCGTGGTGCGACGCCTGGCCGGACGAGGCCGATCAACAGGCGATCGCAGAGTTACTGGGATGGGGCCAAAGGCTGCTGTCCCCGGACGTCCCGTCCTGACCCGTGCCTACAGATCCGTGCACAACTGTGCAACCGAGTGGGGATTGGCTCCGGCGGTAGGATTCGAACCTACGACCAAGCGGTTAACAGCCGCCCGCTCTACCACTGAGCTACGCCGGAACGGACGCGAGCCTCGCGCTCGCTGGGCGACGTCGCGCGGCCGGTCGGAAGGATACCGCAGGGCCGCTACTGCTGGCGAAACCGGGGTCAGGGACGCTCGAGAAGGTTTCGACGTCCAACCCATCGATGCTAGCAGGCGATACCCTGCCGACGTGACAGCTCCCCCACCGACGGTCCAGCGTTGGCGCACGCTCGTGCTGATCTATCCGGTCCTCGACGCCCGGTACGGTTCCGGGCTGTCGCGGCGACGGGCGCGTCGGGTGATGACACGCGAGGAGCGCGATGTCGTGGGCTCGGTGCTCGATCGCCTGCCTGCCACCGTGTTCGACTGGAGCTCAGGGCTGGCGACCCTTGAGCCGCTCGACATCGTCGAACCGCGTCGGCCGCTGACGTCGTTGTCGTCGAGTGGCGGCGGTCGATGGTGGGTCGGGCCGCGCGAGGTCCGACCGGAGTTGACCGAGGTGGCCGGCACCGGCGCTCGCTACGACTCGGTCTACGCGCTCTGGCCGGGCGACCCCGACGTGCCGCAATGCGGCTGGGGCTGCACGCTCGGCCCGTCTGACGGCACGTTCGGAGCGGGTTTCTCGTCGATCTCGACCGACCATTGGCGCACGCTCGCCACCGACCCGGACCCCGAACAGGGCTACGTGCATGAGTGGCTGCACCAGGTCGAGTCGGTGTACCGAGGGCTTGGCGTGTCCGAGGCCGAGCTCCCCGGGCTGCACGACGCGGCCAAGTTCACCTCGCGCCGCCCGACCGATGAGCCGCCGTTCGGCGGAACCTACGCCGAGTATCACGACGGGTTCGGCGGCAGGGCGGGGGCGAGGACCTGGTCGCCCTGGTACCGCGACTGGATGACCGGCGGGCTCCGCCCGGTGTCCGGCGACGCGGACGCCCTCGTCGACGCGCCGATCGGTCTGACGCCGGACCGATGGGCGCTTCGAGGATGAGTACGGGGCTCGTCGGGCCGATCGTGTCCGTGGCGGCTTTGGCCGCAGCGCTGGGGGACCCGGGACTTCGCGTGGTCGACTGTCGCTGGTACCTGGGTCGTCCGGGTGACGGCCGGCTTGCGTATGACGCCGGGCACCTTCCGGGCGCCATCCATCTGGACATCGATACCGACCTCACGGCTCGGACCGGTCCGGGTCGACATCCCCTACCCGACCCGGCCGTCTTCGCGGCACGGCTGGCCGACGTCGGCATCGGGAACGAGCACGCCGTCGTCGCCTATGACGATGTCGGCGGGTGGGTGGCGGCTCGATTGTGGTGGATGCTCGACGACCTCGGCCATGGATCGGTCGCCGTGCTCGACGGCGGTCTGCAGGGGTGGACGACGGCCGGGCTCCCCCTCACGACCGAGGAGCCGGCGTGGCCGTCCACGCGGCTATCCCTGCGGGGGACCTGGCGTCGGGTGATGGAGCGCGACAAGCTGCGCTCCACCCTGGGCACGGTCCGGCTGCTCGATGCAAGGGCTGGAGCCCGGTACCGCGGCGAGACCGAGCCGATCGATGCCTATCCCGGTCACATCCCGACGGCGATCAGTGCCCCGACGGACGCGAACCTCGCGGCCGATGGGCGCTTCCTCGCCACCGGCGAATTGGCGACGCGCTACCGCGCGCTCGGCGCCGATGGCACGCAGGGCCAGGTCGTCGTCTCGTGCGGCAGCGGCGTATCGGCGACGCACGACGCCCTGGCGATGCGCATCGCCGGCCTACCGGACGCCGTCCTGTACCCCGGCTCATACAGTGACTGGACGCAACAGGGCCTACCGGTCGCGACTGGCGACGACCCGGGCGATCCGCCGCCCGGAGCTTCGTGATCAGGCGGGCCGCCCGCCCGAATCGAGCCGTTCGGCGATCCACGGGCCGGCGTCCATCCAGAAATCGAGTGACTGCCGGTGGAGTCCGCGTGCGGTCGCCTCCGCTTCCCACGCGTCGCACCACGAATCGGCCGCGGTGTCCGCCATCCCGTACCCCATCAGCCAGTCGCGAGTCGCGCGTCGACGCGCGACTCCGAGCTTGTCGCGGTCCTCGTAGCGCATCAACGTTCGCCGGCCGGTTCGAGGCGTGGCACGGTCAGTGCTTGGTTTCCGCCCTCTCGAACGCCTGCCGATAGTGCTCGTGAGCCTCGACCTCGTTGATGTCGGCCTGGGCGACATCGTCCTCGCTCAACGCCAGGTCTTGTCGCGTCGATTGCACGACGACGCGCGCCGCTCGCGCCGTTTCGGCAGCTGACCCCTCGGCGAGCGTCGCGGCCTCGAGCGCCGTCCTTGCGGCATCGGCTGTCCTCTGCGCAGCCTCAGTCGCCTGCCCTGCCGCCTCCATCGCGGCCTGAGCCGCCAGGCGGCCACGGCGCGCCACGGCGACGGAGCGCTCCGCCTCTCGCCACTCCGTCAATGCCGCCGCGGTGGTCTGATCCGCGGCCTCTCCGTCCAGGATGGGCTTGCCGTCACTGGCCATGGGGTCGTTCTCCGGCACCCCGCTTAGCGTCGCGTGAGGAAGTCACTCGGACGGAGCGCCCGGTAAGCCTACTCCAGGTAGTCCTTGAGCTTGCGTGAGCGCGACGGGTGGCGCAGCTTGCGCAGTGCCTTCGCCTCGATCTGGCGGATCCGCTCGCGAGTCACGTTGAACTCCTTGCCGACCTCCTCGAGGGTTCGGGCCCGGCCGTCCTCCAGTCCGAAGCGGAGCTGGAGCACGCGTCGCTCGCGGCCCGTCAGCGAGTCGAGCACCGCCTCCACCTGCTCCTTGAGCAGCTGATGGGATGCCGCCTCCGCCGGGGCCAGCGCGCCGCGGTCCTCGATGAAGTCGCCGAGGTGGGAGTCCTCCTCCTCACCGATCGGCGTCTCCAGCGAGACCGGCTCCTGCGAGACCTTGATGATCTCGCGGACCTTCTCGGGCGTGACCTGGACCTCCTGGCCCTTGGACATGGCCTCAGCGATCTCCTCGACCGTCGGTTCGCGGCCGAGCTCCTGCAGGAGCCCGCGCGAGACGCGGATCAGCCGGTTGATCGTCTCCACCATGTGGACCGGGATGCGGATCGTCCGCGCCTGGTCCGCGATGGCCCGGGTGATGGCCTGGCGGATCCACCAGGTGGCGTATGTCGAGAACTTGAAGCCCTTCTCGTAGTCGAACTTCTCGACCGCCCGGATGAGGCCGATATTGCCTTCCTGGATCAGATCCAGGAACGACATGCCTCGCCCGATGTACTTCTTCGCGATCGAGACGACGAGGCGCAGGTTCGCCGAGGTCAGCTGCTCGCGCGCGTCACGGCCGATCTCGACGATGACGCCCTTGCGGTCGCGCAGCTTCGTGTTGAGCGGCACCTCGGGGTCGTAGCCCATCTTCTTGAGGAGCTCGGCCTCGTTGCCGGCCAGGATGTAGCGCTCCAACGCGGGCCAGCCCACGCCTTCGCGCGTCCAGTCCCAGATGGCTCGTAGCCCGACGTTGTCGCGCGAGTCGAGATCGCCGTTGTGGACGGCGAAGAACGCCCAGTCGAGCAGCGGCAGGAAGGTGTCGGTCTTCGGCCCGGCGTTGTACGTCGCGACGAGCTTCTTGCCTTCCTTGAGCAGCTCCTTGGTGCCCTCCGACTGCGCGTCCCGACCCGCCTTGATGAGGTGGAAGTCGGGCGTCTGGGTCATGAGGCTTCGAGCCGAGCGCGAGGCGATGGCCGACCGGACCATCGCGTGCGCCTCGTCACCGTACGGCAGCCGGTGCTGCGGCTTCGCGGTCCGGGTCTTGCGCTCGGTGTCGTGGAGAGTCCACTCGTGGAGCGAGGCGATGCCCTTCCAGGGCTCCTCGACCATCTGCTCACCGAGCTCGATGGCCTTGGCCAGGACGACCTCCTCCTCCGCGGTCAGCAGGGCGACCTTGCCGATCTCCTTGAGGTACATCCGGACCGGGTCGTCGATGCCGATCATGTCGGCACTGATGGCCTCGAGGTCCTCGGCAGTCGGCTCCTCGACCTCCTTGGGGTCGAGCTTCGTCGGCCCTTCGGCCGGCAGACGCGCGGCAGTGTCGGTCGTGCCGTCCTCGGCGACGACCTCGACGTTCACCTCGCCGTCCTCTTCGCCGTTCTTCGCACCTACCTTGATGTCGTCGTCGTCCTCATCGGGATCGGCGACGGCCGTGGCCGCCCCGCGGCGCGGTCGAAGGCCAGCCAGCTTGGCTTCCTCGAGGTCGGCCTTGGCACGACGCGGGCGGGAGAGCACAGCTTCTACGAGTTGCTTGTCGAGCGGATCAGTCGGCATTCGGTCCTCCTTGGATCGAGGTCTCAGGTCTGCGCGGCCACGGTGGGCCGCGCCAGAAGTCGGGTGTCTTCGCGACGTCGATCGATCGATCGACGGGTTTCGATGGCAAGTTTGAGTTCGAGTTGCAGACGGTCGATCGCCGTGCGGTCGCGTTCGCGCTCCGCCTCCATCAGCGATGCCTCGAGGAAGTCGATGTGGTCGCGCAGCCGGGCACCTTCGATATCGATGAGGAGGCGCTGCACCTCGCGTGCCTCGGGCAGCGGTTTCTGGACCGCGAGGACTGCCTGGGCGAGCGAGCGGACCTCCCCGTCGGCCAGGCCGGCCATGAACGCGACCGTGTCGAAGGGCGGATGGACGCCGTGGTCGTCCGGCTCGCGAGCCAGGACGATCGCCCGATACAGCTCCCGGGCGAGCGTGCTTGGCAACTGGTCGGGCCCGAGCTGCTCGGCGACCCGGATCTGCTGGTCGGGGACGAGCAGGAGCAGCCGCAGCAGCTCCGCCTCGACCGGGGTCACCGCCCGCAGGATGTCGTCGATCGGCAGGGCATCCGGGGACGCGAGCACGGCATCGGCAGTGATCCGGCTCGTCCCGTCGCGCTGACCCGGCCCCACCGCGGCCATCCGTCGTTCGAGCGACTGCCGAAGCACCCGCTCGTCGATGCCGGACACGCGGTGCATCTGCTGCAGCGCCTCATCGCGCCGGAGCGGATCGGCGATGTCGCGGATGGCCGGGATCACCGCATCGGCGAACGCCAGCCGGCCGGTCGCGGTCTTGAGGTCGTGGCGCGACGCGTGGTGATCGATCAGGTATTCGACGAGCGGCTTCGCAGCCGCGACCGCCGACTCCCAGCGAGCCGGCTCGTCGCGCACGACCTCGTCCGGATCCTGGCCGGCCGGGAGCCGGACGACGCGGACGTCCTCGAGCTTCACGCCCGAGTCGTCACCCTGGAGCTGGGTGATGAGGCCGGCCAACGCGGTCACGCCCAGCGTGCCCGCCTTCTCGCCCGCCGGGTCGACGTCGTACGCGAGCGCGATGCGCTTGGCGTACCGCGTTAGCAACCCGATGTGGTTCGGGGTGAGCGCGGTCCCCAGGCTGGCGACCACGTTCTCGAACCCGGCCTGATGGGCCATCAGTGCGTCGGTGTAGCCCTCGACGATGACGGCCTGCTCCGACTTGCGGATGGGGCCCTTGGCGCGGTCGATGAGGTACAGCGTCCGGCTCTTGTCGAACAGCGGCGTGGCCGGCGAGTTCAGGTACTTGGGCCCCTCCCCCTCGAGCAACCGCCCGCCAAGTCCGACCGCGTTGCCGTTCTGGTCGCGGATCGGGAACAGGACGCGTGCCCGGAACTTGTCGATGACGCCGCGACCGCGCTGGCTCGGACTCGCCAGACCGACCTCGACCAGGTCGTCGGGGTTGGTGCCCCGCTTGGCCTGGAGCTGCCGAGCCATCACGTCCCAGCCGGCCGGCGCCCAGCCGAGCTGGTGGGCCTCGATCGTCTCGTCCGTGAAGCCACGATCACGCAGATACGCGAGCGCCGGCTCACCGGCCTTGGTGCCGGTCAGGACGGCGTGGTAGAAGGCGATCGCCGTGTCGAGCACCCCGCGAAGCCGAGCCTTGCGGGCGTCCTCACGCTTGGTGCGCTCGTCGATCTCGACGCCGGCCTTGCCCGCCAGCGTGCGCAGCGCTTCCGGGAACGACATCCCGTCGCGCTCCATGACGAAGCTGAAGATGTCCCCGCCCTTGCCGCAGCCGAAGCAGTGCCACGACTCGCGAACAGGGGTGACCACGAACGACGGCGTCTTCTCGCCGTGGAAGGGGCACAGCCCCTTGTACGTGGTGCCCGCCTTCTTGAGGGTGACGCTCTCGCCGACCACGTCGACGACCGACAACTTGCTCTTGACCTCGGCAGTGACGCCGACCGACAAACTCCGCTCCTTACCCCCGCCGCTGACCAGGCGACGCCGTTTCGCTTCTGCCCACCGACCACCCGCATGGTCCCGGACACACCTGTGGGCCTGTCAAGTCTTGACAAGCCCTACTGCCGAGAATGATGCGTCTTTCAGGCCCATTTGTCAAGACCTGTGTCAATACCCCCATGGGGTATCGCGGCCCTTGCCGGCGCGCCGTCTAGCGGGCGAAATCGAGTGCGTCGATCGCGATGGTGACCCGGCCCGCCGAACCCACGTTCGTGATGGTGACCGTGTGCGCGCCGGGCGTGAGGTATGCGCTGAAGAGCAGCACGCGATCCCGGATCGCCGTGGCCCGCTTGCCCTGGTAGAAGCCGGTGTCGATGGTCGTCGACACGCCGTCGACGGTGATGCGCATCCGTCCGTACCTCGGGCCGACCCGCCCGACCACGTAGAACGCGTCGCCATCCGAGCTCGTGACGGTGAGCTCGCTGCCGGGGATGTTGTTCGCGGTGAGGGTGCGCCGATACGCATCGGCGATCGCGCGACGGACATTGCCGGTCGAGAACGCGAACGCGCGATCGTCGCGCGGGACCACGATGCGCTGCGTCCGCCATGGGCTGGCGTTGCCGACGGCATCGACCGCGCGGATCTCGAGGTCCCAGCTGCCGGTGGGGAATGCGAAGGTCGCACTCCGGGCCGTGGTCGAGTGCACGCCCGACGTGGCGCCGGCCGGTCGACCCCGCGTGCGCCACTGATACCGGGCGACACCGACGTTGTCGGTCGCGCTCCACGATGCGCTGAACCGCGCGTCGACCGAGCGGACGACGGTCTGGGACACCTTCAGGCCGGTCACCGTCGGGTTGGTCCCATCGACCGAGACGCTGTCGTATCGCCAGCTCGACCAGTTGCCGGCGGCGTCAGTCGCACGGACGCCGATCCGCCACCAGCCGGTGGTCAGCGTCAGGGTGCGGCTCCGCGTGGTCACCGACTCGTACGTCCAGGCGCCGGTCGATCCACGCTGCTTGCGGATCTGGTACCCGGTCACGCCGAGGTTGTCCTTCGCCGAGTAGCTGATCCCCACGGCGGCCCGGCTTCGGGTCGGCACCGTGAGACCTGTCATCACCGGCACGGCGTCGTCGGGGAGGATGCGCATCACGGCCGTGATGTTGTTGAGGTAGCGCAGGTGTCGGTCGCTGCCTTCGATCGAGCCCAACCAATGCGCTGAGGCCGAGCTGACGGTCGTATACCCGCTGCGGTCGTAGCGCTGGAGCAGGTCGACCAGGGCACGGACGCTGTGGTGCCACGTCGGGAACTTCGCATACGTGTAGCCGTTGCCCGGTGCGTACGGCGTCGCGCCGAATGCCTTCGTCCACTCGTAGTAGAGGATGTTCCCCCAGTTCTTCGTGGTGGTCGCGTACCCGCGAGTGCCCGAGTGGCTCTCCGCGTGGAACGTTCCGAGGGCGAATGCCGGGTTGACGCCGCCCGCCACGAGCGTTCGATAGATGGACCGACCCTCCGACAGCGCCGGGGAACCGACGGCCCGCAATCGATCGACGAACGATGTCTCGGTCAGCGTCGGGCCGGCCAGGATCCGGTCACGGGCGTGTGGATAGTTCGGTGGCGGCGGACACAGCGATCGGTCGAGCGTCGACGCGGTTCCCGCGGTCCGGTCCTGGGCGTCGGTCACCTGCGCCGTCACGCTTTGGGTGGTGATGGAGCAGTCGTTGGTGACGGTCACGCTGGCCGACGCTGCCGAGCTCGATCCGGTCCCGACGGTCGTGCCACGGACCGCCACGGTGTAGTCCCACGGAGCTACGGCGCCGGAAGCGTTGACCGTGATCTGGATCCGGGCCTTGTTGGTGCTCGGCTCGTAGCTCAGAGCACTCTGGGACATCGTTACGACCAGGGTTGCCGTGGCGACCCGGCTCGATGGCCCGGGAGTCGGGCTGGGGGTCGGAGCGGGCGCCAGCTCGACGGTCGGCTCGGGCGATTCCGTCGCGCTGGGGCTGGGGGTCGCGCTGGAGCTCGGGTCCGGGCTCGGCGTGGCCGTTGGCGTCGCCGTCGGATCCGCAGCTGCCGCCGGTGCGATCGCGGCGAGCGACAGCAGCAACGCGACGACGGTCGCACGGACGAGTGCGGACGACGTGAAGGAACGGCCGTGACGGGGGCGCGAGCGACGGTCGGACATCGAGACTCTTGGGCCACCGGCGCTGGCAATGCCACGTCGGCGGAGGGTGCCTGGGTATCCAGACCATCGGCCCCGACGCCGGATACGTCAAGCGGTCCATCGTCGCCGCGGTCGCTGGTACGGAAGTTCCGGACCTGTACCGTGTGGCGATGGACGAGGGACGTGCGGCGGCGCAGCTCCACATCGACGCGCTGCCCGAGCCGCGCCGATCGCAGATGCAGCACTTGCACGACGTGATCACTGCCACGATCCCGGACGCCGATGTGACGATGTGGGACTACGGCGGCCCACTCATCGGCTACGGCTCATACGACTACTCCGATAGCAAGGGCAAGCCGAAGGGCCGCTGGTTCTCGGTCGGGTTGGCCAACCGGAAGGGCTACATCTCGCTGTTCTCGATGGGCCAGCGATCAGGCGGCTACCTCGTGGAGGCCGTCCACGACCGCTTCCCCGGCACGAAGATCGGCCGGAGCTGCCTGAATATCACGGCGCCCGAATCGATCGACGACGACGCGGTGCGCGACCTCGCTCGCGAGACCTGGGATCAATACAAGGACGGGTTCCACCGGCCGACGCGCTAGAGCTTCGGGCGGGCCGATCCGGCCTGACGAGCGGGGACGGCGTGGCGTTCGCCGCGATGTGGCCATCGGTGCATGACGTGCACCTACGGCCTCCTACGGCGCTCGATCGGGGCCACCGCGCCGGGACTGTTGAGCATCCGCGCCCCGATTCGTGCATGGAGTGTCGTACGAGCGGCGCGTTCGATCGGCGGTGACCCCGTGTCAGGTGCCATACGGTGCGCCTGGTGCACCGATGGCCAGGTCCTGGCCCGACCGGCCGTCACGTCAAGCGCGATCTGTCGTGTGAGAGGAGCGCCGGCGTAACGCCTCGATGAGCTTCGACAGGGCATCGTGGCGGAGCTGGGCTCGGCGGCCTTCGTCGTCGAGGACCTCGCGGGTCGTCGAATCGCCGTACCCCGCGCTCAGGCGGACGTCGCGTCGCCGGACCTCGCCGAGCTCGGTGGCACGGGCCTTGAGGAGTGCCCGCTCGAGCTCGGCGAGTTCGTCGTCCGTGAGGTCGAGCCCGATCTCGAGCCTCCTGGTCGGTCGATCGGTCATCGACCGATCGTAGCGTCGCGGTACCCTGACCGGCATGGCCACGAACCTCCACGACCCGGGTGCCGACGCCGCGGCAGCGACCTTCGACGGCTCCGAGGACGTGGCCGCGAACCCCTTCGATGCCCCGAACGGCGGCTCGATCCGCATCGGCACGGCGTCGTGGACCGACCCGACCATGACCGCAGCCGGCGTGTTCTACCCGACCGGCGCCGACAGCGCCGAGGAACGCCTCCAGTACTACGCATCGCGCTTCCCGCTCGTCGAGGTCGACGCGACGTATTACTCGCTGCCGGTCCGACGGACGTCCGAGCTGTGGGTGCAGCGCACACCGCCCGACTTCACGTTCGACATCAAGGCGCATGCCCTGATGACCGGCCAGCCGACCGAGACCAAGCGGCTGCCGAAGGACCTTCGCGAAGCGCTACCGGCCGAGGTCGCCGAGAAGCAGCGGATCTACGCCAAGGACCTGCCCGACGACCTGAAGGACGACGTGTGGGCGTGGTTCGCCGACGGGCTCGAACCACTCGCCGAGGCGGGCCAGCTGGGCTCGATCCTGTTGCAGTACCCGCGTTGGTTCTTCACCTCCTCGGAGAACCGGGACACCATCGAGGATGCCGTCGATCGGCTGCGCAAGGTCGGCATGACGCCGGCCGTCGAGTTCCGCAACGGGACATGGTTCAACGAGAAGAACATCGAACGGACGCTCGCCTTCCTGGGCGACCGCCAGATCCCCCTCGTCATGGTCGACGGCCCGCAGGGCTTCAAGTCGAGCGTGCCCCCGATCGTCGCGGCGACGTCGCCCGACCTCGCCGTCGTCCGCTTCCACGGTCGGCGGGCCGAGACGTGGGAGGCGCAGAACATCAAGACCGTCGAGCGCTTCCGCTACCTCTATGACGAGGACGAGCTCGAAGAGTGGGTACCGCGGGTCCGCGATGCCGCCGGTCAGGCGGCGCAGACGCATGTGCTCTTCAACAACTGCTACGCGAACTACGGCGCGACGAACGCGCTGATGCTGGCCGAGCTTCTGCGCGACCTCGACTAGGAGGCGACTTTCCTAGCGGCTACGCGCCAATGGTCGTCGACCTCAGCCCGGCCCCGCATCAGGGCCGGGCTCCTCCATTTCTGGGCCCAGTCAGCGCCGGTGACGCTTAGGCGCGCCCGGCCGGGACGTTCAGCTCCTGCTGGGCCGCACTCTTGCGCGCCTCCATGCGTCGGCCGAGCGCCTCGAGCTCGTCGCGGTCGAGGATCGAGCGAGCCTTCTGGAACATCTCGCCCTCTTCCTCTTCCATGTGGTGCTCGACGTTTTCCTTCATGACCTTGGCCTTGGCGCCCCACGACTCGTCATCGACGGGCAGGTCCTCGAGCTCGGCCATGACGAGGTCGACGACGTGATGCTCCTCGTATCCCTCGAGGACGATGTCCTTCGCCTTGGGATGGTCGCGCAACGCCGGGTAGAAGATCTCTTCCTCGATGATCTCGTGGACGGTCAGCTCGCCCTTGATCTTCGAAAAGAGCTCCTCGCGGGTCTTGACGCCGCGTTCGGTCGTCGTCTCGAGCTCCTCCAGGAGCTTTCGCATCTTCTCGTGGTCGTCCTTGAGGAGGGCTAGGGCATCCAATGGGCGTCTCCGCTGTTCGGGGTTAGGGGTGTCTGACCCATTGGAACAGCGCGTGGCTTGCGCGCGATGTGTGCCGCGCGTCGGTGGACCGCCAGCGACGTTGCAGTCGGCCGGTCAGTCGGTCGCAGTCTCCGCCGCGTTCCCACGCCGAGCGCCGACGACATTGCCGACCCAGGCGATGACCGCGCACAGAACGATCCCGAAGATGAGGATCGCCAGGACGTACACGGCCACCGAAGCGTAGCCACCGTTGGCGGGGTCGAGGAAGGGGTACGGATACCAGTCGACGATCGCCCCACGCACCAGCGTGTAGGCCGCCCATAGCAGCGGGAAAGTCGTCCAGCGGACGCTTGTCCGGAACGGGATCGAGTGACGGGGCGGATCGATGAGCCAATCCGCGATGACGGCGAGCGGCATCACCCGGTGGAGCGCCGTATCGACCCAGGGCAGGGCAGTGTCGACGTTCGTCCCGCTCAGGAGGAGCGCGAACACCACGAACGTGATCGTCATGTGGAGGACCGAGGCGCCGCGGATAAGCTCCCAGCTCGGCGATGGCGCCGTCCGCCACCACGCGACACTGCCCAGGAAGACCACGACCGCGATCAGGTTGCTCTGGATCGTGAAGTAACTGAAGAAGTTCTGGGGAACGAAGGTCCCGCGGGTGTACAGGTCGGCAGCCTGCGCGACGATCGCGAGGATGGTCAGTGTCGCGAACCCGAGCCGGTACGCGCTGATCAGCGTCCGGCTGTCCACGAGGCGACCATAGCACCTAGGATTCGGCGCATGGACTATGGACTCTGTCTCCCCAATTTCCGCGACGGAGCATCGCGCGAGGGCATGGAGGCCGGCGCCGAGACCGCCGAGCGACTCGGCTGGTCGACCGTCTGGACGACCGACCACGTGATGGTGCCGACCTCCGCCGCCGACGACTACGGAACGAACTTCGACGCGGTCGAGGTTCTGGTCTGGATCGGGGCGCGGTTCGCCCGGGTCCGCCTCGGGACCAGCGTGGTCGTCGTCCCGCAACGGAACGCCGTGGTGCTCGCCAAGGAGCTGGCCTCGCTCGATGCCCTGAGCGGCGGCCGGCTCGTCGCGGGCGTCGGTGCCGGCTGGAACGAGCAGGAATTCGAAAACCTTGCCGTCGCGGATCGGTTCCACGTCCGTGGCGCCTACCTCGACGAGACCATCGACCTGTGGCGTCACCTCTGGTCGGGCTCGACAGAACCGTTCCATGGACGGTTTCACCAGTTCGACGACTTCGCCTTCCGGCCACTGCCCGAGCAGGGCGCGGCTGTGCCGATCGTCGTCGGCGGTCGAGTCGAGGCGGCCCTGCGGCGCGCCGGGGGAAAGGGCGACTGGTACCACTCCAGCGCCACGAGTGCCGCGAAATACGCGGACCGCGTGCCGGTCATCCGTGCCGCCGCCGAGGCTGCCGGCCGACCGATGCCGCGCTTGACGGCCCGCGCATGGACCGAGTTCGGGCCGGCGTCGAGCAACCACTACGCGATCCGCGGCAGTACCGAGGAGATGGCGGCCGAGATCCGGGCCTTCGCCGAGCGCCGGCGTCGAGCACCTGGCCGTGTGGTTCGATGCCACCGACCCGGGCGAGCTCATTGGCCTGATGGAGCGTTTCGATCGCGAGGTCGCGCCGCTCGTCTGAGGCGGTCAGCGGGCCTCGCGGACCGGCAGCTTGCGCCCCTTGATCTTGGCGGCACGAAGCGCATGCGCCACGTTGCGGGCCAGATCCTGCTGCACGTCGACGAGCGCGTAGTCATCGAACAGCTGGATCGCCCCGACGGCGGAGCCGGGCACACCCGCCTCGTTCGTGATCGCGCCGACCAGATCGCCCGGTCGGATCCCGGCGCGGCGCCCGCCGCCGATCCACAGCTGCGCCCAGCCGTCGGACTCGGGACCTCGCGGTCCGCGGGGCGCACGCGACGGACCCTTCCCGTCCCCCGCTCGCGGTCCGCGGCCGGGCCCGACTGACTTCCGACCTGGCCCGGGTGGCGAACCGCCCCCCGCCCCAAGGACCGCGGGCGCCAACTCGACCTCGTCTTCCTCGCGGATCTCGGCTCCCTCGATGAGCGACACCGCCGCCAGGGCGATGTCGACGAGGTCGAACTCCTCGCTCAACGGTTCGACGACGCCGCGCAGCCGTTCGTGGTCGCCCTGGATCACCGCCTCGCGGAGGTCGGCGCGCAGGATCTCGAGGCGGCGCTCGCGGAGATCGGCCACGGTCGGGAGACGAGCGACCTCCAGCTTTGTGCGCGAGGCCTGCTCGATGTTGCGAAGCAGTCGATGCTCGCGGGGTTCCACCAGCGTGATGGCCACGCCTTCGCGGCCTGCGCGGCCGGTGCGCCCGATGCGATGGACGTAGGCGTCCGGGTCGGACGGCACGTCGTAGTTCACGACGTGACTGACGTGCTCGATGTCGAGCCCGCGGGCCGCGACGTCGGTGGCGACAAGGACATCGAGCGATCCGTCCCGGAACCGGCCCATGATCCGATCGCGCGCCTCCTGGGCCAGGCCACCGTGGAGCGCGCCGGCGTCGTGCCCGCGGCTGCTGAGTGCAGCGGCCAGGTCGTCGACCTCGCCGCGGGTCCGCGCGAAGACCAGCGCCGAAGTCGGGTCCTCGACATCGAGGATGCGGCACAGGGCCGCCAGCTTGTCCGGACGTCGCACGACGTAGACCGTCTGCCGGACCAGGGCGATCCCATCGCCGGCGGTCTCCTCGGAATGGACCTGGACGCGGGCCGGGTCGCGCAGGTGGCGCTTCGCGACACGGGTGATCGTCGGCGAGATCGTCGCCGAGAAGAGCGCGGTCTGCCGCTCCGCCGGCGTGGCGCCAAGGATGATGTCGAGGTCCTCGGCAAAGCCCATATCGAGCATCTCGTCCGCTTCGTCGAGGACCACGATCTCGACCTGCGAGAAATCGAGCGAGCCGCGCTTCAGGTGATCGACCGCGCGCCCGGGTGTCGCGACGACGACGTCCACGCCCGCGCGTAGCCCGCGGAGTTGCTGATTGAACGGCTGGCCCCCATAGATGGGGATCGCCCGGCTGCCGACCCCACGACCATAGGCCCCGAAGGCCTCGGCGACCTGCATCGCCAGTTCACGGGTCGGGACGACGACCAGGACACGCGGGCGGCCCCGCCCAGCCTGGCCACCGGTCAGTCGCTCGAGCGCAGGAAGGGCGAACGCGGCGGTCTTGCCGGTCCCTGTCGGAGCCTGGGCCAGCAGGTCGCGACCTGCCATCAGCACCGGGATCGCTTCGCGTTGGATGGGCGTGGGCTCCTCATAGCCCAGCTCGGCCAACCTCGCCGTCAGGCGGGCATCGAGACCGAAGGCGACGAACCCATCGAGGGCGTCCGATCGGGTGTCGACATCCTCGGTCGTGCTCCCCTCGGTGCTCATCGCCGGGATTGTCGCATCCGGGCGCCGCGACCCGGTCAGGTCGATGCGTCCGTCCCGCCTTCTCGACCCGTGTACAGGGTCAGTTGCAGGTCGGCCGGGGCGGAGAGCCGGACGTTGCGATCGCCCCATGGCGTCTCGACCGGGCCCGATCCGAGCAGGACCGCGCCGTTCCGACGGGCCGCCTCGGCCAGCGTCGTCGAGTCGTCGACCTCGAGTGCGAGCCGGATCTGGCCGGCCACCCGCCGGCCGACCTCCACGCCATCGACGTAGCCGGCCTGCGCCTCGTCGATGAGCTCGAGGGTCGCCCGTCCGCCGTCCAGCACCACGACCTTGCCCTCAGGTGAGGTCCAGTCGGCGAGCTGGCGCAGACCGAGCACGTCGCGGTAGAACGCGAGCGCGACCTCGTGGTCGGGCGCTGTGACCGCGACACGCAGCTCGTGGATCGGGCGTGCCTGGGTGGTCCACGGATGACCGCTCGCCCGCCACGCATCGAACGGCACAGCGGCGCCATCGACCTCGACGTGCTCCAGAGGGACGAGCGCCCCGTCGATGTCGTCGAGCCGCGCAGCCACCGCATCGGAGAACCCGAAGCCACCGGCCGCAGCCTGCTCGCGGGTGGCGGCATAGACGACCCGGGCGATCCCCGTCGCACCGGCAAGGGCCTGACAGATCGGACAGGGATGGCAGCTGGACACCACGATGGAACCGGACAGGTCGAACGTGCCAAGCCGCCGACACGCAGCTTTGATCGCCTCGACCTCACCGTGTGCCGCCGGATCGGCATCACGCCGACACGTGTTCACCCCCGTGGCGATGACCTCCCCCGCCCCGCCGTCCGCCACGACCACTGCCGCGAACGGGAACTCGCCTCCCGCGACGTTCTCGGTGGCGAGTCGGACCGCGGTACGGGCGTGTTCCTCGATCGATGTCATCGGTCGTCATTCCTCCAGCGTTGGTACCTGGCGTAGACCGTGGGTTCGTGCGGTTCGACGAACCGTGCCAGCCGCTCGCCGAGCGCCTCCAGCGCGTTCCTGTCCCCGCGGGCGAGCCGGCGGAAGGGCTCGAGCTCGATCCGCGTTCGATCGCCGTCGACCATCGCCCACCATCGGCCCGTGACCAGTCCGTCGACAAGGATGATGGGCAGTGTGTCGCCGTTGCGGGCGATGATCCGGGCGCGATCGGCATCGGACACGAGCCTCGTCCGGTCGTCGAACGCGAGGACCGTGCTGTCCCACATCGGCAGGAGACGCGGTGGCGCCGGGACATCCTCGTCGGGGATCGGCGCATCGACCAGGTCCACCAGCTGACGACCGGTGTCGGCGCGGAACCGTCGCAGATCACCCGCCGCGTCTACCGCCTCGACGCCCGGCCGGACGCGACCGACCGGCAGCCCCGACCAGCGCGCGATGTCGGCGACCGACGCCGGACCGAACGCCCCGAGGTAGCGCCGGACGACGTGCTCGATCGCGTCGGCCGGATCTGCCCATGCGCCGGCCGCGAGCCACGCATCGGCGTCGGCGAGCAGCGGTCGACGGCCGAATGACCACGGGACCGCTGATGGGGCATGCGCCAGCGGGTGCCGGCGGCGCAGCCACCAGACGAGCTCGTCTGCCGGCAGACCATCCATGTCGCCGACGTGGTCTCGGAGCTCCGTCAGCGACCGCGGCTCGGCTGCGAACCGCGCGACACGGGCGCGAAGGGAAGCCATCCGCCGCGCCGACGGCGGCTCGAGTCGGTCCTGGCGGCGCTGGTTCTCGAGGATCGGCACGATCGCGGGCCACAGCGCCCGATAGTCCGTGGCCGACACGAGGTGCAGCGTCGAGCGCATCAGGGTGCCCTTGACGAGCCGCCGACTCGAGATCGCGCGGTCCAGGTCCCCCGCCTCGAACGACGCGAGCCGCGCCCACAGGCCGATGTAGGGCGACGCGGGCTCCTGCGCCTGGAGCCCACCGATCCGCTCGACGGCGTCGACCACGCCGAGATCCGACGGCTCGAGCAGCAGCTGACGAGCGAGCGTGGCCCGACCGAGCCGGCGCCTGCTGAGGACCTCGATCGGAGCGGCCGACGTCACTCCGGTGGCAGCTGCCCGGAACGGAACGCGGCGATGAGCTCCGTGTAGTCGGGCAGACCCCGCTCGTAGCCGATCGCCCAGAAGCCCGCACCGGCGAGTCCCCGCTCGTCGGCGAGACGCAGCTTGGGCGTGAGGCTTCGCGGCGAGTCGTAGTAGACCGCGTTCCAGGCGATGGGCTCGGGGCTGGCGCTCGCGCCGATACCGGGCACGCTCAGCGTCGGCGCCGCCGAGGCATAGGCGGTCGGCACGGTGTAGAACTCGACGCTCTCGGTCGGCTCGAATGTCGGCGCGAAGCCCGGTTCGGCGAACACCCCGAGGTTCCATCGCGGCACCCACGCATCACCGCGGCCACTCGATGGCGCAAGGAACCCGGGGCCGATGACCGGCCACGTGACGCCGTACAGCGGCAGTCCCAGGATCAGCCGGTCCGTCGGCACGCCCAGCGCACCGTAGAGGTCGAGCGACCACACGAGGTCCTTCGTCTCACCGTCCAGCCGATCGATGGGCGACGACGCGCCAGGCTCGGATCCCGCCCATCGGTAGTCGTAGCCCATCAGGAAGATCCGGTCTGCACCGGCTGCTGCGGCCGCCGCGGCCATCGCGCCCCCGACCTCGTTCGCCTGCGTCGCCACCGAGACCTGGGCATCGGGCAACCGATCACGAAGGGCCGTGCGCAATCGGCCGACGAATGCGCCGTACTGCGGCACGAGGTCGATCGGCAACGCCTCGACGTCGACGTTGATGCCGTCGATGCCGAGCTCCTCGACCAGGCCGACGATCTCGCCGATCCAGCGGTCCTGTGCCTTCGGCTCGTCATAGAAGCGCCGGTTCTTGGTAGCGCCGAAGCTCGTGTAGACGATCTCGACCCGTGTCCCGCGCTCATCGGCGGCGCGGATCATCGCCTGGCCGACGGGGCCTCGGATCCGACGCAGCCCGTTCTGGTCATCCAGGCTGCCGTTGCGCCGATGCGTGACGGAGAACAGGCCGAGCGTGGTCAGTGCGGTCGCGCCGACGTGCTCGGCGATGGTCTCGTCCATCTCCCAATACGGAACGAAGCCGTACACCTCGTGCCCGGGGACCGGGATGATCGTCGGTTTCGAGGTGGCCGCGGCGGGATCGCGGGCCGGATCGGCCGTCGGCGATGTCGGGCTCGGTGCGATCCCGCCACACGCGACGACGATGACCGCGATCAGGACGAGGAGGAAGCTCCGCGTCACGACTCGCGGACCGGAAGGACCAGCAACCAGCCCGGCGGCACGCCGAGGTTGACGCGGCCCCGATCGCGGATGACGTACTGCTTCGCGAGCGTGTCGAGCGAGATCGGGCTGTTGGGCTTCGGACTCTTGCCCCACACCGAACTCCCGTGCGGATACAGCGGGTCATGGACGTTGACGCGCTTGACCGCGTAGTCGTCGAAATGACGCGGGTCGGCGGTCGCCTCGAACCCACTCATCACCCATGCGTGGCGGCCCCGCCACATCACCAGGCCGACCGGTCGCTTGGTATCGCGGATGGCGGCCGCCGCGGTCTCGATCGCCTCATCGAAGCTCGGCAGGCTGACCAGTTCGTAGGGGCCGATGCCGAGATCGTTCAACGTCGCGACCCAGCCACGCGGGTTGGCACCGCCGAACGGGCTGAAGGACCGATCGCGCGCCATCTCCCACAGCCGTTGCTGGTCGCGTTGCGAGGTGCGGTCCTCGTTGGTGGCCATGTTCAACGCCATCTGGAGGCTCGCCCCGACGCACCATTCGAAGGTGTACTGGGCGACGAAGTCCGCGCGCTTGGCGAGGTTCATCGCGAACGCCTTGCGAGCCGGCGACGGCTTCGGCGTGCTCGGTGCGGTGGTCGCCGACGCCGGCTCGTCCGATGGCGTCGCTCGGGGCGACGGCGAGGCGGGCGGGTTCGCGGCGAGCGGCGGTGATGTCTCGCTTGCCCTCGGCGACGGCTGCGGACTCGAGATGTTCGCCACCGTGTGCGCCGGCGAGGGGCTCGATGGACCATCGGATGGCGTGCACCCGCCAGTGACGACGGCCACGACCGCGAGGATCGAGAGCGCAAAACGGGGTCGGCGGGGCACGGCGAGGTTCATGGGGTCGGTTGGGAGTATGCCGTGAATCGCTCGCGGTGCCATCCGCGGCACTCGGCCGTCACGGGTCCGCAGACGATCTTTTGAAAGGATCGGGCACCGACGTCCTCATACTCGCCAGGCGGCCACGAGGCGACGCCACGCACAGGAGCGGCACCCCGAGTGCAGCAAGAGCTGGTGGAACGAGCACAGCGCGGCGACCAGGAGGCCTTCGAGGGCCTGGTCCGCATGTCCGCCAACCGGCTCTTTGCGATCGCGTACCGGATCACTCGCGATCACCATCGAGCGGAGGACGCCGTGCAGCAGACCCTCGTCACGATCTGGGATGAGCTCCCGCGCCTGCGCGACCCCGATCGGTTCGACGCATGGTCATATCGGGTCGTGACCCGCAACAGCGTGGCGCTGGCCAAGCGCGAAGCCAGGGCCCCTGGAGGCGGGTCGATCGTCCGGTTGCTGCCCGACGACGCCGACGTCTCCCGTGCGCCCGACGACATCGGCTCCGTGGCCGATCGCGAGCAGATCGAGCAGGCATTTCGTGGCCTGAAGCCCGACCATCGAGCGGTCCTCACGCTGCACCATGTGGCCGGCCTGTCATCCCCGGAGATCGCCGATGTCCTCGGCATCCCGGTCGGCACGGCCGGCTCTCGCCTCCACTACGCGACGCAGGCGCTGCGTGCGGCACTCGACGCCGATGCCCGTGTCGACCGGATCTCGGAGCGTTCGGCGTGACGGGCCGCGACGACACCGATCGCCGCATCGCCACGTGGTTCGGCGACGAGACGGTCCGGGTGCCGGAGCGCACGCTCGACGCTGCCATGGCGCACGCCCGTGCGCATCCCCGTCGCCGCGATCCGCTCGCGAGCCTCCGCCGCGACCCGATGGGCCGAGGCCTCGGGGACGCGCTGTTCGTACCGGTGCCGCTCCTGGCGGCCGTCGGGCTGATCGTCGCGATCGTCGTCGGCGGGGCCATCGCGGGTGGCTTCCTGGACCGGCCTGCGCCCGTCGTTCCGGCACCGCCGAGCGTAAGCCCCTCCCCCGTCGTCACGTCGGGGCCGAAGCCGGCCCTCTTCAACGTTGATCTCGTCGAGGTCTCCGGGGCCGACGCGACGATCGACATCACGGACCATTCATCGACCGTGGTCGCCGCGGAGTCGGGTCAGCCGCGCGACGGCGGCTCGGTCGCTGAGGGCGTCGACGTCCAGGCCGATCCGGCCGACGCGAACGTGCTCATCCTGACCTGGACGGGTAGCCCCTGCGACACGACCCACACCCTGGAGATCGACGCCGACGGTCGGTCCGCGACGCTGTCGCGGCCGAGCTGCTCGGGGGATGCGATCCCGCGCGACCTGCAACTCCGTCTGACGTTCGCCGAACAGGTCGATCCGACGAGCTTCGAGGTGAGCCTGGTCACGGAGTGACCGTGGCGACGGGCCCGCTGCGTGAGCGCTGTCACCCCCGGGCGGGAAACGCCTCCTCGAGTGCCGATTCGAGGTCGGCGCGCGTCGGCGCGGGCTCGTGCCATCGATGGACGAGGACCGCGTGGCGGCCGACGATGGGCACATCGCGCAGGGCGTGGTAGCGGATGAACACGGCACCGGCGTCGGGCACCAGCCACGGGCCCTCGCCCGAGACTTCACCGGTCTGGATCAACGCCTCCCACGGCTCGGCCCGCGACTCGGGGTCGGCGAGCGAGATATCGAGCACCGACGTGCCGACCAGGTCCTCGGCCGGCCAACCGATCGCCGCTGCGGCCGAAGCGGTGATGTCCACGATCCGCAGGTCCTCGTCGATGATGTAGATCGGCGGACCACTCGCGGCGGGCAGGCGCGGTGCGATCTCGATCCCGTCGTACGTCTCGAGGTGCAGTCGGTCGACCCAGTCGACCAGGTCCTTCTCGAACAACGGTCGCTCCGGTCGGCCGCCCGTCGCTCGACGGATGGTCGCCCGGTCTGGCCAGACGCCGACCGTCACCGCCTCGCATTCCGGCCCGATGACGCGGCGGCCGAGGTGGGACGCCACCAGGCCGAGGTCGACGAACTTGGGCTGCTGGCTGCGCAGCGTCTCGATCAGCCTCGCCTCCTCGTTCGGCCGGGCTCGGACCGTGATGAGACGCAGGTATGCGGCCTCGTCCGGTGGCAGCGCACCGAACGTCCGACCGACGATCTCGTAGTGGACGGCAGCGTCGACCTGGAGCGGGAGTTGCAGGCGCGTCCCCAGGAAGCGGTCCTGCTCGCCGACGTCGGTCGCGCGGGCCATCAACGTGACGTCGCGCCAGACGGACACGATCGCCGCCTCGACAGGCGCATCAGGACCGGCCGTCGGCAAGCGACGCGCGCCCACGATGAGGCTCTCGAGCCCGGGGACATCGCGCGCGGCGCGTGCCAGCCGTCCGCGCACCTCGACCAGGGCATTCGCGTCGATATCGGACGGGAAACGACCGAACACGATGCGCAGGATCATGGGGCTGCACTCTACCGCGTCCCGCAGCGCGACCCGCCTGCCGGACACTTGCACAATACTTGTGCATAACTTCTGTGCATGCTACGGTGGCCGACGGCATGGCCACCCCCTACACGACCCTCCGGCTCGATCGGCGGGCCCTCCGCGTACTCGCCCATCCGCTCCGATCCCGCCTGCTGACGGCGCTGCGATCCGCCGGCCCCGCAACGGCGACCGCACTCGCCCGCTCGCTCAGCACCAATACCGGGGCGACCAGCTATCACCTGCGGAAGTTGGCGTCGGTGGGCCTCGTCGACGAGACCGAGGAGGGTCGCGGCCGGGAGCGCTGGTGGCGCGCCAGCACGGCGAGCCACGGCTGGACGGAGCGGGACGTCGCCGGTGACCCGGACGCCGAGGCCGCGAGCGACTGGCTGAAGCGCCACTACCTCCAGGAGTTCGCCGACCGATACGAGCGCTGGCTGGACCAGGCGGCCGATTGGCCGATCGACTGGCGCGCCGCCGCCGAGTCCGGTGACGCGATGCTGCAGCTCTCCCCGGCCCGACTCACCGAGTTGCATTCGGAGTTGATCGCCCTGTTGGATCGGTACCGGGACCCGGACCCTGAGGATCCCGACGCCCGACCGGTGGCGGTGTACCACCACACGTTCCCGGTCACGCCATCGAACGGCGGGGAGCGTCCGTGACACTCGATCCGCGGGCAGCCTACCGACGCTTCCTCGTGCTGACGGCGCTGCGTTGGCTGCCGGTCGGTCTCCTCGCCCCGATCTTCGTGCTTATCCCGCTGTCACGCGGGCTGTCCCTGACGGAGATCGGCGTCGTCTTCGCGATCCAGGGCCTGGTCGTGCTCGCTCTCGAGCTGCCGACCGGCGGGCTGTCGGATGCGCTCGGGCGACGGCCGGTCCTTCTGCTCGCCTCGGTCGTCGCGATCCTGTCGATGGGGCTGTTCACGATCGCCGACACGGCGGCGGTGTTTGCGGCGGCGATGGCGCTGCAGGGCATCTACCGGGCGCTCGACTCAGGCCCGCTCGAGGCTTGGTACGTCGATGCGACGCTGGCTGCCGACCCGACCGCCGAGATCCAGCATGGCCTGGGTCGTGGCACGGCGGCGTTGAGCCTCGGGATCGCCCTCGGTGCCCTGGCATCCGGCGCACTCGTCGCGCTCCATCCGGTGCCCGGGATCGATCCGTTGTTGCTACCGCTGCTCGTGGCGCTTGTCGTCCAGGTACTCCTCCTCGGCGCGGTCTTCGCCCTGATGACCGAGATGCCACACGCGCGTCACCCGGAAGCCGTCGTCGCCTCGATCCGCGCGGTGCCGGCGATCATCGGCGAGGGCCTGGGTCTGCTGCGGTCGTCGCGTGTCCTGCTCGGGATCGTGCTGGTCGAGCTGTTCTGGGGCTTCTCGATGGTCACCTTCGAGAGCCTCCTCCCGATCCGGATGTCGGAGCTCGTCGGCGGCACGCAGGCGGCCGCCGCGATCATGGGACCGCTCAGCTCGGCGGCGTGGTTCCTGTCGGCCGCCGGCGCCGCTGGCGTCGTCATCCTGAGCCGACGCATCGGTGTCGCGCGATCCGCGGCGCTCCTGCGCGTCGCGCAGGGGCTCACGATCGTGGCGATGGGTGTGATCGCCGGTCCGATCGGCGTGGCGGTCGCGTACCTGGCCTGCTACACGGTCCACGGAGCATCGAACCCGATGCACACCACATTGCTCCACTGGCAGGTCGACGGCTCGCATCGGACGACCGTGCTCTCGATCAACTCGATGATGGCCCAACCCGCCGGCGCCCTCGGTGGCGTCGTCCTGGCCGCTCTGGCCGACGGCACGAGCGTCTCGACGGCGATGGTCGTCGGCGGTGTCATCTGCGCGATGGCGGCGCCCCTCTACATCCCCGCGTGGCGCAAGGAACGCGCCGCCAGGCAGGCCGGCGCCACGGCCGATCCGGCGGCCATCGCCGCGTAGACTCGTCCGGTGCCGGAGCCCACCGTCCGCGTCGAACGGCTGCCCGACGCCCGGGCGTTCCTCGACACGGCCGGACCATTCCTCGAGCGACGCGAGGCCGAGCACAACCTCCTGTTCGGCATCGCGGCGAACCTCATCGCGGATCCGGAACGACCGATGACCGCGCCGCCGTTCTTCGCCGCGGTCCGAAGGAACGGCGACGTCGTCGCGGCGGCCCTCATGACGCCGCCGTTCAACGTGGTCCTGTCATGGACCGGCGATCCCAAGGCGGTCCAGGCACTGGCCGCCGACCTCGGGCAGGGCCGCGTCCATGTTCCCGGCGTGACCGCCCCTGTCGAGATGGCCCGCGCATTCGCAGCCGCGTGGGCCGAGCCACGTGGCCAGCTCGCCGAGCGCACGATGGCCGAGCGGATCTACCGCCTGGAGCGCGTTACGCCACCGGTCGGCGTCTCCGGTGGGACCCGCGTCGCCACCCCCGCCGATCGGGATCTGCTGATCGCCTGGTCCGACGCGTTCCTGCGCGAGGCGCTCGACCGCGACGATCCGTGGGAGCCGGCGGAGATCGTCGACGGCGCGCTGCGGAGCGGCACGCGGCTCTTCTACCTCTGGGAACACGATGGCCGGCCGGTCTCGATGGCCGGTGTCACCGGCCCGACACCGCACGGCATCCGGGTCGGTCCGGTCTACACGCCGCCGGCTGACCGCGGCCATGGATTCGGGAGCGCTGTGACCGCGGCCGCGAGCCAGGCACAGCTCGATGCGGGTCGCCGGTTCGTGTTCCTGTTCACGGACATCACGAATCCGACCTCGAACAAGATCTACCAGGCCATCGGCTTCGAGCCAGTGATCGATATCGATCAGTGGAGCTTCGATTCCACCTGATGAGACCATCCGCGCAGAAGGAACGAATGCGGTCGCCCGGACGCCCTTATGGATATGACGACCAGGCCGATCGGCAGCAGCGCAGATGCCCAGGGCTCGATCGCGACCCGGCGGATGTTCTCGCTCCTTTTCGCGACGACGCCGACCGCCGTCGCGCGGATCCTCCATCGCCGCGGCGTCTTGGGGCCCGTCCAGGAGGTCCGGGTGATCGGCCGGCGGACCGGGCTCGAGCGTTCGTTCTTCGCCGTCGTCCTCGACACTGACGACGCGAGCTACATCGGTCATCCCAACGGACACCGTGCCCAGTGGGTCCGCAATCTCCTCTGTGCGGGTTCGGGCACTGTCGTCCGACATGATGGATCCACGACCGTCGTGCGGGCCACGGAACTCGGCGCCGGCCCCGAGCGGACGAGGGTCATCGATGCGCACCTCGCGGTGCAGCGCCAGCCGTTCCGAACCATGTACGACCGCGCCCATGACCACGTGGTCGCGACAGGAACGTTCTTCCGCCTCGAACCGATCGATCGTCCCTGAGGGCTCGGGCGTCGATCTGGGGGATCGGCGCCCGAGAACTCTCCCGGTCGATCCGGCTGGGACTCTTCCCGTCATCGGCAGCCAGATCCGGCGGGGCAGCGTCGCCTAGACTGCCGCTCCGTGACGATCGACGCTGCCGGCGCCCGGAGCATCCTGCGTGACCCGGTGTTCGCGCGGCTCTGGTTCATCCAGGCCGCCAACCAGGTCGGCGGCAACATGGCGCTCTATGCGCTCACGGTCCTCGTCTTCTCGACGACCCGTTCGAACAGCGCGGTCAGCGCGTTACTCGTGTCGTTCGTCCTGCCCCAGATCGTGCTCTCGCCGTTCGCCGGCGTCATCGTCGATCGGCTCGACCTGCGCTGGGCGCTCGTCGTCCCGAACGTGATCCGGACCGCACTGACCGCCGGCCTCGCGCTGGCCGGCGCGAACATCCCGATGGTGCTGGTCCTCAACCTCGGGGTGAGCCTGATGAGCGTGGCGTTGACGCCGGCGGAGGGCTCGATGATCCCGCGGGTCGTGCCCAAGCCGCAGCTCGAGACCGCGATGAGCATCTTCAACCTGACCCTCCAGGGCTCGTTCGCCGTCGGCTTCGCGTTCCTGGGCCCGTTGATGGTGTCACTGGCGGGCCCGTCATTCGTGCTCGGGGTCGTCACGGCCTTCTACGTCGCCGCGAGCATCGCCTGTATCGGGTTGCCGAGCGCGCCACCGATCGCGCCCAAGACCGGCGAGCGACGTCGATCCTTCCGCGAGCCGATCGCCGAGCTCCGTGACGGATTCGCCGTGGTCCGACACGAACCGTCGATCAGCCGCCCGATCGTGCTGCTGGCGACGGCGACATCGGTCGCGAGCGTGCTCGGCGTCCTCGGACCATCGCTCGCCGTTACCGTCGGCCTCGACCCGGAGGACCTCGGGGTCGTCGTGATCCCGCTGGGTATCGGGGTCGTCGTCGGCATCTTCGGGTTGCGGCGGTTCGGCGGGCGGTGGCCGCGGCGGCGGGTCGCGGAGGGTGGACTGCTCGTTCTCGGGGCGGTGACCGCGGCACTCGCCGGCGCGGGCTGGCTGGACGGGATGCTCCACGCGATGGGCGTCGGCGTCGGCTCGATCCCGATCGTGATCGCGACGGCGATCGTGGCCGGGGCGGCCTACGCGATCACCGCGGTCACGGCCCAGACGGATCTCACCGAGTCGACGCCCGCCGATGTCCGCGGCCGCGTCTTCGGCGTGCTGGCATCGATCGTGTCCGCGGGGTCACTCATACCGTCGTTGGTGGCGGGTCCCCTGGCAGACCGCCTCTCCACTGGCGTGGCGATCGCCGTCGCCGGGCTGATCCTGCTGGCTGTCGCGACCTGGTCGGTACGCCGCCCGTCGTAGCGGCGGGTCCGGTCAACGTCCTCGTCGCCAGCGATCACGCGACGTACATCGGGATCACCACGAACATCGCACTTGGGTTCCTGACGGTGCTCGTGCTCCGGGCCGAGGTCCGGCGGTCATGGATCGGTCAGCTGATCTTCTGGGGCGTGAACCTCGGGCTGATCGTGTTCGTGATCGGGCTGATCCTCGGGTCGTCCGAGATCAGGCGGATCGGCGCGCCCGTCATGGGCATCGCGCTCCTGCTCTCGCTTGCGATCCTGGCCTACTCGGCGATGCGCGAGCCGCTCGAGGCGTCGGAACCCGATATCGAATCGGCCTGAGGCGCCGGCACGGCGCAAAGGGGGTCGCGACGTGCCAGCACCCACCGGGCCGACGAGCCGGCGACGGCCTTTGGGAGCCGCGCACCGGCGGCGTCCGCGGGGCCGAAGCCCCGCGGGCCGCCATGGAGGCCGTATGGGGGATCCGGCCTCCTGCGATGGAGGACCTTGCGGGGGACCACTATCCTGCGCCGGTCCGGGCGGGTCTTGTGCAGTCCGCTGACATCTTTGGTGACCCGATGCACCATCTTGTGCGCGGAACCGGCAGCGGGCCGGCGTCGTCGGGGCGATGACACATCGTCCGAGGGAGGAGATCGATGCGCGTCCGCGTCGTTGCGCTGGTCCTGCCGCTGATCCTCGTGGGCTGCGCGGCGGCGCCGTCCGGCGGCGTGCCCACCGGATCGGCCGCTGCCTCCGCCGCGTCTGCGGCTCCGTCCGACAGTCCGAGTGCGTCGCCATCGAGCCCATCCGCGACCGCGGCCGCGACCCTCGACGCGAACGCCGGCCAGGAACGGACGGACGAGCACGGTGTCGCCCAGGTGTGGGTGCCGGCCGGTTCATTCCTGATGGGCACGGACGAGACCGACCCGACCGGGGAGCTGGCACCACCCGAGTGGGCACGGTTCGAGCTGGCCTCCGAGCGACCACAGCACGAGGTCGCCCTATCGGACGGCTACTGGATCGACGCGACCGAGGTCACCAACGAGGCGTTCCAGCAATTCGTCGATGCGGGCGGCTACACCACGGAGTCGCTGTGGTCCGAGGCGGGCTGGACCTGGCTGCAGGGTCTCGACGCGTCCGCGCTGCCGGTCGCGTGCGTCGACGGCGAGCCGACACACCCGCGTGTCTGCATCACCTGGTTCGAGGCGGAGGCGTACGCGGCGTGGCGTGGCGGCGCGCTCCCGACCGAAGCCCAGTGGGAGTTCGCGGCGCGCGGACCATCGTCGGTCGTCTTCCCCTGGGGAGACGCCTGGGATCCGGCGAAGGCGAACGTGGTCGACAGCACCTCGCTGGAGCCGGTCGGGTCGTATCCCGAGGGTGCTAGCTGGGTCGGGGCGGTCGATATGGCCGGCAACGCCATGGAATGGGTCGCCGACTGGTATTCAAGCTCGTACTACAAGCAGGAGGTGCGGGACGACCCGACCGGGCCGGACCTCGGAACGAAGAAGGTCGAGAAGGGCGGCTGGTGGGGGGCGGCGCCGTACGTGGCGAGGGCGGCGTACCGGCACTTCGAGGACCCACCGACCTACCAGGACCACCACATCGGGGTCCGGGTGGTCAGCGCCGGGCAGCCGCCCGACTAGCCGCTCGCCGACACCACCCGGTCCAGCGCGCTGCGCGCCATGACCGGGTCGCTCGTGACGAACCCGACCTCGATGTCATTGCCCTGCATACCCATCAGCATCACCGACTCGATATCGAGTCCCGCGTTGGCGAGCTGGCGGGCGGCCTTGGCGAGCGTGCCCGGTGCGTGGGGCAGCGCGGCGATGGTGATCTCCTTCTGCTCGAAGGTGCAGGGCAGATCGGCGAGCGCGGCGCGGGTCTGGGCGTTGTCGTCGGTCGCGATCGCGATGCGGCCCCGATCGCCACAGCTGGCCCCACTCACGCTCGTGATGTTGACGCCCTTCGCGGCGATGGCCTCGGCCACGTCGGCGAGCGCACCTGGCTTGTCCTCGAGGTCGATCAGGAATGCGTGCTGCATCGTCCGCGTACCTCCACACGCCGGCCCGTCCGAGGGACGAAAGTGCGTGCATCTCGAGGGCGGGTCGGGAGTGCGCCGATTCTACGCTCGGGGGTCTAGCGGATCGACGGTGAGTGGCGTGCCGCCGGTCGGCCGCGGTCCGGGCCGCGAACCCGCCCGCGCGCCGTCCTGGCTGCGATTGGAACCTCCCGGTGTTCCAACTGACCGGCGAGCGGGCCGATCGGACACTCTCAGGTGCGTTTGGAACGCAATCGGGGTTCCAGACGACCGGCGAACTGCCCTCGTGGGCCTCGGAACGGGCGGTGATGCGAGCTTCGCCGGTCGATCGGAACATCGGGATGTTCCAGATGCCGGTGAGCCGCAGGTGATCGCCCCAAATCAGACTCTTGCCATGCCAACCTGGCAATCCGCAGCTCACCGAGGAAAACGACGCGCCGAGTACCTGCTTCGACGTGCCGGCCAGGAGCTCCGAACCCACCGATTGACAGCGGACATCAGCACCCGCCACCTCGGGGCGATGGTCGGCATCTCCCACACGCAGGTCCGAAGGATCGAGGCCGGGATCGCCAACCACGTCGACATCGAGCTTCTCGCGCGTCTCGCATCCGCGCTCGGTGCCGAGCTCAGCCTGGGTGTTCACCCGATCGGGCTACCGATCAGAGATAAGGCGCACATCGCCCTGCTGAGTCGCTTTGCCGCGAGGCTCGATGGTTCCGTTCGTTGGCGCACAGAGGTCCCGATACCCATCCAAGGCGACCTCCGGAGCGCCGACGGGATGGCGCGCGGACGGGCATTCAGCGCCATCGTCGAAGCCGAGACACGACTCCACGACGTCCAGGCCACCGAGCGTCGGCTGCGCGCCAAGCAACGCGACTTGGGGGCGACCCGCGCGATCCTGCTCGTCGCCGACACACGCCACAACCGGAACGTGTTGCGCGACGTCCCGCAGCTCCGCGAGCAGTTCCCCATCGGAGCTCGCGCGTGCCTCGCGGCGCTCGGGCGTGGTGAGGACCCCGGCGGAGACTGCCTGCTCCTGATGTAAGGCGGGAGCCCGTTCTGTGTCGGGTCGATCACGTCTCGACGTGATGTTCCCGCTGCTACCGTCCCGAGCATGACCGCCCACGACCGAGAGCTGCCCGCACCCGAGGCCGTGATCTTCGACCTCGACGGCACCCTCGTCGATACCGTCCAGACGCGCATCGATGCCTGGTTGGCAATCTTCGAGGAAGCGGGCATCCCCGCGAGCAAGGACGAGCTCGGACCGCTGATCGGTGTCGATGGCAAGAGACTCGCCCGCGAGGTCGCCGCCCTTGCCGGCCAGCCGATCGACGACGACCGCGCCGAAGACATCGACAAGCGGTGCGGCGAGCTCTACGAGCAACTCAACCGGTCCCCTCGCCCGCTGCCGGGCGTGCGGCGTCTGTTCGACACGATCGAGGCGCGCGGGATGAAAGCGGCCATCGCCACGTCGAGTCGGAAGGAGCAGGTCCGGACGTCCGTCGCGGCCCTGGACCTCGACAAGGAACCGACCATCGTCGACGCCAGCCACGTCGAGCACGCCAAGCCCGAGCCCGACCTGCTGCTCCGCGCCGCGGAGGAGTTGGGCGTCGATCCGCCGATGGCCTGGTATGTCGGCGACGCGACGTGGGACATGGCAGCAGCCGTGGCCGCAGCGATGATCCCGATCGGCGTCACGGCGGGGTCGGCCGTGTCGGCGGAAGCCCTGGAGGGCTCGGGCGCCGCGGTCGTGGTCACGACTCTCGACGAGATCGCCGACGCGCTCGAGGCGACCGACGACGAGGCCGACGAAACCGCGAGGACCGACCAGGCCGGCTAGGCGAGAACCGGCTCGCGAGAAGGAGCCGTCGACCGGCGTCGACCGGATCCGTCAGCGCGACCGCGCCAGCCGGAGCGCCTCGCCGACGCCGCCGTCCCACGGATCGCCGTGACCGACGAGCAGCCAGCGCGCCTCGATACCGTCGAGCCGCTGCCACGATGCTCGGGCAGCTTCCGGGTCGAGCGTGAACGGCGCGATGCGCGGTCCGGTCTCACCGGTCAGCACGCTCCGTGTCGTCAGCGCATCACCGACGAACAGCGCATCGACGCCCGGCACGTGGATCGCGGCGCTCCCCGGGGTGTGACCCGGGATGTGGATCACGCGCGGCGAGCCCGGCAGATCGAGCGTGGCGCCATCGTCGAACGGCACCACCTCGCTGAGTGGCGGGATCCGGAGTGCCCCGTTCCGGGCGCTGTACCAGAGGAATCCGAGGATCGGACCGACCTTCATCGGCCCCCAGCCCGACGACGGCTTCTTCACCTCGAAGCGCGCACGGGGAGCGTCGGCCTGGTGGACATACACCGGCACGCCTCGCTCACGGCGGAGCCGCTCCGCGAAACCGACATGGTCGGTGTCGCCATGCGTCAGCACGACACCGCGCACGTCCTCGATCGACCGACCCATCGCGGCAAGTTCGTTCGGCAGTCCGTTCCAGTAGCCGGGTAGCCCGGCGTCGATGACCGTCACGCCGGTCGCGTCGGCGACGAGGTAGCTGTTGACGACGGTGGAGCCGCCGAGTCGATGGAGCGATGAGGCGAGCTGCATCCATGGATAGTGCCCTACCCATCGCTTGCCGCCACCCGTCAGACGCCGTCACCGCCGAAGGGACCACGTACCCGAGGACGATTAGCCGTGCCGCGCGCGCACCACCCCGGACTACACTCGTCAGGTGGACCCGACGGCCCAGACTTTCATCCAACTCATCGTCGTCGTCCTGCTGGGACTCCTGACGGTGCGGATCCTCGCTTCCCTCCCTGGCTGGCTTCGCCGCGGGCGAAGGCCCGAGACGCGGGCGATCCTCGTGGTCGGCGTCGGCGGTGGCGGCGGCAACGCGGTCGACCGCATGGTCGATGTCGGGCTCCCGGGTGTCGGCTTCGTCGCCGTCAACACCGACGCCCAGGCCCTCCGTGAGTCCCGCGCCGAGGTTCGTCTCCGCATCGGCGATGCCGTGACGCGCGGGCTTGGCGCCGGCGGCGACCCGGAGACCGGCCGACGCTCTGCCGAAGAGAATGCCGATCGCATCGCGAAGGCGGTCGCGGGTGCCGACCTCGTGTTCGTCACCGCCGGTCTCGGCGGCGGGACCGGGTCGGGTGCCGCGCCGATCGTCGCAGCCAAGGCCCGCGAGCAGGGTGCCTTGACGGTCGCCGTCGTGACCAAGCCCTTCGATTTCGAAGGGACGCCACGTCGTGAGATCGCCGAGGAAGCGGCCCAGCGTCTGATCACCGAGGTCGACGCGATGATCACCGTCCCGAACGACCACGTCGCTGAGGTCATCGACCCCGAGGCGTCGGCGCTCGAGGCGTTCCGCGTCGTCGACGAGGTGCTCCTCAAGGCGGTCGAGGGCATCGTCGAGCTGCTGACGTCGCCAGGTCTCATCAACCTCGACTTCGCCGATGTTCGCTCGGTCGTGCAGAACGCGGGGCCGGCATTGATCGGGCTCGGTCAGGGCCGCGGCGAACAACGCGCGGTCGAGGCTGCGCGTCAGGCGGCATCGAGCCCGCTGCTCGAGTCGAGCATCCACGGTGCCCACGGCGTCCTGTTCCATATCGCCGGCCCGGCCGATCTGAGCCTGCGCGAGGTCCGACAGGCGGCGGACGAGATCCGCGCCTCGGTCGATCCCCGGGCGAACGTCATCTTCGGCGCGAGCGTCGGCGAGGTGTCCGACGGCGAGGTCCACATCACGTTGATCGCGACCGGGCTCGACGGTCGACGGCGACCCGAACCGACGAGCCGACACGATCCGCGGCCGGAGCCGAGTGCCCGCCACCTGGTCCCTCCCCGCCACGACGCACCTCCCCGCCACGACGCAGCGCCTCGAGACGAGGTAGAGGCCCACGCTTCCAACGGCCGCGAGGCGTCGGCCACGCAGCCGGAGCCTGCTCCCAGTCCTGAGCCAGCCCGCGCCGCATCTGTCCAGCACGCCGAGCCTCAGCTGCCCGCGCTCGACCCGAGCGAGGACGGCCTCGACCTCCCGACTTTCCTGCGTAACCCCCGTCCGACGTCGGGTACGGGCCGCCGGCGATCCACGCAGGTCCCGACGAGTACCGCACCACGCGGAGGCGGCCGCCGCCCCTGATCCCGCAGAGCGGAACGCGCAGCGCTATCCGGCCGCAGCAGGCTCCGGCGGCAATCGTTCACCGGCCTCGACACGGATCGGCAGGCGGTTCTCGGCGGGCGTCAGCGGACACGAGAATTTCGGGTCGTACACGCACGACGGGTGGTAGGCGAGGTTGAAGTCGAGCGAGTACGTGCCGTCGTCCTCGGGCTCCAGGTCGAGATAGCGCCCGGCGCCGTAGGTCTCGCGGCCGCTCGTCTGATCCAGGAACGGCACGAACAGTGACTGACCGTCCCCGCCGTCGAACGTGTATGCCGTCAACTGACGCGACTCACCGTCGGCATCGAACCGCAGCACGCCGGCCCGATGCGCCGGACGGAGTCGACCGTCCGAGGTCGGGATCTGGAAGTCCGACGGCTCACCGCCGGTGTACGGCTCGAGCGGCAGGTCGTCGAACCGGAGTGCGGTGCTGACGGGGTAATAGGGCAAGCCGGTGAAGCCGGCGCGCTCCCCTTCCGGGATCGGGCTGTTCGGGTTCGAACGGAAGAACTCGTCCTTGTCGGAGCGGAACTCCTCGACCGCCTCCTCATACGACATCGGGCGATGCTCGTGGTGATGGTGCTCATCGCCGCCGTCGTGGTCGTGCTCGTGCTGGTGCTCGTCGGTCATGGTTGCTCCGTCCAGTCTCAGCGAAGCCGGCTGATGAGCGCCAGCACCTCGTCGCCGTAGGCCTCGATCTTGGCCGGGCCGACCCCCTTGACGCGTCGAAGCGCCGCGGCGGACGGCGGCTTCAACTCGGCGATCGCGGCGAGCGTCTGGTCGTGGAAGACGATATAGGCAGGAACGCCGTCCTCCCGCGCGCGGATCGTGCGCCATTCGCGGAGCGCGGCATAGAGGGGGTCGTCGTCGGCGACGCTGTACCCGGACGCGTCGCGGGCAGCCGATGCCGCGCGACGGGCGCCCTGGTCCACGGCGAATTGGTCGGGGAGCTGCGTGATCCGGGCCTGCCCATCGAGGGGCCGCGGTCGCAGGTCGGCGAGGAACCGGCTTGGCTCGCGGCGGGTCGTGCGCCCGCGCGTCTCGCGCTCGGCCGCCCACGAGATCGAGAGGTGGCGTCGAGCCCGTGTGATTCCCACGTACAGCAGGCGCAGCTCCTCGGCCATGAGCTCGTCGTCATCGACCGCCTGCCGGATCGGCAGGATGCCCTCCTCGACGGCCGGCAGGGCGACCGCGTCCCACTCGAGGCCCTTGGCGCGGTGATAGGTGAGCAGGTTGACGCCATCGGCGGAGCCTGCACGCTCCGCGGCACGCCGCCGGTCGAGCTCGGCGAGGTACCCCGTCGCGTCGACGCCGGCATCGGAGCGGGACAGCGTGGCCAGGATGTCGAGCAACGTGTCGAGCGCAGCGGTCCGCTCGCGGGCCTCCTCGCCCGCGTGCCCTGCCACGGCGTCGTCGTCATAGCCGAGGTGCGTGGCCCACAGCGACCGGACCGAGCGCGACAGAGCCGTCCCGGTGGACTCGATCTTGCCGTTGCGCACGAGATCGATCGCGCCCTTGACGTCTGCGCGCTCGAAGAAGTGGATGCCGCGCACCTGGTACGCGATGCCTGCCCGTGTGAGTGCCGCTTCGATCGGCGCGAGCTGGGCATTCATCCGGACCAGGACGGCGATCTCGGACGGCGCGATCCCCTCCCCGATCAGCCCTCTGATCCAGAGCGCCAGCGCGGCCAGCTCAGCGGATTCGGTCCCGTGCCGGACGACCGTCGGCTCCGGCCCGGTCGGGCATGTCGCGGCGAGCCGCTTGGAGCGACCGCTCGAGGCGAGCAATCGGTTGGCCAGCTCGAGCACTTCCGGCGACGACCGGTAGTTGTCGGCCAGCGTCACGACCCGCGCATCGGGCAACCAGCCGGCGAACCCGGTCAGGAACGCGCTCGTCGCGCCGGTGAACGTGTAGATGGTCTGGTCCTCGTCGCCGACGACGCACACGTCCTTGCGGTCGCCGAGCCAGAGCTCGAGCAGCCGCTGCTGGTTCGGGTTCGTGTCCTGGTACTCGTCGACGCTGAACCAGCGCTTCCGGGCGCGGATCGTCGAGGCCGCGTCCGCATCCCCTTCGAGTAGCTCGATCGTCTCGACGAGGAGATCGTCGAAGTCGATCCGTCCGGCGCGCGCCTTCGCGCGCTCGTAGCCGGCGAACAGCCGGACGAACAGGTCGACCGGGATCGGCGGCTCGCGCGAGGGCGTCGTCGGGCTACCGGCGACGGCGCGCTCGTACGTGGTCGGTGTCAGTCGACGACTCTTGGCCCACTCGATCTCGTCGGCCAGGTCCTTTGCCGGGGTGAACCGATAGTGGCCCGGCAATGCCCGGGCCAGCGGCACCAATAGCGGGATCTTCGAGTCGAGGATGGCCGGCAGCGCGTCGCCGCCGTGAGAGAGCGGCCAGAAGTGGCGGAGCTGGCTGAGAGCGTGGGCATGGAACGTCCGCGCCGTGACGCCCGGCAGACCGAGTGCACGCAGGCGCTCGACCATCTCGGTCGCGGCCTTGTCGGTGAACGTCACGACGAGGGCTTCGTCCGGTTCGACGACGTCCGTCGCGATCGCGTACGCGGTGCGTCGGCTGATGACCCGCGTCTTGCCCGTGCCCGCCCCCGCGAGGATCGCGACTGGACCGGACGTTGCGAGGACGGCCTCGCGCTGGGCGTCGTTCAGGTCATCGAGGAGTCGCTCTGGGTCGGGACGGGGCACAGGGCCAGTATGGGCGTCCACACGTAGCGCGAACTCACCTACCGACGGCGCGCGGCTACCCTATCCGGATGCGACGCGTCACCTACTTCATCATCCTCAGCGCAGACGGCATGTACGCCGACCCCGATGGCGGCCTCGATGGCTTCGAGCCCGACGAGGAAGGGCACCGCTACGCGAACCACGTGATGGACGACGCGGGTGACCTCGTGATGACCCGCGGCATGTATGACGTCATGACGTACTGGGACGATGTCGATGTCAACGACCCAGGCGTGTCCGAGGTCGAGCGCGAGTTCGCGCGGATCTGGAAGCAAACGCCGAAGCACGTGGTCTCGCGCGGTTCGCCCGCCCTGCGCGAGAACGCCGAGCTCATCGAGGGCGATGCCGTCGAGGCGGTCCGCACGATGAAGGCCGGTGACGGACCCGATATCGGGCTCGGCACCGGCGCCGAGTTCCTTGCCGACCTGACCCAGGCCGGCCTGATCGATGACTACCGATTCCTTATCGCGCCGATGGCGCTCGGCAAGGGCAAATCGTTGTTCGCGTCGCTGGATGCGCCGCTCAGCTTGCGCTTGACCGGCACGCGGACGTTCCCGAACGGGAGCGTCCTGCTCGAATATGTCCCCGCCGATGGGGAGGGCACGCTATGACGGTCGCCGAGCCGCGAATCGACCGCATGGTGGCCAGCGTCGCGCCGGTGTTCGGCTGGATGACAGGCGGGGACTGGGAGCGCCACAAGCTCGACCCGGGCATCGCGGACTTCACGTTCGGCAACCCTCAGGAGCTGCCGCTGCCCGGTCTCGTGACGGCGCTCCAGCGGGCCGCGACACCGCGGGACAAGGACTGGTTCGCCTACAAGTTCAGCGAAGCTGAGCCTCGCGAAGTCGTGGTCGGGTCGCTCCGGGGGCGCACGGGGATCCCGTTCCGCGCGGAGGACGTCGCGATGACCGCCGGGGCGTTCGGCGCGCTGGGCGTCACGATCCGGGCGCTGTGCGACGAGGGCGACGAGGTCATCTTCCTGTCGCCGCCCTGGTTCTTCTACGAGCTCATGATCACGTCGTCCGGTGCGACCCCGGTGCGCGTCCGGCTGTCGGCGCCCGCGTTCGATCTCGATCCCGACGCGATCGCGGCAGCCATCACCCCGCGAACCCGCGCGATCATCGTCAACAGCCCGCACAACCCGACGGGTCGGGTCTACCGCCAGCCCGAGCTGGCCGCTCTCGCCGATGTGCTGCGCACGGCCTCCGGGCGCAACGGTCGTCCGATCGTGCTGCTGTCCGACGAGTCGTACAACCGGATCCTGTTCGACGGGATCGAGTTCCATAGCCCGGCGATCGACTACGACGCGACCGTCACGATCTACACGTACGGCAAGACCTTGCTCGCACCGGGCCAGCGGATCGGGTACGCCGCGCTGCACCCGGATTTCCCCGATCGCGAGGCCGTCAACTACCGCATCTTCGTCCAGCAGCTGGCCTCCGGGTGGGGCTTCCCGAATGCGGTACTCCAGCACGCGATCGGCGACCTCGAAGGGCTATCGATCGATATCGGCGCGCTCGAGGCCCGCCGGGATCGGATGGTCCCGGCGCTGCGCGAGATGGGCTACGAGGTCACGAATCCGGAGGGGACGTTCTACTGCATGATCCGCTCGCCCGACCCGGACGACATGGCGTTCACGAGGCGGCTCGCCGAACTGGGCGCGCTCGTGCTGCCGGGGACGATCGTCGAGCTACCGGGTTGGTTCCGGATCTCGCTCACCGCGAGCGACGAGATGGTCGAATCGGGTCTGCGCGCGTTCCAGGCGGCGCGCGGGTAGCACGGGCCTGAGCAGTCTCGCAGTGGCCTCGAGCGGTGCTCGAAACGCCCGCGCGACGGTCGAGGCCTAGACTCCCCCCGGCGCCCGAGGGGGCGCAAGAGGAGGGATCGCTATGCAGCGTCGAGTGGGCAGCCTGATAGGGGCCGCGCTCATCATCGGAGCCACGTTCCTGTCGGTGGCGTCACCTGTCGCGGCCGACGACGACGATCGACGAGGCAGTGCACGGGTCATTCGCGACGGCCTGTCGTCGCCGAAAGGATTGGCGCTCCTGACGCGCAACTCCCTGGCGATCGGACAGGGCGCCTACGGCCCACCCCCCGCACCAGCCCTGGAATACGTGTTCCGCGGCGCTCACAAGGGCACGGTCACGCCCATCACCGACCCGGTGAACATCGTCGACGTGGCCGTCACTCCGGACGGTGCCGGTTGGGCGATCGGCGGCGACGGGATCCTGTATCGTCAGGCACCGGACGGGACGATCAGCCCGATCCTGAACATGCATACGTACCAGGCCGCGGACCCCGACCCCCACAACGTTGCCCCGCAGGACCCGGCCGAGACCAATCCCTTCGGCCTGGCCGCGCTCAAGTCGAACGATGTCCTGCTCGCCGACGCGGCTGGCAACGACATCATCCGAGTCAAGCCCGACGGCACCGCATGGACCGTTGCGCGCTGGAAGACGCAACTCGTGCGGACCGACAAAGTCGGAGACCCGACCCTACCGAAGCGCCTCCCAGCCGAGGCTGTCCCGACGAGCATCGCCATCGCCAAGGACGGATGGGCGTATGTCGGCCAACTGGTCGGCTTCCCGGGTCGACCTGGTTCGGCCCATGTCTGGCGGGTGAACCCGAACGCCCATGACGCTGTGTGCGATGTGACACACAAGACCAAGGCGTGCCGGGTCTGGAAGTCGGGCTTCACGTCGATCATGGATCTCGCGTTCGACCCGCGGAACGGGACCCTCTACGTCTATCAGATCGCCCGCGGCGGCTGGCTCGCATTCGAAGCCGGCTTCGCGCCCGGTGGCGTCTTCCCGAAGGCGGTCCTGCTCGAGGTGCGGCCCGGCAAGGCGCGCCGTGAGCTGGTGAAGGGCAAGCTGTCGCAGCCGGGCGGCATCGTGGTCGGCCGCGGTGGCGAGCTCTTCGTGACCGACGGCATGTTCACGGGCGGTCGATTGCTGCGTATTCGGCGCTAGACCAGAGCGCCGCTCGCTCGGCCGCGGGCGCAGAGGGTCGTGTAGCACTCGACGGAGCACTATCCTGCTGACATGGATGAGCAGACCGTTCGACAGCACGCCCGCGCCATGTGCGAGGCGATCGTCGCCGGGGACGTCGATCGCGCGACCCAGGACGTCAGTGCCGAGCTCAGGCGCAACCTCGGCGAGGTGATCTCGCTGCTGCCACTGCCCTCGAAAGAGGCGACGATCGAGTCGGTCGAGCTCGGCGGTTCGAGCTACGTGGTCGTCCTGCGGCTCGTCGGCGAGACCGACGAGGTCCAGGTGCAGACGCGATGGAAGGATCGCGACGGCAAGCCGACGATCGTCGAGGCGAGTCACCTGAGCCGGGTCGAGCTCGCGCCGGCTCCTGTCGACGTCGAGGGCGCGGACGAGAGCGCGGGCTCGACGGGAGCGGAGCAGGGCTAGGCTCACGCCTAGCGAGCCCCGTTCGACGGGCGACGCCCTACGCCTGACCTCGCCGCGCTACGAGCTCGTCGCGCCATTCGCGCAAGCGCCCGAGGTGCTCCGTGTAGTGGTCGCACGCGGCCTTCCGGATCCACCAGGCGGCTTCATCGCTCGGTTCGCGCAGGAGCCACCACTCCTCGATCATCCGCGTCCGACCCGCGTTGGCCTGCACCCAGGCGACGTCCCACGGCTGCCCGACCATCGCGTGCAGCAGCTCGGCGTTGAGCGCGTCGATATCGATCTCGTGCCCCTCGTACGTGCCCGCGCTCATCCGCTCGAATTGGAGCTGGGCCTCGGCGAGCCACGTGCCCAGGTGCGCGACGACGTCACGGACCGTCCAGTCGGGGTCGCGCTGGTAACCCGGTTCGAGGCACTCGTCGGGCGTGAGCGACCGCACCAGCTCGAGGACCTCGTACCATCCGCGCCGCTCCGCATCGAGGTCGGTGGCATAGGGATGGTCGATCGTTTCGGCCCCGGCCGTCGTCGGCGCCCGTTCCTCGTTCACGTCGCACCCACCATCTCACCCTCGAGCGGCAGCCCGGCCTCCTCCCAATCGACCAGACCGCCCGAGTAGCGTCGCACGTTCGCGTATCCCCGTCGCACGAGGTCCCGGTACATGGCCACGCTCGACAGGCAGTCGACGTTCGAGCAATACACGACGACCTCGTCCTCGGGCGAGACGGCCGCGTACAGCGCCTCGGGCGTGTCGAAGTGGAGCGAGCCCGGGATGTGCTTGGCGTCGTACGCCCACCGGTTGAGGGCCATGATCAGCTTGAACGCCTCGCCCCGATCGAGCTTCGCCTTGAGCTCGTCGCGATCGATCGTGCGGATCGGCTCGAGCCCCAGCGCGGCCGACGAACGGGGCTGATCCACCGCCATCAGTTCAGACGCTCCTGCCAGTCGGGCGGGACGCGACCTGCCGGTCCAGGCGTGGGCTGGTCCAGCGGGTGGTGGTGGGGCGGCGCGAGCGCCGGTCCATCCACGTACTGCTCGCCGGCGTAGTCCCAGAACCAGTCCTCGCCGGGTTCGAAGCTCTGGACGATCGGGTGCTGCGCATCGAGGGCGTGGTTGCTGGCGTGCTGCGACGGGGACGAGTCGCAACAGCCGACGTGGCCGCAATGAGCGCAGCGTCGGAGGTGGAACCACCAGCCGCCCGTCGCATCGCAATCGACGCAGCCCGGGCCGCTGGGCGGCACCCCGAGATCGACCTGATCGGGCTTCTCCACCGTCATCGTTCCATCGCTCGATGCCACCGTAGCACTCGACGGAGAAACGCTGCATTCGTCGGGTTCACCCTCAGGTTGACCTATTCTCGTGAGACAAGGTACCTTGCGTCCGATACGCAAGTACCCTAGCGAAAGGTCGCCGTCTTCCCGTGCTCGCCACCTTCGTCATCGGCCTGCGCGAGGGTCTCGAGGCCGCATTGGTCGTCGGGATCCTCGTCGCGTTCCTCGTCCGTTCCGAGCGACGTGACGTCCTGCCCCGCCTGTGGCTGGGCATCGGCCTCGCCATCGGCTTGTCGCTCGGTTTCGGGTTCGTCCTGACCTTTGGCGCGTACACGCTGAGCTTCGAAGCACAGGAGATCATCGGCGGGTCCCTGTCGATCCTCGCGGTCGCGCTGGTCACCGGCATGGTCTTCTGGATGCAGCGCGCCGCGCGTGGTCTGCGCGGCGAGCTCGAACAGGGGATGGCCCGAGCGCTCGCGACGGGCGGCCTGTGGGGCGTCGTCCTGGTCGGCTTCATCTCGGTCGCCCGGGAGGGCGTCGAAACGGCACTGTTCCTCTGGTCGATGGTTCGCTCGCTCGGCGGTGGAGCGGATGCCCTCGCCGGCGCGCTGGCCGGCCTGTTGGTCGCCGTCGTGCTCGGGTTCGTCATCTACCGCGGCATGGTTCGCATCAACCTCCGTGTGTTCTTCACGGTCACGAGCATCTGCCTGATCGTCGTCGCCGCAGGTGTCCTCGCCTACGGCATCCACGACCTCCAGGAGGCGGGCGTCCTGCCTGGGCCATTCACCGCAGCGGCGCCGATCGATCCTGTGACCGGCACCGTCGCTGTCGGGCTGGCCGGCTTCCCGTTCGGTTGGGCCTTCCAGATCGGCGACGCCATCCCACCGGACAGTGCGCTCGCCGCGCTGCTGAAGGGCACGATCGGACTGGCGCCGCGAGATGTCCTGGCTCGAGGTCATCGCCTGGCTGACCTACCTGGTGGTCGTCGGGACGATCTTCCTTCGTCGCGATCGCGCCGGCGCACCCCAACGCCCGGCGATCGTCAACCCGACCCCGTCGATCAGTCGAGGAGAGTCTTGACCCCGGCCCGCCTTGCCCGTCGCCCCGCCCTGATCGCCGCGGCAGCGACACTGGCCATCGCCGCATGCGTCCCGAACGCCGCGGTCACCGGTGGCGCGATCGCCGTCACGTCGACGGACGACGCCTGCCAGGTGGCAGTCGAACGAAGCCGCAAGCGGAACGGTCGCGTTCGATGTGACGAACCGGGGCTCGCAGGTGACCGAGTTCTATCTCATGGCCGAGGATGGTCTGCGGATCATCGGCGAGGTCGAGAACATCGCCCCCGGCACGTCCCGGACACTGACCGCGACGGTGCAGCCCGGCAGCTACGTCACCCTGTGCAAGCCCGGGATGGTCGGAGCCGGCGTCGGACGCAACGCCTTCACGGTGACGGGCGAGCGGGTGGCCATCTCCGGTCGCGGACGCGGAGGTCAAGCAGGAGGCGGTCCGTTCCTACGCGGCGTTCGTCAAGGATCAGGTCGCCGAGCTCGTGCCGGCAACCAAGGGGTTCGTCGACCTCTACGTCGCCGGCGATGACGTGGCCGCCAAGGACCAGTTCCCCGACGTCCGCACCCACTACGAGCGCATCGAGCCCGTCGCGGAGGCGCTCGGCGACCTCGACCCGCGGATCGACTATCGCGAGGTCGACGCCAAGGCCGAGGGCCTCGAGTGGACCGGTTTCCACCGGATCGAGAAGGACCTCTGGGAGCCGGCCAAGGGCACGCTCAACGCAGACGGTGAGACCGATGCCTGGCAGGACTGGCAGCCATCGACGCCCGAGCAGCGGGCCGATCTCGGGAAGCAGCTCGTCGACGACGTCACCGAGCTCTACGACTACGTCCACTCCGCGGACTTCACGACCTACCTCGACGACCAGGGCGTCGACTGGCTGAGCAACGGCGCCATGGCCCTCCTCGACGAGGTTGCCAGCGGCAAGATCACGGGCGAAGAGGACTGGTGGTCCGGTACGGACCTGTGGGACTTCGCGGCCAACGTCGAGGGCTCGAAGATGGCATTCACGCTCGTCCGCGACTTCGCGGTGGCGCAGGGGGATGACGGCGTCGACCTCGTCGAGCGCATCGATAATGGCTATTCAGCCCTTGAGGAGCGACTCGCCAAGCACGGCGATCTCCAGAAGGGGTTCGTGACGTACAGCGAGCTGACCGACGCGGACAAGCGTGATCTGACGAACCTGATCAACGCGCTGGCCGAGCCGCTCTCGCAGCTGACGAGCACGATCCTGTCGTGACCGAGCCCAAGGTCGCCGAGCGTCCGGCGCCCGCGGGGCCCGAGCCGGAGACGGATGGACGCCGTGGTCTGTCCCGGCGCGCGCTCCTCGGAGCGGCCGCCACCGGGACGGCCGGGCTGGTCGTCGGGGGCCTCGCCGGTCCCCTGCTCGGCGTGCGTCCGGGCGATCCGGCACCCGGGACTACGGGTTCGAGTAGTGGCTCCACGGCCTATCCGTTCTACGGTCCGCACCAGGCCGGCATCACGACGCCGGTCCAGGACCACCTCCATTTCGCGGCCTTCGACATCGCGGACGGGACCGATCGGGAGGGCCTGGTCGGCTTGCTCCGGGACTGGTCATACGCGGCGTCTCGGATGACTCAAGGACTCGAGACCAGTGCGTCCGGGGCCATCGGCGGCGATCCCGAGTCGCCGCCCGAAGATACGGGTGAAGCCCTCGACCTCACGGCCAGTGGCCTGACCATCACGATCGGGTTCGGGCCCGGGGTGTTCGAGAAGGACGGGGTCGACCGATACGGAGTCGCAGCCCGACGACCACCCGAGCTGGAGCGTCTCCCACCGTTCGTCGGCGACGCCCTCAAGGCGGAGTGGAGTCACGGCGACCTGTGTCTCCAGGTCTGCGCCGACGATCCCCAGGTGGCCGTCCATGCGGTGCGCAACCTATCGCGCATCGCCTTTGGCCGGGCGGCGATCCGCTGGTCGCAGATGGGTTTCGGGCGGACGTCGAAGACCACGACCACCCAGGTGACACCCCGAAACCTCATGGGGTTCAGGGACGGGACCGCCAACATCCTGGCCGACGACACGGCCGCTCTCGAGGATCACGTCTGGGTACCGACCGGCGAGCCGGCGTGGCTCTCCGGCGGGAGCTACCTGGTGGTCCGCAAGATCGAGATGCTCATCGAGTCCTGGGATCGGGTCCGGCTCGCCGAGCAGCAGACGATCATCGGGCGCTCGAAGGGACCGGGCGCGCCCCTCAGCGGCGGCGACGAGTTCACCACGCCCGACTTCGACGCGAGCGCCGATGGCGCGCCGGTCATCGACACGGCCGCCCACGTCCGCCTGGCCCACCCGTCGTCCAACGGCGGCGTCCGGATCCTGCGGCGCGGCTACAACTACGTCGACGGGAACACGCCCTACGGCCGACTCGATGCCGGTCTGTTCTTCCTCGCCTATCAGCGCTCGCCTAGCCAGTTCATCGCCCTGCAGCGATCGCTCGGTCCGGACCTGCTCAATGAGTACATCCGGCATATCGGGTCGGCGATCTTCGCCATCCCGCCCGGGGCGTCCGAAGGTGGCTTCGTCGGAGAGACGCTCCTCGGCTGAGCGGGCAGCGCGGGCTGCGCCGGGCCCTCGTCGTCGGGTCCGCGGGTGCTCCTCGCCCACGTTTGGAACATCACGTGTTACGAGCGACCGCTGAACGCCGGTTCATTCGTCAATTGGAACATCACATGTTCCAAATGACGGCTAAAACCCCGGTCCGACACGCTTCGGCGGTCGGACGTAACACGGCATGTTCCAGATGCGGATGAGCGTGTCGCGAGATCTAGGAGCCCAGCTCCAACTCCACGTACCAGCCTCGACTGGCGAGTGCCGCTGAGTCGTAGGTCGCGCGCGTGCGAGAGCCGATGTCGATCCTGACCGCATCGGTCGGCCGAACATCCCCGACACGGAACAGCAGCCGACACACGATGGTGTCGGCGTAGGCCGGTCTCGACTCGTCGATCGATCGCTCGGGCTCGCCGAGCGTCCCTTCGCCGATGACCTTCCCGGCTAGGTCATAGAGGACCACGGCGTGACCGGGCGCAACGTCCACAGCATGGGCGAGCTCGAGGCAAAGGGCATTGTCGACGTTCCCGGGACTCGGCGTGGCGTCGGCCGTGTCCGCATGGACCTGCCGATCGAACCGCGCCATCTGGCTCTCGACGATCCTGACCTCGCCGCTTAGCTCTTGCCGGCCGCCCTCGCCGGCGGCTAACAGAGCGGCCAGCGTCGCGAGGCTCGCGATCGCCAGCAGGCCGATCCCCGCGAGAACCCAACCCACGCGCGGACGCATCGTCGTCATGACCGACGTATAGCGCGGTCGGCTGACGATGTCGAGAGGAGGAACGGCCTCCTGCCCTACCCTTACGGACCATGCCCGCCGAATTCATCTACTCCACGTACCGGCTTGCCAGGCACTACCCGCCCGACCGGACGGTCCTCGAGGACATCTCGCTCAGCTTCTACCCGGGCGCCAAGATCGGCGTCATCGGGCCGAACGGCGCGGGCAAGTCGAGCCTGCTCAAGATCATGGCCGGGCTCGACGACGGGTTCACCGGCGACGCCCGGCTGACACCGGGGTTCACGGTCGGCTACCTCGACCAGGAGCCGCAGCTCGACCCGAGCAAGGACGTCAAGGGCAACGTCCTGGACGGCGTCCGCCCCGTCCAGGACCTCATCGATCAGTACAACGCCGTCATGGCCAAGTGGTCCGATCCCGACGCCGACTACGAGGCGATCGGTGCCGAGCAGTCGGCGCTCGAGGACAAGATCAACGCGGCCGACGCCTGGAACCTCGAGCGTAATGTCGACATCGCGATGGACGCGCTGCGGTGTCCGCCCGATGACCAGGATGTCACCACGCTCAGCGGCGGCGAGCGCCGGCGCGTCGCTCTTGCCAGGCTGCTCCTCCAGCATCCCGACCTCTTGCTGCTCGACGAGCCGACGAACCACCTCGACGCCGAGTCGGTCGACTGGCTCGAGCGCTTCCTCGATGAGTACGACGGCACGGTCGTGGCCGTGACCCACGACCGGTACTTCCTCGACAACGTCGCGAAGTGGATCCTCGAGCTCGACCACGGCCGCGGGATCCCCTTCTCCGGCAACTACTCGAGCTGGCTCGAGCAGAAGCTCGAGCGCATGTCCCGCGAGCAGAAAACGGCCGATGCGAAGCAACGGACGCTCGCTCGCGAGCTCGAATGGGTGCGCTCGTCGGCGCGGGCCCGCCAGTCGAAGGGCAAGGCGCGGCTGTCGGCGTACGAACAGCTACTCGCCGAGTCGAACGACGCGAAGCGCACCGAGCGCGAGCTGGAGATCGCCATCCCTGCCGGGCCACGTCTCGGCGACCAGGTCATCGAGGTGAACGGGCTGCGCAAGGGTTTCGGCGATCGACTCCTGATCGAGGACCTGACGTTCTCGCTACCCCGATCGGGCATCGTCGGGATCATCGGCCCCAACGGTGCCGGCAAGACGACGCTCTTCCGGATGCTCGTCGGCCAGGAGCCACCCGACGCGGGCTCGATCACGATCGGCGACACGGTCGAGATGAGCTATGTCGACCAGAGTCGCGACGACCTGGCCGCCGACAAGTCCGTCTTCCAGGAGATCACCCAGGGCGCCGAGGTCATCAAGAGCGGGCCCCGGGAGGTCCCGGCCCGTGCCTACGTCAGCAGCTTCAACTTCCGTGGCCCCGACCAGCAGAAGCTGGTCGGCCAGCTGTCGGGCGGCGAGCGGAACCGCGTCCATCTCGCCAAGCTGCTCCAATCGGGCGGCAACCTGCTGCTCCTCGACGAGCCGACGAACGACCTCGACGTCGACACGCTGCGCGCGCTCGAGGCGGGGCTCGAGTCGTTCCCGGGCTGCGTCGTGGTGATCAGCCACGATCGCTGGTTCCTCGACCGGATCGCGACGCACATCCTCGCTTTCGAGGGCGATTCGCAGGTGCGGTTCTTCGAGGGCAACGTCAGCGACTACGAGGCCTTCCGGCGCAAGGAGCTCGGCACTGCCGCCGACCAGCCGCACCGCATCCGGTACAAGCGGCTGGTCGCCTAGGGGGTCTGCGGGGCCGCGGGCTCCGGCCGGCCCGCGCTTATCACCCGTCGATGCGGCCCAAGGTCATCAGCCGACAAAGGTCCGACCGCCGACCTCGCCTCAGCCGACCTCGTGCGTCATCTGGTCGATGGCGACCGTCGCAGCCAGCACGAGAGCCACATCCTCATTCGGGCCGACCTCGACGCCGTAGGAGTCGCGCACCCGGAACCACTTCTTCGAGACGCTCGCGACCTTGTTGCCGTCTCGCTCGAACTCGTACTGGTGGTCGGTGACCTTGCCCTTGACCTCGTACTTGACGCCGTTCGTGGCCTCGACGTCGAACCGCTCCCGCAGCGGCGTGAACATGGCCTTCTTGACCGTCGCGAGTGGCTGACCGCCGCGCTCGATCGTCATGACGTCGCGAACGCTGACCAGCTTCTCCTTGAGCGTGGCCACTTCCTGCCCCGCGGTGTCCTCGATGACGAGCGTCTTCCGCACCCGGAACGCCTTGCCATCGACCTTGTAGGTGCGCTGGCCGGCGCCGTTCTCGATCCAGTAGTCGTCGCCGATGGAGACCATCGACTGGCGCATCTGGAAGACATTCGCCGGTGCAGCCTCGTCTTTGTGACGGCCGAACATGGTTGACCCCTTCCGGTTCGTTCCCGTGAACAACGGTCTGCGGCAACCTTAGACCCGCGGCGTCGAACGGGCTCGAAAGCGGGCGGAGCCGGCATACGCCGACTCCGCCCGGGGGTCCTGCGCTCGACGAGACGGGGGCCATCCGCCGATGCAGGCTTCACGCCAAACCGATGGCAGGGGGATGCCCCGGCAGGCGAAACCGATGACTGCAGTTGCGACATCGTCCGTCGCGGCCGCTTCCAGTCCAAGGGCACGACGTCGCAGTCCGGCCGTCCGTCGATTGCCGAGGTCGTGCAGTCTTCGCACTCGACGGTCGTACACTCGATGACTCCGTGGCCACCACGACGCCTCCCAATGTCATCGCGGCCGTCCTGCCGGAGATCGAGACGGTCGTCGCGGGTTTGTCCGAAGACCTCGCCGACTCGCAGGACGAGCTGCGCACGCGTGTGCGCCTGGCCTACCTGAATACCCACGTCGCGGCCGACGCCGACGATCTGGAGGCCGCGATCAAGGTCCTGCGCGCCCGGGCGGCGGGCGACGAGGCCCAGGATCCGTTCGGCGAGCGCATCGAGGCTGACTCGTACGACGCCCTCGTCGAGGTCGCCGACCGTGCCGTTGCTCACGGCGATCTCGATCTCATGACCGTCCTCGCACTCCAATACCAGTCGGGCGCGATCGCGGCCATGCAGGGTCGACGCTTGCTCCTGTTCCGTGGCGTCAATGCGGACATCCACCGCTCGATGTGGGAGCACGGGGCGGCCGAGCTGGCCCGACGCGGCGACGGGCCGGAGCGGTTCATCGAGCTTGGTCGATGGCTGATGCTGTGGACCCAGCTGTCATCGCTGGCCGTCACCGAGGGGTATCGAGCCAGCGAGCGCGAATCCCTTGCGCGTGACGTGGCAGCCCGCCGTGCCGCGCTCGACGAGCTGGTCGGCTCGGTCCCGACCGACTCGCGTGGGCGGGCGCGAGTACGCCGTCTGGCGACGCGCTACGGCCTCGACCCCTACGCGAGCTATCGGGTCGCCGCGGTCCTGCCGGACCCCGAGGTCGACCCGACGCCCGACGAGCCGGGTATCGATGACGATGACCTCGATGAACTCGCCCGGCGGATCGACCAGCTGCTGAGCCGGCGCGGCGGAAACGACGGCCCGTACAGCGGGATCCGGGTGCCCGTGGCGTTCAGCTGGCGAGGGTCGATCGTCGCCATCCTCGGACCGGACCCGCGCGACTGGACGCGGTTGCAGGAATCAGTGCGGGTGGTCCTCTCACCGCGGGCACGCGCTCGGCAACACGCGGAGACCCCAGAGGTCGACCAGACGTGGACGGCGATCGCGATGCGCGTCGACGGTGTCCCCGCCCTGGCTCGGTCGATGGTCGAGCTCCAGGAAGGCCTGCGGGTCGCCGCGAGGATCGGCCGGCGTGGCGTGATCGACGATGTGGCCGAGCTCGGCGTCGAGCGGCTCCTGCTGAGCGACCCGGAACTCGTCGCGACGATCATCGACCGTGAGCTCGGGCCACTCCTCGACGATCCGCGGATGGGCGACGAGCTCGTCGAGACGCTGCAGGCGTACTTCGATGTCGGCGGCAACCGCCGCGCGACCGCCCGCCGGCTGCACCTGGCCGACCGGACCGTCGCGTATCGCCTCGAGCGCGCGCAGGACCTGCTCGGCCACGGCTTCGACGGCGAGGCGGGCCGGCGGCTCAACGTGGCGCTCACCCTGCGGCGCCTGATGGTTCCACGCGGAGCCGACTCGGGCTGAGCTCCGCCCTCGCCGCTGATTGACTCATCTCGATGAGTCAGATAGGCTCACTCGGTGACTAAGCGACTGCAAGTCCTCATGGATGACGCCGAGCTCCGCTCGATCCAGCGATTGGCCAAGCGGGAACGAATGACGACGGCCGAGTGGGTCCGCCAGCGCCTCCGCGAAGCCCGCGAGCACCGGGCGAAACCCGACGTCGGCCGCAAGCTCGAAGCGATCCACAGCGCATACCAGTTCCGACCGCCCGCACCGGCCCCGGACATCGAGGTGATGCTCGCGGAGATCGAACGCGGCTATCTCGAGGACAGCCCGCCGACGTGATCCTGGTCGACTCCAACATCCCGATGTACCTGATCGGTGCGGAGCATCCGAACAAGGACCTAGCCCGGCGACTGCTCGAGGAGGCGTTGGCCGCGAGCGAACCGTTGTGCACGGACGCCGAGGTCCTCCAGGAGATCCTGCACCGCTATGCCGCGATCGGGCGACATGACGCCATCGAGGAAGCATTCGACCTTGTCGAGTCAGTCGTTGACGTGATCTACCCCATCGAGGCTGCCGACGTGCAGCGGGCACATCGGATCATGCGATCCGCGGTTCGGTTGTCGGCGCGGGACGCCCTCCACGTTGCCGTGATGCATCGCTACGACGTAGACAGGGTGCTCACCTTCGATACCGGGTTCGACGGGATCACAGGCCTGACCCGGCTCGGGTGACCGTTCGGGCGCCAGCACGGGCTGCCCGCCCGGGCGCATGCTGACCGAGCCGGCTCAGCCCCGACCTGGCCCCAACAGTCCCCGCTCATAGGCGGTCGCGACGGCCGCCGCTCGATCGTTCACATCGAGCTTCGCGTAGATGTGCAGGAGATGGGTCTTCACCGTCGCCTCGGAGATGAACAGGCGGGCGGCGGTGCCGCGGTTCGTCTCCCCTTGCGCGATGAGCGACAGCACTTCGAGCTCGCGCTCGCTCAGCCCGTCCTGCGCGGGCGTCCGGATCTGCCGGACCAGCCGCTTCGCCACGGACGGGGCCAACACCGATTCGCCCAGGTTGGCGGCACGGACCGCCCGGTACAGCTCGGCGCGCGGCGAATCCTTGAGCAGGTAGCCGATCGCGCCCGCTTCGATGGCCGGTACGACGTCGGCGTCGGTCTCGTACGTCGTGAGCACGAGGACCCGGGCAGGGTTGGCGCGCTCGGCCAAGGTCCGGATCGCCGTGGCGCCATCGACATTCGGCATCCGCAGGTCCATCAGGACGACGTCCGGGTGCAGGGATTCGGCCATGGCGACCGCCTCCGCTCCGTCGGCCGCCTCGCCGAGCACCTCGAACTCCGGGTCGCCCTCGAAGATCCCGCGCAGCCCGTCACGCACGACCGGGTGATCGTCGACGATCAGGAGCCGGATCGGACTCACGACTCGGACCCCGCCGGCGGGGCGCCGATGGCCGGCACACGTGCCGATATCGCCGTGCCGCCGCCCGGCTCGGATTCGATCGCCAACGTGCCCGCGACCCGGCTGACCCGCTGACGCATCGCGGTCAGGCCGAAACCCTTGGGACGACCCTGGCGTGCTCCAGTCGGGACCTCGAACCCGACCCCGTCGTCGCGCACGTCGAGCGTGACCTCATCGCCCATGTACGACAACGTCAACCGGACCTTCGACGCCGTGGCGTGCTTGGCGACATTTGCCAGGGCCTCCTGCGCCGTCCGCAGCAACGCGATCTCGATCTCAGGGTGGAGCGGCAAGGGATCGCCGGTCGTGGTGACGTCGACCGGCACGCCACTCAGGGCCGACCACCGCTGCGCCACATCGGTCAGCGCCTCTTCGAGAGACACGCCCTCCAGGGCCTCGGGGCGGGATGCCTCCACGGAGCGTCGTGCCTCGGACAGGCTCTCTCGCGCCAGTCGGATGGCGTTGGCGATGTGCCGCTGGCGAGCCTCGGGACGGTCGGTCGCCTGCTCGGCCGCTTCGAGCTGCGTGACGATCCCAGTGAGGCCGTGGGCGATGGTGTCGTGGATCTCGCGGGCCATGCGGGCCCGCTCGTCGAGCACACCGGCCTCTCGAGCCTGGGTGACGAGCTGGCGCTGGAGTCCGACGTTCTCGTCCATCGCCGCCTCGAGCCGCGCCACGGTCTGGCGGCGCTCCTCGGTCAGCTCGGACAGCCGCTCGCTGATGATGGTGCCGCCTCCGATGGCGATGATCTGGATCACGATGATCGTCCCGTAGAGGAACCACAGGTCGGCGGTGGGCCAGGGAAACCCCGTGATGGTCGTGTTGATCAGGATCGAGGTGGCGGCCACGCCGGCCACGATCAGCGCCATCGGCCGAAGCAGCCCGGCGTGGAAGAACGCGCTGATGGCGAAGATGAAGAACATCGGGTTGCGGACCATCAGCAGCGTGGCCAGCACCAGCAGGCCGACGAAGTAGACGACCATCCGACGCGCGCCGTTCCCGCCGGGGTTCGGGCACCCGCGTGAACATCACGTAGACCCACACCGTGGCGACGATGACCAAGACGAGCGTCAAGAGACGCTCGCCTGGTTGCCGGTCGGGTCGGAGGAGCGCGAAGGCCGTCGAGGCTGCCAGCGTCAGATACGCGACCCAGTCCATGGACGCCACGTTCAAGCGTTCCCAGGTCGTATCCGCACCCCTCGGAGCGGGAGTCGGTGTCACGTCAGCCACTCACTCCCAACGGAACAGCTTCGCCGCCGCGGCCCCGGCCACGAGCGTGATCCCGGCCATTATCACCAGTGGCAGGAGCTGGGGCGCCGTACCCGACCAGGCGTCGAGCATCGCCTGCACGCCCGGCGGCGTGACGTCCCCGATCTGGACCAGGATCTCCGGCAGCAGCCAGCGCGGCAGATAGACACCACCCAGGAGCATCACGGTCGCGAATAGCGGCAGCGCGATCGCCGTTGCCACACCGGCGCTCGGCGCGATGGCCGCAACGAGCAGCCCCATGGCGAACAACGCGGACATCCCGAGCAGGAACGCCGCTCCAAAGCCGATCAGGTCCTGCGGCACGGGGATCTGGAACGCGAGGTTGCCGGCGATGACGAGGATGATCAGCCCGCCGATGCCGACGACCATGTTGACGAGCAGCTGGGCGACGACCAGCAACCCGGGCTCGACCGGCGTAGTGGACAGCCGGCGCAGGACGCCGCTCTCACGGTCCTTGACCAGCCGGCCCGGCATCGTCTGGATGCCGAGCGTCGCCAGGGTGATGACCAGCATCGATGGTGCGAGCAGGTCGATGTAGCGCCGCCCGCCGAGCAACGGATCCGGGTTGTGCGGGGCGAAGATGACGCCGATCGCCAGCAGGACGACCGTCGGCAGCAGCAGCCCGATGAGCAGGATGGCCGGCTCGCGGAGCATCAGCTTCGCCTCGATCGCGGTGATCTTGGTGAGGTTCGACATCAGAGGGACTCCTTGATCTCAGCTGGCCAGCTTGCGGCCGGTCAGCGCTACGAATGCGTCCTCGAGATCGGCTTGCTCGATGCGTAGGTCGTTCGCGACGATCTGCTGGCGAGCCAGGACGCTGGTGACGGCGTGGACGAGGTTGCCGGTCCCGGTCACGACGACCGTGGTCCCGCTACGGGTCAGGTCGCGGACCTCCGGGAGGCTCGTGAGGATCGTCTCGTCGAACGGCGCGGACGGGCGGAAGCGCAACCGCTGTTCGGCATCGACGAGCCGGACGATCCCGGCCGGAGTGTCGAGTGCGACGACGCGCCCGGCGTCGATCAATGCGAGCCGGTCGGCGAGGCGCTCGGCCTCCTCCATGAAGTGGGTGACCAGGATGATCGTGACGCCGCGGTCGCGAACACCCTCGATCACGTCCCAGGTGTCGCGCCGTGCCTGCGGGTCGAGACCGGTCGTCAGCTCGTCAAGGATGGCGATCTTCGGAGAGCCGACGAGCGCGAGCGCGATCGACAGACGCTGCTTCTGACCGCCCGACAGCTTGGCGAATCCCGTGTCGATCCGGTCGGCGAGGCCCAGGTCGTCGACCAGCGTCCGCCAGTCGGCCGGGTTCTCGTAGAAGGAGGCATACAGGTCGAGAGCCTCCCCCACCCGGATGCGATCGGGCAGCTGGCTTTCCTGGAGCTGCACGCCCACCTGCTGGCGCAGCGCGTCGCGGTCATACCGCGGATCGAGACCCATGACCCGGATCGTTCCGGAGTCGGGCGTGCGCAGTCCGGCGATGGATTCGACGGTGGTGGTCTTCCCGGCGCCGTTCGGCCCGAGGATGGCGAAGATCTCGCCCTGCTCGACGGCGAACGACACGCCATCGACGACGACGCGGTCGCCGTACCGTTTGGAGATGTTGTCGACTTCGATGAGGCTCATGCCTCGAGGATGGGCTCACGACCCCCGCTGACACATCGGCGGCACGGTCACTTCCAGAGCCCTGTTCGGTGGGTGAGCCCATCAACCGAACGGTTGATGGGCCCGTACGCCACGAGGCTGGCCTTAGGGTCGGTACACGAAGCCCTGGGACCACATGGTCGGGAAGCCCGGCGTATCCACGCTCCCGAAGAACGCCCAGTCAGACAGCTTGCTCATCGACTCTGATCGAGAGAGCAGTCCGACATAGACGTGGGCACCGGGCAGGGTGACGCGATAGTTGCCGTAGCCGTCCTGGTTGACGAAGCACGCATGTCGGTAGGGGGCCAGCCCATCGGCCTCGTCCCACGGGACGTAGCCGGACTCGCCCTCGCCCGGAGCGCAGGCGCCGCTCTCGAGTACGAGACCCTCGGCGTCGACCCGGGCCAAGTACGCGTCGAGCATGGCGTCGTCGCTCCGGAAGAGGTAGTAGCCGACACGGGCGACGGGCGATCCGATGAGGTCGCAGTCGATCCCTGCGATGGCCTCGCCCGGCAGGCGACTACCACGCACGGGCGAGCAGTCACCCTCTCCACGCATGATGCCGTCGATCAGGTAGCGCTCGGCCCGCGTGAACACCGGCTCGGTCGGGCGCGGCGTCGGCTTGGGAGTCGGGCGCACCGTCGGGGCGGGCGTGGCGACCGGCGGCTCGGCCGTCGGATCAGCCGGATCCGGCGTGGCGGGATCGGTCGGGGTCGACGGCGCCGGTGAGACCGGCGGCGCCGAGACGGCGGGCTGGCTCGGCGGCACGTCGGCCGGCTGGCTGGGTGGCGGCGTGGGCGATCCACACGCGGCGAGGACGAGCACGGCCACCAGCGAGGCCGCGAAAACGAGCTTGTGCATTGTCGGTATCTCCGTGGACGGCGGCGGTCATTCCGCCACTGCCCATTCGACGCCAGACGAGCTCGAAATCGCCGCGACAAAGGTCGATATCCGCGCTCGTCGAAGGTACGTTTTCGATGGGACGGGTCGGGCGTCCTTTGCCAGCGACCCTCGATCAGGTGTGTCGGTAGGTCCCCTCGGATCGACGGGCTACACGCAGGACGACGACGAGCCGCTCGGCATCGTCGATGGCATAGATGACGCGGAGCTGGCCGGTGCGAACCCGCCAGAACTCGCTGTCACGCACCTTGGCCGAGCCCGGCGGTCGCGGGTCGATCGCGAGGGCCAGGATCGGCGCCCGAAGACGGGCCGCATCCCCGGGGGGCAATCGACGAAGCTGCCGCCCCGCGGCGGGCGAGATCTCGACCCGATATCGACGTTCGGTCACCGATCGCCGTAGGTCGCCTTCGTCTCCGCGGCCAAGGACTCGAAGAACGATTCCGCGGCCTCACCCCCGTCGCGCCGATATTCGGCCAAGGCCTCGTCGGCGGATGCCCGGTCCTCGATGATCTCGCGCTCTGCGAGCAGCGCCTCTAGCGCCTTCCCGACGAGCTCGCGAACGTTCTCGTCCGATCGAGCTGCCTCGACCTTGATCGCGCGGTACAGATCCGGATCGATATCGATCGTCACCTTCATGCCGGCAACCATACCAGCTTAGTTGCTACCTTGCTAGCTGGCTCCATGTGTCGCGTCTCGTCCATATCACGCGGTCGCCGACGCCTACCATCGCCAGGATGGATGCGCCCACCGCCGAAAACCTCCTGACACGCGCCGAGGACGCCGGCTCGGCCTCACGTGGGCCGGACCCCAAGACTGCGCTCGAACAGCTCGAGCGCGACTACGACGAGCTCGTCGCCGCACTCGAATGGTTCATCGACCACGACCGCGCCGACGACGCCCGCCGCATGGCCAACGCGCTCTACCGGTTCTGGATCACGAAGCAGCGGTTCGAGGACGGTGCGCTGTGGTTCGATCGAGCCCTCGCCTCCCCCGGCGGTGTCGACCATATCCGCGGCCAGGCCCTGATCAATGCCGGCTTCATGCCGTTCTGGATGGGCCAGGACGAGCGCGCCGCCGAGCTCTTCACGCTCGGTCTCGAGGCCGCCCGGGCACTCGGGGACGCACCGATGACCTCGCAGGCGCTGGGCGGGCTCTCAAGAGTCGCCCTGCGGACGGATGTCGCCGAGGGGCGCCGGATCGCGCGCGAGGCGCTCGACGTGAGCGATGCCGCGTCCGATGAAGCGGGCCGATCGAATGCCTTGCACCTCCTCGGCGTCGGTGCCCAGATCGCCGGCGACCTACCCGAGGCACGCGACTGGATGACGCAGCGACTGGCGCTCGTGCGCCGGGAGGGCAACCAGTTCCTGATCGCTTCGGAAGCGGCGAACCTCGCGATGGTCGAACGCCAGCTTGGCAACCTCGATGCGGCGGAGTCACTCACGCGCGATGCCCTCGGGATCAGCGAGGCCATCGGCGATCGATTCATCACGCCGTTCGCGTTCAGCGGGCTCGCGTCGATCGCCACGGAGCGCGGCGAGTTCGACCGAGCCGCGACCCTGGTCGGGGCCGCCGAGGCACAGATGGAGGCGCAGCACATGGCCTGGCCGCCCGATGAGCGGCCGCACTACGAGCACCTGCTGGAGGTCCTTCCGGAGTCGATGGGCTCGGAGGCATTCGAACGAGCCCGCACCACCGGCGCGTCGATGCCGACGAAACAGGCGATCGACCTCGCGCTCGGCGCCGGCTCAGCGTCGTAACTGACGTGGCGTCGTGGCCCGGCAGTCCTCCGTCGTAAGGTCGATGCAAGGCATGCGACGGGTCATGGAGGGAGAATTGGGCGGAAAGGACGTGCTATGACGACCTCTTCGACGCTGACCGCTCCCACCACCATGGCCGGTCCGCTGACGGTCTCGGCGACGAACCCTCGCTACTTCACCCACGCCGGGGATCCGACCGGACGCGCGGTCTACCTGACCGGGTCGCACATCTGGAACAACCTCCAGGACGGCATGGGTCCGGGCGCCGAGGGCCCAGCCGAGCCCGAACGCTTCGATTTCGACGCGTACCTGCGCTTCCTCGACGAGCGCGGGCACAACTTCATCCGCCTGTGGCGCTGGGAGCAGTTCCGCTCGCAAGCCGCCGCCGGCGAGTACCACCTGAATATGGCGCCGCAGCCGTGGGCACGTACAGGCCCCGGAACGGCGAAGGATGGGAAGCCGCGGTTCGACCTCGACCAGTTCGATCCGGCGTATTTCAGCCGACTGCGCGAACGGGTCGAGGAAGCCCGTGATGCCGGGATCTACGTCGGCGTGCTCCTCTTCGACGGGTGGGCGCTCCATCTGAGCCCGTCGCCGGACCACATCGAGGGCCACCCGTTCCATTCCCGCAACAACACGAATGGGATCGCGGCGACGTCGATCGATGACCTGCAGGTCCTCCCGCTCGACCCGAGGATCTCGTCGATCGAGGAGGCGTACATCAGGAAGGTCGTCGACACGCTGCACGACCTGCCCAATGTGCTCTGGGAGGTGGCGAACGAGTCCTCCGGCGACGGTCAGGTGGACAAGGAGTTCGCAGGCTTCCTCGGCATGGACGAGCCGCCGGTCTGGGGCGACTCGACCCAGTGGCAGTACTGGGTGATCGATGTCGTGAAGCGACACGAGGCCGAACGTCGGCTATGACGCGCACCCCATGGGATGACGATGCAGTTCCCGGTCGCCGACCAGACGCAGAGTCAACGAGCCGTTGCTCAAGAGTCGAGCCGAGTGGATCTCACCGGGCTACGACGACGAGAAGTTCAAGGATGGCGGTCATCCCGCGGCACCCGGCTCGCCGCCGTCGCGATGGTTCGACGATCCGCCGCCGGCCGACGGCGCCAAGGTCATCATCACCGACACCGACCACTACGCCCCGGGCCAGGGCGACGCGCTGTGGGCCTGGAAGTCGTTCCTCCGCGGCCACCACCCGATCCTCATGGACTTTGGGTTGATGGGCGTGTTCGATGCGCCCGATGGCGAGGCCGCCGTCGCTGGATCGTCGCCATTCGCGGCGTTCGAGGCCGCGAGGTACGCCATGGGCGACACACGGCGGTACGCGGAGTGGATGGACCTCATCGCGATGGAGCCAAGTGGCGAACTGGCGTCGACCGGTTTCGCCATTGCCTCCCCCGGAAGCGAGTACCTCGTCCTCGAGCCGACCGGTGACGGTGAGCCGTTCACGGTCCGGCTCGAGCCCGGCTCGTACGACGTCGAGTGGTTCAGCGTCACGGCACGACAGACCGATTCGGCCGAGGCGGTGACTGTCGATCAAACGGGCTCCATCGCGTTCACGGCACCGTTCGACGACGGCCCGGCCGTGCTCTACCTGAGGCGATCCGAGGCTCGAGGAACCGGCGCAGGCTGACCCGACCACCGAAGGTCTAGAAGCGCCTCGTCGAGTCGCCGCGGATCCACCAGATCGGGGTTGCGCCGGGGGCGCACAATGCCGCAACTGCGGGCGCGCGATTGCGCCACGCATACGCACGACTGCATCGGGTTGACGGAGGGGACGATGTCTGGTCGCGAGCGCGCACCGCTGTGGTTGGTCGCCCTGCTCAGTACGACGCTTTCCGCGTTGACGGTCCTGACCGTCACGCCGGCTGCGAGCCCGGTGAAGGCGGCGACGCCGCCCCCCTACTACGCGATCGCCCTCGGACTCGTCCATGGCATCACCGGTTCGACCGCGCTCAACGAGAGCGGCGTGGTCGCGGGGCAGTTTGGCGTGACGAACCAGGGGAACCAGGGCTTCGCTCGCGTCAACGGCACGACGATCCAGAAGATCCCCGCCGCGGGCGGCGGCACGCCGTTCGCGATCAACTCGGCGGGCTCGATGGTCGGTTTCACCGGTAGCGATCCACTGCACGCCGTGCGGGTCGACGGGACCACGGCCACGCCAGTCGCAGGTCTGGAAGGGACAGCCGGTGACGTCGCCTACGACATCGATGACGCCGGGACGACGGTCGTCGGTACGTCGTTCCTTGCCAACGGCGAGAGTCGATCGTGGACGAACGACGGGACCGAGACGACGCCACTCGCCAGCTTCGGGGGCGACTACGAGAACGCCACCAAGATCAACAATGCCGGGCTGATCGCCGGCAGCGCGCGAGGCACCGACGGGAACATGCATCTCGTCGCCTGGCAGAACGGCGTGCCCCAGGACATCGGCGGTGGGGCCTTCTCCTCGGCAAGCGTCGTCGACATGAATGAGGCAGGTCACGTCCTCGGCTCGGTCACCATCCCTCCCAACACGAACCGCGCCGTCCTCTGGGACGGGACGTCGGCGACGGACCTCGGCACGCTGCCGGGCGGGAACTGGACGAGTGGCGCTGCACTGAACGACGCCGGCGGAGTGGTCGTGTCGGCGCAGAACTCGGCCGGCAAGTTCCGTGCCGCTCGATGGGACGGATCCGGCCTGATCGACCTTGGGACCCTGCCAGGCGGCAATGAATCGTTCGCCGCGGGGATCAACGAGCAAGGCCAGATCGTCGGCTCGTCCTACATCGACGCGACCCACCTGCACGGCTTCGTCATCGACGACGGCGTCATGTACGACATCAATGACCTACTGCCTCCGCATTCCGTGGAAGTCGAGAACGCCCAGGCGATCTCCGACTCGGGGCACATCCTCGGATTCGGCCGGAATGGCCAGGCCATCCTGCTCGTGCCTGGTACTCGGCCCTCGGCCGACTACGACGTGATCGATATCGCGGGCGCCGTCGATGCCGGGGGTGGCGATATCTCGCCGGCCGACATGAACGCCTCTCGCCAGGTCACGGGGAACAGCAGCGGGCGCGCGTGGGTCTACGACGGGACGACGGCGTCGTACATCTTCTCGGGCTTCACGGAGTCCTACGGCGTCGCCATCAACGACAACGGCACCGTGGCCGGCAATCAGAACACCGGCGGCGGTCTGGGGGCATTCACATACGACGGGACCGTCCACCCCTTGGGCACATTGGGAGGTCCGACGAGCTTCGCGCAGGACCTGAATGACGCTGGCGACGTCGTCGGCGTGGCGGACGCCTCCGGTGGTGCACGACATGCCTTCCTCTACCGCGACGGTGCCATGAGGGATCTCCACACCCTTGGGGGCGTTAGCTCGATCGCCACGGACGTCAACGAATCGGGGACCGTCATCGGCAACTATTCCCCGACGAACGGCACGTTCCGTGGGTTTGTGTCCGACGGGACGACGACCACTGATCTCGGCAGCCTCGGCGGGGTCGCTCACCGCACCCTTCGACATCAACGGATCCGGGGAGATAGTCGGTACCTCGTCGACGCCGACGCAGGCGAACCATGCCTTCCGCTACTCCAACGGAACGATCACGAGCGTCGCCCCTCCCGGTTCGACTCTGAGCGAGGGCATCGCCATCAATGAGGGGGGAGCGATCGCCGGTTCCTATGTCGACGGCTCAGGGGATCGCCGCGCATTCATGTACGAGGACGCGACGTTCTCGCTGATCCCGGGGATGGGCGGCACGTTCGCCACATCCATGGACATCAACGAACCCGGTGATGTCGTGGGCTACGCGAGTACGGAAACCTCGATCCGTGGGTACCTGTTCACGGATGGGCAGCTCGTCGACCTCACCACGAAGATCCCGTCGGGCTATGAGGCCGTCATCTCGGTCGCCGTCGAGATCGCAGACGATGGGACGATCCTGGCAAGAGGGCAGACAGCCGGATTCCAAGATCGCGCCCTGCTCCTCGTCCCGACGAACGTCCCGCCGCCGACACCTGGTCTGACGATCGACACGAGCCGGCCGGCCGCAGCCAGCGTCGCCACGTACGGGCGGTTCGAGAAGGAGTTCACCCTCAACCGATCGTATGCCGCGGACGAGGTCCACGATCCCGCGGTCATCGACGTCACGGCGACGTTCCGGGCGCCCAGCGGAGCCTCCTACACCGTGCCGGCGTTCTTCGGTACCGACTACACGCTCAGACCCGGGACCGGAATCGGCGGATCGGAGCTGTACGACCCGGTGGCCGGGACGGAGTCGGGTGTCTGGCACGCACGGTTCTCGCCGGACGAGACCGGCACGTGGCGGTACACGCTGCGTGCCCAGGACAAACGACCCGGCCAGACCTCGACCAAGGTCTCGGCCCAGCTGACGTTCGCGGTGACCGCGTCGTCGGCCAAGGGTCAGATCGAGCGCGACCCGCGTGACGATCGATTCCTGCGCTACAGCGACGGGACGCCCTACTACCCGATGGGCCAGAACGTGGCGTTCGGTGACGGCAACCCATTCAACGACGGCAGCCACTACTACGAACCCCACTTCCAGTCGATGCAGGCGGCTGGCCAGAACTGGGCCCGCGTCTGGATGACCGACTTCTACATCACGACGCTGGAGTGGTCGGCCAGCCACTTCTCGGGGCAGTACCAGGGGGTCGGGCGGTACGGCGACATCCCGGCTTTCCGAGTGGAGCAGATCCTCGATCTCGCCGAGCAATACGGCCTCGAGATCCAGCTCGTCCTCAACGACCACGGGCAGTTCAGCAGTTGGGTCAACCCGCGCTGGGACGGCAACCCCTACAACGCCGACAACGGTGGACCCGTACCGGCTGACGACCCGGCCGCATTCTTCAGCGACCCGACTGCGAAGCAGCTCTTCAAGCACCGGCTTCGCTACCTCGTGGCCCGCTACGGTGCGTACCGCGACATCCTGGCGTGGGAGCTGTTCAACGAGACGCAGTTCATCGGGCGATCCGACAAGAACCCGTTCGGCAGCCAGCAAGTCCGGGACGACCTCGTCGCCTGGCACGCCGAGATGGCCGCGTACCTGCGGTCACTCGACCCCTATGACCACCTGATCACCACGAGCTCGGACATCGATACGAGCGCCCAGGCGATCTGGGCGGATCCGAACATCGACCTCGTCCAAGTCCACGACTACGGCGCGCTCAGCGGACGTGACCAGCGGTTCCGCGGCTATGCCGTGGACCTGAATGCGACCTATGACAAGCCGGTGATCATCGGCGAGTTCGGGCTCCAGGGCGATCCTGAGCCCGGCTTCGACCCGACCACGTCCGGCCTTTCGCCCGATCGCATCGCCCATCTCGTCCAAGGGACCGCCCTGCACAACTCGGCGTGGGCGTCGGCCATGTCGGGATCCGGGGCCATGTCCTGGTGGTGGGGCAACTACATCCGCAACGAGCCAAGCAAGCATCGAAACGCGCCCGAGTTCCCGCTGAACGAGCGCATCAACCCGCCGTTGCGTGACTTCTTCGCCGGCGAGGACCTCGCGGGTATGGGCCTCGACAACGTCGACCATCAGCGCTCCGGCCAGTGTCATCGCGCTCGGTCTCGATGACGGGAGCCACGGCTTCGCCTGGATCCGTGACGCCCAGAACGAGTACGGCAGCGGCGTCGGACCGGGCGACCAGACCGGCCGAACCATCAGCGGCGCGTCGATCGGCATCGGCGGCTTCGCGAACGGGACCTACCGGATCGAGGTGCACGACCCGTGGGGCGTGGCGCCGATGGACGACTCCCGACTCGCCGTCGCCAACGGCGGGACGCTGACCGTCGCCCTCCCGGCGTTCACCCGCGACATCGCACTCAAGATCCGGCCGACCGGCGCGGCGACCGCGCAGCAGCAAGTCACGGTCAGCGTGACCAGTCCGAACCCCGGCCCGATCACGATCACCGAGGTTGATCCACCAGGTCCGCCACCATCCGGCTCGGGCTACACGTTCATCGGCACGCAGCTCGACATCACCGCACCGGCCGCAAACACGGCCAACCCGCTCACCGTTGTGTTCACGATCGACCAGGCGACGCTCACATCGGTCGACCCCGATCTGACCGCCACGACCGTCGCGGTATTCCGGAACGGCGTCCCGGTCAGCCCATGCACGACGAGCGGTGCCGACGACCCGGCGACACCGAACCCATGCGTGAGCCTACGAGAGACCCTATCGGGCGGCGCGAATCAAGGCGACGCCCGGATCACCGTGCTCAGCAGCGCGGCCAGCAGCTGGACCGTCGGCTCCGCGCCGACAGCTACCGCACCCGGCGCGCCAACGGGCATCACGGCGGTGCGCGGCAACGCCCAGGCGGGCGTCTCGTGGACGGCCCCCGCCAGCGATGGCGGCAGCCCGATCACCGGGTACACAGTCACCTCCAGCCCGGGCGGCATGACCGCGACGGTCGGTGGTTCGACGACGACTGCGGTCGTCACTGGCCTCACGAACGGCACCTCGTACACGTTCACGGTTCGCGCGACCAACGCCGCCGGCCCCGGGCCCGCATCAGCACCGTCCAACGCGGTCACACCCGGACCGCAACTGAACCAGACGATCACGTTCCCGAACCCCGGTCCCAAGAACCTGACCCAATCGCCGGTGACGGTCGCGCCGACGGCCAGCTCGGGTCTGCCGGTGACACTCACCTCGACGACGACCGCCGTGTGCACGGTCGACGGATTCGTCATCACGCTCCTGACCGCCGGCAGCTGCTCGATCACGGCGACCCAGCCCGGCAACCTGACCTATCGGCCGGCGAACCCGGTCACCCGCGCATTCACCGTCAGCCAACTCACCCAGACGATCACGTTCCCCAACCCGGGCGCCAAGACCATGGCCCAATCGCCGGTGACCGTGGCTCCGACAGCCAGTTCGGGACTGCCGGTGGCCTTGACATCGACTACGCAGGCCATCTGCACGGTCAGCGGCTTCTCCGTGACGCTGCTCGGGCCTGGGACCTGCACGCTCACGGCGACGCAGCCAGGTAACACCGTCTATCGCGCCGCGAACCCGGTGACCCGCTCGTTTACGGTCTCGAAGGTCGCCCAGTCGATCACCTTCGTGAAGCCGCCGAACGCGACCCTCATCGAGTCACCGATCACGGTGGCTCCGACCGCCAGCTCCGGCCTGCCGGTCACGCTGGCATCGACGACCCCAACGGTCTGCTCCGTCAGCGGTTTCGACATCAGCCTGCTCGCCGCGGGCACGTGCACGATCCGCGCGACACAGGCCGGCGACGCGATCTATGCAGCCGCCCCGGCTATCAACCGCTCGTTCACGGTGGCGAAGGCCGCGCAGACCATCACGATCCCCGACCCTGGCCCGCAGTCGATGCTGGTCCCGACGGTCGTCCTTACCCCGTTCGCGTCATCCGGGCTGCCGGTCACGCTGACGTCGACGACGGCCGCCGTCTGCACGGTCAGTGGCGACGTCGTGACCCTGAAGAAGGCCGGGACGTGCCGGATCCGGGGCGCCCAGGCCGGCGACGCGGTGTACAAGCCTCGCGCCGGCCGTGACGCGCACGATCACGGTCACCACGGCAACGGCCATGCCGTTCGTCATCGCGTCGGGCGACGCGTTGACGGTCGGTGGCCAGCCATTCCGGTTCCACGGGGCGGCCATCTACGGCACCTCCAACCCCGGCGCGCCGAACCCGCCCGCGCGGACCGTCGCCCTCGCCACCGAAGCCGGACTCAACTCGCTACGGATCGTCAACCCGTTCGTCGAGGATGGCACGAGTGCTGGGGCACCCACCGTCGCGGCGAACTGGCAACGGGTCGACCAGCTGCTCGCCCGAGCGCGCGGAGCCGGCATGCGCGTCGTGCTCGACCTCTCCGCCTTCCGCAACCACCTCGTCAACCGCGACATCCGGGCGAACGGGTGGGTATCGGCGTGTCAGCCGGGCGCGAATCGATCGCCAGTGGATTACACGACGATCGATCCATACCGCCCCGGCCTCGAGGCGGAGTGGGAGGCGTTCCTCGACTTCGTCATCGGCCGGATCAACTCGGTGAACGGCGTCCGCTATCGCGACGACGCGACGATCGCGGTCATATCGATCGCTGGCGAGCCGCTGCCGCCAGCCTCCGAGGAATGCGGCAAAGCGACGTCGACGGCCGGCCTGACCGACTTCTATGAGCGGACACTCGGCTATCTCGCATCGATCGACCCGAACCACCTGCGCTCGACGGGCGGGCTCATCCACCTCGATTGGCAGCAGCTGTACGGCGGCTCGTCGGGCATCGACGGCGAGGCGATCTTCGCCCTCGCCGACAACACGCTGCCGTCGCTGCACACCTACCCGCCGCAGTACGCGTCGGACGGCACGCCGATCGACCACCAGACGCCAACCTACGGTCCGCTCGCGGGGAGCCTGAACAAACCATGGTTCACAGAGGAATTCGGCTGGCAACAGTCGGTCGGTGACGCGACCCGTGCCGACTACTACGCCTGGCTGTACGACGAGCAGACCACGTACGGATCGGACGGGGCGCTGTTCTGGAACCTCGGGTTCGAGCAATCCGGCGGCAGCCACGACGTGAACCCATCGACCCCGCTGACCTGGGCGGAGGTCCAGGCCCACTGAGTCAGCCTCGACCGCACCGCGCGCCGACCGTGTTTCGCCGGCGAGGAACGGGCACACTCGTGGCTGACCCGCATCGACGCCAGGGGGCGGAGAGAGTAGGAGCCTTGAACCACATGTGCTGCATGATCGCTGCCCTGTTCGCGTTCGGCCCGCGGGCCGCCATCCTGATCTGGTACGTCCTCGAGCCAGTGCGCTGGAACGCGGCGTTCGATTCGTTCCTCTGGGCGCTCGCCGGCTTCCTTGTCGCGCCGTGGACGACCCTGATGTTCGTCCTCGTGTACCCGGCCGGAATCACGGGCTTCGACTACGTCTGGATCGTCATCGGGATCGCGTTCGACGTGTTCTCCTGGTCAGGTGGCGCGTACACGAACCGCGATCGGATCCCGATGTCCCGGGCCTAAAGGCTCGGCGTCGAAGGTCCCGAAGGGGTCGGCGTATCCTGCTGAGATGACCGGATCGGGCTCGATCAAGGCTCATGCGTCGAGATCGACGTTCCGGATGGAGTGCTCGGTCGGGACCGACATCCACGCACCTGTCGAGCGCGTCTGGGCGCTCCTCACCGATGCGCCCGGCATGACGGATTGGAACTCCACCCTGACGAGCATCGAGGGCCGGATCGAGCTCGGCGGGACCGTGAAGATGGAGGTGCCCGAGGCACCGGGGAGAACGTTCGCGCCGAAGGTCACGCGGTTCGAAGCCAACCGGATGATGGAGTGGCGCGAGGGCAATCCGCTGTTCGTCGGTGTCAGGACCTACACGTTGACACCCGCGCAGGATGGCCGCTCCACACGTTTCGAGATGACGGAGGTCTTCAGTGGCCCGATGCTCCCCATGATCGCCGGGCGGCTGCCGGACTTCAGCCCGATCTTCGGGCGGTACGCGACGGACCTGAAGGCGCGAGCGGAGCGCGAACCGGGTTAGACCTTTTCCGATGGCCGAGGAGCCCTGCCACTCACGTGGTTACGCGCAGCGCCAAGCCGCCGATCACCGGTCCCACTACCCGCGTTCGGTGGTGTAGGTCGCGGCGATCACGCCGGTCGACGTCGTCTTGGAGTCCTCGAGGCGCAGATCGGCGTCCGGCACGCCGTCATCGAACAACCGCTGCCCCGACCCGAGCACCAAGGGATGGACCAGGAGCACGAACCGGTCGACGAGTCGGCGGCGCATCAAGCTCCGCAGTAGGTCGCCACTGCCGAGCACGACGATGTCCTTGCCCGGTTCATCTCGGAGTCGAGCGACAGCCTCGACAGCATCACCCTCGAGCAGCGTCGAGTTGGGCCACGGCAGTGGCTCGGCAAGGGTCGTCGAGGCGACGTACTTCGGGGTGTTGTTGAGCATGTCCTTGAACGGGCCGCCCTGTTCGTTCCACGACGTCAGCAGGTCCTCGTAGGTCCGGCGCCCGAGAAGCAGCGCCCCGGTCGTCGCCATCCCCTCGGCGGCGAACTTGCCGGAGTCCTCGTCGGCGTATTTCGTCGCCCACCCGCCGTGCTCGAAGCCACCGCGCGTGTCCTCGTCGGGCCGGCCGGGCGCCTGCATCACCCCATCGAGCGTGACGCTGATGAACGCGACGATCTTTGCCATCCGATCGACCTCCTGGCTGATCCCTCGGGCATGATCAGCGTCAGGAGATGGTAGGCCGGTCGGTCGAAGCGATCAGGCCGGCCGGCTGCCGAGGGTAGAGCGATCGAAGCGGACGGTCGACCGCGAGCAACGGTCGACCGCCCAGACGAGATCAGGGTGCCCTGCGCTGCCAGGACTCACCGCCATCCTTGATCCAATCTGGCTGGACCTGCTGTCCCCCGGCTGGATCGAGGACGAATATCGCGCCGTCGGACCGCTTCGTGAGGATGGACTGGTCATCGGGTGACCACCAGTAGTTCCAACCCCACGGATCGTTATAGGGAGCGGTGATGGCCGTGCATGACCCTCCGCGCGCGGGCACCACGCACAGCCACGTGTGGGTGGCGTCCCCGTTCAGACCCACCAGGCGGGTTCCGTCGTTCGAGAGCTCGCCGTAGCCGACGTTGAAGATCGCCGAGTCCCCACTGACGACGTCCACCACGTGGGTCCCCGCGCTGCGATCGTCGCTCTCGAAGTACGCGAACTTGTGACCGTCGGCGGTCCATCCCGATGGCCGGATGATGCCACCCGGCCTGTCAGGCACCGCTAGCGTCTCGATCGCGCCGGTATCGAGCGAGTAGAGCGACAGTTCGTTCGCGAGATCCGATCCGCTCACGAACATGAACGCACGACCGTCCGGTGGCCGCCAGTAGATCTCGCCGTCGAGGTAGTCCATCGGCAGCTCCCGCACGCCGCCATCGATGGCATCGATCACATGGATCTTCACGGCACCTTCCGCGCCGGCGAGCATCGCCACCGACCGCCCGTCTGGCGACCACATGATCGAATCAGGATCGGCACCGGTGAGTCCGGTCGTGTTCGTGACGAGCACGTGTCGGCCGTCGGCGTCGGCCACCACCGGGATGTCGCCACTCGGGCCAGCGCGCAGGAACACCAGGCGTGTGCCGTCGAGGGAGAAGCGCGGACCGCGGTCTTGCTCAGCACCGACGATCACGGCCGTCCGCGCGCCGCTGACGGGATCCACCGTGAAGATGTCGCCATCGGTCTCGTAGGCGACGAGGCCGCTGGCGGCGAGACCGAGCATCGGCGCAGGGCGTGGCTGACTACCGGCGTACAGCGCCAGACCGGCGGCGAGAAGGAGCGCGAGGAGGGCGATCAAGGCGACCGTCCGCCAGGGGACGGGCCGGATGGACCGGCGAGCGAGCGTGATGACGCTCATGGGAAGCCACCTTTCGGGGAAGCTCCAGCGCGGCCGCTGGCGCATGCCCGCGGTCAGCCGGAGGATGTCGTCGGTGAGATCGGGGTCGCGCGGCGACGAGACGTCGACGAACCAGGCCGCGAGGTCCCGCTCGAGATGATCGAACCGGTTCATGCGACCACCGTCCTGGGTTCCACTGGCTGGCGCTCGTCGGCCGCGATCGCGGCGCGGAGCTCTGTCAGGGCTCGATGTAGGCGCGATTGCGCCGTGCCCATCGGGATGTCGAGGGTCTCGGCGACCGCCGACGCGGACATGCCGAGGTAGTAGTGCAGGACCAGCACGGCCCGCTGATCAGCGCTGAGGCGGCGGAAGCCACGCTCGAGCTGGTCACGGTCGGCGATATGACCGGCCTCGTCGCCGGCCGACCCGGCGAATGGCGACATGGTCGGCGACAGCTCGACTTCGATAGGCCGGCGTTTGCGACGGCGCACGGCGTCGAGGCAGGCGTTGACCGCTAGTCGATGGAGCCAGGCGTCGAACCGCTCGGGGTCACGCAATCCCGGGAGGTCCCGCCAGGCTCGGATGTACGCCTCCTGGACCGCATCTCGCGCGAGCTCCGGATCCCGGAGGATGAGGCGGGCGACAGCCTCCAGCCGCGCGATGGACGCGCCAACGAGCACGCCGAAGGCGTCGTGATCGCCTCGGCCCGCACGTTCGACGTAGTCCCGCTGGTCCACGGTCACCCTCGGTGACGCAGCCACTCGGCCGCGTTCAAGGGTAATGGCGTCGAGTAGCGGCGAACTTGTCCCGCGAAGTCGGTATGGTGGCCCGGTGACCGTTTCCGTGGTGATCATCGGCGGTGGCGCCGTCGGCCTGTCGACCGCGTGGCATCTCGTCGAGCGTGGCATCACCGACGTCACGGTCCTGGAGGCCAGCCCGGACGTGGCCGCCGGGTCGTCGAGCCGGTCGGCGGGCTTCATCGAGAGCCAGTACGTCGACCCGCTCGACATCGAGCTGCGGGCGCGGAGCATGCACACGTTCCGGCGGCTGCAACGCGACCACGGTCTCGAGATCAAGGAGATCGGCTATCTCCGGCTCGCGCCCGACGACGAGTCACTCGCGGCGTTCCAAGAGAGCGCGCGGATCCAAGGGTCATTCGGCATCGACGACGCGCAGGTGCTCGACGCCGACGGTGTGCGCGGCCTCGTGCCCTGGCTGCGCGGTCGGGGCGTGGCCGGCGGGCTGTTCGGGCCACGCGACGGGCGGATCGACGGGCCGGCGTACTGCCGGATCCTCGCCGGGCTCGCTGAGGCAGCTGGCGCCCGGATCAGGACGGGCGTGCGCGTGCTGGCCGCGGCGAGGACCGTCCGCGGCTGGCGGCTCGAGACCACCGACGGCGAGGTCGAGGCCGACGTCGTGGTCGATGCCGCCGGCCCCTGGGCGGCACGTATCGGCGATCTTCTCGGTGTCGACGTGTCCGGTCATCCCGCTTCGCAACCAGATCGGCATCTGGCGACTGGCGCGGCCGCTCGACCGGGTGATGCCGATGGTCATGGACTACATCCCGCACAGCGGGACGCGCGGGTTGTACGTCGCGACCTACGACGACGCCGATCATGTGCTCGCCGGCCTCCACAGCGAGGAGATCGACGGCGAGGGCGTCGATCCCGATGCGTACGACCAGGCGGCCGATGACGACTACCTCGCCGACACGCGCGCCGCGCTCGAGCGTCGGATGCCCGACCTGCCGCTCGGCGAGGTCGAGCGGGCGTGGGCGGGCCTCTATCCAGTGAGCCCGGACGGGCTGCCGATCGTCGGTCCGGCGTCGGGCGATCCGTCCGTCGTCCTCGCGGTCGGCGGTGGCGGCTCTGGCATCCAGATGTCGCCGATCATGGGCGCCCTCGCGGCCGACTGGATCGCCCACGGCGAGCCGCGCTCACTCTCCGACGGTCGCCGTGTCGCGCCCGACCGCCAAGCCCGGGGCGCACTCGCCTGACCGAACGGTCGGGCGGGCATTCAGGCGATCGACTGGCGAACCCTTCGGGCGCGCCCGCCGACAGTCGCACCTGCTCGCGCTCCCTCAGCGGTCGCATCGAGGAGCGTTCGCGGCGAAAGCGCATCGCCGACCACGACGACCGGGAGGTCGGGGGCTGCCACGGCGAGCTCGTCGCGCAGCGTCGTGAGGCCCCGTCGACGACCGGTGACCACGACGATGGCGATGCCGTCGCGCTGCTCTTCCTGCTCGCTGTAGAGGTGGCGGAGGGTCACGACGCCGCCTGGTGAGCTCGACACGCCCTCGACGTTCGGCGTCAACCGCACACCGTCGCGGGCCAGCTTCTGCAGCACGAGCGGCGACTGGGTGGCATCGATCAGGGCGCCGACCGACGGGTAGGTCGTCGCGATCTCGACCTCGAAGCCGGTTTCGACCAGCATCTCGGCAGCCGTCGGCGCGAGCTGATGACCGTCGTCGTCGAGGATCAGCGCGGAGCCCTTGGCCGGGTCTGGGAGGACGCTCGACCCCGCCCTCGAGCAGCTCATCGACATCGAGCACCGGCACGGGACCCGGTATCCGCGCCTCGGGCCGAAGGATCGACCCCGTCGCGACGATGACCGCGTCGGGCTTCTCCGCAAGGACGGCGTCCGCGTCCGCATCGACACCCATACGGATCTCCGCCCCAGCCGACTCGGCCTCCTCGCGGAGCCAGTCGATGTAGCGATGCCAGCGCTCGCGTCCGGATCGGAGTCCCGCCAGCCGCGCCCGACCGCCGAGCACCGGACCGTCGCTCGAACACCACGACCGAGTGTCCGCGCAACGCGGCAGCCCGCGCCGCCTCCAGGCCGGCCACCCCTCCCCCGACGACCACGACGCGCACCGGCTCCTCGGCCGGCTCGACCTTCGCCTAGCCCGGGATGCCGGACCGCCGGGTTGACCGAGCAGTACATCGGCATACCCGTGTACAGCCGCCCGATGCACCCGTCGTTGAGCCCGATGCATGGTCGGTGGCGCCGCCCATCGGCGACCTTCACCGGCAGGTCCGGGTCGGCGATCAGCGCGCGCGTCATCGCCACCAGGTCGACCCCGCCGGCCAGGGCCTCCTCGGCCAGGTCCGGCTCGACGTTCCGTCCCGCGACCAGCGTCGGGACGCCGACCTCGCGCCGGAACCGGATCGCCCGCTCGTTGAAGACGCCCTCGGGCAGCATGTCGCCGGGGACGAAGTAGCCGGTCGACAGGCGCGTCGCGCCGGTGCCGCCGCTGACGCTGAAGAGATCGACCGCCCCGGTCGACGCGAGGCTCCGCGCGATCTCGATCATCTCGCCGGGGCCAAGACCGCCGGTCAGGCACTGGTCGAGCGTCATCCGGAAGCCGACGATGAACGACTCGGACACGGCCGCCCGCACGGCCAGCAGCACCTCGCGCGCGAGCCGCGTCCGGTTCTCGAGCGAGCCGCCGTAGGCGTCGGTGCGGGTGTTGACCAGCGGGTCGAAGAACTGCTCGAGCAGGTGCCCGCCGTACGACGTGACCTCGACGCCGTCGAGCCCGCAGCGCTCCAGCCGGCGGGCCACGTCGGCGAATCGCTCGACGATGGCCGGCAGCTCGTCCGTCGCGAGCGGCACCGGCACCTCCATGTGGACGCCCTCCGGCAGGTCTGACGGCGCACGCAGCGGGATGCCCGAGATGACCGACGTGCCGCGTCGGCCCATGTGGGTCATCTGCGACATCACCAGGCCGCCGTGCTCATGGACGCCGTCGGCGAGCGCCCGAAGCGCCGGCTCGTTGCGCTCGTCCCACAGCGCGATCGAGCCGTACGACGCCTCGGTCGCCTGGGTCGACCGACGCCGACCCGAACGTCATCACCAGCCCGCAGCCACCGGCGGCTTTGCGGACGTGGTAGTCGACCTCGCTGCGGTCGATCAACCCGTCGCGGCTCCAGCCGGTCGCATGCGGCGTCGAGACGATGCGGTTCCGCAGTCGGCGTCCGCGCATCTCGAACGGCGAAAGGAGGAGCGGGTAACGGTCGGCGGGCTCCACCTCCCCATGATGGCGACCGGGGCCGCCGAGTGAAACAGGGCGGCTCATCAGCGGGTAAGGTCAGTCCAGGAGGTGCGTGACGATGACCTTCGAGCTGACCAGCCCGGCCTTTCCGGCAGGCGCCGAGATCCCGGGCAGGTACACATGCGACGGCGACGACGTGTCGCCGCCGCTCGACTGGGCCGACACAACCGACAAAGCCGTCACGCTCGCGCTCATCGTCGACGATCCCGACGCGCGCGGTTGGGTCCACTGGGTCGTGTTCGACATGGACGCGACCGGAAGCGGCGGGTTGCCGGAGGGGTTCTCGTCGTCACCCGACGCGCCGGCGCAGGGCACGAACGACTTCGGCCGCGTCGGCTGGGGCGGCCCGTGCCCGCCGTCGGGCACCCACCACTACCGGTTCACGCTGGTCGCGCTGGACGCCCGCTCGAGCTCCCGGGTGCCCCGAAGGCCGACGAGGTCCGGGCGGCGATGGAGGGCCACGTCCTCAGCGAGGCGAGGCTGGACGCGACCTACACCAGGGGATCCTGACTTCCGATTCGAGGTAGCGACGTGACAGCGACGACGACCGAAGCGCCACCACCCGCGAAGGCCACCCGACGCGAATGGCTCGGGCTGGTCGTGCTCGCACTCGGGGCACTCATGTACGTGATGGACCTGACGGTGCTCCATCTCGCCGTGCCCAAGATGAGTGCCGCGCTGCAGCCGTCGAGCGCCCAGCTGCTGTGGATCATCGACATCTACGGCTTCTTCGTGGCCGGTGCCCTGATCACGATGGGCAGCCTGGGTGATCGGATCGGCCGCCGACGGCTCCTGCTCATCGGCGCGGCCGCATTCGGCATCACGTCCCTGCTGTGTGCCTTCTCGACGACGCCGGAGATGCTCATCGTCAGCCGGGCGGCCCTCGGGATCGCCGGCGCGACGCTCGCACCCTCGACGCTGTCGCTGATCTTCGCCATGTTCCTGGACCCGCGAGAACGAACGATCGCGATCGGTGTCTGGATCGGGGCCTTCTCGGCAGGCAGCGCGATCGGCCCGGTGCTTGGCGGGATCGCCCTCGAGTTCTTCTGGTGGGGCTCGGTCTTCCTCCTCGCGATCCCGGTGATGGTGGCGCTCCTCATCCTCGGGCCCCGCCTCCTACCTGAGTACCGCGACCCAGAGGCAGGCCGCCTGGATCTCGCGAGCGCCATCATGGCGATCGGCGCCGTCCTCGCGGTGATCTTCGGGCTCAAGCAGATCGCCCAGGAGGGACCCGGACCGCTCGCGATCGGCGCGATCGTCATCGGGCTCGTCGTCGGGGTGCTCTGGGTACGCCGCCAGCGGCATCTCGCCGATCCGATGATCGACCTGGCGTTGTTCCGCGTGCCCACGTTCAAGGCGGCGCTCGTCGTCAACTTCCTCGCGATCTTCATGGTCGTCGGCTACTTCCTGTTCATCGCCCAGTACCTGCAGCTCGTGGCCGACCTGTCGCCGTTCCAGGCGGGCTTGCTCTCGCTGCCCTCCGCGATCGCGTTCATCGTCGGCTCGCAAGCGGCCCCGCGGATCGTCCAGCGCGTCAAGCCGGCGTACCTCATCAGCGGTGGGCTGGCCTTCGGGTCGTTGGGCCTCTTCCTGCTGACCCAGGTCGGGACGACGAATGGACTGCTGCCCTTGGTCGTGGCCTCGGTCGTGATCTCGCTCGGTCTGTCCCCGGTGTTCGGGCTGACGACCGAGCTCATCGTCGGTTCAGCGCCCCCCGAGCGTGCCGGGGCCGCGTCTGGGATCAGCGAGACCGGTGCCGAGCTCGGCGGTGCACTCGGGATCGCGCTCCTCGGCAGCGTCGGCCTGGCAATCTATCGAGGCGGTCTCGAGCCGATCCTTCTCACGGACCTTCCGCCGGAGGCGGCGACCGCCGCCAGGGACACCCTCGGTGGGGCGGTCGGCGTTGCCAGCACCCTGCCAGCCGGGGCGGCGGATACGCTCCTCATCGTCGCCCGGACGGCCTTCGTCGACGGCATGCACGTGGCGGCTGCGATCGCCGGAGTGATCGGGCTCGGGCTGGCCGCCTTCGCGTACATCACGCTCGGCGAGCGCGCTTCCGAGCGCCCCGCGTCCGAACCGGTCTGTGTCGAGCCGACGATGATCGACCAACCCGTGCTGAACCCGGTGGGCAAGCCGGCGCGGGAATGCTTCTGACGGAGTCGCTGGAGGAGGCTCAGCCAGGCGGGCGGGCAGCGGCCAATGCCGCCTCCAGATCGCTGGTCGTGACGGCCGAATCAAGGTACGTGTAGGTTCCCCGGGTCTGTAGCTCCCGCCCCGCTGCGATCAGCGCTCCGTAGGCCACCCTCGCCAGGCCGCCACCGGTCGAGACGCGTCGAACGCCGAGCGCCTCGAGCTCGGAAACAGACGGGCAAGCCCGCATGGCGAGGACGTTCACCGGAGCATCGACGGCGTTGACGAGTCGTTCGATCTGGTCAGGTGCGACGAGTCCGGGCGCGTACACGACGTCGGCGCCCGCGGCGCGATACGCGAGGAGCCGTTCGATGGTGTCGGCGAGGTCATCGATGCCGTAGAGGTGGTTCTCGGCGCGAGCCGTCAGGACCAGCCCATGCTTCCTGGCCGCTCTCGCTGGCCGCCGCCACGCGTTCGGTGGCGACGCCGATGTCATCGATCGATCGTGTGGTGGGTTCGTAGTCCTCGATCGAACAGCCGGCCGCCCCGGCGGCCGCGATCAGCTCGACGGTCTGGGCGACGCCAGCCGGGTCATCGGCGAAGCAGCGCTCCGCATCGACGCTTAGTGGCACGTCGACGGCGGCGGCGAGTGCCTCCACGTGGCTCAGGAGCTCGTCACGACTGACCTCCTGATCAGCTCGCCCGAGCGACGCAGCGTGACCCGAACTCGTGGTCGCGATCGCCTCGAAACCGATCGAGGCGAGCAACCGCGCCGACCCGATATCCCACGCGTTCGGCATGACGAACAGCCCTTGACGGTGCAGGGCGCGGAAACGTTCGCGGCGACCGATCTGGGCGCTTGCGTTCATCGCGCCCATCATCCTCTCCTCCGGCGATCTGGCGACTAGAGCGACGGTGGCAGTACGAGGAATGGCAACCACAGCGCGCCGTCAGGCTGCGACGCTCAACGCGGGTCGTCTCCCGGATGTGGTCGATCGACGCACTTGCCGACACGAGATCGAGCAACGTATCAGGGCCAGTCACCGGTGGGAAGCGCGGCCTTTCCTGAATCAATCCGGCTTCTGGCGGTATCTCTATGACATGGTGGGCGCGATGGAGATCCAGGCCCGCGAGCTCGTGCGAGCGGCCGTCTTGGGGGACGAGGCGGCGTTTACCGAGCTCGTGGCGCGTCATCATCACGATCTGCTGAGGGTCGCGTACGTCATCTGCCGGGACCGCGCCCTGGCGGAGGACTCGGCTCAGGCGGCGTGGGCGATCGCGTGGCGCCGGATGGGCGAGGTCAAGGACCCGACCCATGTCCGTGGCTGGCTCGTCGCCGTCGCCGCGAATGAGGCCCGCCGAACCATGCGGTCGCGCCGGCCGAGTATCCACGAGATCTCCGTCGGTGATATCGAGCTGGAGGGTGTGCCAGATCTCCGCTCGGACCCGTTGGCCGACGGGATCGCCAACGCCGACTTGCGACGCGTTCTCGCCTCCCTCGATCCGACCGACCGGGCCCTGATCGCCCTGCGCTACGTGGCCGAGCTCAGCTCCGACGAGATCGGGCGCGCGCTCGGGATGTCTTCGTCCGGCGCTCGTGGCCGCCTCTCGCGCCTCCTTCTTCGGCTTCGTGGAGAACTTGATGATGGCTGACTTCGACCAGTTCGAGCGGAACCTCGCTGCCGCCCTTCGGTCCGACGCCGACATGAGCGTCGCGCGATTCGAGCCAGGAACCATCGCCTCTGCGGCGATGGCCAGCGCGCAGCGGCGTTCCGTGCGCATCCGGAGGCGGTTCACCATCGTGCCAACGTCCACCCGCTGGCCCGTCGCTGCGGCTGTCGTCATCGGCGTCATCGCGGTCAGCGGCCTGTTCTACGTGAATAGACTCGACAATGCAGCCGTCAGCGATCCGAGCCCGACGACGAGCGCGAGCCCCAGCGCCAGCCTTCCGGCCGTCGTGGGTCCGAGCTCCACTCCCGCGGATTCCCCAGAAGCCACGCCACCGCCTCGTTCGACGCCACCGCCTCGTTCGACGGACCACGTGGCGGCCCTGCCGACGGGCGGCAGCCCGCTTCCAGACATGGCGGGGGCACTGCCCGGCGACGATGGTACGGGACCCTTGCCGCTGGGCACGATCAACGATGCGCCCAACCCGGACCGCCTCGACTTCCTGTTCGAATTCTGCTGGCCGGAGTGCTTCCGCGACGCGCACTGGATGGACCCCGAGAACCCGACCATGGGCTCTGGCGTCTGGACGGCTGGCCGTCCGTTCCACGTCCGCGAAGGGTTCATCAACAACCGGGAGCAGCCGCTCGGAGACGGCTTTGATGTCGTGTTGTATGTCACGCGCATGGGCGACGGCGGGGACAAGGCCACCTACCGCTACACCTCCGACTATGTCATGCGCGGGACGAGCGACCGGTGCGGACCCACCTACGAGACCCAGACCGGACCGGCGACCTGCGAGTGGTTCGTCCACGACTTCCCAGACGGACTGCCCGAGGGACGCTTTGCCATCTGGGCCGTCTGGGAAGCGCCCTGCCGGGCGTGGATCGACATGGCGTTGGTGGACGAGTGCCAGGACCCCGACGAGGTGATCTCGCTGTTCTCGTCCGGCTTCGATGCGCCCTACACCGATTCAGGACCGAACTTCACCGAGGTCGAGGGCCCATTCACCACGGATCCGTCCGAAGCGACACGCGCGAATCCCCCGGAAGCCACGCCACCGCCTCGTTCGACGGACGACGTGGCGGCCCTGCCGACGGGCGGCAGCCCGCTTCCAGACATGGCGGGGGCACTGCCCGGCGACGATGGTACGGGACCCTTGCCGCTGGGCACGATCAACGATGCGCCCAACCCGGACCGCCTCGACTTCCTGTTCGAATTCTGCTGGCCGGAGTGCTTCCGCGACGCGCACTGGATGGACCCCGAGAACCCGACCATGGGCTCTGGCGTCTGGACGGCTGGCCGTCCGTTCCACGTCCGCGAAGGGTTCATCAACAACCGGGAGCAGCCGCTCGGAGACGGCTTTGATGTCGTGTTGTATGTCACGCGCATGGGCGACGGCGGGGACAAGGCCACCTACCGCTACACCTCCGACTATGTCATGCGCGGGACGAGCGACCGGTGCGGACCCACCTACGAGACCCAGACCGGACCGGCGACCTGCGAGTGGTTCGTCCACGACTTCCCAGACGGACTGCCCGAGGGACGCTTTGCCATCTGGGCCGTCTGGGAAGCGCCCTGCCGGGCGTGGATCGACATGGCGTTGGTGGACGAGTGCCAGGACCCCGACGAGGTGATCTCGCTGTTCTCGTCCGGCTTCGATGCGCCCTACACCGACTCAGGACCGAACTTCACCGAGGTCGAGGGCCCATTCACCACGGATCCGTCCGAAGCGACACGCTGAGTCCCAACCAACACGGCCGGCGAGGTCAACGGGTTCCGCGAACGGCAAATCGGACGTTCAACGGGTTCATCGCGTACGGGAGCGGCCGGCCCGGGACCAGCTTCGGCTTCAGGAGCTCGAACTCCCCCTGTCGGAGCAGCTCCGCGAGGCTGGCGGTGCCGAGTAGGAGGGCGAGATTCCGGCCGGCACACTGCGCGCCGCCGCGCGAGAACACGTTCATCTGCCAGTCGGCGTCTGCCGAGCCGTCGAGCCAAAGGTCGGGTGCGAACCGGTTCGCATGCGGCAACCGACGCGCGCGATGGTGGGCGGCGACGGGGATGAGGACCTTCGCGCCGATCGGCAGCGTCTCGCCATACCACTCCGTCTCGGCCGCCGTGACTCGCACGAGCACTGCTGCCGCGGGCCACAGTCGAACGCTGTCGAGCATGCAGGCGCGCACGAAGGCAAGGTCGGCGAGGGCGGCGACCGTGCCCGGCCCATGGGCCGTGTCCGCCGTGCGGACCTCGGCGAGGGCGCGCTCGTGCGCGGCGGGATCGGTCTTGAGCAGCGCCAGCGTGTTGAAGACCGCGATGCGAACCGCGTCGAGCGCCATCAGCCAGAACGGGACCTGGCCGTTCGGACTGGTTCCCGCCTCCCTGGGCGCGGACGTGAAGAGACTGACGAGCGTGCCGGGCTCGGCGGCGGCGACGTATCGCTGGATCCGTTCGTCCATGGACGCTCGGAGCCGTGCGTTCCTGCGTCGATTCCAGACCTTGAGCCCCAGCCAGTCGCCGTCCGCGCGCAATCGGCTGTGCTCCTCGCTCAGCTCCGTGTCATCCGCGGCGGCATCGCCGAGGGCGCAGCGCCGCGCGATCCTTCGAAAGGCTGCGAGCGACCGCTCGTAGTCGAGGACCCCGGCGTCCGCCAGCATCGCCGTGACCTCCTCGCGGACGACCCTCAGGAATTGCTCCGCGAGGAGATGGGGCTCGTGCCCGTAGTCAAGCACGGCCTCGTTGAACGGCCGGCGCTGGGCATGGAGATCCGGCGGTGAGGCGTTGAGCGCATCGGGTGCGAACGGAGACAACAGCCGCCGCTTCTCGCCAGCGTTCATCCCGTAGAGGGACACGGGTGACTCCAGGACCCGGCGGACATCGTCGGCCGCGAGGATGAGCAGCGTTCGCCCCTGGACGCCTCGAAGCATCACAGGCCGGCCGGCGTACCGCTTGGTCAGACGCTCGACCGCCGCCACGCCGCGCCCGCTGTCAGACCGAACCGCCAGCTCGGTCCAGAACGGCAACGGGATCGCGAGCCCCCGGAGCATGCTCGGCAGCAGGTACGTCAGCGAGAAGCGGACGTTCTCGAGGAGTGAGGCCTGCGGGAGCCCTGAGGTCATCCTTCCCCTCGTGGAGCGGCGACCCATTATCGCAGCAACTCAGGCGCTCTCTCGACGGTGAGTCGGCCCAGGACGAGTTGCGCCGATCCCGTGTAGAAGACGACGTCGATGTCCGCACGACCGGGGACGGCGTCGACATCCGTCGAGTTACGACACCGCGTTGTTTCCGGGAGCTGCAGAGCCTTCACGAGCCGAGCCTTGGTCTTGCCCGAGCCCCTCATCGCATCCACCATGAGCCAAGGACCCGACTGCTACCCTGCCGGCATGAACTGGGGGTGTCCGCCCTACGTGGCAAAGGCTCCGCCGGGCGACTTCATCGATCTCGTCCTGCCGGACATCGAGTTGGTCATCGCGGCGTTCCCGCCGACCTGGTCGAGTCCGAGGAGGAGTGCCGCGCCCGCGTCAGGCTGACGTTCTTGATCGCGCACGTCTCGGCTCAGGCGGACGACCTCGAGGCGGCCATACCCGTCCTGCGAGCTCGAGCCGTCGGCAACGCCGCTGTGAACCCGTTCGACCGCGCATCCGCGCCGAGACGTACGAGGCTCTCGCCGACCTGGCGAATCGCGCGCTCGCCGAGGGGCGCCTAGACCTCGCAATGGCCCTGTCCCTTTTGTACGAGTCGGGTTCGATCGCGGCGAGGCAGGGCCGACGCCTCATCGTCTTCCTGGTCTTAGCTCTCACGTCCGACGGAAATCTGGGAGCACGGCGTCGATCGGATCCACACGTCCGATCTCGGAGCTGATCAGCTTGAAGAGCTGGTCGATGGCTGTTGCTGGCGACCGAGCTGGCATCCCTGGCGGTCGGCGAGGGCTACCGAGCGACCGAGTCGGGAGCTGCTCGCCCGTGATGCGCGCAGCGCGGCGGGCGGCGCTCGAGGAGCTGCTGAACGCGGAGCCGACCACTGCACGTGCTGCGATGCGTCTCCGTCGACTCGCGCTGCGGTATGGCATGGACGCCGATGCGACGTATCGCGTCGCGGCGATCATGCCTGGTCCCGAAGCCGATCCGACACCGGATCAACCCGGCTTCGACGGTCGCGGATCTCGAGCAGCTCGCCGGACGCATCGACCACCTCCTTCGCCGGCGGAGCTCACGCGCGGACGCGGTCGCCAGCGGATCCAGGCGCCGCTGGCCGTCACGTGGCGTCGCCGGATCGTGCGATCCTCGGGTCCGATCCTCGCGAGTGCGCTCCGGCTCCAGGACGCGATTCGGAGGGTCCTGGTGAGGGTCGAGCCGACGCGAGACACTTCCTGGGCCGCGATCGCGGTCGAGGCGGCCGGCGTGGGAGAGATCGCTCGCGGACTCGCGGACTTGCAGGAGGGCCTCCGGGTCGCCGATGAGATCGGCCGTCACGGGGTGATCGATGATCTCGCCGAACTGACGATCGAGCGGCTCCTGCTGAGCGACCGGGACCTGGCGCTCGACCATCGTCGACCGACGAGCTCGGCGCCCTCCTAGCGACAAGAGAATGGGCGAGGAGCTGATCGAGACGCTGCAGGTCTACTTCGACTCCGGCGAGAACCGCCGGCGAGCGGCCCGCAGACTGCACCTTGCTGATCGGACGGTGGCCTATCGCCTCGAGCGGATCGGGTATTGCTCGGACGAAGCCTCGAAGGTAAGGCAGGCCGACGGCTCGACGTAGCCTTGACTATCGACCGACTGGCGAGTCAGAGGCGTCGGGGGCTGACCTAGAGCCACCAGCGTCGCTCGCCTCGGCGATTGCAGCATTTGTGCAGCGAAGCAAGATCCAGTTTGCTGAAGTCGGGCGATGGATCCGACGCACGTATCCCGCATCCTCAGGCGAGTCCAAGTTTGTTGAGCGCGATCAAACCTTTTCTTAGGTCGCCTCAACGTACAGCCCCGCTGCATGACGCCGCGGACATGAAGGCACTGTCGCAAACGAGTCCCTCGTGAGCGTGATGTCGCCCCTGCTCTCATCACCACTGGCCGTCCGACATGACGGCGAAACAAGGAGACACCCGAACAACATGACACTCAAGCGCATGGCCGTGACCGCTGGCACTTTCGTGCTCGCCGTTGCAGCATCGCCGGCTCTAGCCAGGCCCCATCCACGGGAAATTCGCCCCCGCGTCGCCGGCTTCGTCGCCGGCTGTCGTCACCCCGTCGGTCAAGCCGACGGTCAAACCCTCCGTCGAAGCAACCCCTGCCGCTGTTGGTGGAATCGAGACGAATCCAGATCACGATGGACGATGTCACGGCGGCAGCCGCCGAGACCGAGGACTTCGACACCGTCATGGAGCTCATCGGCGACGAGGAGCGCATGGCCACCACGACTGACCAAGCCGTGCTGGACGCCGCCCTCGTGTCATCGGCCGCTGGAGACCGGCGAGTATCGTCCCGACACCCGCGCCAGACGTGAAGAAAAACAAGGTCTTCCGCACCGGCACCGACTGGACATCCGCGTCGGCCCGGGCAAGGTCAACTTCAACGCATGGAAGGTCAACAAGCGCGAGAACATGTTCAACGACGCCCCGCCCGCCGGGTGGCGCGACGTGAACATCCCCATCACCGCTGTGTACAAGGGCAGCGGCCGGACCTCGTTCGACGCGTCTGAGCACCTCATGGTCCTCGGCTCAGGCACGAACGTCGAGTATTCGACGTTCGAAGGCGAGACCTGCGGGGTCATCCCGAAGGACATCACGTACGACGACCGGAACGTCCGCAAGGGTGGCAAGATCGCCGGCAATATCTGCTTCCGGGTGCCCAAGGAGGACATCTCCTCGCTGAAGCTCCTGTGGTCGGATGACGCCTATGGACTCGATGGGGTCTTCACGACACTGAAGCTCCGCTAGGGAGTTTCGCGGTCTGACCGACCGCCGGAACGCTGACCGTAACGGTCCCAGCGTCCCGGCCGTCGGCCAGAACAGGCGGTTCCCAAGGAAGTACCAATGGCTCACGTCGGTGGGCATGCCGTCGGTGCCACGCTCGACCGGCGCGTGACATGAGATCCGTCGCAGATTGCTGAAGGCGAGCATCGGATCACTTCTCGATTTGCGCAGTCGTGTCCTGGTCGTGCCCTCGCGCGCGAGGGATGCTTCGGATGCCGGGTTCAGGGCGGCGATTTTCGATGTCTGCGTGCGCCTGGATCGCCGCCAGGCCAATAGTTCGTAAGGATCAAGCATCTTGCTTCGTACAACGACAAAACCCGTTCTCATTCTTCTTGGGGCTCGCTTTGGTGCTCGGCGCGTGCCAAACCGGCTCGCTAGCACTCGCGCCCACAGTACCCAGCGCCAAGATCGAGACAGCCCCGAGCGTCGCACCGGAAACCCAACCAGCGGCGACGCCGACCTCCGAGCCGATCCTCCGAGCCGACCTCCGAGCCAACCCCCGAACCGACCCCCGAACCCACCCCCAAGCCGACCCCCAAGCCGACCCCCAAGCCCGAGAACTCGACGAGCGACCACCCGGGTGACCGCCGGGGCCCGTGGAGCCCGCCAAGTTTCGGGGCTCGCGTGGCAATTACGCGTGGACACGGGTGTCGTTCCCTCATGACTACGCGACCCTCCGGTGGGACGTGACGGCCAGCGACTTCAATTGCCGAGTGGACTGGTCGCTGGACCCGTCATCCGCATCCACGGTCCGAGGCCGCGTCACTGTGGGGGACAGCGATCAAGAGAAGGGCAGGAAGCCATTCCGTACCGCATTCCCGTGGCGCGATCATGGTGGTGAAGAGCAACTGTCCAGAAGTGGCTGGTAACCATGAAGGGAGACACGCCACCGCCTCCGCCGGCCCCTCGGCCGACACCTCCTCGACCTGACAGCAGAAGCAATTGCCACCCGTCCTATCGAGGTGCCTGTCTACGACAGAACAGTGGCGACTACGACTGCGCTAGCGGCTCTGGCAATGGACCGAACTACGTGAGCGGGCTCGATCAGAGTCGTCGGGTATGACGAATTCGACCTTGACCGAGATGGAGACGGAGTCGGCTGCGAGAACGAAGCGGTAGCCCACTGGAAGCCCAGTCGACATTGGAGCCTCCGCAGCTGACAGGGCTCGTCGCGACGCCGGACGTCGTCGTCGAGGGAGCCGTGGCATCCACGACCGAACCTTGGACCAGCGGCATGGCGTGTCAACTACGATCGGCGCGTGGCTCGCATCCTGGTCCTCGGCGGCTCGGGCGAGATGGGATCGGCGGCCGTCGCCGACCTCGTCGAGCGGACCGACCACGAGGTGTCGATCGGCGACATCCGGGTGGATGCCGCGCACGCCCTGCTCGACCGACTCGGTGCACCCGATCGAGTCGTCCAGGTCGACGTCGACGACCCCGCGTCGCTGGCGCCGGCCCTCGCCGACACCGACGTCGTGCTCAACGCGACCTACATGCGGCACAACGTGCTCGTCACCGACGCGGCGATCGCCGCGGGCGTCCACCTCGTCGACCTCGGCTCGTACTACCCGGAGACGCTCCAGCAGCTCGAGCGGCATGCGGCCGCGGAGGCGGCCGGCTGCCGGATCGTCCCCGGCTGCGGCGTCGCGCCCGGCCTGACCAACGTCCTGGCGAGGCTCGGCGCCGACCGGCTCGACACGGTCGACGCGATCCGGATGTACTCGTACATCACCCATCCGATGTGGACGTCACCGGGGATCGTCGTGACCCGCTTCGACGCCAGCACCGGGACGTCGATCGTGTGGGAGGCCGGCCAGCCGGTCGAATACCCCTCGTTCAGCGGCGAGGAGCGCTTCGCCTTCCCGGAGCCGTACGGCGAGCAGGAGGTCCACCTCGTCCCCCACCCCGAGCCGCGTGACGCTGCCGCGGACGATCGACGTCCGCGACGTCGTGTTCAAGGTCGGCTACCCGGCCGACGAGACGGCCCGGATCCGCGTCCTGCTCGAGCTCGGCTTCGATCGCGAGGAGCCGTTCGTCGTCGACGGCGTCGCGATCTCGCCGCGTCGATTCGCGGCGGCGTACATCGGCCGGCGCGGCATCGGCCCGACCGAGCGGAGCGCGAACGTCAAGCACGTCCGGGTCGAGGGCACGCTCGACGGCCGGCCGATGACGCTGACCTACGACTTCGCGGTCGAGCAGGTCGGGCGGTCAGCGTCGGCCGCGATCACCGGCACGGTCGCGGCGATCGCCGCGGACCTGGTCGCGCGCGGCGGGCCGACCGGCGTCCATCCACCGGAGGCGGCCTTCGACGCCGCGGCCGTTCGTCGACGCGCTCGCCGAGCGCGGCCTGGTCGTCGTCGAAGGCGAGCATCCGGGTCAGCTCGCCGGCTGACCTACCCGAAGATCGGTCGCTGGGACAGCTCGTCGATCGTGTGCAGCCCGGGTGGCAGGAGCCGGAGCGGACGCACCGCGGCCATCGCCCGCGCCCCGGTCGGCGGGTAGGTGTCGAGGAAGAGGTCGCCCCGAACGGTCGTCTCGAACGGCGGGTCGCCCTCGACGATGACCTTGGCGGATGCCTCCATGCCGTCGCGCTCCGGCTGCAGGTCGAACAGCCCGCGCCACACCGACACGAGCCGCCCGCCGCCCCGGATGTTGGCGGCCGCCCGCCGGTCGTGACCGCCGATCGTCCCGGGCTCGGCGACGTAGCCGTTCCGCTCGCGGCGGACATCGGTCAGGACGGGGGTGCTCTCGAACGTCGGCTCGTCCACCTCGAGCCCGGCCGACTCGGCCAGCAGCATCAGCGCCTCGACGAGGAAGTTGCGCATCATGAAGCCGCCACCGGCTGCCTCGATCGGCCCGCCGATCCCCTCGTCGCGCAGGATGCCGTGGCCCCACAACGACGTGTCGGCCACCCGCTCCAGTCGGATCTCGTCGAAGCGGATCACGTTGGACAGCGACGCGAGTGGCAGCGTGATCGTGAGGTAGTCCCAGAGCCCGGTGCCGAGGATCCGGCCGCCGGCGGCACGTGCGGCCGCATCGAGCTCGGCGGCCGCGGTCGCGCCCAGGACCGTCTTCGGGTGGACGAGGCCGGAGATCGTGATCGCGTCCTTGCCGGCGCGGTTGGCGCGCAGGCAGGCGTCGGCGACCTCGGTCGGGCTGCCGATCCCCGTGTAGAAGACGACGTCGATGTCCGGACGAGCGAGGACGGCGTCGACGTCGGTCGAGACCGGCGCCCCGAGACGGACGTCGAGCCCGCACGCCTGGCCGAGGTCCAGCCCGTCCTTCGCGGGGTCGTAGACGATCCCGCCGCGGAACTCGAGCCACGGCCGGGTGAGCCCGGCCTCGACGATCACCCGTCCGGCATGCCCCGTCGCCCAGACCGCGGCCCCGATCCTGCCCATACGCCTCCTCCGCTGTCGACGGTCGGAGTATGGCGCGGGGCGGTCCCGGCGATCGCGCTCGGCCCGAGCCGCGATCCTGACCTGGTATGTCCTCGGTGCGGTCAATTGACTCGCGGACAGCTCGACTTGGCCCCGATTCAGCCCGCCTCTGCGCGATGCGTGGCACCGACCGGGCATCCGGTGATGCGCTCGATCGAGCCCGGCGAAGCCTGGACGTGGTGCTACGTGGATCAGGCCTACACGAGCTGACCTAGGCTAGTCGGTCCACCTGAACGTGCCCACGACAGCATCGAACGTGTCTCGACGCAGGTCGTCCTCGCCGCGTTTGGCGAGCCACATCAGGTTGTAGCCCATCGTCCCGTGGATCACCCCGACCACCAGGACGTGATGGTCGTGCGTGCAGTCGGTGCGGTCATAGACCAGGACGACCGCCGGTTCGCCATCGACTGTCATCGCCTCCCGCTCAGGTGCACCCTGGCAGCTCGACGTTGCGTGCATCGTCGATGCCAGCAGATCCGTCCACGCGTCGAGGGTCGTCGGCTTCGAGAGCTCGGACGCGGAGACGTAGAACCCGTACGTGATACCCGGGAAGTCGAGGATCTCGCCGCGCCCTTCGTAGTCCTCTTCGAACGAGTCGGTCCCAGCGCCGAAGTAGCTGATCTCGAACGGCGTCCACTTGCCCGGACCCTCCGAGCGCATGTACCAGCCCGTCGGCAGCCGCAGGGAATACCCGTACCGCTCGGACGTGAATTCCGTCGGCGAGGCTGCCGGGGATGCGACCGATGGAGTCGATGCCGCCGGGCTCGCCGGGAGGGTCGGTGCCTCAGCGGAGGGTGATGGCGGAGCGCTGCCACCGCAGCTGAGCACCAGCTCGCGGCGAGGAGTGGGACTGAGAGATCGCTTGTTTCGGATCGTGCTTGTCGACATGACCTCACCCGATCATCCAGGTAGATGTGTCTCTGACGCCGGCGACCGGAGCGGCTTGCGGGCGATCGCGGCTCCCCGACGGTCACGCAAGCGGATCGCGGTCACTGCGAACCCGAGCCCGAATGCAAGACCGAGTACCCACCACGGAGTGCCCGTTTCCGCTCGTGAGCACCTCCTCGGTCGACGTATCGGGTGCCCCGAGGACGCGGAACGTCGGCTCGAGTGGCACGCAGCAGGCGTCAGCGTCCCAACACGCCACATACAGGTAGTACCGGCCGGCGGGCAGCCGGGGGACAACGAACCTCGCGGCGGCATCGATGATGCCGAACTCGGTTTCCGTGCCTCCGACGGGCGTGAGGATCGCGGTCGCCACCGGGCGGAAGTCTGTGATCCCGTCGGGGCTCGGGGGCACGAACCGGTCGCTGAACCAGACCTGGTCAAGGCCAGACTGTTGATACGCACAGATCGTCTCCGGGATGGCGATCTTGCTCCCCGGTCGACCCTGGCTCGGCTCGAATGTGACGTCCACGGCAGCGGCTGGCGCCGGCGAGGCGAGCACGACTGCGCCGAGGGCGACGAGTGATGCTGCCATCAACGACAACCGCCGGCCCGGAACCACAGCAGAGCACAGGCTCGCGGCGAGGAGCGGGCCGAGAGATGGCTTGTTTCGTGTCGCGGTGGTCGACATAACCTCACCCGATCATCCAAGGTCGATGTTTCTCTGACGCTGGCGACCGGAGACCCTTACAACAGCCTCCCGATGCGGTCCAAGGTCATCAGCGGAGCCTGATCTACATCCCGGGGTCGAGCAGCCCCGGTGCGGAGCCCTGGTCCGGCCGGCCTGATCTTCAGTGGGAACGCCGGCGATCGCATCCCGGTCACCCGTTCGCCTACGCGCGAGCCTCCCTAGCGAGGTGCTCGGTGGCAACCCGATTGGCGATCGCCGCGCTGGTCGGACCAGAGATCGCCTCGTGGAAATCGCTGCAGGCGATCGTGTAGATCGTCGTCGGGACGATCGCTCGAACGGTAGCCGTGCGAGGTACGCCGCGTAGCAGCGCGATCTCGCCAAACGCTTGCCCAGGTCCGAGCTTGGCGACCGGCTGTCCGGCCACGCTGACCTCGACACGCCCGGCGCCCACGATCAGGTAGGCGTCGCCCCTCTCGCCTTCACGCACGATGTCGCTGGCGGGCTCGAACGCGACCGACCGCATGCCCTCCGCCAGTCGCTCGAGCGCGGTCATCGGCAACCGTTCAAACATCGGCGCACTACGCAGGATCGCGAGCTGCTCGGTCGGAACGACCGCCTCCTCGTCGACGCGCTTGATCCGGCCCCACGTCGCGACTGAGACGATCGGCAGGATCGCACCGGCCAGGAGCAACGCTCCGCGGTCGCCGACGGCGGCGAGGAGGACCGGAGCGAGGATCGACCCCAGAGCCATGCCAAGTCCGGCGATCGCCTCGACAAGGACGAAAGCGACCATCCGATCGGCCGACGGGATCGTTCGTTGCAGCAGGGTGAAGCCGGAAATGTCGATCGTCGCGTTACCTGTGCCGGAGGCGAACATCGCAGCGAACGCGACGACCGGCAGTGGTACGGCGCCGATGACCGCCAACGGGAGCCCCCACAGCACAAGCGATAGCGCAAAGGCGGGGCCTAGCCTCTGCCGACTCGCGAGGCCGACCGCCGCCAGGCCACCGAGCAGCCCGCCGAGACCCCAGGCAGCGTTCAACGTTCCGACCCCCGGCTCGCCAAGCCCAAGAAGGTTGAACGATGCGGCGGGAATCAGCGCGATCATCAGCCCGCGCGTCGCGACCTGGCTCCCGAGGCCGACGAACAGCGCGGTCGCGCCCGGTCGACGCCGAACGACGCGAATGCCATCAGTCACCTCCCCGAGGGGACCGCCCGCCGCCCGACTCTCGGCGAGGGCCTCCCGCGCCCGCTGCTCCGCGGCCGCTTCGGCCTCGTCGTCGGCGGATGACCCGAGACCGACCATCGACAACGTCGCGAGGCCGAACAGGACCGTGCCGGCGACCGCCGCGGCCAGTGGACCGGATACGGCCACGAGGATTCCCGCGAGGAGTGGACCGGCAAAGGCGCCCAGTCCCTCGCCCGTAGACAAGGCGACGTTGGCGGCGACCAGCTCGCCTGGCGTCCGCGCCAGTGATGGCAAAGCCGCGGACTGGGAGGGTCGAACCAGGGCGCCTGCCGTCGCCCCGACGGCGTTCGCGAGGAACAGTGCCGGCAACGAGCCGCCGGCCACGATGACACCGACCGCGGCGACTGCCGCGATCGCCCGGATCAGTTGAACGCTCAGGAGCAGCCGTGTCGGGTGCAGGCGGCTGGCCGGCCCGGCGAGCAGCGGCCCCGCGATGATCGACGGAGCGATCCGGACGGCACCGAACACTCCCACGGCCAGCGGTCCGCCCTGCTGGAAGGCGATGATCAGGATCGCAACCAATAGCGCGGTATCACCCGCGATCCCGCAGCTCCAGCCGGCGACGATCCGCAGCAGGCCGGCGTTCGTCAGGACCGCGCGCAGGGACCCGGAGGCACTCTGATCGGCGAGACCACTAGCGGAAGTCACGACGGCTATCGGTCGAGGACTGCAGCGGTGACGCTGACACCGACCATGGCGACATTATGGGAGCGCCGCGCCCCGCGCGATCATGTGCTCACGCCCGAGTCGTATGCTCGACCCGATGACTGCCGCGTCGCCGTACATCGAAGGATCCCCGGGTCGACGCCTACCTGGCTCCCCTGCCCGACTGGCAGCGCGAGATCTTCAGCCGGGTCCGCGATCTCGTGCACGAGGCCGACCCCGAGGTCGAGGAGACGATCAAGCGCACGGTCCAGCCGTACTTCGTCCTGGACGGCAACATCTGCGCGTTCCTCGCCGCGAAGGACCACGTCAACGTCTTCCTGTACGACCCGATCGCGCCCGACCCGGAGGGCATCATCACCGCCGGTCACGACAACAAGACCGGCCGGCAGATCAGCTACCGCCAGGGCGAGCCGATCAACGAGCGGGCGCTCCTGGCGATGTTCAAGGCGATCATCGCGAACAACCGGGCCGGCGGCTGGCGCAAGCTCCAGGCCGCCGCGTCGAAAGGCTCCGGTCGATGACCGACACCTTCCTCGCCGACACGACCGCGCTGCTCGAGCGCACGCCACGCGTCGTCCGCGGGCTGCTCGACGGCCTGCCGGCCACCTGGCTCGACACGCCCGACACGGCCGACGGCTGGACGCCGCGTGACGTCGTCGGCCACCTCATCTCGGCCGAGCTCGACGACTGGATCCCGCGCGCCGAGATGATCCTCGAGCACGGCGCCAAGAAGTCGTTCGAGCCGTTCGACCGCTTCGCCCACAAGGACCGCGACCGGGGCATGTCGCTCAGCACGCTGATCGACCGGTTCGAGCAGCTTCGGCGCGCGCAGCCTCGTCCGGCTGCGCGAGCTCGTCGGCGAGGACGACCTCGACAAGGTCGGTCGCCACCCCGAGCTCGGCAAGGTGACGATGCGCCAGCTCCTCGCGACGTGGGCCGTCCACGACCTCGACCACGTCGCCCAGATCTACTCGGCGCTGGCCGGCAGCCAGGAGTCGGCGGTCGGCCCGTGGAAGGCCTACCTCGGGATCCTGTTGCGGCGCGATCCGACGTGAGGTGACGGCCTGCTGCTGAGCGACAATGGTCGTGAAAGAGGAGGCGACATGAACTTCAACGGCATCCTGATCGGGTCCGAGGACCCCAAGGCGCTCAGCCGACTACTACCGCAAGCTCCTCGGCGAGCCCGCGTACGACGACGGCGGCTACACCACCTGGGTGATGGGCTCGGGTTCGGTGTCGATCGGCCCCCATGACCAGGTCCACGGCAAGAACGCGGCGCCCGGCCGGATCATCTGGAACATCGAGAGCGACGACGTCAAGGGCGACTTCGATCGATTCCGGGCCGCCGGCGCCATCGTCATCCGCGAGCCGTACGACTTCGAGCAAGCACCGGGGACGTGGATCGCGACCTTCGCCGACCCCGACGACAACTACTTCCAGCTGATGTCGCCGTTCGATGAAGCGTCGATGGGCTCAGGCAACTGATCCTCGAGCGCCACCGAGCCTAGGCGGTCAGGAGCAGCGGGTCCTCGTCCGACGAGCGCGACGCCGCGGACATCGGTCGAGCGACCTCGACCACGACGACATCCGTGCGGCGTCGAGCGACCGGGGTCGCCCAGCGCGTGTCGCGCACGTACGGTGCGGCCGACACGCTTGGCGTGCGCGTCGCCATGGGGATCGAGGTCACGCCGCCGTTCGTGCGACGACGCGCCGCGTCGGTACTGGTTCGTGCGGTTCGCTTGCGGGCCATGTCGTCCTCCTGGGGTGATGTGAGGTCGTTGGTCGGAAACCGGGGACCGTCTCCGTTTCGATGGTGGTACTATACGGGGACAGTCTCCGTTTGACAAGTGGGGAGTTTCCCCGCTTAGAGGATCGAGACGACGAAAGGCACGAAACCTTCATGAACGCGCAGAACGCGCCGACCAAGCCGAACACCGAACCGCCTCGCGCCCAACGCGCCGACGCCAAGCGCAACGTCGAGCGCCTCCTCGAGGCCGCCCGGATCGCCATCGCGCGAGACGGCCCCGACGCGTCCCTCGACGACATCGCCCGCGACGCCGGTGTCGGCAGCGGAACGTTGTACCGCCACTTCCCCACCCGCGTGGCGCTGCTCGAGGCCGTCTACCGCGACGAGGTCCAACGGCTCTGCGCGGAGGGCGACCGACTCCTGGACTCCGATACGGAGCCCGGCGAGGCGCTCTCCGAGTGGCTCCGGGGGTACGTCTCGTTCGGGGCGGTCAAGCGCGGCCTGATGGGTCCGCTCACGACGGCGCTCGGCCGGGACTCGGACCTGTTCGCGACCTGCAAGGCCATGGTCATGACGACCGGTGGGCGGCTCGTCGAGCGCGCCCAGGAGGCGGGCACCATCCGCGACGACGTCGAGGTCACCGACGTCCTGATGCTGGCGAGCGCGATCGCCCATGCGGGCGAGCTGAGCGGCGAGGGCTCCGACCTCTCCGGGCGGCTCCTGTCCGTCGCGATCGACGGGCTCCGCCGACCGGCCAGCTGACTCAGTCGGCGGCGAGGCCCAGCGCCCGCAGCCGCTCGGGCCGCAGGATGAAGTCCATCTCGACGATGGCATCGCCGCGGATCGTGACCGCCACGACACCGAACGGCCGACCCGCCGAATAGACCACGGCACCGGCGCCGCCGTTCACGATCGCGCGGCGGGCGCCCGCCGCGAATCGCCCGAAGGCGGTCGCCTGCGCAGCGACGGCGTGCGCCCCCCGCACCTCGGTCACGCCCGCGAACGGGCCGCGGTCCGCGGCGGTGTCGGCACGGACCACGACGTCGGGATCGAGGATGCGCAGGAGCGCCTCGAAGTCGCCGGCCTGGGACGCGGCGATGAAGGCATCGACGATCTCCCGCTGGCGGGCGAGCGGCACGTCCGACGACGTCGGGCCGGCGCCCCGGACGCGGCGTCGGGCACGACTCGCGAGCTGGCGGGTCGCGGTCGGCGTCCGCTCGACGATCGGCGCGATCTCATCGAACGGCAGGCCGAACGTGTCGTGGAGGACGAACGCCAGCCGCTCGGCGGGCGGCAGCCGGTCGAGGACGATGAGCATCGCGAGACCGATCGAATCCGCCAGCACCGTCAGGTGTTCCGGGTCACCCATGGCGGACGCCGAGCCGCCCTGGATGCTCGAGATGATCGGGTCCGGGATCTGGACACCGACGAGGTCCTCTCGGCGGGTGGAGCGTGCCCGCAGCCGGTCGAGGCTCAGACGCGCGACGATCGTCGTCAGCCAGCCGCCGAGGTTCTCGACGGCGGCACTGTCGGCTCGACTCGCTCGTAGCCAGGCGTCCTGGACCGTGTCCTCGGCCTCGGACAGCGAGCCGAGCATGCGATACGCCACCGACCGCAGATGCGGGCGATGGTCCTCGAATCGAGCGGCCAGCCAGTCCGAGTCGGTCATCCGGTCACGTTCTCCGGTGAGGGTCCGTCAACCGAGTGACGACCGCAACCACCAGAACGTGACCGAGGACTCTCCCATGACCACTGCTCCCGCCTTCGTCCGCGCCTCGAATCCCCTCACCCGCCGGCTGCTCCGCCTGGGCACGCCGATGGGCCCGAACGTGCTCCTGACCGTCCGCGGTCGAACGAGCGGCCTGCCGCGCTCGGCGGCGGTGGCCATCGTGGAGCTCGATGGCCGGCGCTGGGTCATCGGGGCGTACGGCGACGTCCAGTGGGTCCGCAACCTGCGCGCGGCCGGCTCGGCCGAGATCCGCGTTCGCGGCACGAACGAGCCGGTGGTCGCGCGGGAGCTCGACAGCGTCGAGGCGACCGACTTCTACGCCCGGATCCTGCCTACGTACGTCGGTCGCCTGCCGTGGTTCGGGCGGCTCTTCGCCCGTGTGCTGTTCTCCGCCGCGGCCCCGGAGGTCCGCAGCGATCCCGAGCGCGCGGCGTCCACGCGACCTGTGTTCGAGCTTCGTTCGGAATCGTCGTCCGTTGGGATGACGACTGACGCAGCATCTGGCTCAGCGAATTGCCAGAAATACCCGTCGACCTGACGCGCGAGACCTGTTACTGTGTGGGCCGGCGCCGATACGTGCGCCGCCCAACGCGACAACACGATCACTCCCTCTCAACGGTTTCGGCGAGATAGGTTCGCTGAAGTCGCACGAGAAGGAGTGTTTTCTTTGTACGGATCAGACAAGAACCTGACCTGCGCCGACTGCGGCCAGGAGTTCGTGTTCACGGCGAGTGAGCAGCAGTTCTACGCCGACCGGCAGTTCACCGAACCACGTCGCTGCGCCAGCTGTCGCGCAAGCCGCAAGGCTGCTCGCGGCGACTCGGGTGGTGGCTCCGGTGGCGGCTACTCGAGCGGTGGCGGCGGCGGCTACGACCGCGGCCCGCGCGAGATGTTCAGCGCCACGTGCTCGAGCTGTGGCCGCGAGGCCCAGGTCCCGTTCCAGCCCACCGGCAGCAAGCCCGTGTACTGCAGCGATTGCTTCCAGACGCAGCGCCGAAGCTACTAACCGAAGCACCAGCCAGCATCGAAGCCCGGCGATCCCGCCGGGCTTCATCGATTCCTGGGCCGTTCGTCTAGGCCGGATCCGACTCGAGGTGGCGCTTCGCCGCCTCGACCGCGCCGCGGACACCACGGCCGGCCACGACCGCGAACACCGCCTCGTGCAGCCAACGAACGACCACAGGTAGTCGCGACTCCAGGATCGCCTCCTGGCGGACCCGCGACCGGCCGCGCATCGAGCGGCTCAAGAGGCTCGATCTCGATCACCAACCTCGAGTCCATGCCCTTGTCGGTCGACAGCTGCACCTGGCGGCGCGGCGGGTCCCACTCGATGACCTGCCACTCGGCGACATCGCTGATGCCGCCGAGCTTCGTCCGCTCGCGGTAGACCTGCCCGACACCGGGCGGCCCGCTCACGTACAGGATCTCCTCGGCGAACGGCACCCAGTCGACCGAGCCCTGCACGTCGGCATACAGGTCCCACACCTCGCTGGGCCGGGGCGTCGATGTCGATGCTCGCCGTGACGCGCTTCACGCCCGACAGGCTACCCGCCAGGCAGACGCCCTATGACTGGTGTTCGACCGAAGCGCCGCCCGTCGCGTCCACCTGGGTGTCCGCGTCGCCGAACACGGTCACGTTGCTGCCGCCGCTCGCCGACCCGCTGACGGCGTCGGTCGCGCGGACCTCGGCGCGGCTGCCGCCCGAGACGTCGACCGTGACCGTCCCGGCGGTGAGACCCTCCAGCTCGGCGATCGCCCCGCCGCTGGTCGCCAGGGACACCGTCCCGGCCGTCCCATTGGCCGTCAGCACCGATCCGCCGCTGAGCTCGGCATCGAACGCGTCGGCTGCGAGCCCATCGACCGTACCGTGCGAGCCACCGCTGAGGACGATCCCATCGACCTGCGGCGTCGTGATCACGACCTCGACGCCTTCGGACGTCGAGAATCCCTTCGTGCTGCGGATGCGCAGGGTGTCGGACGCGACACCCGTCTCGATGATCGGGAGGATGTTGCCCTGGGCACTGACCTCGACGTCGGCAGGAGTGCCGATCACGATCGTCACGTTGATGCCGTTACCGGTTTCGACCTTGGAAAACGCGTCGACCTCGCGCGTTTCGCTCGTCACCGCACCTTCGCCGCGCGTGCCACCGATGTCGCAGGCACCCGATACCACGGCCAGAGCGACGATCGCGGCGAGGGTCAGGATGCGTGGGGAGAGTCTGGTCGGCGTCGACATGGTCGCGTCCCTTCTTGCGGCGGCGGCCCGGTGGTGCAGCTTCCGCAGTAGTTGCCAGCGTAGTTCGACGTCGCAAGTGCGCACGCCCTACTCGCAGCGACTCGGGAACACTCGACATGCAGGCTTAGACTGGGCGGTCTCGGCATGGCCGTCAGAGGGGTCGGGGCCTGCGCGAACTGTCTGCCTGGTAGCGTCTCGGTGCGGCGCCGAGCGGGAGGAGACAAGATGGCGGAGCGGGGAACGCGGACCCTCGAGGCGCAAGGCAACCCACAAGACGTCGAGGACGGCGTGCTCAAGGAGATGGCCGCCGACGCCCTGAAGGCGGCGGGTCCGGTCCGGCGGGGCGGTGACGAGGCGACGCGTGCTCTACCGTCGAACGCGCCGTTCAGCCTGGCGATGCCGGCGCCGCGGGCGATCGACCTGCGCCGCCTGTGGAAGCTCGCCGAGAAGACCCCCGACCCGATGATCGTGGCCGGACTCGGGCGGAAGTTCCCGGTGCTGCTGTCGCATGGGGTGACCGCGCAGCCGGCTCCCGGCCGCAAGCCAGCGAAGGTCTGGGGGATGGGCTACAAGGTCGAGCTGTTCGACGTCCAGGCCGACACCGTGGACGTCCAACCGTCGACCGAGCTGCTCGACATCGCCAAAGTCGGGGCCGAGGCGAGCGTCGACATCGGCCTCGACGGATCGCTCGAGGTGCCGAAGGAATTCCAGGCCGCGATCAGCACCGTGCCCGGCGTGACCCTGACCGCGGCCAAGGTCGGCGCGAGCATCAATGAGAACGCGAAGCTGTCGATCAGCTTCACCGTCTCCGTGCCCAAGGTCATCTCCGGCCCCGGCGACGGCTATGGCGGCGCCGAGTGGAGCCTCTACGCCCAGGACCAGCAGATCGCCGGGCACCAGGCCTTGCTCCAGACACTGCTCGTGCCCAAGGCCACGAAACAACTACGGATCGGCATCACGTGCTGGGTTCGCGAGGCCGGGCTGTTCGGTCGCCCGAAGGAATGGCTGTTCGACACGGCCAGCTTCACGATCGATGTCGAGCGTTGAAGCCTCGATGAGCTGGCCACCTCGCTCACAGGTTCTCTGGGGCGTTCTCGGCGCGCTCGCGGCCGCGTGGTTCGCCGTGTGGATGCTCGTGTTCCCCCAGTTCGTGCCCGAATACTTTGCGTGGGACGTCCAGCCGCGCTACGCCCAAGCCTTCATCGGCGCGGGCTACATCTTCCGGACACTGTTCTTCCTCAATGTCGCCCGCCAGGCGGACTGGATCCGGCTCCGCTGGATCGTGTGGGGCAACCTCGCCTTCACCGGCACGCTGTTGCTCGCCACGTTCTGGCACATCGACGAATTCACCTGGTCACAGTTCACGCCGCCGACGGCCCACATCTGGGTGATCCTCTACATCTTCGAGCCGGTGGTGATGATCTACCTGATCCCGCGCGGGATCATGCGAGCCGAGGCCCCCGTCAGCGGAGGCCCCATCCTCCTGTGGTTCAAGCGGTTCCTCGTCCTCGTGACGGGGCTGCTGCTCATGCATGGCCTGCTCCTCCTGATCAACCCCGAGTTCGCAGCGCACCGTTGGGCTTGGGAGCTCAACCCATTGGACGCGCGCATCGTCGCCGCGTGGTTCCTCGGCTGGTCGGTCTGGTGCGGGACCATGGCCTTCGCTCGCGACTGGGACGAGATCCGCACGGCGGCTCGGCTGTTCATCGTCAACGGCGTCGCCCTTCTGGTCACGGCCGCCCTCTTCTATGGAGAACTGAACGGGCGGACCGTCAGCTCATACATCGGCGGGTTGATCTTCCTCACGGTCGCGATGGCCGCGTTCCACGTCCTCCAGGAGCGCCGGCGGCCCGCCTGACGCGTCGGGCCAGCTCCGGACCTAGCTCGGTCCGGACTCGACGGTGGCCAGCGGATCGGCAAACACGGTGTAGGCGAGCCACGTCGGGTCACCATCCTCACGGACCTTGGCGCGTGCCTCGCGGACCGCATCACCGATCGGCATCCCGTCCAGGAGCCGCGCATAGACCTCCTTGGCGAAGGCGAAGGCCGACACGTCATAGACCGACCAGTACGCCCCGATGAACGCGCCGGCCCCGGTCTGCACGAAGCGTCGCGCCCAGCCACCGATACCGGTCAGGCCCATCCCGCCGCGGCCGACCTGGCAGGCGTTGATGAAGATCAGCGGATGCGGGATGCCCAGGTTCGCGGCTTGGCCACTGAGGTCCTCGGGCGTGAACGACTCCTCGCCGCTCAGGATGATCGACGAACGATCCGGGTTCGAATCGCGCGCTGCGCCGTGCCCGGTGAAGTGCCAGCCGTCGTAGACGCCGGCCGCGAACGCGTCCTGTACGTCGGCGAACTTCGGATCGATCGCCGTGACGGCACGACCGTCCCCGGCCAGCGACAGGACGAAGTCGCGTTCCTCGGGCGCGAGCGGCAGGCCGGAATCGGCCGGGACGATCAGGGCCATGTTGGTGAGCCGGAGGGGGCGCTTGAACCCCTCACCGGGCAACCAGCGCGTGACCGCGAAGGCTTCGCACAGGAACGGACCCTCGATCACCCGATCGCCGTCACGGCCCATGAGGCGGCAGAGCTCCCACGGGATCCAGGGCTCCTCGGACTGGATGATGACCGAGGCGATCCGATCGCGAACCAGCCAGAGCGCCTCACGCAGTTCCGGGGGCATCAGGGACTCGGTCAGGTACGCACCCTTGGCCGCCAACCGTCGCTCGGCGACCTCGCGCTGTTCCTTCGTGGCCAGGGGCAGCTCGTCGATCTCCTGGAAGAACGTCCCGAAGAACTCGGCGGGTTCGACCTCGAGACGGAACGGCCCGAACGGACGAAGGTTCAGGTCGAGTGCCGGGTCCGTGGCGGTCAGGCGGATGACGAACTCGAGGGCTCCGCCGGCCTCGCGCTCCTCGATGAACAACGACATGTCCGGGACCTGCGGGCTCGGCGCCGTCAGCGCCTGGCCCTTCCTCGCTGCAGGCGCCGAGGTCGTCCGTCCGCGAGCCCGGCTCCTGGACGCGGCCTTCACCGTCGGCTCGAGGGTGATGACGCCGAGCGGCTCGCCGAGGTGGAAGGCCAGGACGCGGATCAGGCCCTTTCCCTCGTCGAGGGCCTTGACCTTGAACTGGAGCGGCAGGCTCTCGCCGGAGGCCGGCACCTTGAGCGTGCCCTGAGCGTCACCCTCCACGCTGAACCCGCGCCGCGGTTGGACCAGGACGTCGATCGATTCGCCCGCCGCGACCTCGATGGCGAGACCCGACGCTGTCGGCTTCGCGTTCACGATCGAGACCAGCAGCCACTCCACCGTGTCGACCACGACCGAGTCAGGAAATTCCGCCTCGAGCGATCGCTCGGTCCCGCCATCCTCGGCGTCGGGTCCGCCATTCGCAGCGACAGGTTCGCCATCGCCGGCCGATGCGGGCGGCTTCGCGCGGTGCCCACCGCCACGTCGCACCGGCTCGACGACCTCCTCGCCAGTCCACCCACCGGGGCCGCCGGCATCACCCGGCTGGACGGTCTCTGCCGTCGGGCCTGGAACGCTCGGGGCGTTGCGATCGATGAAACCGACCGCGCGGCCACGATCGAGGACGACCGCCATCGTCCGATCGCCGATCGCATCGCCCGGCGCGATCGTCGGCGTCGGCGGCCACTCGGCCAAAGGCAGCACTGAGGTGAGGTTGGCCTCGGTCGGATGAGTCTGGAGCTCGGCGAAGATGTCGTCGGCCGTGAACAGGTGGTATTCGTCGCCACGATCGCCGTGGTGCGCGATGATCACGTGGGTCGCGTCAGTCGCGTCGAGCGCCCGGAGGGCCGTCAGGACCGACCAATCGGTCCGGATGACGACGAAGGACGTGGAGCCGGATCCGTCCGCAGGCATGCCTCCACCTCGCTGAGTGGCCACGATAGCACCGCCCCTGTAACGGATCTGCTTGCGACCCGGGGTAGCCTTGACATCGGGCGCGCGGGGAAGGCGACCAGTGCAGTACCTCGATTTCGAGATCGATGTCACTGGCGGCGAAGCGGGGTCGTACACCGTCAAGGTGCGGTCGCCGGCTGGCGAGGCGACGTCATCGATGCGCTTCCCGTTCGACCAGCCGACGCTCACCAACCGGCTGCAGGCCCTCCAGATCGCGCTCCTCCGCTCGAGCGGGACGCGCCGCCGGATCTCATCACCGGAGAGCCGCACGGTCCAGGAGTTCGGCCAGGAACTGTGGACCGCACTGTTCTCTGGCGACGTCCTGTCGCGCTACGAGGCGAGCCGCCAGGAGGCAAAGCACCAGCAGTCCGGCATGCGGATCAAGTTCCGGTGCGACGACGCGGAACTCGCGGCGCTCCCGTGGGAGTACCTCTTCGACCCGGTTCGCGGCGATTTCGTCACGCTCTCGACCGGTTCGCCGCTGGTCCGCTACATCCCGATTGCCGTCGAGCATGGAGCCGCTCCTCGTGACGCCGCCGATCCGCATCCTGGCGGTCGCGGTCAGTCCTTCGGACCTCGACGGGCTGGATGTGGAGCGAGAGCGAACCCGTCTCACCGCCGCGATGGAGTCGATACAGGCCAAGGGCCTGATCGAGCTCACCTGGATCCCAGGGCAGACGTGGCAGGACTTCCAGGAGGCATTGTGGGAGGGCCCCTGGCACATCCTCCACTTCATCGGCCACGGCGGTTTCGACGAGAACCGCAAGGAGGGCATCGTTGCCTTCGCCCGCCCCGACGGCAAGGCCGACTACAAGCGGGCCACGAGTTTCGGACGCATCCTCGGGGACCACGAACCGCTTCGCCTCGCTGTCCTCAACGCGTGCGACACCGGTCGAAGCGACGTCACGGACGTGTTCTCGAGCACGGCGGGCACGCTCGTCCGCAAGGGCACTCCGGCCGTCGTGGCGATGCAGTACGAGATCACCGATGAGGCCGCGATCGAACTGAGCCGATCGTTCTATGGCGCGGTCGCGCGGGGCATCCCGGTCGACACGGCGCTCACCGAGGCACGGAAGGGTCTCGCCACCGCCTTCGAGGACACGCTGGAATGGGGCACGCCGGTCCTGTACCTCCAGACACCGGATGGCGTGCTGTTCAACGTCGCGGCGGCCCCAGTGGTCGAGGCGCCCCCGCCGCCGATACTGGTACCGCCGTACCACCGGCGCCGCCCGAGCCGGAAGCTCCCGAACCGGAGCCACCGGAGACAGTCCCCGAGCTCAGCCAGGATGAACTCGAGGAGCTATTCAAACCTCCGAAGCCTGAAGCACCGGAACCTGAGCGTCCCACGCCGGTGCCGCCACCGCCGCCGCCGCCCTGGCGGCCGATCGCGATCCTCGCGGCCGGCGGCGGAGCCGTCCTGCTTGTGCTCCTCCTGGCCGTCAACATCTTCGGAGGCGGGGGCGGGGCAAGCGCGAGCCCAGGCTCCGGCACTGCATCCGCCTCCTTCTCGGCATCGGATACCCAACCGACGGGTGGTCCCCCAAGCGACGCTTCCGCGTCAGCGAGCATCGCTCCACCGACGGGCGGAACGGGGATCCTGTTCGAGTTCGACCCGGACGGTACCGACGGCGAGGACTCCGAGATCTACCTCATCGATCCGGACACCCTCAAGCCGGACCGGCTCACCGATAACAGCGTTCCGGACCGGTGGCCGAGGTGGTCGCCCGATGGGACGCACATCGCATTCACGCGGATCAACAACGGCACCGGTGACATCTACACCATGGACAAGGATGGTGGGAATCAGACCCCGATGACGAGTGGCCCTGCGGACGACCGCGTCCCGGACTTCGCACGGAACAAGTTCATCTACTTCAACAGCGACCGCGACGAGACGAACAAGCAGCTGAACGACATCTGGCGCGTTTCCTCGCTCAGGGCTGGTCTACCGAAACCGGTCGTGGGGCAACGAGGCGCCGATGACAGCTCACCGGCTTGGGACCCGGATAGCGCGCGGATGGCGTTCACGTCGAACCGCGATAGCAATGACGATGTCTTATCGATCTACATCTGGGTACCAGGTCGCGATCCCGAGCCTTTGACGTCCGGCGGTACCGTCGACCGCAACCCGAGATGGCACCCCGACGGCGGGCGACTCGTGTTCACGCGCAACGAGCCTCGCGCGAGACGGGACATCTGGTCGATCGACGTCGAAACGAGGGAGGAGAGCCGAATCACCGACGATTCGGCCGACGAGGGCGGTCCCGTCTATTCGCCCGAAGGTGACCGGATCGCCTTCTACCGCCGCGTCGGAGACGAGTGGCACATCCTGGTGCGTGTTCTGGCCACCGGGAAGGAAGAAGACCTAACAAAGTCCTTAGGGGGAGACAGCATCGACCCGAGCTGGCGATGACGCCGATGCCTAGCTGATGCGGCCCCGTCCCCGCGTGCGGTCCGCCGCCGCTCTCCTGCTCGGCGTGGCCATCGTCATGATCCTCTCCGCGCCGGTCAGTGCCCAGACGATCGGACAGTGTGTCGTCTTCATCGACCGGCACTCCCTCGGCGATGCCGACAGTCCGGATCGGGCGATCCCGATCGACGCCGATGCCGTGGCACGGGTGTTCGGCCAGTCCCTCGAACCGGTGACCCGGGCGACCATCGCGATCAGCGTCTGGCCGACCACCTGGACGATCGCCGACGAGCCGATCGCCCCCACCACCGAATGGTCCGGAGACGCTTCCCGTCTCCGACTACGCGCGGTTCGGGTCGGGTCTGTACGAAGTCACCGCGGCGACCGATGTCTGCCAGGTCCACGGCTGGGTCAACGTGACCGGCCGCTCGCCGCTCGGGACCCCGGCCGGATTCGTGGCGATCGGGATCATCGTGGTCGGCGTCCTCATGGCGCTCCGTGCGCTCCTGACTGTGGGGCGCCGCAACGGTGTGCTCGCCGTCGTGGGTGGCGTGGTGATAGGGATCGGCCTCCTGCTGTTCGCCCAGCAGGCCGGCATCACGGGGATCACGCCGACCTCGGCAGTCCTCTGGACGGCGATCCCGGGGGCGATCAGCGGGGTGCTCAACCAGGTCGTCGGCGGCCTGACCCAGGCGGCATCCGAGCGCGGCCGTAAGCGGCAGCCGGTCCGCCCGCCGCACGCCCCCCAAGCCCCCCGCCAAGCCCCGGTGGACCCGCCGGGCCGACGACCGTGCCTGAGCCCGAAGCCGTCGGGCCCGGTGCCACGATCGGCGCCGGCGGCGCGACGATCGGGAGCGAGGCTGATCCGCCGCGGACGACCTACGCCCGGCTGTCCTGTCCGGATGCCGTCGTCGCCGAGCAGCCGTTCGATCTCGTCGTGGGGCTCGCCGACCGCCCGGACGCACGCGTCGTCGGGGAGGCGCTCCACCGACCGCCATCGAGCGTCGGCGCGTACACGATGACCATCCAACTCGTTGCCGACGGCCTCCGGCTCGCGGACGCCGGCGCGTCCTGGCGGATCGACCTGCCGGTCACAGCGGAGGCCCCCTACCCGTCCGTGACGATCCAGCTCGTGCCGGATGCCCAGGTTGCACCGGTCATGTCGACCTCGATCCGCGCGATGTACTCGATCGACGGCAATCCGATCGGTCTCGCCGTGCGTTCGGTCGCCCTGGTCCGGTCGGCCGATCTCCTGGCGTCGGCTCCGGCCCAGCCACCTGCCCCCGGCGTCGACCTGTCATTGCCGGCTGGCCAGGTGGCGCCCGACCTGACCGTACGGATCGAGCGTGCGGAATCCGAGGCGAGCGGTGGCCTCCTCGTCCAGTTGCTCGCGGCCGATCCGACGATCGACATGCCGGACGCCCCCATCCGTATCGATATCGGCGGCGATCCTGCGGCGGACCTCCGTCGGATCGTCGACGAGATGCAGGAGGTGGAGGGTCGTCCGACGCAGTTCGTCGCCCTGCGCGGGATCGGGCTGACCATCGCCGAGCAGCTGCCGATCGAGTTCTGGAACGCCTTGTCAAAGATCGCGACACGGAATGGCGCCCGGCCGCCGTCCATCCTGTTCCTCTCGGCCGAGCCGTACGTCCCGTGGGAGCTCGCCGTCGTGGATCCGCCGCTCGATCCCGACCTCCCGCCCTTCCTTGCCGCCCAGGCGACGGTCGGGCGCTGGGTCCTCGGCCAGCGGCGGCCCGCCCTCCCGCCGCCCATGAGCGTGGCCGTCCAGGGTGTCGCCGCCGTATCGGGCGTCTACGAGCTGCCAGGCTGGCAGCGCCTTGCCGAGGCGGAGGCCGAGGCCGCTGACATCGTGCGCATCTACGAGGGGATGCCGGTGGATGCCACGATCGGCGGCATCCTCGACCTCCTGAGGGGGCGTCCGGCCGCCGATGTCATCCACTTCGCCGTGCACGGCACCTACGAGGCCGAGGAGGCCAGGGATGGCCTGATCCTCGTCGACGGCTCTGCCCTCGATCCCCTGGCCGTCAAGGGGATCCCGCTGCGCGGCCATCCGTTCGTCTTCCTGAACGCATGCCAGGTCGGCCGCGGCAGCCAACTCCTCGGCGATCATGCCGGTCTGGCGGCGGCCTTCCTGTTCGCCGGCGCAGCAGGCGTCATCGCACCGCTGTGGTCGATCGACGACCGACTCGCTCGAGACATCGCCATCCGCTTCTACGAGCGGGCGATGCGTGGCGAGGCACCCGCCGAGATCATGCGCACGGAGCGCGCCGCATTCCGCGACACCCCCGAGACGACGTCGTCGACCTACATGGCCTACCAGTTCTTCGGCCATCCCGGCCATGCGGCTGGAGCCGGAGGCCGGTTGACGGTCAGTGCCGGTGGGAGAAGCCGACCCGGACGAGCGTCGGCTCGCCGCCGACGAGTCGGATCTCGTGACTGGGCTTGTGCGGCACCCGAGCCGTCGGCGGCTGCGGAGCGGCGGCGAGCCGTCGGGCCGCCCGTGGGGCGGTGCGCACGTCGCCGTTCGCGACCAGCGAGCGCGCGAAGGCACGGGCCTGCACCGCCGCATCACCCTCGGACGAGGTGACCTCACCCAGGACGCCGGTGATCGACCGGCCGCGGCGGGTGGTGGCCACACGCGCGATGCCCGGCACCATGATCCGGACGCCCTGAAGCCCGGCGCCATCGAGGGGCAACGGCCGGTACGCGCTGACGTGGGCGATCTCGCCATGCAGGTCGGAATCGACGGGTGTGATCTCGATCCTGGTGCCTGGGGGGACCGCGAGCCGCCGGCGTAGCTCCGGAGCCGCCCCGGCGCGGGTCTGCCTGGGCAGGGGGACCGGCAGGGACGTGGCCGGGGCGGGCAGTGACATCCCATGACCCGCGAACGCTTCTGTGATCGCGGCCGTATTGGCTCCGCGATTCTTCGACACGTCGACCTGGAGCATCCGCTGGCCGACGCCGCGGAACGTGCTCGGCGTGGCGGGCACGATCCGGATGGCTGCCACTAGCAGCTTGCCCGCCGTCCGGGAGGCTTTCCGCAGCGCGAGCGAATCCTTCCGCGTGCCGCCGATGTAGACGTTCCGGATGACGTCGTAGAAAGCGCCACTGAACACCCGGGCGAAGCTGTGGACCTCACCGGAGAGCTGGTCCGCGGGGGCATCCGGTGGCAGTGAGGTCGGATCAGCGTACTGGAACGTGTTAAGGGCATGGCGGAGCGCTCCGACGTCGACGCTGCCCGCTCCGAACTCCCGCGCGATCGCGTCGCCGAGCGCCTCGGCCAGGCTTTCCACGAAGTGGTTGGCCGCGAGGTCCGGGGTGGACGCCAGGACGGCGTCCCGGATGGCGCGGTCCTCGAGCGCGGTGACGATCGCCATGCAGTCGCCGAACGCCTCGTGGAGCGCTCCGACTTCGATGAACGGGACATCGAAGAAGTCCGGCCGGATGGCGTCGAGGAAGGCATGACCTTCTTCATGCGTCACGACGTCCACGCTCTCGGCGGAGTTGACTGTCACCCCGCCGAACGTGTGCGAGAAGAACTGCAGGCTGTCGCGATCGTAGAACGCGTTCAGGTCGTCGCCGGCGTCAGTGCGCACGGCTAGCTGGTTCTGGTCCCCGAACCAGCGTCGCATGAAGCGGCCATCGATCTGGCGCCAGGCACGCAGCCCGGCGATCAGCCCAAGCTTGGCCTGCCAGTACTGGAACTCCGGCGTGTGCGGGTCGAACTTGCCGGCGACCGCCGTCGGCTGGATATCGAACTTGGCGATGTCACCGCGTGGGTAGTTGCTGGCCCTCGTCGATCTGGTGGGTGGTCCGCCACTCGCCAATGGGTCGTTCGGGACGTACGTGATGGTCGCCATGGGACGCTCCTTGCCGCTACGGGCTGTCTCCATCGTGGGCGCGCGTGTCTTCCGGCATGGCCGGCGCGCTAGTCGCGGTAAATCCCGTCCGGCGGATCACCCGCCGACCGAATTCGTCGACTGTCAGTTCGTGCGTCGGGCGGGTGGCGAGCCCAGGACCGCGTCGCACGGGTCCGCTGGCCGCCAGCCCGCTGACAGCCCCACGGGCGATCAGGTTGCGAGTGAACGACCTCGCCTCGCGCTGGGCGGCCGCGTCGACCGGCACATCGATCCCGACGATCGCCCCGTCGTCGTCGATCTCGACGGTGGCCGTCACAGGGACCGCGATGGACACCCCGGTCAGGTCCGGATCGTCCTCGTCGATCGGTACGAGCAGGGACGCCGACACCTGGTACGTCGAGCCACCGTCGGCGCCCTCGGCCGTGTCGAGGACGCGGACCGGTCCGCCGAGCTGAGCGTCATTACCACTCGCCGACGTCGCCAGGACCTTTTGCTCGATCTCCGCGGTATCCATCAGCGACTGGCTCGTTCGCGGGCGATCTGGTCCGCTGCGGTCCGAAGCTTGCGCTCGAGGGCCTCGAGGTAGCAGATCCTCCTCGGCACGGACCGCGGCCTCCACGCGCGCCATCTCATCCGCGGTCAGGACCTGGCGGAGCAACTCGACCGGGACCGCCTCGCCCCGCGGCTCGGCGGGGATCGCACCGGTGACGCCGGACCGCCAGCCCGGATCGTCGCCGGCCACAGCGCCGGCTGTGGCGCCGAGGCCGACCAGCCGGCAGATGAACGGGAACCGCGAACAGAACCCGCCCAGATCGATCAGGGGGTTCGGGTTCCCGACCGGATCGACCGGGTCCAGCGCGCCATCACCATCGGTGTCGCGCCAGCCAAGGTGGGCAGGCGTGAAGGCGCACATTTCCCAGGTGTTCCCCGCCATGAGGCACGGCGTGAAGGACGTCGCACAGTTCTGGCAGTTGCCGTTGACCTCACGCAGATAGCCCGCCTTCGTGGTGCACGAGCAGTTGCTTGCCGAGTACTCGTCCGGGCAGCCGAAGATGTGGCCGGTCTCGTGCGTGAAGACGCGGTCGATGTTGTCGGGCCCCCAGCCGTCGTTGGCGTAGTGCATGACCAGGCGCGGCTTGGAGGCATAGGCGAAGTGCTGGACCGGGTACTTCGTGAAGTACGCGACGTAGGCCCACTTCGTGGCGAGGTTGGCGCGGATGGCCTTGACGTACTCCTTGACGCCCCCGAAGTTCGGGGCGAACCCGAGCTTCGCCATTGCCGGGTCGCGCCAGTGCGATTCGAGCGGCTCGTAGCCGCTCAGCGCCGGGTTCGGGGCTCGATCCACCTGCACGATCCGGATGTCGTAGGCAAAGGAGACACCGGCCTTGGGTTCCCGGGTGCCGAGCCAGGTCAATCCCTCCTGGACCTCGGCGACGACCTTCGTGCGCTCGGCCTCGCTGAACTGCAGGTCCGCTGTGGGACCCTCGACGAGGATGAGCTCCCACGGCGACGGCGCCGATGAGATAGGCGCTGGTCTCGTCGCCCACCGCGCGGAACGCGCGGGCCGGCCCCTCATCGTCGACATGGGTCATGAGCGGGCCGTCTGGCGGGATGAGTGGGGTGACGCCCGCGGCGTCCCAGCGCTGACCGTCGAGTGGCCGCTTCGCCTTGGCGGTTGCGTATCGCCGCGAAACACGCAGATCCCACGCCGCCAGCCCGACGGCCTCCGCCTCGCTCAGGCCACGAGGCTTGGCACGCACGGCGCCCGCGTGGAACGAGCGCACGCCCCGCTCGGCAGCCACGCCCCGGCCACCCGCTGGTGGAACCTCACCGATGAGGACCCGCGAACCGTAGCGGTGGAGGACGCTCACACCGACGTCCTCGAGCCGCCCCGCCGTCCCGCGGATGTCGGCGACGCCCTTGGCGTCGAGGATGATGAGTCCCTGCTTGGCGATCTCGTCACGCTTCGCCATGTCCTATCCTCCGAGCGTCCCGTGGTCCGGCAGAACGTGTGATCGATGGCCGAGTACTTCGTGGTCCTGGCCCCCGCCGCTTCTCCCGACGATGTTCGGGCGTGGCTCGCCGCCGCTGGCGGTCGCCCGGTCCAGGCATACGGCGATCGGGCACTGGTCGTCGAGCTCGCGGAAAGCGGGACCGCCGGGTCGGCCGAAACGCCCGAGACGGTGCGGATGTTCAAAGGCCCCGTTCCGGACGACCTGGGCGGTCTTGACGAGGTCGCCCGAATGGGCGTGCAGGCATGGAACCTGCGCCAGTCCGCGGCATTCCAGCGATCGCGCCGGACGCGGATCGGCGAGGGAAGATCGTGGGGCGACGAAGAGGCCGAACCCGAGGGCTGATGCCCCCATCAGGTCGGCGCGGTGGTCGACGGTCCTCATCCGATCGGGATCATGAGTCGCCGCGCGGCGCTCAGCGTGCCACCTTGGAACCCTTCCAGCCGCACCTCCCCGCCGTTGCTGATCATCGCGTGCGGAAGGACGAACGTGCACTCATCGTCCTGCACGTCTTCGGAAGCAACGGGGCGACCGTCGAGATAGGCATCGACCCGGTCCAGGTTGGTCGTGGCCACGTCGATCGTCACGCCATCGCCCGCCGGCGACACGTCGGCCACCAGTCGCCTCGTCGCGCGCCCCTGCATCGCGGCAACGGCGGCTTCGATCAGGTCCCGATTGTCCTCGAGCAGATCGGCGTCCGTGATGGCATGCACCGTGTCAGCGAAGACACCCAGGTCCTCGAGGAGCTCGCTGGCATGCGACCCCACGCGCGTCGTGCGGCGTACCGCCACGCGGAAGGATGCCTGTCTCGGAAGCTCCTTGAGCGGATTGTCCTGGTCGGGTAGCAGCGCCCGGAGCAGAGGGTGCGTCCACACGTTCGCTCCGCCGGCACCTGTACGCTCGGCGACCCCGACGATCCGCCCGATGTCGTGGTCCTGGAATCCGGCGGCGAAGATGTCCGTGGCGCTGTAGCAGCGGGCATCCGTGATCAGGACGACCGGACCGTAGTAGCCCTGGCCGAGGTCATTCACGTCCACTGCCGACGTGATCGGAAACCCAGTCGAGAAGGTGGCACCGGTCTCCACCGCATCGACGACCGAGGGCGCCCAGGACGTGAGGTCGATCGGGCCACCCTGGTTGGCCATGCACAGGCGACGGACCAATGGGCTGACGATGAACTGCGTCGGTTCGGGTCCGATCGGATGGGGCGTCATGACCTGCAGCAGGCGCTCCGCAGCGCGGATGTCGCCGCCGCCGTTGCCTCTGACGTCGACGATCAAGCCGACGCTGGGTCTGAGTTGCACGAGGCGCACGAACTCCTGGACGAACGCCCCGGGATCCGGGACCACGAACGTGAAGATCCGCATGTGCAGGACGTCCCCCGCACTCGTCCCCCTGATCCTTGCGCGCAGGATCCCGGGCAGCTCGGTGACCAGTTCGTCGGACCCGGCAGGCTGCCGTCCGCTGCCAGCCTCGAGCGTAGAGGTCGCGCCGGACCAGGTTGACGGTCGCGGTCTGGTCGTCGACACCGAGCGCGCCGAGCCGGCCCCGATTGCCGGACCTGACCGGGACCGCACTGGCGAATGCCTGCTCGAGATCCCCGAAGGGCGACGGCTCGAGCGGCTGATAGGTGCTCCAGCGGGTGCGAACCAGTCCCTCGCCACCCTCTGGGGTCAGGTAGGCCACGTCGACCCAGTCCTCATCCGGTGGCGCTGTGCGGCCGAGCGTGCGGATCGTCAGCGCGTCGAGCCCGCGTGCCATCCGAGCCGCCCGGTTGCCTCCGCTCTGATTCTCGGCATTGCGCTCGATGGCCCGTCGGATCGGCGTTCCGTTCCAGTGGGTCACCTCCACCCCCGGTGCGAATGACGGGTCGAGCTCGGCTCCGTGGGCGACCTTGGACACGAGGTACTGCAGCCGACCCGCCCGCGTGCATTCTTCGACGAGGAACGGCAGGAACACCGTGTGCGACCGGTACGGCTCGGGCGGGACGTAGTGGGTGTGCAGGTCACGAAGGGCGGTGAAGATCTCGATGAGCTCCTCATGGAACAGGCTCTCGGGGCCGAGCTCGTCGGTCGGCGCCAGAGCTTCAAGCCGGTGCGCCATCAGTCGCAGGCGCTGCAGCGGATCAGCCGCGTACCTCGCCCGTTTCATCGGCAGATGGACGTAGGCCTGGTCGAGCAGGACCATCGCTTGCTGGACGATGAGCCGTCGATCGGCGAGGGTCAGATCGCCCGCACGCTCGAGCAACTCCGACAGCGGTAGAGGTGCGATCGCCAGGTCATCGTCCTCGAGCCCGACCCCCTCTGTGGGAGCCCGCGGCACCTCGCCGTAGCGGCCCGGCAGCGTGTCCCGCAGGACTGCCGGGAGGTTCTCGAGGTTGGCCAGCATGTCGAAGAACGCGTCGTCGCCTTCGGTCGCTAGGGGATCGAGCTTGAGGGCAATGGCGATCGACGCGAAGCTCTCGGCGCCGATCACGACGTCCAGCAATGCCGGGGCGATGCCGTCGAAGAGGGTCGCCGAGACGCCGGCGATGGGTGGCTGGTCGAGTTCCAGGAACCAGCGCTCGTCCGCGTCCGCGCCGGCCACGGCCTGGGCGGCAACGACACCGAGCTCGACGGACCCGATGGCCGCGGCGCGCTCGGGCATGTGCGCGAGCGCATCGGCTAGGGTCGCGGTCGCGTCGGTGAGTCCCATGGGACCCAGGACCGGATCGGGATCGTGCACGTCGAGATGGAACGCCCGAGGCTTGCCGGCGACGTCGGCCTGCTCATCGACAGGGCTGAGTCTCGCCAGCATCGCGGGCGTCCCGTAGCGGGCGATCCCACCGATGACGACGACGCGGATGTCCGACTCGGTCGCGTCGACGAGATGGCGATACGGCTCGCCCGTCTTGCCGGAAACGACCGTGATGTCGGCGAGCTTGCCAGGCTCGAGCGAGCCCAGACGACCGTGCCAGCCGAGGATCTCCGCGGGCGTCACGGTCACCATCTCGATGAGCTGGCGATCCGTGAAGCCGAGCTGCTGATCGTCACTCCAGATGCGCGCGACCTTGAGCTCATGAAGCAGGTTCTTGCTCGCGGTCGGCGACCAATCAGAGCCGAGGGCGACCTTGATCCCGAGATCCATGGCGGTCTTGGCGTCGGTCGTCCCGCCATACAGGGCGAGATTGCTGAACGGCGACCAGACGATCGATCCGCCCAGCTGGTCGACGATGGCGAGGTCGGACGGAGTGAGAGCCGTCGAATGGATGCCGACGAACTTCGGCCCGATCGCCCACGTGCCGTTGGGCGCCTGGAGGTCGGTGAAGTGGTCGTGGGCCTTCGAGGTCGGAAGCCCCTCGGCCAGGTGGACGATCCGGGCACCCTTGCCAGCCAGCGACTTGCGGAACGACTCACGGCCCTCCGGGGTCACGTCGCCGATCTTGGGTCGCGCCGCGTCCAGGCCGGCCGCGTCCGGTTGCTCGGCATTGCGGACGATGCCCTTGTAGAGGTGCTTGATCGGGGCCGCGCGCAGGGTCAGCCCCTGGGATGTCGTCGTGCCCGCGATCAGGCTCTTGCACTCGACGTAGCGGATCGTCGCCCGGATCAAGTCCGGCAGCGACGCGACGACCCCGGCGGGGCCGCTGACATACCGTCGGTACCCGCGGGTACCCTGCCACTCCTCTCGCTTCGTGTAGAGCCGCGGGATCCTGAACAACGGCAGCGTGTTGTAGGCGAGGTGGTTGTGGAGCTCGATCATGCCCGGGTAGATCGTGCCGGCCGTGGCGACGACCGGAGACCCGGCGTGGGCGGCCGGCGTCTGGTTCGCCGGTGTCACGTCGCTGATCGAGCCGTCGGCGACCCACACGATGCCGTCCGCGACGACGTCGCGGACTGCGTTCATCGTGACCACCCGCCCGCGCAGTCCATAGCGGGGAAGCGGTGCAGCGGGCATGGTCAGCTGAGCTGGTCGGCCGCGGTCTGCTCCGCCGGGCTCAGCGGCGCCGCCGCGAGACCCGCGACCCAGGCTGGCAGGAACAGCTTGAGATAGTCCGGCGTTGGCTTGTCGATGTCGGTGTCCATCGGCCGTACGCCTCGATCCCCCGAGCTCCCGACCCACCGGGGCGTGCCATAGGGCAGATCGATCCGTGGGACCTGACTGCGGGTGGTCGGGGCATCGAAGCTCGGATTGGCAACGTCCTTGGTGTAGGTGCGCCCCGCGAGCTGCGCCAGTGCCGCTTGCCAGGACGCCTGGAATCCCGGTTCCCCATGCGCTGCGAGCTCGATCACGTCGAGCCCGGCTGGGACGACATTCGGGGCGAGCCGCCGGGCGCCGGGGCCCATCGCGAGGAGCGCGGTGACCCCGCCGTTCGCGGACCGAACGCGGCTCAGGAGCTCGCGATGCATCGCCCGCACCTTGGGGTGATCGACCAACGACAAGCGCTTGGCCGCGCTGAGATCCATGGTGTCGACGGGCAGCGTGCGGATGACCAGGTAGCGCTTCGTCAGCCCGGCCGCACGCAGGACGCCCTGGAATCGTTGACCCGCGTCGCCAGTGAGCGCTCGGCCGCTGAATGTGTCGTCCGCGGACCGCTGATCGGCAAGGATGACGAGGCTCAGGGTTCCGAACCGGCCGCGATAGATCGGTCCGACGCCGAACGACGGGTGCGCCGTTACGCCGAGCGAGGCGAAGTCAGGCCACTCGAAGCCCGCCTCGGCCCCCATCAACAGGCGCGCCAAGTTGGTCGGCGGGCCAGCGTCGAAGGCGAGCGGACTGGCGCGCGGCGGCTCATACGGCAGGTCGCCCGGGTCGTCGTCGTACCCCTGGTTGGTCCCAGTCGCCGACGACGGATCGGTCAGGTGGGCCCCTGCGGCGTTGTACTTGCCGGCTGCCGAGAACAGGCGGATCGCTCGCTGGTCGTCGCTGCGGTTGCTTGACGTCCCGCCCCGACCGAGGCGCGGGCATGTCCCGAACGGGAAGTCCCGGTACGGGATCGGGGCCGAGGAATACGGGAAGGATGCGGTGAGGTTCCGCGTCATGCCGGGATCGGCGGGCAACCAGCCCGCGTCGGCCTGCAGCCAGTCGCGGATTCGGCCGATGGCGCGGACGAAGTCAGCCTTGATAGCGCTGGTCGAGCCCCCCGACGCGCTTCCCGGATGCACCACACCCACGACTCGAACCCGGTTCGGCAAGGTGCCCAGCGTCGCGGTGTGCAGGGCCTCGGGTTGGGCCGTCCCTCCGTGCGACTCGATCCATGTGGATACGGACTCCTTCGCCGCACGACCGACCGCGATGACCAGGCGCACGTCGCCATCGACGACCGCCTTGTCATAGATCCGGTTGCGGTGGCTCACGATCGGCGATCGAGGATCCTGGGCGAGCTTCCGGAGGTCGAGCGTGTACTGGCCGAAGATCGGGTAGACGAACGAGTTCACGAACAGGTACGAACGATCGAGACCGAGGAACCGCAGCAGATGCTGCATCCGGGCACCGGTCCCGCCGGTGAAGGAACGGTGCGCGAGCGATTCGTCCTGGGCACCCTCCTGCCCGACCACCATGACCTTGGCGGAACCGTCCAGGCGACCGCGGTAGAACATCGGACCGTGGTGCCAGCGAAACGCTTCGCGCCCGACGACCTCGTTGCCGAGTCCGCGATAGTTGGGGGTATCGGCGAAGACCTCCGCCCAGCCGCTCCCCGAGGGTGGGCCTGGATCGTGTTCCCAGGGGTTGCCTCGGACGTCTGCCATGGTTCCTCCCCCGTCTGTCAGTCGAGGCCGTTCTCGTTCGATGGTACCCACCCCGACAACCGTGGAACCCGATCGACGGTCAGTCCTGACCGGTAGTCACGGTCTCGCTCGACTCGGCCGCAACCTCGTCGACGACCTGCTCGTCCACGCCGTCCTCGAACCCTTCGAGCACCTCGTCGTCGGTGCCCTGATCGCCTGCCGCATCCGGAAGAGCAGCGGCCTCAGGGTCCTCCCCGACCTGGTCGAGCCCGGGTTCCGCGCCTTCCTGCTTGATGGCTCTGAACAACGACGCATGCATCCATCGCTCGCCCGTGCGGTCGCCGAGCCAGATCGGGTCGCCCGCGACACGCTGACCGCGGATGCGCTGGCACGCCCGGAACGGGTCGCCGGCACGTTTGCGGCCGACGATGTCCGACGTCGTGGTCGGCCGCTCGCGGATCCGCCCGACGGCCACCCCGATCACTCGGTCGCGCCCTGCCTGGCCGTTCACGAGTGATGCACCCGCGCGCAACCGGACACCCGGTACCGGTGCCTTCTTGCTGGCGCAGGCGACGACCTCCGTCAAGCCGTACGTCGCCCGACCGATGCCCAGCGGTCGGCGAGGCCGCTTCGCCGCCTTTTCCGCCTTCGATCTGAGGTCGAGCTTGCCCGCGAACTCGCGGACGATGCCCACCGGGATCCACATCGGCGAAATAGCGATGCCCCGGCGTCGGCCGTCAGCCAAGGGATCGAACACGAGGATCTCGAGACGCCCACCATCCCCCTTGCGGATGTCCGTCAGGGCCCACTGATGGTTGCCGTCAAACGTCTCGCTGGCCTGGAACCGCGTCCCGCGGGTCGCGATGCTGGACCCGCTGAGCGTCACGCCACGACGCGAGTCGAGGGCCTTGATGATCCGATCGAACGACCCGGTATCGACGTCGATTTCGACCCCGAAACCCCGGCGCAGTGCTGCAGCGACGGTGCTGAGGACGGTCCCGCCCTCGGTATCGTTCGTAAGCTCGCGTACAGCGGCACCCGTCGTCCGCTTGGCACCACACGTGACGAAGCCGACGAGCGTGGCACCCGCGGTGGGGTTGCAGTTGACGCCGCCCAATCGCGACCCGATCGGATGTTTCGCATCCCGCTGCAACTGGAACACCGCTCGTGGTCGAAACTGCCCGGCCATGCGATCTCCTCCTCCGTTGGTCCCGGGACGAACCGGATCAATCCCGCCGTCCGCCTATTGCGGGCCGGTCGACGGGAACTTGAACTCCACGAACACTTCGTTCTGGGTGAGGTCGAGCGTCGACTTCAGATCCGTGCGCTTCCGCAGCTCGATCAGCGTCCTCTCGTTCGGCACGGAGTCGTAGTTGCCGGGGAACGTCGACACTGCCGCCCGTGGCCGCCCAGTGCCGGCCGGCGCCGACATGGGGAGGAGCTTGTCCAGGATCTCGCCCGGTGGCATGCCGGTATGGCTGCCGTGGTGGCTGACCTTCAGGAAGTGGACCGGCTGGACGAGCCCGAGCTTGTCCATCTGCCGCCAGCTGCGCTTCTCGGCGTCACCGGTGAACAACAGCTTCCAACCCTTCCACTCGATGAGCGTCACGATGGAGGTGTTGTTGGACGCCTGGTCGATGTTCAGAAGGTTCGATGCCGAGTTCGAATGGCGGACGTCGAGCAGGTTGTAGAACGATCCGGCATCGACCCCGCGCGGCGGCTGCGGGAGCTCCAGCTCCTTGACGTCCCGGAGCCCCAGATCGAGGTCATCGAAGTCGGTGGAATCCCCGATCCGCAGGCTTGAGGCCAAGGCCTCGAACTTGCCGTAGTAGTCGGCTGTGTCCTCCTCCGGGGCCCAGAGCGTTACCTTGGCGGCCTTCGCCGGCTGCAGCGTGCTCAGATCGGTCGTCCGGTCGACGTAGTGCACGTCGGCGGGCTTGGCCAGCCCGTTCCGTAGGAAGTCGATGCACTTCGCCGTCGTCCGCACGTCGTTGTTCGCCAGGAGCATCGCAGCGAACGGTGAAAGCCGCGAGAGCGTCCGGAGCCGGGCGGTCGTCGCCCGCTGCGCCGCGAGCGCCGCCTTCTTCCGCTTCTTCGCCTTGGTGTGCGTGTCGTAGTAGGTCGGCGCCGCCGACCCGGTCAACCAGACCTGCTTCGCCTTGATGGACTTCTTGAGCTCCTCCTTGGCGTAGAAGAGGCCCTGAACGTGGTCCAGGTGCTCGTGGGTCATCACGTAGAGGTCGAGGGGCTTCCCGCCGAGCCTGGCCTTGAGGTCGTCGATGACGGGCTCGAAGACCGCATCGACCCCGCCAGCCTTCTTCAGCGCGTTGCCGAAGTCGAAGAGGATCGTGCGCTCGACATCGTGCCCGCCCGCTTTCTCCGGGATGGACACGAGGATGGCGTCACCGAAGCGAACGTTGTAGACGCGGACGACGAGATCACTCATAGCTGACGTCCCGCGCCACATGCAGCAGCCGCGCCGTGCTGCTTACCCGCAGGACGCGGTCGGTCACCACCGCCTCGACACCGGTCCCGAGGGTCTGTTGGATCGCGTCGGGGTCGTCCGGTCTCGTCACTTGGAGGAGGCCGCGATCCATCAGCCGCCGCAGCATCGTGTCCCGCGCCGGTTTCCTCGCTTCGAGGTCCAACGGGCCGAGGAGTGATCGAACGAGCCGCCGATCCCAGTCGATGACGAGGGTCGTTCCGGTCTGGATGCGCCGCCTCGGAGCGATGCCGAGGTCCGGCGGGTTGTCCTCCGTGACACTCCATCGGACCTTGAACAGAAGCTCCTTGACTGGCAGGGGGATCTCCGCGCCGGGCTCAGCCGGTTCGATCCGGGCATCGTCGTCGGCGGATGTGTCCTCGTGGACGGCGGCCGCCTGATCGATGTTCTGGTCCGGGAGCAGGAACCGCTTGTTGACGATGATGCGCGGCATCACCTCGAACTGGGCGTCCTTCGGGATCCGCAGCAGCTTGCGGTTCTTCTCGGCAAACGTGTAGGCCAACCACGCGCTGTCGACCAGGCCCTGCAGGTCGATGTCGGCGAGGGCTGCGTTCGGGACGTTCGTCTGGACGTCGAGCTGCCGCGCGCGCTTGACGATGCCCCGCCGCACGAACTCCTTCCGGATGTATCGGCGCCACGTGTCGTCCTGGAACGAGGCCTGGTCGGCTGCCAGGATCGCCCGGCCGTAGTCGGCGAAGGTGACCTCGCCAGGCGGCAGGTAGTCGAGTCCACGCAGGATCATCCGCTTGAACTGCTCTGAGGCACCGAACAGCGCACGACCCGATACGGAGAACTGCGACTCTCCCCGCCGCTGCGCCAGGCGCTGCTTGTAGTCGCGGTGGAGGTCGACCATGAGCCTGTAGAGGGCGCCGGTGACCACCTGGCTCAGGACGTGCTCCTCGGGCTCGTCCCCCGGATCACTGTCGGGATCGAGCTTGCTGTCGTCGAGCAGGTTGCGGAGATAGCCGACCGCGCCGCTCGGGTCGATGGCGCGCCCGAACTCCTCGCCGATCGAGCTGAATCGGGTCGATCTCTCGATCGAGCCGTTGGTCTGGTCGAGGACCGCCTTTCGAAGCCTGCCGCTGCGGAAGGCGATCAGGACGGCAGTGAGATCGGCGATGCCCTCGTGCAGCGCGAGCGACTGGGGATCGAGTGCGTCGTAGAGGTCCGGATCGATCCCATCGATCAGGGCGTGGGCTGTCTCGTGGGCGACGATGTCGCGCGAGAGGCTGGTGTGGATGAGCTTGCCGCGGGCCCGGAACGAGAAGAATTGCAGGCTTCGCGAGCGCCGTTCGTAGTAGGCGTTCGGCCACCAACCCGCCCGCGGGATGACGAGGAGCTGCGGACCGCCGAACGCCCAGGTGATCTTGCGGCCCAGCGTGTCGCTCTCCTCGTACATGTACATGGTCCGAAGGACCGTCGCGAAGACGCTGACCTGGATGAAATGGGGTGCGTAGAGATCGTCGGTGCGAACCTGGTAGCGGCCGAGCGTCTGGTTTCGCCGAGGCGGGACGAATACCGCGCCGGGCTCCAGCTCCTCCGTGTCCGGGTCCAGGTCTACGACGGCAACCCGGGGCGTCACCGGCCCATCAAGGTAATGATCCTCGTCGATGCCGCGCCACTCTTCGACGTGGCGGCCGATATCCGTGACCGCGATGTCCGGGTCCTGGATCATGAGCGGCGCGCGGATCCGCATCGTGATTTCTAGCCGGCGGCCGCGACGATCGCGTCGCGCACGATCGCGACCGAGAGGTAGCCCAGCAGATCGTGGTTGTCCCGCGCCGGGTTGTTGACCTGGTCGTCCTTCGCGAAGTTCTTGGGAGGCTCGAATTCGTCGCGAAGCGTCTGCTCGAGGGCGACGGGGTCCCAGCGGTCAGCGAAGTTGGACCAGGCCTTGAGCGCGACTGGCACCGGGTGCGGTTGTGCCGCCCCGTTACGCAGGCGCTTCTGGACGTTGCCGATGCCGAGCGGACAGCCCGCGGTGATGAGCACGTTGTCGGTGAGGCCAGTGAGTGCCGGATCGGACAGGACGTCGTACAGGATGATCGTGCCGAGACTGTGGGCGACGATGACCTTTGGTCGCGGGCTCTTTCGCAGCGCGTCGAACACCGGCACCTGCATCTGGTGCTTGAACGGCCCATAGAGGTAGTCGATGACGTCGCTGGCGAACTTGCCGACGATGAATCGAAAGATCGGATCGGGGAACGACACGCCGAGCGCCAGTCCCGGGGTCGGGGCCGCGGAGCGACTGGCGACACGGTCGGCGCGCCGGTAGAGCTGTTGCACGAGCTTCTTAGCCTGCGCGATCTCCTGGGCGCTGGGCGGCGCGGCAGCGCCGAAGCCGACGGACGGGCCGCGCAGCGTGGCGTTCACGATCTCGTCGGCGGCTGCACCGGTGGTGAGCGCCGGATCGGTCGCTCGGCGGATCGCTTTGGTGCGTCGAGCGCGACCGGAGGCCGTGGGCGCGACCCCCGTGCCGCCGGTGGTCGGTGGCCAGCGGACACTCGCGTAGTGCGCTACTCGCGTGGTCGACATGTCCTTGCCGAACAGCGACATGTCGAGCTCGTGCTTGAGGGCAGCGGCGCGGCTTCTGCGGTCCCGGCGCCGTGGACGTAGACGAGTTGTTGCGGAGCCATCGGGATCCCCTCGCTCTCCGCGATCGCGCGCTCGTCCGGTCTAGGGTACGCGCCCGGGTGTCAGCGAGCTTCGAGGATGACGATCTGTGTCTCGCGCGAGCGCAGGGCGGCGTTGGCGTCGGTGTAGGCCGAGGAGCCGAGGGCGACCAGCATCGACCACAGGCGGCGGCGTTCGTCCTCTTCCGCGGTTCGCGCGGTCACCTGGCGGGAGGTGCCGTCGGGCAGCTCGACCGTCGTGTCGGGATGTGCCTGCACGTTGAGTAGCCAGGCGGGCTCGGGGTCGGCCCAGCCGTTCATCGCCGGCGTGACGAGGTTCCCGCCGACCTCGATGAAGCCGAGGATCGCGACGCGCTCCTTGCCACTCCGTCGGCCGACAGTCTTGAGCCGGAGTGTGCCCCAGCGGTCGGGTCGTGGCGTGCGCAGACCGAAGCGGCCACCGGTGAGCGAGTAGGCTGCTCGATGGAGGGCCCAGATCGTCCTGATGAGCCAGCGTGGCGGCATCTTGGGGCGGGGCATCGTCTGTTCCGACATCGGGGTCCCTCCTGGGCTGACACTTGTGTCTACGGCGTAGACTACGGTGTAGACAATAGGCGGCCGATGGGGCATCGTCAAGAGGTGAACGTGACCGAGGCGAGCACAAGCACCGATCGCCGCACGCCTTTGACCAAGGAGCGCGTGCTCCAGGCTGCCGTCGACCTCGCCGACCGCGACGGCATCGATGCCCTCAGCATGCGCAAGCTCGGCCAGGAGCTCAGCGTCGACGCGATGGCGCTCTATCGACACGTCCGGAACAAGGACGACATCCTCGACGGCATCGTCGACGCGGTCATCGCCGAGATCGACATCCCGGCGCTCGGACGGCGACTGGAGGCCTGCGCTCCGCGCGCAGTCGATCGCCGCCCGTCAGGTCATGCTCCGCCACACGTGGGCGCCGCGGGCCATCGTCGATCGGACGACGACCAGCGCGACGATGCTCGCCTACATCGAGTCGGTCCTCGCGAAGCTCGCCGACGGCGGGTTCTCAGTCGAGATGGCCCACCACGCGCTGCACGTGCTGGGCAGCCGCATCCTGGGGTTCACGCAGGATCCATTCGAGGACTCGACCGATCCCGCCCCATCACCGGAGGAGTCGGCCGCGTTCGCGCACGCGATGGCCGACCGCTTCCCCCGCATCGCCGATCTGGCGATGTCGGTCCGTCACGGCGGCGTGCTGGGCCCGTGCGACGACGACGCCGAGTTCGAGTTCAGCCTCGACCTGATCCTTGAAGGCCTGGAGCGCCGGCGCTAGACGTGTGATGCGCATTTCTGCCCCGCCGGGCGGACGGTCGTTCGCTGATGACTTTGGGCCGCATCGGTAGACGCCCGGATCCGGGCGAATCCCATTAGCACGACCCTTGGCAGGCCTGCGGTAAGCCACGTCCGGGCTGGCCGCTGATGCGGCCCAAGGTCATCGGAAGTCAGCCAGCCGATGCCCCGATCGGCGAGCCGGCTGGTCGATGCCGCACGTCGTAGACGACGAACGCTGTCGCGACCAACAAGTAGATCGCCCCAGTGACGATCCGCGTCCACGTGGGGTCGACCCCCGGAAGCAGGATCGGGATCGAGATGTTCGCGGAACCGTGCATGACGGTCGCGACGATGACGCTGAAGCGAGTCCGCTCGGCGACGAAGCCCATCACGATCGCCAGCGGGATCACCCACCAGGCGAAGACGGCAAATGCCGTCAAGCCGACCCCGGGTTGCAGATAGATCGGCAGGTGCCAGAGCGTCCAGATCACGCCGGTCGCGGCGCCGGCCGAGGCGATGCTGAGCCGACGCCGGAATCGGGGCTGCAAGAACCCTCGCCAGCCGATCTCCTCGCCGATCACCAGAACGAAGATCAGGATCTCGATCGCGCTGATCGTGCCGATCCCGAGTGGGGCGCCGCCCGAGAGAACGTGAACTGCACGGCCGGCGGCTGCGACCCCGAACGGGATGCCGACCGCGGCGACGTACCAGACCCACGGCTGCCGCCAGTCGACGATCCGTTGCCGCAACTCGTCGAACGTGCCTTCGGCTCGCGTCACGACGATCGCGGCGAGAGCGGGTCCGAACAGCGCGATCAGCCCGAAGAAGACGGACAGAGCCACGAGGAAGGTGAACGCCCAGCTGAAGCCGAATGCCACGAGGATGTAGGCCGGGATCGGCCACCTGGCGATGGCAGAGCGGATCGCGGCCATGGGCAACCTCCACGCTCGAGTCCCCCACTGCCGACCAGCCGAGGCTAGCAGGCCGACCGATCTGCAGCGTCTGTGGCCTTGTCGTGGAGGCGTACGCTGACCCGCAACCGAGGAGGGAGGGTCGGACTGATCACCAGAGGGATCGGAGCGTTCTTCGCGCTCACGTTCGCATTCTCGTGGGTGATCTGGGCCGCCATGGTGGCGACCTCGGTGAGCATCGCCACCACGACGGGCCTCGTCCTCAACGTCATCGCGACCGCGGGTCCCAGCATCGCGGCCCTGATCCTCGCGATCTCGCTCGGCGGAGGGGAACTCCAGCGACTGCTGGCCGGCTTCTCGCTCGGTCGGGTGTCGTTGACTTGGACGCTGATCGCCCTGCTCCTGCCCATCGGCATGGTCGCCATCGCGATCGCGATCTCGGTCGGCGCCTTCGGCGCGACGATGCCTGTCATCACGCTGGCGGTGCTTGGCAGCCTCATGATCGAGTTCGTTCGCGTGGTGTTTTTGGGCGGACCGCTCGAAGAGGAGCTCGGGTGGCGCGGCTACGCGCTACCTCGGCTGCAGGCCCGGCGATCAGCGTTCCAGGCGAGCGTTCTCCTCGGATCGATCTGGGGGGTGTGGCACATCCCGCTCTACTTCGTCCATGGCACGGGTCAGCAGGAAACGGCCGCCGGAGCCGGGCTCGGGTTCGCCATCGTCGCGTTCGTCATCTGGACGATCGGCTTGTCGATCCTGTGCACGTGGCTGTTCAACGAGACGCGAGGCAGCCTCATCGTGGTCATCCTGTTCCACGCGGCTGTGAACTTCGGCGCGTTCGTGCCGGCAGCAATCGGCTCGACCGGTGCGGCGTCGTTCCTCTACGCGCTGGTGACCTGGGTCGTGGCGCTGGTCGTCGCGGCCCGCTACGGGCACGAGCACCTGGCATCGCGGCCGAGAGTCGTCGCGCCCGACGCGGAGGTCGAGGCCACGCCGGTCTGACGCCGGTCGCGGCCACCCGGACACTGATGTGGCCCAAGGTCATCACTCGATGACCTTTCGCGGGGACGCCGGGAAATGTGCATCGCCCGGCGCCCCCGCCTAATCGCGGCAGGGACGCGCAGCTACGGACGCAATGGCAACCGCGTGATCCAGTAGTCGACGTCCGGGCCGGGCGTCGTCGCGAACCGGGAGTTGACCACCCATAGGGCGCCCAGTGTGGTCGTCGCCGTCGTCGGCACGTCGACCACGCTCGGCGTCGCCGGCTTGATCTCACCCTGGAGTCGGGCGTGCCGCAGGTTCTTCGAGACCCGAAGCACCGCGACCAGGTTCGAGAAGTTGCGGACGACGTACAGGGTCCGGCCACGGAAATCGAGGCCGTCGCCGTTGGTCACGAGGTAGCCACCGGTGTCGATCCGCTTCGTGACACCGCTGCGCGGGTTGACACGGAACAGGAACCCCGTCCCCGACTGGACCGTGACGAGCCAGCCAGCACGGCTCGCGATGCCGTTCAGGTTGAAGCCGGGCTCGAGCTTGAAGTCGCCCTTCAGCCGCATCAGATGCGCCTTCGAGGGAGCCGGCAGTCGACCATGGCTGCGCAACGGGATGACCGCCAGGTGGCGGTTCATCGAGTCTGTGACGTAGACAGCGTTGCGGGCGATGTCGAGATCGTTCAGGAAGCCCGTGCCGGTGAACGTGTAGGTCTGCAGCAGCTTCCCGTTCCGGGCGTTGTAGACCCGGACCTCACCGGTCGGGCCGCCGGCGACCCACAGCCGACCCCAGCGGTCGATGTGCAGGCCGACCGCCACCTTGCCGGTCTGGCCCGGAACGAGGATCTGCCCCTCCCCGGTCCTGGCATTCGCGCGCCAGATGGCGCCGTTCGCCAGCGACCCGGCGTACAGCCACTTGCCCCACGACTCGATGCCTTCGGGCTGCCAGCCATCGGGCAGGTCGATGCGGGCGGGGAGATCGTCGGTGTCGTGGCCATCGTGCGCGGCGACGGCCGGCGCGAGGGCCAACGACAGGCCCATCGCCAGCGCGACGAGCATGGCGAGGCGTCGTAGGGTCGATGTCATGACGGTTCCTCGGTGCGTGGTGTCCGGGCCCGACCACCGTAGCCCCGCCGACGTTGCAACCGCATATACCTGGAAAGGAAACGACCCGCGGGTGAGCGAACCCGCGGGTCGTTGGGAAGAGGCGCGTCGGGATGACGCGAACATGGTTCAGCGGGCGGTGGTCACCGTTGCGTCCGAACGCGCCGATGCGTCCGCGGTCACCCACTCGAACAAGGTCGGGATCAGGGCGATGGCCGAGATGCCCACGAGGACGTAGATCACCGACGAGATGGCGTTGGTCTCACCGAACGTCGCTCCGGTGATGGCTGCGACAAGATCGAACTGGGCGATCCCGACAAGAAGCCAGTTCAGACCGCCGACGATGACGAGAAGAAGGGCGAGGGCCTTGAGATACTGCATGTCTCCACTCCTGCTGCGCCCGGTACCCCGGGCCTGCTGCTGTTTACCCTGTGTATAGGGTTCGTCGAGACTTTACCCTGCGCAGGTAAGGCTTGTCAAGGCTTTTCGACGTGATATCCTCGACAGACCATGTACACCATCAGGGAAGCCGCGTCACGCGCGGGTGTCAGCGTCGAGGTGCTGCGCGCCTGGGAGCGGCGCTACGGCATCGTCCGGCCGGAGCGAACCTCCGTCCGGCTATCGCCTGTATGACGACGCGACGATCGACCGCCTGCGGGCCATGCGCTCGCTCATCGACTCGGGCTGGTCAGCGAGCCAGGCCGCGCACCAGATCGAGACGAACGGCGTCCCTGCCTCTCCTGCCCCGACCCAGGCGAGGCCTTATGACATCTCCGCGGCCGAGCTTTCTGCGGCATTCGTGGCCGCGGCGGCTGCCCTGGACGAGGGCCGTGTCGAGGCCGTCCTTGATGAGCTCTTCGCAGCCGGCTCGTTCGAGCGAGTCATCGACGAGCGGGTCATGCCCGCGCTCCGCGCGCTCGGCGAGGCCTGGGCGGCGGGCAGCGTGTCGGTCGCTGCGGAGCATGCCGCCAGCCACGCGACGCTTCGCCGGTTGTCGGCCGCGTTCGAGGCAGCTGCCCGGCTCGATGTCGAATATCCCGTCCTTGTCGGCCTCCCACCGGGGAGCCGGCACGAGCTCGGTGCGCTTGCGTTCGCGACGGCTGCCCGGCGGCGCGGGATCGGCGTCGTGTATCTCGGAGCCGATGTGCCCGAGACGAGCTGGATCGATGCGGCCCAGGTGACCGGGGCACGTGGCGTGGTGGTCGGGATCCCCACCCTCGACGACGGGGCGACAGCGCTGGGCGTCGCGGAAGCGGTGGGCGACCTGCGAGGCGTGCTGGTCGCCGCCGGCGGGGCCGGAGTGGCCCATGCCGACCTGCCGGCCTCGGTCCTACGACTGCCGGACAGGATCGTCGATGCGGCCGTGGCCCTCGACCAGCAGCTCGCCCAACAGCCGGTCGCGGTCAGTCGATAGCGGGTTCAGCCCAACCGAGCGAGCGCTCGACCCCCTTGTGCCATCGAGCCAGAGCGGCGGCGCGGTCACGCTCGGACATCCGAGGCTCCCATCGACGCGTCGCAACGGCCATCGACCGCAGCTCGTCGAGGTCCCGCCAGAAGCCGACCGCGAGTCCCGCGGCGTAGGCCGCGCCGAGGGCCGTGATCTCGGTGATGGCCGGCGCGACCACGACACTCCCCAGGATGTCCGCCTGGATCTGCATCAGGAGCTCGTTCCGGGTCATCCCACCGTCGACCCGCAGCTCCCCGTTCCGTGGCGCCCCCAGATCCGCGGCCATCGCCTCCTCCAGATCGGCCACCTGATAGGCCGTCGCCTCGAGCGCGGCCCGTGCGATGTGGGCCTTGGTCGAGAACCGGGTCAGACCGGCGATCACGCCCCGGGCATCGGGCCGCCAGTGCGGTGCGAACAGGCCTGAGAACGCCGGTACGAACACGACATCACCCGAATCCGGCACGGAACGGGCGAGCGGCTCGATCTCGTCGGCCGAATCGATGATCGCGAGGTCGTCCCGCAGCCACTGCACGAGCGAGCCCGCGACGGCCACCGACCCCTCGAGGGCGTAGGTGGCCGGCGTGCCTGGACCACCGAGCCGCGCAGCGACCGTGGTGATCAGCCCGTGCGTGCTGGGGACCGGCACGGTGCCGGTGTGCATCAACATGAACGCGCCGGTCCCGTAGGTGCACTTCGCCTCCCCGGCCTCGAAACAGGCCTGGCCGAACAGCGCCGCGTGCTGGTCACCGAGGATGCCCGCGATCGGCACACCGTCGAGATCGCCGACGCCGGTGCCGTAGACCTCCGATGAGCCTCGGATCTCCGGCAGCATCGACCGAGGGATCCCGAGCTCGTCGAGGATCGACTGGTCCCAGTCGAGCGACTCGAGATCCATCAGCATCGTGCGGCTGGCATTGGTCACGTCGGTGGCGTGGACGCCGCCATCGAGGCCACCGGTGAGCTGCCACAGGACCCACGAGTCGATCGTGCCGAAGGCCAGCTCGGCCGGGTCGCGGTCGACGTGATCGAGGATCCAGCGCAGCTTCAGCGCACTCGAATACGTCGACACCGGCAACCCGGTCGTGGCCCGGTAGCGATCCACGCCGTTGGGTTCCGCGGCGGCGATGCGTCCGACCGCATCGGCCGTGCGCATGTCCTGCCAGACGACGGCGGGGTGGACCGGTCGACCGGTCCGCCGATCCCATACGACGGTCGTCTCGCGCTGGTTGCTGATACCGACCGCGGCAAGGGCCGTCGCGTTGACGTCGGCCTCGCGGAGCGCGATCCGGACGCAGGCGTTGACGCGCTCGATGATCTCGTCGGGGTCGTGCTCGACCCAACCCGGCTTTGGCGTGATCTGCCGGTGCTCGAGCTGGTGGCTCGCGACCGGCTGCCCGTCGTGATCGAACAGGAGGCATCGACTGCTGGTCGTCCCCTGGTCGATGGCGGCGACGAGCGACCGCGGCGCGTTCAATCGAAGTCGAAGATCGTGTTGCCTTCGTAGAAGGTCAGGATGTACGAGCAGCGCTCACAGACCAGCATCGTGACCCGATGCGCGGTGAAGCCCCAGGCGCTGTCGAACTTGCCCTCCTCCTGACGGAACGTGGCGTTGCCGCAGAGCGGGCACATCGGCAGGTTCTTCCCACCGAGAACGCCGGGATCGTCGGTCGGTGTCGTCACGGCTACCTCGTGATGCATGTTTCTGGCCGGCGCCAACGCGACCCTTGGCGACTGATGACCTTGGGCCGCATCAAGACAGACGATAACCAACCGCAGCCGCGATGCGGCCCATAGTCATCGCCGAGGAAGGGTTCGCCCGGCGCCGAGAAATATGCATCACCGGACGACTTCGGCGACGACCCGAGCCCTCCCGATGGACTCCATGCCCACTCCACATTCCGGCGCGAGCATCCGACACAGAAAGGAGCTCACGCACACATGCGCAATCTCTTCATCGGACTCCTCATCGTCGCGGCGATCGTCGTCGGCGGTGGGTTCATCGCTCAAGCGGCCTACCAGGCGGGGCTGTCGACCGCCATCACCACGGCGGCCGCCAACGCCCCGGACGGCACGGTCGTCACGCCGGTCGCTCCGGCCTATCCCTACGCGTATGGCTACGGGTACGGCCCGGGTTGGGGCCACGGGTTCTCGATCTTCGGGTTCCTCGGCACCCTGCTCGTCATCTTCCTGATCATCGGCCTGCTGCGCGCCGTCTTCTGGCGGGGTCGCGGCTGGGGCGGCGGTCGGTGGGGCGGCCCAGGCTATTGGGGCGGCCCGGGAGGCCCCGGCGGACCCGGCGGCCCCGGCAAGTGGGGCGACCACGACCATCGCGGTCGATTCCAGGAGACCTTCGACGACTGGCATCGCCAGGCACACGGGGACTCCTCAGGATCGACCTCGAGCGGGGGCACCACGCCTCCGACCGACAGGCCCGCCTAGGTCGGTCCCGACACCCCGCGCCCTCCCGGTCGGTCCGGGAGGGCGCATTCGTGTCGGTACGATGCAGCCCGTGAGCAAACCGTGAGCAGCCAGTCATGAGTCGAACCATCCTCGTCGTCGACGACGAGCCACGGATCGTGGAGCTGGCACGCGACTATCTCGAGCACGCCGGCTTCCGGGTGATCACCGCGGCCGACGGACCTGCGGCGCTCGCTTCGGCGAAGCGCGATCGACCCGATCTCGTCGTGCTCGATCTCGGTCTGCCTGGGCTCGACGGCCTCGACGTGACCCGTGAGCTGCGGCGCGACGGTTCGATGCCGATCGTGATGGTCACCGCGCGCGACGACGAGCTCGACAAGCTGCTCGGCCTCGAGCTCGGGGCCGACGACTACCTCACCAAGCCGTTCTCACCGCGTGAGCTCGTGGCACGCATCAAGGCAGTCCTCCGCCGGACCGACCGACCGGTCGATGCGTCGGATCAGATCCGCGTCGGGGAGCTGACGCTCGACGTCCCGCGGATGCGGACCGAGGTGGCCGGCACCACCGTCGACCTCACCCCGACCGAGTTCACGCTCCTTGCGACCCTGGCCCGTCAGCCCGGTCGCATCTTCACGCGCAGCCAGCTGCTCGACGCGCTCCACGGAGTCGCGTTCGAGAGCTACGAGCGGGCGATCGACTCGCACATCAAGAACCTGCGCCGCAAGCTCGAGCCGGATCCGCGCCAACCCCGCTACGTGCTGACGGTGTATGGCGTCGGCTATCGGCTGGCGGACGATCGATGACGGACCGCGACAGCTCCCCGGGGAGCGGCACCGGTCCGCCCTGGGCCCCCGGCGATGGCAAACCCGAGGACTGGCGAGCCTATCGCCGCGAGATGTGGCGCCGTCGACGCGCCGGCGAATGGGGCGGCGAGTGGCGCGGCCGGCCGCGGCCATTCTTCGGCTGCGTGTTCGCGATCGTGTTCCTGGTGGTCGTCTGGGCGGTCATCACGACCATCGCCACGGCCTTCTCGACTCTCGGACCGATCCCGGTGGTCGTCGCGATCGTCATCGTGATCGCCGCCCTCGTGGCTGTGAGCGGCGGGTTCCGGCGGTCGGCCGGGACGCTCGATTCACTCGTCGACGCCACCCGTCGGGTCGAAGCGGGCGATTACACGACCCGCGTGTCGTCACCGTCCCGTGGCTGGCGCCCGGTCCGTCAGCTCGTGCGCGGCTTCAACACCATGGTCGAACGCCTCCAGGGCAACGAGGACCAGCGACGCACCCTGCTCAACGACGTGAGCCACGAGCTGCGCACGCCACTCAGCGTCATCTCCGGCAACCTCGAGGCGATGATCGATGGCGTCCACCCGGCCGACGAGGCGCACCTGGCCGCGATCCTCGAGGAGACCAGGGTCATGGAGCGGCTCATCGACGACCTCCGGACCGTGGCCCTGTCGGAGGCCGGCACGCTCCCGCTCCATCGCGAGCCGACCGACCTCGACCTGCTCGTCGTGGAGGTCGTCCGGTCGTTCGCGGGCGCCGCAGGCACGGCCGGAGTGACCGTCACGGCCGATGTCCCGAGTGATCTCCCGATCCTCGACGTCGACCCGGTCCGGATCCGGGAGGTGCTCTCCAACCTGGTCGCGAACGGCGTCCGGCACACGCCGTCCGGTGGCTCCGTCGTGGTCCGTGGCGAGGTGACGGACGATCGCGTCGTGCTCCGGGTCATCGACACCGGCCCGGGCATCGATCCCGATCTCCTGCCACACGTCTTCGAGCGATTCGCGAAGGGTGCCGACTCGACCGGGTCGGGCCTGGGCCTGGCCATCGCCCGCCATCTCGTGATGGCCCACGGCGGCACCCTGGAAGTGGAGGAAACGGGGAGTGCCGGAACAACGTTCCGGGCTGCGCTGCCGATCTGAAAATCAGTGGTGCGTACTCGCACCGATCGTGTGAAGACGACGGGCTAATTGGTTGATCCAGGACGAAGATGTCGATAAGACGCTCGCCGTCTTGAACGTGAGGGGAAAGTGGGGGTTCCGATGGGTCGGTCGGGCATGCGCGCCGTGGGCGCCGCTGTGTCGTCAATCATCCTGCTTGCAGCATGCAGTCGCGCTCCGGCGACGCAGCCATCGACCGCGGCGGCGCCGCCCGCTCCGTCAGCAGCACCGACGCTGCCGCAGACCGGTCCGTCGCCCGTCCCGAGCGTCACCGCCACCGCTGAACCGACACCGTCGATCGACCCGCTCGTGCCGTCGCTGGCGGACTTCGACCATGCCCATTTCACGCATCCCGTGACGATCGACAACGAGTGGTTGCCGCTCCTCGCCGGGCGCCGTTGGATCTTCGACGGCGTGCTGATCGAGGAGGGCGAGCGAACGCCGCATCGGATCACGGTGACGGTCACCCACCTCACCAAGGTCATCGATGGCGTGCCCACCGCTGTCGTCTGGATCGAGGACATCAATGAGGGCGAGCTCGTCGAGAAGGAGATCGCGTTCTACGCCGAGGACGATGAGGGCACGGTCTGGTTCTTCGGGGAGCATCCAGAGGAGCTCGAGGACGGCGAGGTCGTCGACGCACCGACCTGGATCGCCGGCCTCGCCGATGCCAAGCCCGGCGTGATGATGTTCGCCGACCCGGATAGCCACCCAGGGACGTACTTCCAGGGCTTGGGGCCCGAAGTCGGCTGGTCCGACTTCAGCCGGCTCGACGCCGCCGGCATCTCGGACTGCGTGCTGACCGGCTGCTACACAGACGTCGACCGGTTCGCCGAGTCGAGCCTGGACGAGGAGGGCATCTTCCAACTCAAGTCATACGCCCGCGGCGTCGGCGAGATCCGCGTCGGCTGGCGGGGGGAGTCGGATTCGGTCGAGGAGCTCGAACTGAAGTCGACCGCGGTGGTTCGCGGCGCGGCACTGGCGAAGTTCGACGACATGGCCCTCGCGCTCGAGGCGCACGCCTACCAGATCAGTCGCGACGTCTACGGCAAGACCGAGCCGATGCGGTAACGAGCGGCGCGTTGGCTCCTACGGGCGGGTGATCCGCACGTCGTCGACCGCGGCCTCGACCACCGAGTCGCCGCCTCCGTCGGTGGCCACGAACACGATCCGGACCGTCTGACCGGCCCACGGCGCCAACGAGACCGAGAACGACGACCAGCTCGCTCGGTCGGTGTTGGCCGCGCCGGACTCGGACTTCACCAGCGTCCGACCACCGCCGCCGCCCACCTCGACGAAGGCCTGGAATCTGTCGGCGGATGACGCGTTCGAGGCGTGCGCAAGGTAGTAGCGGAACGTCAGCTTGCCGACCGAGCTTGGCAGGCCGATCGCCGCCGAGCGCACCGACGTCGACCCACCGTCGACATCGTTGGCACTCGAGGTGGAGCCGGCCGACCCACCCGTCACCAGCGCATAGCGACCGGATGTGACCGAGTTCACCTGGTAATTCGTCGCGGCGGGATCGGCCCGTTGCCAACGGCCGCCGGTCGCGGTGTCGTCGCTGTTCGGGTTCACCTGCCAGCCGCGCGTGATCTCGAGGTCGTCGTTGAACGGCCCGCAGTGCGTGGCCTTCTTGCCGATCGGCGTGTAGACGCAGCCCGCGACGTCGATCAGGTACAGGACCGCGGACTTGTTGCGCGTCGTCTCGCGCGAGATCAGCTCATCGGCCGGGTAGAACCGGCTGAGCGAGGTCACGCCACGGGGATACATCTCGAAGGTGTACATGAAGATCCGGTGGCGGCCGTACGCCCAGTCGATCTCGTCGCCGTCGGTGATGTACAGGCCGCTCGACTGCATCGGTCGATAGCCGTTCTTGTCGGCCAGGCGCTCTCCGATCTCGCGCAGCGCGGCGTGGTCGTCACGGGTCATGTCGACTGGGATGTCGGCGTACGTGTAGCCGTACGGCCACAGCACCTGCTCGCCCGCCGTGTGGAACGTGATCGCGGTGGTGATCTGCTGGCGGCCGCCGACCACCCGGCTGTTGATGAAGTCGCGCAGGGCCCGCGTCTCGGGCGCAGAGAAGGCCTGCGACCCGCGGTACGTGCTCGATGACTTCGAGCCCGACGATCCGCCGCAGCAGCCCCAGTGGTAGTCGTAGTTCCGGTTCAGGTCGGTGCCCACGTACGAGCTGCCGGCATTCGGCTGTCGGTTCTTGCGCCAGCCGCGGTACGGGGAGCCGGTGAGGTCGTATTCGCCGCCGTCGGGATTGACCATGAAGACGATGAAGATCTCGCGCGTGTCGACGAGCCGCTTCACGGTCGAATTCGTCGTGTAGCCGTCACTCAGCCAGCGCAGCACGGCAAGTGCCTGTTCGACGGTCAGGTGCTCGCGGGCATGGTGCAGGGCGTCGAACAGCACCTCGGGCTCTTTCTCGTCGGTCGCGACGTTGTCCGAGATCTTCGCCGCCCAGATCTGGCGGTTCTGGTAGCTCTGACCGATCGAGAACTTCTGGACGATCGCCGGGTGGTCGGCGACGGCCTTGTTGAGCTCCGCGACCATCTCGGCGTAGGAGTGGTAGCGAGAGTCCTTCGCGGGGAAGTCCGCGGCTGCGACGGTCGCGACAGGGGCCACGAGGGCGAGCAGCAGGAGACCGACAAGGGCGGCGAGCAGGGCACGCATGGCGGGAAGTCTGACCGCTCGGACCGGCCGCTGTCACCCCGCGATGGGGCTAGCCGTGCACCGGACGCCTGTTCGCGAGGGCAAATCGATGTAGGACTTGCATTAGTGTGTGTCACACACTATAGTGCCGCTCATGGACCTCACCGAACTCCTGGCCGGCGGCCGGCAGGAACTGCGACGCGGCACCGTCGTGCTGGCGTGCCTGCTCCTGCTTCGGCGACCGGGCTACGGCTACGCGCTGCTCGACCAGCTGCGCGATCTCGGGTTCAGCGTCGATGCCAACACGCTCTACCCCCTCCTCCGGCGCCTGGAGTCGCAGGGCGTGCTGACCAGCGAGTGGAACACCGAGGAGTCGCGGCCACGCAAGTTCTACCGGACCAGCCCCGCCGGCAACCAGTTCGCCACGGAGCTCCTCGATGACTGGAAGCGGCTCGATGCGTCGATCCGCGCCCTTGCCCAAGGAGATGACAGATGACCGCCCTCACCGACCGATACGTGTGGGCCGTGCTCCGCGCGGTGCCACGCTCACAACGAACCGAGCTCGAGCCGGAGATCAGAGCGCTCGTCGCCGATGCCATCGAGGCACGGAACGGGGAGCCGCGCACCGAGCGCCGAGGCGGTCGAGCGGGCCGCGCTGGCCGAACTCGGCGATCCGAGTGTGCTGGCTGCCCGCTACTCCGAGCAGCCACAGTACCTGATCGGACCCACCTGGTTCGCCGAGTGGAAGCGTCTCCTGACGCTGCTGCTGCCGATCATCGTCCCGATCGTCTCGGCCGTCGTGCTCACCGCCAACCTGTTGTCCGGCAACACGGTCGGTCAGGCGATCACGGCGGGCATCGGGACGGCCGTGACGGTCAGCCTGCAGATCCTGTTCTGGGTGACGCTCATCTTCGCCCTCATCGAGCGCGCCGCGAACGTCGAGTCGATCACGGGCAAGCCTTGGACGGTCGACGACCTGCCGGAGCTGCCCGACGACGGTCGCATCAGCATCGCCGATGCCGTCAGCACCGTCATCGCCAACGTCTTCGTCGTCGTCGGCATCCTGTGGGTGCAGCTGCAGTCGCCGATCGTCATCGAGGGGCAAGCGTTCCCGCTGTTCGACCCGTCCCTCTGGTCGTTCTGGCTCCCCTACTTCATCGTCATCTCGCTGCTCGAGATCGTGTTCACGATCGTGCTCTACATGCGCGGTCGCTGGACGTGGACGTTCGCCTTCATCAACGCCGCCCTCGGCGCGGGGTTCGCCATCCCGGCCGTCTGGCTGCTTCAGAACGACTTGCTGTTCAATCCGGCCCTCGTCGCGGAGGTGGGCACCGCTACCGATGGCACGTGGCTCGAGGTGACCGGCATCGTGATCGGCGTGACCGTCGTGGTCATCGTGGCGACGGATGCCATCAACGGCTTCCGCAAGGCGGCGGAGTTGGCGCGGCGGTAGGCGCTCGTCGCCAGTGGCGCGTCGGCGCGACGAGGACGGAACATCCCGGGCCGATCTGGAGTCTCACCCGAAACGGACCAGACCCCAATGCCCTGGGGCCGGCCGTTGCACAGGAGGATCGTTCGATGCGATCGATCACTCGTGCCGGCAGGCGGACCATCGCCCTCGCCGCCGGCCTCCTCCTGGTCGCCATCAGCGCGGCCCCCGCTCTAGCCTGCGGCGGGCTCATCGGACCCAACGGGGCGGTCAACCTCCTGCGGACGACGACGTTCGCGGGATACCACGACGGGGTCGAGCACTACGTGACCTCGTTCGAGTTCGCCGGCGGCGGAGGTGCCTTCGGCAGCCTCACGCCACTCCCCGGCATACCGACGAGCGTCGAGAAGGGTGGCGACTGGACGCTCCAGCGCCTGATCCGCGAGACCGATCCGGTTCCCGAGGGCGACTTCCTCCGACTCGGTGCAGCCCAATCGGCCGCGGCGAGCGCGGAAGTCCTGATGGAAGTGACCATCGACGCCCTGGACATCACGGTCCTGCGCGGTGGCGCGCAGGAGGTCGGCACCTGGGCGACGGACCACGGCTTCCGCCTCCCGCCCGACGCGCCGGAGGTCCTCGATTTCTACGCGCAGCGCAGCCAGATCTTCCTTGCCGCCGCGTTCGACGGCGACGCAGCCGCCGCCCGCGGCCAGAACGTCGGTGATGGGACACCGGTCCACATCACGATCCCCACGCACAACCCGTGGGTCCCGCTCCGGATCCTCGCCCTCGGCAAGAGCGAAAGCGAGGTCGTCCAGGCCGACGTGTACCTGCTGACCGACCAGTCGCCGGCGATGCTCCCCTACCCCGACGGGTTCAACGGGATGACCGTCACGCACGCGGCACCGGCCAGCGACCTGCTGCTCTCGGATCTGCGGTCCGACCGTGGCATGGAGTGGGTCCCGGACAAGGCGTGGCTGACGAAGATCGCGCTCGACGGGACGGCCCCACAGTTCGGGTACGACCTCGCGGTCGACGTGTCCGGCGCCAACGCGCCGTCCCGCGTGGACGCTGGTATCGATATGCCCGGCGCCAGCGATCCGACCGTGATGTCCTCGATCCGCTGGTTCGCCGGCATCTCGTTCGTGTCGCTCGGCATCGGCGGGATCCTCTGGCTGATCGCCCGGCATCAGCTTTCGGGGTTGCGGCCCGCCTGATGGCTCGCAGCGTTTCGACCCACCGACCGGGGCGCCTTGCCCTGGTCGGTGGGATCGCCCTTTCGCTCGGCCTCGCGGGGATCGCCGCGGCATGGGTCCGGGCGCCCGGTCTGGATGGCGATCGCGGCTCGACGGCGGCCACCATCGGGATCCACTTCTCGAGGTACACGCCGACCGAGGTGGTCGCCAGGGCCGGCGTCCCGATCACGATCACGCTGGTCAACGCGGACCCGATCGAGCACGAATGGCTCGTTGGTGATGCCGCGTTCCACGAGCGTCACCGGACCGGCACGGAACCGCACCACGGCGACCGCCCGACCGAGGTGTCGCTGGCTCCCGGCTCCGACGCGACGACGACCGTGGTCTTCGATACGCCCGGGGACTACCTCTTCATCTGCCACCTGCCTGGCCACGAGGCGTACGGCATGGTCGGCGTGATGCGCGTCGTGCCGGCCGGCTAGCCGAGGACGATCAGCAGGACGGCCGCGACGTGCCGCGTGTCGACCGCTAGACGACCGGCGGCTCGTGGGTGACCCCGGGCAGGTCCAGGCCGGCGACCCAGGCGGCGATCTCATCGCCCGCCGCGACCCACACGCCGTCCATCGACTGCGCGCGTTCGATCAGCTGCTCGAGCGCCGCCGCACGGGCCGGTCGACCGCTGATGAACGGATGCATCGTCAGGTCGAACAGCCCGCCGACCTCGACGATCGCGTCGAGCTCCTCCGCCCACCCGGCGCAGACCTCGCTCGGCCGCAGGATCGGCGATGCCGCATAGCCCGGGACGTAGTTGTACCGGTTCCAGTCGTCGAGGCTCCAGTGCATCGGCAGCTCGATGAGACCGGATGCCCACTTGTACGGATGGTCCGAATCCATCATCCCGGAGCTGTACGTGAATCCGTGCTTGGCGAGCAGGTCGGGCGTCCGGAAGTTCATGTCGCAGGAGGGTGCTCGATAGCCGATCGGCCGGATGCCGAGGACGGAGTCGAGCGCCTCGAGCCCCCGCGTGAGGTAGCCCGCCTCGGTCGCCTCGTCCTTGCCGCGCACGCTCTCGTGCATGTAGCCGTGATGGCCGATCTCGTGACCGGCATCGCGGATCGAGCGAGCGACATCGGGCCACGTTTCCGCGACCCAGCCCGGGACGAAGAACGTCGTCCGCAGTTTGCGTCGGTCGAGCATCCGGAGCAGTCGAGGCACCGCGACCTGTGGCCCGTACCGCTGATGACCGATGACGTCGAGGTAGTCGACGACCTCGGGGTGGTCGGTCAGCATGACCGCCTCGGCGTCGACATCGAAAGTGAACATCGCGGCCGCGCGGTAGCCGTCGGGCCACCGGAAACCGGGGGGCATGGGGTCCATCCGGCAACGATACTGGCGGTGTGCCACCCCTGCCCGGCGTCCGAGCGACCGTCCGAGCGGCCGTCCTGACCGAGGTCGGTCGACCGGTCGAGATCCGCGAGCTCGAGCTCATCGAGCCACGCGTCGGCGAGGTGCGCGTGCGGATGCTCGCGTCCGGCGTGTGCCATTCCGACCTGCACGTCCGCGACGGCGAGTGGGATCGACCGACGCCGATCGTGATGGGCCACGAGGGTGCCGGGGTGGTCGAGGCGGTCGGGCCGGGCGTGACGTCGCCACGGGTCGGCGAGCTGGTCGCGCTGGCATGGCTGATCCCGTGCGGGGTCTGCCGGTCGTGCCGGCGCGGTCGGATCTGGGAATGTCCCGACTCCCCGTCGTACCGGCACGCGCTGCTCGACGGCGAGACGGCGTTCCGCGGCGTCCGGTCGTACTGCGCGATCGCCACGATGGCCGAGGCATCGGTCGTGCCGGCCGCGGCGGCGATCCCACTCCCCGACGGCGTCGACCCTGGGGCGGCGGCACTCATCGGATGCTGCGTGACGACCGGCGTCGGGGCGGTGCTGAAGACGGCCGCGGTCCCGAGCGGGCGCATCGGTGGCCGTGATCGGCCTGGGCGGCGTCGGGCTGTCGTGCGTGATGGGTGCCGTGGTCGCCGGCGCGTCTCGGATCGTGGCGATCGACCGGATGGCGGCGAAGCTCGATGCGGCCAGGGCGGTCGGCGCGACCGATGGATTGCTCGCCGACGGTGACCCCGGTGTCGACGGCCGAGGCCTTGCGCGACCTGACCGACGGCGGCCCCGACTTCGTCTTCGAAGCGATCGGCCGTCCATCGACCGTGGAGCTCGCCATCGCCGCCCTGCCGGTCGGCGGGACGGCCGTGCTCGTCGGCATGACACCGATCGGCGAGCGAGCCGCCTTCGAGGTCTACCCGTTCGTCGATGGCGCGCGCCGGATCATCGGCTCGAACTACGGCTCTGCGGAGCCGGCGATCGACTTCCCGCGGTATGCCGGCTGGACGCTGGACGGGACGCTACCGGTGGGTGCGCTGATCGACCGCCGCATCGGCCTCGACGATGTCGAGGATGCGTTCGCGGCGATGCGCGAGGGCCGGTTCGTCCGCCAGGTGATCGAGTTCTGATGCATATTCCCGGACGGGCGGCCGGACCCTGACGTCGTGATGACCCTGGCCCGCATCACGCCGCGGGCCACGCGGGGCCACGCGTCAGCGATGCGGCCCCTGGGGTCATCACCGGAACGACGGATCCGTCGGCCGAGTCCGGGAAATATGCATCACCCGAAACGGAGCCCGAGCCGTGTCGACCCGGGCTCAAGCCCGGCCTTGACCTGGCTACGACGCCGCCCCGTCGTCTTCCGGCGGCGGCATCATCGGCGGTTCGGGTTCCTCGATCGGGGGTAGCAGCGTGCCGGCCGTGATCAGGCGGGATCCGCGGCCGTGCGTGAAGAACGACCCCGCCCAGCGGACGAGCACGACGAGACGGTTGGCGAACCCGATCAGATAGGCGATGTGGATGCCGATCCACAGCAACCAGGCCGTGAAGCCGCCCTGCTGGCCGAACGGTCCCATCCACGGGATATCGGTCACGCCCGACAGGCGGCCGATGACCGCGACGTCGCCATGGTTGCTGTAGCGATACGGCTCGTACGGGCGGCCGAGGATGCGGCGGCGGATGACCTTGGCGGCATACGATCCGCCCTGGATGCCGCCCTGGGCGACGCCCGGGGTCGGCCGCCCCTCCTTCCAGGGCTGCACCGCCGCGTCGCCGACCACGAAGATCTCCGGATGGCCGGGCAGGGTCAGGTCGGGCTCCACCAGGACACGGCCCACGCGGTCGGTCTCGGCGCCGGCCGCGGTGGCCACCTTGCGGGCGAACGACGAGGCGATGACGCCGGCGCCCCAGAGGACGGTCCGCGTGGGAATGGTCTCCTCGGCCGCCTCCTTGTCGGCGGTCGGGCGGACCCGAACGCTGCTGCCGTCGATGTGGGTCACGGTCATGCCGGTGCGCACCTCGACGCCGAGTCGCTCGAGCTGGCGCCGCGCCGAGGCGGATCGACCGGGCGGGAAGGTCGGCAGTAGGCGATCCATCGCCTCGATGAGGATGATCCGCGCATCCGACGGGTCGATCGCCCGGAAGTCGCGTCGGAGCGTGTCACGGGCGATCTCGCCGAGCGAGCCCCCGAGTTCTACTCCCGTCGGCCCGCCACCGACCAGCACGAAAGTCATCCACTCGCGACGCCGTTCCGGATCGGCTTCCCGTTCCGCGGCCTCGAAGGCGATGAGGATGCGTCGCCGGATCTCGATCGCGTCCTCGAGCGTCTTGAGCCCCTGTGCGTGCTGGGCCCAGTCGTCGTGCCCGAAGAACGTGTGATGGGCACCGGTCGCCACGATGAGCGTGTCGTACCGGATCGGGCCGCCGTCGGAGACCTGGACCTCGCGCTTGTCGACGTCGATGCCGATCGCCTCGCCGAGGATGACCGTCGCGTTCCGCTGCCGCGACAAGACCGCGCGCAGGGGCTGCGCGATGTCGGCCGGCGAGAGCGCGCCGGTCGCGACCTGGTAGAGCATCGGCTGGAACAGGTGAAAGTTGCGCCGGTCGAGCAGGGTGACCGCGACCTCGGGGTCGCTCTTGAGGTTTCGGGCCGCGTAGAGCCCGGCGAATCCCCCGCCGACGATCAGGACCCGGTGACGGGTCCGCTCAGCGGGGGCGGCGGTCACGCCGCGGGCGAGTCGTCAGGATCCGGTACGGAACCCGCGACGACGGCGCGTCGCGGTCGTGCCACAGCGGGTCGCGCGACGGCCGGGCGGCCGGGGCCGACGGGGATCGGTCCGGGGGGTCGGGCGGACCATCGACCGTTGGATGCCTGGCCGACCTCGGTCATCGCGGCCACTTCGGGGAGTGCCGCAGCTTCGCGCTGGACCACCTCCCCGTGCCACTCCTCGTCCTCGACCCACACCTCTTCGGCTCGCTCGATCCGGGAGATCGGCCGCGGCAGGGAGGTCGGCGATCCGCCGAGGTCGAGCCCCGGGCCGACCGGGGAGAGCGGGATCGGACCGGTCGGGCGCGAATTGATGACTTCGAGGGCTTCCTCGTCGGGTGCGGCGTCGCAGCGATAGCAGCGCGGCATGCGCAAGTCGTTGACCGACCGGCAGCTATGGCATACCCACATCGCGGAGCGGTCCGAGCCCCGCATCCGCGCGGTGCGGGGTTGCACCACGAATTGGTACAGGAGCCATCCCGCAGTGGGTCCCCCCAGCAACACGATGGCCCACAGGACCGGCGGCACCATGCCGATCCCTGCTCGCAGTGCGTAGATGTACTGTTCGATGTCGACCTGCACGCTGCTCTCGCCCCCTGTGCGTCACTAGACTACACCGGACAGTCCCGTTGCAACCCCTTTCTATCCACACTGGTGCATCGAGGCATTTCCGAGAATCGGCCGACAGGGCCGAGAACAGCGCTATTTGTCGCTATTTGTCGCGTTCGGCGGCCGTGGTGAGGGCGGCCTGGGCGGCGGCAAGCCTCGCGACGGGGACACGGAACGGTGAGCAGGAGACGTAGTCGAGGCCGAGCTTCTCGCACTTGAAGATCGAGGCCGGGTCGCCGCCATGCTCCCCGCAGATGCCGATCTCGAGGTCCGGGCGCGTCGCCCGACCCTTGTCCACGGCGACCTGCATCAGGCCGGCGACCGCGTCGTCGAGCGTCTGGAACGGGTTGACCGGCAGGATGCCGTCTTCGACGTACTTGAGCAGGAAGCCGCCCTCGGCGTCGTCCCGACTGTAGCCGAACGTCATCTGGGTCAGGTCGTTCGTGCCGAAGCTGAAGAACGCGGCATCCTTGGCGATCTCGTCCGCGACGAGCGCACCACGTGGGACCTCGATCATCGTGCCGAACTTGTAGTCGACATCGACGCCGCCCGCGGCGGCTTCGACCGCTTCGACCTCGGCTTCGAGCAGCTCCTTGGTGCGCCGCAGCTCATTCGGGTGACCGACCAGCGGGATCATGATCTTGGCGATCGGGTTGCCACCGGCGCGCTTGACCGCGATCTGGGCATTGAGGATCGCCCGTGTCTGGACCTTCACGAAGTCCGGGATCGTCAGGCCCAGGCGCACCCCGCGCAACCCGAGCATCGGGTTCTGCTCGTGCAACGATCTGATGGTCGCGAGGAGCTCCTTGTCCGCCTGGCTCGCGCCGCCGGTCGACTCCGCTCTGGTGACCTTGACGAGCTGGTCCTCGAGGTTGGGCAGGAACTCATGGAGGGGTGGGTCGATCAGGCGGATGACGACCGGCAGGCCGTCCATCGCCTTGAAGATGCCCTCGAAGTCGCCTTGCTGGAGCACTTCGAGCTTGGCCATGGCCGCGTCGAACGTGGCGATCGCCTCGCGCTCGTCCGCATCGAGCGAGTCGCCGGCGGTCAGCTTGGCCTTCGCCCGGGTGGCCTGGCTGGCGACCAGGATCGCGCCCCGGACGATGTCGAGCCGCTCCCCCTCGCGGAACATGTGCTCGGTCCGACAGAGGCCGATGCCCTCGGCCCCGTAGCCGCGCGCCTGGGCCGCCTCCTCGGGCTTGTCGGCGTTGGTCCAGACGCCCATGCGCCGGATCTCGTCGGCCCAGCCGAGGATCTTCTGTAGCTCGGGCTGATCCTCGAACCGTGCACTGACCGTGGGGATCGCACCCTCGTAGACCGTCCCCGTCGCGCCGTCGAGGCTGATCGAGTCGCCTTCCTTGAACGAGACGCCGCTGTCCGAGCTGCGGGCGGTCTTCATGGCGTAGTCGATGACGAGCTCGGCGCAACCGGCGACGCACGGCTTGCCGATCTGGCGTGCCACCACGGCGGCGTGGCTGGTGGCTCCACCACGGGCGGTGAGGATGCCCTGGGCGACGGCCATGCCGTGGAAGTCGTCGGGCGACGTCTCGATACGGACGAGGATGACCTTCTCGCCCTTCTCGACCCACTCCACGGCGGTGTCGGCACTGAACACGGCGCGACCGACCGCCGCGCCCGGTGAGGCATTGAGACCCTTGGCGATGCGGGTCGCGGCCTGCAGCCCGGCCTGGTCGAACTGGTCGCGCAGCAGCTGGTCGACGTGGCCGGGCTCGATCCGGGCGATCGCTTCCTCCTTGGTGATCGTGCCGTCCTCGACCATGTCCGCGGCGATGCGCACAGCCGCGGCCGCCGTCCGCTTCGCGGACCGTGTCTGGAGCATGTACAGGCGGCCGCGCTCGATGGTGAACTCGAGGTCCTGCACGTCCCGGTAGTGCGCCTCGAGTTGCTGACCGATGCGCTGGAACTCGGCGTAGACCTCGGGCATGTCGGTCTGCATCTGCGCGATCTTCGGCGCGGTCCGGATGCCGGCCACGACATCCTCCCCCTGGGCGTTGGTCAGGTACTCGCCGAAGAGCACCTTCTCGCCGGTGTTCGGGTCGCGCGTGAACGCGACGCCCGTGCCGGAGTCGTCGCCCATGTTCCCGAACACCATCGTCACGACGTTGACGGCGGTGCCGAGGTCGTCGGGGATGGCCTGGTTCTTGCGGTAGTCGCGGGCGCGCTTGCCGAACCAGCTCGCGAACACCGCCTTGATCGCGAGGTCGAGCTGCTCGTCGGGGTCGTCCGGGAAGTCCCGACCCGTGTCGGCCTTGACGATCGACTTGAACTCGCCGACGAGGGCCTTGAGGGCCGCGGCGTCGAGGTCGGTGTCCTGCTTCGCACCGTGACTCGCCTTGGCTTCGTCGAGGGCATGGTCGAAGCGCTCGCCGCTGACCTCCATCACGATGCGACCGAACATCTGGATGAACCGGCGGTACGCGTCCCAGCCGAACCGCTCGTTGTTCGTGAGCCCGATGAGGCCCTGCAGCGTCTGCTCGTTCAAGCCGAGGTTCAGGACCGTGTCCATCATCCCGGGCATCGAGAACTTGGCGCCCGAGCGAACACTCACGAGGAGTGGGTTCGAGGGGTCGCCGAAGCCCTTGCCGGTCCGCCGCTCGACCTCCTTGACCGCCTCGAGCACGTCGTCCCACAGGCCGTCGGGCAGACGCTCCCCGTTGGCGAAGTAGTCGTTGCAGGCTTCGGTCGTGATCGTGAAACCGGGCGGGGTCGGGAGACCGGCGATGGTCATCTCGGCCAGGCCTGCGCCCTTCCCGCCGAGGAGGTCGCGCATGCCCGCGTTGCCCTCGGCCGTGCCCTCACCCCAGGCATAGATGTAGCGCTTGGCCGCCGTGTGGGAGCGGTCGGCCGTAGCCGGAGAGGGCGTGGTCGTGGTCATCGGGACGGGCCTCCGGGGGTGGCGGGCGGACGACCCGCTCGAGGTCATCAGGGCCCCGAGATTGTACCGTCGCCGTTCGGACGCCCTCGGTTGCGGGTCGGTAGCCGCTGTTCGGTCAGTGCGCGGCAGCGCTCCTGTCGACGTTGCTCGCCCAGGTTGCGATCTCCGTGCGGCGGGACGCACCGAGCTTGGCCAGGATGTGCTCGACGTGGGAGCTTGCCGTCTTCGGCGCGATCCCGAGCGAATCGGCGATCTCGGCGTTGGTCAGCCCTTCGCCGATCAGCCGGGCGACTTCGAACTCGCGCGCCGTGAGTGGGCGCCACGGCTCATCGACGGCGACGCGGCCCCGCGCCTGGCGGAGAAGTCGGTCAGCTTCGGCGAGCAGGCTCGGGCAGGACAGTCGGTCGGCGGTCTCGCGGACGTCCGCTGCGATCGCCACTGCCGCCGCGAACCGGTTCGAGCGGATATGGGCATTCGCCAGGTCGAGGCTCGCCCATCGTGATTCCCACAGTCGACCGTGACGGTCCCAGCCGGCTGCCGCTGCCTCGAGCGACGTGCGTGCCGTACCGGTCGACCCGGACGCGAGCGCCACCAAGCCCGCCCCGTGGTCGAGAGCGGCCCGCCCGAACGCCGGCGTCGGCGCGAGATGCGCAGCGCAGCGGGCCAGCCAGCGCTCCGCCTCGCCCGGTCGGCCCGCGCTCAGGTACGCGCGCACGCCGGTGACGACGAAGGGTGCGAGCAGCGCCCGCTCTCCCGTCGCGATGCACAGCGTCAGCGCCGCCTCGCAGCGGTCGATGGCGTCGCTTGCGTCGTGGTCGAGCAGCGCGGTCTCGGCAAGCCCCCAGGCCGGCGGGAGGCGCCACTCGATCATCTCGCTCTGATCGCCGAAGCCCAGGGCCTCATGGAGGAGTCCGCGAGCGTGATCGAGCTCTCCGCGCCCGAAGGCCACGTACCCGACCGCCCAGCGGGCCATGTTCGGGGCTCGTGCGCAGCCGCGGTCGGCGATCGCCTGTTCGCCCGCCGGCACCGCGGCGTCCCATCGCCCGGCGGCCCAGTCGATCTCGGCGGTCAAAGCCGACATGACGTGGGCGCAGTGGGACTGCTGGATCGAGTCCGCGTACACGAGCCCCTCGGAGAGGCTCTCGTCGGCTCGCGCATAGTCCATCACGCGTGTCGCCATCACCGCGGTGTCCCGGAACGCCGTGACCCCGGTCTCCTCGGCCCGGTTCTCGCGCGCCTCCTCTGCGAGTCGAACCATCGTCGCAAGCCCGGCATCGGGGTCACCAGCCAGGATGTCGACCATCGCCAGGCGGACGGCAACGGCAGCCATCGACCCCACCTCACCGGCCGCCTGGAAGGCGGACAGCAACGGCTTGCCGGTCCGGCGCGCCGCACCGATCTCGTTCGCGTCGACCTCGATCACGAGTCGGTCGTATGTCAGCTCGCGGCGGACCTCCTCCAGTTCGAGGCCGTCCGGCACGCCCGAAAGCTCGGCCTCGGCCTGCTGGATCAGCGCCCGACGGTCGCTGAGCGGTCGACCCATCCGTCGCCACAACGTGTGGACGCTGGACAGCATCAGCGCGGCCAGTTCGGGTCGGCCCGCCCCTTGATATGCCGCCCGCGCGGCCCACGTCATCGCTTCCGATGTCTCGTTCTCCTCGATGGCAGCGGCCTCGGACGCGTAGCGCTCGAGAAGCTCAGCACGTTCCAGATCCGGCGTCCCGTCGGGCATGTTGCGGACCGCGCGCCGGAGCAATTCGAAGGCCTCGCGGTGGGCAGATAGGCGAGCAGCCTCCTCGCCACCGACTCGCGCCGCCCTGTATGCCTCCGCGGAGAGCCCCGCACGCTCGTAGTGCAGGGAAGCGTGGACCTCGGATGCGCCCTCCAGGGTCGCCCCGAACGCCGCCGCTCGAGCGTGGTACTGCCGTCGATCGCGCTCCGGCGTGGCGCGGTAGAGCGCCTCTCGCAACAGCTGATGGCGAAAGTCGTAGTAGCCGGCGTCGACCGTCCCGAACTCGAACAGGAATCCATGGTCGACGAGCTCCTGCAGGGCATCCTCCAGTTCGCCCGCGGGTCGGTCCATCACGTCGGCAAGCACCTCAGGGACGAAGCACCGCCCGATCACCGCCCCGGCGCGTGCGACCGCCTGGGCTTCCGCCGATCGCTCCGCGGCTCGCGCCCGGACGGCGTCCTCGATCGTGTTCGGGACGTCCGTGGTGTGGATGACCTCCGCGTCCACCTGGCCCCGCGCCCGAGCCCCGCCGATCAGCTCCTCGACATGGAGCGGCAGTCCATCCGACCGTTGGTAGACCGCCTGGACGACCTCGCGAGGGGCGGGCATGCCCGAGCCGAGCAGCAACGTCGTCATCGTGCCGGTGTCGTCGGCTGACAAGCGCTGGAGGACGAACTCCTCCGCTCGTCGCTGGGTCAGCAGCCGGGATCGCCACGCCCGGAGAGGTGCGCCGGGCGGTGTCTCGTCCCGTCGATAGACGCCGAGAACGAGGAGTGGCAGCTCGGCACTGAACCGGGCCAGCTCGGCGATCGCCTCGAGGCTCATATCGTCCGCCCATTGGAGGTCTTCGAACTTGAGGAGGGTCGGCCGATCGAGGTAGGGGCGGATGCGGTCGACGATGTCGACGACCAGCGCACGGCTATAGGTGTCGCCGGCACGCGCCGCCTGGGCGCAGCGAGCGAGGAGCTCTTCGCCGAGGTCCGCCCAGGGGGCTGCGTGCCGCATCGAGCGGAACAGATCGCCGAGCACGGCCAACGGGACGTCGGCATCCTGCGGCGCGAGGTCACCGCCCGCATACGCGAAGCCGGCGCTGCTCGCGCGACGGATCACCGCATCGACCAGGCGCGTCTTGCCGATGCCCGCCTCACCGGCGATCAGCAGGGTCCGACCATCGCCTCCGGCGACGGCCTCGATGGCCTGATCCGCCATCCGCAGCAGATCGTCTCGACCGACCAGGATCGGGCACTGGAGCGAGGCTAGCGTCCCCATCGTGCTCGCAGTGTAGGCCGGGTCCGTCGCAGGTCATCGGTCGTTCGACCGATGACGATGCCCGTTTTCGGCGCGACCGTCTCGCCCACGGACCCGGCGCCTCGCCGGGACAGGAGACAGGAGGCGTCGATGACGAAGTTCATGGACGTGCATTCGGGGTTCTTCGGCGTGACGGCCGACCAGCTGCGCGAAGCGCATGACCGCGACCTGGCGATCGAGCGCGATGAAAGCGTCCATTTCGAGCGTGCCTGGATGGATCCGGAGGCCGGCAAGGTCTTCTGCCTGGCGACCGGACCATCGAGGGAGGCCGTGATGCGGATCCACGAGCGGGCCGGGCATCCGACCCCCGAGGTCTACGAAGTCTCGGTCGAGGTGTGAGGTGATCGCATGACACCAGATGCGTTTTCCCGGGTCGCGCGCCGGCGAGTCACGTCAGCCCGCACCGCCGTCATCGGCGCGATCGCGGTGATGGCCATCGTCGGTTCCGCGGTCGTCGTGGCAGGCAGCGGCCCGCAGGGCTCGACGAGTCAGCTCGCGGATGTGCGAGCGGCGACCGATGCGTTCCACAACCTGGATATCGCGATGGCGGCGGGCTACGACAAGTTCTACCTCTGCACAGACAAGACCGGCACGGGCGGGATGGGCCAGCACTTCGTGAAGGGCGCGCTGGTCGAGGATCCCGCGCTGGACAAGCTGCGGCCGGAAGTGCTCGTCTACGAGCCCCGCACCGATGGCGGCTACCAGCTCGTGGCCGTCGAGTACGTGGTCCTAAAGGATGCCTGGCACAAGGCCAACGGGTCGAGGGCGCCTCGCCTGTTCGGGCGGCGGCTGACGCTCGTTCCGGCGGGCAACCGATACGGGCTTCCGGACTTCTACGAGATCCATGCTTGGGTCTGGAAGGGCAATCCCCGCGGTCTGTTCAACGACTGGAACCCGAAGGTGAGCTGTCGAGGGCAGGGGGATCCCGCCTAGCTCCACATCGCCCGGCGGCGACCCTCGCTGGTCGAGTGGCGTCGCCGGGTACCATCTCCGGAACCGCACCGGAGATGCGTCCACACATGACCGACCTCGCCGCCGCCGCGGCCGCCGAGCCCGGCGGCGTCATCGCGACCGACGATGAGCGCTACAACGCGACCCTGATCCAGCGCGTCGACCAGCACGAGAGCCTGGGCTACTTCTGGGTCAAGTTCGACGGCGAACCGACGCCCTTCGAGCCCGGGCAGTACATGACGATCGGCGTGTTCATCGACGGGCGCATCGTCCAGCGGCCGTACTCGGTCGCGTCACCCCCGCGCGAGGCCGGCTCGACCGGCTACGAGTTCTACCTGCGGCTCGTCCAGGGCGGCACGTTCACGCCGGTGCTGTGGGACCTGCCCGTCGGCCACCGGATGCGGATGATCGGGCCGAAGGGCAAGTTCCTGCTCGAGCCCGGCGACGATCGGGTCCACCTGTTCATCTCATCGGGCACGGGCAATGCCCCATTCGTGTCGATGATGCGCGAGACGATGGCCGCGGGCGACCTCCGTCGGGCGGTGTTCATCAACGGCGTCTCGTACGAGCGCGACCTCGGCTATCGCGACGTCCTCGAGCGCTGGCAGACGCGCGGCGAGTACCCGGTGACGTTCGTACCCACCGTCTCCCGCCCCGGCGACCCGTCCAATGCCACCTGGGAGGGCCGGACCGGCCGCGCCGAGACGGTGGTCGGCCCGGTGTTCGAGCAACTCGGACTCAAGCCGGACGACACGATCGCCTACCTCTGTGGCAACCCCGACATGATCATCGCTGCCGAGCAGACCCTCCTTGACCTCGGACTCCCCGAGGCGTCGGTCAAGAAGGAGCTGTACTGGCCGAAGGGCAAGGAACCGCGCGGCGTGGCTGGCGCGGCGGACCTTGCGGCGGAGACCGACGCGGCGATCTTGAACGCGGATCAGTAGAAAACCGGTTAGTCGCGCTGCTAGGACGGTACTGGCGCCGACAGCCAGTCGATCACCCGGCCGTTGAATGCGGCTTTGCCGATGTCGGGACCGAACAGCGTGTGCTGGACGCCGCCTTCGTCCGTCCCCAGCAGGAGCGCGACGATCGGACCCGAGTAGCGGTAGTGGTTCATGACCACGGCAGCCGTTAGCCGGTCGTTGGCGATGCTTGCTGGAGCATCGCCGATGAGCACAGTCCGCTCGGCATCAGGTTCGCTGCAAGGGAGCGCGCAGGCCCACACCTCGAGTCGCAAATTTCGCCACTGCGCGATCGACGGCCCGACGGTCGTCTCCAGTTCGTATCGACCGTCCTGATTCTGGGTGATGATCCCCATCCCATCCGCGAACGGACTCTCGAAGGCGGGTTCGGCCTCGAACGCTGGGTGATCGGACGGCACGATCGCACCCCACGTGACCGTTGGCGGCGCCCAGAGGATCGCCAACGGCAGGGCAACGAAGCCGAACACCATGACGAGGATCGCCAGCGGAGCCAGCCAGCGACTGGGTCGCCCGCGTTCGGTGGCGAGCAGCGCGCCCAACACGCCACCGAGCGGGATCGCAAGCAACACGATGACGGCCAGCTCGTCGAGGGCCTGGCTCGGGATCAGCAGCACGGCTGCGCCGATCACGAGGGCGGCGAGCAGCGCGGCCGGGGTGCGGACATCGGCGATCGGACGGCGAGCCGTGACGGCGATGCGGCGTGTCGCAGCGCCAGCAGCGAGAAAGGCGGCGATCGCCCATGCCCACGCAATCCCCGTTGCCATGCCGACCGGCTCGAACAGGAACGTCACGCTCGGCAACAACAACCCGACGATCGCCGCAATGAGGAGCATGGCCGGGAGCGCTGTCGCGGCCCCGACCAGGAGACCGAACGTCCCGCTGCGGGTGGCGGCCCACACGCCTCCGCCGACGGCCGCGATCATGCGACGCGACGTCTGGCGAGCGCGCCGGAGATCCCCGGCAAGGACGTCGGGTGCGCCGAGGCGGGCGAGGGTATTCCGCTCGGCCTGTTCTTGCGAGAGACCGTCCGCCATCAGCGCCGCGGTGGAATCTGCGATGTGGCCCTCCAGCTCCTCGATGACGTCGCGGGCGTCGCTTTCCGGGAGGCGCAAGGACGCCGCGACGCGTGCGAGATAGCCGGCTCGGTCCGACGTCCAGCGGGTCGGATCAAAGTCAGCCATTCCGATCACCTCGAAGGGCGACGCGCTCGACCATCCGCGCGAACGTCGACCACTCGTCCTGGCTGGAGGCGAGCAGGCCCCGCCCGTGATCCGTCACCTTGTAGTAGCGCCGACGAGGCCCTCGGTCGCTCTCGCGCCAGACCGCCTCGAGGGCTCCGTCCGCCTCGAGCCTATGCAGCGTCGGGTAGAGCGACCCCTCGGACGGCGCCAAGCCGCCCCCGCTCTCCTCCCGGATGCGTTGAGCGATCTCGTAGCCGTAGAGCTCGCCTTCCCCGATCACGGAAAGTACGAGCATCGGCGTCGTGCCTTTCACAAGCTGGTTGCCAAACGACTTCAGCTGCTTCATCCGCCCACCTCTACATCTGTATCCGATGTAGCGGCATCCTAGGTAGCTTTGGCGCCGCTGTCAATCTCATCATTTCTCGATCGAGATCGGCCCGCGCCCACAGCCTCGCGCCGGGGCTTCAGCCGCGTGCGGCTGCGGGCTACCGGCGGCATGCCGTCGCGACTGGCCGAAGGGCAAGGAGCCGCGCGCCGTGGCCGCGGCCGACTTGGCCGCGGCCATCGACGCCGCAGAATCGAGCGCGAGCGACTAACCGACGGTGCTCCGCATCACGGTGCGAGACGCTGCCACGTCGCGTCTGTCGTCATCGGGACGGACCAGGTCATCTGGTCGCCACCGCCGGTCACCACATCCAGGAGCCAGGTCGTCCCGTCGTTCTTGTACGTCGCCAGGACCTTCGTCCCATCGGGCGAGAAGAGCACGGCCGCACCGTCAGTCATGTCCGGGTGCGCCAATCCCATAGGGACCGCTCGGGCTTGCCCGTCGACGCTCAGCACGGTCAGCCGATAGCCGTCGATCGCATACCGCTGCACGACGAATGTCTTCCCGTCGGGTGAGAACACCGGGCTCAGGTCGGTGTACTCGAATCCAGGGGCGAAATCGACTTCGCTGATGGCGCCCGAGTCGATGTCGGCGAAATGGATGCGCCCCTCTGCCCCAGCCTCCCATGTGGCGTACGCCAGCTTCGCGCCATCGGGCGAGACGGTCGGCGTGTTGATGATCGTGGGACCGACGACGATCGGCTTGAGACCAGCTCCATCCGATCCCACGAGGTAGAAGCCCTGCGCGGCGGAGCCGCCAGGCATGTTCGTGGTAACGACGAGTTGGTCGCTGTTCGGCCGCCACGCGGCTGTCGCGATCTCGAGTCCCAGCTGGAACGTCGTCGTCGAGCCGTCGGACGGGTCCATGATCGTGATCTGACCCGGAGGATCACCGGCACGGGAGAGGGCGAAGCGGTCTCCCGTCGGCGACCAATCGAACCATGAGATCTCCGGAGCGGGATCGGCGACCTGGCGCACGTTCGTACCATCTGCGTTCGCGACGAACAAGCCAGCAGGGCTGCCCGCCGTTCGCCGGTCGAACGCGAATCGGGTGCCGTCATTCGAGAACCAGGGGTTCGAGGCCAGGTCTGGCCCTGTGATGAGCGCGGTTATCGCGCCTGTGTCGGGATCGGCGGACACGATCTTGCCTTCCGGTGTGCTGAACAGGATCTGACCGTTCCGTGCGAGGCCGAATGGGGGCGGCAGTCGCTGCTGCGACCCGATGTACGCGGCGAGACCCGCGGCGATCAAGAGGCCGATGAGCCCCGCGACGAGGAGCGGTCGCCACGGGAAGCGCCGCGACATGAGCGGCTGGACCGCGATGTCCATGGGAAGCCACCTTTCGGGGAAGCTCCAGGCCGGCCGCTGCCGATGCGCCGCGGTCTGCCGGAGCATGTCATCGAAGTAGTCGGGGACCTGCGCCGGCGCGAGCTCGGTCATGAGCTCCGGGATCGCATGCTCGAAGCGCTCGAACGTGGTCATGCGAACTGTCCCTTCGGCACCGGGGCGTGGTCGGGATCGATGTCGGCCAGCGCGGAACGCATCAGGCCCATCGATCGGTGGAGTCGGGATTTGGCGGTGCCGAGCGGGATCCCCAGCGTGCTGGCGATCTCGGGCACCTCGAGGTCGAAGTAGTAACGGAGCACGACGACCGCCCGCTGATCGGGCGGCAATCGTCGGAGGATCAAGTCGAGCAAGTCTCGGTCCGCGGTCACGGTCGAGACGTCGTCGATCGATGGCCCGTCCGTCGAGATCAGTTCGACCTCGATCGGCCGGCGGCCACGACGGCGCAGGATGTCGATGCATGAGCGGGCCACGAGGCTGCGCAACCATCCCTCGAAGCGATCCGGATCGCGGAGGGAGGGCAGGCTGCGCCAGGCCCGGATGAACCCGTCCTGGACCGCGTCTCGGGCGAGATCGTGGTCGCGGAGGATCAGGCGGGCGGCAGCATCCAGCCGCGCGACGAACAGGCCGGCAAGGGTCGCGAAGGCGTCATGATCGCCTCGCTGCGCTCGCTCGACGAGTTCTCGCTGGTCCACGGCCCACCGGACTACGAGGTCGGCGCGGCGGTTTCGTCGCGCTCAGATGGTAGTCGTCGGGCGTGGGTCGATTCGTTCCCGGCAGGACCTCGTTCGCGTCGAAGCGGCAGTCAGGTGCCGCGGTAGTAGGACGCCTGCTTGCGCGTCGCGAGGGCGCCGACGCCCCAGGTCGCAAGGTCGATCAACAGCGCGAAGATCAGGAAGATGATGTTGAGCAGGCTGAGGCCGTTGGGTGCCGCCAAGCCGTAGACCAGGGTGGTCCAGGGCAGGAACAGGAAGCCGAGCAGGAAGAACAGCTGTGATTGGATCACGGTGTTCCAGTAGCCCGGATCGTTGAACCAGCCGACGAGGAGCACGAACCTGGGCAGGAGTGCTCCGAAGATCGCCATCATGGTGGATATCCCTCACTCGCTTCGTGCCCGCCCGACGCGGCGATCACCGGTCAGGCGACACAGGCTCGACGGAGTGTACGGCCCGGCCGCCACGGCGCAAGGTGGTCAGCCCCCTGCGTGACCCGCGCGATAGTGCGCCGCGAGGAGGTCCTCACCCCAATCGTTCACCGGATCGCGCCACACGGCGTGGACGTGATTGGCGCCGTTCTGCGTGTTGTCGTACTCGATGAGCAGCCGCGGGCCACGGATCGCGTAGTAGTGCCCGCGCCCGGGTTCCAGCGCCCCGGCCCAGGCGAACGTCGTGTCCGCGAGGCCATCGGCCACCGCTCGCTCCCAATCGGACTCAGCGACGTCGTCGGCCGCCCGTCCCAGGTAGTGCCGGATCAGGCGCACCAGCCCCGCCTGGGCGGTCGGATCCATCTCGGCATAGCGGAGGCCGCGGGGGACTGACGACGGATCGGCACGGGCACTGTTGCCCGTGAGGATCTCCGGTGGTGCCACGGCGTCGACCACGGCGACCGCCCGCGCGTCGGGCGACAGGCCATCCAGCAGCGCCCGGGCAAGCGACTCCTCGCCCGTCAGCGTCCGCTCCCCGGCACGAGGCCCGCCGGGAACGACGGCCGGGTTGGCCCCCAGGAACGACGGCGTGCTGCCGACGACCTCGCTGTCCGCGACCGTCATCTGGACGGCCACGTGGTGACCGCCGATCCGCCACGCCCATGGCTCCCGTGCCGTGGCCGGGTCTGTCGGATCGCCGAAGACGGCAAACCAGTACAGCCCTGGGTCGCGCCGCGGCCAGTTCGAGCGGCCCTGGTCGCGTTCCAGCCCGCCAAGGACCGATTCGAGGGCGATGACGGCGGCGACCTCTCGGGCACCACGCGCGCTCATCGCGGCTTCGACGATGCGTGACGCGGCCGACCGCTGCTCCGGCGCCATATCACCGAGCGCCAGGCCCGCACGCTCGCCCGGCGTGAACGCCCAGACGACGCGCTCCGGGTCGTCGAACCCGAACGACGAGCGCTCTCGCTGATCGCCGTCGAGCGTGGAACGCCACGCGCGGACGCTGCGTGCCAGATCGTCCGCGCTGGTCATCCGGCCCGCGCGTCGTCCAGTCGGTCGAGGATCAGCCGAGTCACGCCCTCGATCGGCACGCGCTCCTGGGCCATCGAATCCCGATCGCGCACGGTGACCGCTCCGTCTTCGAGCGAGTCGACGTCGACGGTGATGCACCACGGCGTGCCGATCTCGTCCTGGCGTCGGTACAGCTTGCCGATGGCAGCGGTGTCGTCGTACACGGCCATCGTGTGACGTTGCAGGTCGGACTTGATGCGGTGGCACAGCTCGACGATCTCGGGTCGCTTCTTGAGCAGCGGCAGGACCGCGACCTTGTATGGCGCAAGCTCGGGGTGGAGCGCCAGCGAGACGCGCGTCTCGCCGCGGACCTCCTCCTCGCGATAGGCATCGATGAGGAACGTGAAGGCGGCACGGTCCGCGCCGGCGGCGGTTTCGACGATCCATGGGATGACGTGCTCGTTCGTTGCCTGGTCGAAGTACTCGAGGTTCTCGCCGGACGCTTCCGAGTGGCGCGACAGGTCGAAATCGCCACGGTTGTGGACGCCTTCCAGCTCCTTCCAGCCGAACGGGAAGCGGTACTCCACGTCGACCGCCTTCTTCGCGTAGTGCGCCAGCTCGTCCGGTGCGTGTTCGCGCAGCCGAAGGCGTTCGGGCGTGACGCCGAAGCGCTCGTACCACGCGCGGCGCGCCGGGAGCCATGTCTCGAAGGCCGCAGCGGCCTCGCCCTCGGGCCGAACGAAGTACTGCATCTCCATCTGCTCGAACTCGCGCATCCGGAACACGAAGTTGCCGGGCGAGATCTCGTTGCGGAACGACTTCCCGATCTGGGCGATCCCGAACGGCAACTTCTTGCGGGACGACTGCAGGACGTTCTTGAAGTTGACATACGAGCCCTGGGCCGTCTCGGGGCGCAGGTAGATGACCGAGGCGTCCTCTTCGACCGGTCCCATGAACGTCTTGAACATGAGGTTGAAGCGGCGCGGAGCGGAGAGTGGCCCGCCATCGACCGGGCAGCGCAGGCCGAGCCGCTCGACGATGTCCGGCTCCTGGAGCTCGGTGGCCGACAGGCCCTCCGCCCCCGGCAACTCATCGAGACGGAACCGGCGATGGTCCGTCTGGCATTCGACTAGTGGATCGCTGAAGCTGCCGACGTGGCCGGATGTCACCCAGACCTGTGGGTGCATGAGGATCCCGGCATCGAGCCCGACGATGTCGTCGCGCTCCTGGACCATCGACCGCCACCATGCACGCTTCACGTTGTTCTTGAGCTCGACGCCGAGCGGCCCGTAGTCCCAAACGGCATTGATGCCGCCGTAGATCTCGGACGATGGATAGATGAAGCCGCGTCGCTTGGAGAGCGACACGATGGTGTCGAGGTCGCGGACGGCCGGGGCGACGTCGTCCGGATCGACGGATGGGCTGGTCACGAGGAGTTCTCCGCTGATACGCGACCGTGGCATGGCCGCGCGGGATGGCTGGGCGCCGATGCTATCAGCCGGGCAGCGAGGCCGCCAGCACGCGCACCGCGTTGCCGCCCATCACCGCGGCGATGTCGTGCTCCGACAGCCCTTCTGCGAGCAGGGCCTCGGTGAGCAGCGGCATCCCGGACGCATCGAAGGGCGTCGCGACGGCGCCGTCGAAGTCGGATCCGAGGCCGACGTGCTCGACGCCCGCGAGCCCGATGGCGGCGGCGATCGACCGAGCGATCGCGGCCGCGTCGTCGCCGCCACAGGCGACCGGCCAGAAGCCGATACCGACGAGGCCGCCGGTCGCGGCGATGGCACGGACCTGGTCGTCGGGCAGGTTGCGGACGCCCGGCACGGCGGCGCGGACGCCGGTGTGCGAGGCGACGACGGGTCGGACGGCAAGCGACAGGACATCGTCGATCGTCGCGGACGAGGCATGGGCGACGTCCATGACCATCCCGCTCGACTCCATGCGCGAGAGCAGATCGCGACCGGCCGCCGTGAGCCCACCCTTGACGACGCCGTGAGCGGAGCCGCCGTAGGCCGTGTCGAAGAAGTGCGCCGGCGACACCATCCGGTAACCCGCGAGTGCCAGCACGTCGAGGTTGTCCAGATCGTCGTCGAGTGCCTGGGCACCTTCGATCGCCAGGAACGCGGCGGTCGTCGTCGGGATCGACCGCGCGCCGGGCGAGATAGGCGTCGAGGTCGCGACGGGTCTCGATCAGGCTGAGCCGACCTGCTGAGTCGGCCACCGTCGCGCGCAGCCGGAGCGCCAGGTGGAGTGCCCGGGCCAAGCGACTGCTCCATGCTGCGCGTGGCCAACGCTGGCCAACGGCGAGCAGCGTGACGAGGTCCGAGCTGCCGTCGTTGCGATCGAGGTTGGCCCGCCGCGGTACCTGGGTCGATGCGGAGAGGGCGACGATGGCCACCCCACCCTCGATCAGCCGCGGGACGTCGACGTGCCCGTACCCGGCACGTCGCCCGAGATCGCGACCCCACAGCAGCGTATCGGCGTGGAGGTCGACGACCGTCAGCGATCGATGCAGCTCGACGGCTCGTGCCGACGCCCGGTACGGCCCCGGCCGATGGACCCGGTTCAGGCGGCGTTCGGCGACCTGCGACGCCGCGCCGCCGAGGGCGATGCCGCCCATAACGAAAGCGGCCGAGGTCCCGAGGACCCCGGCCGCGATCGTGGTAGCGCGGGTCAGGCGGCGCGCCACCGCTTCGTCATCAGTGCTTGGTGGTCTCCTCGACCTCGATGCCGACCGGCTGGCGGCGGCGACCGAAGGTCAGGACGAGCGTGGCCAGCGAGCCCACGCCGAGGACGGCGAGGACGATCCCGACACCGGACGACGGTGCGGTGCTGGTCTCGATCGTATCGGTCGGCGGGAGCGTCTTGGTCGGACGCGTGCCGGTGGTCGGGCCAACGCCACCACCAGGCGGCGGGTTGACCGGATCCGTCGGCTCCTCGTCGGTCGGCTGCTTCGTCGGTCGGCTGACTCGTCCTCGCACACGATATCGAGCGGGACGGTCCGGCCGATGACATCCATCGGCGTGTAGCCGTCGGCGCTGTCGTCGGCGACGAGGATGTGAGCGCGGAGCGAATAGCTGCCGGGCTCGAGCTCAGCGGAACCCTCGAAGCCATCGGCAAGGACGCCGTCACCGTTGACCCACGCGAACTCGCCGTTGAACGAATCGATCTCCTTGGAGCCGTCGATGGCCACGTAGGCCTCGTCGGTCCGCTCCTGGCGGCCCTTCTCGCCGTTCTGGGCGAGAACGAGCGCGTAGAGGACACCCTCTTCACAGTCGTACTTGAGATACAGCTTGGCGCGAACATCGGCGTCGGCCTTGCCGGCATCGGCCATGTCCGCGAAGAAGTCGGCGCCGAGCGACCAATCGCCCGTCGCGCCGTCGACGACGGCCGTACCCGAGTTGGGCGACGCCGCCATCGTTGTCGGCGCGAACAGCGCCGTGAGAAGAACGACACCGGCGCCGATCACGCTTACTGATCGCATCGACACGCCTCGTCGTCGCCCCGAGAACCCCCGCATGAGGACCTCCTGTAGGCCGGTTGGGCCCGGTTGATGGTTGAGTCGATCCGGGATCCCCCGTCTCTGACTCGGATGAAGACGTAGCGCATCATGGCAGCGCGGAGCCTCGCGGTCTAGTACGTATGGGCCATACAACACCGAATCGGAACCTCACGGAAACGTGTCCGCTCCCGACTTTTCCGGCGCCAACCCCACAAGCAGCGGCTCACCCGGTCAGGGGTTGGTGTCGCCCGCGTGCACCGGGGGTCCTGGCCCGAAGGTCCCGTCACGCGACGTCGACCGGGCTCTAGGAGTGCGTCCGAACCTCGTCGAGGAAGGCCAGCGAGCGAGCCTCTCGCTCGAGCACGTGCCGCACGAAATCGCGCAGCGCGGTCTCCACCTCAGCCTCCACCTGCGCGGTCAGGCGGAGACCGGCGAGCGCCTCGATGTCGAGGCGCTGGTAGGCCTTGAGCAGCTTGAGCGCGTCCAGGCTGAGACCGGTCCGGTCGTGCGGCGGCCCCGGACAGCGATCGCAGACCACGCCGCCCAGTGGCGGGACCCACCGGAATCGCGCGTCGGACTCGAGGACGCGGTCGCACTCCACGCAACGGTCGACCTCTGGGCGCACTCCGAGCTCGTCGAGCAGATGCATCTCGAACCAGCGCGCCACGCGGCCCGACGCCATTCCCGCATCGAGCAGCTCGTACGCCCGGCGCAGGAGTGCGTACAGCGGTTCGGCGGCATGGCGCTCCTCGAGGCTCCGATCCGCGAGCTCGGCCAGGTACCACGCCGTGGCGGTGCTTTCGAGGTCGTCCCGCAGATGGAGCCACGCGTGCCCGACGCTCACTTGCGTCACCACGTCGAACGTGCGCCCTCGCGCCAGCGCCACCGTGAGCTCCGCGAATGGCTCGAGACTGCCGCCGATACGCGACGTCGGCCTGCGGATGCCCTTGGCGATCGCCTTGAGCTTGCCGCCGGCCGGCGTGATGAGGGTCAGGACCCGGTCCGCCTCGCCGAGATCGAACCGCGACAGCACGATGGCGTCGGTGGTGTAGCGACGGGGGACGGGCATCTCCGGTCGGACGGTACCATCGGATGACCAGAAACGACTCATCCGGTTCGCGCCGGCCCCCGTATCCGTATCAGGCGCCGGTGCGGTCGCGTCCCCCGCACCGGCGCTCCTTCATGCCAATCAACAGGCTACTTACAGCGGACATGTTTCGTTGTACACTGGCCAGGTGACCACCGCCTCGCAGGATCTCGACCTCGCGGAGCTCATCGCCGACACCGAAGGCGAGATCGTCCGGCTCGTCCAGGACCGCGATCCGTCGACCCATGGGCTGTACGAGATGGTCCGCTACCACCTCGCGCTCGACGGCAAGGGGGGCAACGGTGGCAAGCGGGTCCGGCCCCTCCTCGGCCTGCTCGCGTACGCATCGATCGCCGGCGATCACCGGCGTGCCCTGCCGGGCGCCGCCGCGGTCGAGCTCGGCCACAACTTCAGCCTGGTCCACGACGACATCGAGGACGGCGACCGCGAACGACGGCATCGGCCGACGTTGTGGACGGTCCACGGCATCCCGCAGGCGATCAACGCCGGCGACACGCTGTTCAGCCTGTCGCGCATCGCCCTGCATCGACTGAGCGATCTCGGCTTCTCGGACGCCAAGATCCTGCGGCTGATGCGGCTCTACGACGAGACCTGCCTCGCCCTGTGCGAGGGGCAGTACATCGACATCGCGACGAGCGAGTCGGACGAGGTCATGTCGGTCGATGCCTACTTCGACATGATCGGCCGCAAGACCGCGGCGCTGATCGCGGCGTCCATCGAGGCGGGCGCCCTGCTGGCGACCGACGATGAGAACGTCATCCGCCGATACCGCGCGTTCGGGTGGGCGCTGGGCATCGCGTTCCAGCTCAACGACGATCTCCTGGGCATCTGGGGCGCGGAACAGACCACCGGCAAGGAGGCGTCCGACGTCGCCCACCGGAAGAAGACGCTGCCGGTGATCTACGCGGTCGAACACGGCGGGCCCGAGGACCGGGAGCGACTGGTCGAGCTGTACGCGCTGCGCCAGCCGTCGCCCGAGCAGTCGTCAGAGATCGTGCGGATCCTCGAGCGTGTCGGGGCCCGCGACTACACGCGCGATGCCGCCAGGCGATATCGGGATCAGGCCCTGGCCGAGCTCGACGCGGCGGGTGTCGTGCAGCCGGCCGCCCGCACACGACTCGAGGAGATCATCGTCGGGGTGATCTCAGCCTAGGATCGCCCCGGCGCCGAGCGCCGGGCACTAGCGATCCGCTTCGTCGTCCTCGGGTTCCGTCGCCTCGCGGGTGCGGACGACCAGCACCTTCGACACGCGCCGGCCGTCGGTCCTCTCCACGGTCAGGATCAGCCCATCGAGCGCCACCTGGTCGCCGGGTCGGGGCACGCCACCGATGCGGTGGTAGATCAGGCCGCCCACCGTGTCGTACTCGTCCTCGTCCTCGATGGGCACCTGGGTCTCGAACAGCTCGACGAGGTCGTCGATCGAAGCGCGGCCATCGACGCGCGCCTCGTCCTCCGACAGCCGCTCGACCATCGGCTCCTCTTCGTCGTACTCGTCCTGGATCTCGCCGACGATCTCCTCGATCAGGTCCTCGATCGTCACGAGGCCGGCGGTGCCGCCGTATTCGTCGAGCACGATCGCGAGGTGGACCTTGCGCCGCTGGAGCTCGTGGAGCAGGTCGTCGACCGTCATCGACTCCGGGACGAACACCGGTGGCCGCAGCAGCGAGCGCAACGGCGGTGGCTCGGGCGCGTTCGCCTTGAGGAACGGCAGCAGGTCCTTGGCGTAGACGATGCCGATGATCTCGTCGATCGAGCCTTCGAACACCGGGATCCGGCTGTGACCCTCGGCGACGATGAGGTCGATCGCCTCGCCGATCGTCGCATCGGCGGCCAGGGTGACCATCGCGATGCGCGGGAGCATGACCTCGTGCACGCGCTGGTCACCGAGCTCGATGACCGCGTGGATCATCTGCTCCTCCTCGGCCTCGAGGATGCCCTGCTCGCCGCCCTGCTCGATGATCAGGCGCAGCTCCTCGGAGCTGATGCGTTCGTCGGCCGGGACATCGGAGCGGAACAGCCGGCTGATGGAACGCGTGACCAGGGTCAACGCATCGACCAACGGCCCGAAGATCGTGCCGAGGAACTCCATCAGGCGAGCCGTCGAGAACGCCACGCGTTCGGCATGCGCGAGGCCGATCTGTTTCGGCACGAGCTCGCCGAACACGATCGTGAACAGCGTGAGCACGATGGTGACGGAGATGAGCGCGATCCCCTCGGCCGCGTCGGCCAGGAGCCCGAACTGGCGGAAGAAGTCGGCCGCGCCGTCCACGAGGCTCACCGCGGCGAACGCCGAGGCCAGGAAGCCGAGAAAGTTGATGCCGACCTGGATGACAGCGAGGAACCGGCCCGGATTCGCCTTGAGACGCTGAACGCGGATGGCAGCCCGGTTGCCCTCGTCGATCAGCTGCTGGATCCGGCTCCGCCGCAGCGTCACGAGGGCGATCTCCGTCGCGGAGAAGATCCCGTTGAGCAGGATCAGGACGGCGATCAGGAGGATCTCGACGAGCGGATCGCTCACGAGGCGCCATCACCGGGAGCGGGTTCCGACGGCTCGGCGGACGGTCCTGCCTCGCTCTCGACGTCCGACGGCGGTTTCGGACGAGGTTCGCGGATGCGCGCGGGCACGCCCACGGCGAGCTTGCCCGCCGGCACGTCCCTGGTCACGACGGCCCCTGCGCCCGTCCTGGCGCCCTCGCCGATGTCACGCGGGGCGACGATCATGGTGTCGACACCGATGAACGCCCCATCGCCGATGGTCGTCTTGTGCTTGCGGCTGCCGTCGTAGTTGGCGGTCACGGTCCCGGCCCCGATGTTGACGCCCTCGCCGGTCTCGGTATCGCCGAGGTAGCTCATGTGATGTTGCTTCGAACCCGGTCCGAGACGGGTGTTCTTGAGCTCCGCGTAGTTGCCGACCTCGGCGCCGCGGCCGACGACGCTGCCGGGGCGGAGGTGGCTGTACGGCCCGATGGCTGCCTCGTCCTCGACCGTCGACGACTCGACGACCGACGCCCACACACGGGTGTTGCGCCCGATCGTCGAATCGCTGATCTGGCTGCCCGGGCCGATGACGCTCCCCTCCCCGATCGATGTGGCGCCACGCAGGATCACGTTCGGTTCGAGGGTGACGTCGGGTTCGAGCGTCACATCCCAGTCGAGGTACACGGTGGAGGGGTCGCGCATCGTGACCCCGGCGCGCATGTGCTCCTCGTTGCGACGGACGCGTAGGTTCCACTCCGCGGCCGCGAGCTGCGAGCGGTCGTTGATGCCGTCGAACCGACCGTCGTCCTCGAACGCGACGGCGATCACGAGCCGGCCGTCCTCGCGGGCCAGCTGGACCAACTCGGTCAGGTACAGCTCCCCGGTCGTGGCCGATGGCTTGAGCGATCCGATCCGCCGCCGCAGCCAGTCGGCATCGAAGGCGTACAGGCCGGCGTTCACCTCGTTGTTGGCGAGCTCCTCCTCGGTGGCGTCCTTGGCCTCGACGATCGACTCGACCGTGCCGAACTCGCCGCGGACGACGCGTCCGAGCCGTGCCGGGTCGCCGGCAAAGACCGTGACGAGCGCGATCGCCGCGTCGTCCTCGCGCCGGGCGCCGAGCACCGCCCGGAGATCGTCACCGCTCACCAGGGGCACGTCGCCCGACAGGACGAGGACCTCGTCGGTGTCGTCGGGCACCGCGACCAGCGCGGCACGGACCGCGTCACCGGTCCCGCGCGGCTCGTCCTGCAGCGCGAAGTCGGCCCGATCGTCGAAGGGAGGCCGGATCGCGTCGACGGCGGGCGAATAGACGACGACCGGACGGCTCGTGGCATCGCCGTCCTGGGCGACCTCATCCCACGCGTCAAGCACATAGGCGAGCATCGGCCGGCCACACAGCGGGTGGAGCACCTTGGGCGTGGCGGAGCGCATGCGCGTGCCCAGACCGGCCGCCAGCACGACGGCGGTGGTGCGGCCGGTCTGCCCCTTCACCGTCGAGGCCGCAGGATCGGGACGTGGGGGGTTCATGCGCGGCGTCGGGCGTGCACGGGGCGGCCGTCGCCCACGTTGCATCCATAGCCCGACGGGCGGAGGGGTGGTGTCATGACTTGGTCGGCCGGATGGTATGGGCGCCCTGTGTGAGCGTCAAGCGAGCGGGGCTGGGGGATCGCCCGATCACGGACGGCGTGCGATGGCCTCGATCTCGACCCGGGCACCGCGGGGCAGGGCGCCGACTTCGATGGTGGAGCGTGCGGGTGGCGGATCGGGGAAGAACGTCGCATACACCCCGTTCATCGCCGGGAAGTCGCCCATGTCGGCCAGGAAGACCGTGGTCTTCGCTACGTCCGCGAAGCCGACACCAGCCGCATCCAGCACGGCGCCGAGGTTGCGCAGGACCCGCTCGGTCTGCTCCTCGATGGTGCCGGACAGCATCTCGCCGGTCGCCGGGTCGAGCGGGATCTGGCCTGCGCAGAAGACCAGGTCGCCGGCCACGATCGCCTGGCTGTACGCCCCCGCGGCGGCCGGCGCGTTCGTGGTCGAGATCGCCTCGCGCGTCATGTGGCCTCTCCCTCTTGCCCTGTGCGGATGGTGGTCGCGATGACCGACGGCGGGCCGTCGCCGATCGTGGGCACCGTGCCCTCGGCCACGGCCGCCTCGACCGTCCGTGCGGCGGTCTCGGCATCACTGCGTGAAGGATAGAGCGTCCACAGCGTCGGCCCGGAGCCGGACAGGCCGATCGGATGGCCGAGCAGTCGCGTCAGCGCACGCCTGACCCCGACCAGGCCGGGCGCCACGAGGGCCGCCGCCGGCAGAAGGTCGTTCGCCGACGCCAGCACGCCCGCTCGTGCGATGAGGTCGGTCGCTGACAGGCCGTTGCCCAGCTCCTGGGCGAGGTGCGCGGAGGTCATCCGGATGGCGCTGTCGCCCCCGGCGCCATGGCGCGCGCCGTCGAAGATGGCGAACACGTCGGGCGTGCGAACCGCCACGCGCGGCGTCACCAGCAGGATGCCCGGATGGCCATGGACGCCGGCGAGCGGCGTGACCCGCTCGCCCCGGCCCTCGACGAGCGCCGGACCGCCGACCAGGAAGAACGGCACGTCGGAGCCGATCATCGCCGCGGCATTCCGCCGTCGGTCGGCATCGACGGCCTCGCGGGCGCCCCACGCCTCGAGGGCGGCGTCGAACGCGGCGGCGGCATCGGACGAGCCGCCGCCGAGGCCCGCGGCGACCGGGATGCGCTTGTCCAGGCGTGCCGCGAGCGGAGGCGTTGGCGGTTTCCCCGGTCCCTGGCCGACGGCCTCGCGCGCAGCGGAGATCGCGCGGAGCACGAGGTTCTCGTCGATGGGCCCGGCGTCGCCGCCCGTGACGTGCAGCGTGTCGCGTCCCGTGCCACCGGAAGGGGCCACGCTGAGCCGGTCGTGCAGGCCGAGCGGCACGAACACCGAATGGAGGTCATGGAAGCCGTCGTCCCGGCGCCCGACCACGGCCAGGGTCAGGTTCAGCTTGGCCGGCGCGAGCCTGACGACCGGCATGTGATGCGCGGCGTCGGTCATGGTGCTGACCGCCCGCGTCGATCGTGGCCGATGGGCGCCAGGAGTTCGCGCAGCGCGAGCCACTCGCCGACCGCCAGCGTCTGCGGCCGGCGGTCGGGCGCGATGCCGGCCGCTGCCAGCGCAGCATCGACGCGCGGAGCGTCGACCGGCAGCTGGCGGCTCAGCACGTTGTGGATCATCTTGCGTCGCTCGCGGAAGGCCGCCTGGACCAGCCGCCACAGCTCGTCCTCCTCGTCCGGGCCGAGGCGGTCGTCCGTGTCGTAGGGCTCCACCACGATGACCGCCGACTCCACGGCCGGCTCCGGCTCGAAGGCCTCGGGCGGGACGCGAAACGCGACGTGCACTCGGGCGTGGTACTGCACGAAGACGGACAGGTAGCTCATCTTCCCGGGCGGGGCCGCGATCCGTTCCGCGACCTCACGTTGGACCATGAGCACCAGGCGACGGGGCCGCGGTGCTTGGCCGAGCAGCGCGTGCAGGATCGGCGACGTGATGTGATACGGCAGGTTCGCGACCACGTCGTACGGTGGCGCGACCAGCCGGACGAGGTCCTGATCGAGCGCGTCGCCCTCGACGAGACGCAGCTGGCCGTCCTCGATGGGTCCCGCCAACCGGTCCCGCAGGAACCCGGCCAAACCGGCGTCCAGCTCCACGGCCGTCACGGCAGCGCCGGACTCGAGCAGGCCCCCCGTGAGGAGGCCCAGACCGGGGCCGATCTCCAGCACGCCGCTGCCTGGTTCCGGCGCGGCCTCGTCGAGGATGCCCGACAGCACATCAGCATCGGCGAGGAAGTTCTGCGAGAGGGCGTGGCGGGCGCGTAGCCCGGCAGCCCGCAGCGTCGCCCGGACCTGGGCCGGATCGATCGCGGCGGAGGCGCTCACGACCGCCCTCAGCGTCTGGCGAGCGGCAGCGAGGGCCGGGCATCGAGGTCGAGCCGCGCTCGTTCGCCGGCCTCGAAGCGTCGCGCGCCGGCGGCGCCGATCATCGCCCCGTTGTCGGTGCACAGGCCGGGCCGCGGGACGATCAGCGGGATGCCCAGACCGTCGGCCTCGCCGGCCAGTCGCTCGCGGAGGCAGCTGTTCGCGGCGACACCCCCGCCGAGCACGATCGAGCGGGCGCCGATCTCGCGCGCGGCACGCGCTGCCTTCGTCGCGAGCACGTCGACGACGGCGTCCTGGAAGCCCCATGCCAGTTCCGCGGTCGTGGTGTCGCTCAGCGGTGTCTCGGAATCGTCCGGCGCGATGCCCTCGGCGGTTCGGGCGTCGTTCACGATCTTCCGTGCAGCGGTCTTCAGCCCCGAGAAGCTGAGGTCGTACGAGTCGCCCATCCAGGCCCGCGGGAAGCGCACATCGCGGCTGGTCGCACCTTCGGCGGCCTTCTGGATGGCCGGCCCGCCCGGATAGCCGAGGCCGAGCAGTCGTCCGACCTTGTCGAACGCCTCGCCGGCCGCGTCGTCGACGGTCGTGCCGAGGAGCCGGTACGTGAGGTGGTCGGTCATCTCGGCGAGGAACGTGTGGCCGCCCGACACGACCAGCGCAACGAGCGGGAAGATCGGCTCGACCTTGGTCGCTCTCGTCCTCGCCGGGATCGAGCAGCCACGCCGCGTACACGTGACCCTCCAGGTGGTTCACGCCGATGAGCGGGGTGTCATGGACCCATGACAGCGCCTTCGCGAAGTTGATGCCGACCAACAGCGAGCCGGCAAGACCCGGCCCGTACGTGACGGCGATCGCGTCGATGTCACGCCACTCGACACCGGCTCCGGCCCACGCCTCATCGAGGGTCGGCACGATCCAGCGCAGGTGCGCCCGGGCCGCGAGTTCGGGGACGATCCCCCCGGTCGGCGCGTGCAGCGCGACCTGCGACGCCACCACGTTACTGAGGATCCGACGGCCACCCTCGATGACGGCGATCCCGGTCTCGTCGCAGGACGACTCGATGGAAAGCAGGAGCGGGCCGCTCACGACGATCCCCCGTCGGGTTCCGTCGGTGCCGGCGATGCATCGAGCTCGACGCGGAGCCGATCGATCCGCTCTCGCATCGCGGGCTCGCCGAGCGGCAGCGTGGTCATGATGAGGGCGTCCTCCTGGTCGTCGCTGTAGTAGCGCGGGCGGAGGCCGACGGGTCGGAAACCGTATTTCTCGTAAAGGGCACGTGCGGCGAGGTTGGACAGCCGGACCTCGAGGGTCGCCTCGTTGGCACCCAACTCGGTCGCGATGTCGAGGAACGCCAGCAACAGCCGCTCGCCGATCCGCTGGCGGCGCCAGGCGGGATGCACGGCGAAGGTCGTGATGTGCGCCTCGTCGACCATCAGCCACATCCCGCCATAGGCGGTCACCGCCTCACCGGCGCGAGCGACGAGATAGTGCGCCAGACGGTTCGATTCGAGCTCGCTGCGGTACGCGTGGGGCGGCCACGGCGCCGTGAAGCTGGACTGCTCGATCGCCTGGACGGCTGGGAGGTCATCGAGCCCCATCGGCTCGATGACGATCCTCACCGGTGGTCGCGCGACCATGCGACGGATCCGTCGGCCGTGCGGACGCCGCGCGGCAAGGTGACGTAGTCGGGGACGAGGGTCTCGAGCTCGGAGGACCCCGCCGCGCGCAGGCGCTCCGCACCCAGGCGGATGAGCTCGTGGCCGAGCCGGGCGTGGGCCGCCTCGCCGCGCGCGAGGGCATCGGCCGGGGCGCGTCCCTCCAGATCCAGGGCGACGAGGGTCTCGCCATCCTCGATCTCCGCCTCCAGTCCGGCCGGCAGTGGCTCGGGCCGCCTGCCGGGCCTGACGAGGATGCGGTCCGACGGGCCGGCCGGCAGCAGCAGCACGGGGTGGGCGAGTCCGCTCGCCGCGAGCAGCGCCTCCCCGGTCGGCACCCCGACGAGCGGGATCCGGAGCCCGTGGGCCATCCCCTTCGCCGTGGCGAGGCCGACGCGCAGACCCGTGAACGCACCCGGACCGGTGCCGACGACGATCCCCGTCAACCGGGAGCGGCGGATGTTCTGCTCGCCGAGGAACCGGCCGATGGAGGGGAGCAGCGTCTCGCCATGGCGATAGCCGGCCGCCCATGTCGAGATGCCGTCCGCGACGCCATCCGGCGATCCTGTGGCGATCACGACACGGGTCGTGGCCGTGTCGATCGCGAGGATCGCAGGACGGCGGCCGTCGTGGCCACTCACGAGGCCGCCTCGATGTAGCGCCGATATCGTGGCGCCCAGGCCGTGAGGGTGATCGTCCGTGGCTCGTCGCCGGTCCCATCGATGCGGACGTCGAGTCGGTCGATCGGCAGCGCGTCGCCGAGCCGCTCCGGCCATTCGACGAGGGTGACGCCGGCCGCCTGCCGCTCGTCGATGAGACCGCCGGCAAGGGCGTCCTCGGCGCTGACGAGGCGGTACGGATCGATGTGGAAGAGCGGCGATCGACCCTCGTACTCGGCCATGAGGATGAAGCTCGGCGAGGCGATGATGTCGGTCACCCCGAGCGCCGCCCCGAATGCCTTGGCAAGGTGCGTCTTGCCGGCTCCGAGGTCGCCCCACAGGCAGATGAGGTCACCAGCCTGCGCGACCCGACCGAGCGCCTCGCCGAGCCGTGTCGTCGCGTCGGGATCGGGGCTGACGACGACACGCTCGTCGACGCCGGACGTGACCACGTCGATCACGCGAACCGTTCGAGGTCGCCGAGCGGGACCGCGACGATCGAGCCGTCATCGAAGCGGACCGTGCCTGCTTCGAGGTGCACCCCACCGGTGAACCGCCGCGGACCGACGAGCCCGGCCCACGTGCCCTCCCGCCCGCTGAGCTGCCCGGCGCGGATCCGGATGTGGTCGGGTCGGGGTGGCGGGATGTCGAGCTCGGGCAGGTCGAAGACCAGCGTCGGGGGGTCGGCGACGATGGCCACGTCCTGCCCCTCCAGCGCCTCGAGGATGTCCATCACCGGGCCGGCCAACGGCCGCCGGACGGCACCTTCGAGCACCAGGACGGCGAACGGCGGCAGTCGATGGAGGGCCGCCTTCTGGCGGTTCTCCGAGGCGAGGAAGTCGCGTCGCTCCTTGCTGGCCAGGCCGGCGACGATGATGCCGCGAACGCCCATCGCCCGTGCCCGGGTGAGGGTCTCGGCGTCGATGCGCGACCCGACGACGAGGATCCTGCCGGCAAGGCCGACATCGACCGAGCCGCTGCGCAGCTCGCCCTCCACCCAGGACGCCACGTGCAGCTTGCCGCGTGTCGGGCCGCCAAGGGTGACGATCGCCCGCAGACCGCGACCGGTGGCGCGAACCACGACGCCACCCCCCGGCCGAACCTCCTTGACGATGCCGGCGACCGGGCTGTCCAACGCCTCGGTGACCTCGCCGGTGGCCACGCGCCAGCGACCGCGCCACTCGAACAGCAGTTCCCCGTCCGGGATCCGGCCGCCGGGCGCCGGCTCCGACGAGGGCGGCACGACGACATCGTTCAGCTGTGGGTCGCGGATCCGCTCGATGATCGGCGCGCCGGGCACGACCGACTCCCCGGCGGCGACCAGGGCACGGTCACCCGGAGAAAGCGGGAACGTGACCTCCACGGGTCCCTCGAGGAGGCGCCGGACGCGGACGACGCCCAGGTCCAGTCGCGGCTCGACGGGAACCGCCTCGATGTGCGCCGGCTCGAGCACCGGGGGCGCACCCGGCGCTCCGTCCGGGACGTGTCCGTTGCCCTCGGTCATCCGTCGGAGCCCGCCCAGAGCGACGACTGCCACGCCGCCAGCAGGTCGCGCCGGCGATCGGCGCGATCGGGCAGGCGCAGCGGGACGTCGCGCAGGTCGACCATCAGTCCCGCGAGACCGCCGGCCACGTCGATGGCGAAATGGCGGCCGCGGCCACCCAGCCGGACGCGATCGCGGAACTTGAACTCGGCGACTGCGGTGGAGCCCGGCGGGAGGTCGACCAGCTCGAGGCCGCCCGGCGTGAGCTCCAGCTCGTTCGTGCCGTCCGGGGCGTGGACGAGGACGCTGCCGATCGACTTGCCTGCGCGAAGCCCGGCGGGTGTCACGACACTGCCGAGCGGCGCCAGCAGGTCGTCGACGAGGTCCATCAGCAGCACGCGTCGCTCGCCGGCGTCCGGGATCGCCCCCAACGGGCCGAGGAGCCGGGCATGGTCCAGGGCGTACTGGCTGGCACCCGGCCGGCGCAGGACATCGATGTGGGCGAGCGCCACCGCCGGCGCCGGGACCGATGTCCATACCCCGCTGGCGGCGACGATCAGGTCAGGCACCGGGCCGTCGTCGAAGTGTGACGTGGCGCTCGCCAGTCGGACCAGTGCCGCCCGAGCGGCAGCCATCCGAAGCGCCGCACCATCACCCGCCGGATCCGACCACGGGGCGATGCGGAGCTCACGGAGTCGATCGCGCAGACGATGGCGGTCGGTCGGCGCCGTCGACCACGCGATGACACCGTCGACGACGGCATCGTCGGGTTCGTCCGGGGCCACGGCGGCATCCGGGACGACGGCCAGCCGCACGGTCGATGGCTGCCCGCCCTGCCCTGGTACGGCCACGGCTCGGGCCGCCGCGTCGTGACCGAGCACGATCGCATCGACCCGCCGGTCGAGCAGCTCGGCCAGGGTCCGCGTGCCGGTGCCGAGGGCGCGCCGCGGGTCGTCGGCGGGCAGCGCCAGCTCGAGGAGCAGGTCGGCGAGCGGATCGGGGGCGTCGGCATCAACGGCGCCGGTCGTGCGTCGGGCGGCCGGCGCAAGCACGATCTCGCCGGGACGCGCACCCACATCGCCGAAGACGTCAAGCGCCTCCGACATCGACCCGGACAGGACGACCGGCACATCGGGCCGCCGCGTCGCCGCGGCCGCGACGAGCGTCGCCAGCTCACGGATCCCGCTGCGCTCGTCCCCACGCGGCGGATCACCGGCGCCGACGACGATCGCCTCGACCGTCCGGTCGAGAAGGAGCCGGGTCATCGCCAGTGGATCCGTCGTCTCCGTGCTTCCCCCGGACGCGCGCCACCCGCTGCGCCCGGCGGTCGCGAGGAGCCCGCTGAGCGTCCGCTCGGAGCCCGCGACCACCGCCAGTCGCCGCGGCCGGCGGCTCCGCACCTCGAGGACCGGCAGTGCGTCCCGGTCGAGACCCACGATGCCGAGGCCCGCGGCCACGCGTGCGTCGGCCGCGATCGTGCGGGCGATGAGCAGGTCGATGGCGGGATCGAGCTCGGCGTCCGTGGGGATCGCCAGGTTGCCGATGAGCCGCCACGCGCCGCCTGCCCGGCCGATCAGGGCCACCGACACGGTCGCCGACCCGTGGTCGATCGTCAGGAAGGCGTGGGGTTGGGTCGTCACCGTCAGATGCTACCCGGAGTGGGCTCGACCGGCCGCCGGAGTCGGATGGTCAGTCGGGTCGGTTCAGCCGTCCCAGACGAGCTCGTCGTCGAGCTCCTCGAGCCGCGCGATGAGCAGCTCGATGCCGGTGTCGTCGGCGAGGATCTCCGTCGCGGAGGCGAGGTCGCCGCCGAACACGCCGCGCAGGACCGGATCGAAGAAGAGCATGGCATTGGCGCCGAGGGCGCGGTACGGACGGCTCGCTTCCAGGAAATGGACGGCCGACGACGTCAGTCCGCGCAACTGGATCTCCCGGGCGACCTGCTCGACGAGCTCGTTTCGCGCTTCCTCGGCCGGTTCGATCTGGAACGTCACCATGCACCGCTGACGATCGACTGGGCGGTCGGCGTGTGGCCCTGAGCGGACACGGTCCGGCCGAGGGCGGCCTCGAACGCCTGGTACGCGGCGCCACCACGGAGGGCGAACGTCACGTGCTCGATGTCGGGTGAGCGCGCCAGCTCGTCGCGGACGGTCTCGATGGTGATCCGCGCCGACTCCTCGAGCGGGAACCCGCCGACGCCGGTCCCGAGCGCCGGGAAGGCGATGCTGGTCGCGCCGATCTCGCGGGCCCGCGCCATGGCGCTGCGCACCGCCGACTCGATGACCGGGCCGCTCGTGCGGCGTTCGCGGTCGAGCGAGACCGCATGGATGACGGCCTTGGCCGCCAGCGTGCCGCTGGGCGTGACGATCGCCTCACCGAGGGGCACAGGCGCCTGCCGCACCGCGGCGAATTCGATCGCATCGCCGCCGGCGCGCTTGATCGCCCCCGAGACGCCCGTCGACATCCACAGCGAGACGTTCGCCGGGTTCACGAGTGCGTCGACCTCGAGGTCGCAGATGTCCCCGTTCCAGAGCTCGATCCGTGCCACTACCCTCTCCACCGCGTGAGTGTCCGCAGACCCACCACCGCTCCGGTCGCGGCATGGTACACCCGGGGTAGTCGACCGGACATCGAGGTCGCGACCTCCCAGGTGTTGGTGGTGCGCTGCTGCGCCAGCCCCTCGATGGAGATGCGCTCGTCACCCTGTGTTCCGAGCAGGACGAACTCGTCGGCGAGATCGACCGGGGCACCGGGAACGTCCGTGACATCGACCATGATCGCGTCCATCGTGATGTTCCCGACGATGGGAACACGGAGGCCGCGGATCAGCGCCTGCCCCTGATGGGCGTGCGCGCGAGCGTAGCCGTCGCCGTAGCCGAGCGGGAGGGTCGCGATCCGGCTCGGACGGGACGTCGTGAAGGTCGGCCCGTAGCTGACGCCGTGACCCGCCGGCAGCTCCGCGACCCGCACCGGACGGGCGCGCAGGGACATGACGGGGCGGAAGCCGTCGCGACCCGGACCGCGCAGCGGCCGATCGCCGAGCTCGTCGGGCACGATCCCGTAGGTCGACAGGCCGGGTCGCACGCCGTCGAACCCGGCGACCCCGGTGAGCAGGCCGCCGCTGGCGGCCACGTGCCGCTGCGGCGTGTCCCGGCCGCTCCCCGTGATCGCGCGCGATGCCGCCTCGAAGCGCTCGAGCTGCCCCGCCGTGTTCGTCTCGTCTTCGCTGGCCTGGAGATGCGTCCAGAGACCGGTCAGACGGACACCTGATGTCGCGTCGATTTCGATCGACGAGCCCGGGCACGTCCGAGAGCGGCGTCCCGCCGCGCCCCATGCCGGTCTCGATCTCGATCTCGACGAGAAGCTCGCCATCGCCGGCTCCGCGTTCCTCGACCCGCGACGCGGCCGCCAGCAGGGCGCCGATGGTCGAACCGTCCCCGACCGCGACCGTGACCCGGTTGCGGATGGCCTCCCCGGCCGTGTCCGGCGGGATCGGGTACATGACCCTGATCGGCAGGTCGATGCCGGCCTCGCGCAGCTCGAGCGCCTCGTCGAGGGTCGCCACGCAGAGACCGTCGGCACCGGCGTCCGCGAGCGCACGGGCGATCGGGATCGCCCCGTGACCGTAGGCGTCGCCTTTCACGACCGGATGCACCGGCGCGCCCGCGGCGAGGCTGCGAAGTGACGCGAGGTTGCCGCGCAGCGCGTCGAGATCGAGCTCCAGCCACGCCATCCGGGGGAGCGGCGGCAGCCCGGCCTCCGCCAAACGCGCCTCGATCGAGGGGCGGGCCACCACCGTCATCGGTGGCAGGGCCCGGATGTCGCCGCGCTCACGCCCGCGCGGCGTCCGCTTCCTGTTCCTTCGGGGGTTCGGACGGTTCGCGGACCCGGAAGCCGAGGCGCTTGTCCGGCGAGTGCCGCTCGGCGATGGTCGTCAACCGCCGACGAGCGATCGCCAGGCCCTCCGGCAGGTCCGAGGCCAGGACACCGGCGTCGCCGAACCGCTCACGGGCGCCATCGCCCGCCAGACCATGCAGGTACACCCCGAGCTTGGCGGCGCCGAACGGCGTCAGCCCCTGCGCCAGCAGCGATCCGATGGCGCCGGCCAGCACGTCGCCCGTGCCCCCGCTCGCGAGGGCCGGGTTCTCGAACGGTGCGACGACCACGTCCCCCTCCGGCGCGGCGATGACGGTCCGTGCGCCCTTGAGCACCACGACCTGCCGCCAGGTCGCCGCAGCGTCCCTGGCCGCCGCGACACGCGCCATGTCGTCGTCGATCAGGTCACCGTCCGCGTCAGGGGCGACCCCACTCCCTGCGCGCAATCGGCTGAACTCACCGGCATGGGGCGTCAGGACGGCTGCGCGTCGTTCGCCTTCCCACCAGCCATCCATCGACGCGAGCGAGCGCAGCGCCTCGGCGTCGAGGACGACCGAGGGGCGCTCCTCGCCGGCCGGGTCCATCAGCAGGCGCACGAGCTCGGCGGTCGCCAGACCCGGCCGGAGCCCGGGCCCCACCACCAGCGCATCGTGTTCGTGATCGAGGATGCGCGCGAGGGCCGGTTCCGGGTCGATCTCCTCGACATCGTCCTCGGGCAGCGCCATCGTCGTCGCCTCGACGACCTTCGCAGCGAAGAGTGGCTGGAGCGTCTCCGGCACCGCCAGCGTCACGAGCCCGACCCCGGTTCGACCGGCCGCGCGACAGACGAGCAGTGCCGCGCCGGCGTAGTCGAGCGACCCGCAGATCGCCAACAGCTTCCCGAAGGAGCCCTTGTGCCCGCGGGCCGGGCGCTTCGGCAGCAGGGCGATCGCGGCGTCCTCGTCGAGCTTCGGGACGCCCTCCGGCCAGGGTCGTTCGTCGGCCGAGCCAGCGCCGGCCGGTGCCGAGTCCGCACCACGCCCGAAGCCGACGGCCCGGCGCTCAGGCATCGTCCGAGACTCCGGCGGCTGGGGCGTCAGAGGCGAGTGAGGCGGCGCCGTTCGATTCGGCCAGGTCGCGGAGGTGCTCGATCCGGGCGAGGATGCGGCGCTCCCGATCGTCGAGCCGGTCCTCGATGTCCGGCGGGAAGAGATAGCGACCGGCGGTGGTCCGGATCCCGAACGCCATCGCCACCGCGTAGTCAGACTCGTGACTGATGGTGACGGCGATGCGGCCCATGCCGAGCTGCTCAGCGCGCGCCTGGGCGCGACCATGCAGGCGGACGGCGGGCTGGCCGGTCGGCAAGCGCTCGATCTCGATGTCGCGCCAGCCGATGCCGCGCACGCCGAGCCCGAGCACCTTGGAGACCGCTTCCTTGGCGGCCCACCGTCCGGCCATGGTCTCGGGCCGGCCGCGCACGTAGCGCTGCTCGGCGGGTGTCAGCACGCGGTTCGAGAAACGCGAGCCGAACCGCTCGAGCGACGCTCGGATGCGCCCGACCTTGATGATGTCGATGCCGAGCTCGGTGATGCCGGCGAGGGCCATATCGACCCCGGGCGCAGGTGTTTCGGCCGCGCCCGACATCGTCTACTCGACCGTGACCGACTTTGCCAGGTTGCGCGGCTGATCCACGTCCGTGCCACGGGCGATCGCCACGTGGTAGGCGAACAGCTGGAGCGGGATGATCGCCAGCACCGAGCTGAGTGCCTCGTGCGTGTCCGGCACCCAGCAGATGTCGTCGGCGAAGCGCTCGATCTGGGGGTCGCCCTCCGTCGCGACGGCGATGACGCGGGCGTCGCGAGCTCGACCCTCCATCACGTTCGAGACCAGCTTGTCGTAAACGGAGGAACGGGTCGCCACGGCGACGAGCGGGCATTCGGCGTCGAGCAGCGAGATGGGGCCGTGCTTCATCTCGCCTGCGGCGTACCCCTCGGCATGGACGTAGCTGACCTCCTTGAGCTTCAGGGCACCCTCGAGCGCGGTCGGATAGGTATAGCCACGGCCGACGAACATGAAGCCGCGCGAATTGACGTACCGACGCGCGAGATCTTGGACGCCCGACGCGTTGTCGAGCGCGCGCGCTGCGGCGTCCGGCAGCGCGTGGAGCGCCGCGCCGAGCTCTTGCTCCTGTTCCAGACCGAGCGCGCCACGTGACTTGGCGATGGCCGCCGCGAGGATCACGAGGGTGGTCACCTGGGCGACGAACGTCTTCGATGCCGCGACCGCGATCTCGGGCCCTGCCTGGAGGAACAGCACGCGATGCGCCTCGCGGGTGATCGCACTCCCGACCGTATTGGTCACGGCGATGACCGGCGCGCCGCGCTCGCGCGCGAGGCGGGTCGGGGCGATCGTGTCCGCGGTCTCGCCGGACTGCGTGACCGAGATGACCAGCGTCCGCTCGTCGATGGGTGGTGGGCTGTAGCGGAATTCCGAACCGACCGTGGCACGTGCCGGGATGCCGATCCAGTCCTGGATCGCGGCCGCCCCGACGAGCGCGGCGTAGTAGGCCGTCCCGCAGGCGATGAGCTCGACCCGGTCGATCTTGGCCAGCGTCTCCTCGAACCCCTCGAGCTCCTCGAGCCAGATGTGGTCCTCGCTGGTCACGCGCCCGGCGATGGCCTGGCGCAGCGACTGGGGCTGCTCGTGGATCTCCTTAAGCATGAAATGCTCGTAGCCGCCCTTCTCCGCCGCCTCGGGCGACCAGTCGATCGTCGTGACGTCGCGCTGCTGGGGGATGCCGTCGACATTCGTGATCGTCACACCCGCCGGGTGCAGGTCGGCCACGTCGCCGTCCTCGAGGAACACGACCTGGTTCGTGTGGACGAGGATCGCCGCGACGTCACTGGCGAGGAAGGTCTCGCCGTCGGCGAGGCCGACCACCAGCGGCACGTCCTTGCGCGCGCCGACCAGCCGGTCGCCCTCACCACGATGCATGACCGCGATCGCGTAGGCGCCATGGACCTGCCGGAGCGTGCCCCGCACCGCATCGGCGAGGTCCCCCTGATAGCACTCCTCGACGAGGTGAGCGAGGGCCTCGGTGTCGGTCTCGGACGTGAGCCGGTGACCACGTGCCTCGAGTCCGTCGCGCAGCTCGCGGAAGTTCTCGATGATCCCGTTGTGGATGACCGTGATCTCGCCCGTGCAGTCCTGGTGCGGATGCGCGTTCAGATCGTTCGGACGACCGTGGGTCGCCCAGCGGGTGTGGGCCAGGCCGATCGCGGCGTGCGGGGTCCGGTCGGCGATCGCCGCTCGCAGATTGGCCAGTTTGCCGGCCTTCTTCTCGACGAACAGGTCGCCCCCGTCGTCGACCAGGGCGATCCCCGCGGAGTCGTATCCGCGGTACTCGAGCCGAGCCAGGCCTTCGATGAGGATGGGACCCGCCTCCCGGGGTCCCGTATAGCCCACGATGCCGCACATCAGCGTTGATCTCCGTTCATTCTGCATCCGGAGGATCGAAATCCTCGGGCGGATGGCTCCCGGGAGCGTCGCCTCCGCCCTCGGAGAGTCCCGTGGCGCTAAGCGGCCTAGTTTAGACGCTCCCCTGCGAGGGTCGCGAGCGAGTCGGCCAGCTCCGTGACGAGTGCCTCATCCGGCCCCTCGACCATGACCCGCAGCGCGGGCTCGGTGCCGGAGGGTCGCACGAGGACGCGTCCACCGCCGCCAAGACGGGCTGCGGCGTCGGCGATCGCCCGCCGAAGCGTCGGGTCTGTCTCCCACTGATCCTTGTGACGAGCCTTGACCGCCCGCTGTTGCTGCGGGAGGAGCGGGATCGCTTCCGCCAGTGTCGCCAACGACGCGTTGCGTTTGGTCATCACGCGCAGGACCTCGAGGGCGGTCACGATGCCATCGCCCGACGTCGTGTGCTCGAGCACGATGACGTGCCCGGACTTCTCGCCGCCGAGCGTCGCCCCTGCGACCTGCATTCCCTCGAGGATGTACTTGTCGCCGACGGGCGTCCGCACGACCTCGCCACCGGCGGACTCGACCGCGCTCTGGAGGCCGCCATTCGACAAGACGGAGACGACCAGCCCGCCGGGCAGCGCGTTCCGCTCGAGCCGCTCGAGCGCGAGGATCCCGAGCACCTGGTCACCGTCGACGATGCGACCGCCGCCATCGACCGCGATCAACCGGTCGGCGTCGCCGTCGAGAGCGAAACCGACGTCGGCGCCGCGCTCGATGACCGCTCGGGCAAGGGCGGCCGGCGAGGTCGCCCCCGACTCGACGTTGATGTTGACCCCGTCGGGGTCGACGTGGATGGCCTCGACGCGGGCGCCGGTCGTCTCGAGGATCGTCGCGCCAACCGCGCCGCCGGAGCCGTTCGCCCCGTCGAGGACGATGTGAATGCCGCTGGCATCGATCGAGCCCGCGAGCCCGCGACGGTGATCCATGTACGACACGAGCGTCTCGGCGGCATCGATCCGCCGACCGAGCTCCGCGTTGCCGACCCCGCCGAGCTCGGCCTCGTGCCAGATCATGTCCTCGAGCTCGTCTTCGATCGAATTGTCGAGCTTGAGGCCATCGGCATCGAGCACCTTGAGCCCGTTGTCGTCGGCGGGGTTGTGCGAGGCCGACACCATGATCCCTGCGCGGTAGGGCCCGGAGCGTGCCAGGAACGCCAGCGCCGGCGTCGGGACGACGCCGACGACATGGACGTCGACCCCGAGACTCGTCGCGCCGGCCACGATGGCGGCGACGAACATGTCACCTGATCGGCGCGTGTCCTGGCCGAGGACGATGGCGGATCCCGGTTCGGCGAGCCGCTTGGCGGTCGCCCGGCCGAGTGCATAGGCCGTCGTCGGCCGCAGGTCGACGTTGGCAACCCCACGGATCCCATCCGTGCCGAACAGCCGTCCCATCCCGTCAGGCCGGCGGTGGTGGGCTGGGACGGACGGTCACCGTGACGGCGACCTGTGGCGGACTGGCGGCGGCGAGCGTGACCCCAGCCGGCAATGTCGCTTTGACCGTGACATTCGTCGTACCGGGCCCCAGCGACGAGACGTCGAGGTCCGCAGCGAGCGTGGCGCCCACGATCCGGTCGAGGTCGGCGGGACTGCCGCCGACCGTGAGCAGCACGCGGTCGACGGCGACCCCGTACTCGTACTCGGGCTTCACGCCGAGGGTCCGGACACCCACCTCGAAGCTCCGGGTACCGGTCACCGCCCGGACGTCGACGGTCACCGCGACCTGCTGCGCGTCGACGGCGATGACGCCCGTCGGCAGGGCCAGCCCGACCTCCACGGTCCGCGACGCAGAGTAGCCGGCGATCGGGATGGGCTGGGTGTCCGCGCTCGCGAGGACTTCGAGCTCGTCCGCATCGCCCTCGACGGTGACGAACAGGGGTTCCACGCTGGCCGAGACCACCTCGTAGCCGGCCGCCGGCGAGCCCGTGATCTGCGGACTGACCGGCAAGGTCTTCGACTGGAGCTTCGAGATCACCGAGATATCGATGTGCGCCGTGGCGGGTTCGACCCGGACCTGCGGCACGACGTCGCCGACGCTGTCGACCGCGAGGAGCTCGACGTCCTCGGCGACGTCGAGGCCGGACGGCTGGATGATCACGCTGGCGCGGGCGGCCACCACGCGACCGAGCACCGACTCGGGTCCGATGACGCTGACGTCTGACGGATCGGACGTCGCGGCACCCAACGTCATGTTCGGCGGGGCATCGCCGTGATCGATCTGGACCGGGACGGTCTTGGTTCCAACGCTATCGAGCTCGACGGTCGCGTTCTGGGGCTCGAACCCGAGGACGCGGACGCGTGGGTCGATCGAGCGCAGCTGGACCGGGACGCTCTGCCGCCCACTGCCCGGCGCGACGTCGCTGAGGTCGACCCATGCCTCGAAGTCGGACGAGATGGGGCGGACGTTCGACGGGCTGAAGTAGCGGATCTCGGTGACCGGCCGGATCGTCGTGAGCAGGAACGTGTCGGGCGGCTGCTCGCGCACGTCGACCCGCACGACCCCGGTCAACGTGGCCGAGCTCTGCGACAGCACCAGGCCGCCGTACAGCAACGAGGCGAGTCCGATCGCTGCGAGTTTGAGGGGCCAGTTGTGGACGAGGACCCCGAAGGCTCGGGTCACCGCGGGGCTCGTACCGCCGAGGTGGAGGTCGGCTCGGCCGTGGACCGCCAGGCGCTGAGGGCACGCCGGCGGCGACCGTGGGTCGGATCCATGAGCTGGCGGATGGTCCGCACGAGCTGCGCCTCGTTGAGGTTGCGCACGATGCGCGCCCGCTCGACCAGGCTGATCTGCCCGTTCTCCTCCGAGACGACGATCACGATCGCATCGGTCTGCTCGGCGATACCGAGGGCGGCCCGGTGGCGCGTCCCGAAGCGCTCGGCCTGGACGGTGGTCTCGGCGAGGGGCAGCAGCACGCCGGCCGCCAGGATCGCCTCGCCGCGGATGATCACCGCGCCATCATGGAGCGCGGTACGCGGAGCGAAGATCGTGCGGATGAGGTCGGACGAGACGTCGCCGTGGATCATCACGCCGGTCTCGGCCGTGTCCTCCAGGCCGGTCTCGCGCTCCATCACGATGAGCGCCCCGTGACCCTCGGCCGACAGCTCGGCAGCGGCCCGGGCGACCTCGCTGGCGACATGGTCGACGGATCGTGAATCGGCCCCGGGCAGGACCCAGCCGAACGACCCGACGCGTCCGATCCGCTCCAGGGCGCGGCGGATCTCGGGTTGGAAGATCACGACGAGCGCGAACAGCCCGACGACAGCACCGCCCTGCAGGATCCGGGTCAGCAGCTCGAGCCCGAAGGCGACCGCCAACACGTACACCACGATCAGGACGCTCACGCCGATCACGAGACGCACCGCCCGCGTCCCACGGATGAGGCTGAACAACCAGTAGATCAGGAGGGAGGTGATCCCGATGTCGACGATGGTCGTCAGACGAACCTGTTCGAGGATCGATCCGAAGAGATCCGACATCGTTCCTCAGTGTAGCATCGCGCCCCCTCCTGACCGGCTCATGGCCGACGGAGTCAGGCGCAGATGCTCTCCAGGCGCGTGTCGTCGGGCACGCGGGTGGCGACCTCGCAGAGTCGGTCGCGCGTCTCGCGATCCGTCGAGAGGTCGACGAGGTGCGAGAGCAGCACGAGCTTGTCGGCAGCGACGGTCCGCCAACCACGGTCGAGGTACAGATCGGCGAGGACCAGATGCAGGGCCGTGTCCGACGGGTTCGTCGCGAGCGCCTGGTAGCAGACGTCGATGGCGGCATGGACCTGACCACCGGCGCGATAGCCGTGCGCCGCGGCGAGTGCTGCCTCCCGGGTGCCATCCGCGTCACGGCGCGCGGCGGCATCCTCCACCGCGGCCATGGCCGCTGCCGGGTCGAACGGCGGCGGCGGGGGCGGTGCCTCAGGTCCGATGGGTCCGGCCAGCCGGGCGTTCGCCCGATCGAGCGCGTCGGGGATGACCGCGGCCGTGACCGGGTCCGCCTCGATCGTCTCGACCATCGAGCGCAGCGTCGCGCGGCGGCTGCGCGCCTCGGCCAGGTCCAGCGCCCGGCCCGCGAGATCGAGGGCGTCACCGGGTCGACCGGCCGCCAGGGCGACCGCCGCGGCTTCGTCGAATGCTGCGGCGGCACGGATACGGTCACCGAGCGCCACCAGCGTGTCGGCGCGGCCACGCAACGCGGTCTCGTCGGTGGGTGCCCGCTCCAACGCGAGGTCGAACGCCGAGAGCGCCTCCGTCGACTTGCCGAGTCGAACCAGGACCTGCCCGATGCCGACCAGTGGTAGGGCCCGGTCCGGGGCGAGACGCGCCGCCTCGCCGTACGCATCGAGGGCCTCGTCGTGGCGGCCGCGCTGGTTCGCGACATGCCCGCGCCGCAGGGCCTCCTTGTAGCGCTCGTACAGGGCGTCGGTCATGCCGTTGCGCCGATCAGCTCGACGAGCAGTGCCTTCTGCACGTGGAGCCGGTTCTCCGATTGTTCGAAGATCAGGCTGCGCGGCCCATCCATCACCGACGACGTGATCTCCTCGCCGCGATGGGCGGGCAGGCAGTGCATCGCCACGGCATCGGGACCGGCGGCATCCATCAACGCGTCGTCGATCCGATAGGCCGCGAACGCATCGCGCCGCGCCTCGGTCTCGACTTCCTGGCCCATCGACGTCCAGGCATCGGTGTAGACCACGGCCGCGCCGTGGACGAGCTCCTCCGGTTCCTGGCCGAAGACGAGTCGCCCGCCCGACTCGGCGGCGCGGGCCTGGGCAGCCGCCACGATCCGGGGATCCGGTCCGTACCCGGTCGGGTGCGCGAGCCGGACCTCCATGCCGAAGGCGGCCGCGACGAGCGCCAGCGAGTGGTACACGTTGTTGCCGTCACCGACGAACGTGATGACGGCCCCGTCCAGCCGGCCCAGGTGCTCGCGGATCGTGAAGATGTCGGCGAGGGCCTGGCAGGGATGTTCGCGGAGCGTCAGGCCGTTGATCACGGGCACCGAGGACTGGGCCGCGAGCTCGAGCACCACCTCGTGGGGACCGGTCCGGGCCACGATGGCATCGACGAACCGCTCGAGGTTGCGGGCGACGTCGCGCACCGCCTCGCGGGCGCCCATCACGGCGTCCTCGGGGAGATAGATCGCCGCGCCACCGAGCTGGGTCATGCCCGCCTCGAACGTGACCCGCGTCCGCAGGCTCGGCTTCTGGAAGAGCATCGCCAGCGTCCGCCCGGTGAGCAGCTTCTCGGCGTGGCGCCGGTCGGCTCGGAACTCGTCCTTGAGCCGGGTGGCCGTGTCGAAGACTTGCCCGACGTCCGCCGCGCTGAGATCCGCCGCGCTCAGGAGATCGCGGCCGCGGAGGGAGGTGGGTGGCCCCTCGACGCTCATCACCCGCTCACTCTACTGGGCGATATCGCTACCGCGGCACCCCCGGATGGTCCTGGGAGCGCGGTCGATCGAGCGCGGCGCGATGCGTGTCGAGCGCAAGGCGCCGGCGAGGACGTGAGCGAGCGGACTCTGATGTCCGTGAGCGAGCGCCCGCAGTCGGCAACGCCGCGATCGGCGCGCAGCGCGCCGCGCTAGCGCTTGGTGTACTGGGGCGCCTTGCGGGCTCGCTTGAGCCCGTACTTCTTGCGCTCCTTCATGCGCGGATCGCGCGTCAGCAGGCCTGCCTGGCGCAGCGGCACGCGGTTGGTCGCCTCATCCACCTCGAGCAGGGCTCGGGCGATACCGTGGCGGATCGCGCCGGCCTGGCCGGTCACGCCGCCACCCTCGACCTTGATCATCGCGTTGAAGCGGCCCTCTGTGCCGGTCACCCGGAATGGCATCCGGACATCGGCCTCGTTGACGGCGTTGCCGAAGTGCTCGTCGAGCGATCGACCGTTCACGACGATCTCACCCTCGCCGGGCAGGAGGCGGACGCGGGCGATCGCCGTCTTGCGGCGGCCGGTCCCGGAATAGAACGCAGGGATGGACATCGTCGTTTCGCTCCTCGTCAGGCGAGCGGCTCAGGCTGCTGAGCCTGATGGGGATGGTCGGCACCGGCATAGACCTTCAGCTTGCGCAGCTGCTGGGCGCCGAGACTGTTGTGCGGCAGCATGCCCTTCACCGCGCGACGGATGACCTCCTCGGGGCGCCGCTCGAGGAGGTGACCGAGCGTCTCCTCCTTGAAGCCCTGCGGATAGCCGCTGTGGCGGGCGTAGACCTTGCTTTCGAGCTTGTCGCTGGTGACGGCGATCTTCTTTGCGTTCAGCACGATGACGTGATCGCCGGAGTCGAGATTGGGCTGGTAGGTCGGCTTGTGCTTGCCCTCGAGGACGCGAGCGATGCGCGACGCGAGCCGGCCGAGCGTCTGGTCGGCCGCATCCACGACGTACCAGCGTCGCTCGATCTCGCTCTCTCGGACCGCTATGGTCTTCGCGTTCATCGTTGCTCGCGTTCTCCGTTCGTTTCATCGCCGGTCCGTCGCCCGAGGGCCACGTGCCGGAGGCACAATCCTTTCGCCGGCGCTGCCGGCGGCTTCGTCGCCGATCCCGGGTCGGCCAGTGCCGCCCGGATCGACTCGCTACCCGACGTCCCGAGACCGACCTCCAACAGGAGGCCGACCATCCGTCTGACCTGTCCCCGGAGGAACGAGTCGGCCCGGACGTCGACGGTGACGTACCGGCCCGACCGTCGGACCCGGACCGCCATGACGGTCCGGACCGGGGATCGGTCCCCCGCTCCGAAGGCTCGGAAGTCGTGCCGGCCGATGAAGGCCGACGCGGCTCGTGCCATCGCGGCGGCGTCGAGTGGGTCCCGCAGCCCGAGCGCCGTGCGCTCGCGAAGCGGGCTTGGCGGCCCGTTCCAGACGGTGTAGCGGTATTCCCGGTACCGCGCCGCGTAGCGGGGGTTGAACCCGTCGACTGCCGGGCGGATGTCCCGGACCGCGACGTCCCGAGGCAGGATCGCCTCGAGGGCCGCACCGAGCTCCGTCGCCGTGAGGCGGCCCCCGTACGAGAAGGCGATCACCTGTCCCGCTGCGTGGACGCCGGCGTCCGTGCGACCGGCCCCGTCGACCCGCCGGACCACCCCGTCACCGAGGCGCGCCAGCGCGTCTTCCAGGACCCCCTGAACGGTGCGCTTCCCGGGGTTCACTTGGAACCCCGCAAAGTCCGTTCCGTCATATTCGACCGTCGCGCGATAGCGCGTCGGTGACACCCTCTCGAGCGTGCTTCGTTTAGACGAGTTCGATCTGGACGATCTCCGCGGCGTCACCGCGGCGCTGACCGATGCGGACGATGCGGGTGAAACCCGACGTCCTGTCCGCGTATTTGGGCGCGATCTCGTCGAACAGCTTGTTGACGACGAGTGGTTCGTTGGGGAACTGGGCGACGACGGCTCGGCGAGCGGCGAGGTCGCCGCGCTTGGCCAGCGTGATGACCTTCTCCACGCGACCGCTGATCTCCTTGGCCTTCGCCTCGGTGGTCTTGACCCGCTCGTAGCGCAGGACCGACACGGTCAGGTTCTTGAACAGGCTGAGGCGCGGCCCCTGCTTGCGGCTGAGCTTGCGACCGCCGATCCGATGCGCCACGTCAGTCCTCGGTCTCGTCCCCGAACGGCTCGTCGCCGTCGAGATCGTCGAGGCCGTCGCCCTCCGCGTCCGGAACGATGAAGCCGCGCATCCGGAGGCGCTCCTTCATCTCGTCGAGCGACTTCTTGCCGAAGTTGCGCATGCGCAGCAGGTCATCGTCCTTGAGCTGCAGGAGCTGGCCGACCTTGACGATGTTGTTGCGCTTGAGCGAGTTGTAGGCCCGCATCGGGAGGTCGAGCTCCTCGATGGGCATGTCGAGCATGTTCGGCGGGAGCGCAGCGACGCCCGTGGCCGCCGCGGCCGGCACGGCTGCCATGCCGACCGTGACGAATGGGCGGAACTGGTTGACGAGGACCTCGGCCGACCGGCTGAGCGCCTCCTCCGGGCTGATCGTCCCGTCGGTCTCGATCTCGATCGTGAGCTTGTCGAAGTTGGTCATCTGACCCACCCGCATGCTCTCGACCCAGTAGTTGACCTTGCGGACGGGCGTGAAGATCGCGTCGACCGCGATCACGCCGATCGGCAGCGCCTCGGCACGCTCGGCGCCGAGATAGCCGACGCCGCGCTCGACCGTGAGATCCATCTCGATCGTCACGTCGTCGGTGTCGATCGTCATGAGGACGAGGTCGGGGTTGATGATCTCGACGTCGGCCGACTCGGCGACGTCCGAGGCCGTTACCGCGCCGGCACCGCTCTTGATGAGGCGGAGTTGGACGGGGTGGGCGGCGAAGCTCTTGAGCCGGAGCTTCTTGACGTTCAGGACGATCTGGGTGACGTCTTCCTTGACGCCCGGGATCGTCGAGAACTCCTGGTAAACGTCGCGGATCTGGATGCTCGTGACCGCCGCGCCTTCGAGCGACGACAGCAGGACCCGTCGGAGCGCGTTGCCGAGGGTGACGCCATAGCCAGCCTGGAGAGGACCGGCCTCGTACTTGGCGTACGTGCCGACTTCCTCGACTGACTCGATCTGCGGGTTCTCGAGTTGTTCGATCATATGGGGCCAGTTACCTCGAGTAGTACTCGACCACGAGCTGCTCGTTGAGATCGAGCGGCATCTGGTCGCGCGTGGGCGGCGTGACGATGGACCCGGCCAGCTTCTCCGCGTCGACGGACAGCCATTCGGGTGCCTGATGATTGCGCAGCGTCTCCTTGGCGACCTTGAACGGCTCGCGGCCGCGCCGGATCTCGCGGACCTCGACCTTGTCGCCGGGCTTCAGCTGGTACGAGGGGATGTTCGTCGGGACGCCATTCACCGCGAAGTGCCCGTGGGTGACGAGCTGGCGGGCGGCCGCGCGGGACGGTGCGAAGCCGGACCGGTAGACGACGTTGTCCATCCGCGTCTCGAGCGACCGGAGCAGGTTCTCGCCGGTCACGCCGGGACGGTTCTCCGCGTCGATGAAGTAGTTCCGGAACTGGCGCTCGAGCAGACCGTAGGTCTTGCGGACCTTCTGCTTCTCACGCAACTGGAGGCCGTACTCACCGACCTTGCGGCGGCGGACGCCGTGCTGCCCGGGCGGCGTGGGTCGCCGCTCGAACGCGCATTTCTTCGTATAGCAGCGCGAGCCCTTCAGGAAGAGCTTGGCGCCCTCGCGCCGGCAGATCCGGCAGACGGAGTCGGTGTATCGAGCCATGGATCTCCGGGCTAGACGCGTCGCCGCTTGGGCGGGCGGCAACCGTTGTGCGGGATGGGGGTGACATCGGTGATGGCGCTGACCTCGAGGCCGGCAGCCTGGAGCGAGCGGATCGCCTGCTCACGACCGGCGCCCGGCCCCTTGACGTAGACCTCGACCTGGCGCATGCCGTGCTCCATGGCGCGCTTGGCGGCGCCATCGGCCGACAGCGCGGCCGCGTATGGCGTGCTCTTGCGCGATCCCTTGAAGCCAGCCACGCCGGCGGAGCCCCAGCTGATGACCGCGCCGTTGAGATCGGTGATCGTGATGATGGTGTTGTTGAACGTCGCCTGGATGTGGACGTGCCCCTGCGGGACGTTCTTCTTCTCCCGCCGACGCTGCTTGACTGCCTTCTTGCGTTCCGCCATGCGTGGTCAGTCCCTCGTCACTTCTTGCGCCGGATGCCGACCGTCTTCTTCGGTCCGCGTCGCTGGCGAGCGTTGGTCTTCGTGCGCTGGCCGCGGACCGGCAGGTTGCGCCGGTGGCGGAGTCCGCGATACGAGCCGATCTCGATCAACCGCTTGATGTTCAAGGCCACCTCGCGGCGGAGGTCGCCCTCGACCTTGTAGCGGCGGTCGATCAACTCGCGGAGGCGGTTGACCTGCTCTTCGGTGAGGTCGCGGACACGGGTGTCCGGATTGATGTTCGTCTGGGTCAGGATCTTCGTGCTGGTCGGCAGGCCGATCCCGAAGACGTATGTGAGGGCGACCTCGACCCGCTTCTCACGCGGGATGTCGACACCGGCGATGCGTGCCATCGGTTACCCCTGCCGCTGCTTGTGCTTGGGATTGGTGCAGATGACCATCACCGTGCCCCGGCGACGGATCACCTTGCAGTTGTCGCAGCGTGCTTTGACGGAAGCTCTGACCTTCAACGGTTCCTCGATCGTGTTCGTTGCGTGCGTGTCTTACTTGAGTCGATACGTGATGCGGCCGCGGGTGAGGTCGTACGGCGATAACTCGACGCGGACCCGGTCACCCGGCAGGATGCGGATGAAATTCATCCGAAGCTTGCCGCTGATGTGGGCGAGCACCCGGTGGCCATTCTCGAGCTCCACTGCGAACATTGTGTTGGGGAGCGGCTCGATGACCGTCCCTTCCACTTCGATCGCATCCTTCTTGGCCACAGGCTGGTGTGCTTCCCTTTCTCACGCGGAGTGCCGGCCCGGGCGGGCCGACACACGAACGCGTAGCGTATCAAAAGTCGGCGATCCGAGCAAGGCGCTCATACCTTGGTGAGGATCTCCGGGCCACTCTCCGTGATGGCGATGGAGTGTTCGAAGTGGGCGGCCAGGGAGCCGTCGATGGTCGATACGGTCCAGTCGTCGTCGAGGACGTGGGCGCGGTAGTCGCCGAGCGTGAACATCGGCTCGATCGCCAGGCAGAGGCCGGGCTCGAGCTTGCGGCCGCGGCGGCCGGTCCGGTAATTGGGGACCTGCGGTTCTTCGTGCATCTCGGTACCGATGCCGTGCCCGACGAACTGGCGCACGATCCCGAAGCCGTGGGGTCGTGCGGCGTCCTCGACGGCGGCCGAGATGTCCTCGATGTGGTTGCCCGGGACCGCGGCCGCGATGCCGGCCATCATCGCCTCGCGGGTGGTGTCGATGAGCCGTTGCACGGGCGCCGGCGGGACGCCGACGAAGAAGGTCCTGGCCGCATCCCCATGCCACCCATCCACGATGGCGCCCGCATCGACCGAGACGATCTGGCCGTCGCGGATCGTGCGTTCGCCGGGGATGCCGTGGACGATCTCGTCATCGAGCGAGATGCACAGACTGGCGGGGAACGGCCGGCGCGGATTGATACCTGGGTAGTCCTTGAAGGACGGGATCGCGCCGGACGAGCGGATGTGCGCCTCGGCCAGGCGATCGAGGTGACCGGTCGTGACCCCTGGCTTGAGCTCGCTCTCCACGAGTGCGAGGACCTCGGCCACGATCCGCCCGGCGCGACGCATCCGTTCGATCTCCGCGCGAGACTTGCGGGTGACCACGATCAGCTGCCGAGCTCGCGGCCTTCGACGACGGACAGGACGTCCGTGGCGACGTCGTCGATCGACCGCGTCCCATCGACGTCGCGCAGGATGCCCGTCCGCTGGTAGTGGTCGAGGACCTCCCGAAGGCTGTCGAGCTGCACCTCGAGTCGGGCCCGCACCGTCTCCGGGCGGTCGTCCTCGCGCTGGACCAGGGGAGATCCGTCGATGTCGCAGCGACCAGGTTCCAGCGGCGGATTCGTCGTCTCGTTGTAGACGTGGCCCTGGTCGCGGCAGACCCAGCGGCCCGACATCCGACGGATGACCTCGTCCGCGGGCACGTGGATGTTGATCGCGAGGTCGACCTTCTCCTCGCGGTCGGCCAGTGCGTCATCGAGCGCCTTCGCCTGGGACCCGTTGCGCGGGAAGCCGTCCAGGATCGCGCCGCTTGCGGCGTCGGGCTGGTCGAGCCGGCCGAGCAGCATGCGGATCGTGATGTCGTCGGGGACCAGCTGACCGCGCTCCATGAACCGGCGCGCCTCGAGACCGATCGGCGAGCCGTCCCGGACCGCGGCCCGGAACAGGTCGCCGGTGGCAACGTGCGGGATCTCGACCCGCTCGGCCAGCAGGGCCGCTTGTGTCCCCTTGCCGGCGCCCGGCGCCCCGAGGAGCACGAGGACTGTCATCGGACGGTGGCGCTGGCCGCCGTCATCGGATGAACCCTTCGTAGTTGCGCATCATCAACTGCGCCTCGATCTGCTTCATCGTTTCGACCACGACGGACACCACGATCAGCAGACTGGTCCCGCCTAATCCGATCGCACCGAGGTCCGGGAAGATCAGCGCGATGATCGACGGCGAGACCGCCACGATCGCCAGGAACAGCGCGCCGGCGAGCGTGATGCGCGACACCACGCGGGCAAGGTAGTCCTGTGTCGGCCGGCCCGGACGGATGCCCGGGATGAAGCCGCCGTTCTTGCGCAGTTGCTCGGCCGTCTCGTCCGGCTTGAACGTGAACGCCGTGTAGAAGTACGTGAAGCCGACGGTCAGCAGGAAGTACAGGACGACGTACAGGATGGAGCTCGGGTTGAGCAGCGCGATGATCCCGTTGGCGATATCGCGGACGATCGGGATGTCGGATGCCGTGAAGTACGACGCGAGCTGGACCGGGAACAACAGGATGCTGACCGCGAAGATGATCGGGATCACGCCGGCCTGGTTGACGCGCAGCGGCAGGAACGTCTGACCGCCCTGGTACATCCGCCGGCCACGCACGCGGCTGGCGTACTGGATCGGGATGCGCCGCTGGCCCTCCTGGATGTAGATGATGACCGCGACCGCCGCGATGGCGACGACGGCGAAGGCGATGAGGGCGGCGATATTGGGATTGACGGTGAATGCCCCGATCGCGGACGGGGCCTGGCTCACGATGCCGGCGAAGATGATGAAGCTGATGCCGTTGCCGATGCCGCGCTCGGTGATCAGCTCGCCGATCCACATCAGGACGACCGCACCGGCGGTCAGCGTCGCGATCTGGGTCAGCGTGGCGAAGCTGCCGAGGTCGAACCCACTCGTCAGGACGCCGTTGCTATTGAGGAGGGCGAGGAACCCATAGGCCTGGAGCATGGCCATGGGGACGGACAGGTAGCGGGTGTACTGGGTGATCTTGTTCCGCCCGTACTCGCCCTCGCGGCTGAGCGCCTGCAACGACGGTACGACGCCCTGCATCAACTGCATGATGATCGACGCGTTGATGTAGGGATTCATGCCCAACGCCACGACCGAGAAGTTCGAGAGGCCGCCACCTGAGAACAGGTTCAGCAGCCCGAACAGCGGGTTGCCCTGGAGGAACGCGGCGAGCTGCTGACGGTCGATGCCCGGCACCGGCACGGCGGCCAGGAACCGGAAGACGATCAGTAGGCCGAGAACGATCAGGATCCGGCGCCGGATATCCGGCGCCCGGAAGGCGTTGAGCAGGGATTCGAACACGGGCGCCTAGGCGTCGTCGCCCGACGCCGCCGTGGCGTCGTCAGGCGTCGTGTCGGCCTCTGCCTCCGAGTCGGACGGGGTTTCGCTGGCGGCCTCGGTCTTGGCCTTGCCGCGTCGGCGCTTGGTCGGAGCCGTATCGTCGGCCGGCGAGGTCTCGGCGGGAGCCTCCGTGTCGGCGATGGCCTCGGGCTCGACGGCCGGCTCGGGCTCGACCGCCGCCGGGGTCTCGGCGGTGACGTCGGCCTCCACGGCCGGCTCGGAGTCGGTGTCAGCGTCGGTGGTCGCCGCCTTCTTCGAACGTGTCTCGCGCGGCGCCGCTGCCTCTGTCTCCACGCCGATCGCCTTGGTGGGCCTCGTCGGGACCTCCAGGACGGAGACCGTCCCGCCCGCCGCCTCGATCTTCGTGCGCGCCGACGCCGTGAACGCATCGGCCACGACGAAGAGCGGCGAGCTGAGCTCGCCGCTGCCGAGGATCTTGAGTGGCTTGTTCAGGGTGCGCACCAGACCGACCGCGCGGAGGAGATCCTGGTTCACGGTGGTCTGCCCAGCGGACTTCGACTTGCCGCCGGACCCGGCCCGGTCGGCCGTCTCGAGCGCACCGCGCTCGACCGCGGCCGCGATGGCACCGACGTTCACGATCTCATACTCGATCTTGAAGCGGTTCTTGAAACCGCGCAGCTTCGGGATACGGACGTGCAGCGGCGTCTGGCCGCCCTCGAACCACGCCGGGATCGAGCCGCCGGCGCGCGCCTTCTGGCCCTTGGTGCCCCGGCCCGCCGTCTTGCCTTTGCCGGCCGCGATGCCGCGACCGACCCGGGTCCGCTCCTTGCGCGAACCCTCGGCTGGACGCAGATCGTGCAACTTCATGCTGTCTCCTCGGCGCCGGCGCTGGTGCTGCTCGGGGCGTCGCCGGCGCTTCGCTTCGTCGGGGAGTCGCTGGCGCGTCGCTTGGTCGGGGCGTCGTCGATCTCCTCGACCGTCACGAGGAAGCGGACCTGGCGGACCATGCCACGCGTCGCGTCGTTGTCCGACACGATGCTGGTGCTCCCGATGCCGTGCAGCCCGAGCGCCTTGACGGTCGCCCGGTTGCGGGCGATGTGGCTGATCGTCGACTTGGTCTGGGTGACCCGCAGCTTACCGGGCATCGGCCGCCTCCGACGACGGGGCCGGCTGGCCGGAGATATGGCTCACGAGCTTGACCCCGCGGCGTGCCGAGAGCTCCTCGGCCGAGTGCAGGCCGCGGAGCGCCTCGATGGTCGCGCGGGTGACGTTGACCGGGTTGGTCGAACCGTAGATCTTCGACAGGATGTCGCGGACCCCGGCCGCCTCGAGGACGGCGCGGACGGAGCCACCGGCGATCACGCCGGTGCCCTGCGATGCCGGCTTGAGCATCACCTTGCTCGCGGCGAACTCGACGTTCACCTCGTGCGGAATGGTCGTGCCGACCATCGGGATCTTGATGATGTTCTTCTTCGCGTCCTCGACGCCCTTGCGGATGGCCTCGGGCACCTCGCCGGCCTTGCCGAGCCCGGCGCCGACGTGACCGGCGCCGTCACCGACGACGACGACCGCGCTGAAGCTGAAGCGGCGACCACCCTTGACGACCTTCGCCACGCGGTTGATCTGGACGACGCGCTCCTCGAGCGCGAGCTTGTTGGGATCGATACGTGCCACGGATGCTCCTTCCGATCAGAAGTCGAGACCGGCCTCACGGGCGGCATCGGCGAGCGATCTGATGCGCCCGTGGTACCGGAACCCGGCTCGATCGAAGACGACGCGCTCGATCCCGGCAGCCTTCGACCGCTCGGCGATGAGCCGGCCGATGACCGCGGCCTCCTCGGACTTGCTGGACTTGGAGCCACGTAGCTCCTTCTCCAGGGTCGAGGCGGCGACGAGCGTCTTGCCGGACGCGTCGTCGATGACCTGCGCGTAGATGTGATTGAGGCTGCGGAACACGGCCAGACGCGGTCGCCCGGCCGTCCCCGCCATCGTGAGGCGGATCCGGTCGTGGCGCTTGCGTCGGGCGGCGCCGCGGCTGGCGACCTGCGTCATCGTGTCAGTCCTTCGTCATTACTTCTTGGCGCCGATCTTGCCGGCCTTGCCCGCCTTGCGGCGGACCTGCTCCCCGGCGTACCGGACACCCTTGCCCTTGTAGGGTTCGGGCTTGCGGGTCGCGCGCACCTGCGCGGCGATCTGGCCCACCAGTTCCTTGTCGATCCCGATGACCGCGAGGCGGGTCGGGTTCTCGAGCTCGAAGCTGATGCCCTCTGGCGGGTCGATCTCGACCGGGTGGCTATAGCCGAGGTTGAGCGTGAGCTTCTTGCCGCTCAGCGCCGCCCGGTAGCCCACGCCGGTGATCTCGAGCCCCTTGCGATAGCCGTCGGTCACGCCGACCACCATGTTGTTCACGAGGGTCCGGGTCAGACCGTGGAGCTGCTTGTGGGTCTTCTGCTCGGTCGGCCGGGTGACGACGATGCTGCCGTCCTCCTGGCGAACCGTCATGTCGGGGTGCAGGATCCGGCTGAGGGTGCCCTTCGGCCCCTTCACCGTGACCTCGCGCCCCGCGATCGTCACGTCGACACCCGACGGGACAGCGATTGGCAATCGTCCGATTCGTGACATCGATCCCGCCTACCAGACGTATGCCAGGACTTCGCCGCCGAGCTGGGCCTGCCGCGCCTGCTGGCCGGTCATGATGCCCTTGCTCGTGCTGACGATGACGATGCCGAGGCCGCCGAGCACCCGCGGGATGTCGGTCTTGCGCGCATACACGCGCAGGCCCGGCTTGCTGATGCGCTTGAGGCCGGAGACGACCGGGACCTTGCCGTCGACGTACTTGAGGGTCAGGCGCAGGACCGCCGAGGGCCCGTCCTGTTCCTCCGTGACGTCGGCGATGAAGCCCTCGTCCTTGAGGATGCGGGCGATCTCACGCTTCGTCCGCGACGCCGGCACGACCACCTCGGTGTGACGTGCGCGCGAGGCGTTCCGGACGCGCGTGAGCATGTCCGCGATCGGGTCGGAGATGTTCATCGGTTCCCTACCAGCTCGACTTCGTGACGCCCGGCAGCTCGCCCAGGAGCGCGCGCTCCCGGAAACAGATGCGGCAGAGCGCGAACCGGCGCATGAAGGCGCGCGGTCGTCCGCACACGAAGCAGCGGTGATACGCCTGCACCGGGTGCTTGGGGGTCCGCTTGGCCTTCGCGACCATCGATTTCTTTGCCATGGTTCTCCCTCCCCGCGCCTACGAGGCGAAGGGCATGCCGAGGAGCTCGAGGAGCTTCTTCGATTCCTCGTCGGACTTCGCCGTCGTCACGATGCTGATCTCCAGCCCGCGGAGACGGTCCACCTTGTCGTAGTCGATCTCGGGGAACGCGAGCTGCTCGCGCATCCCGAGGGAGTAGTTCCCTCGCCCATCGAACGACTTGCCCGGGACGCCCCGGAAGTCGCGGATGCGAGGCAGGGCGAGCGTCGTGAGCCGATCGAGGAAGTCCCACATGCGCTCACCACGCAGCGTCACCTTCGCGCCGATCGAGTTGCCGGTGCGGAGGCGGAACTGGGCGATCGAGCGCTTGGCCTTCGTGACGATCGGCCGCTGCCCCGTGATCGTGGCGAGGTCCCCGAGCGCAGCGTCGAGTGCCTTGGCGTTGGACAACGCCTCACCGAGCCCGATGTTGACCACGATCTTCGACACCTTCGGCACCTGGTTGGGGTTGCCGTAGTCGAATTGCTTCTGCAGCGCCGGGACGACCTCGGCCGCGTAGCGCTCGTGCAGGCGGCTGGTCACGACTTCACCTCCAGCTGCTCGCCACAGTTCTTGCAGACGCGGACGCGGCGTCCGTTGTCTAGGGTCCGATGGGCGATGCGCGTCGGCTTGCCGCAGCTGCCGCAGACGAGCATCACCTTGCCGACCGGCACCGGCTGGGCGATCTCGAGGATGCCGCCCTGCTGGATCTTGGGCATGCGGTCGGTCGAGCTCGCCGTCTGGCGCGGCTTCGTGTGGCGCTTGGCGATGTTGATCCCCTCGACCACGACGCTCACGCCACCGGCCGCCGAACCGCGCCGGAACACGCTGCGCGTGCCGCGCGGGGACGGCGAACGTCGGATCACGCGCTCGACCGTGCCGCGCTTGCCGGCGTCCTTGCCGGACAGCACGACCACCGTGTCGCCCTTGCGGATCTCAGGCACCTTCGGGGAACGGGCTCGCGTCTCGGTGGCCATCACAGCACCTCCGGCGCGAGCGACACGATCTTCATGTAGTTGCGGTCCCGTAGCTCGCGCGCGACCGGGCCGAAGATGCGCGTCCCGCGCGGGTTGCCCTGGTTGTTGATGAGCACGGCGGCGTTCTCGTCGAAGCGGATGTAGCTGCCGTCGGCGCGGCCGTACTCTTTGTTCGTGCGGACGATCACCGCCCGCACGACGTCGCCCTTCTTGACGGCGGCGTTCGGGATCGCCTGCTTGACGCTCGCCACGATCACGTCACCGACGCCGGCGGTCGTCTTGAGGGAACGACCCATCACCCGGATGCACTGGATGCTCCGGGCACCGGTGTTGTCCGCGACCTTGAGGCGGGTCTGAGGCTGGATCACGATCGATCATCCTCATCGTCGCTGCCGGACGCGTCGGCGGTGGCGGCCTCGTCGGCGGGCTCCTCGGCTGTGGCGACGGGCTCAGTGTCAGCCGGCGATCCGGTCTCAGCCGGCGATCCGGTCGACTCGGCGGCGGCCTCCGCGGCGCGAACCCGGCCCGGATGCGCGGCGGCATGGATGGCCTCGGTGACGGCCTCCTCTTCGCCGACCACGGCCTCGCCCGGGAGGCCGTGCTCGCCGGCGCGCTGGATGACGCTGATGAGCCGCCAGCGCTTGGTCGCCGACATCGGGCGCGCTTCCTCGATGAGGACGGTGTCCCCGATACGGGCGTCGTTGGTCTCATCGTGCGCCTTGAACTTCGTCGTCAAGCGGATGACCCGCTTGTACAGCCGGTGGCGGGCGAGCCGCTCCACGGACACGACGATGGTCTTGTCCATCCGGTCACTGACGACGCGGCCGACCTTGGTCCTCCGCTTGACTTGCACCTTGGTGATCGCTCCTGTCATCGCGTGATATCCCCTCAGGCCGTCTGGCCGAGCTTGCGCTCGCGCTGGACGGTCAGGATCCGCGCGATCGTCCTCCGCGTCTGCGGGATCGTGCTGTAGTCCTTGAGTTGTCGGGTCGAGAGCGCGAAGCGCGCTCCCCACAGGTCCTGCTTCGCCTCACGCAGCGCCTCGTCGAGCTCGGCGTCGGACAGCGAGCGGATCTTCTTCAGGTCCACCTCAGCCACCTCAGGCCTCCTTCGCGCCTTCGCGCACGACCACGCGGGTCGCGACGGGGAGCTTGTGGCTGGCGAGTCGCATCGCCTCGACGGCGGAGTCGTGGTCGACACCGGCCATCTCGAAGAGGATGCGGCCGGGCTTGACGACCGCGACCCAATGGTCGGGGGCGCCCTTGCCCGAGCCCATGCGGGTCTCGGCCGGCTTCTTGGTCGCGGGCTTGTCGGGGAAGATGCGGATCCAGATCTTGCCGCCGCGCTTGACCGAGCGGGTCATGGCGCGCCGCGCGGCCTCGATCTGGCGGCTCGTGATCCAGGCCGGCTCCTGTGTGGCCAGCCCGTACTCACCGAATGCCACCGTGTGGCCGCCCTTGGCCAACCCGGACATGCGGCCTCGCATGACCTTGCGATGCTTGACGCGTCGCGGCATCAACATCGTCAGGCCCCCTGTCCTGCCGGCGCGTTGGCACCGGCCAGCTCGGGTCGACGGACCGGCTCGGGAGCGATGTCGCCCCGATAGATCCAGACCTTGACGCCGATGCGGCCGTAGGTGGTGTGCGCGTGGACCTGGCCGTAGCTGATGTCCGCGCGCAGCGTGCCGAGCGGGATGCGGCCTTCCTTGTCCCACTCTCGCCGGCCCATCTCGGAGCCGCCGAGCCGGCCGGCGACGGCGATCTTGACGCCCTTCGCACCGGCCTTCATCGACCGCTGGATGGCCTGCTTCATCGCCTTCTTGAAGGCGATGCGGCGGGTCAGCTGGCCGGCGATGTTCATGGCCACCAGGTGCGCGTCGAGCTCCGGCTGCCGGATCTCCTTGATCTCGAGCTTGACCTTGCGGTCGCTGAGCGCGCCGATCTGCTGGCGGAGGACCTCGACGTTCGCGCCACCCTTGCCGATGACGATGCCCGGCTTGGCGGTGTGGATCGTGACCGTCACGTGGTTGATGCCACGCTCGATCTCGACGCCGCTGACGCTGGCGTTCGAGAGCCGCCGCTCGATGAGCGTACGGATCGAGATGTCCTCCTTGAGGGAGGTGGTGTATTCCTTGTCCGCATACCACTTCGCGGTCCAGGTGCGCGAGACACCCAGGCGGAAGCCGTACGGATGGACCTTGTGTCCCATGTCAGGCCTCCTGGTCCGCGACGACGATCGTGATGTGGGTCATGGGCTTGTGGATGGGGAACGCCCGACCCTGGGCCCGCGGTTGAAAGCGCTTGATGGTCGGTCCCTCGTCGGCGATCGCGTCGACGATCACCAGGTCCTCCGCGGACAGGTTGTGGTTGTTCTCGGCATTGGCGGTCGCGCTCTTGAGGACGCGTGCCACATCCGCGGCGGCCTTCTGCGGCATGAACCGGAGGAGGGCCGTCGCCTCCTCGACCCGCTTGCCCTTGATGGCGGCGGTCACGAGGCGGGTCTTGCGCGTCGACGCGCGCTGGTACTTGGCGGTGGCGGATACACGCATCGGCAGGCCTACTTCAGCGCCGTCGAGCGCTCGGTGTGCCGACCGTGCCCGCGGTAGTTGCGGGTCGGGCTGAACTCACCGAGTCGGTGGCCGACCATATTCTCGGTCACGTAGACCGGCACATGCTTCTTGCCGTTGTAGACGGCGATGGTGTGGCCGATGAACGTCGGGAAGATCACCGACGCACGCGACCAGGTCTTGACGACCTTCTTCTCGTTGCGTTTGTTCATCTCCTCGATCCGGCCGAGAAGGCGGGCCTCGACGAACGGGCCCTTCTTGATGGAACGGGACATCGACTCCTACCTCCCCGCCTACTTGCGATGCCGCGAGCGGACGATGAGGCGTCCGGTCGTCTTCGACCGCCGGGTGCGGTAGCCCATCGCGGGCTGGCCCCACGGCGTCTTGGGCGGCATCCCGGTCGGGGACTTGCCCTCGCCACCGCCATGCGGATGGTCGCGCGGGTTCATGACGACCCCGCGGACCTCCGGGCGCTGGCCCATGTGCCGGGCGCGGCCGGCCTTGCCGAGGTTCTGGTTCTCGTGATCGAGGTTGCTGACCTGGCCGACCGTGGCCATGCAGGCCATCGGGATACGGCGCATCTCGCCCGACGGCATGCGCACCGTGGCGTAGCCACCTTCCTTCGCGAGGAGCTGGGCGGAGGTGCCGGCCGAACGCACGATCTGGCCGCCCTTGCCGGGCGTCAGCTCGATGTTGTGGATCGTGGTGCCGAGCGGGATGTTGGCCAGCGGCAGGGCATTGCCGACGCGGGCCTCCGCGTCCGCACCGGACACGACGACATCGCCGACGCGCAGCCCGTGGGGCAGCAGCATGTAGCGCTTGTCGCCGTCGCGATAGTGCAGGAGCCCGATCCGCGCGGAGCGGTTGGGGTCGTACTCGATCGTCGCGACGCGGGCGGGTACGCCGGTCTTGTCCCGCTTGAAGTCGATGCGCCGGTAATGCTGCTTCTCGCCACCGCCACGATGGCGCACGGAGAGGCGGCCCTGGTTGTTCCGCCCGGAGCCGCGCTTCTGCGGCTCGAGCAGGGGCTTGTACGGCTCCTTGGTGGTGATCTCCTCGAACGTGGAGCGGGTCATCTGGCGGAGACCCGGCGACGTCGGCTTGTAACTGCGCAGCGGCATCGTCAGACCCCCTCGAAGAATTCGATCTTCTGGCCCGGGGCCAGGGTGACGATGGCCTTGCGCCACGGCGTGGTGTGGCCGACGATCCGACCGCGCCGCGTCCCGCGTCGCTTCTCCTTGGCCTTCGTGGTCAGGACGTTGACCGCGATGACGGTCACGCCCTCCTTCTTGTAGAGCTCCTCGACGGCCGCCTTGATCTGGATCTTGTTGGCGCGCTCGTGCACGGCGAACGTGTACTTGCCGCGCCCGGACTCGTCGATGGACTTCTCGCTCACGACGGGGCGGACGATGATGTCGGCGGCGGTCAACTCGCTCACGCCTCCACCTCCTTGCCGGCATCGCCGTACACGCTCTCCATCCGAGCCAGCGCGGGCTGCTCGATGAGGACGAGGTCGGCAGCGATGAGGTCGACCACGTTGAGTGAGTCGGCGAGGATCACGTTGACCGTGGGCAGGTTGCGGGCCGACAGTTCCAGGTTCTGGTCGCGACCGGGCGCAACGAGGAGCACGCGGCCCGTCGCGTCGAGCGCCGTGAGGACGCCGACGAGTTCCTTGGTCTTGATGGCATCGAGCCCAAAGCCGTCGATGACCTTGAGCTGCTCGTCACCGAACTTGGCCGTCAGCGCGCCACGCAGCGCGAGGCGCTTCATCTTACGCGGGAGCCGCTGCTCGTACGACCGCGGGTGCGGTCCGAACACGGTGCCACCACCGCGGTAGTGCGGTGCGCTCAGGCTGCCCTGGCGGGCACGGCCGGTGCCCTTCTGGCGATACGGCTTGCGACCGCCGCCGCGGATCTCACCGCGCGTACGGGTGTCGTGCGTGCCGAGCCGGCGCGCGGCCAGCTGGGCGGTCACGACCTGATGCAGGACCGCGGTATTGACCGGGGCGGCGAACAGCGCATCGCTGAGGTCCACGTTGCCGACGGTCTTGCCGGTGCGGTCGTAGAGAGGGGTCGACGGCATCGTCAGGCCTTCCTGACCAGGATGAGCGAGCCGCGCGCGCCGGGCAGGCTGCCAGCCACAAGCAGCAGGTTGCGCTCGGGATCCGTGCGCACGATGCGCACCTTCTTGATGGTCACGGTCTCGTCGCCCATATGGCCGGCCATCTTCACGCCCTTGTAGACGCGGCCGGGCGTGGTGCCCGGTCCGATCGAGCCGGGCTCGCGGTGATGGTCCGAACCGTGGGTCTTCGGGCCACGGTGGAAGTTGTGGCGCTTGATGTGTCCGGCAAAGCCCTTGCCCTTCGAGACCCCCGACACGTCGACATCGTCGCCCGCATCGAACAGGTCGGAGATCGAAACCGTCTGACCGATCTCGTACTCATCCACGCTGTCCACGCGGAACTCGCGCAGCGTGGCGAGACTCTGGGCTGCCTTGGGCAGGCTCTTGAGCTGGCCCGCCTCGGGCTTGCTGAGCTTCCTGGCCGGCTCGGCGCCAAGCTGGACGGCCGTGTAGCCGTCGCGCTCGCTGGTGCGCAAGCGCGTGACGGTGTTCGGTTCGATGGCGAGCACACTCACCGCGACCATCGTCCCGTCGTCCTGGAACACCTGCGTCATCCCGACCTTGCGGCCGATGAGTCCGATACTCATCACATCTTGATCTCGATGTCGACGCCAGCGGCAAGGCTGAGTCGCATCAGGGCGTCGACGGTCTTCGAGCTCGGATCCAGGATGTCGACGAGCCGCTTGTGGGTGCGGATCTCGAACTGCTCCCGGGAGTCCTTGTCGATGAACGGCGAGCGCAACACGGTGAACTTCTCGATGCGGGTGGGCAGCGGCACCGGGCCGAGCACGTCCGCGCCGGTGCGCTGGGCGGTCTCGACGATCTGCGCCGCCGACTGATCGAGCAGTCGGTGGTCGTAGGCCTTGAGGCGGATCCGGATCCGCTGCTTCGCCATGCGTCCCTACTCGGCGATCTTGGTGATGGCCCCGGCGCCGACCGTGCGGCCACCCTCGCGGATGGCGAAGCGCTGGCCGACCTCGAGGGCGATGGGGGTGATCAGGTCGACCGACATCTCGACGTTGTCGCCGGGCATGATCATCTCGGCCCCGTCGGGCAGCCCGATGGCGCCGGTCACGTCGGTCGTGCGCAGGTAGAACTGCGGGCGGTAGCCGTTGTAGAAGGGCGTGTGGCGGCCGCCCTCCTCCTTGGTCAGCACGTAGACCTGGGCACTGAACTTGGTGCCGGGCTTGATGGAGCCCGACTTGGCCAGCACCTGGCCGCGCTCGATCTCGTCGCGCTCGATGCCCCGGATGAGGCAGCCCACGTTGTCGCCGGCCTGGCCCTCGTCGAGCAGCTTCTTGAACATCTCCACGCCGGTGACCACGATCTTGCGGGTCGGCTTGACGCCGACCAGCTCGACCTCGTCGCCGACCTTGACGATGCCGCGCTCGATGCGCCCGGTGGCGACGGTGCCCCGGCCCTTGATGCCGAACACGTCCTCGACCGGCATGAGGAACGGCCGATCGACCGCCCGCTCGGGGGTGGGGATGTAGGAGTCGACCGCGTCCATCAGCTCCTGGATGGGCTTGTACGCGTCGTTGGACGGGTCGTCGGGGGCCTCCAGGGCCTTCAGCGCGCTGCCGCGGATGACCGGGATGTCGTCGCCCGGGAACTCGTACTTGGACAAGAGCTCGCGGACCTCGAGCTCGACCAGGTCGAGCAGCTCCTCGTCGTCGACCATGTCGACCTTGTTGAGGAAGACCACGATGTAGGGCACCTCGACCTGGCGGGCGAGCAGGATGTGCTCGCGCGTCTGGGGCATCGGCCCGTCGGTCGCGGCCACCACCAGGATGGCGCCGTCCATCTGCGCGGCGCCGGTGATCATGTTCTTGATGTAGTCGGCGTGGCCCGGGCAGTCGACGTGGGCGTAGTGGCGCGCGTCGGTCTCGTACTCGACGTGGGCGATGGCGATGGTGATGCCCCGCTCGCGCTCCTCGGGCGCGTTGTCGATCGACTCGAAGGCGCGGTACTCGGCCTCGCCCTTGAGCGCCAGGTACTTGGTGATGGCGGCCGTCAGCGAGGTCTTGCCGTGGTCGATGTGGCCGATCGTGCCGATATTGACGTGCGGCTTGGTGCGCTCGAACTTCTTCTTGGCCATCGTGCTTGTGCTCCCTAGACCTTGGACTTCTGGACGAGTTCCGAGGCCAGGCTGGCTGGCACCTCGGCGTAGTGGCTGAACTCCATCGAGGAGGTCGCGCGACCCTGCGACATGCTCCGCAGGTCCGTGACGTACCCGAACATCTGGGCGAGCGGCACGAAGGCGCGGACGACCTGGGTCTTGTGGCCGACCGTGCCGCCTCGATCCTCGATGGATTCGATCTGGCCGCGGCGGCTGTTGAGGTCGCCGATGACGTCGCCCATGAACTCCTCGGGCATCGTCACCTCGACCCGCATGATGGGCTCGAGGATGGCCGGATCGGCCTTGCTGAAGGCGTCCTGGACCGCGAGCGATCCGGCGATCTTGAACGCCATCTCGGATGAGTCGACGTCGTGGTATGAGCCGTCGAACAGCGTGGCCTTGACGTCGACGACCGGGAAGCCGGCGTACACGCCCGTCTCGAGCTTCTCGCGGATGCCCTGGTCGACGGACTTGATGAACTCGCGCGGGATGGTGCCGCCGACGATCTTGTCGACGAACTCGTAGCCCGCGCCCTTCTCGGCCGGTTCGAGCTTGATGATGGCGTGGCCGTACTGGCCCTTGCCGCCGGTCTGGCGGACGAAGCGGCCGTTGCCCTCGGCGGCGCGCCGGATCGTCTCGCGATAGGACACCTGCGGCTTGCCGATGTTCGCGGCGACCTTGAATTCCCGGATCATCCGGTCGACGAGCACGTCCAGGTGCAGCTCGCCCATGCCGGCGATGAGGGTCTCCGACGACTCCGGGTCGGTGTGGACCCTGAAGGTGGGGTCCTCCTCGGCCAGGCGCTGCAGCGCGATCGTGAGCTTGTCCTGGTCGGCCTTCGTCTTCGGCTCGATCTTGACCTCGATCACGGGCTCGGGGAAGGTGATCGATTCGAGGATCACGGGGTGCGCCTCGTCGGTCAGGGTGTCGCCCGTGAAGGTGTCCTTGAGCCCGACCGCGGCCGCGATGTCGCCGGCGTAGACCGCCTCGATCTCCTCGCGGTGGTTGGCGTGCATCTGGAGGATGCGCCCGATGCGCTCCTTCCTGCCCTTCGTCGTATTGAGGACGTAGGAGCCCGACTTGAGCGTGCCGGAGTAGACGCGGAAGAACGCCAGCTTGCCGACGAACGGGTCCGCCGCGATCTTGAAGGCGAGGGCACTGAACGGCTCGGTGTCGTCGGGGGTGCGCAGGACCTCGGCATCGGTCTTGGGATCGATGCCGATCATCGGCGGGACGTCCAGTGGCGAGGGCAGGTAGTCGACGACCGCGTCGAGCATCTTCTGGACGCCCTTGTTGCGCAGCGCGGAGCCGGTCAGGACCGGGATGATCTTGGTGGTCAGGGTGCCGAGACGGAGACCGCGCTTGATCTCCGCGATCGTCAGCTCCTCGCCCTCGAGGTACTTGTGCATGAGCTCGTCGTCCATGTCGGCGACGGCCTCGATCATGACGTGCCGATGCTGGTCGGCCTCCGCCTGCAGCTCCTCGGGGATGTCAATGACGTCGATCTTGTTGCCGAGGTCGTCGCGGTAGTAGATGGCCTTCATCTCGACGAGGTCGATGACGCCCTGGAACTGGTCCTCGCGGCCGATCGGGATCTGGATCGGCACGGCGTTGGCACCGAGGCGCTCCTTGATCGACTCGACCCCGCGCCAGAAGTCCGCGCCGGTCCGGTCGAGCTTGTTGATGAAGCAGAACCGCGGCACGCCGTAGCGATCGGCCTGGCGCCAGACCGTCTCGGACTGCGGCTCGACGCCCGCGACGCCGTCGAAGACGACGACCGCGCCGTCGAGCACGCGCAGGCTGCGCTCGACCTCGACCGTGAAGTCCACGTGCCCGGGCGTATCGATGATGTTGATCCGATGATCGCCCCAGAACGCGGTCGTAGCCGCCGCGGTGATGGTGATGCCCCGCTCTTGCTCCTGGGGCATCCAGTCCATCGTCGCGGCGCCCTCGTGGACCTCGCCGATCTTGTAGATCTTCTTCGTGTAGAAGAGGATCCGCTCGGTCACGGTCGTCTTGCCGGCGTCGATATGCGCGATGATTCCGATGTTCCGCGTCTTGGCGAGCGGAACCTGTCGTGCCACGGTCTTCCTAGGCTCCTGCGTCTACCACTTGAAATGGCTGAAGGCGCGGTTCGCCTCGGCCATCTTGTGCGTGTCTTCGCGGCGCTTCACCGCGGCGCCGAGGCCGTTCATGGCGTCGACGAATTCGGCGGCGAGCTTCTCACTCATGCTCTTGCCGCTCCGCTTGCGGGCCGCCTGGACGAGCCAGCGGACACCGAGCGACAGCCGGCGATCGCCCCGGATCTCGACCGGGACCTGATAGGTCGCACCACCGACACGGCGGGGCTTGACCTCGATGATGGGGGTCGCGTTGCGCATCGCCGCCTCGAGGATCTCGAGTCCGGGACGGCCCGCCTGCGCCTCGGCGCGGGCGAGCGCCTGGCGAAGGATCCGCTCGGCGAGGTTCTGCTTGCCGCCCTTCATGAGCTTGGCTGAGAACCGGTGCGTGATTTGGTTGGCCGGCACGACCTCGTACTTGGTCTTGCGCGGGATGCTCGTACGTCGCGGCATGGCTCGGGCTTCCCTACTTCGCCTTCGCGCCGTACTTGCTACGACCCTGCTTGCGGTCGCGCACGCCGGCAGCGTCGAGGGTGCCGCGGATGATGTGGTACTTGACCGAGGGCAGGTCCTTGACCCGACCGCCACGGACCAGGACCACCGAGTGCTCCTGCAGGTTGTGACCGATCCCCGGGATGTAGGCCGTGACCTCCATCTGGTTCGACAGCCGGACGCGCGCGATCTTGCGCAGGGCGGAGTTCGGCTTCTTCGGCGTCATCGTGCGCACCTGGAGACAGACTCCACGCTTCTGCGGGGCGCCCGGGATCGACACCTGACGGCGTCGCAGGCTGTTCCAGTTCTTGCGCATCGCGGGCGCCTTGACCTTCTTGGTCTTGGTCTGGCGACCGTGTCGCACGAGCTGGCTGATCGTCGGCACGAAGACGCTGCTCCTCATATGTCGATACGGGGCGGTCAGCCCCGACCGCGGGGGCCGGTCCAGCGTCACCGGATCGCGCCCGCATGGGCGGTCCGGTCGGGACCGGAGATGATGTGTGATGGTGGCGGAAATGGGTCTCGGCGCACGCGCCGAAGGCGGACCCCTCCCGAGGCCACGAACGCGGAGTATATCGGCGGCCCGGAATCAGTGTCAAACGAACCGCGGAGCGGGGAGCGGTCGGGTCCGCAAGTACGGTCGAGGCTTGTGCCGCGTCCCGGTCAACGGACATGCCCCGCTACGGTCGTGGCGGGTGCCGCGCGGACCCGATTCGTGCCATATGTGCATGAGGCGCGCACTGGTCCCAGCGCGTCGGCGCTGCTGTGCGGGCCCTGCATCTTCATGCGACCGGGTGGCGGTCCCGCGGCCCTTGAGGGCCGGATCCTGCATATCCATCCGTCGGCGACGTCACGATCACGGGCTGACCGTGCCGAAGGTGCATGTGGCGACCTTTTGGCACGAACTGGTGGCCCCGGCCGCGGTCGGAGCGTGGCACGGGCTCGATCCCGATGTCCGCGACGTGACGTGACCCCGGGTCGCCCCGGGGTCACGGTTCAGGCGAGGATCGGCTCGGCGGTCAGGCCGGAGCGTCCTCCTTCTCCTCGGCAGGCTCGGTAGCCTCGGCCGCCCCGTCATCCTCGGCGAGGAACGGGTTGGCCTCGTCCTCCTCGGCGGCCGCCGGTGCGGCCTCACCACTGAGGAACGGGTTGCCGTCGGCGTCCTCGTCGCCATCGCCATCGCCACCGGCGATCGTCGCCGCGAGGGCGAGACCGGCGGTCTCCTCGTCGCGATCGGCGGTACGCCCGTCCTCGAGGAACGGGTTGTACTCGGCCTCGCCGAGACCCTCCAGGGCCTCGCCGGCGAGCGCCTCCAGGGCGGCCTGGCGCTCGCGCGCCTTGCGAGCCGCGACGTTCGCCGGGGCTCCGGAGCCGGCCGGGATGAGCTTGCCGATGATGACGTTCTCCTTGAGTCCGATCAGGTGGTCCTTGGAGCCATTGATGGCCGCCTCGGTCAGCACCCGGGTCGTCTCCTGGAAGGACGCCGCGGCAAGGAAGGACGACGTGTTGAGCGACGCCTTGGTCACGCCGAGCAGCACGGTCTGCGCCGTCGCCGGCTCGCCGCCCTCGGCCAGGACCTGGTTGTTGTGCTCCTCGAACTCGAGCCGGTCGACGAGCTCGGTCGGCAGGAGGTCGACATCACCAGGCTGATCGATGCGGACCTTGCGGAGCATCTGCCGGACGATGATCTCGATGTGCTTGTCGTTGATCGTGACGCCCTGGCTCTTGTAGACCTTCTGGACCTCACGCACCAGGTAGCGCTGGACGGCGTCCTTGCCCCGGGTGTCGAGATACTCCTGCGGGTTGATCGGCCCATCCGTGATGGCATCGCCGGCACGGATCAGCTGGCCGTTCTCGACCAGGAGCTTGGCGTTGTGCGGGATGAGGTACTCGCGCTCGACGACGTCCTCGGCCCGGACAGCGAAGCCGTCCGAGGTCTTCACGAGGAAGCCGGCGACAGGCGCTGACACCTCGACGGTCGACCCGTCCTTGCCCGAACGGGCGATGACCTGACCGAGCGCGACCGTGTCACCGGCGGCAGCCAGCTGCTCGGCACCCTTCGGCAGGGCCAGCGTGGTGTCGTAGACCTCCGTGGAGACGACCTTGACCTTGGTCATGCCGTCGCCGCGGATGATCTCGACCACGCCGTCGATGTGGCTGATCTCGGCCTTGCCCTTCGGGATACGCGCCTCGAAGAGCTCCTCGACGCGCGGCAGGCCCGCGGTGATGTCCAGACCGGCGACGCCGCCGGTGTGGAACGTCCGCATGGTCAGCTGCGTGCCCGGCTCGCCGATCGACTGCGCGGCGATGATGCCCACGGCCTCGCCCGAACCGACCATCTCGCCGGTGGCGAGATTGCGGCCATAGCATGCGCGGCAGACGCCGTAGCGGGCCTCGCACGTGAGCGGCGAGCGGACGAGCACCTCGTCGACGCCGGCTGCATCGATGCGAGCCGCCGCCTCCTCGGAGATCATCACGTTGCGCTCGATGAGGATCGGGGGCTCCTCGCCCTTCTTCACCTTCACCGACGGATCGGGCAGCGCGGCCGCCGCGAGCCGACCGGTGAGACGGCGCTGGAAGGCGCCCTTCTCGTCGCTCGACTCGGAGCGGATGATCCAGCTCCCCTCCTCCGTGCCGCAGTCGTCGTCACGGGTGATGACGTCCTGGGCAACGTCGACCAGCCGCCGGGTCAGGTACCCGGAGTCGGCCGTCCGCAGGGCGGTGTCGGCGAGGCCCTTGCGGGCACCGTGGGTCGAGATGAAGTACTCGAGGACCGTCATCCCCTCGCGGAAGTTGCTCCGCACGGGGACGTCGATGATCCGTCCGGACGGATCGGCCATGAGTCCGCGCATCGCGCCGAGCTGACCGATGTTGCCCTTGTTCCCCCGGGCGCCGGACGCGGTCATCATCGTGACCGGCCCCGCGGGATCGAGGGACTTCATCATCTCGTTCGACATATCGTCGGTCGTGTCCTTCCAGACATCGACCACCTGCTCGTAGCGCTCGTCCTCGGTGATGAGGCCGCGCTGGAACTGCTTGTCGATCTCGGCGACCCGACCATCGGCAGTGACGAGCCGCTCGGCCTTGTCCTTGGGGATCTCGATGTCGAACAGGCCGATCGTCATCCCACCGCGGGTCGCGAACTCGAAGCCGACGCTCTTGATGCCGTCGACCAGGTGGGCCGTCTCCTCGGCACCCAGGTCGCGATAGCAGCGGTCGACCAGCTCCTTGAGGTCGCTGCGCTTCATGACGGTGTCGTGGAAGCGCAACTGGTCGGGCAGGATCTGGTTGAAGATGACCCGGCCGATGGTCGTTCGACGGCGCTCCTCATGGAGCTGCTCCGTCTCCGCATCCCAGCTATCGACGAGGACGTCGATGACTTCGTGGAGCGCGGCACCGGTCTTCTCGCGGAGCTGATAGGCGAGGATCGCCTCATCCTCCGACGCAAACGTGCGGATCGGCTTCTTCGAGCGGGTCGGTGGTGCGTCCATCGTGAGGTAGTAGCAGCCGAGGACCATGTCCTGGGTCGGCGCCACCACCGGGCTACCGTCGGCGGGCGACAGCAGGTTCGCGGTGGACAGCATCATCGTCCGCGCCTCTTCCTGGGCGGCCGTCGAGAGCGGCACATGCACCGCCATCTGGTCGCCGTCGAAGTCCGCGTTGAACGCGGTGCAGACGAGCGGGTGGATCTGGATCGCCGAGCCCTCGACGAGGACGGGCATGAATGCCTGGATCCCGAGGCGGTGCAGCGTCGGGGCACGGTTGAGCAGGACCGGATGGTCCTTGATGACGTCCTCGAGGACGTCCCAGACCTCCGGCCGCACGCGCTCGACGATGCGCTTGGCGCTCTTGATGTTGTGGGCGAAGCCCTTCTCGACGAGCTGGCGCATCACGAACGGCTTGAACAGCTCGAGCGCCATCTTCTTGGGCAGGCCGCACTGGTGGAGCTTGAGCTCCGGGCCGACGACGATCACCGAGCGGCCCGAGTAGTCCACTCGCTTGCCGAGCAGGTTCTGGCGGAACCGGCCCTGCTTGCCCTTGAGCATGTCGGACAGGCTCTTGAGACGGTGGTTACCGGTGCCGGCGATCGCCCGGCCGCGCCGGCCGTTGTCGATCAGCGCGTCGCACGCCTCCTGGAGCATCCGCTTCTCGTTGCGGATGATGATCTCGGGCGCACCGAGCTCGAGGAGCCGCTTGAGGCGGTTGTTCCGGTTGATGACGCGGCGGTACAGGTCGTTGAGGTCGCTGGTCGCGAAGCGGCCACCATCGAGCTGCACCATGGGGCGCAGGTCGGGCGGGATGACCGGCAGGACGGACAGGATCATCCAGTCCGGGTCGCGTGCCGCTCCGGCGGAACGCCTCGATGAGGCGCAGCCGCTTGATGGCCTTCTTGCGCCGCTGACCGGAGCTGGTCCGCACCTCGACGTGCAACGTCCGGGCGAGCTCCTCGAGCTCCATCCGGCTGATGATCTCGCGGACCGCCTCGGCGCCCATGCCGGCGCTGAAGACGCGGCCGTTCTTGGCCGTCGAGCCGTACTTCTCGTCGAGGAGGCGGTACTCGTTCTCGCCGAGCGTCTGCATCGGCTTGATCGCCTCGAGCTCATCGCGCCGGGCGCGCAGCTCGTCCTTAAGACCCTGCGCCTGCTCCTGCAGACCGGCGCGCTCGTGCTGGAGCGTCTCATCGACACCGCCCGAGAGGTCGGCGATCTTCTGCTCGACGGCGCGCTGCTCGTCGGCCTCGCGCTGCTGGAGGTCGGCGTTGACCTGCTCGCTGTACTCGGACACGACCTTGCGCAGGCGCGCGGTCGCCTCCTTGCCGCCCTTGTCGGCAGCGGCGACGATCACCTCGCCGGTCGGGGCGAACGCGATCGCGTCCTCGGCGACACCGGTCTTGAGCTCGGCCAGGAGCGCCTCGGTCGCCTGCGCGGCGGCCGCGATCTCCTCCGTCCGGGCGGCACGCTGTGCCTCCAGGTCGGCCTTGGTCCGGGCGAGTTCCTCGTTGAGCTCGTCCTTCTGGCGGTTGACGTTGGTGCGCAGCTCGTCCTCGAGCTCGGCCAGGCGCTCGCCGGCCTTGCCGCCGCGGCCCTCGGCCTCTTCCTCGATGGCCGCGAGCGCACGCTTGCGCGCGTCCTCGTCGACGTGCGTGACGATGTACAGCGCGAAGTACAGGATCCGCTCGAGATTGCGCGGGCTGATGTCGAGCAGGATGCCGAGCCGGCTCGGCGTGCCCTTGAAGTACCAGATGTGGCTGACGGGGCTGGCCAGCTGGATGTGGCCCATCCGCTCGCGCCGGACCTTGCTGCGGGTGACCTCGACGCCGCACTTGTCGCAGATGATGCCCTTGTAGCGGATACGCTTGTACTTGCCGCAGTAGCACTCCCAGTCCTTCGTGGGACCGAAGATGCGCTCGTCGAACAGCCCGTCCTTCTCCGGCTTCAGCGTCCGGTAGTTGATGGTCTCGGGCTTCGTGACCTCGCCCTTCGACCACTCCCGGATCTGGTCCGGGCTGGCGAGCGAGATGCGGATCGCGCTGAAATTATTGACCTCGAGCATGGTTCTCCTCCACGCCACCGCCTGGCTCGGCGACGTGATGCGGACCGTGGGCGAGCGGGGTCATGTCGGCCGGGACGCGGCCCCGCAGGAACGGTGAGCGGTTGATGTCTATTGCTGTGATGACGGTCAGTCCTCGAACCCTGCGAGGTTGATCCCGCCGAGATCGGGGAGGAGGTAACCGGACGCGTCGTCCTCCGCGAGCGGGATCTCTTCCTCGTTCTGGTCGAGGATCTCCGCGTTGAGCCCGAGGCTGCGGAGCTCCTTGATGAGGACCTTGAACGACTCGGGGACCCGCGGTGGCTGGATCTCTTCGCCCTTGACGATGGCCTCGTATGTCTGGACGCGCCCGAGGACGTCGTCCGACTTCACGGTCAACAGCTCCTGGAGGATGTTGGCCGCGCCATAGGCCTCCAGGGCCCAGACCTCCATCTCCCCGAAGCGCTGGCCACCGAACTGGGCCTTGCCACCGAGCGGCTGCTGGGTGATGAGGCTGTACGGGCCCGTCGACCGAGCGTGGATCTTGTCCTCGACGAGGTGGTGGAGCTTGAGCATGTAGATGTAGCCGACCGTGATGTGTCGGTCGAACGTCTCGCCCGTCCGGCCGTCGCGCAGCTCGATCTTGCCGGTCTCGGGCAGGCCGGCATCGCGCAACTCGTCCTGGATCTGCGCCTCGGTCGCGCCGTCGAACACGGCGGTCGCGGCCTTGAGGCCCTTCTTGTGGAGGGCCCACCCGAGGTGCGTCTCGAGGATCTGGCCGATGTTCATCCGGCTCGGCACGCCGAGCGGGTTGAGGATGATGTCGACCGGCGTGCCGTCCGGCAGGAACGGCATGTCCTCCGCCGGCAGGATCTTGGCGATGACGCCCTTGTTGCCGTGGCGGCCGGCCATCTTGTCGCCGACCGAGATCTTGCGCTTCTGGGCGACCGAGACGCGGACCAGGCGATTGACGCCCGGCTGCAGGTCGTCGTTGAGCTCGCGACGGAACTCGCGGACCTCGACGACCTTGCCGCGCTCGCCGTGGGGCAGGCGCAGCGAGCTGTCCTTCACCTCGCGGGCCTTCTCACCGAAGATCGCCCGCAGGAGGCGCTCCTCCGCGGTCAGCTCGGTCTCGCCCTTGGGCGTGATCTTGCCGACCAGGATGTCGCCGGGGCGGACCTCGGCGCCGATGTAGACGATGCCCTCCTCGTCGAGGTCCTTGAGGGACTCCTCGCCGACGTTGGGGATGTCACGGGTGATCTCTTCGGGGCCGAGCTTCGTGTCGCGCGACTCGATCTCGTGCTTCTCGATGTGGATGCTGGTGAACAGGTCGTCGCGCACGAGACGATCGCTGATGACGATCGCGTCCTCGTAGTTGCCACCCTCCCAGCTCATGAACGCGACCAGCACGTTCCGGCCGAGCGCCAGCTCGCCCATCTCGGTCGAGCTCGAGTCGGCGATGGCCTGGCCGTCGGCGACCCGGTCGCCGACGTTGACGATCGGGCGGTGGTTGATGCACGTCCCCTGGTTTGAGCGGACGAACTTCTGGAGCCGGTACTCGTCGAGCTCGCCGGCGTCGGTCTCGACGGCGATGCGCTGGGCGGTCACGCTGGTGACCACGCCGCCGCGGGTCGAGACGAGGACCTGTCCGGAATCGCGCGCGGCGCGCTCCTCCATGCCGGTGCCGACGATCGGCGACTCCGGCTCGAGGAGCGGCACGGCCTGGCGCTGCATGTTCGAACCCATGAGCGCGCGGTTCGCATCGTCGTGCTCGAGGAACGGGATGAGCGCCGTGGCCACGGACACGACCTGCTTGGGCGACACGTCCATGTACTCGATCTGCGAGGGACGCGCCTCCGGGAACGTGTCGCGGTAGCGCGACGGGATGCGGTCGGCGGCGAAGTGGCCCTCGTCGTCGAGCGGCGCATTGGCCTGCGCGACGACGTGCTCCTCCTCCTCGTCGGCCGGCAGGTACTCGATGTCGTCGGTCACGATCGGCCGGATCGGGAACGCGTGGGCCTTCTGCTTCTTGAGCTCGGAGACCGCCGCGCTGGTGAAGGGCTGGCCGGCCTTGAGGACGACGCTGCCGCCCTTGGACACGAGGTCCTGACCGGCCTCGTACTGGGTCAGGTTCGCCTCGTCGTAGCCGACGGTCCGCTTGACCTTGCGGTACGGCGTCTCGATGAAGCCATAGCTATTGATACGCCCGTACGTCGCGAGCGAGCCGATCAGGCCGATGTTCGGACCTTCCGGCGTCTCGATCGGGCAGATGCGGCCGTAGTGGCTGTGGTGGACGTCACGGACGTCGAACCCGGCGCGCTCGCGCGACAGGCCACCCGGGCCGAGGGCGCTGAGCCGTCGCTTGGACGTCAGCTCGGCCAGCGGATTCGTCTGGTCCATGAACTGGCTGAGCTGGCTGCCGCCGAAGAACTCCTTCATCGCCGCCACGACCGGACGGATGTTGATGAGCGCGTTCGGGGTCGCCTTGTCGATCTCCTGGATCGTCATGCGCTCGCGGACCACGCGCTCCATGCGGAGCAGGCCGATGCGGAACGCGTTCTGGATCAGCTCGCCGTTGGCGCGGATGCGCCGATTGCCGAGGTGGTCGATGTCGTCCTTCGGATGGAGACCGCGGTTGCACTCGATGAGGTGGCCGACGATCGACGCGATGTCTTCCTTCGTGATCGTCCGCTGCTCGCGCTGGAGCTCGAGGCCCATGTTCGAGGCGACGCCGTCGAGCTTCTTGTCGAACTTGTACCGCCCGACCCGACCGAGGTCGTAACGGCGGAAATTGAAGAACAGGCTCTCCACCAGCTGGCGGGCGTTCTCACCGGTGGGCGGATCGCCCGGGCGAAGCTTCTTGTAGACCTCGATGAGGGCCTCGGCCTGGGTGTGGGTGAGGTCCTTCTCGAGGGTGCTCGCGATGAACTGGTGATCGGGGTCGGTGTCGATCGAGCTGTACAGGCGCGCGATCTCGTCGTTGTCCTCGTAGCCGACGGCCCGTAGCAGCGTGGTCGCCGCGATCTTCCGCTTGCGGTCGACCTTGACCCACAGCTGGTCCTTGTTGTTGGTCTCGAACTCGAGCCACGCCCCACGGTTCGGGATGACCTTCGCGCTGAACAGCATGCGACCCGAGGCGAGGTCCTCGACTTCGCTGTAATAGACGCCGGGCGAGCGGACGAGCTGGCTGACCACGACCCGCTCCGCGCCATTGATGACGAACGTGCCCTGGTCGGTCATCCACGGGTAGTCGCCCATGTAGACGCGCTGGCGCTGGATCTCGCCGGTCTCCTTGATGAGCAGCTCGACATTGACGTACAGCGGCTTGCTGAACGTCAGGTCCTTTGTCCGGCACTCCTCCTCGGAGTACTTGGGCTCACCGAACTCGTAGTCGAGGAACTGCAGTTCCATGACCTTGCCGGTGAAGTCCTTGATCGGGCTGATCTCGTCGAATAGCTCGCGCAATCCCTTGTCGATGAACCAGGCGAACGAATCCAGCTGGAGCTCGATCAGGTTGGGGATCTCGAACTTCTCGTAGCTCACGCCGTCGACCTTCTTGTCGATGCGGGCGTACGAGATGCGACCCGACGGGGTCACGGCGCGAGTCGACGACTCAGCGGAAGACAGCATGAAACACCACTCCTTGACGGAGGACGAAGGGAAAATGGGGGGCCGCGCTCACAGAAGGAGTAGGATACCGCGATTTCGTATCTTGTCAAACCCTCCAGAATTCTGCTATGGGGGTCCCACGACCGATTTCCTGCCTTGCCGGCGCTGGGTCTGGCGCGCGGCGCCGGGCGAGCGCAGCCGAAGGCGAATCCTCGGGCCGATGGCTAGCAGAGCGTCGCCTCGGCCCTCGGAGCGGTCGTGCCGGCTGGGCAACGCACGGGTGCGCCGCCCAAGCGCCGGCCAACTCGCTCGCTACTTGACCTCGACCTTGGCGCCTTGCTCTTCGAGGGCAGCCTTGATCTTGTCGGCTTCGTCGCGCGCGACACCCTCCTTGACGGGCTTCGGCGAGGCGTCGACCAGGTCCTTGGCCTCCTTGAGGCCCAGGCCGGTCAGCTCACGGACGACCTTGATGACGGGGATCTTGTTCGGGCCGACTTCGGTCAGGACGGCGCTGAACTCGGTCTGTTCCTCGGCCGCGGCAGCGGCACCCGCGCCGGCGTCACCACCGGCCGCTGCGGGCGCAGCAGCGACGGCGACCGGAGCGGCCGCGGTCACGCCGTAGCGCTCCTCGAACTTCTTGATGAACTCGGAAAGCTCGAGGACGGTCATCTTGTCGATCGCTTCGAGCAGGTCGTCCTGGGACGGGGCGGTAGCCATGGATATCTCCTTGTCGGTCTGGTAGGTCTCGTGGTGCGGGTCTAGGCCTCGGCCTGGCGCTTCTGTTCGGCGACCTGCGCGAGGGCGTAGCCCAGGTTGCGCAGTGGCGCCGCGAAGAGGCTGGCCAGCGTCCCGACCGGCGCCTGCATGCCGCCGGCCAGCTTGGCCAGCAACACCTCGCGCGCGGGCAGGGCCGCAAGACGGGTGACCGCGTCAGCGTCGATCGCCCGGTCGCCGAGGATGCCGCCGGTGATCCGCACGATCTTGTTGTACGGACGGGTGGCATCGAGGACGGCCTTCGCCGTCGCCGCCTCATCGGTCCCGAACGCGATGGCGGTCGGGCCGGTCAGGAGCGGGTCGAGGGCGTCGCCCAGCGTGTCGGCTGCGGCGATGCGCATCAGGCGGTTCTTGACGACGCGGTACTTGACGTCCTGCTTCGTCAAGGCTCGCCGGATCTCGGCGATCTCCTTCACCGTGAGGCCGCGGTATTCGGACACGATCATCGTCCGGGCTTTCGCGAGTTCCTCGCGAAGCTCGGCGACCATCGCCTCTTTGGCCTCTGTTGGCATGTGCCTCCTAGCGGGGCGGCGGTCATCCGCACCCATCTCCCGCGTTGTCGCCTCCGCGCGCTCCCTCACGCACCTCAAGGTGCGCTCGGTCGGGTGCTCGGCTCCGCCTTGGATCTGGGAACGGCTGACTCGCCGGTACTCCCTTCCTTCAGCACGCGGACCGGCGTGCGGCGGTGGGTCGACCGGACGTGTGTCCGGACGTCCCCTGCGACGGATCCCATGGCAACCTCCCGAGGGAGGCCGACCCCGGCTCGCAGGGGCGCACCCACCGATGCGGTGGAGGCACCGACTGCCTCGGCGTGCTCGTCGTCGTCCCCGGCGTTGGCTGGCTGATGCCAGCGGTGGCCGGTCCGGCCCGACGGATCAAGTCCCGCACGTCGACCCCATCGGTCGCGCACGTCGGACGCAGGCTGTCTGCGGCGGTCCGTCTTGTCTTGTCAGATGGCCAATCTCTCGACCGCCATCGCGTCTCGTGTGCCGGCGAACCGCCGGCGGGGTCAGGCGACCGCAGCCGCCAGGGTGGCCGGCACGTCGACCCGGATGCCCGGGCCCATCGTGCTGGTGATGGTCAGGTTGCGCAGGTACTGGCCCTTCGCACCGGAGGGCTTGGCGCGGTTCACGGCATCGACGAGGGCGGCCAGGTTGTCGACCAGCGCCTCCGCCTCGAAGCTGCTCTTGCCGACCGCGACGTGGATGATCGCGGCCTTGTCGACCTTGAATTCGACGCGGCCGCCCTTGACCTCCTTGATCGCTCGCTCGAGGTCGAAGGTGATCGTGCCCGCCTTGGGGTTCGGCATGAGGCCGCGCCGACCGAGGATCTTGCCGAGTCGACCGACCAGGCCCATCGAATCGGGTGTCGCGAGCGCGACGTCGAACTCGAGCCAGCCGGCCTCGATCTTCTTGACGAGGTCCTCGCCGCCGACCTCGTCGGCGCCGGCGCGGAGCGCCTCCTGGGCCTTCTCACCCTGCGCGAACACCACCACGCGGACGACCTTGCCCGTGCCGTTCGGCAGGACGACGGTGCCGCGGACCATCTGGTCGGCATGACGCGGATCGACGCCGACGCGGATGTGCGCCTCGATGGTCGCGTCGAAATTGACCGTCGTCGTCTGCTTGACGAGCTCCGCCGCTTCGGCCGGCTCGTAGGCGCGCTCGCGGTCGACGAGCTTCGCCGCCTCCTGGTACTTCTTGCCTCGGTGTGCCACGTGTGGTTCTCCTCGTTCGGTCGGCGCATCCGACCTTCCCCTGCTGTCTGTCGGCGGTGCCCGGGGTCAGGTCACCGTCGTGCGCTGACGGATCAGCCGACGACGTCGATCCCCATGGACCGAGCCGTCCCTTCGATCTGCTTGGCGGCAGCCTCGATGTCGTTCGCGTTGAGGTCGGTCATCTTCACGCCGGCGATCTCGCGAAGCTGGTCACGCGTGACCCGGCCGACGTTCTCGGTGCCGGTCAGGCCCGATCCCTTCTCGATGCCGGCCGCCTTGCGGAGCAGGTCGGCAGCGGGCGGGGTCTTGAGGATGAACGTGAACGATCGATCCTCGAAGATCGTGATCTGGGCGGGGATCACCTGGCCGCGCTTGTCCTGCGTCTTCTCGTTGTACGACTTGGTGAACTCGACGATGTTGATGCCGTGCGGACCCAGTGCGGTGCCGACGGGCGGCGCCGGGGTGGCGGCGCCAGCGGGCAGCTGCAGGGTCAGGACGATGCGGATCTTCTTGGCCACGGGGCGATGCGGTCCTTTCTACAACTTCTCGACTTGCAAGAAGTCAAGCTCGACCGGGGTCTCGCGGCCGAAGATGCTCACCAGGACCTTGACCTTGTTGCGCTCCGGGTTGATCTCCTCGACCGTCCCGATGAACTCGGCGAACGGCCCGTCGGTGACCCGGACGCTCTGGCCCTTGGTGAACGCGACGCGGTACTTCGGCGTCTCGACGCCCATGTGCCGCAGGATCTGCTTGACCTCGGTCTCGGTCAGCGGGATGGGCTCGCTGCGAACGCCCGGGATGTTGGCGCCGCCGACGAAACTGGTGACGCCCGGCGTATTGCGGACGACGAACCAGCTGTCCGGATCGAGGATCATCTCGACCAGGACATAGCCCGGGTACACCTTCTTCTGGACGGTGTGCCGCTGGCCCTGCCGGATCTCGATCTCGTCCTCCATCGGGACGAGGACCTGGAAGATCTTGTCCTCCATGCCCATCGACTCGATGCGGTGCTCGAGATTGGTCTTCACCTTGTTCTCGTAGCCCGAGTACGTATGGATGATGTACCACCGCTTCTCGGGCGCCTTGGTCTCGGTGGTGCTGGTCATGTCGGTCATCATCGGGTCCCTACGACGCCGTCGGGGGGCTGATCAGGTTCAGCAGGCCGACGAACACGCGATCGAGGACGCTGATGTACACCCCGATCACGATGCTGATCGCGAAGACCAGCACGGTCAGGTTGCGCACCTGTTCTCGGGTCGGCCAGCTGACTTTCTTCAGCTCGGACCAGACCTCAGCGAAATAGCGTCGTAGTCGCTTCACGTCGTGGTTCTTCTCTCCCAGGGTATCTGGCAGGGGCGATAGGACTCGAACCTACAACCGCTGGTTTTGGAGACCAGTGCTCTGCCAATTGAGCTACACCCCTGCGGCGGCGAGGCCGTCGGCCTACTTCGCCTCGCGGTGAAGTGTATGCCGTCGCTCGCGCGGGCAGTATTTCATCAGCTCGATCCGGTTCGGATCGTTCCTCTTGTTCTTGCGCGTGGTGTAGGTCCGCTGCTTGCACTCGGTGCAGGCGAGCTGGATCGTCGGACGGTTCTCGACTCGTGCCATGCGTCCCTACTCGGCGATCTTGGTGATGGCCCCGGCGCCGACCGTGCGGCCACCCTCGCGGATGGCGAAGCGCTGGCCGACCTCGAGGGCGATGGGGGTGATCAGGTCGACCGACATCTCGACGTTGTCGCCGGGCATGATCATCTCGGCCCCGTCGGGCAGCCCGATGGCGCCGGTCACGTCGGTCGTGCGCAGGTAGAACTGCGGGCGGTAGCCGTTGTAGAAGGGCGTGTGGCGGCCGCCCTCCTCCTTGGTCAGCACGTAGACCTGCGCACTGAACTTCGTATGCGGCTTCACCGAACCCGCCTTGGCCAGCACCTGGCCGCGCTCGATCTCCTCGCGCTCGATCCCGCGCAGCAGTGCTCCGACGTTGTCGCCGGCCTGGCCCTGATCGAGGGTCTTGCCGAACATCTCGACGCCGGTGACGACCACCTTGCGCGTCGGCTTCACGCCGACCAGCTCGACCTCGTCGCCGACCTTGACGACGCCGCGCTCGATCCTGCCCGTCGGGACGGTGCCCCGGCCCTTGATGCCGAACACGTCCTCGACGGCCATCAGGAACGGCTTGTCGATGGCGCGCTCGGGCGTCGGGATGTAGGAGTCGACCGCGTCCATCAGCTCCTGGATGGGTTTGTACGCCTCGGCCGTCGGGTCGTCTCCGGCTTCCAGCGCCTTGAGCGCGCTGCCGCGGATGACCGGGATGTCGTCACCCGGGAAGTCGTACTTGCTGAGGAGCTCACGGACCTCGAGCTCGACCAGTTCAAGCAGCTCCTCGTCGTCGACCATGTCGACCTTGTTGAGGAAGACCACGATGTAGGGCACTTCCACCTGGCGGGCGAGCAGGATGTGCTCGCGCGTCTGGGGCATCGGCCCGTCATTCGCAGCAACGACCAGGATCGCGCCGTCCATCTGCGCCGCGCCCGTGATCATGTTCTTGATGAAGTCCGCGTGCCCGGGACAATCGATATGCGCGTAGTGGCGCGCGTCGGTCTCGTACTCCACGTGGGCGATGGCGATCGTGATCCCACGCGCCTTTTCCTCCGGCGCGTTATCGATCGTGTCGAAGGCGCGGTACTGCGCATCGCCCTTCAGCGCCAGGTACTTCGTGATGGCAGCCGTCAGCGACGTCTTGCCGTGGTCGATGTGGCCGATGGTGCCTACGTTGACGTGCGGCTTGGTGCGCTCGAACTTCTTCTTGGCCACAGGACCAGTCAACTCCTTAGATCATGGTGCGGGCGACGCCGCAGGGGATGGATCGGGCGATGGAGCCCACAATCGGACTTGAACCGATGACCTCTTCCTTACCAAGGAAGTGCTCTGCCAGCTGAGCTATGTGGGCCCGGAACCGATCGGGGCTTAGCTACTCGATGTTGGTGGGCAGGGAGGGAATCGAACCCCCATAGCCGAAGGCGGCTGGTCTACAGCCAGCTGAGCTCACCACCTGCTCAACCTACCCACTGACGCTGCGGTGCCGGATCGGGACTGCGGCCCCGTGGCGGATCCGACCACCGATGGACGTGTTCTGGAGCCGACGACGGGACTCGAACCCGGAACCTGCGGTTTACAAAACCGCTGCTCTACCAATTGAGCTACGTCGGCGCGACGGGCAGGGGCATACCGCAGAATGACCCATTCGGCGCCGAGAGATGATAGGGCCGAGCCGGTTGATGGGTCAAGCGTGCGGGGGCTCCTCCCCCGGTGGCTCGGCATCGCCGGCCGGCGCTGCCGGCTTGGGCCGGCGTGATCGTCGAGCCGGCTTCGGCGCCGCATCCGCCGGTAGCAGGTCCTCCTCGGCCGGTTCGCTCGACGGGGCAGCCGCGGTCTTCCTGGTGCGGGACGCGCGTGGCTTCGCGGTCGGTTCCGAGACGGCCTCCGTCGCCGCCTCGGTCGCGGTCTTCTTGGTGCGACGAGCTCGGGGTTTCGCGGCGAGCGCGGGCACGGACGTCCCGGGCGCTTCGGTCGGCGTTGACGGTCCGGCGTCTGCAGGCTCGGCCGAGGCTGGCGCCTGAGGCGATGCCGCTTCGCGCTGCGCCAGGGCCTCGAAGAGCAGGATCGAGCCGGCGACCGCGGCATTGAGCGACCCGACCGCGCCTTTCATCGGGATCCGCATGAACACGTCCGACCGACGTCGGACGGCCGGTCCAAGGCCCTTGCCCTCGCTGCCGACGACGATCGCGAGCGGGCCACGAAGGTCGGTCTCGCGGGCCGTCAGTGGCGCCTCGCCATCGGCTCCGGCGATCCGCACGCCACGCGCGTGGAGGTCGGCCAGCGTCCCGGCCAGGTCGTCGGCGGGGTGCAGCAACAGGTGCTCGACGGCGCCGGCCGACGCCTTGACGGCGGACGGGCTCAGGGGCGCCTGGCGATGGGTCGGGAAGATCACCCCGTGGACCCCGGCTCCCTCGGCGCTGCGCAGCAGCGACCCGACGTTGTGCGGGTCCTCGAGCGAATCGAGCACGAGGATTAACGGCGGCTCGCCTCGCTCCGAGGCACGGGCGAGGATGTCGTCGAGACCGGCGAAGCGACGCGGCTCCACGACCAGGGCGATGCCCTGGTGCCCATCGAAGCCGGCGAGTGCCGTGAGCGACCCCCCTTCCACCTCGACGATCGGGATCCGCAGGTTCGTCGCATGCAGCACGAGCTTTTCGAGTGCGGACCGGCGTTGCGGCACGACCAGTAACCGGACGGCGGGCCGTCGGGCGACGAATGCCTCTTCGACCGGACGGCGACCGGCGATCAGCTCCTCGTCGGGACCGAGCGCGTCCGGCGGCGGCAGGGCCGGCGCCTGGAACCGAGATGGCGGCTGCCCGAAGCCACCGGGCGGCCGGGCGGGATAGCGGTCGCCTCGGTATGGCGGTCGTCGGTCCGGCGGGCGTCGGTCCGGCGGGCGTCGGTCCGGATGGCGATCTCCGGTGAACGGCGGTCGACGGTCGGACGGCCCCTGACGGTCACCGCCCGGTGCGTCGTAGCGGCGCGGCCGGGATCCGTAGGGACGGTCGTCGCGATCCATCGGCCGAGGGCCCGGTGGACGCGGTCCGGACGGCCGCGATCCCGGGGGACGCGGGGGGCGGTCTTCCCAGCGGCGTGGCCCTTGCGGCCGATCGTCGGCGTCCCGGCGCGGACCCGGCGTCCACGGGCGCCTCGATCCGTCGCCCGGTCCCGCCTGCCAGGGCCGCTCGTCGCGTGGGCCGCGACCCCCGCCCGGACCGCCGGGCCGGCGATCGGTCCCGTGCCCGGGCTTCGGCCCGTGACCTCGCGGTCCGTCGCGGGGTGGTCCACCGGGCCGAGGTCCGCCGGGGCGAGGGCCATCGCGTCGCGGCCCGCCGCCTCGGCGAGGGCCGCTGGGCTTCTTTCGATCCTCCGGCGGTCGGTCAGCCACGGGTCGGCTGCGGGATCCGCCGCCAGCGTTGGCCGTCGCGCGTGTCCTCGACCGCCACGCCTCGCTCGGCGAGGACATCGCGCAGGCGGTCCGAGGCTGCCCAATCGCGCGCGGCGCGTGCGGCCGCGCGCTCGTCGAGCAGCGCCTGCAGCTCGTCATCGAGCCCTTCCCTGGTGGGCTCGTCCAATACGCCGAGCACCAGGTCGATATCCCGGAGCGCGGCGAGGGCGCGTCCGGCGTCGTCGGTCGACATCGAGCGTGCCTCGATCCTGCGGTTGAGGTCGCGAACGAGATCGAACACGGCGCCTAGGCCGGCCGAGATGTTGAGGTCGTCATCGAGGGCGCGGCCGAAGGCCTCACGAGCATCGTCGAGTGCCGCGTCGAGGCTCGGATCCCCCGAGCCGTCCTCGCGATAGGCCTCGAGCGTCAGGACCAGCGTGTCGAGCCGATCCAGCGCGGCGCCGGCCGCCGCCAGCGACTCGTCGGAGTGATCGAGACCCGCCCGATAGTGGACGGCGAGCAATGCGTAGCGGAGGGCCCGCGGCGAAACGCCGGCCTCGAGGAGCTCGCTCACGCGCGCGATGTTGCCGCTCGACTTGGCCATCTTCGAGCCGCTCGAGCGCAGGTGCGCACAGTGGAGCCAGGTCTGGACGAACGGTCGCCCCGTCGCCGCCTCGCTCTGGGCGATCTCGTCCTCGTGGTGGGGGAAGATCAGGTCGATGCCGCCGGTGTGGATATCGAATGATGGACCGAGGTGGGCGATGCTCATCGCCGAGCACTCGATGTGCCAGCCAGGCCGGCCCTCGCCGATCCGTGTCGACCACGACGGTTCATCCGGCTTCGGCCCCTTCCAGAGCGCGAAGTCGCGGACATCGTCCTTTGCGTACTCGTCCGCCTCGACCCGCTCGCCGACCCGGAGCTGCTCGGGATCCAGGCGGGCAAGGCGGCCGTAGGCCGGCCAGGACGAGATCCGGAAGAAGATCGAGCCATCGTCCGTCCGGTAGGCGTGGTCACGCTCGAGGAGCGTCTCGATGAGCCCGACGATCTCCTCGATGTGCTCCGTCGCCCGCGGCATCACGTCGGGTCGCGTCATCCGGAGGGTGTCCGCATCTGCCAGGAAGCGGGTCAGGTAGCGCTCCGTCAAGGTACCGATCGGTTCCCCGGCTGCCGCGGCCCCGCGGATGATCTTGTCGTCGATGTCGGTGATGTTCATCACCCAGCGCACCGCATGCCCCCGCCACCGCAGGTGACGGACCAACAGGTCGGCGAAGAGGAACGAGCGGAAGTTGCCGATGTGGGCCGGGCCGTACACGGTCGGACCGCAAGAGTAGATGCGGATCGTGTCGTCGAGCAGCGGGACGAGCGGGCGGGTCTCGCCCGACAGCGTGTCGTGGAGTCGCACTTCGCTCACGCGCCAGCCTCGATCGTCGCCAGGGCCAGCGCGGAGATCGACCGCCCGGCGCCCTCGGCACCCTCGAGATTGCCCGTCGACGCCTTGACGCTCACGGCATCGACCGGGAGGTCGAGCATCACCGCGATCGCGTCTCGCATCGTATCGAGCCGAGCGGCGAGTCGCGGCCGTGCGGCCACGATCGTCAGGTCGATACCGGCCGGACGCCAGCCGGCCTCGCGGAGCCGCACGACGACGGACCGAACGAGCGTCCCGCTGTCGATGCCCGTTGGTGTCTCGGGCCCTGCCGGGAACAGCCGCCCGAGGTCGCCGAGGGAGGCGGCGCCGAGCAGCGCATCGGCCACGGCGTGGAGTGCGACATCGCCGTCGGAATGACCGTGCAGGCGGGGGGCACCCGGGATCTCGATCCCGCCCAGACGTAGTGGCCCGCCCGGGCCGAACGGATGGAGATCTCGCCCGATCCCGGTACGCCGCCGCACGGACGGCCCGGCGATGAGCGACGCGGCCCGATCGAGGTCGGCGGGGACCGTCACCTTGAGGTTGGCGGGATCGCCCGGGACGACATGGACCGCGATTCTACAGGCCTCCAGCAGCGCGGCCTCGTCGGTCCATGTGCCGTTCCCGGCCTCCGGTGTCGCGAGCGCGTCCCGGAACACGCGGCGCAGTGCGCCCTGGGGTGTCTGGGCGACCGCCATCCCGGTCCGATCGACCGTGGCAATGACGCGGCCATCGACGACCCGTTTGAGCGTCTCGTCGACGGACAGCGCCGGGATCGCGGCACCATGCCGTTCCGTGGCATCGACGACGTCGGCGATCAGCGTCGCGGACACGACGGGGCGAGCGCCATCGTGGACCAGGACGACGCGCTCACCGGCCGGATCCGGTCTGAACCGCTCCAGCGCCTCGAACCCCGATCGCACCGAATCCTGCCGTCGCCCGCCTCCGTCGACGAACGTCGTTCGCTCGGATGGGGCCCAGCCACCGGCCAGGAGCGCATCCCGTCGCTCGGGCGAGGTGACGACCACGATGGCGTCGACCGATGGGCTATCCGCCAGCACACCGACCGCGTGCGCCAGCAGTGGCCGATCCCCGAGGACCGCCAACAGCTTGTCGGTGCCGTCCATCCGCGTCGAGGCACCAGCGGCGACGACGATCGCGTCGGCTCCGCCGGCCACGCTCACCGTCCGCTCCTGTGAGCCATCGGCCCGAGGGCTATTCGAGTCGCGGTTGCGCGAAGATCATCCGACCGGCCACGGTCTGGAGGACACGCGTGACCGCGACATCGAGGTCCTTGTCGATATGCCGGGCGCCACCCTCAACGACGATCATCGTGCCGTCGTCGAGGAAGCCGACGCCCTGCCCGGCCTCCTTGCCTTCCTGGATGACGCGGACCCGCAGCTCCTCGCCGGGCAGGACGGCTGGTTTCACCGCGTTCGCGAGCGAGTTGATGTTCATCACGCGGACACCCTGCAGCTCGGCCACGCGGTTGAGGTTGAAGTCGTTCGTCAGGATGACGCCGCTGCGTGCCCGGGCGAGCGCCACGAGCTTGGCATCGACCTCCGATTCGGACGGGACGGCATCCTCGACGATCTCCACCGGCGTGCCCGGCTCCTTCTGCATCCGGTTCAGGATCTCGAGGCCGCGGCGGCCGCGGTTGCGCCGCAGCGTGTCGGAGCTGTCGGCGATGTGCTGGAGCTCATCGAGCACGAACCGAGGCACGACCAGCGTGCCGTAGATGAAGCCGGATTCGACGATCTCGGCGATACGCCCGTCGATGATGGCGGACGTGTCGACGACGATCCGAGGGTCGCCCGACCGCTCGGGACCCTTGCTGTCATCGCCCCGTCGGAGGAGTCCGGTCGATTGGGCGGCCACGATGAGGTCGCGTCGCTTGGCGACCGTGAGACCGAGCATCCCGAGACCCAGGAACAGCGACACCCCGAGGGGCAACACGTCTCCCCAGGGAGGCGGGAGGTTGGCGAGCGGGACGCCGAGGAGGAGACCCATCAGGAGTCCGAGGGTGAGGCCGATGACCGCGGTGACGAACTCGGCGGTCGACAGGTCCTCGACCTGCGAGATCAGCCAGGTCGCCGGAACCAGCGTCAGGTACGGCAGGATCGCGAAGCCGACCACGACCCAGGCGACGACCCAGGCGGCCAACAGGAAACCCGCGTAGCCGGCGTCCGTGAACAGACCCTCGCCCATGCCGGCGAGCACCAGCCCGACGAGCCCGCCGAGCGCAGCACCAAGGAGACGGATGTAGCGGATCAAGCAGGGACCTCGGCGGATCTTCTGGGTCGTCCCCCCGCGGGAGGCCTGGAAGGTCCGTCAGCCTAGCATCGCCGGCAGGGCGTCGCCACGGGCCCGCGGGCCCTCGCCGAGGCCCACCGCGATCGCATCACGTAGCGTCGCGACCTCGAGGATCTCGAGCTCAGGCACCTCGACGGCCCGACCCCCGCGACCCGGTCGGGGCACGACCGCGCGCTCGAATCCGAGGCGCGCCGCCTCACGAAGGCGACGCTCCAGGCCGGCCACGGCCCGTAGCTCGCCGAGCAATCCGACCTCCCCGATCGCGACGGCGCCGGGGATGACCGGTCGGTCGCGAAGGGACGACGCGAGGGCGAGTGCGACCGGCAGGTCGAGACCGGGCTCGGCGACGGCGAGGCCGCCCGCCAGGTTGGCGTAGACGTCGTGACCCGACAGGCCGATGCCGGCGCGACGCCCGAGCACGGCGACGAGCAGGCCGAGCCGGTTGTGGTCGATGCCGCTCGCCTTGCGGGCCGGTGTGCCGTAGCCGGCGGCCGACACCAGCGCCTGGACCTCGACCAGCAACGGCCGGCTGCCCTCCATCGTCGGCGCGACCACGCTGCCGGGCGCCGCCTCGGGGTGATCGGCGAGAAATGCGCGGGCCGGGTCAGCGACCTCGCGGAGGCCGTCACCGGCCATCTCGAACACCCCGACCTCGTCGGTCGAGCCGAACCGGTTCTTGGTGGCGCGGACGAGTCGGAGCGCTGCGAACCGCTCTCCTTCGAGCGTCACGACAGCGTCGACGAGGTGCTCCATGGTCTTGGGCCCAGCGATCGAGCCCTCCTTGGTCACGTGGCCGACCAACACCACGGCGATGCCTTCGCCCTTGGCGAACTCCATGAATCGGACGGTCGATTCGCGAACCTGACCGACGCTGCCGGCGGCGCCGTCGAGCTCATCGATGGTCGCCGTCTGGATCGAGTCGACGACGACCACCGCGGGTCGCGCCGAACGCGCGACCTCGACGATCCGCCCGACGTCGCGCTCGGCGAGGACCTCGATGGCCGAACCCGCCGGTGCGTCGAGGAGGCCGAGCCGTTCCGCTCGGAGGCGGACCTGGGCGGCCGACTCCTCGCCTGTGGCATAGATGACCGGCCGATCGACACCCGCCGCGGCTTGGAGGAGGAGCGTCGACTTGCCGATGCCGGGTTCGCCACCGACGAGGATCAACGAGCCGGGGACGATCCCCCCACCGAGCACCCGGTCGAGCTCCCCGATCGACGTGGGAAGCCGCGGGACAGCGGACTCACCGATGTCCCGCAGCGGAACCGGATCCGCCCCGGGCAGACTCGCGCCCGTACCGGGGCGTGACGCCGCTGGGCTCTTCGCACGGACGACCGTCTCGACGAGGCTGTTCCACTCGCCGCATGCGCGGCACTGGCCCTCCCAGCGGAGGAAGGCCTCGCCGCAGCTCTGACAGACGTACCGGCTCGTGGCCTTGGCCACGGGAGCGTCAGTGTGCCTCGACCGGCGTCCGGGACTCGGCGGCGTGGATGTCCAGGCCGGCTTCCGGGTCCTTGTCGACGACGATCGTCGTGCCCGGTTCGTAGCGGCCCAGCAGGAGATGCTCGGCGAGCACGTCCTCGATCATGTTCTGGATCACGCGGCGCAGCGGTCGGGCGCCGTACGCGACGTCGTATCCGAGCTTGATGATGTGCTCCTTGGCCGCGTCGGTGACCTCGAGCGACATCTGCTGCGCGCGCAGCTGGTCGCGGACCCGCGAGAGCATCAAGTCGACGATCTTCGTCATCTCCTCGACCGTCAGCGACCGGAAGACGACCGTCGCGTCGATGCGGTTGAGGAATTCCGGTCGGAAGTTGTTCTTCAGCTCGGTGGCGACCTTCTCCTTCATGAGCTCATACGAGCTCTCGGCCCGCGCTTCCTCGGTCGTGCCCTGGACCCGGAAGCCCAGGCTCGAGTTGGTCTGGAGCTGCTTCGCGCCCAGGTTCGAGGTCATGATGATGATGCAGTTGCGGAAGTCGACCCGGCGGCCCTTGGCGTCCGACAGGTGCCCGTCCTCCAGGATCTGCAGGAGGATGTTGAACACCTCCGGATGCGCCTTCTCGACCTCGTCGAGGAGCACCACCGCGTAGCTCTTGCGGCGGACCGCCTCGGTCAGCTGCCCACCCTCGTCGAAGCCGACGTAGCCCGGAGGGGCGCCGACCAACCGGCTCACGTTGTGGCGCTCCATGAACTCGCTCATGTCGATCTTGATGAGCGCGTCCTCGCTGCCGAACATGAACTCGGCGAGCGCCTTGGCAAGCTCGGTCTTCCCGACACCGGTCGGCCCGAGGAAGATGAACGAGCCGATGGGGCGCTTCGGGTCCTTGAGACCGGCCCGCGCCCGGCGGACGGCCTTCGAGATGATGTCGATGGCCTCCTGCTGGCCGATGACCCGGTTGTGGAGCGCGTCCTCCATGTGGAGCAGTCGCTCTGACTCCTCCTGGGCGATGCGGGTGACCGGGATGCCGGTCCACATCGCGACGACCTGGGCGATCTCCTCGTCACCGACGGTGGGCTGATCGCCGGACATCGTCGCCTGCCACTCACCGCGGAGCACGTCCACGGTCTCCTTGGCGGTCGCCTCGGACTCGCGCAGGGTCGCGGCTTCCTCGTACTCCTGGTTGTTGATCGCCGCGTCCTTTTCCTTGGTGATGCGGTCGAGCTCACGCTGTGCCTCGCGCAAGGGGGGCGGAGCCGACGCATGGCGCAAGCGGACGCGAGAGGCGGCCTCGTCGATGAGGTCGATCGCCTTGTCCGGGAGGTGCCGGTCGGTGATGTAGCGGATCGAGAGATCGGCGGCAGCCTTCACGGCCTCGTCGGTGATCGTGACCTTGTGATGCTGCTCGTAGCGCTCGCGGATGCCGAGCAGGATCTCGACCGTCTGCTCCATGGTCGGCTCCTCGACCATGACCGGCTGGAACCGGCGCTCGAGTGCCGCGTCGCGCTCGATGTACTTGCGGTACTCGTCGAGCGTGGTCGCGCCGATGCACTGCAGCTCGCCGCGGGACAGCGGTGGCTTGAGGATGTTGGCCGCGTCGATCGCACCCTCGGCTGCGCCGGCCCCGACGAGCGTGTGGAGCTCATCGATGAACAGGACGGCGTCGTTGGTGTTGCGCAGCTCCTCGATGATCTTCTTGAGGCGCTCCTCGAACTCGCCGCGGTACTTGGTGCCGGCCACGAGCGAGCCGATGTCGAGCGTCAGGACGCGCTTGTTGAGGAGGATGTCGGGGACGTCGCCCGCGATGATCCGATGGGCGAGACCCTCGGCGATGGCGGTCTTGCCGACGCCCGGTTCGCCGATGAGTGCAGGGTTGTTCTTGGTCTTCCGGCCGAGGATCTGGATGACCCGTTCGATCTCCTTCTCGCGGCCGATGACGGGATCGAGCTTGCCCGCCCGCGCGGCCTCCGTCAGGTTGATGCCGAGCTGGTCGACGGTCGGCGTCTTGCTGGCGCGCTTCGTCTCTTGTGCGCTCGGACCGGCGGACGAGCTCTGCGACAGGACGCGGATCACCTCGTGGCGGACCTTGTCGAGGTTGACACCGAGAGACTCGAGGACGCCGGCAGCGATCCCCTCCCCCTCGCGGACCAGGCCGAGGAGCAGGTGCTCGGTGCCGATGTAGTTATGCCCGAGGCGACGCGCCTCGTCGATGGCGAGCTCGATGACGCGCTTCGCGCGCGGGGTGAGCCCGACCTCACCCACGACCGGTCGATCGCCGCGGCCGATGATGAACTCGACGGCGGTCCGCACCTTGGGGAGCTCGACGTTCATGTTCTCGAGGACACGCGCCGCGACGCCCTCGCCCTCGCGGACGAGGCCCAGGAGCAGATGCTCCGTGCCGATGTAGTTGTGGTTGAACCGCTGCGCCTCGTCCTGAGCCAAGGTCAGGACCTTGCGCGCGCGATCCGTGAATTTGTCGAAGCGGTCCATAGAGTCGAACGCCTGTTCCCTTCGTCGGCCCCTCCGGGTACCGACCTGAAACCCATGCTAGCACGACGTTCGCGCCAGCAGCCGGGTGCCATCAGTACCGGTCCTTATAGATGGATTCGCGGGTCGACAGGTGGTCGGATGCCTACGAATGGGGTGAAGGAATCGAAACGACCCGCCGGATGTCGGCGGGTCGATCGGGTCGGATCCGGGTCGTCTGGCCCTGTCAGGCCTTGGTGTCGTCCTCGGTCTCGGCGGCGCCGTCGGTCGCCTCTGCCGCGGTCTCGGTCTCGGCGACAGCCGGCTCGTCCTCGGGGGCGGCATCGGTGTCGTCGGCAGTCTCGGCTGCGGCTGCCGGGGTGCGTCGGCTTCGGCGTCGGTCGCGCTCTCGGCGACGGCCTCCGGCTCGGGTTCCGCGACCTCCGGCGCTTGCTCAGCCTCGACGGTCGGTTCGGCGGCGGCCTCAGCGGCTGACGCCTTTGCCTCGGCGGCTGACGCCTTGGCCTCTGCCTTAGCCGCGGCCTTTGGCTTTGCCTCTGCCTCGGCGGGCGGTGCCGTTTCGGCTTCAGCAGTCTCCGGCTCGGCGGTCGCTTCCGCAGTCTCCGGCTCGGCGGTCGCTTCCGCAGTCTCCGGCTCAGCAGTCGCCTCAGTGGCGTCTGCCGTTGCCGGCTCGGGCTCGGCCGTCGCTTCCGTGGTCTCCGGCTCGGCGGTCGCCTCGGCGGTCTCCGGCTCGGCGATCGCTTCGGCGGCGAGAGCCTCCTCGTCCGCGCTGGCGGTCATGTCAGTCTCGGCCTCCGCGGCAGGCGGTGCCTCGGTCTGCGCCGCATCCTCGGGGCCCTCGGCGTCGGCCAGCTGCTGGCGCACCTGGGCGAAGGCTGCTGCGAGCGTGTCGTCGATGCCGCCCTCGGGCTCCTGGACCGCGTCACTCATCGAGTAGCCGCGCTCCTGGCGCGGTCGACGCTCGGATCGGCCACCACCACCAGCCGGGGCCTGGCCGGGCTCGGCGGCCGGTCGAGCCGGCGCCTCCTCGGCTTGCTTGAGGCTCAGACCGAGGCGATGTCGCTCGGAGTCGAGCGAGATGATCCGCAGCTTGAGCGACTGGCCCTCGTGGACGACATCGCCCGGGTGGGCGACACGCTGGTGGGACAGCTCGCTGATATGGATCAGGCCCTCGAGCCCGTCGCGGACGCGCACGAAGGCGCCGAAGTTGACGAGCTTCGTGACGGTCCCGTCGATGATGTCGCCGACCTTGAAGTCGGCCACCGTCGAATGCCACGGGTCGGGCTGGAGCCGGCGGATCGACAGGCTGATCCGGCCACGCTCGTGGTTGATATCGATGACTTCGGCCTCGACCTCGTCGCCGACCTTGTAGCCGGCCTCGGGGTTGTTGACCTTGTTCCACGAGAGCTCGCTCTTGTGGACGAGACCGTCGATCCCGCCGAGATCGATGAACACGCCGAAGGGCGCGATCGAGCGGACGGTACCGGTCACCTTCTGGCCGACCTGCAGGCTGCTGAAGAGCTCGTCGCGCTTCTCGCGGCGCTCCTCGTACAGCGCGACCTTCTCCGAGAGGATCAGGCGGTTGGCCTTGCGGTTGACCTCGAGGATCTTGAGCCGGAGCTTGCGGCCGACGAACGGCTGCAGCTTCTCGGCGATCTCCTGCGCGGCGTCGCGCGGCTGGTCGTTCTGGGGACGACGCGGGAAGTCGACGATCTGGCTGATCGGCACGAAACCGCGGATGCCGCAGTCGACGATGAGACCGCCCTTGTTGTGGTCGATGACCGGCGCTTCGATGATGACGCCCGCCTCGAATTGCTCCTGCATCGCGCGCCACTTGCGCTCGAGTCCGGCCCGTCGAAGCGACAGGACCGCGTGACCCTCGGGCGACTCCGGCTGCAGCACATAGACGAGGACCGTATCGCCGATGGTGAGCGGCGCCTGTCCCTCGCCACCGTGGCGTCCGAAGAGCTCGCGGTTGCTGACGACACCTTCGCTCTTGGCGCCGATGTCGACCAGGATCTCGTCCTTGTCGATCCGGACGACCGTGCCCTCGACGACGTCGCCGTGCTTGAAGCTCTTGATGTCGGATTCCTGCTCAGCGAGCAGCTCCTCCATCGTCGTCGGTTCGGGACCCAGGTCGCGCGGCGGGGGCGGCGGTTCGGGTGCGGCAGGCTCGGCCGCCTCGGTTGCCTCGGCCGTCTCGGCGACGGCCTCTGCCTCGGCGGCGACGGCGGTCTCGCTCTCGTCGGTGCTCGCAGGCTCCGCCTCGTCGGTCGCGGCGGTCTCGGGTGCCGCCGTCGGTGTGGCGGTCTGGGCCTCAGCCTGGGGCTCCGAGGCAGCATCTGTCTCGGTGGTCGCGGGCGTGGCCGTCTCGGTCGGGGCGGCGGTGTCGGTCGTGGCGACCGGAGCATCAGCGTCCGGCGTGGTGACGTCGGGCGTCTCAGCCGCCTCGGTCACCGGCGCGGCATCGCCGTTGGCGGAGCCGTCCACGTCGGGTGCGGTGACACCATCCGTGTTCGCCTCCGTGGGGGTCTCGGTGCCGTCGGCCGTGGACTCGGCCGGCTCATCGGCGACCGCGATCGCCCCTGCGGGTCGGTCAGACGCCTGGGGTCCCACCGTCGCGGGTGCGTCGGTGGCAGGCGTGGTGCCGCCCTGCTGCTCATCGGTCAATGTCTAGGTCACTCCTGTCGTGGATTTGCTCCGAGAATCACGAACGGCCTGAGCGACGCTCAGGCCGGGTCCGAGGATCCGTTCGGGTGTGGTCCGTGGTGATCGAACTCCGCGGTCCGCTCCTTCGCGCTCGCTGTGGCCTGATTCCGCTCTTCAGCTGTCGCCTCTCGGGGCCGGGAGAGTCTAGCACAGCGTTTCTGGGCGCAACAATCGGCTACGATCGGCAGCCGTGCCCGAACTTCCCGACCTGACGATCGTCGCCGAGGCCTTCGATTCGGCGCTCCGAGGGCGCCCGATCACGGCGGCAAGCGCGCCCGGTCCACTGGCGGTCAGAGGCACACCGGGCGAGCTCGATGCCCTCGTCGGACAGCGCGTCACCGCCATCCGTCGACACGGCAAGTTCCTGGAGATGGACCTCGACCGGGACCGGGTCGTCGTCAATCCGATGCTCACTGGTCGCTTCCAGCTGGCGAACCCCGGCACCAAGCTGCCATCGAAGACCGCGGTCGTCTTCGCGTTCGGCGAGGCGGGCCCGTCGCCACGCTTCAAGCCCGCGGCCTGGACACGGGGAGCGCCGTGGCTGCCTGCCGCGGACGAACGACCGGAAGTCCGCTACCGCGATCCGACACAGATGGGCAAGGTCTACCTGTTACCCGCGGGGGTCGATCGCGCAGTGCCCGGCCTGGGCGACGACGAGATCGGACCGGAGGCGGACGACCCGGCCCTCACGCTGGAGGTCTGGCGGGATCGGATCCGGAAGCACCCGGGCGAGCTCAAGAACCTGCTACGCAACCAGACGTTCGTCGCCGGGATGGGCAACGCCTACAGCGACGAGGTGCTCCACGCCGCACGTCTGCTGCCATTCCGGAAGCGCTCGTCGCTCGCTCCGGAGGAGGTCGACACGCTTTACGAGGGCATGCGGACGACGCTCGCCCACGCCATCGACATCCTGCGCGAGCGGGTCCCCCCGACCTTCGAGACGCAGGTGCGCGACTTCCTCGCGGTCCACATGAAGGGCGGGCAGTCGTGTCCCCGCTGCGGGACGCGGATCACCGAGGTCAAGGCCGGCGGATTCGTGACGTCGTACTGCCGCGGCTGTCAGCGGTGAGCGAACGTCAGGGCAGCTTCAACATCTGACCGACGCGCAGTCGGCGTGGATCGGACAGCTTGTTGAGCGCGGCGATCTTCTGCCACGTCGTCCCGTGCTCCGCAGCGATCCCGCTCAACGTGTCCCCGCTCTGGACCTTATAGGTGGTCGCCGCGGCGCTGGGCTTGGGGGTCTTCGCGGGCGGCGCGGCGGTCTCCGCCGGCGGTGCGGTCGGTTCGACATCGGACGGCACGAGCGTTCGTTCGGGAGCGTCGGTCGTCGCGGGTGATGCCGTCGCCACGGCTGGGCCCTCGCCGACCCCCGCCGATGGGGAGCTCAGCGCACCGGGCTGGCCGACGGCAGGAGTGAGTGGGGGGCCACCACCGAGACGCGTCACCGCGAGTGCGCCGAAGGCCACCGCCATGAGTGCGACCAGGCCGCCCTGACCGACGCCTCGGTCTGGCAGCCCGGGCATGGAGATCGCGATCCGGCCCCGGTCCAGCACCATCGGCGCGGTCCGAGTGACCGGGCGATGGAGCGGTCGATCGAGCACCGAGCCCGCGTCCTCGAACGCGGTCATCGCGGCCCGATAGGTGCTGCAATCGAGGTGCTCGGCGACGAGGCACAAACGCCGTTGTTTGTCGGTCGCGAGCATGGCCGCCGGGGCGACCGCATGGCAGCGGTGCTCGCGCGACGCGCTCGAGGATCGCCAGGCGCCGTCGGTGCCGAGCAGGTAGGGGCAGACCACAGCCGTCGCCGGCGCTGTGGACAGGGCGGGTCCCGGTTCCGCGATGTCCGTCATCGGAGCGGAGGATACCGCGGGCATGCAACGCGAGCGAGCCGTCGTTCGGCCCCGGACACGCAAAAATCCCGGCGACGACCTATTTTCCCGAAAGGCTGCCCTCTCAGTATCTTCGGCGCTGGAGAGCTTGACTTCCGTGTTCGGGATGGGAACGGGTATGGCCTCTCCGCTAGAGTCACCGGGATTCGTTGCGTCTGGACGTGTCGGCAGCGGCACGCAGCGGGTCCGCATTGGGACCCGGCGGGCGCCGGAAGAGATCTTCGATCTCGGTATGAGTCGTCAAGGATCGATCCACGATCCCAGCCACTGACCCCTGGTCAGGTGCTGAAGAGGTCAAGCCCTCGACCGTTAGTACCGCTCAGCTGCATCCGTCACCGGACTTCCACATGCGGCCTATATAACAGGTGGTCTCCCTGCGGTCTTACCCGGTTGACCCGGTGGGGAACCTCATCTCGAGGCGAGCTTCGCACTTAGATGCTTTCAGCGCTTATCCCGACCGAACATAGCTACCCAGCGGTGCCCCTGGCGGGACAACTGGCACACCAGCGGTTCGTTCACTCCGGTCCTCTCGTACTAGGAGCAACTCCTCTCAAGTTCCCTACGCCCACGGCGGATAGAGACCGAACTGTCTCACGACGTTCTGAACCCAGCTCGCGTGCCGCTTTAATTGGCGAACAGCCAAACCCTTGGGACGTACTTCCGCCCCAGGATGCGACGAGCCGACATCGAGGTGCCAAACGGTGCCGTCGATGTGAACTCTTGGGCACCATCAGCCTGTTATCCCCGGGGTAGCTTTTATCCGTTGAGTGATACCCCTTCCACTCGGAGGTACCAGATCACTAAGCCCGACTTTCGTCTCTGCTCGACTTGTAGGTCTCGCAGTCAAGCTCCCTTATGCCTTTGCACTCTTCGGCTGGTTTCCATTCAGCCTGAGGGAACCTTTGGGCGCCTCCGTTACATTTTAGGAGGCGACCGCCCCAGTCAAACTACCCGCCTGACACTGTCCTGCGCCCGGATCACGGGTCGCGGTTAGAACCGAGATCCAACAAGGGTGGTATTTCAACGTCGGCTCCACCGAGGCTAGCGCCCCAGTTTCTCAGCCTCCCACCTATCCTACACAAGCTAAATCCCAATCCAATGTCAGGGTGTAGTAAAGCTCCACGGGGTCTTTTTGCCCTGCCGCGGGTAACCTGCATCTTCACAGGTACTTCAATTTCGCCGGATCCCTCGTTGAGACAGCGCCCAGATCGTTACGCCATTCGTGCGGGTCGGAACTTACCCGACAAGGAATTTCGCTACCTTAGGACCGTTATAGTTACGGCCGCCGTTTACCGGGGCTTCGATTCGAAGCTTGCACCTCTTCTCTTAACCTTCCGGCACTGGGCAGGCGTCAGCCCCTATACGTCAGCTTTCGCTTTCGCAGAGACCTGTGTTTTTGCTAAACAGTCGCCTGGGCCATTTCACTGCGGCTTCGATCGACCGCTTGCAAGCAAGCAGCCGCGAAGCGCCCCTTCTCCCGAAGTTACGGGGCCATGTTGCCGAGTTCCTTAACGAGGGTTCTCCCGATCGCCTTGGTATTCTCTACCCGCCTACCTGTGTCGGATTGCGGTACGGACACTATTGATCTCGCTAGACACTTTTCTCGCCAGCATGGCTCACCCGAATCGAGGCAGAAGCCCCTTTCATTCGCTGCTCGGGGTTGAATGACCGGACGGATTTACCTGTCCGATCCCCCTACCTGCTTAGACGCGTATAGCCAAAACGCGCTCGAGCTAC
>CAWEZH010000002.1:0-42500 GCA_963813535.1 uncultured Chloroflexia bacterium | reverse complement strand
CGCCGGAACCCAGCGTCCATCGCGTGTGCCGGGTAGTTGGAACGCGCCAGCTCGTCAGCCAACTTCTGCGTACCCCACAGGCGGTCGACGTCGTCGAGGTAGGCGTCCCACCGCTCCGAGGTCCACGCCCATGGGTAGTCTGGCGTGCGGAGGCCACGGGCCGCCGTGCCATGCAGAACGCATGCGAACACGCGCGACGGCTGGGCGGCGGCGAACACAGCGCAGAGGTTCGCGCCCAGCTCGAATCCGAAGAGCGCCGCGCGCTCGACCCCGGCCGCGTCCATCACGGCGCGGACGTCGTCCATCTGAGCCTCCAGCGTCGGCTGGGTCGCCTGCTGGATCCGATCCGAAAGCCCGGTGCCTCGGCGGTCGAAGACGATCACGCGCGCGAACGACCCCAGCCGCCGCAATCCGCGCGCGAACGGTTCGATGCGCCACATATGCTCGACGTTTGAGGCGAAGCCCGGGACGAATACCAGGTCGAATGACCCTTCACCGAAAGCCTGGTACGCAATGTGCGCGCCGTCCGGCGTCTTGACGTAGAGGACCTCGGGAGCGTCCATCCGGTGATCGGGCACTGTCAGAACAAGCCGCTCTCGACCAGCAGGATGATCGCCGCACCGCTCAGCCAGCACAGGAGCGCCAGCTCCACGGATCCGGGATTCCCCAGCGGACCCGTGATGACGGCATACAGGACGACGCCGAGCAGCAATGCCAGCCCGGCCTTGATCAGCCGCAGACCGATCTCGTTGACGAGATGGCTCATGTCAGACGGCCCGCCGACCCTGCAGGGCCCGGATGAGCGTCACCTCGTCGGCGTACTCCAGGTCGCCGCCGACGGGCAGGCCGCGAGCGATCCTGGTCACCGAGCCGACGACCGACTCGAGTCGTTCCGCGAGGTACATCGCAGTGGCCTCGCCCTCCAGCGTGGGGTTGGTAGCGAGGATGACCTCCTCGAATGGCGTGCCCTCCCGGGACGCCTCGTCGGCTCGAGCGAGCAGCTCGCGGATGCGCAGCCGTTCCGGACCCACGCCGTCGATCGGTGAGATCGCTCCGTGCAAGACGTGGTAGCGCCCCTTGAACTCGGCCGTGCGCTCGAGGGCAAGGACATCGAGCGGCTCCTCCACGATGCACAACCGGCGCTGGTCGCGACCCGGGTCCCGGCAGATCGCGCAGAGCGCCTCCTCGCTGATGTTGAAGCACAGCTCGCAGAAGACCACCTTGTCCCGGACATCGACGAGGGCCGCGGCGAGGGTACGCGCCTCGGCCTCGGGTGCGCGCAGCAGGTGATATGTCAGCCGCTGGGCGGTCTTGGGCCCGATGCCGGGCAAGCGCGCGAACGACTCGATCAGGCGCGCGACCGGCTCGATGAGCGGAGTGGCCACCCGGCCGTCACATGCCCGGGATGCGCAGGCCGCCGGTCACGGCCGCCATCTTCTGCTCGGCAAGTTCGCGCGACGCGCGCAGGGCGTCGTTGACCGCCGCCACGACCAGGTCCTGGAGCATGTCGACGTCCCCGGGATCGACGACGGACGGGTCGATCGTGATGCTGACGAGCTCCTGCTTCCCGGTGACCGTCGCGCCGACCACCCCGCCGCCAGCCGTGCCGTCGACCGTGGTGGCCTCGAGCTCCGTCTGGATGCGGAGCATCTCCTGCTGCATCTGCTGCGCCATGCGCTGCAGGTTGCCCATCCCCATCGTGTGTGGTCCTCCTGTGTCGTGTCGCCAGTCTGACCGATGCGCTCGGCCGGCGCGATGAACGTTGTGGGTCAGTCGACCTCGGCGACGTCGACCAGGTCTTCCCCGAAGATGCGCCGCGCTTCCGCCACGAGGTCGTCGGCCACCGCGAGGGGCGCGACCTCGATGTTGGTGGCGACCGACCGGACGCTCACCTCACGACCGAGGTGGCCTCCGACGACGGCCTCGACCTCGGTACGACGACGCTCGGCGTGGTCCTTGAGGAAGGCCTTGGCCTCCGGGAAGCCGAGCGTGACGACATTGCCATCGACGGCGATCGGGCGGCACTCGCTCAGGACCGCGCGCGTCGCCGGCCGGGCAGACCCGACGATGATCGACCAGTCAGAGACGAGGCGGTCGAGGTCGTCGCCGACGCCGATCGACACGGCGACCGGGGCACGCTCCGGCACGGGCTCGACGCTCGCAGCCGCGGGTTCCGCAGGTCCCGCGGGCTGCGCGGGTTCCGAAGAAGCCTCGCCGGTGGCCACCGACGGTCCCGTCGGCTCGGCGTGCTGCGGCTCGACCGCGGGTTGCGTGTAGGTCTGGACCTTGGCCGGGACAGCTGGCGGTCCGCCTCGCGTCCGGTTCGCCGAGGCGGGCACCGTGCCAGACGTCGCCGTCGGCGCGGACACCGTGGCTTGGGCCGCAGGCGACGCGCGGCCTGAACCGGCGAACAACGCCAGCTCGAGCTGCAGTCGAAGCCCGCCGATGCCGGCCCTGTCCGGATCGATCGCCACGAGGCGGCGGGCCACCTCGACGAGCGCGGCGGGATCGGCGGTCGTCGGGTCGATGAGTCGGGCGCGGACGACATCGACGACCTGATCGAGCAGTGCGCGTGGGTCGCGGCCGCGGTCCTCGAGCGCATCGAGGACGGCGATGCCTGCCGCGACGTCACCGGTCTGCAGCGCCTCCACGAACCCATCGACCGCGGCCGCGTCGGCCATGCCGAGCAGGTCGCGAACGGCAGCTTCGGTCACCGTGTCGGTCGAGGTCGAGAGCAGCTGGTCGAGGATCGACTCGGCGTCGCGCATGCCGCCGGCGGCGAGTCTCGCGATCAACGTCAGGCCGGCCGGCTCGATGGTCCGACCGTCGGCCTCGAGGATGCGAGTCAGCTTGCCCTCGATCTCGGGCACCGTCAGTCGTCGGACGTCGTAGCGCTGCAGTCGCGACAGGATCGCCGGCGGGAAGCCGGACGGCTCCGTCGACGCGAACATGAAGAGGACGAAGTCGGGTGGCTCCTCCAGCGATTTCAGGAGCGCGTTCCAGGCATCGCGGGTGATCTGGTGCGCCTCGTCGAGGATGTATACCTTGCGGCGAAGGTGTCCTGGCGGATAGGCCAGACGCTCGCGCAGATCGCGGACCTCGTTGATGCCGCGGTTCGAGGCGGCGTCGATCTCGAGGACGTCGAGGGTCGTGCCCTCGCGGACCGCGACGCACGCCTCGCAGGCGTCGCATGGGTCGCCGTCCTGGAGGTTCGTGCAGTTGACGGCCTTGGCGAGGATCCGCGCCAGCGACGTCTTGCCCGTCCCGCGCGGACCGACGAACAGGATCGCGTGCGACACGCGGTCCGTGCGGACCGCGTTCCGAAGCGTCTCGACGACCGCCTCCTGGCCGACGATCTGGCTGAAGGTCTGGGCGCGCCAGCGTCGGTACAGCGCCTGATGCGGTGCGGTCGTGGTCACGACCTCCTCCGGTCGAGGGCGGGCTGGATCGATATGCCGTGCACCCTCCGTCGATCAACCGTCGCTCGGGCCCACCACGTCGGGCGGCTCGGATCAGGCCGTTCCGCGGCACCCGGCGATGATCGCTTAGTGCTGCTTCCTTCCGGACCTGACACGGTTCGCGGTTCGCCGCTGCGCGGGACCCGATCCTCAACGTCGCACCGACGGGCGGCGACCGAGAACGGAGACCTCGAGAGGGGATTCGGCCCTGCTGGAGCGGATTGCAGGCTACAGGGCACCGCTAGTTCCCCGCCTAGCACGGCCCCGGAAGGATAGCAGGCGCGGATCGGACACCGGCTCCGGCGGTCCACACGGCGCGGTCGTGTGCGAAGTAGACCAACCCCGGGTCGAGGCCGCGGAGATGCGCGATCGAGGCGTCGTAGGCGGCGCTGTCTGGCGCGCCGCTGCGGCCCTCGAGCGCGTCTGGATCGCCCTCCCACTCACCGGCGGTGTAGCAGGCCTGGCCGGCAAGGACGACGACCGGGGCACCGGGCGTCCCCACCGCGACGGACTGGTGACCCTTGGTGTGCCCTGGCGTCGCGATCAGCTGGATCGCGGGCGTCACCTCGTGATCTCCATCGACCAGGAGGTAGGCGTCCAGACCCGGCGCATCGATCCACTCGAGCACCGTGTGATCGGTCGTGTGCGCCAGCTCCCACTCGGCCGTCTGGACGTGGATCTGCACGGGCAGGTCGCGGAAGGCGCCGTTCTGGCCGGCGTGGTCGGCGTGGAGGTGGCAGTTCGCGACTGCCGTCACGTCACGGAGATCGATACCCGCGTCGTACAGCACTTCGTTGATCGGACGCCGGACGGGATGGTACGTCTCGTCGAGCTCCGTATTGCCGAACCCGAAGCCGGTATCGAATAGGAAGATCCCGCCTGGATGCCGGACGGCGTAGCCCATGACGACGCCGCGTCGACCGGCCAGCTCCGGATCGGGGAACCGGAACTCCCCGAGCTCGAGCGGGACGATCTCGATGTCGGTCATCGTCGAAACGATACGGGGTCCGCGTTACCGCACGCGGTTCGAGGCGAGGCGGTTCACGCGGTGGGTTGCTGTGCCACAGCCCGCGGATCTCCGCGCCGCGGCAGGACGGGCGAGGCCAAGGCGGCGTCCGAGGACCGGAACGAGCGCACCTGCAGGTGCGTGAGTGAGGACCGCAGGCGCCAACGCGGGCATCGGCCGCTCCGGTCGCGACGCGGGTGGCGGAGAGGGCGGGATTCGAACCCGCGACGGGTTGCCCCGAACCGCATTTCCAGTGCGGCGCCATAGTCCACTAGGCGACCTCTCCCGGACACGTCAAGACCGGTCGGAAACGCGCCGACCGGTCCCGCGTCACGAGTGCTGGCGGAGAGGGCGGGATTCGAACCCGCGGTGCTTTCGCACACCGCTTTTCGAGAGCGGCACCATCAACCACTCGGACACCTCTCCGCCGGGAGGATACCAAACGAGGCTCGGACGACCCTTGGACGACCCCCGGTCAGACGGTCGTACTGGCCGTGAGCATCGCCTCGGCCTCGTCTCGCCGGATCCCACTGACGATCTTGATCCGACGCGGCAACGACGCATGCTGCGCAAGCTGGATCACGGTGCCGGCAGCACCGTTGCGCGTGTTTGGGACCGCATAAACGAGCGCCTCGACATCGCTCTCCAGCAGCGCCCCGACGCACATGGCGCACGGCTCCATCGTCGCGAAGATCGTGGCGTCGGCCAGCCGTCCCCGACCCAGGCGACGGGAGGCTTCGCGGAGTGCGACCACGACCGCGTGGGCCGTCGGATCGTCCGTCTCCTCGACGCGGTCATGGGCACGGCCGACCATCGCTTCGTCGACGACCGCGACCGCGGCGATCGGTCGCTCGCCGCGTTCCATGGCCAATCGCGCTTCGGCCAGAGCCTCGCCCATGAACAGCTCGTAGTTCATCGCGGCCGATGCTAGCAGACGCCTGTCGGCCCTCAGCTCGGGGCCACCGAACCGCAACCCCGATGCCTTCCGTCGAAACGCTAGGATTCAGTCCGGCATGTCGACCCCCAAACGCATCGCGGTCCTCACCGGCGGTGGCGACGTACCGGGGCTCAACGCCGTCATCAAGAGCGTCGTCTACCGCGCCACCGAGGCCGGCTACGACGTCACCGGGATCCGGCGCGGCTGGGAGGGACTCACCCACGTCCAGCCCGAGCTTCCGGGCGGCGGCGGGAGCGGCTACATCCGGCCGCTCGATCGGATCAACACCCGCACCATCGAGCGGACCGGCGGCACGATCCTCCATACCTCGCGGACCAACCCGCGCAAGATGCGCGCCAAGGCGCTGCCAGTCTGGCTGCCGGAGGACGATCGGGCCCGCTACGCGGTCGGCGACGACCTGTTCGACCTGACCCCGCTGGTGCTCGACCATCTCGGCTCACTCGGGGTCGATGTCCTCGTGACGATCGGTGGCGACGACACCCTCTCCTACTCGCAGGTGCTGGCCGACGCGGGCGTCGCCCTCGTCGCGATCCCGAAGACGATGGACAACGACGTCCAGGGAACCGAGTACTGCATCGGCTTCTCGACGGCGATCACCCGGGCCAAGGAGGCGATCAACCGACAGCGGACTACGCTCGGGTCGCATGAACGGATCGGGGTGTTCCGGATCTTCGGTCGGGATGCCGGGTTCTCGGCGCTGTACACGGCGTATGTGACCTCGGCGCGCTGCGTGATCCCGGAGGCACCCTACGACCTCGATGCGCTGGCGCGTCTGCTGGCTGCCGACCATGCCGCCAATCCGAGCCACTACGCGTTCGTCATCACCGCCGAAGGAGCGATCTGGCGGGGCGCCAGGGTGAGCGATATCGGCGAGGCCGATGCCTTCGGACATCGCCACAAGGCGAACGTCGGCGAGGCGCTCGCCTACGAGCTACGCGCCCGGACCGGTATCGAGACGCTCGCCTCCGAGCTGACCTACGACCTCCGGTCGGGCGAGCCCGATTTCGATCGATTCGATGGTCGCGACGACGTTCGCGAACGTCGCGATGGACCTGATCGAGGACGGTGTGAGCGGTCGGATGGTCGCGATCCAGGACGGCAAATACGCACATGCCAGCCTGCCCGATCCGGCGCTCGGGCCGCGTCGGGTGGATGTGCCCGTCATGTACAACGCGGAGCGGTTCCGGCCGAGGTACGACGGCAAGCTCGGCGATCCGATGCTGCTGGTCGGCCTCGACTGACCGGCCGCCGCTGAGAGGTCGTCGATGAGCGGCTCGCCGTCCGGGACTTAGTCGTCGAGGGCCGACAGGCCGCGGATCGCGCGTGCCAGTGCGGACATGTCGTCATCGGCGTGGCCGTTGGCGATGAGGCCGCTCTCGAGCTGGGCCGCGAGGGCGCTGACCGGCAGCACGGCACCGAGCTGCTCCGCGAGACCGAGCGCGATCCCGAGATCCTTGCGGTGCAGCGCGACCTTGAACCCCAGCGGGTAGTCGTTGTCGATCATGCGTGCGCTGCGGTTGGTGAGGACCCAGCTCTGGGCGGCGCCACCACTGAGCGCCCCGACTACTTGCTCGACGTCCAGACCGGCCTTGATGGCCAGCACGATACCCTCGGCGACGCCCAGATAGGCGCCGGCGAGGATGACCTGGTTAACGGCTTTGACCGCCTGACCGGCACCGATCGGGCCGACATGCGTGATCGTGCGCCCCAGGGCATCGAGCACGGGACGAGCATGCTCCACGTCCTTCTCGTCGCCGCCGACGAAGATCGTCAGGGTGGCGTTGCGGGCCCCTTCACTCCCACCGGAGACCGGCGCATCGACCATGCGCAGGCCGCGCTCCCGGAGTCGCGCCGCGAAATCCCAACTGCCGGACGGAGCGATCGTCGAGCAATCGATGATGAGCGTGCCGGACGCGGCCGCGGAGGCCACGCCGTCCTCGCCGAACAGGACGGCTTCGACGTCCGGCGTATCCGAGACGCAGATGACGACGATCGGGGTGCTTGCCACCGCCTCGGCTGGGGTCGCCGCCATCTCGACGCCGAGGTCGGCGAGCTCGGGCGCACGGCCTGGCGTCCGGTTCCAGGCCGTCACCGGGAAACCGGCACGGGCAAGGTTGGCCGCCATCGCGGCCCCCATCGTGCCGAGCCCGAGGAAGGCGACCTTGTCCATGACCGCCATGGTACGGGTGGGCCGGTTCGCTAGACCGGTCGGTCGCGTGCCGTGCGGGGTCCGCCGCGACGCACGATGTCGCTACCGTCCAGAACCCTGGGCATCGACAGCGGCCTGGCGCTGCTGCGCCGCCACGCCGCTGGCAGACGACGCCTGGGCGCCGGCGCCCGGGGAGCCGTGGCAGGAGCCGGTCCCGGAGTCGGTGAAGGACTGGCCGGCGATAGGGATGAACTGGAAGTCGTAGGAGCTGGCGTGCAGGGTCAGCTTCACCACCCCGTGCGTGGTCCCGTTGCGGACCTGGCTGTTCGCCATGACGTTGCTCCCGAAGTTGTTGAGGGAAGTTCCACCGTTGCCGACGACGATCTCGCGGATCCCGAACGACGCGTCAGCGACGCCCGCCGGCGTCTGCGGCGCGAACCGCTCGTAGTTATGGCGATGCCCCGCGAGCACGAGGTCGACGCCCGCGTTGTACATCGTCGTCCACATCGACGAACCGACGCCGTCAGGCGTCGACCGGAGTGAAGTGAAGCGCGGATGATGGAGGATCACCGCCGTGCAGCTGACGTTGTGGGAAGCCAGGTCGCTCAGCAGCCACTGGTTTTGGGGCGAGTTGGTGCCACAGCCGCCGGTGACGCCGGGTGACGAGCAGTTGGTGTTCAGCACCACGATGTGCCAGCCGGACAAGTCGAAGCTGTAGTAGCCCTGTCCCGGCTGACCAGCGGCCGATCCGAAGTAGCCGAAGTATCCGGTCGCGTTCGGGGTCTGATACTCGTGGTTGCCGATAGCAGGCCTGGTCCGTGCCTTATGGCGTCCCCACGTGGGGTCGTAGCAGGCCATGTACTCCGCCGTGCTGCCGTCCTCGTACGCATTGTCGCCCGCGGTGAACACGGTGCCTGCGATGTTGTCCAGGAGCTGCGCCGTGGACTCGTCGGTGGTCCGGGTGCAGTCCGCGATGTCACCCGCGCCCACCAGGACGTTGCCCCCACCGCCGCCGCCCGGCGGCGTCACGTTGATCGTGTGGGTCACCGGAGTCCCTGGCCCCGCGGCGTTGCTGGGTGTGAGCGTCACGCTGTAGTTGCCGGCCGACGCGAAGGTGTGCGTCGGGTTCTGGACGGTCGACGTGTTCTGGGCTCCCGACCCCGGATCGCCGAAGTTCCACGCCCAGCCCGTCGGGCTGTTCGTCGATTGGTCGGTGAACGTGACGGTCAGAGGAGCGGTCCCACTCGACGGGGCGGCGCTGAACGCGCCGACCGGGGCGGTCGGCGGCGGTGTCCCGCCACCGTTGATGACGAGCTGCGGCCTGTTCGTCGCCGCATCGCGGCTGTTGACGATGAGGCTGTTGGTACCGGTTCCCTTGAGACCGAACGTCACGAGGTTGCCCGGGACGACAGCGTTCGTCGGGAGCGTGATATCGACGTAGGCGTTGAGCGCCGCCGGTGTGGACGTCGCGATCGGGGAACCGGTGATCGCGGGCGCGTTCGAGTAGTTGATGGCCGTCTCTGACCACGTCGTGTCGTTGACCGCATAGACGCCCTGGACCTGGGTCGTCGCGTCAGTCACGTACAGGCGCAGCACCAGGCTATTGACGGTGATGGCCGGGACGTTGAACCGCAGATACGACCGATAGGTCGATCCGCCCGTTTCCTCCCGCGTCCGCAACGAACCGAGCGACCCGTAATTCGTCGTCGCGGAGTCCGACTTCACCTGCGCGTCGGCGACTGGGTTCAGCGTGGCACTGGAGGGTGGGGGCGGGGTCGGTGTGGCGGTCGGCGTCGCTGTCGGCGTCGCGGTCGCGGTCGGCGTCGGGGTTGGGTCGGGCGTCGGGGTTGGGTCGGGCGTCGGCGTCGGTTCCGGTGTCGCCGTGGGCGTTGGCGTTGCGGTGGGCGTGGGCGTGGCAGTGGGCGTGGCGGTCGGGGTCGAGTCGGCCGTCACGATCACGAGCTGCGGACGATTGGCCGTGGCTTCGCGCGTATTGAACGCCGCGTTGTTGTTACCCGTCGACTTGACCGCGAACGAGACGAGTCCATCTCCCGCGATGGCCGAGGTCGGCAGGGCGATGTCGTTGTAGGCCGCGAGCGGCACGGGGGCCGTGGCAAGCGCTGTCGCGTCGAACGCCGGGGCCGTACCACCCGAGAGGGTCGCCTCCGACCAGTTGGGGTTCGGCACCCGATGGACACCCTGGCCGTTGGGGCTAGCGTCGGTCGCGAATAGACGGAGGGTGACCGACTGGATGGTCTGGCCGGCCACGCCGCTGACGTCGAAACGCAGGTAGCTCCGGTAGGTCGGATCGGAGCTCGTCCCGGCGCCTTCCCGCGTTCGCATCGAGGTCGTCGTCCCGTAGGTCGAGCCGGGGCTGGCGAGGGCGACCTGACCATCGGCGACGGCGGTGAAGGTCATCGTGGTCGCGGCGCTGGTCGTCGTGGGCAGCACGCTCGCCAACAGCACGGCGACCGCCGCAAAGGCAATGTAGATACCTGCGCGCGCTCGTGTCACGACTCCACCCCCTGTGACATCCGCGGCGCCCTCCACCACCGATGTGTCTGGGCAGGGTACCCCGAAACCTCGGAGAGGTGTGAATCCGTGCGGAGCGGGTGGGTCGGTGGGGGGGTTCGGCCGAGCCTCGGTTCGGCCACCTAGACCGTCAGCAGCCTATCGGTTCATTGCCGGATGCAGGATCGCACCCGATGTCGCGTCGCGAAGGTCGCCCGCGACGACGTCGGTGGGTCGGCCGCTGCGCGCCTGCCGGACGACGTCGCGCGCCCATGTCCGAAGCTCCCGGTCGGAGGCGGCGCGGCTCCTGGCGATCGCCGCGCCGGACGGCGCACCGTGGCACGACGCCGTGCCGCTATCCGCGAAGGTCTGGCCGGCGATCGGCACGAAACGGAAGTCGTAGCTCGACGGATGCAGGGTCATCTTCAGGACGCCGAAAGCACTGCTGCTGCGGCTGACGCTGTGGGCCATCGTGCCACCGCCGAACCCGGCCAGGCCCGCTCCACCCGTACCGACCACGATCTCGCGGACGCCGAAGGAGTTGTCAGTCGCGCCGGCCGGCGTCTGCGGCGAGAAGCGCTCGTAGTTGTGGTAGTGGCCACCGATGATGAGATCGGCGCCGGCGTCGTACAGCGCCTGCCACAGGGCGGTCGTCAGGCCATCGGGCGACGATCGACTCGACGTGAAGCGCGGGTGATGCCAGATGGCGACGGTGCACGCGGCCGGGTGGGCGGCGAGGTCCGCCCGCAGCCAGGTCGCTTGCGCGGACGTCGCGCCGCACCCGCCGATCTTGGAGCAGTTGCTGTTGAGCATGACCGCGTGCCAGGCGCCGATATCGAAGCTGTAGTAGCCCTTGCTCGGACTGCCGGCGGCTGCGCCGAAGTATCCGTAGTAGCCGCTTGCGCCCGACGTCTGGTACTCGTGATTCCCGACGCCCGGGCGCGTCCGGCTCTTGTGCCGGCCCCAGGTCGGCCCGTAGCAGTTCGTGAACTCCGACGCCGTCCCGTTCTCGTAGACGTTGTCGCCGGCCGTGAAGACCGTCCCGGAGATCCCATCGAGCAACGTGGCGGTGGCCGCGTCCTGCGTGCGCGAGCAGTCGGCGATATCGCCGGCGCCGACCAGGACGGGATCGCCGCTGCCTCCCGGCGTCGTGACGGAGATCGGGTGGGTGACCGGGCTGCCCGCCCCGGAACCATTGCGCGGCGTGAGCGTGACGGTGTAGGACCCCGCCGAGGCAAAAGTGTGGCTGGGGTTGCGCGCGCTCGAGGTATTCTGGCTTCCCGAGCCTGGATCACCGAAGTTCCATGACCACGAGGTCGGACCATTCGTCGACTGGTCCGTGAACGTCACCGCCAAGGGCGCCCTGCCGCTCGTTGGGTTGGCGGAGAAGGCACCGACCGGGACGCCCGCGGGCGGCGACGTCGGCGTGGGCGTGGGTGTCGGTGTGGGCGTTCCGCCGGTGACGATCACCAGGCGGGGCGGGTTGCTGGTCTCGCCGGACGAGAACATCGCGGAGTTGTTCCCGACGCTCTTTAGCGCGAAGGAGACCAGTCCGTTCCCGGTGATCGCGGACGCGGGCAGCGCGATGTCCCGATAGGCGCCTGCCGTCGGGACAGGCGCCGTTGCCATCGCGGCGGCATCGATCGCCGGCGCGTTGGCGTACGTCACCGAGCTCTCACCCCACGTGGTGCTGGCGACCCGGTGGACGCCCTGTCCGTTCGGGCTCGCATCGGTGACGAAGAGCCGCAGCGTGACCGAGCTCACTGTCCCTGAGACGCCACTGACGTCGAACCTGAGGAAGCTGCGGTAGGTCGGGTCCGATGTCGACCCTGAGCCCTCCCTCGTCCGGATCGTCGCGAGCGTCCCATAGTTGCCGTTGACGTTTCCGGAGTTGACCTGCGCGTCGGCGACGGGGAGAAACGAAAGGGTCGCCGCCGAGGCGGTGGCGGGCGTCGACAGCCCGGCCAGCAGCGCGACGATGCCTGCAACGGCCAGGTAGGTCCCGACGTTCGATCGGGCCACGGCTTCCCCCTTCGACGACGTCGCAGCCAGCCTCAGCCTGACGTCCGAACCGAGCCTAGCAGGATGGTGTCGGCGTGATCGCGGCGCGGCGGCCGCGGGGCGCTACCGCTGTACGGATCCGCCCGTCCCGAGCGGCCTTCGTGGTGCGTCCGAGCACCGAATGGGCGGTTCGTGGTGGTCGACGATGGTCCGGGTCGGTGGACACCCAAAGGTCCTAGCGGCACCATGGGACTCACGGCGTACGCGCTGGACACCACGAGGCGGGGCCTCCTGGATGGTGGGTTGAGCGCCCATAAGTGACGACCCCGGGACAGGCGTCCCGGGGTCGTTTCTTCGTCCCGGATGCTGCGCGCCCAGCGAGTCCCGGACTCACGGCCACCAAATCGGATGACCCTCTGGCGTGGTACTCGGGGGCAGCCGCCTGAACAAGTGCGCGGCGCCCCCGGACGGACCGAACCGGCGACGCAGGCCTTAGGACGGCGTCGCTCTGTCCACTGAGCTACGGGGGCGCAGGAACCTGGCCTACACGGCATCCTCGCCGATCCCCGAGGCTCCTCGAGCTTGCGGTGGCCGGTCCGATCAGCGCGCCCGGCTCGCCGCGGTCAGCGCGATGCGAGTGCGTACAGCCGATGCTGTCCCGGGATCCCCTTCAGCTCGACGTCCCGGCCGGGAAGGAACGTGAACTCGGCAGTGCTCTGCAGGAGCAGGTGAACGGCACTGGACACGAGGACCTCGCCGCCGACGGCATGGCTCGCGACCCGCGCGGCGTAGTGCACCGTGGTCCCGTAGAAGTGCTCGGCGTCCTTGATGGCATCGCCGGTGTGGATCCCGATCCGCACGCGGATCGGCGGCGAGTGGTCGGCGAAGGCTCGCGCGATCTCCTGCTGGATGGCCTGCGCGCACACGACCGCGCGGCGAGCGCTCGCGAAGGCGAGCATCGACCCATCGCCCTGCGTCTCGACGACGGCGCCGTCATGGGCCGCGGTGACATCGCTGATCAGCTGGTTGTGGCGTTGGACGATCGCCAGCCAGGCCGCGTCACCGAGCCGCGCAAGCGTGGGCGTCGAGTCAACGATGTCGGTGAACACGATCGTGACCGTGCCGTCGACGGCGCGCGAGGCGGTGAGGTCGGGCTGCTCTCGTCGAACGGTCTCCTCGAGCTCGTCGAGCGTAACCGTGAGCGCCCGGCCGAAGGTTTCCGTGTTCGCGGTGGGGAACGACCAGTGGACCTGCACGATCTTCCAGTCGTCGCGTTCCAGGTGAAGCACGTACGTCGCGCGCGACTCCAGGGTTCGACCTTCCCAGTCGATCGACTCCTTGACGGCTGCCCAGCCGACGGTCCCCTCTTCCCAGGCGTCGATCTCTGTCGCCCGGACCGGAAAGGGACCGACCTCACGGATCTGGCGAGCCCAGATCACATGCGCGGCCCTGCCAAGCCACCATTCGGCCGGGTCCGTGCCGATCATCAGCGTGCCTGGATGCGCCGAGAGTCGCCCGAGGGGGTCATCGTCACCCCGAGCCGTCGCGATCGTCCATCGCTCGATGACCCGGCGAATCTCCTCCGATGGCTCCATGCCGCGCTAGCGTGCCCTGCCGGCCGATCGACTGCAATCCATCGGGCCGGGGGTTCGTCGCCTGCTGTGGCTCGATCTGCCCGGTGGTGGTTGAGCGAACGCCGCGAGCCCGGCGTGGCCTCGACTCACCGCAACTAACACGTTCGGCCTACCCCTCCTTGTCGATATCTGGCGCGGACGGCGAAGCGCTTCTGATTGCGATCCTCATCAACTCCACGTTGTGTGGCGGCAGACCGCCACGTTCCATGACCCCGATGAGGCCGGGATTAGGTGGCGGGAGTTCCGAACCCGGGGTCGGCGCCGGTGCGACCGGATCGGGCGCCGGGGTCGGGGCCGGGGCGACCGGCGTCGGTGCGGGCGTGGGATCGGGGGCCGGGGTGCGCGTCGTGATCAGGGACCGGGAAGTGTCCGAGATCGTGCTCGTTCCGGCCGCACGGCCGTTCTTCAATAGAGTGCTGGCGCGCCCGGCGAGACTCGAACTCACGACCTTTAGGTCCGCAACCTAACGCTCTATCCACTGAGCTACGGGCGCATGGGTGCTGCCGGCCGAGGCCGGAGCAGATCTCCGCATCGCCATCGGCTCGACGATCTGTGGCGGAGAGGGAGGGATTCGAACCCTCGATGCAGGTTACCCCACATGGCGGTTTAGCAAACCGCTGCACTAGGCCTCTATGCGACCTCTCCGACGAGCGGCGGGCGACATCCTATCATCTCGCCTAGCGGGCCCAGCCCGTGGAGGTTCCCACTCCAGGCCCGGAGGACATCGATGATCGACGGCGACCTGCGCAAGATGCTCATCGCCCAGATCGGCAGCGAGTTCTCGGCGCATGCGCTGTACATGGGCATCTCCGTGTTCTTCGACCGCCAGAGCCTGCGAGGGTGGGGCAAGTTCTTCCGCCAGCAAGCGATCGAAGAGGCGCAGCACGGCCAGAAGATCATGGACTTCCTGACCGACAACGAGATCGAGTTCGACCTGCCGGCCGTGAAGGCGGTGACGACCCGGTACAAGTCGGCGCATGACGCGGCGGCACGGGCACTGCAGTCCGAGCGGCAGGTCGCCGCACTGTTCGACGCGATGGCCGCGCGCGCCCTGTCGGCGGGCGATCACCGCAGCCATCAGTTCCTGCAGTGGTTCATCGAGGAACAGGTCGAGGAAGAGGCGAAGGTCCAATCCGTCCTCGATCTCATCGACAGCGGCATCAACCTGTTCCAGGCGGAGGCCCTGCTCGACCGCTTCGAGTGAGTCGCGGCTCGTTGACAGCGACCGCGGCGCTCGGCACACTCCGTTGACGCATGCGCCCGACCTTCTACTTTCGATGCCCGGCATGAACGTCTTCGGTCACTGAGACCGAGGGCACGGGTCGTGCCGGGCGAACGAAGCAGAGGCCAGACCTCTGCTTTTTTGTTTGGCCGACCTCGACCAACGAGGAGACCACAGCGCGATGTTCGTCGTGATGACCGCCGGCGCCAGCGAGGCCGAGGTCCTGGGAGTCAAGAGCCGGATCCTGGCTGAGGGTCTGACGCCGTTCGACCACCAGGATGTCGACCATGTCGTGATCGCGGTCGTGGGCGAGATCGGCAGTCGCAAGCCGGCGCTGATCGACAGCTTCGCCGGTCTGCCCGGCGTCGAACGCGTGACCCCCATCAACCGTCCGTTCAAGCTGACGTCGCGCGAGTTCCATCCCGAGGCCACGGTGATCCGCGTCCTCGACGCCGCGATCGGCGACGGGTCGCTCACGGTCATGGCCGGGCCTTGCTCGATCGAGAGTCGCGACCAGCTGTTCGAGACGGCCGAGGCCGTCAAGGCGGCCGGGGCGACGGTGCTGCGCGGCGGCGCCTTCAAACCGCGGACAAGCCCGTACGCCTTCCAGGGTCTGGGCGTCGAGGCCCTCCGGTATCTCGCCGAGGCCCGCGAGCAGACCGGGCTGCCGGTGATCACCGAGGTGATGGAGCCGTCCCAGGTCGACATCGTGGCCGAGTACGCGGACATCCTCCAGATCGGCACACGGAACATGCAGAACTACTCGTTGCTCCGGGACGTCGGGCGGGTGGCCCGACCGGTGATGCTGAAGCGCGGCTACGGCGCGACGGTCGAGGAATGGCTGATGGCCGCCGAGTACATCGTGAGCTCGGGCAACCCCAACGTCATCTTGTGCGAGCGCGGCATCCGGACGTTCGAGACGTACACCCGCAACACGCTCGACCTGTCGGCCGTGCCGCTGCTCCACCACCTGACCCACCTGCCCGTGATCGTCGATCCCAGTCACGCCACCGGGAAGCGCTGGCTGGTCCGCCCGCTCGCCATCGGCGGCGTGGCCGTCGGGGCCGACGGCGTGATGGTCGAGGTCCACCCCGACCCCGACGCGGCCCTGTCCGATGCCGAACAGCAGCTCGACCTCGACCAGTTCCGCGCGCTGATGGAGGCGGTCCTCCCGGTCCACGAGCACGTCCGCGGCCTGCACGGCGACGCATCCCTGGCCGGCGCCGCGGCGGTTGCCGGTGCCAGCGACGGGCTGGCCAGGCATTGATCGCCGCCGACGCCACCGTCCGGCCCGCGGCACGACTGCGCGGGGAGCTGCGGCTGCCCGGCGACAAGTCGATCAGCCACCGCGCCCTGATCCTGGCTGCGCTGGCCGATGGTGAGAGCCGGATCACGGGGGCCGGTGATGGGGCCGACGTCCGCTCGACGGCAGGGGTCATGCGCGCGCTTGGCGCGACGGTGGAGGTCCGCCCGGACGACGACGGGAGGAACGTCGCCTACCGCGTCGTGTCGCCGGGCGCGGACGGGTTGGTCGAGCCCGACGGCAACCTCGATTGCGGCAACTCCGGCACGAGTCTGCGACTCATCGCCGGCATGCTCGCCGGCTTGCCGATGACCGCCGTCCTCGACGGCGACGCGTCATTGCGCCGCCGTCCGGTCGCTCGTATCATCGAGCCACTGCGTCGGATGGGCGCGGTGCTCCACGGTCGAGACGACGACTCCCTCCCTCCCCTCACCGTGGTCGGGCATACCCCGCTCCAGGGGGTGGACTACACCCCGCCGGTGCCCTCGGCGCAGGTGAAGTCGGCGATCCTGCTGGCGGGGCTACGGGCCGAGGGTCGGACGACAGTCCGGGAACGGGTCGGCACGCGCGACCACACGGAGCGCATGCTGCGGGCCCGTGGCGTCCCGGTCGAGTGGGCAGCGAGCGACGAGGGCGTCGCCGTGGCGGTGGAAGGAGGGACGGCGGTGCAGGCGATCGATCAGCACGTGCCGGCCGACGTCTCAGCGGCCGCGTTCTGGCTCGTCGCCGGGGCCATCCATCCCGACGCCGAACTGACCCTCCGCGACGTCGGCATCAACCCGACCAGGCGCGCGATCATCGACGTCCTCCGCGCGATGGGCGCGGACATCGAGGAGCGCCCCGACCCGAGCGTCGACGTGGATGGCGATCGCGGCGAGCCCGTCGCCGACCTCGTGGTCCGCTCGTCGGCGTTGCGCGCCATCGACCTCGGACCGAGCGACGTCGCGGCGGCCATCGATGAGATCCCCGTCTTGTGCCTGGCCGCCACGCGTGCACAGGGCACCACGACGATCCGTGGCACCGGGGAACTGCGGCACAAGGAATCCGATCGGGTCGCCGGCGTGGCAGCAGGTCTCGATGCGCTCGGGGCCGACGTCAGCGTCGACGGCGACGACCTCGTGATCCGTGGTGGTGGTGCGCTGCGAGGGGCGACGACCGACAGCCTCGACGATCACCGTCTGGCGATGACCTTCGCGATCGCCGGGTTGGTCGCGACGGACGAGACCACGATCGAGCGGTCCGCGTCGGTGTCGATCTCCTATCCCGGCTTCTTCGCCGATCTGGAAGGGGTGCGAGCATGACGAAGCGTGTCGTCCTGATCGGTCATCCGGTGGCGCATTCGCTGTCGGGCGCCATGCAGCAGGCAGCCTTCGACGAGCTCGGCGTCGACGCCCGCTACGAGCTCTGGGACCGAGCCCCCATCGACCTGGCCGATGCCGTCAGCGAGCTGCGAGGCGACGACTTCCTCGGTGCCAATGTCACGATCCCGCACAAGGAGCGGGTCGTCCCGATGGTCGACCGTCTGACCGAGGAAGCGTCGGCGACCGGCGCCGTCAACACGATCACCGGCGAGGGCAAGCGGCTGGTCGGCCACAACACGGACGTGGCCGGGTTCAAGGTGGCGCTCGACAAGCTGGTCGGCCGCCAGAAGATGCCCAAGGGCGCCGTCGTGCTCGGCGCCGGCGGCGGGGCGAGGGCGGTCGTGTACGGCCTGATCCGCGAGGGCTTCCAGCGGGTGGTCGTGTTCAACCGCCACCTCCATCGCGCCGAAGGGTTGGTCAAGCACTTCGGTCGGACCGCCGCGCACATGGAGCTACGCGCGATGCCGTGGCACGAGTCGATCATCGAATCGGAGATCGCCAAGACCAAGGTGCTCGTCAACGCGACGTCGATCGGCCTGACCGCGGACGTGAGTCCGGTGCCCGCGGAGGTGCTCAACGGCGATCTCCTGGTCCTCGACCTGATCTATGCGCGGACCCGGCTGCTGCGCGATGCGCAGGCTGTCGGCGCGACGACCGTCGACGGCGAACTGATGCTGCTCCATCAGGGCGCGGCGGCATTCACGTTGTGGACCGGACAGCCGGCGCCGCTCGAGCTCATGCAGGCCAAGCTCGCCGAGGCGCGGGCCGGCGGCCTTCGCTCGGCGGAGGGCGAGCCGACCGGCGAACCGGCGGTGGCTGCCGCGGAGTGACCGCGTTCCGCTTCCTCACGGCCGGCGAGTCGCATGGACCAGCCCTCGGCGTCACGATCGAAGGTGTCCCGGCGGGCCTCGCGCTGACCGAGGACGCCATCGCCGCCGACCTCGTCCGACGCCAGAAGGGATATGGGCGGGGCGCGCGCCAGCAGATCGAACAGGATCGCGCCGAGATCCTCGGCGGCGTCCGCCACGGCGTGACCCTGGGCTCGCCGGTGATGCTGCTCGTCCGGAACCGCGATTGGGAGAACTGGACGAAGGTGATGCAGGTCGCACCCCTGTCCGAGGACGAGGCACGCGAGCTGTCCGAGCTCGCCGACGGCGGCGACAAGCGGGCGACGCCCGTGACCCGCGTCCGCCCCGGGCACGCCGACCTGGCCGGTGCTCTCAAGTACGGCTTCAACGACGTCCGCAACGTGCTCGAGCGTGCCAGCGCCCGGGAGACGGCGGCCAGGGTCGCGGCCGGTGCCGTCGCGCGCGCATTCCTGCGCGAGATGGGGATCGAGGTCTGGTCCTTCACGGCCGAGGTCGGGGGCGTGGCGGTCGACCCGGCGAACTGCACGCGCTCGCGGCAGGAGGCCGACGGGACGCCCCTGCGCTGTCCTGACCCCGCCGCCGAGGCGGCGATGATCGCGCGCATCGACGAGGCGCGCTCGAACGGCGACACGGTCGGTGGGGTCTTCGAGGTCGTCGCCCATGGCCTGCCGATCGGGCTCGGGTCGTACGTCCACTGGGATCGACGACTCGATGCCGCGCTGGCCGCGGCGGTCATGAGCATCAACATCGTGAAGGGCGTGGAGTTCGGTCTCGGCTTCGAGCAGACACGGCGGTTCGGCTCGGCCGTCCACGACGTCATCGCCGGACGCGAGAACGATGGCCGCTGGGTGCATCGGTCCAACAACGCAGGAGGGCTGACCGGCGGTGTCACGAACGGCGAGCCGCTGGTGATCCGAGGCGCCGTGAAGCCGATCTCGACCCTGGCACGACCCTTGCCATCGGCCGACCTGATCACCGGCGAACCGGTCGAGAAGGCCCATTACGAGCGGTCGGACATCAGCGTCGTACCCGCCGCGGGAATCGTCGCCGAGGCGATGGTGATGCTCACCATCGCCCGGTTCCTGCTGGAGAAGGTCGGTGGCGACACCGTCGCCGACGCCGCGGCCAACCTCGCCACGTACCGGTCACGGATCGCCCGTCCGCTCGACGCACCGGTCGCCGGGGGGCTCCGACGCGCGGGTGCTCAAGGAGACGAGCCGGTCGAGACTCGTCACGGGCTGACCGGGTCGGACGAGGCCGGCTCCGGCGGCGACGACTAGGCTCGGCTGCCGATGGATATCGTCATGGTCGGTCTGCCGGGGAGCGGCAAGAGCGTGGTCGGCAAGCGGCTGGCGCACCGCCACGGCGCGACGTTCATCGACCTCGACGAGAGCATCGAGCGGACCGACGGCCGGCAGATCCCGACGATCTTCGCCGAGGATGGGGAGGCCACGTTCCGACGGCTCGAGCGGAACGCCGTGCAGGACCTCGGCCCGGCCGATCCGGAACCGGTCATCCGGCGCGTCATCGCGACGGGCGGCGGTGCCGTCGTCGACCCACGCAACCGCTGGGCGCTGTACCGCGGCCGGATCGCGGTCTGGCTCGACGGTCGACCCGAGGTGCTCGCCCAGCGGCTGCGCCGATCGCCCCACATCCGGCCGCTGGTCACGGGACGCGACCCGATCGGCACGATCCGTGACCTGGCAGCCCGCCGCGAACGCTTCTATGCCGCCGCCGACGTGCACATCGCCGGTGTCGCCGAGGTGTCGACGGTGGTGGACGCGGTCGAGGCCCACATCGCCAACCGCTCACGGCAACCCGCGTCAGGCACGCGGCTGCTGTCCACCCCGACGCCGATCGGCCGGATCGTCATCGGCGACGGGATCTCGGCCACGGCCATCGATGCGGCGCTCGGTCGTCTCGAGGCGCGCCGCGCAGTCGTCGTCTCGGAACCCGGGGCGTGGCAGGCCGTCGGCGAGCGCATCGCTGCCGCGCTGGAAGGACTCGGCCGAACGGTCGAGTCGGTGTTGCTCCCCGAAGGCGAGGCGGCCAAGCGCCTGTCGGTCGTGGAGACCGCGGCCAGCGAGCTCGCCGCCCACCACGTGACGCGGGGCGAGCCGCTGATCGCGATCGGCGGCGGCGCGCTCGGCGACGCAGCCGGCTTCCTCGCGGCCACGTACCTGCGCGGGATCCCGGTCATCCACGTGCCGACGTCCCTGGTCGCCCAGATCGACTCGTCGATCGGTGGCAAGACGGCGGTCGACCTGCCGGAGGGAAAGAACCTCGTCGGTGCCTTCCATCAGCCGAGCGACATCGTCATCGACGTGTCGTTGCTCGGCACGCTGCCCGAACGCCATCGCCGGGCGGCTCTGGGCGAGGCGGTCAAGATGGCCGCGCTCGGCGATGAGCGCCTCTTCGAGTTGCTCGAGCGACGAGGCGACGACATCGCTCGGAACGATCCCGCCGCCGCGGAGCGCGGCGACGTCGCCGAGCTCGTCGAACGGTGCGCCTGGGCGAAGGTCGACGTCGTGCTCGCGGACGAACGCGAGCGGGCAGCGTCGGGTGGCCGCATCACGCTCAACCTGGGGCATTCGCTCGGCCATGCGGTCGAAGCCGCAGGCGGGTTCGACGGTCTCCTCCACGGCGAAGCCGTCGCGTATGGGCTGCGTGCGGCGTGCCGCATCGGCGAGGCGGTGGGCGTGACGCCACCGGAGCGGTCGGCACGGATCGGCGCCGTACTGGATCGACTGGGCCTGGCCACGGAACCGCTGCCCTACTCGCTCGACGAGGTGCTGGGCCACCTGGCCGTCGACAAGAAGCACGATGCGGGTCGGCTGCGCTGGGTGCTCCCCACTGCCGACGGCGTCGAGGTCCGGACCGACATCCCGGACGAGATCGTGCTCGATGCGACGGGATCGCTCCTGGCCGCCGGTACTGCGCGATGACCACCGTGCTCGTGCTCGAGGGGCCGAACCTCAACCTCGTCGGGACGCGGGAACCCGAGATCTACGGCTACGAGACGCTCGATGAGATCCATGCCGGCATCGCCACGCGGGCGCGCGACCTCGGCCTCGAGGTCGCCTTCTTCCAGTCGAACCACGAGGGCGCACTGATCGACCGGCTCCACCAGCGCGACTTCGACGTCGCCGTGGTCAATGCCGGCGGTTTGACCCACACCAGCGTGTCGCTGCGAGACGCGCTGCTCGCGGTCCAGCGACCGTTCATCGAAGTGCACCTGTCCGACCCGTCAAAGCGCGAGGCGTTCCGGCAGGTCAATTACCTGCACGACGTCGCGGCCGAGTCGATCGTCGGACAGGGTGCGCGCGGCTATCACCTCGCGCTCGAGACGATCGCTCGGCGCTGGGGAGGCCACCGTGGCTGAGCGACGGAGCGGCAGGGCACCCGAGACGGCCGAACTGCGTCGACTGCGGCGGCGGATCGACGTGCTCGACCGACGCATCGTCGCGCTGCTCAACGAGCGGGCGCGCGTCGCGCGCGAGGCGGGCCACGCCAAGACCGCCGCAGGCAGGACCGCCGTGCGTGATGCCGAGCGTGAGCGGGAGATCCTGCTGCGGGTCTCCATGGCCAATGAGGGCCCGATGCCGCAGGCCGATCTGCTCGCGCTGTACCGACGCCTGTTCGCCGCGACGCGCGCCCTCGAGGCACGCGACCGGCGGCGCGACCGGGACGGGAGTGACGACGCCGGCGGGCGCTGACGTGGGCCCGGGCGCAGCGACGCTCACGCGGTTCGCGCCCGCACCGACCGGCTATCTCCACCTGGGTCACGTGGCGAATGCCGTCTGGACGTGGGGACTGGCGCAGACGGCCGGCGCCGGCGTGCTGCTGCGGATCGAGGACCACGATCGTCAACGCTGCCGGCCCGAATACGATGCCGGGCTGGTCGAGGACGTCGGCTGGCTCGGGTTCCGGCCGGATGCGGGACCGGTCCGTCAGACCGACACCGATGCTCTCGACGCGTATGCGAGCGCGTTGGCGCGGCTGCGCGCCGAGGACCGGGTCTATGCCTGCGACTGCACGCGCTCCACGTTCGCGGCCTGGGCCGAGATGCACGGGCGTCCGTGGACCGGGCCCGGGTGTCCGGGTGGTTGCCTGGAGCGCGGCGTGGACGGCCCTGTCCTGCGGGTGCGACTGGGCGGGGGCGATGAGTCGTGGATGGACCGGCTCATCGGTCGGTGTGCCGACGACGTGGCACCGACGGGCGATCTCCCGATCCGTGACCGGCATGGCAACTGGACGTACGGATTCTGCGTGGTGGTCGATGACCTGCGCCACCGCGTCGATCTCGTCGTCCGCGGGCGTGACCTGCTCCATGCGACGGCCTCGCAGATCCGCCTTGGTCGGCTGCTCGGCCGAGCGACACCACCCACGTACGCCCACCACCCACTGATTCGACGCCCGGACGGCCGGAAGCTCTCGAAGTCCGCCGGTGACACGGCAGTCCGCGAGCTCCGCGAGGCAGGTCGGTCCGCGGTGGAGGTCGTGGCGATGGCGGCGGCCGCGACGGGCTTCGCGACGCCCTGACCGGCTCGTCCGGGGACACGCTGGGCACGGTGCTCAGCCGGGCTCGGCGCGGTCCTCCATCTCCCATGCGTGATCGAGCGCGTGCCAGGCGATCCGGCGCGCGGCGTAGCGCTGCGTCCACTTGCGGTCGGCGAGCGGGCTCCCGTCGGATGGCCTGCCCAGGACGTCGACGACGGCAGCGCGCTCCGCCTCGATCGCCGCGTGCTCGCCGAAGTGCGGTTCCGGCAGGCGGATCCCGATCTCGCGGGCGTAGGCGTGGTCGGCCTCGATGACGTGCCCGACCATCTTGTCGCGGTCGCGTCCGCCGCCGCGCGGGCCCTTGCGCAGCGAGGCGGGTGCGCCGGCAGCGACGCGCTCGAAGATCGTCCAGGACGCCCCGACGAGCGCCGCCAGGCGCTTGGCCTCGGCCGGCGTCACGCGGGCGCGATCGCGTTCGGTGATCACCGACGGGACCCCGAAGTCGGTGCCGCCCCCGCCCTCCACGCTCTCGATGACCTCGAGGAGGTCACCTTCGACGCTCGGCATCTCCAGCTTCGCCGCCTTGACGACCGTCGCGTAGCGTGGCGCGTAGGCGATGAGTGCCTCGTGCGCCAGCTCCGCCGTCTTGCCACTCCGGCACCAACCCGGCCAGTCGATCGCCCAGGCGAAAGCCTTCTTGGCGCCGAGCTCCTCGCCGATCTCGATGCGTCCCCGAGCCATGCCCTCAGGATACGGGCGGGATGATCCGTCGACGGGGGTGATGGAGATGCGCTCGGTGAGTAGCCCGCCAGGGCGATGATCAGGCCCAGACCGAGCAGTCGATGCGCGAGACGCGCCGTCAGCCGCGGTCGGGGGGATCGGTTGACGGTGCCGAGGTTGCCCCTGGCGAGCGCGCCTCGAGTCGCTCGAAGGACGCCTCGATGGCCGCGAGTCGATCGACGACCTCGTCCAGGCGCGCATGGACGCGCTCGGTTCGCTCGCGCTGCGCCGCGGCTTCGTCCGCTCGCCGCTGGCGCTGCGCCGCCTCGACGAAGGTCGAGGTGATGAGGGCGGTCACGATCGTGACGAACCCGATCGAGACGATCATCACGACACCGGCGACGGATCGCCCAAGAAGGCTCACCGGTGTCACGTCGCCATACCCCACCGTCGTGACTGTTTGGAGCATGAACCAGATGGCCGTGCCGATGTCCGGAAAGTCGCGCCGATCGAACAGCCAGATCACGACACTGCCGAGCAGCACTGCCACCACCGTGACGGAGACGATGACGACCACCGCATTCCTCACGGAGGCAGGGTCGGCCAGGAACCGATCGACCTGACGACCAACGATCGGACCGCGGGGCGGTTGCATGCGCGCAGGATAGAGGAGCGAAACGGGCGTGCTCGAGTCGACCGGCACGGATGTCCTCATCCGGCTGGACCACGCCGAACTCGGCTGGATCGCATGCCCGCAGACCGACGACCTGCCAGCCGCTCGCGCCAGGGGTGTCGGCGAAGAGATCGGTGCTGACGATGTGGACCTTCGGTCGGCCATCGACGTTGGGCCACCTCCATATCGATAGGTGGCCGGCGAGGTCCGATCGGTTCGGATTTCGCGGCCGGCGTGCCTAGCGGACGGTGGCAGCCCGGAGATCGCGGACGAGCGCGGTGACGGCCGCGACGTCACGTCCATCGGCACCCAGGGCGTCGACCAGCGCCGAAGCGACGACCACGCCGTCGGCATCCGCATCGGCGATGGCCTTCACGTGCTCGGGCGTGCTGATGCCGAACCCGACAGCGACCGGAACCGGTGAGACACCACGGACATCGCTGACGAGCGTCCGCACCTCGGGCGACAGGGCGGACCGGGCCCCGGTCAGGCCGATCAGCGACACGCAGTAGAGGAAGCCGCCGCTTCGGGCAGCGACCCGTTCGCGGCGCTCCGATGGTGTCGTGGGGGCGACGAGATAGACGACGGCCATGCCCACCTGGCGAGCGACCGCTTCGAACGGTGCGCCCTCGTCCGGGGTGAGATCGGCGACGATGACACCGGCCGCCCCGGCGCCTGCGAGGCGCCGCAGCACCGCCTCCCCGTCGCCTCCACGGATGATCTGGTTCGCGTAGCCCATCGGGACGACCGGGAGGTCTGGTCGGGCGGCCCCGACCCGCTCGATCAGCCGCAGCGAGCCGTCGAGCGACGCACCTGCGCCAAGGGCGACCTGCGACGCGCGCTGCAGGGTCGCGCCATCGGCGAGCGGGTCGCTGTATGGCAGCCCGATCTCGAGGATGTCGGCCCCGGCGTCGGCGACGGCGAGGGCGACGTCGAGCCCCACCACCGCATCGGGATAGCCGGCCACGACGTACGGGATGAAGGCGGCTCGACCCTCGGCCCGGGCCCGCGCGAACACGTCTGCGAGGCGTCGGGCGCCGGCCGACTCGTTCGTGCCGAGAGCGATATCGACGGTGGCGCCCGTCGCGGTCTCGGCGTTGGTGGTGGTCATCGGGATACCCGCCACGCCTCGGCCACCTTCTTCGGCGCGGTCCGTGCCCAGGCGCCTTCGATGATCTCGCGGAGCACCTGGTCGGGGATACCCGCGAACTCGACGTCGACCCAACCGAAGCGGCCGACATACGCCGCGGAGCGCGCCGCCTCCGGGAAGGCGCTCATCAACTCGGCCTGCTCACCCGGGCTGGTCTTGATGCTGCCGCCCGTCTCCTCATCGGCCATGATCACGAAGATCCTGTCCCGGATGCGGAAGGTCGGGTGACCTGCGTTCTCCTCGTCGCCCCAGGTGGCCTTTTCCGTCGTCTCGGGCAGCGACAGACATAGGGCACGGACCTCGGCGCCGGTCACCGCGCGCTCGCCCACGGCTCGACGTCGTCGAAGCGGGCCAGGGCCGCGAGGTCCTTGTCCCCACGTCCGGAGAAACCGAGCAGGACGAGCACCTCCGGTCCCCAGCCGCCGGGCAGGCCCTCGACACCGGCAAGCACCTTGGGCAGTGCCGCGATCGCGTGGGCCGTCTCGAGCGCCGGCAAGATGCCCTCGGTCCGGGTCGTGGCCTTCATCGCGGCGACCGCCTCGCGGTCGGTGGCCGCGGCGACCTCGAGCCGGCCGGCCTCGGCGAGCGCCGCGAGCTGCGGGCCGATGCCCGGGTAGTCGAGGCCTGCCGATGCGCTGTGCGCCTCGATGACCTGGCCGTCGGGGTCCTGGAGCATCAGCGACCGCGACCCGTGGAGGATGCCCGGGGAGCCGCCGAGGATGGCGGCGGCGTGCTTACCGGTCTCGATACCGTCACCGGCTGCCTCGGCGACCGCGAGCCTGACCGTCGGCTCGCCGATGAACCGTGCCAGGAGCCCGATCGCATTCGACCCGCCACCGACGCACGCGATCGCGAGCTCGGGCAAGCGACCCTCGACCGCATCCAGCTGGGCGGCCGCCTCATCGCCGATCCGCCGCTGCAGGTCACGGACGATGGTCGGATATGGATGCGGGCCCATCGCCGACCCGAGCACGTAGTGGGTCGTCTCGACGTTCGTCACCCAGTCGCGCATCGCCTCGTTGACGGCGTCCTTGAGGGTCGACGTGCCGGAGGTGACGCTGCGGACCTCGGCGCCGAGCGCGCGCATCCGGAGCACGTTCGGCCCCTGCCGTTCGATGTCCTCGGCGCCCATGTACACGACGCACGGCAGGTCGAGGAGCGCGCACGCGGTCGCCGTGGCGACGCCGTGCTGGCCGGCGCCGGTCTCGGCGATGACCCGCGATTTTCCGAGACGCCGCGTCAACAGGGCCTGGCCCATCGCGTTGTTGACCTTGTGAGCGCCGGTGTGGGCGAGGTCCTCGCGCTTGAGGTACAGACGGACGGTCGGGACGGCGACGCCACGCCGACCATCGGCGAGCCGCTGGGCCTCGCCCTCGACGGCCGCGGCGAGCCGATCCGCCCGATAGAGGGCTGTCGGCCGGCCGGCGTAGTGCTCGAGGAGCTCGCGCAGGTCGGCCCAGAAGATCGGGTCGTGGCGGAGCGCGTCGTACGCCGTCTCGAGCTGGACCAGCGCGGCCATCAGCGTCTCGGGCACGTACCGACCACCGAGATCCCGTTCCATGCCCCAGCGGCCCGCGCCGTCGGCATCGAGCAACGCGGGGTGGACCGGCGTCGGCCCGAACGCCATGTTCGGCCGGTCGTCGCGCGCGGCCTTGGCGCGCTTCACGAAGAGGGCGACCTTGACCGGGTCCTTGTGCGGGCGCTCGCCGGAGGTCCGCGGGGCTTCGACGCCGGAGCTGACATCGACGCCGACCGCGGGGATCGCGCGCAGCGCGTCGGCGACGTTGGCGGCGTGCAACCCGCCCGCCAGCGTGACCGGCACCTCGCGGGCGACGGCTGCGGCGATGCCTGTGTCTGCCCGGATCCCGGTGCCGCCCGGATGCGGGCCGCCCGCTGTGTCGATCAGGACGCGTTCGACGCCACCCGCGAGCAGCGCACGCGCGGACCCGACGATATCTGCGGAGCGCTCGCCGCCATCGGCGCCCGCCGCCACGTGCAGCGTCCTCCATGCCGGCCTAGGCGCGGCCAGGACGCGATCGGGCGCCTCGGAGCCGCTGAACTGGATCGCATCCGGGTCGACTGCGGCGACCGCCTCGGCAAGCAGGTCCGGCGACGCGTCCGCGGTGACCAGGACGATCCGCGGGCGAGCCCGGTCCGACGGCGCGGCGGCACGGGCCACGGCGGCGAGCTCGGCCCCCTCGGCCACGCTCAGGGCGCGCGGCGTCCCCGCCACGATGTTCAGCCCGATCGCATCCGCACCCGCGCGGATCGCCGCCTGGACCCCGGCGGCATCGGTCACGCCGCAGATCTTCACGAACGGCCGCCGCGCGACGTTCGCGGGGTCGTCCGGCTGGCGACCGGCGGCGACGAAGGTCGCCGCGACCGAACGCGGATCGCCGGTCCGCATCAGCGCCTCGCCGACGAGGGCGGCGTCGAAGCCCAGTGCCCGCCAACGCGCTACCGTCGAGGTGTCACGGACGCCCGACTCGGCGATGACGATGCGGTCGTCCGGCACGAGCGATCGGAGTCGATCGGCACGCTCGGTGTCGACCTCGAGCGTGCCGAGGTCACGGTTGTTGATGCCGATCAGCCGGGCATCGGTCGACATCGCGGCGTGGAGCTCAGCCTCGGTGTGCGCCTCGACGAGGGGCTCGAGTCCCACGTCGAACGCGGCTCGGACCAGACCGGCCAGGCGATCCGCCCGATGCAGGACGGCCAGCAGCAGGACCACGTCGGCCCCGGCGGCACGGAGGTGCGGGAGCTGACGCTCGTCGACGACGAACTCCTTCGCGAGGACCGGAACCGATACCGCGGCGCGGACCCGCCGGAGATCGTCGATCGAGCCGCCGAACCAATGGGGCTCACAGAGCACCGATATCGCGACGGCCCCGCCGGCCTCGTATGCCCGCGCCCTTGCGACCAGGTCCTCGCCGTCGTCGGCGATCCGCCCGGCCGACGGCGACGCTCGCTTGAGCTCAGCGATGAGGTGGAGTCCCGGCGCAGCCAGACGCTCGGCGACCGGCCGCGGCTCTGGGGCGGTCGCCAGATCGGCCTCCCGCTCGAGCTCGCCCTCGAGGTCGGCGCGCCGACGCGCAGCGATCTCGTCGACCACGCTCGGTCGCGATCCGACGGTCATGTCGCAGAGGATGCGGGCACGGGCGCGTCGCGCTCGGCGCGCAAGCGGTGGAGCAGATCGGTGGCGAGGCCGGCATCGATCGTCAGCGCGGCCTTCTCGATGCCACCCTCGAGCTGCTCGACCTCACCCGCCACCAGGAACGCGGCCCCGGCATTGAGCAGCACGACGTCTCGCTTCGACCCGGACTCGCCACGGAAGATCGACTCGATGGTCCTGGCGTTGTCGTCGGGCGATCCACCGGCGAGCCGGCTCGTCGGCGTGACGTGCAAGCCCAGCTTCGAGGCCACGATGTCGTGGCGCTCGATGCCGTCCGGACCGACGTGATACAGCACGCCGCTGTCATCGAGCGGCAGCTCGTCGATGCCCGCGCCATGGATCACGAACGTCCGCTCGGTACCGAGCCGCTGGGCGACCTCGGCCATCCGGGCGGCCGCGGTCCCGTCCCCGACACCGAGCAGCTGGCGGGTCGTCCCGGCCGGGTTGGTCAGGGGGCCCAGGAGGTTGAAGGCCGTGCGGACGCCGATCTCGCGTCGGGTCGGGCCTGCATGCTTCATCGCCGGGTGGAAACTCGGCGCGAAGAGGAACGCGAAGCCGTTCGTGCGCAATGCCTGGGCCGCGGACTCGGCGTCGTGATCGATGCGGATGCCGAGCGCATCGAGGACGTCGGCCGACCCCGCCTTCGACGTGATGGCGCGGTTGCCGTGCTTCGCGACTGGGACACCGGCGGCAGCGACGACCAGCGCGGCGGCCGTCGAGATGTTGAACGTCCCGCTGCCGTCGCCACCGGTGCCGACGACGTCGATCGCGCCATCCGGGGCATCGACCGTGAGCACTCGCTCGCGCATCGCGGTCGCGAAGCCGGCCAGCTCGTCGACGGTCTCGCCACGCATCCGCAGCCCCATCAGCAGGGCAGCCAGCTGAGCCGGTGTCGCCTCCCCGTCCATGACTGCACCCATGGCCAGCCGAGCCTCATCGAGCGAGAGCGTGCCGCCATCGACGATCGTCCCCAGCGCGGCGCGGACGGCGTCGCTCATCGGTCGGTCTCGCTGCCGGATCGGTTCGTCGGATCGGTCGCCAGGCCGGCGGTCGCGAACGAGCCCGTCGCGGCGTCGAGCCGGGCCGCCTCCCCTTCCCCGGCCTGCCGCAGGAAGTTCGCCAGCAGGTGCGGCCCCTGCGGGGTCAGCACGCTCTCGGGGTGGAACTGGACGCCTTCCATCGGCAACGCGACGTGCCGGATACCCATGATCACCCGGTCGACCTCGCTCATGGCCGTCACGCGTAGCTCGGGTGGCAGCGTCGCGGGATCGATCGCCAGCGAGTGGTAGCGCGCGGCCATGAACGCAGGTGGCATGCCCTCGAGCAGCCCCGCCCCGTCGTGCGTGACCTCCGTCGCCTCGCCGTGGACGAGCGTCGGCGCGCGAACGATCGAGGCACCGTAGGCGGCCGCCATCGATTGCATGCCAAGGCAGACGCCGAGCAGCGGGATCTCGCGCTCCGCGGCGACACCGATCGTCGCGACCGACACGCCGGCATCGTCGGGGTCGCCGGGACCGGGCGAGATCACGATGCCACGCAGCTCGTTGTTGGGGTCGTCGGCCATGGCTTCGAGGCCCGCGCGGTCGATCGCGTCGTTGCGCAGGACCTTGACGTCCGCGCCCGCGGCCTGGAGCGCCTGGACGAGGTTGAACGTGAAGCTGTCGTAGTTGTCGACGACCAGGATCACGGCGCTGCCTCGACGGGCTCGCGCGGCGCCTCGGGGATGCCGGCCGCCTGCTCGATGGCACGCCGAAGCGCGGCTGCCTTGTGCTCGGTCTCCTCGAACTCCGACTCGGGGACCGAACCGGCGACGATGCCGGCCCCCGTGTGGACGTGTGCCTGGCCGTCCTTGAGGACCGCGCTCCGGATCGTGATCGCGGTGTCGAGATTGCCGTCGTAGCCGAGGTACCCGACGGCACCTCCGTATAGGCCGCGACGCTCGCCCTCGGTCGCCGCGATGAGCTGCATCGCCCGCACCTTCGGGGCGCCGCTCAATGTGCCGGCCGGGAAGACGGCCTTGAGCGCATCCAGGGCGTCGAGCTCGGGCTTCAGCCGGCCCTCGACGTGCGACACGAGGTGCAGGACGTGGCTGTAGCGCTCGACCTCCATGTACTTGCTGACGGTCACAGTACCGGCGCGCGAGACCCGGCCGATGTCGTTGCGACCGAGGTCGACCAGCATCACGTGCTCGGCGCGCTCCTTCGGGTCCTTCTGGAGTTGTTCGGCGAGGATCTCGTCCTCGCGGGCATCGGCGCCACGCGGACGCGTCCCGGCGATGGGGTGGGTCGTCAGCTTGTCGCCCTCGGCCTGCAGGAGGAGCTCGGGCGAGGCGCCGACGACCTCGAACTGCGGGGTCCGGACGAAGAACAGATACGGGCTCGGGTTGACGCGACGGAGCGAGCGGTAGAGGCCGATCCCGTCGAGCGGTCGACCGGTGGCCGGGTCGGTCGGCAAGCCGAAGGATTGCCGCCGTGCCAGCACGACCTGGATCGCCTCACCCGCCGCGATGGCGTCCTTGGCCACCTCGACCGCACGGATGTACTCATCGCGGCCCAGGCTCGTCTCGATCGGATCGGCCAGGGGCGCGGTCACGTTCGTCCGCGTCGAGGGTCCGGCAAGCTCCGCGGCGCTGGGTCGAGCCGTCCGCTCGAGCGCCTCGAAGATGGCGGCCTCGGCGATCCGATAGCGGCCCTCGAGGTCGGGGGCGTTCGTGTGGAGCGAGGCGATCGCCGACAGCGTGTGCGTCAGGTGATCGAAGACGAGGACGAGATCGGTCTCGATGAAGGCGGCGGTGGGGACGCCGATCGGATCGCGCTCCGGCAGCGGGACGGTGGTCTCGAACGAGGAGACGGCGTCGTACGCGATGGCACCGACCGCGCCGCCGGTGAAGCGTGGCATGCCCTCGCTGGGTTCGACCCGGCGGCGCGGGACGAACGAGCGGATCGCATCGAGAGGATCCGGCGCGGCCATCGTCTCGATCGGCAAGTCAGGCGTGTAGATCGGGACGGTGACGGGTCGGGTCTGGATGTGGGCTTGGCCGTCGCGCACCTCGAGGAGTCGCCGGGGGCCGACGCCGAGGAATGAGTAGCGACCCAGGCGCTCGCCGCCTTCGACCGACTCCAGCAGGTAGGCGGGATTGCCATCGTCGAGGCGCAGGAACGCCCCGATCGGCGTCTCGAGATCGGCGGGGCGAGTGGCGCGCAGGCGGATGGTGTCGGCATTGGCGGCGAGCCGCTTGGCCTGGCTGAGACTGATTGGATCTGCGGTGGTCATCGCTGGCCTCGAGAATCAAGAAACGACCGATCGTCCCCGGGACGAAAGGTCGTGCCTTCCGCGGTGCCACCCTCATTCGGCTGTGCCGCACTCCGTGACCGACGGCCCGGTTTCCGGTCGTCGGCCGGTTCCCTGGCGATCGGCGCTGCCCTGTATCGCTGGCGCTCTGCGCCGGAGCCTACTGGGGTTGCGGTCGCCCGCGTGCCGTTCGGTCCGGAGGCTCCCGGGTCCATTCGCCGCCGTCGTCGCCCCGGTTTCCACCAGCCACCGGGTCTCTCTGCCGACGCTCGACGGGTACTCGTCCCGTTCATAGCCCGCTTTTCGTGATGTCGGCGGAGTATGTGTCGGGCCGCGCGGAGCGTCAAGCAGGCGCCGGTCCGGACGAAGACGTCCGCTGCGGCTCGTAGCCCGCGCATCGCACAACGGGCAGCGGCGGATAGCGGGGGAACCGCGGGTCGCTGGCAGAACGCTCGCACAGGCGGAACGTCGATCCGCGGCGGGTCTCGACGATCCGCGAATGGCGGCATGTGCCGCACAGACCCGGCGGCACCGTGGACCGAGGCGACGCTCCGCTAGCCATCGGCACGTGGTCTGGCGGAGAGGGTGGGATTCGAACCCACGAAGTCTCTCGACTCAGCGCTTTTCAAGAGCGCCGCCATCAACCACTCGGCCACCTCTCCTCTGCAAGCGTAGCAGCGGTCGCGGTCCACGAACGCCCACGTGGCTATGCTTGACGGCACGCAGAGATCCGGGAGGACGCCATGACTGGACCCGAAAACTACGTCGTACAGCGGATGGGATCGGAAGACGGCCCATTCACCGCCGTGGAGCTGCAGGCCCAGGCCCGCAGCGGCATGCTCAAGTCGACGGCGCTGGTCAAGCGCGGCGACGGGACGGGGACGTGGTTCCAGGCAGCCGAGATTCCGGGCGTCTTCTCCGACAAGGACTGGCTGACCGCCGTGCTGCTCTCGTTGTTCGTGGGCATCCTCGGCATCGACCGGTTCTACCTCGGCTACACCGGTCTCGGGATCCTCAAGCTCATCACCTGCGGTGGCCTCGGGATCTGGGCGTTGATCGACCTGATCCTCATCGTCATGGGCCGCTTGCCCGACGCGAACGGGCTGCCTCTGCGCCGAACCTGATGCGGCTACGGGCGCTGGCATCGGCCGCTCTCGTCGGTGCCGCCGTCCTGCCTGATCGGGCGGTCCACGACGGCCCGGTGCTGTGCCTCTTCCGGAGGGTCACCGGAGTGCCGTGTCCCTCATGCGGGCTGACCCGCTCGTGGCAGGCCCTCGGGCATGGCCGGGTGTCGGACTCGTTCCGGTACCACCCGTTCGGTCCGCTGACGGCAGCCGTGGCGCTGTGGCTCGTGACCGACGAGCGTGCCGAGCACCGTCTTGCCGTTGCGGGCCAGCGATGGGGAACGTTCGCCGCGACCGGTTGGATCGCCGCCTGGGTCTGGCGACTCAGGCGGTCGGGGTGATCGCGTCGCGGCCGAGGTAGGGCCGCAGGACCTCGGGCACCTCGACCGATCCGTCGGACCGCTGGTACGTCTCCAGCAGCGCCGCGACAACCCTCGCCAGCGCCAGCCCGGATCCGTTCAGGGTGTGCACCAGCTCGGGCTTGGCGCCCGGCTCGGGTCGGTAGCGGATGGCCATCCGGCGCGCCTGATAGTCACGGAAGTTCGAGCAGGAGCTGACCTCGAGCCACCGCTCGACCCCCGGCGACCAGACCTCGAGGTCGTACTTCTTGGCCTGCACGAAACCCATCTCCCCGGTGCTCATCAGGAGGACGCGATACGCCAGACCGAGCCGCTGGAGGAGGATCTCGGCACGCTCGGTCATCCACTCCAGGGCCGCCGAAGACTCGTCCGGACGCTCGAACAGCACCATCTCGACCTTGTCGAACTGGTGGACGCGCAGGATCCCGCGCGTGTCCTTGCCGGCCGCGCCCGCCTCGCGCCGGAAGCACGGCGTGTACGCGGCGTAGCGGATCGGCAGGTCGCTCGCCTCGACGATCTCGTCGCGGTGGAGGTTGGTGACCGGCACCTCGGCCGTCGGGACCAGGTACAGCTCGTCCCGGGTGACGACGTACATCTGGTCTTCCTTGTCCGGGATCTGGCCCGTGCCCGTCGCGGACGCCGTGTTCACGACGGCGGGCGGCCACACCTCGGTGAACCCGTTCTCGCGCGTGTGGACGTCAAGGAACCACGAGATCAGGGCCCGTTGGAGCGTCGATCCGGAGCCCTTGTAGACGGGGAAGCCGGAGCCCGCGATCTTCGCGCCGCGGGCGTTGTCGATGATGTCGAGCGCTTCCCCGATCTCCCAGTGGGGCTTGCGGGACCACGTCGCGCCGCCCGCGGGCGCGTCGGCACCGACTTCGCCATCGACCGGCGAGTCCTTGGCCAGGATCTCGCCCCAGGTCCGGACGGTGACGTTTGCGTCCTCGCCGCCTATCGGCACGTCAGGGTCGGCCGGGTTGGGGATCCGCAACAGCGCATCCTCGGCGGCCGACTCGACCTCCGCGAGTTCGGCGTCGAGCGCCGTGATGCGCTCACCGGCCGCGACCGATGCCGCCTTCAGGTCAGCGACCTCGGGACCGTCGGGCGACGCGCCGCCCTTGATCGCCTCGCCGATCCGCTTCGAGGCAGCATTCCGTTCCGCCTTCAGCCCCTCGCTCTCGCCGAGCAGCTGGCGCCGGCGGGCATCGAGCTCGAGCGCTCGGTCGACGATCGCCGGATCCTCGCCCTTGTCGACCGCGCCCTTGCGGATGGCGTCCGGCTCGTCCCTGAGACGCTGCAGCCCGACGCTCATGCGGCCGCTCCACCGGCCGCTCCAGCCGCCTCGGCTGCACGACCCGTCACGAACGCCCGGTCCAGGCTGGCCAGCAGCCACCCTGCCCGCGGGCCGTTGGCACGATCGAGGAAGGCGCGATAGATGGCCTCGAACGCTCGACGGCCCGGCACACCTTCCTCCGTCGCCACCGTGAAGATCAAGGTCTGCCACGCATCGCCGGTGGCGGGCTCCTCGCGTGACGCGCGCTCGGCGAGACTGGCCAGGAAGCGGCGCTGCGCCGCGTCCAGCTCGCCGGCGCTCGGCGGCACCCCGTCGCGCTGGATCGTGAGCAGCGCCGACTCGGGAGCGTACGTGTCGAGCCAACCCCGTGCCGCACCCGCTCGCTGGTCCAGCGATGCCCGTTCGTGGTCGGTCAGGGGGCTGCCCTTCTCCTGTTCGACACGCTCCACGACGTCGACGCCCGGGATCTGGATGAGCATCGCCAGGTGGCCGAATGCCGGCCGGAAGGCGGCGGCCTCGGCCGCGACATCGGCATCGGGATCGATCAGCGAGTAGCGGGCCCACTCGAACGCGGCGATGACGTCGCTGATGACGCCGTTGCCCTGCCCGTCGAGCACCTTGAGGCTGACGAGGTGCGCCGCGGGCGCGATGCCGGCGCGGGCACGTCGTCGTAGCCGTTGCCGGCGATGATGCCGGCCACGTGCGTGCCGTGACCGTTGTCGTCGTACACCACCGGGTTGTCGTTCACGAAGTCGACGAACGCCGTTACGCGCTGCCCGGCAACGACGCGAACCTTGCTCGACCAGCCCTCGTAACCGAGGTCGTCGTGGAAGTGCGCGATGCCGGAGTCGATAACCGCGACGCCGACGCCAGCGCCGTCATAGCCCCACTGCGAGGTCGCGGCGCGGGCACCGACGGCCGCCGCCGCGCGATTGAGGTGCATCGCGATCGGACGGTCGTAGTGGATGCTGAGCTCTTCCGAGCGCTCGGCCAGCGCCTTGATCATGCGGTTGGGCAGCTCGACAACCATTCCGTCGATCGCCCGCAGACTTCCCGTCCGAGCCGGCCGCCAAGCTTTCGCACTTCCCGCGAAGCATTGTCGTCGTGGCCCCGGCTTGAGCATGATGATCACGCGGGAGGTCCCGACCAGCCGACCCGAGCGAGACTTCAACTCGCGATCGATCTTTCGTATTTCTGGTTCCCCCGGCCGTGCTGGCGGTTCGGCTTGGCCGCCGCTGGCTGGCGCAGCGAGCGCCACCACCGCCACCAGCGCCAGCGCCGGGGTCAACCATGAGTTCAGTCTCTCTCGAAAACGCATCGGATCTCGTCCTTTGAATACCTTCCGCCTACCGGAAGTGGTGGCAGTCGCAACGTTCATGGATACCCGCCTGATCGCAGGCGGTGGGTCGAGTCAATGAGCCTCCTCAATGAACCGCGGCGCCCCACACCGCTTTCGCTCTCCGCCAGTCGTCGCGCACGATCGACCAGAGCGCCTGGTCGTGGAAGCGGCCGTTGCGCAGGAAGCTCCGGCGGAGCGTCGCTTCGCGAACGGCGCCAATCTTTGCGAGCGCGCCATTGCCGCGTCCGTTCTCGACGACCGCGCGAGCCTCGAGACGAAGCACGCCGACGGCGTCGAACGCGAAATCAATCGTCAGCTGCGCCGCCGCCTTGAACGCGCCCGTGCCCCAGAAGGACTGGCCAATCGCAAACCCCCATTCGGCGGTCGCGAATCCAGGATCGAGCTGGCGCACCTGAAAGATGCCGACTGCCGTGTCCATGCCCGCAGGCACCACGGCGAAGCAGACATAGCGGCCGGCGGCGCGCTCGTGCTGCGCCCACGCGATGAAGCGCTCGAAACCCTCGACTGTCGTCGGCGGCGGCGAGATGAAGCGCGACACTTCCTCGTTCGTCATCAGGTGCAGGAGCGCAGCCGCGTCGAAGCCCTCAACTCGCGGAGCGTCACGGCACCGTTCGAGAGAACGGGAAGCGCCTGGCGCCAATCGGTGGCGAGATGCGCGTCGGGTGTCGCCTGCGCCAGCGGCAGTTGAGTGCGAGCGCTCGTTACTTGTCGAAGCGTGTTCAGCATTTGTGATTCGCCCTTGATCGCAGTCGTCTATGTCCGCGGACACGTTGGGACAGCCAACGGCAGAGCAAGCACAGGGCCACGGATGAGCAAGGGTGCCAAGAGCCCAGTAAATACTGGTGGCTGAATAAGTTGCGAGTTCAGACCAATTGTGCGTGGGCGCTCCGCGCTCACACGTGGTGAGCCGCTTCGGGACAACCAAAGTTGTAAGTTCCTGCAATGCTCTTGTTAAGCTCTAGCAAGTAAAGCAGTTATTGAAAATGCACTGTTCAGGTACACGAGTGCAGCTCTGGAACACTCTGCGCAAAAATGTCAGATTCTTTGGAATCAGTGATTTAGGAGAGATTGCCGGCGCGGCGAGTGCGGATTCGACCCCAGGGTGAGATGAACGGCCAGCGTGGCTAACACAATTGTCAGCGCGGGAGCGAAAAGCCAGGGCGCCTCCACCATCGCTCGTCCCTGACCGGCGTCTCGGAGCATGGCGCCCCAGCTCGGACTTGGCTCGCCGAAGCCCAGGCCGACGAAGGACAGGGTCGCTTCAGCGAGGACGAACGCCGGCAGCAGCAGGGTTGTCTGCACGACGAGAAATCCCAGGGCGGCGGGCAGCAAGTGCCGTAGCAGCAACCGCGTACAAGCTTGCGCCGATCGCCCGCGCAGCTTCTGCGTACTCCCTGGTCCGCTCCGAAGCGACGATCGCCCGGACGCCTCTGGCCGCAAACGGCCAGCCGACCGCGGCCAGGACGAGCGCGATCGTCCAGAAGACCTGCGGCGTCGTCAGAACGAGAGGCATGGACGCACGAAGCGCGAGGACCACGTAGACGCCTGGCAGGGCGATCACGAAGTCGGACGCGCGCATCAGGAGGTCGTCGATTCCCCGCCCCGAGAGGGCCGCGATGCTCCCGGCCAACGCGCCGAGGACGAGCGCCCCCAGCGCGCCAACCAGCGCGACGCCAAGGACAGTCGAGTGCCGCCCGCGAGGCGGGCGAACTGATCACGCCCGAGAGCATCGGTGCCGAACGGGAACCATGGCGCGGTCCGATCAGGATCCACGGACACCAGCGCGCCCTGGCGGAACCAGCGGAGCGGAAGGCGGCGGCTTGATCCTCCGCATAGCGTCGTGCGAGACGATCTTCGAGGACGAGCGGATAGACGAACGGCGCCCGCGGGCGGCCCGCGGCGTCGATGACGCGCGGGATCATCGGCGGCGCGTAGACGAATTCCGCGAACTGATCGCCCGGACGATGGGGCGTCATCCATGGTCCCGCGATGCCCAGTGCGGCGAGCGCGAGACACATCAGCAATCCCCAGTGACGGCTTCGGCGTCCCGCCGGGTGTACGACGGCGTTCGGTTCGCCGATCACGCGCGCTCCTCCACCCGGGGATCGGCAATCGCAAGCGCCATGTCGGACACGAGAATGCCGAGAGCCAGCAACACGGCGCCCACCGCGGCGCACCCGGCGACGAGGAAGAGATCACGCGCGACGAGCGCCTCGAACATCAGCGCCCCCAGGCCCGGCCACGACGTGACGATCTCCACGGCGAACGAGCCGCTCAGCACGCTGCCGACGATCGCTCCGTAGATCGCCAGTACCGGCGTCAGCGAGAGCCTGAACGCGTGGCGCCAGACGATGCGCGTCATCGAGCATCCGCGGGCCAGCGCGGCACGGACCGACGGCGCCTGCAGCGCGTCGTGCATGGCCTGCGACTGCAAGCGTTCGAGAGTCGCGGCGATCGGCAACGCCAGCGCGATGGTTGGAAGGACGAGGTACCGGCCCGTCGTGAGCCAGAACGTCCCCTGATCGCCCGACGAGAACCCGCCGACCGGAAGCCAGCCGGTTCGCGACGCGATCAGCAGGAGACCGAACGACGTGACGAGGGACGGAACGCACAGGACGATGAGGGACAGCCCCCTGGCCGCGCGCGTCAGCAGGTTGTGACGGCTGCCCGTGATGATTCCAGCGGGGATCCCGACGATCGTCGCGAGGAGCAGCGCCGCGGCGCCGAGGAGCGTCGTCTTCTGCGCGCGCTCCGCGACGAGCTGCGCGACGGGCCTCCGGTACTTGAGCGACTCCCCGAGATCGAATCGCACCGCGCGCCCGAGCCACGACCCGTTTGCGCGATGAATGGACGATCGAGACCGAGCCGGTGGCGTTCAGCCGCCGCCATCGCAGGATCGACGTCGAACGCGGTCAAGGCGTCGCCCGGTGCGAGGTCGACGAGCAGCATCGCCGCCGACGAGACGAGCAACACGAGGAGCGCGCCGAACAATGCGCGCCGGACGAGAAAGCGCAGGAGTCCGCGGCCCACGGCGTGATTGTCGGCGCGAAACGGTCGCGCCGTTATCGCGCCCTCGCGAGCGTATCCGCGCTCCACAGCAGTTGTGGAACCTGCGGGGCCGGCGTCGCGTTCACGACGCGCGCGGTCGTCGCGATGGAGATTCTCGGCGCGACGAAGTAGATCGAGGGCAATTCCTCGCCCATGATCTTCTGCACCTCCGCGAACGCCCTCTGACGCTCCGGCAGATCGGGAGCGGTCGCGACCGTGCGCATCAACTCGTCAATCCGCTTTTCCCAGTCGGTGGCGGGGACTTTCTGCGACGGGTTCCAGAAGTGAAATGGCCCCGAGCTGAGCCACAACTCCGGGTTCAGCGCCGGATCCGTGGAGCTCGTCTGGAGCCCGAAGTAGATCGCGTCGTAGTCTCCGGCCTGCCATCGCTGCGCGATGCCGCCGGGATCGAGGGAGACGATGTCGACCTGAATCCCAAGCTGACGCAGCTGTTCCTGGAGCACGGACGCCACCCGCTCGCGAAGGTGACCGGCCTGCGTGATGATCGAAAACCTTGGCGCGGCGCCCGCCGCGTCCTCAATCCGGCCATCGCCATTGCGGTCCGTCAGGCCGGCGCTCGTCAGCAGCGCCGCGGCCTTGGCGCGATCGAGCGCGCACGAGGGAGCGTCGGCGGAAAACCACCGCTTGTTGCCGGGAGTGACGGGTCCGTAGATCGGCACCGCGGCGCCCAGGTAGACGGTGTTCACGATCGCCTGCCGATCCACGCCGCACGAAATGGCCTGCCTGAAATCCCGCTGCCCCATCCACGGCGCACGGCGCTGTGCCGCGCGCGCGGGCCTGAGGTTGAACGACAGGAAGTCGGGGTCGAGCCCGACGCTGACGTCCATCATCCTGAGCTTCCCCTGATCCGTCAGCCGTTTGAACGCCGAGTAATCCTGCGGCCTGATGTCAGCGTTCGTCATCAGGTCGATCTCGGACGCCTCGAGCCGCAGGGCTTCCGTATTCTGATCCGGCGTAACCGCCAGGATCAGGCGATCGAGATACGGCAGCTGGCGGCCGTTCCCGTCGCGGCGGAAGTAGTGGGGATTGCGGGCGAACACCAGCCGCTGGCCTGCGACGTGCTCGGTGAGCACGAAGGGTCCGAGCCCGGCGATCTCGGAGAGCGGACGCGAGGGCGACCAGACCTTCGCGAAATCGCCGCTGGCGAGCGCGGCCTCGAGCCGGTGCTTCGGCAGGATCGGCAGGTTGTCGAGCACCCGCACGCCGGGCGCAAAGACCTCGGGAAAGCGCAGTGTGATGGTTCGCGCGTCGCGGGCCGTGGCCTCGATCGGCCTGCCGTTGACCGTCATTCCCGCCGCGAGCGAGCTGTTGACCCCCGGGTCGTAGACCGCGCGAAACGAAAAGATCACATCAGCCGACGTGAACGGCACGCCGTCCGAGAACTTGATGTCGGGGCGGAGGGTCACCGTGTAGGTCAGCCCGTCGGCCGAGAGCACCCAGCTTTCGGCCAGCCACGGCTCGAGTTCATCCGTCACGCGATTCACGCGCGCGAGGCGCGCCTGCGTGAGCAGCGTGAAAACCTCCGTCGCGGCGCTCTGGCCGTTCGGGAGCAACCGGTTGTACGTCGCGGGCTCGGACCGGACCGAGGCGACGAGATCGCCTCCGCCGGCTGGCGCGGACGACGACGGAGACGTCGAGGGCGCCTCCGACGAACGGCAGCCGGTCGCGAGAACGAGCCCCGCGAGAACAATCGCCGGGAGCGGTTTGAGCATGGTGGCCACGTGAGGAACGCACCGGCCAACAGCTTGGCCGGTCGCAATCGACCTCCTTATCGGCATTTTCGCCGGGTATGCGATTCCCGACCCCTTTTTCCTGGCGGGTAGGCCAAGTTCTTGGCTCTCTGGGCGCGAAACCGTTACGGCCGAGCGTTGATAGCAATCAAGCCGCTCGCCCGGAATGTCCATAGTAGACCAAACAGTTCGCTCGTGCTCTCTACAATTTGCCTCCGACTGCAACGGTTGAGTGTGGCACGAACGCTGCCTTTGGTCCGGATACACCCTGCGATTTTGAGTTGGCGGCGTCTATGACCCACACACAGATCGGCATCAAGCGATTCGTCGTCGTCATCGCAAGCCTTTCGTTGCTGCTGGTGTCTGCGATTAGCACGGAGGCGGGGCAGCAGCGCGCCCGGCTCTCCCGCGACCTTTCGGAGCGGCTCGCCGTCCGAGCCGACGCGCCTGTCGACATCATCGTCACGGCTGGGGAGACCGAGGTCGACACACTCGCCACACGGTATGGCGCACGGGTCAAGAAGCGGCTGCGAAATGGGGCGGTGCTGGAGGTGACCGGCGGTCAGCTGGCCGATCTCAGTGAGGACGCCGACGTCGCGGCGGTTGCTGGCGACGTGCCGGTGCGGACCATGAGCGTGACGACGACCGCCATCGGCGCCGACCAGGTGTGGAGCGGGGCGGAGTCCTGGCCGCGAGGATTCTCCGGCCGGGGCGTCGGAGTCGTGGTGATCGACACGGGCGTCGATCCGCGTCACCCCCGGGTGGCGTCGCGCGTCGCGCTCAGCCTGGACTTCACCGACGACACGCGGCTCCGCGGACGCGACGAGAACGGGCACGGGACGCACGTCGCGGGGCTCGTGGCGGAGGTCGCTCCCGGCGCCCACATCATCAGCCTCAAGACCATGGGGGCCGACGGCTCCGGGCAGACCAGCAACGTGCTCGCCGCATTCGACTGGGCGATCGAGCATCGCCGCGAGTGGAACATCAAGGTCATCAACCTCTCGCTCGGGCATCCGATCCTGCAGTCGGAGAAGGACGATCCTTTGTGCCAGGCCGTCAAGCGCGCGACCGACGAGGGGATGCTCGTGACCGTCGCGGCAGGCAATGCCGGCAAGACGCTCGAGGGAACGCCGATCGTCGGGGGGATCTGGTCGCCGGGCAATTCCCCGTCGGCGTTGACCGTGGGGGCGCTGAACACGCTTCAGACCGCCGTGCGGTCCGACGATGTGATGGCGACCTACAGCTCGCGCGGGCCCACGATGATCGACGGGGTGCTGAAGCCGGAGCTCGTGGCGCCCGGCAACCGCCTGGTGTCGGCCGTGCCGCGGGACGGCTACCTGCCGCGGACTTATCCCGGAGCGGGTCGTCGGGCGCGGCGCGGACGTGCAGATGGAGTTGAGCGGCACGAGCATGTCGTGCGCCGTCACTGCGGGAGCCGCGGCGCTGCTGCTGGAGTCGCGGCCGATGAGGCCCCGGGAGTCGAAGCTGCTGCTGCAGTTCACGAGCAGCCGCGTGGCGGGGAGCGGACTGATAGAGGCGGGTGCGGGGAGCCTGAACATCGTCGCCGCTGTGGGGGTCGCGAGGGG
>CAWEZH010000001.1:0-209092 GCA_963813535.1 uncultured Chloroflexia bacterium | reverse complement strand
CCACCGAACGGATCGTCGCGACTCGGCCGTCGACGACCTCGATCGACATGACCGAGAAGACGCCGCCGTGCGGGCCGCGGAAGATGACGCCGGGCTGCCCGTTGATCCGGTGCGGCTCGAACGTCGCGCCCAGCGTCTCGGTCTGGCGGCCCATCCGTGCGAACAGCCGGGCGACTTTGTCGGCGCCGACGATCGGCTCGTACCACTGCGGGACCTTGCCGCCACCGTCGCCATGCACGATCACGTCTTCCGCGAGCAGCTCGATCAGGCCATTGAGATCGCCCCGCTCCGCCGCGGCGAAGAACCGGCTTACGAGCTCGTCGCGCTCGGCCTCATCGGTGTCGAAGCGAGGCCGGTTCTCGGCGATGAAGCGGCGCGCCCGGACCGCGTTCTGGCGGCAGGTCGCGGGCGTGCGGCGGACGATCTTGCCGACCTCCTCGAAGTCGTAGCCGAACACGTCGTGGAGCAGGAAGACCGCCCGCTCGACCGGCGTCAGCCGCTCGAGCAGGACGAGGAACGACATCGACAGCGTGTCTGCCTGCTCGGCGTGCACGGCCGGGTCGCCAGCGCCCTCGTCGGTCACGAGCGGCTCCGGCAGCCACTCGCCGACGTACGTCTCGCGCCGGGCCCGAGCCGAGCGCAGGTGGTCGATCGCGAGGCGCGTGACGATCGCCGAGAGGTACGCCTTTGGCGACTCGATCGCGGCGTCGTCACCGAGAGCCCGCTGATAGCGGACGAACGCCTCCTGCACGACGTCCTCGGCCTCGCTGACGCTCCCGAGCATCCGGTAGGCGATCGAGAACAGCAGCGGCCGAAGATCGACGTACGCTTCGGCGACACCCGGTCCAACGTCGCGTATCACGCTGCTGAGAATGCCTCATGGTCGATGTCGGGCGCGCGCGGCGGCAGCGGCACCGGCGCATCGAGCCCGTGCCGGAAGCCGTCGCGCCAGCTTGGCCAGATCGGCTGCCACCCGAGCTCGCGCTTCGCCTTGGCGTTCGACGACCCTCGACCCTCGGTCATCATCGTCACCGCGACCTCACCCGCGAACAGCCGGGCCAGCCAAGCGGGGATGTGGAGCGGCGGCTTCGCGCCGACCGCTTCGGCGATCGCCGGGATGAACTCGCGAGAGGGCGCGGGCTCGTCGTCGACGATGTTGTAGATACCGCGACGGCCTCGCTCGAGCGCTGCGAGCGTCCCACCGGCCGCATCGTCGATGTGGGTCGACGAGATCACGCCGGCGCCATCGCCGATCACCGGGAACATCCTCCGGTTCAGGATCTCGACGAGCGTCTCCGACGAGCCCGGACCGTAGAGGCCGCCGTAGCGGACCACGATCCCTTCCAGGGGCGCCTCGAGCACCGCTCGCTCGAGATACTTGATCGCCGCGAGCGTCTCGGTCTGCTCCTTTACCGGGTGCGGATCCAGCGGGTCGTCCTCCGTCTTGATCCACGAACCCTCGCGGCTGTTGCTCCAGCCGGTGAAGCTCTGGGCGATGAAACGCTTGACGCCGCTCGCCTTCGCGGCGGCGAGGAGGTTGTCCGTTCCCTCGGTCCGGAGCCGGTTGGTCAGCGCGAACCAACGGTCGAAGTGACGGAAGTCGGGTGAGCCCGACAAAGCCGTCATCTCGTGGATGATCGCGTCCGGTTCGGCTCGGGCCACGGCTTGGCCGATCCCGATGGCGTCGAGCCCGTCGACGACGACCGGCTCCGCGCCGAGTCGTTGGATCGCCTCCGCCGACTCGGGTCGAGAGGCCGTTCCGGTCACCTGGTGACCGCGAGCGACCAGCATCGGCACGAGCCGCTTTCCGACGGCGCCGCCGGCGCCTGCAACAAAGACCCGCATGGTGGGCCTCCTTTCTCGTCTCTACACCCAAGACGAGATGGATCCCGGTCGCGTGAAACGCTGTTATGCGGCTTCGACGGGTTCTATCCGCCGTCGATCGACACGACGCCGGCGGAGCCGTCGACGGTGATCGTGGCGCCCGTCCTGATCTGGTCGGTCGCTCCGGGCACGCCGACAATGGCCGGGATCCCGTACTCGCGGGCGACGACGGCGCCGTGCGACATCATCCCGCCCATCTCCATGACCAGACCGCCAGCGGTGAGGAACAGCGGCGTCCAGCCGGGATCCGTCGAGGGCGCGACGAGGATCTCACCGGGCTCGAGCCGCGCACCGTGGGGCGAGAGAATCACACGCGCACGGGCGGTGACCGTGCCCGGGCTCGCCGGTGAACCCCGCAGCGCGCCTTCGGGCACCGAGATCAGGGCGGCTTCCGCGTCGGTCCCGTCGGACAGCAGGACACGAGGGATGTACCGCCTGGCCTGTTCCCGGAAGTGCATCGCACGGCGTGCGGCAACGTCCTCGCGCACGTCGGTGCCGGCGACTGCTTCCCGGATCTCGGCGAGGGTCAGGAAGTAGACATCGTCCCAAGCGGTCACCTTGCCAGTTTCAGCCAGCTCCTCGCCGACAGGACGAAGCAGATCCCGGATCGGCGTGAACAGGGTTCGGATGAGAATGAACTTGGGCATCTCCCGCGAGCCCATCAGGGCACGCACGCGGCCGAGGAAGAACCGCAGCAGCCGCCAACGCGGCCCATGCACCCGCCCGAGCATCGTTGCGACAATGGCCTCGGCCTCGCCGGCGCCGCGGCGGAACTGCTCGTCCGGGGCGATGGCGTCGTCCTCGAGGCGGAAGTAGTTCGCGATCACGCCCAGGAGGTACGACGGGTCCTCCGACCAGCGCGGCACCCCGAGGTCGATCTCGCCGACCGCCCGGAAACCGTATCGACCGATGAACTTGCCCAGCTCGCTCTGCAGCGTTGAGGGCAGGGCGCCGTCGCCGTAGGCCTGGGCGAGGTCGGGCGGTTGACCGTTGCGGATCGCGTCGCGCGACGGCGGATCGGCCCGCACCCGAGTCGTCAGGTCCCACAGCGCGAGGTCCATCTCCGTCGTCGGGTTATGCGGCAGTCCGCGTGTCAGCGTCTGGAGCTCGTCCTCGGTCGCCCGGCCGCGGAGCAGCCGTCCAGATGCCAGGTACGACACCATCCCGGCCACGACCAGGCCGAGCATCCGAGGGAATACGAACGATGGCGCTCGCGCGAGCAGGTCCTCGACCGCGTCCAGCCGGTCGGTCGCCGTCGCGTCGGCAGGCAGATCGACCCTGGTCACCTGGTCGATCTCGCGGATGAACCGGTTGCGCGCTCGATCGGGCGACTGGAGCAGGCGCAGGGCGTGGAGCGGGATCCTCGAGCGAGCAAACAGCGGCACGACGGTCCGCAGCGTGCCTAACCGCGAGCCACGTGACGTGAACCGCTGGTCCTCAACCAGACGGCCGAAGATCACCGAGCTGCGTGCCTCGCCGACGCTCGTCAGCCGCACCAGCACGTCTCGGCCGATCCGGTCCCGGAGAACGGGCGTCAGGTCGGCCCAGATGCGCCCGCCCGACACGAGGACTGGTGACGTGGACGGTTCCGTGTGGCCACGAGCGCGCGCGAAGGCGCCTGCGAGCGTCTGGCCGATGACGAGGAATGGCTCGGTGCCTAGGGGAGTGATCGGCTCGAAATAGCCCTGCGCAACGCTCGCCGAGAAGTAGACACGCAGGCCTTTGTCGCCCGGCGAACGCTCGGGCAGCGGGAACAGCGTCGTGATCGGGCGGGCCTGGAGGATCCACAAATGACCGGCGGTGTCGAACGCGAACTCGATGTCCTGCGGGGCTCCGAGTGCGTCTTCGATCTGACGTCCGATCGCGGCGAGCTCAAGCACCTGGGCATCGCTGAGGATGGGTGCGCCTCCCCGAACGACGTGCTCGTCGACCGCACCCGAATCGGGGTCGACCGCGTAGTGGTCGGGATCGACCGAGCCCGACACGACGGCGTCGCCCAGCCCTGCGGCCGCGTCGACGACCGCTCGACCCCTTCGACCGGTGATCGGGTCGGCGGTGAACAGGACCCCGGCCGCCCTCGCGTCGACCATGCGCTGGACGACCACGGCCAGGCCCACGCCGTCGTTGTCGAACCCGTGGTCACGGCGATAGGCAACGGCGCGCTCGTTCCACAGGGACGCCCAACATCGGCGGATCGCATCGAGGACCTGATCGTCGCCCTCGACGCCGAGGTATGTGTCCTGTTGGCCGGCGAACGATGCCCCCGGCAGATCCTCAGCGGTGGCCGATGACCGGACCGCGACGGGTCCGCTGCCGAGGCCTCGGTAGGCCTCGAGTGCGGCGTTGGCCACCGCCGGCGGGACGTCGATGGTGCGAAGCCGTTCGGCGGCTTCTCTGGGCCGGCTGGCAACCACGCCTGCCGCGGTGGCGGCTGCTTGGTAGGCGTCGGTCGTCAGGACGAAGCCGTCGGGCACGGGGAAGCCCTTCGCGACCAGCTCGCCCAGGTTGGCGGCCTTTCCGCCCACAGTTCCGAGATCCGATGCTCGGATGCCCGCGACCGGTCGCACGATCGGCGCCTGGGTCATCCGCCCATGCTAAGTCGGCGGGGGAGGCAGGGCGTCGCTGGCGAGCAGCGTCGACTGAGCCGTTCGGTAATGACAAGGATGGAACTTTCTGACGCCATTCCTTCCACATGGTCAGTAAGTAGGAGGGATGACCATGCGAAAGTTCCTCGGTGGCCTCGTCATCGCAGTCCTCATTCGTTGGCTGCGGTGGCGCAGCGAGCACTCAGGCGCCAGCCGCTCCGAGCGCGGCACCCACGCAGGGCACGGCCTCAACATCGGCACCAGTGGCGACCGCGTCCGCCACGCCCAGCGCGAGCGGCGCGTTCGGCGGCATCGTGCACTACCAACTCGACGGAGCACCCGCCACGACGGAGATCGACGCGGGTACCTCCCGAGTGACCTCTACCCTGGCCCGTCCTTCAGCTGCAGCCGGAGGTGCTCCCGCAGTTGAGGCACTTGTAGCAGCTGCCATTGCGGACCATGATCGAGCCGCATTCGGCGCACGACGGGGCGTCCGCCTGGGTCTGGAAGCTGACCTTCGTCGCTCCAAGACTCATCGTGAAGGCGCCCCCGCCATTGCCACCGCCACCGTTGCTCTCGGTCTTGCCGTTGCCGTTCGCCGCGTGGCCGTTGGCGTGACCGTTCGTGGCGACCACCGCCAGCTCTTCCCGGGGAGCTGCCTCGGCCGCGGGCCCCTGCGCCGCTGACGCCGAGGCACTCTCCGGCGCACTCCCCGACTGGGTGGATTGGACCTCCGAGGCGGTTGGAGGAGCCACCGCCTCGGAGGCCACGGGCTGTGCCCCCAGGTTCGGCGCCGGATCGACCGGTGCCGAGTCAGTTGTCCCGAACGAAAGCGGAGTGGTCGGTGCGTCCGTCGTCTCGGCCAGTGCCGACCGGTCGATCAGGCCCAGCGTCGCCTTCTCGTCGGTCGGCAGGAACCGCGAGCCCAGCCACCGGAAGATGTAGTCCACGATCGACTTGGCGATCGGGATCTCCTGGTTGCCGGTGAAGCCCGACGGCTCGAACCGGACGTGCGCGAACTTGTTGACCAGGTCGCGCAGCGGAACGCCGTACTGCAACGCGACGGAGACGGTCGTTGCGAAGGAGTCCATCAACCCCGAGACCGTGGACCCCTCCTTGGCCATCTTCAGGAAGATCTCGCCCGGCTGCCCGTCCGGGTAGAGGCCGACCGTGATGTAGCCCTCGTGGCCGGCGATGTCGAACCGGTGGGTGACCGCCGACCGCTCGGCCGGCAGGCGCCGGCGATGGGGGAGGGCGGCCTCCTTCTGCGCCTTCGCCAGCTCCTTCTTGAGCTGCGTCACGGCCTCGGTGTCGATGACCTCGCCTGGAGCCTTCTTGCCGGTCGACAGCGGCTGGCTGCGCTTCGAGTTGTCGCGGTAGATCGCGATCGCCTTGAGGCCCTGCTTCCAGCCCTCGAGGTAGACCTGCTCGATCTCCTGGGCCGTCGCGGCCTCGGGCATGTTCACGGTCTTGCTGATCGCGCCCGAGATGAACGGCTGGATCGCACCCATCATCCGGACGTGGCCCATGTAGTGGATGGACCGCACGCCGTTGGCCGGCTTGAAGGCGCAGTCGAAGACCGGCAGGTGCTCGATCTTGAGGTGCGGCGCGCCTTCGATCGTCTCGCGCTCGTTGACGTACTCGAGGATCTCCTCGACCTGGGTCGCCGTGTAGCCGAGCTTCTTGAGCGCGGCCGGCACCGTCTGGTTGACGATCTTGAGGAAGCCCTCGCCGACCAGCTTCTTGTACTTGATGAGCGCGATGTCCGGCTCGACCCCGGTGGTATCGCAATCCATCATGAATGCGATGGTCCCGGTCGGGGCGAGGACGGTGACCTGGGCGTTGCGATAGCCGTGCTTCTTGCCCAGCTCGAGTGCCTCGTCATAGACCTGGTGGGCGTGGCGGATCAGGTCGGCGGGCACGCCCTCGACCGGGATCCGATAGGCCGCATCGCGATGCTTGCCGATGACCCGCAGGAACGGCTGTTCGTTGGTCTTGTACTCGACGAACGGGCCGCCGTGGTCGCGGGCGATGATCGCCGACTGCTTGTACGCCTCGCCGTGCATGATCGCGGTGAGGGCCGCGGCGAAGTTGCGCCCCTCGTCCGAGTCGTAGGCCAGGCCGCGGCTCATCAGCAGCGCGCCGAGGTTGGCGTAGCCGAGTCCGAGCGGTCGGAACTTGTGGCTGTTCTCCTCGATCTTCAGCGTCGGGTAGCTGGCGTTGTCGACCAGGATCTCCTGCGCCGTCAGCGTCACCTTGGCCGCGAAGCGGTAGGCCTCGGGATCGAACTCGCCGTCCGCATCGACGAACTTCATCAGGTTGAGGCTGGCCAGGTTGCACGCTGTGTCGTTGAGGAACATGTACTCGGAGCACGGGTTGCTCGCGTGGATGCGATCCGTGTTGGCCGAGGTGTGCCAGTCGTTGATCGTCGTGTCGTACTGGATGCCCGGGTCGCCGCAGACGTGCGCCGCCTCGGCCATGCGCCGGAAGATGTCGCGGGCCTGGTAGGTGTCGGCCGGGACGCCATCGACCACGTTGTGGGTGGTCCACTCCTGGTCGTTCTCGACAGCCTTCATGAACTCGTCCGTGACGCGGACGCTGTGGTTGGCGTTCTGGAAGAAGACCGAGCCGTAGGCCTCACCCGTAAAGCTGGGGTCGTAGCCCTGCTCGATGAGGGCCCAGGCCTTCTTCTCCTCGTTCAGCTTCGAGTCGACGAACTCGAGGATGTCCGGGTGGCCGGCATCGAGGATGACCATCTTGGCCGCGCGGCGGGTCTTGCCGCCCGACTTCACGACGCCGGCGAAGGCGTCGTAGCCCTTCATGAAACTGACTGGGCCGGACGCCGTGCCGCCGCCCGACATCTTCTCCTTGGAGCTCCGGATGGTGCTCAGGTTGGAGCCCGCGCCCGAGCCGAACTTGAAGAGCATGGCCTCGGTCTTGGCGAGATCCATGATCGACGACATCGAGTCCTGGACCGAGTTGATGAAGCAGGCCGAGCACTGCGGCTTCTCTTCGATGCCGACGTTGAACCAGACCGGCGAGTTGAACGCCATCTTCTGGTGGACGAGCAGGTGCGTGAGCTCGGCCTTGAAGGTCGCGAGGTCCGCGTCGGTCGCGAAGTAGCGCTGGGTCTCGGCCCAGGCCGCGATCGTATTGACCACCCGGTCGATGAGCTGTCGGACGCTGGTCTCGCGCTCCGGGGTGTTGAGGTGGCCGCGGAAGTACTTGCTGACCACGACGTTGGTGGCGAGCTGCGACCAGAACGTGGGGACCTCGACGTCCTTCTGCTCGAAGACGCTCTTGCCGGTCTCGGAGCTGATGCCGGCGGTCCGGTACTCCCAGGTGATCTCGTCGTACGGGTGGATGCCCGGCGTCGTCCAGCGACGCTCGAAGGTCAGGCCCTTGGCCGGCTTGCCGGCGGGATCCGTCCCGTCGAAGCTCGCCCCGTAGGGACCGGCGTGGCGACGCGGCGCCTTGGTTGCCTTCTCGACGCGGTCCATGACGGGAGTGCCAGTCGCTCGGGCCATCTGTTGTCTCCTCACCTCATCCCGCGGTAGCTACCGCAACCAGTCCGTCGTGTCGTTCGTCGAGCTGTCCTGGGCACGCTACCCGCCGTGAAGGGGGGCTGGTGGGAGCGTCGATCTGGGCGTCTCGGGCGATGTTTCGACCCGATCTACGATACGCTTCGAGCGGCGGAGCGTCAAGCCTTTGACACAAGATGTTGTGGTTGGCTGGGATGACCGAGCGCAACATGTGGTGTTTTGGCGGTTTCCACGCACGATCCGTGCTGGTCCACGCTCGAGGCGAGGATTTCCACGACCGTGGCCTGGCTGTCCACGGCCAGCTGGCGGGTTGTCACCAGCGTTTCCACGGGCCGTGAACAGAACGGGCGTGCTGTTTCCGCTAGTTGCGGGTGCCCTCGGGTCGGTTGGCCGTCACGACCACGACATCGGTGAGGCCGGACTTCCCCTTCAGCTGGAGTGACCGATGTTCACGGCCGACGATGCCCCCCGCGACGGTCGCCGCTCCCGCCGTGACCAGGATCTCACCGGGGCCTGCCGCTGCGGCGAGTCGTGCCGCGACGTTGACGGCGTCGCCCATCGCGGTCAGCTCGGTGTCGGGTCCTTGGCCGACGGATCCGACGAACGCGACACCGCTGTGGACGCCGATCCCGATGGGGATCCACGGCCCGCCCGTGCGGCCGTGTCCGGTCACGTCGAGCAACCGGCGCGCGGCGTCCACCGCGTGGCGAGCGTGCTCCTCGCCGGAATAGGCCGGGATGAAGATGCCGATCACCTCGTCGCCGACGAACTTGTCGACGATCGCGTTGAAGTCGATCAGCGCAGCGAAGGCCTCGTCGTAGAAGCGACCCATCAGCGCTCGGAACTCGGTCGGGCGCATGCGCTCGGCGAGGGCAGTCGAACCTCGGACGTCGGCGAAGAGCAGGGAGCAGTCCACCTCGGCGCCGCCGTGGTTGGCCTGCAGCGTCCGGAAGCACCCCTCGCAGTACTTCGGATTCTTTGCCCAACGCGCGTGGCCGAAATACCGGAGCACCCAGCCGCCTGGCGGCCCGAATGGCGCCGCGCACATCTTGCAGCGCGGCGGGCTGGGGATGCGTCGATGCCGCCGACGGAGTCTGACGACGCTGGGATCGGTGCCGAGCAGCAGGCGACGCCACAGCTCGGACTCCGGCGGGAGATCGGTGCTCGGGATCTGGTCCGGTGGGCTCACGCGCACCCCGCGATGGGTCCGCCCGTCAAGGAACGAGGTCGCATGGCCCGTCGAGTGTAGTCGTGGGCAACCGGCTGCCCACGTCCGTCGGCGATCCGTCGGTGCGCTGCAGCGACTAGCCCTTCGCTGCGGCGACGACCTTTTCGAGCGCGTCGATCACGGCCTGCGGCTTTTCGTGCTGGATCGCGTGTCCGGCGCCAGCTACCGTCTCACGCGTGCCCGCGGTCGACTCGTCCGCGAGCTCCTGCTGAGTAGCGACCCAAAGGTCATCGAGCGTCGTCGCGAGGTCGGCTGGCAATCCCTGCTGGGTCGCCGGCGTCGAGCCGGCGCTCAACACGACGACCGGCCGGTCCCCGAACAGCTCCCCGGGCGCCTCAAGCGCTGCAGCCGCCGCCGCGAGGCTGGGCAGGAGATGGACGTGCTCGGGGTTCATCGATGGGTCGTCGTAGAAGGTATCGAACTCATTCCGGAGGCTCGTGACGCTGGCGGGCTCGTCGGCGGCCTTTGCCGGCAGCGCTTCCCGCCACCTCGCGACGACGCCGGGACTCTGCGGGTCGACGAACAGCAGGCCGACGACGTCGTCGGGGTAGGCCTTGGTGAAGAGGGTCGCCACGGTCGCGCCGTACGACCACGATCCGATCACGAACGGCCCGCTGACGCCTGCCGTATCGAGCATCGCGCGAAGGTCCGCGACCTGGTCCGCAGCGAGGCGCGACGCCTCGGCGGGCGGGTCGCTCGCCCCTAAGCCGGCGCGGTCATAGGCGCACAGCCGATGGGTCGACCCCAACACGGGCAGGATCTCGCCCCACGCGCTGTAGTCCATGCCGCCGCCTGACTCGAGCAAGACCGTCGGCTCGCCCGTGTCGCTCGGGCCGACGCACACGAGATGCATGGTCCGACCGCCGACGTCGACGTCGGCCACGAGTTCCGCGGACGCGCTGGCGCTCAGCGACGGCGCGCTCGAAGGGGCGGTCGACGCGGTGGTACCGCCGCAAGCCGCGAGGACCATGGTCAGGAGCGTCAAGCCGATCTGACGAGGACGCATGGAGGTCGAGTGTACGGCGCGCCGGAGGTCGCCCGGCGGGCCGATAAGCATCACACCGTGCGTCGAGTGGCGGTGGTCCCGCTCGTGAACGCCCTGGCGGTCCCGTGGCCCTCGACCTGGATCAGAACCTGGGTGCCGTGCAGGTGATGCGCATCGGGAGCGCGTGGCTCATCTGCGAGCCGTTGCCCAGCAACGCCCCGCAGGCACCCGCAACGCAAGGGAGCTGATCGAGGTCGCGCGCGTATCGGCGGAGCGCTGACCCTGCGGTGATGGCCATCCTCGTCGGGACGTCCGGCTTCGACTACAAGGACTGGCGCGGTACGTTCTACCCGCGGTTCATCAAGCCGGGCGATCGGCTGGCGTACTACGCCGAGCATTTCGCCACGGTCGAGCTCAACGTCACCTTCTACCGGATGCCGGCGGCCAGCGCGTTCCGCGGCTGGCGCGACGCCGTGCCGGACGGGTTCGTGTTCGCGGTGAAGGCGAGTCGGTACCTGACCCACATCAAACGGCTTGCCGATCCGCAGGGGTCGGTCGAGTACCTGATGGAGCGGGCGTCGATCCTGGGTGATCGGCTAGGGCCGATCCTGCTCCAGCTACCACCGAGTCTCGAGATCGACCTGGAGCGCCTCGACCGGACGCTCGAGGCATTCGGCGATCGCGTCCGGGTGGCGGTCGAGCCACGCCACAAGAGCTGGTTCGTGCCGGAGCTGTGCGAGGTGCTCCGAGCGCACGATGCGGCGTTCGTCCTGGCCGATCGCCGTGGACCCGTCACACCGCTCTGGTCGACGAGCGGCTGGTTCTACCTCCGCATGCACCGGGGGAGTGCCACTCCACGACCCTGCTACGGCGACCGGGCGCTGCGGTCGTGGTTCGAGCGGGTGGAGACATTGCCCGGCCGACCGCGCGACGGGTACGTCTACTTCAACAACGACCACAGGGCGTGTGCAGTGGCGAATGCGCGGTCGTTCGAGGAGCTCCTCGCCGTCGTCTGACCGCGCACCTGGCGAACTTTGTCCGGGGTATTGACAAAGTGCGACCGGCGCATAGGATGCCCTTTGTCAACTCACCGGACGAAGTCGTGCGAGGGTCGCGGCGGACGGTGAGCGAGGCGGAGGGGCCACCGCACCAGTGGCGCGCACCGAGTTCCCGACGAAGGCCACCCACGCGCAGACGCGAGCACACAACGCCGCGCTCGTGCTGCGGGCGCTGTACGACCTCGGGCCGATCTCTCGCGCCGACATCGCGCGCCTCACGGGCCTGACCCGCACCAGCGTCGGCGAGCTGGTCAGCGACCTCGAGCGCGACGGTCTGGCGATCGACGTCGGGCGCGGCCCGAGCACCGGCGGCAAGCAGCCGACCCTCGTCGCCCTCAACGCCAATAGCCGGTCGATCATCACCCTCGACCTCGGCGAGCGGACCTTCACCGCGGCGCTTGCCAACCTCCGCGGCGAGCTGGCGGCACGAACCACCCGCGACCTCGACGGACGCGATGGCGACCAGGCCGTCGACGTCGTCCACGAGCTCATCGACGAAGTCCGCGCGGCGGCGACCACCACGGTCCTCGGCATCGGCGTCGGCACGCCGGGCATCGTCGACCAGGACGGCACGATCCGCTGGGCCGTCAGCCTCGACTGGCAGGACCTCCCGCTCGCGCGCCTCCTCCAGGAGCGCCACCGTCTGCCGACCGTCGTCGCCAACGACAGCCGCGCTGCCGCCTTCGCGACGTATCTCTTCAAGGGCGACGTGCGGCCGGCGAACCTCATCGTGGTCAAGGTCGGTCGCGGCATCGGTGCCGGGTTGGTCCTCCGCGATCAGCTGTTCGGCGGTGACGGCGAGGCGGCCGGCGAGATCGGTCACGTCGTGGTCGACCCCGATGGCGATGCCTGTCACTGCGGTCGCTACGGCTGTCTCGAGACCGTCGCGAGCGCGCCCGCCATCATCCGCCGGTCCGGCGCGAAGAGCCTGGACGACCTGGCCGAGAGGGCCGCCGCCGGCGACGACCAGGCACTGGGCGTGGTCAGGACGGCCGGCCGGGCTCTCGGCGGCGCGATCGCCCAACTCGTCGGTGCGCTCGACGTCCGCCAGATAACCGTCGTCGGGACCGTCACAGAGCTCGGCGAGCCCTGGCTGCAAGCGGTCCGGGACGAAGCCACCCAGCGCAGCCTCGCCGCGACCGGCCGCGAGACGACGATCGAGGACGGGGGCATCGGCGAGGACGTCACGCTCCTCGGGGCGTGCGCACTGCTGCTGACCCGCGAGCTCGGACTGACGGTGCATCGATGAGCGTCCTCGACGTCCTCCGGCGCAACGGCACGGGTCGCGAATCCCAGACCGTCACCAAACGACAACGCGGTCCCGTCGCCGGTATCGATATCGGTGGGACCAAGATCGCCACGCTCATCGTCGACGCCGATGGCGCCGTCCTCGGTCGCGCTACCCACGCCTCCTCCGTGGGTGACCAGGGCGGCGCCGTCCCGTCAATCGCCGCCTGTCTCGACGATGCCCTCGGCGCCGCCGGCCTCCAGCGACGCGATCTCCAGGCGGTCGGCGTGGGCGTCCCCGGCCGCGTGGATCCGCACCGCGGCCACGTGACCCTTGCCGTCAATCTCGGCTGGACCGACTTCGCCCTGCGCGACGCGCTCGAGCTCGAGATCGGCGTCCCCGTCGTCATCGAGAACGATGTCCGGGCCGCCGCCATCGGCCTGCACGACCGCGGCGTCGTCCCGGACGCCAGCGACATCGCCTACCTCGCGGTCGGCACCGGCATCGCGGCCGGCGTCGTGCTCGACGGTCGACTCCACCGCGGTGCCCGCGGGCTGGCCGGCGAGATCGGTCACGCCATCATCGATGGCGACGGTCCCCGCTGCGTCTGCGGGCAGTACGGCTGTCTCGAGGCGTTCGCCTCAGGCCCGTCGATCGCCCGACGCGCCGCCCAACCCTCCGCCAAGGAGGTGTACGACGCGGCCGAGGCCGGCGATCCGGCCGCCATCGAACTCGTCGACGACGTCGGGCGACGACTCGCCTGGGCGATCCACACGCTCGTCATGACCTACGACGTCCAACGCGTCGTGGTCGGTGGCGGCGTGTCGCATGCCGGCTCCCCGTTCGAGGTCCCGCTGCGCCGGGAGCTCGAGCGGCTTCGGGCTGCATCGGACCTCGCCTCGGAGCTGCTGCCTCCCGACATCGTCGATGTCCTGCCACCGGGATCCGAAGCCGGCGCGTGGGGCGCCGTCGCCGTGGCGAGGACCACCCATCAGGGATCGGAGGTGGTGAGCCACGCCTGACGCCAGCCAGCCGATCCAACGACCAAGGAACCGACACACCACCTAACGGAAGAACCACCAAGGAGGAGCGATGGACACGAAGATCAAGCGGCATCTGGGGTTACTGCTCGGAGCGATGCTCGTCATCTCGGCATGCGCCGGTACGACTCCGTCAGCTGCACCCTCGGCCGCGTCCGCGGCACCGACCACCGACGCCAGCGCATCCGCGAGCGCCCCGGCCGAGTCCGCCTCGCCGGCACCGCTTGCGGCCGACCCGGCTGAGGCGGTCATCTCGAACGTCGAAGCGAACGCTGAAGTCGGTCTCTGGACCTTCTGGCTGTCGCCGACCTTCGACGACTACATCAAGGCCACGATCGCCCGCTTCGAAGAGACGTACCCGGGCGTCAAGGTCAACTGGGAGGATCATCAGGCGACCTTCCAGGAAGACCTCAACAACTCGTTCGCGGCTGGCAACGCCCCAGACGTCATCAACCTCTCGGTCGGTGAGGGCTGGGTCTCCGACTACGCCACGCGCGACCTGCTGCTCGAGCTCGACAGCCGCGTCCCGCAGGAAGTCAAGGACATCTACTTCGAGGGCCTGTGGAAGGCGCAGAACGTCGATGGCAAGAACTTCCAGTTCCCGTACTACCAGGGCGTCAGCGTCGAGCTGATCAACACGCGCCATTTCGAGGCCGCCGGTCTCGATCCCGCAGCGTTCCCGAAGACCGTCCAGGAGCTGCCGGCCCTGTGCCAGACGCTCAAGGAGAAGGCGAATGTCGTCTGCGACCTGCGGATGACCGTCAACGACCTCCTTGCCCAGATGGTCTACGAGGGCAACGTCAAGGTCCTGTCGGACGACGGCACGAGCTTCACGTTCGACTCGCCTGAGGCAGTCGAGTGGCTGCAGATGTACGTCGACATGGTCGCGGCCGGCACGGTCGATAACACCGCGCTGACCACCAAGGACGACCGCGTCGGCCTGCTCATCTTCTCGGCCGGGCAGGCGCCGTTCTACCAGACCGGCCCGAACCTGATCCGCGAAGTCAAGGCCAACAACGCGTCCCTCTACGAGGATCTCGCCGTCGTGCCGGCCCCGGTCGGCAAGTCGGGTGTCCTCGGCAAGGGCCTGATGGGCATGTCCGTCAAGGCCGACACCAAGTTCCCGAACGCATCGATCGCGCTGGCGCAGTTCTTCACGAACCCGCGCACGATGGTCGCGCTCTCGCAGATGTCGGCGGTCTACCCGTCGTCACCGAAGGCGTTCGAGGACCCCTACTTCAGCGCCGAGTCCCCGTTGATCGAGGACAGCGCCCGAGGAACCGCTGGCGAGACCATCGCCAAGTACGCTGACATCGTCCCGACCATCCCCAACAAGGCCGATGTCAACGCCGTGGTCCTGACGGCCGTCGAGCAGGCCCTCTTCGGCGGAGTCCCCGCCCAGCAGGCCCTGACCGATGCGGTCGCCGAGGCCAACAAGCTGCTCGACTAGGAGCAGCTCCACCAAGTCGGCCCGCCTCCGTTCCCCCAGGAGGCGGGCCGACATCTTGTCCGGCCTCATCACGAGGCCGTTCGTGAGGCCCGCAGGGATCTGACTGACCGATGACCAGGAAGCGCCGCGCGACGCCGTACCTGTTCCTTCTCCCAGCGCTAGCGCTGCTGGGCGTCTTCGTCTTCTACCCGATCGTGGCCGTCTTCTGGTACAGCCTCACCGACTACGACATCGTCCGGCCGCCGGTCTTCGTCGGCCTCGACAACTTCGTGGCGCTGCTCGACGACGACACGTTCAAGCTCGCGCTGCTGCACTCATTCATCTATCTGCTGGTCACGCCGATCCTGATCGTGCTGTCGATCGGGCTGGCGATCGTCGTCAACCGCAAGCTACGCGGGATCCACATCTACCGGGCGTTGTACTTCGTGCCGGCGGTCAGTGGATCGATCGCCATCGGGCTGTCGTGGCGCTGGTTGTTCGACCGGAGCGGGTTCGTCAACTCCGTGCTCCAGTCGTGGGGTCTCATCGACGAGCCGATCCAGTGGCTCGCGACCCCGTCCCTCGTCCTGCCGCTCGCGATGATGCTCACGATCTGGGCTGGCATCGGCTACTACTCGGTCATCTTCCTGGCCGGGCTCCAGAACGTGCCCGAGGAGCTCTACGACGCTGCCCGGATCGACGGCTGCAGCAACCTCCAGAAGCATCGCTACGTCAGCATCCCGGCGCTCCGCCCGCAGATCGTCTTCGTCGGGGTGATCTCGAGCCTGGCCGCGCTGAAGGTGTTCGACGAGATCTACGTCCTGACCAATCGGACGGGCGGCATCCTCGACAGCGGCGTGACGATGGTCTTCTACCTGTGGGAGCAGGCGTTCGAACGCCAGAACGCGGGCTATGCGTCGGCCATCGCCATCGTGCTGCTGGTCATCACGCTCGGGTTCTCGGTGGTCAACGTGCGGCTGCTGGAGCGCGGCGATGCGAGTGCCGTGCGATGAGCGCCACGACGATGACCGACATCCGGGTCGCGGAGCGGTCTCGCCGGAAGGCGACTCGACACGGTCGGTGGCTGCGCGACGGGGTCTGGTATGTCGTGCTGACGGCGATGGCCGTGATCACGGTCTTCCCGTTCGCGTGGATGCTGCTGACGTCGATCAAGGGACCGTCGGACGCCATCACGTCGGTGCCGCCGCAGTTCTTCCCGAACGATCCGACGCTCGCGAGCTACGTCAAGGTCTGGGAGAGCCTGCCCATCGCATCGTTCTTCCTGAACTCGACGACGGTGGCCGTCGCGACCGGGCTGCTGAACGTGCTGGTGGCGGCGCTGGCGGCCTATCCCCTGGCAAAGATGCGCTTCGCGGGCCGCGATTTCATCTTCTACCTGCTGCTCGCGACGCTGATCGTGCCGGCGCAGCTCACCTATATCCCGAGCTTCATCCTGGCGGTCAACGTCTTCCACTACTACGACACGCTGCCGGCGCTGATCCTCCCGAACATCGTGAGCGCGTTCAATATCTTCCTGCTGCGGCAGGCGTTCCGCGGCGTGCCCGACGAGCTGGTCGACGCCGCCCGGGTCGACGGGGCGGGGGAGTGGCGGATCTGGTGGTCGATCCTGCTACCGATCATCCGGCCGTCGCTGGCGGCCGTGGCGATCTTCACGTTCGTCACGTCGTGGAACGATTTCCTGTGGCCGTCGCTGATGCTGCACACACCCGATGGGATGACGTTGCCGGTCGGGCTGGCGGCGCTGCAAGGGTTCTTCTCGTCCGACTTCCGGTCGATCGCGGCCGGTGTGACGATGACGGTCGTGCCGATCCTGCTGTTCTTCATCCTCGTGCAGCGGTACTTCGTCCGCGGACTGTCGGGCGCGGTCAAGGGCTGAGGTGACCGCGGGCGCCGACGCGATCCTGGCGCGGGTGATGCTCGCGTTCGATGGGGTGACGTTGCCGGACGCGATGGCGCGACGGCTGTCCGAGGCGCCGTCGGCGGGGGTGACGCTGTTCCGCCACGGCAATATCCGGACGCCCGGTCAGGTTCGGGAGCTGACCGACGCGGTGCAGCGGACGGGGCGTGGCGCTGCGGCCGGCAGTGGCGCCGCCGACGGGCCCGCGCCGCTCCTCATCGCGGCCGACCAGGAAGGTGGGCAGTTCATCGCCCTGGGCGATGGGTCGACGCCATTCGCCGGCAACATGGCCCTCGGCGCGGTCGATGATGTGTCGCTCACGGAGCGCGTCGGCCGGGCGATCGGCACCGAGGCGCGGGCGATGGGGGTCAACGTGATCTACGCGCCGGTGCTCGACATCGCCTCGAACCCGGCCAATCCGGCGCTGGGGATCCGCGCGTTCGGCGACGGTTCGGCGTTGGTCGCGCGGCACGGGGCGGCGATGGTCCGCGGCCTCCAGTCGGCCGGCGTGGCCGCGGCCATCAAGCACTTTCCGGGGGCCGGCGAGGCGGCCGACGACCCGCACCATGGCATCGCGACGGTGGGTTCCTCGCGCGCGAGCCTCGATGCACGTGAGCTCGTCCCGTTCCGCGCCGCGGTGGCGGCCGGGGCCCGCGTCGCGATGTCCGCGCATATCGCGCTGCCCGCGGTGAGCGGCCGCGACGACCTGCCGTCCACGCTGTCGCGGGCCGTGATGACCGACCTGCTGCGCGGCGATCTCGGATTCGATGGCGTGTCGATCACCGATGCGCTGGACATGGCCGGCGTGGGGCGTGGCGCCGACGGCGTGCCCGATGTGGTCGCCGCGATCCAGGCCGGCGTCGATCTCCTGCTCACGGCCGCGGATCCCGAGGCGACGGCGCGGATCGAGCGTGCGCTCACGGACGCGGCCTCGCGCGGCGTGTTCGACGGAGACGAGATGGCCGCCGCGGAACGTCGTCTTGGCTCGCTCCGGGCGTGGCTCAGCGCGGCCGGAGTCGCGCCCGGCATCGATGTCGTCGGCAGCGCCGCGCATCGAGTGCTCGCCGCGGAACTGGCGGCCCGGTCGATCACGCTCGTTCGGGATCCGGGCGGTTTGCTGCCCCTCCGCTGGGACTCGATCCGTCGCGCCCTGGCGGTCATGCCCCGACCCACCGACCTCACGCCGGCCGACACCTCCTCGACCGTCGAGCCGACGCTCGCGGCCGCCCTCCGTCGCTACCATGGCCAGGTGGACGAGGTGGTCGTCGAACCCGAACCTGACGCAGCGTCGATCGCCGCGATCCGCGCCCGCGCCGACGCCGCGGACGTCGTCGTGATCGGCACCATCGACGGCCATCGGCTGCGCTCCCAGATCGATCTCGTCGAGTCGGTCGTCGCGACCGGCACGCCGACGATCGCGGTCGCCATGCGCGGACCGTGGGACGTCGCCGCCTACCCGGAGGAGTCGACGGCGCTCGCGACGTACTCGATCCTGCCGGGCTCGCTCGACGCCCTCGTGGCCGCGCTGGCGGGCGAGGCCGAGGCCGTCGGTCGCCTCCCGGTCCGACCCCCCGACGCCACCGGATGACGCTGCGGGACGAGATCCTCGAACAGCCCGAGGTCGCGGCGCGGTTCCTTCGTCGCGCGCCGGAAGCCGTCGGCCCGCTGGTCGAGTCGATGCGCGCGCACGAGGTCGATCACGTCGTCATCGCCGCGCGCGGGACGAGCGATCATGCCGCGATCTACGCGCAGTACGTGCTGGGCGTCCGGCATGCGCTGTCGGTCGGGCTCGGGACGCCGTCGGTCATCTCGCTGTACGGCGCCCAGCCGCGGCTCGACCGCTCGCTCGTCATCGGGATCAGCCAGTCGGGCGCGTCACCGGACGTCGTCGCCGTCATCGATGCCGGCCGGGCGCAGGGCGCACCCACGCTGGCGATCACCAACGACCCGGCGTCGCCGCTGGCGCTCGCCGCGGAGACGACGATCGACCTCGGCGCAGGACCTGAACTCGCGGTCGCGGCGACAAAGACCTACACGACCGAACTGCTGGCGATCGCCGCGCTGTCGGCGGCGTTATCGGGCGAACCGGCCGACACCGCGGCGCTGGTCGCGATCCCCGACGCGATCGCGGATGCACTCGGGCACGAAGGCGCGGTCGAGTCGATGGCGCGCGAACAACCATCGGCGGACCGATTGCTCGTCCTCGCGCGCGGATACGAATACGCCACGGCCCGGGAATGGGCGCTCAAGCTCAAAGAGCTGGCGCGCGTGTTCGCGGACCCGTATTCCGCGGCCGACTTCGAACACGGACCGCTCGCCCTCCTCGAAGCGGGCGTGCCGGTGCTGGCCACCGTCCGACCGGGCCCGACCGCGGCGCCCGTGATCGCGCTGCTCGAACGGCTGCGGGCGGACCTCGATGCCGAGATCGCGGTGGTATCGGACCAGCCCGACGCCCTGGCGCTGGCGCGCTGGCCGTTCGGCCTGCCTGGCGGGACACCGGAATGGCTTGGCCCGATCGTGTCGATCGTGATCGGGCAGCTCCACGCCCTCCATCTGGCCCGAGCACGCGGCCTGGATCCCGAACGGCCGCGGAACCTGAACAAGGTCACCCGCACGCGCTAGCCCGACCGTCTGGAACCGACATTTCCCCACGCGCGTCTGCATCCGAACCGCGGAGTGCGACGAATCCAGCGTTGACACGGGACACGTCGCCGGCGCCACCTACAGGAAAACGGTCTTACACTGCGCGGCACGACGTTCGCTTGCAACGGAGGGATCGATGCGTCGAGGACGGGTCTGGAGACGACGCGTGACTCGCGCCGGCGCCACGCTGGCCATCGGGTTGCTGCTCGGCTTCCTCGTGCCGTCCGTCATCGCGGACATGTCCCCGAAGCCTGAGACCCAGGCGCGGACCGCCGAATCCGCGGTCGCTCGCCAGTTCATCACCGCGTACGTCGCGGACGATCAGGCGACGCTCGACCTCCTCGGTATCCCGGCGGCCGTGAAGGCGAAGGCCGCCCGCGTCAAGGCGGAGTACCTGAAGGTCGATCCACCTGTCCACCTCGGCTCGTGGGTCATCGGCAACGGACTGTCGCTGCACGCGTACGCATCGCACGTGGTGGACAACGCGGGAGCCGACGACCAGCTCGCCTGGCGGGTCGCGACGCAGGCGGGCAGGGTCGAGTTGATCGAACCGCCGCCCTCGATCCAGACGCCATGAGTGACGAACCGGTGCGCCGTCCCGAGGACGACGCCACGACCCAGCCCCAGCCGAGCGCCGGCGAACCACCGCCCGGTGAGGGTCAGACGGCCGAGCCCGCCGCGAGCGCCGAGGCCGCGGCCGCACAGAGTGGCGAGATGGCCGCCACTGCGAGCGCCGACGCCACCTCGAGCGCCGAGTCACCTGAGGCCACCGTCTCACCTGAGGCCACCGTCGCAGCCGAGGCCGCGATCGTTGCCGAGGATGCGCCCACGACAGCCGAGGCGGTCGCGACGATCGATGCAGCGTCTGACGAGGAACCCAAGACCGAGACCGGCTCGCGGCGCCGCGTCGTCGGCGGCGTCCTGAAGACGGTGGCCACGGTCCTCATCGGGCTCGGGCTGCTCGTCGGTGGCATCGCGCTGGGCAACGTCATCTTCCTGAGGACGCAGGCGGCTCCGACGGCGGTCGGCGAGCCCGGCACCGAGCTCGGGAATCCGCCAGCTGCCGCCCAGGAGTTCATCTCGGCTCTGGCGATCAACGATGCGGACGCCGTGCGCTCGTCGCTCGACCGCGATCCACACCTCGACCTCACGCGAGAGTTGACGAAATACGGGATCCAGCGGGTCGATCGGGTCGAGATCCTCGGCACCACGGTCGACGGTCCCCGATCGGCCACCGAGATCCTGATGCACTACGAGCGGGATGACGGCATCTCGTTCGCGATCAACCTGGTCATCCTGGTGGATGGCGGAAAGATCGAGGGTTTCCGATGACAGCAGTTCGCGGGTTCTTCAACAACCTCAGCTTCGTCTGGAACAGGAACCTCTTCCGACTGCTGATCGTCCTGGCGATCGTCACGGCGCTCATCGCCTCGAGCGGCACGGTCGCGTTCCTCCAGTCCGTGGCCGGCATCATCGCCTCCGTCCCGGCGTTCGCCCTCCAGCTGTCCTTTGCTGCCTTCTACCTCATCGTCCAGTTCGGGTTCCTGTTCTGGTTCCTGTCACGACCGCGCAAGTACACGGTCACGCCGGACGATCAGCAGATCGGGATGTCGTTCGCTGACTATCGCGGTCAGCCGGACCTGCTCGAGCACGCCAAGATGACCGTCGGGATCCTGAAGGGCGTGAGGGAGTTCGAGCGGCGGGGCGGCGAGATGCCGCGCGGCATGCTGCTCTCGGGCTCCCCCGGAACCGGCAAGACGTTCCTCGCCGCGGTCATCGCCGCCGAGGCCCAGCTGCCGTTCATCTACATCGATGCGAGCTCGATCCGCGGCATGTTCTGGGGCATGACCGAGATGATGATCATGAAGCTCTTCCGCGACGCCCGCGGGCTCGGTCGGAAGTACGCCGCACCCGGTCAACGAGGCGCCTGCATCGTGTTCATGGACGAGATCGACTCGATCGGCATGAACCGGGGTGGCCAGAGCAGCGGCGGCATGATGATGGGCGGCATGATGATGGGCGGGGGCCAGGGCCTGAATACCCTGCTCAACCAGATGGACTCGCTCGCCGGCCTGGTCGAGGACCGCTGGCGATACAAGATCCTCCGCTGGTTCGGCCTCATCCGCGGCCCGGTCAACGACAAGCCACTCGTGTTCGTCATCGGCGCCACCAACCGACCCGAGGTCCTCGATCCGGCCCTGATCCGGCCCGGTCGACTCGATCGGATGATCGTCGTCCACGAGCCGGACCTGGAGGGTCGGCGCGACATCATCGAGCACTACCTCTCGAAGAAGCAGCACGACCCGGACCTCCCGATGGACCTCTTGCTGACCGACTCGATGGGCTGGACCCCGATCATGATCAAGACGATCATCAACGAGGCCCTCATCCACGCTCACCAGGATGGCCGCGAGTTCCTGACCTACAAGGACTGGTTGAACGCCGCCGACGAGCGGGCGCTCGGGTTGAAGCAGCCGATCCGTGCGTGGAACCTGACCGACCGCCGCGAGACGGCGTACCACGAGTCCGGGCACGCCGTGGCGGCCCGCTACCTCCGGCCCTCGTATCGCATCTCCAAGGCGACGATCATCCGGCGAGGCCACGCGCTGGGCTACGTCCAGCAGAAGCCGCTCGAGGAGCGGACGTCGATGTACGCCCGCTGGATCGAGACGCAGATCATGGTCTCGCTGGCCGGTCACGTGGTAGAAGATCGGTTCCTCGACACGCTGTCGACCGGGCCGTCGAGCGACCTGCAGGCGGCGACCAACGCCGCGGTCATGTACGTGTCCCGGTTCGCGATGGGACCGACGAAGATCATCGCCCCGGTCATCCCGGGTCAGCTGCCGCCGGCGCCGTTCGTCGTCGCCGCACACGAGATGCTCGACGAGCTGTACGCCGAGACCGAGCGCCTGCTGCGCGAGAAGGAACCGGCGATCCACCATCTTGCGAAGGCTTTGATCGAACGCGACGAGCTGATCGGTGACGAACTCGAAGAGGTGTTCCGCGAGGTCGAGCGTGCGCATCCCGAGCTTCTCGAGAAGTTCGAGCGGCAGATCATCCCGTTCCGCGACTTCGCGCCGCCCGAGCGGCAGATCGGCGAGGGCTGGGTCCCGCCGCCCGCCGCCCAGCAGGAGGCCGCCTCCGATGCCCCGGCGGCATCGGAGGGAGCGGGGGCCGCGGGTCTGGGCGCCGCGGCGAGTCTCGAGGCGCAGGTCGGAGGTTGGAACCCGCCGCTCCCGGGCTCGCCGCGGGACCGGAACCGGCCGTCCCACGCTCCGGGGATGCCCACGGCCGTGACGCCACCCTGGGCGACGCGGCACCACTAGCTCCCCGCCACTGCCACCTCGGTCACCCCGTGACCGAACCGACGGATGAACGGCCCGATCTTGGGCTCGACGTGCCAAGACGGTCACCCCGTGACCGAACCGACGAACGAATTGGCCCGGCCGGTCCCGAATCTGCCCGAAAACGACTGCTCGTCCGCCCGTTCAGTCACCCCGTGACGGAGACGGCCCGCGAGTCCTCTGAGCAAGCCCCTGGTCTCGGCTCGTCCTCCCATTCGGTCACCCGATGACCGACGATCCAGGCACCTAGAGAACGATCAGCGCCGAGCCGCCAGGATGCTCGCCAGCGGCGAGCGCTGCCATCGCGCGGCGCTGCGGAACAGGGAAGTCGGCCAGGATCGTCGAGGCGGCCGCGGCGACCGCGTCCCGGTTCCGCCGCGTATCGGCGATAACGACCAGCACGTGCTCCAGGCCACTATCGCGGAGCTTGAGCATGATCCGGCGAATCTGGGCCTGGCTATCGATCAGACGCGACTCGGCTTCGACAGGAAGCAGCGGTGCGATGCCACGGAGGGCATAGATCATCGCGTCCCAAGCTCGTTGATCACCCGTGATCGGGAGTGGGACCTCGGCTCGAAAGCCCAGATCTGGGTGAAGTCGCAAACGAAGGCGACCGAGAACCGCGATCTGCCCTGCATCAAGGAGCGGATCCGGACCCGGATAGGACCGAACACGGACATCGAGTCCGACGGCGGCCCCGACTCTCGCCAGCTGGTCGACGCTCACGCCGGGGAGGGTGCCTCGCTCGATCCGCCCCACCTGCGACGATGACATACCGCTCGAGACGGCGACCGAAGCCATCGACCGCCCGGCGACAAGTCGCGAAACCCGAAGCTCTTGCCCGATCCTGTGCCGGTCAGCCGATGCGATCCGCCGACCGCGGTCGATCGGACGCTCGCGCGTACTCATAACGGTCGAGTCTGCCTCCGCCCACTCACCGGAGCGTTATCTCGAGCCTGAAACCTTTTCGGAGCGGCATGACTCGAAGAGGTATGCCAAGTCGATCGTTCGCGCCCCTCGTTGCCCTGTCCGCCGTCGCCGTCCAGATGCTGGTCGTGGCGGTCGCCCCTGTCCGGGCGGACGATTCCGCGCCGGGTAGGCCCGACGTCACGATCACGCTTCGCAACGGTCTGAGTGATCGGGATGTCAGCGTGCCGAAGGGCGGGATCGTTCGCTTCGTCAACCGCGACGACGAGCGCCACCGGATGCGGTCGCGAAGCGGTGACGGGTTCGACACGGGCAACCTCGAGGAGGGTGAGTCCTTCCAGGTCCGGATGTCGACCGTGGGGACGTTCACCTACATCGATGAGCGCGAGGACGACGACGCTCGCTACTTCGGCCGGATCCGCGTCACCGGCGGTTCGAGCGGCGGGTCCGGCGGCGCCAACGGAAGCGCGACCGCGGGCGGAGCCGCAAAGGCAACCGCGACCGTGACGATCGCCGACGAAGCCTTCGACCCCGGCACGACCACGATCGCGGTCGGTGGCACCGTCACGTTCGAGAACCTCGACGGCGACGAGCACACCGCGACGTCAGCCGGCACCGGCGGCATCGATAGTGGCGTCCTCGGCACGGGCGCTACCTACAAGAAGACGTTCGCGGATGCCGGCAGCTTCCCCTTCCTGTGCATGTTCCACCCCGAGATGCGCGGCACGATCGAGGTGGTTGGTCAGGCACGTCAGCCCGATCCGAACGTGGCGCCCGACCCCGCACCGCCGACCCCCGCGCCGACTCCCGTCCCGGCGAGCGGCAGCACAGCCGTTGACATCATCGACCTCGCCTTCGAGCCGGCCGACGTCCAGGTCACGACCGGCACGACCGTGACGTGGACCAACACCGGCGTCGCTCCTCACACCGCGACTGCAAAGGACGGCTCGTTCGACAGCGGCACGCTCGAGACGGGCGGGACCTTCGAGTACACGTTCGCCGCACCGGGCACGTTCGCGTATCTGTGCCAGGTGCACCCCGACATGACCGGCACGATCGAGGTGGTGGCGGCCGGGCCATCGGCTGCCGGTGCTGGTGCCGCTTCCGGAGCCGGGACCGCGACCGGACGACCCGCCGCTGGTACGGACCGTGCGCCGTCGTCGGCGGATGGCGCCGCGGAGGCAGCGTCGCCGGCCGACGCTGCCGGCGTTGACCTCGGCTCTCTGGGCGGGATCGCCCTTGCCGTCACGATGATGTCGATCGCCAGCGCCCTCTTCGCCCGACTGCTGCGCGAGACCGCGAACCACGCCTAGGGCGCGCGACAGCCCGCCCAATCCGGGGCTGACGCCGGCTTGCCCTCGGAGCACCGGCACACACTATCGGGCTCGTGGACGCCACGGCCTATGCTGCCCGAGAACTACCGTCCGAAGGCTCTGCCTTTCCAAGCGTTGCGAGGGAGTCCGACCCGGTGACTGCAGAAGCGACCGCCAGCGTCCCCGAGGAGGGGACCCTCGACATGCGGCTCGCCCTTCGACTCGCCGCGGCCATGTTCGTGCTGGTCGTCGACACGTCGCTCATGAACGTGTCGATCTCCGCGGTGGTCCAGGACCTCGGCACGACGGTGAGTGGCGTCCAATCCGCGATCGCCCTCGAAGCACTCGTCTCCGCGGCGTTCATCCTGATCAGCAGCAAGGTCGGCGATCTGATCGGGCGCAAACTGGCATTCACCCTGGGCCTGCTCGGCTATGCCATCGGCGCACTTGCGATGGTCCTCGCCCAGGAGCTCCGTGCGGTCATCATCTTCTGGGCGATCTTCGGCGGCCTCGGTGCCTCGCTGCTGCTGCCCTCGATGCAGTCGCTGATCCACGGCAACTTCGAGGGCGCTGCCCAGAAGCGGGTCTACGCGCTGGTCGGTGCGGCCGCTGCGATCGCTGCCGCCGTCGGCCCGCTCCTCGGCGGATTCATCACGACCTTCCTCTCATGGCGCGTCGGTTTCCTCCTCGAGCTGGTGGTCATCGGCGTCGTCCTGCTCGGCATGGGGAAGATCAAGGACGTGCCGTACACCGGATCCCGCGGTGTCGACTACGGCGGAGCGGTCCTGTCGGTCTTCGGCATGGGCGGCATCGTGCTGGGCATCCTCGCCTGGCAGGAGGGCGCCGAGAGCGTCGCGATCCTGCTCGCGGTCGGTGCCGTGTCGCTCGCGCTGCTCGCCTATTGGCTACGACGACGCAAGCGTGAAGGGAAGGTCACGCTGATCGACCCGGACCTGTTCAGTTCGCCGAACTTCCGGCTGGGCATCTCCGGACAAACGCTCCAGCAGATCGCCCTCGGCGGGTCGATGATCGCGTTGCCGATCTTCCTTCAGATGGTCCTCGAGTACAACGCGCTCCAGGCCGGCCTTTCGCTCGCGCCGCTGTCCCTGAGCATGTTCGTCGTCGCCATCCTCGCCGGGAAGCGGGCAGGCGACCGGCCGCCCAGCTCGATCATCCGCGGCGGATTCATCCTGGTCAGCATCGCCATGCTCGCGCTGATCCCGGTCGTCCCGCGGGCAGACTCCGGCCTGTGGCTCGCGATCCCGCTCGTCGTCGCCGGATGTGGGTTCGGCCTACTGGTCTCACAGCTCAACAACTACACGCTGGCGCCGATCTCCGAGGAGCGCATCAGCGAGGCAGCCGGGGTGAACTCGGCAGGCGGGTCGTTCGGCCTGTCGTTCGGCCTGGCCCTGGCGGGCGGGCTGATGCTCGGGAGCCTGGCCTTCGTGTTTACCAGCATGGCCAACGCGAGCACGGTCTTACCGCCCGACGAGAAAGCGCAGGTCGCGGCGGTCCTCGACGAGAGCGCACAGGTCATGAGCAACACGCAGCTCGACGAGCTGATCGTGTCGCAACCACCGGAGATCGAGGCGGAGATCATCCGGATCAACACCGAGGCGCGACCCCTGTCCCTCCAGATCGCCTTGCTGGTGCCGCTGGTGTCGGCGCTGCTCGGGCTGCTGGTGTCGCTCCGGATGGTCCGCGTCGGTGACATCAAGCCGAAGGCGTCGCTCGAGGGCCTGGCGTTCGACTGACGTGACGGGGCCGGCGAGGGACCTGCGCGGCGAAGCCGCGCCTATTCGACGCCCGAGGCGGCTCCGAACCGTTCGTCGAGCAGGCCGTGGCGCAGGCCCCGGTCGCACACCGTCAACGCGTCCTGTCCCAGCTTGTCCATGACCGCCCGGACGATGCAGGCCCCGGCCAAGATCACGTCGGCACGAGCTGGCTGCATGCCGACGATCGTCCGTCTCGAGTCGGCATCCTGGCCACGGAAGAGCTCGATCTGCTCATCGATGCCCGCGCGGTCGAGGACGCTCTTGTTGACGATGTCCGGGTCGTACGTCGCGAGCCCGAGCTTGATCGCGGCGAGATTCGTCACGACGCCACCCATCGCGATGAGACGGTCCGGCGCCGGCCGGCCATCGATGCGGGCGAGGTCGGCATCGATCGCGGCACGCGCCTCTGAGAGGACGTCGGCCTTGACGGCGCCGGCGAGCCCGAACCTCTCCGTGTAGCGCACCGCGCCGACCGGCAGGCTGAACCGCTCGTCGACGCGCGTATCGGATCCGAACGTGAACTGCGAGCTGCCGCCGCCGGTATCGAGGACCGCCACCGAACCCTCCGGGTGCCCGTTCCGCTGGATCGCCGCCAAGTACGCCAGGCGGCCCTCCTCCTCGCCTGTGATCGTCGTCACGGTGACGCCGGCACGCGTACGAAAGGCATCGATGACCTTCAAGCTGTTTCCGGCGGCGCGGAGTCCGGCGGTGCCCACTGCCGCGATGGCGACGACGTCGAGATCCATCGCCTCGTCGACCATCCCGGCGATGGCTGTAGCGGTGCGATCCCGCGGCTCGTCGCCGATGTCGCCACCGTCGACCAGACCCTCGCCGAGACGCGTCACGACAGCCCGGTCGACGACTCGGTGCCAGGCCTTCGACCCGTCGCGCTCCGCGACGTGGAACTTGACCGAGTTGGTCCCGACGTCGATAACGGCGTAGCGGGGCGGTCGCCCGTCGAGGACAGCGGCCAGCCCCTTCGGATAGCTCGTGTTGACGAAGCCCTCGAGACCGACTTGGCGGACCGCCTCCACCACCGCCGCGGCGTCCGGGGACTCGATGGCGATCGTCCGGACGTCTCGCCCGTCGATCACCACGTCCGTCACTTCAGAGGTGCATCCGTTGACGGCGTACCGGACACGGCGCTTGTGCACGTTCACCGGACGCACCGGACCGGCAGTGCCGATGACCTCCTCGAGGAACTGGTCGAGCGTGTAGCTGTCCCGTTCGAGCGCAGGTGGCGTGACGTTGAGCGCCTCGAACACGGTCGCGACATCGCTCATCGAGATCGGGAACTCCGCTTTGAGCACGGGTTCCCATCGCTGGAGGCCATGCGCGTCGACCTCGCGAAGGCGCTTGACGTCCATGAGACCGCCGCGGACCTTGACGGTGTCGCCGTCCTCCGAGATTAGGTACTGCTCGTCGCTCTCCTGGACGCCCGTCGACGTCATGGCCGCGAAGGCGGCTTCGGCAGGGCCGAACCGCTGGCCGAAGGTGCGCCATTCCCAGCGCGGGATGATCGCGCTCACGCGGCCGTCAGCTGCTCGCGGTCGTCACGCATGCGTCAGCGCATCACGACGGCTGGCTGGCGAGTTCGGGTTGCGTGACCGGGCCCGCATCGACGACGCGCTGGCGCCGCAGGAACTTGCGGATCTCGGCCACCACGATGATCGACGCCGCGACCAGGATGCAGATGGCCCATTGCTCGACGGTGATCTCGACGGTATCGAGCAGCCGCTGCAACGGGCCGAAGGTGGTCGCGAGGAAGACCGAGAGCAGCGATGCCGCAGAGGCCTTCAGAAGCGCTGTGTTCTCCAGGAGCTCGCTGCTGAAGATCGTGCGGTTCTCGTCCGCTGTCTCGAGCGAGAAGAACAGGTGGAACAGCGAGAACGTCACGAGGGCCATCGTGTGGGCGACGGACTCGTCGTACGCGTCGGTAGCCCAGACGATGAGCGCGAGCGTGGCGGCGGCGAACACGAGACCGACGAACAGCAGCCACAGGGCGAGTGGGCGCGGGAGGATCGGCTGGTCCTTCGGTCGGGGCTGGTCTGCCATGAGGCCGGCCCTGGGCTTGCTGTAGCCGAGACCGACGGCCTGGAAGACCGTTACCGTGAAGTTGATCCAGAGGGTCTGGAGTGGCAGGAACGGCACCCCGCCGAGGATGTTGAAGATGCTCGCTCCGAGGAACGTCCCGATGAAGGCGAACAGGCTGGCCATCTGGAATCGGATGTAGCGCATGAGGTTGTCGTACAACGCGCGACCCTGTTCGACCGCATGCACGATCGTGGCGAAGTTGTCATCCGTCAGGATCATCACGGCGGCCTCCTTGGAGACCTCGGTGCCGGTGATGCCCATGGCCACGCCGATGTCGGCCTTCTTGAGAGCGGGCGCGTCATTCACGCCGTCGCCGGTCATGGCCACGATGTGGCCCTTTCGACGCAGGATCTCGACCAGGTGGACCTTGTCTTCGGGTGCGACCCGGGCGATGACCCCGATATCGTCGATCCGGCGATCAGCCTCGTCGTCCGACATGGCGGCGAATTCGGCTCCCGTCATCGCCTGACCTTCGATGCCCAGCTGGCGTGCGATGGCCTCGGCGGTGATCGCGTGGTCGCCGGTGATCATCCGGACCTGGATCCCGGCGGACTTGGCCTTGGTGATCGCGTCACGGGCCTCGGCGCGCGGCGGGTCGACGATGCCGACCACCGCGAGCAGGTCGAGATCCGAGACGAGCGGCAGCAGGTCGGCCTTCGGGTCGAACGTGGCAGGGTCGAAGTCGCGCTGGGCGGTGGCCAAGACGCGCAGGCCCAGGGCTCCGAGTCGTTCGTTCTCCGCGAGATAGGGCTCGCGGACTCGGTCGACAGGGTAGGTCTGACCGTCCGGGCCCATCGCCGCACGGGCGCGGGCGAGGAGCTGGTCCGGCGCCCCCTTGACGTAGCAGCGGATGACGTCCTTGCCGGACGCATCCGTCATCCGGTGGAACGTGGCCATGAACTTGTACGCGGCATCGAACGGCAGCGTCGCGACCCGCGGGTATCGCTCTCGGGTGAGCGTAGGATCGACGCCACCCTTCGCCGCGAGGACGACGAGCGCCCCCTCGGTCGGGTCGCCGACCAGGGTGCCGTCCTTGACCTCGGCATCGGCGCACAGGGCCATCGGCAGGTAGAAGTGGTCGACCGACACGTCGGGCTCGCCACCGACATGGGCGATCGTGCCCTCGGTCGCGTAGCCCTCGCCCGAGATCGCATAGCGATGACCGACGACCGCCATCTGGACGGCGGTCATCTGGTTGAGGGTCAACGTGCCCGTCTTGTCCGAGTTGATGGCGGACGTCGAACCCAGCGTCTCGACCGAGCGAAGTCGCTTGACGATGGCGCCGGCGGAGGCGAGCTGGGTCGTGCCCATCGACAGGATGGCCGTGACGACCGCCGGCAGACCGGTCGGGATGGCCGAGACGGAGAACGCGATGGCGGTCAGGAACAGTTCGTCGATCGGGGTGTTCCGCCACAGGCCCAGTCCGATCGAGATGAGCAGGGCGACTCCCGCGATGACGAGGATCTGATTGGTCAGCCGGTTGAGCTGGCGGGTGAGCGGCGTGATCTCGTCCTCGGTGACCTGGAGCATGCCGCTGATATGCCCGACCTCGGTCGCCATGCCGGTGTTGGTCACGAGCAGCGTGCCGGCTCCTCGCGTGACCTGGGTATTCATGAAGGCGAGGTCGATCCGGTCGCCAAGCGCTGAGTCCGCGGCGACTGCGTCGACCTGCTTGGGCACGGGGACGCTCTCGCCGGTCAAGGCCGATTCGTCGATCTCGAGCGTCGCCGCCGTGAGCAATCGCCCGTCGGCGGGGACGAGGTCGCCCGCCTCGATGTTGACGATGTCGCCGGGCACGAGCTGCTCCATCGGCAGGGTCGCGAGCGCCGCGTCCCGGCGGACCTTCGCGTTGACCACCATCATCTTCTGGAGAGCAGCGACGCTCGCAGACGCCTTGCCCTCCTGGCTGAGACCCATCGCGGCGTTGAGCAGCGTCAGCCCGATGAGGACCACCCCGGTCGCGATCTGACCGGGCAGGAACAGGCTCAGGACGCCGGCCGCCAGCAACACGATCTGCATGGGATCGCGGTACTGGCGCAGGAACGCCTGCCAGCGCGGTTCCGTGGGCGGCTCGGCGAACTTGTTGGGTCCGAACTTGGCGCGGCGCGTCTCGACTTCGGCGCTGGTCAATCCCTGATCGGCGGTGACGCCCTGCCGCTCGAGCGCGGCTGCTGGGTCGAGCGCATGCCAGGCGATCTCAGTGCTTGGCCCAGCGGTCGTTTGATCGGTCATCGAACGTGTCCCTCCGTGCGTCCGAGCCCTGGGCCCGTCGTTGCAGCGTTCACTGGATGAGCATGGCGACGCTGAGCACCGCCATCGTCAGGACGGCCAGCACGATGAGCACCGGCCAGACGAACTTGAGCCATGTCCCGTATCCGACACGTGCGATGGCCAGGCCACCCATCACGACAGCCGAGGTCGGCGTGACGAGATTGACCAGCCCGTTCGCGCTCTGATAGGCCGTCACGACCAGCTGCGCGGGCACGTTCGCGAAACCCGCCAACGGGGCCATGATCGGCATCGCCACGGTCGCCAGACCGGACGAGGACGGGATCAGGAACGAGAGGGGGATGAAGAGCAGGTACATCAGGTTGACGAAGGCCACGCCACCGAGATCGGCGACCGCCTGCTCCGCCGAATTGAGGACCGTATCGGTGATCAGACCGTTGTTCATGATCACCGTGATCCCGCGGGCGATGCCGATGATCAGCGCGACGCCCAGCAGGTCCCGTGCGCCGTCGATGAACGTCGACGTGAAGTCGCCCTCCGACATCCGGGCGACGACCGCGATGAGGATCGAGAACAGGAGGAACGAGGCGGTCATCTCGGGGAACCACCACCACAACGTCGGCAATCCGATGCCGAGGTCCTCCCACGGGATGACGCCGAAGATCATCACCGCAAACGCGGCGATGAACAGGATCAGGACCCCTTTCTGGGCCCCGGTCATCGTGCTGGCGGCCCCATCGTCACCGGTGGAGGCCTTGAACCGCGCCTCGTTCTCCGCGCGCATCTCGTGGACCAATGAGGCGGACGGGTCGGCCTTCACCCGCGCGGCATAACGCATCACGAATACGATGCCGATGGCTGTCCCGGCGACGAGGATGACCAGGCGGCCGATGAGCCCCGCGTCCAGGGATACTCCGGCGAACTCGGAGGCGATACCCGTCGCGAACGGATTGATGGTCGACCCGAGGACGCCGATGCCGCAGCCGAGCAGGATGATGGCTGCCCCCACGAGGGCGTCGTATCCCGCGGCGATCATGACCGTGATGATCAGCGCGTAGAAGGCGAGACTCTCCTCGGCCATCCCGAAGGTCGTCCCGCCGATCGCGAAGACGGTCATCAGGATCGGGATCAGCCAGCTCTCTCGGCCTTGCAGACGATCGACGATCCGGGCGATGCCGCCCTGGATCGCCCCGGTCTTCATCGTCACCCCGAGGAACCCGCCGATCACGAGGATGAAGAGCGCCACGTCGATCGCGCCGAACAGTTCGCCCGAGTTCCAGACGCTGACGCTGCCGTCCTCGGCGCTCTCGATGCCGTACAGCCCGTTGATGGGCGCGAGGAGCGAGTCGACGATGACCCGCTGCGGGTTCTGCTCGACCTGGTGATACGTGCCCGGGATCGGTTGCCCGTTCTCGTCGACGTCGTACGCGCCGGCCGGGATGATCCACGTGAGGATCGCCACGAGCACGATGAGGATGAAGAGGATCGTATACGCCGAGGGCAGCGCGAATCCGCGGCGCTGGGGTTCCCCGGCGGTCGCCGCGGTCACGGCGTCGCTCCTTCGGCCGGCTGAAGACTGGTCGGACCGGGCGGGCCCGACTCGGGCGCCTCACCCGTCGGTTCGATGTGTTCGATCTTGAAACCGGTGAAGCCGTAGATGAGGGAGATGAGGGGGCTCAGCAGGTTGAAGAAGCAAAACGGCAGGTAGGCGATGGTCGATACGCCCAGCACGCCCGCCATGTACGCGCCGCAGCTGTTCCACGGCACGAGCGGTGAGGTGACCGTGCCCGAGTCCTCGACGGCCCGCGACAGCATCCGTGGCGCGATCCCGCGGCGACCGAATTCTGCTCGGTAGACCCGGCTTGGCATCACGATGGCCACGTACTGGTCGCCCGCGATGATGTTGAGACCGATGCACGTGGCGATGACCGACGCGATGAGCCGCCCGGTCGACTTCGCGGCCTGGATGACCGGCCGGATCAGTCGACCGAGGAAGCCCGCCTCTTCCATGATGGCGGCATAGGTCAGGGCGGCGAGCACGAGCCAGATCGTGAAGAGCATCGAGGCCATCCCGCCGCGCGAGAAGAGGGCGTCGATCGTCTCGTTGCCGGAATTCGAGACGAACCCGGTCGCCATCGCGGCGTAGATCGCGTGGATGCCTGTGGCCAGCGGGCCGAGCTCAGGCCGATCCACGAACGCTGTCACGACGTCGGGCTGGGTGAACAGCGCCATGACGCCGGCGAACAACGCGCAACTGAAGATCGCCAGGAATGGGGGCACCTTGCGGACCGAGAAGATCACCAGCAGGACGAGCGGGAGGAGGTTGATCGGCGAGATCGAGAACTCGGCGGCAAGCGTGGCCTGGGCCGCCGACGGGTCGAATCCCGGCCCCGAGGCGGGCGTCATCAGCCCGATGATCGTGAAGATGACGAGCGCGATCGCCACGGCGGGCCCGGACGTCCACACCATCGCCGAGATGTGCTGCTGCGGCGTCACGTTGCCGACCATCGTGGGAACGAGGACGGTCGTCTCCGATACGGGTGTCATCTTGTCGCCGAAGTAGGCCCCCGAGATGACCGCGCCGGCGGCGATCGCCGGCTCTGCGCCGACCAATGGGGCCAGTGCGACGAATGCGACGCCGAGCGTCGCCGCCGTCGTCCATGAGCTGCCGATGGCCAGTCCGACGAGCCCGCAGACCAGCGCGGTCGCCGGATAGAAGAACGTGGCGCTCAAGAGGCCCACGCCGTAGTACACGACCGTCGGGATCGTACCGGCGAGATTCCACGTCCCGATCAGCGACCCGACCGCGAGCAGGATGAACAGCGCGCTCATGCCGGACGACACGCCGCCCACGGCGGCCTCCCGGACATGGGCGGCGGTGTAGCCATTCTTGAACGCGATGAGTCCGGCGATCACCGCGCTCGTCAGGAGCGCGACCTGTAGGGGCCCACCGGTCGCGTCCGTGCCGAACAGCGCGATCGTCAGTCCGATGAGGAAGACGAGGGCGATGACGGGGATGATCGCGTCGAGCAGCGTCGGCGGGCGGGGTGTCCGGGCGTCGTCCACCTCAGATCCTCACGTCGAGGGCCGCGCTCGGCGCCGCGGTGGGTTCACCGTGGCGCGGTTCGCCCCGGGCGAAGGCGATCAACGCGACGACGAGCACGGCGACGAGGACCCCCACGATCAGGCGGGTCGAACCGTCCATGCCCGATACCTAGAGCGGATCGCGGATGACGGGGCAGGTCATGCAGTGCCCTCCGCCGCGACCCTTGCCGAGCTCGAAGCCCTCGATGGTGATGACCTCGACCCCGGCTTCCCGCATCTTCGAGATCGTGAAGGTGTTCCGTTCGTATGCCACGACCACACCGGGCTCGAGCGCCACGACGTTGTTGCCGTCGTCCCACTGCTCGCGGGCCTGCTGATAGGCGTCCCCACCCGTCTCGACGACGTGCAGCTTGGGGACACCGAGAGCGTCGGCGACCGCCGACACGAAGTCCTTGTCGGGGCGGACGTCGAGCGTGCCGGGCTTGGACCCGGGGCGCAGGCTGATCGCTCGGATGCCCTCGACGACCTTCGGAAAGGCGGTGGCCTTGTCGCGGTCGAGAAGCGTGAACACGGTGTCGAGGTGCATGTGGGCGCGGTCCTTGGTCATGACCGCGGCGATGACGCGTTCGGCCGCCTCGCTGGCGAACAACGCCTTGGCGATCTGCTCGATCATCCGTCCCGTCGTGCGCTCGGACATGCCGATCGCCACGGTGCCATTGCCGATGATCTCGACGTCACCGCCCTCAAGCGACGCTCGCCCGAAGTCCTCGAGGCGGAAGCGGTCGTCATCGCCCATCGCCGGGTACCAGAAGTCGAACTCGGCATCCTTGAACATCGGATGGGCGCGGTAGATCGCGCCCATGTTGTAGGCCTCGCGCCGACGCGCAGGCCAGTACATCGGATTGATCGAGACGCCGCCGTAGATCCAGCAGGATGAATCACGGGTGAACAGCGAGTTCGGCAACGGCGGCAGCACGAAGGTCGAGTCGTCGTCGATCGCGGCGCCGATCAGCGACGACTTGGACAGCCGTCCCAGGTCGAGCCCCGACTCGGCCACCGTGAGACCACCGATGAGATGTCGTGCCAGGTCATCGGGGGCGAGGCCCGCCAGGCACGCCCGCACCTCGTCGACGAGGCTGGGACCGACGACGGCCTCGGACGCGACGAGCTCGATGAGGCGATGCCGTCCGTTGTCGCTCGCCGCAAGCGCCTCGGTCAGCAGGTCCTGGACGTAGAGGACTTCGACACCGCGTTCGCGCATCCGGGCGACGAACTGGTCGTGCTCCCACTGGGCACGCTCCACCCACAACACGTCGTCGAAGAGCAGCTCATCGTGGTTGCCCGGCGTGAGGCGCTTCAGGCTGAGGTCGGGGCGATGGACGATGACGCGTCGGAGCTTGCCGACTTCGGAGTGGACGCCGAGCTCAGCCATGGGTCGCTCCTACCTTCGCCAACGCGACGTTCGTTCCTGCCGTCCCCGCTACGAGTCCCTCGATCTGTTCGAGTGACCCGATCGCCGCGCGCCGTCCCGTGGCCCGGACGAATTCGGTCGCGGCGCCGACCTTGGGACCCATCGACCCGGCGGGGAATTCGATCGCATCGAGTTCGTCCGGGCGTCACATGCTCGAGTCGCGACTGCGTCGGCTTCCCCCAGTCGACGTAGACGCCGTCGACATCGGTGGCCATCACGTACAGGTCGGCGTCGAGGTCGCGTGCCAAGAGGCTGCTGGCGAGGTCCTTGTCGATGACGGCCTCCACGCCGACCAGGCGACGGTCGTCGTCAGGCGCGTACATCGTGGGGATGCCGCCACCGCCGGCGCAGATCACCACGGCACCCTGGTCGAGCAGCCAGCGCATCGGGCGGATCTCGAAGATGCGCTGGGGTCGCGGCGACGGGACGACCCGCCGCCAGTGCTCACCGTCCGGCTTCACGACCCAGCCCTTGTCGGCGGCGAGCGTGCGCGCCGTCGCCTCGTCGTAGATCGGGCCGACGAACTTCGTCGGATCATGGAATGCCGGGTCGTCCGGGTCGACTTCGACCATCGTCAGGAGCGTGGCGAGAGGCCGCTCGAAGGGCAGGAGATTGCCGAGCTCCTGCTCGACCAGGTAGCCGATCATGCCCTGGGTCTCGGCCCCAAGGACATCGAGGGGGTAGGCCTCGACGTCCTTGTAGGCAGCCCCCTGCAATGCGAGCAGCCCGACCTGCGGGCCGTTGCCGTGAGAGACGACCAGCTCGTGCTCTTGCGCGACCTGGGCCAGCGCCTGCGCGGCGACTCGCACGTTGGCGCGCTGGTGGCCGGCCGTCATCGGTTCACCCCGCCTGAGCAGGGCATTTCCGCCGAGCGCGACGACGATCCGCACCGGGCCTCCTCAGGCGCCGATCGTGGCGACCATGACGGCCTTGATGGTGTGCATGCGGTTCTCGGCCTGGTCCCACACCACCGCCCGTTCGGACTCGAAGACGTCGTCCGTGACTTCCATGCCGTCCATGCCGAACTTCTGGTACATCTCCTCGCCGACCTCGGTCTCGCGATCGTGGAACGCCGGCAGGCAATGCATGAACTTGACGGCCGGGTTGCCGGTCTTCTCGATCAGCTCGGCGTTCACCTGGTACGGCTTGAGCAGCTTGATGCGCTCCTCCCATGCCGAATCCGGCTCGCCCATCGACACCCACACGTCCGTGTACAGGAAGTCCGCCCCCTTCACGCCCTCGGCGGTGTCCTCGGTCAGTGTGAGACGGGCGCCCGTATGGGTCGCCACCTCACGACACGTCTTGACGAGGTCCGGGTCCGGCCACAGGTGCTTCGGCGCGCAGAGTCGGACGTCCATCCCGAGCTTGGCGCCGCCGATCATGAGCGAATCGCCCATGTTGTTGCGCGCGTCGCCGAGGTAGCAGAACGCGATCTGGGAGAAGGGCTTGTCCGAGTGCTCGGACATGGTCAGGAAGTCGGCCAGGATCTGTGTCGGATGGAACTCGTCGGTCAGCCCGTTCCACACCGGCACGCCGGCAAAATCGGCGAGGTCCTTGACCGTCTCCTGGGCGAAGCCGCGGTACTCGATCCCGTCGAAGATCCGGCCGAGCACCCGGGCGGTGTCCTTCATCGACTCCTTGTGGCCGATCTGCGTGCCACTCGGGCCGAGGTACGTGACGTGCGCGCCCTGGTCGTACGCCGCGACCTCGAAGGCGACCCTCGTCCGGGTCGACGACTTCTCGAAGATGATCGCGATGTTCTTGCCGCTGAGGCGCTGCCGCTCGTACCCCGCGTACTTCGCCGCCTTCAGGTCGGCCGACAATTTCAGCAGGAAGCGGATCTCGCGAGGCGAGAAGTCGAGCAGCGTCAGGAAGCTGCGGTTCCTGAGGTTGTAGGCCATCGGCACGCCTTCCCGCTGAGGGCGCGGCCAAACACGGTGAGTGCTCCGTGCTTCCAAACGTGGCCCTCAGCGCACCGATTGTCCGACCGGTCGAGGTGAATCGGACACCTGTCCACACCCCAAGCGTGGGTGACACCGACCGGCGTTTCAGCAGGGACGCGCTACAGGTCGCGTCGGGACAGCGAGACCGTCGCCGCCGCGAGGACCAGCACGATCCACGCCGCGGACCACAGCAGGAACTCGGTCGGTGGCGGGGTCGAGGCGAAGAACGGGTTCGATTCGGCAGCCGGGCCGCCGACGCCGATCGCCCCGGCGACGACGATGGGCGGCTCGAGCGCATGGATCGTGCCGCGCCACAGCCCGTCCGAGGGGATGAGCCAGCGCGATGCCTCGGCCACGGTGACGAGCGGCCCAGCATCGAAGAACCGGCCGACGCCTGCGAACACCCCGGCCATCCACGCCAGCCCGAATACCACCACGCAGACCGCGCCGCTGGCGATCGCCGGGAGGCGTGTGCTCATGGCCAGCGCGAACGTCAGCAGGACGACCGCCTGCGCCGCGAGGAACCCGACCGCCAGCAGCGGCGCCGGCGGCAGGTAGCCGGACACGAGGCGCACAGCGCCCATCTCGAGCAGCCCCGACAGCGCGGCGTATGCGGCGACGACCGCGACCAGCCCGACCCAGCGCCCGACGACGAGATCCGCGCGACGGATGGGCCGCGCGAGGATCGCGTGGGCGACTCCCGACTCGAGGTCCGCGGCGATCGCCGGTGCGCCGAGGAACGCCGCGGTCATCGCCAGGACGAAGCTGAACATGAACGCGACGAGGATCAGCACCTGCGAGACGCCGATCTGGATCTCGATGGGGTCGGCGTCGTTTTCGCGCGCGAGCGACACCAGTCGTTCGACACCCCAGGTCGTGAGCGCGACGCTGACCAGCGTCAGCGCCAGCAGGACCAGCAGGATCCGACGGCGCGACGCTTCGGCGATGGTGACCCGGGCGATGATCCAGATCGCCCTCACGACGGCACCTCGCCGCCACCGACCAGGCGCATGAACAGGTCCTCGAGCGTCGCCCGACCCGACTCGACCGCGTGGATCCGCCCGCCCGCGGCGACGATCGTGGCGACCACATCCGGTACGCGGTCGGGCTCCACGCCGGTGATCGACAGCCAGCCGTCGTCGCCCGCTTCGACGGGCCCGAACCCCGCGAGCGCGCCGCATCCCCTCCGAGGACAGGTCCGATGACCCGGATCCGGACCTGCGGCTCGCCGAGCAGCTCGTCGATGCGCCCGCTGGCCAGGACTCGGCCGTGGTCGATGATCGCGACGCGATCGCACACCCGCTCGACCTCGGTCAGCAGGTGGCTGTTCAGGAAGATGGTGGAGCCGGCCTCAGCGGCGCGTCGGACGATGGCCCGGACGTCGGCGCGGCCCACCGGGTCGAGGGCGGACGTCGGCTCGTCGAGGACGACCAGGCGGGGTGCACCAAGCAGCGCGACGGCCAGCCCCAGCCGCTGCTGCATGCCCTTCGAGAAGGCACCCACCGCGTCTGTGGCCCGGTCGGCCAGGTCGACCACGCCAAGGACCGCATCGATGTCGGCCGAAGAGGTCGACGCGCCACCGTCGACCGAGCGAAGCCGGGCGTGCAGTTCGAGCACCTCTCGCGCCCTGAGCCAGGGCTGGTACCGGAACAGTTCCGGCAGGTAGCCGACATCGCGACGTGCCGCCCTGTCGCCGAGCGGCGCCCCGAGCACGGTCCCGCTGCCACCGGTCGCGCGGGCCAGCCCGAGCAGCAGTTTCACGGCCGTGGTCTTGCCCGCGCCGTTGGGCCCGAGGAACCCGAAGATCTCGCCCGGCTCGACGCGCAGGGTCAGGTCGATCAGTGCGTCGGTGCGGCCGTAGCGCTTGGCCAGCCCGTGGGTGTCGATGATCGCGCCACCCGTGGCGGCCATCGTCATGCCGGGTCTAGAGCCCGGAATACGCGTGCAGTCCGGTGAACCAGAGCGATCCGGAGTACGTGATGAGGACCATCCCGAAGCCGACCACCAGCAGCAGTGCGGCCGGTCGACCGGCCCACGAGCGCTGGTTGCGGGCGTGCAGGTACACGGCGTAGATCAGCCACGTGACGAGGGCCGCGGTCTCCTTGGGGTCCCAGCCCCAGTAGCGGGACCAGGCGATCGACGCCCACCACGAGCCGAGGATGATCATCGTCGCGAAGATCGGGAACCCGATGATGACGGCCCGATACGCGACCTCGTCGAGCACCTTATGCGACGGCAGCCACGCGAACCGGTCATCCTGGCCCTGGATGAGGTAGGCGACCCCGGCACCGAACGACGTCGCGAAGATCCCATACGACAGGACCGCCATCCCGACGTGGATCGTCAGCAGCGGCGGGTTCTGCAGGGCCGGCACGAGCTGCGAGATCTCGCGCGGCAGCGACGACGCGTATAGCAGCAGCGCCAGGGCCACGCCGAGCGGCAGGAAGCCGATGGAGCGGATCGGGTACCGGCGGGCCAGGAAGGCGTACCCGGCCACCATCGATGTCGCGAAGGCGACGGTGAACTCGAACATGTTGCCCCACGGGCCTCGCCCGACCACGATGCCGCGAAGGAGCAGCGATGCGCCCAACGCGCCGATGGCCAGCAGCGTCAGCCACGTGGCCGCCCGCGACAGCGGACTCGGTGAGGCGGCGACGGTCGGACCACCGCTCACCGCAGCCGTCGTCGATGTCACGAACGATCCCGTGGCGACACCGGCGTACGCGGGTCGGGCCGCCGACGCCATCGCCGGCAGGGCGACCCGCCTGCCGTTGGCGAGCATCACGGCATGACCGACGTGCGCCGCGAAGGCGAGCGCCACGAGGACGACACCGATGGGGAAGAGGATCGACGAGAGTTCGGCCATTCGTTATCGCCTCTGACGCTCGGGAAGGGTCGAGGGTTGCGCCGACCGGTCAGGCCGCGGCGGCGCCACCCGGCTTCGGCCCGGTCGAGCGAACGACCGGGACCGGGTGGTTCTTCACCTGCAGCACGAGCCCGCAATTGGCACAGGTGTCGATCGCGGCCGGTCGGCCCAGTCCGCACATCGGGCAGATGACCCGCAGGTCCTCGCCGCCGCGTTCGCAGCGGATCGTGCCCGTCGGGTAGATCAGCACGTGGTCGCGGCAGAACGGCAGGCCCGGCGGGAAGATCGGCTGGCCGTCCGAGCCGAGCCGGGCGACCTGGGGGCCTTCGGCGAGCTTGAGATGCGCCCGCGGTTTGGTGACCTGGTAGGCGATGATGCCAAGCATCAGGAACGTGACGAGCGGACCGACGACACCGAGGAAGATCAACAGCGGCATCAGGCCGATGACGGCGTTCCAGTCCGGGATCACGAATATCTCGGTGATGTCGAGGATCGTGTTCCACAGCCCGTTGAGCGCGTCGACGACGTTCACGACCGCATGCTACCCGACGATGGACGGCGGCGATTTGGGTTGCCCCGCTTGACGGTCGCGCCCCGTCCGGGCTTCCACGGCTCCCGTTCGGCATCGTTCGCGGCGGTCGGGTTCGGGGGCGGCCGGCGGTTCCCGACGGATGGCGACGAGAGCTTCGGGCGGTCGAGCCGGCCCAGCAACCACGTGGTGCCCGCAGTCCGGGCGCCCGACCGCTGGATCCGTGCCCGGAGCGCGCGGTCGTCGGTCACCACGAGCAGCCGCGCCACGGCACTGCTCCCGGCCGCGGCGCCCGGTCTGGTCGATCAGGTTGAGGATGAGCTCGTCGGCCGTGCGTCGGCCGGCGTGCCGGACGATCAGCCCCGAGGCGACCCGCTCCCCGCGCATGCCCGGCTCGGGAGCGCCGTCGAACACCAACTCCACGCCGACCGAGGGCGGGATCGCGGCGCGCAGACGGCCGATGAGGGCGGCCTGCGGCACGGCACCCCCCTGGCGGGCGAGTGCCGGCAGCAGGTTCGACCCGTCGACGATGAGACGGTCGGTGGCGGCGAGTGGGTCGTGGGACGTCGGCACGGTCCCGGAATTGTACGCGGCATCGGACCCGCGGCTACGATCGATCGTGTGAGCCTGCTCCTTCTGGTCGATCTCGACGGTGTCGTCTACCGCGGCGCGGAGCCCGTCCCTGGTGTCGCTGCGGTCCTGGCCGATCGGGCAGCCCGCGGCGACGACGTCGTCTACGTGACCAACAACTCGATGCACTACCGAGCCGACTACGTCACGCGCCTGTCGACGATGGGCTGTCCGGTATCGCCCGATCGCATCGTGTCGTCCTCGCGCGCGACCGCCCTCCACATCCAGCGGCACGAGCCCGGCATCCGGCGCGTGCTTGCCCTCGGAGCGAGCGGGCTGGAGCGGGAGCTACGCGATGTCGGGCTGGAGGTCGTCACCGCAGCCCACGCCGCGACCCGGATGCACCAGGAGGGCATCGATGGCTGGGCCGCCGCAGGTGCACCGGACGCCGTCGTGAGCGGTCTCGACCCGGTATTGACCTACCTCCGCCTCGCAGCGGCCGCGGACTGCATCCGTGCCGGCTCCCGGTTCATCGCCACGAATCGTGACCCCGTCTATCCCACGGAGCGTGGTCTCCGGCCGGGTGCCGGGGCGATCGCCGCGGCCCTCGAAGCGACCACGGGCGTGACACCCCTGTCGATCGGCAAACCGGAGCCGCACCTGCTCGAGATGGCCGCTGAAGCTGTCGGGCGATCGGCGACGGAGGCGGTGATGATCGGCGACGGGATCGGCACCGACCTGGCCGGCGCGAAGGCGGTCGGCGCGCGCAGCGTCCTCATGCTGACCGGGATCACCTCGCGCGCGGAGGTCGACGCTCTCCCGCCCGACGCCCAGCCCGATGCGGTCGCCGCGGATGCCGCGGAGCTCGCCGCCGCGCTGGAGCACCTCGAGACGTCGAAGGTCTAGGGCGTCCCGGTCAATTCGGGGATGCGCGCCGCCCAGGCGCCGAACTCGGTACGGAGCGGGGCGAGGGTCGCCTCGTCGGCGAATGCGACGTCGAGCGCGTGGCGATCGATCGCCCACAGGTCGGGCAGGCTCAACCCGATCTCCTCGTGCGCCGCGATGTACTCCTCCGACAGCGTCAGGTCCGAGACGGTCAGATCGTCGGTGTTGAGCGTGACCGGCACGCCCATCCGGTAGAGCGGCCCGAGCGGGTGCTCGGCGACCGACGGGACGCTGCCCGCCTGCCAGTTCGAGTGTGGCGCGAGATCGAGTGTGATGCCCCGCGCCCGGAGCTCGGCGCACAGAGCCGCATCCTCGATGGCGCTGAGCCCGTGCGCGATGCGCTCGGGGTCGACGACCATCGCGCGTCGCACCTGCGGCGCACCACCCCACTCGCCGGCGTGGATCGTCATGCGCAGCCCGTTGGCCCGGGCCGCCTCGAACGAGCGGGCGTGGATCACCGGGTCCGGGTAGGCCGCCTCCTGGCCCGCCAGGTCCCAGGCGGTCAGACCCTGATCGATGAACCGGGCGGCAGTCTCCGCCAGCTCCACGTTCCGTTCGGGGTCGTGCGAGCGCAGCGCGGTCGAGATCAGTCGCACGGTCACGCCGGTCCGCTGGGCGGCGGCGTTCGCTCCGCGACAGACCGCGGCGATCCCATCGGCCAGTGACAGGCCCTTGGCGACGTGGAGCAGCGGTCCCCAGCGGACCTCGATGTAGCGCACGTTGTCGGCGGCCTTCGCCTCGACGAGTTCGTAGGCGATCCGTTCGAGCGCTTCGGCGTCCTGCATCAGCGCGATCGGCAGGTCGAATCGCTTGAGCAGCTCGGCCTGCGACGTGCCCGGCATCTCGCCGATCAGCGCGTCCGACATCCCGACCCAGTCCCGTGGGGCATCGACGCCGCGGGACCGCGCCAGGTCGATCGCCGTGTCGATGCGGACCGAGCCGTCGAGATGGAGGTGCAGCTCTGCCTTGGGCATCGCCTCGAGCAGCCGCCGCACGGCCGTGCGCTCGATGGCGGCAGGTCCGGCATCCTTGGGAGCACGCCCATCGGTCCGATGCGCATCGGGGACGGTCACCAGCCGATGCTACGATTCCGCGGCCTCGACCGTCGAACCGATCCGTCCCCTCCCGCTGCCGACCCGGAGGACCCCGCTGACCAACATCGCCGACCTCGCGCGGCAGGCCGTCGTGACGCTCGTCTGGCTGCTGGCCGCCCTGCTCATCGCGCTCGGTGCCGCCGGGATCGTCGCCGGGATGGACACGCCGGCCGCCGACGGGAGCGACCGGACCGGCCGGACGGGGTACGGCGACGCACAGGTCGATGCGTCACTGGACGCGATCGAGACCCAGATCGGCGAGTTGTCCGTCGCCGTCGAGATGCTCGGCCAACATTCGCGGGTCATCCTCGCGTCCCTGTCGAGCAACTCGACCGAGGCGATCGACACGGCGACCGCCCATGGCACCGCCCTCATCGGGGACATCAAGGCGCGGGTGCAGGGCATCCGCGACGCCCTCGCCGAGGTTCCGGTCATCGGGAGTCATGCGCAGGGCTATGAGCTGTCACCGGCGACGCGTGAACGGCACGCCGCGTACCTGGGTGCCCTCGACGCGACCGACGGGATCGAAAGCGCCTGGACCCAGCTGACCGTCAGCGCCCTCAGCGCGAATCGCCTGTCGAGGCTGCTCGCCGCGCACGACAAGGCCGTGGTGGATGCCGCGGCCGACGGTCGTCGAGGCCGGTACGCGGGAGCGCTCGAACACCTCGATGATGCGGATGCCGCGATCGCCGACGCGAAGACGATGCGCGACCGGCTGGCCGCCACGGTGGACGTCACCACGCTCGATCAGTGGCTGGACCGGAGCGGTGACTACGACGTCGCGCTGCGCGCTCTCTATCGGGCGGTGCGGAACGGCGATGGCCCCGACGAGGTCCGCAAGCTCATGCAGGCCGAGCAGCGCGCCAAGGACCGGTTGCCGCCCGACACGAGGTCGCTCGTCCTGATCATGTCGGACATCGGGCAGGGCGGCATCAACGCCGCTGCGATCGAGATCGAGCAGGCCCATACCGACCTCGAGGAGGGCCTCGCACGACCCGCGGACCAGCCCGCGCCCTGACTGCCGGGGCGCCGCGGCACCAGCATCGCGGAGATGCCGCCCCGGGTCCTGACTGACGGGTACACTGCCGCCACACCACTGCGACCGCCGCGACAGGGGCACCGCCAGCGGCCTGCAATCCCGGGAGGATCCACACCACCGTGCAGCTTCGTGTCGTCACCGACCAGCCGTGGGATGTCGCGGCCGACGTCCTGGTCATCCCGATCGTCGGCGAGCCCGCGTTCGACGGCCCCATCGATGAGCTCGATCGACGGTCCGGCGGGGGATTGCGCGCGCTGGCGGAGGTCAAGGAGCTCCGAGCGAAGCGCTATACGAGCGCGATGACCAGAGGCGGCGACCTGCCCGCGAAGTGGCTCGTCACGGTCAGCGCCGGCGAGCCCGATAAGCTCGACCGCGAGGTGGCGGCCCGTCTCGCTGCGACGGCCGAGAGGCGGCTCGCCGGTCGCGCCGTCCGATCGATGGCCGTCTGGTTGTCGCCGATCGTCGACGCCGATGGGTTCGACGGCGATGCGGCGACTGCTGCCGAGATGGTCGCCCGGGGCGCCGTCGAGGGCTCGTACGACCCGAAAGCGCTGTATCGCCCCGAGATCGAGTCGCGACCGCCCGAGATCGATGAGCTGATCCTCATCGTGCCCGGGGGTGACTCGTCCGCGGTCACGGCGGGTGCGGAGCGTGGCGTGATCATGGGCGAGGGCGCCAACACCGCCCGGACGCTGTCCAACCGAGCCGCCAACGAGATGTACCCCGACGTCCTCGCCGAGGAGGCGCGCACCATCGCCGAACGGCACGGTCTGTGGATCGACGTGATCGACGAGCGGCGCGCGACCGAGCTCGGGATGGGCATGTTCATGGCGGTGGGTCGCGGCTCGGACAACCCGCCACGCATGATCGTGATGCGCTCGGGTGGGGAAGGGGAGCGCGACTCGCTCGACCGGCATCTGGCCATCATCGGCAAGGGCGTCTGCTTCGACTCCGGCGGCATCAGCATCAAGCCATCCGACCGGATGGAAGAGATGAAGATGGACAAGACCGGTGCCTGCACGGTCATCGCCGCGATCGAGACCGTCGCTCGCCTCGCCCCGGGGACCCCGCTCCTGGCGGTCGCTCCCGCCGTCGAGAACATGCCCGGCCCGCACTCTACCCGGCCCGGTGACATCGTCACGGCGCTCAACGGCAAGAAGGTCGACATCACCAACACCGACGCCGAGGGCCGCCTGATCCTCGGTGACGCCATGACCTATGCGGAGCGTCTCGGCGCGACCCACCTGGTCGATGTCGCGACGCTGACCGGGGCGGTCGCGCGCGCGCTCGGGCATCTCGTGACGGGCGCCTTCGGGCAGCCGCAGGCGTGGTACGACGACGTCGTGGCGGCGGCGGGTCGCGCCGGAGAGCGCTACTGGCAACTGCCACTGATCGAGGACTACGTCCCCGACATGGAGAGCTGGTACGCCGACTTCCAGAACTCGAGCGGCGCAGATGGCTCGCTCGTGAAGAGTGGCCTGTTCCTGCGCGAGTTCGCGACGGTGCCGTGGGTCCATCTCGACATCGCCGGGACGGCGTATTACCGCAAGGCGCTGCCGTTCGGGGCGCGTGGCGCGACCGGGGTCGCCCATGCCACGCTCGTCGAGCTGGCCCTCGCCGGGGCCGCCTGACGATCGACCTGCTCGGCCTCGTCCTCGCCTTCGCGGGCGGCGCGCTCGGCGTCGCCGCCGACCGTTTCTCGACGCGCTGGCCCGAACACGACGAGGAGCATCCGCCAGGTCGTCCGGTCGACTGGCGGACGGTCCTGTGCGGGGCGGTCGGAGCTGTCGCCCTCGGCTTGCTGCCGATGCGATTCGCCGGCGACACGCTGGCGCTCCTCGCGTTCGGGGCATGGTTCGCGACGCTGGTCGTCGGGCTGGCCACGGACCTCGATCAGCGGATACTGCCCGACGAACTGACGCTGCCCGTGATCCCGCTCGCGCTGCTGTACGCCCTCACCGGGCTGAACCCGCTGGTCGGTGGAGCGCTCCTGCTGGCCATCGCGGCCGCCGTGCTGATCCCCGCGCTGCTGTACCTGCCGTCCCTGCCCTTCGGGGCCGGCGCGTTCGGGATGGGCGACGTGAAGTTCCTGGCGGGGATGGGGTTGATGATCGGTGGCGATCGCTCGCTCAGCGCCACGCTGTTCGGGCTGATCCTGGCCGGGGCGGTCCTGCTGGTACTGCTGTTGGCGAGACGGATCTCGCGGCGGAGCTTCGTGCCGTTCGGCCCGTTCCTCATCCTCGGCGCGCTGTGGGCGGTGCTGATCCGGGGTTAGTCGGGCGCTCCCCCCGCTACCGTTCGCGGATCGAGCTGATGACCGAGTTGTACGACGTCGCCTGGACGTGCTCGCGGACGCCGGCGACGTCGATGTCGAAGCTCCACCCGCCCGGCGTCAACCGGACGTTCGAGACGAAGACCCGATCGTTCGGGCGGCGAGTCGGCACGACGAGCGTCAGGTAGCGGACCGATCGTCCTCGGGCGACCGCCTCCACGACCGGGGCGGGTCGTCGCCGACTGAGGTTGTCGGAGATCCAGCCCTGGACCGGCGCGGAGCGACCCTCGATGATCCGCTGCTTCGCGTCGACCGCTAGCTGGACGATGCGGACATTGCCAGCCGCGCGGGTCGTCCTGACCGTCCGGGCGCTGACGACGGGCGCCGTGCCGGAATCGAGGTGCCACAGCTGACGGAAGGTGCGTGAGGTGCTGGCGGACACCCGATCCTCGACCACGAGGTAGCCGAGTCGCCTCGAGAAGAGCACGCGTCGCCGGTGGACGACGCCGGCATTGCCCCGGTCGACGACGGTCAGGTCATCGCGCGCCGCACCCGATCGCGTCATCGTCAGTGGCGCCGTGATGGACGGGTCGTACGCGACACCGTCCACGGTCACGACGTTGTGGGCCGTTCGACCCAGTGCGAACCAGCGCCACGGGTTCTGATTCAGCGTGAACGTGCCGCTGTCGTCGACCAGCCGCTTCCCATAGGCGTACAACGTGACGGATCCGTGCTCGGCATGACCGTGCGAGCGCCGGCCCGGCCCGAAACGAAGGCTGTACGCGGCCTCGTCGCGGAAGGCGCGGCGCTCCCCCCATCCGGTCCTGCCGAACACGAACCCTGCCCGATAGCGGGCGAAGACTGCCGTCGGCCGCGGCCCGCGGCGTCCGAACGTCGCCGCGAACTCGGCGGGCGTCCCGGCGATCGATGCCGCCGACCGCCTGACCGTGTCGCCCAGCATCACGTACGTGCCGTCGGGCAGGGTGGCGTGTGCCAGGAATCGTCGGCATCCGGTCGATCCGACGCATCGCTGCGGGCACCGCGTAGCCGCAGCGTCTCAGTCGGTCGGCGGCCGCGCGATACCCGCTGTAGTTGTAGTACTGATAGAAGACGGCCTGCTCGTTCGTGACCCCTTGATCGTCGACGCTGTCGACGACGAGCGCAGTGAGCCGCCTCGTCGCCAGGCGTACCCACCCGGGACGGCGGAGCGTGCAGCCGGCGATCATCAGCGCACGGTCCTGCCCAAGGGCGTGATTGCCGTGCCAGCGGTAGAACGAGGGGGTCGCCAGCAGGCGGGCATGGCTGGCCAGGGCGTTGCGGGCCCAGGTGGCGCCGGGCAGGGCCTGGACGATGCACGCGAGGACCATGGCACGCCAGGCCGTCTGCAGATCGCCCCAGGCGGCCGGGGATGCCGGCGCGGACCGAGGGTTGTCGGCGATCCAGTCGCGAACCAGGAAGACGGCCCGCCGGATGTACCAGGAGTCGCCTGTGCGGTGCCACGTGCGGACCAGCGGCAGGATGAACCGGAGCGACTGATAGCGGAACACCCAGTTCACGTCGTGGAAGGGATCTTCCTTCCACGTCGGGTTCCGCGGGAACCGGATGGAGCGGAACGGTCGGAGCGTGAGCTTGCCGGACCGGATCTCCTCGGCCTGCTCCCGTGGCGGTGAGCCGTGCGGGTTGCAGTCGACGCCGGGTTCACCCGAGCGCGGCGTCGCATGGCTCGCTCGGGCGTGTATGGGACCAGTCGTCCAGGAGAGGGCACCGACCACGACCAGAAGCGCGAGCGACAGGCGGCCGAACGAGTGACGGGTGTTCGACATGCCGAAGATGACGCGGGCCGGGTCCATTCATTACACGGCGCACGTCCCGGCTCGCAGGAGGACGACGCGCCGGCAGAGCATCGTGTGGCGCCACCATGCGGTCTAGTACCCGATGGGGACCATCGGCCCATCCGGTCGTACGGGCCCTGGCGGCTAGACTTTCGAGGACAGTCGCTGGACTCGACGGGTATCATCCCGGGGAGCCGGATCCGGCGTCGTCCTGCGGCTGTGCCAGTCCCAGGGACGGCGACCCACCGGCGGGTGTGACCGTCGTTCGGTGCTGTGCCCCGCCACCACGGCATCGCCTACGGAGCCTACTCGCACGATGACGTCGCCCTCGTGATTCGCCGCCGCACCGGAACGGATCGCATGGACGCACGCCCCGGACCGACCGGTTGGTCGAACCAGGTCCGGCCACGGCCGCGGCGCATCCGTCGCCATCTCCCGACATTGCTGCTGCTGTTCCCGCTCGTGGCGGGCCTCCTGGGCGCCCCCGCCGCGAGCACACCAGTGCGGGCCGACGAGCTGTCGGACGCGAAGGCCAAGCAGGCGGCGCTCAAGAAGGAGGTCGCCGAGCAGAAGGCCCAGCTCGCTGCGATCAACGACCTCCAGAAGGGCCTGTCGGCCGAGATCTCCGACACCAGGAACCAGCTTCGGAAGGTCGGCGCGGACCTCGAATCGGTCCGCAAGAAGATCGTCCGGATGCAGACCCGCATCAACAAGGTCAAGGCGGTCTACCAGGACCTGGTCGCCCAGCTGAAGACGATGGACGCCGAGTTGCAACGGGTCGTCGCACAGGAGGAGGCGAAGCGCCTCGAGCTGGCGGCTCGTCGCGCGCAACTGGCCGATCGGGTCCGCAGCGCCTACGACACCAACAGGACGTCGCCGCTCGAGACCTTCCTGTCCGGCGGCTCCTTCACGGACCTGCTCGCCGAGATGAGCTACTACATCGACGTGGGGGAACAGGACAAGGCCCTTGCCGAGGGCATCGCCAGGGCCAAGGAGACGCTCGCCGCGATCCACCAGACCGTCGCCGACACACGTGCCCGGACCAACGTCCTGCGCCAGCAGACGGCCGCCCAGAAGCGCGACCTCGACAAGGCGCTGCGTGGTCTCAAGGAGACCAGGCAGGAGCTGCGCCGGCTGGAGCGGCAGGTCGCGCGAGCGCTCGCCCAGCAGAAGGCGCGCTACGCATCACTCGTCCGCAACAAGGCCAACGCGGCCGCGATCATCCGCAAGGCCGCCGCCGATCAACGGGCGCTCGCCGTCAAGATCAACGCGCTCGTGGCCGCCCAGGTCCGCAGCGGACGGATCCCGAGCAGGTTCAACGGCACGATGCGCTGGCCGATGGCCGACTTCACCGTCAGCGGCGACTACGGCTGCAGCTCGTTCGAGTACTACGCTCCCGGACACGGTTGCGCGCATTTCCACAACGGCATCGACCTCGTGGGCCCATCCGGCGCCAAGGTCCGCGCTTCCGCGGCCGGCATCGTCGTCAAGTGCGACTGGAACTGGGCGGATGGCCCGGACCCGGCCTGGATCGTCGTCATCGCCCACGCCGGGAACCTCAAGACCTGGTATGCCCACATGGTCCCAGGCTGCCCGTTCAAGGCCGGCCAGTCCGTGAAGAAGGGTCAGGTCATCGGCACCCAGGGTTCGACCGGCCACGCGACGGGCGCGCACCTCCATTGGATGGTCGAGTTGAACGATGACTTCGCGAATCCGAGGCTGTTCCTGTAGGTCGTCCGAGCGGGTACCCGTGCTAGCATCGAGCCCCAGGATCCCCACCGACTCGGGAGGCGCACCGTGGCCGTGAAGCGCACGATGGCGATCATCCTCGCGGGCGGCGAGGGCGAGCGGCTGTCGATCCTCTCCCAGGAGCGCGCCAAGCCTGCGGTCCCGTTCGGCGGCAAGTACCGGATCATTGACTTCACGCTGTCGAACTGCGTCAACTCGGACATCCACGATGTGGTCGTCCTGACGCAGTACAACCCGCGCTCCCTCAACGATCACATCGGCCTCGGTCGGCCGTGGGACCTCGACCGCAACCGGGGTGGCGTGAAGCTGCTCCAGCCGTACGTCGCCCGAGGCAGGGTCGCCGAGTGGTACCGAGGCACGGCCGACGCCGTGCTGCGCAACATGAATGTCATCGAGCACGATCCATCCGACACCGTGGTCGTCCTCGCAGGTGACCACATCTACAAGATGGATTACCAGCCGTTCATCGCCGCCCACCGACGGCGCCGGGCGGACGTGACGATCGCGGTCCGCCGCGTGCCGCTCGCCGAGGCGTCCCGGATGGGCATCCTCGCGATGGATGAGAACGACCGCGTCATCGAGTGGCAGGAAAAGCCGAAGCAGCCCAAGAGCGACCTCGCGTCGATGGGTGTCTACGTCTTCTCCAAGAAGACGCTCCGCCGCTGGCTGTCCGAAGACCGGGTCGATTTCGGGCGACACGTCATCCCCGACATGCTCGAGGCCGAGGCCCGCGTGTACGGCTATCGCTACAACGGCTACTGGCAGGACGTCGGGACGATCCAGTCGTACTGGGAGGCCAACATGGCGCTCCTCCAGGACGACGCGGAGCTCGACCTGTATGACCCCGAGTGGGTGATCCACACCCGCTCCGAGGAGCGAGCGCCGGCCAAGGTCGGGCCGACGGCCCAGGTCCATCGGAGCCTCATCAGCCACGGATGCATCATCAACGGGACGGTCGTGAACTCGGTCCTGTCGCCCGGTGTGAAGGTCGACGTCGGCGCCGTCGTGCGGGACTCGATCGTGATGTTCGACTCGCACATCAAGTCCGGATCGGTCGTCGACCGGGCGATCCTCGACAAGGAGGTCGTGGTCGGGCAGGGCGCGATCGTGGGTTCGGGACCGTTCGACGATCGACCGAACAAGCAGGAGCCGACCCGTCTCAACGCCGGCATCACCGTCGTCGGCAAGCGTGCGGTCGTCCCGCGCGGCACGCGCGTCGGGCGCAACGTCCGTGTGGCCGCGGACGTGCGGATCGGCGACTTCTCGAAGAAGGTCATCAAGAGCGGCGAGTCGATCGAGACGCGCGCCGGATCCCGTCGCTCGCACGGCCACGGGCGAGTCGACCACGTCGAGCCCGTGGCGAGCAGGGCGGCCCGCGGCCGCCGCTGACCGTCTGCCGGATCGACGCCGAGGTCGACCGCCGCAGCGAATTCGGCTAGACTCCGCGGGCCATGCCTTCCGCCGACCTCGGCGCGCCCTTGGGCGCTGCTTCGCCGGCCGACGTCGAGCGCTGGCTCACCGACCTGGGCCTGGAGCCCGTCGACCGGGCCGAGCGCGATGGGATCGCCAGCTGGGATCTCGTGCTCGACGGTCGCCGCCGCTTCGACCTCCGGGTGACGGTCATCCTCGACCCCGCCCTGGCCTTGATCTGCTGGGCCCAGTTCGCGCCGCCGATCGGTGACATGTTCCGGAAGTCGTACCGCAAGCTGCTCCGCTGGAACGATGAATTCCCGTTCGCCAAGTTCTCGTTGAGCGAGGACGAGCGGCCATTGCTGGCCGTCGAGCTGCCGATCGCCGATGCACCCGTTCCGCCGACGGCCGATGGCCTGGGTCTCGCGCTCGCACGGATCGTCGGCATCGCCGACCGCTTGTTCGAGGAATCCGCGGGTTGGTTGTGGATCGGCGGGCGGATCCCCGATCAGTCGGGCCGGACGGGACGCAACGGCGCCTTCCTCGCGCGCTACGACGAGCGCCTCGAGGAATTGCTCGAGACGTCGGTGATGACGGAGGGCGCTGCTGGTGCGGCGGAGACCACCGATGTGACCGCCACGACCGACGACGGGTCGAGCTCGTGAGATCGTCGCCCGCGGCGCGCATCGGGCTCGCGCTCGTCATCGCACTGGCGAGCGGGGCGTTCGGCATCGGCACGCCGGGCCCGGGGCCGGCCACCGTCCGAGCGGCGACGCCGGACCTCACCATCGTGGCCGCCGCGCGGTACGACGTCCAGCCGTCGAAGTCGAGGGTCCGCGTGACGCTCGACCTGACCCTCACCAATCGCCTCCGCGACACCACCACGAAGCGCTACTTCTTCGACCATGCGTTCCTTGCGGTCCTGCCGGGCTCGAGCGGCTACCGGCTCAGTTGGGAAGGCAACGGTCTGCCGAGCGTCGGGGTCACACGGCGGACCGCGTCGTTCACGCTGCTGCGACTGAACCTTGCCCAGGACCTGGGCAGTGGCAAGTCGGCGCGCTACCAGCTGGCGTTCGATCTCAAGGATCCGGGTGGTACACCGACGCGCGACCTGCGCATCGGCGACACGCTGGTGTCGTTCCCCGTCTGGGCCTTCGGAAGCGACGAGACCTCGGGCAGCTCGGTCACGGTGGTCTTCCCGCAGGGCTACCAGGTCGCGGTCGAGGCCGGACGCATCCCGTCGCCGACGACGGCCGGCGACGGGCGGACGATCTTCCGGACGGGCGCACTGTCGAAGCCGCTCGACTTCTTCGCCTACCTCGTCGCGGATCGGCCCGGTGCGTACCGCGATTCCACCGTGGCCGCCAATGTCCTCGGGCGCGACATCAAGGTCACCGTCCGCGCCTGGGCCGACGACTCCGCGTGGGCCCAGCGGATCCGCCGATTGCTCGGTCTCTCGCTGCCCGCGCTCGGGGCGCGCATCGGCCTGCCATGGCCGGACTACGACCAGCCACTCGTGGTAACCGAGGCCGTCAGCCGCTCGACCGGCGGCTATGCCGGGATCTTCGACCCGTCGGCCGCCGAGGTCGCTATCGCCTACTACGCCGACGACTTCGTCGTACTGCACGAAGCCGCCCATGCGTGGTTCAACGGCGCGTTGCTCGCGGATCGCTGGTCGAACGAGGCCTTCGCCTCCTACTATGCCGAACTCGCCGCCGCCGACGGCAAGCTCAAGGTCACCTCGGATCGCCTCACCGACGAGCTCAAGAAGTCGCGCATCCCGCTCAACGCCTGGGGGGCGGTCGGGACGGTCGAGGTGCCCCAGGAGGATTACGCGTACGCCGCCGTCCTGGTGCTGGCCCGGGAGATCGGGAAACGCGCCGGCGAGCGCGGGCTCCGCGAGGTCTGGGGTGATGCCGCCGATCGGATCAGCGCGTACCAGCCATCCGGCGGCGGCGAGGAGATCGTCGGCGGACCGGTCGACTGGCGCGGCCTGCTGGACCTGCTCGAGGCCCGCACCGACAAGACGTACGACGACCTATGGCGAGCATGGGTGGCCCGGCCGGAGGACATCCCGCTGCTCGACGCGCGGCTGGCTGCCCGCGCTCGGTACGACAGGTTCGTGACCAAGGTCCGCGACTGGCACGCGCCCCTGTCGATCCGCGACGCCATGCGGGCCTGGCGCTTCGACGAGGCCAAGACGCTCATGGACGGCGCGGAATCGGTGCTCGAGCTGCGTGGCCGCGTCGTGACCGCGGCGGCCGATGCCGGCCTGATCGCGCCAGCTGCGTTGCGTCAGTCATTCGAGGACGACGATGGGTTCGATGACGCCATCGCCGAGGCCGGCGCCGAGCTCCAGGTGATCGAGCAATACGTGGCTGCGACCGCGCGCCGCCCGGTCGAGTCGACGCCCTTGATGACGCTGGGCCTGATGGGCGAAACGCCGGAGGCCGACCTCGTGGCCGCGCGAGACGCGTTCATCCGAGGTGACCTCGCTGCATCTGCACAGGCATCCGACGAGGCCGCCGCAACGTGGTCGAACGCCGAGCCGGTCGGTCAGGCGCGCGCATTCAGCATCGCCACGATCGTCGTCGCGGTGCTGTTCATCCTTGCGCTCCTCATGGTCACCCTGCAGCGACGGCGACGGAGGCGCGTCAGGATGCAGGCGAGACCTCTTCGGGATCAGGTGTCCGAGTGACCGCATCGACTACACTCCCGGCCACATCGGAGCCGTCGGGCGCGCGACCCGAGGTGCCGTCGACACGCATCGAGACCCCACCAGGAGCAGAGCTGGACTGAATGGGTATCCAGCGGCCACGGCCGTCGACCGAGATCCTGTCCGGCGATTCCGCCGACGTCTACTTCGCGAGGGCCGAAAGCATCCTCGAGGCCGAGGGCCTCGACCCACTCGTGACGATGGAGGTCTTCACGCGCCGTGAGGCCGTCCTGTGCGGGATCGACGAGGCGAAGAACCTGCTCGGCCACGTCCTCGCCGAGTGCGACCCGGACGAGACGCAGGTCGAGGCGCTGTCGGACGGCGACCGCATCGCACCGCGCGAGGTCGTGCTCCGGATCCGTGCGCGCTACCGTCGGTTCGGCCTGTACGAGACGGCGCTGCTGGGCATGCTCGCCCAATCGACCGGCTGGGCGACGGCGGCCCGCGAGATCGTCGATGTCGCGGCTCCCGAACCGGTCATCAGCTTCGGCGCCCGCCACGTCCACCCTGACATCACCGACGTGCTCGATTACGCGGCGATCGTCGGTGGCTGCGTGGGTGCCTCGACGCCGGCGGGTGCACGGCTGGCGGGCCTCGCTCCGACCGGGACCATGCCCCATTCGCTCGTCCTGATCTTCGGTGACACGGTCGAGGCCGCCTTGGCGTTCGATCGCCACCTCGGGCCGGAGGTGTCACGGATCGTGCTGGTCGACACGTTCAAGGACGAGGCCGAAGAGGCGCTCCGTGTCGCGCACGCGCTGGGCGATCGGCTCTATGGCATCCGGCTGGACACGCCGTCCGAGCGAGGCCGGGTCACGGCCGATCTCGTCACGGAGATCCGCGCGCGCCTCGACCAGGAGGGGTATCAGCACGTCAGGATCGTCGTGTCGGGCGGCCTGAGCCCCGACCGGGTGCGCTACTTCAAGGAGGCCGGCTCGCCGGTCGACTCGTACGCGGTGGGATCGCATATCAGCGGCGCGTCGCCGATCGACTTCACCGGTGACATCAAGGAGATCGACGGCCGGCCGATCGCCAAGCGTGGCCGGATCCCCGGCATCACCCATTCGCCGAGGCTCCAGCCGGTCGACCTGGCCCAGTACCGCCAGGCCCTCGCGGACGCCGTACCGAGCTGACTGTCGGGGCGGGGCGTCTGTCGCCCGACCGAAACGTCCGATCGAGCCGACCGACGACCCTCGCAGCGCCTTCGTGCGAGGATGACGGCGTGGACGACCGCCTGCCCGATGAGGCTGCCGATCACGAATCGGCATACGACCTGCTCCAGCGCGGTCATGCGCTGCTCGCCTCCCGGCACCATGCGCAAGCGGCCATCGTGCTCGAGCGCGCCGACCGACTGGAGCCGGGTAAGGCGTCGATCCTCGAGGCGCTCGGACGGGCGTACTACAACTCCGGCCAGCACGAGCCCGCGAGGGCGACGTTCGAGCGGATCCTCGACTTGGACCCGTCCGCGCCGTACGCGCACTTCGCCCTTGGCCAGAGCCTGAAGCGGCTCGGGCGGCGGGACGAGGCCGGTACGCACCTTCGGATCGCGGTGGCGCTGAGCCCGGATTCGAGCCTCTATCGGGACGCGCTCGAGCGCCTCGGCCCGACCGGCTGACGACCAAATTCAGCCGCCTGACACGATCTCCTCGGAACACGCTCGGTTGCCGGCTCGATCGGTCGCGCACACGGTGATGCCACCCTGGTCGCCCACGTCCGCTCGCCAGAGCGACTCTCCGTACCAGCGCATCGGCACCGTCCCCGACGCACCCTCGGCGACGACCTCGACGAGATCGACCGTTGGTGGGCTCGTGTGGTCGGTGACGCGGGCGACGAGCACATCGCCGACCCGTCGCAAGAGTGGGAACGTCGGCGGGGCGGTGTCGGGCGGGATGGCGGCGCCGAGGTGGACCGTCTCCGGGAACGCCGCCTCGCCCTGCGCCTGGACGACGTCGATGCGATCGTCGCCGTCGAGGTCGGCCATCGCCATGCCCAGCGTGCCGCTGGTGGCCGGCCCCTCGAACATCCCGCGGACGAGTGTCAGGTGCCCGGTCCCATCGTTCAGGATCAGACGGTCCGGCACGTCGAGCGCCCCGATGACGAAGTCGGCGTCACCATCGGACTCGGCATCGAGATACACGATGACGTTGTCGTCGCCGGTGATGTTCGAGTCGGCCGGCCACAGATCGGCTGTCGCATCGACGAACCCGCCCTGCCCGTCGCCACGGAGGAAGCGTTCCTTGAAATCGGGACCGTCGTTGATCGTGACCACATCGAGGAAGCCGTCGCCATCGAGGTCCATCGACTCGAAGTCGTAGTTGTTCGGGGCTTGCGGCAGGTTCGCCGAACCATCGCTGAATCGCCCGCGACCGTCGTTGTGGAGCAGCAGACCACCGTCGCAGACCTTGCAGGACTCGAGGATGTCCAGGTCGAGGTCGTTGTCGACATCGAGGAGCTCGATGTCCCACGAGAACCCCAACGCTCGGCCGGGAACGGCATCGGCCGGCGCCTGCGCGAAACGTCCGCTCTTCCCTGCCAGCCAGACGATCGGCGGTGCTTTCGCACCCTGCATCGGGTTGCCCTTGCCCCAGTCGGCCAGGACGATGTCGAGGTCGCCATCGGCGTCGAGATCACCGATCTCGAGGTCACCGACGCTGGCGACCGCGTCGGGCAGGTGGGTAGCCGTCACATCCTCGAACTCGAGCCGGCCGCGGCCGAGTAGGAGACGCGTCTGGGTCTGATATGTCGCGCCGAGCACGATGTCCACCAGGCCATCACCGTCGAGATCGCGCACCTTGATGACCCGAACCAAGCCGGGTTCGGGACCGAGGACATCGGTCGACCGGTCCTCGAATCGGCCGTTGCCGTCGTTCACAAGGACGCGTGACGGTACCGGCGTCCCAGGAGTCTCGTAGTCCCCACCGTTGGCGATGAGGATGTCGACATCCCCGTCCGCATCGATGTCGGCGACCTCGACCTTGTTCGACCATTCGGCAAGCGTGCCGATCGTGGCCTCCGTGGCGTCGACCCAGAAGGCTGCCGGAGCCGAAGGTGTGGCGACACGTGACGCCGATGGGGATGTGTCGGCGGTCGGCGATGCCTCGACGTTCGGGCTCGCGCTCGGGCTCGCTTGTGCGCAGCTGGCCGCGACGATGATCGCCCCGAGCAGAGCGGTGGGTCTGGATCGTCGGCGCACTCGACCGTCCTCCCACGCGCTCACCGGCCCCTTCGCTGAGGGACGATAGCAGGAGGTCATCGCGCGCGATCGTGCCTGGGCTACCCCTCGTCCATCACACGCGCGAGCCAGAACAGCCCGACGATCGACTTGGCATCGCGGATCTCGCCCGCTTCGGCCGCGGCGACCGCTGCCTGCCACGGTCGCCATTCCAGGATCAACCGCTCATCCTCGTCCGGACCGAGGCGCCCGTCGTCGCCGGCCGGGGTGAGCTGTGTGGCGAGATACAGGTTCATCAGCTCGTCGGTGAAGCCCGGCGCCGAGTAGAACTGACCCAGCTTCCGCCACGACCCGGCCCGCAGACCGGTCTCCTCCTCAAGCTCCCGCGCGGCCGCCAGGTCGGGCTCCTCCTTCGTGCCGTCGTCGGCGATGTCCAGCCCGCCGGCCGGGATCTCGAGCAGCGCGTCGTCGGCGGCAAGCCGCCACTGCCGGACGAGCGCCACGCGGCCATCGCCGTCGAGCGCGACGATCGCGACGGCACCCGGATGACCGGCGAAATCCCGGGTCGCGCGCGATCCATCGGCGCGCTCGATCGTATCGACGCGGAATTCGATGAACGACCCGCGATGAAGGATGCGTCGATCGACCACGCGCTCACGAAGATCGGCCCCGGAGGGATCCTCCGGGGCCGTGCTGTCGCTCGTGGGTCGATCGTCGGTCAGGCGGCCGCCTGGGCCGGCGCCTGGATGATGGTCTCGCCCGTCTCGGTATCGAACAGGTGGAGCTTCTCGAGCGGGATCATGAGCTCGACGATGTCGCCGGGCCGGACGCGATGGTCGGAGTCGACGATCGCGACGATGTCCTGGTCCGCGGCGCTGACGTGGAGCAGCTCCTCGTTGCCGAGGTATTCGACCACGTCCGCGCGCGCCCGGAAGGCGCCGTGATCGGCGTTCGCCTCGCCGATCTCGAGATGCTCGGGTCGGAAGCCGGCGACGACCTTCTGACCGTTGGCCAGCTGCTCCCGTGCGCGGGGCGGGATCGGGATGGCCCAGTCGCCGGGACCCTGGAGCCGTCCGTCATTGACCGTGACATCGACGAAGTTCATCGACGGACTGCCGATGAAGCCCGCGACGAAGCGGTTGGCCGGGTGGTCGTATAGCTGCTGCGGGGTACCGACCTGCATGAGCAGGCCCTCACTCATCACCGCGATGCGCGAGCCCATCGTCATCGCCTCGACCTGGTCGTGCGTGACGTAGACCACGGTGGTCTTGAGGCGCTGGTGGAGGCGCGCGATCTCGGCGCGCGTCTGGACGCGCAGCTTGGCGTCGAGGTTGGAGAGCGGCTCGTCCATCAGGAACACCGCCGGCTCGCGCACGATGGCGCGACCGAGCGCGACGCGCTGCCGCTGGCCGCCCGACAGCTCCTTCGGCTTGCGCTCGAGGAGCTTCTGGAGCTGGATCGTCTCGGCGGCCTCGTTGACGCGCCGCTCGATCTCCGGCTTGGGGACCTTGCGCAACTTCAGCCCGAACGCGAGGTTGTCGCGGACCGACATGTGCGGGTAGAGCGCGTAGCTCTGGAAGACCATCGCGATGTCGCGATCCTTCGGCGCCACGTCGTTCACGACTCGGTCGCCGATGCGGAGTGTGCCGCTCGAGATCTCTTCCAACCCGGCGATCATCCGCAGGCTGGTGGTCTTCCCGCAGCCCGATGGCCCGACCAGGACCATGAATTCGCCGTCCCCGATCTCGAGGTTGAGGTCTTTCACGGCGTGGAAGTCGCCGTAGACCTTGTTGACGGTTTCGAACGTCACAGTCGCCATGGCCGAAGCCCTCCGAACCTGGTGCCATCGCGGGTCCATGCATCCCAGTCGCCGAAGCGATGTCCCGCTCGAGGCGGGACGTGGACGGACCCCGTACGTGGCAGCGCAGGGTCGTCGCATCGTACGAGGCGTGGAGGCGGGGTGCAAGGTTCGGGTGCCATTTGACGGGCGCGTCGCCGCCCGACCGGCATGGCTACCGCGACACGGAAACTCGATCCTGGCCACCGGCCCATCTTCGAACCACTCGGAACCGTCCCGCGGATGACGACGTACCATCGGTTGCGATGTATCCGACCGTCGACCTCACCCGCCGCACATTCCTCGTCCACGCCGGTCGCGGCACGATCGCCATCGCCGTACTCGGCGTGGCCGGCTGTGGGCCCGCGCTGAGCTCGGCCGTCCCGTCGCAACCCGCCGAGCCGTCCACCTCGGGCGGGTCGTCTGCGAGCCCAGACGCGACAGCGGCCGGAAGTTCCGACGGATCGTCGAGCCCGCCGCCCACGTCGGCGTCCGGCGGCGTGACTTGGCAGCGAGCGAACCTCGGGTTCGTGTCGGCGTATGTGCTCGTGCGGGCCGGTGAGGCAGCCATCGTCGATACGGGCGTCGCCGGCAGCGAGGGCACGATCCACGACGCGCTGAGCGCAGCCGGCCTCGATTGGCCGGCGGTCGGGCACGTGATCCTCACCCATCGACACGGCGATCACGCCGGCAGCGTCGACGCGGTGCTGACTGCAGCCCCCGAGGCGACGGCATACGCAGGCGAGGCCGATATCCCGGCCATCTCGGCACCTCGACCGATCACCGCGGTGGCCGACGGGGAGATGGTGTTCGGCCTGCGCATGGTGGCGACGCCCGGGCACACCCCCGGACACATCGCGGTCCTCGACGAGGTCGGCGGGATCCTCGTCGCCGGTGACGCGCTCGGGACAGCGAGTGGCGCGCTTTCCGGCCCGAGTCCGCAGTTCACCGAGGACGAGGCGCAGGCCAGGGAGTCGATCGTGAAGCTGGGCAAGCTGACCTTCGAGACGCTGCTGGTCGGCCACGGCGAGCCGATCCTCGAGGGCGCCTCCGCACAGGTTGCGGCGCTGGGCGCCGGAGGCTAAGCAGCACCCGGAGACGCGCTACGATCGGGTCGAGGAGGACGATCCCATGGCCACGACCCCGGCGGTCCACATCTCCCGCGACCGTTTCCATCTCGCCTGGGACCCGGCGATCCCGGCCATCGAGACCGTCGACAGTGGCGCCGTCGTCGAGTTCGACCTGCTCGACGCATCCGGTGGCCAGCTGACGGCCGACTCGACGATCGAGGATCTCGGCCGACTCGACTTCGATCGGGTCGACCAGGTCAACGGCCCGATCGCGGTCGTCGGCGCCGAACCCGGCGACACGCTCCAGATCGATCTGCTCGAGTTCGAGCCAGCCGACTGGGGCTGGACGGCGAGCATCCCGGGTTTCGGTCTTCTTGCCGACCAGTTCGCCGACCCGTACCTGCGCATCACCAGGATCCCGCGCGCCGGCGAGCGCGCCGAGTTCCTCCCCGGCGTCCACGTGCCGATCGTCCCGTTCTGTGGCGAGGTCGGCGTGGCCCCCGAGACCGGACCGCGCTCGACCATCCCACCCGACCTCCACGGCGGCAACATGGATACGCGCCACCTCACGGCCGGTGCGACGCTGTTCCTGCCCGTCTTCCACGAGGGCGCCCGGCTGTCGATGGGCGACGGCCACGCCGCGCAGGGCGACGGTGAGGTGTGCGGGACGGCCATCGAGACGCCGATGCGTGCCATGGTCCGCCTGACCGTTCGTAAGGACCTACACCTCAGCGGCCCGGAGTTCATCACCCCGGATGTCACGACGCCCGTCGGGCGCCGCTACGCGACGGACGGCGTCGGCCCGGACCTCAACGAGGCGGCGCGTGACGCCGTGCGCCGGATGATCGACTGGCTCGGCCGTGAGCACGGCCTCGCCGCCATCGACGCCTACCTGTTGACGAGCGTCGCGATCGACCTGCGGATCAGCGAGATCGTGGACATGCCGAACGTGGTCGTCACCGCCCATTGCCCGCTGGCGATCTTCGAATAGGGCGCGGCGGCCACCGAATGGGTGGCCGCCGTCACGTGGGGCGCTAGGACTCCTGCATCACGTCGCCGACGCGATCGATCGTCTCGGCACTCCGTGACCGAAGCACGAAGTACAAGACGATGCCGGCCAGCATCCACACCCCGACGAGTGGCGGGACCAAGCTGAACGGCGACGCAAGCGGCGGCAGCTCGATATCGAGGATGGGGATCGTCAGGCCACCGAGTACGCCCAGGAACGCCGGGATCAACAGGATCACCCCGATGATCGGTAGCACGACGTGCTTGAAGACGTTGAACTCGGCACGGCCCTCCCCGAGGTAATAGCCGATCGCCGCGATGTTCACTGCGATGTACATGCCGGCGAAGAGCAGTCCGAGCGCGTAGCCGATGAAGATGTAGGTCGTCAGCGGGCCGCCGAAATCGGTCCCGGCGAACAGGAGCCCGAGAGCGACCGCGAGCACGATCGCAAAGATGCCCTGGAAATGGACCGCGTTGACGGGCGTGCGATACGTCGGATGGACCTTGGCGAACGCCTCGGGCAGGATCCGGCTACGGCCCAACGAGAAGATCGCGCGGGTCGAGGCGTTGGCGCCGGCGTTGGCGTTGGCCAGCGAGCTGTTGAGGATGGCGAAGGTCACCAGCAGTGACCCGATGCCGGGCAGGACCTGCTCGGCCATGCCGCCCCATGGGTCACCGTCGTTGAAGGTCAGGAAGCCGGACATCTCGGCCGGCCCAAAGAAGACCGTCGCGGCGTAGTAGCAGAACACGTAGAACAGGCCGATCAGGATCGCCGACCAGATCACCGCCTGGCGGATCGTCCGTTTCGGATCTCGCGTCTCCTCGGCGAGCGGAGCGGCCGCCTCGAAGCCGACGAAGGCGAGCAGGCAGAAGACCATGCCCTGCAATGCCGGTAGGAGCCCCGCCTCGCCGGGGACGAAGACGGAGAGCGTGTTGCGCGAGCCTGCATTGATGACCAGCAGGACGGACACGAGCAGGAAGATGCCGATCTCGATCAAGCCGAGCGCGACGCCGACCCGCGTCGAGATCGAGATCCCGCGATAGACCAGGAACCAGACGACGAGTCCGCACAGGACGGCCAGCGGCAGCCACAGCAGGTCGTTGCTGTATCCCGTCAGGGTCGTGATGAACGCGGCACCGAACAGCCCGAACGATGCGTACAGGGCCGCGGGCACGATGGGTTCGGCGAGCAGGAAGGCCCATGCCATGAGCCACCCGGCGAACGAGCCGAGGCCGCGCGCAATGTACGTGTACATCCCTCCGGCCGACGGCAGATGGCGAGCGAGCTCGCCCATCGAGAACGCCGTGAACAAGGCGGCCACCAGCGCGAGCACCACCGCCAGCGGCGTGATGCCGCCGGCGAACGACGTTGCCGCGCCGATCGACAGGGCGGTGGCGACCGCCGGCGCCATGTGGGTGATCGACTGGAATAGGACCTCGGTCAGCCCGATCGCGTTGCGTTCGAGGCCGCCTTCACCTGTGGTGGACGCCACTGAGTCCTCCTCTCCCAACCCCCTTCCGTCCCCCCATCCGAGCGCCCGCTACTATGCCGCCACGAAATGCAGACGGCAACGGGGTTCATGCATTCGATCGACCCGCAGCGTGATGCCGCGTCCACGCTCGCCCGGCTGACGGAACTCGGCGCCGACGCGTTGTGGGTCGTCTACCACGACTACGCCGGGCTCGGGCGTGCGAAGGCCGTCCCACGAACTCGGTTCGAGGAGGTCGCCGCTGAGGGCGTCACGTTCGCGATGGCGAACTGGGACCTGGCGATCACCGACGAGCAGGTGCCGCATCCGATCTTCGGGGCGGACTCGGGCGATTTCCGGGCGATACCGGACCCCGGGACCATCATCGCCGTGCCACACCGCCCGGGCGTGGCGCAGGCGTTCGCCCACCTCAGCGATGACACCGGGGCGCCGTGGGGTGGTGATCCGCGGGCCGCCCTGGCGAGTCAGGTCGAGCGTCTGGGTGGCCTCGGCGTTGCCGTCCGTGCCGCATTCGAGGCCGAGTTCGTCCTCGTCGCCGGGACCGATCCGGCCGGCGTTCTCCAGGACGCGAGTCGCATGTTCACAGTCGACGAGCTCGATGCCCGATGGCCGCTTGCCGAGCGCGTCCTCAGCGACCTCGACGCCGCCGACGTGGCGGTCCACCAGTTTGCCAAGGAGTACGGCCCCGGCCAGTTCGAGGTCAGCCTCCTGCCCACAGAACCGCTGGTCGCCGCGGACCACTTCCTGCTCGCACGCCAGCTGATCCGCGCCGTCGCCCGCGAAGCCGGTGTGACGGCGTCATTCATGCCCAAGCCGTATGCCGAACTGCCGGGCAACGGCCTGCACGTGCACCTTGGGCTCACCCGGGCCGACGACCCGGCGGTCGACCTGGTGGCCGACCCCTCCGATCCCGGGCGCGTCGCCGACTCGGCAGAGCCGCTCATCGCCGGGCTCCTTGCCCATGCACCCGGGCAATCCGCCCTCGGGTCGCCCACGCCGAACTCGTACAAGCGGCTCCTTCCCGGCTCGTGGGCGCCCGCCCATGTCTCGTGGGCGATGGGCAATCGCGCCACACTGATCCGCGTGCCCGGGCGGGGTACCGGTCGCCACCTCGAGATCCGCGGCGGCGATGCGGGCATGAACCCGTACCTGCATCTGGCCGGGCTGCTGGCGTCGATCGCCGACGGCGTCGAGCGGCAGCTCCCCGTCCCGCCCGAAGCACGTGTCGATGTCGGCCACCTATCCGATGCGGACGCCGCCGCGGGCGGGTTCTCGAGGCTGCCGAGCGATCTGGCCGCCGCACTCGACGCCCTGGACGCCGACGACGTGCTGCGCGACGCGGTGGGTCCGGTCATCGCCCAGCACTATCTCGAGGTGAAGCGGTTCGAGTGGACGACATACCTCGAGCGATCGGGTCTGTCGCCCGTGGCGATCGAGGTGTCCGACTGGGAACGGCGGACGTACTTCGGATGTCTGTAGCGCCGCCCTTCGCCGACCGTCGCCGAGCCCTGCCCGGCGGCGAACCTGCGCGTCGGGTCATCGAGACGATCTTCCCGGGCTCCGACCCGACGTTCGTCGAGGGATGGTCCGCCATAGCCGATCTGTTCGACCGGCTCGACGATCAGCGGCCGGCGACCTGTGGCGCCTACGCCCCTCGATACCTGCTCGCGCCACTGGGTTTCACGGAGTCGGACGGCGTCGACACCACCCGCGAGGACTACCTCGCCCACCTGGCGGGCACGGTGATCGAGGAGACCGAGCTCGGGGATGTCCGAGCGACGCGCGAGCAAGTCGAGGCGCTCGGCTTGGACGATGCGGACGCCATTCGGCGCTTCCCGCGGACGTGGTACGGCTGGCCGCTCCGCTCGTCGAACGATGACGCCGTCACCGGCACGAGCCCCACCGGCACCGCCCGGGCCATCGCCGAGGGCTCGGGTGGCCACCTGGTCACGCTCCCCGTCCCCAGCCGTCGACGAGACCGAGCCGTGGCCTTCACACCGGAGCGCTTTGCCGCGCTGCTCGACGCCATCGAGGCGAACACCGGGTCGTGGGGCGTGCATCCGATCACCAACCTAGAAGTCGACCAGCTGCTGGACTCGACGAGCGACGCCTTCGCTCCTGCGGCGCTGGCTGGCCCGCACCCCGAGGAGGCGATCCCGAGGGAACACTGGGGAGTCGGGCACTTCACCGGTGTTGGCGCGTTGTGGCGCGGCCAGGACGGCCGGCGCTGGATGCTGCTCCTCGATACGTACAAGGCCCGCGGTTTCGATGGCTACGTGCCGATGCCCGCGGAGTCGGTGCGACGGGCCGTCGTCCGCGAGGACGGCCGCGACGGAGGCCTGCTGCTGGTCCTTCGGCGCGCGGCGCTCGACGATGCCCAGCGCACGATCGAACGACTCGGTCTTGACATCCGGATGTGGGGCAACGGCAGCCTGGAGCCCGAGGGATGGACCTGGGAGCTCGGCCGCTAGCCGGCGGTGGTGGGGTGGCCTATGGGGCTCGAACCCATAACCTTCGGAGCCACAATCCGATGCTCTGCCGATTGAGCTAAGGCCACCGCGGACATTCGCGCCGTCTGCGCTCCGAGTCGGAGCATGGTTCCGTCCGATGGACGTCCGCGGGGGCGAGAGCCAAACGCGGCCGGGCGAATTGAGCGGAGTGTAGCGGAATCCGTTCAGGTCCCGTGTGCGGCAGCCAGGAACTCGTTCGCCCACGATGTCCAGTCGTCCGGACACTGGGTGATCACCCGTCCGTGGGATCCGTTGCCGGTCGTCAGACCCTCGCAATAGTGGAGCTCGATCGGAACCCCGGCAGCGGCCGCGGCGCGGACGTTGACCTCCGCGGATTCATCCGGCGGGTCGACCTTGTCCGTCGTGCTGTGGAGCAGCAGCACCGGCCGATGCCCGATCCGGGTGATCGTGCCGACCGGGTCGATCGCCTCCACGTCCGAGCCGAGGCGCAGCGAGACGCCGGTCATCATCGCCCACGCGGCGGGGACCTCGGGCAGGCCGCGTTCGGTCTCGAGCACGTTGCCCAGCGACACCTCGATGCGCGCATGCATCGAGTCGAGGACGAGCGCCTGGATGCGCGGATCCGCCCGTGTCGCAGCGAGGACCGTCGCCGCACCCATCGAGTTGCCCATGCCCGCGATCCAGGCGGGACGCTTCACGCGTTCGAGCCAGTCGACCATCGCGGTGACGTCATGTTGCTCCCGCAGGCCGAGCGTCACCTCGGCGGGGCTGCTCCGTCCCTGGTTGCGAAGGTCCATCACGACGAGGTTGTAGTCGCGGTGGAAGGCTGGCGCGTAGATGAGGATCTCGCTCTTGTTCGACTTGTATCCGGGCACCACGACGATGGTCGGGCCGGTCGGTCCGCTGCCGTCGGACGCGGGGATGTACCAGCCGTCGAGGCGGACCCCGTCCGGGCTGACCACGGCGTCTCCGGCTGGAGCGCCCTGGACCTCGTGGCCGCATTGCAGCATCGTCGGGTCGCCGGCAGCCGCCCTGGCGGCCGACAGCTCGGCGTCATCGGTCGCGTCGTAGTTGATCGGTTCGTACGCCCAGCCGTATCGGACACCGGGCGTGTCGCACTCATGCCAGCCGTCGGATGGGTGGATGAACTCCTCGGAGCCCACCGCGCCGACATAGACGGTGTAGGCGGCGAGTGCCGCCAGCGCCAGCACGGAGCCGGCGACGAGCAGGCGACGAGCGTTCCGCGACCGCGACATGGCATCCATGTGTGGTGTGCAGCGGACGAGTGACGGTCAGCCGCCCGGCCGGATGAGCGTAGCCCCGCGGCGTCTCGGCAGGCCTAAACAACGGCCGTGCCCGTCGGGCACGGCCGTGATGCGTCGATGGTGTCGGCGGCCAAATGCCGCCTCGGTCAGTGGGCGTCGGTGCGGTCGTCAGATCCGGCGTGGGTCGGAGCGGTCCACGGCGCGACCGACCGGAGCAGTCGGACCGCTGCGCTCGTATGGTCGGCGCTCGCCGCCACTTCCACTGGCTCGGCATCGTCCGGCGCCGATGGCCAGCTCGGGTTCGCCGTGGCGTCGGGGTCCATGACCGGGACCGCGGTGGCCTCGGCCGTGGCGTCGGCGGTCAGGGCTTCGGAGGTCGCTGCGTCGCCGGTGGTCTCGGCTCGAGCCTCGGCCGTGGGGTCGGCGGTCAGGGCTTCGGAGGTCGCTGCGTCGCCGGTGGTCTCGGCTCGAGCCTCGGCGGAGGCATCGTTACTGATCTCATCCGCCTGGTCCGCCACGGCCGTAGCAGTCTCGCCCGAAGCTGTCGTCGCGACACCCCCGGCGATGCCCGCTGCATCGGTCGTGTCGGCGGCGATCGGCTCGGACGCGGCCTCGCTAGCCGCAGCCTCATCCTCCTGGTCGGCGAACACCGCGACGGCTGAAGCGCGGGCCTGGGCGCGGACCTGGTCGAGGTCCGGCGCCGCCGGCAGGGCCTCGGCGCGCTGGACGATGGTCGCCGGGTCGTCTGCTTCCGACAGCTCCGCGAAGAACTGGTCGAGCGTGGTGCCGTAGTCCCGGACCGCGGCGTTCACGCCGTCGATCTCGGTGTCGATGATCGAGTCGTGCTGCTTGAGGTACTCCCCGAGGCTGCCACGCCGATCCTCGATCTTCTTGTCCGCCTCCCCGCGGATGCGCTCCATCTCGGCCGCCGACCACTCCTCGATGTGCTGGACATCTTCCTCGGCCAGCCGCTTGAGCTCGTCGGTCTCGATGGCGGCCCGTGCCCGGACCTTCTCGATGTGACCCGATGCGTCCTCGGACACCTGGGCCGAGATGCGCTCACGTTCCTTCTCTGCGGTCGCCCGCATCGCGACGGCCAGCTCTGCCAGGAAACCCGGTCGAAGACCGACTGCGGCGCCGTCGGTCGGGGGCTCGGCGGCAGGCGGATCGATGTCGGCCGCAGCCGTGGAATCGGTCGTCCCGATCATCGACGTGCCGTTGAGGTGACCCGCTTCCGAGAAGGTGCGATCGTCTTTTCGGTCCATTCGTCCTGCTCCGTAGGGCCCCCGACCGTACTAGCCGATGCGGGTTTTGGCAACACCCGGGGGGGTCCGGTGGCGTGCGGGGTGGTGCGGATGGGAACCACCCGCCCGCAGCGTGAGCCGTGACATCATGCCGGGGTGGTGCTGAGCGAACGCGCGGGTACGCCCGCGGATCCGGAGACCCTCGTCGATGTCGATGCGTTGATCGCGGCCTATCACGATGGTCGGCCAGACCCGGCCGATCCCGCCCAGCGGGTGGCATTCGGGACGTCCGGCCACCGCGGCTCGTCGTTCCGCAATGCGTTCAACGAGGCTCACATCATCGCGACGACCGAGGCGATCCACCGCTATCGGCTGCAGCGCGGCTACAGCGGCTCGCTCTTTCTCGGTCGCGACACGCACGCGCTGTCCGAGCCAGCCACCCGCACTGCGTTGAGCGTTCTCGTCGCTCGTCGCGTGGACGTCCGCGTCGACGGGGCCGACGGCTTCACGCCCACGCCGGCCGTTTCGCACGCCATCCTCGTCGCCAACCGGCCGAAGGACAGCTGGCGTCATCTCGCCGACGGGATCGTTGTGACGCCGTCGCACAACCCGCCCGACGACGGGGGCTTCAAATACAACCCGCCGAACGGCGGCCCGGCCGACACCGACGTCACGCGCTGGATCCAGGACGAGGCCAACGGGATCCTGGCCGCGACGGGATCCGATGGGGTGGACGGCATCCCGCGCGCCTCCGACCTCGAGGTCGACGAGCGCGTCGCGCGGTACGACTTCCTGGGCAGATATGTCGACGACCTGACCTCGGTCATCGACATGGACGCGATCCGGGGGTCGGGGCTCCGGATCGGGGTCGACCCGATGGGCGGTGCGTCGGTCGCGTACTGGGCGGCGATCCGTGACCGCTATGGGCTCGATCTCACGATCACCAATGACACCGTCGATCCGCGGTTCGGGTTCATGACCGTCGACTGGGACGGCAAGATCCGGATGGATCCCTCGTCGCCGTACGCGATGGCGCGATTGGTCGAGGTACGCGACCGCTTCGACATCGCGCTCGGCAACGACGCCGACGCCGACCGGCACGGTGTCGTGACGCCGGGAAGCGGACTGCTGAACCCGAATCATGTCCTGTCTGTCGCCATCGCCTACCTGTTCGGCGGTGGACGCGGGTGGGGGAGCGATGTCGGCGTCGGCAAGACGCTGGTGTCGTCATCGATGATCGACCGAGTCGTGGCCGACCTCGGTCGCCGGCTGGTCGAGGTCCCGGTCGGGTTCAAGTGGTTCGTGGACGGGCTCGTCGACGGCTCGATCGGGTTCGGCGGCGAGGAGAGCGCCGGGGCCTCGTTCCTGCGCCGTGACGGCACGGTCTGGACGACCGACAAGGACGGCATCATCGCCGACCTCCTCGCGTGCGAGCTGACGGCTCGCTCCGGAAAGGACCCGGGAGAGGCCTACGCGGAGCTGACCGAGCGGTTCGGCGCCCCGGCCTATCGCCGGGTCGATACGCCCGCGACCCCGGAGCAGAAGGCCGCGCTCGGGCGGCTGGCCGCATCCGACATCGTCGCCACCGACCTTGCGGGCGACCCGATCACCGCCATCCTCACCGAGGCGCCCGGCAACGGCGCACCCATCGGCGGACTCAAGGTGACCACCGATGCGGGATGGTTCGCCGCCCGCCCGTCCGGGACCGAGGACGTCGCCAAGGTCTATGCCGAGAGCTTTCGGGGGGACGGCCATCTCGATCGGCTGCTCGCCGAGGCGCAGTCGCTCGTCGCCGAGGTGACCTCGCGCGGCTGACGCCCCCGCACGCCAGACTAGCGGCCGTACAGCGGGATCCGCGCCCCCGTGATCGCCGCTGCGTCGTCGGACGCCAGGAAACGAAACGTCGCGATGATCTCGTCGGGCGTCGTCCACGACGACTTCTTCGGGTCGGTCAGGCGGACGCCCTCGAGGTCGATGGCTTTGACGATGACGAGGTTGACGGTGACGCCGCTATTCGCGGTCTCGCGGGCCAGCGCTCGCAGGAGCGCCTCCTCGGCGGCCTTGCCCACCGCGTAGGAGGCCATCTTCGCGGTCGGCTCCGCGGCCACCGGTGCCAAGACGGCAAGGACGCGCCCCCAGCCCCGTTCGATCATGCCCGGGACGACCGTCTGCGTGACGTTGAACGTCGTCCAGAGATGCTGGTCGAGCATGCCGGCCATCTCGTTCGGATCCAGGTCAGCGATGGGCGTGCCTCCGGCAAAGCCGCCGACCAGGTGCAGGAGGATGTCGAACCCGCCGAGCCGGGTCTCGGCCGCCGCGAGGGCCGCACGCGCCGCGTCGCGATCGCTCAGGTCGGCGACGAGCGGTGTCCAGCCGTCCTCGCTCAGGCCAGCCTCGCTGGCGATGTCGCGCAGGCGTGGCTCATCCGTGCCGGCCAGGGCCAGCCGTGCACCGTCCGCGCCGAACGACCGTGCGGCGGCGCGGCCCAGCCCCCCGGTGGCTCCGGTGATGAGGACGACGCGGTCGGCTATCGACATGATCTGGAGTCTGCCACGCCCGGGCCCACGGTTGGGACGAGGACGCAACGACTCGGGAGCTCCGCGCAGCGTCGTGCGACATCCGGCCGCGGCAGATTCCGTGACCAGCATGACGATCAGGCGCCTCTGGAGCGACTACGGGCTCAGCATCACGCTCGCCGTGATGTTCCTCGCCGCATGGGCGCTCCAGACATGGACCGGCTGGGTGGAGTTCGTGGCGAACCAGGTGTCGCACGGTCAGGCGGCCACGGCGTTCGGCGATGACGGCTACGTCTGGAGTTGGGCCCAGGCGACCTTCGAAAACTGGCAGTCCGAGTTCCTGCAGGTCTTCGTGTTCATCGTGCTGACCACCTTCCTGGTCCATCGCAAGAGCCACGAGTCGCCGGACACCGACTACGACACGGAGGCGGCGCTGCGCCGCATCGAGGCGAAGGTGGACGATCTCGAAGCGAAGCTGGCCGACCGATGAGCGGATGGCCCGATCGGCACGTCGACGAGGAGCGCGTGCACAAGGAACATCTCGAGGCCGTGCACGTCCGTGCTCATTGGGCCTATCTGATCGGCGTGCTCGCCGTCGGCACCGTGATCATGCTCCTGTTCGTCGCCTGGCTCGGGTCGACAGCCGCCTAGCGAGGCGCTGTCGGTCGTCGGCCGGCGAGTCGGACTGCACCGGACGCCACCCGACCCCACCGGACCGCATCGGACCGCCCTGGACCGGCCGGTACCCGCGTCGGACGCGATGGGACCTTCGCACGGCAGACCCGACCGGACCCGCTCCCTACGGTGAGGACCTCACCCGAGCACCCGTCGCTTCCCCACGCCGCGCAGAGATCGCCACCGCCGATGAGCTCCCAGCGCCGTCGATTCCCCCGCCTGCCGATCGGTCTTGCCGTGCTCCTGGCGGTCGGTTCGATCATCGGGCTGGCCCAGCCACACCCCGCCCGCGCATGGGATGACGGGGCGTACAGCTCGGCCTCGGAGCGGCAGCTCGTCGCCCTGACCAACCGCAGCCGCGCGTCCGCCGGCCGCCGCTCGCTACGGGTCGACGGCGCCCTCACGTCGATCGCCCGCTGGCGGAGCAAGGACATGAGCGTCCGCGACTACTTCAGCCACGACGTCCCGGGCTACGGCAACGTCTTCAAGCGGATGGACGCGAAGGGCTATTGCTACAAGGTCGCCGGCGAGAACATCGGCTGGAACACGTACCCGGACGACGAGGCCACCGCCGCGATCCACGGCATGTTCATGGACTCGTCGGGCCATCGCCGCAACATCCTCGAGCGGGACTGGGAGGTCATCGGTGTCGGCGCGTACAAGGGCGCCGACGGCAAGAAGCTGTGGACGGTGCTCTTCGCCGACAAGTGCGGCGGGACTGCGTCGAAGGCCACCCCCAAGCCCAAGTCGACCGTCGCGAAGCCGAAGCCGACGGTCAAGCCGACGCCTCGTCCGACCCCGAAGCCCACGCCCAAGCCCACTGCCGCACCGACACCGATCCCGACGCCCAGCCCGCTGCCGACCCCGCCGCTGGCCAGACTGCCAAGCCCTGCTGTCGCCGATGCCGTCCAGCCCTCCTCCCGCGCGACGACCGATACCGGGCTTCGGGTCGTCGCCACTGCTGACGAGGGCGACCTCCTGGGCTCGATCGTGGCCGGCGTGACCGGCCTCTTCTTCGGCGCATGACCGCGCCGTCGGGTACTAGCGACGGGCGGACCATCGAGCGGGAGCCGCGTTCCGCACCGCACCGCTACGGTGCGCACCGGACCCCACCCGACCGCCAGAGGCCACGCATGACCGCGCTCCTTTCTCGCCTCCTCGACGCGCCCGACAACGGCAGCCGCGACGGGATCATCCTCGAGGCCCGCGAGCTGACCAAGGAATATCCGCTCGGGGAGACGACCGTCCAGGCACTCCGCGGGGTGTCGCTGCGGGTCGGGGCAGGCGAGTTCGTCGCACTCATGGGCCCGTCGGGCAGCGGCAAGAGCACGCTCCTCCAGCTGCTCGGCGGCCTCGATCGCCCCACGAGCGGTGAGGTGGTCCTCGAAGGCGAGCTCGTCAGCGAGCTGTCGGATGATCGGGCCACGCGCTTGCGTCGTGACCGGACCGGGTTCGTCTTCCAATCGTTCAACCTCATCCCGCTGCTGGACGTCGTCGAGAACGTCGGACTGCCCTTCACGATCGCCGGGCTCGACCCGTCCCGGGGTGAGCTCGCCGAGCGGATCCGCGAGGTGATCGGCTCGGTCGATCTGACCGGCAAGGAGCACCACAAGCCCGACCAGCTGTCCGCCGGCGAGCAGCAGCGGGTCGCCGTCGCCCGCGCGCTCGTGACGAGCCCCGCCCTGTTGTTCGCGGATGAGCCGACGGGCAATCTCGACTACACGACCGGCACCGAGATCCTCGAGGTGCTCTGGCGGTCATGCCAGGAGCGGCACCAGACGATCGTGCTCGTCACCCACGACTCCAAGGCCGCGGCCTATGCCGACCGGGTGCACGTCATCGGCGATGGCAGCATCCTCGACACGATCGAACTCGGCCGTCGCGCCGACCACGACGCGACCACCCTGATCGCGCGGCTGGCCAGCCTCGGTCTCTGACGTCGATGCGCGGTCTGCACGGACTGGCATGGCGCGGCCTGCGGGCTCGTCCGGTACGCACGGCCCTGACCACCATCGGCGTGGCCCTTGGCGTCGCGGTCCTGTATGCGGGCCTGGCGACGAACGCCGGCATCGGCGCCGCCGTGGACCGTGCGGTCACGACCCTCGTCGGCGGCGCGGAGCTGCGTGTCGGGTCGATCGATGAGAGCGGGCTCTCGTCAGCGACCCTCGCCCTGATCGACGGCACGCCGGGCGTCTATGTCGCGGCCCCGTCGTTCGAACGGAGGACGTACCTGGGTACGGAGACCTTCGGACCCGGGCCGCTGCCCGCACCGGTGACGCTCGTCGGGATCGATCCGGAGCGCGAGCCGCGCGTCCACGACCTGTCCCTTGCCGCCGGCACCGCCCTGTCGTCAGACGAGGACCGGACCGCCATCATCAGCGCGACGCTCGCTCGACAGGATGATCTGTCCGTCGGGTCGCGCATCGGCCTCCAGGGGGTGGACGAGCCGGTGTATCTCCGGGTCGGCGGCATCCTGGCCGCGGACGGGCCATGGGGCGGCCCATCGGGCCGAACCGTCGTGACGCAGCTGTCCGTCGCGCAGGCCGTGTTCGGCTCCGATGGCGTCACGCGCGTCGACCTCGACCTGGCGGCCGGCGTGGATCCGGTCGCGGTCGTCGACTCGCTCCAGACGCGATTGCTCAACGAGCCGTACCTCGTCTCCTCGCCGCGGGACATCGCGGCGGCCACGCAGGCTGCGACGGGCGACTTCGCGGCGACGACGGCTCTCATCGCCGCGATCGCGTTGTTCGCCGGCGCCTTCCTCATCTTCAACACGCTCTCGATGACCGTCGTCGAACGCCTGCGCGAGCTGGGACTGCTCCGCGCGGCCGGCGCCACGCGTCGGCAGTTGACCACCTACATCCTCATGCAAGCCGCCGTCATCGGCGTCATCGGGTCGGCCATGGGCATCGTCGCGGGCGGTGCCGCCGCCGCGGCGATCGCCGCGTGGATCGGCCCCGTCGGAGCCGTGCCGCTCGGGGCACCCGTCGTTCACGTCGGCGACGCCGTCGGGGCGCTCGTGGTCGGCGTCGGGGTGACCCTCGCGGCTGCCGTCGAGCCCGCTCGCCGGGCTGGCCACGTGGCACCGGTCGAGGCGCTGCGGTCGAGGCTCGACCTGCCATCCGCCCGACGGGCGCGGCTGCGCTGGTTGGTCGCGGTGTTCGTAGCAGTCGGCGTGGTCGGCCCGCTCATCTGGCCGCGCACCGCCGGCGACGCAGCGCTCGTTCGCGCATCCATCGTGTACGCCGTCCTGCTCGCGGCCGTGCTGATCGTCCCCCTGCTGTTGCCCGCCCTGGCCCGCGTCGCCGGCACGCCATTCCTGGTGCTGGCTCGTCTCGAGGAGCGGCTCGGCCGCGCATCGGTCCTGCGGGATCGGTCGCGGGCGGCATTGACCGTCGGGGCACTCACCATCGGGCTGGCACTCATCGTCGCGCTCGGCGGGGTCGGGCAGCACGCCCGTGCCGCCGCAGGCGCATGGATCGCCGATGTGGTCCCGGGCGACCTCGTTCTCACCTCGATCTTCCCGCGCGGACTCGACGAGGGCATCGACGAGGCTCTCGCTGGCGTGCCTGGGGTCCGGTCCGTCAGCCCGGTCGCGACCTTCGACCTGGCGGTCGCGGGGCGGCGGGTCGACGGCGCCGTGCTGCATGGCGCGGACCTCGATGCCGACGGCCGGCTCCATCTGATCGCGGGTGACCGGCCCGCTGCGCTGGCGGCCCTCGACGACGGTGGCTCGGCCATCGTGCCGGCCGGCATCGCCGCACGTGATGGGCTCGCGCCCGGGTCTGTGCTGTCCGTCGCGGCGGCGGACGGTTCGTTGCTCGAGCTGACGGTCGTCGGGGTGGCGGAGCGGACGATGCCGGGGAGGTCGGGCGAATCGATCCTGGTCGGGTGGGCCGACGCCGAGCGCCTGGGTGTCGCCGGTGCCGACGCCTACGCGGTCCGGTTCGAGCCGAGCGCATCGGCGGTCGATCGTGCGCAACTCGCCGACGAGGCTCGTGCGCTCGCGCTCGAGCCGGTGCCGCTCGACCGCATCCAGGGCGCCATCGGCGAGGCCCTCGACCGGGTCTTCGGGCTGTTCGACGTCCTGTCGCTGATCGCGGTCATCGTCGCGTCGCTCGGCATCGTCAACACGCTGACCATGAACGTCCTGGAGCGCGTGCGCGAGATCGGGGTGTTGCGCGCTGCCGGGATGACGCGCCGCCAGGTGTGGCGATCGGTCGTCGTCGAGGCCGGCATCACCGGTCTGGCCGGCGCGATCTGCGGCGTCGTCACGGGCGTGGTCGTCGGTGGGCTCATGGTCGCGTTGTCGGGCGGCCGCCTCGATCCGACGGCAGCGATCGCATGGCTGCCCATCGCCGTGGCGTTCGTGCTCGGCGTCGCCCTCGCGATGCTCGCCGCTGCCTATCCGGCGCGGCTGGCGAGCGGCATCTCGATCGTCCGGGCGGTCGGCTTCGAGTAGACAGGGCCCGTCCCGCCGGGACGAATCGGGATGCTAGACTCGGCTCGGTCGCGCCCCCAGACGACCGTTATCGGAGCCTCGTTCTTGACGCTCGCCATCCCGCGACTCGACCGGAGCACCGCTGCCGAGCGCGGTCTCACGCTCGCCGACTTCCTGGTCCCGATCCGCGTCGGCGAACGCACACCCACCCGTCTGCGGCACGTCGTCCTCATCGTCGCCGGTGCCCTGGTGGTCGCCCTGTCGGCCCAGGTCGTCATCCCGATGCAACCGGTGCCGTTCACCGGTCAGACCTTCGGCGTGCTGATCGTCGGCGGGGCGCTCGGGTTCCGGCGCGGGGCGCTCGCGCTCCTGCTGTACATCGCCCTCGGCGCGCTCGGGCTGTCGGTCTTCGCGGAGGGCACCTCGGGGGTCGCGCGGATCGTCGGCGCGACCGGCGGGTACCTGATCGGTTTTGTCGCGGCGGCCGCGATCGTCGGCCGGCTGGCCGAGCTCGGCTGGGACCGCCACATCGGCGGGTCGCTCGCGGCCATGGCCATCGGGACCGCGGTGATCTACGCGATCGGCGTCCCGTGGCTGAAGGTCTCGCTGGGGATCCCGTGGGAGGCGGCGGTCGCCGGGGGTATGACCAAGTTCCTGCTATGGGACGCGGCCAAGCTGGTCGTGGCCGCGGGCATCTTCCCTGCAGCGTGGTGGCTCATCGGCCGCCGCCCGGAGGATCGCTGATCGCCGCTCGAAGCGAGCGGTACGAATCACGGAGGAGCCGCGCCACCTCGGGCCAGTAGGCGCGCCCCGACCCGCGCGGACCATCCGGGTCGCCGGCCGCACCGCGATCGCGCACCTCCGCCGCCTCGCCGCGCAGCCGACCGGCCTCGGCCACAGCCGACTCCTCGACGTCGTAGATCGTGGCGTAGAGGGCGGAGATGGCCTCGCCGGCGGCGGCTCCCGCCGATAGCCCGATCTCGCGGCGCACCACCCACCAGCGCAACTCACGCCGGGCTACCTCGTCCGCGTCGACCTCCGCTGGCAATCCCAATCGCCGATAGGCACGGCCGATGTCCGGCGCGAACCGGTCGTACTCGCCATCCGCCCGCGCGAAGCCGGCCGCCGCACGGGTCAGCAGCAGGCTCGCTGCGAGCGCGGTCGGCCAGCGCACATCGGCCTGCTCCTTCAGGGCCAGGACGAGCCATCCGAACAGGCGTGCCGGTTGGCGTCGGTAGTAGGCCTTCCACATCCGGGTCTCGAGCGTCGCCAGCCGATCCGCGTCGAACTCGGTACCCCAGCGTCCCAACGTCCCCTCCTCGAAGTGCGGCTATCGTGCTTGCCGTGGATACGCGCGATCGCGACGCCGGGATGTTCGGGCCGGATTCGGAAGCATGGCGCCTGGACCGCGAGGCGATGTTGCTGCTGGGCGCCGGTCCGCGGGCACTCCTGATGCAGCTCGCCCATCCCGCCGTCGCGGCGGGTGTCGACGAACATTCCGACTTCCGCGCCGACCCGTGGCGCCGTCTCGACGGCACCCTGCGGAGCTACCTGCGGATCATCTACGGATCCACCGCGGCCGCACGGGACGAGATCCGCCGTCTGAACGCGCTCCATCGCGGCATCACCGGGTCGGGCTATGACGCGCGCGATCCCGCCCTGTCGATGTGGGTGCACGCCACGCTCGTCGACTCCACGATCATCGTCAACGACGCGTGGGCGGGTCCGTTGTCCCGCGACCAGGCAGCGCGGTTCTACGACGAGACCAAGCCGATCGCCCGAGCGTTCGGGATACCGGAGTCGTACCTGCCGGCGGACCTCGCCGCTTTCGACGCATATCTCGCGGATCAGTTGCGGCCGGGCGGGCCGGTGCAGGTCGGACCGGTCGCGCGCGAGCTGGCGGAGGCGATCCTCCACCCGCCACTCCCCGGGGTCCTCGGGCGGGCCGGGCTCGACCCGCGGCTGTACGACTGGACGCTGTGGCCGGCCCTGGGTCTGCTGCCACAGACGATCAGGGAGGCCTACGGCTTCCGGTGGGGACCTCTCGAGCGGGCGGTCTCGGGCTGGCTCGCCATCACGTGGCGCGCGTGGATGCCCGTGCTTCCGAGGTCGTTCCGCCAGATGCCGCAGGCGCTGGCCGCCGACCGGCGGATGGCCGGCGGCGACTCGACTGTCGGCGCCCAGCTGGCCAGCGCCGCCCCGACGTCGACTAGTAGTACGACGGGAAGCGCGGTCGGAACAACGCCGACAGGTACACCGGTGTCGCGTCGTCCAGCGTCTTGAGGAGCGTCGGGGTCGTCGAGATCCGGTAGCGCTGGGCGGCGACGTACGTCCGTAGCGTCGACCAGAACAGCGACGAGCCCATCCGCCTGCGAGCCTCGTTGAGCAGGTTGCCGCCCTGGATGTACACGACCTCGTAGTAGCACGCGCTCGAATAGGCGTAGATCGAGCGGTCGAGGCGGGCGGTCGAGCAGCGGCTTGCCCGGCGCGTGCCGGTCACGTCGCGCGCGACGAAGTCGGCCAGCGCCTCGTCGGCGAACGGCTGGCGGGCCTGGTCGTTGCCGACCATTCCGTAGAACCATTGATGGGCCGTCTCGTGGGCCGTCAGGTAGCGCAGGTTGGCCCTGCCGACGCCGTACGGGATCCACGTCAGGCCGGGCGACTCCATGCCATACCCGCCGGCCGACTGGACGACCTTGTAGATCGAGTAGGGATACGGCCCGAGACGAGACTGCATGGCGCGGAAGGCATCGGCCGCGGCGTCGAGGACGAGCGCGCGGTTGGCCGACGACCGGTAGTAGTAACGGACCTTCTTCGATCCAACCACCACGGTGGCGGTGCGGAAGTCGGGGGCGGCCGTGATCGTCACGTCGCGCACGTTGCGCGCGACGAGCCTCTGCGTGCGCCCGTTGCTCGACTGCGATACGACGCCCGCGGTCGAGGCGATGACGAGCCGCCGGTCCGTCGTGACGTTGATGATGACTTCCGGGCTGACCGGCGTCACGAACGGGTCGCCGTGGTTCGGGCGCGTGAACGGGGTCGCCCGGCTGACCCATGGGATCCAGCGATAGGCATCGACGATGCCGTTGACGCGAGTGAACAGCCAGTTCGAGCCCGCGAGGCTGCTGCGCAGCGTCGCGAGGTAGTGGACGCGGATCTTGACGCTGTCTCCGGCGGCCAGGATGCCGCCCAGCGGCACGATGATCGTCTGGTCGCGGACCCTGGCCGCGACACGCCGGCCGTCGACCTGGACGGTGTGGAGTCGCATGCCGCCGAGCCGTGCCGCGATCGTGTTGAGCTCGACGCGGTCGATCGGCCCGCCCGACGTGTTGGTGATGGTCGCAACCGTGTTCGCCTGGAACGCGCGCGTGCCGAACTTCAGCGACAGGCCGACGAGATACCGCGCTGAGAGGTACGTGCTCGTCCGGTTCACGCTGCCGGGCGCGATCGCGCTCGCACCGACGGCCACCGCCGCGCTGGAGGCACCTGCGCCGAAACCGGCGACATCCGTGGACACAGAGCCCTCGTCGACGGTGGTACGTCGATCGTCGAAGATGCGCGAGTCGCGACGATCCGAGAGCGCTGGATCGCACGCGAAGGCTGGGCCGGCGATGCCCGCGACGAGCAGGAGGGCCAGACCGACCGGAGCGAGGGCGCGCGCTATGAACCCCCTGTGCATCTGGGAATCCTACCCGTCCGGGTCCGATCGTCCGCTCGCCGATGGTCCGCGCGCCTCCCGGACCTCCCTCCGGCCGCGCCCTACACTGGCGCCTCATGGCCGCCGGCATCGTCACCGAGGGGTTCATCGACGCACTGCGCGGCCGTCTCCCCGGCCTGCGCGTGTTGACCGATGAGGTCGACCGCGAGACGTACCGGCGCGACGAGACGCAGTACCTCCCGGCCGGTCTGCCTGGTGCCGTCGCTCTGCCGACCGAAACGGCCGACGTGGTCGAGATCGTCCGGGTCTGTGCGGAGTTCGACGTTCCGATCGTCCCGAGAGGGGCCGGGTCCGGGCTGAGTGGCGGCGCCGCAGGCATCGACGGCGCGTTGACTGTCGCGTTCACGGCGATGGACCGGATCCTCGAGATCGACCCGCCCAACCTGTGCGTCGTCACGCAACCCGGGGTGATCAATGCGCGGCTGAAGGCCGCGGTCGCCGAGCACGGGCTGTTCTACGCGCCGGACCCGGCCAGCTTCGAGATGTGTTCCATCGGCGGGAACCTCGGCACCAACGCCGGCGGTCTGTGTTGCGTGAAGTACGGGCAGACCCGCGAGTCGGTCCTCGGGCTCGAGGTCGTGATGGCCGACGGCAGCGTCATCAGGACCGGCGGCAAGAACGTCAAGGACGTCGCCGGGTACTCGCTCACCCATCTGATCGTCGGGTCGCAGGGCACCCTCGGGATGATCACCGAGGCCACCCTCCGGCTGCGCCCCACCCCGCCGCCACGTGCCACGCTCCTCGCCTTCTTCCCCAGCCTCGAATTGGCCGGCGACGCCGTGGCCGGGATCGCCGCGGCCGGGCTGTCACCGGTCACCCTCGAGCTGATGGATCGGTTCACGATCCGCGCGGTCGACGACGTCCATGCGCTCGGCCTCGACCGGGATGCTGCCGCGATGCTGATGATCGAGTCGGACCTGCCGGCTGCCGCGGCGGCCGACGAGCTGGCACGGGCCGAGACGGTCTGCACCGGCGTCGGGGCGACGTCGACCGTCCGCTCCCAGACCCCGGCGGAAGCGGACCTGCTGCGGCAGGCTCGCCGCGCCGCACACTGGGCGCTCGAGAAGCTCGGCGACGTCAAGATGGAGGATGTGGGCGTGCCCCGCTCGCGGGTCCCCGACATGCTCCGCGCCATCGAGGCGATCGCCGCCAGGCACGAGGTACGGATCGGGACGTTCGGTCACGCGGGCGACGGGAACTTGCATCCAGACCTGGTCCTCGACCGCGGCGATCCCAACGGCGAGACGATCACCAAGGCGGTCCAAGCAGACCTGTATCGCGCGGCGCTGGACCTCGGCGGCACCGTGACCGGCGAACACGGCATCGGGTCGGCGAGGCGCGAGTGGCTCGAGGAGCAACGGGGAGCTGACGCCGTCCGCGTGATGCGGTCGATCAAGGCGGCGCTGGACCCGCAGGGCCTCCTGAATCCGGGACGCGTCCTCTAGCGACTCCTGCGTCGAGTCATCCGCATGGCGCCCGCCTGCGCATGACGGGGAGAGCCACGACGGATAGGTCGCGACGACGTCGAGGTGACCGATCGGCTGGGAGCCGTGGAGGAGCCCGGTCGCCACGTATCACCACAGGAGGGTTCGAATCCCACCATGTCTCGCAGAAAATTCGCCGCCTTCGGGACCGCTGTGGTCGCGCTGACCATCGGCGCCGCCCCGATCCTCAGCAGCGCGGCCGACCACCTTGATGCCCCCGCCCTCGGCGGGGCAACCGCGAACGGCCAGATCGCCCCGCATTCGGAGCACGGCGACCGCGACATCAACGATGTCTACGTCTTCCGGGCACCCGACAACTCGCGGCGGACGGTCATCGCCATGACGGTCAACCCGGCCATCAACCTGTTTGGTGGCAACTTCGGGACGAACGTCCGCTACGTCTTCAACATCGACAAGAACGGCGACGAGAAGGCGGACCTCGCCTACGTCGCGCGGTTCGGCCGCGTCGACAAGGACGATGACGACAAGTACCCCGAGCAGGACTACCGGATCAAGAAGTACACCGGCAGCGATGCCCGCTCGCTCGACGACGGCCGGACGGTCGCCTGGGGTGAGAGCAACGAGGGGAGTGCCAAGACCCGGCAGAGCCTGAGGGCATGGGCCGGCGTCCGTTCCGATCCCTTCTTCTTCGATCTCACCGGGTTCATCGGTACGACCACGTTCCTGACGACCGGCACGGCCGTCGGTGGCGATGCGCTCGGGAAAAACCCGACCGACTTCTTCGCCAACCTCAACACGAACGCGATCGTCCTGTCGGTCCCGAACTCGCAGCTGCCGAACACCATCGGTGTCTGGGCGACCACCCAGTACTGGAAGAACGGCAAGTGGCGGGCAGGAGACCAGATGGGTCGCCCGGCGATCAATACGGTCTTCAACCCGGCCGCCGACAAGGATCTGTTCAACCGGACCGCGCCCAGTCGACAGGCCACGGCCTTCGGCGGCAAGTTCCGCACGAACGTGATCAACGGCTTGAAGTTCTTCTCGAGCCTCGACACTGAAGGCGCGTACTCGAACGCTCAGGCGGGGGCCTTGGCCGACGTCCTGATCCCCGACGTGCTCGTCTACAGCCGCTCGAGCAAGCTGCCTGCACCGCTCAACGGCCGCGCGCTCGCCGACGACGTGATCGACGTCGAGCTCAACGTGACCACGGGTGGTGACCCGCTCGGCCTCTTCGCCAACCGCAACGCCACCGGCGCTGTGCCCGGCGACGGCGTCGGCCCGCACACCGACTACCTGTCGCGCTTCCCGTATCTCGGAAAGCCGCACTAGGTCGGAGGTCCCTCGGAAGGCGGCCCAGTGGGTCGCCTTCCGACACCGCAACCAAGGGACGCATCGACATGATCGCTTTCGCCGGTTCCATCTCCCATCGGCGGCCCCGAGCCCTCGGGCTCGTGCTGGCCGCCATCCTCGTCGTTGCCGGCTCATGGGCCATTGCCGCCATCAGGCCCGCTCCGGCCACCACCACGCAGCAGGTGCCGGCAGCTGCCGCAAGCCCGGCGCCGCTCGATGGCGGGGGCGCACCACCCGTGTCACTCGGCCAGGTGGATCACTCCATCGACGCGTGGTCGAAGAACCTCGAGACGAATCCACGTGATTTCCTCGCGGCGACCAACCTCGCCGTCCTCTACCAGGGTCGTGGCCGATTGAGCTACGACCTGACCGACTACGAGCGAGCACTCTCGGCGGCACGGACGGCGCTCACCATCGAGCCCGGACACGTGCCGGCGCGCCTGGTGGAAGCGTCGACCCTCGTGTCGTTGCACGACTTCGGGGCCGCGGTCGCGGCGGTCGATGCCCTGTTGACGGAGACGCCGTCGGAGCCGGCCGCGCTGGCCGTGCGCTTCGACGCCGAGCTCGAGCTCGGTCGCATCGACGCCGCGCGGGCCGACCTGACCACCCTCGAAGCCGTCGGGGGGTCGGCCGTCGCCATCCGGCAGGCGCGTCTCGCCTCCGTCACGGGCGATGCCGCGAAGGCGCTCGAGCTCGCGATCGCCGCTCGATCCGCAGCCGTCGAGGACGAGGTCGAGGACATCGGCTTCTATCACTACGCGGTCGGCGAATATGCGCGACTTGCAGGCGACGTCCCGACGGCCCGGGCCGCGTTCACCGACGCGCTCGGCGTCCGCGATGACGATCTCGGAGCGCTCATCGGCCTTGCCCGCATCGATGCGTTCGACGGGCGGACCACGGACGCGATCGACGGTCTCCGGCGCGCGACACGCATCGCACCCCAGCCCGAAGCGCTCGCACTTCTCGGCGACCTCCTCGGGAGCGCCGATCCCGCTGATGCCGAGGCAGCCAAGGCCTTCGATACGATCCGGTTCATCGAACAGCTCGGCGACGTGCAGTCGGCCACCTACGACCGGCAGCTCCTCCGTTTCGAGCTGGATCACAGCGGTGCTGATCAGGCGTTGCTCGATCGGGCGCGGGCCTCGGTCGTCGATCGCCCCGATGCCGCGGGCCACGAGCTCGTCGCCTGGGCCGCGTATCGCCTCGGGCTGTATCCCGAGGCGGGCGAGGCCATCGATGCCGCTCGGGCGCTCGGCGCGGACGATGCCCGGCTGCGGTTCTACGACGGGGCCATCCGGATCGCCCTGGGCGATCGTGCGCGTGGAGAGCAACTCCTGCGTGACGCCGCCGGGCTCGGCGCGGCGCTGGACCCGATCGAACGGATGGAGGTCGCCAGCCTGCTCGCCGGCTGATGTCCCCGCGGGGGAGGGGAGCGCGGGTCTCGCTCGGGGCCCGCGCTTCGTCATGTATGCTCTCGGCGTGCGTGCACATCTGTTCGGAACATCTGTGCAACCCCGGTCGAGACGGTGCCGATGACGGCCGACCGCGATCTCCTCGTGCAGGCCAGCCGGCTCTACTACGAGTTGGGTGAGACCCAGAGCGAAGTCGCCGAACGCCTCGGGTTGACCCGACCCCAGGTCAGCCGACTGCTCAAGCGGGCGCGCGCCGAGGGCGTCGTCGAGATCCGCATCATCGACGGGACGACGGCCGCGTCGCCGGCCGCCGACGAGCTGCGGCAGCGCTTCTCCCTCGACGCGGTCCACCTTGCGCCCACGCTCGCCGGGCCGGAGGACCTGACCCGACGGATCGTCGGGCGGCTCGCGGCCGACGTCCTCCGGGCGAGCATCCGTGACGGCGGGATCGTCGGGATCGGGCACGGTGCGTCCGTCGGGGCGGTGGCCGATGCCCTCGAGGATGCCGTGACCCCGGTCCGGGCGACGATCGTGCCGCTGGCCGGCGGCTACTGGTCGCCGGGCCCCGACCGCGATCCATTCCACCGCATCGCCGGTGCGTTCAGCGCCCAGCCGCACGGCCTCATGGCACCCGGGCTGCTGGAGGACGCCCAGACCAAGCACGCCCTCGAGGCGCACGCCGGTGTTCGCGCCGTCATCGACCTGTGGGAGCGACTCGACGTGGCGTTGTTCGGCATCGGCGGCCCGTCGTGGGGCGTCGCGTCGCTTGGCTGGGACGTGGTCCGTTCCCTGGACGAGGCACAGGCCGTCGGCGAGATCCTGATCGCCCCGTTCGATATCGGGGGCTCGTTCGTCTGCCCCGCCCTGCGCGAGCGGGTCATCGCCTTCGACGCGCGCACGCTGCGCGACGTCCCGATCTCGATCGGGATCGGGACTGGGCGCGGGAAGGTGCAGCCCATCCTCGGTGCCCTCAGGTCCGGCGCGGTGAAGACGCTCGTCACCGACGTGGCGACCGCCGAGGCCGTCGCCGGCCTGGACGCGCCATGACCACGCCGACCGCGGCGATCCTCGGCATCGACCTCGGTACGACCGAAGTGAAGGTCGGCCTGGTGGGTCTGGACGGCCGTCTCCTGGCGATGGCCCGTGCCGGGTACGCGCTCGATGTCGGACCGGAGCCGGGCAGGGCCGAGCAGGACCCGGGTGCGTGGTGGTCGGCGGTGGTGGTCGCCGTGGGCGCGCTTCGGCCGCCGGAGACAGTCGACGTCGTCGCCATCGGGGTCGATGGGCATGGTCCGACACTCGTCGCCGTGGACGAGCATGGCGAGGCGGTCCGACCGGCCATCACGTTCCTCGACACGCGCGCGACGGCCGAGGCCGCCGAGCTCGCCGACGCGACCGGTATCCGCGGCTGGGCCCTGGGACCGCTCCCGGCGGCCCTGTGGCTGGAGCGGCATGAGCCGGACACAGCCGCTCGCGCGCGCTGGTACCTCACGACCTGGGAGTGGTTGGCGTTCCGACTCACGGGGGTGGCGGCCGCGCCACTCGTGCCGGGTCAGACACCACCCGATCCCGACGCGATCCAGCGCTCGACGGGGCTGCGCGCGGAGCGACGACCACCGCCGGTCCCGCTGGGTGCCGTCGTGGGCACGCTGACCGTCAGTGCGGCCGAGGCCCTCGGCGTGCGACACGACATCCCCGTCGCCGGAGGCACGAACGACGCGTTCGCGAGCTACCTGGGTGCCGGGTTGACCGAGGCCGGCGATGCCTACGATCCGGGCGGGTCCGCGGGCGGCTTCGGCGTCTACTGGCACGAACCGGTCGAGGTGCCCGGCGCCTTCGTGACGTCCGCACCCCTGCCCGGGCTGTACAGCGTGGGCGCCGCCATGGCGGCGACGGGCCGGGCCCTCGATTGGTTCCGGGACGGTGTCACCGGTGGGTCGACCACGACGGAGGCGCTCCTCGAGGAAGCGGCCACCACGCCGCCGGGCGCGGACGGTGTGGTCTTCCTGCCGTACCTCACCGGTGAGCGCTCGCCCATCTGGGATCCGACCGCCACGGGGGCGTTCGTGGGCTTGACGCTCGCCCACGGTCGTGGCCACCTCGCGCGCGCCATCCTCGAAGCAAGTGCTCTCGCGATCCGGCACGTCGCCGAGCCGATGCTGGCGGCGGGCGTGACGGTCACCGCGATGCGGGCCTGCGGCGGCCCGGCACGCAGCGAGACCTGGAACCAGATCAAGGCGGACGTCACGGGTTTCTCCGTCCTCGTGCCCGCGGTCCTGGAGACGGCGGTCCTCGGCTCCGCGATCCTTGGCGCGGTCGCCATCGGTGCCTGCCCCGACGTCACGTCTGGTGTCCGATCGATGACGCGCGTCGAGCGTCGGCTCGAGCCGCGCCCCGAGCAGCGAGCCACCTACTACCGCGCGTTCGAGATATACAAGGGGCTCTATCCCGCGCTGCGATCCGTGCTCCAGCGAGGGGAACGATGAGCGGCCGTGGCGCGATCAGGGTCGAGCATGTCGAGCTCTCATTCCCGATGCGCGGTGGCGGGCGACTGCCCGTGCTCGACGACCTCGACCTCGCGGTCGCGGGCGGCGGGATCGTCGCGCTCATCGGGCCGAACGGGTCGGGCAAGTCGACGCTGCTGCGCGTCATGGCCGGGCTGCTGGTACCGGAGCGCGGGACCGTGACGCTCGACGACGACCCGATCAGGCGGCCGGACCCGCGCATCGGGCTGGTGTTCCAGGAGCCGCGTCTCCTGCCGTGGCGGTCGGCCGCCGACAACATGACCTACCCGCTCGATCTCGCCGGTTGGCCAGCCGACCAGCGGCGCGAGCGACTCGCGGCGCTCACGGACCTCGTCGGCCTCGATCCAACGGTCCTTGGCAATCGACCGGCCGAGCTGTCGGGCGGCCAGGCGCAGCGTGTCGCGATCGCCCGGGCGCTCGCGCTCGAGCCTGGCGTGCTGTTGCTGGACGAGCCCTTCAGCGCCCTCGACGCCCTAAGCCGCGAACGTTTCGATCTCGAACTGCTCAAGCTCTGGGAGCGTGCCGCTCCGACGATCGTTCTCGTGACCCACAGCATCGCCGAGGCGATCCTCGTGGCCGATCGGGTGGTCGTCCTGTCGCCCCGACCGGGTCGAGTCGTGGCCGAGCTTCCCGTGGAGCTGCCCCGGCCCCGCTCGATCGCCGATCTCGACGCCGCCGTGGTGACGAGCACGGCGCGGGAGATCCGGCGGCACCTTGGCGAGGAGGCGGCCGCATGAGCCGGACCGCCGTGGGATCCGTCCTGGCGGCCCTCATCGGGTTCGTCGTCGTGTGGCAGCTGGTCGTGATCGTCAGCGGCTTTCCCCCGTTCATCCTGCCGCCGCCGGGCTCGGTCGCGAGCCGATGGGTCTCAGCGTGGTCGGCCGGGACCATCCAGCCGCACCTGGTCGCGACCCTCGGCGAGGTCGCGCTCGGCTTCCTCGTCGGGGCCGGATCGGCGCTCATCGTGGGCTATGCGCTCGCTCGCAGCGCCCTCGTCGAGCGGGTGCTGTCCCCGTACCTCGTCGCCGCCCAGGCGACGCCGATCCTTGCGCTCGCCCCGCTCATCGCCCTGTGGTTCGGGCCCGGGCTGGTCGGCAAGGTCGTCATCTGTGCGTTGATCGTGTTCTTCCCGGTCGCGGTGGCCACGATGGTCGGCATCAACTCCGTCGATGCCCGGCTGCTCGAGCTCGGTCGCTCGCTGCGTGCCACCCGGCGCCAGGTGCTGACCACGCTCGAGATCCCGGCCGCATTGCCGAGCATCCTCGGCGGCATGCGCGTCGGCGTGACGCTGGCCGTCGTCGGGGCGATCGTCGGCGAGTGGGCCGGAGCGGAGAAGGGCCTCGGCGTCCTCATCAACCTCGCCCGCGGCTCGCTCTTCGACATCCCGCTGATGTTCGCCACGCTTTTGACGATCGCGCTGGTCGGGATCGTCCTCTACCTCGTCGTCGTGCTCATCGAGCGCCGAGTCGTCGGCGCCCGCTAACCTGCCAGCCCTGGAGGTCCCGTGTCCCGTCGTCTGCTCATCTCCCTCCTGGCCCTCTCGAGCCTCCTCGTCGCGGCGTGCGGCGCGGGGTCCGGCGGTCCGTCGTCGAGCGGTGTCCCGACCGCGGCTCCGTCCGGATCGCCGAGCGGTGGACCGAGCTCGGAACCGGAGCCGAGCCAGGAGCCGGTCGCGCTGACCGTCGGACTGGGCTTCATCCCGAGCGTCCAGTTCGCCCAGTTCTACCTGGCCGATCAGGCCGGCTACTACGAGGAGGCGGGCCTGGACGTCACGTTCCAGAACAAGATCGATCCCGACCTCGTGACCCTGGTCGGCCAGGGATCCATCGACCTCGGACTGGCCGACGGGACCAGTGTCATCCCGGCGGTCAGCAACGGGATCCCGATCAAGTACGTCGCGACGATCTACGGTCGCTTCCCGTCGGTCGTGTTCGCGAAGGCGTCGTCCGGCATCGATGACGCCAAGGACCTCGAGGGCAAGAAGCTGGGCATCCCCGGTCGCTTCGGATCGTCGTGGATCATGCTCCAGGCGCTACTGAAGTCGGCCGGGCTCACGCCCGATGACCTCGAGATCGTCGAATACCCCGACTTCGGGCAGGGAGCGGCCGTGGCCCAGGGAGCGGTCAACGCAGCGACGGGGTTCGCCAACAACGAGCCGGTCCAGTTGGAGCTGACGGGCGAGGCCGTGAACGTCCTCCGCGTCGATGAGATCACGCCGCTGCCTGGCAACGGGCTGATCGTCGGGCAGGCCGCGCTGGAGGCCAAGGGCGATGCCATCGCAGCCTTCGTTGCCGCCACGCTGCGGGCCATGGAGGAGATCAGCCAGGACCCGGATGTCGGGGTCGACGCGGCGATCACGGCCGTCCCCGAGCTCGCCTCGACGCGCGAGACGCAGGCCGCCATCCTCGACGCGACGATCGAGGTGTGGCGGGGACCGGTCCAGGAACAGGGCGGTCTCGGTGCGATCGAGGCAAGCGACTGGGAGGCATCGATGGCGTACATGACCGAGCTCGGGCTCGTGCCGAATCCGGTCACCGTCGACGACCTGATCGACCCGAGCCTGCTCCCACAGACCGGCTGACGACGGATGCTCGGTGGTGTTCGGCCGAGCGGCGCCCGGCGGTCGTGGTGGCTCCGCGAGGCCCTCGCCGCGGAAGCTGCGACCGCGCCGCACCTGGCCACGGCCACGCCACCGTTGCGCGGCACGACCACGGCGGACGTAGCCGTCGTCGGTGGCGGCTACACCGGGATGTGGGCCGCCCTGCGCGTGACCGAGCTGGAGCCGGGCGCCCGGGTCGTACTGATCGAGAGCGACATCTGCGGCAGTGGCCCGTCGGGTCGGAACGGCGGGTTCGTCACGAATTGGTGGGACGAGTTCCCGACGCTGCTCGAGCGCTACGGACCGGTCGGTGCACGGGCGATGGGCGATGCCATGGAGGCGGCCGTCGATGCGGTCGGCACGTTCTGCTCCGAGCATGACATCGACGCCTGGTACACGAAGGCGGGGTCGCTGTCCGCCAGTGCGGCGCCGGCCCAGGATGGATCGTGGGACGAGGCCATGGAAGCCCTCCGCGGCCACGGGCTGGGAGATCGGCTCGTGCCGATGTCCACGGCGGAGGTCGCGGCGCGGGTGCGTTCCCCGGTGTTCCGCGAGGGCGCGTTCATGCCCGGCGCGGCGACCGTGCAACCGGCGACGCTGGCGCGCGGTCTCCGGCGCGTCCTGCTGGAACGCGGCGTCACGATCTTCGAAGGCACGGAGGCGGTCGAGGTCGAGGGTCAGCGTCCTATGCCCCTCGGAGCGGTCGGTGCCCGCACCCGCCGGGCGCCCGCGCGGCGAGGCAACGGGATCGGCGTGCGACCGGTGCGCATCCGCACGCGATCGGCGACGGGTGACGGCGAGGTCCTCGCCGGGTCGGCGATCCTCGCGCTGAATGCGTGGGCTGCGGCGTGGCCGTGGTTCGGTCGTCGGCTCGTGACGTGGTCGTCGTACATCGTCCTGACCGAGCCGATCCCCGGTCGCCTGGCCGACCTCGGCTGGACCGGTGGCGAGGGCGTCGCCGATGGGCGCTTCACCCTCCACTACCTGCGGACGACCCCGGACGGCCGGATCGCCCTCGGCGGTGGTGGCGGGCGTGCCGGGTTCGGCGGTCGCATCGGACCGGTCTACACCGACGATCTCGGTGACGCCCGCCGCGCGGCCGCCGGCTTGCGGCGGCTCTTCCCGTCACTCGCCGACGTCCGCATCGAGGACGCATGGGGCGGTCCGATCGACATCACGGCGGATCATCTGCCGTGGTTCGGCTCGGTCCGAGACCGGCCCATCCATTACGGCCAGGGATATAGCGGCAACGGCGTCGGACCGTCCGTGGTCGGCGGTCGGATCCTCGCGGCGCGGGCCGTGGAGGCTGCCGGGGACCCGGCGCTCGCGCTGCCGCTCGCTAACGGTCGGCCGCCTCGGGCGTTCCCGCCGGAGCCCGCTCGGTTCGTCGGTGCTCGCTTGATCAGGGAGGCCGCAGCCCGTCGAGAATCGATGGAAGAGCGTGGCGAGGACCCTGGTCGCGTGCTGCGCGAGATCAGTCGACTACCCCGTCGCCTCGGGTATCACCTCGGACCCGACTGACTCGGGTCCCAGCGGGGGATGGCCGAATTGGCTAGAATGGGGGACCCCCGTCGACCCGCGGACCCGAGTCCGTCCACGCACAGAGGTCCCCATTGAATAGCCGTCCCCCCGTCAAGCCCGCCGTCGCGAATGAGCCGTTCAAGCACGTGATCGACGAGTACAAGCACCAGGCTCAGACCATCACCTGCACGTGCGGCTGGCATGGCAGCTCGGCGACCATCGACCGCGGCGGGTCGGAGTGGACGGCCCACCTCATCGAAGTCCGCGGCAAAAAGCGATAGCGGCGTCCGGGGCGACGCGCGGGCCGGCGTTGCCGGCTCCGCCGCCTCGCTCACGCACACTGACGTGCGCTCGCTCGGCTGCTCGCCGGCGCCTTGGCCGGCACGCCGCGCGCGAACGCCTGAGGGGACCCGCCGCAGGGATCCTGACCCGGATCGGACGATCCGGGTCGTTTCATGTCCGGTAGCCTGTCGCGCGTGGAACTGCCGACCACGCCCCCGTTCGTCCTGCGCGGTCGTCTGCTGACACCGCTCGGGGACGGTGGCATGCGTCACGAACCCGATGCGCTCGTGGAGGTCGACGGAGGCGGCCGGATCGTCTCGGCCGGGGCGACGTCGGGTCGACAGGACGCGGTTGCGGACGCGATCGACCTGCGGCCCTGGGTGCTGATGCCGGGCATGGTCGACCTCCACGCCCATCTGCCCCAGCTCCCGAACGCGGGGCTCGGTGCCGGGATGGACCTGCTGGCGTGGCTCGAGCGCTACATCTTCCCGTTGGAGCGCGGGTTCGACGTCGAGACCGCCGAGCGCGTCGCGCCGGCCGCCTGGCGCGCCTTCGCCGCCGCCGGGACCACCACCGCGCTGGTGTACGGTGCCGTGTACGAGGCCAGCCTCGATGCCACGTTCCGGGCGGCCGAGGCGCACGGGATCCGTGCGATCGTCGGCAAGGTGATGATGGATCGCATCACCTACGACCCGACGATCGACCCCTCGACCATCCTCGACCGGTCGCTCGCCGAGAGTGCTCGCCTGATCGACCGGTGGCATGGGGCCGACGATGGTCGACTCCGATACGCCGTCACCCCGCGGTTTGCGATCTCGTGCACGGCCGACCTGCTGCGCGAATCGGCGGCCCTCGCCGCCTCGACCGGTTCGTACTGGCAGACGCATGTGTCCGAGGATCACGGTGAGATCGCGGAGGTCGAACGGCTGTTCCCGGAAGCGCTCGACTACGTCGACGTCTACGACCGCGCCGGCGGGCTCGGCGAGCGGACCGTGCTCGCGCATGCGGTCCATCTATCGGACCGCGAGCTCGGCCGGCTCGTCGAGAGCGGGACCCGGGTGGCGCACTGTCCGATCTCGAACCTGTTCCTGGCATCCGGCGTGATGCCCCTCGGCCGCTATGTCGAGGCGGGGCTGCGGCTCGGCCTCGGGTCGGACGTCGCGGGCGGGCCCGACCTCTCGATCTTCAGCGTGATGCGGGTCGGCTCGTATGCGCAGAACGCGCGACGCGTGGCCGGCCTCGAACAGGGGCATGTGCTGAAGCCCCTCGACTGGCTGCGGCTGGGGTCGCTCGGCGGCGCCGAGGCGCTCGGGCTCGGTGACACGATCGGCTCGCTCGAGACGGGCAAGGAAGCGGACGTGATCGCGGTCGATCCGTCGATGATCGCGCCGATCCCGGGCGTGGTCGACGACGACCCCGAGGACCTGGCGAGCCGCATGATCTTCCGGGCGCATCCCGACATGGTCCGGGCGGCATGGGTCCGCGGCCGTCGACTGGAGGGCCTGCTCTCACCCGGTAAGGTCACCGCGTGATCGACAGCGTCGAGCTCCTGATCACGGGCGGCACCATCGTCGACGGGACCGGTGCGCCCGGGCGGCCAGGAACCGTCATCGTCGAGGGCGATCGCATCCGGCGCCTCGACCCCGACGCAGAGCCACCTGCAAACGCGCGGACCACCATCGACGCGACCGGCCGCGTCGTCGCCCCCGGTTTTATCGATCTCCACAGCCATGGCGGTCTGGTCATCCTGGCCGAACCGCTCCACGAACCCAAGGTCCGCCAGGGCGTCACGACGGAGATCGTCGGCGTCGATGGCAATGGCTTCGCGCCGTTCCGCCGCCGCGAGGACCTCGAGGCCTTCGTCCACCTCGACTCCGGGCTCGATGGCCGACCGGACATCGCTTATGACTGGCGGACGGTCGCCGATTACCTGGCGAAGTACGACGGCACTGTCAGCGTCAACGTCGGGACGCTGGTCGGGAACAGCCAGCTGCGCATCGACGCCCTCGGGTGGGACGACGTTCCGGCCGACGCGGCCGCGCTGGACCGGATGGCGGGCACGCTCCGTGACGCGATGGCCGATGGCGCCGTCGGCCTGAGCTCGGGCCTCGACTATCCGCCCGGCAGCTTCGCGCCGACCGAGGAGCTTGCCGCGCTGGCGGCCACTGCCGGCCAGTCGGGCGGCTTCTATCACAGCCACGTCCGCTACACGCTGGGCGACCGGTACCTCGATCCGTTCAGGGAAGCGATCGAGATCGGGCGCCGGTCAGGCGCTCCCGCCCACATCACCCACTTCTATCACCGCCAGACGCACCCCGGCGGCCCCGACCGGATGCTCGCCCTCGTCGATGATGCCCGCGCCGAGGGTCTCGACGTCACGTTCGACACGTATCCCTACGAGTGGGCGAGCACCCGGCTGCTCATCCAGCTCCCGCAATGGGTCCAGGCCGGTGGACCGGTCGCCTTGAAGGAACGCCTCGCGGACCGGGCGACGCGCGAGCGTCTGAGGATCGAGATGGGTCCGGCGTACACCAGCGCGGCCGGTTGGTCGGACCTCCGACTCGGCAACTTCACCAGATCGGACCTCATGCGCTGGGAGGCTTGCACGCTCGCCGACGTGATGGCGGAGACGGGGCAGGACCCGGTCGACGCGATCTGTGACTTGCTCCTCGCCGAGGATCTCGGCGTCAACCAGGTGACGAGCGGTCCGTGGAGCGAATCACTCCCCGAGTTCGTGAAGCACCCCGTCGGGATGGTCGGCACCGACTCGACGTTCATCGGGGCCAAGCCAAGCCCGCGGACATACGGTTCCTACCCCCGCATCCTCGGCCAGTTCGTGCGTGATGACCGACTGCTCTCCATGGAGCAGGCGGTCCACAAGATGACCGGCGCCGCGGCCGCGCGTCTGGGCTTCCGTCAGCGCGGCACCATCCGCGAGGGCAACATCGCCGATCTCGTCGTGTTCGACCCAGCCACCGTACGCAGCAACGCCACCTACGACGAGCCGCGCCGGTTCCCGACCGGTATCGACCACGTCATCGTGAATGGAATCCCGGTCGTTCGCGACGGCGAGCACACCGGTGCGACACCGGGTCGCGCGATCCGTCGCGGCGTCGACTGACGCTCAGGACCGAGGCGGATCGACCCCCGCCACGACACTCGCGAGGAGCCGGGCATTCCGCCGCCGCTCGATGTGCATCCGGTCCGCCGCGGTGCGCATCACCGCCGCCAGCGACACATCCCCGCTCGTGCTCGCCCAGCCGATCGCCAGGCGCATGGCGATCGCGCCCGATTCGAGCCACAGCTCGCACGCCCGACGGACCCGTTCGATGTAGTTGATGGCCACGATCTCGTCGGTCTCGGGCATCAGGACTGCGAAGTGTCCCGGGCCAAGACGGGCGACGTAGTCAGCGCGCCGAGCAAGGCGCGAGATCGTATCCGCGAGGGCTGGTTCGACGCGATCACCAGCGGCCGGCCCGAGGCGCTCGACGAGGCGGTCGAGGCCGTCGAGTTCGAGCATGACGACGGTCGCGGGTCGGCGGTAGCGCCCCTCGCGGGCATCCTCGTGGGCCAGCACGTCCTCGAACGCGACCGCATCCAGCAGACCAGTCAGGGCATCGCGACCGCGAGTCCCGGCCGCCGCGCTGCGAGCCGGCGGCGACTCGGCATCCGTGGCATCGATGCCCTCGGCGCCCCCGGCGTCGGGGTTTTCGGCGATGCGTAGCCCGCGTTCGCCGACGACGGTCTCGCGATCGACCGGCTCCGTCAGATCGAACGACCGTTGCTCCGGGCCCGCGTCAGCCCCTTGTCGGACGTCGCTCGACGCCATCGACCGCGGCCCCGACCACGCGCCCGCACGCATCGAATCGACCGGGGACGTCATCGGCAGTGAATCCGCGGTCGCCATGCGGCGCATGCGATCCGTGCGGCTCCAGGTTGCCGACCCGACGACGATCAGCAAGCTGGCTGTCGTCGTGGCGACGGCGATGACGAGCAACGTGCTCGGAGAGATGTCCATGTCCTGGGTGACCCCCACGCTGTCACTCCGGACCGCTCGCGGCGGACCGCGGTGTCCGGCGGGCGTGGATGATACGCGCCGGTCCTGCCAAAGGACGATCCGGGATACCGGGCGGGACCGATTCACGGTGCAGCGTGTCACCGTGCCGGGCAGTCTGGTGCGGTCTGGTGGAGAGCGGGTCGGTCTGGTGGGGTTCAGGCCCGCGGACGGACGATCCCTAGGTGCGCATCCTCGGCCAGGTCGTGCGCGATGCGCGGCTGCTCTCCCTGGCGCACGCGCTCCACGAGATGACCGGCGCAAGGGCCATGCGCCGTGGTTTGCGCCAGCGCGAGATCCCCTGCGGGGGCAACATCGCCGATCGCGAGATCCGCCTCGGCGCCGAAAGGGTGCTACGCGGCGACGTCGGCATCGACGGCCTCAGGGCCGTCGGGGGACTCGGCTTCGAGTGACTCCACGCCGGGCGTCCCGTCGCCTGCCTGTCGGGCGTTCCGTCGAAGCTCCTGGCGCATGCGATCCGTCGCGATGCGGACCGCACCAGACAGACCGGCGTCGCCGCTCGTGCTCGCCCAGCCGATCGCCGGGCGCATCGCGATGGCGCCCGACTCCAGCCACAGCTCGCACGCGCGCCGGACGCGCTCGATGTAGTTGATGGCGGCCACCTCATCGGTCACCGGGAGCAGAAAGGCGTATCGGCCGCGCTCCAGCCGCGCCACGTGATCCGCGCGCCGGGCGAGTCGCCTGATCGTGTCACCCAGAGCGGTCTCGATCCGGTCCCCAGTCTCGGCCCCGAGGCGATCGACGAGTTTCGGCAGTCCGTCGAGCTCGAAGAGGATGAAGGTCGCCGGATGCCCATAGCGCTGTTCGCGGGCCTCCTCCTGGGCCATGACCTCCTCGAAGGCCAGGGCGTCCAGCAGTCCGGTCAGCGGGTCGCGGCCGCGCACGGTCATCATCGACGCGGTCGTCGCGGTCTCATGCATGTCGTCGACGGCTTCGTCGACGGCGGGTTCGATGGCGGTGTCCGGGGCGTCCACAGCGGTATCGGGAACGTCCACGGCGGTGTCCGCGGCTTGGGCATCCATCGTCGATCCTTCCTCCTCGTTCATGTCGTTCATCTCGGCGTCGACGGGCTCGCCGACGGCAACGATCGGCATATCGGCGACGTCCATCACCGAGGCGATGACGTCATCGATGGCATCGGTGTCGTCGGTGCCGTCAGCGACGATCGTGTCGGCGTCCATCTCGGCGATCGCCGCCGCCGCCTCGGCCGACGCGTCGGCCTCAGCCGCGTCAAGGCTGAGCGAGCGCTGTTCGAGCGCACTGGGGGCGGGGTCTTCGAACGGCCCGGCGGGCGGAGGCACGCCGGATCCCGCGGACACGTAGACAGGCGAGGACCAGGCATTGCCGTTCGCCCATGGGTAGCGACGGGTGGGCGTCGACACATCCGTGGTCGACGTCCCCCCATCCGTGCTCGTAGGGACCTGGTCGAGGTCAGTGCCGTCCTTGCCGTACGACGAGGACATGAAGCCCTCGACCTCGACGTGTTTGGCGCGCCCGGCTCGAGCTCTCGCGGAGACCGCGAGAAGCACCAGGAGGTTCGCCACGGCAGCGATGAAGACGATGAGCAAGACCGTGGCAGGTGGAAGATTCATGGATCGCTAACCCCCCTTCGACCAGGCCCCGGGCAGCAACCAGGCCCCTAGTCGCCGGGATGATACGGGCAGATGAGGCCGTTGGGACCATCGGACAAGGCCCCGGGACCAATTCTCGGTGCGGCTTCGCACCGAACCGAGGCCTCCTGTGGCAGCCCGTTCGTAACTCGGACCGATGGTATCGTCCCTCCGCATGACGACTCGGACGTCCGCCCCCGACGCGCTCGTCATCACGCCCGGGACCACGCTCCCTGGTCGTGCCCGCCCGCCGGCGCCGCTTCGTCGGGAAGGCCCGGCCAAGCTGACCGGGACCGCGCTGTATACGGATGACATCGTCGTCCCCGGCGCGTGGTACGGCGCCACGATCCGCTCGACCGACGCGCACGCCACCTTCGACGCGCTCGACCTCGATCCGGCGTTCGACTGGTCAGGGGTCGTGGTCGTCACCGCCGACGACATCCCGGGCGACAACATCGTCAGCTCCATCAAGAACGACCAGCCGATCCTCGTCCCGATCGGCGGCGAGATCCTCCATCACGCGGAACCGCTGGCGCTGGTCGCCGCGCCGGATCGAGCCACGCTGCGCGAAGCGAGGCGCCGGGTCACACCCCGGACCACCAAGCTCCCGGCCGTCTTCGAGCCTGACTCCTCGGACCACGTCTTCGCCGCGTACGCCATCGACCGCGGTGATCCGGATGCCGCGTTCGCCGCCGCGGACCTCATCCTCGAGGGCGAGTACCGCGTGGGCCACCAGGAGCAGCTCTACATCGAGAACAACGCGATGATCGCCGTGCCGACGGAGAGCGGCGTCACCGTCACCGGCTCGCTCCAGTGCCCGTACTACGTCCACGCAGCGCTGAAGCGCGGTCTCGGGCTCGACGATGACGGCGCCCGGGTCGTCCAGGCGGAGACCGGTGGTGGCTTCGGTGGGAAGGAGGAGTTCCCGTCCGTCATCGCGCTCCATGCGGCGCTGCTTGCCAGGAAGGCGCAGAAGCCGGTCCGCATGATCTACGACCGCCACGAGGACATCGCGGCCACCACCAAGCGACACCCGGCCATCGTCCGTCACCGGACCGGGGTGACCCACGATGGGGTGCTGATCGCACAGGAGATCGACGTCGTGATGGACGGTGGGGCGTACTGCACGCTGACGCCGGTCGTCCTGTCGCGCGGCGCGATCCATGCCGGCGGGCCGTATCGGTGTCCGAACGTGCGCATCCGCGCCAAGGCGACCCGGACGAACACGCCGCCGAACGGCGCATTCCGCGGCTTCGGGGCCCCGCAGACCGAGTTCGCCGCCGAGACCCACCTCAACCGGATCGCCGAGCGACTCGACATCTCGCCGCTCGACATCCGGCGGCGCAACGTGTACCGCCCCGGAGACACGACCCCGACCGGGCAGGTGCTGCGTGACAGTGTCGCCGGCGAGGAGGTCCTCGAACGGGCCGCCGAGGCCGCGGAGTTCGTCCACATGCGGACACGGACCGATGACGCGCGGCGTGGGCGCGCCGGCTCGGGAACGGTCCCCGCGTCGGCGCTGCGGACCCAGCCGGATCGGCTGGCCTCGGGCGTCGGGCTTGCCCTGGCCTGGCACGGCGCGGGGTTCACCGGCTCGGGCGAGGTGAAGCTCGCGTCGGTCGCCTCGATCGAGCTGACCGCCGAGGGTCGGGTGCGAATCTTGACCGCGTCGACCGAGATGGGTCAGGGCACCAAGACGATCTTCCCGCAGCTCGTCGCGGAGGCACTCGGGCTCGACGAGAGCGAGGTCGAGATCGCTCCACAGGACACCGCCTACGTCCCCGACTCCGGGCCGACCGTCGCATCGCGCACCGCGATGGTCGTCGGTGGCCTGCTGATCAAGGCGGCGCAACGGCTGCGCGAGCAGGTCGAGTCCGAGACGCGGCGGTTCGTTCGCCGAGACGGCGTCGACCTACGCCCGAGATCACGGCACCACCCGGATCGACCAGCAGTTCGAGCCGTACCCCGGCGGCACGCCATTCGACGACGCGACGTATACGGGCGACGCATATCCGGCATTCGGCTGGGCGGCCTGCGTGGCCCATGTCGACGTCGACCTCGACACCGGCGAGGTGCACGTGCGGGACGTCGTCGCGGCCGACGACATCGGTCACGTGATCCATCCCGTTCTCGCAGAGGGCCAGGTCGAGGGTGGCACGCTGCAGGCCGTCGGCTACGCCACGATCGAGGAGATCAAGCTGCGCGACGGGCGCTATCTGAACGATCGCCTCGCGACCTACATCATCCCGACCGCGCTCGATGCGCCCCGCATCTCGACGATCCTCGTCGAGGCACCGTTCGCGGGCGCGCCCCACGGCGCCAAGGGCGTCGGGGAGCTCCCGATGGACGTCGGGGCGCCGGCCGTCGTGGCCGCGATCGCCGACGCGACCGGAGTCTGGATCACCGACCTGCCGGCAAGTCCGGAGCGGGTCATCGCCGCCATGGCGCGTCGGCCCGATGTGGCCGGTCGTCGGCCCGCCGAGTCGGAGCCGATCCGTGAGCGGGCCTCGTGACGGCCTACCGCCTCTCGGTCAACGGCACAGCAGTCGAGGTCGATGTCCCCGGCATGCGACGTCTCCTCGACGTGATCCGCGAGGATCTCGCTCTCACCGGCACGAAGGAAGGCTGTGGGGAAGGGGAGTGCGGCGCCTGCACGGTCCTGGTCGACGGCGCGCCCGTCGATTCATGCCTCGTCCCCATCTGCCAGGTCGTCGGCATGGAGATCCGGACCGTCGAGGGGCTCGCGCCGGCGCCTGCGACGACCGGCGTCGCCGCCAACGCCCCGGAGCTCGACGCGCTGCAGCGGGCGTTCCTGGTGACCGGTGGTGCCCAATGCGGCATCTGCACGCCCGGCATGTTGATGGCCGCCCGCGCGTATCTCGACGCAGGCGGCGGACCCGACGAGGATGCGATCCGGGAGTCGATCGCCGGCAACCTGTGCCGCTGCACGGGCTACACGAAGATCGTCGACGCGATCGCTCTCGTCGCAAGTGGAGGACCCGTACCGTGAACCCATCCACGGATCGCGTGGCGGTGCCGACCAACGGACATCGCCCGGCACTCAGCGACGACGCCGTCGATGCGTCGCCGGCCGACGACGCGGCCGACACCGCTGCCCCACCTGCCGCCGCCGCCCCGTCGGTGTCTCCGGGCCAGGTCATCGCCGGATTCGGGATCCTGGCGGCGCTGGTCCTGCTCGTCCTCGGCCGCCGGCGCGGTCGAGGCGGCTGACCGGGCCGCGTCCCACCGAAGCGCCGACCGAGCATCGATGCCGATCGAGCCACCCGTCACCAGCCCGCGCACCCTCGCGGATGCCTACGCCGCGCTGGCGAGCGGCTCCGCCGAGACGCCCGTCCGCCCGATCGCCGGCGGCACCGACTTGATGGTCGCGCTGACCGGAGAGCTCGGCTCGGCGCCGGACAGCGTCGTCGACCTGTGGGCCATCGACGAGCTGCGGGGCACCGCCATCGACGGCGACGCGCTGACCCTGGGATCGCTGACGACCTACACGGACATCCGCCGTTCGGCGATGTGCCGCGAGCACGTCCCGGCCCTGGTCGATGCGGCCGCGACGATCGGCGCCGCCCAGATCCAGAATCGCGGCACCCTCGGGGGCAACATCGCCAACGCGTCGCCCGCCGGCGACACCCTGCCCGTACTGCTCGCCGGAGACGCGGTGATCGTGGTCGGCTCGGAACGGGGTGAGCGCGAGGTACCGGCCGCGCAGTTCTGGACGGGCTACCGGCAGACCTCCCTCGCCCACGACGAACTGGTCCTTCGGATCCGCATCCCGTTGGCGTCGGACCGGGAGATGCGCTTCCGGAAGGTCGGGACGCGCCGCGCGCAGTCGATCAGCAAGGTCGTGATGAGCGTCGCATGGCAGGGTGATGGCGCGTGGCGCGAGGTGCGCGTGGCACTGGGCTCCGTGGCGGCCACGCCGATCCGTGCCGCGGCGACAGAGGCGGCCCTGGACGGTCGAGCACCCAACCCCGAGAGTGCGGATCTGGCGGCGGAGACGCTCGCCGGTGAGCTGGCACCCATCGATGACGTCCGGTCGACTGCCGAGTACCGCCGCCTCGTGGCCGCGCGGGTGCTCCATCGCATCATCCGCGACGCCGGCGGCTGGTGAACCGGCCATCGCTCGTCGCGCTGCTCGGTCTCGGCATCCTGACGGGCTGCGCCGGCCAGGCCGCCACATCTCCGTCGACGCCACCTCCTGCGAGCCCGGAGCCGAGTGCTGCCAGGCCGCCCGACGGGCGGATCGCCTTCGCGCGCACGGTATTCGATCCCTCGGCGAACACGCCGACCGGTGGCGACATCTGGAGCGTCGCGACCGACGGATCGGACCTGCAGCGCCTGACCGACACGCCCGAGATCGAGCTGTTCACGGCCTGGTCGCCTGACGGCTCCCGGCTGGCGTTCGTCAGCATCGAGAGCGCGACGAGCGGTGATATCTGGCTCATCGATGCAGATCCGGCCGCAGCCGACCGACACCTGACCCAGCTCACCGATGGCCCCGGCATCGAAGGCGCTCCCGCGTGGTCGCCCGACGGTCGCTTGATCGCGTACGTCGACGACTGGCAGGGAGCGCCGAGCGTGTGGATCCGCTCGTCGGACGGAGCCGACGACGCACGGCGCGTCAGCGACGGGAACTGGCCCTCGTGGACACCGGACGGGAAGCGCCTGTTGGTCACTGTGGGGGCCGACTTCACGGATACCGAGCTGGCGTATGTCAGCGTCGAGGGCGGCGAACCCGACATCCTGCCGATCCAGGTCCCGAACGCCTCGGAGGGTGCGGTCAACTCGCTCGGTGCGATCGCGTTCGTGTCAAGCGCGAATGACTACGCGAACAGCGATCCGGCGACCTGGAACGAAGATATCTACACGGTCGGACCAGACGGCGCTCGGGGCCCGACGCTCCTCACGAACACGCCCGAGAACGACCACTGGCCGCCATCGTGGTCGCCGTCGGGCGACTGGCTCGCCTACACGAACGACGGTGGCAGAACCGGGTCGCGCATCGCGATCGTCCTCGGGACCGAGGAACCGATCTACCTCACCGAAGGCGCCTACGATTCGTTCCCGGCCTGGCGACCGGAAACGGCGCCGTGACTGTCCGGGCAGCCAACCCGGCAGAGATGGCACCGCTGTTCGAGGGCGCGCCCCGGTTCCTCGCACGCCTTCACGCAGCCGGGCCCTACGCCGACGACGAGGCGCTGTTCGCCGCCGCCCGCGCGATCGCCCACGAGATGCCGGAGGACGAACAGATCGAGCTGGTCGATGCGCATCCTCGACTTGGGGCGCCGCCCGGGACGGTGTCGGCGATTGAGCTACGTCGAGCAGGGGTACGACCGGGGAGCCGGCACGGCGCCGACGTCGATGTCGCCGCCGAACTGGAGCGACTCAACGACGCGTACGAGGCTCGCCACGGCTTCCGGTACTGCGTTTTCGTGGCCGGTCGACCGCGCGAGGCGCTGCTCCCCGGGATGGCCGCCGCGCTCGAAGAGGACCGCACCGACGAGCTCCACCGTGCCCTCGACGCCGTCGTCGACATCGCCATCGACCGCCATGCGAAGCTGTCCACGTGATCGAGCTGGGCGCCAATCGCTACGGCAAGGCCGCCATCCGAGTCGTCCGCGTCGGCCGTGACACGAGCCCGCATCGGCTGCACGATCTGACGGTGGCCATCGCCCTCGAGGGCGATTTCACCTCGGCCCACACGGATGGCGACAACTCGATGGTCGTCGCGACAGACACGATGAAGAACACTGCCTATGCCTTCGCGCTGGACCATCTCGACGGGGCGATCGAGTCGTACGGCAAGGCACTCGCTGAGCACTTCCTGGGGTTCGACCAGGTGGACCGCGCGACCGTCAATATCCGCGCCCACCACTGGCAGCCGATCGACGTCGCGGGCAGCCCGGCGACGGATGCGTTCGTCAAGGGCGGCGAGGGCACCCGGGTGGCGACCATCGCCGCGAGCCCTGCCGAGACGACCATCGAGGCCGGGGTCGAGGACCTCGTCGTCATGAAGACCACGCGCTCGGCGTTCGAGGGCTTCCCGCGCGACCGCTACACCACGCTCCCCGAGACCGACGACCGGCTGATGGCGACGAAGCTGACCGCCATCTGGCGGTACGGCGCGCCCGATCTCGACCTCGATGCTGCGTTCCTCGATGTGCGCACGACGCTGCTCGAGGTCTTCGCCGACCACGACAGTCCCAGCGTCCAGACGAGCATCTGGATCATGGCAAAGGCGATGCTCGAGCGGCACGAGGAGCTCGACGAGGTCCGGATGGTGCTGCCCAACCTCCATCACTGGCTCGCCGACCTGTCGCCGATGGAGATCGCGAACGACAAGACCGTCTACATCGCGACCACCGAGCCGCACGGCCTGATCGAGGCGACCGTCCGACGATCCGGGATGACCTGATGGCACTGGACGGCCTGGTCGTCACGGGTCCGCCGGTCGACGGCGCTGAACGCGTCCTGACCGACGATGCCCTTGCCTTCATCGCCGACCTCCAGCGGCGGTTCGGCCAGGTGCGCATCGACCTTCTTCACCGGCGCCAGGAGCGTCAGGCGGAGCTCGATGCCGGAACGCCGCTCGACTTCCCGACCGCCACGCGCGGGATCCGCGAGTCGGAGTGGACGGTCGCGCCTGCCCCGGCCGACTTCGACGACCGGCGGGTCGAGATCACCGGTCCTGCCGAGCCGAAGATGCTGATCAACGCGCTCAATTCGGGTGCTCGCGTGTTCATGGCCGACCTCGAGGACGCGCTCTCGCCGACCTGGGCGAACGTGGTTGGCGGCCAGGCCGCCCTGATCGATGCTGTCCGGGGCACCCTCACGTTCGAATTGCCCGAGGGCAAGTCCTACCGGCTGGCCGACACCATCGCCCAGCTCGTTGTCCGACCGCGCGGGTGGCATCTCGTCGAGTCGCACGTCCTCGTCGACGGCGTGCCGGTGTCGGCCTCACTGTTCGATGCCGGCCTGTACCTGTTCCACAACGCCGCCGAGCGGGTGGCACGTGGCTCGGGGCCGTACCTGTACCTGCCCAAGCTCGAGTCGCATCACGAAGCGCGGCTGTGGAATGAGGTGTTCGTGTGGGCGCAGGAGCGGCTCGGCGTCCCGCGCGGCTCGATCCGCGCGACCGTGCTGATCGAGACGATCACGGCCGCCTTCGAGATGGACGAGATCCTGTACGAGCTGCGCGAGCACGCCGCCGGTTTGAACGCGGGTCGCTGGGACTACCTGTTCAGCGTCATCAAGCGGTTCCGCTCGTCGCCGTCGCTGTCGTCGCCGGATCGGTCGCAGCTCACGATGACCGTGCCGTTCATGCGCGCCTACACGGAACGGTTGGTCGCCACGTGCCATCGACGCGGCGCGCACGCGATCGGCGGCATGGCCGCGTTCATCCCGAACCGGCGCGACCCGGAGGTGACCGAGAACGCGCTCGCCAAGGTGCGCGACGACAAGGAACGCGAGTCCCGCGATGGCTTCGACGGGACGTGGGTCGCGCATCCGGACCTCGTTCCGGTCGCGACGGAGATCTTCGACCAGGTGCTCGGGTCATTGCCGAACCAGAAGGATCGGCTCCGGCCGGAGGTGTCCGTGGAGGCATCTGCCCTCGTGGACTTCACGGTCCCGGGCGGCGAGGTCACCGACGCCGGGATCCGCGCGAACGTGCGCGTGGCCCTCGCGTACCTCGACTCGTGGCTGCGCGGCACGGGTGCGGCCGCGATCGACAATCTCATGGAGGACGCCGCGACCGCCGAGATCGCGCGTTCGCAGCTGTGGCTCTGGCGCGTGCGCGGTGTGCTATCGATCGAACGGTACGCGGCCGTCCGTGACGAGGAGCTGGAGCGACTCGGCGGCATTCGCGAGGGGAGACTCAAGGACGCCTGGGACCTGCTCGACCACCTCGTCCTCGACGACGCCTTCGCCGACTTTCTGACCCTTCGCGCTTACGGGATGCTGGACTAGGGGTTGACAGTACCCCGCGATAGTCGTATATATCGCCTACCGATATATCGACAGTCGTAAGAGCGGAGAGCGATGTCTACCACGACCCCTGAGTTCGGACGGTTCACCGAACCGTCACTGCTCATCCTCGTCAGCTTGAGCGACGGGCCGAAGCACGGCTACGCGATCATGCAGGACGTCGAGGCTGGGACCGGCCGGCCGATGGGTCCCGGCACCCTGTACGCGGCCATCGCGCGACTCGAGGAGCAGGGCTTCGTCGAACCCTTGCCGCCGATCGACCGGCGCCGGCCGTACCGCCTGACCGCGGTCGGCGCGACGATGCTCGCCGAACAGCTCCACGGCCTGTCCGAGTTCGCCCAGCGCGGGCTCCGACAGCTCCGCAACACCGAGCCATGAGAACCATCCTGGTCCGCTGCTATCCCGCCCGCTGGCGGGAGCGCTACGGCGACGAGTTCCTGGCGATCCTCGAGGAGCGCCCGCTCGGACCGTACGACGTGGCGGACATCCTCCTCGGCGCGCTCGATGCGCGACTCCGGTCGCGCCGGCCCGGCGCCTCACCCTCGAAAGGAAGGGGACTTCCCATGTCGCTTCGTGTCGGCGGCATCGCCGCCATCCTCGGGGCCGTGATCCTCGGGGTCTCCTGGTTCAGTACCGTCTTCGGGGCCCTACCACTGGACGGCCGTGCCCTCGTCGCCTTGATCTTCGTCGGGCTCGCAGCCCTCCTCATAGCTCTCACCATCCTGAGCGCGTTCCAGGCTCGAGCGTTGCCGCGCCTCGTCTGGACGGCATTCGCCTTTGCTGCCGTCGGCGCGATCGCGTACACGATCGGGATGATCGCGCTCATCGCCGTGAACGAGGGCGACGTGACCGTGGAGGGCCAGGCCTTCGCGGCCATGGCCTATGCGCTCGGCGGCGTCGCCGCCATCATCGGGTTCGCCCTCTTCGGCCTCGCCACGTTCCGCTCGGGCGTTCTGTCACGGACGGGAGCCGTCCTGCTGGCCGTCGGTCCGGCGTTGGGCGCAGTCGCCTGGGTGGCCACGTTCACAGTCGCCTGGGATGTCGGTGGGGTCCTGATGCTTGGCGCCATCGCCTGCTTCCTCGCTGGCTGGATCGTCCTCGGGATCGCGGCCGTCCGGCTCGACCGTCCGTCGGCCATGGCCAGTCCGACATGAGCCGCCTGCTTGGGGCAGCCGGCATCGTCGGTGGCACGTTCCTGCTGTCCGCATTCGTGATCGGCATCCCCGACGGAGTCTCCACGTTGCGCCTGGTCCTCTTCAACATCGGTGCCATCGCCGTGGTTGTCGCGGTCCATCGACGGCAGGCGTCGTCAGGGATGCGACTGTCGTCTCTCGTCGCCGCGGCGGCGATCGCCGCGAACGGCTGGTACCTCGTGATGATCCTGCTGTCGACCGGCCGGCCGGTCGCACCCGACCCGGATCCCGAGTTCCGGCTGGTCATGTTCTACGCCGGGCTCGCGATGTGGCTCGCGGACGCAGCGTTCGGGTTCGTGACCCTCCGACTTGGGGCCGTCACCAGATGGGGAGCGCTCGCGCTCGGCGTCGGCTCGCTGCTCGCGATCCTCGGGATGAGCCATCTTGAGCTGACCTCGCCCGCGAACCCGACGATCTTCGGCCCGATCTCGCTGATCGGGGTCGCACTCAACGGGATCGGCTGGATCCTGTTGGGCCTCGACGTGATGCTCGGTGGAAGTGCCGTCCCTAGGCTCCGATCGGCCCTCGCTCGATGAACCGCCCGAACCCGCGTCGACCGACGAAAGCGCCGTCGGTGACGACAGGGTCCCCGCGGACGAACACGTCCCGGACGGCACCGGTGACCTCGAGCCCCTCGTAGGGGGTGTAGTCGCTGGTGTGGTGGAGGTCGGTGGCCCGGATCGTGCGATGCGCTGACGGGTCGAAGACCACGATGTCGGCGTCGCGGCCGACCTCCAGGGCACCCTTGCGAGGTAAGCCGAAGCGGGCGGCAGGCGTGGTCGACAGCAGGTCGACCATCCGCTCCACGGTCAGCCGGCCGCGGGCGACGCCCTCGCTGTATACGAGTGTCAGCAGCGTCTCGATGCCGGGTGCGCCGTTGCTGATCCGGTCGAAGGCGACGCCGGCGCCAGCCTCGGCCTTCTCGACGCCGACGCGATCCGGGACATGGTCGGTCGCCACGAGATCGAGCGAACCGTCGGCCAGGCCCACCCACAGCGCGTCGCGGTCGGCCGCCGAGCGCAACGGCGGCGAGATGAGGTAGCACGCACAGCGCACCGGGTCGGGCTCCTCGTACCGCTCCTCGGTCAGCACGAGGTAGTGGGGACAGGTCTCCGCCGTCACCCGAACGCCCGCGGCCCGGGCGCGCCTGACCTCGTCGAGTGCCGCTGCCGACGACAGGTGGACGACGTGTACTGGCGAGTCCGTGGCACGGGCGAACGCGAGCGCCCGAGCCGTCGCGACAGCCTCGACGTACGGCGGACGCGATGTAGCGTGGTGACGTGGCAGCGTGTCTCCGCGCCGCAGTGCCGACGCGACGGCGGCATCCAGGAGGATGGGATCCTCGCAGTGCACCTGCAGCATCCCGCCGCGCTCCGCCATCACGTGCATCGCATCGAAGAGCTGCTGGTCGGGCAGGCGGAAGTCGAACACCATGAAGGCCTTGGAGGTGGCGACACCGGCGTCGATGGTGGCCGGAAGCTCGTCCAGCGGGTCGTCGGCATGGCCGGAGATGGCAAGCGAGAGACCGTAGTCGATGGCGCTGTCGGCATCCGTCGCCGCGCGCCATTCGGTGAGGCCGGTGAGGAGCGAGCGTTCGGCCGCCGGCGATGATCCCGTGCCGGGGTTGTTGAACGAGAGGAACGACGTCGTCCCGCCGTACGCGGCAGCGACTGAATCCTGGAAGAAGCGATCGGGCTCCTGGTCGCTCGCGACGCGGGTATGCGTGTGGACGTCGACGACACCGGGGAGCACCAGCATCCCGGTCGCATCGATCACGCGGTCGGCCTCCACCGCCGGACCCTCGAGGGATGGCTCGATGGCGGTGATGCGACCGCCGTCGGCCGACAGGTCAGCTGTTCGCGATCCGCCGGCGGTCACGACCGTACCGCCGCGAATGAGGAGGTCGGTCAACCGCCGCCGCCGCCGTCACCCCCGCCGCCGCCTCCGCCGTCTCCTGAGCCGCCATCCCCGGCCGGCGCATCCCCAGGCCTGTCATCGAGTTGCATCAGGCCTCCGATTCGCTGATCCGGATCGGTTGGGCGCCGTCCCAGAGTGCCCTGCGCCCGACTTCCCGCAGTCGATCCTGCCAGTCGTCGTCAGGGATGATCGTGGCGAAGTGATTGGCCGCCAGCTGGCCGACCTTCGAGGACGTCGTGCACGCGCCGTACGGGAAGAAGATCTCGCACTCGCTGATGCCGCCCGGGTACATGGCGAGCATGCCCGGGGACGGGTGTGAGGTGTGGTTCTCGTAGTCGATGCCCGGACGGAAGTCGCCGTACGGGATCCAGGTCGATTCCCCGGACCAACGGCAGTGGATCAGTCGCGAATCGATCGGCAGCATCCGGCGGATCGCCTCGATCGTCTGGGGAGCATCGGGCTCCCAGCGAGCGCTAAAGTGCAGGTCACCGACTTCGATCCGCAGTGTCCCCATGCCGGGAGGATAGCGTGACCGCCGAGCCCGGAACGCCGCAGGAGCAACGCCCGACGATCAGCACGCATGTCCTCGACACGGAACGGGGGGTGCCTGCGGCCGGTGTCCGCGTCGCGCTCTACCGAACCGACATCGGCGACCAGGGACCGATCCGGATGACGCAGGCACTGACCGACGCCGACGGCCGAGTCCGCGATCTCCTCGAGCGACCGCTGCAGGTCGGCGACTACCGGATCGAATTCGACGTGGCGCACGAGGACGGCTCGTTCTTCACGAAGGTGGCGGTCGACATGCGGATCACCGACATCGAGCGGAGCTACCACGTCCCGTTGCTGCTCGCGTCGTACTCGATGACGACGTACCGGGGTTCCTGACCTCGGGCTAGCGGAAGACGGCGAACCCGTCCACGTCGACCCGTGGACGGCCGGAGGTGCCGACCACCTCGACGCGGACCGTGTGCGCGGCGATGGTCGTCCAGGACCGGCTGAAGAGCACGACCCTCGATTGCGCCGAGGAGCGGTAGAGGTCGATCGTCGAGACGAGCGTGCCATCGACGAAGATCCGTGCCTTGCCGCTCGTCGGACTCTTGCGGCCGACGATGGCGATCGCGCTCGCAGCGCGGCGGAACTCGACCCACGCGCCGGCCTGGGTCGACCAGCGCAGCTTGCCGCCTGATGCCGAGCTCGAGGTCGTGGTGGTCCAGCGACCCGAGTAGCGAGCGAGGCTCGTGGCTTCCTGGAAAAGGGCGGGTTCCACGTATTGCGCGTAGGCGGTCGGCCCCAGCGACCCGTTCGACGACCTTGTCCTGAGCGCGTACCGGTATGCCGTTCCGAGGCTGAGCGACTGCCTGATCGACCGCGACGTCTGTGTCGCGATCGTGGTCCACGACCCGCCTTCCCGCCGGCGCAGCACCGAATACGACACACCGCTGAGGTTGCCGGTCGCGGCCGGCCACGACAGCGTCGCGCTGATGCTGCTGCCGACCGCAGAGCCGACGTCGAACTTCCACGTGCAGGGCGGGATGGCGGTCGGTCCGGCCGAGGTCACGGCCCGCAGCGCGTTGGCGAGCCGGCCCGTCGAGCTGTAACAACCTGCCTGCGCGAGGGGGAGGGCACGGGTCAGGACGAAGGATCGCAGCGCGGCCGCGGTCGGAGGCGTGCTCATCCTGCTCAGCACAAGGGCCGCGATGCCGGTCACGTGGGGAGCGGCCATCGACGTACCGGCACTCCAGACGTAGCACGGCGCCGGACATCCGGCGATCGGTGGATACGTCGAGAGGATGTTCGTGCCCGGGGCCATCAGGTCGACCGCGGTCGCCCCGTAGTTGGTGAACTCCGCCAGTTCGCCGTTCTGGTCGATCGCACCGACGCTTAGGACGTTCGGTGCGTTCGACTCGGCGGGGTAGAAGTCGACATGCGGGGCGTCCAGGTCGCGGCCGGCGTTGCCGGAAGCTGCCACGAACAGGAGGCCGGAGTCCGCGATCGTCATGTCGAGCACCGGGTTCAGGCCGGTCCCACCCCACGAGGCATTGATGAGCGTCGCTCCCTCGTCAGCGGCGTACTCGATGGCGTCGATGGCCTGGCTGTCCAGGCCGCAGTTGTCGTTGCCCTCCTCGATGAACTTGATGCCCATGATCGTGACGCCGGGCGCCACGCCGACGACGCCATCGCCGTTGATGGTCGCGCCGATCGTGCCGGCGACATGCGTCCCGTGGCCGTCCTTGTTGGCGTCGTGGAGCGAGGCGTCGTCGTGGCAGAAGTCCCAGCCGTGCACGTCGTCGACGAAGCCATTGCCGTCGTTGTCCGTGCTATCGCCAGGCGTCTCACCGGGGTTGTCCCACGCGCGGGCGGCGAGGTCGGGATGGGTGAAGTCGACACCGTCGTCGATGACGGCGACCACGATGTCCGAGCTGCCGTGCTCGACGCGCAGCGCCTCGAGGCCATCGATGTCGATATCGGAGACGCCGGAGACGTCCTCGATGCCATCGATCCGCTGGCCCGTGTTGTGGAGACCCCACTCATATCTGAAACCCGGGTCGGTCGGATCGGCCTGGAGCTCGCGCCGGTAGTTGCGGCCGACGGCCACGACGCGCGGGTCCGCGGCGAGCAAGCGGCGGACGGTCGCCGGGGACACGCCCTTGCCGCGAACGACCGCAGTCCGACCGGTCCGGCTCGATGAGACCTGGCTGAGGTCGTGCTCGCGTGCGACCGCGCGGCGTTCGGCCGACGTCGTATCCGGCCGGTACCGGACGAGGATCTCGTCCTGGGCACCGACGGGGACGGGCGGGTCAGCAGCAAGGGCCCCCGTCGGAGCGAGGAGGCCCGTCGCGAGCGCGACCATGAGCAGGAACGCGTGACGGGTTCGACGCATCAGGCGCCATCGTACGCGGACCGCGACGAAGCCGTGACAACCTAGTTGTCACGGGTGGGTCCTACGGTCGGTGCATGGAAGCACACGTCATCCCACTGCACCCGATGGTCAGGCTCGAGGGCGACCGCATCGTGATCGAAGGCCTGTCGATCTCGGACCCGACGCTTGCCGCGTTCCTCGGGGAACGACCGGCACCGGATCGCGGCCCGCTCGCCGAGCGCGCGCTGCGCATCGGGCTCATCGCCCTCCAGGATGCCGGCGTGACCGTCAACGTCGATGCGGTCCGTTCGGAGTTCGAGCGGATGATGCGGCAGGCCGAGCAGGCCAACGAGCGCGCCGCGACCGCGCTCGAGCAGACGCTGCGCGCCAACTTCGCCGATGGCGACGGCCGGCTGCCGCGGACGCTCGAACGGTTCCTCGGCGATCGGGGCGCGCTGCGGTCGATGGTCGACGAGCTGTTCGACGAGAAGAAGCGGGACAGCGCGATCGGGCGCATCGGGTCGATGCTCGAGCGCTACTTCGACGGCGACGCATCGAAGCTCGCCTTGCTGCTCGACCCCACGCGACTCAATTCGCCGATGCACCAGTTCCGGCAGGAGATCACCGCCGGGTTCAAGGGCATCGAGGAGCGGCTCATCGCGATCGAGGCCGCGGCCGCCGCCCGGGGAGCCGAGCGCGCCCGGTCCGCGGCGAAGGGCATCGACTTCGAGGACCTGCTCGCCGAGCTGCTCGGTGACATCGCCCGCGGCTCGGGCGACCTGCTCGACCGCACGACGCTCGGGGCGGGCGCGGTCATGCGCTCGAAGAAGGGCGACTTCGTCCTGACGATCGACGCGAACGTCGCGCGCGGCTGCGACCTGCGGGTCGTGATCGAGGCAAAAGACCGGCCGATGTCGATGCGCGCCATGCGCGACGAGCTGCGCGAGGCCCGGGAGAACCGCGGTGCGGCCGTGGCGGTCGCCGTCTTCACGCCGGCGCATGCCCCGAGTGGGGTCGCGCCGTTCACATTGGTCGGTGGCGACGTGTACTGCGTCATCGATCCGGAGGCGCCCGAGCCGGCGACGCTCGAGGCCGCCATCCGCCTGGCTCGGCTGCTGGCCCTTGCGTCGCTGGCCGAGCGCGACATGACGGTCGATGCTGCGGCGATCGCGACGGCGCTCACCGCTATCCGGGAACAGCTCGAGGCGGTGCGGCAGCTGAAGTCGCAGCTCACGTCGATCTCGAATGCGACCAAGACCGTATCGGTCGGTCTCGATGAGATGCGGGCCACGATCCTCGCTCGAGTCGGCGAGGCGGAAGCCGAGATCCGGACGGCGGCGAACTAGTCCCAGGCGCTCGCCTGGTGCGGTGCGGTTGGGACGGGATGCCTAGGGGTGACCCGGACCACCGGGCGCTACGCGTGGGTTGGCAGGTGCGGGATGATGTAAGCGAGTCAGGCGCGCGTTCGGAAACGGGCGGTCGGCTCGTCCGAGGACGCATCGAGCCGGAGAATCCATGCGCCGCTTCGCAGCCTTTGCCCTGGCCGCAGTGGTCTCGCTCCCCATCGTCTCGCCGGTCGCTGCCGCCGATCCGTCGCCGCCCGTCGCCGAGCCGACGCCCGAGGTCGGGCCGTCGCCGCGCGTCGAGGTGACGCCGTCCCCGGAGCCGACGCCCCAGGCAACCACCGAACCGGACACGACCCCGACGCCGACCACATCCCCCGAGGCGACGCTCCCGGCACCGGTCGCTGATCCGTCACCGACAGCGTCGACCTCCAAACCGGCCCCGCCGAGCGTCGACTCCGCGGGCCGCCCGATCGCCACGGGTCGGTACATCGTGATGCTGGCCGGCGGCACGGATCCGGCGACCGTCCTGGCCAAGCACCGCCAGCGTGAGGGCACCCGCGCGGATCGATCGTTCAAGAACGCGTTCCGCGGGTTCACGGCCAAGCTCGACAAGGCGCAACGGGCTGCATTGCTCGCGGATCCCAAGGTCGTCGCCGTGGTCCCGGACGAAGTCATCGAGATCACCGCCCAGTCGATGCCGACCGGCGTCCCGCGGGTCGGTGCGACGACCTCGGCGCTCGCCAAGATCAACGGCCTCGACGAGCGGGTCGATGCCGACGTGGCCATCGTCGATACCGGGATCGGGCCGCACTCCGACTTGAACATCGCTGGTGGCTACAACTGCAGCACCGCCGATCGGACCCGCTGGTACGACGAGAACGGGCACGGTACGCACGTCGCGGGCACGGTCGGTGCGAAGGACAACACCTGGGGCGTCGTGGGCGTCGCGCCCGGCGTCCGCCTGTGGGCCGTGCGCATCCTCAACTCGAGCGGCAGCGGCCTGCTGTCCTGGTACGTCTGCGGACTCGATTGGATCCTGTCCCAGCGCGACCCGAACGACCCATCGCGACCGATGATCGAGGCCGTCAACATGAGCGTGGCCAAGGCCGGCTCCGATGACGGGAACTGCGGCGCATCCAACAGGGATGTCCTCCACGCGGCCATCTGCCGGCTGTACACGGCCCGCATCACGGTCGTCGCGGCGGCCGCGAACGAGCGCCGGAGCGCCGCCGGATACGTCCCCGCCGCCTACAACCAGGCCATCACGGTCTCGGCCCTCGCCGACACCGACGGCAAGGCCGGTGGCAGCGGTGGCAATCGGTGCTACTCGTGGGGGAGCTACGACCGGGACGACACGTTCGCCGACTTCAGCAACTATGGCTCCGACGTCGACCTCATCGCGCCGGGCAAATGCATCTGGTCGACCAAGCCCGGGCCGACGTACGGCTATTCCTCGGGCACGTCGATGGCCGCACCGCATGTGACCGGCGCCGTGGCGCTGTACAAGGCCACGCGCCCGCTCGCGACGCCGTCCGAGGTCCGCGAATCGCTCCGCTATCTCGGCAGCACGAACTGGTACCGCCACACCGATCCCGACAACTACCATGAGCCGTTGCTCAGCGTGTCCCGCATCGGGACGCTCGGCACGTTCTCGCTCGCGGCCGGCTCGTCGATGTCGATCCCGTCGAAGGGCGGGACGGCGATCGTGCCGTTCAGCGTCAGCCGCAGTTCGACCTTCTTCGAGCGGGTCCGGCTGCGCGTGGACAGTGTCCCGTCGGGCTGGAGCGCGACGCTCGTGACGCCGAGCCTGTACGGCTGGACCGCCGGGAGCGGGTCGGTCCGGGTGACGGCCCCGTCGAACGCCAAGCCCGGCACCTACCACGTCCAGGTGAGTGGAACGAACTGGGGTCGAACGAAATCGGCGACGCTGACGGTCAACGTCGCCTCGGACATGCCGACCGCCAAGGCGCCGACGTCATCGGTCTACAAGTCGACGACCCTGGGTCGATCGTCCACCGGCTCGAACAGCCTGACCCTGCGGACCTCCTGGGCAGCAGCCACCGACCCGTCCGACCCGATCGTCGGCTACGAGGTCGAGAAGAGCGTCAACGGCGGCACGTACGGCTGGACGGTCGCGACGTCGGCGTCATCGAGAGCGGTCGCGTACACGGGGCTGTCGTTCGGGTCGACGTACCGCTTCCGCGTGCGTGCCAAGGACAGCGATGGCTCCTGGAGCGTCTGGCGTGAAGCCTCCGCAGCCGTCACGCCGCTGGCGATCAGCGATCGTTCGACGCTCGTGACGTATCGCGGCGCATGGTCGCGCTACGCCAACAGCCCGTCGACCGGTGGCTGGATCACCTCATCGCGACAGGCGGGCGCGACCGCCCGGTACCGGTTCACCGGTCGGGGCATCGCCATCGTCGCGCCGACGAACTCGACGCGCGGCAAGTTCTCCGTGTACATCGACGGCGTCTACAAGTCCACGGTCGACCTCTACTCGCAGTCGAGCGTGTACCGCAAGGTCGTCTACGTCGGGAGCTGGAGCAGCTCGGGGACGCACACGATCGAGCTGCGGGTCGCCGGCACGTCCGGGCGGCCCTCGGTCTCGCTCGACGGCTTCATCGTCCTGCGCTGACCGCGAGGTCTCCGCACGGTCGCAGCCCGCGCCGTTGACGGGCGCAGTTGCCCGTGTGCGCTATGGTGGCGCCCGATGCATCGGGCCGGAGAAACCGGTGCACGCACGCATGAGGTTCCGACGCCGTGGCACGAGCGATGTGGAAGGGGGCCATCCAGTTCGGCTTGGTCACCATCCCGATCAAGCTCTATCTCGCGACCGAGTCCAAGGGCATCAGCTTCAACATGCTCCACAAGGAGGACCTGTCGCGCATCCAGATGAAGGTCTGGTGTCCGGTCGAGGACGAGCCGATCTCCCGCAGTGAGACGGTCAAGGGCTACGAGTACTCGCCCGGCGAGTACGTCGTCATCACGGACGAAGATCTGGAGCGGGTGCCGCTCAAGACCGTGCGCTCGATCGAGATCGAGCAGTTCACGAAGGCCGAGCGCGACGACAATGCCGTCCGCTTCGTCAAGTCGGCCTATTACGTCGAGCCCGACAAGATCGGCCGCAAGGCCTTCTACCTCCTCAAGTCCGTGCTCGAGGACGAGGGCCTCACTGCGATCTGCAAGGTCGTGATCAAGGATCGCGAGGCGCTCGCCGCGCTCGACCCGTTCGCCGAGACGTTGCTGCTGACCACGCTCCACTGGCCCGACGAGATCCGCTCGATGAAGGAGCTCGACCTGCCGGAAGAGGAGTTCGACTTCAAGCCGGCCGAGCTGACGATGGCCAAGCAGCTCGTGTCGGCGATGACCGGCGCGTTCGACCCCGGCCAGTACAAGGACGAGTATCGCGAGGCGCTCGAGAAGATCATCGAGGCCAAGGTCGAGGGCAAGGAGACCGTCGAGGTCGAGGAGCCCGAGGAGACCGGCAAGCTCATCGATCTGATGGCTGCCCTCGAGGCGTCGGTCTCGGCCGCCAAGGCGTCGCGCGAGGCCGGTGCCGAGAAGCCTGTCTCCGTGGCCGAAGCCCGCGAGAAGAAGACGGCGGCCGCACGAAAGCCCGCCGCCTCCCGGGCCAGGGCGAAGGCATCGGACGACGAAGAAAAGGCCAAGCCGGCGGCCCGGAAGCGCAAGTCCGCCTAGCCTCGTTCGGGCGGGTCGCGGGACGCACCTCGTCCCGGCTGCGGCGTTTGGCGCGGCCCAACCCCGCTGTCAGCACGCGCCCGTGCTCGGAACCCGTCGCAACAGTTGCGCCTCGAGAGCGTCATGGCACGCAACCGGTCATGCCGCGAACGCCGGCGTGTTGACCCGTAACACCACGCCGTCGCGGTAGGGTTCCGAGCGCCGACGGTCGGTCGGCTCAGATTTGGGGGCTGGATCATGGGCATGGACGGGGACGAGCCTCAGGTTCCGCTGGACGATCGTCTCGCACGCCTCGAAGCCCGTATCGCCGCGCTCGAGGCCGCCGCCCTGGAGCGCACCCAGGATCGGGCGGCGACGGTCGGATCCGCGACGCCGTCGACTCGTCGAGCGCCAGCCGAGCTATTGGCAGCCGACCGCAACCCGGCCGCAACCGGCCAGCCGCGCCCGTCGCCATTGATCCAGGCCCCCGTTCCCCCGACCGTGCCGGCTTCAGCGGCGGCCAGCCGATCCTTGGCTGCGACGTTCGGAGACCTCGAGGAGCGACTTGCCGGCCGCGCGCTGGCCGTGGTCGGCGGCATCGCGCTGGTCCTCGGCGCCATCTTCTTCCTGAGTCTCGCGTTCAGCCGCGGCTGGATCGGGCCCGAGCTCCGGGTCTTGATCGGGCTGGCCGCAGGGGCGATCGCCGTCGGTTCCGGCGCCGTCTTCCTGGATCGCGGTAACCGCCTGCTCGGACACGTCCTGACACCGGTAGGCCTGGCGATCATCTCGATCAGCCTGATCGGCGCGACGAGGCTCTACCACCTCGTCCCGACCGAGGTCGGCTTGCTCGGCGCCCTCCTCAGCGCGGTGGTCGTCGCGGTGATCGCCGTGCGCAACGACTCGCAGCTCGTCGCCGCCTTCGGCCTGATCTCCGTCCTGCTCGCGCCGCCATTGCTGGAGGCCAGTGCGGACACGACGACGCTCGCGTTCATCGCTGTCACGCTCGTCGGTACCACCGGCGTCGCCCTCTGGAAGTCGTGGCGATGGTTGCCGCCGATCGCGTTCGTCCTGACCGTGCCACAGGCCGCTTCCTGGATCCTCGGAGATCCTGCCCCCCTGATCGGCCTGGCCGGCATCGCCGTCCTGTGGGCTTTGAACGCCGTCGCGGCCGGAGGCGAGGGCCTGCGACGCAGAGACGTCCTCAGCCCATCGTCGGCGACGGTCCTTCTCGGAAACGCGGCGTTCGTCGTGTGGGCCGGTTTCGTCGTGTTGAGCGATGACCTCGAGATGTATCGCGGACTGTTCATGGTCATCGTGGCGGCAGCCCACTTCGTCCTGGGTGGGTACGTGGTCGCACGCGACGGTGAACGAAACCTGTTCGGGCTCCTTGCCCTGGGCACCGGCGTCGCGGCTCTGACCATGGCGGTGCCGATCCAGTTCGACGCACCCGCCGTGCCGATCGCCTGGACGGCAGAGGCCGTGGCTTTGGCCTGGGTCGCTGTGCGGCGCTGGCATCCCTACAGCGCCGCGGCGTCGGCCGTCTTGTTCGTCCTCGCCGCCCTGGCGGTCGTCTCGTTGTATCCGTGGACGGGGCCATCGACCGCGGGTCTGCCGTTCATCGATGCCAACGGCGGCGCACTCGCCTTCTTCCTCGCGGGCGTGGCCATCGCGGTCTGGATCGTCGGCGATCGCAGCCTGCGGTCGGCCCTCGCGACCCTCGGGTTCAGCGTCGCGATGTTCTGCGCCGTGTCCGTGTTCACCGGACTTGCGCTCGTCGCGGCGGCGGCGTTGCTGATGGTCGCGGCCGCGGCGACGTCGAGATGGCTACCCCTGCTTCCGACCGTGCCCATCGACTGGCAGACCGACGGACTCATCCCCGTGCGGCTGCGCACCGTCGACTGGCGCGCGTCGACGGCGCTCGCCCTGCCCGCCGCGGCGGTGTCGTTCGGCGTCATCGCGATCGCCCACCTGATCCTGGTCGAGCTGCCGCTCGTCGAGCTCGGGGACGTCACTCCACCGGCGATCCCATTCACCGACGAGGGCGCGGCCGCCGCCGCGATCGTGATCGCCGGCGTGCTCGTCGCCGGCTGGCTTCTCGGCGGACTGGTGGAACGTCGAGCCTCGGTCCTCGTCGCGGGTGGCGTCGCGGCCTACGCCGTCGTGTTCGAGGTCGAGCCGTGGGCGATCAGTGTCGGTTGGGTCGGGCTCGCGATGCTGGCGATCCTGATCGCGCGGCGCCTGTCCGACCCGAGTCGAGCGTTGCCGGCTGCTGCCGGCATCGTGATCCTGGCGGCGGCCATGGTGGCCGTGGATGAGGCCGCGAGGCCGACTCGCCTTGTCGTGGGAGCGACACCCGTCCCGGTCCTGCTGACGCTCCAGGCGGTGATCGCGCTCGGCGTCGTGGTGATCGGCGCCGAGGTCTTCGCGCGATCGTGGCCGGAGCCAGCGCTTCGACGTTGGACGCGGTATGGCGCCGGGGTGCTCTTCGTGTACCTGCTCTCGGTGGTCGCGGTCGACATCGTGGGTCGTCGGGCCGGCGGGTCGATCGCCTTCGAGGAACTGCGGACGCAAGGACAGGTCGCCTTGAGCGTCCTGTGGGCGATCCTGGGTGTGGCGGCCTTCATGTACGGGATCCGGTCGAAGGCTCGCGACATCCGGCTCGCGGGTCTGGCCCTGCTTGCGGTGGCGACGATGAAGGTCTTCCTGTTCGACCTGGCGGCGCTCGACGTTGCCTACCGCGTCATCTCGTTCGTCGTGCTCGGCATCGTCCTGCTGGCGAGCGCATGGCTGTGGCAGCGGGCACAACCGAAGGCCAAGGTCGAGATCGAGCCTGGTTGACGGAGGTCCACCCCGACCCCTGATCCTGCGGCACACTGAGCGCGATGCCCCTCGAGGAATACCGTCGCAAACGCGACTTCGGGAAGACGCCCGAACCGCCGCCGGACCTGGACACCGCGACCAGCGGCAAGAGCGGTCGGTTCGTCGTCCAGCGCCACCGCGCCACCCGCCTCCATTACGACTTCCGGCTCGAGATCGACGGCGTGCTCGTCTCGTGGGCGGTCCCCAAGGGGCCGACCCTCGACTCGAAGGTCCGACGCATGGCCGTCCATGTCGAAGACCACCCGATCGAATACTTCGATTTCGAAGGCGTGATCCCGGCGAAGCAGTACGGCGCGGGTGACGTGATCGTCTGGGATTGGGGCATCTGGGAGCCCGAGGCGCCCACCCTCGAAGGACGCAAGGCGGTCCAGGACGGCGAGCTGAAGTTCCGGCTCAACGGCGAGAAGCTCAAGGGCCGGTTCACGATCGTCCGCACGAGCGGACGGGGCGGCAGCCGCCCCTTCGAGGGCGACGACGGCGACCAATGGCTGCTCATCCACAAGAACGACGACGCCGCCAGCCCGGGCTGGGATGCCGAGGATCACCCCCAGAGCGTCAAGACCGGTCGGACCAACGACGAGGTCAAGGAGAATCGCGACGCGATCTGGATCAGCCAGGCGCCGGCGGCGACCGCCGAGATCGACCTCGCGGGCGCCAAGACGGCGACGCTGCCCCAGAAGATCGAGCCGATGCTCGCCACGCTGGCGACCAAGCCATTCGACGACGACGACTGGCTCTTCGAGATCAAGTGGGACGGGTTCCGCGTGCAGTCGGTCGTCGATGACGGCAAGGTTCGCATCCTGACCCGCAACCTCAACGACGCCTCGACCTACTTCCCGCGGCTGCTTGGCTCACCCGGCCGATGGATCGAGGCCCAGCAGGCCATCATCGATGGTGAGGTCGTGGCGCTCGATGACGACGGTCGACCGATTTCAGCCTCCTCCAGACGAAGCTCGGCGACAAGGAGGCGAACGGGCTCGTGTACCAGGCGTTCGACCTGCTGTACCTCGACGGTCGGTCGCTCCTCGACGTCCCGCTCGAGGACCGCAAACGGCTGTTGCGCAGCGTCCTCAAGGACCACCCGCGGGTCCGCTTCGCGTCGCACGTGGTCGGGGAGGGGAAGGCCTTCTTCGAAGCGGCGTCGACGCTCGGTGTCGAGGGCATGGTCGCCAAGCTCCGTCGATCGCGCTACGAGCCGGGCAAGCGCACCGGGGCGTGGCTCAAGATCAAGATCCGGCCGGAACAGGACTTCGTGGTCGGTGGCTGGACGCCGGGGAGTGGCAACGCGCGTGACCTGGGCGCGCTGGCGATCGGCGTCTACGAGGACGGGGCGCTGCGGTTCGCCGGCAAGGTCGGCAGCGGCTTCACGGGGGCGATCCGGAACGACCTCCTGAAGCGCCTGAAGCCGCTGGTCCAGGATGACCCGCCGTTCGACCCCGCACCGCCCAAGGACTACCGTGGTCGATGGGGCGGCGACCTCAGGGACATCACGTGGGTCCGCCCCGAGATCGTGATCCGCGCCGAGATCGGCGGTTGGACGCGCGACGGCCAGGTCCGCCAGACGGCGTACAAGGGCATCGAGGCGGGACGCGACCCGACGGCGGTCGCCAAGGAGATGCCGGTCGCCACGACCACCGCGGTCCGGGCCGCAGAGGCCGCAGAACCCGCGCCACCCGAGGAGGAGCCGATGCCCTCGAAGAACGCGAAACCCGTGAAGGCCGCGAAGCCAGCCGAGTCCGCGAAGTCCGGCACGTCCGGCAAGGCGGCGAGCCCCGCCAAAGCTGCCAAGCCGAGTCGAGCCGCCAAGTCGTCGACCCCCGAGTTCGCCGGACCGACGCCCGCCGAGCTGGCCGAGCTCGAGGCCCTCGGCAAGGAAGGCGTGTGGCACATCGGGGGTCGGGAGCTGAAGCTGACCAACCTCGACAAGCCGCTGTTCGAGGGTCGGCCGGGGCCGGACGGCGAACAGGAACCGCCGGTCACCAAGCGCGAGCTCATCCGCTACTTCGCGACGATCGCGCCCACGATGCTGCCGCACCTCTACGACAGGCCGCTCAACCTGCAGCGCTTCCCGAACGGCGCCGGCGCACCCGGGTTCTGGCAGAAGGACATCCCGGAGACCGCGCCGAAATGGCTGAAGCGGTGGCACGAGACCGGCGTCGACGGGCGCGAGGATCGCGACGCCAACGACCACCTGCTGGCGGTCGATGCCGCCAGTCTCGCCTGGCTCGGCAACCAGGCCAGCTTCGAGGTCCACGCCTGGACCGGCAAGCTGCCCGAGCCGTGGCAGCCGGCGTTCGCCTACATCGACATCGACCCGGGCGAGAAGACGACCTGGGACGAGACACTCACGCTCGCCCGCCTGTACCGGGCCGCACTCGAGCACCTTGGCGTGCGCGGCTATCCCAAGACGACGGGCAAGCGCGGCATCCAGGTCTGGATCCCGATCGTCCACGGCAAGTACGACTTCGCCGAGACGAGCCAATGGGTCGAGCGGGTCTCCAGGGCGGTCGGCTCGACCGTGCCCGACCTGATCTCGTGGGAGTGGGCCAAGGCCGCTCGGAAGGGCCGCGCGCGGCTCGACTACACCCAGAACGCGTCGATCAAGACGCTCGTCGCGCCGTACTCGGTGCGACCTGCGCCGGGCGCGCCGGTCAGCGCGCCGATCTCGTGGGACGAGCTCGACGATCCCGACCTTCGACCGGACCGCTGGACGATCCGGACGCTGCCCGAACGGGTCGCGAAGGTCGGTGACCTGTTCGCGGCCGCCCAGACCGACGCGCAGGAACTACCGCCGGTCTGAGCGGGAGGGAGACGTCAGCTCACGTCGAAGTCGGCGTGCATGCCCTGCGCATAGTGTGTCTCGATGTTGCAGAGCAGCACATAGTGGCCGGCGTCGAGGTCGACGGCGAGCGTCGGCGCCGCCCCGGCCGCGATGTCCTCGATCTCGTCGACTGGCGTCAGTGTCGTCTCGTCGATCTTGTTGTCGACGACGGGCAGCGCATCGGCCTTCAGGTCGGTCTTGACGACGACGAATTCGTGCACCTGTGTCCCGGCGTTGGTGACAGCAAAGGTCACGGAGCCGGCCGCCGCGGTCGCGGACGCGGGCACGACCTTCCATTCACTCAGTTCGACCGCGATCGAACCGCCGGCGGCAGCCGAGGTTGCCGGGGCAGCCGTCGGCGAGGCCGCACCCGAGGAGCATCCCGCTGCGATGGTGCCGACGACGAGAACCACGGCGGCGACCAACCATGGTCCGGATATGGATTGACGACGCACCGTCCTGACCTCCACCTATCCGCCCCCTTTTTCGGCGGCGATTCTACGCCCCGCATATCAGTCTCCCGACCGAGGTCCGGTCAAGCCATGTCGACCTCGTCGACCCACTTGACCCAGTCGAGGCCGCGCCGACCCGGGACGACGAGCCGGCACGGAGCGCCGTTCTCTTTCGGGAGTTGCCCGCCGGCGACACCGGTCGCGAGGAGCGCGTGCCGCGCCTCGTCCGCGGTGAGAACCGTCGACCAGCCGGTCACCGACCGGACGCGGACGCTGCCACTGGCGGGGATGTCGATCACGGCGCTCAGCGGCACGCCACGCCAGGTCGTCTCGACGGCCCAGCCAGAGGTGCAATCGAGTACGGCCGTCAGGTCGACCTCGCCGAGCGCCCGCAGGTCGTCGAGCGCCATCGCCCGTCCATCGGCAGTCAGACGCCAGGCGCCGATGTCGATCGTCGGCGGTGGCTCGCCGTAGAACGTCGTCGCCGGTGGCACGCCGCCGGGTGCCAGCCAGCGTGACCCCGTGAACCGTCGGACGCCGCCGAGCAGCCGATCGAGTGACGCCGTCGCGACGAACGCGCCGACGCCGGCGACCGCGAGACCGGCCGCGGTCAGCACTGCGCGGCGCGAGACACCTCCGTTCGCCGGTGGTCGCAGGACGCGCCAGCGACGCGGCAGCAGGTGGACGACGACCAGCGGCACCAGCACGAGCCCGAACCAGGCATGGATCGTGAGCAGGGTCAACGACCCGAGCGCAAGCAGCCGACCCGAGGCGACCCAGGCGAAGCCGCCGACCAGCGCGCCCGCGATCGCCGCCGCGACGGCAAGCGCGACGACCAGCGGGCGCCATCGACCAGCACGGATCGCCGGCGGCACCGACCGCCGGGCCTTCAGCAGCGTGGCCGCCAACAGCGCGCCGCCGACCAGCCCGTGGACGAGGAAGACCCAACCGCCGTCGGCGGCCCCGGCCTTGAGCGCGAGCAGCCCCGTCCCTGCGATGGCCAGGACGAGGAGCGCGAGGACCCGATCGAGGGTCGCGAGCCGCATGACATGCGAAGTCTGCGCCCGTTTCGCGTCGAGTCGGTGACGCCGTGGCACGATTCGGTGATGCCCGACCAGATCACCCTTCGCAATCCACGCCCGGACGATCTCCGCGAGTTCTGGCGGCCCCTGTCCGATGCCTTCGCCGAGACGCTCAATGACGACGAGATCGAGCGCGAACGTCCGCTCCTCGACTATTCGCGCTTCGTCGGCGCATACGAGGGCGAGACACAGGTCGGCACCGCCGGGGCGTACACGCTCCGATTGACCATCCCGGGCGGCGAGGTCGGCGCGAGCGGCATCACCGGTGTCGGCGTGCGGCCCGACTATCGGCGGCAAGGGATCCTGCGCCAGATGATGGACTGGCTCCTCGACGACGCCCGCCGGCGCGGCGAGCCTGTCGCCGTCCTGCTGGCGTCCGAGGCGGCGATCTACCAGCGGTTCGGGTTCGGGCAGGGGACGACGGTGTCGTCATTCAGCGTGGACTCGGCGACGGTCGCGTTCCGTGAGCCGGTCGATCTCGGGCCGGAGGCGCGGATCCGGATGGTCGACATCGACGAGGCAACGGATATCTTCGCCAGGGTCTACGACCGAGTGCGGCCCGGCCTCCCTGGGTCGCTCGATCGCAGCGAACCCAAGTGGAAGCTGTGGCTGGTCGGCGATGCGGAGTGGATGCAGCGCGGGCAGGGGATCAAGTACCGGGCGCTGCTCGAGATCGACGGCGAGCCGCGCGGATACGCGATCTACCGGATCGACAACAGCTGGGGCACGAGCGGGCCGGCGTCGACGATGAACGTCCAGGAGGTGCTTGGTGTCGACGCGGCCGCCGAGCAGGCGCTGTGGGAGTGGCTGTTCTCGATGGACCTCGTGCGGACCGTGGCCACTCGCCGCGGGCCGGTCCCCCATCCGCTCCAGCACATGCTGATCGAGCCGCGCCGGTTGGGGCTGGTCGTCAACGACGGGATGTGGCTGCGTCTCATCGATGTGGCCGAGGCGCTCGGCGCGCGGTCGTACGTCGGGTCGGGCTCGCTGGTGCTCGACGTGGCCGACGACATGTTCGACGCGAACGCGGCGCGCTGGGAGGTGCGTGTCTCAGATGGTCGGGCGACCGTCTCAAGGACGACGGCCGCGCCCGATCTCGAGTTGGACGTGGCTGCGCTAGCGGCGGCCTACCTCGGCGCGTACCGGTTCGTCGACCTGGCCGCGGCGGGTCGCGTGCGCGGCTGCCAGCCCGGCGCTCTCGAACGCGCGGACGCGCTGTTCACGCCGCCGCGCTCCCCATGGAATGGGACGCCATTCTGAGGCGCTTCTCTATGGCAGCCATGCGGCCAAATATGAGCGGGTTCGATCCGGCGACAGCCTCAGAGTCTGCGATTCTGACGGCCGCCGAGTGGCTCGTGGGCAAGACTCTTCGGGAAATCGGGCATCCGAGTAGCGCGACCCTCGAAAGCCCAGCTTCGAACCGAACCAAGCACATCCCGGGGCACATCGACGAGCGCTACTTCAACATTCCGCAGAACTCTGACCCGCGACCGGATTTCGTCGGCGCCAACATCGAACTCAAGTCGACGGGTCTGATCGTCCGAGGAGATGGCAGCGTCGGACAGAAGGAGCGGATATCGCTCCGGATGATGGGCGCCTTCAATCCCGATGAAGCATGGGACGCGTCCGGATTGAGAACCAAACTCGACCGACTCCTCCTCGTTTTCTATGGATACGAACGCGGTCGTGCCCTTGGCGACTTCAAGACACTTCGAGTCGTCCGTTGGTCCCCGATGGTTGATGAGATTGATCTGATGCATCAGGACTTCGAGCTGATTCGCGAGCGTCAGGCTTCGGGACTTCCGTTGAGTGAGAGCTTTACACGCGTTCTTGGCTCCGCGACCAAAGGACCCGGTCGAAGCGAACGTCGGACACGCGCATACGCCTTGAAGGAGCGCTTTGTCCACTCCATATATCTGAATAGTCTGGGCAAGCTACCTGACGCCTCAATGCTTGCCCCCTTCGGCGGAGCCGAGGTCTTCGAGTCAACCGTGCTCCACCTGCTGCATCGATACGTGGGTCGACGCATCGACGTGGTTGGTCGCGAATTGGGCGTTCCCCAAAGTCAAAGCAAGAATGCGGAGGCGACCGTGATTCGGCGGCTCCTTGGGCTACCGTCTCGCGGGCGTACGAGAGAGTTCGAACAGTTCGGTTTGGAGGTGAAGACGGCTCCGATTTCTCCCGCGGGTACGCCGCTTGAATACATGTCGTTTGCCTCGTTTCGACCGATCGATTTGGCTGCCGAGTCCTGGGCTTCGTCCGAGTTACGGACCGTTCTGAACCGTCTTCTTGTCGTACCTCTGGTGAGAGAGAGTCGAAGTCATCCTCGGTCAGAGGCGTTGATCGGACGTGCCTTCTTCTGGTCACCGAGTGCTCGTTTGCTGGCACTGATTGGTGATGCTTGGGAGTCGTATCGGCACAACGTGGAATTGGGGCGCCCAGACGACTATCCGCGCAAGCGCGACGGCTTGCCAATCTTGGTCAACTCTCACGGGCAAACCAGCGCTGATCAGGTGAGGGCGCCTGGTGACCGTCTAGTTATGCGCCGATCTTTCTGGTTGCATCCCGACGTGGTTAGCAAAGCCGTCACAGGGTCACATCCCGCTTGGCGCGGATATTGAACTCTGGACGACTGCGAGGCAGGTCTCCAGCCGGTCACGGACGTCGCACTCCCAGGCTTCGATGACAGTCCAGCCGGTCGCCTCGAGGCCAGTTCGCTTCCGAGCATCGCGTTCGCGGTTGAGTTCGAACTTGCGCGCCCAGAACTCCGGGTTCGATTTCGGGAGGTTCGGGTAGCAGCGCGGGCAGTGATGCCAGTAGCAGCCGTGGACGAAGATCGCGACCTTCCGTCCGGGGTAGGCGATGTCGGGTCGGCCGGGCGCTTTGCGCCAGTTGAGCCGATACCCGCCCAGGCCAGCGGCTCGGAGCGCCTCGCGTAGGCGTCGTTCGGGCCCGGTGTTCCGCGCGCGGTTGGCGCGCATGACATGGCGGACCGCCGGGCTGGATGGCGGAGGGTTCGGGAGTTGCAGCCCGGCCAACGCTACGAGGCGGCTGCCCGCTCCGACTCGATCACGGGAACGGCCATCTCCTTGACGAGCTCGTCGGCGATCCGCTCGACGACCCCCACGACAAGTGCGTTCCCCATCATGAATGCACGCTTGCCGTCGGACATGCCGGTGGTCCAGTCACCGGGAAAGCCGTCGAGTCGCTCCAGCTCTCGAGGGGTGAGTCGCCGGTATCGACCGTCCTCGGTCTGGATCAGGTGCTTGAAGCGTGAGGGCGTCGCCCCGCCCTCGCCGGTCAGGATCGTCCGCGAGGGACCATCGATGTGGTCGGGGAAGGGGATCGCCCCCTCGTCGTAGGTGTACTCCATACCGGTCGACCGGCTGATCCGCGTCAGGCTCTTCTTGCCCTTCAGGAAGCGCCACTTCTCCAGTTCCTCGCCTTCGACGAAGAACTGGGCCGGGACGTCGTCAGCAGGCTCGAGGATGTCGGCCAGGGCGGTGCGCTCGCCGACCAAGGCCGGCCGAACGTCGCCCGTCCAGACTGCAGCACCACGACCTGACGAACTGACGCGCATGACGCCGGCGTTCCCGAACGGGGTCCGCTTGCTCCCGAGATTGAATGTGTCGCTGACGACCTTCACGTCAGGGTCGAGCCGAATGGGCGCCCAATCGAACGGCTCCTTCTCGCGGAGCGGCAACGCCCGGGCCAGGACGCCTGATCGGAACAGTTGGTCGTACGGGCTCCCGTCAGATCTGCCTCGCCGACCGATGATGAAGACTCGGCGCCGCTTCTGGGGGAACCCGTAGTCGGCCGCATTGACGACGCGCCACTCGACCTCGTAGCCGAGATCCGCGAGTGACGCGAGCATCACAGCGAAGTCACGACCTCGCTGGCCGCTCGGCGACTTGATCAGCCGGTCGACGTTCTCAAGGAAGAGGTGGTTCACGGGTCGCCCTGTCGCAAGTTTCAGCCGAAGCAGGCGGTGAATCTCCCACCAAAGGACGCCCTTCTTCCCCACCAGGCCGTGGGCCTGTCGCAACGTGCGAGCGACCGAGTAGTCCTGGCATGGGAAGCCGCCGACGACGAGGTCGACATCGGGGATGGTCGGGAAGGTCGCTCGCCGACCGACGGCGTTCACCTCGGCCTCGAACTGATCGAGGATGGTCGCGATGTCCTCGTTCACGGCTTCGTGCGGCGTCAGGCCGAGGACGTCCAGGGTTGTAGCGATGCCGCGCTCGCCTCGGCCGTAGGTCTGGAAGTCGCCGCTGCGAACGTGGCGGACGTAGCAGTCGAACGCGTGCTGCGCCCTGGTGGCGGGCTCCCACTGGTTGCTCCACACGACGTCGAAACCGGCGCGATCGAGTGCGAGATGGAAGCCCCCGACCCCGGCGAAGAGCTCGGCGGCGGTCGGTCGGCGACCGGTCTCACCACCGGTGTCGAGGTCGGTATCGGTCATCCGGAGTCCTTCGAGAGGAGGCGGTGGTGGGACGTGTCGAGTGTAGCCGATCCTGGTCATGAGATCAACCCTGGCCGATGGGTGTGACAGCTCGGCCGTCAGTCGGCCATCCCAGGCCCTCGCCGATACACCCGCAGCTCGATGACGCTCGGCACGTGCCACTCCAGCGAATACAGCACCCGCCGGCCCGCGGCGTCGATGTCGACCTGCTCGAGGTGCTGGAGCAGCGTCCCCTCCGGGATGCGCGAGGACCGCGGCCAGGTCCACATCCGCCGCCGCCGGCCTGACCGCCGCCTCGCCATGGCGCACGGGATGGCCGCGCGACGCGAGCAGCGCGTAGATCGAGCCGCCCAACGCCTCTCGGTCGCGTTCGGCGTCGACCACGTCGGCCGGCATCCGGTCGACCGAGTAGACCGCCGGCCGGTCGTCGGCCGTCCGACGCGCGTCAGCTCGACGACCGGGACGCCGACCTCGATCAGCAGGTGCTCGGCGACGTCCTCGTCGGCGGGTACGGTGCGGAGACCCAGGATCCGCCGGCCGGCCCGGACGCCGGTCGACTCGAGGTACGCGGTGTACGAGAAGTTCGTGTCGAGCGAGTTTCGCAGCAGCGGTCGCGCCGTCACGAACGTGCCGGAGCCCTGGCGGCGGACGAGATAGCCCTCCTCGACCAGGCCGCGCACCGCTTCGCGGATCGTTGCCCGACTGACCGCGAACTGATCGGCAAGCGCGTCCTCGTTCGGCAGCTTGGAACCGGGCTCGTAGCCGCCCGTGATCACTGCCCGGCGCAGACCGTCGCGCACGACGTCGGCGAGGAGCGGTCGGGCGAGCGCCCGCGCCATCAGGACGTCCCGTCGGCCGGCTGTGGGCTGGCCGCCAGCGGCACCCCGGCCACGGCCGCGTCGCCCGCGCCGACCACCGTGGCCCCTGCCCGCCGTTGGCCGCGCCGGTACACGAGCCCGGCCGTGATCATCGCCACGATCGTGACCGTCAACAGGACCGTGGCGATCGCGTTGACCTCCGGGCTCACCCCTCGCCGGATCGAGGCGAACAGGTAGATCGGCACGGTCTGGTCCTGGCCCGAGGTGAAGAACGCGATGATGAAATCGTCGAAGCTGAACGTGAACGCGAGTAACGCGCCCGCGACGATGGCCGGGAGCAGCATCGGGAACGTCACCTGCCAGAACGTCCGCCACGGCGTCGCGAACAGGTCCTCCGACGCCTCGATGAGGGTGCGGTCCATGCCCCGCATCCGCGTGCGGACGAGCACGTTGACGATCGCCAGCGTGAAGAGCGTGTGGGCAGCAACGACGCTGGCCGTGCCCAGCCCCAGCTCCGGTCCGCGTCCCGCGGTGAAGTAGGCGACCCACGGGTTCAGCCAGTCGAGCGCGGTGACGATGAAGATCAGCGTGGCGATGCCGATCACGATGCCGGGCACGATGATCGCGACGTAGGTGAGCAGCTCGAACAGCCAGCGCTTGCGTGGCCCCAGACGGTCCATCGCCAGCGCCGACGCCGTCCCGAGGATCGTCGCGAGGATCGCCGTCGTGGTGGCGATGATCAGGCTGTTGCCGAGGGCGTCCATCAGGAAGCGGTCCGACCACGCCTCGGAATACCACTTGGTCGAGAAGCCGAGCAGCTCGGTCACGTGGCGGCCGGCATTGAACGAATAGATCACCACGATGAGGATCGGCAGGAAGAGGAACGCGAAGACCAGCGCCGTGTACAGCCTGGTGAGCCGCTCGCCCCAGCGCTCGAGTCTCATATGAGGCTGGACTCACGGCCGGATCGAACGAGCCGGCGAGACACGGCGAGATAGCCCGCGACCAGCACGATCATCCCGATCACGAACACGGCGGCGAGCGCCGACCCGAATGGCCAGTTCCTCGACTGCAGGAACAGGTCGGCAAGGGCGTTGCCGAGGAAGTAGGTCTTCCCGCCGCCGAGCAGGATCGGGATCAGGTACTCGCCCATGACGGGGATGAAGACCAGCACGATGCCGGCCAGGATCCCCGGCGCCGCGAGGGGCAGCACGATCTGGCGAAGCGTCGCGACCGGCCCGGCGCCGAGGTCGCGCGACGCCTCGAGGAACGAACGGTCGAGCCGCTCGAGGCTGACGTAGATCGGCAGCACCATGAGCGGCAGGTAGTTGTAGACGATGCCCAGCGACACCGCGAAGGGCGTGTTGAGCAACTGGATGTCGTCGAACCCGATCCAGCCGAGCACGCGCGGGATGCCGTTGCCGCCGAGCAGGGTCATCCAGGCGTACGTCCGGATGAGGAAGCTCGTCCAGAACGGGACGACGACGAGCGCGACGAGGACGAGCTTCCACGCCCCGCGGACCTTCAGGGCGAGCGTGTACGCCACCGGGAAGGCGACGAGCGCGCAGATGACCGTGTTGAGTGCCGCCAGACCGAGCGTGTTGACGAGCGGCGTGAACCGCGTGGGCAGCGCGGCGTACTGCTCGAGCGTGAAGCCCGGGGCGTACCCGCCGTTCGGAGAGCGCTCGCCGACCGACATGACGGCGAGCACCACGAGCGGGGCGATGAGGAACAGCAGATACCAGAGAGCGGCGGGCAGGGCGAGCAGGGCGGCGGGGCCGCGCCGCCCGGCACGGCCCCCGACCTTCCTGCTCACCGTTGCCACCCGTCAGCGCCTCAGGCAGACGCCTTGATGCGGGCCCAGGCCTCGGCCCGCTCGGGGCTGTTGTACGTGGCGTTGACCGCGTACTCGAGCTTCGCCAGCGAGTCCGGGGACGGATAGATCACCGGGTTGTTCTTGACCTCGTCGGAGACGAGCGCCGTGGCCTTGTCGTTGGCGTGCGGGAAGAGGCAGAACTCCGTCTCGCGCGCGGCCTGCTCTGGCTGGGTGATGTAGTTGAGGAACGCGTAGGCCGCGTCGCGATGCGGGGCATCCGCGGCGACCGTAAAGCTGTCGATCCAGAGCTCGCCGCCATCGGTGGCGACGAGGTACTTGGCCTCGGCGTTGTCGCGACTGACCTGGACACCGTCGCCGGTCCACGCGACCGATAGCCACGTGTCCTGCGCGCGCAGCGGCGGCTGCACGTCCGACGAGATCGCGAACAGGTTTGGCTTGAGCGCGATGAGCATCGCCTCGACCGCGGCCATCTCGGTCGGGTCGATGGTGTTGAGGGAATAGCCCATCGCCACCGCCGCCGAGCCGAACGAGCTGATCTGGTGGTCGACGATGAGCGTCTTGCCCTTGTAGGTCGTGCCGGCGACATCGAAGAACTGCTTCCAGCTCGTCACGTCGGGGCTGACCTTCGAGCTCCAGAACGCGATGCCGGTCGTGCCCCAGTTCTTCGGGATGGAGACGGCGTTGCCCTTGTCGAAGGCCTGGTCCATGAAGAGTGGGTTCCAGTCCTCCTTCACGAAGTCGGGCAGCTTCGCGTAATCGAGTGGCTCGATGAGGCTGTCCGCGACCCAGCCCTCGATGGCGTAGTTCGACGGCACGACGACGTCGATGCCCGAGTTGCCGGCCCGGATCTTGGCCTCCATCTCCTCGGTCGAGCCGTAGACCTGGACGTTGATGGCCACGCCCGTCGAGGCGGTGAATTCGTCCAGGACGCCCTGGTCGTGGTAGTTCGGCCACGTGGCGAGCGTCAGCGTGTCACCCAGGGCAGCCGACGCGGACGGGCTTGCATCGCCGCTGGCGGCCGGTGCGCTCGGGCCGGCTGCGCTCGGCGGGGCCGACGCGGCCGGTGGCGCGCAACCGACCAGGGCGATGGCACCGATGCCCATGCCCGAACCGACGAGGAACCGTCGCCGGGTCATTCGCCGCTCGATGGCGAGCGCGGAGATCTCGGCCGGGTCGCGCGGTCGGGTGGTCGTTGGTCTCTTCGACATCTCTCCTCCTCCGTGATGATGGCCGCTGGTCGCTCTGGTCGGTAGGTCAGGCACCGTCTGCGACCACCTCCCTTCCAGCGGCCGCCGCCGACATGGCGAGGGCGCACTCGACTTGTTCGCGGATGCTGTCGCCGGCCGGCAGCCGGCGATCGAAGATGGCGCCGCCGATCGTGAAGGCCCAGGCGCCAGCCCCTGCCAGCGCATCGATCCGCTCGGCCGAGTCGACGCTGCCGGCGGCGACGACGGGACCCGATGCCGCATCGACGACGGCGCGGACGAGTGCCGGGACGTCGCCCTTCCAGCGATAGGCCAGCAGATCGAGGCCGTCGACGCCCGGTCGTGCGGTCAGCTCCCGGGCGCTCTCGGCGATCTCGTCGAGCGTCCCCTCGAGGATGCTCGGGTGGCCGACGACCCGCCCCGGGAACGGGCAGTAGCGCGGTCGACCGGGGGTGCCCGGCGGCCCGACCGTGTCGAGGATGGCGAGCGCTTCGTCCGGGTGCGTGCCGCCCATCAGCCAATCGACGCCGATGTCCAGAGCGGCCTGGACCGAGCGGAGCTCATCCTCGGCGCGTTCCGACACGACCTCGAGGAAGACCTCGCGGCCGTCGCTGCGCATCGCTCGTGCCAGCTCGCGCAGCTGGGCGGGCGGCAGACCGATGTCCTTGAAGCCGACATAGCGCAGGTCGGTGTCGCGCAGGGTCCCGTACACCTCGAGCGCGTCGGGCACGGTCTGATCGTCGCGGGTCAGCATGAAGATGAACTCGATCACGACACCTCCTCGAGTCGGTCGCGGGGCAGGATCTCGGCGACGCCGGCCAGGACGAAATCGGGCGTGAACGCCGCCTCCGCGAGGGCGGCCGGCTGGGTCACCCCGCTGAGCACCAGCGCCGACGCCATCCCGGCCTCGTGCGCCATCCGGATGTCGGTGCTGAGACGATCGCCGACCAGGACGGTGTCCGACGGCGGCAGCGCGATCCGGGCGAGCAGGGTCTCGGCCATGTGCCGGGACGGCTTGCCGACGATGGCCTCGGCCGTGGCGCCCGTCGATGCCTCGATGGCGGCGAGCATCGCCGCGCAGTCGGGCAGATCCCCGTCGGGCGTCGGGCAGAACGGGTCGGGGTTGGTGGCCACGATCCGAGCGCCCGCCCGGACCGCGCGGAAGGCCGCGACGAGCTTCTCGTAGTCGAAGGTGCGGTCCCACGACACGACGACCACGTCGGCAGCCTCGGGGCGCTCGGGGTCGCAGATGGTGAACCCGGCCGTGCGCAGCAGCTCGACGACCAGCGGCTCGGCGATCGGCAGGACCGTGGACCCAGGGGCGTGCGCCTCCAGGTACCGGAGCAGCGCGTCGGTCGAGGTCACGACCTCGCTCGCCTCGGCCGGGATGCCGAGGTCCGACAGCTTCGCGGCGTACGTCGCGGGCGCGTCGAGCGGCTTGTTCGTCAGGAACGCCACGCGCGAACCGTGGTCGCGGATCGCGGCGAGGGTCTCGGCGGCTCCGGGGAGGAGGCCGTCGCCGAGATACAGCGTCCCGTCGAGGTCGAAGACGTAGCCGCCGAACATCCGCGTGGGCCGCCGCGAGGTCATCGGGCGCCCCCAAGGATGCCCGATCGATCGAGCAGGTAGTCGACCGTCGCCGCGTCCCAGTCATCGGCGAGGAAGCGCAGGTCGGCGACCGTGAAGCGATCGCGCATCAGCGGGAGCGCGCGAAGGGCCCAGCGCACGATCGCCGCAGTGGCCGGAGGATCGAGCTCGGCGACCGTGGCCGCCGCACCCGCATCGACCAACGCCGTGCGCAGCCGATCCGGCGGTGCGACCAGCGCCCGGAGGGCGGTGCGATGTCGGTCCCAATCGGCGATGAACCGTCCGACGTCGTGGCGCCTCGACTGCCAGCGATCGAGCTTGCGCTGGACGTCGCGCCAGCATTCGTCCGCCATCCGGCCGCTCGGATCGATCGGATCGAACGCCTCTCGGACGCGCCGTTCGACGTCGGCGCGGTCAGACGCGATGACGTCATGTTCCAGGCGCTTGGGATCGAACCGGTCGAGCGTGTCGTGCCACAGCGTCGCCGCGAGGACACTGGCCACGCCGACCTGCGCTCCGTGGAACGCGCTCGCGCGTCCCGCCGCCGCGGCCTCCATGTCGATCAGGTGGCTGAGGAGGTGCTCGGTGCCGGACAACGGCGCGGTCCGACCCGACACACCCATCGCGATCCCGGTCAGCGCCATCCGGCCGGCCAGCTCCTCGAGCAGCTCCGGATCGTCGTCGATCGTGCGCATCCGGGGGGCTGCCCGGAGCAGGTCGTCGGCGCCGTCGCGGAACAGGGCGACGACGTCGGCATCGAAGGCGTCGTCCATGCCCGTGGCATGCGCCAGATACCAGTCGGCCGGTGCCGTGAACATCGAGCACAGCTCGCCGAACCCCGCCAGGTGCATCGCGTGCGGGGTCGAGGCGAGGACATCGACGTCGGCGATGACGATGTCCGGCCAGCGGGAGGGGACGGTCCGCTTGACCCCGTCCCGCAAGAGGACGGCCATGTCGTCGGAGAACGCGTTGACCGACGCAGCGGTCTGGACGACGACGAACGGGATGTCGCCGGCCCGCATCGAGGCGTCCTTCGCGAGGTCGGTGATCGTCCCCGAGCCGACCGCCACGATGCAGCCGGCACCCGGCACGTGCATGTCGAGCTCGGCGCTTGCGGTTTCGTCCGCGTGGAGCTCCCCACCCGGTTTGCCCAGGACGGCGATCCGGGTCGGGAATCGCTCCGAGAGCGCGGCCACGACGCTCGCCTTGAGGTCCTCGCCACGTCGACGCATCGGCGTGCGGTCCATGACCAGCAGGACATCTCCGGCGCGGCACACCTCCGCGACGTCGTCGGGAAGCCGATCGAGCGCGCCCCGACCGAGGCGGATCCGGCGGATGCCGATCGGCCGGTGTCGGTCGCCGTCGAGGCGCCCACGCAGGTCATCGAGGTCCGCGGGATCGGGCAGCACGACGCGATCCGTCATGCCGGCGACCGCGAAAAGCCCGGCTCGACCGCATCGAACAGGTCGCGATACCGGCCGTACGCGTCGTCGTACGCCCCGGTGGTGCTGCGATCCGGCACGTAGGCGGTCGGAGCCAGTGTCGTCAGCCGCTCGACCGCGTCGTCGAGGTCCCTGAACGTCCCGGCGCCGACGCCGGCCAGCATCGCGGCGCCCTGCGCCGTCGACTCGTCGGTCGTGAGCACGCGCACGGTTCGACCGGTGACGTCGGCCTTCATCTGGAGCCAGAGACGGCTGCGCGCCCCGCCGCCGACGACGCGGATCTCGTCGGCGCCGAGACCCATCGCGTCGAGCCGATCGACGATGTCGCGCAGGGCGAACGTGCAGCCTTCGAGCACGGACCGGTACAGGTGGGCACGACCGTGGTTGAGGGACAGGCCGGCGAAGACGCCGCGCGCCCGGTCGTTCCAGCGTGGGGCGGTCGCGCCGGAGAGCGTCGGCAGGAATGTGACGCCATCCGATCCGGGCTTGGTCGCGCTGATCGCCTCGCCATCCAACTCCGCGACGGTGGTCCCGCGCCCGTACAGGTCCTGGAACCAGCGCACGCTGCCGCCCGACACGAACCCCGGGTTCTCGACCAGCCACACACGTGGGTCGGCGTGCCCGTGCGTCTCGACCAGCCCGGTCTCGTCGATGACCGGCGTGGTGGCCGCCACCGCGACGGGTTCGGCCGTGCCCGTGATATCGATCACGATGCCGGGCCGGATCCCGCCGGCCCCGAGGCTGGCGCCATGCTCGTCGCCCGTCCCGACCACGACCCGCGTCGACGGCGTCAGGCCGATGGCCGCCGCCTGTCCCGGTCGGATCGCCCCGACCACGGTGGCGGCGGCCTCGATCGATCCGAGCCGCTCCGCATCGAGCGACGTCGCATCGAGCATCCGCGGCGACCAGGCCTGCGTCGTCACGTCGTAGAGGAGCGTCGACGAGGCATTCGCATGGTCGAGCACGCGTTCGCCGGTCAGCCATGCGACGAGCGCGCTGCCGGGGAGGAGGAGGCCGGCAGCGCGCTCGAAGACATCCGGGCACTGTTCCCGGAGCCACAGGATCTTTGGTGCGACGTGGGAGGCGTCGAGGTTCAGGCCGGTGATGCGGCGGATGTCGGCGGGCTGGACGCCATCGATCCGATCGGTTTGCGATGTGGCACGCCGATCGAGCCAGATGATGGCCGGGTGCAGCGCCTCGGCGTCGGCGTCGACGGCGACGAGACCATCGACCTGCGAGGCCAGCCCGAGGGTGGCGACGTCTGCCGGCGCGACGCGTGCCGTGCTGAGGAGGTCACCGACGACGCTCGCCAGCGCCACGCGCCAGTCGCGCACGTCCTGCTGCGCCCAGCCGGGATGGGGGTACTCGACGTCGTAGGACGCCGCTGCCTGGGCGATCGCCGCGCCGGAAGGATCGAGCAGGGTGCCCTTGAGGCTCTGCGACCCGATATCACAACCGATGGCGTACACCGATCCGCGAGTCCTCCGCCGGACCCGCGCGTCAGCGGGTCGTCAGTCGTCTGATGACTTTAGGATACGGCGTCGCAGGCTGAAGTCAACGAAGGTGCGATGCGCGCGACAGCGGCCATCGAGGGGGTGCGTCCCAAGCCTCAGGCCAGCGAGATCACTCCGAAGAGCTGCTCACCGGTCGACTGGAAGAAGCCGCCACCGAGCAGCGTGATCGACACGTCGTCGCGGTTCGGCCAGTTCGGGTCGTAGAGGCGGATCGTCGTCGGGCCGGCCGGACCGGACGTCTCGTACCCGAATGCCAGGACCTGGTGATCCCTGGTCAGGTCGAACGGGTTCCAGCCGTGGTGGCGGATCAGGCCGACCATCGGCAGTCGGCCGTCATCGATCGCCGCGCGGATTCGTGGCCACTCGACCTGCAGGCTCCGCTGGCGGAGTCGCTCGGGCGATGAGCCGGCCGATAGCCAGAAGCGCAACGGGCCGCGCATCCAGTCGAGCGACAGGACCTGGCGGCGGACGATGGCCTTGAACAGCGGGGAGCCGTTCTCCGGCGGGCCCGTGTCGGGTGGCACCGACCGACCGGTCTCGAACCACTCACGGACGAACCAGCTCATCCCACCGCACAGCCCCGCGTCGGCGTCGCCGACGCCGACCCAGCGGGGATCGATGACCCCGAGGCGGAGCGTCGGCCCGGACGGGTACCGGTTCTGGAAATGCAACCCGTGGACCGAGGGCAGGAAGCCGGTGACGGCGTTGGCTTCGACCATCTCGCCGTCGATGGTATGACGGCAGGGCCTGCGCGTGACTGACGAAGACGTTCCGGGAGCGGGGAGGATGGTCCGGTCCGTCCGACCGCCTACTCGGTTGCCGGTGCCTCGGGCGTCACTGTCGCGACCGGCGCCGTTGTCGCGGCGGGCGCGGCAGGCGACGCGGTCGCGGCGGGCGCGGGTTCGGCGACATGGACTCGGACGATCGTCGGCTCGACGTCATGTGCCGCCAGTGAGCCGACCTCCGGCGTCACGATGTCGATGACCAGCAGGTACTCGCCGGCCGTGCTCGGTGCGAACAGCAGGAGGTCGGTCTTCGTGACGGCCCGTGGTGTGAAGGCGGCCGGTAGCTCCGCCGGCGTGATCGACGCTGCCGCCGCGGCGTCGAGCTGCGCCGGGTCGTCGACGCCGAGCGCCACCCACGTCCCGACGATGCGCGCGTGGGTCGCGGGCGACGAGCCGACGGGCTTGCGGTTGCCCACGCCCTTCGTGCCGGGGATCGCCTTCTGGCCCCACGCGGTGTGGCCGAGGTTGGTCACCCACAGCGACACGGCGTGCGATGCACCGGGCTCCAGCGTCAGGCCGGTCGGCGCGGACACCGCTGCGTCGTGGGGTCCGGTGAGGCGGACGATCAACGAGGCGATCTCGGCCTGCGAGGCCGGGTCGTACGCCACGCCGTCCTTGTCGTGGAGCGTGATGGTCAACCGGTAGCGCCCGGGTGCCGCGGGCGCCGAGACCCGGATCGACAGGTTCTTGGTATCGACCTTAAGGGCCGTCGGAGCGACGACATCGCCGATCCGCTCCGGCGTGATCAGCCCGAAGTCGGGTGGCGTCTCGGGGTCGGCCGGTGTCGACGGATCGGTCGCCGGTGGGTCGAGCGGGTCCCAGCGGACGCTCGCCTGCAGCCCATCCGGCAGTCGATCGCGATCGGCCACGCGATACGGGATCCGGTACCAGAGCCGCTGCCCGGCAAGCGTCGATCGAAGGCTGGGGGTCTTCATCGACAGACCCGTGCCGACCAGGCTCGGCACGAGGGTCGCGGGATCGGGCACTGCCTCGGCGCCGTGCGCGCGACCGCGGGCATGCCGCAGGACGTCCTTGGAGGCGAGGCCCTTCTTGAGGACGATCGACCGAGTGAAGCCGGACGAGGCATTGTCCGGGTCCATCTGGGCGACGTAGCCGGGGCTTCGCGCGCTCTCGAAGGCGAAACGGTTGCCATTGGCCTTCGGTGCGCGTCGCCAGGCGGACTCGATCCCGCTTCGTCCTGCCAGCACGGCCTTGAGCATGTAGTCGGGACTGTCGTGCGCCTCCGCGACCACGGCTGCCGCTCCGGCGGCGACGAACCCGGCAGCGAAGTTGTCGACCCGCTGTCTGGCCATCGCGAGCGTGCCTTCGGGCAGCCCGGGCTCGGTGTTGCCGGACGCGTAGCACAGGTGGTTGAGCAGGACGACGGCGTTCGGCGCGAGGCGGATGCTCTCCGCGATCCGAGCCTCCCCGAAGTACTGATGGGTGCCGTCGCCGCCACCGGCCGACGGGTTCAACCCGAAACCGTTCTGGGACGGCGGATAGAGCTCGTTGCGGTACCGGCTCGGCCAGCCGTTGCCGTGTCCCATGTACACGACGACGCTCGCGCCCTGGATGGCCTCTTTTACCGCCGGCCACGTGGCGTCAGGTGAGTAGATCTCGGTGACGTCGGGCGTGAACTTGCGGGCCAGCGCCGCGGCATCGCGGGCTTCGGCACGGTATCGATCGGTCGCCGCGCCGGCGGGTCCCACGATGAGGACGACCTTGGGGACACCCGTCGCGACCGGCGCAGCAGCGGCCCCGACCGGGCCGGCGATACCGACGCCGAGCATGGCGATAAGAAGTCCGACGATCATCCGTCTCACGACGGCCTGTACTCCACGACAGGCACCCCCTATGACCGGCGGTCCACTTCCGCGGCACGCCAGGCTCCGAAGCCTAGTCTAGCGGCGGCCACGAGACCATACCCAAACGCCCATACCGGGCGATCATCGAGACCGTGGCCGCGGATTCGCCGCGAGTTGCGGTGCTGTCGGGCACCGGGAGGTCTTCCACCAGCCCGGCGTACCATCGGGTCGATGCCCAACCTCCTCGCGGGCGAGACGAGCCCCTACCTGCTCCAGCACGCCAACAACCCGGTCGATTGGAGGCCGTGGGGCCCCGACGCCCTGGCGCGAGCCAAGCTCCTCGATCGCCCCATCTTCCTCTCGATCGGTTACGCCGCCTGCCACTGGTGCCATGTCATGGAGCGCGAATTGTTCGAGGACGAAGCGACGGCCGGGTTGCTGAACGAACGGTTCGTGTCGATCAAAGTCGACCGCGAGGAGCGGCCCGACCTCGACTCGATCTACATGGGCGCGGTCCAGGCGATGACCGGCAGTGGCGGCTGGCCGATGTCGGTCTTCCTGACGCCCGACGGCCAGCCCTTCTATGGCGGGACGTACTTCCCGGACGAGCCTCGCCACGGCATGCCGTCGTTCCGTCAGGTGCTGGAGGGCGTCTCCGAGGCGTGGGGGACGCAACGCGACGAGGTGACCGCCGCGGGTCAGCGACTCGTCACGGCCCTCGTAGAGCAGGCGCGCGTCGCGGTGCCGGGGGGGCAGGCGGTGATCGATGCGGGCTTCTTCCGGGTCGTGAATGACGCCCTCGACGCCAACTACGACACCCGCAACGGTTCGTGGGGCGGCGCTCCGAAGTTCCCGCAGCCCATGACGATCGAGTACCTGTTGCGCCGTCTCGCCGCGGGTGACGGCAGCCCGGGCGCGATGGTCCGGTTCACGCTCGACAAGATGGCCGACGGTGGCATCCGCGACCAGCTCGGTGGCGGGTTCCATCGCTATGCCACGGATTCCCGATGGCTCGTGCCGCACTTCGAGCAGATGCTCTACGACAACGCGCAGTTGGCGCGCGTCTACCTCCATGCCTCGCACGTCGTCAGTGGCGAGGCCGCGGACCGCTATCGATCGGTGGCCGTCGGCGTGCTCGACTACATGCTTCGCGAGCTTCGGCGCGACGACGGGGCGTTCGCCTCGAGCCAGGACGCCGACACCGAGGGCGTCGAGGGCAAGACGTTCACCTGGACCGCGGGGGAGATCCGCGACGTCCTGGGCGACGACGAGGCCTACGAGCGCTTTGCATCCGCCTACGGCGTGACCGATGCCGGCAATTGGGAGGGCGTGACGATCCTCTCGCGGGTATGGCCGTCGATCTCGGAGCCACCAGAGCGTGAGGCGGGTCTTGAGGCCGCCTTGGCCGCATCGCGTACAAGCGTTGCTGGAGGCGCGATCGCATCGTGCCCAGCCGGCGCGCGATGACAAGGCGCTGGCCGCCTGGAACGGTCTTGCGATCGCGGCCTTCGCGGAAGCAGGTCGATTGCTGGAGGAGGAGCGGTACACGGCCGCCGCCGTGGCGGCAGCGGAATCGATCGTGGGTGGACTCCTCGATGCGGACGGTGTGCTGGGACGGTCGTGGAAGGACGGCCGGGCGGTCGGCGCCGGTGTGCTCGAGGACTACAGCCACCTGGCGGAGGGTCTGCTCGCCCTGTACGAGGCGACCTTCGACGAGCGCTGGTTCACGCTCGCTCGTGGCCTTGCCGACGCGATCCTCGAGCGGTTCGCCGATCCGGAGGGCGGCTTCTTCGACACCGCGATCGATCACGAAACGCTCATCACCCGGCCGAAGGACCCACAGGACAACGCGGTCCCGTCCGGTGGCGCGATGGCGGCCACGGTGTTGCTGCGCCTGGGCGCGCTGACGGGTGAGGGGCGCTACCGCGACGCGGCGGAACGGGCGATCGGCACGGTCGCACCGCACATGACGCGGTACCCGACGGCATTCGCTCAATGGCTGGTCGCGGCGTCGTTCGCGGCGGGCGATTCGGTCGAGGTGGCCGTCGTCGGCGATCCGTCCGAGGCTTCGACCCGAGCATTGCTCGAGCCCATCTGGGCGACCTGGCGCCCGTTCCAGGTCATGGCCGCGGCGCCGCCTGCGGCGGCGACGACCTCCGCCATCGACCTGCTCCACGATCGGCCGCTCGTCGACGACATGCCCACGGCGTATGTCTGTCGCGACTTCGTGTGCTCGTTGCCGGTCACGACCGCAGCACGCCTGATCGACCAGCTCGCCGCGCCTCCAGCGTCCTAGCGACCCCGTGTCGACACCGCTGCCCGCCGCGACGGTCGTCCTGCTCCGACCCGGGCCGAACGGCCTTGAGGCCCTCCTCACGCATCGGCCCGCATCGATGTCCTTCGCGCCCGATGTCCAGGTCTTTCCGGGCGGGAGGGTCGATGCCGCTGACGCGGAACCGTCCGTCCAGGCACGGAGCGTGGTCTCGCCCGAGGCGGCGGCGGAGGCGCTCGGCGGCGACCTGCCTCCGACCCAGGCCCTCGCGGCGTATATCGCCGCCATCCGCGAGGCGTTCGAGGAGGTCGGGATCCTGTTGGCCGATCACCGGGCCGATGTCGACCTCGTCGCTGCCCGGCGCCGGTTGCTGGCGGGACCCGACGCGTTCCCCTCGCTCGCCGAGGAGCTCGACCTGCGGCTACGGACCGACCGCCTCGTGCCTCTGTCGCGATGGGTCACGCCACCCATCCTCGAGCGTCGGTTCGACGCACGGTTCTTCGCGGCGCTCGCACCGGAGGGCGTCGAGGCGTCGCTGGTCGGCGAGGAGGTCGCCGCCCACGCCTGGCACCGGCCAGCCGCCGCGCTCGAGGCCATGGCGCGGGAGGAGCTGGCCATGTGGCTGCCGACCTCGACGACGCTTGTCCAATTGCTCCACGCGACCTCGATCGATGAGGTGCGTTCGGACCTGACGCAGGGTCGTCTCGGCCAGGTCGAGGTCGAGGTCATCTCCGATGAGATCGTCCGGATCGGGATGCCGGCGGGCGGTGGGGTGGCCGGTCAGCCGGTCGAGGCGTACCTCGTCGGGCGGCAACGGTTCGTCCTGATCGATCCGGGTGACCCGACCGGCCCCGGTCTCGACCGAGCGATGGACGAGGCGGCGAAGCGCGGAGGACGGATCGAGGCCATCGCCCTGACGTGCGCGGAGCCGGATCACGCGGGCGGGGCGGAGTCAGTGCGAGAGCAGCTCGGCATCGAAGTCCTCGTCGGCCGCGGTGGGGGCCGCCACCTGCCGCACCGGGTCGTCGAGCTCGGCGATGGGCTGACGGTCGATGCGGGGGACGTCCCGTTGCGGGTCGTCGCGACCCCTGGCCTTGAGCCGGAGAGCCTCGCCTTCGTCGTCGGGGAGGGGCAGTTTGCCGTTGCGGGCGACCTCGACGGTCGACGTGGCGCGCGGTCGGTCTTCGGACCCATCGACGAGCCTTCGTGGCGGCGATCCGTCGAGCGGCTCCGTGCCGTGGCACCCGACGCTCTGTGGCTTGGTGGACACCCCCGATAGACTCCGCGACGTGAGCGAGACCACGACACCGCGGCCGATCCCGGATGCGCGACCGCCGCACCTCCCCGACGTCGTCACCCGGCAATCGCCGTGGGCGCTGTTCTTCGCAGCGGTGACACTCCTGCAGGTCTGGCGTGCGACACAGCTCTTCGATCCGTCGGTCAACGGCGCTGATGCGGGGGCGGCGATCAGCTACGTGCTGTCCTGGACAGCGTCCGTCACCGCGCCGGTCCTGGGGCTCGTGCTGTTCTGGCGGCACCCCGACGCACGACGCACCATGCCGCTGCTCGTCTTCGGTCTGCTCCTTCTCGCGTTCGGCGAGCTGCTCGACGTCTTCAGTGAACCGATCGGCCGGTTCCTCAGCGGGATCACACCCCCGAGCGACACGGATCCGCTCTCCCAAGCCCCCGCGCTGTTCGCCTTCCGACTCTTCACCTCGTTGCTGGCCGTTTTCGGCCTGCTGTACCTCGGGGCAGGGCTCTCGTCGGCACGGTCCCGGGAACGTCGGTCCGCCGAGCGGCCGCTCGCCATCTGGCTCGGAGCGCTCGCGATCGTGTCGACGGTGCTGTCCTTCCTGGTGCTCACCGGCCTTCCGGATCAGGCGACGCCGATCCTCATCGTGCAGCTGATCCTTGGGACGGTCCTCAGCGGGCTGGTGACGCTCGGCTGGGCGTACGTCGCCACGGTCACCGTCGGGGGGTGGATGGCCGCTGAGACCCCGCAGCGAGCCTGGGTGCTGGCGGCGCTCGGCGCCTTGGCACTCCTGGGACTGCGCCTGATCTTCCCAGTGCTGGGCCTCGTGCCCCTGCAGGCCGACCAGCAGCCGGTGGTGTTCGTGATCACTCCGCTGGTGTCGTACGCGGGATGGCTCCTGCTCGCCGCCGCGTTCGTCCTCGGTCTGCCGACGCCGTCGTCCGCGGTCGAGGACGGCGCTCCTACGGCCGATCGACCGGAAGCGACGCCGCCAGGTTCCGGAGCAGGTTGAGTCCTTCGTCGACCTGCTCGGTCGACGCGTACGGGCCCGGCATCAGGAAGCACGGCCGGCCGGCCAGGGCGACGCCCTGGAGCTGTCCCCACGGCTCCAGCAGCACCCGACCCGCGGCGATCTCGGCGACCCGCTTGTAGATGAACACGACCGCACCGGGCCGCCACAGGGCGATCTTCTGCCATAGCGGACCGACGCCCTCGCGCAGCTCCTGATCCGACGCCTCGTCGCGTGGAGATGGCCGCTTGATGAGATCCGTGATGCCGTGGCCTGCCGCGACGAGGGCGTCGTCGGCCGCGGCGAGGTCCGTGCCCAGCGGGATGATCGTGGCGAGCATCAGGCGCTGCCAGAAACGGTGTCCGAGTCGGCCCTGGTGGTAGTGACCGGCGTCGACGCTGACCGGGGAGGGGTTCAGCCCGACGAACAGCAGCCCATCGCGTGCCGGTGGCAGATCGGCGAGTGTCGTCGTCTCCGCGCCGGCGACGTGGATCGACGTCCGATGCGGACCGGGCCCCGGTCGGCGGGTAAGGGCGGCGAGCTCGTCCGGGGTCACGCCGCCGCGGTCAGGTCGCGTCCGGCGGGGTGCGCTCGGATCGGGGCGCCTCCGGATCGTCGTCGAGCGGGTCAGTCGTCGTCCGCGACTGGATCTCGGCCTGGGCCTTGCCGGCCTCTTCCTTGGCCTCGCGCACGCCTCGTCCGAACGCTCGGCCGAGCTGCGGCAGGGTCTTCGGACCGCGCCACAGCAGCACGAGGATGAGGATCACGATGAGCACGATCCCGATGTCCTGCATCGACGGATGGTAGCGCGGCCGTCACTCGGTATCGTGCGCAGCATGCTGCTCGTCTTCGGCCCCCGATCGACCGACTACGACTTCGGGCCCGGCCATCCGTTGACGCCGCGCCGGTTCGGGCCGGGCTTCGACCTGCTCCGGGCGGTCGGGGCGGAGCCTGATCTCGCGCCCGAACCGGCGTCGGATGCGGACCTCCTGATGTGCCATTCGCCCGAGTACGTCGATGTCGTGAAGCGTTTCTCGATCGATCCCTACGGGCTCCCGGAATCAGGCATCGGGATCCAGGACAACCCGCCGTTCCTGGACATGCACGAGGCGGCCGCGGCGGTCGCCGGTGGCTCGGTCCGGGCGATGGAGGCGATCCTGCGGGGGGACGTCGAGCACGCCTTCCACCCGGGTGGCGGTCTCCATCACGCCATGCGGGATCGCGCCTGGGGGTTCTGCATCTACAACGATCCCGCGCTCGCGATCGCCCGCGCCAGGCGAGACGGACTGCGGGTGATGTACATCGACCTCGACGTGCACCACGGCGACGGCGTGCAGGCGCTCTTCTGGGACGATCCCGGCGTCCTGACGTTCTCGATCCATGAGAGCGGACGCTATCTGTTCCCGGGGACCGGCGATGTCACCGAGGTCGGGGAGGGAGCCGCGGCCGGGACGGCCGTCAACGTCCCGCTGCCACCGTTCACCGGGGAGGCGGCCTGGACGCAGGTCGTCCGCTGGCACCTGCCCGCGCTGGCCGCCGCGTTCGGGCCGGATCTCATCGTCTCCCAGCATGGCGCCGATTCGCATGCGTGGGATCCCCTGGCACACCTCAACGTGACGACGACCGCGCATGGCGAGGCCGCCCGCCTCGTCGATTTCGATCGCCCATCGGCATGGGCGGGGACGGTGGCTCGCCACGGGCGGTGGCGGCTACGACGCCTATCGAGTGGTACCCCGGACCTGGGCACTCACCTGGCTCGCCGGCGCGCACCTTGAGGTGCCGGACGCCACGCCGGAGGCGTGGCGGGACCGCTGGTCGGCCGAGGCGGCTCGGTACGGTCAGGCGCCGCTCCCAGAGCGGTTCACCGACGAACCGAACGCCGGCCTTCCTGTGGACGCCGCCCAGGAGGTGGCCGATCAGCAGGCCTATGCCACGGGCGCCATACAGCAGAGCGTGGTGACGCCCCGGCTGCTCGTCGCGGCGATCGAGAACGGGTGGTGGGACCCGATGGCCGAACCGTCCGGTTCGATGCCAGGTGCGCCCGAGGCGATCGCCGGTACCCCGACCATCATCGAACGGGTCGAGGCCGCCACGTGGGCGAATCTCGCGCTGGCGCCCCGCGTGATCGCGCCGGCGGATCCGGTCTCCGCCTACGCCCTGGTCGCCGCCGCGCTCGGGGCGAGCGACCCGGCGGTCGTGTCTGCCGTGCTGGTCGGCTCGACCGTGGTCGGTCTTGCGCTGTCCACACCGAGCGACCCACGCGACGGCGGTCGCGAGTTGCTCGCGGTGGGTGTCGCGCCGGCGTTCCGGCGGCAGGGGGTGGCGACCGAACTCCTCCGTCACCACGCAACGTCACCCAGCGACGCGCACGTCACCGTGGCGGAGCGCGACGTCGTCGATCCGTTGCCGCGCGAGACCCGCTCCGCGATCGCGCGGCGGCTGCTCGAGCGCGCCGGCTTCGATGTCCACACCGCTGACGAGCCCGTTCGCTTGTTTGATCCGGGAGCCATCACGGCGCACCGTTCGTAGCCGTCGGCGTCGGTCTCGGGAAGTCGAAGGTCGCGATGGCCGATGCCGGTCGGCCGGCGGGGAGGGCCGAGCCGTCGGTCGGAACATGGCCGATCACGAACCGTTCCTGGCCGGCCGTGTCATCGAAGAACGTGATGATGAGTCGGGAGGCCGGGTGCGCTTGCCGGTAGATGCGCGCCTGCACCGGGATCCGGCGACGATCGAACCCGCGCTCGAGCGACACGTTCAGCACCACGATCGAGGCGTCGGCGGCGACCCACCGGGCGACGACACGGGCGGCCGGCGGGACGGGCGAGCCGGTCGGCGGCGCGCTCGCGCACGCCACCGCCGACCACGCGAGCCCGACCGCAGCCGCCAGCCGGATCAGCACGACTTCGAGAGGCGGAACTCGATGCCCTGGAAGTCCCGTGCTGTGCCAGAGCCGATCTTGGTGTCGGCCCCGATGAACGGCTCTCGCCACACCTCGAACGCGTATTCGAAGAAGACGTTGTAGGCACGCATCGTCCAGCACGCCTTGTTGGGCACGCTCGTGCTCGACCGATACGTCACGCTCTCCGACCGCTCGACGCTGAACCCGACACCGGCCGTCACGACCTGGGCGGTGACGCCGACCGTCGCGGAGAAGCTGTTCTTCACGGTGCGGGTGATGTCGATGGCGATCGTGGCCGGTCCATTGCCCTTGACCATGGTCACGAACGGCTTCACCGTCCGCAGATAGCGGCGATTCGCGACATAGATGCAGTCGAACAGGCAGAGCGCCTGTGTCGATGTGCGCGCCGGAGTGCCGGACCGGATCAGACCCTGCCGGATCAGGTCGGGGCGGCTGACGAAGGTCACGACCTCGTCGGGACTGGGTGCACCCGCCGCGGCGCCGACGGGCGCGGCGAGGCCGGTCACGAGCAGCACGACCAGGAGCAGCGGGAACCAGACGAAACGACGCATGCCACCTACCTCGAGCGGCGGGCGACGATCGATCGGCGTCCGGGATCAGGTTATCGGCGCGGAGTCACCTGCCGCGTATCCGCGCATTCACCGGCGCTAGCTTCTGGCGGCGTCGTCCGAGTGCGCGCCCACGAGCCGATAGCCGAGGCCGTACTCCGTCGCGATCAACGATTCGCCGGGCGCGACCGCATCGAGCTTGAGGCGCAGGTTGCGGACGGTCATGCGCAGCAGGTGGACATCACGGTCGTAGCCGGCTCCCCAGACCCCGCCGAGCATCTGCCGATGGGTGACCAATTGACCACTGTGCTCGACCAGGAATGCGAGCAGGCGGAATTCGGTCGGGGTCAGGTCGATCTCGACGCCGCGCAGGTGCGCTCGATGATCGTCGAGGTCGACGACCATCTCCCCGTGACGGAGCCGCCTCGACCGCTCCGGCGTGCTGGTTCCCGCCCGGCGGAGGGCCGCTTCCACGCGGGCGATGAGCTCGGGGAAGGACACGGGCTTCGTGATGTAGTCGTCGGCGCCGAGCTTCAAGCCACGGATCTTCTCGGCTTCGGAGCCTCGTGCCGTGAGCATGATGATCGGCACGCGGCTGAACTCGCGTAGCCGCTCCAGCAGTTGCCAGCCGTCAAGGCCGGGCAATGCGACGTCGAGGACCACGAGGTCCGGGCGCTCGTCGTAGAAGCGGCGCAGTGCATCGGGCCCGGTGCGGGCAGTGACGGTCCGGAAGCCCGCCTGTCCCACCCACAACTCGACCAGGCCGAGGAATTCGGGTTCGTCCTCGACGATGAGGACCGTGTCAGCCATCGTCGGGCTGGTTCGACGCGAGTGGCAGCGTGATCCGCACCTGCGTGCCGGAGCGGCCGTCCGGGCGATCGCCCACGCTGAGCTCACCACCGTGGGCCTCCACCAGGCGACGCGAGATGAACAGGCCAAGGCCGGTCCCGGGGATGCGCGACTCGCGAACGTTCCACGCGCGATGGAACGGCTCGGTGACGAGGACTCGCTCCTGCTCGGGGATGCCGATGCCTTCGTCGTCGACAGTGACCGCCAGCCACTGGTCGTCAGCGATGGTCCCGCCCAGGACCACGAGGCTGCTCTCCGGCGCGTACTTCATCGCATTGCCCACCAGGTTCGCCAGAATCTGGCCGACGCGCGTGATATCGACCTCGATCTCCGGGAGGTCGGGGCTGGCATCGACGACGAGACGCTCGTCCTGCCGCGACATCGCGAGGTCGCCGCGCAAGCGGGCAACGAGCGAGTCGAACGTCGTCACCCGACGATCGAGGATCAGCGGATCGGCCTGGAGATGGGTGACGTCGAGAACCTCGTCGACGAGAGTCGCGAGCCGATTGGTGGCCTCATCGATCCGCTCGACGTAGGCGCGCTGCTGGTCCGGTTCGAGCGGGAGGTGAAGGAGTGTCTCGGCATACCCACGGATGAGGGCCAAGGGTGTCCGAAGTTCGTGACTCACCGTCGCGACGAAACCCTCGCGCAATTCCTCGAGCGCCTGGACGGCGCTGATATCACGCAGGATGGCCGTCGCGCGAGCATCGGATCCGGAGGTCGTACCCGATACCGCGAAGCTGCCGGCGACCCGGATCGGGGCTCCAGCGGCTCCACGGATCGCTGACTCGCGATAGGCGATCGGCTGGCCGGTGCTGCGCACCTCGGCCAGCGGGCATTCGACCGATGCGTGCCCACCGGCGATCTCGCAGCCGAGCACGTCCGCACACGACTGACCGACAGCCGCCTCAGCCGCGATGCCGAGCAATCGTTCGCCGGCCGGGTTCAGCCGCACGACCGAGCCGTCCGCGTCGACCTGCAGGATCAGGTCGGTGGCGCCGTCGACGATGGCGCCCAGCTCGTCGCGCTCTCGCTCCAGTGCCTCCCGGAGCCGGGCGCCCTGCAAGGCGACCAGCAGCTCGTGTCGTGCGAGCAGGACGATCCGGAGCCCATCCTCATCGAGGTCCTGCCCGGCTGCCGGCCAGATCACGATCGCCGCCCGTAGGACCGCGTCCCCAAGCTGCATGTCGCTGGCACCGGGCAGGGACGCTGCCCAGCTTCGCAGGGCGTCGATGTCCGCGAACGTCGCCTCGATCGACGCGTCGGGTGTGGACCCGACGGTCGTCACGAGGTTGATGCCTGTCTCACCGTGATCGCCGATCCACAATGCACCACCGGCCGCGTCGGCCAGGCGTAGCAGCTCCAGCAGGACGGCACCAGTCAGCTCCTGGAGGGTCCCGCCGGTCGAGATGAGCTGGCTGAGCTGGTATTGAGCGAAGAGGGCATCTGCCTCGCGCTGGGCATCATCGAACGCCCGTCGTCGGTCACGCTCGAGCGCGTCGATCCGGCTCAGTAGCGCGGACTTGTCCACCATGTCCATCCGCACGGACGACCTGGCTCGCTCAGCCACCGATCGCCTTGAGCAGGAGGACACACGAGACGGCTCCTGGATCGAGATGGCCCATGGAGCGTTCACCGAGTCGCAAGGCGAGCCCCCGCCGGGCGACGAGGGGGCGGGTCGCTCGCATCCCACGGGCCGCCCCCCGCACCGCGGCGGCCATCGCATCAGCCGGCGACCGACCCTCTGTGATCGACTCGAGGAATGCGTCGGCCGCGGGTCTGAGGGCGTCAAGGATCGTCTTGTCGCCCAGGGCGCACCGTCCACGGCGGGCGAGGCCGTCGGCTGCGGCAGACAACATCGGGCCGAGTAGCGACGAGTCGAGGGTCGGCGCGTCCCCGGCCGTGGCCCCTGCCTCGAGGAAGGCCGTGCCGTAGAGGGGTCCGGACGCTCCCCCGACGGCGGCGACCAATCGATGTCCGACGGCCCGCAACACCTCGCCGGGTGGCGTGCCTCGGGGAAGGTCCATGAGCATCGTGTCGACGGCACGGAAGCCGATCACCAGATTGTCGCCATGGTCACCGTCGCCGAGGATCGCATCGAGCCGGGTCAGGTAGGTGGAATGCCGCTCGACCATCACGCGACAGCGACCGAGGGCAGCGCAGATCGCGGTCGCATCGATGATGTCGTGACTCGGGGGTGACGGCCGGGCGGACACGGTCGGCCGACGATAGTCCAGTCGCCGACACCGGGGCAACGCCATCTGTGCGGGACCCACCTCCGGATCGCGACATTCTGCGCACCTCTTGCTGCGCCCTTGCTTTCTTCTTGACGACATCGGGCGGAGGATCGCTCCCGACCGACAACCCGGGTGCAACCCACCCGGATGTGAAAGGAGGCGCGCTTGGTGGGCCTGATCCTCGTTTCCCACAGCAGCACGCTTGTCGAGGGCCTGCGCGAGATGGTCGCGCAGGTGGCGGGTGCAGCCGTTCCGGTGGCGACCGCGGGCGGGACCGAGGATGGCCGTCTAGGTACGAGCGCACTGCGCATCGGCGAGGCGGTCCGTTTCGTTCTCGACCGCGCCGATGGCGCGGTCGTCCTGCTTGATCTCGGAAGCGCCGCGTTGAGTCTCGAGCTGGCGCTCGAGGACCTGAGCGACACGGACCGAGCCCGGGTCCGCATCAGCGAGGCGCCACTCGTCGAGGGCGCCGTGCTCGCCGCCGTCCAGGCCAGCGTCGGCGCGTCGATCGACGAGGTCGTTACCGCGGCCGGATCGGCCGCGACCATGGCCAAGTTGCCGCGGGACTGACAGATGTCGGAGATCCGTCTCGTCGTCCTTGACCCATCCGGGCTCCACGCGCGGCCAGCGGCTCGATTCGTCCAGGCGGCGAGTCGATTCACCAGCCGGATCATCGTCCGGCAGGACGGTCGCGAGGCGGACGCGAAAAGCCTCATCGCCCTACTCGGGATGACCATCCGACCGTCATCCGAGATCACCCTCGCGGCGGATGGCCCAGATGCCGATGCCGCGCTCGCCGCCCTTCGGGCGGAGCTCGCCCCATACGTCAGCCAGGCCGGCTGACCCATCACTCTCGAAGGAGGAAGCACCCGATGTCGTCCCCGACCATGTCCCAGAAACTGACAGCCGAAGCGATCGGTACCGCGATCCTCGTCTTCATCGGCGCAGGTTCGGTCCCGCTCACCCTCTTGCTGACCGGCGAGAACCCGTTCGGCAGCGCCGAACTCTCGACGATCTCGTTCGCCTTCGCCTTCGCGATCTTCGCGGCGGTGTATTCGGTCGGCCACATCAGCGGCTGCCACATCAACCCCGCGGTGACGATCGCCCTGCTCGCGACCCGCAAGATCGACACCAATACCGCGATCGGGTACATCGGCGCGCAGCTCGTCGGCGCGCTGTTCGGCGCCGGCTTGACGCTGATCATCCTGACCGGCAATGACCCCGTCGCCCTTGGTCTGGGCGCGGTCGATGTCAATGCCAACGCCGGCATCGGCATCGGCTTCGCGGCCGAAGTCATCGGCACGGCGATCCTCGTCTTCACGGTGTTCGGTGCCGCCGTCGACGGCCGAGCCCCGGCCGGTTTCGCCGGGATCGTGATCGGCTTCATCGTGTACGGGATCATCATCCTGGTCGGCCCGATCACCGGCGCCGCGCTGAACCCGGCCCGCCAGATCGGTCCCGAGATCCTCGAGCTGATCATCGGCTCGAAGACCAACCTCGGAGCCCTGCTCCCGGTCTACGTGGCTGGCCCCATCGTCGGCGGTCTCGTCGGCGCCTTCGCGTACCAGTTCATCGGCCACACGCGTACGGCCACCGTGCCGGGCGCGGCAGTCGCCGAGCACGCCCACGAAGCCGCTTGAACGCCTCACGTCGTCCAACCGTCACAGCCTGACCCGAGGAGGATCCATCCGATGGCGACCACCGCACCGACCCGCGTGAAGAAGCTCTTCAACGCGATCGAGGACATCGTCCCCGAGAGCCTCAGCGGCATGCAGGCCGCTCACCCGGACCTTGTCAAAGTGGACCTGAGCCAGAATCTCGTCCTCCGCGCCGGCGGGCCGAAGCGGGGCAAGGTCGCCCTGATCTCCGGCGGTGGCTCCGGTCACGAACCCCTCCATGGCGGCTTCGTCGGCCTGGGCATGCTCGACGCGGCAGCCGCCGGCAATGTCTTCACGTCGCCGGTACCTGACCAGATGGAGGCCGCGACACGGGCCGTCGATGGCGGGGCCGGCGTCTTGCACATCGTCAAGAACTACACCGGGGACGTGCTGAATTTCCAACTCGCCTCCGAGCTCGTGGCTGGCGAGATCGAGGTCGCGACCGTCGTCACCAACGACGACGTGGCGGTCCAGGACTCGCTCTATACGGCGGGCCGGCGTGGTGTCGGCGTCACGGTCCTGCTCGAGAAGATCGCCGGCGCGCATGCCGAGGCCGGCGGCTCGTTGGCGGAGGTGGCCGCGACGGCGACCAAGGTCAATGAGCAGGGCAAGTCGATGGGTTTGGCGCTGACGTCGTGCGTCGTGCCAGCGGCCGGCACGCCGACGTTCGACTTGCCCGACGACGAGGTCGAGGTCGGCATCGGCATCCACGGCGAGCCGGGCCGCCGCCGCGAGAAGCTCGCTCCGGTCGACGACATGGCCGAGTGGCTAGTGTCGCCGATCGTCTCGGACCTTGGACTCAGCCGCGGCGATGCGGTCTTGGCCTTCGTGAATGGCATGGGTGGCACACCGCTCATCGAGCTCTACGTGGCGTTCAATAGCGTCGCGAAGATCCTTGGGGGGCAGGGCATCTCGATCGGACGTTCGCTGGTCGGGAACTACATCACCAGCCTGGAGATGGCCGGGTTCTCCGTGACCCTGCTGCGGCTGGATGATGCGCTCATTCGATGGTGGGACGCACCGGTCAACACTCCGGCCTTGCGCTGGGGCATCTGACCACCACGGTGGCCGCCGCGCAGGATGCCTTCGCGCGGCGGCCGCCTTCTAGACTCGGCATGACGACACCGTCGAGGTACCTAATCGTGATCGACATCATCGATGCCTGGCTGCGCCTTGCCGCGGCGCGCATCCACGAACACGCGGCGGCTCTCACCGCCCTCGACCAGGCGATCGGTGACGGGGATCACGGCACCAACATGGACCGCGGGTTTGCCGCGATCGTCGCGAGCCTCGATGGTGGACTTCCCGATGCGGAGGGCGAGCTCGCTATGGGTGCGGCGCGGCTCCGAGCGGCCGGCCGCACGTTGATCAGCACCGTCGGAGGCGCCGCGGGTCCGCTGTACGGGACCGCGCTGGTGCGGGCCGCCGGTGCCATCGCCTCGTTGCCCGAGGGAACGAGCAGTCGGGGGGCCCTGGTCGCAGGCCTCGAGGCGGCGATAGGTGGCATCCAGTCGCTCGGGAAGGCTTCTGCGGGTGAGAAGACCATGCTCGATGCCCTCATACCGGCTGTAGCCGCCGGCCGCGAGGCCGATAGCGCCGGGGCCGACGGTGCGGCGGTGACCCTCGCGATGGCCGACGCCGCCGAGGCAGGAGCCTCCGCCACGGTTCCGATGCTTGCGACGAAGGGTCGAGCGTCATACCTGGGCGAACGCTCGATCGGTCACCAGGACCCCGGGGCAACCTCGTCCGCGCTGCTGCTGCGTGCGCTGGCGGATGTCGCCGGGAGCGACTGACACGATGGCTCGGACCGTGCCCGGGGTCGACGGCGTGCCGTTGCGAGCGACCCCGAGCAAACCGTGGACATTGACGGGGCAGCCCGGATCCCCAGGGGTGGGGATCGGACGGGCCCTGCATGCGGATCCGATCTCGTCAGAGATGCGGCCACCCCAAGGTGGCCCGCCAGGTGACGATGACGAAGCGGGCCGCCTGCGCGCAGCGCTCGACGCGGCGGCGATCGACCTTGAGGCCCTGGGTGCACGGACCGCGTCGCTGGCCGGCGAGGAGGTCGGGGCGATCTTCGCCGCTCAGGCGTTGTTCGCGACGGACCCGGGCATCGTCGAGCCCGCGCTCGCCGAGATTGCGGCGGGCGCGACCGCGGCCGAGGCGATCCTGTCCGTGACCGCGCGGCACGCGGATGCTCTCGCTGCCGTCGATGACGACTACTTCCGCGAGCGAGCTGCCGACGTTCGCGATGTCGGACGACGGGTGGCAGCCCACATCCGCGGCGAGAAGCAGCCGGACCTGTGGCATCCCGACGGCCAACCCGCTGTGGTCGTGGCCACCGATCTCGAGCCGTCAGCCGTCGCCACTCTCCGCCGCGAGCTCGTGGCGGGGATCGCGCTGGGCGGTGGGACCGCGACCGGGCACGCGGCGATCGTGGCGCGGGCCCTCGGGATCCCGATGGTGCTCGGGCTCGGTTCGGCGACGACGAGCATCCCGCACGCCGCCAGGATCGCCGTCGACGGCACGGGCGGGCGCGTCGTGATCGAGCCTGGTGCGGTGGACGTGATGCAGCTCCAGGACGCCACCGAGCGTCGACAGGCGACAACCCGCCCCCGCCCGGATCCATCCGATCGCACGACCGCCGGCTCATCCGTGTCCGTGCGGGTGGCGGCAAATGTGGGATCGCCGTTCGAGGCGGATGCTGCACTATCGGCCGGGGCGGATGGCATCGGGTTGGTGCGAACCGAGCTCCTGTTCCTCGGACGCCACACGCCGCCGACGGTCGAGGAACAGCGGGCGACCTACGCGCGGATCCGCGCCGCCATGGACGGTCGACCCGTCGTGTTCCGGACGCTCGATGTTGGCGGAGACAAGCCCGCCCCCTGGCAGACTGGTCCCGCGGAGTCGAACCCGGCGCTCGGCGTACGTGGTGTCCGGCTTGCACGTCGGTTGCCACAGACGCTCGACGACCAGCTCACGGCATTGGTGCTTGCGGCCGGCACTGCCGAGCTCCGCGTCATGGTGCCGATGATCGCCACTCGCGAAGAATTCCAGTCGGTGCGCGAGCGTCTCGACACGGCGACCGAGCGTGTGGAGGCATCCTCGGGAGCCCGGCCTGCGAGCATCTCCCTCGGGGTGATGATCGAGGTGCCATCAGCCGCCATCATGGCCGACACGCTCGCCGAGACTGCCGAGTTCTTCTCGATCGGGACGAACGACCTCGTGCAGTACACGCTCGCGGCGGACCGGACGAACCCGGAGCTCGCCGACCTCGCATCCGCCCTTCAGCCGGCGATCATCAGGCTCATCGGGGGCGTCGTTCGCGCCGCCCGAACCAGAGGACGACATGTCGGGGTGTGCGGCGAGGCAGCCGCGGATCCGATGGTCATCCCACTGCTTGTCGGGCTGGGCGTGGATGAGCTGAGCGTCACCCCCAGCGCGATCGCATCCGTGCGAAGCGCCCTGCTCGGCCTGGACCCAGGGACCTGCGCAGCGATCGCACATGAGGCATTGCGCGCAGGGTCGGTGGCGGAGGTGCGCGCCTTGATCGACTCGGTCGTGTCCTAGCGGCCGACCCGTCGATCGGATCTCGTCGCAAACCGAACATGTGGTCGAAACGTGCCCGGGACCCTATACTGCAAGGTCCGTGGCCACCATCGTTCCCGCCGACCCGTTCGCGCCGTTCTCACCCGCAGTCCGCGCATGGTTCGAAGCCAGTTTCGAGGCGCCCACCGACGCCCAGACGCGGGGCTGGGAGGCCATCGCCCGGGGCGAGCACACGCTGATCCATGCCCCGACCGGCAGCGGCAAGACCCTGGCTGCGTTCCTGTTCGCGCTGGACCGGCTCGCCCGGGATCCCAGCCCGGCTGCCACCAAGCAGGACCCCGGTCACGTTCGTGTCCTCTATGTCTCGCCACTCAAGGCGCTGACCTACGACGTCGAGCGAAATCTCCGGGCACCTCTCACCGGCATCGGACTCGCCGCCCAGAAGCTCGGCGATGCGGCTCCGACGATCACCGTCGCCAGCCGGACCGGCGACACGCCCAGCGAGGACCGACGGGAGATCGCCCGCCGGCCGCCCGACATCCTCATCACCACCCCCGAGAGCCTGTACCTCCTGCTGACGAGCCAGGCGCGCGAGATCCTGCACAACGTCGAGCACGTGATCATCGATGAGGTGCATGCGATCGCCGGCACGAAGCGGGGCGCCCATCTCGCTCTCAGCCTCGAACGCCTCGACCGGCTCCGAGACGCCGAGACGACCCCGCCCCCGCAGCGGATCGGCCTGTCCGCCACGCAACGACCACTCGACACGATCGCTCGGTTCCTCGGTGGCATCGGCCCCGACCGTGAGGTCACCGTCGTCGATGCCGGTGCGCGCAAGCCGCTCGAGCTCGAGGTCGTCATCCCGGTCGACGACATGGCCGCCCTTGGCGATGTCCTTCCCCAGGAGCAGCAGCCAGGCGGGCCGGCCATCAGCCCGGACGCGCGCTCGAGCATCTGGCCGGCCATCCACCCGCGGATCCTCGAGCTGATCCGGAGCCACCGCAGCACGATCGTCTTCACCAACAGCCGACGGCTCAGTGAGCGACTCGCCCAGCGCCTCAACGAGCTGGCCGGCGAGGACCTCGTCCGCGCCCATCACGGCAGCATCGCCCGCGAGCAGCGTCTCGAGATCGAGGAGGAGCTCAAGGCCGGCCGCCTCCCGGCGCTGGTCGCCACGAGCTCGCTCGAGCTCGGCATCGACATGGGCGCCGTCGACCTGGTCATCCAGGTCGAATCGCCGACGAGTGTCGCCCGGGGTCTCCAGCGCGTTGGCCGAGCCGGGCACCAGGTCGGCGCCCCGAGCAAGGGCGTCATCTTCCCGAAGTACCGCGGCGACCTGCTCGAGGTCGCGGTCGTCACGCGGCGCATGCACGAGGGTGAGATCGAGGAGACGCGCATCCCGCGCAACCCACTCGATGTCCTCGCCCAGCAGATCGTCGCCATGACCGTCATGGATCGATGGACCGGCGACGACCTGTTCCGGACCGTCACTGCGGCGGCGCCGTACGAGACGCTGACCCGCGACGTCCTCGACGGCGTGCTGGGCATGCTCGCTGGCGCATACCCATCCGACGAGTTCGCCGAGCTCAAGCCGCGTCTCGTGTGGGACCGCGTCACCGACACCATCGAGGGTCGGCGCGACGCCCGGGTCGTGGCCGTGACCAGCGGCGGGACCATCCCCGACCGGGGGCTGTTCGGCGTGTTCATGGAGGGCGAGGCCGGCACGCCGGGTCGGCGCGTCGGCGAGCTCGACGAAGAGATGGTCTACGAGCTGCGAGCCGGGATGCACGGGGATGTGGTCGTCCTGGGTGCCAGCTCCTGGCGCGTCCAGGACATCAGCCACGACCGGGTCACTGTCACGCCTGCCCCAGGCGTCCCCGGCAAGCTGCCATTCTGGAAGGGGGACGCCGTCGGCCGCCCGATCGAGCTGGGCCGCGCACTCGGCGCGTTCGTCGGCGAGATCCAAGGCGACCTGCAGCGCGGTCCGAAGGGCCGGCAGGCAGCGCACGATCGTCTCCGCGAACACCACGACCTCGACGACCGGGCGGCCAAGAACCTGCTGGACTACCTCGAGGACGAGCGTGAAGCGACCGGAGCCCTGCCGACCGACAAACGGGTCGTGGTCGAGCGGTTCCGCGACGAGCTCGGGGACTGGCGGCTGACCCTGCTGACGCCGTTCGGCGGTCGGGTCCACGCCCCGTGGTCGCTCGGGATCGAGGCGCGCCTCGCCGATCGGCTCGGGACGGAGGTCCAGACGATCTGGTCCGACGACGGCATCGCCATCCGTCTCCCGGAAGGGCAGGGGAGCGTCGACGGCATCGAGGATCTCCTGTTCCCGGCGGCCGAGGACATCGAGGACCTGGTCGTCGGTCAGGTCGCGAACTCCGCGTTGTTCGCGAGTCGCTTCCGCGAGAACGCCGCCCGTGCGCTGCTGTTGCCGCGCCGCCGCCCGGGCACCCGCACGCCGCTGTGGCAGCAGCGCCAGAGAGCGGCCGACCTGCTGTCGGTGGCGAGTCGCTATGGCAGCTTCCCGATCCTCGTCGAGACCTACCGGGAGTGCTTGTCGGACGTCTTCGACCTCGACGCCTTGCGCGACGTCCTGCGCGGTGTGGCGAGTCGGGAGATCGCGGTCCATGGCGTCGAGACGCCCCGCGCGAGTCCGTTCGCGAGCAGCCTGCTCTTCGACTACGTGGCGGCCTATATGTACGAAGGCGACGCTCCGCTGGCCGAGCGGCGGGCCGGTGCCCTCACGCTCGACCGCGACCTCCTCCGCGAGCTGCTCGGCCAGGAGGAGCTGCGCGAGCTGCTCGATCCCGAGGCGCTCGCCGACCTCGAGCTGTCGCTCCAGGCCCTGGCCGAGGATCGCCAGGCGACGACGGTCGACCAGGTGCACGACCTGCTGCGCCGGCTCGGCGACCTGTCGACCGACGAGCTCGCTGCGCGCGTGGTCGGTGGGTCCGACGCGGTCCGACCGTGGCTGGCGGATCTCGAGGGTGGCCGGCGGGCTGTGCGCGTCCGGATGGCGGGCGACGACCGCTGGATCGCGATCGAGGACGTCGCACGCTACCGTGACGGCGTCGGCGTCACCGCACCCGTTGGCGTACCCGAGGCGTTCCTGGCTCCCGCCGTGGGCGCACTCGACGGTCTGCTCGCCCGGTACGCCCGCACCCACGGCCCGTTCCTGACGCCGGACCCGGCGGCGCGTTGGGGTCTGCCCGTCGGCATCGTCGACGACGCGCTCGAGCGGCTGCTTGCCGCAGGAACGATCATCCGGGGCGAGTTCCGGCCGGGTGGCGTGGAACGCGAGTGGTCCGATGCCGATGTCCTGCGCCTCCTTCGCCGCCGTTCGCTGGCGCGCCTGCGGCGTGAGGTCGAACCGGTCGACCCGGCGGCGCTCGGCCGGTTCCTGCCCGCCTGGCACGGGATCGCACCGGCCGCCGGACCCGGCGCCGACCCGCCGCTCTTCCGCGGCACGGCCGCGATGGAGAGACTGGCCGAGATCGTCGACCAGCTCGCCGGTGTCGCGATCCCGGCATCGGTCCTGGAACGGGACGTCCTGCCGGCGCGAGTCCCTGGCTACACCCCGCGCCTCCTCGACGAGCTCGGCGCGATGGGAGAGGTCGCGTGGGTCGGGCGGGGCAGCCTCGGCCGCGACGACGGGCGGATCGCCCTCTATCGGCCCGAGCGCGAGATCCTCCGGCCCCACGCACTGGTCGACGCGAACGACGACGCGACGTCGCGGCCGTCGAGCCCGCGCCACGAGAAGATCCGCGAGCACCTCGCTGGCCGCGGGGCGAGCTTCTACCGCGCGGTCCATGCGGCGGCGGGTGGTGGCTCGGACCGCGAGATGCTCGACGCGCTGTGGGACCTGGTCTGGGCGGGCGAAGTCACCAACGACACGTTCGCGCCGCTGCGCGCGCTGCGCTGGAAGCGACCCACCGGTCCGGGGTCGGGTGCTCGTCGCGCTCGCCCAGGTCGGCTCACCGCGCTGGGACCACCCGAGGCGGCGGGTCGCTGGTCGCTCGTCGAGCCGATCGACGGGGTGACGCCGACCGAGCGGCTCCACGCGCAGGCACTCGCTCTCCTGGAACGTCATGGGGTCCTGACACGGGAGGCCGTCGTGTCGGAGGGGCTCGAGGGCGGCTTCTCCGGCGTGTACCCGGTGCTCCGGGCGCTCGAGGAGGCGGGCCGGATCCGGCGCGGCTACTTCGTCGACGGGCTCGGCGCGGCGCAATTCGCCCTGGCCGGCGCGCTCGACCGACTTCGCGCCGTGCGGGATGGAGAGGAAGGCTCGGCCGCACCGGCCGTCCACGTCCTCGCGGCGGCCGACCCCGCGAATCCGTACGGTGCCGCGCTCGCCTGGCCTCGCCGCGGTGACGATGATCGGCGGCCGTTCCAGCGGGCTGCCGGCGCGTACGTCGTGCTGGTCGACGGCATCGCCGCTCTGTACCTCGAGCGCGGCGGGGCCACGATCCAGACCCTGCCGGCCGCCGACGACCCGGACGTCGCCGAGTCGGCGCTCCGCGGGCTGACGTCGATCGTCGGGACCGGACGCGCCCGCGAGCTCGTCATCCGCAAGATCGATGGCGTCGCCGTGGGGGAATCGCCGTGGCGCGAGCGGCTGCTCCAGGCCGGTTTCTCGGCTGGGTACCGCGGCCTCGTCCTGCGTGCGCCTCGCTGAGCGTGGGCTGATCGGCACGCATGCCTGAGGGCGACACGCTCTTCCGGACCGCGGCGGGTCTGCGACCGTACCTCGTCGGCCGGGACGTGATCGCGGCGCGAGCCCAGGGTCCCGGAGCGGTCCCACAGATCCAACGGGTGGTTGGCAAGCGCGTCGACGCGGTCGAAGCGCACGGCAAGAACCTGTTGATCCGCTTCGATGGCGGTCTCGAGCTCCGGACGCATCTGCGGATGAACGGCTCCTGGCACCGCTATCGGCCGGGTGAGCGGTGGCGTCGACCACCGGGTCGAGCCCGGTTGGTGCTCGAGGTCGATGGCGCGGTCGCGGTCTGCTTCGACGCGCCGGTCGTCGAGCTGTTCGAGTCCCGCGCGGAACCCCTCCATCCGTCCCTGTCCCGGCTTGGACCCGATCTGCTGTCGCCCGACTTCGACTCGGCGGAAGCGCAGCGTCGGTTGCGCTCTCCCGAACGCTCATCGATGTCGATCAGCGCCGCGCTCCTGGATCAGCGGGCACTGGCCGGCATCGGCAACATCTGGCGCAACGAGACGCTGTTTGCCGAGCGCGTCGATCCATTCGTCGCCGTGGCTGACCTCGACGATGCCACGCTGGGCCGGCTGGTCACGACCGCTCGCCGGTTGCTCACGCACGGTGCCGCTGCCGCACCCGGTCGGGTTCCGATGCGGGTGTACCGGCGCGCCGGACGACCGTGTCCGCGGTGCGGCACCCTGATCCGCTCGGGTCCGTTGTCCACGGAGATCCCACGCACGACGTACTGGTGCCCGACCTGCCAGAGTGGACCGCGATGAGCGACATCGATGCCCGATGCGAGCCGGCGCCCGACGGTTGGCGCTGCACCGTGACCGTGCGCGACGACCGCGGCTCGTCGAGTCACGCCGTCACCATCGCAGCCTCCGACGCCACGAGCCTTGCCGCGGCCGCCGACGCCGCCGATGTCGAGCGGCTTCTCTACGAGACCTTCGATTTTCTTCTCGAACGCGAACCGAAGGAGTCGATCCTGCGCTCGTTCGACGTGTCGGAGGTGAGCCGCTACTTCCCCGAGTACGAACACGAGATCAGGAGCCGCCTCGCGCCCTGATCGGCCCTGTCGCACCGCGGTCGGCGCGTATCATCCCGGCGATGTGCGAGCAGTTCATCGCGCGATCCGCTGAGCCCTTTCAGATCGCCGAGCTGGGGCCATTCACGGAACGGCTCGAGCGGTTCGGGCTGGCGGGCTTCGGCTGGGGCGCATCCTGGCTTCGGGCCGACGGGCGGCTGTGCAGTCACCGCGACCTGCAGGCGTTCCGCGATGACACCGACGGAGCAGCCCGCGTCGGCCGGGAGGAGACGACGGCGTTGCTCGTCCACCTCCGGCGACCGTCGCGGCTGTCCACCCTCCAGTTGCCCGATTCGCAGCCGTTCGACGACCCGGATGGCCGCTTCGCCTTCTCGCACAACGGTGACCTTCGCGACTGGCGACCGGCTCGGACCCGATATCAGCAGCAAGGTCGCATCCACGGGCGTGCCGACACGGAGGTCGCCGAACGCTGGCTCGAGGACGCCTGGCGCCCGGATGAACCATCGGCGAGGACCCTCGCGCGCCTCCACGACGAGTTCGGCGGACACGCCAATCTCGCGGTCCTGACCCGGGATGGCACGCCGACCCACTACGCCGGCAACACGGAGAACCCCGTCTTCACGTTCCGCCTCGGTCGCATCGGCATCGTCAGCACCGGCCTGTATTCGCTCGATCGGTCGCTGTTCCGGTTCGCCGCGCCGGGCGCCGTCGACCGGCGGCTGGTCCGCCAGACGCAGGCCATCGACCTCGACCGTAACGGGAGACCGACGGGCGCGTCGTAGCATTCGACCGAGGGCATAGAGCGTCCGACATCCTCGGCCCAAGAGGTGCCTCGCGATGCAGGCAGAAGCAACGCTCGCAGACGAGCCCTATCTCCGACCGACCGCCACGCTGCCGATCGGCCACCTGATCCGGATCTCGCTGTACTGGCTGGGCCTGACCGCGATCGACGGCGCGGTCGGCGTGTTCATCCAGAACCGCCTCAACTTCGGGCCGATGGCGGTGGATCCCAACGAGGTCGGCCGGATCCTGTTCTTGCTCTCGATCCCGGTGGCGGTGATCTCGATCCTCGTCCAGCCGACGATCGGTTCGATCAGCGACTACACCGTCAGCCGCTGGGGTCGACGCAAGCCGTACATCGTCGTCGGGTCGCTGCTCGACCTCGTCTTCCTGACCGGCATCGCGCTGTCGAGCACGATCCTGATGCTCGGCGCCTTCGTTGCCCTCCTGGCGTTCAGCACGAACATCGCCCGAGGTCCGTTCCAGGGATACGTGCCCGACCTCGTGCCGGAGAAGCAGGTCGGGTTGGCCAGCGCCATGGTCGGCCTGATGCAGGTCCTCGGCAACGTCATCGGCTTCGCCCTGGTCACGATCGCCGTGGTCGTCTACAACCGGATCGAGCTGGCCATCGCGGCGGTGGCGGTGGTCGAACTGGTGACGATGATCGCCGTCGTCGCGCGGGTCGGCGAGGGTCAGCCACCGAAGCCCCGGAAGGGCAGGTCGTGGTCCGTCATCGCTCGCGAGGCGTGGGCGACCGACGTCCTCCAGGAGCGGTCCTACGTCTGGTTGCTGACCTCGCGGTTCTTCTTCCTCATGGGCGGCGCCGTCCTCGTCAACCTGTTCATCACGTACCTGAAGCAGACCCACGGGCTCGACGAGGACGGTGCCAACTCGACGAACTTCGTCTTGCTCGCCACGATCGCGGTCACAAGCATCGTGTCGATCATCCCGTCCGCGCGCCTGTCGGACCGGATCGGCCGCAAGCCGGTCATCTACGCCAGCTGTCTGATCGGGGGGATCGGGGTCATGCTGGCTGCGCTCGCCCCCTCGACGTCCGTAGCGATCGTCGGCGGAGCGCTGTTCGGTGCTTCGGCCGGCACGTTCCTGGCGGTCGACTGGGCACTGATGACCGACATCATCCCCAAGGCGTCATCGGGGCGCTACATGGGGCTGTCGAACGTCGCCACGACGTCCGCCACCGTGATCGCCGTCGCGACGGCCGGCCTCCTGCTCGACACCGTGAACATCGGTCTTGGCCTCGGGGCGGGACCGCGCGCCGCCTACCTCCTCGGGGCGGTCTACTACGTGATCGCGGCGATCACGCTGCGGCCGGTCGTGGAGCCGCCGCGCTCCGAGCGTCGAGCCGCCGGTATGCCCACGGGATGAACGCCCACAGGTAGACGAGGTAGTCGAGCCGGATCGGCCGTGCCCCGAAGCCGAACAGCGTCTGGAACTGGACGATCGTCAATGGCAGCAGGATCACGCTGAGTCCGATCGATACCGCGAGCCAGACCAGGCCCCAGCGGCGCGTCGCCGACGGCAGGATCGGCCAGACGATGATCGGCACCCACTTCATCCATGTGGCCAGCGCCCACAGCAGGCCACCCAGCCGCGGACCGGTGAACTGCGCTGCCCACAGCATCAGTGTGAGCTGGAGGTTGATGTTGCCGGTGTCGAGGTTGGCGCCGACCGGGAAGGCCAGGAGCACGATGATCACGGCGGTCAGGAGCGGCTGACGGCGGTACGCCCAGTCGACGGTCCAGAGCAGCAGCAGGATCGTCCCGACGCGCCACACGACCCAGGCGACGTCCCACGGCAGCAGCGCCCACGGCGCGAAGAGCGGCAGCATCCACGGCGCGTAGACGTATGGCAGGAACGGACCGGTGGGGTGGTAGGGATCGCCCCCGTTGAGCCAGATCCGGACGCCTGCCCAGTAGGCACGAGCGTCCGCGCCGGCGGCATCGCCCCGTCCGATCATGCCGGCGGCCAGCAGCGAGAAGACCAGGCCGATCAGCACGATCGCGATCAGGCGGCGGTGGTCCCGCAAGCGCGAGATCTCGCGACGGATCGCGCGGCGGTACACCCCCGCCCGCCGCCGGTTCGGCTGACCGAACAGGTCCTGCCAGCCGACGACGACACGTCCGCGTCCCCGGGCCGTGCCCGGGACCGGTTGCAGCTCCGGCGGTCGCTGGGTGTCGGCCATGCGCCGGCATTCTCGCACGGCATCCCCGAGCCGCCGCCGCCGGATGCCGGACGGGCCGGGTATCCTGTCGCGAACGAATCGACGCCCTGGGAGCCCAGCCAACGCCCGTGAGCGACGGACACGTCATCATCATCGGCGGCGCGGAGGACAAGGTCCGCGACCGCGTCATCCTCAGCCGTTTCGCCAGCCTCGCCGGCGGTCGCGATGCGACCGTCGCGGTCATATCGACGGCCTCGTCGCTCGGCGAGCTGGCCGGTGAGCGCTACAAGCAGGTCCTCGGCGAGCTCGGCGTGAGCAAGGTCCGAGCGATCCACGCCGTCACGCGCGCCCAGGCGAACGACGACACCGTGGGCCTCGCGTTGCGTGATGCGACAGGCGTGTTCATGACCGGTGGCAACCAGCTCCGGCTGTCGTCGATCATCGGCGGGACACGCCTGGCCGACGCCGTCCTGGAGCAGTTCCGCAAGGGCGCCGTCGTCGCCGGCACCAGCGCGGGCGCCTCGGCGATGTCGAGCCACATGATCGCCTTCGGCGCGTCCGGTGCGACACCGAAACATCGCATGGCGCAGATCGCCGCCGGGCTCGGGGTGCTGCCCGGCGTGATCATCGACCAGCACTTCCAGCAGCGGAACCGGCTCGGGCGGCTGCTCAGCCTGATCGCCCAGAACCCGTCCCTGCTCGGCCTCGGTGTCGACGAGGACACCGCCGGCGTGGTCGGACCAGACCACATCATGGAGGTCATCGGGCGCGGCTCGATCACGGTCGTGGACGGGGCCCGCTCGGAGACCGATGCGTGGGAGGTCAAGGGCCACCGACCGCTGATGATCAGCGGCGTCGTCTTGCACTCGCTCCCGGCGGGCTACCGGTTCGACCTCCAGCGACGGGAGCGCGTGCTCGCGCCGACGCTCCACGCGCTGCCCGGCGGCGAAGCCGCTTCGAGCTGACCGTCGAGGAGACCGGATGGACGAGAGCCCGCTGGACAGTGCCCTGCGACGCGCCGACGCCGTCTGGGCTCGCGAACACCTTGGGAGGGACGTCGTCGCCTGGCTGACGACCGTCGCGCCGGATGGTCGACCGCAATCGTCGGTGATCTCCTTCCTGCAGGAGAACGACACGATCCTGTTCTACAGCCAGCCCGACACGGCCAAGCTGCGCAACCTCGCGCACTCCCCGCAGGTCTCGTTCCACCTCCAGTCGGATCCCTACGGCGACCACTACCTGGTCATCGAAGGCACCGCGGCGATCGATCCGTCCGTACCGCCATCCGATCGGCATCGCGCGTACCACGCCAAGTACCTGGAGCCGCACGCGCATTGGGAGATGGAGGTGGCGGACGTGGCACGCGACTTTTCGGTGCCTGTTCGGATCACGCCACGCCGGGTCCGGCTGGCCTGACGTATCGCCGTACACTGACGGACCATCCCGTGTGCGCAGGAGGGCGAGCGTGACCGAGACGGCCGAGCCGACCGCCAAGCCCAAGCGCCCGCGCGCCAAGCGCACCGCGGCGTCGGCGACGCCACCTGCCACGGCGGTCCCCACGACGCCGCTGCCGACGCTGCGGATCCTGGAGACCCGCGTGCTGCGCGGGCCGAACTACTGGGCGCGGGAGCCGGTCATCCGGATGCTGGTCGACCTCGGCATCCTCGAGGAGTTCCCGTCGAACCGCCTCCCGGGGTTCAGCGACGCCCTCGTCGCGCTCCTGCCCACGCTCGAGGACCACGCCTGCTCGCTGGGCCGTCGCGGTGGCTTCGTCACGAGGCTCCAGGAGGGCACGTGGGCCGGCCACATCGCCGAGCACATCGCACTCGAGTTCCAGAACCTTGCCGGCACCGACGTTCGGCACGGGAAGACCCGCTCGGCGGGCGTGCACGGCCAGTACAACTGCATCTACGAGTACAAGGAGGAGGCGGTCGGCCTCGAGGCCGGCAAGATGGCCGTCGCCCTGGTCAACCACCTGGTCGCGCCCGACGACGAGGCTTTCTTCTTCGACTTCGCGAACGAGCTCGAGCGTCTCATCCGGCTGGCCGAGCGACAGGCGTTCGGTCCCTCGACGCAGGCGCTCATCGACGAGGCGGTCAGCCGCGACATCCCCTTCATCCGGCTCGACCGCCATTCGCTCGTCCAGTTCGGCCACGGTGTCCACCAGCAGCGCATCCGGGCGACGATGACCTCGAAGACATCGGCCATCGGTGTCGACGTCGCCTCGGACAAGAGCCTGACCAACCGGCTGCTCGACAGCGCCGGATTGCCGGTCCCGCGCGCCGACGTCGTCACGACCGAGGACGAGGCCGTCAGCGTCGCGACCCGACTCGGGTTCCCATGCGTGCTCAAGCCGCTCGACGGCAACCACGGCCGCGGCGTCCACCTCGACCTGCGCTCGGAGGCGCAGGTCCGCGCCGCCTTCCCTGGTGCGCTCGCCCAGAGCCGCTCCGGGGACGTGGTGATCGAGACCTACGTCGCTGGCAACGACTACCGCTGCCTGGTGATCGGCGGCAAGGTCGCCGCCATCGCCGAGCGAGTGCCGGCGAGCGTGACCGCCGACGGCGAGCGCACTGTCCGTCAGCTGGTCGATCTTGCCAACCAGGACCCGCGCCGGGGCATCGGGCACGAGAAGGTGCTGACCCGGATCAAGCTCGACGAGGCGGCCGAGGAGCTCGTCCGCGTCCAGGGTTACGCCCTCGATGACGTCCCGCCCGACGGCACGTGGATCAAGCTCGCGCTGACCGGCAACATGTCGACCGGCGGGACCTCGATCGACCGCACGATCGAGGCCCACCCCGACAATGTCGAGATCGCCGAGACGGCGGCGCAGATCGTCGGGCTCGATGTGGCCGGAATCGACTTCATCTGCCCCGACATCACGACCCCCGTCCGCGAGACCGGCGGGGCGATCGTCGAGGTGAACGCCGCGCCCGGGTTCCGGATGCACACCCATCCGACCGAAGGCGAGCCGCAGTACGTCGCCCGGCCGGTCATCGATGGCCTGTTCCCGCCCGGCAACCCGTCGCGCATCCCGATCCTCGCGGTGACCGGCACGAACGGCAAGACGACGACCGTGCGGATGATCGCCCACATCCTGAAGCTGATGGGCAGGCGGGTCGGCATGACCTCGACCGACGGCATCGTGGTCGACGGCCGGCTCATCAAGAAGGGCGATATGTCGGGGCCCAAGTCGGCCCAGATGGTGTTGCAGAACCCGACGGTCGATACGGCGGTCTTCGAGGTCGCGCGCGGCGGCATCCTGCGCGAAGGGCTCGGCTACGACCGCAACGACGTAGCCGTGGTGACCAACGTGACCGGCGACCACCTCGGTCTGGGCGGTATCGACTCGATCGGTCAGCTCGCCAACGTGAAGGGGGTGGTGGTCGAGGCAGTTCCCCGTTCCGGGACGGCCGTCCTCAACGCCGACGACAGCCATGTCTACCGGATGGGCCGCCACTGTGCGGGCCGCGTCGTGCTGTTCTCGATGGCGACCGAGAAGGGTGAAGACGGCTTCGACCGGGTGGACGGTCACACGTCACGGGGCAATGCCGCGTTCTGTCTCGAGCCGACCAAGGAGGGCGAGCTGATCGTGCTCCGGCTCGGGAGCCGCAAGATGCCGGTCCTCTACACCCACCTCATCCCGGCGACCTTCGGTGGCCGGGCGCGGATGAACGTGGCGAACGCGCTGGCCGCCGCAGCGGCGGCGTGGGCATCGGGCGCGCATCTGCACGACATCCGACAGGGTCTGCGCACGTTCTCGACGTCGTTCTTCCAGGCGCCGGGGCGGCTCAACCTGCTCGATGTCGGCGGCGTGCGTGTCGTCATCGACTACTGCCACAACGTCGATGGCATGCGCCAGCTGGCCGACTTCGTCCAGCGGATGATGGTCGAGCCGCAGACCAAGGCGGGTCGGATCGGAGCGAGCAAGTCCGCCGCCCGATCGGGTCGGGCGATCGGCGTGCTCGGCATCCCGGGCGACCGGCGCGACGACGACCAGCGCCGATACGGCGCGATCGCGGCCGGCGCGTTCGACGAGATCATCGTGCGCGAGGACAAGAACCTTCGAGGTCGGGCACCCGGCGAGACGGCGACCAATGTCATCGAGGGCGTCCGCTCGGCAACGACCGCGGGCGAGGCCCGCGTGGGCAGGGCCGACAAGGTCCTCGACGAGATGACCGCCGTCCGTACGGCGCTGCGTCGAGCGATGCCGGGTGACCTCGTCGTGTGCTGCGTCGACGACGCGATCGCCGTCTATCGCGAGGCGATGTCGGCGACCGGCGCATCGCGTGGCGGCACGGCCTTCGCCGATCCGGGCGAGCTCGAGGCGCCGGAGGGATGAGCACGCGGAGTGCGCGGCGCGCCGGGCCGCCGCGCTATGGCCCGGAGGACTCGCTCAAGAGCCCGCGCTTCACCGGACCGTCGACCTTCGCCCGACTGCCCTACGTTCGCACGCTCGAAGACGTCGATCTGGTGATCGTCGGGGTGCCGTTCGACACTGGCGTGACGTACCGCGCCGGCGGGCGCTTCGGGCCGAACGGCGTCCGCGCGGCCAGCGTGATGCTGCGGCCCTACAACGCCAATCTCGATGTCAAGCCGTTCGACATCCTGTCCTGCGTCGACTACGGCGACGTGTCGATCGTGCCGGGCTACATCGAGCGCAGCTACGAGGCCATCGAGCAGACCGTGGCGCCGATCGTCGAGGCCGGTGTCGTGCCGCTCCTCATCGGAGGCGATCACGCGTGCACGTTGCCGCACCTGCGGGCGACCCGCTCGCGGGGCCCGGTCGCGGTGATCGACTTCGACTCGCATACCGACGCCTGGGACAGCTACTTCGGCGAGAAGTACAACCACGGGACGTGGATGCGCCGCGCGATCGAGGAGGGCCTGGTCGACGTCGGCCACTCCATCGAGGTCGGGCTGCGCGGGTCGGTGTACGACAAGGATGACTGGACAGACCTGCGCGATGAGCTCGGTCTCGAGTACCTCACCACCGAGGAGGTCCTCGATATCGGGCCCGTAGCCACCGCCGAGCGGATCCGCGAGCGGGTCGGTGACGCCACGGCCTTCATCAGCTACGACATCGACGTGGTCGACCCGGCATTCGCGCCCGGGACCGGGACGCCGGAGCCCGGCGGCCTCTCCTCGCATGACGCGCTGGCGATCGTCCGGCGCCTCACCGACATCGACTTCGTCGGGTTCGACGTCGTCGAGGTCATCCCGGCCTACGACCCGGCCGGTCAGACCGCCTTCCTCGCCGCGAACCTGGCCTACGAGATGCTGTCGCTCGTCGCCCTCCAGCGCGGACCGCGGTAGACGATCTCCCCACCGACGAGGGTCAGGTCGACGCCGACGTCGCCGAGTCGGTCGATCGGCGTCGCGAACAGGTCACCGTCGAGGACCACGACGTCGGCGAGCTTGCCGACCTCGAGCGAGCCGAGCCGGTCGTCAGCGAAATAGGACGCCGCCGCGTCGAACGTGCAGGCACGCAGCGCCTCCTCCACGGTGAGGGCCTGGTCCGGCCCGACGATCGCGCCGCCGACCGTCGTCCGCGTGACCGCCGACCAGATGGTGTCGAGTGGCTTGTATGACGCGACCGGCGCATCGCTGGACAACGCGAACCGGACCCCGGCGTCGCTCATCTCGCGATAGGGCTGGAGGCGTTGGACGCGCTCCGTGTCGATGGCCGTGAGCCAGGCGTCGCCGGCATCCCAGAAGTAGCGAGGCTGGCCGACGGCCATGACGCCGAGTCTCGCCATCCGCTCGAGCTGGTCCGGTCGCGGGCCGCCGCAGTGCTCGATCCGGTGGCGGTGGTCGTCACGCGGCTGCGCCTCGAGCGCGGGCTCGTACGCGTCGAGGACGCGGTCGATCGCGCGATCGCCCTGCGCGTGGACGCCGATCTGCCAGCCGCCCATGTGTGCGCTGCGGATGGCGTCGCGGAACTCGTCCTCCGAGCGCCAGTACAGCGAGCCCTGGAACTCGCCGTTCGCGCCATACGGTGCGGAGAATGCCGCCGTCCCACCCGTCAGCGCACCGTCCGCGTAGAACTTCATCGGACCGATCGCCAGCCGGTCATCGCCGAACCGTCCGTTCAGACCGATGGCGGTGTACTCCTCGAGCTGGGACGAGATCGGCATGGCCGTCACCCGCACGCCGAGCATGCCGCGCTCCCGCGCACGGCGATAGCCCTCCAGCTCGCGACGCGTGACCTGGGCGTCCACGATCGAGGTGATGCCGGCGGCGAGGTAGGCGCGGGCGCCACGGTCGATGTCGCCGACGATCTCCTCCAGCGGTGCGTCGTCGTGGAAGCCCGGCCCGTGGTGACCGATATCGACCGCGATGGGCACGACCAGGGCCTGGGCCGCATCGAGACAGTAGCCCGTGATGCGGCCGCGGTCGTCGCGCACGAGGTGACCACCCTCGGGGTCGCCGGCGGAGTCGGCCAGGCCACGCCGCTCAAGGGCTAGGCTGTTTGCGAGGGCGTGGTGACCGCTCATGTGCTGGACGAGCACCGGATGGACGCGCGTGGCCTCGTCGATGTCCCAGCGCGTCGGCAGCCGGCCGTCCGCGAACTGCTCCGGGTTCATGCCGACGGCGCGGATCCACGTCCCATCGGGCGTCCGTTCCGCGGCGTCTGCGATGCGGGCGACGATATCGGCGATCGACGCCACGCCGGGATAGCGGACGTCGACCGACGCGAGCTCCGCCCCGGTGAATGCAAGGTGGTTGTGCGGGTCGACGAAGCCCGGGACGATCGTCCGGCCGGCGACGTCGATCTGCTGTGCCTCGGGTGGTGCCATCACCCGAACGGCACTGTCTCCACCGACCGCCACGATCCGGTCGCCGACGATCGCGAGACCGCCGCTGAACGGCGGCTCCCCGGGCCGTGCGGTGGATACGCGACCGTTGACGAGGACGAGTCCGCCCATCACCGACCATCTTCGCACCAAGGGCGACCGTGGACACGCTTGGTCGGGCCTTGCGCCGCGGACTACGATGCACCGGACCGGGCGGTGGAGGTCGCCCGCGCTTCGCCTTGGAGGAGGGCACGAGCATGCATCGCTCGACGACCGTCATCGCGTTCCTGGCGATCACCGCGATCGTCACGGGTTGTTCGGGAGGAGGTGGGGCGTCGCCCGCGGCGTCGGTGCCGGCGGCCTCAGAACCAGCCGCCAGCGAGCCGGCGGCCAGCGAGTCCGCGGGGGCGTCGCCGGCGTCTGCGGCCTGCAACCCGCCTCGTCAGGAGGGCGTGACACTCACGTTCGTCTCGTTCGGCGGCGTGTACCAGGAAGCCCAGCGCAAGGCATGGCTCGAGCCATACACGGAGCTGACCGGCGTCCAGTTCACCGAGGACGAAAACTCGTCGAACGCGACCATCAAGGCCCAGGTCGAAGCTGGCCAGGTCACGTGGGACGTCGTCGACGTCGGAAACGACTTCGGGCTCGATGTCCACAAGGACCTGCTCGAGCCCCTTGACTTCACGCTGATCCCGAAGGACGAGCTCAACGCCGACCTCGGCATCACCGACTATCGCATCCCGGACATCACGTACGGCGTCGTCCTCGCGTATAACACCGAAGCCACCGCCGGCGCGGTGCCCGAGGGCTGGGCCGACTACTTCGACACCACCAAGATCCCCGGCAAGCGGGGAGCGTGGGACTACTCCGAGGGCGGCATGTTCGAGTTCGCCCTGATGGCGGACGGCGTCAAGCCGGCCGACCTCTACCCGCTCGACCTGCCGCGGGCGACCGCGAAGCTGAACACCATCAAGGACGACATCGTCTTCTGGGCGTCGGGTGCCGAGTCGCAGGAGCTCATCGGCTCAGGCGAGGTGGCGATGTCGATGATCTGGAATGGGCGCGGTTGGAGCGCCAAGAACATCGACAACAAGCCGGTCGAGATGCAATGGAACCAGCAGATCGTGACCGCCGACTACCTGGTCGTGCCGAAGGGCTCGCCCAACAAGGATGCGGCCATGAAGTTCATCGCGTACACGGCGTGCGCGGCGAACAACGCCGGCCCGTCGGAGTTCATCCCGTACGGCCCGACGAACACGAACTCCACAGCCAATCCGGCGATGGTCAACGACCTGTCGGTGACTAACGCCGACGAAAACTCGGCCTACTTCGACGACACGTATCTCGGCGAGAACTTCGACGAGATCGATGCCGCGTGGCAGGCCTGGAAGGCGTCCTGATCCGCTAGTCGAGACAGGCGCACCCGATGTCGACGACCGGTAAGGCCCGCCGCCCGTGGTCGGGCCTTATCGGCGCTCGCCGCGACCGTTGGTCGTGGCTGGTCGTGCCGGCGATGGTGTTCCTCGTGGCGTTCTTCCTCGTGCCCCTCGTGGCCATGAGCGTCAGGAGCGTCACCGACCCGGTGGGTGCCGGGCTGTCGAACTACGAACGCTTCTTCGCCGAGGAGGCGTACGTCCGGGTCCTACTCAACACGTTCTGGATCGCCGTCCTGGCGACGGTCGTGTGCCTCGTGATCGGCTATCCGTTCGCCTACCTGATGACGATCGTGCCCGGCAGGCTGGCCGGGCTGTTGCTGATCGCGGTGCTTCTCCCGTTCTGGTCAAGCCTGCTGGTGCGGACCTTCGCGTGGCAGGTACTTCTGCGCGACACGGGAATCATCAACCGCTTCCTGCTCGATCTCGGCGTCATCAGCGAGCCCCTAACTCTGATCCGCACCACCGGAGGGGTGATCGTCGGGATGTCCCACATCCTGCTGCCGTTCATGGTGCTGCCGCTCTATGCCGTGATGCGCAGGATCGACCCCGAGTTCAGCCGTGCCGCGGCGAACCTCGGTGCCTCGCCGATGTCGGCGTTCCTTCGGATCTTCGTCCCGCTCAGCCTTCCCGGCGTCCTGGCGGGCTGCCTCCTCGTATTCATCCTGGCGCTCGGGTTCTACATCACGCCGGCGCTGCTCGGCGGGTTGAGGGACCAGATGATCAGCCAGCTCATCGTGCAGCAGATCCAGCAACGCCTCGATTGGGGCTTCGGGACGGCGATGAGCGTGCTGCTGGTCGGGATCACGCTGGTGATCCTCTTCGTGGCGTCCCGGGCGGTCAAGTTGCAGGACGTCTTCGGCAGCGTGGTCGAGGACTGATCGATGAGTGACTCGTGGCGTCAGCCGCGGCGGATCCTCATGGCGGCCCTTGGCGCGCTGACCGTGTTCTATCTGCTTGCCCCGACGCTCGTCATCGTCCCGATGAGCTTCACCGAGGCACGGATCCTGAGCTTCCCGCCGGAGGGTTTCACCTTCCAGTGGTATGAGCAGATGCTGACCGATCGGCAGTGGTCGACCGGGATCGTCAACAGCCTCCAGGTCGCGGTCCTGACCGCGATCCTCGCCACGGTCCTCGGGACGCTGGTGGCGCTCGGCCTGAACCGCGGACGCTTCCGTGGCAAGACCCTGGTCAACGCCCTGGCCCTGTCGCCGCTGATCGTGCCCGTCGTGGTCATCGCCATCGGCATGTTCGGATTGTTCGTCCAGTGGCGACTGAGCGGGTCGTTGCCCGGGCTGGTGATCGCCCACACCGCGCTCGCGCTGCCGTTCGTCGCCGTGGCCGTCAGCACATCGCTCCGGACGATGGATCGCAACCTGGAGCTCGCCGCCGCGAACCTCGGCGCCGATCCGCGCCGGACATTCGCCCACATCACGTTACCGATCATCCTGCCGGGCGTCCTCACGGGCGCGATCTTCGCGTTCATCACGTCGTGGGATGAGGTGGTCGTCGCGATCTTCATGACGTCGGCGCGGTTCAGGACGCTGCCCGTGGAGATGTGGGAGCAGGTCCGCCAGGCCGTCGACCCCACCGTCGCCGCGGTCTCCACCACCCTGCTGGTCGTGACGACGGTGTTGCTGCTCCTGCTGGTCGTCGTCCGGCGACAGGCCCCGGCGCAATGACCGGCACTAGCGCGCCGACCGGCACCCAGCATCCGGCGCTCGTCCTGCGCGGCCTGCGCAAGGTCTTCGGCAGCGCGGTCGCGGTCGACGGCATCGACCTGGATGTCCTCCCAGGGGAGTTCCTGACGCTGCTCGGCCCGTCGGGTTCGGGCAAGACCACGACCCTGCGGATGGTCGCGGGCTTCATGAGCCCCACTGCCGGCTCCATCGAGATCGACGGCACGGACATGACCCGCGTGCCGCCGTACCGCCGCGACGTGGGGATGGTCTTCCAGAACTACGCGCTGTTCCCGCACATGACGGCGGCCGACAACGTCGCCTTCCCGCTGCGTATGCGCCGGCTGCCGCGGCCGGAGATCCAGCGGCGCGTGGCGGATGCGCTGGGCCTCGTGAAGCTGGCCGACCTCGGGAACCGCTATCCGCGGCAGCTATCCGGCGGGCAGCAGCAGCGCATCGCGCTTGCGCGAGCAGTCGTGTTCGAGCCTCGCCTCCTGCTCATGGACGAGCCGCTCGGGGCGCTCGACCGGAAACTTCGCGAATCGCTCCAGCTCGAGATCATCCGGGTGAGCCGGGAGCTGGGCGCGACGGTGCTCTACGTGACCCACGACCAGGAAGAGGCGCTCGTGATGAGCGACCGGATCGCCATCTTCAGTGACGGGCGGATCGAGCAGTTGGGGACGGGCGAGGACCTGTACGACCGACCCGAGTCGCTGTTCGTGGCCGACTTCATCGGCGAATCGAATATCCTTCGCGGCCGGTACGAAGTCGACGGCGGTGACGGCGGCTGGATGGACTGGGGCGACACGCGCTGGCGGGTCGGGCGGGCGGCCGCGGAGCGTGCCGTGCTCGCGTCGGGAACGGCGGCGGCACTGGTCGTGCGGCCCGAGCGGATGCGCATCGTGGACGGGGAGACGGCCAGCGACGGCACGACGAATCTCATCGATGCCACCGTCGACGAGGTCCTGTATCTCGGGCCCGACACCAAGTACCACCTCGCGCTCGGCACCGGCCAGCGCATCTCGGTCAGAGAACCACGCGAGTCGCACGGGCGCGAACTCCAGCGTGGGGACCAGGTCAGGCTCGGCTGGTCCGTCGACGACGGGTTGCTGGTGGCCGATCGCGAACGTTGAGGCGCGCCGCGTCGCGGCGCGAGGGGTCGATCAGGCGCGACCCATGTTCGCCTGGACGGCCCGGATGATGAATACGATCTCCAGGGCCGCGATCACGATCAGGGCGATGCCGATCACCTGCTCCACGGATCCGATCCCTCCGTCGTGGCGTGCCGGATCGTCCGACTGGCGCCTCACGCGCATCATGCGCCCCGCTGCTGGCCGCTCGCAAGGCTCGCCCGCGTGGCCGTGATCGCCATCAGCCGCGGCGTTGGCGCTCCTGGAGTCGCGGCACGATGGTGGTGAGCTCGGACGCGATGTCGACCGGGCGGGCGCCGAGCGACGCCAGGAGCTCGAAGACCTCGTCGCGTTCCTCATGGCACATCAGGACGATGACCCGGGGAGCGTCGGTACCGCGGCCGTGCCCGGTAGCCGCCCCACCGGCCCCATTCAACTCGGCCTTCAGGGCGGCTGTCTCGGAGCGGTAGACCGGGACGTCGGCGGTCGTCCCGCCGCCGGCTTTCACGCCCGCCAAGAGCTCGCCGACGACCGAGGGCGCCGTTCGGCCGCGGAGATACTTGCGCGTCTCCTTGATCGCGACCCGCTGGGCGCGCATCGCCGCGATCCGCCCGATTCCGCGCAGCGTGTCGTCCGGCCGGTCCCCGGCGGTCCCGATGATCGCCGTGATGGGTGACGCACGGCCCGCGCCACCGGCCGCGATGCCCTCCGCGACATCCATGACGGCGTCGATGCCGGCTTCGTTGTGGGCGAAGTCGACGATCACCACCCGTGCTCCGAGACGGAACAGGTTCAGGCGTCCCGGTGAGCGCTCGGCCGACGGCGCGAAGTCCGTCAATCCGTCGCGGATCTGGGCGAGGGTTGCGCCCATCCCACGCGCACCACCCGCGGCGGCGAGCGCATTCGCGACGTTGTGGCGGGCGAGCCCGGCGATCGTGATCGGCACCCGCCCGATGTCGACGATGGGTGAAGACCGGGCACCCTCGAGCTCGGTGAGATAGCCGTCGCGAACCACGTAGGCCCGACCACCGCCACGGACGTGCCGGCGGACGACGGAGGGCAAGGCGCCGGTCGCTATCGAGAAGTAGGCGACGTGGGCACGGACGCGCCGGGCGATCGATGCGACCAGCGGATCGTCGCCGTTGAGCACGACCCAGCCCGACGGCTTCGTCACGCGGCAGATCGTCGACTTGACCTCGGCCAGCTCGGGGAGCGTATGGATGCCCTGCAGGTCGAGGTGATCGGACGAGACGTTGGTCAGCACCGACGCGTCATTCGACTCGTAGCCCATGCCGCGCAGCACGATCCCGCCACGGGCGGTCTCCAGGACGGCGACGTCGATGTCGGATCGGCGCAGGACCTGCTGGGCGCCGCCCGGTCCCGTCCAGTCGCCCGGCTCGATCATCCGCTCGTCGATGAGGACACCGTCCGACGTCGTCATGCCGACGTGCTGGCCCGCCCGCAGCAGGATGTGGGTGATCAACCGCGATACCGTCGACTTCCCGTTCGTCCCGGAGATCGAGACGGCGGGCATCCGCCGGTCGGCGTCGCGGACCCAGGGCGGGGGCGTCGTTCGTGCCGCTGCGATCCGCTCGGTCCAGCGGGCAAGCAGCCGCTCCTGCGCACCCGTCAGCTGCGCGGTCCGCGAGGGCGAGACGTCGCGATCCGCCAGCGCCAGGGCAGCCTCGGTCAGGAGGCGTGCCCGCTCCTCGCCGCTCCACGGGTAGGTGATGATCCAGTGGCCCGGGTCTGACGACCGGTGGACGGCCAGTCCGCCGCGCCCCTCGTCGTGCTGAGCGCGGAGTCGACGGACCCACGCCACGATCGCGGCGACGGGGTCCGGCCAGTCCCGCGCCGGGACCGCCGCCCCGAGCCGGACGATCGCGTGGCGCCCGGGATCGCGCTGTCCGTACCAGGTCCGTCGCCGGCCGACCGCGAGTTCCACCTTGACCACCGGCTCCAGCCGGTAGACGTTGGGTCCCTCCAGCAGGCGGATCTCGATCACGCGCACGGTCCGGGCAGGATAGCAACACGACGTGGTCGCTAGACTGCCGCCGTGGCGACCGAGACGACCGGAGCCGGTGCGGTGCTTGAGCTCGACGCGCTGCGCGCGACGATCTCCGCCGACTTCAGCGACTACCTGGCCGACCTCGAGCGGCTCGTGAACATCGACTGCGGGTCGTACACACCCGATGGTGTCGACGAGGTCGGCCGTTGGACGAGCGCGTTCCTCGAGCGGCTCGGCGCGCAGGTCGACGTACGACCCGACCCGTCGAAGCAGTACGGGGCGACCGTCGTCGGGACGTTCACCGGCACCCCCGGACGGCCGCGGGTCCTGCTGATCGGCCACATGGACACCGTCTTCGATCCGGGTACGGCGGCTGCCCGTCCATTCCGGATCGACGAGGGGATCGCCCACGGCCCAGGCGTGACCGACATGAAGTCCGGGCTGCTGGCGGGGCTCTACTCGCTGCAGGCGATCCTCGCGGAGGTCGGCGAGCTGCCGTTCGAGCGACTGAGGTTCATCGCCAACCCCGACGAGGAGATCGGCTCGCCGAGCTCACGCGACCACATCGTCGCGGCGGCCGCGGACGTCGACGCGTGCCTCGTCCTCGAGTGCGCCCGCGCCAACGGCGACATCGTGTCGGCCCGGAAGGGCATCCTCGATACGCGCCTCACCGTCCACGGCCGGGCGGCCCATGCCGGTGTCGAGCCGGAGAAGGGCCGCAGCGCCATCCTCGAAGCTGCCCGGGTCGTCCGCGAGTTGCACGCGCTCAATGGCCGCTGGACGGGGGTCACCGTCAACGTCGGACGGATCTCGGGCGGGACGCGTCCCAACGTCGTCGCCGAGCGCTGCGATCTCGAGGTCGATGTCCGGGCGACCACTGCCGAGGGGCTGCATGCGGCCGAGGGCGCGGTCCGCGACATCGCGGCTGCCACCGAGGATTCCGATACGACGATCGAGACGGATGTCCGGATCGCCTGGCTGCCGATGGAACGACTGGAGCGCTCGGGTCGGCTCGTCGAGCATGCCCAGGCCATCGCCCGGCGTCTCGAGTTCTCGGTCGCGGAGGCGGCGACCGGCGGCGCGTCGGACGCGAACACCACGTCCGGGATGGGCGTCCCGACGCTCGACGGTCTTGGACCGATCGGCGGCAACGACCACTCCCCAGCGGAGTATCTCGAGGTCGACTCGATCGTCCCGCGGACCACGATGCTCGCCGGGTTGCTGCTGGCGATCGCGCGCGACCCGGACATCATGGCGTGGCGTGATGATGATCCCCGGTTCCGGCACGCATGACGAGCGGCCGGAAACGGATCTCGTCGGGAGGGCCGTGGGAGTCGGTCGCGGGCTACAGCCGGGCAGTGGCCATCGGCGACACGTGCTGGGTCGCCGGCACGACCGACGCCGGACCCGATGGAGCGTCCCAGCATCCCGGGGACGTGACCGGACAGGCGCGGGCGATCTTCACGATCATCGAGCGGGCCCTGATCGAGGGCGGGTTCACCCTCTTCGACGTCGTCCGGACCCGCATGTTCGTCGTCGACATGAGCCTGTCCGACGAGCTGTCAGCCGTCCACGGCGAGGTCTTCCGGGACATCCGGCCGGCCGCCACGATGGTCGCGGTCGCCGGGTTGATGCACCCGAGCCTGCTGGTCGAGATCGAGGTCGACGCCCGCCGGGTCGGCTGAGGAAGTCAGACGGGGAGCGCCGCGAAGCCCGTCGCGCGGGCGATGACGACGATGCCCACCGCGGCGATGAGACCCAGCAGCAGGTTGCGTCGCCAGGCCGTGACGGCGAGACAGGCGAGGACCGCGATCCACTCGATGCCGATGTGGAACATCGGCCTGCCCGAGTCGTCGATCACGACCATCACGCTGACCGCCGCGAGCGCGGCGAGGATGGCCGGCCCGACGAGCTGGAGATAGTCGAGGGCCTTCTGGGGCAATCGCTCCATCCCGGGTGTCAGGAGGCCCACGGCGCGGGTCGGATAGGTGACGAGGAACATGAGGACGGCCAGGCCGACGAGGTCGGTGCTCATCGCTCGGCTCCTGGGTCGTCGGTATCCGGCGGCGGCGTGATGTGCGAACCGGGCATGACGAACCGGTCGGCCGATCGGAGCGAGCCGAGCGGCGCCGTCTCGCGGGCCAGGCTTTCAGGCACGACGAGGCCGACGACCGGTCCGACCAGGCCACCCGCGATGATGCCGATCGCCGGGCTCGTTGCGAGCGCGACGAGCACGCCGATGGCCGCCCCGACCATCGCGGCCACGAGCTCCCGCCGACCGGAGATCAAGCCGACCGCGAGACCGATCATCGCCGCCGGGAAGATGATGTCGATGCCGAAGCGTGCGGGGTCCGGGATCTGGCCGCCGAGGAGGACCCCGGCCATCGTGGCGATGTTCCAGGGGATGAAGGTCGCGACGATCGCCCCGAACCAGTAGCCCCACTCGTCCGTCCGTCCGAGGCGCCGGAAATGGGCGATCGAGAGCGCGAACGCCTCGTCGGTCAGAAGGTGTGCCATCACCGCCCGGCGGGTGAAGGGGATCTGCCGCAGCCACGGGCCGAGCGCCGCGGAATACAGGAGGTGGCGCGCATTGAGCAGCGCCGTCAGGAGCACGATGCCGGGCCACGGGAGGCCGCTGGCCACGTAGCCAACGGCGGCGAACTGGGCCGCGCCACCGAAGACGATCACGCTCATCGCCATGGCTTCGATCGGCGAGAACCCGGCCTGCCGTGCCGATAACCCGTAGACGAACCCGAACCCCAGCGCGGCGACGGCGATCCCGGCGCCATCCATCAGGACGCGACGTCGGCTGGTGGCGAGGTCCTCGGTCGGCTCCGGCGCGGGAGGGGCGGCGGGTGGGACGGGGTCGCTCAGCGCAGGAACGTCTTTCCGCAGGTCCCGTCGCAGACGACGAACACGGCGTGCTTGTCGGCCGCGTAGCCCGCGGCGTGCAGCAGCCCGGGGCAGCCACGGGTCGGGCATTTCCAGACCCACCAGCGGTCGTTGCCGTCGAGCGGCCTCGCCCCGGCGTCGATCGTGGCGGCCAGACCCTCACGCTCGGAGACGAGCCGTTCGATGGTCGCGGCCCGGTCGGCTTCGCTCTCGCTCGTGTACGGGTAGTTCTGTGCCACGTTCGAGGTCACGGGCCCCTCCGACTACGCGCGCTCGACGAGGAGATGCCGGTGACGGCGTCGTGTGAGCGCTCGCCCGTCACCGGCGCCGTGGAGTATCGCACAAGACCTTTGCGTCACCACAGGGCGGGGAGGCCCTCGCTGCGCGGGTCGGTGGTGGCCGCAAGCGACCCGCCCTCGGCCGGCCCGCCATCAACCAGCTCGATCGCGTGCTGGTGCCCGAGGTTGCTGTCGAACGGTGCCGTCGGAACGAGGTCGTGGCCGAGGTCGCGCAGGGCCTCGGCGATGCCGGGCGCGTGGCGCGGTTCGAGGTGGACGTCGATCGGTGGCGCCAGCAATTCGCGCGGGGAGACGTACCAGCGTGGCGCGGCGACCGCGGTCGCGATATCGACCCCGCCGTCGACGACGGCGCTCACGAACTGGGCATGGATCTGCGGCTGGGCGTCACCGCCCATCGAACCCACGACGATCCAGGGACCCGGCTGGCCGTCACGGAACAGCATCCCGGGGAGCAGCGTGTGGAGCGTCCGCTTGCGAGGGGCGATGACGTTGGCGTGATCGGCGTCGAGGCTGAAGTAGCTGCCCCGGTTCTGGTAGTGGATCCCGGTGTCCGGATCGACCACGCCCGAGCCGAAGCCTGCCCAGTTCGACTCGATCAGGCTGACCGCATTGCCGTCGCCATCGACCGTAGCGAGGAAGATCGTCCCGCCGCCCGGCGGGTTCGTCGCCGGGACGGGTCGCGCGGCCCGCCCCCGATCGATCCGTGCGGCGAGCGACGCCAGCCGCTGCGGGTCCAGGAGCTCCGCGACTGGGACGTCACGGACGTCGGGGTCCGTGAGATAGGCGTCGCGATCGGCCAGCGCGAGCTTGGACGCCTCCAGCCCGAGGTGGATCCATTCCGCGTCGGCGACGCCGGCCGGGCCGAAGTCCCCGGCCGCCGGCGGATCGAACTGCGCCAGGATGCCGAGGATCTCGAGCGCGACGACGCCCGAACTGTTCGGAGGGTGCGACGTCGCACGGACGCCGCGGTAGTCGATGCCGATCGGGTCGCCCCAGGTCGAGGAGTGCGAGCGCAGATCGTCGACGGTGATCGGGGAACCGGCAGCCGCCAATGCGCGTGCCTGCCGCTCGCCGACGTCTCCGTCGTAGAAGGCGTCGAAGCCGTCCCGAGCCAGCGTGTCGAGCGTCGCGGCGAGCGCCGGGAGGCGGACGCGCTCGCCCGGTCGCCAGGACCGACCGAGCGGTCGAAAGACCGTGTCGAAGGCATCGACACCCGTTGCCTCCCGCGCGACGGGCGACATCCCCTCGACGTCGCCCACGAACTCGTCGGAGGCGGGGAAGCCGTCCCGTGCCAGCTCGATGGCCGGGCCCAGCACGACGTCCCGCGACAGCCGCCCGAACCGCCGATGCGCATCGCCCCAGGATCGGACCGCTCCGGGGACCGTGATGCTCAACGGCCCGCGAAACGGCACGCGGCGATGACCGGCGTCGCGCAGCCGCGTCGCGTCGACACCCGCCGCCGCACGACCCGAACCGTTCAGGGCGAGCTGTTTCCCGGTCGCCGCGTCCCAGATCAGCCAGAAGGCGTCGCCGCCGATCCCGCAGCTGCCGGGCACCACGACGGCCAGGACCGCATTGGTCGCGATGGCGGCATCGACCGCCGAACCACCCTGGCGCAGGACGCCGAGTCCCGCCGCCGTCGCGAGGTGGTGTGGCGCCACGACCGCGCCATGTGTCCCGCGGGCGAGCACGATCGGGCCGAGTGGCCGACCGACCGTCATGCCGGCCGATCCGACGGCTGGTCGGACGGCCGTGGCAAGGTCGCGAGCTCGTCTTCGTCGCGGCGCAACTGGGCGAGCGGAACAAGCGCGATCACCAGCAAGGCGACCGTCGCGATCAGCATGCCGTCGATGCCGCGCGCATCCGCCGCGAAACCGCCGATGAGGGCGCCGATGATCTGGCCGATCGCCAGGAACACCGAGTACAGGCCCATGATCGCCCCCCGGTCGTGGGGGAAGCGCTCGGAGATGTCGGCCAGCAGCCCGAGCGCCGCCGGTGTCGCGCCTGCCATCACGAACAACCCGAAGGCGGCCACCGCGGCCGCGCCGAGCGCGACAGGCACGGCGAGTCCGGCGGAGTGGTTGATGACCAGGCCCGCCCCGACCAGCGCGGCTCCGCCGAGGATGCCGTACAGGATGATCGTCGTGCGACGCAGGTTCTTGAAGCGGTTGCCCCAATAGAGCAAGCCTGCGCCGAAGATGATCCCGACGACGACCGCGGCCGCGGAGATCTGCACGGCCGTGAAACCACCCATCAGGACCTGGTCGGGGAACTCCGGGTTCGCCTTGGCGAACTGGAAGATCGACTGGCTGAACCACAGGCCGATCGAGGCGTTGACGGCGATCCAGGTGGGGGCAAGGAGCCAGACGTGCGCGCTTCGCGTCAGCTCGACGTAGCGCCGCAGCCCGACGTGCGGCGCCTTGATCGCCGCCGACTCGCCGGCGGGATCCTTGACGGTCCAGAAGATGAGGAAGGACACGCCGTACACCACGGCATTCATGAAGAACGCTGTCGGGCCGAACGTCGCGAAGGCGATCGGGGCGACCGCGAAGCCGGCTCCGAGACCCAGCAGCGTCGCCCCCTCGAACCGCGCCGACATCTTGCCGCGCAGGCCCTCGTCGAAGGCGGTGACGATCGCGATGAAGCCGAGGATCGACGGGATGCTGGCCGCCGTCGACGCGCCCTCCAGCAAGCGCGTCCCGCCGAGGACGACGAGGTTGGTCGTCAGCCCGGTGAGGATGACCGCGATCGCACCGAAGGCTGGTCCGAACAGCATGACCCGGTGGTGGCCGAGTCGGTCGGACATGACCCCGAAGATCGGCGACAGGACGAGCTCGGCAAGGAAGAACGTGGCCGAGAAGATGCCGACGACGATCGGGTCGACCTCCGGACCGCCGTGCTGTGGCAGCGTCGCGAGGTACACCGCGAGCATGGCCCCGGTGAGGCCGGTGCTGAAGCGCAGCGTGAAGGTGCCGGCCAGCACGGCCCACATCGATCGATCCATGCCGGGCAAGCGTACCGGAACGGCTGGACGCGGCCCGTATCATGCCCCGAACGGCCGGCCCCGCCGGCCACCGGGAGGAGGAGTTCCCCACGTGGCTCGCGTCGCGATCTTCACCGACTCCGCGTCCGACCTCGACCCGGCGGACGCCGCGGCGTCGGGCATCCACGTCGTGCCGTTGATCGTCAACTTCGGGGACCAGTCGTTCCGCGCCGGCGTCGACCTGTCCGGCCCGGCCTTCTGGGACCGCATGACGGCGCCCGATGCCCCGTTCCCGACCACCGCGGCGTCGTCGCCGGGTGACTTCAAGGATGCCTACGAGGCGGCCTTCGCCGCGGGCGCCGCGGCGATCGTGTCGGTCCACGTGGCCGAGACGTTGTCGGGCACGATCAAGAGCGCCCGCATCGCCCGCGACATGCTGCCCGATCGCGAGATCCACGTCGTGGACACGCTCAGCGCGTCGATGGCCATCGGCATCCTGGCCCGCATGGGCATCGAGCTCGCCGAGGCCGACGTCCCGGCCGAGGAGATCGCCGCCGACCTCGACGAGCGCGCCCAGGACCTGCGCATCTACTTCGCCCTCGACACGCTCGAATACCTCCGCAGAGGCGGTCGGATCAGCGGCGCGCAGGCAGCCATCGGGTCGCTCCTGTCGGTCAAGCCGGTGATCATGCTCAAGCATGGCGAGGTCACGACGATCGACCGGGTGCGCACGCGCTCGAAGGCTCGCGACCGGCTCATCGAGCTCGTGGTCGAGAAGCCGGTCGAGCGTTTGTCGATCCTGCATTCCGTGACCCCCGACGTCGAGGCGTTCCGGGACGAGCTGCTCGCCCGCCTGCCCGGCTTCGATCCGGCCGCCGTGACGACGGAGCTCGTCGGCCCCTCGGTCGGGCCCCACGTGGGCCCGGGTTGCGTCGGGGCGGCCATCCTCTATCGACCCGGCTAGAGCCCGGCACCGACACGGAGCTGCAACGGGGTCGCGGGTTGCGACTCGGTTGCGAGAACCTTGCCGACCGGTACCATCGGGCAGGCGTCAGGGAGGCACCTGCGGCTATACTCCCGGACGCATATGAGTCGCGCGTCGCGGACCAGGCCGATGGACCTCGTTCCGGTCGACGCGCCCCGTGGGGTCGTCCGGGAGACGACCCACACCGACGAGGCGTCCGCCGACGGCCGCCCGACACGGAGGCCTCTCCTTCCATGACCACTGAGCAGGTCGCTCGTATCAACGCGTGGGAAGTCGCCCAGCGCCAGTTCGATCTCGCCGCCGAGCGCCTCGACCTCGATCCAGGCATGCGTCTCGTCCTACGCGAGCCACGCCGCGAGTTCACCGTCCACTTCCCGGTCCACATGGACGACGGATCGGTCCAGGTGTTCACGGGCTATCGCGTCCAGCACAACCTCGGCCGGGGCCCGGCCAAGGGCGGCATCCGCTATCACCAGGACGTGTCGCTCGACGAGGTCAAGGCCCTCGCGATGTGGATGACCTGGAAATGCGCCGTGGTCGGCATCCCCTATGGCGGCGGCAAGGGTGGGGTGATCGTCGACCCGAAGCGCCTGAGCCAGAAGGAGCTCGAGGCACTGACCCGCCGGTTCTTCACCGAGATCGAGGTGCTGGTCGGGCCCGAGAAGGACATCCCGGCGCCGGATGTCAACACCAACGCCCAGATCATGGCCTGGATGATGGACACGTATTCGATGCACGCCGGGTACACCGTCCCCGGAGTGGTCACCGGCAAGCCGATCAGCCTGGGCGGCTCCGAAGGCCGCAATGAGGCGACCGCGCGCGGAACGGTCTACTGCATCATCGAGGCGGCCCGCCATCTCGGCATGGAGTTGTCCAAGTCTCGGGTGGCGGTCCAGGGCTTCGGCAACGCCGGCTCGATCGCCGCGCGACTCATCGGCGAGGAGGGCTCGACGGTCGTCGCCGTCTCCGACTCGACCGGCGGGATCCACGATCCCACCGGTCTCGATATCGCCAAGGTCGTGGCCTGGAAGCAGGAGCACGGCACGGTCCAGGGCTTCCCGGGCACGTCCGATATCAGCAATGCCGAGCTGCTCGAGGTCGACTGCGACATCCTGATCCCGGCCGCTCTCGAGAATCAGATCACGGCCAGCAATGCCGGCAACGTCAAGGCCCGCCTCATCGCGGAGGCCGCCAACGGCCCGACGACGCCGGAAGCCGACGAGATCCTCTGGAAGAACTCGAAGTTCATGATCCCGGACATCCTGTGCAACGCCGGCGGCGTGACGGTGAGCTACTTCGAGTGGGTCCAGGATCTCAACCGCGACCACTGGAGCGAGAAGGTGGTCAACGAGAAGCTCAAGGAGATCATGGTCAAGGCGTTCAGCGAGACGCTGGCCGTGGCCCGCCGCGAGCAGTGCTACATGCGCACGGCGGCCTACCTGGTGGCGGTCAAGCGCGTCGCCGACGCGATGGAGCTCCGCGGCCTCTACCCGTAGCGGCCGGCGCAGCCGTCGCCGCCGATGTCCCGGTTGCTCGAGCGTTCCGACTCGCTGCTGGTCGTCGTGGACGCCCAGCCAGGCTTCCATCGGATCCCGGACGAGCGTGTCCCCGACATCCTTGCCCGGATCGCGTGGCTCGTCGGGGTCGCCGCGGCGCTGGACGTGCCGGTGGTCGTGACGGAGGAGGACGTGGAGCGGAACGGCCCCACGAACGCCGACATCGCTGCGAACCTGCCGTCCGGCACGCCGGTCCTCGTCAAGCCTGTGTTCGGCCTGGCCGACGATCGCGAGATCCGCGCCGCTGTCGAGGCGACCGGGCGGCACACCGCGGTGCTCGTCGGGATGGAGACCGATGTGTGCGTCGCCCACTCCGCGTTGGGGCTGCTCGATCGCGGCATGCGCGTCGTGGTCGTGTCCGATGCCACCTACTCCCCGGGTGCCATGCACGACCATGGGCTCCGCCGCATCGCCGACGCCGGCGGGATCGTCAGCCACGCCAAGGGCGTGTACTACGAATGGGTCCGCACGCTGGCCGCCGCGCGCGAATTCGAACGCACGCACCCGGATCTGGCCGAGCCGTCCGGCTTCGGACTCTGAGCGCCCGGGACGCGGTGCTACCATCGCCGCCGTGCTAGACCATGAAGAGAAGTTCCTGTTCAAGGAGGAGATCCTCCACCTCTCCAATGCTGTCGGAGAGCCGGGTGTCCTCGACAACGTCGAGGACCTGCTGACCGACGTCATCACCAGCCCGCGCTTCGACTCCGAAGTCTTCACCCTCGAGCGCAGCCTCCAGGTGATGCTCGGTCCGCGCGCGGGGACCACGCTGGTGGGATTGCTGACGGTCGCGCCCGAGGTCTTCGACGAGGTCGCGGAGGTCCGCATCCCGTCCGAGGTCCACGAGCGACTCGTCGCCTGGCGGGCCCGATTCGGTCTGGCGATCGACAATGCCCTCAACTTCCTGAACAACCCCGACGGGATCCAGGGTCACAACTTCGCGACCCAGGTGGCCCATGTCGAGGAGCGGCGGGTCCTGCAAGGTCGCCTCACGCTCGTGCGCTACAACAACGAGCCGCAGTTCTTCGTGGCCGACGCAAGCGTCTTCCTCGGCCTCGTGACCGACATCCTCGAACGTCTCGGCCCGTACCTGGAGTCCGACGCGGTGGACGCCGAGACGGTCGCCCGATTGCGGGACGCCCTGGGCCTGGTCGAGCGCAAGACCGGGGCTCACGGCTAGCGGCAGGCCGCAACGGCGATGCGGCACATATACCTGGCCGCTACTGGCCAGAACCGCGGCAAGACCACGGTCAGCCTCGGCGTGCTGGATGGGTTCCAGCGGCGCGGTCTGTCGACCGGGTTCATCAAGCCCGTCGGCCAGCGCACGGTCATCCAGGACGGCGTCCCGGCCGATGAGGATGCGGTGCTCATGAGGACCGTCTTCGGTCTCCATGAGCCGCTGACCCAGATGAGCCCGGTCCACATCCCCCGCGGGTTCACGCAGTCGTACATCGACGGCAAGGTCGTCGAGGACCTGCCCGCCCGGATCCGAGCCGCACACGCACAGTTCGCCCGTGAACGCGAGATCCTGCTCATCGAGGGCACGGGTCATGCGGGCGTCGGCGCCGTGATCGGCCTGTCGAACGCGGTCGTTGCCGCGATGCTCGGCTCGCCGGCCGTGATCGTCTCGGAGGGCGGCGTCGGTCGCCCGATCGACGAGATCGTCCTCAACAAGGCCCTGTTCGAACGCTCCGGCGTTCGTGTCGCGGGGGCGATCGTGAACAAGGTCGACCTCGTCGCCAAGCCCGACCTCGCACGGACGCTCGAGCGCGGCCTGGCCCGCCACGACATCCAGCTCCTCGGCGTGCTGCCGTACCGGCCGATCCTGTCCAACCCGACGTTGGCGATGGTCCTCGAGGGCGTGCATGGCGAGACGATCCATCCGGGCCCCGACCTGGACCAGGTCATCGGCGGTGTCGCGATCGGCGCGATGGAGCCGCACCACATGCTCCAGCGCATCGGGGAGCGGTCGCTGGTCATCGTCCCGGGCGATCGAGACGACGTGATCGCGGCGATCGTCCACGCGCATCGGATCAAGGCACCGGCCGCCGGCGACGCTCTCGGGCTGGTGCTGACCGGCGGCTATCGGCCGCGGCAGGCCGTCATCGACGCCATCCGCCACGCGGACCTGTTCGCGACGATCGTGCCCGAGGACACCTATGCGGTCGCGTCGGAGATCCACGACCTGCTGGTCAAGACGCATGTCGCCGACCGCGAGAAGATCGACGAGATCAAGGCGCTCGTCTGGGAGCACCTGTTCATCGATCGTGTCCTGGAAGTCGCAGCCGAGGTCGAGGTCGCCGCGTAAGGGTCCGGTCGGTGGCGCGGGCCGGGGCCGCGACCCGCGCCGCCGCCGTCAGTCGTCCAGGGCGTCCAGTGTCAGCGGCCCGTGGGATCCGCCCCGAGCAGCCGCCGCCGGCCGATCAGCAGCGCCGCCAGCCCGCCGACGATCGCGAACCCGACACCGAGCCCCACCAGCGGCAGCAGCTGGACGCCCATCGGCGCATTCGGCGTGCTGACGGGTGGAGGCGCCACGGGCGCCGCACCGGTCACCAACACGTCGTCCGTCAACGGGAAGATCATGTCGGACCGCTCGCAGCCGCTGGCGCTGCATGCCTCGCCCACGAGCCCGACGACGACCTCGCCGATGCCACCCGCGGGCACCTCGATGGATGCGACGTAGTGGCCCGACCCGGAGGGCGACTCGGTCCCCATGACCTCGGTCGAGGTGGTCCGGTCGACCGACACGAGCCGGATGTACACGGGTGAGCCGTACATCGGCTGTCGCTCGGTGCCGGACACCGAGAAGACCGACCAGCCGACGTCGATCGTGGAGCCGGGTTGCGCGTCGCGGGGGATCTCCGTGTCGAGCATCGCCTCCGCCCCCTCCTTCGCGAGGGCAGGAAGCGCCAGGGACAGGACGGCGATGACGCCGAGGAGGATGCCCGGGATCGTGGTGCGACGCGACATGGCCGATGACCTCGCAGCGAGTGGTGTCAGCCTCCGTACACCTGCGGTCGGACTTCGGTTCCCGGATCGTCCTCGGCCGACGCATCCAGGATCTCGTTGTCGATGAGCCGGGTCTCGCCGAAGCCGACCGCCAGCGACGCGAGGGCGGGGCCATCGACCCTGTCGAGCTCGACGAACGTCCGACCATCGGCGACCGAGACGTACTCGACCTTCGCCAGCGGCTCGGTCGCGAGCACGTCGCGCATCGTCGCGCGCAGCACCTCGCCGGACCGCTCGCCGTCCGACCACGCGTCGCGCGCCGCGATCAACGCTCGCCGCAGGACCGCGGCCGCAGCGCGCTCTTCGTTCGACAGGTGGACGTTGCGCGACGACATCGCGACGCCGTCCGGTTCCCGGATCGTGGGGCAGCTGACGACCTCCGTCGGCAGTGCGAGGTCGCGCGCCATCTGCCGGATGACCATGACCTGCTGGGCGTCCTTCTGACCGAAGTAGGCGCGGTCTGCGCCGACCAGGCCGAAGATGATCGCGACGACGGTGGCGACGCCATCGAAATGGCCAGGTCGGGCGGCGCCCTCAAGGGGTTCGGAGACCGCCCCGACCGACACGACGGTGTCGAACCCCGGCGGATACACCTCCTCGACGTCGGGTGCGAAGACGATGTCGACGCCCTCGGACTCGCAGATCGCGATGTCGTGCGCCTCGTTGCGCGGATAGCGCGTGTAGTCGGACGGCTCGTTGAACTGCCGCGGGTTGACGAAGATCGTCACGACCGTCGTCGCGCTCTCGTCCCGAGCCCGTCGCATCAGCGCCCGGTGACCCTCGTGCAGCCAGCCCATCGTCGTGACGAGACCCAGCGGGCGTGGGGCATCGGCGAGGGCCTCGCGGAGGTCGGCTCGCGTCCGCACGACACGAGTCATGGCGCGAGGCTGGGCCGCTCCGTCTACGACAGGTGTGTTGGCACCCTCAGCGGTCAACTGCCGCTCGCTCTCCGAGGTTCGAGGCTGAGCCCCGCCGAAGCCATCGGCCCGAGGATTCAGAGGTCGCGGTCGAGCGGGATCCCCGCCATCGGCGCCTCGGAGCTCGCACGGTCGGAGGCACCTCGCCCGAGCGCCTCGTCGAGGACCGCGTCGTCCATGCGGATCGTCTCTGCATCGCCCGGGAACGTGCCCGCCGCCACGTCCTCAGCGAACGATCGTGCCGCCTGACCGATCGTCTCGCGCAGGTTCGCATACGGCCGGGCGTGCCGGGGGATGAAATCGCCCAGCCCGAGCAGGTCGGTCACGACCTGGACCTGGCCGCTGCACAGCGGACCCGCCCCGATGCCGATGGTCGGGATGCGGAGGCGATCCGTGATCGCACCGGCCAGTTGCGCCGGAACCAGCTCGACGACGATCGAGAACGCCCCGGCCTCCTGGACCGCCAACGCGTCGGCCAGTATGGCGCGGGCCTGGTTGCGGTCCTTGCCCTGGACCTTGACCTTGCCGCCCAGACCGTGCTGTGCCTGCGGGGTCCAGCCGATGTGGCCCATCACCGGGATGCCGGCCTTGACCATGGCCTCGATGATGCGGGCCGACCTGACGCCACCCTCGACCTTGACGGCCTGGGCGCCGGCCTCCTGGAGGAACCGGCCGGCATTGTCGAGCGCCTCGTCGACCGACGCGTACGTCAGGAACGGCATGTCGCCGATGACCAAGGCCTGGCGCGTGCCACGAACGACGGCCTTGGTGTGGTGGAGCATCTCGGTCATCGTCACGCGGACGGTCGACTCGTAGCCGAGCAACACCTGTCCGAGCGAGTCGCCGACCAGGATCAGCGGGATCCCGGCATCGTCGATGATCCTCGCGGTCGGGTAGTCGTACGCGGTCAGCATCGGCAAGGGCTCGCCGTCCGCGTAGCGCTTGGCGATATCGGCGGTCGTCAGTCGGCGGGGGGAGTCGGTCGGTGCGCTCATATCAATCGGCAGTCTGCGCTGCGGCATCGCGGTCGTCCAGCGCGCGGGCGACGCGGTCGAGGATGCGCTCGGCGACCGCCCGCTTGGGCATGAGCGGCAGCTCGTCGCGCTGACCGTCGGCGTCGAGGATCGTGACGCGGTTCGTGTCGGTCCCGAACCCCGAGCCCGGCTCTGCGACGTCGTTCGCGACCAGGAGGTCGATGCCCTTGCGGCGGAGCTTGTCCTCCGCGCGGTCCAGCGAACCGGTCTCCGCCGCGAACCCGACGAGGAATGGGCGGGGCGCCATCGGCTCATACGTGGTCTCGCCCTCACGATCGGTCCCCCGCGCGATCCGCGCGAGCTGGGCGAGGATGTCTGGTGTCGGCTCGAGCTCGAGGGTCAGACCGGCGCCACGCTTGAGCTTCGTGCCGGCGGGGTTCGACGGCCGGAAATCGCCGACCGCCGCTGCCATGACGAGCGCATCGAAGCCCGCCCGTCCATCGTCGGCGTGGGTGAGTCGATGGAGGGCGGCGCGCATCTCGGCCGCGGTCTCGACGCGCATGGTGGTCGCGCCGGGCGGCGGCGTCACCTCGATGTCGGCGGCGACGAGGGTGACCCGTGCGCCACGCGCCAGCGCTGCGTCCGCGATCGCGACGCCCATCTTGCCGGTCGATCGGTTGCCGATGAAGCGGACCGGGTCGATCACTTCTCGCGTCCCACCGGCGCTGACGACGATGTGGCGACCGGACAGATCGGCCTCCCTCGGCGGCTCGACGGTCGGCGGTCGCGCAGCGGCATCCGGAGCTCGCACCGGTCGCGAGCCGATGACAGCCACCACCGCGTCGACGATGGCCGGCAGCTCGGCGAGCCGTCCCACGCCAGATTGGCCCGAGGCCAGCTCGCCGGCCTCTGGCTCCACGATCCTGTACGAGAAGTCGTCGCGCAGCCGGGCGACGTTGTCGCGGGTGGCCCGATGCGTCCACATGTCGCCGTCCATCGCCGGCGCCACGACCACCGGTGCGCTCGTCGCGAGCGTCGTCGCGGTCACGACGTCCCCGGACAACCCGCCGGCCATCGCGCCCAGCCAGTGCGCCGTGGCCGGGGCCACGACGATGGCATCGGCGGTATCCGCGACGACGATGTGCCCGATCCGACCGTCGGGGAGCAGGGCGAGGACGTCCGTCTCGACGGCGTGGCGCGACAAGGCTTCGAAGGTCAGGGGCCCGACGAAGGCGGTCGCCGCCGGGGTGAGCATGGCGACGACGTCGGCGCCCTCGGCCCGGAGGAGCCGGAGCAGCTCGACGGCCTTGTATGCGGCGATCGACCCGGTGACCCCCAGCCCGATGAGCCGCCCCTCGAGCCGGCCCGTCACGGCAGGCCCAGCTCGAGGCGCTCGCCGCCGGCGACTTCGGCATGGAGGATGGCCAGTCCCTTCAGCGTCAGGTCCGGATCGATCGCGTCGATGCCCTCGAGGTCGCTGGCCCACGGTGCCGCGGACAGCCCGCCGGTGAGGATCGTACGCACCTCGGCCGGCGCGACGCCCGCCTGGTCCGCCAGCTCGCGCCGGATCCGGGTCAGCAACCCGGCGACCAGTGCTTGGTACCCGAAGACGGTCCCCGACTGCATCGCGCTCACCGTGTCGCGGCCGATCGCCCGATCCGGCGCTCGCAGCTCGATGCGTGGAAGCTTCGCGGTCCGGGCCGCCAGCGCCTCGAGGCCGAGCTCGAGCCCAGGTGCGATCGCGCCGCCGACGTACGCCCCGTCCGCGGCGACGCAGTCGAACGTCGTGGCCGTCCCGAAGTCCACGACCACCGCCGGCATGCCGTACAGCCGGCCCGCGGCGAGGGCGTTCACCAGCCGATCGGCGCCCACCTCGCCGGGACGCTCGGTCCGGACTGCGAGCGGGACGGTGCCGGGAGCGGCCAGCGTCAGCGGTCGCTCACGGCGGGCCGAGATCGACTCGATGTGCGCCGTCAGGGCGGGAACGACAGAGGCACAGGCGATCGCATCGACGTCGCCGAACGACGCATCGTCGAGGTGCAGGAGGCCATCGAGCAGCACCTCGATCTCGTCGGCGGTGGCGCGCGGCATCGTCGCCGCCCGACGGGTGGCGACGAGCGCCCCGTTGCGCAGCAGGCCGATCGTGACGTTGGTGTTGCCGATGTCGATCGCCAGGAGCATGGCCGCGATGATACGCGGCGTCCGACCGGCACTCCGCGACGCGCGCGATGTGTCCACGACCGTCCCGGCGGCCATCGCCCTGCGGTACCATCGCCGCGTCCTCCGAGGCCATGTCCCCCAGCCATCGACTGCAGGAGTCCGACTCGTGTCGACGTCGCCGGCCGCCAAGTTCTTCGTGAACCAGGGCGTCGTAGCCAGTGCGACGGACATGCTCCACCTGCTCAAGCCGCTGTTGAAGCAGACCGTCACGTATCGGTACATCCGCGGGCGTGACGTCATCGCGCACGGGACCGGCTGGGTCGAACGCATCGTGACCGATGCTCCGGAGACCTCGACCTACTTCACACCGCTGGCCATCACCCTGAACATCGATTCCTTCGAGCACCTCGAGTTCGAGACCCGGCCCGACCAGCTGCTGGTCTACACGCTCGTCCAGGGTGACGAACGGGTCATCGTCGAGTTCGCGCCGATCGGCGCCGGGAGCGAGGACACCTCGCCGTTCGCACCGCGGCAGCTCGAGTTCGACACGTCCGACTACGTCCAGATGGAATTGCTCGGGCTCGACGTCCACGAGGACGAATAACGGCTCGCGCCTCGAGGGTCGCCGGCGGCGGACCTAGGCTCCGCGCTCCCCACGCACATACGGGATGCCCAGAGCGGCCGGCGCGCCGACCCTCCGGCGCAGCGCCTCCCGGGAGCCGAGGATCACGACGAGGATGACGAACAGGAAGGGCAGCATCTCGAGGAAGAATGTCGCCGAGCGCCCGGCCGTGAAGGGATTGGCGACTCCGAAGATCGTCGCGGGCCCCTGGAGGTCGATGATGAAGCGGAAGATGGCGCCGAACAGGTAGGCGCCGATCGCCGCGCGGAGCGGGTTCCACTGGGCGAAGATCACGAGGCCGACAGCGATCCAGCCTCGACCCCCGACGGTCTGGTCTCCGAACCAGCCGGGCGAGATCGCCAGGGTGATGGTCGCGCCGGCGAGTCCGGCCAGCAGGCCACCGACCAGCACGTACGCGTATCGGATCCGGATGACGTCGACGCCTTGGGCATCGGCGGCCGCCGGTCGTTCGCCGACCGCCCGCAGGTGGAGGCCGGGGCGTGTCCGGTCGATCCAGTACATGGCGACCGGGATCAGGAGGAAACCCAGGTAGGTCAGCACGCTCTGCTCGCGGAACAGGATCGGGCCGATGACGGGGATCTGCGAGAGAAGCGGGACCGTGAAGCGCGGGAGGGTATGGATCGACCCGACATTCGACAGCCCATCGCCCAGGACCCGCGCGAGCCCCGATCCCAGGAAGACCAGCGCCAGGCCCGAGATCACCTGTTCCACCCGGAAATGGATGGTCACGACGGCGTGGATCAAGCTCAGCGCCCCGCCGGCGAGCATCGCCGTGATCAAGCCGACCCACGGATCACCGGTCGACGCCGCCACGGAGAAGCCGGTGACCGCACCGATCAGCATCATGCCCTCGACGCCGAGGTTCAGGACACCCGAGCGCTCGGCGAAGATCTCGCCGATGGCCGCGAACAGCAGGATGGTCCCGCTCGCGACGCCGGCCGCCAGGACCAGGGTGAGGTCGATCATGCCGTCGCAGCCGCCCGCCGGCCGATGACCACCCGATAGCGCACGAAGGCGTCGGCGACGATCAGACAGAAGAGGATGATCCCCTGGATCATGGCCGGGACGCCCGAGGGCTGGATCTCGCGGCCGGCCAGGATCAGCGCGCCGAACAGGATCGAGGCGACGACCACCCGCCACGGTCCGAGGTGCGCGAGGTACGCGATGATGATCGCGGTGAAGCCGTAGCCGGGTGAGATACGATCCTGCAACCGGTGGACCGCGCCCGACACTTCGCTCATCCCGGCGAGCCCGGCGAGGGCTCCGGAGACCGCGAAGACGACGATGATGTACTTGGCGATGTCGATGCCCGCATAGCGAGCGGCCCGCGGGTTGTCGCCGATCAGCCGCATCTCGTACCCCCACCGGGTGCGCGACACCACGAACGACACGAGTGCGGTCGCGATCAACGCGACGACCAGCCCCATGTGAGTCGTCAGACCCGAGAGCGCCGGGATGTCCTTGCCGAAGTCCATCAGGCGGGGCAGCCACGCCTCCCTTGGGAACGTCTCGGTCTGCTGGAATCCACCTTCGCTCCATGGCCCGAAGACCCAGAACTGGATCCACGCCAGTGCGATGTAGTTGAGCATCAGCGTCGTGATGATCTCGTTCACGCCGAGGCGGGCCTTGAGGAGTCCTGGGATGACGCCCCACAGGGCGCCCGCCAGCGCGCCGGCCAGCATCATCACCGGGATCACGACGATCGCCGGGGTGCCCGGCGGCAGGACGGGTGCGAGCACGATGAGGCTGGCGCCCCACGCACCGAGCAGGAACTGGCCCTCGGCACCGATGTTCCACAGCCGCATCCGGAATGCCAGGACGCACGCCAGGCCGGTGAGGATGAGCGGCGTGGCCTTGACCAGGGTGTCCGACAGCACGCCGATATCGCCGAACGCGGCATCGATGATGTGCAGGTAGGACGTGACGGGGTCGCCGCCGACCAGGGCCAGGATGACCGCGCCGATCAGCAGGGCGACCACAACTGCCAGCAGCGTCAGCACCGGGGAGAGCCAGCGCGGTGGCTCGCCGCGTGGTTCGAGGCGGACGATCACGACTCGCCCCCGGTCATGTGCAGGCCGATCGCGCCGACGTCGGCGCCGCTCGGCGTCTCGAATGTCGCGGCGATGCGTCCCTCGTACATCACGAGGATCCGGTCCGACAGGGCCAGCAGCTCGTCCAGCTCCTCGGAGATCAACAGGATGGCGGTCCCACGGGCGCGGAGGTCAAGGAGCATCTGGTGGACGCCCTCGATCGCGCCGACGTCGAGACCCCTGGTCGGCTGTACACAGATCAGGGCCTTCGGTGCGGCGTCGATCTCGCGGGCCAGGATCAGCCGCTGCAGGTTGCCGCCGGACAGGATGCGCACGGGAGCGTCGATGGTCGGCGCCACGACCGAGTACGAGGTCCGGAGGCCGTCGGCCTTGGTACGCGCCGCTCGATCATCCAGCAGCGGACCTTTCGCGATCGGCGGATGGCGGAACGCGCGGAGGATGAGGTTGTCGACGAGCGACAGGTTCGGGGCGCTCCCCACGCCGGCCCGATCCTCGGGAACGTGGCCCACGCCCGCCCGGATGGCCTCGCGCGATGGCTTCGCGGCGACGTCGCGGCCATCGATCAGGACTCGGCCGGTACACGTCCGCAGACCGGTGATCACCTGGGCCAGCTCGGACTGGCCGTTGCCGGCGACGGCCGCCACTCCGACGATCTCCCCGGCGCGTACCTCGAGCGACGCCCCGCGGAGGGCGAGCAGCCCTCGATCGTTGTCCGCGTGGATGTCTTCGACGGCGAGCACCACCGGCCCGGGCTCGACCTCCGTCCGCTTGAGCTGCTCCAGGACCGGGCGACCGACCATCAGTCGGGCGAGGTCGGCGCGCGTGACGGTCGATGGGTCGATGCCCGCCGCGGTCACGACCCCGCCTCGCATCACCGTGATGCGGTCGGCGATCGACAGGACCTCGCCGAGCTTGTGGCTGATGAAGACGACGCTTCTCCCGCCGGCGACCATCGATCGCAGGGTCGCGAAGAAGTCGGCGATCTCCTGGGGCGCCAGGACTGCCGTCGGCTCGTCGAGGATGAGCACACGGGCTCCGTGGAACAGGAGCTTGATGATCTCGACACGCTGCTGCTCGCCCACGGACAGCTGCCAGACCCGCGCGCCCGCGTCGACGTGCAGACCGACTTCCTTGGCGAGTCGATCGACCTCGGCCTCGGTCCGGCGCAGGTCCAGCCGGAAGCGCGGTCGGTCGAGGCCGAGGAGCACGTTCTCGGCGACCGTTTGCGATGGCACCAGGGTGAAGTGCTGGTGCACCATCCCGATGCCAGCAGCGATCGCGTCGCGAGGCGAGCGGAGTCCGACGTCCTGGCCACCCACTCGGACCACACCCTCATCGGGACGGTAGAGCCCGGCCAGCACGTTCATGAGCGTGCTCTTGCCGGCCCCGTTCTCGCCCAGGAGGGCGTGGATCTCACCGGGTCGGACGTCGAAGTCGACGTGGTCGTTGGCGCGCACGCCCGGGAACGTCTTGACGATCCCGACCGCTTCGATGGCGGGTGGCGCCTCAGCGGCGACGGGCGCGGCCGATCCCGACTCGGTCATCGGCTAGACCGGATGAGCGGCGGGTGCCGGCCGGCCGGCTCCCGCCACCGACTCGGACCTACGAGAGTGCGGGTAGCTCGACGGTGATGCCCTCGTTCCACCAGTACATGCAGGTCGTGCACTCCGCGCCGGGTGCCCCGGGCGGGAACTGGTCGAGGTCGGACTGCTCGAGCTTCTGGCCTGCAGGCACGAGCTCCTTGCCGGTGTTGTCGACGATCGGCCCGGCGAAGACGACATCGAACCTGGCCGTGCTGCTCTCGAGCATCTGGGCGAGGGTGTCCTTCACCTTGGTCACGTCGGCCTCGGGCAGGTCGGCGATGCCCGGCTGCGGCGTCTCGCCGTCCATGAACCCGAACAGGCCCATCGCCTTCGAGTCGGCGTCGAAGTACTCGTAGCCGGCGGTGTAGGTCTTCGATTTGACCTGCTCGGCGATGCGCGCGTACTCGGGACCCCAGATCCAGTACGGCGCGGTCAGGCAGGCGTCGACATGGCACGACACAGGATGGTCGTAGGTCACGCCCCACTTGCCCTTCTCCTGCGCCACGTCCGCGACTGCCGGGGTGTCGGCGCCGGTGAACACGACCTGGGCGCCGGCGTCGAACAGCGACGCCGCTCCATCACGCTCCTTGACCGGGTCGTGCCAGGTGTTGATGAACCGGACGTCCATCGTGCATTCGGGGCAGGTCTGCTTGACCCCGCGCATGATCGCGTTGCCGAGACGCAGCTCCTCCGGGATGGGGAACGTCGCCATGTAGCCGATCTTCGGGTTGCCGTCGGCCTTGGCGCGCGAGCCCGCGAGCATGCCGGCGAGGTACTTGAAGTCCTCCATGGCGCCGAAGAAGTTGCCGAAGTTCTTGCCGTTCGACTTGAAGCCGGTCAGATGCAGGAAGGTCGCGTCGGGGAACTCCTCGGCGACGGTGGCCATCGGGTCCATGTACCCGAAGGACGTGCCGATGATGAACTGGAAGCCCTTCCGCGCGAGACTCCGGAAGACCTGCTCGGAGTCGGCGCCCTCGGGGACGAGCTCGATGTAGGCGACGTGGCTGTCCGCCACGTTCTGGCACACGTATTGGAGGCCCTCGTAGTGGGCCTGGCTCCAGCCGCCGTCGTCGTGCGGGCCGATGAGCACCATCGCCACGTTGAACTTGCCTTCTTCGACGTCGGGGATCTGCAGGTCGGCTCCGCCGCCCTGGGTGCCGGTCCCGGCGCAATCGGCGGCAGCCGGCGAGCCGGCGCTGCCCGACGGTGCTGTCGAGGCGGAGGCGGGCGGCTCTGCCGACGCTCCACCCGACGGCGAGGTCGTCGTGCCGCTACCCGAGCAGGCACCCGCGATGAGGGCGACGGTCATCAAGACCGTCAGCCACGACAGTCGTCGGCTCATAACCTGGAACCTCCTCCACGGGCACGCGACCGGACTCGCCCGCTGACGGATCGCGCGCCTCCGGGGGACAGGATAGCGGCGCCGACCAGCAGCCATGCGCCCGATGCCGTCACGACTCCGGAGGCGCGACCGGCGGGACCGACATCGTCCTGTACCATCCGTCGCGATGTTCGAACGGACCGCGCTGCCCGATGGGCCGCGCGTCATCAGCTCCCGCGTGCCGGGGGCGCGTTCGGTCTCCATCGCAGCGTACGTCCTGGCCGGTTCACGCCTGGAAAGCGCGGCCGAGGCCGGCGTCGCCCACTTCATGGAGCATCTGACCTTCAAGGGCACCGCCGCCTACCCCACGACTCGTGCCATCAGCGAGGCGATCGAGGGCGTGGGCGGCTCGTTCAACGCGGCGACCGATCGCGAGTCGACCGTGTACTGGGTACGCGTCCCGATACGCGAGGCCCGGCGGGCGATGGACGTGGTCGGCGAGCTGATCGTCCGCCCTCGACTGAGCGCGGACGAGATCGCGGGCGAGCGGAACGTCATCATCGAGGAGATCCGCGGCTACCAGGACGACCCCACTGAGTACGCCCAGATCCTGTTCCAGACCGCGATGTTCGGCGACGGGCCGCTTGGTCGCGAGATCTGTGGCGACGAGGCCGGCATCCGGGCCCTCCCTGACGCGACGATCCGTGGTTTCTGGCGCACGGCGTATCGACCGGCGAATACGGTGGTGGCCGTGGCCGGCGATCTCGACCATGCGGCTGCCGTCGACCTGGCCGCGACCGCGTTCGGTACGGGCGATGGCGTCGTTCCCGGGTACGAGGCGGCGCCTGCCCTGCCTGCCGGCGATCGCGTCCTGGTCGGCAAGCGAGCCACCGCACAGGCCCAGCTGGTCGTCGGTGTACCGGCGCTGCATCGCGACCATCCCGACGCGTGGACGCTGGCCCTGCTCAACGCCGTCCTCGGTGACGGAATGAGCAGCCGGCTGTTCCTGGCCGTTCGCGAGGAACGCGGTCTCGCCTACGACATCTCGTCCGGTCTGGTCGACTACGCCGATGCCGGCGCCCTCGAGATCTCGGCCGGGGTCGACCCGGACTCCCTCGACGATGCGCTCGAGGCCATCCTGGTCGAGCTGATCCGACTCCGTGACGAGCGGGTGCCCCCGGAGGAGCTCGACAAGGCCAAGCGCTACCTGTCGGGCGGCCTCGAGCTGCGGATGGACGAGACGCGCCACGTCGCCTCGTGGATCGGCGGCCAGGAGGCGCTGCACGATCGTGTCCTGACCGTCGATGAGGCCCTCGCCGAGGTCGATGCCGTGACGGCCGACGACATCCAGCGCGTGGCCACGACGCTGGTCGTCGACGAGGGCCTGCGGCTCGCCGCGGTCGCCCCAGGACGGGCGCTGCGCGGCATCGATCGGCATCTGCACCTGCCCGCATGAGCGACAAGCCAGGCTCGTCGGAGCGAGCCCCCGACCTGGTCCTCGCGCGGCTCCACCTCCGCCTCGGCTCGTTGTCCCTCGCGCGCGCGGAACTGGAAACCCTGGCCGGCAAGGACATGCTCGACGCCGATGGCGTCGTCGACCTGGCAGAGGCGCGCTGGCGCACGGGCGACATCGCCGGTGCCGGCGAGGCCGCCGCGCTCGTGCTCGACGACGACGAGGGCCCGGTCCTCGCGCTGATCGTCGCCGCCGAGGCGGCGGCGGAACGCGGTCGCCCGACCGAAGCGCGACGGCTCGCAGCCAAGGCACTCGCGATCGCCGACGGTTCGATCGACGCGCTGTTCGCGGGCATGCCGCGCAGCCCGGCCTGGCCACCCGACCCGGCCGCCCCGCCGCCGTCCGCGACGACGATGTTCGACGCGCCCCACGCGGGTCGCGCTGCGACCGGACGCGCGACGAGCCCGGAGCCTCGAACGGCTAGCGCGGACCCGCCCCCGCCGCAACCGGCCGAGGCCGAGGACGCCGCCGCCGTCGGTGCGGGCCTATGGGACGAGGACCTCGCCGCCGCAGCCGAGGCGGAGGCCGAATCACAGGCGGCGATCGACGCCTCGCTGCCGACCGGCGAGGAGGCACTCGACGCCGGCCGGGCCGCGCTCGATGTCGGTGACGTGACCGGCGCCGCGCTTCGGCTGGCCATCGTGCTGCGGATCGCCCCAGCCCTCGCGCCCGCCGTCATCGACCTCGTCGGAGAGCGCCACGATCCACGGCTGGCGCTCGTCCGCGGTGATGCGTATCGTCTCGTCGGTCGCGAGCTTGACGCGCGGCGTGCCTACGTCGACGCCGCCCGACCCGACCAGCTCCCGCCGCCCCATGTATCGGATCCGCCGTCAGATCCCGTGTCCGAAGGAGACCCCGAGTGATCGAACGCACCCTCGTCCTCGTCAAGCCCGATGGCGTCCAGCGCCAGCTTGCCGGTCGGATCCTCGCGCGGTACGAGGAGCGTGGGCTGAAGATCGTCGGGCTGAAGCTCGTGCACGTGGATCGCGACCTCGCCGAACGCCACTACGCGGCTCACCGCGAGAAGGCGTTCTTCGCGGGCCTGGTCGAGTTCATCACGTCGGCACCCCTGGTCGCGCTGGCGCTCGAGGGTCCCAACGCGATCGGCGTGGTCCGGGCGCTCAATGGCGCGACGCGTCCGCACGAGGCGGCGCCGGGCACGATCCGCGGCGATTTCGCCCTCGAGACAGCGCAGAACATCGTCCACGCGTCGGATGGCCCCGACGCCGCGGAGGCCGAGCTCGGCCTCTGGTTCCGTGATGGCGAGCTGCTCGAATACGAGCGCGATATCGACCGCTGGGTCCTCGCCCCGGAGGAGTGACCCGAGCTACGAGGTCGGCACGGGTTCGACGGTCGGCTGAGACGATGCCGCGGGCTCGGTCGACGGCTCGGACGACGCCGCGGGTGCCGTCGATGGCTGCACGGACGGTGGATCCGATGCCCCCGGCTCGACCGGTCGCTCCGACGCGCCCGGTGCGAATGACTCGACGCTGACGCCGACGCTCGGCGGCAGACCCGCCGCCGCTTCCGGCCCGCCGAACGCCCCTGCCGACACGGTCAGGGCAAGGATGGCGAGCACGCCCGCTCCGGCGGTGGCGATGACGAGCCGGTTGTCGGCCCAGGCACGGCCGAGGGAAGCGCGGAGATCGGTCAGGTCGAGACCCGACGCGATCGGACGCCAGGCGACGCGTGGTCCGCTGGCGGGCCGCTCGACCCCGATGACGAACAGGCGCCCGTAATAGAGCAGCGGGCTGAGCGTCCCGAGCATCACGAGGTAGGCGATCGGGCCATCGAGCACGAGCGAGATCAACTCGCCGCGGGCCTCCGCCGCGGCAAGCCCGGGCAGTCCGATGCTCGCGACGACCACGATGGCGAGCACGCCCGCGAGGATCGGGGCCCGGACGGCCCAGCCGCGGAGATCGATGAGTCGCCCCGTCCCGAAGGTCGCCCGGGTCGCCGCGGCCCAGGCCGCGAACGCGCTGCGGGCCACGATGAACGCGAGGATCCACGTCCGCGCCGGCGCCCAGGAGGCCGGGTCCAGTGACGCCACGGCCAGCAGCACCACCCCCGCGTCGCCGACGATCGCGTAGCCCACGACGTGCTCGATGTCGTCCTGGATCAGGGCAGCGATCGAGGCCAGGAATATCGAGGCGATGGCCACGACCAGCACCACGAAGCGGACCGACGTCATGTCGAGCGCCAGCGGCGCGACCGACGCATCCGCCCACGCGAGGGCGACGATCGCCAGGGCCGCCGGAGCGATGGCCGTCACCAGTGGGAGCGTCGTCTCGGGCACGGCGTCGGTGAGACGCGCGGCCCAGGTGTGTGCCGGGATGGCTCCGAACCGGATGGCGACAGCGAGTGCGAACGCGAGGTACGCAAGGCCGAAGACGATCGGTTGTGCCGCGAGGTCGCTCAGGTCGCGACCGATCCATGCCGTCGCCGCGATCGCCATGGTCCCCGCGACCGCCGTGGCGCGAAGCACGCGCGTGCCGACGGTCGCACCGGTCCGGCCGGCGTCCGGGATGAGCGCGACGAGCGCCCCGAAGGCACCCCCGGCGGTCGCGGCGAGGACGGCGATCCGGGCGTCCGGCAGCGACAGGGCCAGCGCGGACGTGGCGAGGATGCCCAGGGCCACGACAGGAGCGCCACGCCGCCGTTCGGTCGCCTCGCCGACGATCGCCAGGAGCAGCGCGGCCATCGCCGCGAGGAGCAGGAACACGCGCAGGTAGTCAGTCGTCGCGATCCCAGTCGTGCCGATCGCGATCGACTGCCCTGGTCGGATGATCGCGGCGGCCAGCACGGCGAGTGCGAGGACGGCGATGCCGACACCGGTCGCCATCCGCTGCCTCCCGCGGACCGCGATCACCGCGATCGCCCCGAGGCTGGTCAGCAGCAGGAAGGGGAGCAGGCTCATCGGACCTGGTCCCTCAGCGGGGCTCGATCGGATGGGCGTCGGGTTCGCGGCGGCGACGTCGACGACCCTCCAGCGAGAACTCGAACCCCCCGGCCCCGTCGGCCCGGGCGCTGCCGGCAAGCGTCGCGACGGCGGCCCCCACGACCACGAGCATGCCGCTGGTGATGAGTTGTTCCAGCTCATCGGGGGTGCCCCCCAATCCCGCCCGCACCAGGAGCCCGGCATCGAGCAGCAACAGCGAGCCGATCCCGACCCGGACGACGTCCGTGCCGGTCATCGTCGCGGGCACCGCGAGCGCCGCCACGGCGAACCCGGCCGCGCTGGCCAACGCCGAGCCGAGTGCCGGCGCACCGAGCCCGTGCGCCGCGAAGCCGACCACCAAGGCCGCCCCGGCGACCAGGCTCTCCGCTGGCCAGCCGATGCGTGAACCGCCCGTCACCGGCGCCGGACCACGGCTTCGGTCACGATCGCGAGCCACGATCCAGAGCAGGTAGGCGGCCAGGATGGCTCCGACGAACCGTGCGGCGAGGCCGAGCGGCGCCGGCAGCGGATCGGAGAGGACCGGGGAGCCGATGAGGACCACGGCCATCCCGAGGATCGCGACACGGGTGTCGCGCGAGGCGACCGTGACCACCGTCCCGGCGACGACCCCGAGCGCGATCGCGGCGAGGAGCGGGTTCACCGCCGGGATCCGGACGGCGTCATGGGGTGGCGGGGGCGAGACTCGGGTAGGTCGGTGTCTGGAGGATGCCGAAGGTGTCAAGCGGCCAGTAGCGCAGCCAGGCTCGCCCGACGACACGGTCGATCGGCACGGGGCCGAACGTGCGCGAGTCAGCGGAGTTGGCGCGATGGTCGCCCATCAGGAACAGGTCGCCCTCGGGAACGGTCCACGTCGACTGTTCGAGGGGCGCCGTCGTTGGCTGCGACGGGCCACCGACCTCGTCGGCGTATACGTACGGCTCGTCAAGCGCGATGTCGTTGACGTACACGAAGCCATCGTCCCGGATCTCGACGGTGTCGCCCGGCTCGCCGATCACCCGTTTGATGAATGGCGTGTTCGATTCACCCCATTCCTCGGGCGGCTCGAAGACGACGATATCGCCACGGTTGTACGCGTCGAAGCGCGGGGTCAACTTGTCGACGAGCACGTATTGGTCTTCCTCGAGCGTCCGTTGCATGGACTTCTGCTGGACCTTATACGGCTGGGCGACGAAGTTTTGGATGACGAAGAAGATCAGGAGTGTCAAGACGAGCGTCTCGACGATCTCGAAGAGACACCCGAGCGCGGGTCGTTGACTCACAAGTCCGGCAGTATAGGGGCGGGTGCCCGGCGACGCCGATGGCCCCCCGGTGGGGTCATGAGGCCCGTCGACAAGCCGCCACAGGCCTGCATATTCGGCGCCCGGCGGCGAGTTTGACCCGCTGAAGAACGCCTTGTTACACTCGCCGCCGGCCTGAAAGGTCCCACCCATCGGTGCATGCCGACGGGACCAGAGGCGACGCTTCCCCGGATATCCGACCGCAACGCCGCACGCCGCGGACCGGGTCGGATGCCTGCCAGTCACCACCGTGGAGGGACCCGACGACCCTGATGGATGCGAGTACGCTCCTGCCGATCATCCCGCTGGCAGGGATCATCGCCGTCTTCTTTGCGATCTACCTGGCCCGCGACGTGCTGGCCCGCGACACCGGTACCGCCGAGATGCAGGCGGTCGCCGGCACGATCTTCGAAGGCGCCGTCGCATTCATCCGTCGGCAGTACACGACGATCTTCGTGCTCGCCGTCGTCGGCGCGGTCCTCATCGGTGCGTTGATCACGGTGGTCGAGACGCGTGAGGTCGCGGACGTGCCCGACCTGGCCGGCCTGCCCATCGGTCTGATGACGGCGTTTGCCTTTTTCGTGGGTGCGTTGTGTTCGATGGCCTCGGGGATCATCGGCATGTTCGTCGCCGTCAGGGCCAACGTCCGCACGGCCTCTGCCGCGCGCCGGAGCCTGGTCGAGGCCGTCCAGGTCGCTATGCGCGGTGGGGCCGTCTCGGGCTTCCTCGTCGTGGCCCTGTCGCTGCTCGGGGTGTGGGCCATCTTCACGCTGTACGACACGGTGGTCGCGGACGTGACCGTCAAGGAGGCGCCGTTTCTCATCGTCGGGTTCGGGTTCGGAGCCTCGTTCGTCGCCCTGTTCGCCCAGCTCGGTGGCGGCATCTACACCAAGGCCGCCGACGTCGGGTCGGATCTCGTCGGCAAGGTCGAGAAAGGCATTCCCGAGGACGACCCGCGCAACGCGGGTGTCGTCGCGGACCTCGTGGGCGACAACGTCGGCGACTGCGCCGGCCGTGGCGCGGACCTGTTCGAGTCGACCGCCGCCGAGAACATCGGCGCGATGATCCTCGGGGTCGCGGTCTACACGATCGCGGTCGCGGCGGGGTGGCCGAACCCCGAGGCCTGGATCTTCTTCCCGCTCGTCGTCCGGGCCTTCGGCCTGCTGGCGACGATCGTCGCGATCTTCTTCGTGCGCGGAAAAGAGACCGAGGACCCGATGAACATGCTCAACCGCGGCTACTGGGTCACGACCCTCCTGTCCGTGGTCGGCATGGCCTTCGTGACCTCCGTGATGATGAACACCAACGGCGGGACCGGCACCGGTGGGCTGCCGACCTGGACGTATTTCTTCGCCGCGGGCGTGGTCGGTCTGGCCACGAGTGTCGCCTTCGTCTACATCACCCAGTACTACACGGCCGGATCGTTCCGCCCGGTCCGCGATATCGCCGAGGCATCCAAGACCGGCCCGGCGACAAACATCATCAGCGGCACCGCCGTCGGTTTCGAGACGACGCTCGTGACCGCGGTCACGATCAGCATCGCCCTATTCGTGAGCTACTGGCTGGGCAACCAGGCGGGCCTCGTGGGCGAAGGCGGCGCGAATGTCGGCGGGATCTTCGGGACCGCCGTCGCCACGATGGGCATGCTCATGACCACGGCCTACATCCTCGCGATGGACACCTTCGGGCCGATCACCGACAACGCCGGAGGCATCGCCGAGTTCAGCCGCGCTGAGCAGGGCGCCCGGGAGATCACGGATCGTCTCGACGCGGTCGGCAATACGACCAAGGCCTTGACCAAGGGCTACGCGATCGCGTCGGCGTCGTTGGCCGCGTTCTTGCTGTTCTCCGCCTACATCGACAAGATCAACGTCATCCAGGGTCGGCGTATCGCCGCCGGTGTCCCCGGAGCCGAGCTGCTCGACTCGGTCAACCTGGCCAACGTCAACGTCTTCATCGCCGCGCTCCTCGCGGCGATGCTCGTCTACTTCTTCAGCTCGCTCGCGATCCGTGCCGTCGGCAAGACGGCGCAGACCATCATCGTCGAGGTCCGGCGCCAGTTCCGCGAGATGCCCGGGATCATGGATTACAGCCAGCGCCCGGACTACGCGCGTGTCGTCGACATCACGACCCGTGCGGCTCTACGCGAGATGATCGCGCCTGGTCTCGTCGCGGTCGCCCTGCCGATCGTCATCGGCCTCCTGCTCGGCTTCGAAGCGGTGGCCGGCATGCTCATGGTCGGGACGATCGCCGGCGTGCTGCTCGCGACCGTCCTGAACAACGGTGGCGGCGCATGGGACAACGCCAAGAAGTACATCGAATCAGGGCAGCTCAAGGACGACCAGGGCAACGTGCTCGGCAAAGGTTCGGAGGCGCACGCCGCCGCCGTCGTCGGTGACACCGTCGGTGACCCGTTCAAGGACACCGCCGGGCCGTCGTTGCATGTCCTGGTGAAGCTCCTGGCGACCATCTCCCTAGTCCTTGCTCCCCTTTTTATTCGGTAACCCCCGAACCGAGAATCGGCGCAGATGGCGCGTGTCAACCAAGGCGCTGCCGAGCACGTGAACGAGCGCACTGAGATGTGGGCGAGTGAGCGCGCGCAGGCAGCAACGCCGGGTGACGCCGCCAGGTGCGCCGCCGTGTAGATGGACCTCGTACTCCAGGCCCTGATCATGGGGATCGTCCAGGGACTCACGGAGTTTCTGCCCGTGAGTTCGTCCGGGCACCTGATCATCGTGCCGTGGCTGTTCGGATGGGACGACGCGTTCATCACCTCGCTGGCGTTCAGCGTCATGCTGCACCTCGGCACGCTCATCGCGCTGCTCATCTACTTTCGCGCGGACTGGCTGCGGCTCATCCCGGCCGGCCTCGCGACGATCCGTGATCGCTCGTTCCAGGGCGACCCGGACCGCAAGCTCGCCTGGCTGCTCGTTGCGGCGACGATCCCGGCGGCCATCGTCGGGGCGCTGTTCAGCGACGTATTCGAGACCCAGGTCCGCCAGATCGGGCTCGTGGCGGTCACGCTCGTCGTAGGCGGCATCATCCTGTGGGTCGCCGACCACGTCGGCGCCCGGACCAGGGGCGTCGGGGACGTGACCTTCCCGATCGCGATCGGCATCGGCGCCGCCCAGGCGCTAGCCCTCATCCCGGGCATCAGCCGGTCCGGCATCTCGATCTCCGCCGGGCGGTTCGCCGGGTTGGATCGCGAGGCCGCCGCGCGGTTCGCGTTCCTCATGGCCACGCCGATCACGGCTGGCGCGATCGTGTTCGAGGCGCGCAAGCTCCTGACCGGCGAGGCGGGTGTGGACGTGGCCTATGCGCCGCTCCTCGTCGGACTGGTCGCGTCGCTCGTCGCCGGCCTCGTCGCGATCCGGTTCATGCTCGACTACCTGCGGTCGCGCTCGCTCGACCTCTTCGTGTGGTACAGGTTCGGTCTGGCGGCGTTCGTGATCATCGTGCTGTTAGCCCGGGGCAGCTGAGGCCGGCCGATGGAGGTCATGAAGCAGCTCCGCCAACGGGCGATCCGTGACCTCGTCGCGCAACGCCCCATCCGGACCCAGCTCGAGCTTGCGGGAGCCCTCCGAGAGCGTGGTTTCCGGACGACCCAGGCGACCATCAGCCGCGATGTCGCCGAGCTCGGGCTGATCAAGGTCGCCCGGGAGGGCACGACGGCGTACGCCCTTCCGCCGCGGCTCATCGAGGCCGAGACATCGGGCGAGGATCGCCTCCGCAAGCTCCTGGCCGACCTGCCACTGGAGATCCATGAGGCCGGCTTGCTGCTGGTGCTTCGAACGCTGCCCGGCTCGGCGCACGCCATCGCCGCAGCCCTCGACAGGGCACGCTGGCCGGAGGTGGCGGGCTCGATCGCGGGCGACGACACGCTGTTCGTCGCCATGCCGGACCGGGGCTCACTGCAGCGGGTGAAGCGCCGCCTCTACCGGCTGAGCGAGGGGGCTTGAATCGTGACGCCGACGGGCACCGACCCTTTTGACACCCACCGGGGACGCGACTACCATTCGCGTCCGGCTGGGACCTTCAGGCGCGCGGCATAGCCGCGAACGTGCCTGAAGTCCTTTTTGTTATCAGCTGACGGACCACCGGTCGTGCACGTGAGCGCGACCTCGCCTAGCGGGGACCGATCGTGAACAACAAGCCCACCTACCTCTCCAAGGACGGCCTCCAGAAGCTCCGCGCGGAGCTCGAAGAGATGACCAACGTCAAGCGCCCCGAGATCGCCAATCGCATCCACGATGCGAAGGAGCACGGCGACCTGACGGAGAACGCGGAGTACGAGGACGCCAAGAACGAGCAGGCCTTCGTCGAAGGCCGGATCCAGACGCTCGAGGCGCTCATCAAGAACGCGACGCTCATCGACGAGAACCACTCGACCGACCATGTCCAGATCGGTTCGACGGTCAGCGTCGAAAGCGACGACGGCAAAGAGACGTTCATGATCGTCGGCTCCGCCGAGGCCAAGCCGGGCGAGGGCAGGATCTCGAACGAGAGTCCCGTCGGTCGTTCACTGCTCGGCCGCAAGAAGGGCGAGAAGGTCGTCGTCAAGGTGCCGGCCGGCGACTTCATGTACAAGATCACCGGCATCAGCTAGAGCCCGCGGTGGTGTACTGCCACCCTCGACGGTGAACCGACACTCGCGCTCCGAAGACCGAGGCGACGCCCCTGCGAGCCATCGGTCTGAGGACGACGCCCCTGCGAGCCATCGGCCCGAGGATTGGGCGGACGAGCTCGCGCAGCGGGTCCGGGACGCCGGCCCGCATGTCGTCAACGACTCCAAGACCCCGTCGGGCACCGTCCACGTCGGGAGCCTTCGCGGGCCGGTCATCCTCGATGCGATCACGCGCGCGCTGCGCGCGAACGGTATCGAGACGTCGCTCCTCTACGGGGTCGACGACCTCGACCCGATGGATGCCCAGGCGCTCCTGACACCCGACGCCGTCGACCACGAGATGGGTCGACCTCTCGCCCACGTCCCCGACCAGGTCGACGACGGGCACGCGTCGTACGCACGCCACCACGCGCAGACGTTCATCGACACCTTCGCGGGCCTCGGCATCCATCCCGACCGCTACTACTGGATGAGCGAGATCTACACCGCCGGTGACATGGACCCGTTCATCCGGACGGCGCTCGACCGCGCGGCCTTGGTGCGCGATATCTACAAGCGCGTCGCCAACGTCCGCCACCCGGACACGTGGCACCCGGTGAGCGTCATCTGTCCCAACTGCGGCAAGGTCGGCACGACCATCGTCACCGAGTGGGACGGCGACCGCGTGCACTTCGAGTGCCGGCCGTCACTGGTGACGTGGGCGCGCGGCTGTGGCGAGTCGGGTTGGATCTCGCCGTTCGGCGGGAATGCCAAGCTGCCCTGGAACCTCGAATGGGCGGCGCAGTGGTCGCTCTTCGGTGTGACCATCGAACCGAACGGCAAGGACCTGGCCACGGCGGGTGGCTCGCGCGACCGCTCGGACGCGATCGCGCGCGAGGTCTTCGAGCGGGAACCGCCGCTCAACGTCCCGTACGAGTTCCTCAACATCGGCGGCAGGAAGATGTCGACCTCGAAGGGCCGCGGCGCCGCCGCGCACACGATCGCCGAAGTCGTGCCGCCCGAGCAGCTCCGGTTCCTGTTCCTTCGCCACCGGCCCAATCACGCGATCGACTTCGACCCCGACGGCACCGACCAGATCCCGCGGCTGTTCGACGAGTTCGACAAGTTCGCGGCCGCCACCGCGGGCCGCGAGGTCCGTGGCGAGCTGCCGCCGGGCTACGAGGCCACGTT